>NZ_JAJAVH010000001.1:0-937500 GCF_020511115.1 Luteimonas panaciterrae
GTTCGTTTCTTTTGACGCTTATCAAAAGAAATGAACTCGGCCGCGAAGCGGACGAAACGCCTTTGCTCTCCACAACAGCAAAAGCAGAGGCAAAAGCCAAATGGATCCCAGCCTCCGCTGGGACGACGAGCAAAAGCAACGACAAAAACCTGCCCCTCGTCATTTTCACGCAACGTACACCCCCCAAAGTACGCCCGCCGATCCCCCGGAGCCCTGTTCATGCGCCTTTTCCAGTCCCCCGCTGGCACAGCCCTGTGCTGCGCCCTCACCACCGCACTCATCGCCACACCCCTGCTGGCCGCAGGCCCGCAAAAAACCACTGTCCGCAAGGAAACCCCGCAACGCTGGTACGACGAAGGCGCGCAAGCCGCCCGCGACGGTGCCGCGCAGCGTCCTAGCCCGTTCAAGGCCAAGAACGTGATCCTGTTCGTCGGCGATGGCATGGGCTTGTCCACCATCGCCGCCGCGCGCATCCGCGAAGGCCAGCTCAAGGGCGCCAACGGTGAAGAGAACGCGTTGTCGTTCGAACGCCTGCCCTACGTCAGCCTGTCGAAGACCTATTCCGTCGACGGCCAAACGCCCGACTCCGCGCCGACCATGACCGCGATGGTCACCGGCATCAAGACCAATCAGGGCGTGCTCAGCGTCACCCAGCGCGCGCAATACAACAATTGCGCTTCGGCGCGTGGCCAGAACGTGGCGACGATGTTGGAACTGTCGGAAGCGCTCGGCCTGGCCACCGGCATCGTCAGCACGGCGCGCATCACCCACGCCACGCCGGCCGCGACTTACGCGCACACGCCCAACCGCGATTGGGAAAGCGACGCCGAACTCACCGACGAAGCCAAGACCAACGGCTGCAAGGACATCGCCCGTCAGCTGATCGAATTCCCCTACGGCGACGGCCTGGAAGTCGCCCTCGGCGGCGGCCGTAGCTACTTCCTGCCCAACACCGTCGCCGACCCGGAAGACGCCGGCAGCAAGGGCCGCCGCAAGGATGGCCGCAACCTGCCGCAGGAATGGACCGGGCGCCGCGGCGCCGCTTATGTCTGGAACAAGGCGCAGTTCGACGCGATCAATCCGCGCAGCACGCGGCATCTGCTCGGCCTGTTCGAACGCTCGCACATGGAATATGAAGCCGATCGCGCCAAGGACGCCGGCAAGGAGCCGAGCCTGGCGGAGATGACGGCCAAGGCCATCGACGTGCTGGAAGCCAACAACCACAAGGGCTACTTCCTCATGGTGGAAGGCGGCCGCATCGATCACGCCCATCACGCGGGTAACGCCAGCCGCGCGCTCACCGACACCATCGCGCTGTCCGATGCGGTGCGAACCGCGCTGCGCAAGACCGATCCGCGCGACACGCTGATCATCACCACCGCCGATCACAGCCACACCTTCACCGTCGCCGGTTATCCCGATCGCGGCAACGACATCCTCGGCAAGGTGATCACCGACGGCCAACTGGCGCTCGACAGCAATGGCAAACCCTACACCACGCTCGGCTACATCAACGGCCCCGGCTATCGCGGCCCGGTCGCGCGACCGGATCTCACCGGCGTGAACACCGCGCAGGTGGATTTCCTGCAGGAATCCGCGGTGCCGCTGGAGTCGGAAACCCATGCCGCCGAGGACGTCGGCATCTACGCGCGCGGTCCCGGCGCGCATGCGTTCCAGGGCGTGGTCGAGCAGAACACGATCTTCCACGTGATGGCACAATCGCAGAAGGACGTCAGCAGCTTCCTCTGCCAGCTGTTCGGCGGCTGCGGCCCGCGCAACAACGCGCGTGCGCCGTTGCTCGGACCGCTGCTGGAAGACGATCTGCGCGCCGGCATGGCACGCAATCGCAGCAACGCGACCAAGCAATGACCGGCAGCGGCTTGCTCCGCGGCCTTGTGTTGTCGCTCCTGGCGCTCGCCGGCCCGCTTCGGGCCGGTGACGCGTCCGTCGAGGCCAAAGCCCTCGAATCCAACCCGCCGCAAGCACTCGTGGCCGAATACACGGTACGGGACGCACGCGGCGAACGCACGCTGGTGCTGGTGCGCGATGCCGAACGTGTCGAATACCGCATCCAGGACGAGCCGATCCAGCTGTGGCGGCAAACCGCCGACGGCATCGCGCATCTGGAACTGTTCCCGCAGGAGCGACGCAGCATCGCCTATGCCCCGGGCGATCTGCGCACGCTCGACCGGGTGCCGCAGTGGACGCGGCTGACCGGCCTGATCGATCCCGCGCTGCTTATGCGCCTGCGGCGCACCGGCAGCGGGCATGCCTTCGACGAAGTCGTCGCGCACCATCGCGGCGACGATGCCAAGGGCGACAAGGTGGCGCTGGACTGGCTCGAAACCGACGCCCTGCCGGCGTACTTCCGCAGCGGCGCGGGCGACACGGCGTATGTGCTGCGCCTGCATAAACTGCAACGCATCCGCGCCGATGCGGCGTTCACGTCCACAGCCGACTATCGCGAACTGGACTACGCCGACCTCGGCGACATGGAACTCGATCCGTTCGTCGCTGGCTACCTGCGGCGGCACGGGCACGCGGAGCACTGATTCCACCGGTGTCATCCGCATCTTCGGCAAGCCGCAACCGACTGAAATCAAAAAAGATTCAGCGAAAATGTTCGTGATCAAGCCGCGCGAAACCGTTTCAGCAGGTCGGATTCAATGGGTCAGAAAATTCTGACGCGACAAAGCGGGATAGGACGATGCCGTATTTACGACCGCCCGCATCCGGCGTCTGTTAGGCTATTTCCGTCACACGTTCTTCACGCGTGTTTGGGGAGTTCATTATGGCGTCCGTCACATCCATGCCATCGCGCCGCCTGTTGTCGGCCGCGCTCATCACCTTGCTGTCCGCCAATGCGGCGATCGCCGCCGAGCCGATGATCAACACCGGCGGCCTGCACGCGAAAGGAAGCTACGACCGCTTCATCGTGAAGTACCGCGACGGCAGCACTGAACGCCGCAACCTCGCCGCCGCCCAGCGCACGCTGTCCGGCGTGTCCAAGCGCTCGGCCGCCTCGGCGAAGTCGCCCGGACTGGCCGTTTCGGTCCAGCACCAGCGCCGCCTCGCCATTGGCGCCGACGTCGTGCGCGCCTCGCGCAAGCTCAACCGCAGCGAAGCGCTGGCGCTGATGGATCAGATCGCCGCGAACCCCGACGTGGAATACGTCGAGGTCGACAGCCGCCGCCGGGCGTATTTCGTCCCCAACGACGAGTTCTACAACCTGCAGTGGCATTACTCCGAAGCCACCGGCGGCATCGGATTGCCATCGGCCTGGGACATCTCGAAGGGCGCCGGCACGGTCGTGGCCGTCGTCGATTCCGGCATCACCACGCACAGCGATCTGGGCGCGAACGTCCTCACGGGCTACGACTTCATCTCCGACCCCGAGATCTCGCGCGACGGCAACGGACGCGACAGCAACCCGAAGGACGAGGGCGACTGGACGGCGACCGCCGGTGAATGCTACGAGGGCTCCGAGGCTTCCGATTCGAGCTGGCACGGTACGCACGTCGCCGGCACCATCGCCGCGGTCACCAATAACGGCGTCGGCGTGGCCGGCGTCGCCTACCAGGCCAAGATCGTGCCGGCGCGCGTGCTCGGCAAATGCGGCGGCTACACCTCCGACATCGCCGACGCCATCGTGTGGGCATCCGGCGGCACCGTCTCCGGCGTGCCCGCCAACGCCAATCCCGCCGAAGTGATCAACGTCAGCCTCGGCGGCCTGGACGAACCTTGCAGCGCCACCGAGCAATCGGCAATCAACGGCGCCGTCTCGCGCGGCTCGATCGTGGTCGTCGCCGCCGGCAACGACGGCGTCAGCGTGCATCGCTCCGCGCCGGCCAGCTGCAACAACGTGATCGCCGTGGGCGCCAGCGGCCGCACCGGCGCGCGTTCCAGCTATTCCAACTACGGCGTGCGCGTGGACATCACCGCGCCCGGTGGCGACGGCGAAGACGGCATCGCCTCCACGCTCAACGAAGGCACCACCACGCAAGGCGCCGAAGCGTATGCCTACTACCAGGGCACCTCGATGGCGACGCCGCACGTCGCCGGCGTGATCGCGCTGGTGCAGGCCGTCGCCACGAGGCCGCTCACCAGCGCGCAGATGGAACGCCTGCTCAAGAACACCGCCCGGCCCATGCCCGTGGCCTGCGGCATCGGCTGCGGCGCGGGAATCCTCAACGCCTATCAGGCCGTCCGCGAGGCCAATACGTTCCAGACCAACGAATATTCGGTCTACGCGATCGGCAAGCAGACCGACACCGGCAGGACGCAGGTGCATGTGCTCAACGGGCATGACAGCTTCCAGACCTATCTCGCCAGCTTGAACACCGCCACCGGCAACACCGGCGTCGACAACACCTGGGAATTCAAGGTCGCCGACTTCAACCGCGACGGCACGCCGGACCTGTGGGGCATCAACAAGATGGCCGGCTCCGGCAAGACCGAAGTGCACATCCTCGACGGCGCGACGAACTACTCCACCTACCTGCTGCACAAGGCAACGCCGCTCGGCAGGACCGGCAGCAACAGCGCCTGGGTGTTCCTGGTCGGCGACTACAACCGCGACGGCAGGAACGACCTGTACGCCATCGCCAAGACGCCCAGTTCCGGCAAGACCGAAGTGCATATCCTCAACGGCGCCGACAACTTCTCGACGTTCCTGCTGCACAAGGCAACGCCGCTGGGCGTCACCGGCAACCACGACGGCTGGGTGTTCGGTCTTGGCGACTACAACGCCGATGGCATCGCCGACCTGTACGGCATCTACAAGACGGCCAGCAGCGGCCGCACCGAAGCGCACATCCTCAATGGCGCGAACGCGTTCTCCACCTTCCTGGTTCACGTGGCGACCGCGCAGGGCGTGACCGGAATCGACAACGCCTGGGTGTTCCAGATCGCCGACTACAACGGCGACGGTCGCGCCGACATCTACGGATTCAAGAAGAATGCGTCGGGCGCAACCGAAGTGCACATCCTGAATGCCAAGAGCAACTTCCAGGATTACCTGCTGCACAAGCGGATGAATCTCGCCGCGCTCGGCACCAATCTGTCGTGGAATCTGGGGCTCAGCGTGTTCTGAGTGTCGTGCCGCGAGCCGATCATCGTCATCGGCTCACGGCGAGCTTGCCCATTGCGGTACTCGCCGGCATCCGCATGAGTGCGCCGACGCGCTCATGCCATTGCGGCCGCTATCGAATCAGTTCCGGCAAACTGCACGCAGCGTAATAGACACGACAGTCGTCATCCACTTCGCGACATCGCCGCAAGCCGATGTCGGTGGCTTCCTCGACCGTGGCCGCGCCTTGCGACAGATGCGTCTTCCCTCCGACCACGGTGACGGCGCACTGGTTCGAATACGTCAAGTCGACCTTGCAGCTTTGACCACCGGTTTGCTTGCATGAAGCAAACGCGGCCTTTTTCGCCTTTCGCTTACTACTCATGCCTTCGGCGGCGCCGAATGCGCCAGCCGGCCCATCGGTCGCGATCGCGCCCCATCGTGTGGCCCAATAGGGTTGCACTGGCTCCGGCGCCTGTTCTCGTATTGGGCCACACACGGCAACACCAGAACCATCGTTATCGCTGCCCGTACGATAAGGCTTCATTCCTCGGGGACAGTTCGTCTGAGCCTGCGATACAAGCGGCATCGCCAACAATCCCGCCAACAGAAAGATGGTGGCGACCAGCGGCGCTTTTCCAAGCCTCAGTATCATCTCCTCGCCCTTTTGATCGTGTCGGATTGGCGCGCCGACGATGCAGCCGCAAGTCCACTCCCCAGAACGCTCGCTTCGACTGGAGCCTGAGGCTGATTCGTGTGGACAGGGATAGCGGGCAGACGCTGAGGTTCCGCCATCGTGCCGGGCGTGCCTGGCATCGAGCCACCACCAAACGCGGAGTCGTACAAGATGCCTCCCATCGTGCCTTGGAAGAACATCGCTGCCATCGGTGGAGTCGTGAGAATCAGCATCGTTAGAATCAGCCCGATGCCACCCTGCTGCATCGCCTGCGCCGACAGCCCCTCCACGTCATTGCCCAGAATGCCGTTCACCGCCTTCGTGACCCACAACGCGATGGCGACCTTCGCCTCGAACTTCATCGCCATTGCCGTGACGACGCTGAGCATCGCCATCGAGAACAGCGTGCCGATGCCGTAGAGCAGCCACTTCCGGAACAATTCCTTCGTCTGTTCGAAGATCAGGCACAGGATGAACAACGGGCCGAGGCCAATGAACATCGCCAGCGTGAACTGATACAGCAGCAACATCGTGCCCGCCGTCATCGGCGGACTCGCGGTGCCGAACCCGGCCAGCAACAACGCCCGCGCCTTGCGCTCGCGTGCCTCATCGTCGCCCTCCACCACCTGCACCGCGTCGATGGCGCCGAGTGCCAGCTGCATGTAGGCGAGGTTCTCGTCGATGCTGTCCGCGGCCGTCCGGTTCTCGTGGCCCGTGAACAGTGCATGGATTTCCTTGCCGAGATCCCGCGTCAGGAATGTGTGCAGATCGCTGCCCAGGAACGACATCGTCGTGGCCAGCCCCACGATCAAGGCGATGCGCGCGCCATGCTCGACCGTCGCCGTCATCGACTCGCGCATCCGTCCGGTCACCATGCGATAACCGACCACGAGCACCCAGAGCGTGACCATCGCCAGGGCGATGCCGGTCGCCCAGGCCATCATGCGTTCCATCAGGGCAAGTGCGAATTCGTCGATCTCGCGTGAGAAATAATCGTAGATCAGCCGGAAGAAGACGAAATCGCCGATGCCCGTCGCGCCACGCGGGCCAATCCCATCACCTAGCGCCTGCAGCACGCCCTCCACCCCCGTCATTGCCTTCATGTCGTTCCTTGTCGACAGCGGGGCGGTACACCCCGCGCTTCCTATGTGCCGTCAGCGCGACAACGCCGTCTTCAGCGCCGCCGCCTGTACCAGCTGCCCCACGATCGGATTGGCCGTGTCGCGGTTTCCGCCCAATGCGCGCCGGGACAGCCGCGCACGATCCTTTTCGAGCGAGGCGATATAGGCCTCGTAGGCCTGCATGCGCGTCCGCCAGTAGTCGATCTCCATGTCGGTGCGCGCGGCGAAACGCTCGACCTCGTTGTCGTTGGCCGCCAGCGCGCCCTGACTCGATCCGACCGCGGCGCGCTGCGCTTCGACGCCGGCCAGGAAATCCTGCTGATGCCGGATCATCCGCTTCAACATGCGCACGGTTTCGTTGTAGCGATGGTTTTCCGCGGCGACGATCCGCTGGCACAGCTTGCGCTGCTCGTCGATGACGTTGCCCGACATCGCCGGCGGCGTCTGCCCGAACGCTTCGCCGATCTCCGACAGCACGCCGCCACGTCCGGGGCAGGAATCCTCCATGCCGTAGGTCACCGCGCGCTCGGGGAAGCTGTCGACGAATGACGTGTTGGGGAACTGCAGGCGCTGCAACGGAATCCGCTCCTGCAGATAGTGCTCCCACTGCGCTTTCCAGCGCTTCGCGGTTTCGGTGTACTCGTGCGCCATCGTCATGATGGCGGCCGGATCCTTGACGATCCATTGCGCCGACGCATCGCCGGCCAGCAAGCTGCTTGCAAGCAAAAGCCCCAGGGCGATACCACGCCCACGCGTGAGAGAAGAACAAAAACGTCGAAACATGACCGGCCCCTGTTGAACGATCGACTGACTGCTTGCACTTTTCGACACGGCGGAACGGTCACCCGTCCGCCATACCGGTTACGAAAGCACCGTGTATTCCTTACCGCGGCGAAGCCTGTCCTCGCGCTCCCGCGAGCCGTCGCCCTGCGTCGACTCCAGCAACAGCGCGTTGATGCAGGCCAGGTGATCGCTGGCCACCTCGCGGCACAGCCGCGCCCAGGCACGCTGTCGCGACGAGGGCTGCCGCATGCCGGCCAGATCGGCGGCGTGTGCCTCGATCTCATCGGCGAGCAGCAACAGGGCGTGGCCGTTCTGGTCCTCGCGCGCGGCCAGACGCATGCGGATGCGCGCCTGCAGCGCGCGGCGCACGCGCGCGACCACGAACAGTGTCGACAAGGCCGACAGGCATCCGATGGCCAGCGCGATCACCGGGGCGAGTCCTTCCGTGGCGTAGACGGTGTTCATCCCGGCCACCCTCGGCGCAAAGAACCCCGACCCGCCCGGCCCAAGGGGAAGTCGGCGGGCACGGACGGGCGGGGAGTGGAGGCGATACGACATGGAATCCTTTTCACATGGCTTCTCCGTGATCATGCGAATCGCAAATTGCCATCACAAATTGGCATTGTCAACAACTTGAAGTTGCATTTACCGGTTAGGGCTTACGCAACAATGGGTTGCGTTTGCAACGCGGTCGTTTTCCGCAGTGTTTTCAGCGGCGGAATTTCGCGGCGCAGCGCATTCATCCAGAACCGCCCCGACCCGATGCCGCAACCGCCCCACGCCGAATTCGCCCGCCGGCTGCACCGCGCCCTGGATGCCAGCGGCTTCGCGGCCGGCCGCCGGCGCACGGGCGCGTTGTCCGAGTACTACGGCGTGAGCCGCGAGACCGCGCGCAAATGGCTCGGCGGCCTGGCCTTGCCCGAATTGGACCGGATGATCGAGATCGCCATCCACCACCACGTCAGCTTCGAATGGCTCGCGACCGGACGCGGCGTGCTCAAGGACAGCAAACTGGCCGTGCGCGACACGCCCGGCAAATACGGCGACCCGGTGGAAGCACGCCTGCTCGGCGTGCTGCGCAAGCTCTCGCGCAAACAGCAGCGTGCGTTGATCGATTTGCTCGATACGCCCTGACAACCGGCTTTCTGACCGGAAATTCTCGACACTGGCTCGTCATTCCCGCGAAGGCGGGAATCCATGGACTTTCGTCAAAACCAAGATGATCGGGCCGAACGTCCTTGGATTCCCGCCTTCGCGGGAATGACGAGCAGAAGCGATCAGGCGCGCTACTCGGCCTCTTCCGGCGGCAGCGCCACCGAACTCGGATCGAGCGCCAGCCGCCCCGCGATGAGCACCGCCTGCGTGCGATTGCTAGCACCGAGCTTGCGCAGGATCGCCGTCATGTGCGCCTTCACCGTCGCCTCGGATACCCCGAGTTCGTAACCGATCTGCTTGTTGAGCAGCCCGGCGCTGAGCATCTGCAGCACCCGGAACTGCTGCGGCGTGAGATCGCGCAACCGCTGCGCCGCATCGTGCTCTTCCGATCCCGCCGCTGGCGCGGCCTGCGCACTGGCCGGCGCCCAGCGATCACCGTCGAGCACGCGGGTGATCGCCTCCCCGAGCGTGGCCGCATCGGCGGACTTTGGGATGAACCCCATCGCGCCATGATCGAGCGCACGCCGCATCACCGCAGGCTCCTCGCGCGCGGAAACCATCACGATGGGAAGTTGGGGATAGAGCGCGCGCAGATGCACGAGGGCGCTAAAGCCCTGTGCGCCCGGCATGTTGAGATCGAGCAACAACAAATCCGCATCGGGCTCGGCCTCGACCATCGCATAAAGCGACTCGGCATCATCGGCTTCGCGCAAGAGCGCCTGCGGCAACACGCGTTGCACCGCGCCACGCAGTGCTTCGCGAAACAGCGGATGATCGTCGGCGATGAGAAGAGTAGGCATGCTTGGTTTTTCTTTTCGCTTCTAAAAATCTCGACGTAACACAATCAACAGGAGACCCGGAGGTGTCGAGGACCATTGGTCTGAGGGCACAGGGATGTGCGCCGTTTTTCGACCGAGCCAGGAGGGCGAGTCGAAAAATCCCGATAGCAACGGAACACTGGGGCTGCTTCGTCGGGAAAAGCGTTTTTCTTCGGTTCGTTTCTTTGATTCGCGCCATCCATGGCGCTCACCCCTTCGGGGCCGGCTTCGCCGTTCGCACGCGCTCCTGCGCGTGCAGTGACGCTTATCAAAAGAAATGAACTCGGCCGCGTAGCGGACGAAACGCCTTTGATTTTGCTCTCGCAAGCAAGGTCAAAATGGATCCCCACTTCCATTGGGATGGCGAGCAGAGGCAACGTCCATGGATTCCCGCCTACGCGGGAATGACGACATAAGGAATTTAGCGTCTCAACCAGCACAATCATTCGTTCGGCACACGCCGATTCTTGACCAGCGCATCCACAACCGCAGGATCCGCCAACGTCGTGGTATCACCAAGCTGATCCGGCGCATTCTCCGCAATCTTCCGCAAGATCCGCCGCATGATCTTCCCCGACCGCGTCTTCGGGAGCCCCGGCGCCCACTGCAGATGATCGGGCGAGGCAATCGGCCCGATCTCCTTGCGCACATGCGCGATCAATTCCTTCACCAGCGCATCGCCGCCTTCCTCGCCCGCCACCAGCGTGACGTAGGCATAGATGCCCTGACCCTTGATGTCGTGCGGGAAACCGACCACGGCCGCCTCGGCCACTTTCGGATGCGAGACCAGCGCGCTTTCCACTTCCGCGGTGCCGATGCGATGGCCGCTGACGTTGATCACGTCATCCACGCGCCCGGTGATCCAGTAATAGCCATCGGCATCGCGCCGGCAGCCGTCACCGGTGAAGTAGGTGCCGGGATAGGTCTTGAAATAAGTGTCGATGAAACGCTGATGATCGCCGTAGACGGTGCGCATCTGCCCCGGCCACGAATCCAGCAGCACCAGATTGCCCTCGGCCTCGCCTTCCAGCTGCTTGCCGTTGGCATCGACGATGGCCGGGCGGATGCCAAAGAACGGCTTGGTCGCCGAACCCGGCTTGGCGTCGATCGCGCCCGCCAGCGGCGTGATCAGGATCCCGCCGGTCTCGGTCTGCCACCAGGTGTCGACGATCGGGCAGCGGCCGTCGCCGACCACGTCGTAATACCAGCGCCAGGCTTCGGGATTGATCGGCTCGCCCACCGTGCCGAGCAGGCGCAGCGATTTGCGCGAGGTCTTCTTCACCGGCGCTTCGCCCTCGCGCATCAGCGCGCGGATCGCGGTCGGCGCGGTGTAGAACAAGGTGACCTGGTGCTTGTCGATCACCTGCCAGAAGCGCGAGGCATCCGGATAGTTCGGCACGCCCTCGAACATCAGCGCGGTGGCGCCGTTGGCGAGCGGGCCGTAGACGATGTAGCTGTGGCCGGTGACCCAGCCGACGTCGGCCGTGCACCAGTAGATGTCGTCTTCCTTCAGATCGAACACGCTGGCATGCGTGTAGCTGGCGTAGACGAGATAGCCGCCGCTGGTGTGCAGCACGCCCTTCGGCTTGCCGGTGCTGCCGGAGGTGTAGAGGATGAAGAGCGGGTCCTCGGCGTTCATGCGCTCGGGCGGGCATTCGGCCGGCTGCGGATCGACCACGGCATCGAACCAGCGGTCGCGCGGCATCTGCATGTCGACGGCGCCACCGGTGTGGCGCACGACCAGCACGGTTTCGACGGAGTTGGTGCCGGGCAGCTTGAGCGCGGCGTCGACGTTGGCCTTCAGCGGAATCTTCTTGCCGCCGCGCACGCCTTCGTCGGCGGTGATGATCAGCTTGGACTGGCAGTCGGCGACGCGATCGGCGATGGAATTCGGCGAGAACCCGCCGAACACGACCGAGTGGACGGCGCCGATGCGCGCGCAGGCCAGCATGGCGACCGCGGCGTCGACGATCATCGGCAGATAGATGGTGATGCGATCACCTTTCTGGACGCCGAGATTGCGCAGCGCGTTGCCGAGCCGACACACGCGCGCATGCAGTTCGCGGTAGGTAATGTGCTGCGAGGGCGCGTTGGGATCGTCCGACTCCCACAGCAGCGCGGTCTTGTCGCCACGCTGGTCGAGATGGCGGTCGAGGCAGTTGACGCTGACGTTGAGCTCGCCGTCGGCGTACCAGCGGATGTGGAAGTCGGCCAGGTCGTAGCTGACGTCGCGGATCTGCGTGGGCTTGCGTTCCCACTGCAGGCGTTCGGCGATCTTGCCCCAGAACGCGTTGGGATCCTTGACGGATTCGGCGTAGTCGCGCTCGTAGTCGGCGCGCTTGATGCCGGCCTGGGCGGCGAAGTCATCGGGAACAGGGTAGACGGCGGGGATGTCGGTCATCGGTGGCGGCGGGTGAGGACGGTGCTGGCGTCAGTGTGCCGCAAGCTTGGGTAGGAAGGGTTAGACCTTCGTCTAGTGCTCCGCTTTTTGGGCGGCCACGATTCGACCAATGGCGAATCGACGCCATCTTCACACGCGCGCAACCTTCGGTACGACGGGCCCGACGCGAGGCCCACCGGAGGGAATTCCATGACGATGCCGACTGCTGTTGGCAGGCGCCTGCCTGTCGTCGTACCGACTCGCCGCGTCCCCGCGGCATCTGTGCTCGCCCTATCCATGTCGATCGCATTGCTGGCGCCGGGGATGGCGCTGGCGCAAACCGCCAAGGAGCGCGAACTCGAAGCACGCGTAGCGCAGCTGGAAAAGATGGTGCAGCAATTGATGTCACAACAGCAGCAGACACAAGCCACCGTGGCCGACACGCAGACGCAGCTGACCGAGGTGAAAACCGCGCAAGCGCAGGCACCCGCGGCCGCACCCGCGACACCGGCCGGCAAGCAGCCGATCCAGGGCGAGCCTATTCAAAGCCGCACGATCATGGCCAGCGCCAATCCGGGCACCACCTTCAGCTACGGCGGCTTCATCAAGCTCGACGCGTCGGTGACCAGTACCAACGACGGCGACATCGCCGACGGCACCGTCGGCCGCCTGTTCTACGTGCCCAAGGCAATTCCGGTCGGCGGCGGACACACCAAGGAAGGCGGCGCCGACACCGACATGGGCGCCTACTTCTCGCGCTTCTGGTTCGGTGCCGATACCCAGCTCGACAGCGGCGACAAGCTGAAGGCCTATCTCGAATTCGATCTGTTCGGCGGCGGCACCACCAGCTTCACCGGCAACGAAGTCGCCACCAACACCTACGCGCTCACGCTGCGCCACGCCTACGTGACCTGGAACAAGTGGCTGGCCGGTCAAACCTGGTCCAACTTCCAGGACACCAACGCACTGCCCGACACCGTCGACTTCCTCGGCCCGACGGAAGGCACGGTGTTCGTGCGCCAGGCACAGCTGCGCTACACCAGCGGGCCGTGGTCGTTCTCGATCGAGAATCCCGAAACCGTGTACACGCCCTATCAGGGCAACATGGCGCAGATCCAGGGCGACGACGGCGCGATGCCCGACGTGACCGCGCGTTACACGATGAAGGGCGACTGGGGACATTTCAGCGTCGGCGCGTTGGCGCGACAGCTGAAATATCAGACACCCGGTGTCCCGGGCGCACATGACAGCACCACCGGTTATGGCCTGAGCCTGTCGGGCAAGTGGAACGTCGGCGCCAGCGACGACATCCGCTACATGATCACCGGCGGCACCGGCATCGGCCGCTACATCGGCCTGGCGTTGAACAACGATGCCGTGCTCGATGCCGACGGCGATCTGGAGAACATCGACGTCATCGCCGGCTTCGTCGGCTGGCGCCACGTCTTCAGTCCGAAGCTGCGCGGCAACATCTTCTATTCGCGCGCCGAGTACGACAACGAAACCTCGCTCACCGGTGTCGGCATCACCAAGGCGGCGCAATCGGCGCACATCAACCTGATCTACACGCCACTGCCGAAGCTCGATGTCGGCGCCGAGCTGATCTGGGGCCAGCGCGAAATCGAAAGCGGCGACCGCGGCGATCTGAATCGCCTGCAGACGCACGTCAAATACAACTTCTAAGGGTGAGGGAACGCGCTTAGCGGACGCCATCAAGGCGTCTGCTGCGTTCCCGAACGCCCGGCCAAGGATGGCCGGGCCGGCGCTTTCGAAAGCCGATCCCCTTGCGCCATGGATGGCAAACGATACCCATCCCAGTGGGTGGCCCAAGCGATATCACCAAAGATTCAAGCTCTTCACTCATGGAGCCTCATCTATGTCCACCATCACCGCAAACGCACCGGGCACGCCGCTGACCAAGGGCCACAAGAAGGTCATCTTCGCCTCCAGCCTCGGCACCGTGTTCGAGTGGTACGACTTCTATCTGTATGGATCGCTGGCCGCGATCATCGGCAAGCAGTTCTTCGGCGGCCTCAACGAGACCAGTCAGTTCATCTTCGCCCTGCTCGCCTTCGCTGTCGGCTTCGCAGTGCGGCCGTTCGGCGCGCTGGTGTTCGGGCGCCTGGGCGATCTGGTCGGGCGCAAGTACACCTTCCTCGTCACCATCGTGATCATGGGCCTGTCGACCTTCCTCGTCGGCATCCTGCCCAGCTACGCCACGCTCGGCTTCGCCGCGCCCGTCATCCTGATCTTGCTGCGTCTGCTGCAGGGTCTCGCACTCGGCGGCGAATACGGCGGCGCGGCTACCTACGTCGCCGAGCATGCGCCCCACGGCAAGCGCGGCTTCTACACCAGTTTCATCCAGACCACGGCCACGCTCGGCCTGTTCCTGTCGCTGCTGGTGATCTGGGCCTGCCGCAACTACTTCGGCAAGGAAACCTTCGAGGCGTGGGCGTGGCGGCTTCCGTTCATCGTCTCCGTGGTCCTGCTCGGCATCTCGGTGTGGATCCGTCTGCAGCTGTCCGAATCGCCGCTGTTCCAGCAGATGAAGGCCGAGGGCAAGGGCTCGAAGGCGCCGATCACCGAAAGCTTCTTCAGCAGCAACGGCAAGCTGGTGCTGCTGGCCCTGCTCGGCGCCACCGCGGGCCAGGGCGTGGTCTGGTACGGCGGACAGTTCTATTCGCTGTTCTTCCTCACCAAGACGCTGGGCGTGGAGGCCAACACCGCCGACATCCTGATCGCCATCGCGCTGGCGATCGCCACCGGCGGCTTCATCTTCTTCGGCTGGCTGTCGGACAAGATCGGCCGCAAGAAGATCATCATGGCCGGCTGCCTGCTGGCGGCGATCACTTACATCCCGACGTTCAAGGCGCTCACGCACAGCGTCAACCCGGCGCTGGAAGCGGCGGTGGCGGCCTCGCCGGTGGCGGTGAATGCCGATCCCGAACGCTGCGCGTTCCAGTTCGATCCGGTCGGCAAGAAGACCTTCAAGCAGTCCTGCGACATCATCAAGGCGGCACTGGCGAAGAAGGGCATTCCCTACACCAACACCGCCGCGCCGGCCGGCAGCCTCGCCACCGTCTCCATCGGCGGCACCACGCTGACGAGCTTCGAGGGCGAAACGCTCGACAGCGCCGCGTTCAAGACGCAGTCCGAGGCCTTCGGCAAGCAGCTCGGCGACGCGCTGAAGGCCGCCGGCTATCCGGAGAAGGCCGATCCGGCGCAGATCAACAAGCCGGTGGTGGTCGCGCTGCTGACCTATCTCGTGCTGCTGGTGACGATGGTGTACGGCCCGATCGCGGCCTGGCTGGTGGAGCTGTTCCCCACCCGCATCCGCTACACCTCGATGAGCCTGCCCTATCACATCGGCAACGGCTGGTTCGGCGGCTTCCTGCCCGTCACCGCGTTCGCGATCGTGGCGGCCACCGGCAACATCTACTCCGGTCTGTGGTATCCGATCGTGTTCGCGCTGATGACCTTCGTGATCGGCTCGCTGTTCCTGCGCGAGACGAAGGACGTCGACATCACCAAGTAATCCCGTTTTTCAGACGCAGCCTCTCCCACGGCCCCCTCTCCCGCAAACGGGAGAGGGGGCTTTTTTTGGGCTCAGTACGAGTAGGTCAGCTTCAGCCAGCCGGTGCGTCCCGGCTCATGGATGCGCACCGGGTCGGCCGGATAGCCGAAATCGGCGCTGCCGGAAAGATTCAGATGCTCGCTGTAATCGCGGTCGAACAGGTTGTCGATGCCGGCGGTCAGCAGCAGGCGTTCGTCGAAGCGATAACCGCCGTTGATCGCCATCGTGACGAAACCCGCGCTCTTGCCGAGATCACGGCCGACCACGTTGCCTTGGCCGATCGAAACCCGATCCTGTTCGGTGACGCCGCGCAGCAAGGCGCCGAACGACCAGGTGCGGGTGTCGTAGGCCACCGACAGGCGCGCGTCCAATGGCGGCATTTGCGGTAGCGGCGTATCCGCATCCCGGTTTTCACCCCAGGCGTAGGCGAGCGTGCCTTCGAGTTTCCAGTTCGCCGCCGGCCTGAATTCAATGCCGGCCTCACCGCCGCGAATGGCCGCATCGACGTTGGCGACACTGCTCATTGCCCCCATCATGCCGCCTTCGTGATAGGTGAACAGGATGTAGTCGCGAATGCGGCCGGCATAGGCCGAGACCCACGCCGACACGCGCGTGCCGCGATACTGCAGACCGAGATCGAGCTGCGTGGTTTTTTCCGGCGCGACGCCGGCGAACGCGTTGACCGCATCGGCCGGCCCCATGTTGGGCGAGAACAGTTCCCAGTAATCCGGCATGCGTTCGGCATGACCGATACCGGCGTACCAGGTCAGCGACGGATCGGAGAGCGTCTGTTCGAAACGCAGGAACCCGCTGTGCAATGTGTCGCGCCGCGTTTCGCCCGTGGTCGGATTCGGCATTCCCATCATCCCGACGCTCTCACGCTCGTCGCGCACGCGCGCACGGTCCACGCGCGCGCCCGCGACCAGACGCTGCTGCGAGGTGATGCGCCAGGTCGCCTCCGAGAACATACCG
This sequence comes from Luteimonas panaciterrae, assembly GCF_020511115.1. Lineage (GTDB taxonomy): Bacteria > Pseudomonadota > Gammaproteobacteria > Xanthomonadales > Xanthomonadaceae > Luteimonas > Luteimonas panaciterrae. The sequence continues at coordinate 16,548 of NZ_JAJAVH010000001.1, forward strand.
AAGTTGGAGAAATTGGCATCCGTCTGCCACGGTAGCTTGCGCACGCTGTCGCGGCCCATTGCATTGCGTTCGCGATGGCGGCTGCGCTGCGTGTCCAGGCCGGTCACGATGTCCCATTGCCCCAGCTTCCACGTGGCGGCCGCGCGGCCACCTGTGGTGTGGCGATCGACGTTGGAGGCCATCGCCATCGGCATCGGTCCCATCGGGTTGGGATCGCGCAGGGTGTAGTTGTCCATCACGTGATCGGCGTTGTTGGAATACGCATTGGCCTCGATCGCATCGAGCACGCCGCCGAGGTTCTTCTTCTCGAACCGCAACGCGTAGCTGCTGCGCCGGAACTGCACGCCGTCCATGCCGCGACCGGCATAACGCGCTTCGCCGTCGCCCGCGCCGACGCTGGCTTCCAGTAGCGTGTCGCGATCCGGCGTCCAGCCGAAGCTCGCGTCCGCGCTCCATTTCTTCCAAAGAGACGGGACGATGTCACCATTGCCGTCGCGGTAGTCGTCGGCCTGCGAACGGTTGGCGCCGATCCGCGCATAGACAGTGGGTGTGCCGGCGGTGGCGTCGAGAGTCTGATCGTTGCGCCCGTTCGCGCCCGCGAGCAGGCTGCCGCGTAGGCGCATGCCCGGCGCGTCGAACACCTCGGGTTCACGCGTGAAGCGCACCGTGCCCGCGGAAGCGCCCGGGCCCCACTGCACCGTCTGCGGCCCCTTGATCACGATCAGACGATCGTAGGTTTCCGGCGCCACGTAGGACATCGGATTGTCCATGCGCGCCGGACACGCGCCGGGCATCGCGCCGTCGTTGCTGAGCAGGTTCAAGCGCGAACCGAACATGCCGCGCAGCACCGGATCGCCGTTGCTGCCGCCGTTGCGGATCGCGGTGAAGCCGGGAATGGTTTTCAGATAATCGGCACCGTCGCTGGCCGGAACGGGCTGTCGCGGCAGGCGTGGATCGGTTTCGAATACCAGCGGCGCCGTTGGCGCGGCGGCCGTCACCACGACGGCATCGAGCATGCGCGGATCGCGGGTATTCGAGTTGGACGTGTTTGAGTCTGGCGTATTTGAATCGGACAAGGTCTCTTGCGCCAGCACCGGCATCGAAAGCATGCAGGCGATCGCACCGGCAAGCGCAAGACGACCGGCGATATGCGCCGGCAGCGGCGAACGCGTCGCCGCATCGAAGGAAGTCGACATGGAATCTCCAAAATCACAAGACGCACGGCATGCGATGCCGCGCGGAGTCAGAAACGGGCTTGTGTTTCAGAGAACGAGCGGCGGGCCTCGTGAACCGAGGCCGTAAGGCAGAAACCATTGCGGCACGCATGCGCGCCACTGCGACGGCAACGCTCGCGTGGCCGCGAGCAATCCCACCAGCGCCAACCACAGCACCGCCACGACCAGCGAGGCCAGCAGCGGGCAGTAGTCGCAGTCGAAGCCGTCGTGCCCATGCGCCGACCGGTCGTGCGCATCACCATGCTGCGGGTTTGTCGCGCCAAACAGCGCCAGATCGACGTACTTCAATCCCGCCGTTGTGCAGATCGCGCCCAAGCCGCTTGGCATGTCTTGCGCCACCGGCTGCAACAACCGGCCCGCCGTCGGCAACAATGCCAACAGCAGCATGGCCAACAAGGCCAGGCGTTGCATGGGGGCGTGGAGGGCGCGGGATCGAAGCACCCGCGCATTCTAGAGGGGAATGCGACGTCATGCGCTGGAGGCGCATGAGATATTTCGTCATGTCGTCTTGATGGGGCCGCGAGGATTTATCGAACTTCGTAACCCGCGTTCTTCCAACTTTTGAAACCACCTTCCAGATTGACCGCCTGCGGATAGCCGGCCTTGTTCAAAAGATCCGTGCCTTTGGGACCGATGGTGACGCCGTCTCCGCAATACACGACCACGGCCTTGGTCTTGGCATCCGCCAGCGATCGCGGAATCGCGGTTTCCAATGCGGAAAGCGGAACGGAAATCGCACCCGGGATGTGGCTTTCGCCATAGGTCTTTGGACCACGCACGTCCACGACCACGGCGCCCTGGTCGATCAGCTGTTTCGCGCGCGCCGCCGGAATCGATGTGACGTCGAAGGTTTCCGAAACACCCGCGCGCAACACGAAGAAGGCGATGATCAGAAGCGCAACCAGAGTCATCCAGAGCTGATGGTCTTTGCGTACTGCCACAGGTCTGTTCATGCCGCCTCCTGGCGTGAGACCCATCCCCTGATACAGCCCGTGAGACAAGGCCGCTGTCGATTCGATGATCCGCTCGATTCCCCGCACTGAAATAGTAGACGATCCCCGCGCACCCGCAAAGACTGCCGCGAATGCCCGAAATTCGCTAAAAACACCAGCCATTCTCGAGGTGATGACCATGCGTCCAGCCGAAGCGCTTCCCGTGTTCAAGAGCGATGAGACCCGGCAGCGGTACTTGGCGGCCTACGATGCGGTGCTCCAGGATTGGCCGGTTCCCTACGAGGAATTCGATGTTCCGACACGATGGGGATCCACACACGTCATCGTCAGCGGTTCGCCAGGTGCGCCGCCGCTTGTGCTGCTGCCGAGTTTCGCCGCCACGGCGACTGTGTGGCGTCTGAATATCGAGGAGCTGAGCCGTCGCTATCGCACGTATGCGGTCGATGTGATCGGTCAACCCGGCAAAGGATGGGCCAATCGCCGCCTGCGCAATCGACATGAATACGCGCAATGGCTCAACGAATTGTTTGACGGCCTCGACATCCGGCGCGCGTCGATCGTGGGTTGTTCCTTCGGCGGCTTCCTGGCATTGAATCAGGCCTCGCTGACGCCGGAGCGCATCGATCGCGTGGTGCTCATCAGTCCGGTCGGCACGTTCGCCTCGCAGTTCTGGAAGCTGATCTATTCGGCGCGGATCAAGCGTCCGCTCGTGAATCTGCTGCGTCGCCTGACGCGCAGCAAGAAGACGGCGAGCATGGCGGACCTAGGCATCCGGCCGCGCGACATGAAGTGGGCCGCCTTGATGGGCGTGACGATGTCCGGCGCGTTCTCACAGGTGAGTGTCATCAAGCCGGCGGTGCTCGGTCGCGGCGAACTGCGTGCGATCCGCGCACCCACGTTGCTGCTGATCGGCGATGCGGAGCGGCTGTACGTGCCTCAAGAGATGCTGGAGCGGGCACGCAAGCGGATGCCGGGCCTGGAAGGCGCGGTGGTGCCGGGCGCCGACCACATCGCGGCGATGGCGCAGCCGGAGGACATCAATGGCTGGATCCTGCGGTTCTTGCAGAAGGGCGGCGGCTAGGCCATCGATAAGCCGCTCAAAAAGATGTCGATTTCCGGCACGTTGCTTCGTCGTGGAAGAAGCCCACCAGGAAATCCTCATTCATGAATACGCCAACGGCCGGTTCTGCCCCCTCCCTGGATCGCAATTGGGCCCTGGTCGCGGCCGGCGCGCTGATCGGATGCGTGTTCGTCGGGGTGGTGTTCTCGCTGGCGGTGCTGCTGCAACCGATGAGCACCGCCACCGGCTGGTCGCGCGCCGGCCTGTCCAGCGCGATGACCTTGGCCTTCCTCAGCATGGGTTTCGCCGGCCCCGGCTGGGGCGCGCTGAGCGATCGCTTCGGGCCGAGAGTGGTCGTGCTGGCTGGTTCGCTGCTGCTGGGGCTGGCCTGCATGCTGGCGAGCCACGCGGGCAGCCTGTTGCAGTTCCAATTGACCTACGGCGTGCTGCTGGGCGTGGCCGCGGCCAGTTTCTTCGCGCCCGTGATCGCCGCCACCGCGGCGTCCTTCGAGCGACGCCGCAATCTGGCCATCTCGCTGGTGTCGGCCGGTGTGGGCATGGCACCGATGACGCTCTCGCCGCTGGTGGCCTGGCTGGTCAGCCACTACGACTGGCGCGTGACCTTGCAGATCGTCGGCGGGTTGGCCTGGGCGCTGACCTTGCCGGTGATCTGGTTCCTGCGCACCGTGCCCGCACACGCGATCGACGCCACGAACGGAGGCGCCGCGCCGGCGATGACCGTCGGTCAGGCGCTGCGCTCCAAGGCCTTCATCGTCTTGGGTGCGGCTTTCTTCGCCTGCTGCGCCGCGCACTCAGGACCGATCTTCCACACCGTGAGTTACGCGGTTGGTTGCGGCCTGTCCGTGACCGCGGCCGTCACCATCTACAGCATGGAAGGCGCGGCGGGACTCGGCGGACGCTTGCTGTTCGGCGTGCTCGCCGACCGGCTCGGCGCGAAACCGGTGCTGGTCGCCGGATTGCTGATCCAGGCCTTCGCGGCGGCGACCTATCTGAGCGTGAACCAGCTCGACGGTTTCTACGCGGTGGCGATCGTCTTCGGCATGGCCTATGGCGGCACCATGCCGCTGTACGCCTCGCTGGCGCGCGATGCGTTCAACCCTCTCATCCTCGGAACCGTGCTGGGCGCGGCCACGCTGCTCTCCAGCCTCGGCATGGCATTCGGACCGCTGATCGGCGGCTGGCTGTACGACCGCTACGGAAGCTACACGTGGCTGTACATCGGCTCGATGGCGGTGGGTCTCGCGGCGGCGGCGATCGCGTTGTTCTTTCCGTCGACACCACGCGCGAAGGGTGGCGGCGAACTCAGGCCTGCTTTGCAGGAGTGAGCGCCGTTCGCGCCGCCGGAGGAGATTCAGGACTCCTGGCCTGAATCTCCCGACGAAAACCGCCGGTATGCGCGAGTCTTCGGTTATGGCAACTGAGCGGACGAATTTCCCACGCTCAGGCTCGTGCAGGTATCCACCTTCTCGCCCATCGTCACGGTGATGAAAGAGGCGGGCGTGATCGAACGGACCGTCGCGATGATGTCCGGGTCCGTGGACGAACAATACATTCCGTAGAACTCGCTTTCCTGCGCGTGGCAATAGGCCGTCACCGTCTTGGTGGGAACCGTTTTGACGCTGATCCAGCAGCCGATGTACTGATGCGTACCGGGCGCATTGCGCGCACCGGTCAGCGTGCCCGTCGCGGTATAGGAATTAAATTGATAGGTGATGGACACGGGCCACGGATTCGTATTGCCCGCATGCGCGGCCGTGCTTAGAAACATGAGTCCACTCAGGACCAATGCGGGGATCTTGAAGCCATTCATTGTTGTCTCCCTGGGTTGTGTTGAACACGCAAGGACGTGACCTGCCGGTCACTTCCGAGCCGAGGCGATCAAGCACTCTCCCGCCATACTCGGAATCAACGCCGAAACAGGATCAATCCGCTCGCGTGCGGGCGAAGGAATCCGGGATCACCCGGGTACGGGCAAGCGAATATCGCTCTTAGAGGCTGCGAAACACGGCGAGCGTGTCGGCGCTCGACACGTCGAGCCTCTCGAGCCATGGCTCACGCGCCACGATTTCGGTACATGGCCCAAGCGTGCAGATGCGGATCTCGCGGGCAGGGGCCTCCCACTTGAGGACAGCTAGCATCTCACTCAGCATCGCCCCCTTGAACGGCGTGTACAGATAGAACACCGTTCCCGTCGACAGATCGGCTTCGCGCGCATCCTGCTGGATGAACGTCACACCGGGCAGATTCAGCTCGTTCGCGCAACGCCGCGCGCAATCGACGTAAGCCGCTTCCCACTCGATGCCGATACAGCGGGCGCCCGTGCAAATGGCGACGAGAAGCGGAACATGCCCCAGGCCGGATCCCAGATCGATCAGCACATCCCGCTCGGAAATCCCGGCGCGGCGAATCAATTCAAAAATGTAGCGCGCCGGAGTCGGTTGATAGAACACCATCTCCTCGTGCGGTTCCGCGACATCGGAAGCGGGAGCCTCCAGTTGCAGAACACCGGCGAGCAGCGCATCGAGATGGTCATAACGCTCGCCATCGACTCGAAGCTCCTCAAGCGCATCGGAGTCGATCGCGCGCGCCCATTCGAGCAACGTCTCCGCACCCTTGCCGCGCTGTATCTCTTGGCGCATTGACTGGTAGAGCCGCTGGTTGGCCTCTTCAAGCTCAGCGGAAAGGATTTTTATCCGTTCCTGATATTCCCACGGCGCGCCCACGAGATAGTTCTCCAGGCGATCCAGCACATCCAGGCGCTGGCGCAGCTTATCCGGCTCGAACAAGGAGCGATCGCGCTCCAGTTCGCTCATCCAGGCATGCAGTGTTTCGGTCACCCTTCGGCAATCCTCGCGGTCTCGCAAAACTGCTTCAGCATCATGAGCGTGACGTCCCAATAGAAATTGAGATGGCCGTACACCGCCTGGTCAGCCAGATTGCCGAGCACGAGCACCAATCGCGTACCGTCCGCCAACGGCGCCAGGGAAAACGAGAAGATGGCGTGATTCCCGGGAACATCCGGAAGCACTCGCCGCGAGAGCGTACTCCAATGAGTGTATCGAAGCATGCGTTCTGGCTTGAATGCCTGCACGACGCCTCGATTCTCAAACCGCAATCTGCCATGCAGAATGCCGCGCAGCACGATCGGGCCGCCGATCTCCCAATGCGTCTCCACCTCCAGCGGCTCGTCGGACATCCATGCCGGCATGACATGCGGATCGGTGAGCGCGCGCCAGACGAGCGATGGCGGCGCGTCGATGTCGATGGTCTTGGTGTTCGTGTCCGTAAGCTTGGGGTCGGTTGTCATCATGAAATATCGAGTGTCTGCGGCACGCACTGATGAGCTTGGTCGTGATGAATCCATGCAGCGGCAACCGCAAACCAGCACCGACGCCTATCCACCGCTAAATGGTTGCGCCACCACGGTCACGAAGCACATTGACAACCCAAACAGTCGAAAAACAATGGCGGAGTCTTGTAGGCATCGAATACGAGCCCGCCTGGACAATCAGCATCCAAGCGCGTCGCGCTGCCAGATCGCGATCAGGCAGCGCCTGCCTCGCAAGGCATCAGAGCGACTGCATCTCCTTGTTGCCTTCCTCGCGCTTGTCCTCCGGCACGATTTCGGGCTGGGGCTGCACCTTCGGTTCCGCGGCAGGAGTCGGTTGTAGACCGGCACCCGGCCCCTCGGGCACTTCGATGAAAGGCAGCTGCAGTGTCTGGCTGGTCATCCGCCGGATGCGGTTGGTCAGCACCGCGCTCTTGTTGAGCTCCTGACCATAGCTGGGGACGATGTCGGTGATGCGCGTCCGCCAAGGCCCTTCCATCTGTGTGGGGAAGGCTTGCGCCAACAGCTTGAGCATGATCGGCGGCGAAGTCGATGCGCCGGGCGATGCGCCGAGCAGGGCCGAAATCGTGTGGTCCTTGTCGGTGACGATTTCCGTGCCGAACTCCAGCGTGGTCTTCCCCGTCTCGGGATTGCGCTTGATGATCTGCACGCGTTGGCCCGCGGTGATCAACTGCCAGTCCGCGCGCTTGGCCTTGGGGAAATACTTGACCAGTTCGGCCTGCCGATCATCGTCGTCCAGCGCGGCTTGCTGCATCAGGTACTTGACCAGATCCAGGTTCTCCTCGCCGACACGCATCATGCCGCCCACGTTGTCGTGGTTGACCGAGGAGTACAAATCGAACCAGGACCCTTCCTTGAGGAACTTGGTGCTGTAGAGCGCGAACGGGCCGAACAGCACCACCGGCTTGCCGTCGAGCTTGCGCGCATCGATATGCGGCACGGACATCGGCGGCGATCCGGTTTCGGCCATGCCATACACCTTCACCTGGTGGCGATTGGTGATGGCCGGATCGCGGAACGCGAGAAACTGTCCGCCCACCGGGAAGCCGGCGTAGTTCTTCGATTCCGGGATGCCGGACATCTGCAGCAGCTTCAACGCGGCACCGCCGGCGCCAATGAAGACGAAGCGGGATTTGATCGTCTGCTCGCGCCCGCTCTGCAAATCCTTGACGGTCACATCCCAGGTCTTGTCGTCATTCTGGGACAACCCGCGCACCTCGTGCCGCACATGCAGCTGGAAGTTGGGACTCTTGCGCAGGGCGTCGGCCAGTTGATGGGTGATCACGCCGAAGTTCACGTCCGTGCCGAGCGGCATGTAGGTCGCCGCGACCTTCTGCTTGGGATCGCGCCCTTCCATCACCAGCGGCGCCCAGCGCTGGATCTGCGCCGGATCGGTGGAAAACTGCATGCCGTAGAACAACGGATTCTTGATCAGCGCGGCGTGGCGCTTGCGCAGATACTCGATACGATCCTCGCCCCAGACGAAACTCATGTGCGGCGTCGGATTGATGAAATCCGTAGGCTTCCCCAAGCGCCCGTCGCGCACCTGATACGACCAGAACTGCCGCGAGACCTCGAACTGCTCGGCGATGCCCACCGCCCGCTTGGTCTCGATCAATCCATCCGGCAGCTCGGGCGTGTAGTTGAGTTCCGCGAAGGCCGAGTGGCCGGTGCCCGCATTGTTCCAGCCGTTGGAACTCTCCAGCGCCACATCGTCGAGCCGTTCGTACAAGTGGATTTTCCAGCCTGGCTCCAGCTCCTGCAGGAACGTCGCCAGCGTGACGCTCATGATGCCGCCGCCGACCAGCACCACGTCCACCGGACGTTCGTTCTCCGCCTCCGGCGAGGCCGGCTTGTAGAGCGGCCAATAGAGGAACAGCACCGCGCCCAGGACCAGAACGACCACGACGCCGACGAACCACTTGAGAAACCGTTTCATGATGCTTGCACTCCGCTCATCGGCCACATCCCGGCTGGGCCAAGACCCGATCCACGACGCATGTTCGCACATGCGACGCGGCAGGACCGGGGGCGATTGCGGCCACGCACCGGACTCACCGTATCGCCTGTTTCAAGGCCGCGACGATGCTGGTCCCCTGGCTGTTTCGCGAGAGTGAATGTTGCGGCGATGCGGCCAACACACGTGTATCGAGCACGCCATCACGATTGCGATCCTGACGATGGAGGATTCCGGTGTCTCACACGGTGCTCCGGTTCACTGGACTGCTTCAGCGTCAGAAGTCCCAGAACACTGGAACCCATCGGAAGGTGTCGCCATCGGCGGCCACACGACCCACGGACGGGAACGGCAGGTGGGTCGCCACCAGCATCTCGCCGGTGCGGGCCAGATCCTTCAACAGTGCAATGCGCACGCGCGCCGCCTCTTCCGGATCATGCTCGAAACCGTTGTACCAATTCGGCTGCTCGAAACCGACCGCGAACACCGCATCACCGGCGAAGGTCAGCGCTTCGCCACCGGAAGCCAGACGCACCACGCTGTGACCCGGCGTATGACCGCCGGTGCGGCGAATGATCACGCCTGGCGCCACTTCGCGTTCGTCCTCGAAGGTGTGCACGCGATCGCTGTACTCGGCCCAGAAGTGCTTGGCGGTCGCGCGCAGCGCGTCCGGGAAACCTTGTGGCATGTTGGTGTGGGTGAAGTCCGGCGACTTCCAGAACTCCACTTCGGACGCGGCGATGTGGATGCGCAGATCCGGACGCAGACGCTCCTTCACGCCATCCACCAGCAGGCCGCCGACGTGATCCATGTGCATGTGCGTGATCACCACGTCGGTGACCTCGGCCAGATCGATGCCGGCCGCACCCAGCCGATGGATCAGTTGACCAGCGCGCGGCAGATGCAGGTCCGGGTCCATGCCCAGGCCGGCATCGACCAGAATGGTGCGGTCGCCGCTATGCACCACCATCGCGTTCAACGCCCAGTCGAACGCATCCTGCGGCAGATACATCTTGTCGAGCCACGCCGCGCGTTCGGACGACTGGACGTTGTGACCAAGCATCTGGGTAGGCAGCGGCAGCACGCCATCGCTGACCACCAGCACCTCGATATCGCCCACCTTCAACGCGTAACGTGAGGGAACGAGTTCGTCGAGCGTCGACGTGGCGGGAGTTGCGGTGTTTTCCAGACTGAACATGTTGGGATCTCCACAAGGGTTGGCTGGCGGGCAGCAATACGGGCTGGCGCTGTGCAGGTCGGATGATTTGCTGACCGACTCGAACAGTTCTGATGCTCGCCTTCGCGCGACGCAGGGCACATCGTGGAAGCCCGGCCGGGACAGTGCGATGGTTCGGTTGAAGGCGAGGTCCTCCGCCGGGAGCGTTGGACTCAGACCACGGCAGGGCGCCGTGTGGGATCAGCGTAGGTAACGCGAGGGAAAGACAGTAGACCCGTGCGGGGGCTCACGGTGTTGCCTTGTGGGCAGCAATAGGGACGGAGGCTGGCGAAGGGCTGGACCCGCTGAATGTCATGCGCGGCTCTTGAATACGGAAGCGAGCATGCGAACATCAGCTAACGAATAAATCATGCCACGCAGTAAGACCAGCACTGGCTTAATCAAGCGCTAGGGAGAAATCTCGGTTGACCTTGAATGAATCGAGCTTGGATATATGACCTTGGTTCTGATGATAAGTCAGAATCTTGAACAACTTAGAGATCTGTAACCTAGAGCCCGACAATAGCCAACGGACATCTCTCGATCTTGTCGAAACCCAAATTGTGATGTCACTTGCTATTTGCGAGCTGTCTATAGGGCACGAGAGATCCAGGAGATCCGAGAGCGCATCTGGGCTGATGATCTTGGCTGTTACCACTACAAGCAAATCCGAGCCTGAGAGTCGCTGGCTCCCTTGCTTGTAGCACCAAGTGGGAGCGTCTGGATACTTGGCTTCAACTTGATTTTTAACCTGTAGAGCGGCATTGTTGATCAATCCAAGTGCTGCAAGGAAGTAGCCCTCATCTATTGGCGCGAGCTCGTCGACTTTGAAGCCAGAAGTTGGGTATTTATGCACATACTGCTCATCAACATGTCCAGCGCGATGAACGTATAGATGCCTTCTATCGTGTATCTCTTCCAATAACTTCGAAGATGTATTGGCTTGAGCGACTTCAACGCCAAGCTTTGATCTATAAAATTTCTTGATTTCGCGAAATCCAGCACTCGTAAGCTGTCTTAATGTCTTCTGCATCAAGAATGATTTAAGAGACTGTTTTTGGTCAATGGCTAGCAACTGCCTCTGCGTGATTTCAACTACTTTGTCGCCATCAATCGTATCATCTGATCGCTCTGAGACTTCTTCTAAGGTGTCGATCAAAAAGGCTTCGAACATTGCAACTAATCTTATGAGCAACGTGGATCTGAGTAGTTGCGGATAAACATCCTTGGAATGGAAAGTGAGTACTTTGAGAGGGCGTTTGACTGTCTGCTTTGTGAGTGCGATCTCTACTAGAGCATCCCTCTGAGCTGGGTCGCGAAGACGACGACGCCCATCTTCATACATGAGATTGTAGGAGTGGGCAGTTACGTCGTAGAGCAACCGCATGCGACGTGCAGATCGATAAAATATTCTGTACGACTCGAGTCTCATGAGTAGATGTTGTGTGTCTTAGTTCAGTGAAACGGCGAAGCGGCCCGATCTGAAGCAGCCGTTAGTGCCTATGCAGACTCATCTGCAATGCGCATGATAACGCCGGCGATAGACTTTAGCGGGGCCTTGTCCCGGCAGAGACTTTCCTTGAAATTCCGGGTCATAATGTAGTTGTGATAGCGCATGGCGAACTCAAAAGAAGTTGGCGAGATGTGCTCTCATCGCACGCCTTTGTTTGAGTTCCCCGCTCAAATTTACCGCGACTTGTTCGGGGTTCCTGCGGCTTGCTGCTTCGGGTTAGGCCTCCGGGACGACGCCATCCTAGGCACCCTGCTCCAAGTTAAAGCGGATTTCGCTCCAATCACGGGTAACGACTGCATTGCGTTGTCGGCGGAATTGCTTCGGTAGTCAAACCTACCAAACGTCCGCTCTGGGTCGAAAGCGGCCATGGACGGTAAAGCTGCGTCCTACTTCGGATTTCGTGTAACGAAATCCATCCAGGAAGGCGGCAATCCTTCATCCTTGACGATGCCGTCGCTCGCTGGACGAAACAGCGCATTCAAGATCAAAGCTCTTTCACCATCCTCAGTCAACTGAGCACCCTCAATCAGAGACAAATAGGTCTTCAACATCACCACACGCTCCGAGGCGTCACCTGCCAGGTGTACGTGGCTTAGAAAAATACGAACTACCAAACGCACGGCCCATACCGCGAAAACTGCGACTAAAGCCAGCACAGCGACTCTCCAATGATCAGGGCTCTGCCCGGGGTGGGTAACTGCCAAGAGAGTCTTAATTTCTGCAGCCAGAAACCACGCGCAGCCACCAATGGATAAGAAGGCCAATACACCAGAACCGGTTGCAATGCAGCGATGCGCGAAACGCTTCTTGGTCCAGTACTCAGCTGGAGCCCTCAACGCCATACCTTCCTGAAACGCGCGACGAATACCCTCCATGTCTCGCTTATGGCTTTTCGCCTGTTCTGAGAATGAGTCATTCCGCCCCGCTTGCGAAACTTCAAACACCTCCTTCTGGGTAGCCACGAGATCTTCCAACTCAGCTGTCAATGACTGGTAATTTCGATGGAGATCGTCAAGGACTACACTTCGTTCACCAATGACACCTTCAAGCCTCGCGCGAAGCTCTTCAATAGATTCCTCGACCGCCTTTATCTTGCTCTTGGACGGACCCAGTGGACCATATTTGTCAACGATAGCTTCGAGCAGACCTCTCCAGGCAGAAAGCTGTCGCGGTTCGTAAGTTACTCCATGCTGATCCAGAATCGCGCTGACATAGAAGCTTGCTGCCAAGTCACCATGATCAGCCCGGATCGCTTCGATGCGCTTGAACCGGGGCGTACTCGTGTGAGGAAAGGCTAGATCGATGTAGATCCGCCGAATCAAATCCTGAGTCGCTTGGAGCTGGTTCTTCGAGTGGGCAGCGTTACTTTCCCGGTGCTGCATTGCTTCGTGAGCGCGGTGCATAGCGCTCGAGATTTCACTTATAGCATTACGAATGACACCATCGTGACTGCCGAAACTTTGGGCGTTCACCCACTGCCAAGCGCTACCCTCTTTTTGAAGCCAAGTAATAAGACTCTCTATCGTCGAAGGCGCTAGCTTCCCGCCATTCGCACCGAGGTCTATCTCAAAGATCGGCTCATCATTTGCTGGACTGTACTCAGTAGACATCCTCATTCCTTGGTAGGCCACTGATTCATAATTACTCTACTCAATTTTGAGTGCGAAAGCGCTGGAATTGACGGAGCCAGAAGTGGGGCACCAGATACGTCCACTTATTGGTCGCGAATGAATACCACACGCATCGAGCCAAGCTTGCCTGCCTTCACCCGTCTCAGTCATTCTCGAGACTTTCGATGTAGGCGCAAAACATGTCGGACAAGGCATCGGCATAGGCCTTGATCTCCGCGGGAGTCCTCGGGCTTTCCGAGAAACTCGCGCCCACCGCACTTAGCGTCGTCGTGATCAGGTCGCCGACGAGGGCGCGGGTCGCTTCCGAGGCGGATGGCAACGCCTCCTGCATGAAGGCCTGGAAAGCGCGGTCTCCGGATGCTCTCGCTTCCCGTGCTTCGGGCGCATCGCGATAGAGCGGAGCCGCATCGTTGAGTGCGATGCGCATCTTTGCTTCATCGCATTCCGAACGGATGAAGGCATGGACCAAAGTGCGCAATCGTTCGAGCGGCGGCTTGCTGGTGTCTTCGAGAATGCCGATCCACAACTCGGCCGTCTGTCGCCATTCGTCGCTCTGGAGTCGAAAGAGGATCGCCGCCTTGTTCGGGAAGTACTGGTACAGCGATCCCACGCTGACGCCGGCCTTCTCGGCGACACGCGCAGTGGTGAAGCGCTGTGCGCCTTCCTTCTCCAAAACCTGAACTGCCGCTTCCAGGATGATGGAAACCAGCTCGTTCGAGCGAGCCTGTTTGGGCTGTTTTCGCAGGGAAATCTTGTGTTTTCGGCGAGTGGTCATGACGGCGTTGATAATGCGAATAGCGAATCTGACGAATTAGTCGCATTCTAATTCGACGCGGATATTCGCGCATTTCATACCGGAAACCGACATGTCACTCCTGACATCAGCTCCGCTTGCTCCCTTGCTGGATCGTTTATTCGAAGAGGCCGCCCGGGCATCGCCGGCGACGAGCTCTGTGGTGGCCGCGCTCTCCCGCGAGGAGCGGGAACGCTGGATGCAAAGCAAGACCGAATACCTCGACTACTACAGCCGCATGAAGGATTTACCGCTTCCCGTCTCCAGGGAAACGGGCACGCTGCTCTACATGCTGGCGCGTGGCTGCGGCGCGCGCACGATCGTCGAGTTCGGCACTTCGTTCGGCATCTCCACGCTGCATCTGGCCGCGGCCCTGCGCGACAACGGCGGCGGTCGCCTGATCACCACCGAGTTCGAGCCGTCAAAAGTGGTGCGTGCCCGGGAGAATCTAACGGCCGGCGGCCTCATCGATCTGGTGGAGATCCGCGAAGGAGATGCGCTGCAGACGCTGAGCGCCGATCTTCCGGAAACGATCGATCTGTTGCTGCTCGACGGCGCCAAGGGACTCTATCCCGAGATCCTGAACCTGGTGGAGAGCCGTCTCAGGCCGGGTGCGTTCATCGTCGCCGACAACGCCGACTACAGCCCCGATTATCTGGCGCACGTGCGCTCGCCCGCGAATGGTTATCTGTCCACGCCATTCGGCGAGGACGTCGAGTTGTCGATGCGCATTGGTTGAAGCGGCGTGAGTGGCCGCGACCGGGTTCGGAGACGAGATCAAGGAAAGTCCGCCGATCGAACGCTCCAGGCAAACTCGGGTGCCCGTCGGTTATCTGTTCCGCTTCTGAAGGCGCGCAGGCCGCGCACGCGCAACCGTCACTGTGGCGGCGCGGCCAGCTCGCGTGAATCCAGCGCCCCGTCATGATTGCGATCCTGGCGGGAGAAGGTGTCGGCGATGCGCGCGCGATGATCCTCGCGCGACACCGGCTTGCCCTTGCCGCCCGGAAGCTCGGCGCCACTGAGCTGGCCGTCGTGGTCGCGATCCATGGCGTCGAAGGCGTAGCTCATCCAATCCTGATATTCGGCCAGCGAGACGCGGCCATCGCGATCGGTGTCCATGCGCGAGAGATAGTCGCCGGTGGCTTTCACCTGCGCGTGCGCGGTGCTCGTCAACAACAAGAACATCAGCAAAGGCACGCCCACGAAAAAGCCCGGCCAATGGCCGGGCTTCGTGCGTGCGTCGCGTGCGCGCATGCTTACGCGCGAGCGGTCAGCGAGTAGCCCTTCAAACGCGCCGAATATTCCTGCAGGGCGCGGATGCCGCTGGCCTCGGCCTCGCGGCACCAGGCCTGCAGGTTGTGCAGGGATTCGGAGGCGTTGTGGGTACGCGCTTCGAGCAAGGCCGACAGGCGGGCACGATATTCGACCAGGGTGCGGATGCGCGGACGCTGGGCCACCCAGGTGCGCAGCTGTTCGCGCGCGTCGGGCTTCAGCCAGCGGCCGTCGTCGACCATGCCCTTGCGCAGCTTGCGCGGCAGCAGCGCGCGCAGCTTGGCGCCGGCGGCACGGGCTTCCTCGCGCAGGGCCGGCGTCAGCACGTTGCGCTGGTAGTCGGTCATGGCCTGGAAGCGGTGGGCGAGCAGCGCCTTCATGGTGTCGCCATCCGGCACGTGGATGTTGGGACGCACATCGAGCGAGGGCGCCACGCGCAGCACCTTGGCCAGCTTCACCTTCTCGAGCAGCTTGATCGCGGCCCAGCCGATGTCGAACTCCCACTTGCGCAGGGCGAACTTGGCCGAGCTGGGGAAGGCGTGGTGGTTGTTGTGTAGTTCCTCGCCGCCGATCCACACGCCCCAGGGGGTGAGGTTGGTGGCGGTGTCGGTGGTCTCGAAGTTGCGGTAGCCCCACCAGTGGCCGAGGCCGTTGACGACGCCGGCGGCCCAGAACGGAATCCAGGCCATCTGGATCGCCCAGATCGCCACGCCCTTGAAGCCGAACAGGGCGAAGCTGACGAACAGCAGGAACGTCGGCCCCATAGTGGCGAACGGGGTGTAGAGGTGGCGCTCGATCCAGTCGTTGGGCGCGCCCTTGCCGTACTGCTCGATGTCGGCGCGCTGGGCGCGCGCTTCGCGGTACAGCTCGACGCCGCGCCAGAAGACGGTCTTGATGCCCTTGTACATCGGGCTGTGCGGATCGTCCTCGGTCTCGCACTTGGCGTGGTGCTTGCGATGGATGGCCACCCACTCCTTGGTGATCATCGAGGTGGTCAGCCACGTCCAGAAGCGGAAGAAGTGGTTGAGCACGGGATGGAAGTCGACGCCGCGGTGCGCCTGGCTGCGATGCAGGTACAGGGTCACGGAGAAGATCGTCAGCTGGGTGGCGATCAGGAAGTAGATCACCAGGGTCCAGGGTCCGGCCTGCGTGAGGCCGCCGGCGAGGAAGTCGAGCAGAGAGGTGGGCATTACAGCTCCAGGAGCACGGTCAAATGACGACAGCGGATGGACAGACCTATAGGGCCGCCGAGTGTCGCATGGACATCATGCCATCGACGTGACGCTTTTCAATCTGTGCGTCGGGGTACGGTGGTAACGGGATTCAGTCCCGTTTTCGGCGATCCCGCGTAGCGGGGATCGGCGCCGGTTCGACCGCGCGCTCGATGGCGGCGATGCGGCGCTGCTGCTTGGCCAGGGCGACCTTGGCGTAGTGGCGCAGGGCGGCGCGGTCGGCCTTTTCGAGCGGCAGGCCGCCCTTGGCCTGGTCGAGCAGGAGCCGCAGGTCCTGCGCGACGCCGAGCTGTTCGGCCAGGGATTTGTCGAAGGCGCGCGGGGCGGGAAAGGCCAGGCCCGCGGCCTTGGCGGCGCGCAGCTGCTGCGACAGGCGGCGCATGCGGCGGCGCCAGCGATGCCAGTCTTCCTCGTCCCCGCTGGCATGTACGCGCGCGTGCGCCCGGTCGGCGCGGGCGGCGCTGTCGGTCAGGGCGCGCTGCAGACGGGCGGGCTGGAGGGCGGCCCAGGGCAGGGCGTCCAGGCCGGCCCGCAGCACTTGCAGGGCTTGGCGGCGGGCGGCCAGGGCGGGGTCGGCGTCGAGTTCGGCGCGCAGCCGATCCGCCCGCCGCTGCGCCGCGACATGGCGGACGCGGCGCAGCAGGGGGCGCGTCTCCGCGTCCGGATGCTTGGCGATGCGGCGGTCGAGGGTTTCGATCAGGGCATGGGCGTCGCGCAGGGCAGAGAGACCACGATTCACGCGGGCGAGTTCGCGAACCAGCAGACGGGCGCCGTCCCCGAGGTCCTCGCCGCCGAGGAGCAGCACCGCCCGGGTGCGCCGCAACCCCTTGCGGGCATGGTGCACGCCCGTATGCAGGCGATGACCGTGCCGCGCCAGACCGGCGATGGCGGCATCGAGCTCGGCGGCGGCATAGGCGCGCAGGGCCGGACCCGGAGACTGGCCGGAGGGCGGAGGGGACGCAGCGGTGGCCGGTTTGTTTCGCATGGAAGCGATGCCCGTCGATGGCGACTGGCGATCCGAAGTCTAATAGGGATGTTGGGATTCCCCATCCGCGCCTTCATCTCCCAGCCATGCCCGCCGATGCCACGCACCTCCCCGCTCCACCGCTGATCGAACTGGATCACGCCAGCGTGATGCGCGGCGCCCGTCTCGCGCTGCGGGATGTGTCGCTGCGGATTCCGCTCGGCCGGCACACCGCGATCCTGGGGCCGAACGGCTGCGGCAAATCGACGCTGATCAAGTTGATCACGCGCGAGCTGTATCCGCTGGCGCACGACGACGGACGCCACGCGGTGCGCATCCTCGGCATGCATTTGTGGGACGTGCGCGAGATCCGGACGCAGCTTGGCATCGTCACCGGCGCGATCCATGACGATCTGGCGTCGCTGCCTGGCTTGCGTGTGGAAGATGTTGTCCTTGGCGCCTTCGAAGCCCGACTGGCGGCGCCGGAACCGCAGACAGTCACCGCCTCGATGCGCGATCGCGCACGCGAGGCGCTCGCGCGCGTGGACGCGCTGCCTCTGGCCGAGCGCGAATACGCGACGCTGTCGACCGGCGAAGCGCGACGCGTGCTGGTCGCGCGCGCGCTGGTGCATGCGCCGCGCGCCCTGTTGCTGGACGAACCGACGACCGGGCTGGACTTGGTCGCCCGCCATCGCCTTCTGCAGACATTGCGCGCGCTCGCCCGGGACGGCATCACGCTGGTTCTGGTGACGCACCATCTCGAGGAACTCATCCCCGAGATCAACCACATCGTGCTGCTGAGCGAAGGCCAGGTGCTGGACGACGGACCGCGCGAACATGCGCTGACGGCCGAGCGCTTGTCGCAAGCCTTCGGCGCCATACTCGACTACGACGATCGCGAATATGCCAGCGCCGTCGTGATCGATGCTGTCACGAGACCTGTCGATGCCTGAGTTGCCCGAAGTCGAAACCACCCGTCGCGGTCTGGCGCCGCACGTCGAAGGGCGACGCGTGCGCGAAGTCGTGCTGCGTCGGCCGGATCTGCGCTGGCCGATTCCGCGCGAGGTGTCCGAATTGCTGCCGGGCCAGCGCATCACCGCGGTGCGGCGACGCGCCAAATATCTATTGCTCGATACCGAAGTGGGCAGCGCGCTGCTGCATCTGGGCATGTCCGGCAGCCTGCGCGTGTTGCCGCCGAGCACGGCGGTGACGACGCACGATCACGTCGACGTCGCGCTGGATGCCGCGAGCGGATCACCTCGTCGCGTGCTGCGCTTCAACGACCCACGCCGCTTCGGCTGCCTGCTCTGGCAGCCGCCGGGAACGACACACGAACTGCTGCGCGATCTCGGCCCCGAGCCGTTGTCCGACGCCTTCGACGGCGAATATCTGTTCGCGCTCAGCCGCGGCCGCAAGGCGCCGGTGAAAGTCTTCCTGATGGACCAGCGCGTGGTCGTCGGCGTGGGCAACATCTATGTCGCCGAGGCCCTGTTCGCGGCCGGCGTGTCGCCGCTGCGCGCGGCCGGGCGCGTTTCGCGCGAGAGTTATCTGCGCATCGCCGAGAGCATCCGCCGCATCCTGCAATACGCGATCACACGCGGCGGCACGACGCTGCGCGATTTCCTCAGCCCGGATGGCGCGCCGGGTTATTTCGAACAGGAATTGTCGGTGTATGGACGCGAAGGCGAGCCATGCAAGACCTGCGGACGCGCGCTGACGCTGACCACCATCGGCCAGCGCGCGACGGTGTGGTGTCGACACTGCCAGCGCTGATGCGTCGACGTTTCGTCACCGTTTCGACAACAAGCTGTCATCTCGCTTTCTCATGAGAACGGCACGCTGCGGGCTCTGACCAAGTCCGCAGAGGTTGCTCGTGAACTCAGCCGCAAGATTGCTTTCGATCCTCGGACTCTGGCTCGCCGCGCATTCAGCGCAGGCCATCACCTGCGACAGCAGCACGAACGACGAGTACCTCGACGGCCGGCAGCCGGTGCTGCTCAACTCGGACATGAACTCGGGAACGCTGACGCTGTGCAAGCAGGAATACAACCTGTACGCCTCGAAGGTCACCGGCACCAATCTGTGGTCGGCGCAACACTTGACCGAGGCGCGCGTGCTCGGTGCGGAGTCGATCACCCGCATCGACATGAACTTCACCAGCGAGGCCGGCTTCCCGACCACGCATTCGAGCTACACCAACAGCGGCTACGACCGCGGCCACATGATGCCGGCCGGTGATGCCTCCACCAATACCGCGCAGAAGGAAACCTTCTCGATCGCGAACGTCGTGCCTCAGACACCAACGTTGAACCGCAACAAATGGCGCGTGATCGAGGAGACCGTGCGCGTGGTCGCCAAGAGCTATGGCGAGGCCTACATCGTCACCGGCCCGGACTTCGCCACCATGTCCACCACCATCAACAGCGGCAAGGTGGTGGTGCCGACGCAGACCTGGAAGGCGGTCTACGTGCCCGAAGCGCAGGTGGCGGGCGCCTACTGGTGCGAGAACACGGGCACGCCGACCTGCAAGCTGATCTCGATCAACCAGCTGAAGAGCGATGCCTTCGTCGATGCGTTTCCGACGCTGCCGTCATCGCTGCGCGATCAGACGTCCGCCGATTGGGAAGACATCCTGGTATTGCCCTAGGACATTTTTCGATTCGAGGGATGACAACCCTGTCATCCCGGCGAAAGCTGGGATGACGAAAGCAAGCACCAAGAGTCATTCGGACTGGTTCGAGGCGCGCAGGCTTTCCACCGCTTCGGGCGACGCCCACAGCAACGTGTTCAAGTAGGTCTCGATCCTGCTGACCAGCGCCTCGCGCGGCCCTTGTCGCCATGCCTCCGAACCATAGAAGCGGCCTTGCTCCGCGTCCAAAGCCTCGCGGCTGTCGTAGGCGCGGATCAGGAAATAGCTTTCTTCCTCGTGATCCGAACGGCCGTAGGCCACCACGTCCATGCCCGCGCTTCGCAGCATCGGCACGGCGCTGCCGTGCATGGCCGCGTGGAAGTCGGCGATCGTGCCCGGCTTCAGACGGTATGTGCGGATTTCGAGCAGACGGTTCATGCGTCGGGGATCAAAGCGGCAGCGGTTGCTGCAACGGCTCGATGCGCCCTTCGCCGCGCACGATCTTCTTGAACTCGGCGCGGCTCACGGAGACGTAACGCTCGTTGCCACCGATCTCCACCTGCGGCCCGTCCTGCACGGCGTAGCCGTTGTCGTCCACGCGCACGGTCATGGTCGCCTTCTTGCCGGTGTGGCAGATGGTCTTGATCTCGGACAGTTCGTCGGCCCAGGCCAATAGATATTGGCTGCCCTCGAACAGCTCGCCGCGAAAATCCGTGCGCAGGCCGTAGCACAGCACCGGGATGCGCAGATTGTCGACCACCTCGCTCAGCTGCCACACCTGCGCCTTGCTCAGGAACTGCGCCTCGTCCACCAGCACGCAGTGCAGGTCGCCATGCGCTGCGATGTCGTCCTGGATGCATCGCTGCAGATCGTCATCGCGATCGAACGACACGCCCTGCGCCTGCAGACCGATGCGCGAGGCGACGGTGCCGCTGCCGGCGCGATGGTCCAGGCGCGGCGTCAGGATCATCACCCGCATGCCGCGCTCGCGGTAGTTGTGCGCGGATTGCAGCAGCGTGGTGGTCTTCCCGGCGTTCATCGCCGAGTAGTAGAAGTAGAGCTTGGCCATGAGGCGGATTCTAACGTCCGCCGGTCATCGCTCGCTCGGGGTTTCCGGTTCCGGCGCGTCGGCCTGGGGCGCGGTGTCCGGCACGCGCGACTTGAGCGGCGGCGTGTCTTCCTTCACCGTTTCCACCTCGCCGACACTGACCCGGCCGATGCGCGGCTTCGCCCAGATGGCGTCGTGCCATTCCTGATACAGCTTCGGGTCCCAGTAGCGCTTGTCGTAGAACTTGGAGCCACTGATGACCGTGCCGCCGCCCGGGCTCGGCACGAAGATCTCCAGATTGCCGGTGAAGCCGGTGCGGCTTCCCGTCATCCGCAGCCGCTCGCGGCGCAACGCGGTGGCGATGCGGGGTTTGGCGGCGGCGTCGCCGTATTTGGCGTAGAGCTCCTGTCCGACGTCGATGGCGCGCTTGCGCTCCGCCTCGGTCAGTTCACCCCAATAGCGTTCGCGCAGGCCGAGGAACCCTTCGTAGCCCCGCTCGGCGGCGAGATCCATCCAGGCATAGGCCAGCGCGTGATCCTGCGGCGCGCCCTGCCCGTTCCACAGCATTTCCGCGACCATGCCCTGCGAAGGCTTGTCGGCGTAGTAGGCGGCGCGCTGGAAGAACTTCAGCGCATCCTCGAGCTTTTCCTGCTTGCGCTTTTCCAGCCCGAGCAGCCGGTAGCGCAGATCGGGATGACCGCTGAGAAAGCCGGCCGTGAGCATCACCGGGTCCTGAAGCGGATCGGGGGGTAATGCCTTCTTCTTGTCGGCAGCCGTCGCGGCGCTCGTGAACAGCAACGCGCTCAACATGAAAATGGCGACTCTCCCCCGCATTCCTTGTCCTTGACTTTTTCCGGCGACCGCATCGTAGGCGGCCGGTGCCGCGCATGTCTGTAGACTGATGGCATAGATCGGAAGTTCCCAATGCACGGCCTCAACCCTCAACAATCCGCTGCGGTCGCGCATTGCGACGGCCCGATGCTGGTGCTCGCAGGCGCCGGCAGCGGCAAGACGCGCGTGATCGTCGAAAAGATCGCGCACCTGATCCAATCCAGCCGCTATCCCGCCAAGCGCATCGCCGCGATCACCTTCACCAACAAGGCGGCGAAGGAAATGCGCGAGCGCGTCGGCCGCCGCATCAAGGGCGACGCGGCGGAAGGGCTGACCATCTGCACCTTCCACGCGCTTGGCTTGAAGTTGCTGCAGATCGAGCATGCGAAGGCCGGGCTCAAGCGCGGCTTCTCGATCTTCGACACCGACGACACCATGACGCAGCTGAAGGATCTGATGCCCGGCGCGAAACCCGACGTGGTGCAAGCCATGCAGGGATTGATCTCGCGCGCCAAGAACGCCGGCCTGTCGCCGGAAGAAGCGCTCGCGAGCGCGCAAAGCACGCGCGAGCACGAGGCCGCGGCGCTGTATGGCAAATATCAGGCGCGGCTGTCGGCCTTCAACGCGGTCGATTTCGACGATCTCATCCGCCTGCCCGTGCAGCTGCTGGAGAACGACGAGGAGTGCGCCCTGGCGTGGCGCGAGCGTATCGGCTATCTGCTCGTCGACGAATGCCAGGACACCAACGACGCGCAATACCGGCTGCTGAAGGCACTGGCCGGCAACAAGGGCAATTTCACCTGCGTGGGCGACGACGATCAGAGCATCTACGCCTGGCGCGGCGCCAATCCGGAGAATCTGTCGCAGCTGGCGCGCGACTATCCGGCGCTGAAGGTGGTCAAGCTCGAACAGAACTACCGCTGCAGCAACCGCGTGCTACGCGCGGCCAACGCCTTGATCGCGAACAATCCGCACGAGCATCCGAAGACACTGTGGAGCGCGCAAGCCGATGGCGAACGCATCCGCATCTGGGAATGCCGCGATTCCGCGCACGAGGCCGAGCGCATCGCTGGCGAAATCCATTTCCTGCACACCGCGCGCGGTGCGGCATGGAACGAGTTCTGCATCCTGTTCCGCGGCAATCATCAATCGCGCGCGCTGGAAAAGGCGCTGCAATTGCTGCGCGTGCCCTATCACCTGTCCGGCGGCACGGCCTTCCTCGATCGCGGCGAGGTGAAGGATGCGCTGTCGTGGCTGCGGCTGGTGGCCAATCCCGATGATGACGCGGCCTTCCTGCGCGCGGTGCAGTCACCCAAGCGCGAGGTCGGCGCGACCACGCTGGCGAAGCTGGCCGAACTCGCGCAGCACGCGCACATGCCGCTCTTGCGCGCAGCCGAGTCGGTGGGCCTGCTGAAACAATTGCAACCACGCGCCGCGAACGCGCTCAGCGGCTTCGTCGACATCGTGCGCGGCCTGCGCGGCGATGCCGCGCACTTGTCGCCTTCCGATCTGGTGCGCAAGCTCAACGAACGCTCCGGCCTGCTCGACGCGCTGCGCGCGCAGTGCAAGACCGAACAGCTGTTCCAGATTCGTCGCGGCAATCTCGACGAGCTGGCCGAATGGTTCGAGGGTGCTCGCGGCACCAGCGCCGGCGAACTCGCCGCCTCGCTCGCCCTGCTCACGCACGCCGACAAGAACGACGCCGGCAACCAGGTGCGGCTGATGAGTCTGCACGCGGCGAAGGGACTGGAATTCCGCTACGTCTTCATCGCAGGCGTCGAGGACGGCACACTGCCGCACGAAGCCAGCATCGACGAAGGCCGCCTCGACGAGGAGCGACGCCTGCTCTACGTCGGCATCACCCGCGCCAAGGAACAGCTGTGGCTTTCGCACTCGCGCGAGGCGCAGCGCTGGGGCAGCAAGCTGCGCCTGTCGCCCAGCCGCTTCTTCGACGAACTGCCGGCCGCCGAGCTGCAGCGAGACGGCGCGGACCCGGTGGCCGATGCGGAGCGCAAGAAGGAACGCGCCGACGTCGGCTTCGCCGCGATCAGGGCCATGCTGGACGCGGGTTGACGTAGTTCCTGATTCACCGATCGAATCCGCCTCGACAACGCAATCGCAGCGCCGTGCCGGTTACAACCGATGCGCTTTGTTGTAAAAACAGCGCCTTGGACATCCATTGGCATAAGGATTTGCGATATGGCCGATCCCCGGCGCATCACCTTCAGCGACGCTGATCTCTACGACAGGAACGACCCGCGGCCACGCGCACGCGATATCAGCCAGGACGCGGTCGGCGACTGTTATCTGATGGCCCCGATGGGATCGCTCGCCGAGCTGCAGCCGGACCGGATCCGTCAGGCGATCCGCTACGACCAGGCGACCGGAAATTTCCAGGTCACGCTCTACCGCAACGCCGGCGGCGTGCCGACGCCCGAGACGATCACCGTCACGCAGGACGCACTGCGCGACAACCTGCGCAGGAACGGCGGCAGCGGCGCCGACAACGCCTTGCAGACGATGGACGATCTCGTGCGCCAGGGCGGCGGTGCCGTCACGAACGATCGCTACGGCGTGCGCGACAACCCGATCTGGCCGGCGGTGATCGAAACCGCCGCCGCCATCCAGGCGCGCCAGCGCGGTGGCCGGGATGGGCTGGATGAAGGCTATCGATGGCTGCAGGGCAATGTCGACGCGCAAGGCAACCCGTTCGGCGCGGTCCCGAGTCTCGGCTCGTTCACCCTGACCGGCGACTATGGTCATTTTCAACCGGCCCCACCGCCCGCACAGGCCAATGAGATGGCACGCGATATCGAAGGTGCTCTTGCCCGGGGACAGCCGGTGACGCTCGCCACCATGCAGGGGCGAGAGCAGGACGGCCTGGCGGATGGGCACGCCTACATGGTCGAAGGCGTCACGCGTAATCGCAATGGCGAAGCCATCCTGCAGTTGCGCAATCCGTGGGGACACAACAACGTCGGCGAATCGCGCGACTCGAACAGCCCCACGCTCTCGATCAATCTGCGCGAAGCGCTCGATCAGGGCGGCATCCAGGGTTATCACACCGGCCCGGGACGCCAGCAACCGGACCTCGCGCGCGATACGCCATCCACGCCGACGAACGCACCATCCAGAACCGGCAATCCCCACGTCAACGGTTTGCTGGATGCGGTGGGCGATCCCGCGGCGATGCGGCACGCGATGACAGCGCTGGCGCAATCGCCGGACGGACAGGCGTTCCGCGCCGAAGGCCAGGCGCTCTGGCAGGCCCAGCAGTCGCCCGCTCAGACGCCTCGCAGCCATGAGCCGATCGCATTGCCGTCGCCGAACGAGGAACCGGCGCCGCGCGTGATGCGCATGCAGTAAGCACCGCGGACGCAAGAGAGCGGACATCATCACGCCTTGGGGGGCGATCCATGCTTGGCAAGCTGTTCGGCAAGAAGAAGGCCACGCCCGATGTCATCGTGGCAACGCTCAACGCACGCATCCAGCCGATGCACCGGCACGAACGCTATGAAGACCCGCTCGACGTGGTGCTGAAGAAGTACAACGTCGGCGAAATCTCGGGCGGCGGCACGATGCAGGGCACCGACGGCGAGATCGAATTCTGCGACGTGGAAATCCAGGTGACCAACACCTCCACGGAAACGATCACGCTCATCTCGCAGACGCTGGAATGGCTCGGCGCCCCGAAAGGTTCGCGATTGTCGGTCTCGGGCGTGGAACAACCGGTTCCGTTCGGCGTCAACGAAGGCCTCGCGCTCTATCTCAACGGCACCGACCTGCCCGACGAGGTCTACGAGAAGTGCGATTCGAACGTGGTCTACAACGAACTCGAGGACGCGCTCGGCGAGGCAGGCGGCATCCACAGCTGGTGGCAGGGCCCGCGCGAGACCGCGTTCTATCTGTACGGGCCGTCCTTCGACACGATGAAGCAGCGGATCCTGCCATTCGTCGACAGCTATCCGCTCTGCCAGCAGGCGAGGATCGAAAAGATCGCCTGAGCCGCGGCGAGCATGCCGGCATACCCGACCTGACCAAGCCGAACGCACCGGCGCGCCATCACGTTGGCAGCCGCGCACAATAGCCGCCATGCCGGCCCTTCCGTCCGGCGTGGACAGGGTCATGGCGATTTCCGATCACGATGTGACACGTGCCGCCGAGCGCTGGCTCGGCAAGGCCGCCAACAAACTTTCCGACTCCGAAAAACGCGTCCTGCGCCATGCGCTCGAACGCACGCCGATCTCGCGCAAATCGCGCAAGCCCGACGAAATGCCGTTCGGCGAATGGCTGGCGGACAAGGTCGCCACGTTCGGGGGTTCCTGGACGTTCCTCCTGTTGTTCGCCGGCTTCCTGGCGGTATGGACCGGCGCCAATGTCTGGCTGCTGAGCCGGCCGTTCGATCCCTACCCCTTCATCTTCCTCAATCTGATGCTGTCGATGCTGGCGGCCGCGCAGGCGCCGATCATCATGATGAGCCAGAACCGCCAGGCGACGAAGGACCGCATCGCCGCCGAGCACGATTACGAGATCAACCTGAAGGCGGAGATCGAGATCATGGCGCTGCACGAGAAATTCGATCAGATGCGCAACGAACAGATGCAGTCGCTGCTGGCCGATCAGCAGCGACAGATCGACATGCTCACCCGCTTGATCAGCGAACGGTCGCGCGACTGACGTCGCCGCCAAGGATTCGGCGCCCGGCGATGCTCGGCAGGGCGCCTCCTTGCCTGATCGTCAGCGGGAGAAGCCCTGCACCTGCGATTCGGTCTGTTGAGGCGGAAGCGGTCCGGCCTGCGCTCCCGCCTTCAACTGCTGCAGACTCTGTTCCAGAGGCTGCGCGGCGGCCTGCGTCTTCTCCTGATAGACACGATTCGTGTCCAGCGGATTGTCGGGATTCGTCCACGCCGCGATCAGCCCCTTGCCATCGGTGCTCGCCACGACCGCCGTGATCGAAGGCAGATGGCTCGACTGCGCCTGCGCCGCCAATGCGCCCGCCACGCGTTCCATCTCCTGCGGGTTGCGGTAGCCGCCGGCCTGCGGCCCCAGCGCCTGCACGTGCTGCAGGGCCTGCGCGTACAGCGGATGCGCTTGCGATCCCGCCTCCGCCGACACCGGCAGGCGCTGCGGCGCACTGCCCGGAAGCCCGCCCGGGAGTCCACCCGGAATCGGCGACACGGGAATCGCCTTGGGCGGCACCAGGGAATGCGGCTTGTCGGTTTCCAGCTTGATCTTGGTGCCGTCGCTGTTGTCGTAGAAGGTGCGCGGCTTGCCGTCGGCGAATTTCAGAGAGGGCTGAATCGCGTTGTAGTCGACGCCCATCTGCTTGAGGTTGATCGTGACTTCCTTGGCCTTGTCGACATCGAGAATGGTCCGCACCAGCTCGGTGGCGACCTGCTGCTTGTAGGTCTCGCGATTGTTCGGCCCGAATTGCGGACGTTCGAAGAACGTCTTCTGCAGAACCTTGATGTTGTCGTCGGTCTGCGGCAGCAGCCCGCTGCCGGGCGGGGAGATGGTGAGCCCCGCATGCAGCTTGCCCTTGTCGACGTCGAAGAAGTCCTTTTTGCGATCGTCCGGGATCGCGGCGAAGATCTTCGCCTCGGTGCGGTCCTTCTTGTCCAGCGACAGCACGATACTGTTGTAGTAGTCCAGATGCGCCCGTGATTCGGACGCGCTGCGCTCGGCCACCTTGTCGCCGATGACCTTGGTGAAGTCGTGGGCCTGCTTGCCGTCGTTGAGGATATTCTCGGCCCCGGTGATGAAGGCCTTGTCGGCGGCGCGTCCCTTGTCGCGTTCCTGCGAATGGTCGAGCTCGTGGCCGATGATGCCGATCAACTCGTTGCGAGTAGGGCCTTTCTTCGATGCCGTCAATGCGATCGCCGGATTGATGTACATCAGATCGTTCTTGCCGTCGTAGGCGCCGCCCGCGCCCATGTCCTTGGAGCCGATCTCGATCTTCTTGATGTGGCCGTCGCCGATCTCCTTGATGAAGTCGGCCTTCAGCTCCGGCGAAGACTTGATCGCTTCCTCGGTGGACTTGCGCACGGTGGCCGCATTGGCCTTGCGCGTGGCTTCGTCGGTGCCAAGGAAGACGCGATCCTTCGCCGCCGTTCCGAGCTGGTCGTAGGCGTCCTTCCGGTAGAGGTTGATTTGATCGACGAGCTTGCTGTCGGCCCCCATGCGGGCTTCCCAGTCGTCGAGCATTTTTTTCAGATCCTGATCCGTGGCCATGGCGACTCTCCTATGTCCTGACGGAGATGGTGCTGACGCAGGCGTGCTCCGGCTTCGTCGCGCTCTCGCCGATGGTCTGGATGCGCACGGTGACCTGGTCGCGCGTGAACTCCCAGAAACGCGTGCTGCCGCGCTCGCCGGGCACCGGCATCGGCGAGAAGCCGCTGGCCTGGAGCGCCGACTTGTAGGCGTCGAAATCCGGCTGGCAGACCGCCGCCCGGTCGGCACCGTCGCCATCGGCGTTGTTGATCGAGAACAGCAGGCTGTCGGCGCCGTCCTCGCCGCTCGCCAGCGTGCCGAGGCGGAAGCTCCAATCCTGGGTGATCTGTCCGCGCGTCCCGTGGAGATAGACGGTGCCCGATTCGGGGGACAGTGTCAGTCCCGTCACTTCCTCGATGCGCGTGGGCGCGAGGTCCTGCCTGTCGTGGATGCTGTCGATCAGCCGCAGCAGCTTGGCGCCGATGGCTTCGGAACTGATCACCGCGGTCGAAGTTTCGCTGGTGGTTTGCATGCTCTTGTCCTCCACATGGCTCGCGCAGGAAGCGGTCAATGCGCACAGCAGGATCGTCGCGAGCTTGCTCGTCACAAGCTTGCTCATCGCTAGCCTGCGACCCGGAACACCCGTGGCATCTGCTTTGCGCATATCGGCCAGTCACCCCGTTGCGGCCATGCTAAATCCAAATCCTTGGAACGGCGCAATGCGGGACTGGACCGCGTCGCACCGGACATCCGGGGCGTCATTCCCCATCCTGGGATACGAACGGCAAAACCGGCCCCCGACTGACACGCCCCGGCCTCCCGGCTCCGCTAAACTCGCGCGATTTTCCCGATTGGAGCTCGCGATGCGCCCCACCCTGGCGACCGTTTCCCTGCTGGCCCTGGCCTTGGCCGCCTGCAAGCCGGCCTCGTACACCGCGCCGCAGGGCGCCGCCGCCGCTGCGGAAACCAAGCCCGCCGCGACCGCCGCCAAGACCGATGCCGCCTCGGCCGACGACAACCTCAACGCGGTGCTGTGGATGCAGCGCTCGGAGGAATACCGGGCCAGCGCCGAGACCATTTACCGCGCCGCCGCCGACAAGCTCGACGTCGCCCTGAAGGAAAAGAACTGGGACGCCCTGGTGCCGGAGGAGCGCGACAACGCCGGCAAGACCGCCGATCTCAAGCCAGCCGTGATCATGGACATCGACGAGACCGTGCTCGACAACTCGCCCTATCAGGCGCGGCTGGTGGCCGGCGGCAAGGAATACGACGAGGTGACCTGGGACCAGTGGGTCGCCGAGAAGAAGGCCAAGCCCGTCCCGGGCGTGGTCGATTTCGCCAAGGCCGCGCAGGCGCGCGGTGTGACCATCCTGTACCTGTCCAACCGCGCCGTGCACCTGAAGGACGCGACCCTCGCCAATCTGAAGGCGGTCGGCATGCCGGTGGCGAGCGAGGACGTGTTCCTGGGCCTGGGCACCTTCGTGAAGGATTGCGAGCAGAACGGCAGCGAGAAGAACTGCCGCCGCCGTCTGGCCGGACAGAACTACCGCGTGCTGATGCAGTTCGGCGATCAGCTCGGCGACTTCGTGCAGATCCTCGCCAACACCCCGGCCGATCGCACCAAGCTGCTCGACCAGTACCACGACTGGTTCGGCGAGCGCTGGTGGATGCTGCCCAACCCCAGCTACGGCGGCTGGGAGCCGGCCTTGTTCAACAACGCCTGGGACCAGCCCCGGGCCGCCCGCCGCGAGGCCAAGCGACAAGCACTCGACTTGAGAAATTAATTAATTCAATAAGTTGAGTGATTTTATTTCAGGTATTGCATTAACTCTGGCGGCGCGTTAGTCTGCTCGCGCCCGGTTCGTCCGGGGCCATGCCACAACCGAAAGTCCTCCGGCGAGAGCCGGACATTTTTAGGGAGACCCTCCGGGTCTCCCTTTCTTTTGTCCGCCGCGAGGGGCCGATGCGGGCACCGCCCGAACGGCACGTGAGCATGGGAGGCCTTCTAGGGTTTTCCCTAGGTGAATCGCACCAACGATAGGACTAGGCTGACGTGGCGTGCATCCGCCCTGCGCACGCCTTGGAGGTGCGACATGTCAGGCCCCGATGGCGTCGGCCCCCCGCAAATTCCCCCGGGATTGTTGAACAACCTGCCCAACGATCGCGGCGGTCCGCATCGCGTCGACTCGCCCAATCCGAATTCGCCAAACTCGCCAAATTCGCCGTATGACGTCGACGACGGCCTGGTCCAAACCCCGCGCAACGGCGATCCCGACTTCAATCCCTCGAACCCTGATACTTCTCGTGGGAACCACCTGAGCGATGCCGGACGCAACAGCTTCGAATCGCAGGCGCAGAATCTCTACGCCGCGTTCTCGCGCGAATCGCAGACCTCCGCCCCGCTGGGCACCACCGACGCGCGACTGCTCGCGCCGAGCCAGAGCGGACAGGTGACGACGGCGAGCGCGCCGAACCTGTCGACGCCCGCCAACGCTCCCACCATCCCGACGGCACCCGGCGCCACCACCGCGACCGCTTCCACGGTCGCCACGGTCACCTCGCAACCGGTCCAGGGGCCGGCAACACCGATGCTGGTCCAGACCGCGACTTCCGCGCACCTCATCGCGCCCGGCACCGCCGCTGGCGTCGAGCAACTGGCCGCCTCGTTGCGTCCGGATGCGCTGCCCACGAACCCGGCGGCGAACCTGCCGCCGACCCTGGCACTTCCCGGCGTCGCCGCCGGCGCGACGATGGCCGTCTCTCCCGCCGTCGATCCGCGCGGCGTGACATTGCCGGCCAACGATCGCGTCCCCGGCGTGCGCGGCGAACTGCAGGCGCAAGGCAACACGATCGTCACCGGATGGCGCCGGCGCGCGCGTAACAAGTCCGGCCCCTTCTCGGAGCATTCGCGCGCGCGTTCGCTGTTCAATCGCGATTCCGACGCCGACAACGGCACGCAGGCCTGGCAATGGCTGTTCTGGATCCTGGGCATCGTCGCCTACGCCAGCATCGCCCTGGCGATCGTCGTGCTCATGCCGGGCGGCGGCGGCATCTTCAGCGACAGCAGCAGTCGCGGCACGTCCGGCGGGCTGATCGCGCTCGGTTGCGTGTGCTTCGCGGTCGCCTGGTGGGTGGCGCGGAGAATGCGTCGCCGCTGAGCAACGCGGCTTTTCTTCCTTTGGAATACCGGCGCCTCGCGTTCGCGCGTGCATCGTGCGCGCATGCGCGCGAAGCGCGTCCGCATCATGCAAAGCATTCGCGGCGACACAAAAAAGAAGGGCGGCCCGGAGGCCGCCCTTCGTGCAACTCGGCAGTGGATTACTGCTTGCTGGCAGCCTTGGTGTTGGCTTCGCCGATGGTCTTCACGACCGTCTGCGCGGTGTTCATCAGCAGGCTGAATTCCTGCGACTTGACCTGGAAGTTGGTCATGGTGGCCGGATCATCCTTGGTCACCGCGTTGGAAGCGGCGGTCATGTCCTTCCACGACTCGGTGATCATCTTGTTCAGGCCTTCCACCAGCGCGGCGAGCCAGGACTTGGAACCCTTGGCGACGCTGTTGGCGCTGCTGCTCTCGCGCGACTTCTCGTTGCCCGACATGGCGATGTGGTTGAGCAGGGAGGCATAGGCGCGGTCGGCATTGTTCTCGATCATTTTCGTTTCTCCTAGAGATGTGTATTTGAGTTGATTGCGAATCCGGGATTGCGTGAACCCTCGCGTGCGCGATGGGCTGGTGCGATCAGACCGGAGGTCCACGCGAGGTGCGTGTCCGCCTCAAATTCGGTTTTCTAGGTTGAACGCGTGCATCCTGAAGTCCGGCAGACGTGGCCTGCTTGGACTGCGCGGCGGCATCGCGCTGCGCCTCCAGCCATGCCAGCGCCTTTTCTTCGCCGTCCTGTTCGCAGCGTCTGGCGAACTCGGCGGCCAGTTTCACTTCCGGCCTGTCGAGCGGCTGCATCGCCTCGTCGAACTGGCGAATCAGCGCGGCGACATCGTCGTCCTCGGCGAAGCCCGACTCACGCAGGCCTTCGAGCATCTGGATCCACTGGCCACGATCGGGCTTGGCGACCAGCGTCGGCTCGATCGGCGCGCTTTCCACCGCGTGCAGCAGGTGGTCGAGCAGGAAATCGCGGCCCTGCTCGTCGAGATCGGGGTTGTCCTGCAGCGTGGCTTCGATCTTGCGGCGCAGGGCGTCGCGCAGCTGCTGCTCTTGATCGTTCTGCGGAGCGTCTTCCGCCACGTTGGCGGCTTCGGCGACACCACCCTGCCGGGCGCGCTCGAGCAAGCCTGCCCGCGAGGCGGGGCGCTTGCGAGGCACTGGGCGGCGGTTGGTGGGTGCCATCAGGACTCAGCTCCGGGAAGGGCCGGGGACGCCTGGATGGCGAATCCCCCCGGACCGTGTTGAGGCAAGTTAAGCAGAGAAGTTCGTGCTTTGGTACCTAGGGTGAGCCCTAGGGATGAGCCGGCGGATGTTGGGGCGGTGAATGTTTTGCGCTGCAGCATTTCCGTTCCCGTGAACATGCCTGCGAATCAGCTGTGGAAATGCGGATCGACGATCAATTCGCCCAGCTCGCTGTCGGCGAACCGCTTGGCCAGCTCCGGCGCGGCGCGGCGGATCGCGTCGTAGCTGTCGCGGGAGCGCGAATCCGCGCGCAGCACCCAGCCGGTGGCGGTCTTGCTGAGCAGCAGATCGGTGCCCGGCAGGGTGGCGTCGGACATGCGCAGCAGCACCTGGCCATCGTTGTGCTTGTCGGCGCTGTCGCTGGCGGCCATCTGGCGGACGTGTCTCTGGATCAGTTCGGCGAAGACCTGCGTGTTCACGGGCGTGGGCGCGGTCGGCGGTGGCCCCGCATCGCCGCGCAGGGCCATCTGGGCCTGCCACAGGCTGGCGACGTCGGTGGAGGAGTCCGATTGCGAGGACGCGTCCCGTCCGCCGCCCTTGCGGTGGATCTCGTGGTCGTCCATCCGCTGCGAGACGGCCGCCTGCCGCTCGGCGCTTTCGTTCTCCTGGCCCTGGGCGGCCAGCCGCTCGGCGAGCTTGCTCTGTTCGGTCTTCGTATTCGTCAGGCCTTGCTGCTCCTGGCGCACCGCGTTCTGCCGGTGGGTGGCACTGGTTTCGGATTGCTGTCCCGTGCGCGGCGCCTTCGGCGGCGGCGGCTCGGCCTGGCGTTGCAGGGCGGCGCGGAAGCGGTCGACGCTTTCGGCGCTGACCTGCTGCGCGCGGTGCTGCTCGTTGCCAACGCGCTCGGCCCGGTCGAGTGCCTGCTGGTGACGGACGCGAGCGGCTTCACTGCGCCGGTCGTCGCTGCGATCGATGCTCATCGATGGTCTCCTCCTTCACTCAACTGCAGATGCCGGGCGCTGGCCAGCAGATCCTCGGCAACGGCTTCTTCCACCCGCGCTTCCAGCGCGCGCTGTTCGCCGCGCCAGCTGTCCCGGCGTTTTTCCAGCGCTTCCTGCCGCGCCTTGGCGCGGAAGAAGGCGGTGCGGGCGTCGGCGAGCACCTGCTCGGCCTCGCGCAGTTTCTGCTGTGCCTGGGCCAGACGCTGCTGCGCGCGGACGATGTGATTGGCGAGCAGTTCGATATGCGCCTCGCGCTGCTCCAGCGCGATCGGCCAGGCGACGCCGGGCGGCGGCGGATCGAGCAGGCGGCGGCGCTGGTCGTTGCGCGTAGCCTGCAGGTTGCGGATCTCGCCCTCGATCGCCGTGCAGGCCTCGCGACAGGCCGCGACCACGCGCTGGCATTCCAGCACGTACAGGCGCGCGGTCTCGGTGCGGTGTTCGCGCAGGCGGAGCAAGGTCGCGAGCGGGTAGCGCTTGTTCATGGCACGCGCCCCTCCACTTCGTCATTCCCGCGCAGGCGGGAATCCATGGACTTTCGTTCCGCTGTCAGGACGCCAAAGCAAAGTCCATGGATTCCCGCCTGCGCGGGAATGACGAGCAAAAGCGAGTCCCGGCTCTTCATGCGAACAACCTGCGCAGCGCTTCGGAGGATTGCGCGAACGGCACCAGCTCGGTGGCCGGTTGCTGCAGCAGCTTGCGGATCGGACCGATCTTGTCGATGGCGATGTCGGCATCGGGATCGGTGCCGCGCTTGTATTCGCCCAGCTGCAGCAGCAGTTCGATGTCGTTGAACTTGGCGAGGTACTTGCGCAACTGGCCGGCGGCGCGCAGATGCGCTTGGTCGACCACGCGCGGCATGGTGCGGCTCAAGGACGTGAGCACGTCGATGGCCGGGTAGTGATACGCGGCGGCGAGCTTGCGCGAGAGCACGATGTGGCCGTCGAGGATCGAACGCACTTCCTCGACGATCGGGTCACCGCCGTCCTCGTCCTCGGCCAGCACGGTGTAGAAGGCGGTGATCGAGCCCTTGTCGTTGTTGCCGGCGCGCTCGAACAGGCGCGGCATCGCGGAAAATACCGAGGGCGGAAAACCGCGACGCGCCGGCGGTTCGCCGATGGCGAGGCCGACGTCGCGCAGCGCGCGCGCGAAGCGCGTCACCGAGTCCATCAGCAGCAGCACGCGGCTGCCCTTGTCGCGGAAATATTCGGCGATCGCGGTGCCGACCCAGGCGGCGCGGCTGCGCTCCAGCGCGGGACGATCGGAGGTGGCAACGACGATCACCGACTTCGCCAGACCGGCGGCGCCGAGATTGTCGTGGATGAATTCGTTGACCTCGCGGCCGCGCTCGCCGACCAGCACGATCACGTTGACGTCGGCGTTGCCGCCGCGCGCGAGCATGCCGAGCAGGGTGCTCTTGCCGCCACCGGCGACGGCGAAGATGCCGATGCGCTGGCCTTCGCCGGCGGTCATCGTCGCGTCGATGGCGCGCACGCCGGTGGAGAAGGGGCGTTCGATCAGATTGCGCGCCAGCGGATTGGGCGAGGCCGCGTAGATGGGCACCGGCACCGACGGGCCGATCGTGCCCTTGCCGTCGATCGGTTCGCCGTGCGCGTCGAGGATGCGGCCGAGCAGGCCCGGACCTGCGCGCACCGCCGCCTGCTGGCCGCTGGCGACGACTTCAGTGGTCGCGGCGATGCCGTCGAGCGGACCGAGCGGCGTGAGCAGCGTGAGTTGCTTGGACACGCCGACCACTTCGGCGGCGAGCCGGAAATTGGGATCGCCCGCGCCGGGCGGGTTGCGCAAATGGCACAGTTCGCCGATCGAGGCCTTCAGGCCGGTGGCGCGAATCAGTGTGCCGTAGGCCTCGGCGACGCGGCCGACGCGCTCGATCGAGAGCGAATGCGCCTTGGCCAGCGCGCCGAACAGCGGATCGTCAGCGTCGAAACCGGGAAGGTCTCCCAATGCGGTGATGGCCTTGTCGGCGCTCTTGTCGGTATTCGTCGTCATACCGGCCTCTATCCGGCGGATCCGGTGTGATGACCGCCTGCCGCATTGGCGAGCGCGGTACGGATGGCTTCGATCTGCTGCGCCACGCCGGCCCGCACTTCACCGGCTTCCGATACGACGACGCAGCTGAGCGGATCGAGGCTGAGATCGTCGACCAGTTCGATCACGCCGACCGCCGGATGCGCCTGACGCACCGCGCCGAGACCGGCGGCGACACTCTCGCGCACCGACGGATGCACGCGGATCAGCAGGAACTGTTCGGCCTGCGCCGCTTCCACCGCGCGCATCACCATCGGCGGCACCACGGTCTTGGCGTCGAAGCCGGGCGCGATGCGCGCGACGATCGCGCAGGCGAGATCGACCACGCGACCGCTGGCTTCGGCCAGCACGCGCGCGCGGCGTTCGTTGAGCGCGGCCAGTTGTTCGGTCATCTGCTGCTCGACGCGCTTCAGGCCTTCGGCGAAGCCGGCGGCGTGGCCCTGCTCGCGCGCCTGCGCGACTTCCGCGGCGGCCTGGTCGTAGAGTTCGTTGACGCGGGCCAGCAGCGTGTCGAGTTCGTCCAGATGCGCCCAGTCCGCGGCCGGCACGACGTTGCCGGTGAGCGTGCGCTCGTACTGCTTGCGCTCGAACACGACGGCCGTGGAGCGCGATGTGGCGGATGTTGCGTAAGCAGCCGCAGCGGTGGTGTTGGAGTCGGACGACATGGTTGTTACTGGGGTTCCGTGCGTTTTTCGTGATGGCCGGTGAGGAAGATCACCTGCTTCTCCGGCAGATGGGCGGGCGCCACGTCCTCGCGCGGCCATTGCAGCATCACCCAATCGGCGAAGGCGGGATCGCGCGCCATCGCCCAGGCGCGCAACTCGCCGCGGCCCTGGGCGTCGAGCAGCGCGTGCAGCGCGTCGTCGTCCTGTGCGGACACCGCCAGCGTGGCGTGCAGTTCGGAACGCAGCCGTGTCGCGACGGCCTTGTCGACGTGGCCGTCCCAGACCGCCTTGTCGAGAGCGAGGAGATAGCTGTTGCCGAGCGCGCGCTTGAGGATGCGCACCGGTTCGCGTCCCACCTCGGAGCGGATCGCCGGCGCGTAGGCGAGCACGCCCAGATCGCGGATCAGCACGGCCAGGCGTTCGCGCGGCCACAACGCCGCGAGCTTGGAGATGCCGCCGTCGGCGCGCGGCGCGAACAGGTACGGCGCGGGGCCGGTCACCAGCCAGCGCGCCAGCAGGCGTTGGCCGAGATCGCTTTCGTGTGCGCGTTGCAGGAGTTTCGGGTCGAGGTCGTCGGCGGTACCCGCTCCGGCACCGGTGTATCGATACCATTCGGCATCGACGCCTTCGAGAAGTGCCTGGAGGGTCATCGGGGGTTACCTGTGCCGTTCTTTGTGTCGCTGTGCGTCGTGATGCGGCTTGCGGGGCCGTGCGATCCCATCATCAAGCGAGGCTTCGAGAACATAACGGACGCTTCGAGGGCGTCCGTCGCTTCTTCCAGATTTCTGTCGCCGTCCATGGCGGCACATTCCGGCTTCGGGTCGTCCGGCCCGTCCATCCATGGCCGGGCGTTCGGAACCGCAGCAGACGCCCTGAAGGCGTCCGCTAGCGCGCGGTTCCTCACCCCTTCCACACCGGTGCCGTTTCCGGCTGTTTCGGCTGCGCCTTGCCGCCGCGCAGGCGCGCGATCAGGGCGATGCCGATGGCGAGCAGCAGCACGACGCCGGCGGTAATGCCGATCGCCAGCGGGCTGATCGAGGACAGCGCCGCCGGCATCGCGCCACTGCGGGCGATCTTCTGCGAGGCCTGCTTCTGTCCCACCGGGAAGAACTTGATCGTGACCTTGTTGACGTCCTTCAGGCCGGCGATGCCGTCCTTGATGTAGACCTTCAGGTCGGTCTCGCGATCGCTCAGGTTGACGTCGGGACGATGGAAGATCATCACCGAGGCCGAGGAGTCGGGCGTTTCGCCGCTGAGCGGCTCGCGGTCCGGCAGGGCGATCGACACTTCCGCGTCGACCACGCCGTTGACCTTGA
Source organism: Luteimonas panaciterrae (assembly GCF_020511115.1). Lineage (GTDB taxonomy): Bacteria > Pseudomonadota > Gammaproteobacteria > Xanthomonadales > Xanthomonadaceae > Luteimonas > Luteimonas panaciterrae. The sequence continues at coordinate 53,829 of NZ_JAJAVH010000001.1, forward strand.
GCAGCTTCTGCCGCATGCCCTCTTCGAGGCCGTAGATGTAGCGCGCCTTCTCCTCGAGCGCCGAGGACGCGAAGCTCTCCTTCTTGAAGAGCTCGCCCATCGACTCCGAGCGGCGCCGCGGCAGGCCGTTGGCGTTGAGCACCTGCATCGCGCTGGGGAAATCGCTCTGCGAGATGCTGACTTCCCAACGCTCCTTGCTGCTGAGCGAGGGCTCCTTCGAGGCGTCGATGCCGGCGCCGAGCAGCGCCGCCATCACCTGATTGGCCTGCTGCTCGTCGAGATCGCTATACAGCGCCGACTTGCTGCAGGCCGCCAACAGCAGGCATGCGCACAGTGCCACGACCCTCGCTTGCGGCCGCAGCATCCGCGACAACAGTCGCCATGACGACGATTTCATGCCCGTCCCCATGGCTTCTTACGACTGCTGACGGAACAGCTGCTGGATGCCGTCCGAGGTGCGGTTGGCGACGCTGGAGGTCAGCTGCGCCTTGAGCATGAACTCCTGGCACGCCACCGTCATCTCGATCATGGCGCTGGGCGTGGCCGCGAACTCGGGGCTCTTCATCTTCTCGGCCAGGGCGCCGATGTCGTTGGCGCCGCTGTTGAGATTCTCGGCGAACGAGACCAGCGAGCGCATGCCTTCCGACGGCCCCTGCACGGCACCGACGTTCGACGTCGCCGTCTGGTTTCCGACCGACGCGGCATTGCGCGCGGCGTACGCATCCGAGAACTGGTGCACCTCGAACGCGGTCGCCTGCGGCTGTGCGGCCGGCGCGGTGGCCTGGGTGGCTTTGACAGCTTCCGCTGCGACTGCCTGGATTGCTTCTGTCATTTCAATTTCCTCAACCAAGTGAGAAAAACGCGCAGATGAAACGAGCCGGATCGGAACGCTGACAACCACGTGCCGGTGCCGGTCTCCTCCCTCATGCTGTGGCTTACATCAAGCCGATTACCTGCTTTCGGCGACCTTCTTCATCGCTTCACTGGCGCTGGTGAGCTGGGTGTTCACGCTCGTGGACTTGAACTGCATTTCCATGGCGGCCGTGGTGACGTTGATGACGTCGGAAGGCTTGTCGGCACCGGCGGACAGGGCGTCCGACAGGCTGGTGATCTTGTTGGCCTGGGCATCGAGGGTGCTCTTGGCGCTTTCGGCCAGCGCGCGCAGCCAACCGCTGCTGCCACCACCGCCGCTGCCGCTACCGGCGGAAACGCCACCGACGGTGGCCTTGCCTACGAAACCGAGCAATTGGCTCTGATCAATCGTGTTCATCTTGCATGTCTCCTCGTGGATAACGGTCGGTAGACCGGATTACAACGATGTAGTGATAAAGGTGATGAATCAGTGTTAAGACGGTGTGAAATCTTGCGACGGACGACGCTTGGGACAACCTTACATCTTTTTCGACTTGTCACCGGCAGGGGTGGCGCCTGCCGACGGGGATTTGGAGCCGCTTGTCGCCGGCTTGGTATTTGCAGCAGGTTGAGGCGCCGGACTCGCGGTGGACGCAGGCGTGGCGGCGGGCGTGCCACCGGCGGCCTTGGCCTCATCCGCCAATTTCTGATCGGCGGCCGCGGCCAGTTCCTGGGCGGTGACCGGCTGCACGACGACCCGATGCGGCGCGCCGTCGTTGCCCAGCACCTGGGCGGTCTCGCCGATCGACAGCAGCTTGCCCAGGCCCGGGATGTCGGCGCCGACCGCATAGGTCTGGCCGTCCATGCCCACCAGATGCGCATCCTTCCCGCGCACGATGGAAATGATCCGGGTCGGCGGAGGCGGCGCGCTGGCCGCGGGCGGCGGCGCGTTGGTCGGGCCCTGGCCGATGGCCAGTGCCGTCTGGTTCTTCGGCACGATGCGGGTCAGGCCGCGCACGTCGCGCATGGCCCGCGACTGCGCCACGCGCTGCAGGGCGACCATGTCCGGGAAGTAGCCCGCGACCTCGACATTGCCCTCGCCCAGATAGCGGGTCTTGATGTCCACGCCGGGCAGGGTGGTGCGCAGCACCTCGCCCACGTCGGCGGCGATCTGCTCGCCGGTGCGCAGGTTCAGCGCCACCGGCAGATCCTTCTCCTGGATGCGGCGCTGGATCAGGTCGGTGGTGGCGCGGTCGGGGACGATGCCCGACAGGGTCTGGCCGGTGCCGTCGTTGGACAGCGCGCCCTTGTAGATATGGAAATCATGCACGAGCGCCTTGGCTTCGGCGTCGGTATCCACCTTCTGCTTCTGCGAAGGCATCACCGCGGCGAACACCGCCAGCGCCGCCAAGGACAGCACCGCGATCGCGGCGATCATCGGCAGCCGGCGCATGCCGGCGCTGCTCACGCGCGCGGCGGCGGCGCTGAAACCGGTGTTGCCCGGTTGCAGGGTGGCCCAGCCCGGATCGTCCTCCGTGCCGTAGGCGATCGCGGCCTCGCCGATCTGGATGCGCTGCAACGGGCGCAGCTCGACCGGATCGCCGGGATTCAGCGGCTGGCCGTCGATGCGCAGCGGCGCGTCGAGCGCGCGCAATGAGGACACATCACCGAGCAGATTGATCAGGGCGTGATGACGGGCGACGCCCGCATCGGCCAAGACGATGTCGCAGTCCTCGCCGCTGCCGACGAGGATCATTTCGCGTGCCGCCAGCGTGCGTCCCGCCCCGGCGTGCAGGCCCGACAAGATGCGCAGCACCTGCGTGCCATCCCCTTTCCCGGGGCCAGCGGTGGCGTTGTCGTGGCTGGAAGACATGGTTCGACTCACTTGCGGATGATCTACCGCGGTTTGTGACTTAGCTACCTAGGGAATTCCCGAGTCTGTCGCGTCGTGACCGTCTTGAACATCACTGTCCGGCACGAACGATGGACCCGGTTTGCCTAATTCGGGATGAACCCGGAGTAGGCGAAACGGGCACCGCATTCAGGCATTTCTGCCTGAATGCGGGGTCGGCGCGTCCTTGTGCCGGAAACCTCGTTACTGCCTTGAGGCTTCCCTCATGCGTTGATCTGCCCGGCCTGCACGATGCGCAGATCCGGAGCGAGCTCCTGATACGACAGGACCGGCAGATCGAAGAAATCCACTTCCATCAGCTTGCGCAGGTGGCGTCTCACATCCAGCGAGCACAGCAGCACCGGGCGCACGCCGGCTGCCTGCCGCGCCAGATGCGAGCGCACCTCGCTGCCCAGGCGCGCGGCCAGTTCCGGCGAGATCGCCAGCTGGCTGGCGCCGCCGGCCACGCGCACCGACTGCCGCAGCTTGTCTTCCAGTTCCGGATGGATCAGCAACACGTGCAGTGTGCGGTCGGCGTCAGCATAGCGATCGGCGATCTCGCGCTTCAGGGCCACGCGCACATATTCGGTGAGCAGCACCACGTCCTTCTCGCGCCCGCCGACATCCGTGATCGCCTCGAAGGCATCGCGCAGGTTGCGCACCGGCACGCCTTCCTCGGCGAGGCGGCGCAGCACGTCGGCCACGCGCTGCGGCGCGACCACGCGCAGCATTTCCTTCACCAGATCGGGGTAGTCGCGCTGCATGCGCGCGAACAGGTTCGAGGTTTCCTGGATGCCGATGAAGCTGCCCATGCGGCGCTGCAGGGCGGCGCGCACGTGGTCGGTGATCACATCCAGCGGCGCGCGCGTGTCCTCGCCGGCCTCGCTCACCCACTCGCCGGCCAGCGGCGGGAAGAAGCCGGCCAGCTTGGGCGCGGCATCGCTGGGCATGCGCGGCACGCGGAAATGCGCGTCGAAACGCAGGCGCCCGGAAGCCACGCGGGCGCCATGCGCGCTGAGGCGGTATTCGCCTTCGCCGAGCGCTTCGTTCGCGCGCACCTGCGGCGTCGGCACCGGCACGCCGAATTCCTCGCGCATCTTCTGCGTGATCTCGGTGATGCGCGCGCGCACGGGCTCGTTGCCGCCGGCGGCCGACAGTGCCGGCGCCAGTTCGAGCAACAGCGGCGCGGGCGGGGCGAGGTCCTCGGCTTCGACCTGCTTGTGCACGCCCGCCACTTCCTCCTCGGTGACGCGGAAGGCGCGGCGCAGCAGTTCGAAATGATGGCGATAGCGCCAGGCCGACATCGTCAGCAGGGCCGCGCCCAGCACCAGGAACACCTGCCAGGGGAATCCCGGCACGAACATCATCAGCAAGGCCAGGCAGCCGGTGATCAGCATCACGCGCGGCTGTCCGGAGATCTGCCGGGTGATCGCCTCGCCGAGGTGCCGGTCGTCCTGCTCGCCCGCGGTGCGCGTCACCACCAGGCCCGCGGCGATCGTGGCGAGGATGGCGGGAATCTGCGACACCAGGCCGTCGCCGATGGTGAGGATGCTGTAGGTGTGCGTCGCGGTGCCGAGGTCCATGCCATGTTGCAGCACGCCGACCGCCAGACCACCGAGCAGGTTGATGATGATGATGACGATGCCGGCGATGGCATCGCCCTTCACGAACTTCATCGCACCGTCGAGGCTGCCGTGCAGCTGGCTTTCCACTTCCAGCAGGCGGCGCTTGCGGCGCGCTTCGTCCTTGTCGATCAGTCCCGAGCGCAGGTCCGAGTCGATCGACAGCTGCTTGCCGGGCATGGCGTCGAGGGTGAAGCGCGCGGCCACTTCCGCCACGCGCTCGGCGCCCTTGGCGACGACGATGAACTGCACCACGGTGATGATCAGGAACACCACCAGGCCCACCACCAGATTGCCGCCGGCCACCATGGTGCCGAAGGTGTTGACGATGTGGCCGGCCTCGGCGTTGAGCAGGATCGAGCGCGTGATCGCGATCGACAGCGCCAGCCGGAACAGCGTGGTCAGCAGCAGCACGCTCGGGAAGCTGGAGAACGCGACGGGCGTGGGGATGTAGATCGACAGCAGCAGCAGGCCGAAGCCGATCGAGATGTTGAACGCCACCAGGATGTCGATCGCGATCAACGGCAGCGGCAGGATCATCACGCTGATGATCGTCACCGCCGCGAAGGCGAGGACGATGTCGCTGTAGCCGGTGCGCAGGCGCGGCCCGGTCCCGGCCGGGGCGGCCATGATGGATTCGATCAGTGAGCGCATGGGCGGTCTCCGCGGACGTCGGTCATTGCGAAAGCGTCGCCTGCGCGCAGCCCGTCAGCATCCGGGCATGCCCGGAAAGAAAGGGAAACCGTAACGCCTCGCCCTGCGGCGAGATCGCGAACCTGGCGCATTCTTCCCCTGACCTCATGCGTCACAAATTGGCGAATCACGATATACCGCCGGCGAGTTGAAGGCGTGAAGATGGTGTGACGACGGCGCGACAAAGCCCACTGCGCTCATCTAGATGTATTCGGGAATCGGACCGGAGAAAGGTCGGAGCGAAACCGGGACTTTAGCATCACAAAATCTTAACGTGAGCGGGGTATACCGGTGCCCTCGACCGCGGGGGGGGCTGCCGGTTCGGGGGTCTCCGGCGCGACCAGATCGCCGGGGTCGAGATCCGTGATGAATGTCACGCCTTGGCCCGCCACTCCCACGGCGAACACCCGTCCGGACCGTGATTTGACCAGCACGATCCGCTCCCTCGGGCCCACGGGAAGAATCTGTAGGATCGTCAGCGGGGTGGCGTTCTGCCCGGTCAGGCCGAAACGTCTCCGCGCGACATGCAGTACGGCAAACAGGGCGAGAATGATCAAAGCCAGCGGCAGCACAATCCCGAGCAGTTCGCCCGTCATGGACGGCGCGTCGGCCGGTGCGCCCGCCGCTGGCGTCGAGGCGGTGGCGGCGGCCAGTACCGGGCCGGCCCAGCCGCAGACCAGGGGGATGAGGATGGCCGGCAACCAGGACCGGAACACTCGGATTTGCGAACGATTTGAGGGCATGGGACCCGGCGGGACGGAGCGGACAAGCGGCGATTACCGTAGCAGGGCGTCCGTGCGCTGTCGTCTGCATGCCGGTTCGCGGCCAGAACGACCGGCATCGGCGGCCGCGCCATGAGCGCGCCCCGCGCCAAGCCGCACCCCGTTGCCGGACCCGGCCCGCTGCTGGAAGCCGTGCCCTTCGCCTGCGCCGCCTACGCGGACAAGGACGGCGCCCTGGTGGCGGCCAACCAGCGCTTCCTCGATGCCTTCTCGGCCCTGCCCGAGCACGTCCGCCGCGACGCCCTGCTGGCCGCGCTGCACGCCGATGCCGTCGGCGCCGACGCGCCGCCGCAGGAAGTACACACCCCGCACAGCGGACGCTGGTACGCACTGCACTGGGGCAAGGCCGAGCACGACGGGCAAGCCCTGTCGGTGCTCACCGCGGTCGACATCAGCGAACGCATCGAGGCGCTGGATTCGCGCAAGAGCCAGCAGGAGAAGCTGCTGTTCACCTCGCGCATGATGTCCGTCGGCGAGATGGCGGCCACGCTGGCGCACGAGTTGAACCAGCCGCTCGCCGCGATCATGAATTATTTGAACGGCAGCCTGCGCCTGGTCGGCCAGGCGGGCGGCTCCGCGCAGGTGAGCCCCGCGAAACTGGAGCACGCCCTCACCGCCGCGCGCACGCAGGCCGAGCACGCCTCGGCGGTGATCGCGCGCGTGCGCGAGTTCGTGCGCGCGCGCGAGCCCAAGCGCAGCGAGCAGGATGTCAGCGTGATGGCCGCCACCGTCATGGAACTGCTGCGTCTGGAAGCCGAGCGCCTGCAATTGCGCATCGACGTGCTGTTGGCGCCCTCGCTGCCGCCGGTGTACGCCGATCGCGTGATGATCGAGCAGGTGCTGCTGAACCTGACCAAGAACGCGATCGAAGCGATGCGTGAAGTGCCCGCAGCACAGCGCGAACTGCGCATCGAAGGCCGCGTCAATCTCGACGACGAGGTGGAAGTGCGCGTCGCCGATCGCGGCGCCGGTCTCACTTCCGCGCAACAAGGCCAGCTGTTCTCGCCGTTCTTCACCACCAAGAACGACGGACTCGGCATCGGGCTGGCGATTTGCCGCTCGATTATCGAATACCACAAGGGCCGGCTATTCTTCGAACCGCGCGAGGGCGGCGGCAGCATCTTCGGTTTCACCCTCCCGCGATTTGGTGAGAGGTGATCCATGGGTGAAACACAAGAAGCACGCATCTATCTCGTCGACGACAACGACGGTTTCCGCGATTCCACCGCGTGGCTGTTGGAAACGGCGGGATTCGAGGTGCAGGCCTTCGCCTCCGGCCCGGCCTTCCTGGAAGCGCAGGCGGGCACGCGCCCGGCCGAAGCGCCCGAATGCCTGATCTCCGATATCCGCATGCCGGAAATGAGCGGCCTGCAATTGCAGGAAGAACTGCTGCACCGCGGCATCGCGCTGCCGCTGGTGTTCGTGACCGCGCACGGCGACGTGCCGCTGGCGGTGGAGGCGATGCGCAAGGGCGCGTCCAACTTCCTCGAGAAGCCCTTCGACGACGAAGCGCTGATCGAAGCGATCCGCGCCGCGCTGGTCAACGCGCGCAACCGTCATGCGGCCGGCGCGCAGGCCGATTGCCTGGCCAAGCTGAGCCCCCGCGAACGCCAGGTGCTCGACCTCGTGGTGGCCAGCAAGCCGAACAAGATCATCGCCGACGTGCTTGGCATCAGCATCAAGACCGTGGAACTGCATCGCGCGAACATGATGAACAAACTCGGGGTACGCTCGCTGCCCGAATTGATGAAGGTAGCGCTGGGACATGGGTGAAGCCGCCGTAGCCACGCAACAGACCGCATCGCTGCGCGGACGCGTTCCGGCGCTGCGTCCGCTGCAGGCGCAGGCATTGCGGCGCTTCTTCGGCAGCGCGCAGCGCTGGTTCCTCAACGATGGCGGCATGCTCACGTTCTGGCCAGGCACGGCCGGCACGGCCGCCGAAACCTTCTACGTGGACGCCGACGGCACCGTGCTGCCGCTGCGCCTGGACGCCGGCGCGCCGCCGCAGCCGGGGCTGCGCTGGAGCGATTACAGCGGACGCTCGCGCATGCTGGCCTGGAGCCTCGCGCACGAACCGCAGCTGATGCGGCTGAGCGAAGGGCTCGGCATCTCGCTGCTGCCGGTGGCGGAATCCCCACAGCCCGACGACGACGACGCGCTCTGGTTCAGTTTCTCCATCGACGACGAGCCCGCCGAGGGCGGCGCGCCGCAGCCGGCGCGCACGCGCGGCGCGATCCGCTTCCCGACCGCGTGGCTGGATCGCCTGCTGGCCCGCGCCGAACCGGTCTACGCCGACGATCCGCTGCCCGAGGTCGCGCAGTGGCTGGATCTGCCCGCCCAGGTGACGCTGGAATGCGTCGGGCCGGTCCTCGATCAGGACGAATGGGACGAATTGCAGCCCGGCGACGTGATCCTTGCCGGCAACCGCCGCGCGCCGCCGGTGTTCGAAGCCCATGCCCGCGGCCGCGCCTGGCCGCTCGCGCCGACACCGGGAGGCTGGCGCGTCGAAGCCGACGCCAGGACGGTGACCACACCCAGATATCCGGAGCTCTACATGACGATGAACGAATCCGACCTTCCCGAAGAAGACGGCGGCGAAGCCGCGGTCGAAGACCATCCGGCGCGCCGCCTGCCGGTGCAGGTGGTGTTCGACATCGGCCAGATCGAACTGACGGTGGGCGATCTGGCTTCGCTGCAGCCGGGCTACGTGTTCGCGCTGCCCGCGCATCTGGAAGGCGCCAACGTGACCATCCGCGCCAACGGCAGCCGTGCCGGACGTGGCGAAATCGTGGCTGTGGGCGACACGCTCGGCGTGCGGTTGTTGGCATGGGGCTAGTGCCTTGCTTTCCTTCCTCCTCCGGGGGAAGTTGGCGCGAAGCGCCGGATGAGGGCGGGAAAATCCCGGCTCGCGGGAACGTTCCACGACAAGTGATTTCCCGCCCTCATCCGCCCCTGCGGGGCACCTTCTCCCAAGGGGAGAAGGAACACAAAACCTTCGGTCCACTGACAGGCAGGCCCTGACCTTATGGATTTCAGCACCCTCGACCCGGCACTCATCCTGGTGACCGTCGTCAGCTTGGCCTTGGCGCCCTTCGTGGCGGTGATGGTCACCTCGTTCACCAAAATAGTGGTGGTGCTCAGCCTGCTGCGCAACGCGCTCGGCCTGCAGCAGGTGCCGCCGAACGTGGTCATCAACGGCCTGGCGATCGTGTTGTCGATCTACGTGATGTATCCGGTGATCCTCGACACCCATGCGGCGATCGAGGCACGCAAGCAGGGATTGCCGCCGCCCGCGACCTCCATCATCACCACGCCGCCCGCGCAGACCGCGCCGCCGCCGCAAGCGCAGGCACAGACACCGCCACCGGCAACGGTTCCGAGTTCACCCGCCGCCGCCGCGGGCGAACAGGCCGAAGCCGAGGCCGTCGTCAACGCCGAGCAGAACGCGCAGGACCCCTTCGCCAACGTCACCGACGGCAGCCCGGCACCGCCGGCCGCACCCGCCGCCAACGCGCCGCCACCACAGGCACCGCTGCCACCCTTGCCCGCCAAGGGCGTGGAACGCCTGCTGGCGCTGGCGCAGGCCGGCAAGGAACCGCTGCGCGGCTTCCTGCTCAAGCATTCGCACGACGCCGAGCGCGAGTTCTTCCTGCAGAGCGCGCAACGCCTGCTGCCGCCGGCCAAGCGCAACGACATCTCCGCCAACGATTTCATCGTGATCATCCCGGCCTTCACCGTCAGCGAACTGACGGCGGCGTTCCAGATCGGCTTCCTGATCTTCCTGCCGTTCCTGATCATCGATCTGGTGGTGTCCAACATCCTGCTCGCGCTCGGCATGATGATGCTCTCGCCGACCACGGTGTCGCTGCCGTTCAAGCTGTTGCTGTTCGTGCTGATCGACGGCTGGGCGAAGCTGGTGCACGGACTCGTGCTCACTTACGGGAACTGACGCGATGGGCGAAGTCCTCGAACTCACCAAACAAGCGCTCTGGCTGACGTTGATTCTTTCAGGTCCGCCGGTCGGTGCGGCCGCGCTGGTCGGCTTGCTGGTGGCCTTCCTGCAGGCGGCCACGCAGTTGCAGGAACAGACGTTCGCCTACGCGCTGAAGTTCTTCACGATCGTGGTCACGCTGTTCGTCACCGCGGCGCTGATCGGCGGCACGCTGTACACCTTCGCGGATCGTCTGTTCCTCGATTTCCCCGGCATGGTGCGCTGAGCCGAGCCGTGCAATACGAATTGCTTGGCAATCCCCTCCTCGCGCTCGGGCTGACCCTGCCGCGCGTGATCGGCGCGTTCCTGATGCTGCCCTTGATCACCGCCGAGAACATGCCGTCGCTGGTGCGCAACAGCTTTCTGGTGAGCCTGGCGATCGTCGCCCTGCCGGTTGCACTCGCGGGCCTGCCGGCCGGCGGCATGCCCGTCACCGACATGGTGCCGATCCTGCTCAAGGAACTGTTCCTCGGCATCGCGCTGGGCTTCTGCTTCGGCATCGTGTTCTGGGCGATCGGCGCGGCCGGCAATATCCTCGACACGCAGATCGGCATGAGCATGGCCTCGATCATGGACCCGATTCAGGGCCATCAATCGTCCCTGCACGGACAGTTCCTGTCGCAGCTGGCGGCGTGGCTGTTCATGGCCAGCGGCGCGTTCCTGATCTTCCTCGATCTGCTGCTGTCGAGTTATTCGGTGTGGCCGGTCACCTCGTTCTGGCCGAACCTGCATCCCGGCGGCCTGTCCGCCTTCGTCGGCCAGTTCGGCTACATGATGACCGCGGCGCTGCTGCTGGCCGCGCCGGCGATGGTGATCCTGCTGATCATCGACATCTCCTTCGGGCTGGTGAACCGCTACGCGCCCTCGCTCAACGTGTTCGCGATGACGCTGCCGATCAAGGCGTGGCTGGCGACGGCGATCATCCTGCTGCTGCTCGGCTCGCTGGTGGAGTTCGTGCTCAGGCGGCTGGGCGATCAGCACGGGTTCTTGGAGATGCTGCAGAAAGTTTTTGGGTGAGCCAAGACGCGCTTTGCGCGGCACTGCCGCGCAGTCTTGGTGAACGCCCGGCCATGGATGGACGGGCCGGACGATCCGAAGCCATTCATGCCGCGCCATGGATGGCATCTGCTTGCTTCAAGGCAAGGCTTTAACTCGTCTCTTCCCCGCGATTGCGCCGCACGCTCTCCGCCCAGTGCAGCACCTCGGCCACGGCTTCGAAGAATTCGTCGCTGATGTAGTGGTCGAGTTCGATCTTCTCGTTCAATCCGCGCGCCAGTTCGATGTTCTGCAGGATCGGGATGCCGGCCTCCTCGGCCGCCTTCTTGATCTGCTCGGCGTCGTAATCCTCGCCCTTGGCGACCACGATCGGCAGGTCGTCGACACCGTGTTCGTACTGCAGTGCGATGGCGATGTGGGTGGGATTGGTCACGACGACGTTGGCTCCGCGCACGGCGTTGAGCATGTTCTGCTGCGACCATTCCTGATGCAACTGGCGGCGCCGCGATTTGATGTAGGGGTCACCTTCGTTCTCCTTCACCTCCTGACGGATGTCGCGCCGGCTCATGCGCAGCTTCTTGGTGTAGGTGAACTTCTGATACCAGACATCGAGCGCGGAGACGAAGAAGAACACGAAGATCGTCCACACGCCGATGCGCACCAGCGCATACCAGACCGCGGAGCCGATCGCGATCGGCGGCGAGCCGATCAGGCGCAGCAGTGACGGCAGCATGCCCCAGAGCACGACGCCGCCGATGAAGAGCAGGAAGGCGCTCTTGATGATCGACTTCACCAGCTCGACGAGATTGTCGAGCGTGAACATTTTCTTGAGGCCCTCGACCGGGTTCATCTGGTCGAGCTTGGGCGCCAGCTTCTTCAGGGACAGGATCGGCCCGACCTGCAGGAATTCCACCAGCACGCCCAGGAACAGCGCCATCACCAGCAGCGGCAGGGTCAGCCACAGCAGCACGTCGAAAGCGCCGGCGGCCACCTCGCGCACGGCGGTGTCGAATGGTTTGCCGATCGCGGCGAAGCTCAGCTCGAACAGTTCCTGCAGCTTGCCGTACATGAACCCCATCATCAGCCAGCCGCCCACCAGCCAGCCGAGCACGAGCACGGTGCTGGTCAGCTCCTTGCTCTTGGCGACATTGCCTTCCTTGCGGGCGTCGCGGATCTTTTTCTGGGTAGGCGGTTCGGTCTTGTCGGCGCCCTGATCCTTGTCGGCCATATGGGCTCACCTGTGGGTGGAAGCAGTGGCCGCGGCAGGCTAGCATGACCAGCGCTCGGACCCGGTTGCGCGGCCGGCGCCTGAACGCCAGGCAAGGCGGGATCTCCGAGCCGGCGGCAAGGCTCGATATCTAGGGTTACCCCTAGCTGCCCCGGCCCTGGCCGCCGCGATAAATTCCCTCCATCGCCGCCAATGCGGCCATTGCCAGGTTCCCCCGAACTCTCTGTCCATGAGCGGTATCAGCAGCCCGACCGATCCTCGCCTCACCGCACCCGGCCTCGACCAGGTGCATGGGCAGGTCGCGCTCGACCAGCCGCAACAGGGTGTCGTCCAGGATCCAGGCCTTCAGCCGGCACCGGCCGCGGTCCAGGACGCCGGCGAAGGCATCCTCCAGGCCCGCGCCTGGGATCAGGAAGGCCCGCACCATCTCGACAGCGAATCGGACCTGCAGGCGCAGTTCAGCGCCCTGTCCCTGGCCGACGCCGCCGCGCAGGCGCCGGAAGCGATCGCCGCACCGCTGGAACAGCCGGTCGTCGACGCGGCCTGAGCCGCCACCCCTGACGAAGCTCTAGACTGGCGGCCTTCGATGCCGCCATTTTTCATTCGTTCGCTTTAATTGATTCGCTTCATTCCGCATTCCCCATGACCGACATTCCGTCCCCCGCCGCCCTGCGATCAGCCGCCAGCCGCCTGGTGGCCGTGCTCGGCGCGCACGAGGATCCGGAATACCGGCTCGCCGTACTCAAGCGTCTGGCGCGGCGGATGGGCGAAGCAAGCCATTCGGAAGCAGGCTATCCCCTGTTCCTGCGCGTGCTCGGCGTGATCGCCGAAAGCGACGACGAGCACGCCAAGCGCCTGCTGGCCGAAACCTTCGGCACCGCGCTGCGGCGCATGGACATGCCCGGCGGCGCGCTGAACTCGTGGGGCGCGACGCGGGTGCCGGACAGCGGTGAACTGCTGTCGGCCGGTCCGTTGTCAGGCAACGTCTTCTCCGGCCAGTTCTTCGGCGCCACGCCGCAGCGCATGCTGGGACCGGTGGAATACCTCACCGTCTGGTACCTGCAGCGCACGCAGCGCATCTCGCTCGGCGCCGATGCCTTCCGCACCACGCTGTCGCGGCTGATCGCGCTGTTCAATCACAGCGACGACGCCCGCGCCCTGTATCCGCAGAAACTCGCCGCCGACGCGCAGAACGAACTGGAAGGCGCCTACACCCGCGCCACCCGCGAGCGCCTGGCGACGATCGCGGCGGCCTGGAAGGCCGGCAAGACGCCGGAGGAAGTGGCCGAGGCCGCGGTCGAGATTCCGCTGACCGACAGCCCGCGCGACTGGGTGGTGCGCGACCTGTAACGCTGTCCTGCACAGCGCACGCGCAGAGCGCCGTATCTAGAATCCCGATTCTGCGAGGCTGGTCCTTGCCGGCTCGCGGGGGCGCCGCCAAGATGCCCCGCCCTGGGGGAGAAGCTGCCGCATGCGACATCGATTCCGGAGACTCGCGTTCTCTGCCGCCTTGCTGCTGCTCGCATGCACCGCCTGCCAGCGCCAGCCCGACGGCAACACGACGACGACCACGCAGCCCCCTCCCGGCGCCGAACGCCCGGCGCAAGCCGTCACCCAGCTCACCCGCCACCTGCGCGACAACGATCTGGCCGCCTTCGCGCGCGATGCCGTGCCGCCGGCCGTGCACGCGCAACTCGAAACCGCCTGGCGCGAAGGCCGCACGCGCTGGCCGCTCGACGAACTGCCACTGGGCGAACGCATCCCGCAGTTGCTCGCGACGCTGTCCAAGCCCGGCTCGGAAACTAGTCTGCGCGCCGACTTCAACCGCCAGTTCGCCCACGCCGACGCCGAGCTGAAATCTACCGCCGCCACCCTCGGCCTGTTCACCGCGCAATACGTGCGCAACGAAGGCGACTTCAGCGAAAGCGAGCGCGAGCACTACAGCCAGCTCATCGTCGCCGCCACGCGCTGGGCACAGGCCGCGCCGCTGTCCGATCCGGAACGGGCGAAGACCGCGATCCCCTTGCTGGCCGCGACCGCGCGCAAGACCGGGCTGAGCACGGAAGCCGACTTCGCCCGCCTCGGCATGCAGGACAGCCTGCGCCGGCTCACGGAATTTTCCCGTGCCTGCAAACAGGTGCTGACCAGCTACGGCCTCGACATCGACGCCGGCCTCGACACCCTCGACGCCAGCTTGCAGTCGCAGACCGGCGACACCGCCCAGATCCGCATGCGCTACCACTTCGCCGGACAACCGATCGATGCGGTGGTGGGCGTGGAGCGCATCGACGGGCGCTGGTACGTCAGCGATTTCCTGCGGCATGCGAAAGCGGCCATCGCGGCAACCGCGCCACCGCCCGCTGCCGGGACGGCCAAAACCTCGGGCTGACGCCCTCCCAGCTCACGACAAGCGCTCGGCACGGGAGAGCCCACCCCCGGCTTCGGCATAATGCCGCCAATGCCGACCCAGCCGAACCTGTTCGATCCCGATCCGACCCCGTCGTCCGGCACCGCCGAACCGACCCCGGCCGAGACGCCGCGCGCCGACGCTTCCGTCCCACAAACCGGTGAGACGCACAACGACACGGCTGCCTCCGAGCCCCCGCACGCCGGCGGCGATGACGAATCCACCCAGCCGCCGCCCGCACCACCCGAACGACGCGATGTCCGCGTGCGCCGGCCCTGGTGGATCCGGCTGCTCGGCAAGTTCCTCAACCCCTGGATCGAACTGAAGATCGAACCGCAGGTACCGAGCGACCTGATCGGCGAGCGCCCGGTCTGCTATGTGCTCGAGGACTACGGCCTGTCCAACGCGCTGCTGCTCGACCGCGCCTGCCGCGAAGCCGGCATGCCCTCGCCGCTGAGCCCGCTGCCGGGCGATCCGCTCGGCCGCAAGCGCGCCTACCTCGCGCTGTCGCGGCGCAGCGCCGGCAGCATGCTCAGCTACCTGGCCGTGACCGGCGAACCACTGCCGACCAAGGCCAAGACCCACTCCGAATCGCTGGCGCGTCTGCTGGAAGCGCATCGCGCCGATCCGTCGCTGGATGTGCAACTAGTGCCGGTGTCGATCTTCGTCGGCCAGGCACCGGATCGCAGCAGCGGCTGGTTCTCGGTGCTGTTCTCGGAAAACTGGACGCTGGTCGGCCGCTTCCGCCGCCTGCTGGCGATCCTGCTCAACGGCCGCAACACGCTGGTGCAATTCGCCGCGCCCGTCGACGTGCGTGGGATCCTCGCCGAGCAACTGCCGCCCGAACGCACGGTGCGCAAGCTCTCGCGCATCCTGAGGACGCACTTCAACCGCATCCGCGAAGCGGTGATCGGCCCCGATCTGTCGACGCGGCGTCTGCTGATCGACAAGGTGCTCTCCTCCGATCCGGTGAAGGACGCGATCGCCGCCCAGGCCAAGCGCGACAACAGCAGCGTCGAGGAAGCGTGGAAGAAGGCCTACGCGATGGCCTACGAGATCGCCGCGGACTACTCGCATCCCGTGGTCCGTTCGCTGAGCTTCATCCTCACGCCGGTGTGGAACACGATCTACCGCGGCGTGCTGGTGCATCACCTCGACGCGCTGAAGGCGGCCGCGCCCGGCCACGAAGTGGTGTACGTGCCGAGCCACCGCAGCCACATGGATTACTTGCTGCTGTCGTACCTGCTCTACACCAAGGGCGTGGTGCCGCCGCACATCGCCGCCGGCATCAATCTCAACCTGCCGGTGATCGGCACGATCCTGCGCAAGGGCGGCGCGTTCTTCCTGCGTCGCAGCATCAAGGGCAGCCCGCTGTATTCGGCGATCTTCAGCGAATACGTCGCGCAGCTGGTGGCCGGCGGCTATTCGATCGAATACTTCATCGAAGGCGGCCGCTCGCGCACCGGCCGTCTGCTGCAACCCAAGGGCGGCATGATCGCGATGACGGTGCGCGGCTATCTGCGGCAACCGATCCGGCCCGTGCTATTCCAACCGGTCTACATCGGCTACGAGAAGCTGATGGAAGGCGGCAGCTATCTCGAGGAGCTGAGCGGCAAGCCGAAGGAGAAGGAATCGATCTGGGCGCTGCTGTGGGGCATCCCGCAGGTGCTGCGGCAGAACTACGGCCAGGTGGTGGTGAATTTCGGCGAACGCATCCCGCTCGCCGACATGCTCACCCAGCACGCGCCGGAGTGGGACGGCCAGCCGCTGTCGGAAGACGAAAAACCGCAATGGCTGTCGAACACCATCGACGCGCTGGCGCAGCGCATCAACGTCAACGTCAACCGCGCCGCCGACGTCAATCCGATCAATCTGCTGGCGCTCGCCTTGCTGTCTACGCCCAAGCACGCGATGGGCGAGGCCGACTTGCGCGAGCAGATCGCGCTGTCGAAGACGCTGCTGCAAGATGTGCCTTACAGCGACTTCGTCACCGTGACGCCGCACGCGCCCGAAGACATCATCGCCCACGGTGAGGAAATCAAGGTGCTGGAGCGTGTCACCCATCCGCTCGGCGACGTGCTCACGGTCGACGAGGACACATCGGTCCTGCTGTCCTACTTCCGCAACAACGTCATCCACCTGTTCACCGCCGCCAGCTGGATCGCCTGCTGCTTCCAGCACAACCGCCGCATGGCGCGCAACAGCCTGCAGCGCATCGGCCGCAGCGTGTATCCGTTCCTGCAGTCCGAACTGTTCCTGCCCTGGGACGAGGATGGCTTCGCCGATCGTATCGGCCGCACCATCGACGTGTTCGTGCGCGAGGGCCTGCTCGAGCAAGTGGGCGATGACGACGGCGGCATCCTGGCGCGCAACGCCGGACAGTCCGACGAAGTGTTCCGCCTGCGCGCCATCGGCCATCCGCTGCAGCAGGCGTTCGAGCGCTACTACATCGCGATTTCCGTACTGGCCAAGAACGGCCCCGGCGCGCTCGGCGCGGGCGAACTGGAAAGCCTGTGCCAGCTCGCCGCGCAACGCCTGTCGCTGCTGTACGCGCCGGCGGCACCGGAATTCTTCGACAAGGGCCTGTTCCGCGGCTTCATCCAGAAACTGCGCGAATTGAAGCTCGTATGGCTGGACGAAAACAGCAAACTGGTCTTCGACCAGCGCCTGGATACCTGGGCGAAGGACGCCAAGGTGATCCTCGGCCGCGAGCTGCGCCACACTATCGAGAAAGTGAGTCCGGAGGCAGCGAAGCCGGAACCCGAGCCGGATATGATGGCGTCGTAATCACATCACGGGAGTGACCATGCGGCTGATCGGAATGCTCGACTCGCCGTTCGTGCGCCGCGTGGCGATTTCCCTGCAATTGCTCGACCTGCGCTTCGAACACGAATCACTGTCGGTGTTCCGCACCTACGAGCAGTTCCGGGAGATCAATCCGCTGGTCAAGGCGCCGACGCTGGTTTGCGACGACGGCACCGTGCTGATGGATTCGTCGCTGATCCTCGAATACGCCGAGGCACTCGCCGCCCCGCGCAAGAGCCTCATGCCGAAGGACATCGCGCAGCGGCCGCAAGCCTTGCGCTTCATCGGCCTGGCGATGACCGCATGCGAGAAGAGCGTGCAGCGGTACTACGAACAGGGCCTGCGGCCAGAGGAAAAGCAGCATGCGCCCTGGCTGGACCGCGTCACCGAGCAGCTCCTGACCGCTTTCGGCGTGCTGGAGTCGGAACTGCAGCGGCATCCCCTCGCGGTGTCGCGCGAAGCTATCGACCAGGCGGGCATCACCACGGCCGTGGCCTGGCACTTCACGCAAGCGATGCATCCGGGTCTCGTGTCCGCGGCCGATCATCCCGCCCTGCAGGCCTTCTCCGGACAGGCGGAAGCCTTGCCGGAATTCAAGGCGGCACCGCACGGCGACAGCACGTATCGGCAGGATGGCTGACGCGATGAAGCAAGCCGCATGAGCGCCCCCATGAATGCCGCCGCCGCGAATCCGCCGCTCGCCGCGACGCACGCCTCGCCGGCCTCGGCCTGGTGGGACATTCCGCGCCTGGCCGGACGCCTGCTGTGGCGGCACTGGCCGGCGCTAACGTTCTGGTTCTTCGCGCAGCGCGTGGCCTACGACCTGCTGCTGGATGCGGCGATCAAGCTCGCCGAGCATTCCGTGCTGCTGGCCTGGGCGGCGATGGCACTGCTGATCCTCACGCAGCTGATGGGCACCATCGCGATGTTCCTGACGCTGCGGCCGTCGCTGCCTATGTTGACCGACGACAGCGTGCCCGTGGTGCGGGGATCCGGGCCGTGGACGCAATCCATTGCCGTGGCGCTGCTGCCGTTCTTCGCCTACTACGCCGCGTGGGGATTGCTGGAGAGCATCAATCGCGCTTTCGAGCTGCGCTATACCTTCAGCATCTGGTACGAGAATAAGGAACCGATCCACAACATCCTGCAGATCAAGGGCTGGTGGATTGCCTTGCTGGTTTCGTTCGGATTGCGCCACATCAGCAAGCGGCTAGCCGCGCACAGCGCCCGCCCGATCTGGCCGATGCTGGTGACGGTGTGCGAGGCGTACTGGATCTACATCGGCGTGGCCGTGATCGCACGCGGCGTCGCACGCGCCAAGGACTGGTGGCACGAGCGCGCGGTCTACGTGGCGGTCACCGACTGGTGGCAGAACCCGTTCGTGATGCCGGACTGGCTGCCCCCGGTCAAGCGCGTCGTGGAACCGCTCTGGGACGTGATCACCACTGCGGCCGGCGGCCTGGTGCTGCCGCTGATCTGGCTGGCGATCACTGCGATCGTGTACGGGCTCGACCTGCGCCGCACGCAGCGCATCGATAACGCCGACGCGCGCCTGCGCGTGGTGCGCAGGCGCTACCGCGCCGCGCACTGGGCCGTGCGCAAGCTCACCGACAAGGCCAGCGCCGGCTGGACCAGCAAGGGTGTGCCGGTGCTCAACAGCCTGCGCCTCGTCCTGCGCGCGGGGCTGCCCGCGCTGCTGACGCTGTGCGTGGGTTGGCAGCTGCTCGCCTTCATCGATGCGTGGGGATGGCGCCTGCTGGACCTTGCGCTCGGTCCGCGCGATCAAGCTTGGCAGATGGTGATCGGCCAACCGCTGTCGGCGTTGGTCAAGCCGCCCGTGACGTTGCGGCCGGCGCTGTTCACGGACGTGCTGCGCGTGGTGCTGCTGGCGGCGACGTTCGATCGCGCCATCGCGGGTTTGCCGCGAGCCGCGAAGAGCGGCCACTCGCGCTAGAACGCGAATCGCAGATAGCGGCCGGGTTCCGGCGCCTTCGGATTCTTTTCGTCGGTTGAGGGCATCACGATCTCGGGATGCAGCTCGCGCAACCGTGCGACCTGCGCGCGCGGCACCTGATAGATGTGCACGAACCGGAACGGCTTGCCCGGCGCCGCCCACGATTTGTCGCCGCGATCGTCGCTCCCGCAATCGCGCGACTGCGGATAGAGCTTGCGCGAAACGAACGCCTGATTGGCTTGCCAGAGGCGGCCTTGCGCATCCGAGAGCCGGCCCTGGCAACGGTTGAGCGTCTTGGCGACGGTGCCGGGCGCGGCGATCACCTCGAAACGCGCCACCAGCAGCGTCGCGTCCGGCCGCTCGCGCGACAACGGTCCTTCCGGCGGCAAGACGTCCACATCAAGCAGACGCCAGCGTGCACCGGCGTAGTCCGCCCATTGCCCGGCCGGCACGTCGGTCGGGAACAGCGGTTCGCGCTTGGCGTATTCGCGCAGCGCATCGCGGTACGGCGCGATCATCGCGAACGCGCCCAGCAACAACGCACCGATCAGCCATCCGAAATTGCGGCGCCACCAGCCGCGTTGCGCCGTCGTCGTGGTGTCGATGGCGGTGTTCATGGGCGCAGATCCAGGACGGGCTTGGCTTCGGCCAGCAGTGCCTTGGCGCGCGCCGCA
The DNA here is from genome assembly GCF_020511115.1 of Luteimonas panaciterrae. Taxonomy (GTDB): domain Bacteria; phylum Pseudomonadota; class Gammaproteobacteria; order Xanthomonadales; family Xanthomonadaceae; genus Luteimonas; species Luteimonas panaciterrae. The sequence goes on from NZ_JAJAVH010000001.1 coordinate 73,724, forward strand.
TCAATGCCCAGATCGATGTCGACGAGGCTGTCGCCGCCATTGGGTAGCAGATGGCCCCAGTACACCTGCAGATGCGCGCCTTCCAAACGATCGGGCGGCAGCTCGAAGAAATAGGCGCCCTGCGCGGGCAGCCCCGTGGCCAGCTCGCGCCCTTCGAGGTTGATGCCCTTCAAACGCGGCCGGTCGGAAGAGGCGCTGTCGTAGGCGAGACCATCGCGCGTGAGGATGCGCGCCTGCACCGCGCCCGGCCTTTGCGTGGCCTCGACCTCGGCCAGCACCGAGAGCCAGACGCCCGGCGTGTGCAGTTCGTAATCCGGCTTGCCGTAATCGCCCTTCAGCAGATAGGCGTGCGCCACCTTGATGCGCTTGATCCGCACCGTGAAATTGCGGCCCCGCGCCTCTTCGTTCGCGGTGTAGCGCTGCAGGATCGGCGCATCGCGATCCTCGTAGCGCGATTCGCCCTTGCGCAACAGCACGATCGCGGCCAGCACCAACAACACCCAGAGGAAGTGATGCCAGCGCCAGCGTCGCGACGAGGCGGCGCCCGAAGAGACAGCGTTCAAGGCGCGGCTCCCGCGCGTGGACGCCGGTCTTCCACCGGCAGCTCGAAACGCGCGCCGGGCGGTCCCTGCACCCAGGCGCTTTCGTCATTCAGATGTGCCCTTTCCTGGAACGCACGCCGGAACACGCCCCAATTTCGTTTGCCGCTGTCGATCGGCATGCCCTTAGGCAACTCCCAAATGAGATCGACCTGCGTCGGCAGGCGCGGCCCGAGATCGGACAGCAGCAGGTGGTCCCGCGCATAGGCCGCGGATTTGGCCTTCACCGGCGCGCCGTCGGGCGTCAGCAGGATCACGTCGCTCATCGGATAGCCGAAGCCCGATGCGCTGCGCGGGGTGAGATTCTCCAGCGTGACCTGCAACACCAGATAGTCCACCTGCTTCCAGTCGTAGAGATCCTTGCCGGGTTCCCGATCGGAAATCCAGGCGCGCAGCGGCGTCACCGCCAGCGCGCCGTTGTCATAGCGCTGTCCGGCGGCCAGGCGCGGCAGCTTGGCCTTCGATTGGGCCTTCTCGAACCCGCCCAGCTGTGCCGTCGTCGCGATGGCGGCCAGCGCCAGCACGCCGGCGGCCAGCCACCACGGATTGCGGATTGCTTGACGGAGATGGAATTCGCTCACGTGGGGCGTCGGCCGGGGGACCGGCCGCACCATAACATCCGTTCCCCGGAAGATCAGCTGCGGATCAGCCGCGGAATAGCGGAACCGCGAACGCCTGCGCGGCTTTGGCCAAGTCCGTCTCAGGCCGGCTCGTCGGGAATCAGCGCGCTCTCCAGCCGCGCGATCATGTCCTTCAGCTGCAGCTTGCGCTTCTTCATGCGCTTGACGGCCAGCTCGTCGGCCTCGATGTCGGCCTGCAGGCGCACGATGGCCGCGTCGAGGTCCCGATGTTCGAGCCTCAGGTCGATCAGCTGACGGCTGATGTCGGCGTCGTTGGGGAAGACCATGCGATTCGCGGTCGGCGATGGACAAGATTTCCTGAGTATAGGACGGCCGTCCCTGGCGAAACACAGTCGGCTTCGGATCGCCGGCTAGTAGAATAGGGGGCTCATGAGCGTCATCCTGCCCCTGCCCGATCCGATCGTCCGCCGTCCCCCGGGCGCGCAGCGCGACGCCCGCGAGCTGAACAAGCTCGGCAAGCGCCTGCGCCATCAGGTCGGCCGCGCCATCGCCGACTTCGGCATGATCGAGGACGGCGACAAGGTGATGGTCTGCCTGTCCGGCGGCAAGGACAGCTACACGATGCTGGACATCCTGCTCCAGCTCCAAAAGAAGGCGCCGGTCCGGTTCACCCTGACCGCGGTGAACCTCGACCAGAAGCAGCCCGGCTTCCCCGAGCACGTGCTGCCGCAATACCTCGAATCGATCGGGGTCGACTACAAGATCCTCGAACAGGACACCTATTCCGTCGTCACCCGCGTGGTGCCGGAAGGCAAGACCATGTGCTCGCTGTGCTCGCGCCTGCGGCGCGGCGCGCTGTACACCTTCGCCGAGGAACAGGGTTACACCAAGATCGCGCTCGGCCACCATCGTGACGATCTGGTCGCCACCTTCTTCCTCAACCTGTTCTTCCACTCGAAGATCAGCGGCATGCCGCCGAAGTTGCTTTCCGACGACGGCAAGCACGTGGTGATCCGCCCGCTCGCCTACGTGCGCGAGGACGACATCGCCACCTATGCGCAGGCCAAGAATTTCCCGATCATTCCCTGCAACCTGTGCGGCTCGCAGGAGAACCTGCAGCGCAAGCAGGTGAAGAAGATGATGGACGCATGGGAACACGAATCCCCCGGACGCATCGAGCAGATCGCGCGGGCGCTGGGCGACATCCGGCCTTCGCAGCTGAGCGATCCGAAGCTGTTCGATTTCCTCGCGCTGGGGCGTCGTGGTGATGCGCCGTTGCCGGATGCGCATGATTGGCTGGCGGGTGAGCCGCACGGCGACGCGGAGGTTGCGCAGGAGCGCATCACGGATGCCGATTGAAGGCCTGCAGGCCGGAGACATCCAACCCGGCGATATTTACGAAGACTGCGCCTATCATCCCTGCCTGTGCCTAGGCGTGGAAGCGAACGGCCTTGACGTCTGGGGTGTTTCGCTCGTCGATGGCTCCTATCCGCGCAGCTGCGACCTGCACCACTGCGGCGTCCGCAAACTCAGCTTGGAGGAGGCGTGGCGCTGGAAGCGTCACGGCCCTCCCGATATTGAACTCGATCCTGCCCATCGATGGTGGGCAGGATCCTCTGATCAGGATTCTTGATGTTCTTCAGAAATCTCACGCTCTTCCGCTTCCCCGTTTCGCTCGACCTCTCCGAACTCGACACCCACCTCGCCGAAGTCCCGCTCAAGCCGGTCGGCGCGCTGGAGTTGACCTCGCGCGGCTTCATCTCGCCCTTCGGACGCGATGCGGAAGCGCTCTCGCATCAGGTCGACAAGGCCATCTGGCTCAGTGTCGGCAGCGAGGACAAGCTGCTGCCCTCGGCCGTGGTCAACGACCTGCTGTCGAAGAAGCTGGCGCAGATCGAGGAAAAGGAAGGCCGCAAGCTCGGCGGCCGCGCGCGCAAGCGCCTGAAGGAAGACCTGGTGCACGAATTGCTGCCGCGCGCCTTCGTGCGGCCCTCGCGCACCGATGCCATGCTCGATCTCGAGCACGGGCTGTGCATCGTCGACACGTCCTCGCGCAAGAGCGCCGAAGCGGTGGTCTCCGACATCCGCCACGCGCTCGGCAGCTTCCCGGCGCTGCCGCTGAATGCGGAGATCGCACCACGTTCGGTGCTCACCGGCTGGATCGCCGGCGAGCCGCTGCCGCACGGCCTCTCGCTCGGTGAAGAATGCGAATTGAAGGACCCGGCCGAGCACGGCGCGGTGGTCAAGTGCCAGCACCAGGAGCTGCAGAGCGACGAGATCGCCAAGCACCTGGAAGCCGGCAAACAGGTCACGCGGCTGGCGCTCACGCTCGACGATCACGTGTCCTTCGTCATCGGCGAGGACCTGGTGATCCGCAAGCTGAAGTTCCTCGACGGCGCCGTCGATCAGCTCGAAGGCGGTGAACGCGAGGACGTGCGCGCCGAACTGGACGCGCGCTTCGTGCTGATGGCGGGCGAGCTGAAGCGGCTGTTCGAAGTGCTGGAGCCGGCGTTGAAATTGTCGAAAGCTGAACAGTAGGCCGTCATTCCCGCTCAGGCCGGAACCACGACGCTCGCTCTTTCGTCACAAATCCGACAGCAAGATTCGACCGCACCGGGTCACGAAACCGAGTCACGAAACAAAGATGAGATTCCTTCGCCGCAACGCGAAGGTTAGGATATCGACATGTCTGCTCTATCGCGCTTGCTGACGCGCCCACCTCGCAGTCTCGAACGCGATACCGTCCCCTTCGCTCTCGATGACGGCCGCACCGTCGACGTGCTGCGCGTGCGCGATCCGCGCGCGCGGCGTCTGCGGCTGTCGGTCGACGAGCGCGGCGCGCGCCTGACACTGCCGGTGCGCGCCAGCCTGATCTCCGGCGAACGCTTCCTGTGCGAACACCGCGACTGGCTCGCCAAGCAATTGGCCGTGCATGCCGACGCCGCCGCGCTGCCGCTGGTGCGCGGCGAATCGACATCCCTGCCGCTGCGTGGCGAGCAGGTGCCGCTGCGCTGGCAGGAAGGCCGCTTCGCACGCGTGCAGCACGAAGATAACGGGCTGGTGCTGCAATTCCCGGCGCGCGCCACCGATGTCGCGCTGCGGCGCGCGCTGCGCGATTTCTTCGAAGCGGAGGCGCGCGCCGACGTCGGCCGCTGGCTGCCGCGCTATCTGCCGTCGCTGCCGCACGGGCCGTCGCGCATCCGGCTCAAGTCCATGTCCTCGCAATGGGGGTCACTGGCGCCCAACGGCACGCTCGCGCTCGATCTGGCGCTGGTGCTGGGGCGTCCGTCGGCGTTCGAGTACGTGCTGGTGCACGAACTCTGCCATCTGATCCATGCCGACCATTCGCGCGCGTTCTGGCGCGAGGTGGAGCTGCGTTTCCCGGCCTGGCGCGACGAGCGCACCTACTTTCACGCCGAAGGCCGGCGCCTCAAGGCCGTGCTGCGGCAATTGTTGTCGACTGGTTGACGCGGCGATCCGATCTTCAAAGCCGCGATCTTCAAACCCGCTCTTCTCCGCGGCGCAACGGGCACCCACGCATGCTCACGGCGTCGCGGGCAACGCGTAGCGTTCGTTGCGATAGGCCCAGCTCGGCCACAGCGCGTGCGCCAGCGCGGTCTTTGCCAGGATCGGATCGACCGCGACCGGACTCAGTTTTTCGCCTTCGGCGCGATAGCGGTACTGCGTCGGCGCCCGCTCCGGCTGCAGCACCAGCAGCTGATCGCCTTTGAGGTAACCGTAGTTGTCGCCGTACTGCATGATCGCGCGGTCGGGGTCGCGCCGGGTCAGGTCGGCGCCGAGCATCGGGTGGATGCCGCTGACGCCGATCAGCGACAACAAGGTCGGCGCTAGGTCGATCTGGCTGACGAGGCGCTCGTCGCGCCGCACCGGCACGCCGGCGCCGAGGAATACCGCCGGAATGTGGAAATGCCGCACCGGCACCAGACTGGCGCCGAACACGCGCGAGTCATGATCGGCGGCAACCAGGAACACCGTGCGGCTCCAGTACGGCGATTTTTTCGCCCGCGCGAAGAATCGGCCGAGTGACCAATCGGCGTAACGCACGCTGTTCTCGACGCTGGCCGCCGGCGCAGTGGCATGGATGCGGCCGGCCGGATATTCCCACGGCGTGTGATTGGAGACGCTGAAGGCAACGGTGAAGTTGGGCGTGTCGCCGTCGCGCATCAGGCGATGGTGCAACTCGTTGAACATGTCCTCGTCGGACGCGCCCCAGGAGCCGACGAAGCCCGGCTTGACCGCGAACTTCGGCCGATCGATCACCTCGTCGAAACCGTTGCCGAGAAAGAACGCCTTCATGTTGTCGAAGTGCGCCTCGCCGCCGTAGATGAAGCGCGAGTGGTAGCCGGAGCGGCCGAGCAGGTCGGCAAGCGTGAAGAAGCCGTGCTGGCTGCGCGGCAGCTTCAGCACCGCCTCGGCCGGAGTCGGCAGGAAACCCGTGTTGATCGCCTCCAGCCCGCGCGCCGAGCGCGTGCCGGTGGCGTAGGCGCGCGCCAGCAGCCAGCCCTGCTCGCCGAGCGCATCCAGTTCCGGCGTGAGGCCGGCGCCGCCGAGGCTGCCGACGTACTGCGCGCCCAGGCTCTCTTCCACGATGATCACCACCTGCAGCGGCTTGGCCGGCGCCGCACTGGCCTGCTGGCGATGCAGGCTCGGAGAGTCCGGATCGAGCATCGCGCCCTCGAATCCGGCCGTCTCGCGCACGATGCGCTGCATCTCGGCCTCCGGCAAATTGCCGTACACCTCCACTGCCGAGCGCTCGCTGCTCATGCCACGGATCGCGTGCGCCACGTTGTAAAGTGAATTCAACGGCAGCGTGTTGATCATGCTGTCGCTGCAGAAGGCCACCTGCGCGGCGTTGAGCGGCCGATGCGCGAGCGTGCCGCGGATGGCCAGGAACAGCAGCGCGAAAGCCAGCGCCGTCGCCAGCGGGCGCAACCAAAGTTTCAACCTGGCGTCGAGCCGCTGCGCCGGCAGCAGACGCAGACCGATCCAGCCCAGCACCGCCAGCACGATCACGGCAACCAGCAAGTCGCCCTTGTAGCCATGCCAGAGCATGGCCGAGATTTCACGCGGGCTGTCGAGGTATTCGACGTAGAGCCGGTTCGGCCGCGTGTCGTACTCGCGGATGAACTGTGGTGTGGAAATTTCCAGCAGCACGAACAGCAGCCACCACAGCCGGTACCACCATGCCGTCAAATACGTCGGCCAGGCCAGATGTCCCAGCCACGGCGACAGTAGCGTCGGCAGCACGCAGACCATCGCCAACAAGCTCAGGTCGATGCGCCAGCCGCCGAACAGGATCGGCCACAGCCCGCCGGCATCGCTGACGCGCGGCCACAGCCACAGGCTCAGCGCGAGCCGGCTGAGGCTGAGGAATACCAAGGTGAGCAGCAAGAATCGCCACGTCAGCTGTCGCAAGTGTTGATCCGAAATGGATTTGATAACACCGCGGCGGCTGTTGGCGGCGCCCGCGTAAACAGGTGGGTGCGCAACGGATGCGCGGCAGTCTAGCGTGCATCCCTTCGCATCTCGTTAATTGATTCGGGGCTGAAGCGTTTACGTCTTGGTCGCCGGAGCCAGACTGGCCGGTTACGGTCCGGATGTCGTGGACTGCGATGTGCCGATCGCATGGTCCAGGCTGCTGTCGAATTCGGGATCGACGCGGATGAGGAAATCCCCGATTGCCGCCGCCACCACCGCCGGCTGTTCCATGTGCAGATGATGCGTGCCGGGCACGATCACCCGTTCGCCGCGCGGCAGCAGCGCGACGTTCTCGCTGCGCAGCGGTTCCGGCAGATAGGGCTGCGGCGGATCGGCGTAGATCACCCGCGTCGGGCATTCGATGCCGGCGATCAGATTCCGCACCTGTTCCACGGTCATGCGCACCATGGTGGGCAGGGTGAGGCGCGGGTCGCTGCTCCACTCGTAGCCACCCAGCCCTTCATCGGTATGCACAGCGCGCGCGCCACGATCGACCAGCAGCCGCGCCGCCATCTCGCTCACGCCGAGCGCACCCGCCTGCATGCGTGCGCGCACGGCCGTTTCCAGGCTCGGGAACGTGCGCAAACGCTTGCCCGCCAGCGCGCGCGTGGCCGCCACCGCCTCACGCAGACGCGTGACGGTGCGCTCTGGCGTCTCCGGCAGCGCGCCGAGCGCCTCGATGGCGAGGAAGCGTGTGATGCGCTGCGGACTGGCGGCCGCCACCAGGCTGGCGATACCGGCGCCCATCGAATGACCGAGCAGGGCGAAGCGGTCCCAGCCGAGCGCGTCGGCGATATCGAGCACGTTGTGCATCGCGCCGGCGAACGAATAATCCGCGCCGCGCGGCAGATGCACGCTGCCACCGTGACCGGGCAGATCCGGCGCGACCAGTTCGATACCCGACAGATGCGCCGACAGCGGCACGAAGCTGGCGGCGTTGTCGAGCCAGCCGTGCAGCGCCAGCACGCGCGGTGCGCCGGGCGTACCGCCGCGCAGACCGGTGATGCGGCCTAGCGGGATGTCGAGGGAGAACTCTTGCATTAGCCCCAACCCTTGCCATTCGCATGGCCCGCGTCGGGAGCTGCTTGGTCCTGGCGCAAGGAAGAGCGAGGAAGTGTATGTCGATACACGCCTGAGCGATGACGCCGCGCCAGGGGCAAACAGACCCGGCGCGGGCCATGCGAATGGCAAGGGTTGGGGCTCATGTCCATGTCTCCAGATGGCGTTGTGCCAATGCGGCCAGCGCATCGGCATGCTCCGGCGCGTCGTTGAGGCAGGGAATATAGGCGAGGCGTTCGCCACCGGCCGCGCGGAAGATTTCCGCATTCTGCATCGCGATCTCCTCCAGCGTCTCCAGGCAATCCACCGGGAATCCGGGACAGACCACGTCCACGCGCTTCACGCCGTCCGCCGCCAGCTGGCGCAGCGTGACGTCGGTGGCCGGCTGCAGCCAGCGTTCGCGGCCGAAGCGCGACTGGAACGTGAGCGTCCAGGCATCCGGGGCGAGATCGAGCGCGTGCGCCACGGCCTCCGCCGTGGCCCGGCACTGTCCGGCATAGGGATCGCCGCCATCGACCAGGCGCTGCGGGATCCCGTGGAAGGAGAACAGCAGCCGCTCGCCGCGACCGCGTGCCTCCCAGTGCGCCCGGATCGAAGCGGCGAGCGCGGCGATCACACCGGCATCGGTGGCGTAGTGCTCGATCATGCGCAGCTGCGGCGCGCGCGCGCCGTGCTCCTTGGAGAAGGCGGTGAGCGCGTCGGCGACGGACAGCGTCGTCGTCGTCGAATACTGCGGATACAGCGGCAGCACCAGCACGCGCGTGACGCCCTCCCGCGCCAGCGCATGCAACGCATCCGACAGCTTCGGCGTGCCATAGCGCATGCCATGCCTCACCCGCAGCGACGGCAGCCGCGCCTGCAAGGCTTCGGCCAGACGGCGCGTGTACACGCCCAGCGGCGAGCCTTCGGCCATCCAGATCTGCGCGTACTTGTGCGCCACGCGCGGGCTGCGCAGCGGCAGGATCAGCCCGTACAGCAGCGGCAGCCACAGCCAGCGCGTGAGCTGCACCACGCGCCGGTCGCTGAGGAATTCGGCGAGATAGCGCCGCACCGCTGGCGCCGTGGGCGCATCGGGCGTGCCGAGATTGACGAGAAGGAGGGCGGTGCCGTTATCGGGCACGCTGTGATCAAGCGTGCCGTTATCAGGCATGTGGTCGCGGGCAGGAACTGCTGGCATAGGTGTATAGGATGGCAGCCTTGGGGCGCTGCGTCCTTCACGCGATCGCCGCAAAACAGGACCCATGACCCGGACATCGCCCATGCATCGGCGATGTCGCGGAACTTCGAGACGCCCACCGGGTCCTGAAAATCAGACGCCGACGCGACAGGATGACGCCACCGAAGCCCTTCCGGGCCAAGACAACCCAAGATGCAAGACTCAGAATCGATTCACACCCGCGCGCTTAGGGTCTCGATGATCCCTGCAAGCGCTGCCATACCGCGCCTTCCCCGCTTTCGGAGCCCGTCATGCCTGTTACGAACCGTTCGCTTTCGCTGCGACTCGCCCTGCTCGCCACCGCCCTGACCCTGTCGATGGGCGTGGTCACGTCGGCCTGGGCCGGCGCCGACGAGGACAAGCGCGCGCAGGACGCCACGCGCGTGCTCACCACCATCCAGCAGATTCCCGAATCGGGCATCCCCGACAAGCTGCTCGACGAGGGCCGCGCGATCGTGGTCGTGCCGGACGCGCTGAAGGTCGGCCTGGTGATCGGCGGCCGTCGCGGCCACGGCCTGCTGTCGGTCAAGCGGCCCGACGGCACCTGGTCGAACCCCAGCTTCATCAAGCTCACCGGCGGCAGCATCGGCTTCCAGGCCGGCGTGCAGTCAGCCGATATCGTGCTGGTGTTCCGCAACGACCGCAGCCTGGAATCGATCGTCAACGGCAAGGTCACGCTCGGCGCCGATGCTGGCGTCGCCGCCGGTCCGGTCGGCCGCAACGCCGCCGCCGCCACCGATGGCCAGCTCAAGGCCGAGATCTGGTCGTGGTCGCGCGCCCGCGGCCTGTTCGCCGGCGTCGCCCTCGACGGCGCGGTGCTGTCGATCGACGATGCCGCCAACGAATCCGTCTACGGCCGCGACACCACCCCGCGCATGATCTTCGAAGGCCGCGAGCCGCAGCGCCCCTCCGACGCCGTGGTCGGCTTCCGCGATCGCCTCGAGGAGGCCAGCAACATCGCCCGCAATGCGCGCAACGCCCGCGCCAGCGACGAGGCCGCCCGCTACAACGGTCCCGCGCCCGCCGGCTCCCAACCCGTTGGAACGCAGCCCGCCGGCACCACCGCGCAACCTCTGAATGCGCCGGCGCAGGGCACGACCACGCAACCGGCACCGCAGGCCGATCCGCAGCCGCAACCCTTCCAGCCGGTGAACGACAACCCCGCCACCAGCGAACCGCTGCCGGCCACCCACTGATTCCGCATCCATGCGTCACAACGACGCACGGGCGCTGGGGTATCCTGTAGCGACACATTCACCCACAGCGAGGTACGCCATGGGCGGCTTTAGCATTTGGCACTGGCTGGTCGTACTCGCGATCGTATTGCTCGTGTTCGGCACCAAACGCCTCACCAGCGGCGCCAAGGATCTTGGCAAGGCCGTCAACGAGTTCAAGAAGGGCATGCACGACGAGGACAAGCCGACCGGCCAGATCGGCGACCAATCGCGCCAGGACGACAGCAAGTCGGACAGCCAGCAGCGCAACGACAACAACGTTCCGCGTTGATTTCGCTTTTGCCTTCTCCCACCGGGAGAAGGTGGCGCGTAGCGCCGGATGAGGGCGGAAACGTGTTGCGTTCGGGAGCGCTCCTAGGCACGCAATTCTTCCGCCCTCACCCCATCCCTCTCCCGGAGGGAAAGGGGCGTCGGTGCCGTGCGGAGTCGCTTCGATCACTTGTACCGGCATCCGAATCCTCACTGCAATCATCGACCTCTGAATGTTTGGCATCGATTTCCCCGAATTCGTGGTCATCGCCGTGGTCGCGCTGATCGTGCTCGGCCCCGAGCGCCTGCCCAAGGCCGCGCGCTTCGCCGGCCTGTGGGTGCGCCGCGCACGCGCGCAATGGGCGTCGGTGAAGAACGAGCTGGAGCGCGAGCTGGCCGCCGAGGAACTCAAGCGCAGCATGCGCGACACCGAAACCGCCATGCGCGACCTCGACGCGCGCGTGCGTTCGGTCGATGCCGGGGCGCGCAAGGAATTCGACGAGATCCGTAGCGCTGCAAGCATCGACACCGCCCGCGGCGATGCGACCTCGCCCGAGGACACGCCCGCGGCGGTGACGCCGACCGATCATCGCGATCCACCCGCCGATTCCCTCGACACCCCACTGCCGGAAAGCAAAGACGATGTCCGGCACGCCTGAGATCGACGAAAGCGAAACCTCCCTGATCAGCCATCTGATCGAGCTGCGCGCGCGCCTGCTGCGTGGCGTCGTCGGTCTGGTGGTGATCCTGGTGGCGCTGCTGCCCTTCACCAGCAAGCTCTACACCTGGCTGGCCATGCCGCTGATCGCGCGCCTGCCCAACGGGCAGCAGATGATCGCGATGAACCCGGCCGGCGCCTTCTTCGCGCCGGTGAAGCTGACCTTCTTCGTCGCCCTGTTCGTGGCGATGCCGTGGCTGCTGTATCAGCTGTGGGCCTTCGTCGCACCGGGCCTGTACCAGCGCGAAAAACGGCTGGCCATGCCGCTGCTGGCCTCGTCGGTGACGCTGTTCTATGCCGGCTGCGCCTTCGCCTACTTCCTGGTGCTGCCGGCGGTGTTCACCTTCCTGCTGCACTTCAAGCCGGACATCGTCTCGATCACGCCGGACATCGGCGCCTATCTCGACTTTGTGCTGGTGATCTTCTTCGCTTTCGGCGCGAGCTTCGAACTGCCGGTGGCGCTGGTCATCCTGGTTCTGCTCGGCTGGGTGACGCCGGCGCAGCTGAGCGAGTGGCGCGGTTACGCGATCGTCGCGATCTTCGTGCTCGCGGCCGTGATCACGCCGCCGGACGTGGTGTCGCAGCTGTTGCTGGCGATCCCGATGATGCTGCTGTACGAAGCCGGGGTCATGGCCTCGCGTCTGGTGGCGCCGAAGTCCGACGCGCCCGCAGACGAACGCGCCCACTGACCCGTCGCCGATGACGCCCGCAGGATTCTGGCGACGCTACGCGGCCTGGTCGCTCGATGCCGCGATCATCGGCGTCCCGACAGTCTTGCTGCTGTGGCGCAAGCTCGGCACGGCCGCATCGGCGGTGTCCGCCGACTACATCGCCCTGCTGCATCAGATCGTGCGCAGCATGACCGGTGCGATCGACGCCGGCGCGCTCCCCACCGAACTGGTCTCGCGCTGGCTTTCCGATCCCACGTTATGGGCGGCGATCCGGACGTTGCGTTACGACGTGTTCGCACTGCTGTGGCCGCCGATTCTGGTCTTCGCGGCGCTCGGCGCGCTGTATCACGTCGCCTTCGAAGCCTCCGCGCGCCAAGCCACGCCCGGACAGCGCGCGCTGCGGCTGCAGGTCTTCGATGCTTCCGGATTGCGCGTCGATGTGCCGCGCGCGCTTGGCCGCCACCTCGCCGGCAGCCTGTCCTGGCTCACGCTCAACCTCGGCCACGCCATGGCGGCGTTGCCGCCGCGCTATCTCGCGCTGCATGACCGGATGTCCGCCACGCGCGTGGTGCAGCGGCATCGGGACATGCCGACGTGGGTGCCGCTGTGGATCGGCGCCCAGCTCCTCGCTTGTTTTCTACTGACAGTCGCCCTGTTCGTCGTGACCAACTCAGTCTTCAACGCGGCGATCGAAAGCGCGCTCTAGCTAGACCTCGATTCCGATCGTGCCGCCGGGCCCGCGCGCCGGTGGCGACACGTCGTCCTGTTCGCCGAAGGTGTCGCGCCACGCGAAATACGCAGCGCCGGTCAGCACGACCAGCAGCACCATGCCCACGATGATCAGGATGATGAAGCCAAGCAGGCTGCCGAAGGCCGGATGCAGGAGTCCGCCGATCCACACCGCGATCAGGACGAAGACCACCGCGAACGCCCCCAGCAACAGCGAGCCTCCAAAAAACATTGCCCCGGCCAGGAAATTGGCCGGGAAATTCACCAACGTGGCGCGCAGGGCCGCGCGCAATGCTTCCGTCACCGGCAATTTCGAGAACAGGATGAGCGGAACTCCGAACAGGGTCAGTGCGAAGCTGAAATAGTTGAAGACCATCTGCACCAGCGTCATCAGACCTGGATTGTCGGGCGTTGGCATGGTCTCCGGCATGACGCCACCCGCGGCGGAACGCAACGCGGCCAGATAGTTGGTCCAGTATTCGCCGCCAGCCAATCCCACCACCAGTGCGGTGCTCAGGATTGCCAGCAACAGCTGGACGAAGCCGAGCAGCGCCAGCTGTCCGGCGCGCCCTTGGCGGAACGGTGCGAATAGGCCGCTCGCCTTCGCCTCGCGCCCGCTTTCGGCTTCGCGGATCACATGCATCAATCCGCCCAGCAGCACCGGAAACAACAGGAACAGGACCACGTACGCGGGCACCATCCAAGGCAGCACCGCATTGATATCGCTGCCGGCACTCAGCGTGGCCGAAACCGGCAACAGCAACAGCATGACCGACAGGTACAGCACTCCCATCATCAGCAATGCCGCGCCGAAGATGGCACGCGGATTGCGCGCGCCAAGATTGATCGCTTGCCGCATCCAGGCAATGGCCTGGGTGATCGGCTGTCTACGGACTTGCATGGGATCTCGTCTGATGTCGTGGCGCGGCGGTTCAACCCGCGACGGCAAGCGCCTGCGTCCTAGGAACAAAGCGCCTGACGAAGCGCCGCAGCACGCTGCGCGCGTGGGGGGTGGCGGAGATATTACGCGACACCGCATGCGCATCGATGCCTTCGCGCCCCAGCGCATCCGCGCGCGCCCGCACGTAGCCGCGCATGTGCGTGGAACTGAATTCAGGGTGGAACTGCACGCCCCAGACCCGATCGCCCCAGCGGAAGGCATGGCAGCCATCCTGTTCGGACATCGCCAGCACCGCGGCGCCCTCCGGCGCGCGCAGCACGGTCTGCAGGTGCGTGGTCTGCGCGCGGAAGCGTGCCGGCAGACCCGCGAACAGTGAATCGGCAGGCGCCTGCGGCGACAGGCCGACCTCGACCGTCCCCATTTCGCGCCCCTTCGGGTTGTCGCCGACCTCGCCGCCCAGCGCATGCGCGAGCAGCTGATGGCCGTAGCAGATGCCGAAGATCGGCACACCCGCGTGCGCCGCTTCGCGCAGCCATTCGGCGCTGCGTTCGCTCCAGTCGTGGCGGTCGGTGACCATCGCGGCCGAGCCGGTGACGATCACGCCCGCGAAACCCTCCCGGGTCGGCAGCGAATCCCCTCGCTCGACGTCGACCACCACCGCCCGATCGCGTTCGAGACCTGCGGCGGTGCGAATCCAGTGTGGGAAGCCGCCATGGCGGCGCATCGACGGCACAGGCTGGCCGGTTTCGAGGATCAGAAATGGGGCGGACATGGGGGAAATCCGGAAAGGCTTTCGTGATTGCGTCGCTATACTACCCGGCCGTCGTTTGCGGCACCGCAGGCCATGCCCGGACCTACTTTCCAGGAACTGATCCTCAAGCTCAACGCCTACTGGGCCGCGCAGGGCTGCGTGCTGATCCAGCCGCTCGATCTGGAAGTCGGCGCCGGTACCTTCCACCCCGCCACCTTCCTGCGCGCGCTCGGGCCGGAGCCGTGGAACGCCGCCTACGTGCAACCCTGCCGCCGTCCCACCGACGGCCGCTACGGCGACAATCCCAACCGGCTGCAACGCTACTACCAGTACCAGGTGGTGATGAAGCCGAACCCGGACAACATCGTCGACCTGTATTTCGACTCGCTCAAGGCACTCGGCATCGACCCGCAGGTGCACGACTTGCGGCTAGTGGAGGACAACTGGGAATCGCCCACCCTCGGCGCCTGGGGCCTGGGCTGGGAAGTGTGGTTGAACGGCATGGAAGTCACCCAGTTCACCTACTTCCAGCAGGCCGGCGGCCTGGAATGCCGGCCGGTGCTGGGCGAGATCACCTACGGCCTCGAGCGCCTGTGCATGTACCTGCAGAACGTCGACAACGTCTTCGACCTGGTCTGGACCCACGGCCCGCAAGGCACGGTGACCTACCGCGACGTCTACCACCAGAACGAAGTCGAGCAGAGCGCCTACAACTTCGAACACGCCGACGTGCCCGAACTCTTCCATCGTTTCGACGCCTGCGAGCGCGAGGCCCAGAAACTGGTCGAACTCGGCCTGCCGCTGCCGGCCTATGACCAGGTCTGCAAGGCTTCGCACAGCTTCAACCTGCTCGACGCCCGCCGCGCCATCAGCGTGACCGAGCGCCAGCGCTACATCCTGCGCGTGCGCGCACTGGCGCAGGCGGTGGCCAAACTCTACGAGGCCAAGCGTCTGGAAGTCCTCGCCGCCAAGGAGGCACGCGCATGAGCGCCAAGCTTCCTCTCCCCGCTCTTCCCCTGCTTGTAGAGCTCGGCACCGAGGAACTGCCCGTCAAGGCGCTGCCCGCGCTGGCGCAGGCGTTGTTCGATGGCGTGCTCGATGCACTGAACAAGCGCGGCATCGCCTGCGAACGCGGCGATGCCAAACCGCTGTACAGCCCGCGCCGTCTCGCGGTGCAACTGCCCGCGGTCGCCGTCGAACAACCCGAGCAGCGTTCGGAAGTGCTCGGCCCCTATCTCAACGTCGCCCTCGATGCCGACGGCCAGCCGACCAAGGCCCTGCAAGGCTTCGCCGCGAAGGCCGGCGTCGATTGGACACAGTTGGAACGCATCGCTGACAACAAGGGCGAACGCTTCGTCCATCGCGCGCTCAAGCCCGGTGCCAAGACCGCCGAACTGCTGCCTGAAGTGCTGCGCGAAGCCATCGCCGCGATGCCGATCCCCAAGCCGATGCGCTGGGGCGATCACGATTACGCCTTCGCGCGCCCCGTGCACTGGCTGGTGCTGCTGCTCGGCGACGACGTGGTCGAAGGCGGGCTGTTCGGCGTGCGCGCCGGACGCGACAGCCGCGGTCACCGCTTCCTGCACGGAGGCGCGGTCACGATCGCGCGGCCCGGCGACTATCTCGAAACCTTGCGCGCCGCCAAGGTGCTGGCCGACCCGGATGAACGCCGCACGCACATCGCCGCCGAAGTCGAACAGGCCGCGCGCGCCGTCGGCGGTCACGCCCGCATCGATGCCGACAATCTCGAACAGGTGAACTGCCTGGTCGAGTGGCCGAAAGCGGTGGCTTGCACGTTCGAGCCGGAATTCCTGGCCGTGCCGCAGGAAGCGCTGATCGCCACGATGGAAGCCAACCAGAAGTTCTTCCCCGTGTTGAGCGAGGGCGGACGGCTGACCGAACACTTCGTCGGCATCGCCAACATCGAGTCGAAGAACCCCGAGGAAATCCGCAAGGGCTACGAGCGCGTGATCCGCCCGCGCTTCGCCGATGCCAAGTTCTTCTACGACGAGGACCTGAAGCAGGGACTGAGCGCGATGAACGCCGGTCTCGCTTCCGTGACCTATCAGGCCAAGCTCGGTAGCGTGGCCGAGAAGGCGAATCGTGTCGCTGCGCTCGCAGAAGTCATCGCGCCGCAGATTGGTGTCGATCCCGTGCTCGCGCGCCGCGCGGCGTTGCTCGCCAAAGCCGACCTGCAGTCGCGCATGGTCAACGAATTTCCGGAATTGCAGGGCATCGCCGGACGCTACTACGCCAAGCACGATGCGGCGCTTGACGACTTGAGTGCCGACGATCGCCAATCGCTCGCAAACGCTATCGACGAGGCTTATCAGCCGCGCTTCGCCGGCGACGACATCGCGCTCTCGCCGCTGGGCAAGACGCTGGCGATCGCTGAGCGTCTCGATACCTTGGCAGGCGGTTTCGCGGCCGGCTTGAAGCCGACGGGCAACAAAGACCCGTTCGCGCTGCGCCGTAACGCGCTGGGCCTGGCCCGCTCCTTGATCGAAAGCGGGATCGACATCAACCTGCAGAGTCTTCTGTCGACCGCGGCACTACAAGCCGTCCTTGCCGTCGCCTCCACGAGCCCCAAGGACGCGGAGAAGCAGAAGGAACATTTGAAAGGCGTGGCAACCGCCACGACTGATACCACGGCGATTCGCAGCAGCTTCGTCGCCAACTTCCTCCGCGACCATGCCGTCGACCAGCAACAGGTGCTTCACGTTCTGAATGCCGACGCCATCGCCACGGAAGCTTACGACTTCATTCTCGACCGCCTGCGCGGCTACTACGCCGACAAGGGCGTCTCCGTGCAGCATTTCAACGCGGTTGCCGAGAAACATCCCACATCGCTCTACGACTTCGACCGCCGCATCGACGCCATCGGCACCTTCGCCACGCTGCCGGAAGCCGCCGCGCTGGCCGCCGCCAACAAGCGCATCGGCAACATCCTCAAGAAGGTGGAAGGCGACATCCCCGCTACCGTCGACGCCACGTTGTTGAAGGAACCGGCGGAAAGCGCCCTCGCCGAAGCCGTTGAAGCCGTCTACGCCGAAACCGGCCACGCGCTCGCCCACGGCGACTACGTCAACGCCCTCGCCCATCTCGCCCGCCTGCGCCCGCAGGTCGACGCCTTCTTCGATAACGTGATGGTGAACGTCGACGACCTGCCGCTGCGCAACAATCGCCTGGCTTTGCTGAAGCGCCTCGCCGACCGGCTTGGCAGCGTCGCCGCCATCGAGCACCTGTCCGGTTGACCGCGTGAATACCGCCCGCCTCGACGCCTGGCAACGCGCGCAATCCGCCCTCGCTCAGCGGAATCTGCCGGAAGCCGAGCGCCAGTTCGAGGCGGTGCTGCAAGCCGACCCCGGCCATGTGCAGGCGCGCGTCCTGATCGCCGGCGTGCTCCTCGCCACCGGACGGCTGCGCCAGGCATGCGCGCATCTCGTGCACGCGGCGAACTCGCTTCCGAACGATGCCGTCACCGTCTGTCGCGTCGCGCAAGCGCTGCTGCGTGTCGGCGAATCGGCCGCCGTGCGGGATTGCCTTTCGCATCCGGCGATCGCGCAATGCCGCGACGGCGCCGCGCTCGCTACCTTCGCGCATCTGCATCAGTCGCTGGGCGAGCACGCCAAGGCGCTCGACCTGATGGATCGCGCGCGCGCCCTGGGTTACGACAACGCGGATTTCCGCTACTTCCGCAGCATCCAGTTGCAGTTCAACGGGCTTCTGACCGAAGCCGAACAGGAACTGGAAAGCTGCCTGCGTCTTGGACCGACCTTCGGCCGCGCTTCGCTCACGCTGGCCAGATTGCGGAAACAGACACCGCAAACCCATCACCTCGACTACATCAACAAGCAACTGCCGCGGGTTCAAGCCGGCAGCGAGGACCACGCCGCCTTCGAGTTCGCCCGTTACAAGGAACTCGAGGACCTGGGCGAGTTCGACCAGGCCTGGACGGCGCTCGAACGCGCCAACGCAATCATGCATCAGCGCTTGAAGCATGATCCGCTCAAGGAAAAGGCACTCTACGATTCACTGGCGACGGCATGCGATGCCGCGTTCCTGCAGCAGTCCGCGACTGTGGCGTCCGATGCCGAAGGCCCGACGCCGATTTTCGTCATCGGCCTGCCGCGATCGGGCACCACCGTGCTGGACCGCATCCTGGGCAATCACTCCCAGGTCGTTTCGGCAGGGGAGCTTGGCGACTTCGCACATCAGCTTCGCTGGTCGGCGGACGTTCCCGGACAGACGTTGGTCGACGCCGCCGTGATCGATCGCCTGCCCAAACTCGATTTCGCAGAAATCGGGCGCCGCTATCTCGCACAGACGGGATGGCGCGCGATGGGGCATGCCTATTTCGTCGACAAGCTTCCGGCCAATTTCATGATCGCCGGCCTGATCGCCAAAGCGTTGCCGCAAGCGATCATCCTGCATCTTTCGCGCGACCCCATGGATGTTTGCTTCTCGAACTACCGCGCACTGTTCGGCAGTTCCTACCCATACAGCTACAACCTGCAGACATTGGCCGCGCATTACGGCACGTACCGGCGCCTGATGGCGCATTGGCATGCGGCCATGTCCGGCCGGATTCTCGATGTCGACTATCAGGCCCTCGTCACCGCCCCCGAAGACAGCGCGCGCAAGATACTGGCATTCTGCGGACTCGCGCAGGAAGACCACTGCATCGATCTTTCGCGCAACAAAGCGCCCGTTTCTACGCTGAGCAGCGCGCAGGTGCGCGAAGGCATCCATGCGCGCGGCATCGCCGAGTGGAAACGCTACGAGCGGCAGTTGCAGCCGTTGCGCGAGGCGCTCGATACGGTTCTGGCAACGACCGCGCAATGAAAAGGCCGGCTTGCGCCGGCCTTTTCGACTCCCTTCACTGCGACATCAGAACTTCCACGTGACCTCGACCGTGTAGGAACGCCCGTAGCCGTTGTAGTTGAAGATGTTGTAGTAGGGATAGGCCGTGTAGGTACGATCCTCCGGCGGCTCCTCGTCGAGCAGGTTGTTGACCGTGAGGGTCAACTCGACATCGTCTGTGAACTGGTAGCCCAGCGTCGTGTTGAATCGATAGTACGCGTCCACCCGCTTCGCATCCTTCGCGGCATAGCCGGCGGTGGTCAGCTGCGCGGCATAGTTCGGCGTGCCACCATAGCGGATGCCGTACAGGGTTGCGTTCCACGGGCCCTTGTTCCAGTTCAGCGAGGCACTGCCGACGCTGCGGAACTCTGACGAGTAGAACGGCTCGCTCAGATAGTCGATCGTCGGATCTTCCGGATACTGCTGACGCTCGTGATCCAGCGTGACGTTGTACTGCAGGCCCAGGCCGAAATTGCCGACGCTCGCGGTTTCCCAGCTGTAGTTCAGCTTGGCCAGGATGCCCGACACTTCCTCGTTGGAGATATTGATCGGGTTGGTGCGGACCGTATTGACCTGGTAAGGCACCGGCGCGGTCTCCGGGCTGCGGCCGATGCGGCCCAACGCGTCGACGCAGGTCGGCGATGCCGGATCGAGCTGACCGAGGCGGCAGGCCGATTCCGTGCGCATCAGGCTGTCGAGGCTCAGGTCGTTGACCTCATCCTCGATCTTGATGCGGTAGTAGTCGGCGCTGACGTCGAAGTTGGCCGACGGCGACCACACCACGCCGAAACCCCACGACTTGGCGGTGATCGACTTCAGCTCCCTGTTGCCCGACCGGGTGCCGAAGACCTGCTCGGCGTTGTAGGTGCAGTCGTCGATCGGCACGCCCGGTTCTTCGGTGGCGCAACGGTAGTAGTCGGTTGCCGTCGTGTAATAGCCGCTGTCGCCGGCAAACGTGTAGGCCATGTCGGGGGCCTTGAACGCCGTGGCGTAGTTCGCGCGGATCAGCAGCGACTCGATCGGCCGGAATTCCAGGCCGAGCTTGTAGGTGGCATCGCTGTCGGAGCTGCCGCCCTTGTTCTTGTAATGATCGTAGCGACCCGAAAGGTTCGCGGTCAGCTTGCTGAAGATCGGCACGCGGAATTCCACACCCAGCGCTTCATTGGTGCGCTTGCCCGAACCCTGCGTACCGGTGAGGCCCCAGAATTCGCCATTGACCACGCGCGGGTCGGTAGGATTTTCCCAGGACTGCTCGCCGGCCTGCAGCACCGCCGCGAATCCAACCGGACCGGCGGGAAGGTTGAACAATTCGGTATTGGTCAATTGTAGGTTGACGTTCTGCGTCCAAGTCTTGGAATCGGTCTTGATCTCGCCCTGGAAGCTGCGGTACTGCTCGGGTGTCAATGCCTTGTAGAACGCGGCCTCGTTCGGCGCGTAGACGGGATAGCCGTAGTACTCGCCCAGCTGCGGTCCGAGGAACTGCTGACGGAAGAAGTCCTCCACTTCGTCCTCGAGCGCCCACAACTGCCGGCTCTTGATCTTGTATTCGGAGCGGTTGTAGTAGGCGTCGTAGTTCCAGTTCGAGGAACCGAACGGTCCGCGGATACCCGCCGCCACGTTGTACGAATCGCTGGTCAGGCGCTCGTTGTTCGCGTTCAGGCCGCCGGTTTCCTCGGGCGCGAAGATGTGCTGGAAGGTTTCGAAGTCGCCGCTGTTCTGGTTGAAGATGATCTGATTGTCGCCACCGGCCGCCCAGAAGCGCGAGCCGCTGTTGCTCTGGGTCTTGCTGCGATTGATCAGCAGGGTGCTGTACAGCTCGGTGGTGTCGCTGAGATCGAAGCTGGCATTGAGGTAGCCGCTGAGCGAACTCTCCTTGTTCATGATCGAGGTGAAGCCGGGCTCGGCGCGACTGCCGCAGTAGAAGCCGCGGTTCGGCCGGAAGTCATAGGTGGTGGTGCCGTTGTAGAGATTGCTCAGCCCAGCGCAGGCATCTGCGCCCGGATCGATATAGGCGTTCTGAGTGGCGCTGATGCGGACGAACGTGCGGGAACCGTAGCGCAGCGCCGGATTCGGATTGTCGTTGGTGCTGTCGAAATCCTTGCGCTGGAAGCCATAGATCGGATCCTGCTTGGTGTACTGCAGACCATAGACCAGGTCGAGATTGCCGAAGGTGTGGCCGCCGGTGGCCTGGAAGCGCGCGTTGCCCCCACCGCCCTGGTCATAACCGCCGAAGCGGAAGCCCAGGGTGGTGCCGTCCAGATGCTTCTTGAGGATGATGTTGACCACGCCCGCGATCGCGCTCGAACCGTAGATTGCCGATTGGTTGCCCGGCGCGATGTCGATGCGTTCGACCATGGAGGTCGGGATGCTGGCCAAGTCGACGAAGTTGCTCTGGCCGTTGTAGAGCAAGGGATAGTCCGCCATCGGGCGGCCGTCGATCAGCACCAGCGTGAAGCCGGGATCCAGACCCAGCATGCTGATCGGCTCGGCGCCCGGCGTGAAGCCGGCGGTGAACTGCGAATCCTGCACCGCGCCGGTCGCCATCGGCTGCGAACGCAGCACGTCATAGACATCACGGAAGCCTTGGCGCTTGATTTCTTCCGCGGTGATGGACTGCACCGGTGTCGCGGTCTCGATCTCGGCCTGGGGAATCAGCGACCCGGTCACCACGACCTTGTCCAGTTCCGTGGTCTTGTCGGAGGTCGATTCCGTTTGCTCCTGCGCATGCACGCTGCCGATCGCCAAGGGCGATATCAAAGCGGCGCAAATGGCCGTGGACAAAAGTTTCTTCTTCGTCATGTTGTGATTCCCCAACCTATAGTGTGTAGATGCGCTCGTGCGCTTCGGAAAAAGCAGTTGGTGGCAGCGGCGGGCCCATCCACAAAAGATGAATCAGCGCTGCTTGCGCAGTACTTCGATGTCTTCGTATTGCCCCTCGAATCACCGCTTCTTGACGCCGAATCTGCTTCGGATAAGGAGCGGCAAATTCGAAATTACGACTTCTTAACGCGCTATGCAAGTGACCACGATGGTTCGTGACGGTTATCGAAACCGACCTTAGCCTTTATGCTTCACGACAATGCGCCTTTCCCCCGTATTCCTCACGCTCGCCGCCCTCACTGCTTCGCTTCCCGCAGGCGCAGCAAAAATTAACAAAGTAGACATCCACGGCCTCGACGAGGCGATGACCGCGAACGTCCGCGGCGCGCTGTCGCTGGAGGACGCCATCGGCAAGGAAATTCCGGGCCGCCGGCTGGGATATCTGGTGCGTGTGGCCGAAGACGAGACGCGCGAGGCCCTGGAGCCATTCGGCTACTACGCGCCTGAGATCAAGGTTGATCGCACCCGCGGCGATAAGGGGACGGCGGTCACCATCACGGTGAAGCCCGGCGAACCCGTGCGGGTACGCAACTCCGACATCGCCATTCTCGGCGCCGGCGGCGACGACCGCTATCTGAAGGAAGACCTCGCCGCCTTCACGCCGCACAAGGGCGATATCTTCAATCACGCGGTCTACGAGGCCAGCAAGACGCGGATCACGCGGCGATTGGCCGAGCGCGGCTATTTCGACGCCGATTTCAACTCGCGCCGGGTCGAGGTGACGCGCGCCGACCATGCGGCCGACATCGATCTGGTCTGGACCAGCGGCGATCGCTACAACATGGGCCCGGTCAGCTTCTCGCAGACGCCGAAGCGGATCATCAGCGACAGCTTGCTGAACAAGCTCATCTACTGGAAGGAAGGCCAGTACTACCATCAAGGGCGTCTCGATCGCCTGCGCAAGTCGCTCTCGTCGCTGGACTACTTCAGCCGCATCGACATCGAGCCGCAGACGGACAACGCGATCACCGGGCCGGACGGCGACAAGCGCGTGCCGGTGCAGGTCACGCTCACGCCCGCCAAGCGCAGCATCTACACCGCCGGCGTGAGCTACGGCACCGACAGTGGCGCCGGTATCCGCCTGGGCGTGGAGCGGCGTTATCTGAACATGCGTGGCCACAAGGCGCTGGCGCAGGTCGACTGGGCGCAGAACCGCAAGACGGCGACGCTGCAGTACCGCATCCCGGCCTTCGCCTGGCTGGACGGCTGGTACACGATCAGCGCGCAGTTGGCGGACGAGCAGACCGACTACATCGATTCGCGCCGGATCGAGTTCGTCGGCAGCCGCAGCGGGCAGTACAGCCGCAATCTCAATCTGATCGCATCAGTGCACCTGCTGCGCGAGCGCTGGGCTTATGCCACCGACGACGATGGCGACGACAGCACGCCGATCCAGTACCGCTACGCCACGTTCTTCTATCCGTCGCTGCGGGCCGAATACGTCAACGTCGACGATCGCCTGTTTCCGCGCAAGGGCATCGGCGGTTTCCTGCTGCTGCGCTCGGGCCTGGAAGGCGTGGGTTCGGACGCCACCTTCGCGCAATTGCACGCGCGCGCGTCGTGGTTCAAGGGGCTGGGCGATCGCAATCGCCTGATCGTGCGCGGCGAATTCGGCCACACCTTCACCAACGCGCTGGTCGACATGCCGCCGAGCCTGCGCTTCTATGCCGGTGGCGACCGCAGCATTCGCGGCTACGAATATCGCGAGGTCGGGCCGCGTCTGGAGAAGATCGAGATCACCAGTTCGGGCCGGGAGCGGCGTGTCGATTCGTTCGCGCTCGGCGCCAAGAACGTGATCACCGGCAGCGTCGAGTTCGAACGCTACTTCACCGAAACGCTGGGCGGCGCGGTGTTCGTCGACAGCGGCGATGCCTTCGACGGCACCACACCGGACTGGCGCACGGGCGTGGGCATCGGCGTGCGCTACAAGTCGCCGGTGGGGCCGATCCGTTTCGACATCGCGCGCGGCCTCAACGATCCGGACTCGTCGTTCACGATCGGCCTGAACATCGGAGCGGAGTTCTAACGGATGGTAGACACGCGCGAGCTCACCCCCGAAGAACGCGACGCCCGCATCGCCGAGCTGCGTGCACGGCGGCGCGCGCGCATGCGCACGCTCGCACTTCGCAGCGCGCTCGGCACGATGGTGCTGGTCGTGCTGGCGGCGCTCGCCGTGTACTGGCTGCTGTGGACGCTGGGCGGCCGCGATTTCCTGATGGCGCAGATCGTCGCGCGCCTGCCGGCCGGCACGCGCCTGACCTGGGAAAAGGCCGAAGGCCCAGTCGTCGGCTCGCTGGTCTTGAATGGCCTGCGTTTCGAGATGCAAAGCTGTCCCGACAAGGACGGCGAACCCGTGCCGTACGGCCAGTGCGCGAAGCCGGGCACGCTGGTGTTCACGGCCAAGCGCGTCGTGGTCGATCCGGACATCCGCCCGCTGCTCGGCAAGTTGCTGCGGCTGGATGCGCTCGACATCGAAGGCGCGACGCTGGAGCTGCCCAAGAGCGACGAGCCGTTCGAGCTGCCGCGCTGGCCGGAGGTACTGCCGAACATCGACCTGCCGCTGGCGTTGCAGGCCGACAAGATCCGCATCAACGGCTTCAAGGTGTCGCAAGCCGGCGAATCGCTCATCGACATCCGCAGCGCGCACGGCGGCGTCGATGCGCGCCAGGGCAAGCTGCACATCGAGCAGCTCGTCGTCGACAGCGATCGCGGCCACTTCAGTGTGCACGGCGATTACGCCCCGCGCGACGACTACCGCATGTCGCTCACCGCCAGCGCGCTATTGCCGGCGCCACCGGCGCGCACACGGCCGCGCATTGGCCTCGCCGCGCGCGGCGATCTGTCCAAGCTCGACATCGCCATCTCGGGCAACGTGCCGGACAAGCTGCGCGCCCTGCTCACACTGCGTGGCAAGGACGATCCGCGCTGGCATTTCACCGCCAGTACCACGGCGCTCGATCCAGGCCTGATCATCGGCAGCGGCGAGCCGGGAACACCGCTTGCCTTCGACCTCAAGGCCGACGGCATCGGCGGCGAAGCCAATCTGCAAGGCAAGCTGCGACAAGGCGATCTCGATGTGGTGCTGCAGCCGTCGAAAGTGAAGCTCGAGCAGCAGGTGCTGGAATTCAAGCCGCTGGCGGTGGACGTGTTCGGCGGCCACATCGTCGCGCGCGGGCGCGGCGATTTCAGCAAGCCCGAGGATGCCAATTTCAAGTTCTCGGTCAACGCGCGCGATCTTTCCTTCGGCGCCGACCCCAAAGCCGCCAAGACGAAAGATGCTGCACCCGCGATCGGTGCCAACGCCGATTTCGACATCGCCGGCACCACGAAGGACTGGACCGCCGTGGGCAAGGCCACGCTCACGCGCGAGCAGCAGCGCGCGACTGTGAATTTCGACGGGCGCGGCAACGCGGAGAAGCTCACGTTGAAATCGCTGCGCGCGGCGATGCCGACCGGCACGCTGGATGCCACGGGCGAAGTCGGCTGGACGCCGTCGCTGTCGTGGACCATCGACGCCAAGCTTGCCGGTTTCGATCCCGGCTATTTCGCGCGCGACTGGAAGGGCGCGGTGAACGGCACGCTCGCCAGCCAGGGGCGCACGCGCGAGGATGGCGGCCTGGAGATCGACGTCGATGCCGAACAGCTCGGCGGCACGCTGCGCGGTCGCAAGCTCGCCGGTCGCGCCACCTTCGCGATGCATGGCCCGGCCACCGGCAAGACGCAATCGAATTTCGACGGCGAAGTCGCGCTCAGCCTCGGCGACAGCCGTATCGATGCCAAGGGCAAGGTCAGCGACGTGCTCGCGATCGATGCGAACCTGACACCGCTGCAACTTGCCGATCTGCTGCCCGGCGCCGCCGGTGCGCTGCGCGGCAGCGTGCGGTTGACCGGCGCGCGCACCGCGCCGAACGTCGAAGCCGATCTCACCGGCAGCGGTTTGAAGTACACCGATTACACGGCGTCCAGCCTGAGCGTGAAAGGCATGATGCCGTGGAAGGGCTCGAACGGTTCGATCGCCGTCACCGCGCAAGGCGTCAACGCCGGCATCGCGCTCGAAAGCCTGCAGGTGAACGCGCGCGGCGCGATCGAAAACCTGCAGCTCGAAGCCAGCACGCGCGGGGAGATCGGCGCGCTCGATCTCGCCGGACATGCCGAACGCGATCGCAACGGTAACTGGCTGGGCACACTGGCCTCGCTGCATCTGGCGCCGTCGAAAGGCGCGGCATGGCGACTGCAATCGCCCGCGCGTTTCGCGCAGAACGGCAGTCGCTGGACGCTCTCCGAAAGTTGCTTCTCCTCCGGCCCCGGCGCCTTGTGCGCGAACGCCGACTGGCCGCAGCAGGGCCTGCGCATCCGCGGCAACGGCTTGCCGCTGACGCTGGCCACGCCCTACTTGCCCGAGCGCGAGGATGGCCGTCCCTGGATCCTGCGTGGCGAGATCGCGCTCGAAGGCCAGGTGCGCCCGGCCGGCAACGCCTATCAGGGCAACTTGAAAGTGACTTCCGCCAGCGGCGGCCTGCGCATGAGCGAGCGTGCGCGCAACGACGTGATCAGCTACGACAACCTCGTGCTCGACGCCGACTTCGACGCGCGCCAGCTGCGCGCCACGCTCGGCAGCGCCTTCAACGGCGGCGGCCGGGTCGATGCGAACGTCGCGACCGGCTGGGACACGTACTCGCCGCTGTCAGGCGCGGTGTCGATCAACACCGAGGAACTCACCTGGCTGGAGCTGTTCTCGCCCGACATCGTTGAACCCACCGGCAAGCTCGACGGCCGCATCACCCTCTCCGGCACGCGCTCGCAGCCGGCGCTCGGCGGGCAGGCGCAGCTGAGCAACTTCGGCACCGAACTGCCCTCGCTCGGCATCGTCCTGCAGGAAGGCAACGTGCGGTTGAACGCGCTCGCCGACGGCAGCGCGCGCATCGACGGCAGCATCCGTTCCGGCGAAGGCATGCTCAACATCAATGGCAGCCTCGGCTGGCAGGGTGAGGAGACGCCGCTGCAATTGCAGTTGCGCGGCAACAACGTGCTGGTGTCCGACACGCGCGATCTGCATGCGGTCGCCAATCCCGACATCACCGTGCGCTATGCCGCGAAGCAGCCGCTCAACGTGACCGGCTCGGTCACCGTGCCGAGCGCGATGATCGATCTCGAGCGCCTCGATCAAGGTGTTTCCGCTTCACCTGATGTCGTGGTGCTCGATCCTGAAGACCCGGAAGACACCGGCGACTCGCCTCTCGAACTCGACCTCACCCTGGTGATGGGCAATGACGTGAAACTGAAGGGCTTCGGCCTGGACGGCTCTCTCGGCGGACAGCTGCGCGTGCGCGCGCGACCGGGGCGCGAGATGACCGGCAGCGGCCAGCTCGAGGTCGGCGGCAAGTACGCCGCTTATGGCCAAAAGCTGCAGATCACGCGCGGCATGCTGTCGTGGTCGAACGGTCCGGTGTCCGATCCGATTCTCAATATTCGCGCCGAACGCAAGATCGAAAGCGAGAACATCACCGCCGGCATCGACGTCACCGGTCGCGCCTCGCAACCGCAGGCGAACGTGTGGACCGACCCGGCCACCGACGATTCCGAAGCGCTGTCGTACCTCGCTCTCGGCCGCTCCACCTCGCATCTGTCGAGCGACGAGAGCAACCAGCTCAGCGCCGCCTCGGCCGCGCTCAGTGCCGGCGGCAGCGTGCTGGCCTCGCAGATCGGCAGCAAGATCGGCCTCAGCGATGCCGGCATCAGCGAATCGCGCGCGCTTGGTGGCAGCGTGCTCGGCGTCGGCAAGCAGCTCTCGCCGCGCCTGTATGTCGGCTTCGGCGTGTCGCTGCTCGGCACCGGACAGGTGCTCACGCTCAAGTACCTGCTGAGCAAGGGTTTCGACATCGAGATCGAATCGAGCACGCTGGAGAATCGCGGCTCGATCAACTGGCGCAAGGAAAAGTAATTCGATGCACGAGATTACGGCGCGCGAGCTGCTGCAATGGCGCCTGCACCGGCATGGCATCGCCACGCCGCGCTTCGAACATGCGGCCGAGGTCGTCGCCTGGATGGGCGCGATGCAGGCGCAGGATTACTACGGCTCGCTGTGGGCGGTGGGCTTGCGCATGCGTGACGCGGTCGAAGCCGATATCGAGCGCGCGATCGCCGAGCGCAGCTTGATCCGCACCTGGCCCATGCGCGGCACCTTGCATCTGGTCGCGGTCGGCGACGCGCGCTGGATGCTGCAACTGACCGCCGTGCGTACCATCTCCGGCAATGCCACCCGCCTGGCGCGCGATTACGGACTCGACGATGCCGCGCTCAAGCGCTCCCGCAAGATCGTCGAGAAGACACTGCGCGACGGCGCGGTGCTGCGCGGCGA
This sequence comes from Luteimonas panaciterrae, assembly GCF_020511115.1. Taxonomy (GTDB): domain Bacteria; phylum Pseudomonadota; class Gammaproteobacteria; order Xanthomonadales; family Xanthomonadaceae; genus Luteimonas; species Luteimonas panaciterrae. The sequence continues at coordinate 102,033 of NZ_JAJAVH010000001.1, forward strand.
CCTGTATGCGGCGTTCGAGAAGGCCGGCATTCCCACGTCGGGTCAGCGCGGCGTCAATCTCACCGGACGTCTGGCCCAGGAAGGATTGATCTGCTGCGGCCCACGCGTGGGCAAGCAACCGACCTTCGTCCTGCTCGACGCCTGGGTGCCCGCCACGCCTTCGAAATCGCGCGAGGAAGCGCTGGCCGAACTGACATGGCGTTATTTCAACGCGCGTGGCCCGGCGACCGCGCAGGATTTCGCTTGGTGGTCGGGATTGACGGTGAAGGATGCGCTGGCGGGACTGGCGATGAACGCGAACCGGTTATCGCAGATCCACTTCGACGGACGCCCTCACTGGCACGCACGCGATGATGCACCGACGCCGGAGAAACGTCTCTTCCTGCTGCCGCCGTTCGACGAATATCTGGTGTCCTACAAGGATCGCGCCGCGGCGGTCGATCCCGCCAGCAATCGTCAGGTGATCGGCATCAACGGGCTGGTCAACGCCAGCGTCGTCGTCGACGGCCGCGTGGCCGCGCTGTGGAAGCGCGTTCTGGACAAGCGTGGCGCCACACTCGCCCTGCAGGAGCTGCGCGCGCTTCGGAAAGGTGAAGTCACGCAGATCCGCAAGATCGCCCGCGATTACGCGCGCTTCCTGGGCGTGGATGTCGCGATCGCGTAATGCGTTTCGATTTGAAACGAGCAGGCTGAAAAAGTCGCGTTAGATTGCGTCCGCATTGGTTCGTCATTCCCGCGAAGGCGGGAATCCATGCTGGGAAAGTTTCAGGACATGGATTCCCGCCTTCGCGGGAATGACGAGCTTCAGCCTGAACCTAAAAATGCTCCGCCGGTGTCTCTTCGCTCGGAGGAAATCCGGCCCTGCAGACACAAGGGCCGGATTCTCATCACGCAATCGCCTCAGCGCTGCGGACCACCTTGCTGCGCCGCCAATTCTTGGCCTTGCGGCTGATTCTGTTTCAGCAACGCCAGATTCTGCACCTGCGACTGTTGCGCCGCCTCGCCCTTGTCGATATAGCTGCGAACAGTCGTGATGGAGGTCATCTCGCCCTGCAAGGCGATCAGGCCCTGGCCGTTCGTGCTCTTCACCACCGAGTCGATGCGGCTCAGACCATCGCCCTGCGCCTTCACTGCCATCGCCGCAGCAACCGCGCCGAGTTCCTCGCGACTCTTGATGCCGGAATCCGCGCCGAGCTTCTCCAGGGCGGTGACCGCCTGCGTGTAGAGCGGCGGGCCGGACAAGGGTTGCGGCGAAGCTTCGACGCGCTGACGCTTGTTGGACTCGGGTTCGACGCTCGCCTCGATCGGATGCTTCTTGGCGGCGACGTCGGTGTAAGGCAGCCCGGTATTGAGCACCGCCTTGTCGAGGCCAAGCGATTTCAGATCGATCTGGATCGTCGGCGCGACAGCCTTGGGATCGGCCTTCTTGGCCTCGGCCTGTACCCGCTTCTCGATGCTGTCGATGCGCTTGAGCGCATTGTCACCGTAGTAGTTGGTGTAGTCCTGGTCCTTGTCCGGCCCGAATCCGTTGCCCGGTGTCTTCTTCTTGCCGAAGTAGTACTTGCCCATGGCCTCGACGTTTTCTTTCGTCTCGGGCATGTGCTGGTCTTTGTCCACGCTCAGGCCGGCCTTGAGCGCATAGCTGAATTTCGGCGCGGTGCCGCTGCGCTCGATGAAATCCCCCATGCGACCGGGATGGGCGTTGTAGAAATCCTCCAGCGTCGCCTTCGGCTTGTCCTTCTGTACCTGCGAGACGATCGCGTTGTATCCGCCGATGTGGGCGCTGGCTTCGTTCTTGCGGTAGCTGTCGATATAGCCACGCACCGCTTCCGTGTAGTCGTGCGGTGATGGGCCCTTGGCGATCGCCTCGACTTGCTTCGTCAAGGTTTCGTTGGTCTTGAGGCTGGCATTGCGGTTGAAGGAATGCTGGATCTCGTGTCCCATCACGAAGATCAGCTCGGACGCGGCGCCCTTGTCCGTGTCCGACTTGTTCAGGTAATGCATCGGCAGCTCGATGGTCTTGCTGCCGGAGTTGTAGGTGCCGCCCGCGCCGGTTCCCGCCGGAAGCGGATTGAATCTCTCGAGATTGCCCTTGTCGACCGAATCGAGGATGCGCTGCTTCAGATCGGGCGACTTGTCGAGCAGGTCGCGCAGCTTCTGTCCTGGATTTTCCTTATCCGTCTTGGTGCGAGACTCGAAGTCCTTGAGCATCGCATCCAGTTTTTCCTGTGGCGTGGACATATGCGTCTCCGTTACGCATTGATGATCAGGCTGGTCACGCAGCTGTGGCCGGCCTTGGCGTCGCTTTCACCGCGCACGTACACGTGCACCGAAACATCGCCGCGCGAGAAGTCCCAATAGCGCGTGCTGTTGCGCTCGCCGGGCGCCGGCTCGGATTTGAACCCGGCCTGCTTCAGTGCCTTGGCGTAGGCGTCGAAATCGAGGCCGCAGACCGCCGACATGTCGGCATCGTCGTCGTGGTTCTGCTCGTCGAAGGAGAACATCAGCCGCGTCGGCTTGGAGCCGTCCGCCTCGGTCAAGGACACGAGGTTGTACGACCACGTGTCGGTGAGCTTTCCGCCGAAACCGTACTGGTTCTCGTCCGACGGATTGAAGTCGACCTTGATGCCGGTGACTTTCTCGATCTGCGTGGGCGCGATGTCGTCGGCGCTGCGGATGCTGTCGATCAGCTTCAGCACGCGTTTGCCGATGTCTTCAGCGGTGATGGATGTTGCGGTGGTCATGGGTCGCTCCTGCGAATCTGACGGAGTTGCTGACGTAGCGGTGGCTTGGGCGGAGACGGCAGGCCGTTCGGCATGTTCGGAAGACGCGCAGCCACCGAGCGCGAGGCCGAAGCCCGCGATCAGCGGCAGCAGGAAGGCGCCCGGCGAGATGCGCACGGACGACACATCGCGGACGATGGCCGATCGCGGGCGTTCAATGACAACGGGCAAATGCGTAGAAGTCACGCGGCATCCTGTCCTTGGCGAGTGCACGAACATCTGGCTGGCCGGAAGGGTCTCGGCCGTTGACTATATCCTTAGTCAACGCGATCAGTATCCCCTCTCGTTTCCGTGAAAGGCAAGGTACGGAAGCGAGAACGTAATGGATTTTTCAGCTTTTTACGCTTGTCCAGAGAATAAACGCGACAGCTTCGCTGTCCGCGCAGCGTAGCTAACCGGCGGCCTTGATTCTCGCGCCGTGCAATTGCGGCACACCGTTGACGGTGTCGGTCCACAACAGGAACGCTTCGCCATCACGCACGGCGAGCTTCGGGAATCCGGTGCCGCGGCCGCGACCTTGCAGCTTCGCGATTTCGATGCGTGCCAGTTCGCGCGACAGGTCCGGCGCGTAGCGCGCCAGCCACAGCGACTGTCCCTTGCCATCCTCGCGCAGCCATGCCACCCATGCATGCTTGGCATCGAGCGCGACGTCGGCGCGGCCTTGCACCACCTCGCCTTTGTCGACCACGACTGGCGCGGCGAAACTGTCGCCGGCATCCTGGCTGCGCGCAATCTGCAGCAGCGGCGTATCGTTGGCGGCAGTGAACCAAGCCACCACCGCCTGTTCGCCCGTGGCGGCGACGGCGGGTCCGTTCACCGGACAGGCCGCGATCTTCCAGCCATCGGCGTGTACCGCCGCCGGCGTGCGCCAGGTGCCACCGTCGAAGCGTGTGATGTAGATGTCGCGGATTTCATCCGCGGTGCGGTCTCGATACACGAGCAACGGGCCGCGCGCGGTCATCGCGACATCGGTGCCGCAGCAATCGCAGACCGAGGCATCGACCTCGACGGAATCCTGCACGCGCGAGGCCGCATCGATCGTGGCCGCGCGCAGCGACATCATCCCTGCGCCGTGCCCGTCGTGGCCAGCGGCACCAGCGCCGGCGATCGTGTTGCGTCCATCGAGCCAGGCGATGCCGATGCGATCGCGCGCCGCCGGCCAGAACGACACGAAACCATGTTCGACCGGCTTGCCGTCGTCGTGCGCGCGCACCGGCGCGCTCCAGATCATGCCGTCGTCGCCTGAGCGGCTGACGATGACATCGTAGGAATGACCTTCCCCTTCGGCGCCGCGCGTCTTCTGCAACCAGTGCGCCCACAAGGCGCCGTCGGCGGTGGCGGCGATGTGCGGCGTGTCGGCCCAGTTGATCACCATCGACGCGCCGACGGCGATCGTTTTCGGCGCCCACTGCCAATGTCCGTTGCGATCGAAGGTGGTGAACTGCAACACGTAACGGGATTTGTCGAACGGCTTCACCCAGCTGAGCAGCAACCGGCCGTCCGGGGCCAGGTACAAATCCGGTTCGGCCGCGCCCGCGGCGGCGGGGACGCGCCATTCGGTCACTGTGTCGCCGCTGGCCTCGGTGTGACTGGCCGGCGACTCCACTTTCTGGCAGCCCCCCAGCAGGGCGGCGGCCGCAAACGCAACGATAGGAGCGGCGACGGCAAGGGTGCTTTTCATGGCCGGAAGCGTACTCTAGGACAAGTTAATGCTATCCGAGCGGTACGCGCGGCGCATATCCACCGGCATGTTCACCACCATCGCCCACTACACCGATCCGATCGAAGCGCATCTGGCGCGCGGCCTGCTGCTGTCGGAAGGCATCGAGGCGCACCTGGACGACGAACACCTGGCCTACGCCAACTGGGAATGGCGGCTGGCGACCGGCGGCGTGAAGCTGCGCGTGCTCCACATTCACGCCGAACGCGCCCGTGCGGTGCTGCGCGCTATGGAAGCGGGTGACTATGCGCTCGACGAGGACGGCGACGCGCGGGATCCCGGGCTGCAATCGCCCTATCGCGAAAGCTGGTCGAGCCGGCTGGCCTGGTTGGCGCTGATGCTATACGGCATTCCGCTGCCGTGGCGCCGCCGGCACGATGACGAGGATGCGGCGCGCGTCGAACGCAAGGTCTGAACGCAAGACAATCCCGCGGCGCTTGTCAACGGGTTTCGGGCACGCCGTCACATTGCGACAATCGGTGATTCGCGGCGATGGGCCGCACAGCTGACGGATGCAATGCAAGACAACAACGTCGTCGCGCTCACGCGCAAGATCGCTCGCACTATCGCCGAGGAAATCGGCGCACGCGCCGAACAGACCACCGCCGCCATCGCGCTGCTCGACGAAGGCGCCACCGTGCCCTTCATCGCCCGCTACCGCAAAGAAGTCACCGGCGGCCTCGACGACACGCAGCTGCGCACGCTGGAAACCCGCCTGACCTATCTGCGCGAACTGGAAGACCGCCGCGAGGCGATCCTGGCCAGCATCGAGGAACAGGGCAAGCTCACCAATGAGCTGCGCGGCGAAATCGAAGCGGCCGATAGCAAGGCACGGCTGGAAGACCTCTACCTGCCCTACAAGCAGAAGCGCCGCACGCGCGCGCAGATCGCGCGCGAGGCCGGGCTGGAACCGCTGGCCGACGGGCTCGTCGCCGATCCGACGCAAGTGCCGGAGACGCTGGCGGCTACTTTCGTCGATGCCGAGAAAGGCGTCGCCGACGCCAAGGCCGCGCTGGAAGGCTCGCGCGCGATCCTGATCGAACGCTGGAGCGAGGATGCCGCGCTGCTCGGCGAACTGCGCAACTGGCTGACGGACGTCGGCGTGATCCGCGCTCGCGTCACCGAAGGCAAGGAAGCGGCCGGCGAGAAATTCCGCGATTACTTCGATCATGCCGAACCGCTCGCGAAGATTCCGTCGCATCGCCTGCTGGCGCTGTTCCGCGGCCGCCGCGAGGAATTCCTGCAACTGGAACTGGACCCGGGCAGCGACGCCGAAGCCGGCCATCTGCATGGCGAAGGCCGTGTCGCGCGCCATGCCGGCATCGAAGATCGCGGCCGCGCCGCCGACGCCTGGTTGAAGACCGCCTGCAAGCTGGCCTGGAAGGCCAAGCTGCATCTGCATCTGATGATCGATCTGTTCGCGCAAGCGCGCGAGAAGGCCGAAGCCGAAGCGATCGATGTGTTCGGCGACAACTTGAAAGACCTGCTGCTGGCCGCGCCGGCCGGCCCCAAGACCGTGCTCGGTCTCGATCCCGGCATCCGCACCGGCTGCAAGATCGCCGTGGTCGACGCCACCGGCAAACTGGTGGCGACCGACACCATCTATCCGCACGAGCCCAGGCGCCAGTGGAACGAATCACTGCAGACGCTGAAAGCCTTGTGCGCCAAACACAAGGTCGAACTGATCGCCATCGGCAACGGCACCGCCAGCCGCGAAACCGACAAGCTTGCGGGCGAAGTGATCAAGGCCAGCCCTGAATTGAAGCTGCAGAAGATCGTCGTCAGCGAAGCCGGCGCTTCGGTGTATTCGGCGTCCGAACTGGCGGCGAAGGAATTCCCCGGACTCGACGTGTCGTTGCGCGGCGCGGTCTCCATCGCTCGCCGCTTGCAGGATCCGCTGGCGGAGCTGGTGAAGATCGAACCGAAGGCGATCGGCGTCGGCCAGTATCAGCACGATGTCGACCAGTTCCGCCTCGCGCGTGCGCTCGACGCCAAGGTCGAGGATTGCGTCAACGCGGTCGGCGTCTACGTCAACACCGCGTCCAGCGCGTTGCTGGCACGCGTGTCCGGCCTGTCGCCGTCGGTGGCCGAAAATATCGTTGTGCATCGCGATGCCAACGGCCCGTTCAAGTCGCGCAAGGATCTGCTCAAGGTGCCGCGCCTGGGCGAGAAGACGTTCGAACAGTGCGCCGGCTTCCTGCGCATCGCCGACGGCGAACAGCCGCTCGACGCTTCGGCCGTGCATCCGGAAGCCTATCCCGTGGTCGAGCGCATCCTCGCCAGCAGCGACCGCGACGTGAAACAACTCATCGGCGACACCAGCTTCGTGCGCGGCTTGAAGCCGGAACAGTTCACCGACGAGAAATTCGGTGTGCCCACCGTGCGCGACATCCTCAAGGAACTGGAGAAACCCGGCCGCGATCCGCGCCCGGAGTTCAAGGCGGCGCGATTCGCGGATGGCGTCGAGGACATCAAGGATCTGCGCGAAGGCATGATCCTGGAAGGCGTGGTCAGCAACGTCGCCGCGTTCGGCGCCTTCGTCGACATCGGTGTGCATCAGGATGGCCTGATCCACATCTCCGCGTTGTCGGACAAGTTCGTCAAGGACCCGCGCGATGTGGTCAAGGCTGGCGACATCGTCAAGGTCAAGGTGTTGGAGGTCGATGTCGCACGCAAGCGCATCGCCCTCACGCGCCGGCTGGACGATGCACCGGCGCCGCGCGAAGCCCGCAACGCACCTCGGGACAACTCGGGCAACCACGGTCGCGATGTGCGTCCGCGCCAGAACGCTCCGCAAGCACGCCCCGCGCAACCGGCGTTCAACAGCGCGCTGGCTGATGCTTTCGCGAAGGCGCGCAGCGGATCGTAACGGCATGGGCGGCGGCGCGGATAAAGCCGCGCCGCTTTCCGTTCACCACGGATCATCGATGCGGCGCGGACTCCTCCGGCAGGACCGTGAACTCCACCGCCTGCGCATCGATGACGCGATGAGTGGGATCGGCCAGCTCCAGCAGCAATTTATGCTTGCCGGGCGCGAAGCCCCTGATCTGAATCGGCTCGTCGGTGGTATGCACCCAATGCCATGCCAGATCGTCGACGGTGACATGCAAGTGCCCGAGGCGCGGTCTTTTCTCCAATGCCTCGCGCCCGAAGATCGGCGACATCGTGATGTTCTCCGCGCGGAACACGACCACCGCGCCCTGCTTGGCCAGCGAACCGGGTGTCGGCTCCATGACGACAATCGCGGGCTTGGGTTCAACAGGAGCGGATGTTGCGGAGTAGTCAGGTTCCCGCGCGAATGCCCATACCGCGGCAAGCAACAAAGCAATCAGCAGGACAAACACCAAGAGAGGCTTCACGGGCCCTGTTCCAACCTGCATGAGTCATCGCTCCGATAGTCGATACTCCACTTACTCTTTGGCCGTCACCGCTTGTATGGCTTTTTCGATCAGACGAACCACCTCATCCGGGTGCGACAGCATCACCACGTGACTGCTATCGACGGTGACAGGTTCGATCTTGGCGCGCTTGGCGGTCCAAGCCTGTAAGTCGGGGCTGATCGAGTGATCCTGCCTGGGGATGATGCTCCAGCTGGGCTTGCTCTTCCACGCGGGCGTGGTGATCTTGTCGCCTAACGTCTTGCCGGCGAGCGGGCCTTGCGTGGCGGTGATCAGAGCCACCTTGTCCGCGGGAAGATCTGCCGCGAACGCATCTTTCAATCCGGCCGGATCGAGCCAGAAATAACCCGTGGCATCCGGCTGTAGACTCTTGGCGCCGGAAGGCGGTGCAAACTGCTCCAGGTGCAACAGGTCGCCAAGCGACTCGCCCGCCTCGGGCTGCACGCTCGCGACGTAGACCAGGCCCGCCACCTGCTCGGCGTTGCCGGCCTCAGTGATGACAACGCCGCCCCAGGAATGTCCGACCAGAATCGTCGGGCCCTTGACCCGCGCCAGCGTCCGCGCGGTCGCGGCCACATCGTCGGCGAGCGATGACCGCGGCAATTGCGCGGCAAGCACTTCATACCCCTTTTTCTGCAATCGCGGAATCACCTCGCTCCAACTCGATCCATCCGCCCATGCGCCATGAACGAGAACGATGCTGGGTTTCGCCGGTGCTGTCTTTTCCGTCATGGATTGCGCCTCTGCACGTGAATGGATTGCGATGCTCATCATCAGCACGAACGTCGCCGCAAGCAGCGGCTTCGTCGCTTTTTCGAAAAAAATCTTCCTCATATCGATTCCTCCGGGCACCGCCATGCAGCTGCGAAGCAAATGGCAGCATCAACAACATGTTCGCGAGTGATTCGCACAAGCGAATCATCGCGAAGCGTTCGATTTCATCGATGACCTCATGCCAAATGTCGTATCTTCCTCGGCGCTGGCGATGACGGCGGTCGATGTCGTCGTAACTTAGGGGGCGCTATGAAGAAGGTCCATGCTCGAAAAGACAGATTTTTTGCTCAGAACACCAGCGCACCGATGGAGATGGACCTTCTCTCGCGCGTACTGCAACTGGTTCGACTGAGCGGCAACAGAATTCATATCCGTGATCTGCACGAACACTCGGCGCTGCGTCTGGAACCGGGCTTTGGATATTTCCATTACGTCGAGAAAGGCAATGCCTGGGTCTGGTACGGCGATCGCGATCCCATCGCGATGTCGGAGGGTGACCTGATCCTGCTGCCGCACAGCAAGGGGCATTGCATCAGCGCTTGTGCGCAGCTTCCTGCGATCACGCACGATCTCGACGAGGAGACGCTTTCCGAAACGACCAAAGGCAGGAAATCGCGCGAAGACGAGCCCGCCACGAGGCTCAACATCGGCTTGTTCGGCGTCGATCCCAGCGCAGTCGCCTCGATCACCGGGCGATTGCCGGAGATCATCAACGTCCGAAAGAACGACGGCGATGCCAATCAATGGCTCAGCCTGCTCGTTCACTTCATCATGATCGAAGCAAACGATCCCAAACCAGGCGCGACCTTGATGATCTCGCGATTGATCGATGTCCTGGTTATCCGAGTGCTGCGCTTCTGGTCGCAGCATGGGCAGAAGGATGGAAAATGGCTGGCCGTGCTGCAGGACGAACGCATCGGCAGGGCGCTCAGCGCCTTCTACGGCGATCCCGCCGGCTCATGGAGCGTGACGATGCTGGCGCGGATCGCGGGCATGTCGAAATCCGCATTCGCCGAACGCTTCACGCGCTTGATCGGAACATCACCACAAAAATACCTCACGCACTGGAGGCTGCAACTCGCGGCGGACCTGCTGCGCAGCGGAAACCTCAAGGTCGGCGAAGTCGCCTATCGCGTCGGTTTCGCATCGGAGGCGGCGTTTAGCAGGGCGTTCAAGCTTTCGATGGGCATCACGCCGCATCAGGCAAAGTCGGGCCAGTGATGAAGAGTGATTCCACGACTAAGACTGTGCTGACAACACGCGACGCAAGAACGCATCCAGCTCATCCGGGTGGCCGATCGTGCCGCTCAATTTGGGCGAAGCAGTATCGAGTTCCGCCAGCGTCTTCTCGAGAAAATCGCTGATCTCGGGAATTCTCGGGCCGTCCGCGACTTCGGCGCTGCGGCGTTTGACTTCCAGCAACCGGTCTATCGCATCCCTGAGCGGACCTGTCGGTAACAGGCGCTCCAGCAATTCCTCGAACGCCATTGGTGGTGGCTCGGTGGACTGCTGTATCCATAGACAGGCCAAGGCTGGCCGCAATGCATACAGGTATTTCTTGATACTGACGCGCTCCCTGCGCAGATAAACGCGAAACGTCCCTTTCGCCATGCTCAGATAGTGGTACCAAGCGCCCGTCGGCGAATAAAAGCGCTCCGCAAGCTGCTTGAGCTCTTTCGCCCACACATCGTCCCCCCGATAGACGATGGGCGAACGCAGCCACTCATTGAGCGTCGGATTGGATTTCGACAGCAATCGCAGTGCTTTTCGGAGGTCCCATCCGCTGACGTCGAGTTCGGCGTCGATCGGCAACTCGATGACATCCCGCTGCGGCTGCCCGGGACGGGTTCTCTCGTTGACAGTGAGATACCAATCACGCTGATGCACGTAGACGAAGCGCGCGTCGTAATCGCTGTCGGGGGAGGAGAATCCCCAGCCGCGGCTTCCGGATTCGCAGGCGAACAGCACGCGTACGTCGTGCGTGCGCTCGATGCCTTCCAATGCCGCCAATACAGCCTGGCGTTTTTCTGGCGCGATCGGATGGATGGTGTCGGAACCAGCCGCCTCGCTCATGCCACCTGCGCCCGACGCGCACGGGTGAGATGCACCAGCAGCAACGAAATCGCCGCCGGCGTCATGCCGGGAATGCGCTGCGCCTGGCCGATGGTCTGTGGGCGCACGCGTTCGAGTTTCTGCTGCACTTCGGCGGAGAGGCCGCGCACGAGGGCGTAGTCGAAGTCCGTGGGGATCGCGGTGTCTTCATGGCGCTGCTGGCGCGCGATTTCCTCGCGCTGTCGATTCAGATAGCCCGAGTATTTGGCTTCGATCTCCACCTGCTCGGCGACGGCGGCATCCTCGACCGCGGGCGCGAAGGCGGAGACCGTCATCAGCTTGGTGTAATCGAGTTCGGGACGGCGCAGCAGGTCGAGCACATTGGTCTCGCGATTGAGTTCGATGCCGAGCGTGGCCACCGCTTCGCGACCGGCGACGTTGTTGGGCGCCGCCCACAAACCGCGCAGGCGCTGCGTTTCGGCGGCGACGGCATCGCGCTTGCGCGCGAAGGCACTCCAGCGCGCTTCGTCGACCAGGCCGAGTTCGCGACCGGTTTCGGTGAGACGCAGGTCGGCGTTGTCCTCGCGCAGCTGCAATCGGTATTCGGCGCGCGAGGTGAACATGCGATACGGCTCGTTGGTGCCGTGGGTGATCAGATCGTCGATCAACACACCGATGTAGGCCTGATCGCGGCGCGGCGACCAGGCTTCCTGATCCTGCGCATGGCGCGCGGCGTTCAGGCCGGCGATCAGGCCCTGCGCGGCGGCTTCTTCGTAGCCGGTGGTGCCGTTGATTTGGCCGGCGAAGAACAGGCCGTTCACGGCCTTCGTTTCCAGCGAGGCCTTCAAGCCACGCGGATCGAAGAAGTCGTATTCGATGGCGTAGCCGGCACGCGTGAGGTGCGCATGTTCGAAACCACGGATCGAGCGCACCAGTTCCAGCTGCACATCGAACGGCAGCGAGGTGGAGATGCCGTTGGGATAAATTTCCGCCACGTCCAGCCCTTCCGGCTCGACGAAGATCTGGTGGCTGGCCTTGTCGGCGAAGCGCACCACCTTGTCCTCGATCGAGGGGCAGTAACGCGGGCCGATGCCTTCGATCTGGCCGCTGTACAACGGCGAGCGATGCAGGGCGCCGCGGATGATCTCGTGGGTGCGTTCGGTGGTGTGGGTGATCCAGCACGAGACCTGACGCGGGTGGTCGGCGGTGCTGCCCAGGAAGGAGAACACAGGACGCGGATCGTCACCCGGCTGTTCGGCCATCGCCGAATAGTCGAGGGTACGGCCGTCGATGCGCGGCGGCGTGCCGGTCTTCAAACGGTCGATGACGAATGCCGGGCGTTCGCGCAGCCTGGCCGCCAGCGTCGCGGCCGGCGGATCACCGGCACGGCCGGCGGCGTACTGGGTTTCGCCGACGTGAATCTTGCCGGCGAGGAAGGTGCCGGCGGTGAGCACCACCGCAGGCGCCTCGAAGCGCAGGCCGGTCTGGGTGATGGCGCCACGCACGGCGTCGCCGTCGATGATCAAATCGTCGACAGCGGACTGGAAGATGGTGAGATTCGATTGCGACTCCACCGCGCGACGGATGTAGCCGCGATAGAGATTGCGATCGGCCTGACAGCGCGTGGCGCGCACGGCCGGCCCCTTAGAGGCATTCAGGCGCCGCCACTGGATGCCGGCGGCATCCGCGGCCTTGGCCATGACGCCGCCGAGCGCGTCGATCTCCTTCACCAGGTGACCCTTGCCGATGCCGCCGATGGCCGGATTGCAGCTCATCGCACCCACCGTCTCGATGTTGTGGGTGAGCAGCAGCGTGCGGCTGCCGGCGCGCGCGGAGGCGAGCGCCGCTTCGGTGCCGGCGTGACCGCCGCCGATCACGATGACGTCGTAATGATGGAAAGAGTTCTTCATGTCAGTGACCAAAACGGCGCCCGTGTGAAGGCGCCGTCGGGAATTCTATTCGCTTCGCACGAAATGGACCCAATACGTCAGAAGTTGGCACGCTTCCTGCGTGCTTTATCGATGCACCCGGTGTGGCAAGCGCACAAGGGGGCGCTGGCTGGGAATGGAACAGGGCCGGCCACGCGCACACTGGGGTAGCCACGGGGGCCGAATGTCGGGGGACATTCGGCCCCCATTCTTTTGCGCGCTGCCCTAGCAAGGGGTTGACCGCGCGCAGGCCTGCGGAAGGCCTTCCTGGCGTCAGTCCGAGGAGAGGCGCCGACGCCCGACGGGGAGCGGAACAGGGGGGATCCGGATTACCCCGCCGGGAGTCGACATAGATTGACCCGATTGCGTCCAAACCCGACGCTGTCGGTCACAGACGTGTAGCTTGCGACCATCCGGCCGCGGAAGCAAGCATCCTCAGCGCTCGAGATCGCGACCACGGTCTCGGAGTTGAATTCTGGGAGCCGCTCTAGGCGCGGCTGGCGGCCGTGGAGCGGCCTGAGGCGGCGCTACGGGACGCGGACGCTCGATCCCGGGCATGGGGCGGCTCGGCATGGGACGACCGATCCCGTTCGAGACCGGCGGACGGTCCCCGCCCCGCCAAGGGGTGGGGCGCGACATGATCGGTGCCTGGCGGAACCCGTCCGACCCGCCCGGGCGCACCGGACTCCCCGGCAACGGCGGACGGACGCTCGGCGGCAGCTGCCCCGAACTGGGCGGCCGGATCGGGCGGACGCCACGGTTCGGCGGCAACGGGTTGCTCATGATCGGTCCCGGGCGCGAGGTCGTCGGTGGCGGGCGGTCAGGTCGATGCGGACGGTGGTGGCGCCAGTAGTACGGTGGGTAGTAATACGACGGATAGCCGTAGTAACTGGGATAGCCGTAGTAGCCCCATCCCCGCGGGTAATAGCCGTAGCCGATGCTGCCGTAGGGCGCGCCGCCGTAGTAGTAATCGTCGTAGCCGTAGTACTCGACGGAGGGGCGGCCGTAGTAATAGTCGCCCGCGCCGCTACGGTAACCGTAGTCGGTGACGCAGCCGCTGAGTGCAGCGGTGGCGAGCAGGGCGAGGGAAATTCGGCGAAGCATGGCACGTCCCCTGTGGACAACTGCGGCCAGCATCGTCTTCCCGTTTTGAATCCGTGCTTAATTGAACCGGTTCGGCACCGATTCGCGACACGGTGTTCCAGGCCACGACAGATTCCAGCGAACGTGGGTTCATCTGCGCGCCGCATCCGACATCTGGACAGGCCACGCGGGCAGACGCCAAGCTGGATGCATGGACCCCACGACACTCACCTATCCCGATCTGCTCGCGGCGGCGGCGCGCATCGCCGGGCATGCGCACGTCACGCCGGTGCTGCGCAGCGCTTCGCTCGACGCGATCGCCGGCGCCACGTTGTCATTCAAGGCCGAACACCTGCAGCGCGCCGGCGCCTTCAAGTTCCGCGGCGCCTGCAACGCGGTGTGGTCGCTGTCCGATGCGCAGGCCGCGCGCGGCGTGGTGACGCATTCTTCCGGCAACCACGGCGGCGCGCTGGCGCTGGCGGCGCGCACGCGCGGCATTCCCTGTCACGTGGTGGTGCCCGAAGGCGCGGTGCAGGCCAAGCTGGCGGCGATCGAAGCCTACGGCGCGATCCTGCATCGCTGCGCGCCGGGCATCGCTGCGCGCGAGACCGAATGCACGCGTGTGCAGACGGAAACCGGCGCCGAACTCGTGCATCCCTACACCGATGCGCGCGTGATCGCGGGACAGGGCACGGCGGCTTTGGAATTGTTCAACGCTGGCGGACCCTTCGATGCATTGGTGGTTCCCGTCGGTGGCGGCGGTCTCGCGTCGGGCACCGCGCTGGCGCTGGCCGCGGTGTCGCCACGGACGCGGCTGTTCCTGGCCGAACCGGCCGGCGCCGCCGAGACCGCGGCATCGCTTCGAAGCAGCGAGCGCGTCGTCGATTTCGTGCCCGACACGATCTGCGACGGCTTGCGCGGCACGCTCGGCGCGCCGAATTTCTCGCTGCTGCGCGCGGCGCAGGCAGAGGTGCTCGTTGTCGACGACGCCGCGACCACGGCCGCGATGCGCCTGCTATGGCAGCGCACGAAACAGCTGGTGGAGCCTTCCTCGGCGATCACGCTGGCCGCGGTACTCGCGAATCGCGAACGCTTCGCGGGGCAACAGGTCGGCCTGATTCTCTCGGGCGGCAACGTCGATCTCGATGCCTTGCCGTGGTCCGTCGCCACGGCATGAAACCGAAGCGTTCGCTAGCGCGTCATCTGTTCGGCTTCCTGCAGAAACTGGTGGCGCTGGCCGTGCTGTGGCTGGTCGGCGTCGCGGTATGGATCATCTATGTCGGCGAACGCGATCAGGCCGCGGATGCCGGCGTGCATGCCGATGCGATCGTGGTGCTGGGCGCGGCCGCCTACGATGCCGTGCCCTCGCCCGTGCTGGCCTCGCGCGTGGACCACGGCATCGCGCTGTATCGCGCGGGCAATGCGCCCACGCTGATCTTCACCGGTGGTTTCGGCACCGGTGCGCGTTTTGCCGAATCGGAAGTGTCGCGCCGCTACGCGATCAAGCACGGCGTGCCCGCGAACGCGATCCTGATCGAGAAGCGCTCGCGCACCACCTATACCAATCTGATCGAAACCCGCGCACTGATGCGCGAGCATGGTCTGCATCGCGCGATCATCGTCAGCGATCCGCTGCACATGGCGCGCGCCCTGCGCCTATGCCACGAACTCGGCATCGACGCGCTCGGATCGCCCACGCCGAGCAGCCGCTTCCGCAGCTTCCGCACGCGCTGGCAGTTCCTGTTGCGCGAGGTTTACTTCTTCCATCGCGATCTGTTCACGGACAAGCGCTAGGGCGTCCTCGATCCGGAGAAAGCAATTTCCGATCGTCATTCCCGCGTAGGCGGGAATCCATGGACTTTGCTTCCAAGTGCTCAACGTCCTTGGATTCCCGCCTACGCGGGAATGACGAGCAAAAAACTTCCAAGCAGCTCACTTCGGCGCGAGTTGCTGCAGCCCTTCGTTGAGCATCAGGCGCGTCGCCGCGGCACGCTGCGGCAACGGCACGTCCTTGAGCGCATCGAGCATCCAGCCGAAAGAGCGACAGCGCGCATCGCGGCTGGCCGGATCGGCGCCGGTGGCGGCCATGCCGAGCATGAAATCGTCGTGCAGCAGCATCGCCGTGACGCCGGCTTGCTTGAGCGTCTTGGTGGCAGCCGCGGCGTCGTAGGACTGGCGCGGCGCCTGCAAGCCGACGGCGGCGATGTTGAGCAGGGCGGTGCCGAAGCGCTCGCGGCTGGCTTGTCCGAGCCGATTGGCGGTGGCGGCCAGCGACTCGAAGCTGCGATCGGCGTGCGGATCGAACAACGCGCACAAGGTCGATGCGTCGCGCGGCGATTGCGAGGCCTGGTGCGCGGCCTGGAACAGGTCATCGATGGCGCTGTCCGGCGCGCGCATCAGCACGTCGCCGGCACTGGCCAGGATCGCGGTAGGGTCGACCTGCGAGAGATCGACCACGTAATTCTGCGCGGCGACGGTCACCGGGACCGTGCACGCAACCAACAGAGCCCCCATCCTTCGCAAGGATTTCCGCATCGCCGCGACGCTCGTATCGACTGAAGACACGGCGAGTCTACGCAGAACTCGATGAACGCACTTCGGCCGGCGCCGCGC
Source organism: Luteimonas panaciterrae (assembly GCF_020511115.1). Lineage (GTDB taxonomy): Bacteria > Pseudomonadota > Gammaproteobacteria > Xanthomonadales > Xanthomonadaceae > Luteimonas > Luteimonas panaciterrae. Next base: position 118,384 of record NZ_JAJAVH010000001.1, read on the forward strand.
CGAGTGCGTGGCGCCTCCGCTTACAGTTTTTCCACTTCCAGGTAGGCGTAGAGCACGCTGCCGTCGGGCAGCGGCTGATAGGCCATGGTGACGCCGATGTAGCGCGGCCGCAGCGTGCCGACCTTCCACACATCGACCGCGGTGAAACCGGGGATGTCCGGCTCGCCGTGCTCGTCGTATTCCGGCGAACCGCCCATCTTGTCCTGAACGTGATTGCTCACGAACTTGTCCAGGATCACCCACTTGGCCGGCGCCGGATAGACGAAGAAGCGCTGTCCCACGACCCGGTACTTGCCCTGCCAGTGCTGTTCCAGCGCCTGGATCAATGCGGTCTTCTGTTCGGTGTACTGGCCTTCACCGATCGGGTTGCCCGCCGAGAAGAGAGGGATTTCATCAATCAACATGGTGGTGTCCTTTGCCGTCGTACAACCTGCCGCGCTCAGCAGCAGGGCTATCGCGATGCTCTGGCAGAAGAAGATCTTCCGGCAGAAAAGCAACGGGGAACGGGTCATCTCAACTCCTCGAGCGCCCGGCATGTGATGCGCAGCTTGTTCACATACGCATCGCCGGTGTGGTTTGCGCCGGTGCCGGCTCGGCAGGCTTCACTTCCGCCGCCGCCTGCTGCTGGTCGGCCTGCGCGCGACCATCCGCGACGAACGCCTGCGCGTCGGCCGAGGCGGCCAGCGTCTTCATCGATTCCCGCATCGCGGCCGGATTGTCCAGGCTCGCCAGCATGGCATCGACGTGACGATCGCCGGTCGTCGCCTGTGCAAGGGTCGGCTTCTCGGTCGGCTTGGGTCCGATATCGAACATCTCCAGGCCACCGCCGTCGACGATGTCCTTCAGCTTCACCGTGATGCTCGCATTGGGCGTGTCGTGGCCTTCGCCGACACCCGCGTTGCTGGCCCAGGGATTGCGGACCTGCACCTGCACATCGCCGTTGGTGTCCTTGTAGATCTTCTCGACCATGTAGACGTGGTTGTCGACGAGGCCGTCCTGCGGCGCATCCGTGCCGACCAGGCCGAAGAGGCTCGAGGTCTTTTCCGGGTCCGTGGACAGCGAGACCGGGCGATGCTCCTTCATGGCGCCGTCGATCTTCTTCAGCGCTTCGTCCATGCCCATGCTGTCGATGCTGGAGGCACTGACGGTTTCACTCTTGAGGCCGGTGAGCGCGAAGTTGGCGTTGTAGGACTTGCCGCCTTCGATCGCGTCGAAGCCTTCCTTCAGGCCGTCCTTCGGATCGCTGTCGTGCATCTTGGCGAAGGCGGTTTCCATCACCGCCGGCCAGATCGGGCCGTTGGTGCCGGGATTGTTGTCGACCGTGCTGCCGCCGCCGCGCTTGAGGTTGTATTCGAGCTCGGCCTGCGTCACTTCGATCTTGACCGGTTTGACCTCGGTGCCGAACAAGCCGAGCGGCCCGGTGCCCTCTTCCTTGTACAGCGTGACGGTGAAGGTGTTCTTGTCGGCGTTGTACTGGATCGCGTTCTCGACGCGGCTGGGCTGCTGTTCGGCCAGCGCGCCGAGCGGCGCCACGAAATAACAGTCGCCGATCGAATCCTGGTTGATGTCCGACATGCGGGGATGTCCGGACGTGCCGTACAGGGTTTTGTCGGTAAAACGGGGCTCTGCCATCGTTGCTCTCCTTAGTCTTGGTGTTTGGGTGATGACGGCGCGAATCGATCCTGAATGCGCACGGGGTGGATTTTAATCTTTTTCGACGTCGAAATACCCGAACAGGGTACCGCCATTCGGGAGGGCCGTGTCGGCCATCGCCACGGCGACGCGGTGAGTGCGGAACGTGCCGATCTTCCAGACCACCGCCGCGGACACGCCGGGGAGGTTCTGCTCGTCGTATTCACGCTTGCCGCCGAGCTTGTCCTGCACGTGGTTGTCCACGAACTTGTCCAGCACCACCCACTTGGCCGGCGCCGTGTAGACGAACAGGCGCTGGCCGGTGATGCGGTACTTGCCCTGCCACTGCCGGCTCAAGGCGTCGACGAACGCGGCCTGCTGCTCGGCATGGTCCTGCGCGGACACCGGCTGCGCTGCAGAGAAGGGCGGGATTTCGTTAATCGACATGGTGTCCTCTGCTGCTGGTGTGCAGCCTGCCGCGCACAGCAGCAGGAGCATCATGATGTTTCTTGCGAAGAATAGCCTGAAGAAAAATGGTTTGAGCCCGATCGCGGCGTTGCTCTGACCGATGTTCCGCGCAAGGCACGGAACCTCGGGAAGGAAACGCCGCGCGGCTTCAGGCATGCCGCATCGGGCTGCGCGTCACGTCCTGCGTCGCTTCGTCCGGCTGTCGTGTCAGCGCGGCTTGCTGCTCGCGGTTCTGCTGTTCCTGGAACTGCTCACGCCCGCTGGCGGCGAACTGCTGGCCCGCGGGCGAGGACGCCAGGTTCTGCATGGACTGCTTCAGCCCCGCCGGATCGCTCAGGCTCGCCAGCATCGTGTCGACCTGCGGGTCGCCGGTCTTCACGTCCGCCTGCGCGAGAGTGGGCTTCTGCGAGGGCGCCGGACCGATGTCGAAACGGCCCAGGCCGCCGCCGTCCATGATGTCCTTCAGCTTGACGGTGAAGCTCGCATTGGGCGTGTCGTGACCTTCGCCGATGCCCATGTTGGTGCCCCAGGGATTGCGCACCTGCACCTGCACGTCGCCGTTCTTGTCCTTGTAGACCTTCTCGACCATGTAGGCGTGGTTGTCGGCGAGGCCGTCCTGCGGCGCGTCCTTGCCGATCAGGCCGAAGAAGCTGGCGGTGTTTTCCGGCTTCGTGGACAGCATGACCGGGCGATGGCCCGCCAGCGCGTCGCTGAGCTTCTTGTGAGCGGCTTCGGTGCCCATGTCCTGCACGTCGGAGGCCATCACCGTCTCGCCCTTCACGCCGGTGAGCGTGAACAACGCATCGCGCGGCCAACCGCCGTGGCGGATCGCTTCGAAGCCTTCTTCCAGCCCGTTCTTCGCGTCGGAGTCGTGCATCTTGGCGAAGGCGGTTTCCATGACAGCCGGCCAAATCGGGCCGTTGGTGCCTGGATTGTTGTCGACCGTGCTGCCGCCCTGACGCTTGATGTTGTATTCGAGCTCGGCCTGCGTCACTTCGATGCTGACCGGCTTGGTCACCTTGTCTCCCAGCCCCAGGAAACCGGTGCTCTCTTCCTTGTACAGGGTGACAGTGAAGGTGCCCTTGTCGGCGTTGTATTTGATCGCGTTTTCAAGCCGCCCCGGCTGCTGTTCGGCCAGCGAGCCGAGCGGGGAAACGAAGTAGCAGTCACCGAGCTTATCCTGCTCGATGTCCGCCGAGCGCGGGTGTCCACTCGCGCCATAGAGGGTTTTATCGGTAAAACGGGGCTCTGCCATCGTTACTCTCCTTAGTCTCTGGATGGTGGCGGCGGAATCTACTCCGGTTAACTGCCGGAAACAACCGGTTTTCTCGGACTTTGGAATGAATACCGGATAATCTCGGCACCCGGACCGAGGGACTGGCGATGGATCAAGAATTTTCGACACTTGTAGAAACTGCCAAGCGGCTGGCCCTGCTGGCGGAAACCCTGGAACGGCGCTCGGAAGCGACGGTCCAGGAACACAAACAGGCGGTGTCGGCGCTGGAGGAGGCGATTTACCAGATTCGCCACGATGTTGACCAAGTGGTCAGCAATGCCGGTTCCCGGGTGTCCCAGCTGGTGCAGGAAGGCATGGATTCGGCCATGACCGAGGGCACGGCCAAGTACGATCAGGCCATCACCGCCGCCTCGTCCAAGCTGGGCAGCGCGAGCAAGGCCATGGCCGAAAGCCAGGAAACCGCTGCCGCGCATGTGCGGCGGCTGATCTGGCTGGCGTATGCCGCCGTCGGCGGTGTGCTGGTGCTGTTGCTGCTCGGCGGCGGCCTGCTGACCTGGTTTCAGTGGCAGCAGTATCACGAGGTACGCGAACGCGCCGCGGCGGTGCGCATACAGGCGGAAGTGCTCGAGGCTTATTCGCGCGTGGGCATCACCTCCTGCGGCGGGCGTCCTTGCGTGAAACTGGATACACAATCGCCGCATTGGGGTCGCGATGGTGAATATGTTCTGCTGGATACCAATACCGGCGATAAAAAATCCGCGCCGCCGAAAAATTAGATGACGATATTCTTCCGCGAATATCGCAAGCGAAAATTCGTCAGCGATATTCGCGTGACATGATCAGCGCCGACGCACCGGAATCCCGGACGCCGGCACCGACACCACGTCATATCCGCCTTCGCGAATCGGCGCGCCCGGTTGCGGCGCCCAGGCCTGGGCGTAGATCACTTCCCAGGTCGCGGGCAGGCGGCCGTCATCGGTGCGCATCTCGTCGTAGGCGGCGCTCGCTTTGGCGAAGCGCGATTTCCCGGTGAGCGTATGCCGGCGCGTGGTCAACGCGTTGGTGGCGCCGATCGCGCGCAGTTCGCGCATCAGCGCCGGCAAATCATCATAGCCGTTGACGAAGTCGTCACGATCGAGCACCGGATTGCGGAAGCCGGCGTGCATGAGCGCATCGCCGAACTCCGCGATCGAAGCGAATGGACTGACATGCGGCACAGCATCGGCCTGGGCGAAAGCCTCGCGCAGTTCGTACAGCGTGTCCGGTCCGAAGGTGGAGCACAGCAGTAGCCCATCGGGCTTGAGCACGCGACGGAAGCCCGCGAATACGGCACCGAGGTCATCGACCCATTGCAGGCACAGATTGCAGAACAGCACGTCGACGCTACCATCGGCCAGCGGTAGCGCGCGCGCATCGGCGTTGATGCGGTCGATGGGTTTCTGCAAGCGAAGGCTCGATTCCAGCATGCCCCAGCCACGTGGCTTCGCCTGTTGCAACATCGGCAAGGCGAGATCGATCGCGATCACGCGCGCGCGCGACCAGCGCTTGCGCATGTGCGTGGCCGCGCGTGCGGGGCCGCAGCCGAGGTCGACGACGACGTCCGGGACGCGATCGTCGAGATAATCGAGCGATTCGAGCAATCGGTTCTCGACCTCGTGCTGCAGCTGCGCGGCCGCGTCGTAACTGGCAGAGGCGCGCGAGAAAGCGCGGCGGACGTGGCGGTGGTCGAAGACGTCGTTCATGCCACACTTGATTCCATGCTGTTGCCCGCCGTGGCGCGCAAGAATTCTTCGATCAGCGCCGCGACTTCATCGGCTTGAGTGAGGAACGGCGCATGTCCGCCATGCTCGATCTGCACGAAACGGGCACGCGGCGCGAGCACTGTCGCTTCGCGCATCGCGCGCGGATCGACGAGACGATCGCGACGGCCGGCGATCCACAGATTCGGCTGCGACAGTCGCGGCAGTTCCGCGCGCAGATCGGCGGTTTCCAGCAATTCGAGCCCATCGGCCAGGATGTGCGCCGCGGGCTCGCCGCGCGTGAACAATTCCGCGCGCAGCGCGCGCAGTTCACCCTTGGCGTCGGTGGAACCGAATGCCTCGAGCGCGACGAAGCGATCGAGCGTGCCGCGATAATCCTCGCGCAGACCGGTGGCGAAATCGCGGAAGATCTCCGGCGACATGCCGTAACGCCAGCTATCGCCGGATGTTTCCTCCCCGCGCACGAAACGCGGGCTCGCGCACAGCATCACCAGTGCCGGCACCGAAGCCGCGCGCGTGGCCGCGGCATGCAGCGCCATCAGGCCGCCCAGCGACCAGCCGCACCAGGGCGCCACGGGCACCTGCTCGGAGATTGCGGCGACGCAATCTTCCGGCGTCAACGGCACCGCGCTGTCGCGGCTGTTCCCATGCCCCGGCAGATCGACGATGTGCAACGTGTGGTGCGCGCGCAAACGCGCGACCAGCGGCGCGAACACGCCACCGTGCATCGCCCATCCGTGCAACAGCACCAGCGGCGGACCTTCGCCTGTGATTTCGATGGATAGAGCCGTACTCATGTCGATGTCCGCGCCGCGATCACCAACGGCTCCAGCTTGTTCCACTGCGCCCGGACGAAACCACGCATCGCCGGATACACATGCAGCCATCGCAGCCACGCCGGTTGCGACAGACGCTGCACGATCCTCGTGGAAAGCACGCCCTCATCGAAGCCAGCCCACTCGCCGGCGACCGAAAGCAGGTTGAAACACACCACCGGATGCACCTCGTCCTGCAGGATGTCCCGCAGCGTTTCAAGGGAATAGGGTGAACTCGCCAATGCGTCGGCGATGCTCGGATAATGCGCCTCGTTGTCGAGATACAACTCCGAGAATGCAAGCCAGACCTTGCGCCGGACGGCGAGTTCGCTCTGATCGAATGACGGGCGCGACTGCATGGAAGAATCAGGCCGTGCCGTGCTGCTGCAATTTCGCCAGGGCCGCCAAGGCTTCGTCGCGGCGTTCGGAAGGCACCAGCAGATGATCGTGATGAAAACCGGCGAGCACATTGCAAGGAATGCCGCGCGCGGCCAGCGCCGCCGACACCGCCGCGGTCAAGCCGACGGCGTGCAGCGCGGAATGCACACCAAGCGTGAGCCAGGCGGCGCGAAAATCGTAGGGCAATCCGTGCGCGTCGGCATCGGCGCGCGACAGCACGTAGGCGATGCCCTCTTCCTCCCGCACGCTCGCCTGTGCCAGCGATGCCAGCGTTGCATCCGCGTCGGCGCGCGTCACGAAGACGTATTCGCCTTCGCGCACGCGCACCTGCAACCCGGCCAGCATGCGGGCGAGATCAGTTTCTGGCGCCATCGTGTTCCGTGTGTTCGGCGATCCCGCGGTGCGCGGGCGCGGAAGCGTCGCCGCTGATGTCGACGCCGCGAACCTCATCGTTGGCGCGCGCCAGCGCTTCGACCAAGCCTTCGATGTCGGCGGTGGTATGCAGCGCGGACAAGGCGACACGCAGGCGCGCGCGGCCTTCCGGCACCGTGGGCGGACGGATCGCGGCCACCCAATATCCTTGCGTTTCCAATGCCTGCGCCATCGCGACGGCGCGGACATCGCTGCCGCACAGCAGCGGCTGGATCGGCGTGTCGGAAGGCAGCAGTTCTAGGCCGTGCCTGGTGGCCAGACGGCGGAAGTGCGCGATGCCCGTTTGCAGCTTGTCGCGGCGCCAGTGTTCGGTGCGCGCGAGTTTCACGGCCGCCAGCGACGCCGCCGCCTGCGCTGGCGGCAGAGACGTGGTGTAGATGTAAGGGCGGGCGGTTTCGGCCAGATGCTCGATCACGTCCTGCGCGCCCAGCACCGCCGCGCCGTAACCGCCGAGCGCCTTGCCGAGCGTGGCCAGTTGCAGCACGCCGGTATTGCCCGAGGACAGTTTCGCGTCGGCGACGCTGCCGCGTCCGTCCGGGCCGAGCACGCCGATGCCATGCGCGTCATCGACGTACAGCAAGGCGCGTTGCGTGCGCGCCACCAGCGACAGTTCGCGCAGCGGTGCGACATCGCCATCCATGCTGAAGACGCCATCGGTGACCAGCATCGCCGCGCCTTCCGGCACCGTGCGCAGCTGTCGCAGCGCGCCTTCGGCATCGAGGTGCGGATAGCGGCGCATCCGGCAGCCCGACAGGCGCGCGGCATCGATCAAGCTGGCGTGATTGAGGCGATCCTGCACACAGACATCGTCCTCGCCGAGCAGCGCCTGCAGCACGCCGAGATTGGCGGTGTAGCCGCTGCCGAACAGCAGCGCGCGCGGCGCGCCGATCCAGTCGGCCAGTTCGCGTTCCAGCGCCTCGTGCAGTGCGTGATGGCCGCAGACCAGATGCGAGGCGGTGCCGCCGGCGCCGTGGCGTGAAGCGGCTTCCTGCAACGCGTTCACCACCGCGAAGTGTTGCGAGAGTCCGAGGTAATCGTTGCTGCAGAAATTCACCAGCCAGCGCGACTTGCCATCGCGATCGAGCACTTCGCAGCGCACGCCGTCGCGGCGCGCCACCGTGCGGCGAACGCGCTGACGGCCGGCGTCGATGCGCTGCGCGCGCGCCTGGGCAATGCGGGTGTGCAGGTCTGGCCGCGGCATGGTCGGATCGGCTGGCTGAGCGGGAAAGGTCAGTGTGTCATTCCGGCCGTGACAGGGAGTTGTTCACGGTCGTAATTCGGAAGGCGCGACGCCGTCGGTCATGCCGCGTGGGGGCGCGCCTCCGGCTCCTGGCCATTGGGGTCCAGGATATCGAGCTCCAGTATCTCCGCATGCACCGTGCCGGCATGGTCGTGGCCGTCCGCATCCACGGTCACCTGCATCGGCCGCAGGCCGAGGCGTGCGAACAGGGCCAGATCGCGCTCGGTGTCCGGATTCCCGGTGGTCAACAGCTTCTCGCCGTAGAAGATCGAGTTGGCGCCGGCGGCGAAGCACAGTGCCTGCAGCTCGTCGCTCATGGTTTCGCGGCCGGCCGACAGGCGCACCATCGACTTCGGCATCAGGATGCGGGCGATCGCGATCGTGCGCACGAACTCGAACGGATCGAGGGCTGCCACGTTTCCGTGCAGCGGCGTGCCTTCCACCTGCACGAGGCGGTTGATCGGCACCGAATCCGGATGCGCCGGCAGCGTCGCCAACGTCTGCAGCAATCCGGCGCGCTGGCGACGCGACTCGCCCATGCCGACGATGCCGCCGCAGCAGGTCTTCATGCCGGCGTCGCGCACGTGCGAGAGGGTGTCGAGACGATCCTGCATCTCGCGGGTGTGGATGATCGAACCGTAGTACTCGGGATCGGTGTCGATGTTGTGGTTGTAGTAGTCCAGGCCAGCGTCCTTCAACGCGCCCGCCTGTTCCTGGCTCAGCATGCCGAGCGTGGCGCAGGTCTCCAGACCCAGCGCCTTCACCTCGCGGATCATCGCCGCGACCTTGGGGATGTCGCGATCCTTCGGCGAACGCCAGGCCGCGCCCATGCAGAAGCGCGAGGCGCCGGCCGCCTTGGCCTGGCGCGCCTTCTCCAGCACGGTCTCCGTGCTCATCAGCTTCTGCGCCTCGACACCGGTGTGGTAGCGCTGCGCCTGCGGGCAGTAGGCGCAGTCCTCCGGGCAGCCGCCGGTCTTCACCGAGAGCAGCGTGCTGACCTGCACCTCGGCCGGGTCGAAGTGCTGGCGGTGCACCGACGCCGCGCGGTGCAGCAGTTCGGTGAAGGGCAGATCGAACAGGGCTTCGACTTCGGCGCGGGTCCAGTCGTGGCGCAGCGCGCCAGCGTCGCGGTGAATCGCGTCGCCCTGTGGCGATTCGATGGGATCGTGGCTGCTGGCGGCTTCGATGGCTGGCATGGGTTGGCGAGGCGACGGAACGAAGCCGGAAGTCTGGGAAGCGGGAATGGGCCTGTCAACCTGAATGGACCTGTTGAAGTTGACATCCCTGTGCCGTGGCCCGCCCCACGCCCTTCGAAGCAGGGCCGAGGGCCACTTGCAAAAAGTCCCTATTGGGACTATAAGTGCAACAGAGTGCTCATTTGGCACTTTTGGAGGATCGCATGAATGCCAACGCCGTCCACCTCTCCCTGCCAGCTCGCCGCGACCTGGCCGGACCGGCCCTGAAGGCGTTCTTCAACATCGCCGATCGCTGGCGGCTGAGCGCCGAGCAGGAACGGCGATTGCTCGGCAGTCCCGGCCGATCGACGTTCTTCCGCTGGAAGCGCGATCGTGCCGGCTCGGTGCCCGCCGACGTGCTCGAGCGGATCAGCTATCTGCTGGGCATCTACAAGGCCCTCCACATTCTCTTCCCGAACGACGATCAGGCCGATGCCTGGGTGCGTCGCTCCAACACGGCGCCGCTGTTCGGCGGCACGACCGCGCTGGATCGTATGCTCGGCGGCCGCGTGTCGGATTTGTATGTGGTGCGCGAATATCTCGATGCGGAGCGAGGCTGGAACTGAATGGCGATTCCAGTCTCCGCCGTCGCCTGGCGGCCGAGCCATCGCATCGTGTCCAGTCGTTTTCCGGCGGTGGGTGTCTTCGACACCATCGCCGATCCCGAAGACATGGAGGCGCTCTACGAACTGGAGAGCATGACCAACCCGCGTCTTCGCGAGGCCTGGGGAGAAATCAGTCTGGTGCCGGCGAATCGTCGCATCGTCGGTCCCGGCACCACACCGATCATGGCGGCGTTCACGCATCCGCATCGCGACGGATCGCGCTTCACCGACGGCACCTACGGCGTGTATTACGCGGCGCTGGAACGGGATACCGCCATCGGCGAGACCGTCCACCATCGCAAGCGCTTCCTGGCCTACACGCAGGAACCCGCCTGCGTTCTGGAGATGCGTTGCTATCTCGCCGACATCGCGGGTGATTTCCACGATATCCGCGGCGGCTGGCCGGAACTCCACGACCCCGACAGCTACGTGGCCAGCCAGCGCACTGCCGTCGAGCTGCGCATCGGCGGCAGCAATGGGCTGGTGTACAACAGTGTCCGGAAAGCGGGAGGCCAATGCGTCGCGGTCTTTTATCCGGACCTGATCGCGCCGGCACGGCAAGGGCCGCATCTGATGTATTACTGGAACGGCGAAACGATCACGCATGTGACGGTGGGGACCGAGGTGGTGAGGCCCACCGCCTGACACGGACAGTTTTCTCGCTCGATTTTTTCACTGGATGTCCGAATGCGGAGTTCTCCGACACGCGGCCGTCGAGTGCTCCGACAGACACCGTGATGTCGTGTCGGCACTCTGGGGGACCATGTCCCTCGCCAACACATTGCACAGTTGTTTCCGGCTGGAAGGCGGCTTCGTCGGCGCTTTGCACCGCCTGTGGCCCGCGCATTGCCTGGTCTGCCGCGAACCCGCACGCTCCGGCCGTGATCTGTGCGCGGCCTGTACGGACGCCCTGCCCTGGAACCGGCAAGCTTGTCCGCACTGCGCGATTCCCTTGCCATCGCCCACCGATGTCTCCGCTCGGATATCGACATGCGGCGACTGCCTGCGACATCCGCCACCGCTGCATGCCGCACGAACCGCATGCCGCTACGATTTCCCGCTCGACCGCCTGTTGCCGCGCTTCAAGTTCCACGGCGACCTCGCCGCCGGCCGCCTGCTCGCGCAGCTCATGCACGAGGCGTTCGCGCAGGCCGAAAGACCGGATGCACTGATCGCCATCCCGCTGCATCGCACACGTCTGCGCCAACGCGGTTACGACCAGGCGCTGGAGCTGGCGAAGCCATTAGCTCACGCGCTGCGATTGCCGCTGCGGCCTGATCTCCTCGTCCGCCACCGCGACACCGCGCCGCAATCGCGACTCGACGCGGTGCAACGCCGGCGCAATCTGCGCCGCGCCTTCACCGTCAACACGAAGTCCGAACTGCCGGCGCACGTCACCCTGATCGACGACGTCATGACCACCGGTGCCACGCTGCACGCCGCCGCGCATGCTTTGCAACGCGCCGGCGTCGCGCGCGTGGACGCCTGGGTCTGCGCGCGCGTGCCGGCTCCCTGATCGAAACCGATGTCAGGTTTCTTCCGGTTCCTTCGATCTCCCTGATGCCCGCCTGCGCACGGAAGCGATCCGCATGCGCGCAAGCGATTCCGGATCCCGACAAGTCAAGAGAGACTTCCATGTCCGCATACAAATCTTCCTCCGTCCTCGCCTGCGCGGGTGTCTGCGCGCTGGCGCTATCGAGCCAGGCCGCGGCCATCGACCGCTCGCAGGGCGTGTACCGCATTCCCTACACCAACGGCACCGAGGTCGAAGTCAGCAACGACCACATCGATCACGATCCGCCGGGACGCATCGACATGCATGGTGAGAGCGGCGGTCCGTACAAGATCGTGGCCGCCGCCGACGGCGTCGTGCGCTTCGTCGTCGACGGCTTCAACAAACGCCTGGACTGCGATGGTCTCGCCGCCAGCGAGAAAAAGAACAACTACGTCTGGATCGAACATCCCAACGGCGAGTGGACCAAGTACACGCACATGCGCAAGGGCTCGTCCAGCAACAAGGCCAAGCTGTTCGTGGGCAAGTCGGTCAAGACCGGCGACTATCTCGGCGACGAGGGCGAGGTTGGCTGCGCCAGCGGCGAGCACCTGCACTTCGAGGTCGGCGTGCCCAAGAACAGCACCGCGATCACCACGGTCGGCGGCTATCTCACCGACAACACGGGGAGCAAGCGCAATCGCATTCCGCGCATCTGCGGCATCTCCGGCGGCATCTTCGTCAGCGACGAAAGCTACACCGCGCGCAAAGTGCCCGGCCGCATCGAACCCGGATCCAGCGAAGTGGCGCGTCATGGCGTGCCGGCGCGCGACTACCAGTGCCTGTTCGATCAGGCCGTCATCGGCGGCTACATGCCCGACTGGATCGACGGTTTCGACGTCGACGGCAAGATCTACTACAACGTGGTCTTCCGCCCGAACACGGGCGTCGCCTGGCAGGCGTTCCACGGCCTGACCGCCACGCAATATCAGCAGCGTTTCGACGAATACACCGACAAGGGCTATCGCCCGTATCTGGTCGAAAGCTATCGCGGCGACGACGGCGTGCGCTATGCCGCGATCTTTCGCAAGCAGTCCGGTCCTTCGTATTCGGCGTATCACGGGCTGACGGCCGCGGAGCATCAGAACCGCATGGACACACTCAGCGAAAGCGGTTTCCGGCCGCGCAACGTCTCGGTCGTGTCCGTCGGCGGCCAGCGCCGTTACACCGCGCTGTACGAGAAGACGGACATCGGCAGCTGGCAATCGAAATCGCAGATGACCGCGAGCCAGTATCAGCAGCTGTTCGACACCAATGCGCAGGCCGGCCGCCAGGTGGTCTATCTCAACGCCTATCGCCACGATGGCCAGGCGTACTACTCGGCGATCTGGAGTTCGAAGGCGAGCGGCGCATGGAGAGCGCGCCACGGCCTCACCAGCGCGCAGTATCAGAACGAATGGGAAAGCGCGACCGGCGCGGGCCTGTCGACTCGCAACGTCACCGCCTATGGACAAGGCGACAGCGCGCGCTACGCCGGGATCTGGCGCTGACCCCAAAACCCCGCAGCGTTACGCGCCGGCTGCGGGGTTTGGCCTTGCCTAGGGCATGACCGGCGGCTGGTAGGTCAGCGTCAACCCCAGCAGCCATAGCAATCCCAGCACCAGCGGGATATGCACCAGCAACTGCAGGAAAGTGAAACCGACGATGTCGCGCGCCTTCAACCCCAGCACGCCCAGCAGCGGCAGCATCCAGAACGGATTGATCAGGTTCGGCAGCGCCTCGGCCGCGTTGTAGATCTGCACCGCCCAACCCAGATGTACCTTCAATTCGTTGGCCGCCTGCATCACGTAGGGCGCCTCGATGATCCACTTGCCGCCGCCCGAAGGTACGAAGAAACCGAGCACCGCCGAGTACGTTCCCATCACGATGGCGAACGTATCGGTGGAAGCGACATGCACGAACAGGCTGGACAATCGGTGCGCCAACGTTTGTCCGTCACTGCCCGCCGCCTTGGTCAACATCAGCGCGATGCCGCCGTAGAGCGGGAACTGGATCAGCACACCGGTCGTGCTCGGCACGGCCTTCGCCACCGCGTCGAGGAAGCTGCGCGGCCGCCAGTGCAGCAGCAACCCGAGCGAGAGGAACAGAAAGTTGTAGGTGTTGAGACTGGCGATGGCCACCACCGCCGGCTTGGACGCGAATTCCGAGAACAGCCAGCCGAAGGCGAGCAGCGACAGCAGCACGGTCAGCAGCGGGCTGTATTCCAGCCATTCGCCGGGCCGGCTACGCGGCGGCAAGGTGTGGGCGCGATCGGCGCCGACATCAATGAACTCCGCCGCCTTGCGCGCCGCGCCGCCCGAAGGAGCAGTGAGGAAGGCGATCAGCAACGACACCGCGATCAGCACCGCCGTCAACGCGATCGACTGCCACAGCAGGATCGTCTGCGAGAACGGCAACACGCCGGTGATCTCGACCAACCCCGGCGGCATGCTCGCCGGATTGGCCTGCAACTGCGCCGCCGAGGACGACAACCCCATCGCCCAGACCGCGCCGAGGCCGAGATACGCGGCGGCGCCTGCGGCGCGATAGTCCATGTCCAACTCTTCGCGGCGCGCCAGCGCCCTCACCAGCAGACCGCCGAACACCAGCGAGAAACCCCAGCTCAACAACGAGGTCAACATGCTCACCAAACCGACGTAGCACACCGCGCCGCGTCCCGTGCGCGGCGCGCGCGCGAGGAAGTCGATGAAACGCGCCATCACCGGCGCCGTCGCCACCACATAACCGCCGATCACCACGAACGCCATCTGCATGGTGAAGGGGATCAGGCTCCAGAACCCTTCGCCGAACGTCGCCGCCGTCGTCTTCGGCCCGGCACCCGCCGCCATCGCGCACACGGCCACGACCACCACGCCGAGCACGGCGAAGACATAGGCATCGGGAAACCAGCGTTCGGCGAACGCGGCGCAGCGCAACGCGGCACGCACGGGCCAGGACTGAGGGGCGGAACGCACGGCGTCGTTCATGGACCGATCTCCGGCATGAAAGTCGGCATTGTGGCGGCGTTGCCGCCGCCGCGGCAGCTATCCCTTGGTCTAGGCCGGCGCTAGGCCCCGGCTCCCAGCAGATAATCGAGCGCGATGCCCGCGAAGATCGCCAGCCCCACCCAATGATTGTGCAGGAACGCGCGGAAGCAGGCCTCGCGATCGCGATGACGCACCAGCACGAACTCGTACACGACCAGTGCAGCGGCGACGGCGAGACCGGTCCAGTAATACACCCCTAGTTCCGCGCGCCAGCCCACCAACGCCAGCGCCAGGAACACCAGCGCGTACAGCACGCCCTGGATGACCAGATCGAACCTGCCGAACAGGATCGCCGTCGACTTCGCGCCCGCGCGCAGATCGTCCTCGCGATCCACCATCGCATACCAGGTGTCGTAAGCCGTCGACCACAAGATGTTGGCCGCGTACAACACCCACGCCACCGCCGGCACCGTTCCCTGCACCGCCGCGAACGCCATCGGAATGCCCCAGCCGAACGACATCCCGAGATAGACCTGCGGCAGATGCGTGTAACGCTTCAGATACGGATAGCTCGCGGCCAGGAACACACCGACGAAACTCATCCAGATCGTCAGCCGGTTCATCGTCAGCACCAGCGCAAACGCCGCCAGCATCAGCACCGCGAACACCGCCAGCGCCTCGCGCCCGCGCACCGCGCCGGTCGCCAGCGGACGCCCGCGCGTGCGCTCGACCTGCGGATCCAGCCAACGATCGGCGTAATCATTGATCACGCACCCGGCCGAGCGCGTCAGCCACACCCCGGCGCTAAACACGAACAGCGTCCACAGCGGCGGAATCCCGCCCGCGGCGATCCACAGCCCCCACCAGGTCGGCCACAACAGCAGCAGCCACCCGATCGGGCGGTCACCGCGCACCAGTTTCCAGTACTGGCCCAGCCGTTCGCGCCAGCGCGGCTGCGCCAAAGAGGGCTGCGACAAGGGGAGATGACGTTCTTGGGGCATCCCATTAGCGTACGCGACTCGCGCCGCGACGCACGATCGTGGACAATAGCCGACCCGCGCGCCCGTAGCTCAGCCGGATAGAGTAGTGGCTTCCGAAGCCATTGGTCGGGGGTTCGAATCCCTCCGGGCGCGCCAGTTCTTCCGTTCCGCACCGCTCCCCAGCTTTGACGGTGACGCCGAAATCCCCCTTTGTTTGCGGCCTTTCCGGCATACGTCCTTGGTATCCGCCATTGCGTCGTCGAGGCACATTCGGCCCCGTTTTCGCTCTCTCCTCCCCGTTTTTCTCCGCCCCCTTGGACTGCGTACCAAGCGATGCATTTTTTCGGCCCTTCCCGATCAAAGGCTTAGGCCTGGTGCGGAGAGAGCGGTGTTTCGCGATCCATGACGCCAAATTGGCGATCAAGCCGCCAACGCGCGACAATGTCGCGGTATATACCCGCACCCATCTAAGAAGACCTGCATGACTGGTAAAAACCACACGAGCCTGGATGCCATTGCTGAAGCCAAAGCCAAGTTGGCTGAAGAGTTGCGAAAACTGGACGAGCAGGAGACCCAGCTTCGCGAGCAACAAGCAGCGGATGCCTTCACTCAGATCACCACGCTGCTTCGGGGGTTTGGTACGCATTTCAGCGCAAAGCAGAAACAGGAAATTTCCGGTCTGCTCGGGACGGATAAGCCGAAGGCGAAGAATGCTGCAGCCGGCAAAGAAGTCGCGCCGAAGTATTGGCTGCCGCATTCCGGAGATACCTGGACGGGACGTGGCCGTCCTCCCAAAGCCTTCACCATTTGGGAAGGCAGTGCCTCCTACAAGGAATGGAAGGCCAAGCATCCGAATGAGAAGTTCCCCGCCTACCCAGGCTGACCAGGCCGCCGCTCCGTCGGCCTGATTGCTCCCCGCTGTAGCCGATCACCTCGCGCTGGGCTTCTTCTTATCGACCGTCTTACGTAGCACCTCGACGGCCTTCGCCTGCTCTTCCTTGGGCAACTGCGCGATCACCAGGCACGCCTCCAGCAGCGGGGCGTTCTTCGCCAGATCGGCGACCGCACGTGCCAGCTTCTTCTGCTTCCCCGTCCCGGCTTGGCTCAGGGCCAGGATGGCGTCGGCCACCGCCAGCGGTGGGCCCAAAGGCACAACGCTGTCTCCGTTGCGCATTCAGTGAATTCGGAATTTTCCGACACGATGACAGTCGGTTTCCCGACTGGAGGAAATCATCGATCCGGACATCCTCTCGGCATAATATCCAGGTGGCTACTCGGGGCGTCTGTAGTCGCAGGCCATGCGATGCACTTTCGATACTCTGCCGTGCTCCGAAAATTCGCTTGAAAAAAGGCAGCGGCACCTTCACCAGGCCGCAAAAATTTCATGCCATATTCCGACCAGAATTGGCTTAAGACTTAAGCAGTTCGATCAGGGGGTAAAACGATGGATGTTACGAGAAGCTGGGCATACAGCAAGGCTCCAAGAGCCGCATTGCCCGCAGTGGTGATGGTGTTGTTTCTCTGTAGCATGCTGTTGCCAGCAACTTCGGTGTTCGCCCAGGAAAGCGGGCGCACATGGACGGTTAACGGACTCGAGGGGACGTTCAATACCCAGGAGGATGCCGAGAAGGCGATCCGTGCGGTTAGCGATCCCTACCAATATGTTCGTTATATTCGCGATCGGACGATTAAGGAAGGACGCATCGAGCTCACCTATTGGATGGGCTGGGATAAGTCGGAACTGCAGCCTTGGCGGTATCGCACGGTGGGATCCCCGACTTCCGATGAAGAGATGATCAATAACTTCATCGCGTATTTCGATCAGAAAAGTATCGAAGATGGATGCGCCACGGGTGCTTATCTTGAGTCGAGAACGAACTGGCGCACGGCCAACACTTGGTCGGATGGTCTCGTCAAAGAGGAGGCGGCCGACTTGGTATTTCGTTATCGAGGCGATAATGACGTTACGGGTGCGCAATGCGTTCTCATAAGATGGCCAGAATTTGTGATGCGGGATCGCGACCGATGTGCGAATACCTACATGGGTTGGAACTCAGCGACCAATACCTGTTCGAACGACACCTACACAGCAGTGGTCGCATCTACGCCCTTGGCATGTGACGCCTGCACACTAGTCGGCAACCCGGCGGATTTCTCAACTGGCGATAAATTCCAAACAGAACCCGACTTTGATCTGGGCTGGGTTTCGTTCGTGCGTTATTACCACTCGGCCACGTCCAACGACGGTAATGGCGGTTTTGGCTACGGCTGGACGCACAATCACAACATCCGTCTGGCAATTGAGCCGGGCAGTAGTACGCCGGAGATTGGGCTAATCCGGGCAAACGGCTCGCATCAGCCATTCCGTCGGTTCAGCGGTTACTACGAAGCTGCCGACGGAAGCGGAGATCGTATCGCCGCCAACGGTAGTGATTGGAAACTCTACCAAACTGACAGAGTCCTCACCTTCACCTCGGATGGTCAGTTGTCCAAGCAGGACTTTGAGGATGGCACGGCGCTCACCTATGTCTATGACGGCATCGGCAGACTGAGCACGATCACCCATTCCACGGGTCGAGCGCTAGTCTTCAATTATGCCAACGGCATGGGCGGCGCCCCGATTGCTTCGATCACCTTCGCCGGCCTTCCTTCGACGACCTATACCTATAACGTCAACGGCCAGGTCGAGACGGTGACCTATTTTGGTGGCGACAAGCGGACCTATCACTATGAAGATTCGCGCTTCCCGAAAAACCTCACGGGCGTCACGGATGAAAACAATCAACGCTTCAGCACCTTCACTTATGACGTCAAGGGCCGACTAACCTCGAGCAAGCACGCAGGCAACGTGGAGAGCACCACGCTGGCGTATACGGCACAGGGCGGAGCAACCGTTACCGGCTCGTTGGGCTACCAAACAACCTATGGTCTGACCGCAGATAGCGGCGACGGCAAACCGCGTCAGGCCGGGAATGCAGTCGATAGTCAGGGCACGGTCGGCCTGACGTATTACGCTGCAGCAGCGGACTTCCGTCGTCGCCCCGATACCGTCACTGATCGTAAGGGTGTTCAAACCAAATACACCTACAGCGAGGGCACGCTGGACGGGCAGGCCGTCAGTGTCACGACCGTCGAGGAAGCGAAAGACAAGCCCGAGGCCCGGACAACTGTCGTGTATCGCAATCTTGCCAATAACCGCTTGGTAATGAGCAAGGTCGGCAACCGAGAGACCAAGATCACACGTAACGCCAGGCTGCAGCCGTTGACGGTCACCGTCAAGGACACTGCGACCAACGAGGTGCGGACCGCCACCAATGCCTACTGCGAGCAGGCCGATATCACTGCGGGCACCTGCCCCCTTATCGGACAGCTGATCAAGGCAGATGGCCCGCGGACAGACGTCAGCGACATCACTACCTACACCTACTATCCCAGTGACGATGCCAGTTGCGGAAGTGATCCGGTCAACTGCCCCCATCGCAAGGGCGATCTGTGGAAAGTGACCAATGCATTGGGCCACGTCTCTGAAATCGTGAAATACGGGGCTTCGCGTACGGTTCTGACCGTGAAAGATCCCAATGGAGTGGTCACCGACTTCGAATATACCGTCCGCGGCGGCAAGGCTTTGATCTCCGCTCGCAAGCTGCGCGGCACTGACAACACGACCGAGGCCGACGATCAAATCACCCGCATCGAGTACTTTCCGACTGGACAGGTGAAAAAGATCACCGATCCGACCGGAGCCTATAGCAGTTTCACCTACGACGCCGCCCAGCGGCTCACGGACATCGTCGACGACAATAACCACAAGATCCACTTCACGCTCGACAATGCCGGAAATCGCGTCAAGGAAGAGACCTTCGCGGCTGGCAACACAACAGCCAAGCGGACGCTGTCCAGAATCTACAATGCCCTCGGTCAGCTGGAAACCCAGGCGGACGCCGACAACAACCCGACTGACCTCACCTACGACAAGAACGGCAACCTGGAGACGGTGACCGACGCCTTGAACCATTTGACCAGTCAAAGCCATGACGCGCTGGACCGACTGGTGGGCACGCAAGAAGACAAGAACGGATTGAATGTCGCGACGGGATACAAGTACGACGCCCTCGACAACCTCACCACGGTGACCGATCCGCGGCAGAAGGCGACCACGTATACCTACAACGCCTTCGGCGAGATCACGAAGGAGGTCAGCCCGGATCGTGGAACTACAGCATACACTTACGACAGCGCCGGCAATCTCAAGACCAAACTCGACGCGCGCGGCGACAGCGTCAAGGCGACGTACGAGTACGACGCTTTGAATCGCGTCACCAAGATCACGGCGGGCAGTGAGGTGCAGACCTTCATCTACGACACCTGCACCTTCGGCAAGGGCCGGCTGTGTGAGACGCGAGCGACCGATGCGAATACGCAGTTCGCCTATGCCAGGGATGGTCAGATCGCGACACGTCGCGAAATCATGACCGTGGGCGGCGTGCAGTCGAACTATCCGACCACCTACGCCTATGACGCTGCGGGCCGACTGACGACCATTCAGTATGTCAATGGGGTCAAGGTCGGCTATGGCTACACCCGTGACAAGCCAAACTCCATGGAGGTGACGATCGGCACGGTGAAAACCACGATCATCAGCGGTGCCACCTACGAGCCTTTCGGGCCGGCCAACGGCTGGACCTATGGCAATGGCCTCAAGCGCCTCATCGGCTACAACCAGGACGGCCAGCCTTATGCGATCAGCACGAGCAATACCAGCCCGTTGCAGAGCTTGACCTACGCCTTCGATGACAACAACCGCATCCACAAGATCACTAACGACCCCTACAGCACCAACACGCAGGAATATGACTACGACGGTCTCTCGCGTGCGCGGCAGTTCATCCTTCCTGTCGATGGCACATGGACCTATTCCTACGACAGCACGGGCAACCGGACCAAGCTGGAGGTCGTCAAGAATAGTCAGACCACCCGGACGGACACCTATACCGTCGACGGCGACAACAACCGGCTGAACACCATTGGCGGCGGGCAGACAGCGTCCTTCGGCTACGACGATGCCGGCAACACGACCAGTGCCTATGGCTTGACCCTGGCCTACAACGGATTCAACCGCTTGAAGACTGTGAGCAGGAGCGGGGCGGTTGTGGGCGAATACCGCTACAACGTCTTCAGTGAGCGCGTAGGCAAAACCGCCGGGGCATTGCTCACTCGCTATGTCTATGGCGAAGACAGCAGGCTAATTGCCGAACACCTGGACAACGGCGATGTGTGGACGAACTATCTGTGGTTTGGCGGCGAGTTGGTGGGTCTGGTGCGCGGCGGCCAGATTTATTACATCCACAATGATCACCTGGGACGGCCGGAACTCGCGACCGATGCCTCAAAGGCGGTGAAGTGGCGCGGGAACAACTATCCGTTCAATCGGACGGTGGGATTGGATGCCATCGGCGGCCTCAATGTGGGATTCCCGGGCCAGTACTACGATGCGGAGAGCGGATTCTTTTACAACATCAACAGGTACTATGACGAGAATACGGGCAAGTATCTGCAGGTTGACCCGATTGGATTGGCAGGGGGGATCAATCCGTTTGCTTATGTTGGCGGGAATCCGGTCAGCTTCGTCGATCCGCTTGGACTAGAGGCGCCATTCTCTGGCAACAACGGTGGATACAAGCAGTCATGGGAGACCCCAACCGCAGGAGCAGGATATGCCGTTAGTGCGATGGGGATCGTTGGAGCGGTAGCTTCCGGGTGGGGAGTCGGCTGGGCAACTTGGTTTCATCCAGCGACACCGGGTGTTTCCACTGCAGTCGGGGAATTTTTAGGGAGTGCCGCTGGTGTAAATGGACAGGCAGCTGTTGGCTTAGGGGCAGCAGGGTTTAGTCTGGCTTCAATGGCTAGCAAGGGAATGATCAACCCTGCCCTAGTTCGCTTCAGTCAAGACAGTGTTAGAGCAGCGTTTACAGCAGGCAATACAATTAAATCGTTAGCTCAAGGACTAGCCAACGGTGCGATAAAAGCTTGCGATGTCCCAGCCATCAGACTCGTTATAAAGGAGGGTAAATTGTTTACATTAGATAATCGGAGGCTTGAAGCATTCCGTCGCGCAGGGATTGAGGTACCCTATAGGATGGCCACCCCCGAAGAAGCAATCAAAGAGGCTTGGAAATTTACAACAAAGAACGAGGGCGTTTCAGTTAGAGTGAGAGGTGAATAAAGTGAATTTTGAAGAAAGCATTAAACACATTGAGTCTCGCGATGACTTTGTAGGTTTTGTAAGAGCTTTGAAAAATGATTTACTTCTAGACCCAGAAAGTTGGGAAAATCCAACTCTCGAAGAGTTTTTAGAGGCTCTTTCTTCTTGGACAGAGGACATGGACGGCTATTACAAAAACAATAATTTGCCTATGCCGACTGACATACCCTGGAGCAGGTTCGCAGAAATTTTGCTTGCTTCGAAATACTACGAATAGAGACTTCTATTACTAACCTCTTATCGGACTTGCCATGTATTCTCCAAGAATAATTGGGTTTGAGGTTAAGTCTATAGTTTTAGAGTAGCTGCTACAGCAACTGCAGTAAACGACAGCAGAGCTGCCTTTCAAATACGGCTCTAGTCAAGCCCATGCCATTTCGGTAGACGAGGCGTGTCTTAGAGCCGCGCTTCTTGGCGAGACTGGGTACTTGCAAGAAGGTTTTGACACTACCCTCATGCGCTATTCTCAGATTTTCGTAAGTGCTCACTCGATTTTGTATCTGAGAAATAAGGGCGCCGACGCCGAAGGAAAGGGGCTTCAACAAGGCGGTAGCTAAGATAACCGATTGGATACATTGCCAAGAAACAGACTACTGCCCAGAGGCAAGCTAGGTAGAAGCGTCCTGACAGCTGCATGATGTGCCCATCGACGAAAGACGCCATCTTGAACACCAAGAAAAAGTGCAGCAGATAAATTGAGTACGAGTAAGCGCCTATGCGTGCGGCAACTCCGGAAACACCTTCAGCCTTTGGTTGAAAGGTCGCATCGTAATATGCGATCAGAATGGAGTAGGCAATTCCTTCAAACGTGAAGAGATAGATCCAGGCCGCCTGCACCCAAGGTTTTGAATAGCCGTAGTAGCTTCCTGAAAAACCACCATCCTGATCGAACTTCCAGTAGAGCAACATGATCGCCAGCGCCACGCCTACGGCGAGCCAATGACGTCCGCGCAACCAATTGCGCCCGTAGCAAGCCAGCATGCCTAGCAAGAAGTGGTCGATGTGGCCGATCAAGGTCAAGTACGCTGTTGCTTGAACCTTGCCAGTTTTCCAGAAGATAAAAGCTCGCAAGGCAATCGCCGCCGCCGTCAGCACAAGCAACCACCATGGCGACCGTCGCGCCAGCACAAGCAGCAGCGGCAACAGGATGTAGAAGTGCATTTCCACGGTGATGGACCAGCCACCGTTAGGCAGCGTCGGCAAGAGCCAGCCCCATTTCACCATCTGCAGATAGATCGCGAAATTGTCGTTAGCCAGATAGTGATAGGCGCCGATGCCTACAACCACCAAGAGCAGCAATGGCAATAGACGCAGCGCCCTGTTCCAAAGGAACAACGAATAAGAAATCCGCCTCCCCTCCAGCAAACGCGCAAACAGGTAGCCGCTCAATGTCATGAACAGGGCAACGCCCGTATGACCTTCGTCCAAGATGGCTAACGGGAATACATTCGGGGTGTAGTCGAGCCGAATCGGTGTTCCGGGGACGGGCGTGGGTCCAAACCCTTGTCCATGCAGGAAGTGCCCGCAGAAGACAATAAATGCAGCCAAAGCCCGCACATGATCCAAGGCGACGAAGTGTTCGCCAGACGACGACCTCATTTGCTCCGCATCCCTTAGCTCCCCTACCGCGCCAGATTCCTAGTAGTTGATGCTAACGCCCAACCATAGGCACACGGTCACATTCTCTCTGCTCTGATTACGAACGGCAAATATGCTTGCTTCGTTGAATGCTTTGGAGCACTTCTCTCGCCGAACCTTGAAAAAATCTCTTCGAAGATCGTGCCTAGGTCTTCAAGCTGGGAATCCTCACCAACTTCACCGCCGACCCAACAGACTTGGTGTAACGGTTACTTTCGATATCGATGCATTGCGTGCACCGGCCAGGCATGAGATTGCCGAGCACAACTTGAGGTTGATTGGATTTCTGGGAAAGCGCAGCCTCAGGCTGCGATGCGTTGCGGTTGTCGACATCATTGGCTCTTTGCGATGACGGGCATCCGTGAATGCTTCATTCGCAATTAACGCCATGAAGGACAACCGAGATATTCCGGTTGTGGTTGATCTGCAGGCACCCGGTTGCAGCTCACGCGGGAGCCCAATGCCATCCTGCGGATCCCGCAGCATCACGTTTCTTTGAGCAGCATCCGAACATCTGCAATCACTGCATATCCCATCCCTATCTAGGCTGCAGCAAGCAGGAGAACGACATGGCCGGCCGAGACAACGGGTGGAGACCTCTCGCGAGCGCTAGCACGTAATCACCGTTACGTAGTGTGAATTTAGATCGATACATTTGACGGTTGTAAAGATAAATCTTGATGTACGTCACAGATGTGAGAAGTGACTGTTTTGAATATTGACGATCATCACGGAATCATCTTCGAAATAAGATGAACCATTTAGTCGCCGACTGGCCGGAATAAGTAGAAAAAACCCGGGAAAAAAACCGGCAGATCGCACCCCCCGCACCATTGTTAAAACCATGACTGGGGAATCTAATGAAACGGCTCATCGTCGTAACGGCTTTGCTTTGCCTAATGTCAGGCCCCGCCCAGGTAGCAGCGGCGGGAAAGAAAATCTCAGCTGAGGACATGCAGCGCGCCAAATACGCCGCGACCATCTCCAAGAAATGGGGTCCGCAGATCCAGAAGAAGTTCGGCATGTCTTCCGGCGAATGGACCGAGCAGATGATGGGGACCTTCGCAGGTGCCGATCTCACGAATCTGAAACGCGCATCCGAAGCCTCAAGCTTCGATGCGATGTCCGGTGCTCTGTTCGGTGGCAGTTCGGCCAAGAACATGGCGCTGAGGCGGCCCACCATGATCGGTGACACCGAGAACGATCTGGTGTTCACCCCGCTGCCGCCATGCCGCATCGTCGATACGCGTGTCACCGGTGGTCCCATCGGCGCGAATCAGTCTCGTAACTTCATCGGCTGGACGTCCACGGACTATCTCACCCAGGGCGGTTCGGTGACCAATTGCGGCATCCCGGAGAATGCTTCCGCGCTGTCCGCCAACGTGGTCGCGGTCGATACCGTGCAGAAGGCGGGCTTTCTGACAGCATGGCCCTCGAATGTGTCGCGGCCGTTTGCGGCCACGATCAACTTCGTCGGTTCCGATATCGGTAACGAGGTCGTCCTCAAGCTGTGCCGTCCGGGCTGTCAGACCCAGTTCTCCGTGTACAGCACTTCGCAGACACAAGTCGTCGTCGACGTGTATGGCTACTACATGGAACCGGTCGCCACACCAGTCGACTGTACTGTCGTGGGTCAAGCAGCACCATTGTTGAGCGGGATACTCACCGATGTGTCTGCTGCCTGCCCAGCGGGTTATGCCGCCACGGGTGGAGGCTGCACGGGCCCGGTCGGATTGCAGATCGGTGGTTCCTTCCCCGCCGTCACCAGTGGCAAGCCGACGGGATGGACCTGCAGAATGGCCACACTGATAATCGGTGGTCTGCTCGGCGCGCGCACGGACGCAACGTGCTGCCGGATTCCCGGACGCTAATAACTTACGTTAAGAACAGAATACCTTGCTACGCACACGGGGTCTTTGTCTTCGACCCCGTGTTTTTTCATCCGCCCAAGGAAACGCTGTGCATCCGAGCTCGCCGCAACAATTACAGACTCGTCGCGGCGCCGCTTCTTCGCGTTTCACTTCATCCGATAGACGAACTCCAGAGCGACTTCCCGACCGATGGCATAGTCGGTCGCGCCAAACTCGTAGTCTCCCTTGTATCGATCGTTGCGTCCGGCGTTATTGAACAGGTCGTTGACGTAGAGGCCCACCGACACATCTTCGTCGATGAGATACCGTGCCGACAGATTGAACAGCCACGGCCGCTTGATGCGATCCCAATAACGTTCGGCGGTCTTCCCGTAGTTGACGCTGGTCGAATCCGTGCTGACACAGGTGTCGTTATCGATTGCCGTGCCGCGCTCGCCGTTTTCGAACGGCACGCATCCACCCCAGTTGGAGCCACGGTAATCGGAACGCTTGGAAGCGAATAGCGTGGCGTTGAAGTCCCCGAGTGCCCAGCCGACGCTCGCCGTGGTCTTGGTGTGGTAACCGTCGGTATGCGCGCCGACTTCGCCATCGCTCCACTCGGAGGCCTCGAACTGCTTTGTCGACAGCTTCAGCACGTTGGTGTAATTCAGGCCGAAGGAGAAGTTTCCGTAACGACCGGCCTCCAGGCGGTAGCGGGTGGAAAAATCGATGCCGCTGGTACGGCGGCCGCTACGATTGATCGGCCCTTCGCGGATCTCGGAAATCGCCCCGTTCGGACCGTTGCGATCGATGCGGCTGTTGACGAAGTCGCAGAAGTCCGGAGCCGGAGGCCGTCCCGTGGCGGGATCGGTATAGGGTGAGCCATCGTCCTTGGTGCCGAGGGCGCAGCCGAGTTCTCCTGCGAGGAGATCGTCTTTGCTGATTTCCTCGATCACATTCCTCAGCTCGATGTTCCAGTAGTCGATACTCGTCGACAGATTCTGGATCGGATCCCAGACGAATCCGAACGTCCAGGATTCGCCTTCCTCGTAATCAAGCGACGGAGACCCCGCGCGCGTGGTGGTGCCGCGATAGTAGGTGCCGACCGCCGGATCATCACTGCCGGAAGCGCAATTGTTGTACTTGCCCTGCTGACCACAGCGCAGTTTGTCGACAATGAGGCTGTAGGATTCGCCGCCCTTGGCGTAGACGTAGTGCATGTCGGGCGCGCGGAAGCTGGTGGCATAGGAACCACGCACCAGCAGGTTAGTGAACGGCCGCCATTCCACACCCGTCATCCAGGTCGCCTTTGCGCTGTCGCTGGTCTGGCTGTAGCTGTCGTAGCGGCCGGCCAGATTGAGAGTCGCCGATCCGAGTCCTGGCGTCTTGCTGTCCCAGACCGGCACGCGGAATTCGGTGCCCACCGCCCAGCGGTTGCGCGAGCCGCCGCCCAGATCGAAACCATAGTAGGGACTACCGAATTCGGTGACGTAGAGATTCTCGACTCCTCGCTGTTCTCTCGCTGCAGCCTGCTCCGGCGTCGGCACCGTCCTGGGATCGGGGCGCAAGGAATAACTCTGTCGCGCCCACTCGCCCACGGCGGCGAAACTGATTGGCCCCGCCCAGCCTTCGAACAGATCGCCGGAGAACACGACCTGGAACTGATCGACCTTGGAGCGCGCTTCGTCTTTGCCATGAGTCGAGATCGATTCCCACTCCTGGCGGGTGATGGGCGTGAAGAAACGATTGATGTCGACGGCATGGATCGGCGTGCCCACCGGCACACCGGCGTAGCTGGCATCGGTCACGCCCAGCTGCGGACCGAGGAAGAACGTATTGACCAGCGCCGGCACCGCCGCCGGATAGCTCTTCTTGACCACGTACTCGGCGTGATCCACCGAAGCTTCCCAATCGAAGCGATCGAAGAGGCGGCCTTTCAAGCCGAACGCATAGTCGTAGGAGCGCTCGTTGCTGTAGGTCAGCGCGTCGCCGATCTCCGTTCGCGTCAGGAAGCGCTTGCCTTCGACATAACTGCCGAGCCCGGCGTCGTACCACTTCACTGGCGGCACATAGCCCATGCCGAAGTCGCCGACGCTGCTGGTGCCCTCGCTGTCGAAAGCCATGAAGCTGGCCCAGCCCTGCAGGCGATCACTGAAATCGTAGGTGCCGTACAAGTAGAGCGAGGTGCTCTCCTCGCCATCGCGGATTGTCCAGTTGTGCGGGAATTTTCCGTTCGCGCAGTACTGCCCCAGCGAAGGGCCGAGCGTATGCGTGGCGCCGTCGTACTTCCTGTAATCCCAACGCTCCGCGACGCCGCCGTAACCAGGCGACTCGCATGTACCAGGCGGCGGTGTAATGCGCAGATCGCTGCCATCCAGGCGGCTGATGCGCGCGGTGTCGTAATAGTTGTTGAAGCGATTGCCCCGGGCACGCTCTTCCTCGCTCCAGGCGCCCCATGCGGCATCGTTCTCGGAATCGAGGAAGTCGCGCTCGCCCGCGAACAGCGGATCGCGCTTCAGATATTGCAGTGCATACGTGAGGCTCCACTTGTCGCCGGCCCGTCCGCCTGCCCAGGACGTATCGATCAGCCTGCGGCCGCCTTCGGTCGCGCCGCCGCCCTTGATGCGGAACTCGTCTCCCACGTATCCCTGCTTGAGCACGACGTTGATGACGCCGGCTATCGCATCCGAACCGTAGATCGCCGATGCGCCCGACGCCAACACCTCGATCCGGTCGACCGCGGCGCTCGGGATGTTGGTGAAATTCTGGAAGTTGCTCCTGCCCTGGTAAGGCAGCGGATAGTCCGCGGCGCGATGGCCGTTGATCAGCAGCAGGCTGCGGCCTGGCCCCATGTTGCGCAGGTTCAACGGACTGGCGTTGCTGGTGTGCGACCCCCACCCCGCATCGCTTTCCACACCGCCGGTGGCTTCCGTCAGCGTCGACAGCACATCGTAGACGGTGACGAAGCCTTCCTTTTTGATGTCCTCCGAAGTGATGACGGTGACGGGCGTGGGCCCTTCCACCTGGGCGCGCGCGATGCGCGAGCCGGTGACGACGACCTTGTCGAGTTCGGCGGGTTCGCTTTTCGCACCGCTCGCGGCGTCCTGGGCGTGAACTTGCGTTGAAGTCAGCAGTGCAAGACTCAGTGCACTGCAAAGCGCGCTTCGAATCGGAATGTGGCGCACGGTTTTTTCTCCCCGTTCAAATGTCTTGAAAGTTACGGCACGAGTTGGCATCAAGCTGACGAATTGCCCATTCCGTCTCCATCGTCATCACTTCCCCCCTGTGTCGGAGATGACGTGGCTTTGCGTGGAAGCGCCGACCGGGTCGATGCCCGGCCGGCGCCCTTGATCACCTTTCTTAGTGCTCCAGAACACTGACGCTGGTGCGGTAGACCGAATCGCTGGTCCACGGCGATGGATTGCCGACACCGAGCGAGAACTGCAGCGTCTTGCCGGTGATGTCACCCAGATCGAAATAACGCATCGGCACCAGCGCACCCGGACACCAGCTGCGCGGGTTGGTCGTGTTGTTGTTGCGGAAAATGCCCGGATTGCCGCGCGGGCTGTATTGCTCATAGCTGGCACAGTCGATCTTGGTGCTGAAGGTAGCGATCTGCGTGCCGTTGAACTTCACGGCGATGTTGGTATTGGTGTACTCCTGGCCGCCCGAGGACGCACCGTAACCGGCGATGCTCACCGCTAGCGTGGCGATACCCAGGTTCGCGGTGTGGGAGGCTGTGCCAGTGGTGATGTTGTCGTCGGTCTCGTCCGAGCGAGACAGGAAGCTGATCACATCCGGATCGCCGCCAGCGGTGAGTGACTTGGTGGACACCAGGGCCAGCGAATACTTGAAACCGACTTCCGCGATAGCCGGATCCGTCACCTTGGGAACGTGCGTTTCGCAAGCATCGCCACCGTACTGCGGATTGGAGCCACCACTGATACCGACCCAGATGTCGCGACTGGGATTGGCCAGCGCGGCGGCATAGGGATCCATCGGCGCGTCCGGGTAGACGCGCGTGGCCTTGGCACCTTGATACATGTCGCTAAAAGGCGAGATGAAGTCGGTGAAGGTCACACGCGGCGTATCGACGGTCGGCACCTCGCCCTTCGGCACGCTGATGAAAAAGGCCGAAGCGAAACGATCGTAGGGATCGCACTGCGCGTGATAGGTGATGCGCAGCGCGACGTCGTCGCCGATCTTGGCCTTTTCCTCGTCGCTGAGCCTGCGCGCGTATTCGGTGCCGC
Source organism: Luteimonas panaciterrae (assembly GCF_020511115.1). Taxonomy (GTDB): domain Bacteria; phylum Pseudomonadota; class Gammaproteobacteria; order Xanthomonadales; family Xanthomonadaceae; genus Luteimonas; species Luteimonas panaciterrae. Next base: position 147,705 of record NZ_JAJAVH010000001.1, read on the forward strand.
GCTTCCACATCAGCATGCCGGCCGGCGGCGTGTAGGTGGTCGGTTCGGCGCTGCGGTAGATACCGAACTGCGGCACCTGGTCGAGCACCAGCACGACTTTTTCAGCCGCGGGCGCCGTGTCGTGCACTTCGAGTTCGTAGATGCGCGCGGCGGTGTCGCTGGTCTGGGTCGGCGTGGTGATGTTGAGCTTGACGTAGCGCGCACTGATCGCGGTGATGGTGTGCGTGGTGACGTTGGCGGTGTTGTTGCTGACGGTGACCGCGGTGGTCCAGGACGAACCGTTGCTCGATGTCTGGATGTTGAAGTTCTTCGTGTTGAACGAAGTGGATTCACCGCCGGCACCGGCGTGCTTGACCACGAAGCTGGTGATCGACTGGCTGGAACCCAGATCGATCTGCAACCATTTACTGGACGCGGTGGAGCAGAACTTGTCGCTGTTGCCGCCGCTGACGCTGCCGTTGACCGCCTTGGCCGGGCTTTCGTTGGAATTGCAGGCGGTCGAACCGGTAGCGGTTTTATTCAAGGCGAGATTGGTCGCGGATGCCGCGCCGGCCAGACCGAAACAGAGCAGCAGGCCCGTGGCGGATGCCGTCCAGCGCGCTCGCGCTAAATGCGTTCTCGTTTGCATGGTGGTTCCTAATGGATAGTCAGTGAGCGGGTTCAGTCATGGGATACGTCCAGCGGACCGCGGCATTGACTGAGTTGCCGCGCCCGAACGGGCTCCACTCCACAAACGAACAAATGGTCCAAAGGTCCAGCCAATCAAGATGCAACAACATGCTCTTCCGCTGCCTTCCGCCACTGCTATCGGCGACGAAGTTGAGGCCGCAGCCGAACCTGGATTTGTAACGATCTAATTCTCGTACCTTCCAACCCTTTCAACGAAGTTGCGTCACGGGCCGCAAATCCGCATGTGTTGAATAACACAGCGACCGGCGTGGCGCATTCCGTATTGCACAATTCTTTCCTGCTCAATACAAACCATTGTTTCCAATGAACTTTCTCATGGCAAAGTGCCGCCGCCTGGCGCCCGGCATGGCACGGCCCGCTCAGAAATCATCGGCCTCCCGGTAGGCCTCGATCACCCGGCGCTCGCCTTCCACGCCGGAGGCGGCGTTGCCGTGCTCCATGCCGAACACGAAATCGCGGCCTTCCTTCTGCATACGCCCATGGATGTGGCGAAAGATGTTGCGGTAGTTGATCTCGCCGGTGCCGGGCTCCTTGCGGCCCGGCACGTCGCCGATCTGGAAGTAGGCGATCTCGTCCCAGGCCAGATCGATGTGATGGATCAGATTCCCTTCGTTCCGCTGCAGGTGATAGATGTCGTAGAGAATCTTGCAGGCCGGGCTGTCGACCGCGCGCGCGATCGCGTAGGCCTGCGCGGACGTGCGCAGGAACAACTCCGGCCGATCGCTGAGCGGCTCCATCACCATCGTCAGCCCATGCGGTTCCAGCACTTCGGCGCCGGCACGGATCGCATCGATGACGTGGCCGGTCTGGATGTCGAGCGGCAGTGTGGCGTCGAAGAACCCCGGCACCACGGTCATCCATTTGGCGTTGACGCGCCGCGCCGTCGTCACGGCATCGCGGCAGGTCTTGACGAAGGCCTCGCGGAACTCCTTCTTGCCGGTGGCGTAGGACACCTTCCAGTTGTCGCCGGCATCGATCACGAACACGCCCATGGTCATGTCCGCGCGTGCCAGCGTCTCGCCGATGCGCTCCTGCAACGCAGCCGGACGCTCCATCAGTTCGTTGTCCTCGTACGCGCGGAAACCGGCGTCGGCCATGAATTTGATTTGCGCGATCGGATCCTGGCCCGCCGACGCCTCGAACATGCCCAGATGCGGCGCGTATTTCAGCTTGAAGTTCGAACCGGACGCGGCGCGCGTTGCCGGTTCCGCGCCAAGCACAGCGCCGGAAGACAGCGTCGCGATGGCCGCGGCGGAAGCGGTCGACTTGAGGAAAGCACGTCGTTGCATGGCGAATCCTGTGTGAAAAATGTACCGCGATGAAGGGATGGAAGATTTCGTGATGGGATCTGCGCTCAGGTCCACCACGGCTCATCAGGCGGATCCCGCAGCAAGGCTTGCTTGAGCGTCTCGATGGCGCTCTGGAATCCTTGATCGGACGACATCAATGCGTCCTCGTGCTCCAGGCTCACGACGTAGTCGTAGCCCACCACGCGCAAGGCTTGCATGATCTGCTTCCAGGTCAGCAGATCGTGGCCGTGGCCGACCGAACGGAAACTCCAGGCGCGCCGCGCGATGTCGCGATAGGACTTGGCATCGATCACGCCGTTGACGGCGATGTTGGCGCGATCCAGGGCCACGTCCTTGGCATGGAAATGGAAGATCGCGGGGCCAAGCGCGCGGATCGCCTGCGGCACGTCGACACCGCGCCACAGCAGATGGCTGGGATCGAGATTGACGCCGAGATGATCACCGGCTTCGGCACGCAGGCGCAGCGCCGTTTCGGGATTGTGGACGAGGAAGTTCGGATGCGGTTCCAGCGCGACGCGCACACCGTGCTCGCGCGCGAAGCCGGTTGCCTCGCGCCAGTACGGGAACGCCTTCTCGTTCCACTGCCATTCCAGCGTGCGCAGCATTTCCGGCGGCCAGGGCGAGGTGATCCAGTTGGGCACACGCGAGGTGTCGCTGTCGCCCGGGCAGCCGGAGAAGGTGATCACGACCGGAACCTGCAAGCGTTCGGCCAAGCTGACAGTGCGGCGGAAGGTCGCATCGTCGCGCTGCGCGACGTCGCGATCCGGATGCAAGGGATTGCCGTGGCAGGACAGCGCGCTGATGATCAGGCCATGATCCTCGACACGCACGCGGAATTCACGCACGCGCTCCGACGAGGCAAGCAGGCCGTCGACATCGACGTGATCGGCGCCGGGAAATGCGCCGGTGCCGAATTCGATCGCATCCAGGCCGGCCGCCTGCACGCGTTTTAGCACGTCGTCCAGACTCAGCTTGGCGAACAATGGGGTGAAGACGCCGAGTTTCATGTCGCGTTCCTCCGGGATTGCACTTGCGTCGCGACCGGCGTCCACACGCCGCCGCCGGCCGCGCTGGCGAGCATGGCGTCGATCGTGCATTGCACGCGCAATGCATCCTCGAACGTGGCCACGGTCGGTGGCAGGGTATCGCCGTCCTCGGGCCAGCGCGCGATCGCGGCGTAGAGATCACGCATCAGATTGCAGAACGCATCGCTCCAGGCTTCCTGATGGCCGCCAGGCAGACGCGCGTAAGGTTGTGCTTGTGGCGACAACAGGGCGGGATCTTTCTGCAGCAGTTCGTTGGCGCGATCGCTGTGACCGATCCAGAGTTCGTTCTGCGCTTCCTGACGCCACTTCATCGAACTGGCGGAGCCGCAGACTTCCAACACCAGATCATTCTTATGTCCGGCACAGACCTGGCCGGTCAGCAACATGCCGCGGGCACCGTTATCGAAGCGCAGCAGCACGGTGGCGAGATCTTCCAGCGTCATGTCGACCCACTCACTCGCGTCCAATTCATTCCCGGACACGAAGGTGCCCGTGGACTGCGTGGGTTTGCGTCGACGCGGCACCACCGTGACGGGATCGGCAAGCACGTGCGTGATGCTCAGGCCGGTCACGTGTTCGGCCAGATCGCACCAGTGCGAGCCGATGTCGGCAAGCGCCAGGGATGCGCCGTTTTGTTCCGGCTCTAGCCGCCAGGACCAGTCGCTGTCGTGCAACAGCCAGTCCTGCAGATATTGTCCGTGTACCAGATGCGGTATGCCGATCGCGCCTTCGGTGATGGCGATGCGTGCCTGCTGCACGAGCGGATTGCCGCGATAGTTGAACGTCACCGCGTGGAAAACGCCGGCGGCGCGTGCCGCATCGAGCAGTTCCCTGGATTGCTCGGCCGTGTCGGTAAGCGGCTTGTCGCAGATCACATGCTTGCCGTTCGCGACCGCCGCCATGGCGATCGCATGATGCAGGCGGTTGGGCGCGGCGATATGCACCACGTCGATGTGTGGATCCTCGACCAATGCGCGCCAATCGCCGTAAGCACGCGGAATGGCAAGCTCGCGCGCGCGCGTTTGCGCACGCGCGAGATCGCTGCCGGCCAACGCCGCCACTTCGACATGACCCAGGCGTCGGAACGCATCGACATGCCACGGGCCGATGAAGCCCGCGCCCACCAGACCGGCGCGCAAGCCACTCACGGCGTGGAGGCTCCCGTTTCGCTCTCGGGCAACCGCTTCGGTGCGCGATCGCGGAAAAACAGGGCGAACAACAGGAACACCGCGGCCGCGCCGATCGCCGGTACCAGCCAGATCTGCGACCAGTCATGCGTGACCGGATCGCCACCGGCGCGATACGCGTCGACAACTCTTCCTGACAACCAGGAGCCGATCAGCATGCCGACACCCCAAGTCACCAACGTCAGGAATCCTTGCGCGGAAGCGCGCAGATGCGCCGGCGCTTCGCGATCCACGTAGATCTGGCCGCTGACGAAGAAGAAGTCGTAGCAGACACCGTGCAGCAGGATGCCCAGATACAGCATCCACATCAGTTCGCCACTGTCACCCATCGCGAACAGTAGATAGCGCGCCGCCCACGCGGCCATGCCGATCAGCAGCATCGCCTTGATGCCGAGGCGCCGGAAGAACAGTGGCATCGCCAGCATGAAGGCGATCTCGGACATCTGCCCGAAGGTCATCTTGCCGGCCGCATTGGGCACACCGATCTCGTTGAGGAAACCGTTGGTGAAGGCGTAGTAGAACTGCAGCGGGATGCAGACCAGCAGCGAGCCGATCATGAAGATCGCGAACGAGCGGTCGCGCATCAATTGCAGCGCGTCCAAGCCAAGGAAATCACGCAAACTCGGTTTCTGCGCGCCTTCGGCCCGCGGCAGCGGCGGCGTATGCGGCAACGCCAGCGAGAACAGACCCAGCACCACCAGCGCGATCGCCGAGACGTGGAACTGCGTAGCCACAGCCTCAGCATGCAGCACATAGCCGACCAGCCAGCCTGCGGCGATCCAGCCGATCGTGCCGAGCACGCGCACGCCAGGAAACTGCTGCTGCGGCTTGTCCATGTGGCAGAACGCGACCGCGTTGCTCAAGGCGATCGTCGGCATGAAGCACAGCATGTGTACCAGCAGTGCCACGTAGAACGGGACGAACGCGGTCTGGAGCGAGGCGTAGTACAGCGTGGCCGCACTGAGCAAGAACAGCACCGCCAGCGCGCGCTGGCTGGCGAACCAGCGATCCACCACGAGGCCAACGAACAAGGGCGAAACGATCGCGGCGATCGACGCCGTGCCGTAGGCCAGGCCTGTCTGCTCGCCGGAAAAGCGCAGAGTCTGCAGCAGATACGTCCCCATCGTGACCGTCCACGCGCCCCAGGCGAAATACTGCAGGAACATCATGATCGACAGGCGGAGGCGGATCGATGGGGTCATGGAGATGCCGTGGCGATGAAAGGATGTGTGCGTCGTGCGTGCGATGGAATCCTTCGATGTCTCTTCCGATTTACAGCTCGCGGATGCGGATGTTGCGGTAACTCACTTCGTCGCCGTGATCCTGCAGGCCGATCACGCCGCTGCGCAGCATGGCGAAGGACGGCCAGTCCTTGAACTTGCTTGCCGCCACGCGCGCCTTCCAGTCCGGCGATCCGATCTCGCAGTCGACCACTTTCTCGCCGTTGAGCCAGTGCTCGATGTGGTCGCCGCGCACGACGATCCGGGTCTCGTTCCATTCTCCGATCGGGCGTGTTGCGATCTTGTCAGGCGCGTACAGGCCGTAGAGGGCCGAGGCCCAGCGGTCGCGGCCGTTCTTGCCGTCGGGATGGCGGTCGTTGTCGAGCACCTGGTATTCGATCGCGGTGCGGTAGATCTCCGGTTCGGATTCGTCACCGCGATAGAAGATGCCGCTGTTGCCGCCTGGCGTGATCTTCCAGTCGATGCGCAATTCGAAATCACCGTAGCTGCGATCGCTGACCAGATCACCTCCGGCACCAGTCCGCACGATCGCGCCGTCGATGACCTGCCACCCCTGAATCGGCTGTCCCGGCTTGCGATAGCCATGCCAGCCGCGCAGCGTGCGTCCGTCGAACAGCGAAACGAAACCCTCGCGTCGTTCGGCGCGGCTCAATCCGTCCTTCGGCGCGGGTGGCGCCGCGCTCGCGGAAGCTGCGAAGGACAGCAAAGTGCCCAGAACGATGCGCGACGAAAGATTGAACAAAGGAAAACGAATCATGGCACCCTCGATGATCTTGTCGAAGCGGACCGGCTCGAAATAGACCAGCCGTCCGCGACAGCGGTCACATGCGAGCGCGCTTGCCGCTCGCCGTCGTACACCAGTGGCGCGCGCTGCGGCCAACCGTCCGATGTGCGCACGTCCGTAGCGGCGCCCTCCGGCCTCTGCCGTTCCATGCGCATGGCCGCACCCGGCACGGATTCGACCAGACGCGTGCCCGCCTCCGGTCCGAGCAATGCAGCCGCGGTATCCAGGCCATCGGCGTCGATGCCACGGCGCGCGATCACGGTGGTGGCGCTACGTCCCTGCATCGGCCAGCCGCTGCGCGGATCGATCAGATGCGAGTAGCGCCGTCCGTCGACCTCGAACCATTGCTCGGCATCGCCGGCGGTGGAGATCGCGGCATGACGCAGCATCAGCGTCTGCTTGCGTACTTCGCGCGCGGGCGCCAGCGGGGCGATGCCCACCCGCCATCCGGGTTCGCCCGGCGGCGCGTCGGATACCGCGATGTCTCCGCCGAGGCCGACCAGCGCCTGCGTCACGCCTTGCGCCGCGATCGCTGACAACGCTTCGTCGGCCGCGTAACCCTTGGCGATGCCGCCGACGTCGAGACCGATGCCCGGGCGATCGATGCGAGCGGTGCGCGCGCGCGCATCCAGATGCAGGAAGCGATAGCCACCGTTCGCGCGCGCCTGCTCGACGCGTTCGCTTCGCGGCAATTCACTGAGCTTGCGCGCGCTGCGCCACAGGCGGGTGAGCGCGCCTTGGGTGACGTCGAAGGCACCGTCCGAGCGCTCGGCCACGGTTTGCGATGCCTGCAGTACACGGAACAGATCCTCGCCGACCGCCACTTCGCCTTGGCCGGCCCGTGCGGCCAGGCGCATCAGCTCGCTGTCCTCGCGGTAGTCACTCAGTTCGCGATCGAGCATGGCGATGCGATCGAAGCCCGCCTGCATGGCGCGTTCGGCGACGGCGGCATCAGCGGCATACACCACGATCAGCACGCGGGTGCCCATGTGTGCTTCGTGTCGTTCGTAACGCGTCAGCGATGGGCCGGCGAGCGCTGCCGGGATCATCGACGCCAGGGCGCCGAAGATCGACAGCGCGGCCAGCGCGCGCCTCACTCGCCCATCACCCACTGCAATCCGCCGATCAGGAAGCGCTGGAAGCGCGGATCGCGCCAGACCTCGGGTCGATGGCCGAGCGCGGAGTAGAACACGCGCCCCTTGCCCTGCGTGCGAGTCCAGGCCACGGCGAAATCGCCGTCCTTGCGATGGACCTTGGGATTGGTCAAGTCGACCGAACGCGTGTCGATGCTGAGCAGCACATGCACATCGGCGCGCGACCAGTCCTTGAACTGGTAGATCTCGTCTGTGATCACGAAACTCCTGCCGAGATGGCGCGTGGCCGGATTCGCGCGATCCTCCACCTTCACCGTCACTTCCTGATGCCAGGGGTGCTCGTCGAAGTAGCCGCCGAGCATACGGCCGTATGCCGGCCACTGATAGAACGTATCACTGGCGCTGTGGATCCCGACGAATCCCTTGCCGCCTTCAACAAAGGCCAGCAGATCGCGCTTCTGACGTTCGTCGATCGGCAATTCGCCGGTGGTGTAGAACACGACCGCATCGAAGCGCGCCAGATGCGCGGCATCGAGCACGGCCGGATCGTGGCTGACGGTGACACGGAAGCGACCGGACTCCTCGCCGAGCTTGACCAGGATCTGTTCGGACTCCGGCACCACTTCGTGCTTGTAGCCGGCCGAATAGGTGAAATACAGCACCGAGGGCACGGCCTTGCCCTTGCGATCGCGTTGCGCCGCATCCACCGGAAGCACGCCGAAGACGAAGAACAGCAGCGCGACGAATGGCAGTATCGAACTTCGCCAGTGCGACTTGCTGTTCGATAAGGATGCGCGATCGATCATCGGTGCCCTCACGCCGGCTTCGGTTCGGTTTTGCCCGGCATGGCGACAGCCGGCACGGCGATCGTGCCGCTCAGGGCGAACGGACCCGGTGCGAGCGACTCCTGCGAATTCAACGCCTCCTCCCAAGTGACGCGGCCACCGCTGTAGCCGGCCATGCGCCCCATGATCGCGGACAGCGTGGCTTCCGCCACCTGCCTGAGTTCGTTGAGCGGCTTGCCGCCGCGGATCGCCTGGACCAGATCGATGTGTTCCTGATAGTAGGGACTGGTGTCGTTCTCGGTCACGCGCGGATCGCGCTTCCAGGCGTTGGCGCCGGTGATGATGTGCTGATCGACCTGCGAGTTGCCGCGCGTGCCGACCAGCGCTTCGGAGATGTTGTTGGCGCAACCGTCGATCTGCCGGCACATGCTGATCATGTGCGCGCCGTTCGCATATTCGTAGTCGGTGGCGAAATGGTCGTACACGTTGCCGTACACCGTGTCGGTGCGAACCTGCCGTCCGGCCAGGCTCACCGCGCTGGCCGGATGCGCGTTCATCGCCCAGTTGATCACGTCGATGTTGTGGATGTGTTGTTCGACGATGATATCGCCGGACAGCCAGTTGAAATACGGCCAATTGCGCAACATCCACTCGCCGTCGCTCCAGGCCGGCTGCCGGTCGATATGCCACAGGCTGCCCTGGTTCCAGTAGGCGCGCGCCGCAACAATCTCGCCGATGGCGCCGTCGTGGATGCGCTTGATGGTGTCGAGATAACCGGCCTGATGCCGGCGCTGCGTGCCGGCGGCGATCTTCAGACCTTTTTGATCGGCGATGTCGTGCAGCGCCAGCACCTGGCGCACGCCGGGCGAATCGACGGCGATGGGCTTCTCGGTGAAGATGTGCTTGCCCGCCTCGACGGCGGCACGCAGATGCTCGGGACGAAACGCGGGCGGGCTGGCCAGGATCACATAGTTGATGTCCTCGGCCAGCACGTGCTGGTAGGCGTCGAGCCCGACGAAGCGGCGCTTCTTCGGCACGCCGAGCGACTTGCCGATCTTCGACTCGACCAGCGCGATGCTCTTGTCGATCCGCTCCTCGAACGCATCGCCGATGGCGACCACGCGCACGCCGGGCGCCGCGGCATGCAGGATGTTGCGCAATGCGCCGGTGCCGCGATCACCGGCGCCGATCAGGCCGACGCGGATTTCATCGCTGCCGCGCGCGTAGGCCGTACCGAAGGTGGAGGAAGCCAGGCCGATCGCCGCGGCCGTGCCAGCGCCGCGCTTGAGGAATTCACGGCGCAGCGGATCGAAGGGGGACGTTGCGGCGCGGCGGAATTCATCAGTCATGTCTGGCTTCCTCCATAAGGAATCGTTGGGTTTTGTCGATGCAATGCGCGACCGGGATCGACTCACTCGCCGCGCGTGTCATTCATTCGGGCTGGCGCGCGTCACCTTCGACTTGAAATCTTTCAGCGCCGGCGTGTCATCGTCGACGCGCACGATGCGGAAACCGACGAAGGTCGCATCGGTGTGCCACCAGATGCTTTGCGGTTCCTGCGGATCGCGCCGGCTCCAGGCCGGTTTGGATGCGCGGCGGGCGGCGCTGCGCAGGTGTTCGGCATCGTCCTCGAAGGAACCGCCGCGCACCACGTGCGGATAGCGCGCCGCGTCCGGCATCGCCACCGGATTTCTGGCCGCCTTGCCCTTCAGCGCGGCATAGCGCTTGGGGTCGTAGCGATCCAGCGTCCACTCGGCGACGTTGCCGTGCATGTCATAGAGGCCGAAGGCATTGGGCTGCTTGCTGCCCACCGCATGCGGCACGCTGTTGGCGTTGTCGGCGTACCACGCGCTGTTCGCCAGCGATGCCGCCTGTGCGCCGGAGGACCACGGCGTTTCGGTGCCGGCGCGCGCTGCGTATTCCCATTCGGCCTCGGTGGGCAGGCGATAGTGATGGCCGGTCTTGGCCGAGAGCCAGCGGCAATATTCGGCCGCCGCATGCCAGGTCATGCCGATCGCGGGCTGGCGTCCCTTGCCGAACCCCCATGACTCATCCGCGTAGGGAGGCGTCGGGCCGGTCACCGCGTCGGTGGGCGCGTCGGCGCCCTTGCTCAGCTTCGGCGCTTGCTTGCGGAACTGGTCGTACTCGTCCCAGGTGACTTCGTATTTGCCGATCCAGAACGCGCCGACGCTGACCTCCGCCTGCGGGCCTTCGTCTCCACCACGCCCGCTCTCCGATGCCGGGCTGCCCATGCGGAAACGGCCGGCGGGGATCGGCACCATGTCGAAACGCACCTGCGAGCCCGGAACCGTTTCGGTGTAGGGCTTGAGTTCGGCGGGAGACGGCTCCTTCGCGCAGGCCCATGTGCTCAGCAGTCCGAGCATCGGAACGCAGATCGCGATGCGGAGGAGGCGAGAGCCCGTCGCCGCGGCTGTCGAAAGCGCCATTCGCCGAGCGCTGCCAGCCCCCACGGGGGACGGGGACGGCGCGCGGACGCGGGCAAGATGGCATGGCGGTCGACAGCGTGCGATCACTCGATCCCCTTCGAAAGCAGGCCGGACCAATGGTCCAACCTTTTCGCGCATGCACGCCCCGCTTCTCTTGGGTCGCCACGGCATGGAAACGAAACCGCGATCCCTCCAGGCCCGCAGCGGACAGACCATAACGGCAAAATTCGGCCTTAATTGTGATTTAAATCACAATTTACATCGATCTAATCGCTGAGACTGCGGTGCCAGGGCGCAACCTGTGAAGGACAGCACCGAAGCGTTTCAGCCGGTCACGGTGATCGCCTTCGGCTGATCCTAGGTTTCCCGCCGGCCATTCATGGGTATAAATTGGTCCAACCAATGGGCCAATGAGGGCGTATGAGAACCCATCTGTTCGCTTTGTTGAGCGGCCTGGCGCTGTGGCTGCCAGGACCTCTCGTTGCCGCCGCCGAGACGGCTGCCGCACCGGCCCCGGATGCTCGCGCCGAAAGCGTCGAAGCCAAGGCGCGCCGGATGCAATGGTTCGCCGACGCCAAGCTCGGCATCTTCATCCACTGGGGCATCTACGCCGTGGACGGCGTCGACGAGTCGTGGGCGTTCTTCAACGGCAAGATGTCGCATGCCGACTACATGAAGCAGTTGGGCGGCTTCACCGCCAGTCGCTACGACCCCGCCGCATGGGTGGACCTGATCCAACGGAGCGGCGCGCGCTACGCGGTGCTGACGGCGCGCCATCATGACGGCGTCGCGCTCTGGGACAGCCGGCAAGGGCTCAACGTCGTCAAGGACACGCCGGCCAAGCGCGATTTGATCGCGCCCTTCGTCGACCGCTTGCGCGATGCGGGATTGAAGGTCGGCCTGTACTACTCGCTGCCGGACTGGTCGTATTCCGACTACGACGGCTTCACGCGCAAGCAGAAGCGTTACGACTTCACCGCGGAGCCGCAGCGCTGGCAACGCTTCCTGGATTATTACCAGGGCCAGCTCGCCGACCTGGGCGAGCGCTACAAGCCCGATCTCTATTGGTTCGATGGCGACTGGGAACACGACGCCAAGGCCTGGCAGTCGGCGAAAGTGCGGCGCGAGATCCTGGCGCGCAATCCGAACGCGATCATCAATTCGCGCCTCAACGCATACGGCGATTACGCCACGCCCGAACAGGGCGTGCCGGTGCTGCGACCCGAGGCGCCGTATTGGGAACTGTGCCTGACGATGAACATGTCGTGGGGCTATCAACCTCGCGATACGGAATACAAGAACGCCAACCAGATCATCCATCTGTTCGCCGGCGTCGTCGGCATGGGCGGCAATCTGCTGCTGGACATCGGGCCGCGCGAGGACGGCACGATCGATCCGCGCCAGGTCGCGATCCTGGAAGGGCTCGGACGCTGGACCGGCAAGCACGCGCAAGCGATCTACGGCACCGTCGCCGGCCCGTCGCTGGATCACTACGCAGGCCCCAGCACGCAGTCGAAGGACGGGAAGACGCTGTATCTGTTCGTCGACGGCAAGCCGAGCGGCGAACTGCTGGTCAAGGGCCTGGATGCGAAGGTCACGAACGCCTACGTCGTCGGCGGCAAGCAGCCGGTGCAAACGCGCGTGCTCGGCAAGTACGACTGGAGCAAGGTGCCGGGGCTGCTGTACCTCTCGATTCCGGAGGATGCCTTCGATCCCGACATGACCGTGGTCGCGCTGGAACTCGACCGCCCCGTGACGCTGTATCGCGAGACCTCCAAACCGATCGAGAGCAACGAATGACCTCATCACGCTCGCTATTGCTGGCAGCGCTGCTCGCGACCTGCGCTTTCCAGGCCTCGGCGAACAGCCCAGGCGATTACGTTCCAGAAACCGATCCGGCGGTGCTGCGCAAGTTGGAACAATGGAAGGACTGGAAATTCGGTTTCATGATGCATTGGGGGCCGTACAGCCAGTGGGGCATCGTCGAATCGTGGTCGATCTGCTCGGAGGACGTGCCCTGGTGCAAGCGTCCGCCCGGCGTGAGCTATGTCGATTACGTCAGGCGCTACGAGCAGCTGCCGGAGACGTTCAATCCGGTGAAGTTCGATCCGCAGTCGTGGGCGCGCGTGGCCGAGGCCGCGGGCACGAAGTACGTGGTGTTCACCACCAAGCATCATGACGGCTTCAACATGTTCGACACGCGGCAGAGCGATTACCGCATCACCGCGCCGAACGTGCCCTTCCACGACAATCCGCGCTCGAACATCACGAAACAAGTGTTCGACGCCTTCCACGCGCGCGGTTTCGGCATCGGCGCCTACTTCTCCAAGCCGGACTGGCACAACGACGACTACTGGGCGCCGGAATGGGCCACGCCCGACCGCAACGTCAACTACGACACGGGCAAATATCCGGAACGCTGGAAGCGCTTCGTGAAATTCACGCATGCGCAGATCGAGGAACTGACCACAGGCTATGGACCGCTGGACATCCTCTGGCTCGATGGCGGATGGGTGCGCTCCAAGGACCCGGCTCGCGGCGAAGGATCCCAGCACTGGTCGCAAGACATCGACATGCCGGGACTGACGAAGCTGGCGCGCTCGCATCAGCCGGGATTGATCGTGGTCGATCGCGCGGTGGGGGGTCCCTATGAAAACTACCGCACGCCCGAGCAGGAGATTCCCGACAAGCCTCTGCCCTATCCCTGGGAAACCTGCATGACCTTGGGCGATTCCTGGTCGTACACGCCCAACGACAACTACAAGCCCGCGCGCAAGGTGGTGCAGATGCTCGTGGATGTGGTGGCCAAGGGCGGCAACTACCTGCTCAACGTCGGGCCGGATGCCAACGGTGAACTGCCGCCGGTCGCGGTGCAGCGATTGCAGGAAATCGGCCAGTGGATGCACGTCAACGGCGAAGCGATCTACGCCAGCCGCGCGATCGCGCCCTATGTCGCCGATCGTTTCCGCTACACCGCGCTGCGCGATGGCACGGTGTACGCGATCTATTTGCCCGAAGCCGCGGAATCGCAGCTGCCCGCCAGATTGGAAATCCCTGGCCCCGCGCCGGCTGCGGGCGCGAGCGTGCGCATGCTGGGCGACGACACGGCGCTGACGTGGCGGCGCGAAGGCGATCGCACCGTCGTCGAGGTGCCCGCGAGCGTGCGCAAGCGCAGCGCAGGTGGTTATGCGTGGACGATCAAGTTGCCTGGTGCCGCTCCCGCATCGCAAGTTGCGATCGAATGATTTCGAAAACCCCGCTCTCGCGAACGAGAACGGGGCTTCATTGCTCCGATCAGTCCGCGGCGACCTCGAACTCGCCCTGTTGGCGAATGTCTTCCGATCCTGATCCGACCATGACGCGGAAACGGCCCGGCTCGACGACGTGCTGCATCTGCCGATTCCACAACGCCAGATCCGGGGGCTTGAGAACGAAGCGCACGGTCCGGCTTTCGCCGGGCTTCAGATGGATGCGCTCGAAGCCGCGTAGATTCTTCTCGTAGGTCGTCACCGAACTGACCAGATCACGCGTATAGAGTTGCACCACTTCATCGCCGGCGCGGCGGCCGCTATTGCGCACCTCCACGCTGACGGTGATCTCGCCCTGCGGATGCTGACGCGTCGGCGCGATGCGCAAGTCGGAATACTCGAAACTCGTGTAGCTCAACCCGTAGCCAAAGCTGTACAACGCGCCGTTGATGCGGGATTTCTCGCCTTCCCACTGCGCGTTCGGTTTGGTCGGGAAGTTGAACGGAATCTGCCCGGCCGTTTTTGGAAACGTCACCGTCAGCTTGCCGCCCGGGTTGTAGTCGCCGAACAGGACATCGGCGATGGCGGTGCCGCCCTGATCGCCCGGAAACCAGGCTTCCAGGATCGCCTGCACATGCGCGTCGGCCCAGTTCACCGACATCGGCCGGCCGTTGATGAGCACCAGCACCACCGGCGTGCCGGTAGCATGCACGGCCTGCAATAGCTCTTGTTGCCTGCCGGGGAGATCAAGACTGGTGCGGCTCAGGCTTTCGCCGACGGTGCGATCGCCATCGCCGAGCACGACCACCGCGACGTCGGCGCCGGTCGCCGCGCGCACGGCCTCGTCGATGCCGGCGCGCTCGATGGCGCTCAACGGCTCCGGCAAGATTTCGATGCGCGGCCAGTTGTCGCCCGCGATCTCGACGCCCTTCGCGTAACGCACATCGACCTTCGCACCGAGCTTGCGCCGGAGCCCTTCGAGCACGGTGACCGCATGGCCGCCGCCCGGACCGTAGTGGCGATGCGCATAGCGGCCGTCGTCGGCGTTCGGACCGATCACCGCGATCGATTTCAGATGCTTGTCCAGCGGCAGCGCGCCGCCTGCGTTCTTCAGCAGCACCAGGCTTTCGCGCGCGGCCTGCAGCGCCACGGCGCGATGCGTCTCGGAGTTCGCCAGCCGCGCGCTGGCCTCGGCATCCTCGACGTACGGACGATCGAACAGGCCGATAGTGAACTTGACCCGGAGGATGTCGCGCACGCGCGCGTCGATGGTCGTCATCGACAGACTGCCATCTCGCACCGCTTCGCGCAGCGGCAGCACGAACCGCTCTGGTTCGGTGAAGTTGGTGCGGATGTTGAGCCCGGCCTCCACCGCCTGCCGCACCGCGTCCTTCGCATCGGAGGCCACCGCATGCTTCGTGTACAGATATTCGACCGCTTCGCTGTCGGACACGACGTAGCCGCGGAAGCCGAAATCGTTGCGCAGGCGCTCGGTCAGCCAGTACCGGCTGCCCGTGACCGGAATGCCGTCGTAATCGTTGTACGAACTCATCACGCCGAGCAATCCCGCTTCGCGGATCGCCGCCGCGAACGGTGGCAGGAAAATGTCCTCGACCTCGCGCGGCGTCACCTGCGGATCGGTACGCGCATCGCCTTCGCGCGCGCCCTTGTTGTTGCTGTAGACAGCGAAATGTTTGGCGGTGGCGGCGACGGTGAAGTCCTGCTGCAATCCCTTCACCATCTCGACGCCAAGACGCGAGACGAGGTACGGATCTTCGCTGTACACCTCCTCCATGCGGCCCCAACGCTGGTCGCGCGCGACGTCGAGGATCGGCGCGTAAACATTGGTATAACCGAGCGCACGCGCTTCCAGACCGGTGATGCGCCCGATCCTGCGCACCAGCGCCTTGTTCCAGGTGTGGCCGATCCCGAGTTGGCTCGGGAAGTTGGTCGCGCTCCAGGCCTCGACGCCACGGATGCCTTCGTTAGTGAAATCCGCGGGAATGCCGAGGCGGGTCTGTTCGATGAAGAAGCGCTGCACCTCGTTCATCGCCCAGATGTGACGGCGCGGATCGGTCGCGTAAGGGCTGCGCTTGCCGTCGCCGAAGCCGTTGTGCATCTCGTCGATGTTGCCGATGCCGTCCTTCCACAACTGCTGCTTCCATTGCGGCGTCGGCAAAGGATCGCGCAGGACACGGCCGTAGCCGTAGAGCGTGGCCATCTGCACGGTCTTTTCTTCGATCGTCATCTGCGAGAGCAGATTCTCGATACGTGCGTCGATGTTCGCGCGAGGATTCTCGTAGACGTCCTGCCGGCCGTTCTTGTTCAGATCGAGCCAGCCGTCGCGGTAGACGGCCGGAACCGGTGCAAAGGCCGCGCGATCCGCCTGCGGTGGCGCGGCGCCTGTCTCGGCACCCGGCATCGCCAGCGCGATCGCCCCCGCGAGCGCGCAGCAACGCAGGTGGTTCAATGCAACCACCAGTCGTGGGGCACTGGCACGGCCGTGGCGCCATCGCGTTCGACAAGCAACTGCAATTGCTTGTCACCGCCGCCCTGGAAGTAGCGCAGCTCGAAGGCATGCAGTCCGGCCCCCAGTGCGACGCTGCCGTAAGAATCGCCGGGCGATTGCGGACCGTCACGATCGACCACCAGCTTGTCGTCGATCAACAGCCGCGCCCCGTCGTCGGAGCCGAGCACGAAGCGGTAGACGCCGTCACTCGGGACGGCAATGTAGCCGCGATAACGCAGACCGAACGTATCGGGGCGCGCTTCCTCCGGCAGGCCGATGTCGCGCACCGTTTCGCTGCGAACCGCTTTCTGCGACAGCAATTGCTCGGTGCGCGTGATCGCGACTTCGTAGTAGTCGCGTTCGAGTCCTGGCCGCAACTTCTTACGCTCGATATTTGATGCCGGCTGCAGCTGCGCGAGCGCGTAATGCGCGCGACTGATCGGCCCCAGGCGTCCGCCCGGCAGTTCCAATCGCGCCGACACCACGGTGCCGCCTGGCTCGAGTGCGAGCGCGATCGGTCCTTCGTACGCGGGCGACGCGCTCGTCGGCGCACTGCCATCCAGGCTGTAGCGCACGCGCGCATCGGGCAACGGCGAGGTCAAACGCACCTTCGTCTGTGGCTGCAGCGAGATCGCATCGCCTTCGAGCCCGATCACGTCGGGTACGCGGTAATTCACCCGCAACGTATCCAGAAACTGCAATTGCGGTTCCAGGCGGCGATTGAAATCCTCCCAGCCACGCCCTTCGCGCGGGGACCACAACACTTCGCTCAATGCCAGTGCGCGCGGCCACAGCATGTACTCCACCGCGTCGCTGCTGCGCATGCGTTCGGTCCAGACATTGCCTTGGGCACCGATCACATGTTTGGCCTGCGCCGGCGTCAGCTTGTCCGGCACCGGTTCGAACGCATAGACCTGCCGCAGCGGCAGATTGCCGGAGCAGACCGGCTCATCCTTCGACAGCGACTGGCAGTAATCAAGATAGACGTGGGAAGTGGGCGACATGATCACGTCATGGCCACGCCGCGCCGCGACGATGCCGCCATCCATGCCACGCCAGGACATCACGGTGGCGCTCGGCAACGGATTGCCGTCGAGGATCTCATCCCAACCGATCACCTTGCGGCCGTGCTCGTGCAGGTACTTCTCCACGCGCCGCATGAACCAGCCTTGCAGCGCGTGTTCGTCTTTCAATCCTTCGCGACGGATGATGTCCTGCGCGAGGGGGCTCTGCTGCCAGCGCACGATCGGTGCTTCGTCGCCGCCGAGATGGATATAGGGCGAGGGGAAGATGTCCATCACCTCGGTCAACACGTTCTCGATGAAGGTGAAAGTCGCCTCGCTCGGGCACAACACGTTGTCGTCCACGCCCCAGGTGGCGCGCACCTCGAACGGGCCTGGCGTGCAGGCCAGTTCCGGATACGCGGCGAGCGCGGCGACGGTGTGGCCGGGCATCTCGATCTCGGGAATGACCTGGATGTGCAGTTGCTTGGCATACGCCACCAGTTCGCGCGCCTCGGCCTGCGTGTAGAAGCCGCCGTAGCGCCGCTCATCGAACGTGTCCGGGCCGTCGCGATGCTGGATCGAGGTACGCGCGCGCCAGGCGCCGACTTCCGTGAGCTTGGGATAACGCTTGATCTCCAACCGCCAGCCCTGGTCCTCGGTCAGATGCCAGTGGAAGGTGTTGAACTTGTAGCGCGCCATCAGATCGAGCGTGCGCTTGAGGAAATCCAGCGGATACAGATGCCGTCCGACATCGAGCATCAGGCCGCGATAACCGAAGCGCGGCGCGTCCTCGATCGCGAGCGCCGGCACGCCGGTCTTGGCGCTGTTGGGAGGCGCGAGTTGCCGCAAGGTCTGCAAGCCGTAGAACAGGCCGGCCGGCGTGGCGGAGGTCAATCGGATGCCGTCCGCGTTCACGGCGAGGCGATAGCCCTCGGGGTTAGCACCGGGTGCCGGCTGCAGGGCCAGGGTCAGATCCGCCCGGCGATCGCCGCCGTGCTGCAACTCCACCGGCACGCCCCAGGCCTCGCGCAGGATCGTCACGGCCAGTTCGCCCAAGGCGCGGCCATCCGCGTCGTCGGCCGGGATCGCGACCCGTGCCGAGGCTCCCGGCCGATAGCGCCCCTCAGACAACTGCATATGCGCAGGCGCAGGCAGCAAGCGGGGCGCGGGCGCTTCCTTCGCCCCGGCAAATGCCGGCAACACGTTCAGGGAAACCAGGCAGACAGCGAACAGACCGGGGAGGAATCTCATGGGCACTCCGGATTCTTGGATTCAAGATGAAATGAATAGCAGGGGTGGACGCATCCGGTCCGCCAGCGTCTAATCGCTGTCGTGCAGTGGTTCCCAGCGATGCTTCGACGGATCGATAATGAACCCCGGCAAAGGTTCAATGGTCCAACCATTACCATACTATGCCCGTCCAAAGCATCCAGAACCGCCGTCTTTATCAACAAATCGCCGATCAGCTGCGGGTCCTGATCAACCGCGGCGAGTACCCGCCGGGCAGCTATTTGCCGGCCGAGCGCGAGCTTTCGCAGCAGTTCGGCGTGAGCCGGACCTCGCTGCGCGAGGCACTGATCGCACTGGAAGTGATCGGGATGGTCCGGGTCCGCGTCGGGGACGGGGTCATGGTGATCGGGCCGGAACCGCCGGTCGCCGCCGATGCGGCCGTCCTCGGCCAGAAGTCCGGCGGCCGCGTCCTGGACCGCGCCATGCGCAGCCAGCCGTGGGTGCCGGACCCGGAACTGGGCATCGAAACCGACCTGGACGCGGAGATCCCGCCGTTCTCGCTGCTGCAGGCGCGGCGGCTGGTGGAACCGGAAACCGCGGCTCTGGCCGCCGAGAACGCCACCGATGCGGAGATCGACGGCATCGAAGAGGCTTACCGGCGCAATATCGAGGACAACCGCGTCGGCTCGGTCACCCACCCGGGCGACCGCCTGCTGCACATCCGCATCGCCGACGCCAGCGGCAATCCTGCCTATGCCCTGTTGATCCGGCACCTGCTGGGGCACAAGTACGGCGCCATGTTCCAGCGGGTCCAGGAGCTGTATTCCAGCGAGGACATGCCGCATCGCTCCGAGCACGAGCACGCCGCCATCGTCACCGCCATCCGTCGCCGCGACCCCATCGCGGCCCGCCTGGCCATGCAGCGGCACCTGGACTCGGTGCTGCGGATTTTCTCCGGCAACGAGCGCTGAAACACTAGTCCTCACGTACCGGACCGACGGCGGCGGGCGGAAAGCCTGCCCGCCGCTTATCCCTGAACGCATTCATCTTCAGTGCCGGCCCAGGCACCGCTGCGCCTGGACGCGATGCTGCGCCGCAGCTTGATAACATTCAAATATAAGATGATGTTTGTATATAAAATATCGCCAACTGCCTTGTAAGGGCTTCCCCATCGCCACCGACCACCAGGTCTTGCGAGGAAATGTCGCGTCGATCGGGGCCGTCGGCCCTTCGTCCGGAGCATGCTCATGTCCGGCGACGGCGATTCGTGAAGGAGTGTGCGTGCCGGACGATCCCACGACGAATCAGATTGAGAAGAATCTGATCCAGATGACGCGACCCGTCGGCGCGACCGCCACGTCGGTCTCCGCGCTCGGCTTCGGCGCGGCGCCGATCGGCAATCTGTACGAGGAAGTGGACGAGGATCAGGCCTTGTCGGCCATCCGCGCGGCTTACGACGCCGGCGTGCGTTATTTCGACACCGCGCCGTACTACGGCTATGGCCTCAGCGAAAGCCGCCTGGGTCGTGGCTTGCGCGATCTGCCACGCAGCTCGCTGACGATTTCCACGAAGGTCGGCCGCCGTGTTCACGACGATGCGGCCGCGGTGGGACGACGCGATGGTTTCGCCGTCGACGGCCGTCGCGCGGAATTCGACTACAGCCGCGACAGCGTGCTGCGTTCGATCGAATCCAGTCTGCGGCGGCTCGACACGGATTACATCGACATCCTGCTGCTGCACGACATCGGCCGGCTCACACACGGCGAACGCCACGAGGCCGTTCTGCGTCAGGCGCTGGAGGAAGCACTGCCGGCGATGGACGAGCTGAAGGCATCTGGCGTGTGCCGCGCGATCGGCATCGGCGTCAATGAGCAGGACATCGCGCTGGAGTTGATGCCTTTGTTTCCACTCGACTGCGTGATGCTCGCGGGACGCTACACCCTGCTGGAACAACACGATAGCCTCGCCGCGTTGCGGGAAGCACAACGACGCGGCATCTCGATCCTGGTGGCGGGTCCGTACAGCTCGGGATTGATGAGCGATGCCTCCGCGCCGGGGAAAACATACAACTACGCGCCGGTAGATGCGCGCACGCTGAAACGTGCCGAGCGGATTTACGCAATCTGCGCGGTGCACGGCGTCGACGTCGGCGCGGCCGCACTGCAATTCCCCTTGGCCCATCCCGCGGTGGCGACCGTGGTCGCGGGCATGCGTTCGCCCGCGGAAGCGCGAAGCGCGGCACAGCGCATGCGGGCTCCACTCCCCTCGGCGCTGTGGCAAGACCTGCACACAGCCGGGTTGCTGGAAGCTGAGGCGCCGACGCCATGAACATCGTCGATGCGCATCTGCATTTCTGGCAACTGTCGCGCGGCGACTACGGCTGGCTGACGCCCGCGCTCGGCGCCTTGTACCGCGACTTCGTTCCAGCCGACATCGACGCGACGCTCGATGCCTCGGGCGTGGATGCTGTCGTCGTCGTGCAGGCCGCGCCGACCGAAGCGGAAACCCGCTTCCTGCTCGCTCTGGCGCAGCGGCATCCGCGCATCGCCGGCGTGGTGGGGTGGACGGATTTCGAGGCGGCCGATGTCGCCTCTCGTATCGCCGATCTGCGCGCCGTCCGCAATGGTGTGTTGAAAGGCTTCCGGCCGATGGTGCAGGACATCGCCGACACGCGTTGGCTGATGCGCCCCGAACTGGACGCGGCATTCGAGGCATTGATCGCCCACGATCTGGCATTCGACGCGCTGGTGAAGCCCGAACATCTTCCCGCGCTGGAATTCCGACTGCAGCGGCATCCTTCGTTGCGAACCGTGCTCGACCACGCCGGCAAGCCCGCGATCGGCCCGCACGGATTCGATGCGTGGGCCGATACGATCGCGCGTTTGGCGAAGCAGCCGCAGCTGGTCTGCAAACTTTCAGGCCTGCTGACCGAGGTCGGCGAGAACGTATCGCCATCGTCCGTGGAGCCCTTCGTCGCCCACGTCTTCGCCTGCTTTGGACCAGAACGCGTGATGTGGGGCAGCGATTGGCCGGTGCTGACGCAACGGGCCAGCTATACCGAGTGGCTGTCGTTCGCTCAGGCGTTGGTGGCGCGTCATGCCCCCGGCCACGAGCAATCGGTGTTTTCACAAAACGCTCGGCGCTTCTATCGCCTCGACATCGATTCCCTTCTCCCAGATTCCACGAGGAATGCGACATGAGAACACGCCTCGACCAGGCAGAGGCCGCAGGATGAGCGCGCGCTTGAGCGGAAAGCGCTGCCTGATCACCGCGGCGGGCGCGGGCATCGGCCGCGAAAGCGCGCTCGCGTGCGCGCGCGAAGGCGCGCAGGTGCTGGCGACCGACATCGACGCGGCCGCGCTGGCGTCGCTCGCGGCGGAGAACTCCGCGATCGAAGTCCGCACCTTGAACGTGACCGATCCCGCCGCGATCACTGCGCTCGTCGCGGACGAGCCCGGCTTCGATGTCCTGTTCAACTGCGCCGGCTACGTGCACCAGGGCAGCATCCTCGATTGCGACGAGGAGGCATGGAAGCGCTCCTTCACCCTCAACGTCGATGCCATGTATCGCCTGTGCAAGACGGTGCTGCCCGGCATGCTGGCGCGCGGCAGCGGCAGCATCATCAACATGTCTTCGGTGGCGTCCAGCATCAAGGGCGCGCCGAACCGCTTCGTCTACGGCGTCACCAAGGCCGCGGTGATCGGGCTGACCAAATCCATCGCCGCCGATTTCGTCGCCAAGGGCATTCGCTGCAACGCGATCTGTCCAGGCACCGTCGACACGCCCTCGCTCGCCGGACGCATCGCCGCGCTCGGCGGCGACCAGGATTCGGTGCGCAAGAGTTTCGTCGATCGCCAGCCGATGGGACGCCTGGGCGATCCGCGTGAGATCGCGGCGCTGGTGGTCTATCTCGCCTCCGACGAATCCTCGTTCACCACGGGCCAGACCCACGTCATCGATGGGGGCTGGTCGATATGAAGCTTGTTGATACGAAGCACGCCGATATGAAGCCGCGTCACGGGAAAGGATCGCGATGAAACTGCTGCGTTATGGAACACCGGGCCGCGAGAAGCCCGGATTGCTGGATCGGGACGGACGCGTGCGCGATTTGAGCGCGATCGTCGACGACATCGCGGGTGAACATCTCACCCGCGCCGGACTGGATGCGTTGCGCCGGATCGATCCCGCCACGTTGCCTATCGTTGAAAGCGCGGCGCGCTACGGCCCCGCGGTCGGCCGCGTGGGCAAGTTCGTCTGCGTCGGTTTGAACTATGCGGATCACGCCGCGGAATCCGGCATGGCCGTGCCGGATCAACCGGTGCTGTTCATGAAGGCCACATCGGCGATCGTCGGTCCGAATGATGACGTCGTCATTCCACGCGGCTCGGTGAAGACCGATTGGGAAGTCGAGCTAGGCGTGGTGATCGGCGATGTCGCGCGCGACGTGCCGGTGGACGCTGCGCTCGAACACGTCGCCGGCTATCTGGTGGTCAATGATCTATCCGAGCGCGAATTCCAGCTCGAACACGGCGGCCAGTGGGTGAAGGGCAAGAGTTGCGACACCTTCGGTCCGATCGGCCCGTGGCTGGTGACGCGCGATGAAGTGCCCGATCCGCAGAACCTGTCGTTGTGGCTGGAGGTCAACGGCCATCGCTATCAGAACGGCAATACCCGCACCATGATCTTCACCATCGCCCATCTGGTCAGCTACATCAGCCGCTACATGACGCTGATGCCGGGCGATGTGATCAGCACCGGCACGCCGCCCGGCGTGGGACTGGGGCTGAAACCGCCGACCTATCTCAAGCCCGGCGATGTGATGGCGCTGGGAATCGAAGGTCTCGGACAACAGCGGCAACAGGTGATCGCACACGACGCCGATGCGCATCGCGCGTCGAGTGGATCGTGACCGGCAGCCTCGGCAACGAAACGACATCAGGACGACAGGCTTCCTCCCGCATGAGCACGATCACCGCCATCGACACCTACGACGTGCGCTTTCCGACATCGCGCCAGCTGGATGGCTCGGACGCGATGAATCCGGACCCCGACTATTCGGCCGCCTATCTCGTCCTGCGTACCGATGCCGCCGATGGCCTGGCCGGTCATGGCCTGGTGTTCACCATCGGGCGCGGCAACGACGTGCAGACGGCGGCGGTGGCGGCGCTGTCGCATCTGGTCGTCGGCCGCAAGGTCGAGGAGGTACTGGATGATCTCGGCGCCTTCGCGCGCAGCCTCACCGACGATTCGCAACTGCGCTGGCTCGGCCCGGAAAAAGGCGTGATGCACATGGCGATCGGCGGCGTGATCAATGCCGCCTGGGACATGGCGGCACGGCGCGCGGGCAAGCCGTTGTGGCGCTTCATCGCCGAGATGAGCCCGGAGCAGTTGGTGTCACAGATGGATTTCCGCTATCTCTCCGATGCGCTGACGCCGGAAGAAGCGCTCGACATCTTGCGCCGCGCGGAGCCCGGCAAAGCCGCACGCATCACCGAGCTGCTGGAAAAAGGTTATCCCGCCTACACCACCTCGCCCGGCTGGCTTGGCTATTCCGACGAGAAGCTGGTGAGGTTAGCGAAGCAGGCCGTGGCCGATGGGTTCCGCACCATCAAGTTGAAGGTGGGCGCGAACGTCAGCGACGACGTGCGCCGCTGCCGCCTCGCGCGCGAAGCGGTTGGCCCGGAGATCGCGCTCGCCGTCGACGCCAACCAGCGCTGGGATGTTCAGCCCGCGATCGACTGGATCCGCCAATTGGCATCGTTCGACCTCGCCTGGGTGGAGGAACCGACCAGCCCCGACGACGTGCTCGCGCACGCGACGATCCGTCGCGGCGTCTCGCCGGTGCCCGTCTCGACGGGCGAGCACACGCAGAACCGCGTGGTATTCAAACAATTGCTGCAGGCGCAGGCGGTCGACCTGATCCAGATCGATGCCGCGCGCGTGGGCGGCGTCAACGAGAATCTGGCGATCCTGCTGCTGGCGGCCAAGTTCGGCGTGCGCGTGTTCCCGCATGCCGGTGGCGTGGGCCTGTGCGAACTGGTGCAGCATCTGGCGATGGCGGATTTCGTCGCCATCACCGGCAGGATGGAGGATCGCGCGATCGAGTTCGTCGATCATCTGCACGAGCACTTCGTCGATCCGGTGCGCATTCGCCACGGTCGTTACCTCGCGCCCGCGCTGCCGGGTTTTTCCGCGGAGATGCACGCGCGCTCGGTGCGCGAGTATCTGTATCCCGACGGTCCCGTGTGGCATGCCGGAGTGCAGGATGATGACGACATGGCGATGACGCGGTTGCACGTTAGTCTCGACTAGGCCTTCAGGAACCATCTCATGGGACGCCCCGTCACCGACCTGCGCGAAGCCGCACGACGACGTCTTCCGCGCCTGCTGTTCGACTACGTCGACGGCGGCGCCTACGCCGAAGTGACCATCCGCCGCAATGCCGCGGACCTGGATGCGCTCGCGCTGCGGCAGCGGGTGATGGTCGACGTCTCCACGCTGTCGACGCGCACATCGCTGTTCGGACAAGAATTGTCGATGCCCGTCGCGCTGGCGCCCGTCGGCTTCTCCGGCATGTACGCGCGCCGTGGCGAAGTGCAGGCCGCGCGCGCGGCGCATGCGGCGGGCGTGCCGTTCTGCCTGTCCACGCTGAGCATCTGCGGCCTGGAGGAAGTGACCCGCGATGGCGGCGCGCCGGTGTGGTACCAGCTCTACATGGTGCGTGATCGCGGTTTCTGCGCAGAGATGCTGCAACGCGCGCAGGCAGCGGCGAGCCCTGTACTGCTGCTCACGGTCGACCTGCCCATCGCCGGCGCGCGTTATCGCGATCTGCGTTCGGGCATGTCCGCACCCACCGGCTGGCGCGGACAGTGGATGCGCGCCTGGCAAGGGCTCACGCATCCGGCCTGGCTGTGGGATGTGCAGTTGCGCGGCGGGCCGCACGGGTTCGGCAATCTGCCGCCGGAAGTGGCGGCCGGCGGTGTCGGCGGATTCGCGGCGTGGATCAAGTCGAATCTCGATCCCAGCGTGACCTGGAAGGACGTGGCCTGGGTGCGCGAACGCTGGAACGGGCCGATCGTGATCAAAGGCCTGCTCGATCGCGAAGACGCGCGCGCGGCGCTCGATGCCGGTGTGGACGGCATCGTGGTGTCGAACCACGGCGGACGCCAGCTCGACGGCGTGCCTTCCAGCATCTCCGCGCTGCCGGCGATCGCGGAGGAAGTCGGCGGCCGCATTCCGGTGTTGATGGACGGCGGCATTCGCTCCGGCCTGGACGTGCTGCGTGCGTTGGCGTCGGGCGCCGATGCCTGTCTGGTCGGCAAGGCCTGGGCTTACGCGCTGGGCGCCGGCGGTCAGGCGGGCGTGGCGGAAATGCTGGCCACGCTGCGCGCGGAGCTGGAAGTGGCGATGACGCTCACCGGTTGCACCGACGTGCGGCGGGCGGGTCGCGAGCTGCTGGCGCGCTGAGTGCGCGATACGGAGTCTGTGCGGGCCGGTTTCGGCTTCCAGCAGTTTTAGCTCGACACTCTACACGCGTCTTCCCGGCGAAAGCTGGGATGTAGGTTGCTTTTGTGTTGATTGCAGGAAAGATCGAAATGGATCCCAGCTGTCGCTGGGACGACAGAGCTGTGGTCGATTGAATCGAAAGTGTCCTAATCCTGATGCGCGCCCGCCTCCGATGAGGCCGCCACCGGCTGCGCGCTCCGCTTCAGCACCACGATGCGATCCGACTGATCAGCGCTCGCTTTCGGCAGCTTCACGATCAGCCCTTCCGGCAAACGCCTCAACTCCAGTGTCTCGCCGCTGCCGAATGCGCTGGCCGAGGCAATGTCCTGCAACGGCGGCAGCAGCAGATACTCGTCCTGCCACTCCAGCACGTGCACGTATACGGTGCCGTCCTTCGCTTCGGTGGTCACGCCCCAGGAACGCGGCGGCACCGGACCGGCTCGTGTGCCGTAGATCGAGGCGCCGTTGGTCTGCAGCCAGCGTCCCACCTGTTCCAGGCGCTCGACGAATTCCGGTTGCACCGTGCCTTCCGGCGTGGGGCCGATGTTGAGCAGGAAATTCGATCCCGCACCGGCCGCGCGCACGAGGAAGTGGATCAGTTCCTTCGAACTTTTGTAGCTGTGATCCTTGGCGTTGTAGCCCCAGGCGCCGTTGATGGTGTCACAGGCTTCCAGTGGCAGCCTACTGATATGGGCGGTGTTGAAGCCCGCCGTGTTCGCGCCCGGCAGGTCCTTCTCGAACATCTGGAAGTCCTCGCCGGGATAAGGCGCCTTGTGATGATTGCTGCCGACCAGCGCCGACGGTTGCAGGCGATGGATGAGATCGTAGGTGCGGCCGAGCCGCCAGTCGGCGTCGGGCTTGTCCCACATGCCGTCGAACCAGATGCCGCCGATCTCGCCGTAATTGGTGAGCAGTTCGGTCAACTGCGCATCCATATAGTCCAGATAGCGGTTGAAGTCACCGCCCGCCTTCCGGCCAGCCGCCTGGCCGGTTTTGCCGAGCGGCGAGAAATCCGGATGATGCCAATCCAGCTGCGAGTAGTAGAAGAACAGCTTGATGCCCTGGCGATGCGCCTCGTCGGCCAACTCTTTAAGCGGATCGCGCTTGAATTTCGTGGCATCGGCGATGTTCCAGCGCGATTGCTTCGTCGGCCACATCGCGAAGCCGTCGTGGTGCTTGCTGGTGATGGTGATGTACTTCATGCCGGCACGCTTGGCCAGGTCGACGATGGCTTTGGCGTCGAATTTCTCCGGATTGAATCGCGTGGCGAATTTCTCGTACTCGGCGATCGGAATCTTTTCGTTCTCCATCACCCACTCGCCCCGCCCGGGCACGCTGTACACGCCCCAGTGGATGAACAGGCCGAAGCGTGCATCCTGAAACCACTGCACCGCATCGGCCTGAGCGTGCGTGCGCGCGTCGTCGTTAGCCGCCTGCGCGGCTCCGGTGCAGGCCAGCATCAGCACGAACGCGAACCGGAACACCTTCCGAAACAGCTTCATCGTCTTGATTCCTGCGGGATCGTTACGGATATATCGCTCTACGACTCGGCTTGCGCGTGCGCCGCGGTCTCATGCTCGGCGCGGGTCTGGGCCAGCGAGAAGATGCGCCGCATCGCACGCCATTTCTCTCCGGCTGGCGTGCCCGGGATCGGTTTCTGGAACCGCCACATCAGATCTTCCCAGGTGCGCACATGCGGGTTGGCCGCATCGGCTGCGGCCTTCGCCGCCGGGTCGTAGTTCTCGTCGACATCCATGATCAGCACCAGGCGATCGCCGACGCGATGGATTTCCAGATCACGGATACCGGCCGACACGATCGACTCGACGATCTCCGGCCACACGTTCTCGGCCTGATGCCAGCGTTCGTACTCGGCGATCATGGCCGCGTCGTCGTGCAGATCCAGCGCGTAGCAAAGCCGCGGCATGTGTCTAACTCCGGGAAGGGGATGTCCGTGCCGCGACGCTCGCGCCGGCGCGGATCGCGAAGAGGAGGATGACGGCGAAACACAGCGCCGGCACCGAGAATGCCCAATGGATGCCCATGCGGTCCGATACGGCGCCCATCAGCGCGGTGAGGATCGCGCCACCGATGATCGCCATCACGATCAGCGACGAGCCCAGCTTGCGCTCGTCGTCGTTCAAGCCATCCAGGCCCAGCGCGAAGATGGTCGGAAACATCACCGACATGAACAGGCTGCTGGCGACCAGGGCATACAGTCCGATCGCGCCCGGCGCGGCGATGGACAACACGCACAGCAACAGATTGATGATCGCGAACGTGGCGAGCAATCGCGCCGGTGCGAAATACCGCAGCAGGAATGCACCAAGAAATCGCCCGACCATGAACAGCACCAGCGACATCGTGAGATAGCCGGCGGCGGCCTTTTCCGTCGTGCCCGGAACACCGTCCTGCACGTAGCGGATCAGATAGCTCCAGATGCCCACCTGCGCGCCGACATAGAAGAACTGCGCCACCACCGCCAGCACGAAACGCGGCCTGGTCAGCAGTTGCCGAAAATGCGCCGACCCGCTTCCCGCATCGGCAGTGCCACGCAGGGCCGCGGCGGGAAAGCGCGTCAACGCGATCAACAGCGCCCACAGCAGCACGATCGTGCCGATGACGAGATAGGGCGTCTGCACCGCGGCCGATTCGGCGGCGTAGAAGGCCTCGCGCGCCTGCGGCGTCATCGCGGCGATCTCGCCGGCGCTGTGTTCGATGCCCGAGAAGATGAAATGCTGTCCCACCAGCACACCGGTGATCGAACCGAGCGGATTGAAGGCCTGCGCGAGGTTCAAGCGTCGCGCCGCGCCTTCCGCCGGCCCCAACACCGTCACCAGCGGATTGGCTGCTGTCTCCAGGAAAGCCAGACCACTGGCGATGACGAACAACGCGAGCAGGAAGAACCCATAGGTATGCACCGCCGCCGCCGGATAGAACAGATACGCGCCCACTGCGTACAACAATAGTCCCAACAACACCGCCGCCTTGTAGCTGTAGCGGCGCATGAACATGCCGGCGGGAATCGCGAACAGGAAATAGCCGAGATAGAACGCGCTCTGCACCAGCCCGGCCTGGAAATCCGACAACTCGAACGCCTTCTTGAACTGCTTGATCAAGATGTCGTTCAAATTGTTCGCCATGCCCCAGAGGAAAAAGAGGCTGACGATCAGGGCCAGCGGGACCCAGACTGTCCGCGCCAGCGAACCGGGAGCGGCTCGACTTGTTTCGCTGCTGTCGTGCATGCCTCTGCCCCTCCCAAGGCATACGCGCTGCGACTCTCATCAAATGGCGTCGTCGAGCTTAAGGCGCGCGCCGGATCAATGCAAATATAAAAAATATATTCAAATATGAATATAAGCTCGGCTGGCGGGCGCCTGGAGGCGCTTCCGACACGGTCGATGCCTGTACCCTTAATGCAAACAACGCCGATCCCATGACCAAGCCCCCCTCCAAGTACCGCGCCCCCGCCCTGGACAAGGGCCTGGACATCCTGGAACTGCTGGCCCGGGATGCCAGCCCCCGATCGATGGGGGAGATTTCCGAGGGCATCGGCCGCTCCCGCAGCGAGATTTTCCGCATGCTGCAGGTCCTGGAGGAACGCGGCTACCTGGCCAAGTCAGGCGACGGCTACGTGCTGACCAATCGCCTGTTCATGCTCGGCATGCAGCAGCCGCAGGTGCAGAACGTCACCGAGGTGGCCCTGCCGGTGATGCGGCGCCTGGCCGACGAGATCCGCCAGCCCTGTCATCTGGTCGCGCCGTCGGAGGATCAGATCGTCGTCATCGCCCAGATCGACGTCCCCAGCGACCTCGGCCTGGTGGTGCGGCCCGGCCACCGGCGACCGCTCACCCATTCCACCTCCGGCCTGGTGCTGTTCGCCTTTCAGCTGGAGGACGTGCGCGAGCGCTGGCTGAAGATGATCGACGCGAGCGATGTTCCCTACGATCGCGCCGCCTTCCTCGAAGCGGCGCGCAAGGCGCGCGAACAGGGTTACGCGATGCAGCCGAGCGAGGCGGTGGTCGGCGTCGTCGATCTGACCGCGCCGATCATGCAGCACCGGCACGCCACTTACACTCTGACCGTACCTTACATCGAGCGCCGCCCTGAACAAGTCAGCGCGGAGAATGCACTGCATGCCGTGCGCGCCGCCGCGGACGAAATTTCCCACGCGCTCATGTACAGCGCGCCCGCCAGCGCGGCCGCGACGAAACGCAAATAGAGGCGGTGGCCAACGGATGGTTGGGCAGGCGGATCGATTGCGTTCGCGGCTTCCCTGGCGGCCTCTTCATCGTCGTATGGGTTAGGATGAAGCCGACTCTGGCAAGGACAGCTGATGAGCCCTCAAGACCCCACCTTCTTTCAAGGCAATCGCGCCTCGCGGCGTGCTGTTGTTTGCCGGCGCGTCCGACAATTGCGACAACCCCAGTGCCGCACTGAAGACTGCGATCGAATCGCGAAAGACAGATGTTCGAATTAGGGAATAGGAAGTGAGCCAAACATTCGATTGGATTCAGTTTTCCGAGGGACGCGCGCGATTCGCAGGCGGTTACCGCTGCTGGGACGAGGAAGGTCGCGATACGTTCGCTTTAGAACTGCGCGGGAACCAATACTTCGGCGAGATCGATAACGCGTTTCTGGATAACCATAACGACTACAACCTTGTGATTCGCGCTTTCGGCTACGGGCGTGGTGAAGACGTCGGTATGCCAGGCGTTGGAGACGCCGACGTGCTAGGAGTTGGGGTCCGTGGGATTTTCACGCCCGAGGAAGAGGCCATTGCCCGGACCCTGGTGCTCCAACTCGTTCAAGCCGGACTCGAATTCGAAGACCCACCCATTGTCCTGGATCAGACGGACACCTCCCGTTTCATGGGAAAGATAACGTTTCAGGAAGGGTGGATGCTTGTCTGGTCGGATCACATCGACACCAGCGCAATGGCCGATTATTCGACCCAGATTTCTGCACGACCCACGACATTGACCATTCCGCAGTCATGTCGAGGTAACGCGTTGTCCAAATTGGAGAATTACAAGTGAGTCAGACATTCGATTGGATTCAGTTTCCGGAAGGGCGGGCAAGATTTGCAGGCGGCGTTCGTGGGTGGGACGAACTAGGGCATGAGACATTCGCCTTGGAATTGCGAGGAAACGAATACTTCGGTGAGATTAAGCGGTCGTATCTGGATAACCACAACGACTACAACATCGTGATCGATGCCTTCGGTTACGTTTGGGAGATCGAAGTCGGCATGCCAGAAGCAGAGGCTCGTGAGGTTTTCACGCCCGAGGAAGAGGCTACTGCACGAACCCTGGTGGTCCAACTCATCCAGGCCGGCCTCAAATTCGATCGCCCACCCTCCCGGTTGAACCAGACGGAAACTTCTCATTTTATGGGGAAGATCATTTTCCAAGACGGATGGATACTCGTCAGGTCGGATAGCGCCGGAGCAGTGCAATGACTGACTACTCCTCCCAAATCGATCAGATCCGGCAGGCGAAATCCCTGGAGGAAATTCGCGAGATCGCGCGGCAATTCTCGGCCAAGGCGACTGGTGAGGGTGGCGTTCTCTACAGCCGCCCCGTCGGAAACGTGAGCTCCGAGAGGATTGCGCTTGAACTCGCAGAGAAAACTGGGCTTCCGATCATCAACAAGACGCCGCGCGCGGA
Organism: Luteimonas panaciterrae; assembly: GCF_020511115.1. Taxonomy (GTDB): domain Bacteria; phylum Pseudomonadota; class Gammaproteobacteria; order Xanthomonadales; family Xanthomonadaceae; genus Luteimonas; species Luteimonas panaciterrae. Next base: position 179,455 of record NZ_JAJAVH010000001.1, read on the forward strand.
ATTCCTATCAGACGGCAATGTTCGCCTGGCAATAACAGATTCCGCGGAGAAAATATTCCAAACGCAAGGACACACAGCGGAAGCAGCGGAAAAACTGGCCGCCAGCTTTCAGTATGGTGATCCCAAAGCCGCGGTAAACTCTCTTACATCATTGGACGGCTGCCTCTGGGGCGACGCTTCCCGTGAATTCGCAGCCTCCATGCGCGGCGACATCAAGGTCGTCGCCACCGCCGCCAACATGGACCGCGTATTCGGCAAGGTTGAACTGCCGACCATCCTCAATAACCCCGATGTCAAAACATTGGGAGGGCAACCCGTCGCCCATCTGCGCGACATCGCAGCAAAGGACGGCGTGCAGTCGCTGCTGAATCCAGTCCAGTCGCAATTCGTCGAGGCCGCTCCGCGAGGCATCTACAAAGCGCCGGGCATGCTCTCCAACAAGGAAGCTCCCGTCACGCTCTCCAAGGAATTCGCCGGCGCGATGGGCGTCGACGCCAGCAAGTTCACTCCCGCTTCCAACCTGTCGGCATCCGGCACCGTGGTACGCGCCGATATCGGTATGGCGGCTCAAGTCGCGCGGGATGAAGCCGCCGTCGCCGCACGGACAGCAGCGAAAGTGCTGCCTGGTGCCTCCGGACTCGTTGCGCCCAAAGGCACCGGTGCCGTTGCGACCGGCGAATCGACGCTGGCCGCCGAAGCAGGCCGCGGTCTGCGCCCAGGCACGGTCGCCAAGGGCGCGGGCGTGGTCGTCGCCGCCGCTGGCGTCACTTACGACGTCACGACCACCTACCGCGATGCTTCGCGCCTGTACGGACAAGGCAACTCCTTCGGCGCGGAGTCGAAAATCGTCGGCACGGTTTCCCGCAATGTCGGTGTTTTCGGCGGCATGGCGCTGGGTACCGCCGCCGGCGCGGCGGTCACGTCCGAAACCGGGCCGGGCGCGATCATCGGTGGTGCGATTGGTGGTATCGCCGGTGCGATCGGTGGCGACAAATTCGCACAGTGGATCGATCAGCACCGCATCAACAACCAGTCCGACAAGCAGGGCAACACCTGGACCTTCGATCCCAAGCATCCGGATCAAGGCTGGACGCGGCGGGAACTCGATCTGGACGCCATGCGCTACAGCCAAGGGGTGCCGGTCTACAAACCGCAAGCGCTGCATGCGGATCCGGCAGTGGCCGACGAACTCAATTACAAAGCCTCCAATCGCGCCACCGAACTGGCGTTGTCGGCACCGCCCAAGGCACGCGATCCGTACACGCTGCCGAGCGAACAGGACAAGCCGGGCTGGCACGCAAGCAACTGGACACGAGATGCCCAAAACGGCACGTGGAGCCGCGTGCTGACCGATGCCGCGCCCCTGAGCGAATTCCAGCTCATTCCCAAGATGGAGCGCGAACAGGCCACGCCCGCGCAAGCGGCCGAATTCGAACGCCAATCGCAAGCGATCACGGCCAAGAACGCAGCCCAGACCCCGGCGGCGATCGCGACGCATTATCAAACCGCCTACGATCAATACGGCTGGTCGCGCCACGGCAAGGTACCCGAAGCGGTGACGGATGCGATCCGCCATCCCGGCCGTTTGGTCGCCTCGGACGGCGACGCCTACGAGCGCGGCGCCGATGGGCAATGGATAAGTCGCGGAATGATCTGGGACAGCAAGGCCGAGGGCGCGATCAAGCAGGAACTGGATGCGACGTATCGTCAGCAGCAGAAAACGCTCAATCCGGCGCATGCTTCGGTGGACGTCCGGCCTGATACGCCGGCCGCGCAACCGCGCAGCCCCGCCGATCCCGATCATCCTGATCACACGATGCTGGGACAGATCCGCACCGGCGTGCGCAAGATCGATGAAGGCCTCGGCAAGCCCTACGACGAGATGAGCGAGCGTGTCAGCCGCAGCCTGCTCGCGGCTTGCAAGGACAATCGGGAGGCGTATCCCGATGCTGCCGACAAATCGCTGTCGAGCTACGCCTTGAATCGCGTCGATCACGTGATCATGGGCAAGAACGGCAACGTCTTCGCGGTCGAGGGACAGCCGGAAAGCGAATCCCATAAGCGCGCCTTCGTCTCCGCCGAGGAGGCAGTCCGCACGCCGGTCGAACAGTCGGACGCGAAGCTGCTGGCCGCCAATCAAGTCCTCTCCCAGGAGCGGGAACTTGCGCAGCGACAGGAATTGACGCGAAACCAGGACGATCCTTCCAAGTCCGGACCGAAGATGTCGGCATAGCCATGAGCGAAAGCCGCCCCATGACGCTCGTCTACATGCTGGCGCACGCCCGCCGCGAGCCGTTCTACATCGATGTGACGACCAGCATCGGTGCCGCGCATTTGAGATCCAGAGAGATCATCCATCAGCGCACGCTGGCACGGCAGGCCATTCGTGAAGCCGCGATCCTGGTCTGGTACGAGGAATGCGATAGCGAAGCGTCGGCCCGCGCGAGGGCCGACGAGATTCGCGCATGGCCGCATCCCTGGCAGCGACGGCTGATCGATCAAATGAATCCGGATTGGCGGGATCTGGATGCGGTGTGCTCGGGCTTCCCCGATCCGATTCCGAGCATCTCCGAATAAGGCGCCTTAACGATTCATGTTCTAGATGCTCAATGCTCCAGCCGTTTCGAGCGGGATGACGGACCTCTCAGTTTCAGGGTAGGGGGGAACTGTCGAGATGACGTTTGAAGGTTTGGCGCAAGGACGATTCGCGGCTCGACCGCCGGATCCTTGCCCCACCGACAAAAAGACATAACCCCTTGAGGAGGCTAGTGAGATGCAGAGTTCTCTGTCCAAGTACGGCCACTCCCCGCGACGCATGATCCTTGCTCCGCTCGCCACGGCGGTGGTGATGGCCGGCACCGCATTCCAGGCGCTCGCCGCAAGCGATACGGTCGACCCGGCGCTGCGGCAGGCGCTGCAGCGTGATCTCGGCCTGACGGCAAGTCAGGTTTCGCAGTATCTGAAAGTCGAACGCCTCGCCGATCAGCAGCAGAAGGCGCTCGAGAAGCAGCAGGGCCGGAACTTCGCCGGCAGCTGGATCGAACGCAAGGCCGACGGCAGCTTCCAGCTGGTGGTCGGCACCACGTCGGTCGGTAAGCAGAAAGCAGCGGCCGGTGTCGAAATCCGCCAGGCCAAGCACAGCTTCGCGTCGCTGAAGGCATCGAAGGCGCAGCTGGACGATCAGCTCGCCCGTGGCGCCAAGGTGCCCAAGGGTGTTTATGCGTGGTACGTCGATGTTCCCAGCAACACCGTGGTGGTGAGCGTGGGCGTGGGTGCCGAGCAGGCCGGTATCGACTATGTCGCCCGCAGTGGCGCCGATGCCAACGCCGTGCGTTTCGAGACCATGCAAGAAGCGCCGGAACTGCGGCTCGCGGTGCAGGGCGGCAGGGGTTACCTGCGTGATCCCGGCGATGGCTATCTCTATGCCTGCTCCGTCGGCTTCCCCGTCACCCAGGGCAGCACCTTGGGCTTCGCCACCGCCGGCCATTGCGGCACCGCGGGCGAGATCGTCTACAACGAGGCTTCGCAGTGGGTACTGGGCGTGAAGATCGGCTCGTTCGCCGCCGCCAGCTTCCCGGCGCCCGGTGGATCGGGCCCCGACTACGCCTGGGTCAAGGTGGACAACACGCACACGCTGTCGCCGACCGTTTATGGCTATGGCAATGGCGATGTCACGGTGAAGGGCAGCACCGAAGCGGCGGTCGGCGCCGCGCTCTGCCGCTCGGGTCGCACCTCCGGCTGGCACTGCGGCGCGATCGCGGCCAAGAACGTGACCGTGACTTACGTGAGCGGTGAAACCATTCAAAACCTGACGCGGACCACCGCTTGCTCGGAAGGTGGCGACTCGGGCGGTTCCTTCATCACCACTTCGACCGGTCAGGCCCAGGGCGTGCTGTCCGGCGGCAGCGGCAACTGCAAGGGTCGGGCAGGCAAGGACGGCGGCGGCAACAGCTATTTCCAGCCGATCAATCCGATCCTCAATGCCTACAACCTGACGCTGCGCACCGGCACCTGAGCCCGGGTTTCCTGTTCCATCCCCCATCAGAACGCCCCTCTCGCAGGGGCGTTCTTTTTTGTCGGAATCGCTGACCATTCGCTTCCCGCGACCAGGGCACAGTCCTTCGCGACTCGCATGCCTTGCCAATAGACCGACCGGTCTATAGAGTGGTCGCGTGCGCGACGACAATCTCACCAATACCCGCGACCGCCTCATCTCCGCCATGGCCGACGCCCTGCAACGGCGGGGCTTCCACGGCGTGGGGGTGAACGACATCCTCACCGAGGCCCAGGCGCCCAAGGGCGTGCTGTACCACCACTTTCCGGGCGGCAAGACGGAACTGGCGGTTGCGGCCATCGGGAGCGCCGTCACCAGGATGCAGACAGGATTGGCGCGCCTGACCGAAACGCGGACAGGACTCGTCGAAATCCTCGAAACCTGGTTCAGCGCCGCGCAAAAGCAATTGGAACAAAGCGGCTTCGAACGAGGATGCCCGCTGGCCACGGTGTCCCTGGAATCGACATCCGAGGATCTGGTGCTCCGCGAAGCGCTGACTTCGGCGTTCGGCGAAATCCGTGGCCAGCTCGCGGCGCTGCTGATGGATGCCGGCGTCGCCGCGCCGCGCGCGCAGCAACTGTCGGCACTGATCGTCTCCGCCTACGAAGGCGCGCTCATTCAGGCGCGCGTGTCCGGCAACGCGACGCCGATGCGCGACACCACCGCCATGCTGCTCGCACTGGTGCGCTCGGAACTCGCCTCGAAGGAAGGTTCCACATGAACTCCCCACAAACCGCCGAACCGATGACGCTGACCTCGGCCGACGGTTATCGGCTCGCGGCACTTCGGTACGACCCGCCACACGCTTCGCGCGGGCACTTGATCGTCGCTGGCGCCACCGGGACGCCACAGAAATTTTATCGCCGCTTCGCCGAATATGCCGCCGCACAGGGCTTCACCGTGCTCACGTTCGATTACCGCGGTATCGGCCTGTCCAAACCCAAGACGCTCAAAGGATTCCAGGCGTCCTACACCGATTGGGGACGGCTCGATCTGGCCGCCGCTGTTGATGCGATGAGCGATGGCAACACGCTGTTGTACATGGTGGGCCACTCTTTCGGAGGACACGCATTCGGCTTGTTGCCCAATCACGCACGCGTGGAACGGTTCTACGTGTACGGCGTCGGCGCGGGATGGCATGGCTGGATGCCCACGCTCGAAGGGCTGCGTGTGCGATTCGCGTGGAAGATCCTCCTGCCGCTGCTGACGCGATGGAAAGGCTACATGCCATCGCAGCTGCTGGGCATGGGCGAGAACCTGCCGATGGGCGTGTACCGGCAGTGGCGGCGCTGGTGCGAGTTCCCGCACTACTTCTTCGACGATCCGGATGCTGCCGAACTGACGTACCAGTTTCCTCGCGTGCATACGCCCATCGTCGCCGCCAACGCGCTCGACGATGCATGGGCGCCACCACGCTCGCGCGATGCCTTCATGCAGGGCTATCGCAGTGCGCCGGTGGAAACGGTCGATCTCGATCCGCGCGACGGCCTGGGCACGATTGGTCATTTCGGCTATTTCCGTCCGCAGGCGCAATCGCTCTGGGACGAAACGCTGGCCTGGTTCCTGCGACCTGATGCACGCGCTGCCTGACGAGAGCGCTCTGCCGGATCGCCGTCGCCTGTTCTGGCTGCTCGTCGCCAACGTGATGGCGAGCATCCTGCACTACGGCGACAACGTGATGTTCTTCCACGAGTATCCGGAGCCGCCGTGGATCAACACGCGCATCATCGATGGTTTCTCGCCTCGCATCCACGCCTTCATCCTGCTTGAAGCGGTGCTGGCGGTCGCGCTGATCCGATACGTCGCCGTCATCCAGATCGAGCACGCATCCGGTTCAAGAATGCGATAGCGAAGCGGTCGCGAATTCCTGCTCCACCGGAAGCGAGGGAAGCGCGGATGGAATGCATGCCTCGGCCAGCGCGGCGCCGATCAGGATCACACCGGGGCTGCCCAGACGCGATTCGCTTGCCTTGTCGAGCAACTGTCCCAGCGTCGTCAGCAACCGGTCTTCATTCGACAGGCTGGCCGATTGCACGATCGCGGCCGGCGTATGCGCCGGCAGGTGGCGCAACAGCGATGTCGTCAGCGACTGCAATCGCGTCATGCCCATGTAGATCACCAGCGTGGTGCCGGTGGCCGACAACGCGGCCCAATCCGGTTCGCCGTGATCCTGCGTGTGCGCCGTCACGAAGGTGACGCCGTGGCAATGATCGCGATGCGTCAGCGACATCCCGAGGCTCGCCGCCGCAGCGAACCCGGCGCTGACGCCGTTGATGATCTCCACCTCGATGCCGGCCTGCCGCAGGAAGTGGATCTCTTCGCCGGCGCGGCCGAACAGCAACGCGTCACCGCCCTTCACCCGCACCACGCGAACGCCTTGCGACGCATAGCGCCGCATCAGGCGACAGATAAAGGCCTGTGGCGTCGAACGACAGCCGCCACGCTTGCCGACACGGATGATGCGTGCTTGTGGCGCCAGTTCCACGATGCCGGGATGCACCAGATCGTCCAGCAGCAGTACCTCGGCCGCCGCCAGGGCTTTGGCGGCCTTGAGGGTCAGCAGTTCCGGATCGCCCGGACCTGCCGACAGGAGGACGACCGAGCTTTTCGCACGGGAAGAAGAACGAGCGTTGTGCATGGAAACCTCTTCGTCGGTTGTCATCGATCACCTCACGCTCGCTGCGGTTGCCGGCACAGCTGCGCCAGCTGCGGCAGACAGGAGCCGCAGACGGTGCCGCAGCCCAGACGTCGTTGAAGCTCCTGCACACCAGCGCCCTGCGCGACTTGCGCACGGATCGCCGATTCACCGATCTGCATGCAGTTGCACACCAGGGCATCGCGTGGAGTGCCTTCGCCCGACTGCGCGAACACGGCCAGCCGCGAGCCGTGCCATGGACGCCCGGAGAGCGCGCGTTCCAGCAACACCTCGCCATTGAGTGGTTGCGTGTCGGTCAACAGCAGGCCGTCGAGATGGCTCTCGCCCGCGCCACCGCGCCAGATCACGCGCTTGAGCAGGCCACGCTGCGCATCGCGATATTCGACGGCGTCGGCGCCGGACAGCAGCGTCATTGCCTGCGTCAATGCATCCAGCCAATCGGACGGCGGGGCTTCCGTGCAGGCCGCGCGCAACGTCAGCCAGGCGACATCGTTCGCGGCACCGGGCTCCGTCGCGAAACTGATCTCGGCGAAACCGCGCGCCTTCAACAACGGTTGCACCGCCGCCTGCAACGCCAGCACGTCACCGCGCCGCGCCGCCAGCAGATGCCAGCCGAATTCGGCTTTCTCCACGCGAACGGCGGCATGCTTCAGCTCCGGCTGCTGCGAGCGCGCGTCCACCGCCGACTGGGTGAGTTCGTTGATGCCGCCGCTGGACAGGAACTGTCCGCTCCAGTGCATGGCGGCAAACACCGTGCCAGAACCGGCCTCGTCGGAAAGTTGCAGCGGGAGCACCACCTGACCGCGCCTTCCGATCACGCGAACCAGTTCGCCATTGACCAGTCCGCGCCGCGCAGCATCTTGCGGATGCATGCGCAACTCCGGCCGCGCGCTGTGCGCGAACAGACCCGGCACGCGGCCGGTGCGCGACATGCCGTGCCACTGATCGCGCAAGCGGCCGGTGAGAAGGCGCAACGGGTAATGCGCCGAAGTGGCTTCCGCGACGGGCCGGTAGGGCGTTGCATGGAAGCGGGCGCGACCATCGGCCGTCGCGAAGATCCCGTCCGTGTAGCGTCGCGCTTGTCCGTGATCGGCGTTTGCCGGAAACGGCCATTGCTGCGGTCCATCCGCATCCAATCGCGCGTAATCGAGACCCCCGATGTCCAGATCACGGCCGACGGTGAGGCGTCGATGTTCGTCGAAGATCGCAGCCGGCGCGTCGAAAGCGAACAACGGCGCGACACCCGACGGCCCCAGACGCGCTTCCAGACGGCGCGCGACTTCGTTGCCGATCCACCAATCGGGTTTCGCCTGCCCCGGCGCGGACACGGCCGCGCGCACGCGCGAGATGCGCCGCTCGGAATTGGTGACGGTGCCTTCCTTCTCACCCCAGGTGGTCGCGGGCAGCAACACGTCCGCATACGGCACCGTGTCGGTGTTGTGGAATGCTTCCTGCACGATCACCAGTTCGGCGCGCTGCAAGGCTTCGCGCACATGCCCGATGTCGGGCAGCGAATGCACGGGATTGGTACAGGCGATCCAGACGGCCTTGACCTTGCCGCTGCGCAAGGCCTCGAACAAGGCGACTGCCGGCAGGCCGGGTTTCGGCGACAGGGTGTGCGCGGGCAGTCCCCACAGACGCTCCACGTCCGCACGATCTTCCGCGGATTCGATCTCGCGATGCGCGGCGAGCATCGTCGCCATGCCGCCCACCTCGCGTCCGCCCATCGCGTTGGGTTGTCCGGTCAGCGAGAACGGCCCCGCGCCGGGCTTGCCGATCTGTCCGGTCGCCAGATGCAGATGGATCAAGGCGAGGTTCTTGTCGGTGCCGTGTGCGGATTGATTCAAGCCCATGCAATACAGCGACAGCGTCGCCGGGCTGCGGCCGAACCATTCCGCGGCCTGGATCAGGTCGGCGACGTCGATGCCGCACAGTTCCGCTGCCATGCGCGGCGTGTAGTCGCGCAGCAGCGATTTGAGTTCGTCGAACCCCGAGGTGTGGCGCGTGACGAAGTCGCGATCGATCAGGTCTTCCCAGATCAGGTGATGCAGCATGCCGTTGAACAGCGCCACATCGGTGCCGGGCTGGATCGCCAGATGCAGATCGGCCATCGCCGCCGTGTCGGTGCGGCGCGGATCGACCACGATCCAGCGGATATTCGAATCCTGCCTGCGCGCATCCTCGAGCCGGCGTAGCAGCACCGGGTGCGCGTAGGCCATGTTGCTGCCGGCGAACAGCACGGTCTTCGCCAGTTCGAGATCCTCGTAGCAAGTCGGCGGGCCATCCGCGCCGAGCGCGAGTTTGTAGCCGGCCACCGCGCTCGACATGCACAGGCGCGAATTGGTGTCGACGTTGTTGGTGCCGAGCAGCCCCTTGGCGAGCTTGTTGAAGACGTAGTAGTCCTCGGTGAGCAATTGTCCGGAGAGATAGAACGCCACCGCGTCCGGGCCGTGCTGATGAACGATGTCGACCAGACGATCCGCGACCGTGTCCAGCGCCACCGCCCAATCGACACGGCGGCGCGGCTCATGACGCAGCGCGCGCAACTCCGGCGCCAGCACGCGCCCCTGCATGCTTCGCGCGGTTTCCGCCAGCATGCGGCCTTTCGTGCATAGGCGGCCGTGATTGGCAGGATGCTCCGGATCGCCCTCGACACCGACGATGCGGCTGCCGGCCGTAGCATGCTCGGAACCGACGTGCTCGGAACCGACGCGCTCGGCATCGACGTGCTCGACATCGATCAGCACGCCGCAACCCACGCCGCAGTAGCAGCAAGTGGAGCGGGTACGTGTGCGGCGCGTCGGCGACACGGAGCCGTCCATCAGCCGTCACCCTCCAGCGCGATCCAGACCTCACCGTTCTCCACGCGCACGTCGAAGCGGTGCGCGCAGCCCACGTCCGGCGCGCAGGCTTCGCCGCTGGCGAGCGCAATGTTCCAGCCGTGCAGCGGGCAAGTCACCGTGTCGCCCGCGACGATGCCTTGCGACAGCGGCCCACCCTTGTGCGGACAGCGGTCGCGCAGCGCGAACACGCGATCGTCGGTGGTGCGGAACAGCGCGATGTCGTCGGCGCCCTCGCGCTTGAGCACGCGCGCGCCAAGCACCGGAACATCGTCGAGTCCGCAGACACGCAACCAGGTGATGGGGCGTTCCATGACGGCAGCCATGCCTCAGCTCTCCGCTTCGGCCAGCTGCGCCGGAATGCGCAGCGGCTCGTACTCGCGCGGACGACGCTCCTGCCGCACGCGCGCTTCCCATGGATCGGGCAGGCCTTCCAGCGCGTACAGCAAGCGCTCGTACAACGCCTTGCGATTGGCCGCATCGTCGACGACGCGCTGGCGGATGTACTCCATGCCGACGCGATCGATGTAATGCACGGTGCGATCCAGGTAATAGGCCTCCTCGCGATACAACTGCAGGAAGGCGCCGGTGGTTTCGCGCACCTCTTCGCCGGTTTTCACCTTCGTCAGGAACTTGGCGACCTCGGTCTTGATGCCGCCGTTGCCGCCGATGTGGATTTCCCAGCCGGAATCGACGGCGATGATGCCGACGTCCTTGATGCCGGATTCGGCGCAGTTGCGCGGACAACCGGAGACGGCGAGCTTCACCTTGTGCGGACTCCACATGTTGGCGAGCATGGTTTCCAGCTCGATGCCCATCTGCGTGCTGTTCTGCGTGCCGAAACGGCAGAACTCGCTGCCGACACAGGTCTTCACCGTGCGGATCGACTTGCCGTAGGCGTGTCCGGATTTCATGCCGAGATCGCGCCAGACGTCGACCAGATCCTCCTTCTTCACACCCAGCAGATCGATGCGCTGACCGCCGGTGATCTTCACCATCGGCACCGCGTACTTGTCGGCGACGTCGGCGATGCGGCGCAGTTCGCCGGAATTGGTCACGCCGCCCTTGATCTGTGGCACCACCGAGAAGGTGCCGTCCTTCTGGATGTTGGCGTGGGCGCGTTCGTTGATGAAGCGCGACTGCGGGTCGTCCACCGCCTCGCGCGGCCAGGTCGAGATCAGGTAGTAGTTGATCGCGGGGCGGCAGGTCGCGCAGCCGTTGGGCGTGCGCCACTCCATGAAGTCGTAGACCTGCCGGTGCGAGACGAGATGGTGCTCGCGGATCGCCTTGCGCAGGTCCGCGTGCGTGTGCGAGGTGCATCCGCACACGGCCTTGGTCTTGGGCGTCTCCTGGAAATTCGAGCCGAGACAGTTCATCAGGATCTGTTCCACCAGCCCGGTGCATGAGCCGCAGGAGCTCGAGGCCTTGGTCTGCTTCTTCACCTCGTCGATGGTGAACAGGCCTTGTTCGTTGATCGCCTTGACGATCACGCCCTTGCATACACCGTTGCAACCGCATACCTCGTCGGCATCGGCCATCGACGCGGCGCGGTTCTGACCGGCAGTGCCGGCATCGCCGATCGCCTTTTCGCCGAACATCAACCGGTCGCGCAGGCCTTCGATGCGGCCACCATCCTTCAGCAGCTTGAAGTACCAGCCGCCGTCACCGGTATCACCGTAGAGGCAGGCGCCAACGAGCTTGTCCTCCTTGATCACCAGTTTCTTGTAGACACCGCCGGCCGGATCGGACAGCACGATCTCCTCGCTGCCGTCGCCGCCCATGAAATCGCCGGCGGAGAATAGATCGATCCCGGTCACCTTGAGCTTGGTGGAGGACACCGAACCGCCATAGATGCCGATGCCGTAATGCGCGAGGTGATTCGCGCAGACCTTGGCCTGCTCGAACAACGGCGCGACCAGGCCATAGGTGACGCCGCGATGGGTGGCGCATTCGCCGACGGCGTACACGCGTGGGTCATAGGTCTGCAGCGAATCGTTGACCACGATGCCGCGGTTGCAATGAATGCCCGATGCCTGCGCCAGCTGCGCGTTGGGACGGATGCCGATCGCCATCACGACCAGATCGGCCGGCGCCTCGCTGCCGTCGGAGAATTTCACCGCGCGCACTTCGCCGTTCTCGTTACCGAGCAGTTCGGTCGTCGAGGTATTGAGGCGGAATTTCAGGCCGCGCTCGGACAGCGATTTTTCCAGCAGCTGGCCAGCGGCGGGATCGAGCTGGCGCTCCAGCAGCCAGCCGGCCAGATGCACGACGGTCACGTCCATGCCGCGCTGCTTCAAGCCGTTGGCCGCTTCCAGTCCAAGCAAACCGCCGCCGATCACCACAGCGTGTTTCTTCACCTTGGCCGCGTCGATCATGGCGCGGGTGTCGTGGATGTTGCGGTAGCTGATGACGCCTTGCAGTTCCTTGCCTGGGATCGGCAACACGATCGGCAGCGAGCCGGTCGCCAGCAACAGGCGGTCGTATTCGGCCTCGGTGCCGTCGGCGGCGATGACGCGCCGGCGCACGCGATCGATCCGCTCCACTTCCTTGCCCAGATGCAGTTCGATGCCGTTCTCCGCGTACCAGGCCGTCGGATTGAGCACGATGTCGTCGAAGTTCTGCTCGCCCGCCAGCACCGGCGACAGCAGGATGCGGTTGTAGTTCGGATACGGCTCCGCGCCGAACACGGTGATGTCGTACATGTCCGGCACCAGCTTCAGCAGCTCTTCCAGCGTGCGCATGCCCGCCATGCCGTTGCCGATCACCACGAGTCTTGGCTTCTTCATCGGTGCGCCTCTCTCGAACTCAAACGCGCGCGGCGCTGAGCGCCGCCCATTGGTTGCGCCATTGCTGGCTCACGCCCGACAGCAGTCCCCATGCAAGCAGCGCGCAACCGGCGAACGCCCACAAGCCGATCGCATAACTGCCGGTGTGCTGCTTGAGCACGCCGAGTCCGGCGGCGAGCAGAAATCCGCCGATGCCGCCGGCCATGCCGATCAGTCCCGTCATCAAACCGATCTCGGGACCGAAGCGCTGCGGCACCAGTTGGAACACCGCGCCATTGCCCGCGCCCAGACACAACAACGTGACGACGAACAGCGCCACCGTCATCACGGCGCCACCCACGCCGAAGCCGGCGGCGGCGACCAGCGCGGCGACCGACAGATACACCGCGAGCAAGGTGCGAGTACCGCCGATGCGATCCGCGATCACGCCGCCCAGCGGCCGCATCGCCGAGCCGGCCAGCACGCAGGCGGCCGTGGCCCAGCCCGCGGCCTTCGGCCCGAAGCCGAACTGATCATGGAAATAACCCGGCAACGCGCTGGCGAAACCGGAAAAGCCGCCGAAGGTGATCGCGTAGAAAAACATGAACCACCACGAATCGCGATTGCCCACCAATACCCGGCCGTAATCGCTCAGGCGTTTGCGCGCGACCGGCGCCGGCGCGTCCTTCGCGCAGACGGAGAACACGATCAGTACCAGCAACAGCGGGAGGCAAGCCAAGCCGAACACGGCTTCGTAACCGAACGCCGCTGCCAATGCCGGCGCGAACAACGCGGCCAGCACGGTGCCGGAGTTGCCGGCGCCGGCAATGCCGAGCGCGGTGCCTTGATGCTCGGGCGGATACCAGCGCGAAGCCAGCGGCAACGCCACCGAGAACGAAGCGCCCGCCACGCCCAGCAGCAAACCGAGCAGCAACACCTGCGCGAAGGAATGCACACCGGCCCACCACGCCGTCAGCAAGGCGAGGATGACCACGCCTTGCGCGAGCAACCCGGCGCGCTTGGCGCCGATGCGATCGGCCAGCATGCCCAGGAACAAGCGCAGCACCGCGCCGCACAGGATCGGCACGGCCACCATCAGCGCGCGTTGCTGCGTGTCCAGATGCAATGCTTCGGCGATCTGCACCTGCAGAGGGCCGAGCAGATACCACACCGCGAAACTCAGATCGAAGTACAGGAAAGCCGCCAACAACGTAGGCGTGTGTCCGGCCTGCCAGAAGGATTTGCTTGCAGCGGGGCTTCCAAGAGCGGTGTTCACGGCGCGATCTCCGAGGGGACCACCGCGCGATGCCATGTGTCGGCAAACGTGGCGGAAGGGAGGAGGAAACGAAAAACGGCGCCCTCCGGTCCTGTTCGCACCGGAAAAGACGCCGTTGTCTTGGCGAACCGGACCGCCGTTGGCCCGTTCGTCGGAGTCGCTCATCGCGGATGCGTGGATGCACCCGTCAAGTGTTCAAGCAATCATCGTGCCAAATGGACTTGCCGGTGTCGCGCGAATGGATTCCTTCACAAATTCATGACGTTATACGCGGCGCGGATGGATTGGCGACCAAGACGCTTCGCCGAGAATTCGTGGATTGCACCAAGCGAGAGCGGTCTCGCTCCATTGTGGTGCATCGCACCATGCGCGTTTTGTTCCTCATCCCGACGAAAGCCGGGATGACGCGCATGTGGTTGGACGCTCTCAGGGCGAATGATCGAACAGCAGATTGGCGCGGGTATCGCTGTGCGGAACCGCCACGCCGAGCCGTTGCGCCGCCTCGCGATAAGTGTCGATGCGATGCACGTTGCCGATCAGCGTCGCATCGGCATCGTCCGTTGCCGGCGGCAGCCATCCCCAGCGACGGAACTGGCCGAGGAACCAGTGCCCATCCGACAACCAGGGGAAATTCGCCTGTCCGTCGGCATGGAAGCGTAGTCGCGTGTCGTCGTCACCGCTTGCGGCTGCAAGCAGCAAACAGGATTCGATGTCCTGCACGGGCAGGCCGATCACATCGGTCTCCGCCAGCCACTGCGCCGCTTCGCGTCGATGCTCCGCCTCGGCATCGAGCCAGCGACAGGCTTCCAGCACGGTCGTGGTCAGCGCGGCGGCCACTTCCGGCTGCAAGGCGGCGAATTCGCGGCGGCACGCCAGTACCTTTTCCGGATGACCAGGCCAGATCTGGCCGCTGCGGATCACGCGGCGGCCCGCGCCCCGAACTTCGGCACGCGCCGACCAAGGCTCGCCCGCGCAGAAACCATCGAGTTCCCCACTGGCGAGCGCGTCGGGCATCTGCGTCGGCGACAACGCCACGACGCTGATCTCGCGCATCGGATCGATGCCCTGCGCCGCCAGCCAGTAGTACAGCCACATCGCATGCGTGCCCGTGGGGAAGGTCTGCGCGAATACGGGCGGCCGGCCCAGCGACGCGAGGACATCGTGCAATGACTGGCCCTGTTCGAGCGCGAGCGCCAACGCCGTCGACAGCGTGATCGCCTGGCCGTTCTGGTTGAGCGTGAGCAGAATCGCCAGATCGGCCTGCAAACCACCGATGCCGGTTTCCACGCCGTACACCAGGCCGGCCAGGGCATGCGCGGCATCGAGTTCGCCCGAGAGCAGTTTGTCGCGCACCGCCGCCCACGAGGCCTGGCGATGCAGATGCAGACGCAGGCCATGCTTGCGATCCAGTCCGAGACGCACCGCCGCCACCAAGGGCGCGCAATCGATCAAAGGCATGTAGCCCAGGCGCAGATGCCGGTAAGTGCGAAGAGTGCGAGTGGTCGTCATGCGGCTCTTATCCATCCGGTTTTCATCCATCCGGTCCTCATCCCAGCAGGTCGGCCATCGCGATGATCTGGCGCGCGACATCCGCCAGCTTCGAGCCGTGCTTCATCGCCTGCTGGCGCAAGGCGGCATAGGCTTCGGCTTCACTCATCCCGCGTTTTTCCATCAGCAATCCTTTCGCGCGATCGATCAGCTTGCGGTCGTGCAGCTGCTGCTGCACTTCGTCCAGCCGCTTGCGCATGTGCGATTGCTGCTCGAAGCGCGCCAGCGCCACCTGGATGATCGGCGCAAGACGCGTCGGTGCCAGTCCGTCGACAACGTAAGCGGTGACACCCGCGCCAACGGCGGCACGGATCAATTGCTCGTCGCCATCGCCCGAGAACACCACGACCGGGCGCGGCGCGTGGTGGTGCAACAACGCGAGCTGCTCCAGCGTGTCACGCGAAGGGGAATCGACATCGACGATGACCACGTCCGGCTGCTGCGACTCCACCGCCTTGAGCAGAGCGCCGACCGCGACGACTTCCTCCAGCACTTCATGGCCGGCGGCCAGCAGCGCGCCGCGCAGCTCGCCGATCGGCTTTTCGGTATCGTTGACCAGCAGGATGCGTGGCATACCGGTCGCAGCACTCAGTTGGGAGTTGTTGACTCGTCGTCGGCCCCATGTTGCCATGCAGCAATTCCAGCTGCGAGCCCTCTTTCAGGAATTGGCATGCCGCTCTTTCCGCTGTTCGCCAATCTTCGCGGCCGTCAGGTGCTGGTCGTGGGCGGCGGCGAGGTGGCCGTGCGCAAGATCGAGGCGCTGCTGCGCGCGGGCGCGCGGGTGCGCGTGCACGCGAAGGCGCTCGACGCAGTCCTGAAGGACTGGCTGGCGCAAGGCGTGGTCGCGGAAGGCACGCTGTCCCGGCTGGATGGCGATTTCGATCCCGAATGGCTGGACGGCGCCTGGCTGCTGGTGGCCGCCACCGACGATCACGCTTTCAATGCGCGTCTCGCCGAGGAGGCGAACAGGCGCGGACTCTGGGCCAACATCGTCGATGACGCCGAACTCTCCAGCGTGCAGATCCCGGCCGTCGTCGATCGCGATCCGCTACAGGTGGCGATTTCCTCCGGCGGCGCGGCGCCGATGCTGGCCCGGCGTTTGCGCGAGCGGTTGGAGACCGATCTGGATCATTCGCTCGGCGATTTCGCCGCGCTGTTCGCGCGGCATCGTGAGGCGATCCGCCGAAGATTTCCGGCGCTGCCGCAACGCAGGCGTTGGTTCGACCATGTCATCGATGGTTCCGTGCCCCTCCTGTTGCGCGATGGACGGCACGAGGCGGCTGAACATGCCTTCCTGGATGCGCTGGAAAGCGACCAGCATGTCGACGCCACAGGTAGCGTTGCATTGATTGGCGCCGGCGATGGCGATCCCGGATCGCTGACGCTAAGAGCATTGCGCGTCATGAACCAGGCCGACGTGCTGGTTTTCGATCCCGATGTCAGCCCCGCCGTCGTCGAGCTGGCGCGTCGCGATGCCAGCCGGCTCGCGGCAGCGCCGGATCGCGATACGACAACGGAATTGCTGATCCGCCATGCCGGCGCCGGATCGCGCGTGGTCTACATCAAGCCCGGCGATGCGTTCCGCACCGTGCCGGATGACGGCTTTGCTTCCGCGTTGGAGAAACACGGCATCGTTTGCGAAGTGATTCCCGGCGTTCGCGCATGAACGCGCGGGTCGCATCATCGTGACGCGACCCGCGCGAAGAGACCCTCGACTTTACTTCTGCAATGCCACGTGGACGGTCGAAACCCCTATCGTGCCCGGCGCCGCGATATCCAGCTTGCCGTCCCGGTTGAAGTCGGCCACGACCGGCGTCTGCGGGAAGAAGTAGATCGGCAGCTTGCCGCCGGGATAGAAGTTGCCCTGCCCATCGCCCAAGCCAATGGCGATCTGACCGAGGCTGAAATCCTGAAGGCTGAAGACGTCCGAGCAGACCGCATCCAGATGCCCGTCATGATTGATGTCCGCCAGCGCGAAGGCGATCGGGATGCCGCCACAATCGAAACGCACGCCGCTGCCGACGAAATGGCCGGTACCGTCGGTCAGGCGCGAGTCTCCCGACTCCCCCTGAATCTCCGGCAGGATGTTGAACTCGTTGATGACGACCGCATCGTCAATGCCGTCCTCGTTGAAATCGCCGCCGAGCGTGCCGCCAGGCGCGAATCCGCTGCGGAACTTGTCGATCTGCCGGAACGTGCCATCGCCTCTACCGAGCAAGCTGTACACGCTGCGGCTGATGAAGGCATCGCTGACCAGCATGTCGGGAATGCCGTCGTTGTTGAGGTTCACCAGATCGAAACCGGACATGGTGAAGACCGGAATCGGCGGCAGCGGCGGATTGGTGTAGGACACCGAGGTGTAGATCGGGAACAGGCTACGCTTGAACGTGCCATCGCCGTTGCCGAGGAAGGTCTGGATGCCGAGCGTGGCCTGCACCAGCAAATCGATCTTGCCGTCGCGGTTGACATCGGCCAGCGAACCGTCGAGTTGTCCCGCATGCAGGATCTGGAAGAACTGGTCCGACTTCGTGAACGAACCATCGCCCTTGCCCAGGAACACGGTGACCAGGAAATGCGAGGCCGTCACCAGATCCGCGTTGCCGTCATGATTGAGGTCGGCGGTCAGCACGGTGCCCGGAAGCGGGCCGACGCCGATGAGATCGGAGCTTCTGTAATTCCAAAGCGTTTCGACCGGATTCCCGCCAAACGTGCCATCGCCCCTGTTGAGCAGCACGAAGACGCGGCCCACGATCTGGAACCAGTTCACGACGGCGATATCGGGATAACCATCGTTGTTGAAATCTGCACTGGCGGTTCCCGATTCATGGAATCCTTCGCCGACGCCGGGTATCAGATATGTGTCCGCGGCATGGAACTGTGGAACCGGAGGCGCGGCGGCGGCCGGCAGAGCCAAAACGGACAACATCAAGATGGAGGCGAAAAGTCTGGCCCCGTGGATCGTTTGACGGCGTAGATGACGAATCATGATTCCTCCCGGATTGGTTTCGTGAGTACGTGCAACCGATCGCGACGCGAGATGCTGCGCGGACCGCCGCAATTCCCTTACCGCAGGCAAGCCTTGCCCGAACGCCCCGCCATGCGTGGGCGCGAGTTTGTTTTTCAAGATCGTCCGCGTCTTGCGGACGCTTTTTTCGGATGGACCCCTGATCGGAATCCATCCCATGCCGGTCAGGGATAGATCACTGGGCTGTAACGCCGGCCGCGCAGCTTGTCCTCGATCGTTCCGCCCGCCGCGCCGATGAACTGCAGCAAGGTGTCGCCACCGAACGCGGCCAGATCCTGCGTGATGAAGCGACCATTGCAGAAGAGGATGTTGCAGTTCGGCAAGCCCGCATCACCAACGCCGGTCAGAATGCCGAGCACGTTCCAATCGAGGATGTTCAGATAGATGAGGGCATCGTCGATCGAGCTGCCTGCCGGATAATTCGCGAAGATGCCGGGATCGGGAATGCGTGGCGCGTCGTCGACCGAGTCGACCAACCGGCGCATCAATTCCTTCATCTCCAGGCTTTCGATGGTGGACAGACCACCGCCCGGCCCACCGTTACGCACGATGACCAGATGCCGGCTCGGCACATTGATGATCATCTGGCCAAGCGCGCCCATCGCACCGTAGGTGTCGCGCGGGCTGCCGGGCAAGAGTTCGTAATCCGCGCGTTTGGGACGGCCGATGTGCGAGACCTTGTGCCAGTCGCCTTCGTTGGTCCAGAACAGGAAGCCATATCCGGGATTGGGCGCGGTTCCGTGAACCGCTTCTTCCAGATAGCTCTGACTGATGAGCTGCTGCGAACCCCATTTTCCCTTGTACAACATCAGATGACCGAGCTTGGCCTGATCGTTCGGACGCATCAGCAGACCGCCGGCCGCGATCGTCCCGCCACTGCGATCGCGCAGCCAGATCCAATGATTGCGCGGAATGCCGACACGCCCCATCAGCTCGCGCTGCACGAATGTCTGGTAGTCCATCCCCGTGGCCTTGCCGACGACATGCGCGAGCGTGGCCAGCACGCTCTGTCCATACATGTATTCCGTGCCCGGCAGATACCAGAACGGCTGATCGAGCGTCGCCTGCACCGGATCGGTGGCGATGGCCGCGATCTCGTCCGCCACCACCAGCCGCAAGCCAGACAATTGTTGCAGCAGCGTGCGCACCGTCAGCGCACCATGCGCGGCATCGGCTTGCGGAATGTACTTGCCGATCGGATCATCCAGTTTCAGATAGCCCATCGTCACCGCGCGACCGACGGCCAGCGACAAGACCCCCTTGGACGCGCTGGCCAGCGGAAACGGCGCGAACTCGCTCACCGGATCGACCACGCTCTGCCCCGCGAGACAGCCGTAGCGGTAAACGCGCACCGAAGTACTCAACAACTGCGTCCCGTATTGCAAGGCAGCGCGCAAGCGTTCGGGATTGATGCCGAGCCTGGCGGGATCGACGAGCGGATACAGCTGGTCCTGTTCGGGCTGAGCGCATTTCGGCGCCGATGCGGGAATCGGTTGCAGGCCCGCCGCGGAGCCGGATGTGGAAAACGCGATCAGTGCGCACATGACCAGCACGGCCGGAATCGATCGCAATCTCGATGCAGCAATCATTGGGTCCCTCCCCCAAATCTTCTGTCATGCGTCGTGGTGACGCGGGCCAAGCATTGATGCTTTTCCGGCAGACGGCCATTGTTGATAGAGTCATATCGATTGGCAGATAGGGCCAATCATTTGGGGTGCCGCCGTGTTGCAATGGCACATGGGAACGATGCTGCGGCGCGTCATCAAAGAACCGCCTGTTCGCGGATTTTCTATCGACCCTTCGCGGCGCGAACCTGCTCGACCCACGACTGCAAGACCGGCGCCAGCCCCGCGTAGCGACGCCCTTGCCATCCGCTGGCGAGCACGTTGCCTTCGCGATCAACGAGCACGAGGTTCGGCGGCGCGACGCCGCCCAGCGCGCGTATTGCCGGCAATGCCGGCAGACGGCGATAGTCGATCGCCGGCCACGGCATGGCCTGCGAGCGCATGTAGCGGCGCATCTCGCGTTCGGATTCGTCCAGGCTGACGTAGACGACTTCCGTGTCGGCGCCCGCCTGCCTGAGCGCCGCATGCACTCGCTTTAACTCCGGGACGAACGCATGACAGGGGCCGCACCAATCGGCACCGAAATACAGCGCGATGACATCCGGCTCGCGCTCCCAGCGGTAGGCGACGAAGCGCTGGGCATCGGGACGCACCAGCGCCCCTGCGATCGATTCGCGCAAACCGCCATCGGCCGCCGTCGCGCTGGTCGTCGACAAGCCGTAGAGGCAACAGAACGCGACAACCCAGCGGCGCGACCACGCGCGCCGCCATTTCGGAGCTTCGGCTTCAGAAGGCGTAACGCACACTCGCATAGACGGATCGTGCGAAGCGCGGACCGTAAACATAATCGCTGTCGCGATTGGCGCCAATTTCCAGATCTTTCTGGCGTTCGTCGAACAGGTTCTTCATCCCGAAGGAAACGTCCACGCCCTTCTCGTCGAAATGGAAGTGACGGGTCACACCCGCATCCACCACCCAGAAATCCGGCGTGTGCTTGAGCGTGCCGGTATTGTTGTTCAACGCGTACATGCGACCGGTGTACTTCAGCCCCACGTAGGCATCCCACGCTTCGCTGGGCGTCCAGATCGCCTGCGCCAAGCCGCTCCATTCCGGCGTCTTGAGGTAATGGCGGCTCGCGATCACGGTACTGCCGCCATCACCGGTATCGTCGAACACCACCTGCGCCTTGTCGTATCGCGAGTGATACCAGGCGACGCCCGCGGTGATGCGCCAGGTCTCCATCGGCTGCCATCCGAGATTCGCCTCGATCCCGGCCACGCGCGAGCCGGAGACATTGCTGCGGGTCTGGTACAAGGAGCCATCGCGGGGATCCCGCTGGATCCCGCTCAACACGAAGGCATCCTTGAGATCGGTGTACGACGCCGTGGCATCGAACAACCAGCGCGGCGACGCGGGATCGGATCGCCAATCGACCCCGAGCATGGCGGTGACCGCTTTTTCCTCCGTCAGTCCGTCCGCGTTGCGAATGCGCACGGGATCGGCCCCCAGCGTGTCCACGTGCAGGTCCTCACTGAACAATTCCGGCGCGCGGAAACCCGTGGAGATGCCGGCACGCCATTTGGTGCGCTCGTTGGCCTGGAACGCCAGCGCGATGCGCGGCGAGAACACCACATCATCGAGCTCGGAGCTTTTGTCCGCACGCGCACCCAGCACCAGATCCAGCGCATCGCTGACCGCCCACTCGTCCTGCAGGAAGACGCCGAGATCGGAGAAACTGCCGTCGGTGATCACGCGAATCCTGTTGCCGACGGCATCCAGGTTCTCATCCTTCACTTCCTCGCGCTTGTACTGCACACCGAACGCCAGTGCATGCGCGCCGACGCGGTAATTGAACTGCGAATCGAAGTACTGCAACGGATTCTTGGTGTAGCCGTATTGGCGGTAGGACACCGAGGCGGCGCTTCCCGGCACGTTCGGATCGAGCTGACTTGGATCGAAGCCGGGATCGGACGGGTCCGTCACCACATCACCCAGCCCGCCATAGAAGCTGTCACGGCGGATATCGGCGAACGAATAACTGAGGCGGAAGTCGAAATCGTCGTTGACGATCTGCTCCCACGTCAGTCCGCCACGCTGATATCGCGTTTTCAGTGCCTCGGCGATATTGGCCAGGTATTCGGGCTGATCGAACCGGTTGCCGCCGCGGCGATCTTCCCAGGTGTATTGATAGTCGGCGCGCAGCCGGGTGCTGTCGTTGGGCACGTACCACATCTGGACACCGCCGATGCGCAGGTCCTTCTCGGTGATCTCGCTGTAGCCGTCACCATTGAAGTCGATGGCGTCGTTCTTGGCGCCCTGCGCGACCACCGACAGACCGAAGCGGCCGTCGTCGCCGACGAAGTCGAAGCGTCCATCACCGAACCGGAGCGGCTCGCCCTCCTGCACTTCCACGCCTCCCTGCACGAAACCGCCGTTCTTCGTCGGCTGCTCGGCAATCAAATTGATCACGCCGGCCACGGCGCCAGGTCCATACAGAGACGAACCGCCTCCCTTGACGACTTCGATGCGATTCACGAAAGCCGCGGGGATCTGCTCCAGTCCGTAGATGCCGCCAAGCGTGGACAGCAGCGGCACGCCGTCGAACAGCAACTGGTTGTAGGCGCCGCCCAACCCCAGCAATTGCACTTCGGAGGTGTTGCAGTTCTGGCAGTTGCTTTCCACACGCACACCGTTGATCAACTCGGCCGCTTGCGAGAAGTTCACCGAGCCACGCAAAGCGATGTCCTGCTGTCGCAACACCTCGGTGCGGACAGGCACGTCGGAGAGCAGACGTTCGGTGCGGGTCGCCGTGCTCACTTTTACTTCGACCGCGTCGAGTTGCGTAAGGCGGTCACCATCCGCCGCCCATGCGGAAGATGTCGCCGCCGCGGCGATGGCCAGGACAAGCGGCCGAGAAAAGGAGACAGGCATTCGGAAAGAGCGAGGCATGGAGAAGCGCGCGATCACGGAATTCGTCATGTGCATGGACGTGTCAGGACGCGGCATGCGCATGCGGATGACGCTTCCAGTTCCAGAGATGCGCGCTCGCCAGCATCAGGCTGCCCGCCACCGTGAGCGGAACCTCCAGCGACTCCGCCGGCCAAGGCAGCGCGCCGAGCAACAGACCGGTCAGGCCACCGACGGCCAACACGATTAAGCCGAGCGGCAAGGGCCGTTGACGATGCGCGCGCCACAGCGCGGTGCCGGTCAGCGGGAGCGCGAAGGCGACGAACGCCGCATGCACCCATTCCGCCTCGGCCCAGACGGCCAGCAAGGGCAGGAAGGCGGCCAGCACCGGCAACGCCAGGCAATGCAGCAGGCACAGCCCGGACAGGCTGATCGCGGCGAAATCGAATAAGCGGACGGATGTCGGGGGCTTTCTGCTCATGGCACGGCTCTCTTTTATGATATGTTATAACATAACATATTGAGGAGATGCCGATGCTCGCCCCCGCCACGATCCCCTCCCCCGATCGCCTGCACGTGACCGTCCTCTCCGGTTTCCTGGGCGCGGGCAAGACCACCTTGCTCAATCGCATCCTGCACAACCGCGAGGGTCGCCGCGTCGCGGTCATCGTCAACGATATGAGCGAGATCAACATCGACGCGCAGTTGGTCCGCAACGGCGCCGCCGCGCTCAGCCGCACCGATGAGTCGCTGGTAGAGTTCAGCAACGGCTGCATCTGCTGCACCCTGCGCGAGGACTTGCTGCGTGAAGTGGCACGGCTCGCCGGCGAGCAGCGCTTCGATTATCTGCTGATCGAATCCACCGGCATCGGCGAACCGATGCCGGTGGCGGCCACCTTCTCGGTGCGCGACGAACTGGGTTTCTCGCTGTCCGATGTGGCGCGGCTGGACACGATGGTCACGGTCGTCGACGGCATGCGTTTCCTCGACGACTTCGGCTCCGCCGAACGCCTGGCCGATCGCGGCCTGGCGATTGGCGCGGAAGACCGGCGCGGCGTGGTGAATCTGCTGGCCGAGCAGGTGGAGTTCGCCGATACGATCGTCATCAGCAAGTGCGATCTGATCGACGGCACGCACCTGGAACGCACGCGCGCCGTGCTGCATGCCCTGAACCGCGATGCCCGCATCATCGAATCGCGCCACGGCGACGTGCCATTGGCGGAAGTGCTGGACACCGGTCGCTTCGACTTCGCCCGAGCACAACTCGCGCCGGGCTGGATCAAGGAACTGCGCGGAGAGCACACACCGGAAACGGAGGAATACGGCATCTCCAGTTTCGTCTATCGCGCGCGTCGCCCATTCCATCCACAGCGCTTCGGCAATCTATTGACGCGCGGCATCGCCGACGCGATCCGCTGCAAGGGATTCTTCTGGCTGGCTTCGCGCATGGACTGGGTCGGCGAGTTGTCCTGCGTCGGTGGTGCCACGGAGCATCAAGCCGCTGGCTTCTGGCACGGTGCGCGTTTTCGCGTCGATGCCGATCTGATCGACGAGTTGCCGCTCATCGCCGTCATGCCGCCACCGGTGCCGTACACGGCTCGCGGCTGGTCGGTGCTTCAAGCCGCTGCGTGGAATTCACCGCTCCCCTTGCCGGAAGAAATTCCGGAGCCGCGCGAATACGCGGCATTGCGCGAACTGTGGCATCCGCTCTGGGCGGATCGCCGCCAGGAACTGGCGGTGATCGGCGTGAACCTGGATGAAGCGCGTGCCCGCGCCGAACTGGATGCCTGCCTGCTCGACGATGCCGAGATGGCGCTCGGTCCCGCCGCCTGGCACACGTTGCCGGGTCCCTTTCCCCTCTGGCGTCGTTGAATCACGACACCAACGTTTCATCCGCGATGCGACGTCCTTCGGATGCGCCTCCAACCGATGGAAGGAGGCGTATCCGGCCTGCTGCCTTGGATTACGGCGAGAAGTAGGACGAGATGCTCGACCAGACGCCGTCAAGACGCGAATACGAATCCGGATCCTGCGGCGCCGAGCAGAAGGAATAGCCGCCGTACAGGCCGCCGCGCAGTTGGTAGGCACCCGAAGCATCGACGGTGAACAGTCCCGAGCCCGAGGAGCCGCCCTCGGTCACGCCCGCGTTCCAGACCACCTGGGTCAGCGGCGACTTGCCATCGAGCGTGGTCGAAAGACCCGTCACCGAACCCAGCGAATACTTCTTCAGATCGCCGGCCGGGTGGTGGATGCCTTCGATCGCGGTGCCGGTGGATGCGATGGGGCTGCTATTCCAGCCGGCGTAGTAGGCGCCGCTGGGCGGAGCGTTCTTCAGTTCCAACAACGCGGTATCGCGCGTGGTGTTGGCATGGCGCAGATACGCGCCGCCGGTGAGCGTGACCGCGTTCGGGTTGGCGGTGTCGTTATTGCAGGCGGTGGCGTCGAAGAACCAGTACGTCTGCAGCGTGTCGGCAACCCGCTGCGTGCTGATGCAGTGTGCGGCGGTCCAGAACAGCGCCTTCTTCGGCGAGTTGCTGTTGTTCAGCAGCGTGCCCGAGCACAGGTACGACTTGCCCTTGCTGGTGAACACCATGCGCGCCACGGCCTTGCTCGCATCGAGGAATCCGGCGCTCGGATTCACGCGACAGACGATGTCCTGCTCGCAGGCACCGCTGGCGCCGACACCACTGGCCCTGGCCAGATCGCGCGTGCTCGCGGCCGGATCGATGTCCAGATGCGAGAGTTCCGGAACGCTCAGCGAGAAGTTGCTCGGACGCTGACCCTTGGGCAGCACGATCTCGACCGTCAGCGTGTCGCCGGCGACGACCGGCGACCAGCTCGACTCCGCGTCCGAGAACGCGGCGCCATTCTCGGCGAACACGCGGCCGTCGCTGCCGGCGAAGCGCAGCGTCACTGCTGCCGGATCGCCGCCCAATTTGCCCGTCGAACGCAGCTGCAGCCCGGCGCGCAGCGCCACCGCGTTGGTCGAGGTCAGCGTGAAGCGCGCACCGCGCGAACCGTCCGCCAAGGTTTCCCAGTTCAGACCATTCAGATCGATGCGGCTGCGGCCGACGCTGCGGGCGAAACCGATTTCCAGCGGCTGGCCATGCTTGGCCTGCTCGGCGCGACGCTTGGCGACCGCGGCGAAGGCGGCCTGTTCCGGCAACCCGAGATCGACGGCCCGGATGGCGCCAGCCTTGCCGGTGGTTGCGAATTCGGCGCCACCCAAGGCCTTGGCGACGGGCGCCACGGACACGGGGGCAGCCCCCATTTCCGCGGCGGAAACGATGGCCGTGAAACCCGACAAACCAGCCAACAGCGCGAGAGAAAGCACGTTCTTGCGGATCATGAGTAGGGATTCCTGAGTACGGTGGAAGCCGGCAGCCCCCTCCGGCACGAGTCAGCGGATCAAATGCTTAGGGCATGCTGCTTAAACGCAGCCGATCGGTGTTCCCCCACCTCGCCCGGCTTGGTGGCGCGCGCGGCCAGCATGTCGCCGGCATCCCCTCGAAATCGTAGGGATCTAGGCCGCTCCGGTGAGCGGATGGGATAGTCTTGTATTTTTATTACATAAATGTAATATATGCTTGTGTTGTTTCCTGGGGCCCGCCCATGAACCCGTTCTCCGCCACCGAGAAGCGCATCGACGTCACCCGCGGCAAGCACCCGGCGTTCCCGCGCGGGCCGGCGGTGCTGGTGCGGCTGATCAAGCGCCTCCACAAGCACGTGCAGGACGACGCCAACGCGCTGCTCAAGCCGTTCGGCATCAACCATCCCGAATACAACATCCTGATGATGCTCTACGGCAGCACCGACAACGCGGTGACGCCGTCGGAGCTGGCCGAGGCCGCTGGCGAAAAATTCGCCAACATCACCCGCCTCACCGATCGCCTCTGCGACAAGGGTCTGCTGGCGCGTTCGGGCAACGCCGACGATCGCCGCAAGGTGACGCTGTCGCTGACGACGAAGGGCGACGCGCTGATCTCGCGCATGCTTCCCGGCATCTCGCGGCTGCTCAAACGCCAGACCGCCCCGCTCGACGAGCGCGAGCAGCAACAGCTCGAGCTGCTGCTGAAGAAGCTGCTCACGGGTTTCGCCGACTGAGCCTTCGCGTCATGTCCGCCACTGCCGCATCCACGACTCCCGCCGCTACAGAACGTGCCTTCCTGGCGCGCGCTGCTTCTAATAAGCATGATTTCTTCCGCGAGGAAGGCGGCACCTGGGTGTTCGTGCTGCGCACGCTGCTCACCTACTGCCTCACCGGCTGGCTGGCGATGCGGCTGGAACTGGAGCAGCCGTCGACGGCGATGATGACCACGGTGATCGTCATGCACCGGCAGAGCGGCATGGTGCTGGCGAAGAGTTTCTATCGCGCACTCGGCACTTTCGCGGGCGCCGGTGCGGCGTTGTTGATCGTGGGCCTGTTCCCGCAGCAGCGCGAGCTGTTCCTGCCGGCGATGGCACTCTGGCTCGGCGCGTGCGCGGGCGGGGCGACGCTGTACCGCAATTTCAAGTCGTATGCCTTCGTGCTGGCCGGCTACACCGCGGCGATCATCGCGCTGCCGGTGGCCTCGCATCCCACGGCGGTGTTCGATTCGGCGATGGCGCGCATCGCCGAGGTGCTGCTCGGTCTGCTGGTGAGCGGTGTGATGAGCGACGTGGTGTTCCCCAGCCGCATGCGCGACACGCTGCGGGCGACGGCGCGATCGCAGTTCTGGGGTTTCGTCGGCTTCGTGCGCGACAGCACGGCCGGCGCGATCGCGCGCGAGACGATGGAGAAGGCGCATCTACGCTTCGTGCGCGAAGCGACCACGCTGGAGGACTTGCGCAGTTCGGTGATCTTCGAGGATCCGGACACCCGCGCCCGCAGCGGGCGATTGCGCCTGTTCAATCAGCACTTCATGGCGACGTCGACCAGTTTCCAGTCGCTGCACCATCTGATGAATCGCCTGATCCGCAACGGCGGTGGCGATGTCGCCGACGCGCTGATCGTGCTGTATCGCCCGCTCGCCGAAGCGCTGGCCGTGCCGGAGACCAGCGAAGCCGATTCGCGCGCGCTGCTGCCGAAGTTGTCGGCATGCGTGGACGCGCTGCCGGCGCGCGGCGAGGCCTTGCGCGCGCACTTCGACGGTTCCGCGCGCGCCGACGATTTCGATACCGGCGCGGAGCTGGTGCGGCGCTTCGCGCGCGAACTGCATGCCTATGTCGAGGTCGCCGCCACCCTGCGCAATCCGCGGCCCTCCAGCGATGCGGTGGAGCGCGTGCGCTTCACTCGCGGCAATGACTTGGCCGGCGCGGCGCTGGCGATGCTGCGCACGACGCTGGTGATGGGGGTGCTGAGTACGTTCTGGATTCTCACCGCGTGGCCCTCTGGCGCCAGCGCGTTGCTGTTGGCGAGCATCCTGTGCGCGCTGTTCGCCACCACGCCGGCACCGGCGGCGGTCAGTCTCAAGCTGCTGTGGGGATTCGCGCTCGGCACGGTGGCGGCGTATGCGGGCACGTTCTGGCTGCTGCCGCACGTGGACGGCTTCGCGCTGCTGGCCGCCTGCATCGCGCCGCTGTTCCTGATCGGCGCCTACATGACCACGCGGCCGCAACTGGCGGTGCTTGGACTCGGCTATCTGATGTGCCTGACCACGACGATGGGCCTGACCAATCTGATGCATTACGACCCGGCCGGCTTCGTCAACAACGCGATCGCGCAGCTGGCCAGCGTTGGCGCCACCGTGCTGGCGTTCCAGCTGTTGCCGTCGGCCATCGGCAGTGCGTGGATGCGGCGGCGCCAGCTCGCCAGCCTGCGCGCGCAGGTGGCGTTGGCGGCGGAAGCGCCGCTGCCGGGATTGCGTCATCGCTTCGAGAGCGTCAATCGCGATCTGCTGCAGCAGGTGGTCACAGGTACCGTGCCTGGCAGCGAGGCCTCGCGCACGCTGCTCGCCTGGGCGCTGGCGGTGCACGAAACCGGACGCGCGCTGATCGAGCTGCGCCACGACGCGGCCGCGATTACTCTGCCGAAAGCGCTGGCACGCGCGGTCGGGGATGCGCTCGACGCCGTGGCGCGGCTCTACGAAGCGCCGGATGCGGCGCGTTATCTGACCGCCCGCGACCGCGTGCTTGACGCGATCGCCGCCACGCACCACGCACTGTCGGATGCGCCGGAGACGCGGCGCCTGCTGCATCACCTGCATCTGATCCGCATCAGTCTGGTGGATGCCGATTCCGTGCTCGCCGAGTACATGCCGTCTGCGCTGCCAGTGCCGTCCGCGTTGCCGGCGAAGGAGGCCCGCCATGCCGTATGAGTTCTCGCTCGGAGGCGCGCTGCTGCCGGGCGTGCTGCTGTGGTTCTCGCTGATGCTCGGCGTGCTGTGGGGGCTGGATGCCGTCGCCGGCCGCTACGGTCTGTATCGATACGTCTGGCATCCGCCGCTGTTCCGGATCGCCCTCTTCATCTGTCTTTTCTGCGGCTTCGGCCTGCTGCTTTTCTAATTGCATCCATACGCTGCCATGAATACCCGCTCGATCGCCCGTTTCTCCCTCACCGCCCTCGTCGTCCTGGTCGCCGCGCTGCTCGCGCATGCGATGTGGCGGCATTACATGTATGCGCCGTGGACGCGCGACGGCCGCGTGCGCGCCGATGTGGTGCGCATCGCGCCGGACGTGTCCGGACTGGTGGCACGGGTGGCGGTGCGCGACAACCAGGCGGTGAAGAAGGGCGATCTGCTGTTCGAGATCGACACCGCGCGCTATCTCAACGCGGTGGCGCAGGCGGAAGCCAATCTCTCCGCCGCCGAAGCCGCCGCGCGCGCCGCCGGCGCCAGCATCCACGCGGCCATCGCCGGGGCCGCCGAGCGCAAGGCCAATTACGAGATGTACCAGGCGCAGTCGGCGCGGCGGCAGAAGATCGTCGGCCAGATCATCTCGACCGAGGAGCGCGCCAATGCCGCCGCCGCGGCCAACGCCGCGCTGGCCGGCTGGAACCAGGCCCAGGCCAGCGGCAAGGAGGCCAGCGCCAGCCAGGAGAAGGCGATCGCCGCCATGCAGCAGGCGCGGGTGGCGCTGGCCGCAGCGCGGCTCGACCTCGCCCGCACCCAGGTGCGCGCGCCCGTGGACGGCTACGTCACCAATCTCGACGTGCGCCAGGGCGACTACGCCGGTGCCGGCGCGGCGCGGCTGGCGCTGATCGACCGGCATTCGTACTGGATCGCCGGCTATTTCGAGGAGACCAAGCTGTCGGCGCTGCGCGTCGGCGATCCGGTCGACATCCGCCTGATGAGCGGCGGCCCGGCGCTGCCGGGGCGCATCGAGAGCATCGCCCGCGGCATCAGCGACCGCGACAATCCGACCGGCGCGGACCTGCTCGCCGACGTCAATCCCACCTACAACTGGGTGCGCCTGGCCCAGCGCGTGCCGGTGCGGATCCGCATCGACGACGCGCGCCTGCCGGACGGGACGGTGCTGGCCGCCGGCATGACCGCGACCGTGATCGTGCACCCGCGCCAAGGCTGAGTCCGGCCCGTCCGCGGCCCACGGCACCGGTAGGGAAGGACTTTTTCCAGCGTTCCCTTATACTTGCGCGCTACTAGCTGCGGCCGGGGGCCGCGCGCCATAGGTGACTCGTGCGTAATTACGATCTCGACTTCCTCAAGCATTTCTCGATGGTGATCGGCTTTCTGGTGCTGGTCACGATCGGTTTGATCCTCTTCTCCGTGCACCTGCACAACACGATTCCCCCGGAAGTCTCGGCGACCACGACCAAGACCACCGAATCGCGCATCGCCCCGGCCGGCGACATCTACGCCGGCGCCACCGGCGCCGCGGAACAGGCGGCGGCGGCCAAGGCGGCAGCCGCGGCGGCGGCCTCGCAGGTGGCCTACGGCGGCACCACCGACGGCTCGGTGATCTTCGGCAACCTCTGCACGGCCTGCCACACCTCCGGCGCTGGCAACGCGCCGACGATGGACAAGTCGCACTGGGCGGCCCGCATCGCGCAGGGCAAGGACACGCTCTACAAGCACGCCATCGAGGGCTTCAAGGGTCCCGACGGCGGCATCATGCCGCCCAAGGGCGGCAATCCGGCGCTGACCGAAGAGCAGGTGAAGGCGACGGTCGATTGGATGCTCACCCAGATCAAATAATCTGGTCGCGATCCCATGCTGTTCGCCATAGCGGAAGACCGCATGGTTTGGGTTCTCGAGAAAGAGTCTGACGCGCGAGTCGAATTCGAAGTCGTCGACGTAGAAAGTGGTGTTTACGCCTTCTATGCTGAGGATGGCTGCTGGCTGAGGCCCAGACTTGTTCGCTCAAAAAAGCGGACGCTGTTTGGAATGGTCGAGCAGACCGAATTCGAGCTTGAGCGTATGGTTAAGATCGACCCCGGGGCTGATTCCTTTCAAGTTGCCATCAACGAGGCTCACGGAGTGGAGCCAAATCCATACTTCAAGACAGTCGCTGAGATTCGCGCCTACGTCGAAAAACAGCAGAGGTCTCCGCTGTAGCAGTTTCATCGTGCTGGCGATCAGCATTCAGATCGCACGGTTCCAGGCCTGATCGGTGCGTGGCCCGCCCGGTCCACTATCATTCCCCCATGGCCGCCCCCGCCTTCCCCTCCGAATCCGCCTCGCTCACGCTGCCCGGCCCCGCCGGCGCGCTCGAAGTCGCGGTCGACTGGCCGGACGCCGACGTGGCGCGGCTGCCGCTGGTGGCGATCATCTGCCACCCGCTGCCGACCGAAGGCGGCACCATGCACAACAAGGTGGTCACGATGGTCGCGCGCTCGCTGCGCGAGCTGGGCCTGACCACGGTGCGCTTCAACTTCCGCGGCACCGAAAATTCCGAAGGCAGTTTCGACCAGGGTCAGGGCGAGGCCGACGATCTGCGCACCGTCGCCGCCTGGGTGCGCGAACAGCGTCCGGACGACGCGCTGTGGCTGGCTGGCTTCAGCTTCGGCGCGTATGTCGCGCTGCGCATGGCCAACGCGCTGCAACCGGGCATGCTGATCACCATCGCGCCGCCGGCCGGACGCTGGGATTTCGCCGACATCGCGCTGCCGACCATGCCCTGGCTGGTGATCCAGGGCGAGGAAGACGAGATCGTCGACCCGCAGGCCGTCTACGACTGGCTGGCGCGCACCAAGGCGGACGCGGAGCTGGTGCGCATGCCCGACACCGGCCATTTCTTCCACCGCAAGCTGATCGACCTGCGCGGCGTGATCAAGAACAGCGTGCGCTCCCACCTGCCGGCCGCGGATGGCTGACGCGGGAGAGGCGGCGGCGCGGCCGTCAGAACGTTATCGCGCCGGTGTGGCGTGCGGCGACTGGAGCGACGATCCGGCGCAGCATCCCGCGCTGCGCGAACTCGACCGTATCCACGATGCACTGCTGCGCCCGGTGAAATCGCGCGGCGTGCTGCAGCGCCTGTTCGGCGATGGCCCGCCCGCGCCGGAACCCGGCCTGTATCTGTGGGGCGGCGTCGGCCGTGGCAAGACCTTCCTGATCGACCTGTTCTACGACGGCCTGCCGATCCAGGAAAAGCGCCGTACCCATTTCCACCGCTTCATGCGCGAGGTGCACGCGCGCCTGCGCGCGCACGCGGGCGAGCGCGATCCGTTGGCACTGATCGCGCGCGAGTGGCGCGAAAGCCTGCGCGTGCTGGTGCTGGACGAATTCTTCGTCAACGACATCGGCGATGCGATGCTGCTCGCGCGCCTGCTCGAGCGCCTGTTCGCCGAGGGCGTGGTGCTGGTCACCACTTCCAACAGCGCGCCGCACGATCTGTACAAGGACGGCCTGCAACGCGCGCGCTTCGAACCCGCGATCGCGTTGATCGAGCGTTATTGCCACGTCTTGGAACTGATCAGCGACACCGACTACCGCCTGCGCGCGCTGACGCGCTCGCCGGTGTACCGCACGCCGCTGGATGCGCAGTCGGAGGCGTGGCTGGAAACGCGCTGGCACGAGCTCGGCGGTGACAGCGCGCTCAGTGGAGGCCGCCATCGCGATGCCGGCATCACGCTCGACGGCCGCAGGATCGCGGTGCGCGCGCGCTGCAAGGGCATGGCCTGGTTCGATTTCGAGGAACTGTGCGTGGGGCCGCGCGGCGCGGCGGACTACATCGAGATCGCGCGCGAGTTCCACACCGTGCTGCTCAGCGACGTTCCGCGCATGGATGAACCCATGGACAATCCCGCGCGGCGCTTCATCACGCTGATCGACGAGCTGTACGATCGCCACGTCAATCTGGTGTGCACCGCCGATGCCACGCCGATGGATTTGTATGCCGGTTCGCGCCTGGCGAGCGCGTTCGAACGCACGTCCTCGCGTCTGATCGAAATGCAGTCGACCGAATATCTGACGCTGGAACACCGGCAGTAGACCGCAACGTCATCGGACACCGATCGAACGCAGGAACGCGGCCACCGCCTCGGTATACGCCGACGGCTCTCCCAGCTCGCGATTGATGGCCATGTGCGTCAGCGGCTGCGGCAGCACTTCGACCCGCGCGACGAATCCTTCCGCGCGCTCGGCGAACCGCCGCGCACCGGCGCAGGCATCATCGGGACGCCGGGTGGAGCAGATCGCGAACATGGGCAGCGACTGACGCGACAAGCGCGCATAAGGCGAGGCGGCCGCCCATGTTTCGGGATCGGCGCCGAAAGCTCGATCGTAGAGCGGCGGATGACGGCGCCGCATCAACTGCTCGACATCGTAGGCGCCGCTGTCGATCAGCACCGCGCCGCGTGGCGGCGTGGCACCTGCCTCGCGTAACAGTTCGGGCGCGGCAGCGAGCAACGCGACCAGATGCGCGCCGGCCGAATGCCCCATCAGCACGACGCGTTCACGATCCGCGCCCCAGCCGGAAGCCGCGCGCTGTGCCGCGGCCAAGGCATGGGCGACATCCCGCGCCTGCTGCAGCGGCGCGGCTTGCGGCTGCATGCGGTAGTTGACCGAGACCAGCACGTAACCGCGTGCCACCCAGTAATCGGCCTTCGCTCCGACCACACCGGGGCTGTCCTTGTCACCGAAGCGCCAGCCGCCGCCGTGCGCCATCAGGATGAGCGGCGCCTGGCGTGGCTTCGCGGGCAAATAGATGTCGAAGCGTTGGCGCGGATCGGCACCGTAGGACACATCGCGCAGCACGCGGGTGCTTTCAGGTGATGCGGATGCTCTGGAATCACGCTGCCAGGCATCCGCGTTTCCCGCGATACCGAGACAGAGCAGGGCGGACACAACCAACTTCGTGCATTTCCTCATGGCGGCACCTGACGCGCTCCGTTCATCGATGACCGGTCAACGATTCTGCGCGTGCCGCGTTTACATGACTGCTGCCGGCGCGTACCCCTCTCCCTCCCGCCGGCAGCGGCTCTCAGGCCAGGGATGGCCGCCCTTCTTTCCTCGACCCCTCTTCCTCGACCGCCCTTTCTCGATCGATCGCCGCCACCGGAGACCTCTTCCATGCGTCCCACCTCTCGTCTGTTTCTCGTTGTCGCCGCACTCACCGCCGCCGTCATCACACCCGCCTTCGCCCAGTCCGGCGATCGGGCGGCGAAAATGCAGGAACGCCTGAAAGCCGCCGACACGAATAGTGATGGCCTGATCGATCGTTCCGAAGCCGAGGCCGGCCTGCCGCGCGTCGCCGAACACTTCGACAAGCTCGATGCCGACGGTGACGGCAAGCTCAGCCGCGACGAGCTGCGGAAGATGCGTGAGCAGATGCGTCAGCGTCGCGGAGGCTGACGCGCACACCCTTCGCGCACCCTTTCGCAGGTCACGCCATCTCGAAGCGGATCGTTCGCTTGTCCGGATCCGCTTCGACCAGACGCGCGCGAATGTGCTCACCCAGCGGCAGCGGCGCCTGGCCCGTCACGTGCGCCAGGATCGCGGGATCGCGCAGCATCAGATCGCCCTGTTTCGGATCGTCGCGATCGACTTCGATCACGGCCGCCTCAAACGTTTCGCCGACGCGTGGCGCCAGCGTCACCGCTTCGGCGAGATCGAGCACGGCGCGCTCGTAGCGTCCGCCGCGCTGCGCGGAGGCGCGCATCGTCGTCGGCAATTCCGGCAATGCATCCAGCGCCCATTGCGGCACCGGCTTGCCCGCGCACAAGGCCAGGCACACTTCTCCGGTGTAGCGATCGACCAGGCGCCGCAGCGGCGCGGTCACGTGCGCGTATTGCGCGGCGAGCGCGTAATGATTCGATCGCGCCGGCACCGCGCCGTCGAAGGCGACATAGGCGGCACCGCGCAGCATCGTGGTGCAGGCCGTCATCATCGCGATGTGCAGCGGATCGGATGGATCGAGCGTGCGGATGAAATCCGGATAGCTGCGCTGCTTTGGCCAATCGATGCCGAGCGCGCGCGCGGTGCGATGCAGGCGCGCGATCACGAACGGCTCGGGTTCCGGCAGCGTGCGTAGCAGGCCAACGCCGCCTTGCACCATCAGATGCGCGGCGGCCATGCCGGTGAGCAGCGAGATCTGCTCGTTCCACTCCTCCACCGGATGGCGGGCGCGGAATTCCAGCGCCCAGCTGCCATCGTCCCCGATGCAGATTTCCTGCTCCGGCAGCGGAAGGCTGACACCGCCACGCCGTTGCTCGCGCTGCTCGCGCAATTCGCCGATCTCGCGCAGCACCGCCCACATCGGCGCGGCACCGCCGCCGTCGATCTCGCGCTGCACGCCGGCGTAGTCGTAGCGGGCGCGGCTCTTCACGCGCGCGCGGCGCACATCGACGGTGGTGCCCTCCCCTTCGGGGTCGAGTTCGATGGTCCACAGCAGCGCCGGGCGCTCCTGGTCCGGCAGCAGTGAAGCCGCGCCCTCGGATAGCACCTTCGGGTGCAGCGGAATCTTGCCGTCGGCACCGTACAGGGTTTCGCCGCGCAGATTGGCTTCGACATCGATCGCATCGCCGGGCGCGATGAAAGCCGCGACATCGGCGATCGCGTAATGCACGCGATAGCCGTTTCCGTTGCGTTCGACGTGCATCGCCTGATCGAGATCCATCGAGCCCGGCGGATCGATGGTGATCAGTGGAATGTCGGTGCGATCTTCTTCCGGCAGTCGCGGCCGCGCGGCGGCGGCTTCCGCCGCGCGTTCCACTTCGGGCGGGAACGCCGGGGTCAATCCCTGCGATTTCTGGATGTCGGCAAGGCCTTGCGCCAGTGTCGGCTGCGGCGTGCGGAGACTGAGGCGTCGCGTGGTCGGCACGGAATTCCCGTCGGCGGCGTGCGCGGGTGCACGGGCGGATTCTAATGGGCGGATCTAGGGACTGCCGCTCATGCCGACGCTTTCGGTGCGCTTCTTGTTCACCAAGACGTCAATCAAACGGATGCCGCCCGGCGATGATGACCCGGCGAACATCCCATCACACGCCGGAAAGCGGTGCTGAACGCCGCCTCGGACTCGTAGCCGACCGAGTAACCGATGCTGGCGATGCTGTCTTCCGTTCGCCGCAACCGATCGGCAGCAAGCCGCATGCGCCAGCCGGTCAGATAGTCGAGTGGCGTCTGGTTGACCACTTCACGGAACCGCTGCGCGAATGTGGTCCGCGACATGTTGGACAACCCGGCGAGATCGGCCAGCGTCCAATGACGATTCGGCGCCGCGTGCATGGCACCGATGGCACGCGCGAGGCGCGAATCGGCCAACGCGCCCAGCCAGCCGGCATGCGCGCCCTGCTCCGATGCGAGCCAGAGCCGCAACACCTGCAAGAGCATGATCTGCGCGAGATGCTCGGCCATCAACGCGCTGCCTGGCGACTCCTGTTTCAGTTCCGCCGCGAATTGTTCGAGCGCCCAGCGCAGCACCACCGCCTGGTTCGAAGCGTCCTGCACGTGCACGACCGCCGGCAACGCGCGGAACAACAATCCGGCGTGATCGCCATCGAAGGAGAAGCGGCCGCCGATCAGGAAGAAGTCGCCGCCTCCGTTGCAGGTCGCGATTCCATCCACCGCGTTGTCGTAGATCGTCGCGGCCTCGATAGCAGGAATCGTCAGATCGGTCGCGGCGAGAAAAGGGCGACCGCGCGTCAGCAGGAAACAGTCACCCGCTTCGATTCGATGCGGTTCGGTCTCGCCTTCGACGATCAGCCAGCAAGCGCCGCGGATCACCGCGTTGAACTTGACGCCCTCATGCCCGGGAAAGCGGATCGCCCACTCACCGCCCGCATCGAGCCCCGCGCTGATCGCGCTTCTGGGCCTAAGCAGGGACAAGACATCCGATAGAGGGTCCATCGCAAGAAATCCGGACGATCGCGAAAGAAAATCGTACTACACAGCATGGATCGTTCGAGCGCCACGACCCATTCTCTTCACGACACGGCAAGCAAGCCATGCCGACCTTTCTGGAGAACCCCCATGACTGATTATCAGAAGCCGCTCGGTTCGGGCTTCGGCGCACACACGACCGCAGCCGACGTGCTTTCCGGCCTCGACCTCACCGGCAAACGCGCGATCGTGACCGGCGGCCATTCCGGCCTCGGCTTCGAAACCACCAAGGCGCTCACGGCTGCCGGTGCCGAGGTGATCGTCGCTGCGCGCGATACCGCCGCCGCGCAAGCCGCGACGCGAGACATCGCTGGCGCCTCGGTGGAAGCCCTCGACTTATCGGACCTCTCCAGCGTGCACGCCTTCGCCGAACGCATCCTCACCACAGGCCGGCACATCGATCTGCTGATCAACAACGCCGGCATCATGGCTTGTCCCGAGACGCGAGTCGGGCCGGGCTGGGAAGCGCAGTTCGCGACCAATCATCTCGGTCATTTCGCGCTGACCCAACATCTATGGCCCGCGCTCGAAGGGAGTGCGCGCGTCGTCTCCGTCTCCTCCGCCGGTCATCGCCTCTCGCCAATCCGTTGGGACGACATGGATTTCTCGCAGGGCTACGACAAGTGGCTCGCTTACGGCCAATCGAAGACGGCCAATGCGCTCTTCGCCGCGCACCTGGATCGATTGGGGCAATCCTCCGGCGTGCGCGCCTTCTCCCTGCACCCTGGCGCCATCTTCACGCCACTGCAGCGGCATTTGTCGCGCGAGGAGATGATCGCACTCGGCTGGATGGATGCGAACGATCAGCCGCTCATTCCGTTCAAATCGCCGGAGCAAGGCGCGGCGACGCAGGTCTGGGCCGCTACATCATCGCAACTCGACGGCCTCGGCGGTCTTTATTGCGAGGATTGCGATGTGGCGGCACGCGCCGATGAAACGGACATCAGTCAGTCGTTCGTCGGTGTGAAGCGCCATGCCGTGGATGCGCGAGAGGCGGAACGACTCTGGGCGCTCTCAGCGGAACTGACAGGCGTCGACGCGTTCTCACGCTAGACATTCATCCATGACAGGCGCCGGCGTTCGCTCGGCAAGCAGGCGATCGACCAGCGCATCGACCGCTGTCTCGGCGGCGGCGATCGACGCCTGCAACCGCGCATCGGCGAATTCGTCGTATTCGATCGCGATGCTGGCTTCCAATTCGATGCCGAGATAGCGCAGCGGCGTCGCCACGCCGGCTTCCACATGATTGGCATGCGCGAGGCGTTCGCCCGCACCGTAGCCGTAATCGCCGCGCGAACCCAGCAAGACCAGGCGCTTGCCTTGTCCGGCCAGCAACGGCCAGTACGGTTCGCCCGCGCGGCTGCGATCGAAGCCGAAGGTGCGGCCCACGCGCACGACGTTATCGATCCAGGCCTTGAACTGCGCCGGCATGCCGAAGTTGTACATCGGCATGCCGGCGACGATCAGGTCGGCCGCGATCAGTTCGTCGACGAGCGTGTCGCTGAGCGCGAGCGCTTCGCGCATCCAGGGCTCGCGCCGCTCCGGCGGCGTGAACGCTGCATGGATCCAGCGCCCGTCGACGGGCGACGGCGGTTGCGTGCCGATATCCCGGTAGACGATGGCATCGGCCGGATGCCGTGCCCGCCAGCGTTGAACGAAGCGATGGCTCAGCCGGCGTGTGTGCGAGCCGTGGGCGTCCTGGTCGGAGCGTCCGGGACGGGCGCTGCTATCGAGATGCAGAATATTCATCTGTCTACCGCCTTGCTTGATGGTTTTTCCTATCATTCCGGCACAAACTGGTGGCGACAAACGACGATTCCTCACCCGATAGATGATTAAAACTCATCCATGCGTAAACTCCCGCCGCTGACCGCCCTGCGCGCGTTCGAGGCCGCCGCGCGCCACGCCAGCTTCAAGCGCGCGGCCG
Organism: Luteimonas panaciterrae; assembly: GCF_020511115.1. Taxonomy (GTDB): domain Bacteria; phylum Pseudomonadota; class Gammaproteobacteria; order Xanthomonadales; family Xanthomonadaceae; genus Luteimonas; species Luteimonas panaciterrae. The sequence continues at coordinate 218,273 of NZ_JAJAVH010000001.1, forward strand.
AGGAGCTCTCGCTCAGCGCCACCGCGATCAGCCATCAGGTGCGGCAGCTGGAGGAGCGCCTGGGGTTCGCGCTGTTCGAGCGCCGGACGCGGCAGGTGGTGCTGACGGAAGCCGGACGCCGCCTGTTCCCGGTGCTGCGCGACGGCTTCGACGCGGTCGCCACCACGATCGATGCACTGACGACGGCACCCACGCGCCCGTTGCTAACCATCTCCACCACCAGCGCTTTCGCCGCGCGCTGGCTGGTGCCCAAGCTTGGCGCCTTCGCCGCGGCGCAGCCGGACATCGGCCTGCGCATCCACGCCTCGGACGAAAGCGTCGACCTGCGCCGCGAGCGCGTGGATCTCGCGGTGCGTTATGGCGGCGGCCGCTATCCGGGGCTGCGTTCGGAACCGCTGCTGCCGGGCCGTTTCGCGCCGGTCTGCAGTCCACGCCTGGCGCTACGCGCGATCGCGGACCTGGCGAAACATCCGCTGATCCGTTACGCCTGGCATCTGCAGGAAGCCGATACGCCCGACTGGCCGCGCTGGCTGCGCGAAGCCGGCATCGCCGACGATGCCGTGCGCGGCGGGCCACTGTTCTCCGACGAGACCCACGCCATCCAGGCCGCGATCGCCGGGCAGGGTGTCGTGCTCGCCAGCCTGCCGCTGGTGGCCGACGAACTGGCGGCGGGGCACCTGATCGTGCCGTTCGGGCCGGTGCTGGAAGGCCACAGCTTCCATCTGGTGTGGGCGCCGGAATCCGAATCCTCGGAAGTATTCACGCGCGTGCGTGACTGGCTTCGCGGCGAAGCGCAAGCCTTTCTACGCATGCAGCGTTCGATATATCGCGTTGACGAATCCGACTAGCCACTATATGTTGTGGTCGTCGGTTCCGAAGGCGCAAACCTTCGGATGAAAAGGGAAGCCGGTTCAGGCTCGTGAGAGTCCATTCCGGCACTGCCCCGCAGCGGTAGGTGGAAACGAAGTCGTATTGGATGCGAGTCCCTCGCAAAAGCCCGCACATCCCTGTGCGGACTGTCCAAAAAAGCACTGGGGCGGTGGTCCCGGGAAGCAGCGACAAGTAGGAGGCTCGGGAGATCCCGCGCCGCGTCCACGAGTCCGAAGACCTGCCGACAGCCGCGCGATCTGCACGCCGCGCGGTGCCGGCCGCGGAATCTCCGGGGGGAGATGGCTGGTGACGTAGCCGGCCGATGTCTTCCGTCGCTGCCGCTGCGACGCCGCTTTCCGACCCTGTTGCTCCGCCCGCCCGAGGGGGCGAGGTCGCGTCGTGGGTTCTTTTCCTCGATGCGATGTCTTGCTCCCCTCCGCCGTCCCGCCAGGGAGCGACGGCAAGGTGCGTCACCACGGAGCAAGCACCATGACACAACAAGACACCGACACCGCGATCAAACCCCCGGCGGAAACGGCTGCGACCCACGAACCTTCCTTCCTGCTCACCGCACCGCCCACGGCCACGGCCATGCAGGTGCGCAAGCGCAACGGCGGCAGCGAGCCGGTCGATCTGAACAAGATCGTGCGCGCCATCCAGCGCTGCTGCGACGATCTGCACGCGGTCGATCCGATGCGCGTGGCCACGCGCACCATCTCCGGACTCTACGACGGCGCCTCCACGCGTGAACTCGACGAGCTGTCGATCCGCACCGCCGCCCTGCTCACCGCCGAGGAACCCGAATACAGCCGCCTGGCCGCGCGGTTGCTGGCGAACGTGATCGCCAAGGAAGTGGCCGGACAGGAGATCCACGCCTTCTCGCAATCGATCGCGCGCGGCCACGATCTCGGCCTGATCAACGATCGCCTGCTCGGCTTCGTGCAGCTGCACGCGCGCAAGCTCAACGACGCCATCGACGCGGCGTTCGATCTGCACTTCGATTATTTCGGCCTGCGCACGCTCTACGACCGCTACCTGCTGCGCCATCCCCAGTCGCGCAAGGTGATCGAGACGCCGCAGCAGTTCTTCCTGCGCATCGCCTGCGCACTGTCCGAGGACGTGCCGGAAGCGCTCGCGCTATATCGCCGCATGGGCAATCTCGACTATCTGCCGAGCTCGCCGACGCTGTTCAACAGCGGCACCACGCACGAGCAGCTGTCCTCGTGCTTCCTGCTCGATTCGCCGCAGGATTCGCTGGAGTCGATCTACGCGCGCTACGGCGACATCGCGCAGCTGTCGAAATTCAGCGGCGGCATCGGCGTGAGCTACACGCGCGTGCGCTCGCGCGGCTCGCTGATCAAGTCCACCAACGGCCATTCCAACGGCATCGTGCCGTGGCTGAAGACGCTGGATTCCTCGGTCGCCGCGGTGAACCAGGGCGGCAAGCGCAAGGGCGCGGCCTGCGTGTACCTGGAACCGTGGCACGCGGATGTGGAGGAATTCCTCGAACTACGCGACAACACGGGCGACGAGGCGCGACGCACGCACAATCTCAATCTCGCCAACTGGATTCCCGATCTCTTCATGCGCCGCGTCGAGGCCGATGCCGACTGGTCGCTGTTCGATCCGCGCATCGTGCCGGAGTTCACCGATCTGTACGGCGAAGCCTTCGAGCGCGCCTACGCGCAGGCGGAAGCGCAGGGCAAGGCGGTGAAGACGATCAAGGCGCGCGAATTGTACGCACGCATGATGCGTTCGCTGGCACAGACCGGCAACGGCTGGATGACGTTCAAGGACAAGTGCAATCGCGCGAGCAATCAGACCGCCAAGGCCGGCAATGTCATTCATCTGTCGAATCTGTGCACCGAAATCCTCGAGGTGACGTCGGCCGAGGAAACCGCGGTCTGCAATCTCGGTTCGATCAATCTCGCGCATCATTTCGACGAAGATGGGGTTTTCGATTTCGACAAGCTCGGTGAAACCGTGCGACTGGCGGTACGCCAGCTCGACCGCGTGATCGACCTGAACTTCTATCCCATCGAATCCGCGCGCCGCGGCAACCTGCGCTGGCGACCGGTGGGCCTGGGCTGCATGGGCCTGCAGGACGTGTTCTTCCGCCTGCGCCTGCCGTTCGACAGCGAGGCGGCGCGTGCGCTGTCGGCGAGGATCGCCGAGACGATTTATTACCACGCGCTGGAAACCTCCTGCGAACTGGCCGAGGAACGCGGCCGTCATCCCTCTTTCGCTGACACGCGCGCGGCGGCCGGCGAATTGCAATTCGACGCATGGAATGTCACGCCTGAGAACCAAGAACGCTGGGACGCGCTGCGCGAGCGTATCAAGGCGCACGGCCTGCGCAACTCGCTGCTGATCGCGATCGCGCCGACCGCCACCATCGCTTCCATCGCCGGTTGCTACGAGTGCGTGGAGCCGCAGGTGAGCAACCTGTTCAAGCGCGAGACGCTGTCGGGCGACTTCCTGCAAGTGAACCGCCACCTGGTCGAAGAACTGAAGAAGCTCGGCTTGTGGACGCCAGAAACCCGCGATGCCATCAAACAGGCCGAAGGCTCGATTCAAGGCCTGACGCAAATCCCAGAAACGCTGCGCGCGATCTACCGCACCGCCTGGGAACTGCCGATGCGTTCGCTGATCGACATGGCGGCCGAGCGCGGCGCCTACATCGACCAGTCGGCCTCGCTCAATCTGTTCATGGAGAGCCCCAACATCGGCGCGCTGTCGTCGATGTACATGTACGCGTGGAAGAAAGGCATCAAGACCACGTACTACCTGCGTTCGCGGCCGGCGACGAAGATCGCCAAGACCACCGTCGCCAGCTATACGCCGGTCGCGGCGGTGGCCTGTTCGCTGGAAAACCCGGAAGCCTGCGAGGCCTGCCAGTAACTCGCTTTTTCCTTCCCCCTCCGGGGGAAGGTGCCCGAAGGGCGGATGAGGGCAGGAAATCACTTGCCGATGAACGTTCTTGGCAAGTCCTTCCCCCGCCCTCATCCGGCGCTTCGCGCCACCTTCTCCCGATGGGAGAAGGAATAGCAAATCAACGGAAATTGATATGTCCATGCATAACCGCCAACTGCTGCTCGACCCCGGCTTCGAACTGACACTGCGCCCGATGCGCTATCCGCAGTTCTACGAGATGTACCGCAACGCCATCCGCAACACCTGGACGGTGGAGGAAGTGGACTTCTCGCTGGACGTGAATGATCTGAAACACAAGTTCGGCCCAGCCGAGCGGCATCTGATCGAGCGGCTGGTGGCGTTCTTCGCCACCGGCGATTCGATCGTGTCCAACAACCTGGTGCTGAACCTGTACCAGCACATCAACGCGCCGGAAGCGCGCATGTACCTGTCGCGGCAGCTGTACGAGGAGGCGCTGCACGTGCAGTTCTACCTCACGTTGCTCGATACCTACCTGCCCGATCCGAACGAGCGCGCCAAGGCCTTCGCCGCGGTGGAGAACATTCCCTCGATCCGCAAGAAGGCCGAGTTCTGCTTCAAGTGGATCGACAGCATCCAGAACCTGCGGCGCGTGGAGACGCGTGAACAGCGTCGCCAGTTCCTGCTCAACATGGTCTGCTTCGCTGGCTGCATCGAAGGCCTGTTCTTCTTCGGCGCCTTCGCCTACGTGTACTACCTGCGTTCACGCGGATTGCTGCATGGCCTCGCTTCCGGCACCAACTGGGTGTTCCGCGACGAGAGCTGCCACATGGCCTTCGCTTTCGAGGTGATCCGCACCGCGCGCGAGGAAGAGCCCGACCTGATCGACGACGATTTCCGCGCGCAAGTGGTGCGGATGATGGAGGAGGCGGTGGACTGCGAATTCGCCTTCGCGCAGGACACGCTTTCGGGCGGCGTCGCCGGACTGTCGCCGAAGGACATGCGCGAGTATCTGGAATATTGCGCCGATCAGCGCATGGCCCAGCTCGGCATGCCGAAGCATTTCGGCGCGCGCAATCCCTTCCCCTTCATGGACCTGCAGGACGTGCAGGAGCTCACCAACTTCTTCGAGCGGCGCGTCTCGGCCTATCAGGTGGGTGTGCAGGGTGAAGTCGGTTTCGATCACGCTTTCTAAGGACGTCATGACTCCCCTGCCTGATACCCAGCCGCGCGAAGCGCGGCTGCTGGAAATGGTGTTCCCCGATCACACCAACCACCTCGGTACTTTGTTCGGCGGGCAGGCCCTGGCCTGGATGGACAAGGCCGCCTTCATTGCGGCTTCCCGCTACGCACGCCGCACGGTGGTAACGGCGCGCTCGGAGCAAGTGGATTTCGAACTGCCGATCCGCCAGGGCCAACTGGTGGAAACGGTGGCGCGCGTGATCTCCACCGGCAACAGTTCGATGCAGGTGGAAGTGGAACTGATCGCCGAGGATCTGCTCAGCGGCGAGCGCGAGCTGTGTACGCGCGGCCGCTTCGTGATGATCGCGCTGGATGTGCGCGGCCGGCCGGCACCGGTGCCGCGCCTGGTGGAATCAGATACGGATTAGCGGCACGCCACGCTGTCGCGCGGCATGCCATTCCGTTCTCCTTCTTCGCGCGTCAGGCCGTGCGCAAGGCGTGCGCGGCCGAGACCATCGCCGCGAGCGCTGCGCGGGTTTCCGGCCAACCTCGCGTCTTCAGCCCGCAATCCGGGTTCACCCACAGCTGTTCCGTCGGCAATACCGCGCCGGCCTTTTGCAGCAACGCCGTCATTTCCGTCGTGTCCGGGACGCGCGGCGAGTGGATGTCGTACACGCCGGGGCCGATGCCGTTCGGATAGCGGAAACGCACGAACGCATCCAGCAGTTCCATGCGCGAGCGTGAGGTCTCGATGGAGATCACGTCGGCATCCATCGCCGCCACCGCTTCCATGATGTCGTTGAACTCCGAGTAGCACATATGGGTGTGGACTTGCGTCTCGTCGGCGACACCGGCGGCGCTGATGCGGAAGCATTCCACGGCCCAGTCGAGATAGGCACGCCACTGCACGCGCCGCAGCGGCAGGCCTTCGCGCAGCGCCGGCTCGTCGATCTGGATCACGCCGATGCCGGCGGCCTCCAGATCGAGCACTTCGTCGCGCAAGGCGAGGGCGATCTGCCGGCATGTGCTCGCGCGCGGCTGGTCGTCGCGCACGAACGACCATTGCAGCACCGTCACCGGGCCGGTCAGCATCCCCTTCATCGGTTTGTCGGTGAGCGATTGCGCGTAGCGCGACCAGCGCACCGTCATCGGCGCCGGGCGCCGCACGTCGCCGTACAGGATCGGCGGCTTGACGCAGCGCGAGCCGTAGCTCTGCACCCAGCCGTGTTTGGTGAAGGCGAAGCCGTCGAGCTGTTCGCCGAAATACTCGACCATGTCGTTGCGCTCGAACTCGCCGTGCACCAGCACGTCCAGACCGATCTCTTCCTGGAAACGCACGCAGCGTTCGGTCTCGGCTTCGAGGAAGGCGTCGTAGTCGGCGTCCGACCACTTGCCGGATTTGTATTTCGCGCGTGCCTCGCGCACAGCCTGTGTCTGCGGAAACGAGCCGATGGTGGTGGTGGGGAACGACGGCAGGTCGAAGCGCCGCGCCTGCGCGATGCGCCGCTGCGCGTACGACGACTTGCGCTGCGTGTCGACAGCATCGAGCGCGGCCACGCGCGCGGCGACGTCCGGCCGATGCACCTTGGCCGAGCGGCGGCGCGTCTCATAACGTTCGCGCGCGACTTCCAGCGTGGAATGCGCCGAACGCAGGCCGTTCAGGGCATCGCCGAGAGTGCGCAATTCCTCGATCTTCTGTCGCGCGAACGCCAGCCATGCGTGGATGTCGAATGGCAGCGCGGTTTCCAGCGTTATATCGATCGGCACGTGCAACAGCGAGCACGATGGCGCGACTTGCAGGCGTCCGGCATCGACGCGCGCCTGCGCGCGTTCCGCCAACGCGAGCGCGCGATCGAGATCGGTGCGCCAGACGTTGCGGCCATCGACCAGGCCGAGCGAGAGCACGTGACGCGGCGGCAGCGCATCGAGCACGGCATCGAGTTGCTCCGGTGCGCGCACGAGGTCGACGTGCAGGCCTTCGACGGGCAATTCCACGGCTAGCGCGAGATTGCCCTCGAGCGCACCGAAGTATGTGGCCAGCAGCAGCTTCGGCCGCGCGGTGATGGCCAACGTGCCGTAGGCCTTGCGATACGCCGCGCGATCGTCGTCGTCGAGATCCTGCACCAGGCAGGGTTCGTCGATCTGCACCCACGCCGCGCCCGCATCGCGCAATCGGCCGAGCCATTCGGCGTAGACGGGCAGCAAGCGGTCGAGCAGGGCGAGGCGATCGCTGCCGTCGACCGTTTTCGACAGCAACAGGAAGCTCACCGGACCGAGCAGCACCGGCCTGGCATCGACGCCGAGCGCCTTGGCTTCCAGGAATTCGTCGACGGCCTTGTCGTCACGCAAGCGAAAACTCTGCTGCGCATGCAGCTCCGGCACCAGGTAGTGATAGTTGGTGTCGAACCACTTGGTCATCTCCAGCGCGTGCAGGTCGACGCCGTCCTTCTGCAAACCGCGCGCGAGGGCGAAGTAGCCGGCCAGCGGATCGGCATCGGCGAGTGCGCGATAGCGATCGGGAATGGCGTCGAGCGCGAACGCGGTGTCGAGCACGTGGTCGTACAGCGAGAAGTCGTTGCAGGGCACCACGTCGGCGCCGGCTTCGTATTGCAGTTTCCAATGCCGCTCGCGCAGTGCGCGGGCGGTGTCTTGCAGTTGTTGCGGCGTGGCCTCGCCGCGCCAGTACGCTTCCAGCGCGCGCTTGAGTTCGCGCTTCGCGCCGATGCGCGGGAAGCCCAGGTTGCTGACGGTGATCATGTTGCGTGTCCTCGATTCGTGGCGAATGGAGGAACGAAGGCGGCACGCGCCGAAGCGCCCGCATAGACCTACGCGAGCCCTCCGCCACGCCGGCGACCTTCGCCCCCTCGGGCGAACCGGAACCGACGAGCGGGCGCAAGGACAGGCCCCGGCCGGAAAGCCGCGGCGCACGTCCCGGCGCTTCCCCTCGGAAGTCCCAGGTCAGGACAGGGATCGCTCCCTGGCCGCGGCAGGTCTTCGGGCTCGTGGACGTGGGGCGCGGAGGCCCCGCCTACTGTTCGCCGCTTCCCGGGCTGCAGACCCAGTGCCATTGGCGAAGATCGTTTCCACACACCGCTGCGGGGCAGCGCCGGAATTGGCCCTGGGCGAAGGAAACTCGCTGTCGGGCCGCACCGGCTTCCCTTTTAATTCCATCGCTTGATCTTGATGAAGCGATGCAAACCGTCGGCAGGCGCAAGTTACGCTGGGGGCCGGGAAGCGTCAAGGACGTGAGCGCTCACATGAGAAAACGTTCTATGCCGTTCGACGGAAATTCACCGCGCGCCGTAGACCGCATCGCGGATCTGCGTCGGGAAGGCGCCGGACATGCCTTCCAGCGCGGTGTTGGTGAGCGCCACCACGCTCCACCCGTTGCCGCGATCGACGAACCAGGCATGGCCGTAGACACCACCCCACTGCAGCGTGCCCTTCGCCTGCGGCGACTTGGCCAGCACGGGATCGTCCAGCACGGCGCCGCCGTAGCCGAATCCCCAACCGGGGCCTTGGGTTTGCGCATCGGCGCCGACCTGATCGGCGGTCATGCGCTTCACGGTGTCGGCGCTTAGCAGCGGGGCGCCGCCGCCGCGGATCGTTTCCAGCAGACGCAGCACATCATCGGCCGTGCCGACCATGCCGGCGCCTCCGGAGGGAAACGCGCCGGCATCGAACGCCCGCGTGGGCGCGAAGCGCAGGCGCTGGCCCATCCATGCCGGCAGCGCCATTTCGAAATGGTCGGACATGCGCCGCGGTCGCGGTTGGCCGTCGGCGTAGGGCACCACGACGCGCGGGGAATCCTGCACGGAGAACGCGGTATCGCGCATGTGCAAGGGCGTCGTCACCAGTTGCGCCACCGCTTCCTGGAGCGTGCTCGCGTTGGCGCGGGCGATCACCGCGCCGAGTACGTCGATGGCGAGCGAATACCGCCACTGATGACCAGGCGGATAGAGCAGCGGCGCCTGCGCGAGACGGTGCAGATTTTCCTCCAGGGTGATGCCGGCATCATCGAGGCCATCGGAAACACCGAGCCGGTGATACGGCGAATCGGCCGGTTCCTCGAACCCGTAACTCAACCCGGCGGTGTGCGTGAGCAGCTGATGCACGGTGATGACCGGCGTGCTGCCATCCGCCAGCTTCGGTTTGAAGTCGGGCAGCCAGCGCGTCACCGGATCGTCCAGACGCAGCTTGCCTTGCTCCACCAACCGCAATGCCGCCACGGTGACGATCGGTTTGGTGATCGAAGAAAAGCGGAAGATCGCGTCCTCCGGCATCGGCCGCTTTGCTTCGCGGTCGGCGAAACCGGCGGCGCGGCGATACACCACCTTGCCATCCTTGGCCACGAGTACGACGGTGCCGACGATGCGTTCCTCGCGCAGCGCGCGATCGATCACCGCATCCAGGCGGTGGGGCAACTCGTCTTCCACCACCGGCTCGGCGGCGACCGGACCTGGCTGCACGGCGACGGCGAGGGCGAGCAGGGGAGCGAACAGGGACATGGCGGCATCTCCAGAAAGGGCGTCGCCACTGTGACGCCCCGATCCCTGAGCAAAAAGACTGTTAGCCTGCACCCATCATGAAGAAAAACTTGACGATCAAGCCCGAACCCCTGGCCGGCCTGTCGGTGTTCCGCACCGTGGCGCGGCTGGGCAGCTTCACCCGCGCCGCCGACCATCTCGGCGTCACCGCCTCGGCGGTTTCGCAAAGCGTGCGCGGGCTGGAAGCGCGGCTGGGCGTGCGTTTGTTCAACCGCACCAGCCGGCGCGTGGCATTGAGCGAGGCGGGGCGCGAATTCCTGGCGCAGATCGATCCCTCGCTGGATCGCATCGACATCGCCATGCAGCGCCTGCGCGCCGATCAGGGCCAGCCGTCCGGCCTGCTGCGGATCAATCTTTCGCGTCTGGTGGCGGGGCTGTACATCAACCCGCGACTGCCGGAATTCCTGGCGCGCTATCCGCAGATCCAGGTCGAACTGTTCACCGACGACACCCTCGCCGACGTGGTGGCCGGCGGCTTCGATGCCGGCATCCGCATCGGCCACAAACTGGCCCAGGACATGGTGGCGCGACCGATCAGCGGCCCCCTGCGCCGCGCCATCGTCGCCACTCCCGAATATCTGCGCCGCCACGGCACGCCGCGCACGCCGGCCGATCTGGCCGGCCATGACTGCATCCGCTTCCGCATGCCCGGCAGCGGCCGGCTCGAGCCCTGGAGTTTCGTCGACAACGGCCGCGAACTGCAGATGGACGTCCAGGGCCGCCTGATCTACACCGACGACCGCATGGCGCGCGAGGCCGCGCGCGACGGGCTCGGCCTGGCGCAGCTTTTCGTCGAGACGGTCAAGGCCGATCTGGCGGACGGCCGCCTGGTCCGGGTGCTGGCTGAATACGCGCCCGCGCTTCCCGGCTTCTACATCTACTACCCGGCGCGCGAGCACATGCCGCCCAAGCTGCGGGCGTTCGTGGATTTCCTCTGCGAGCCCCTGGGACGAACCGGGGCCGGGTAGCCCCCCTTGATTTCGATATATCTTAGATATATCTTTTCACCAACTTCCGATATATCGAATTCCCATGCGCCTCCATTCCTGGTTCCACCGCCACACCTCGCACCACCCCCACCCGCACCATGACTTCGACCCGGCCATGCACGCCGGCCGCCGCGGCTTCTTCGACCGCTTCGGCGGGAACGACGACTTCTCCGACGACATGGGCCGTCGCCACGGCGGTCATCGCGGCGGCGGGCGCATGCTCGGCCACGGCGACCTCAAGCTGCTGCTGCTCGCCCTGATCGAACAGCAGCCGCGCCACGGCTACGAACTGATCCGCATCATCGAAGAGATGTTCCACGGCCGTTACTCGCCCAGCCCCGGCGCGATCTATCCCACCCTCACCATGCTCGAGGAAATGGGCCACGCCCAGGCCGAAGCCGAAACCGGTGGCCGCAAGCTCTACTCGATCACCGACGCCGGCCGCGCCTACCTCAACGAAAACCGCGCCGCCGTCGACGCCGTGATCGCCCGTACCGAGCAACGCGCCCGCGAAGCCGCCAAGGAAGCCGGGCCGATGACCGTGCGCCGCGCCATGCACGCGCTCAAGCACGCGTTGTTCTCGCGTCGTACCGATTGGGATGATGCTGAGGCGAAGCGCATCGCCGCAATTCTTGAGCGTGCTACCGCGGAGATTCTTGGTGGCGAGCGTAGTGACTAAAAGGTCTGTGTCGCTTGATGCGTGGTTCGCATGCTACGCATCAAACCGTCAGTTGCGCTCCAGATTACGGCACTCATCCATCGCCTTCGGCCTGTCCTTCCAAGCATGGAATACGTTGTAGCCGAAGCAAACGTGATCACAACCGCCACCAACTTTAGGTCCATCTGGGCTGGCGAGGCAGGTGAGAACACAATCTGCGGCTGGTGTGCAATCAGCACGGAGCTTCGCAACCAGACACTGCTCTTCGCCAGACAGTTCTCTCCACGGCAGAATCTTGCAGCCGTGGAAGTTTTCAATATCCCCAACATCAGGAGGAGGCGGGGGTGGCGGCGGTTGATGTGCAGTCGAGGAAGACACTGAGTTGCGTGCCACATCTCTCTCACCGCAGCTCGCGACAAGAACAACGATAGCTGTAACAACGACAAGCACGCGAAATGCACGGCGCACAGCTAGTAGCGATAGCAAATTGCATTGTAAGGCGGTTTCGGTTCGCCATGAGTTATCAAGCATCTTCTGACAACCGCTCCCACGGCGCTACCGGCCCAGACCGCCGGCGAAACAGAGGATGGCACGCAGGGTTAACCACATTTGTCCAACGGGAATGCACCTCAGGACTGCGTGTTGCCAACTTGCGCTGCAAATGATCCCACTCGTATCCAATCTGCCCCGAGCTAACCGGAATAGTCTCCACTACCCGTACCTGCCCGAGTTTTGAGTGATCGAAGGAATAGCCACGCGCGGTAGCCTCCTCGTGCACTGCGGCGAGATACGAATTGATCGCCAAGCGTGGTCTTGGGTGCGTCTTGAACCGTTCCAGCTGTGGATGGTTGGTATAGCCTCGCGTTTCTCCGCGAAGGACTGCTTTGGCGAGCAGCGCCTCACGCCACAGGGCAACCAATCCTTGCGGGTCAAGATACTTTGGATGCAATGACCATAAACGCATGCAAGAGCGCCTAGCGATGGAATGAAATCACAGTGTGGAACCGCTTCGCTTTGAACGAATGGTAAGCCTGAAAACTCAACAAGCTCATTCGTTTTTACTCGCCAGTAACAGAAAGCTCGAGGGAAGCACCATTGATGCCCACAAAGAATCCGAAGCCATCCGTAAACTGCACAACAAGCTCATTAATCCGACGACGCCATACTGTTTCTACGACCTTACCCATCACAACTTGATGACTTGTTTGGCTTCATCATCAAGCGTCATCGTATTGCCTTGACAAACCAACACTCAGTTACAAACGTCATCAGAATACGATTGTGCTTAACTCACGACTTGCTCTCGCAGAAAATCAATAAACACCCGCAACTTCGGCGCCATATGCTCCCGCGCCGGGTAGTAGATGAAAAACCCGGGGAAAGGTTCCAGGTCATCGTCGAGCACGCGCTGCAGTGTGCCATTGGCAAGGTCAGCCGCCGCCTCCGCCTCGAACTGCTGACTGAGCCCAAGTCCCGCCCGCGCGGCTTCGCGCGCGAGGCCGCTGTCGTTGAAGATCAGGCGTCCGTTAACCTCGACTTCGAAATCGCGTCCGTCGCGCGTGAATTCGTAGGGCATCAAGCGCCCGCTGCTTAGGCGATGGCGGATGCAGTCGTGGTGGACGAGGTCGGCCGGGGTGCGCGGCGGCGGATGGTGGCGGAAGTAGGCAGGGGAGCCCACGACCACCTGGCGCTGCATCGGCCCGATCGGCAGGGCGATCATGTCCTTGGCCAGGCATTCGCCGAGGCGGATGCCGGCGTCGAAACCGCCGGCCACCAGATCGGCCAGTCTCGGGTCGACGAACAGCTCCACCTCCACCTCGGGATAGCGCGCGGCGAAGGCGGGCAGCCGCGGGATCACCAGTTGCTGGGCGGCGACGCGCGAGAGGTTGATGCGCAAGCGACCGGCCGGGCGGTCGCGGACCAGGTCGAGGTCGTCGAAGGCGGCTTCGATCAGCTGCAGGCCCGGCGCGACCTGCTGCAGGAAGCGCGCGCCGTGCTCGGTCAGGCCGACGCGGCGGGTGGTGCGGTTGAGCAGGCGCACGCCCAACTGGGATTCGAGCGTCCGCACCGTCTGCGACAGCGCGGAGGGCGAGACCGCCAGTTCGGCGGCGGCGCGGGTGAAGCTGGCGTGGTGGGCGACGCGGGAGAAGGCGACGACAGCGGGAAGCGGGGCAGCGGCCATTGTGAAGCCAAGGTTCAAAGAAGATTCGGATATTGCCGGTTTATCGGCGCAGTCGCCAGCGCGACACTGGTGGTCCCTTCTCCAACCGGGCCCAGGCCATGCCGCTTCGCCTGCCTTTCTCCGTTGCGCCCCTCCCCGTCGCGCTTGCCGGCATGCTCGCCAGCACCTCCGCGATCGCGCAGCCGCCGGCCGGGCCCGTATCGGAGCAGGGTGAGCGCCTGCGTTTCCAGTCGCTCGCGGCGCCCGCCGGTCCCTATGCCCACGCGGTGCGGCATGGCGACACGGTCTATCTGTCCGGACTGACCGCCTTCGGCTCGGACGCCGCCCGCGGCGACACCGGCGCGCAGACCCGCGTAGTGCTGGGCCGCCTCCACGGCGTGCTGCGCGAACTCGGCGCGGACTGGCCGGCCTTGCTGAAGGTGACCATCTTCCTCACCGATCTGAAGGACCTCGCCGCCGTCCGCGCGGCATTGATCGAGGCCTACGGCGCCAATCCGCCCGCCAGTTCGCTGGTGCAGGTGTCCGGACTGTTCGATCCGGCTTTGAAAGTGGAAATCGAGGCGGTGATCGCCGCTCCTCCCCAAACGACTCCATCCTCCCAGGAGAAATCGCAATGAAAACCCGCAAGCTCGGCCGCAACGGCCCTGAAGTCTCCGCCCTCGGCCTCGGCTGCATGGGCATGAGTTTCGGCTACACCACGGCCCAGGACGACACCGAATCGCTCGCCACGCTCGCGCGCGCGCTCGAACTCGGCGTCACTTTCTGGGATACCGCCGAGATCTACGGCCCGCATACCAACGAGCAATTGCTCGGTGGCTTTCTGAAGGGGCGCCGCGATCAAGTGTTCCTGGCGACCAAGTTCGGCTTCGTCATCGAGCCAGGCATGCAGGACGTGCGCAGAGGCGGCGTCGATGGCAGCCCCGCCAACGTGCGCGCCGCCGTCGAGGGCAGCCTCAAGCGCCTGGGCACCGATCACATCGATCTCTACTACCAGCATCGCGTCGATCCGAACGTGCCGATCGAGGATACCGTCGGCGCCATGGCCGATCTCGTCAAGGCCGGCAAGGTGCGTTACCTCGGCTTGTCCGAAGCCGGCGCCGAGACCATCCGCCGCGCCCACGCCGTGCATCCGATCACCGCGTTGCAGAGCGAGTACTCGTTGTGGACGCGTGATCCGGAAGAGAACGGCGTGCTCGCGGTCTGCCGCGAACTGGGCATCGGCTTCGTGCCGTATTCGCCGCTCGGCCGCGGCTTCCTCACCGGCGCGATCCAGTCGCCGGAGGATTTCGAGGCCGACGACTGGCGCCGCACCAATCCGCGTTTCCAGGGCGAGAATTTCGCCAAGAATCTGGCCTTGGTCGAACAGATCAAGTCGCTGGCCGCCGGCAAGGCCGTGACGCCCGGACAACTCGCGCTCGCGTGGGTGCTGGCGCAGGACGAGCACATCGTGCCGATCCCCGGCACCAAGCGTCGCAAGTATCTGGAAGAGAACGTCGGTGCGGTCGACGTCACGCTCAGCGATGACGAACTGACCCTCATCGAGGCCATCGTCCCGCCGAGCGCTGTGGCCGGCGCACGCTACGCCGCGGACGCGATGCAGCTGGTCGACCACTGATCGCGTTAAGTGGGCGGTGGCGCGATCAATCGCGCTCGGCGATGTCCGTCACCGCTTGCGGCGTGTCGTCGCGATTCAATGTATAGGCTTCGACGCCGGTGCCTTCGGCACCGGCGACCTCGATCGAGGTGATCGCGGCGGGATCACCGCTCAGCACGATGGAGACGGAATTCGATTTGCCGTTGGCATCGTCGAGCCGCAGCGTCTCCGACCGGCCGTTGTCGTAATGCACCGTGATCTCGGTGCCTTCGTCGAAGGTGCCGTCATCCAGGTTCAGATACAGGCGGTCGTAAGGCTGGACCTGGTCCAGTTTGCTTTCGCCATCGGGCGCGGCCTCGCGCCGCATCTCCGCATTGGCCACGCGCCACGTCCACGGGTTGTCGCGCATCACCTCGTTGGTGGCCGGGCCAGGCTCGTTGGATTCGTCGCGGCCCGTGTTCGGGCCCGTGCCCACCAGGACCGGCACGCCGGAATAGGCGCGATTGTGGCGGTCACTGGGATCATCCCACTGCACGTTGTTGTGCTCGTTGTAGATCGCGATACCCGGCAATCCGTTCGGGCCGCGCGCGTCGTTCATGTCCTGCACGCCCGCATCGTCGTCGCGCAGTTCGACGCCGCCCGCACCGTTCTTGCCTGAAAAATCGATCACCTCGCCATTGGCGTCGATTGTCACCTCGTAGATGCGCTCGTCGTCGGTGGTGCGGCCCCAGCGATTGGTCAGCATGGTGGGATCACTGCCATCGCCGCCGTCCTCGTTGCTGTAGAGGATGCGGTAGGCGATCGTGGTGGTGCCGTCGTCGTGATGGACGACCTGCGCGGTGGTCATCAGCGGCGTGTTGTTGGTGGCCTGCTCGTTGTCGGCCAGCGCCAGATTGGGCGCGTAGCGCGCGGCGAGGGCCTGGTCGCGCACGGCGGGATCGCTGGAATCGATGTCGAGGTTCGTGACTTCCAACTCCACGGATGCGGGATCGATGCTCGCTTCCGGCGCGCCCGTGCCGACCGCGCTGCTATCGCGCAATTCGATCGTGTGCGGCCCCGGGCCGAGCACGCCGAGATTGACGTCGGCGCCGTTTGGGTTTTCGGTGAAGATGGTCGCGTCGGCGACGTATTCGCCGTCGACGTACACCGAGACGATGCCGGCACGCGGGCCCGTCTCGTTGCTCCAGCTCGCGCCTTCCGGCGGCGCGGCATCGATGTGGAGCACGGTGGGATCCTGATCCGAGCCGGTGACCTGCTGCGTCGCCAGCGACGGCAGCGACGAAGGCTGATCGCGCACCATGTAGCTGGTCAGGTCCTTGAGGCTGATCACTCCATCCTGATCACCGCCTTCGCCGGCGGTGTCCAGGCCGTCGCGCAGATCGGGCGTCTCCAGCAAATGGTTGGCGGCATCCACCAGCTCTTGATCGTCGCTGTTCTCGACGATCGCCTGCAGATCCTCACGGCTGACCTTGCCATCGGCCTCGTCATGCTTGGCCGCGGTATCGAACTCGCTGAAACGACGATTGAAAACGGCCAGCGCGTCGTCGTCGGTCGTGTTGCGCGGCTGCACGCGGCCCGGATCGGCGGCGTAAGCGGAAGTGACGGGCTCGGCCCGGACTCGATCGACGGACATGGCGGCGCTCCTGGATCGCTGTCGTCAGCGCACCTTAGTCCTTCGCGGCGCTCATGACAGCTAGGAATATCCCTAGTCGGCGATCCGCGGACCGATCGCACCGGCTTGCGGGCTACTATCCCGGTTTCCCCTCTTGCGGAGCCTCGCCGATGCCGTCGTCGTCCTCTCGTCTCCTTCTCCCGCCGCTCTTGGTAGGCACGCTCCTGGCGAACTCGCTGCTCGCCGGCGCCGCCATCGCGCAGGACGCGCCGCTCGCGCAGCGTCCGGAAGTGATCGCGGCCGCGGCCAAGCTGCGCCAGCAGGTAATCGACTGGCGTCGCGATTTTCATCAGCACCCGGAGCTGTCGAACCGCGAGGAACGCACGTCGGCGAAAGTCGCCGAACATCTGCGCGCGCTCGGCCTGCAACCGCAGACCGGCATTGCCCATCACGGCGTGGTCGCCATCATCAAAGGTGGCAAGCCCGGGCCGAAGATCGCGCTGCGCGCCGACATGGATGCGCTGCCGGTGACCGAGCAGACCGGTCTGCCGTTCGCCTCGAAAGTCACCACGAATTTCCGTGGCGAACCGGTCGGCGTGATGCACGCCTGCGGCCACGACGCGCATACCGGCATCCTGCTCGGCGTCGCCGATGCGCTGGTGGCGATGCGTGAGCAGCTGCCGGGCGAAGTAATGCTGATCTTCCAGCCATCGGAAGAAGGCGCGCCGGCCGACGAGGAAGGTGGCGCGTCATTGATGTTGAAGGAAGGCCTGTTCAAGACCTTCAAGCCCGAGGCGGTGTTCGGCCTGCACGTGTTCTCTTCGGTGCAGGCGGGCAAGATCGCCGTGCGCGGCGGCCCGCTGATGGCGGCTTCGGATCGCTTCAGCATCAAGGTGCACGGCCGTCAAACACACGGTTCGGCGCCGTGGAAAGGCATCGATCCGATCGTCGCCAGCGCCGATCTGATCTCCACCGCGCAGACCATCGTCAGCCGCCGCACCGACATCTCGAACCTGCCGGCGGTGGTGACCTTCGGCGCGATCAAGGGCGGCATCCGCTACAACATCATCCCCGACGACGTGGAGATGATCGGCACGATCCGCACCTTCGATGAAGGCATGCGCAAGAAGATTTTCGACGATCTGAAGAACGTGTCCGAGCACGTCGCCGCCGCGCATGGCGCCACCGCCGAAGCGCAGGTGCCCGATCAACCCGGCAACCCCGTCACCGTCAACGATCCGGCGCTGACCGCGAAGATGCTGCCCAGCCTGCAGGCAGTGGTGGGACGCGAGAATGTCTACGAACCGCCGCTGCAGATGGGTGCGGAGGATTTTTCCTTCTACGCCAAGGAAGTGCCCGGACTGTTCTTCTTCGTCGGCTCGACGACGGCGGGCATCGATCCCGCCACCGCGCCGAGCAATCATTCGCCGAAATTCCTGCTCGACGAGTTGTCGCTGGATGTCGGGTTGCGCGCGCTGTTGCAGGTCACGCTCGATTACCTGCACGCGCCGCCGTCCACGCAATGACGGCGCGGCGCTCGGATCACGGCAAGTCGCGACTGGAGTTCGGATCGATCGCGTAGGCAAAGGTTTCGGCGAGGAATCCGGGTTGCTCGCGCACGCGCTCGATCCAGGCACGCACCTGCGCGAACGGCGCCAGTGATAATCCTTCGGCCTCGTCGCTGCGGCTGACGTAGGCGAACAGCGCGATGTCGGCGACCGTGTATGCGTCGCCGACGATGAAGGCGCTTTGCGCGAGATGCGCATCGAGCATGCCGAGCGCCTTGTGCCCGGCATTGCGCTTCATCTCCACCAGCACCGGCGCGCGCCGCGCCAGCTTGCCGGTCAACGTCCAGTGCCGCAGCGCGCCGATCTGGCTTTCCACCCGCTCCTGCTCGAACGACATCCACTGCAGCACCTTCGCGCGGGCGAAGCCGTCGTCGGGAAGATACGGCGTGCCCTCGGCGAGGTGGAATAGGATCGGATTGGACTCGGACAGCGCGCGGCCGTCCTCGAACATCACCGCCGGCACCGTGCCGGTCGGGCTGATGCGGCGATAGGCCTCGGTCTGCCCCTCGCCCTCGAAGATACTGACCATGACGTTTCGGTACGGGCGTTGCAGGTGATGCAGCAGCTGGCGGATCTTCCAGGCGTTCTGCGAGGGCAGGTAGTCGTAGAGCGTGAGCATGGCGATGCGTTCCGATGAGATGAATGCAGTGTCGGGCGGCGGCCGTGGCGGCGATATCCGGTTCTTGCGCCGCCGCGTAGAATTCACGCATGTCCTCGCAACTCCCGCTCGGCCGCGAAGTCGCCTATCCGCGCCGCTACGACCCGTCGCTGCTGTTCCCGATCCCGCGCACGCAAGGCCGCGACGCCATCGGCGTGCCCGGCGATGCCTTGCCCTTCGTCGGACAGGATCGCTGGCACGCCTACGAGTTGAGCTGGCTCGACGCGCGCGGCAAGCCCGTGGTCGCCACCGCTACGCTCACCGTGCCGGCGACGTCGCCCTGCCTGATCGAATCGAAGTCGCTGAAGCTCTATCTCAACTCGTTCAATGCCGAACGCTTCGACGATGCCGAGCAGGTGCGCGCCCGCATCGTCCAGGATCTGTCGCAAGCGGCGGGCGCTCCGGTCGAGGTCGCCTTCGGCTTGCCCGCGATCGATGCCGATTCCGGTCTGCAATCCCTCGATGCGCTTGAGGTCGAATGCAGCGCCTACGACGAACCGCAGCCGTCCTTCCTCGCCATCGAGGCCGATGACGAAGTCGAGGAGCGCCTGCACTCAGCCCTGCTGAAGTCCAACTGCCCGGTCACCGGCCAGCCCGACTGGGCCGGCGTGACCATCGCCTATCGCGGCCCGCGCATCGATCGCGCCGGCCTGTTGCGCTACCTCGTCTCCTTCCGTGACCACGCCGAATTCCACGAACAATGCGTCGAACGCATCTTCGTCGACGTGCTGGCGCGGTGCCGTCCGCGCACGCTCTCGGTGGAAGCGCGCTACACCCGCCGCGGCGGACTCGACATCAATCCCTGGCGGGGCACGCCGGGGCTGTCCCCGCCCGCGCCGGGGCGCGACCTTCGCCAATAAACACCGAGCTAACAACGAGACGGGCTTCACGGCTGAAATATGATTTTTTAACAACGTTCGTGGGACGCTGCGCCGTCAACGCGGCATAGGAGCCCCTGATGAGCAACGCCCCCAATCCCAACGATCCGAAAGAGCCGGATTTCTCCAACGTGAAGAGCGGCTCCAGCAGTACTGAAGCGCCCCAGGAAAATGTGGACTTCTCCAACGTGCAGAGCGGTTCGAGCAGCACGGAAGAGATCACCGGCGAGCAGACTTACACCGTGCAGAAGGGCGATACGCTGTCGCACATCGCCAAGCAGTTCTACGGCAAGTCGGGCGCATGGCATCAGATCTTCGAAGCCAATCGCGACCAGCTCGACAATCCCGACCTGATCAAGCCCGGTCAGGTGCTAAAGATTCCGCCGAAGGCCGACTGAGCTAGTTAGCTGAGCTAGTTTTCGAGCGATTTTCCTGCAACCCGGGCCGCGCCCGGTTCCGACCATCTCATGACCATCCACGGAGACATTCCATGACACGCAAGACGCTCAATCTCGCCATTGCCGCCGCGCTGTTCGGCACGCTGGCGCTGGTCGGCTGCAAGAAGAAGGAAGAGCCGGCCGCGACCCCGCCTGCCGCCACCGAACCGGCCGCGCCTGCGGCGCCCGCCCCGGCTCCGGAACCCGCTCCGGCTCCGGCCGCCACCGCCTCGGTGGCTTCGGTCGACCTCGGCAACGCCATCGGTGCCGACAAGAAGGTCACCACCCCGTCCACGACCTTCGGCAAGAAGGACACGATCTATGCCGCGGTCTCCACGACCACGAGCGACCCGGCCGCTTCGGTTCCGGGCAAGCTCACTGCCAAGTGGACCTTCGGCGAAGGCGACAAGGCGAAGGTGGTCAACGAGGAAAGCCAGGACATCACCTTCACCGGTGCCGGCGTGACCGAATTCCACATCAGCAAGCCCGACGGCTGGCCGACCGGCAAGTACAAGCTGGAAGTCTCGCTCGACGGCAACGTCGTGCAGACCAAGGATTTCGAAGTCAAGTAATCCGGTTGATCCGATCCGACGGACTCGTTCCGTCACGAGGGCGCGGTGCGAGCCGCGCCCTTTTTGCGTTATGCGGGCCCTCCGCAAGCGCCTAGCCAGCGCCTAGCCAGCGCCGGCCCACGGTATTCGAAACACTGTTTCATCCCTGCGCTTTGCCCGCGCCCGCGCAAACCGCGACAATACCGGTTCCTGATCGACCCGCTTCCCCGTCCCTCCCCGCTCGCCCGTACGGTGCGCGCGTTTCTTCGGAGATTCCGATGACAGATTTCACCCCGACAGTTCCTGCCGGCGGCAGCAAGATCACCAAGAGCCCGCAAGGTCTCAACGTTCCCGACCATCCGGTCATCCCCTTCATCGAAGGCGACGGCACCGGTCCCGACATCTGGCGCGCCAGCGTGCGCGTGCTCGACGCGGCGGTCGCCAAGGCCTACGGCGGCAAGCGCAAGCTCGAATGGATGGAAGTGCTGGCCGGCGAGAAGGCCTACAACGCCACCGGCAACTGGCTGCCCGACGCCACCGTCGATGCCTGCCGCGACTACCTGGTCAGCATCAAGGGCCCGCTGACCACGCCGGTCGGCGGCGGCATCCGTTCGCTCAACGTCGCGCTGCGCCAGATGCTCGACCTCTACGTCTGCCTGCGCCCGGTGCGCTGGTTCGAAGGCGTGCCCTCGCCGGTGAAGAAGCCGGGCGACGTCGAAATGACCATCTTCCGCGAGAACACCGAGGACATCTACGCCGGTATCGAGTTCGAACCCGGCAGCGCCGACGCGCAGAAGGTGCTCGACTTCCTCGCCAAGGAATTCCCGCGCTCGTTCGACAAGATCCGCTTCGGCACGCAGGAAAAGATCGACGCGTGGCAGGACGCGCTGGCCACCGTCGGCGCGCCCAAGCGTGATCTGCCCGTGCAGGTCGGCGTCGGCATCAAGCCGGTGTCCTTCCTCGGCACCACGCGCCTGGTGCATGCGGCGATCCAGTACGCGATCGACACCAACCAGAAGTCGGTCACCCTGGTGCACAAGGGCAACATCATGAAGTTCACCGAGGGCGCGTTCCGCGACTTCGGCTATCAGGTCGCGCGCGAGGCTTTCGGCGCGGTCGAACTCGACGGCGGCCCCTGGCACGTGATTCCGGAAGGCAAGCCGGGTGCGGGCATCGTCATCAAGGACGCCATCGCCGACGCCTTCCTGCAGCAGATCCTGCTGCGTCCGAAGGAATACGACGTGGTGGCCACGCTCAACTTGAACGGCGACTACCTCTCCGACGCCCTCGCCGCGCAGGTCGGCGGCATCGGCATCGCGCCGGGCGCCAACATCAACTACGTCACCGGCCATGCCGTGTTCGAGGCGACCCACGGCACCGCGCCGAAGTACGCCGACCAGGACAAGGTCAACCCGGGTTCGGTGATCCTCTCCGGCGAGATGATGCTGCGCTACATGGGCTGGACCGAAGCAGCCGACGCGATCATCGCCGGCATGGACAAGGCCATCGCCAGCAAGCGCGTCACCTATGACTTCGCGCGTTTGATGGAGGGGGCGACCGAGGTGAAGTGCAGTGAGTTTGCTGATGAGATCATCAAGCATCTGTAAGACAGTCGTTCTATGACAAAACAAAAAGCCCGGCATTCGCCGGGCTTTTTTTATCTGTTAACAGGCGTACATGGATGCCACGCGTGGAGCGTCTCACCTTCATTTGATGACGACGCCTTTGCCATAGCATTCTCCCTGCCAGGGGATCATTTGAACGGCAAGGAAATCGCAACATGGAATCAAGAATCTCTTTTTTGAAGATCGCTCTAAGCGCGGGATTGATGTCGATCCCTCTAATGGCAAGCGCCGCCGGATCGGTAGAGATTAACGGTTACACGTTCTACTGTCAGAACACTTGCGTCGTTTCGCAGAACGGGGGAGGACTGTCTGTTTCTGACAGCCTAGGCGGATGGGTCAGAATTTTCACTCCTGGCGGTCGATTGCCGGCACCACGCCCACAATAAGGAAAGGCGATCATGAAGCGTATTGTGTTTGCATGCTGCGGCCTGTTCGCTACCGCGATGTCATTTCAGGTTTCAGCCGTTGAAACCGTTATTGTCAATGGCAATACTTTCCAATGTCAGAACGCCTGTGTAGTCTCGACAAGCGGTAATGGCTCTTTATTCGTCAGCGACACGATGGGAGGATGGGTGCAAATGTTGAGGCGCGGCCGAGTGCCAGTTCCACAAGTCGCCGCTTCTCCAACGGAATAAACCTACTTATGAAATCGCGCCGGAGTGTTTTGCTCTTATCCATAGCCATCGTGGCTTTGATATCGATTTGGTATCTGTCACATGAGTTTCAACGGAAACCGGCTGTTCCGGCTAACCATGGATCTGACGATATCTCCGGGGAACGCGCGGGCGATCAATCAGCGGTGTCGATTGATCGCCCCGTGCATTCTCCGCATGACATGAAAACTGAGTCGATGCCTTCTGTTCCTACGGAGGACGCGAAGTTTGTGACGCCGAGAAACGGAAGTGATGCTGAGGCGCTAATCCTCAGCACGGAAGGAATACGCGCCGATGCCGCAGACGCGGTATTGCAAAGTGCGAGCTATAGCGAATACCTGCGAAAATTGCGAAGTGACAGCGCCGGCAGTCAGCTGGCAATTGACAACTCGCGCAGGTACGGGGATCAAATCGGCAGGCTCTTAGCCGAAAAATTCTCGGGATCGGAAATTGAAGAACTGGCCTGCGCAGAAACCATTTGCGGTATGGAGGTTATCGGTGACAGTTCTCACGCAGACGGATTGTTCCAAGGGATTCTAAACTCCAGTTCTTCCGATGCACCTTTCTATTCTGTAGTGACGAAGGAGATACAGTTACCGAATGGGCGCATTTCCTATCGCATGATTTTTTCTACGGACCCTGCCCGAAACGCTATCAACGTGCCCCTTGTGTCACCAAAATCTTGATGGTTGGCGGCGCCGTTGCTCGATAGCCCGACGACAATCTGGTTGTGAGCAGATATTGTCTAATTTGTCGCCGGTGTCGGCTTCACCCGCACCGCCCAGACCACCCCGCAGATCAACAGCGCGATCCCGAGAAAGGTCAGCGGCGCCGGCATCTCGCCACGCAGCAGAAAGGCATAGGCCAACGCAGCCAGCGTTTCGAAAACGATCAATTGACCGACCAGGGCAGTCGGCAATCTCTGACTGGCCTCGTTCCAGCACAACGTTCCCAGCCACGAGGCGAACAAGCCGATGGCGATCATCAAGCCGATGAAAAACCCCGGACGCGGGCCGAACGGCATGGGGAAATCCTTGCCGGAAAAAGCGAACCACGCCCACACCAGGCCATAGCCCAGCAACGCCAGCGGCAGGATGGCGACACCCTGCGCCGTCGCCCACGCACGCGGCTTGCGGCCGGGATGGTGTCGCAGCCAGTCGGCGTTGCGCAGCGGATACCAGGTCCAGCAGGCGACGGCGACGATCGCCAGCAGCGCGCCGATCGCGTAGCGCATCGGATCGGCATTGGGATCATCGCGCAGCGCCTGCAATTCCGACTGGTTGACGCAGGCGATGCCGAGGGCGATCAACACCAGCGACGGCGCCAGCCGTCGCCACGGCAGTCGTCCATCGCGACGATGGTTGCGCAGGTTCGCGCTGATCGCGATCACCACCGGCAAGGTGCCGATGATCATGGTCGGCAGCGGTCCGCCGGCGCGCTGGATCGCGCTGGCGAGGCAGACGTAATAGAGCAGGTTGCCGATCAGGGACAGCTTCACCGCTTCGAGCCAGTCGGCGCCGCGCAATTTCTTCAGCTCGGCGCGATCCAGCCACGCCAGCGGCAGCGCGATCAGGCCGAAGGCGAGATAGCGGCCGACCGAGAGCAGCATCGGCGCGTATTCGGGCAGCAGCAGCGGGGCGACGAACACCAGCCCCCACATCAAACCGGCGGCCAATGCGTACAGCGTGCCCAACCACATGTCGGAACCCCGGAAAACGAAACCGGCAATGTATCCGAAACGGACATCGCGCCGTCAGCACGATGAGGCGCCGTCGCGCCGCCTTCACTTCATGACGAAGTGGCGACCTCGTAATGCTGCACGCGTTCCTCGTGCGTCAGCAGATACTGCGCATCCTTGGGGTAGTAGCGGGCGAGAGTGAGATCGGCGCCGGCGAAAGCCTCGATGGCCTGCAGCGATTCCCAATACGAGACGATCAGGAAATGTGTGATCCGATCCTCGCGCCGGCGCAGGATCTGCACATCCAGATTGCCCGGCGTGGCGCGATAGTCGGCCACGCCGCTGGAGAGCAGATAGGCCAGGTATTCGTCAGCCACTTCGTTGAGCGTGGTGCCGTGCCACAGGCGTGCGATCATGCGAGGCCTCCGTCGTGACGCATCGCCCCGATTTCATTGGCTGCCGGCCTGGGGCGAGGCCGGCAGGGACCATATCAGCGGAACGGCGACAGCGCGGTGGTCGAGCAGAGGGCGACGAGCGCCCCGCGCTTCAAGGACAGGCAGGACTCGAAGGATTTGGTGGCCATCGGCGTATCGCCTTTCCGGCGTGCGGAGGCGTCCGCCTTGGCGTCCTCGCCCGCGAGAGACAGTGCCAGTCGCGGGTCCTGGATGTGGCCTTGCTGGAACAACAGCCCGGTAAACAGGTTCATGGCCGACCTCGCTTGTTGTGTGAAATAGAAGATACGCCCGCCACGGAACCCGCAAAAGCGACATATTCGCAACCGTCACTTGAGTTAAAATCACATCATGAGCCGTCCCCCGCTCCATGCCCTGCAGGGCTTCCTCGCCGCGGCGCGCTTCGGCAACCTGTCCCGGGCCGCCGAGTCGATGCACGTCACGGTCAGTGCGCTCAGCCACCAGATGCGGGCGCTGGAGGAGCGGCTGGGCTACAAGCTGCTGACGCGCAACGCGCGCGGGGTATCGCTCACCACCGAGGGGCAGCGCCTGCTCGAACGCATCGCGCCGCACCTGGACGCGATCGCCCAGGCCGTGCAGCCCTTCGCCGCGCGGCGCGACGACATCCTCACGGTCAGCGCCACGCCGTCGATGTCCTCCAACTGGCTGGTGCCGCGGCTGACCTCGTTCCTGGCGGCGCACCCGAAGATCGAGATCAACCTGCTGTCCAGCGAGGCCGTCGTCGACTTCGTCAGCAACGACAGCATCGACGCGGCGCTGCGCATCGGCCTCGGACAATGGCCGGGCGTGACCGCCGAGCACCTGTTCGATGAATGGCTGGTGCCGATGGCAAGCCCGGCGCTGGTCGAGCGGATGGGTGGGATCAACGCGCGGCCGCTGGAGGAATGGCCGCTGCTCGGCGATCCGGACGGACAGTGGAACCGCTGGTTCGCGCAGACCGAGGGCACGCCGCCGACACGTTTCGTCGCCGTGTTCGACGATTCCGAATCGCACCATCGTGCCGCGCTCGACGGCGTCGGCGTGGCACTCGGACGGCTGACGCGTGCGCGGCTGCTGCTCGAATCCGGCCAGCTGGTGCGGCTGTCGTCGCAGCGGCTGAAGACGCGCTACGCGCACTACCTGGTGTACCCGCCGCGCTCGGCCGAGCATCGCGGCTTCCTCTCCTTCCGCGACTGGCTGCGCGCGCAGGCGAGCGAGCACGTGCGCCAGACCGAATAAATTTCCGCGCGCGGGGTTGCACGAAAGGTGGCAAAGCGACATACGATGCCGCATGGATGACATCGCCGCCGCCTCCATCGCCACCCTGATCCGCGACGCGTTCGAGGATTACCACGCCCGCTTCGCCGACATCACCCGGCGCGCCAAGCTGCGCTTCGAAACCATGGACTGGGCCGGCGCGCGCGTCGACGCGGTGGAGCGCATCGAGCTGTACGACGAATGCATCGCCGAATGCGCGCTGCGCCTGCAGGCGGCGCTGCTCGGCCGCGCCCACGACCACGGCCTGTGGTCGGCGGTGCGCGATGCCTACGCGCAGTTCATCGCCGAGCTGATCGACCGCGAGCTGTACAAGACCTTCTACAACACGCTCACCCGGCGCTTCTTCAAGACGCGCGGCGTCGATCCGTCAATCGAGTTCATCGCCATGGACATCGAGCCCACCGACGCGATCACGCATCCGGTGGCGCGGCACAGCTACGCGGTCTCCGGGCGCGTGGAGGACATGTTCGAGCGCGTGCTGGCCGATTACCGTTTCGATATTCCCTACGCCGACCGCACCGGCTGCGCGCGACGGCTGGCGAAGCGGCTCGAACTCGACCTGGAGCACTGGGGCGAGCATCCGGTGCGCTCGATCGATCTGCTCGACACGGTGTTCTATCGCGAGCGCCGCGCCTATCTGATCGGCCGCGTGCTCGGCGAGCATCGCTTCTCGCCGTGCGTGATCGCGCTGGTCAACGACGCCGGCAAGCTGCGGGCGGAAGCGGTGCTGACCCATCGCGCCGACGTCGCGCACCTCTTCAGCTACGCGCGCAGCTATTTCCACGCCGATCTGTCCACGGTCGGCGACGCGGTGGTGTTCCTGCGCACGATCCTGCCGCTGAAGCCCATCGACGAGCTGTACACCGTGCTCGGCCGCGCCAAGCAGGGCAAGACCGAGCGCTTCCGTACCTTCTTCAGCCACTTCAACCATCACACCGACGAGGCGCTGACGCAGGCCGAAGGCATCCGCGGCATGGTGATGGCGGTGTTCACGCTGCCGAGCTATCCGCTGGTGTTCAAGGTGATCCGCGACCGCTTCGCTGAACCGAAGACCATGTCGCGGCAGGACGTGGAGAACAAATACGCGCAGGTGTTCCATCTCGATCGCGTCGGCCGTCTGCTCGACTCGCAGCCCTATCGCCATCTGCGCTTCCCGCGCGCGCGCTTCGCGCCCGAGCTGCTGCAGGAACTGCTGACCTCTTGTGCCGCCAACATCACCGAGGACGGCGACGACATCATCGTGCACCTGTGTTACGTGCAGCGCCGCCTGCGACCGCTGAACCTGTATCTGCGCGAGCATGCCGCCGAGGACGCGACGCGCGTGGCGCTCGACTACGGCCAGGCGATCAAGGACATGGCGCGCAACAACATCTTTCCAGGCGACATGCTGCTGAAGAACTTCGGCGTGAGCCGCCACGGCCGCGTGGTGTTCTACGACTACGACGAACTGTGCCTGATCACCGACTGCCACTTCCGCGACTGGCCGGAACCGACCTGCTACGAGGAAGAGATCTCCGACGAACCCTGGTTCCACGTCGGTCCGCACGACATCTTCCCGGAACGCTTCCCGCACTTCCTCGGCCTGCTGCCGACGATGGCGCAGGCCTTCCGCGAAACGCATGGCGAATTGTTCGACCCGAGCTGGTGGCGCGAGCTGCAGGCGCGGCTGCGGCGCGGCGACTATCCGGATACGCCGCCGTATTCGGAGGCGGTGCGGTTGGTATAAGGAAATCTCACGTCATTTCCGCGAGAGTGGGAATGACGAATGCAGGAACCCTTTAGCTCACGCGCACCACGCGCTTGCCGAAGTTCTCGCCCTTCAGCAGACCGATCAAGCCCTGCGGCGCGTTCTCCAGGCCTTCGACGACATCCTCGCGATACTTGATCACGCCATCGCGCAGCCACGCGCCCATCTCGCGCAGGAACTGCGGATACAGCGCGATGAAATCCCGCTGGATGAAGCCGCGCACGGTGAGCCGGCGCTTGAGAATCAGTTGAGTCAGCAAGCTCATCCGATCCTGCCCCAGCGGCAGATCGGTATCGCTGTAGTGCGCGATCAGGCCGCACACCGGCACGCGGGCGAAATCGTTGAGCAGCGGCAGCACCGCGTCGAAGACCGGGCCGCCGACGTTCTCGAAATACACGTCGATGCCATCGGGACAGGCCGCCTGCAGCTGCGCGGCGAATTCCGGATCGCGATGGTCGAGCGCGACATCGAAGCCGAGTTCGTCGCGCAGGTAATCGCGCTTGGCGGCGCCGCCGGCGATACCGACGACGCGCGCACCGCGCAGTTTCGCGATCTGACCCACGGTGGCGCCGACCGGCCCCGCCGCCGCGGCCACGACCAGCGTCTCGCCCGCTTTCGGCTTGCCGATCTCGTGTAGGCCGGCATAAGCGGTGAAGCCGGGCATGCCGTATACGCCGAGCGCAGTGCTGGGCGATGCACCGGCCAGATCCGGCAAGTTCAGCTTGCGTGTCAGCGTCGCACCCTCGGCCAGAGCATAGGTCTGCCAACCCGCGTCGGCGGTGACCAGATCGCCCGGCGCGAGACCCGGATGCAGCGACTCCACCACCTCGGACACCGTGCGGCCGACCATCACCTCGTCGATCTCCACCGGCGGCGCATACGATTTGGCATCGCTCATGCGGCCGCGCATGTAGGGATCGAGCGAGAGAAAGCGCGTGCGCAGCAGCACCTGTCCCGCGTGCGGCGTCGGTGCCGGCGCGCGTTCGAGGCGGAAGTTCTCCGGCGTCGGTTCGCCGTGCGGGCGCGAGGCCAGCACGATGCGGGTGTTGAAGTGCTCGTTGATGTGTTCGCTCATGTCAGCGCCCCTGCGCGTCAGGTCGGTGATGCACGTACTCCACCACCGTGCCGTCCGGATGCACGGCGTTGAAACCGGCGCCGGTCGGCACTGTCTGGAGTGGAAAAATGATCTCGGCACCCGCCGCGACCAGCTTGTCGTAATAGGGCTGCACGTCGTCGACCAGCAGCGTGCCGGTGGTCGAGCGGAACGGCTTCAGCGCCTCGTCGCTGCCTTCCAGCAGCAGGAACGCGCCGACCATCGCCAGGCGCAAACCGACTTCGGGAAAAAGGAAACCGCCGTCGGCTTCGACGTCCTGCAGACGCTCATAGAACGCGACCGCGGTCTCCAACTCGCCCGGTGCCACGAACACGCGGATCATCACGCGCGGCGTCTTCTGCCCCGACGTGTCGTTGCGTCGACGCCAGAGCGCGTCGAACCTCGAACCTTCCGCAGCCATGCCGATACCTCACCGCATGCGTATCTTGTAATGAGCATGAGGGCGTTCGATGCGCATCCGAAGGCGTGCGGATGGAACAACTGCGTTCCGTCGCTGCAACGCAAAACGCGATTGCCATGAGAATGTGGCACGCTGCCGCCCCTATCCCCCATCGGAGTTCGTCATGCCCGTTCGCGAATCCCTGCTCGCTGTCGCACTCGTGCTGAGCGCTACGGCCCATGCCGCTGATCCTCCCTCCGCGCCCAAGGCGGACAACGCCGCCGCGGAAGCCGCGCAGGCAGCGACCAAGGCGGCGAAGGAAGCCATGGAAACCGCCGGGCAAATGGCGGCCGAGCAGGCCGCCGCCTCCGAGGCATTGAAGACCGCCATCGCCGGTTCGTGGCGCGATCCCAAGAACGTCGCCCGCGACAAGTATCGTCATCCGTTCGAGACCTTGCGCTTCTTCGATCTACGCCCCGGCGACACCGTCATCGAGATCACGCCTGGCGGCGGCTGGTATTCGGAAATCCTCGCGCCCTATCTGCGCGAGCACGGGCAATACGTCGCCGCCGTGGTCGACCCGACCAGGATCGAGAAGGGCCGCGATTATCAGCAGAAGGCGAAAGCGAACCTGGAAGCGAAATTCAGCGCATCGCCCACGCAATACGATCGCGCCGGCGTTCTCGCCTACGACCCGAACCATCCCGTGTTCGGCCCCGCCGGTTCCGCCGATCTCGTGCTGACGTTCCGCAACGTGCACAACTGGCGCAGCGCCGGACAGGCGGAAGGCATGTTCAAGGGCTTCTTCGACGTCCTCAAGCCGGGCGGCGTGCTCGGCGTGGTGGAACATCGCGCCACGAAAGACGTGCCGGCGGACGACAACACCGGCTATGTCGGCCAGGCGCAGGTGATCGCCCTCGCCGAGGCAGCGGGTTTCCGTCTCGACGAGCAGAGCGAGATCAACGCCAATCCGAAGGACACCAAGGATTATCCGAACGGTGTCTGGACGCTGCCGCCCAGCAACGACCACGACGCGAAGGACGATGCGAAATATCAGGCGATCGGCGAAAGCGATCGCATGACGCTGCGATTCGTGAAGCCGTGAGACGGCACTCGGAAACGACCTAACCCGAGCACTGCTGCGCGCAGCACATTTGCGCAAATGCGAATCCAACACTCGCCTTGCTGGTGCTACAAAAGCAACAGCAAGGCCCCTGGATTGCCCGCGCGGAAATGACGGGCAAGCCATCGCATCTCCCGAACGCCACAATTCCGCTCCATGCTCATCGCCTTCAACAAGCCCTACGGCGTGCTGTGCCAGTTCACCGACCGCAGCACGCCGCCGCGGCGCACGCTGGCCGAATTCGGATTGCCCGCCGGCGTCTATGCCGCCGGCCGTCTGGATTTCGACAGTGAAGGCCTGCTGCTGCTCACCGATGAAGGTCCGCTCGTGCACAGGATCGGCGATCCGCGCCACAAGCTCCGCAAGACCTACCTGGTGCAAGTGGAAGGCACGCCGCAGGCTTCGCAGCTGGAAGCCTTGCGCAACGGCGTCGCGCTCAACGACGGCCCGACCCGGCCGGCACAGGTCCGCCTGCTGGACACCCCGCCCGCACTCTGGCCGCGCGACCCGCCGGTGCGCTTCCGCAAGACGGTGCCGGACGCCTGGCTCGAAGTCGGGATCACCGAAGGCCGCAACCGGCAGGTCCGACGCATGACCGCCGCCGTCGGCCTGCCGACCCTGCGCCTGGTCCGCGCCGCGATCGGCCCCTGGAGCCTGGAAGGGCTGTCGCCCGGAGCGTGGTGTGAGACGGCCGCCCGCTTTTCCTGATTCTGTCAGCGACACTCTCGGCCCCTATTGGCAGGCCATCAGGGGATTCTGCTAACGTGTGGAAATACCTGTTCAGGTCTGGGGCGTGCACGCGATATCCGCCAATCTCGGGACGGCGACCCCGGTGACGATGCCGGGTCGGATTCTTGTCGTCGACGATCAGCCGGCGAACCTGCGCATCGTCAGCACGCTGCTGGCACGCCACGGCTACGAGGTCATCGTGGCCGACAGTGGCGGCGAAGCGCTCGCGATCGCCACGGCGCAAGCACCCGATCTGCTGCTGCTCGACATGATGATGCCGGGCATGGACGGATTCGCGCTGCTGATGGAAATCAAGCAGCGCGCGGAACTGCTGCGTCTGCCGGTGGTGTTCCTCACCGCCGCGCACGATCGCGATCTGCTGCTGCGCGCCTTCGATGCCGGCGCCGTCGATTACGTCACCAAACCTTTCATGCCGGAAGAGCTGCTCGCGCGCGTGGATGCGCACGTCGGCCTGAAGCTGGCGCGCGACCGTCTCGAACGCGTCGCGCGCGAACGCCAGGAACTCGTCAACCTGGTCGCGCACGATCTCAAGAACCCGCTCACCAGCGTGCTGTTCGCCAGCGACATCCTGCTCAGCGACGGCACGCGCCCAGAACGCATCCCGCGCTATCTGCAGATGATCCACGACAGCGCGATGGACGCGCTGGGCTACATCAAGCGCTATCTGGAAACGCAGGCCGACCACGCCGCGCGTGCGCGCGAAGCGAAGGTGAGCGCCGCGCTGCCGGAAATCCTGGCGTGGCTGCACGGCCGCTACGGATTGCAGCTGGAAAGCCGCGGCCTGCAGCTGCGCGTGAATCCCTTGCCCGAACACTGCCAACCGGTGGCGATCGACGCGCTGGTGCTGCGGCAGGTCACGGAAAACCTGATCAGCAACGCGATGAAGTACGCGCCCGGCAGCGACATCGAGATCGGCGTGCGCGCCTGTTCGCCGGGTTTCTGGCAGCTGGTGGTGGAGGATCGCGGTCCCGGCATCTCCTCGACCCGGCAGCGCGAGCTGTTCAAACCGTTCGTGCGGCTGACCGATCGCGATCCGGGTCTGTCGAGCGGACTGGGCCTGTCGTTGGCGAAACAGATCGTCGTCAATGCCGGCGGTCAACTCTGGTACGAGGATCGCGACGGCGGCGGCGCGCGGTTCGTGATCGAGCTGCCCGAAGCGCACTGATCGAATCTACTGCCGCGGAAAATTCCGCGGGACCACCGCCCGTAGGGAAAACCCTACAAGCGCAACCGTCGATTCCCGATACCGCCGATCATGGCCGCAGCCGCAATCTAGCGTCGCCAGCAACGTACGTCCGCCCACTCATTTCTTGGTCAAGCGATGTCCGGCGATACGCGCGGGCCCCGCAAGGATTGCGGGGCTGCTGGCACAAAATCCTTGCAGAGTGCCGCCTTCGAAGGACGGCACTCGCTGATCACACGCCGCTTTGATCCGTTTCGTCACCGTGCGAACTCTTGCGCACGGTCCGCGCGCGTGCCGCCGCCTTCCTGGCCTCGATGCGCGTCGCCTTGCCTTCGATCGGCTGGCTCAACGCCTGCTTTTTCTGATGCCGGCGCACGAGGTAGTAGAGCAGGCCCGCTCCGGCGGCGGCGGCCACGAACACCGCGGGATTGCGGCGCACGAAGGTACCGGCGACACGGCTGCCGGCCTTCACCGCGCCGAGCGCGGCGCCGGTCTCGACCCACTTCATGGCACGGTCTGGAACGCTCTTCTTGAGGCTGTCACCGACGTTGCCCGCGACTTCGAACACGCGGCCGGTCAGGGATTCGAACTTGCTCATGGGCTCATCTCCGTTGCTCCAAGACGCCGGCAGTGTGGCAGGAAGTTCGTTGTATTGGCGTTAGAGCGCGGGCCGAAAATGAACGCCGGCCCCATTCGGGCCAGGGAAAGGCATGCAGCCGGCGCGACGGATCGCATGCTGGTCGCGCGCGCCGGCATGCCCACGGTCAGGCCGTGGAATGCTCACGCCTGCGCAAGCCGATGCCGAGATGGTCGCGAATGTAGATTTCGACATAGCCGGGCAGCCACGGCGCGGCCGCCATGCGTTCGAACGGGACGAGCCGGTGCGGCTCGGGTGACGGCGTTTCGAACACCACGAGCCAGCGGTTCAAGGGCTGGTGCTCGTCTCCACCGACCGCATGCACGACGTGGAAGATCGGTTGGCCAACGCCCGCGTGCAGGAGAGTGCCTTCGCGATCCGGGTAATCGGCGGCACCGATGAAGGTGACTCGCTGCGCGGCATGATCGACATGGGTCTGTTCGAGGATCAGTTCGTAAGTCTCCGGTTCGAGCCAGAGCCGTTGCTGCGATTTGCGAACGTAGATGTCGGCGCCGTCGGGCGCTTGATCGTCCGCCCAGGCATCGGCGCTGCCCGCCTTGACCACATACGGAATGTACAGATCCGGCCGCCGCGCCTTGCGCACTTCCATGTCCCAGAGCATGGCGCGCGTGAATGCGAGCGGGCGATCGAGGTCGTAGTGCTCGGCGAGCACGCGATTGACGTCGATCGCGGGAATCTCGAAGCGGGTATAGCGCGGATCATTCCAGGCGCGCTCGAATGCATGCACGTGATCGATCTTGGGGTAGGCAATCTTCATCGTCATCTCCGTCGTGGGGGCGACGGCGCGACCATCGCGACCGTCACGCACACGAATTTGGAGCCCGCGACCACCGTCGCCAAGTGGTATCGGCCGCGCGGAACATTCCATTCCACGTTCCACTTTGGCTTTCAATCCTTTGAAGAACGCACTATTTCGGCTGATGTCATGGCTGCCTTCCATGGCGGGGCTGCGTCGCCCTGCGGATTGTCCGGCCCGGCCATCCATGGCCGGGCGTTCGGCGTCACGGTCGATGCCGATAGGGCATCGACCGTGACACCTCACCCCCTTGGCTTGGCGCGATGCGTCGCCACCGCATTCCACGGATCATCGGGCCAGGGATGTTTCGGATAGCGCCCCTTCATCTCCTTGCGCACCTCGGGATAGGTGCGCTCCCAGAAGCTGCGCAGATCCTGCGTGACCTGCAGCGGCCGACCGGCCGGCGAGAGCAGGTGCAAGGTGAGCGGCACGCGGCCGTCGGCCACGCGCGGTGTGTCGGCGAGGCCGAACAGTTCCTGCAGTTTCACCGCCAGCACCGGCGAAGCCGGCGAGCCGTCGTCGGCGATCGCGTATTCGATGCGTCGCTCCATGCCCGACGGCACGACGATGCGCGTGGGTGCCAGCGCGTCGATGCGCTGTTGCGCGCTCCAACCAGGCATGTTCCAGTCGAGCTGCGATTTCAGCGCCTGCGCGAACGTCTCGGCATCCAGGGCGTCGAAACGCGTCTTGCCCGCGAACGCCGGGCGCAGCCAGTCCTCGCGCGTGGCGAGCAACGCTTCATCGGATAGATCGGGCAGCGCGAGTTCCGGCATCCACGCACGCAGGCTGCGCACGCGCGCACGCCACTGCGCGAGCGCCTCGCTCCAGGGCAGCGCATCGAGGCCGAGGGTTTCGACGGCGTCGGCGAGTGCCTGCGCCGCCGCGTCCGGATCGACACGACCGCCGGGGCGCGTTTCGAGCACGATACCGTCGAAGCGGCGCGCGCGTTCGCTGACCAGGGCGCGGCGTTCGGCATCCCAGCGGGTTTCGTCGCGATCACTGAAATGTCGCGGGAACCGCGTGCGCAGCTCGGCCTCGTCCACCGGCGCACCGCGCAGCAGCAAGGCGTCCTTGGCTTCATAGCGGAGTTCGCTGGCGACCAGCCAAGGTTCGCCCAGCAAGGCGCTGTCGTCGAACAGGCGTGCCATGCGTCCGTTGGCGAGCTGATAACGGCGCAGGTCATCGGCATGCCGATAAGCGATGCGATCCGGAAACGCATGCGCGAGCAGATCGCCGAGTACGTGCGCCTCGACTTCGACCGGCGGTGCGCGATCGATGCGCAAACGGCGGCGCCACTGTTTCGACGCGGCGTCGATCGCGGCCAGCGCGCCACGACTGCCATCGGCCGGCGTGCGGCCGGAGCGGAACGCGGCCAGCGCGCGCCAGCGTTCGGCGATGGCGTCGCTGCGTGTGCGTAGCGGGTCGCGCGCTTCCAGCAAGGCGGCGAGATCGCAAGCCAGGGCGGTGTTCGTGTCGTCTTGCGCGGACAGCAGCATCGCGGCCAATCGCGGATGCGTGCCGAGCGCGAGCATGCGGCGGCCGCGCTCGGTGATCGCATTGCCGGCATCGAGCGCCTCGAGCCGGCGCAACAGATCCTGCGCGGCACCGAACGCACCGCGCGGCGGCGGATCGACGAAACGCAGCGCGGTGCTGCCCCAGGCGGCGAGTTCGAGCGCGAGGCCCGCCAGCTCGACCTGCGTGATTTCCGCGCGCCGCTGCGGCTCCAAACGTTGCGAGGCCGGCCACAGGCGATACGCCCAGCCTTCGGCCACGCGTCCGGCGCGTCCGGCGCGCTGATCCGCCGAGGCCTGCGAGATCGCCACCGTGTCCAATCGCGAGAAACCGCTGTTGGGATCGTAGCGAGGCTCGCGTGCGAGGCCGGCATCGATCACCACGCGCACGCCAGGCAGGGTGACGCTGGATTCGGCGACATTGGTGGCCAGGATCACGCGGCGACGGCCATGCGGATCGGGCTGCAAGGCTTCGGACTGGCGTTCGATCGGCAGTTCACCGTGCAGCGGAAGAACGGCAACGCTCTGCGTCGATGTGGATGCTGACAGCGAAGCCTCCACGCGCGCGATCTCGCGTTGCCCTGGCAGGAACACCAGCACGTCACCGGGATGTTCCACCAGCGCCTGCTCCACCGCACGTCGCGCCTGCGCTTCGAGCGCTTCCTCGCGCCGCGCCGGGAAATGCGCGATTTGCACCGGAAAGCTGCGCCCCGCGCTCGACAATCGCGGCGCATCCAGAAATGCCGCGAGCCGCTCGCCATCGAGCGTGGCCGACATCGCCACGATGCGCAGGTCCTCGCGCAATCCCGCCTGCACATCGAGCGCCAGCGCCAGACCGAGATCACCGGCGAGATGACGCTCGTGGAATTCGTCGAACAGCAACGCGCCGACGCCTTCCAGCCCGCTTCCACCAAGCTCGGGATCGTCCTGCAGCATGCGGGTGAGAATGCCCTCGGTGACCACCTCGATGCGCGTGCGCTTCGAGACCTTGTTCTCGAAACGGATGCGATAACCGACGGTTTCGCCGACTGCCTCGCCGAGCTGGCGCGCCATGAAACCCGCCGCGGCGCGCGCGGCCACGCGGCGCGGTTCCAGCATCACGATCCTGCGTCCGCCCAGCCACGCCGCATCGAGCAGCGCCAGCGGCACCTGCGTGGTCTTGCCGGCGCCGGGCGGCGCTTCCAGCACCAGGCGCGGATGCGCGGCCAACGACTCGCGGATGCGCGGCAATAATTCGTTGATTGGGAAGAAAACGGTTTCGCTCACTGCTTCGGGATTTGCTGCGGTCGCGGATGGCGAGTGTCACATAACTGGGCTAGATTGCCGGAGACATTCACTCGGGGATTCCTTCATGTCGCGTTCGTTCGCCGCTCTCGGCGCCCTCGCCTGCAGCCTGCTGCTGGCCGGCCCGACCGCCCACGCCGAAGTCTTCATCAACGAATTCCATTACGACGATGCCACCTCGAGCGGCGACGTCGGCGAGCGCATCGAAGTCGTCGCGACGGCCGGCGAAACGCTCAGCAACTACCGCATCTATCTCTACAACGGCAGCACACCTTCCTCGGCGACCACGTACGACAACGACCTGCTGCCGGCCGGCAGCACGGTCAGCTGTGGCGGCGGCGTGCGCATCGCCACGCTCAGCTATCCGACCAACGGCATCCAGAACGGCAGCAACGACGCCATCGCGCTGGTCGATGGCAGCGGCAACGTGGTGCAGTTCCTGAGCTACGAAGGCCAGGTCACCGCCAGCAACGGCCCGGCTTCGGGTTTGAACAGCGTCAATCTGCCGGTGTCCGAATCGGGCTCGACCGCGGCCGGCACCTCGCTGCAACTGTCCGGCAGCGGTAGCACGTACTCGCAATTCTCCTGGCAGGGTTCGGCGACGCAGACCTTCGGCGCCTGCAACAACGGCCAGACCTTCACCACCACCACGCCGAACACGCCACCGAGCGTGACCTCGACCACGCCCGCCAACGGCGCCAGCGACTTCCCGGCCGCGGGCGATCTGGCCGCGAACTTCAGCGAATCCGTCACCCTGACCAGTGGCGCGCTGACACTGCAATGCGGCCAGTCCGGCACCGTCGCGCTGAGCCATCCGAGCAGTGGCACCGCGATCACCGCCTCCACCGGCACCGCGCTGCATGCGGGTGAGAGCTGCACCTTCACCGTGGTCGCTTCGAAGGTCAGCGACGCCGGCGGCGCGCATCCGGCGCAGAACACCGTCGTCAATTTCACCGTCGCCAGCGGCGGTGGCGGCGGCGACTACTACTCGCACGTCAACACCAGCAGCGCCAGCCAGCTGCGCTGCTCGCTGCACGAAACGATCAAGAACCACACCGCCTATCCCTACAGCGGCGGCACCACCAACACCTGGACCATCCTCGAGATCGCCGACGAGGATCCGAACAACTCCGGCCGCATTCTCGATATCTATCGCAACCGCAGCTACGCCAAGGTCAGCGATCGCGCCGGCACCGGTTCGGGCCTGACCTACAACCGCGAGCACACCTGGCCGAATTCGCTCGGCTTCGGCAGCGCCACCGGCAACATGGGCAACCCGAACGCGCCGTACACCGATACGCACATGCTGTATCTGAGCGACACCAACTACAACGCCGACCGCGGCAACAAGCCGTATACCGATTGCCCGTCGTCCTCCGGCTGCAGCGAGCGCACCACGGAAGTGAACAACGGCGGCGGCGGCACCGGCCAATCGAACTGGTTCAAGGGACCGGACGGCAACAACGGCTCGTTCCAGACCTGGAGCAAGCGCAAGGGCGATACGGCGCGCGCGGTGCTGTACATGGCGATCCGCTACGAAGGCGGCACCGACGCCAACGGCCAATCCGAACCGGATCTGGAACTGACCGACAACCGCAGCCAGATCGTCATCACCTCCAGCTCACCGGCCTACATGGGCCTGCTGTCGACGCTGCTCGCCTGGCACCAGGCCGATCCGCCGGATGCGGCCGAACGCGAGCGCAACGAGGTGATCTACAGCTTCCAGGGCAACCGCAATCCCTTCATCGATCATCCGGAGTGGGCGACCAACGCGCTGTTCACCTCCAGCAAGCCCGCGAGCTGCCAGCTGCTGCCGTAATCCGCTCCCTGCTCAGTTTCGAATATCACCCTCTCCCGCCCGCGGGAGAGGGGATGGGGTGAGGGCAAGCGCCCGCCCAGTTAAAATCGCCGCATGCAACTCATCGACATCGGCGCCAACCTCACCCACGACAGTTTCGATCACGACCGCGATGCCGTCCTCGCCCGCGCGCAGGCGGCGGGCGTGGCGCAGATGGTGGTCACCGGCGCCAGCCGCGAGCATTCGCCCAAGGCGCTCGCCCTGGCGCAGGCGCATCCGGGCGTGCTGTTCGCCACCGCCGGCGTGCATCCGCATCACGCCACCGAATACACCGACGAATGCGATGCCGAGATGCGCGCCTTGCAGGCGCATCCCGAAGTCGTCGCCGTCGGCGAATGCGGGCTCGACTACTTCCGCGACTTCTCCCCGCGCCCGTCGCAGCGCAAGGCCTTCGAGCGCCAGCTGCAGATCGCCACCGACACCGGCAAACCGCTATTCCTGCACCAGCGCGACGCCCACGCCGACTTCATGGCGATGATGAAGAACTTCGACGGCAAGCTCGGCCCGGCGGTCGTGCATTGCTTCACCGGCACGCGCGAGGAACTGTTCGACTACCTCGACCAGGACTGGCACATCGGCATCACCGGCTGGCTCTGCGACGAGCGTCGCGGCCAGCATCTGCGCGAGCTGGTGAAGCACATCCCCGCCAACCGCCTGATGGTCGAGACCGACGCGCCGTATCTGTTGCCGCGCACGATCAAGCCGGCACCCTCGCATCGCCGCAACGAGCCGATGTTCCTGGCGCACATCGTCGAGGAGCTGGCGCGCGATCGTGGCGAGGATGTCGCCACGTCATCGGCTGCGACGACGGCGACGGCCAGTGCTTTCTTTGGTCTTCCCGGATTGCCGTAGCGCTTCGGACTTAGTCGCTTCCTTCGGCTGGCTTGTCGCGGGCTCCGCCACCACGCGGGTCAGGCGCCGATCCGCCTTGGCGACGTCGAAACGCGTCCACTGTCTCCGCGCCGCGGCGGCCTCGGGTTGATCGTACAGGCGCTCGCGACAGGCATCGGCCGGCATCTCCAGGAAGCGCACGGAGAGCCCGTCTCCCGTCAGCGCCATGACACCGACGCCATGACGTTCGCTTTGCGCGTAGCGGATCCGGTCATTGCCCGTCGCCAGCAGCGGATCGAGCTTACCGACCAGCCGTTTGCCTGCCTCGGCCGTGGCCGGATCGGCGGCGGCGCTCCCCGCCATGATGTCGCGTAGCGTCTGCGACGACACCGCCGGCACGGTGAATTCGACGCTGCGTCCACTGAGCTGGGTGGCGAAGCCGGCGTGGATATCGCCCGAGAGCACCACCGCGCCGCCGATCTTGTCGAACTCGCGCACCCATGCATCGCGCTCGCGCCCGAAGCCGTCCCACTGGTCGACGTTGAGGTAGAACTTGCGCTGCATCAGCGCCGGCGCCTGCAGTTCGGGATCGGAGAGGTCGAGGATCATCGAAGTCATCGATACCGAACTGGCGAGCAGTGTCCACTGCGTCGATTTCCCGTTGGCCAGTTGCTCCCGCAACCAGGCCTGCTGGGCTTCGCCGAATGCGCTCGTCGCGCGGCCTTCGGCTTCGCGCAGGGCCAGCAACAGGTCGTAGCTGTCCTTGACGACGAAGTAACGGCTGCCGAGATGATGGAACAGCTTGCTCTTGCCGAACATCAGCCACGGCAGGCCACGCGGATAGTCCCCCTCTTTCGGCGGGATGTCCGCGCTCATGAACCCAGGCACCGCCTGGTTGTAGCGTTCGAGCACACTGCTCACCACCGCCAGCGCCATCGGCGCGGCGATCAATGCCTGCGCGCGCGCCTTGGCTTCGCGTGGGGCGAGCCCTTCACCGACGTAGGCTTTGCTCAGGGCGCGGCGTAGCGGCTTGTGCAACGATTTCCATTGTTCGTCGCGCAAATCGATGTAAGGCAGCAGCTTTGACGACATCTCGTCGAAATCCAACCCGAGCTTGGGCAGCAGCGTTCGCAACGCGTCCTGGTCGTAGGCGAGCGCACCTGGGAACGCATCTTCTGGAATCAGATGATCGGGCCGCTTGCTGCGGTAATCGAGCAGCACCAGACGCGCGTTGCGGCCGAATTCCAGCGTGCGCCACAGCTTGGTTGCAGGGAACAAGCGCTGCGCGTCGACTTCAAGCACACCGACATCAGACTTGCCGTCGCTCTCGACCTCGCCAACCTCCACATCCACCGGCATGTATTCGAAATATGCCTGCTCGGCGTTACGGCGCCGCTGGCGGTCCTCGTCGTTGACGCGCCCGTTGCTGTAGACGGCGTGATCCTGCCAGCAGTCGTCGCTGAACTCGTGATCGTCCCAGATCGCCACCAGCGGCGCGCGTTCTAGCAATGTCTGCAATACCGGATCGCCGCGATATTCACGATGCAGCTGGCGATAGTTGTCGAGACTGCGCGCGGCGAAATACGGCTTGCCGCCCTTGCCGATCTGCAAGGCGCCCGCCTGATCGGTGAAGGTGATGCTGCGTGCGGCGTCTTGCGTCTGGAAGCTCTCGTCACCGACGGATTCGTAGATGAAATCGCCCAGGTGCAGGACGAAATCGAGATCTTCCTGCAGCAACGGCAGCAAGGTGTTGTACCAGCGGCCGCCGAAATCCTGACAGCTGACGAAAGCGAAGCGCAGCGGCGCATCGGCATCAGCCGCCGGCGCGGTGCGCGTGCGCCCGTGCGGCGAACTCACCCAGCCCTGCTCGGTCTCGCGCAGGAAGCGATAGTGATAATCGCGGCCGGGCTGCAGGCCTTCCACGCGCACACGCAGGCAGTGATCGGCTTGCGCATGCGCGACCAGGTCGCGCTCGACGCGCAGCTGCGTGAAGCCGGCATCGTCGGCGACCTGCAAACGCAGCGGAACGTTCTGACCGTTCGCATCCGGTGCTCGCGTCCACAGCAGGACCCGATCCGGCCGAGGATCGCCGGAAGCCAGCGACTGCGGAAAATGCGCGCGCGAAATCGTCGGCGACGCCGCACCGATGGCCGAGGCCAGCGCGGACCCGGCGAAGGGCACCGCGGCCGCCGACACCACCAGCGCCTTGAGGAATCTGCGTCGCGAAATCTGTTTGGAATCGCGGTGTTCGGAGTCGTGCTGTTCGGAATCGTGTTCCTGATCGGCGGCCAATGCCTTCTCCCCATCATCCCCTGGGTCTCCCCCTGGTTCGGGGGAGACGAAACTGCTGAGGTTATCCCGAACCGGTGACCTTGGCATGACGCCGGGATGGAGTCATGCTCCCGCAACAGGGGGCGGACATGCTGCACAGCTGTCTTGCCTATCGCAGCGGGCATCCCATGCCCAACCAGGGGATCCATCACAACATGCGTACTGACCAACGCCGTCCGGCCGTTTTCCGCCGTCGCCTGCTTTCCCACGCCTTGCACGTCGCCCTACCCGCCCTCGCTCTTCCTGGGCTCGCCCTGCCGGGCCTGGCCCTGGCTCAGGAATCCGCGCCGCCGGCCTCCGACCCGGTGCAGCTCGACAAGATGGTGGTCACCGCGCAGAAGCGCGAGCAGCAGGTGGAAGAGGTGCCGATCGCCATCACCGCCTACTCGGGCGACTTCATGGACAAGCTCGGCATCACTGGCATGGGCCAGCTCGCGGACTACGTGCCCGGCCTGCAGGTACAGGAACAGAGCCCGAACAATCCCGGCTTCGTGATTCGCGGCATCACCTCCGACAGCGGCGATCCGAAGGAGGCGCCGCGCGTGTCGGTGTTCCAGGACGGCATTTCGATCAGCAGCTCGCGTGGTTCGTCGGTCGAGTTGTTCGACATGGATCGCGTGGAAGTGCTGCGCGGCCCGCAGGGCACGCTGTTCGGACGCGCCGCCGAAGTCGGCGCCGTGCATCTGATCCAGAACAAAGCGCGCGACGAGAATTCCGGCAGTCTTGAACTTGGTGTCGGCAGCGACAACCAGCGGTTGATCAACGGCTATGTGAACACCTCGATCGCGCCGGAGGCCCTGTTCGCGCGCATGGCGGTGTTCCACGAGAAGCGCGACGGCAGCGTCGACAACGCCGCCGGTGGCACTTTGAACGGCAAAGACACGACCGCCGCGCGTTTCAGCCTCGGTGCGCGCATCGGCGAGGCGAGCAAGCTGGATTTCATCCTCAACTACCAGGAAGACACGCCGCCCGGTACCGACTTCCGCAGCGGCACCATTCCGAATCGTCGCGGCAGCACCAGCCATTACGACACCGCCGAGCTCAATCGCGGCAACGAGCTGGGCCTGCGCCGCAAGGTTTATGGCGCGACGGTACTCGGGTCGTTCCCGCTCAGCGACAACTGGACGTTGAACACGATCAGTGGTTGGCGCGAATTCGATTCGCACGAGGAATTCGACGCCGACGGTTCACAGCTGTATGCCCTGGAATTCGCAGAGATCGCGGAGGGCACGCAGTGGAGTCATGAGCTGCGTTTCAATTTCGACAATGGCGGCAGCTTCGCCGGCTTCGTTGGAACCAGCTATTTCAACGAAGAAGGTTCGCAGACCGTACCGTTCCAGACCGATGAGCGCAGCCTCGTGGCATTGCTCTCGCAGAATGAGGACTTCCGCGATCAAGTGTCCGCCATTCTCGGCGGCATTCCGATTCCGATCGTTCCGCCGGTCAATTCCGACGGCAGCCCCAATCTCGATTACACGCTGCCGTTGAACCTGCAGAATTTCCTCAAGCATTACCACCAGGAAGCCTTCGCCAATTACGGCGCCACCAAGTCCTGGGATGTCTTCGTCGACGGCACTTGGCGCGTCAATGATCGATTCGAACTCAGCGCGGGCCTGCGCGGAACGAAAGAACGTCTGAGCGCGGGCTATCAGGGATTCGCGGGAAGCGGAATCAGCCTGCTCAATGGAATCGGCAGCGGAGCACCGGCACCGCTGCAAGGCAGCAACATCCTCAACAGCGCCACCAACGGCATCATCCGCCGCAGCGAGAGTTTCGATTCTCTGGTGGGTCGCGTCGCCGCGCGTTACGTGTTCTCTGATCAACTGAGCGGTTACGCCACGGTCTCGCGCGGACGCCGCCCGCACGTCATCGACGTCACGCCGCAAGGCAGCGACGTGCTGCCGGCGGAAACCGTCGACAGCTACGAAGTCGGCATCAAGGGCAACGCGATGAACGGCCGCTTCGTGTATGACGTGGCCGGTTACTGGTACAACTACGCCAACTTCCAGACCTTGCGGCCCAACCCCAGCGGTGGCACGCCGTTCTTCATTCCCACCAACGCAGGCAACGCCACCGCCAAGGGCATCGAGACGTCGTTGAGCGGCAAGCTGGCAGAAGGCCTGACACTGTTCGCCAACTACGCCTGGACACATGCGCGCTTCGACGATCGCGACGACAACGGCAATCCGCAGATCTACGCCGGCAATCGCTTCCGCCTGACGCCTGATCATTCCGCCGCGATCGGCCTGGATTGGCAGGTTCCGTTCGGCTCGGGCGACTATTTCTATCTGCGCCCGTCGTATACCTGGAAGTCTAAGATCTACTTCGAGGACGAAAACACGCCGGGACTGGAACAGGAAGCCTACGGTCTGCTCAATCTGCGCCTGGGCGTGCGTCTGAACAAGGATTGGGACATCGGCGTGTGGGCCACCAA
The DNA here is from genome assembly GCF_020511115.1 of Luteimonas panaciterrae. Taxonomy (GTDB): domain Bacteria; phylum Pseudomonadota; class Gammaproteobacteria; order Xanthomonadales; family Xanthomonadaceae; genus Luteimonas; species Luteimonas panaciterrae. The sequence goes on from NZ_JAJAVH010000001.1 coordinate 262,576, forward strand.
CCTCACCGACGAGGAATACCTGATCGACGCCGGCAACACCGGCCGTCAATTCAGCACACCGACTTACGTTCCCGGCCGTCCGCGCAGCTACGGCGTCACCGCGAGCGTGCGGTTCTGAGTCTGGATCACGGAGAAAGCAAGCGTTTCGCTTCCTCCGCCTTGGTTGCACCGGTTATTCACGCAAAACGGCAGCCTCACGGCTGCCGTTTTCATGTGCAATCGAAAGTTCCGGAGGCGAATCAAGCCACGACCGGGACCTGTTTTCCCTTGATCACTGCACCGTCGGTCCGGCGGATTTGTCGCGAGTAAAGAATCCGAAGATCTTCTTGCCGAACGCCACGACCACCAGCACCAGCGGGATCAACAATTTCTTCAGCCCCAGCAACAGCACACCGATCTTGGCGAGCAGCCCGGTTTTCGCAGCCAAACCACCACCAATCAACGCCGCGACGCCGTAGGCGGCGACCTTGTCGGTAGAGGAATCGTAATCGGCGTAGCGCGCGCCCTGGTCGAATTCGGTCATCGGCAACAGCTGCTGCATGCCGGCCTGCACCATCGGCAACTGCGACATCCCACCCACCGCGTTGAGGCTGAGATAGCCGCGGCGTCCAAGCACGCGGATGTCGTAGTTGAGCGTGTGCTGCTCGGAGCCCGCGAAATTCAGCTCCTTGGCCCAGATCAGCTTCTTGTTGGCGCTGTCGTAGCGCGGCGGCTCCGCCCAGCCGACGAGGTCGACGGTTTCGTAGCCGGCCTTCTTGCGCTCGGCGTTTTCTTCCTCGGTGCCTGCCTTCATGTCTTTCAGCAGTTCGTCGTAGTCGGTCTTGGCGGCGTCCTCGTCGGAGACATAACCGTCATCGGAGTACGTCACCACCACCGCCCACGAATCGTCGCTGGCAAGCGGTTGCGCGGTCGGCACCACCAGGCCGAGCACGGTGTCGTCGGGCGGATTGCCCCACAACTCTTCCAGTACCTTGCGAGCGTCAGCTTTATCGAGATAGCGGAAGGCCGAGTCGAGTTTGAAATGTGCGTCGGCTTCCGGCACGGCGATCTCGCCGCTGCGGAATTGCAGCCCGTCGACGAAGGCTTTCAGTTTGGCTTCGCCATCGTCTTGGGCGAACGCGGTTGAAGTCACGGCCAGCAGGAAGCCGACCGACAGCCATTTTGCGAACATAGATGTGTCCCCGTTCCTTGTGGACGTCCCCACGTCCTGCGATCAGTTTGCAACTGTGACGTGGTTCGCGCAAGCGCTTCGGCGTCAGGGTTTCGCGGGTTCTCCGCGCCGGGATTCGTAGCTCTGCAGGTGGATCCAGGCGGCGCCGAGCAGCGGCGCGTCGATGCCGGCCGCGCGGGCGCGATGGAACATGTCGCCGACGATGTGTGCGGCTTCCACCGGCTGCCCGGATTCGAGATCGCGCAGCATCGAAGCGGTGAGCGGGGAGCCGGCCTGGGTCAGGGTGTCGCGGGCGGTGGCCGCGGTCTCTGGCGGCACCGGTTGCCCGGCGGCTTCGGCCACGGCCAGGCATTCGCGATGGAGCGCTTCCATGAATGCGGTGCCGCCCTCGCTGGCATTGATGCGGCCGACACTAGCGCGCATCAGGCAGGTGCCGGCGGCGAGCGTGGCGAGGAAGCTGAACTTGTTCCACAACTCCTGCGCGATGCGCGGGCTGTGCAGATGGTCGATTCCCGCCTGCGCGCAAAGCGTGGCGAGTGCTTGCAGCTGCGAAGTCCCCACGCCCGGCGTGCGTTCGCCGAACGTGATCGAGGCCAGCCTGGCCAGATGCAGGACCTCGCCTTCGGGGCCTTTCATCGCACTGATGACGCACAACCCGCCGAGCACGCGATCCGCGCCGAAGCGGGCATCGAGCACGTCGTAGTGGCGCAGGCCGTTGAGGATCGGCAGCACGGCCGTGTCCGCACCGACGGCGGGTGCGATAGCTTCGATCGAGCTGTCGAGGTCGTAGGCCTTGCAGCTCAGCAGCACCAGATCGAACGGCTGGCGTGCCGCCTGCGACAGAAGTACATCCGCCGTCGTGTAAGCGACGCGGATGTCGGCGTCACCGAGCGGGCTGCGAATGCGCAGGCCATCGCGTTGCAGCTGCGCCGCGCGCGCCGGCCGCACCAGGAACGTCACGTCGGCGCCGGATTGCGCGAGACGTCCGCCGAAATAACCGCCGGTGCCGCCCGCGCCGAGGATGAGGATGCGCAATCCGGGCATCACATCAGCTGCGCAGGCCGACGCCGCGCTTGAGCAGCCACAGGCCGAGCGCAGCCAAGGCGACGACGAAACCCAGCATCAGCACATACGCCACCCACAGCGGCACGTCGGACACGCCGAGCAGGCCATAGCGGAACGCGTTGACCATGTAGAAGATCGGATTGGCGTGGGTGAGCGTCTCGGCCCAGCCCGGCAGCAGTTTCACCGAATAGAACACGCCGCCGAGATACGTGAGCGGGGTGAGGATGAAGATCGGCACGATCGCCACGTCGTCGAATTTCTTCGCGTACACGGCGTTGACGAAGCCGGCCAGCGAGAAGATCGTCGCGCCCAGCACCACCGTGCTCAGCGTGACCAGCGGATGCGGCAGGCGCACGTGGGTGAAGAACATGGCGATGCACAGCACGATCACGCCCACCATCAGGCCACGCAGCACCGCGCCGGTGACGTAGCCGCCGAGGATCACCCAGCTCGGCATCGGGCTGACGAGCAATTCCTCGACATGGCGCCCGAATTTCGCACCGAAGAAGCTGGAGGAGATGTTGCCGTAGCTGTTCTGGATCACGCTCATCATCACCAGGCCCGGGACGATGAAATCCATGTAGCGGATGCCGTCCATGGTGCCGACGCGCGAGCCGATCAGGCCGCCGAAGATGAGGAAGTACAGCGTCATCGTGATCGCCGGCGGCACCAGGGTCTGGCCCCAGATCCGCAGGATACGCACCACTTCACGGCGCACGATGGTGATGAAGGCCACCCAGTTGCGGCGGGCGACGCTGGTCTGCGCGGCGGTCGCGGGCAGGGTCTGCGTGCTCATGCGGCCTTCCCCTGCTGTTGCGCGGCGCCGTTCTGTCCGGTCAGGCGCACGAACAATTCTTCCAGGCGATTGGACTTGGTGCGCATCGAACGCACGCGGATGCCGGCCTCGTTCAACGCCGCGAACACGCGATTGAGATCCATCGCGCGCGGCATGTCGAGATCGAGCGTGTGATCGTCGGTGGCGATCAGCGTGGCGCCTTCGATGTGCGGCAATGTCGGCGGCAGCGTGCCGTCGATGTCGAACAGGAAGCCTTCGACGTCGAGCTTGGCGAGCAGCGCACGCATCGGTCCCTGCTCGACGATCACGCCGCGATCGATGATCGCCAGGTGCCGGCACAGGCTCTCGGCTTCTTCCAGATAATGCGTGGTGAGGATGATGGTGGTGCCGGCGGCGTTGATCTCGCGCAGCGTGCTCCACATGCCGCGGCGGATCTCGATGTCGACGCCCGCGGTGGGCTCGTCGAGAATCAGCAGCCTCGGCCGCGTCATCATGGCGCGGGCGATCATCAGGCGTCGCTTCATGCCGCCGGAGAGCGTGCGCGCCATGGTGCGGGCCTTGTCCCACAGCTGCGCGCGCTTGAGTTCTTCCTCCGCGCGCACGCTCGCCTCCGCGCGCGGGATGCCGTAGAACCCGGCGTAGTTGACCAGGATGTCGAAGGGCTTCTCGAACATGTTGAAGTTCAGCTCCTGCGGCACCAGACCGATCAGACGCATCGCGGCGTCGCGCTGCGCGTGCAGGTCGACACCGAACAGGCTGACATCGCCGGAGGTCTTGTTCACCAGCGAGGAGACGATGCCGATCAGGGTGCTCTTGCCGGCGCCGTTGGGGCCGAGCAGGGCGTAGAAATCCCCGGGCTGCACGTCCAGCGACACGCCTTTCAGGGCCTGCACGCCGGTGTCGTAGGTCTTGCGCAGATCGCGAATGGCCAGCGCGGGCGCGCCGGGCACGGGTTGCGGGGATGGGGTCATGCTGGGTTCGTTGGCGTCTGCGGGGTGGTCGCGTCGGGCTGAGCGTGCAATCGGAGCGTGTGCAATTCGGGCGTCGTGCGGAACGAAGCTCGCCGCGCCGGCGGCATGGAGCGCGTGGAGGCCTGGGCCGGCGGAACGGTGTAATGCCACGATCGCAGCGGCGGAGCCGTTATTATAGGCGCCCTACGGGCCTCGGCCCGGTAACGATCCGTTCCAGGGCTTTGAGCACATCTCCTTGAGCCCATTTCAAGCCAGCCGAGCGATTTCCTCCGTACTGACAGGTTCTCAGTGCCCGTTTACTTCCCGCTGAAGCTCGTCGGCCGCCGCATGCTGGCGCCGACCGTCGCCCACCTCTCCTTCGTCCGCGACGACGGACAGCCGCTAGATTTCGTCCCCGGCCAGTTCGTGCAGGTGCATTTCAGCTATGCCGACGGCACCGCCACCAAGCGCAGCTACTCGCTGGCGACGATCCACGACCATGCGCTCGGCCCGGGCGACATCGTCGAGATCGCGGTGAGCTACGTCTCCGGCGGCGCCGCCACGGCGCTGTTCGAGGGCCTGCGGGATGGCGACCAGTTGCAGGCCAGCGGTCCCTATGGCCGGTTCTGCCTGCAGCCGGCCGACGCCAACCGGCGCTATCTGCTGATCGCCACCGGCACCGGCGTCACGCCCTATCGCGCGATGCTGCCGCTGCTGGAGCGGCAGATGGCCGAGCGCGGCATCGAAGCCGTGCTGCTGCAGGGCGCGCGCACGCCGCAGGAGCTGCTGTACGGCGATGAGTTCCGCGACTTCGCCGAACGTCATCCCGGCTTCCGCTACGTGCCGTGCCTGTCGCGCGAATTGCCCGAACCCGGTTCGCCGCAGGCGCATGCCGATGTGCGGCACGGCTACGTGCAGCAATTTCTCGACGAATTCGCCCCACGCGCCGATGGCGACATCGCTTATCTGTGCGGCAATCCGGACATGGTCGATGCCTGTTTCGAATCGCTGAAGGGGCATGGGCTGCCGGTGCCGCAGATCCGGCGCGAGAAGTACGTCAGCAGCAAGTGAGCGTGGGCGCCGGCATGGATGCCTCATCGCAGACCCTGTTGTTTCCGCCTGCGGAGATGCCTCGCGGCGCGCAGCGCTCCGTAGCGGCGGCTGCAAAGCGCCACAATTGGCGCAAGCAACCAGATGTACCGCTCAAAGAGGCTCTCTTGCTGCGTCGGTCTCGCAAGTCGAGCGATGCCGGCAATGAGCCCTAGCAATCAAGCCGCTTCGCCGTTCGGCTTAATCCCGGCGGCAGACGCCATGCCGGACGTCGTGGCAGTTCCTGTCGGTGCCTTCGCCGACCCCAATTCTCCACCGCCCGGAGATCGGTTTACGAGGAGCGCATGCACCATCGGGGGCCTTCCTCAAGACATCGGGCACATGGATTGAGTTGTCCAGGGATCGTCACCATCAGCCGGCTTGCGGCTTGGCGGCGTTAACCGCCCATTGGGCGGCGAAAGCACGCTGGTATGCGGGCCGCGCTTCACCGCGGGCGACATAGGCGGCCAGGTCCGGAAATTCGTCCAGGATGCCCGACGGTCTCAGCCTGAGGAGCACGGACACCATCATCAGGTCACCCGCGCTGAACGCACCATCGAGCCAGTCGGCGCTCCCCAGGCGGGCCGAAAGCTGGACCAGCCGATGGCGAATGCGATCTTCGACCAGAGGCAGGCGTTCCTTGGCCCAAGGTTTGTCACCTTCCTGGAACTTGGCGATGACGAGGTCGAGGATCGGCGGTTCCACAGTATTGAGCGCGGCGAACATCCAGGTGATGGCGCGCGCCCGCGCGTTGGCCTCGTCCGGCAACAGACCCGGATGGCTTTGGGCGAGATGAAAGATGATCGCGCCCGTTTCGAACAAGGCGAGATCGCCTTCCTCATAGGTGGGAATCTGGCCGAAGGGATGCAGGCGCAGGTGCGCGGGTTCCTTCATCGCACGGAACGAAACGAGGCGGACCTCGTAAGGTTGGCCGACTTCTTCCAGAGCCCAGCGCACGCGCGTATCGCGCGCCAGTCCCTTGCCGCCGTCGGGCGACTGTTCAAAGGCGGTAATGGTGATGGTCATCGTCGAGCACTCCTGGTGAAAACCGGTTGCGAGAGATCGGCTCAGACGGCCTGATTGCCCGCTTTCACCATGACGACGAACGGTCGGATGCGAATTCGACACATGCCGAAGAAATTTTTTTCGTATGAGCGCGCTTCTTCAGAAGCGCGGGACTCGCGTTCGACCCGAAGCGGACGTCCGCAATCGGCCGTCAGGCGCCGGCACGCGCGGCCACGACCGGCGCCAGGGTTTCCAGCCAGCGCATCGCATGGCGCAGACAGGCCGTCGCGCGCATGCGGCGCAGCTGCGCGGCGACACCGGCGGTGACCGTCCAGGCATCGCGGCGCACGAATCCGAGCACGATGCGCCAATCCTCGCTGGCCGGCCGCACGCAGGCCTGCGGTGGCAGCGCATCGCGCAGAGTGCCGCCGTAGCACGTCGCGAGCGCCTCGTCGAAAGGCTCCGCGAGCAGCGTGCCTAAACGTTCCCGCGAATCCTCGATGCCAAGTATGGCCGTGGGATCGCCACGCCCGGCCGGCATGTCGGTGGCGAGCACGGCCGTCGCACGCGACCACGACACCGCGCGGCGCTCCAGTTCGCTGTCCAGCAGCGCCGCGACCAGCAGCGGGTGATAACGCTGGAAGAAGCGCGGCGCGGCGCCATGTGGCGCGGGCAGGTCTTCCCACACCGAAAGATGTCCGTGCTGGTCCGCGCAGGCGCGCAGCACCGCGTTCGCGGTCCGCACCGCGGCGGTGGCGGGCATGTCGGTGAACAGCGCGCACAGCAGCAGTTCGGCCAGCAAATCGAGATCGCGCCGCCACAAGCACCACCACAACCCGCTTTCCAGCGTGTCGTGGATGTCCGCCGCGGCATAGTCGCGCGGCAGTGGATGTTGACCGAACTCGGTGAGGTAGAAGATGGCGTGCGTCAGCGCGTAGCCGTCGTCGACCGTCAGCAGCGGCAGGAATGGCGAACGCGCCAGCCAGTGCATGGGCTGCGGTCCCGGATCGCCGCCCGACAATCCTTCGCCGAAGGCGACTTCCAGCGCCTGATAAGGACTGCGCTCGCAATGGGTGCCCAGCCCGGCTTCATGGACGGCGGAGGCGGCGATGCGGAATCCCGGCATGTCGTATCCGAGCGCCGCCAGGAATCCATCGCCGAGCGCGAGCATCGGCAACCGCGACGGCTGCCATAGCATCGCCTCGAAGACGGCATCGCCGCGCAGGCGCGTCTCGGCCCAATCCAACAGCGGTTCGGCCTGCGAGCGCACGCGCGCCCACGCCGAGGCATTGCGCGCCACGCCCCAGCACAGCAGTGCGATCTCGCACGCGGCCTTGTCGGCGGCGCGCTCTCCCGGCGCGGATTCGCGCAGCGAGGAAAGATTCGCATGCAGATAGGAAAACACCGCGTCGACGCAGAACGCGCCGCGCAGCTTCGCCGTGCCTGGCATGGACAGGACGGGCCGCGTCGGCCCGTCCTGCATCGCGACGCCGGATCGCATGCTCAACCTTGCCGCAGCGCGCCGATTTCGGTGCGAACCAATTCCTTCAGCGCGGCGCGATCGAATTCGTCAAAGCGGCGCGGCCCTGGCCAGCGCCGGACGATCCAGCCATTGCCGCACCAGATATCCCACGGGTCCAGTCCGGACAGCGCCCCGCCCTTGACCATCGAGGCGAGGGTGACGTCGAGATTGAGCAGCTTGCCCTCGACGAGGTTCTGCACGTTGTTTTCGAGATCGTTGTTCCTGGGCATGTGCCTACTCCTTGCGATGAAAGTCCGCTCTCGATCGAGGCGATCGCGCGGGGAAGAGAGCCGTCCCTGGCAATCGCGGCCGGCAGGGGAATGCCGTGCGCGATGTCCGAAGCCTTGGGTTCAATCGTTTGGGTCCGCGATGCGCCCTCACACCTATAAAACGGATTCGCTGGCGGGGAACTGACATGTCCGTGCCGGGGTTTTTTCGTGCCGACACGGCTCGCCCTGCCTTTGGTCACGTTTCCGCGGCGGCGCCGGCATGTCATCCTGAATCGATCGTCCCGCGCCGCGTCCGCCGTCATGTCCCGCAAAACCAGAGTCGCCCTCGTCGCGCTATGCCTGCTCGCCTGGTTCGGGTACCGCTATGTGAACGAACATGCGCGGCCCGCGAAAAAGGGCGCTGCCGCCCAGACCGCGGCCACGCCGGTGCCGACGCGCATGTTCGGCCGCATCGCCTTCCAGCCGTGCACGCTGCCTTCGCCGACAGGTGCGCCAAGCGTGGAGGCGCAGTGCGGCAAGTTCGACGTCGCCGAGAATCCCGCGCTGCCGAAAGGCCGCAGGATCGCGCTCAACATCGCCTGGATTCCGGCGGTCGACGACAATCGCGACATCTCCGATCCGGTGTTCATGCTCGCCGGCGGTCCCGGACAATCAGCGACGCGCAGCTACGCCATCGTGGCGCGGGCATTTCGCGAAGTGGGCAAGCATCGCGGCGTGGTCCTGATCGATCAGCGCGGCACGGGCGAGTCCAATCCGCTGATCTGCGATGCCCGCGATGACGAGACGCCGACCAGCCACGGCCCGGACGCGGGTGCCACCGCGCGCACCGCGGCCGAACATTGCCGGGATGCCCTGTCCAAGCGTGCCGATCTGCGCTTCTACACCACCAGCGATGCGATCCGCGATCTGGATGCGGTGCGCGCCGCGCTCGGCGTCGACAAGATCAACCTGCTCGGCATCTCCTACGGCACGCGCGTGGCGCAACAGTACGCGCGCCGTTATCCGCAGCACACGCGCACGCTGGTGCTGGATTCGGTGGCGCCGAACACGATCTATCTCGGCAACGATTTCGCGCGCAATCTCGAATCCGCGCTCGATCTGCAGTTCGGTCAGTGCAGCCGGCTGCCGGACTGCGCGAAGCCGCTTGGCAATCCGCGCGAGCGCCTGAACACCTTGATGACGATGTTGCGGACGCAACCGCCGCTGGTCACCTATCGCGACGCCAACACCGGCGAGAGCAAGCAGGAAACGCTCACGCCCGAGCACGTCGCCGCGCTCGCGCGCATGTACGCGTATGTGCCCGACGCGGCCGCGGTGCTGCCGTTGTTGCTCAACGAAGGCGCGAAGGGCCGTTACGACGGCTTGATGGCGCTGTCGAAGATGCTGGCCGACGATCTTTCCGACCAGATGGCCATGGGCATGCAGTTGTCGGTGATCTGCGCCGAGGATGCCGACGGCCTGCGCAGTGATCCGGCGATGGCCGGTTCCCTGCTCGGCAATGTGCTGATCTCGACGCTGCTCGCGCAATGCGAGGTCTGGCCGAAGGGACAGCGGCCAGCCGATTTCCATGCACCGCTGCGCAGCGACGTGCCGGCATTGCTGCTTTCCGGCGAGCTCGATCCGGTGACGCCGCCAGCCTATGCCGAAGCCGTGGCGAAGACGCTGCCGAACGCGCGCACGCTGGTGTTGCGCGGCCAGGGCCACAACGTGATCGGCGCGGGCTGCATGCCCAAGCTGCTGGCGCAGTTCTTCGACAGCGCCGATGCGAAATCCCTGGACACGAACTGCCTGTCGACCCTGTCGTACACGCCGCCGTTCACCACTTTCAACGGATGGACGCCATGATCGTCGCCGAACACCTGCGCAAGACCTTCAAGAGCAAGGCCGGTCCCGTGGTCGCGGTCGACGATGTCGGCTTCGAGGCGCGCGACGGCGAAATCACCGGCCTGCTCGGCCCCAACGGTGCCGGCAAGACTACGACGCTGCGCATGCTCTACACGCTGATGTCGCCGGAGCACGGGCGCGTGACGGTCGACGGTGGTGACGTCGCTCTCGATCCCGCCGCGGCACGACGCGCACTCGGCGTGCTGCCGGATGCGCGCGGCGTGTACAAGCGCCTCACCGCGCGCGAGAACATCCGCTACTTCGGCGAACTGCACGGCATGGATCGCGCCCAGATCGATGCGCGCACGCGCGTGCTGGCCGAAGCGTTGCAGATGGAGGATTTCCTCGATCGCCAGACCGAAGGCTTCAGCCAGGGCCAGCGCACCAAGACCGCGATCGCACGCGCGCTGGTGCACGATCCGCGCAACGTCATCCTCGATGAACCCACCAACGGTCTCGATGTGATGACCACGCGCGGCCTGCGTAACTTCCTGCGGCAGCTGCGCGAGGAAGGTCGCTGCGTGATCTTCTCCAGCCACATCATGCAGGAGGTGGCGGCGCTGTGCGATCGCATCGTGGTGATCGCGCACGGCCGCGTCGTCGCGCAGGGCACACCGGACGAGCTGCGCGCGCAGACGGCGGAAACCAATCTGGAAGATGCGTTCGTGAAACTGATCGGCTCCGACGAAGGGATGCTCGCATGAAGTTCTTGCTGATCGTCTGTCTGAAAGAGCTACGCGAACTGGTGCGCGACCGCCGCACCTTGTTCCTGCTGCTGGTGATGGGGCCGCTGCTGGTCCCCGGCTTGATCATCGGCATCGGCACGCTGGCGCAGAACCGCGCCAAGAGCCAGACCGAAAAGCCGCTCGCCATCCTCATGGTCGGCGCGGAACAGGCGCCGAACCTGATCGCCTTCCTCGCCAGCCAGGGCATTTCCCGCAAACCGATCACGGGCGATGCCGACGCGGCGATCCGCAATCAGGAAGAAGACGTCTACCTGCGCATCGGCGAGGACTACGCCAACGACTGGCGCGGTGGAAAGCCGGCGCTGGTGGAGATCGTGCACGACAGCACGCGCAACGATGCCGCGATTCCCGTCTCGCGCGTGGAAGCGGCGCTGACGCTCTACAACGGCAAGGTCGCGGCGCTGCGACTGGTCGCGCGCGGCATCAGCCCGAGCGTGGCCGCGCCCCTGGCCGTCTCGCACAAGGACCTGTCGACACCGGAGGCCCGGCGCAGCATGGCGCTGGTGTTCCTGCCCTATCTGCTGATCCTGAGCGCCTTCATCGGCGGTTCGCATCTGATCATCGACGCCACCGCCGGCGAGCGCGAACGCCAGTCATTGGAGCCGCTGCTGGCCACACCGGTTTCGCGCAGCGCCATCGTCAGCGGCAAGATGGCTGCGGCGTGCATCGTCGGGCTGATCAGTTTGTCGCTGACGTTGCTCGGGCTGAAGGTCGGCACGTTGCTCGCGCCCGGCGTCGGCCGCGTGATGGACGTGAGCGGACCGGCAATCGTGAAGATGCTGCTGATCCTGGTACCGATGCTGCTGATCGGAAGTTCGCTGCTCACCTACATCTCGGCCGGCTCGAAATCGGTGAAGGAAGCGCAGGGCCACATGCCGATCCTGATGCTGCTGCCGATGGTGCCGACGATCCTGTTGATGGTGAATCCGGTGCGCACGGAGTTGTGGCAGTACGTGGTGCCGTTCCTGGCGCAGAACCAGATCCTGCTGAAAGTGATCCGCAGCGAGATCATCGCGCCGCAGGAATGGGCGGTGTATTTCGCCGCGGGCCTGGGGCTCGCGGCCGTGCTGTGGTTCGCGGCGACGCGGCGGTATCAGCAGGAGCGGCTGGCGATCTCGGGTTGATGGCGAAACCCGAAGAAGTCGAAGCGTTCTCGGATCGGTTCGATATGCTTCGTCATCCCCGCCTTCGCGGGAATGACGAGCAAAAAAACGAGAGCCGCGCATTTCTGCGCGGCTCTCGATCTTCAAATCCTTTTCGAACGTCTACTTGCTGGCGCTGAATCCGATCTTGCGCCGCGTCGTCACCGCCGTCGGCACCGGCTCGAAGCGCCAGCGCCTCACCGCCGCGACGGCTTCGCGATCAAACACGCGTGGCGGATTCGCGCGCACGACGCGGGCACCGGTGACTGTTCCGTCGGTGCCGACCGTGAACTCGACCTCCACCTCGCCCGACTGCCCCGCGCGCAGGGCGTCCATCGGATAGCGCGGCTGCGGCGTGCTGACCGGACGCAGCGTCGGCGCGGCGGCGGATTCGGCTTCCGCCTTCGGTGCCGCGGCGGTGGGGGTCTGCTGCTCGCGCTGCGCGGCGGCCTGGCGTTCGGCTTCCCGTTGCGCCGCGGCCTTGCTTTCGGCTTCACGCTGCGCGGCGGCCTGACGTTCGGCCTCCTGCTGCGCGGCCAATTGCTGTGCCGCCTGCTGCTGTTGTGCCGCCTGTTGTTGCTGACGATCCTTTTCGAGCTGCGCCGCGCGTGCCTGTTCCTGTTCGGCGGTCAGCTTCTCTTCCTCGCCGCGCTTGGTCACCGCTTCCTGCGCGGCGGTGATGCTCGCCTTCAGGCGCGCCAGCGCGGGATGGCTCGGATCGGCCTTCTCGAGCAGGCTGTACAGACGCTGCGCCTCGGTGAAATCCTCACGATCACGGCTCTGCTCGGTGGCGATGACGGCCATCGGCAGCAGGTCGGTCAATGCGCTGGACGCGCCGGGATCGCCCGGCGCCTTGTCGCGCAGCGCCAGGTAGTACTCCATGGCGTTGTCGCCGGCGGGCGCATACAGACGGCTTTCCTGATAGGCCTTGGTGGCCTTGTCGCGCAGCGTATCGGCGTTCAGCGCCGCCACTTCCTGTGACACGGCTGGTGCCGGCGCGGCGGACGGTGCGGCGCCGGATGGCGTCGCGGTGCTTGCGGCATCTTCCTTCTTGCCGCAGGCGACGAGTGCAAGCATGAGGACGGCACCCGCCGTCATCCGTGCGCAGACCGTCCGATGTCGTCGCGTTCGTGGAACCATTCGTGGAGCAGGCATTTCTGTTATCCCCCTGGCGTGCCTTTGTGGCGCCTCCTAAGGACGCGATAGTAGCGCGTGTTTGTCAACCAGGTCCGGTTAGAACCGTGATCCGATCGCGCCACTCGCGCATTAACGTGACGGCTTGTCGCATGCGGCGCTAATGTCTTCGATACGCCAGCGCATGTCACTTGCCGATGCAGAATGTGGAGAAGATATGGCCGAGCAGATCGTCGGGGACGACCCGGCCGGTGATCTCGCCCAGCGCATCGTGGGCGGCACGCAGCGACTCGGCGGCCAGGTCGAGCGTTTCCCCGGCGAGGGCCGTGCGCGCCATTGCCAGTTCGTCTCCGGCCCGGCGCAAGGCCTCCACCTGACGCGCGCGCGCCGTGAACGCGCCCTCGGCGTTTTCCGAACCGCCTTGCGCCCAGATCGCGCGCAGGCGCGCATGCAGCCGATCCAGACCGATGCCGGTGCGCGCCGAGACGTGAAGGACGTCCTGCGTGTCCGCGGGAGCCGCCTCCCCTTCCGCCCCCGGCAACAGGTCCGCCTTGTTGTGCAGCCACAGCTGCAGCGGCACGCCGGCGATCGCCGCCGCGACCGCGGCGCGGTCGGCTTCGGGTTGCCGCGCATCCAACACCGCGATCGCCAGATCCGCGCGTTCGAGTTCGGCATGCGCCCGGCGCACGCCCTCGCGCTCGATCGCATCCTCGGTCTCGCGCAGGCCGGCGGTGTCGACCAGGGTCAGCTCGACGCCGTCGATGCGGATCGTCTCGCGCAGCAGATCGCGCGTGGTGCCGGCGATGTCGGTGACGATCGCCCGTTCGCTCCCGGCCAACGCGTTCAGCAGCGAACTCTTGCCCGCGTTGGGCGGGCCGACGATGACCGCGTGCAGTCCATCACGCAGCTTCTGCCCGCGTTCGGCGCCGGTGAGCAGCGACGCGAGCGACTCGATCGCGTGATCGAGCCCCGTGCGCAGCTGCGTGCCACCGAGCGTGTCGAGCGGCTCGTCGGCGAAATCGATCGCGGCCTCCGTGTGCACGCGCAGTCGCAGCAATTCGGCAGCGAGGGCTTCGACACGGTTCGAGAATGCGCCGTCGAGCGCGCGGCGGGCCGCGCGTGCGGCGCGGGTGTCGCTGGCAGCGATCAGATCGGCCACGGCCTCGGCCTGGGCGAGATCGAGCTTGCCGTTGAGGAAGGCGCGCTCGCTGAATTCGCCGGGGCGGGCGTCGCGTGCGCCCAGGGTGAGGCAGCGTCGCACCAGTTGCTGCAATACCGCCGGGCTGCCGTGTGCTTGCAGTTCGACCACGTCCTCGCCGGTGTAGCTGGCGGGGGCCTGGAACAGCAAGGCGATGCCGTCGTCGATGGTGGTGCCGTCGGCGTCGACGAAGCGGGCGTATTGGGCTTGTCGCGGAGTTAGTGGTTTGGCGGAGATTGCTTCACCGATTTCCCGCGCGCGTGGGCCGGAGAGGCGCACGATGCCGACGCCGCCGGCGCCTGGGGCGGTGGCGATGGCGGCGATAGTGTCGGTTGAGGCCATGGGTTTATGTTCGCAGAATCTGGAGCAAAAGCGTTTCGTCCGCTACACGGCTTTGCTTGTCATTCCAGCGGAAGCTGGAATCCATTTTGTCGTTGCTAGTGCCAGCGAGATCAAAGGCGTTTCGCCCCTGAAGGGGCGAGTTCATTTCTTTTGATAAGCGTCAAAAGAAACGAACCAAAGAAAAACGCTTTTCTCGACACAGCAATCCCATGGCGGGAAGTACCCCAGGATTTTCCGACTCGCCATCCTGGCTCGGTCGGAAAACGGCGGGCATCCATGCCCGCCGCCCTTCGGGTCTAGGCACATCGCGGCTCGCAGGGATTCTTAGCAGCCAAGAGCAAGAGCTGAGCTTGCTCGGCTTTGCTTCGCCTTCCGCTTCTAAAGCTTGCGCCTCTTTACAACCGGAGACCCGGAGGGCGGCGCACAGGGATGTGCGCCGTTTTTCGACCGAGCCAGGATGGCGAGTCGAAAAATCCTGATACCAACGAAACTCTGGGATTGCTTCGTCGAGAAAAGCGTTTTTCTTTGGTTCGTTTCTTTTGACGCTTATCAAAAGAAATGAACTCGGCCGCGCAGCGGACGAAACGCTTTTGCTTTTCGACAGCAACAGCCAAGAGCAAAGACACTGGATGCCCAGCCATCCGGCTGTTAAAAACCGCCGGAATGACGAACAACAGCAAAAGCCAAATGGATCCCAGCTTCCGCTGGGACGACGAGCAAAGGCAATGACAAAGTCCATGCATTCCCGCCTACGCGGGAATGACGAGCAAAGTCGAACGAAAAATCAGGCCTTCTCAGCCACCGCCTTCCCAGCCGGCGGATCCGAATACTTCTTCAGCATCAACCACTGCTGCAACAGCCCAAGCCCGCCGTTGGCCACCTGATACAGCACCAGACCCGCCGGCAGGAACGCCAGGATCACGCCGAAGATCAACGGCATCATCTGCATCATCTTCTGCTGCATCGGATCCATGCCCACCGCGGGCGTGAGCTTCTGCGTCGTCCACATGATCGCCATGTTGATGATCGGCAGGATGAAGAACGGGTCGCGCGCGGTCAGATCCTGGATCCACAGCATCCACGGCGCCTGACGCAGTTCCACCGACTCCATCAGCACCCAGTACAGCGCCATGAAGATGATCATCTGCGGGATGATCGGCAAGCAGCCGCCAACCGGATTGATCTTCTCCTTCTTGTAGAGCTCCATCAGCGCCAGCTGGAATTTCTGCTTGTCGTCGCCGTAGCGTTCCTTCAGCTGCGCCACGCGCGGCTGGAACTTGCGCATCTTCGCCGCCGACTTGTACTGCGCGGCCGAGAGCGGGAACAGCAGCAGCTTCAGCAGCAGCACCATGCCGATGATGGTCCAGCCCCAGTTGCCGAACAGGCCGTGCAGCTTGTCCAGCACCCAGAACAGGCCCTCGCCCAGCATCGCGAAGAAGGAATACTGGCTGTAGTCGACCGCGCGATCGAGCTTGGGCACGCCTTGCGCCTGGATCTGCTTGACCAGCTTCGGTCCCACCCACAGACGGGCGCTGGTCGCTTCCTTCGTGCCGGGCGCGACGGTGAACGCGGGCCCGGTGGCGGCGATGCTGTCGACGCGGCCGGTATGGGCAAGCGAGAACAACGCAGCCTGATCAGGCTGAGGAATCCACACGCTCAGGAAGTGGTGCTGGAGCATGGCGATCCAGCCGCCGGTCACGGTGATGTTCACCGGGCCGTCCTCGGCGAAATCCTTGAACTTGCGCCGCTGGTATTTTTGATCCGCGTCGAGCCAGGTCGCGCCGAGGAAGCTGTAGGACTCCGGATTGGTCATCCCGCTCTTCTGCTCCGGCGGAATGCGCGCCAGCTGCCGGTAGACGTAACCCGCCCACGGCTTGCCGCCGGCGTTGGCGACTTCGTCGCGTACTTCGATCGCGTAGCTGCCGCGCTTGATCGTCCAAATGCGGCGGATCGTCACGCCATCCGGTCCGTTCCACACGAACGGCACCGAGATTTCGCGCTGGCTGGTCGTGAGCGCGACATTGGTGTTGGCGGGATTCTCGGCGACGAAACCGTTGACGTGGTTCGGCGCGCTCGCGCCGTTCTGTCCCGTCCAGCCGCTCTGCGCCACGTAGTAATGCGCCGAGCTTTCGTCGAGCAACTTGACCGGCGGGCTGCCCTTCTCGCGCGTCTGCGGGTACTGCAGCAGTTCCGCGTCGAACACGTTGCCGCCGTCCAGCACGAGACGCAGCACGTCGGTGGTGACAGTCACACGACTGCTGGAAGCGTTCGCCGCGGGTGTCGGCGTCGCGGCGGCGGTGGCAGCGGCGGGAACGCCGGAGGTCGCGTTGGGAACCGTGGCTGCCGGCTGTCCCGGAATCAGCGTGGGAATCGCGGCGCTCGGTGCCGATTGCTCGGTCGCGGCCGGAGCGGGCGGCGCGCTGCGCTCCTTGCTCCATTCCATCCACAAGAAGGCGGCCACCGTCAGCCAGGCGAAGAGCAGGATCGTACGAGTCGGATTCATCAGGCAGGCGTGCTTGGGCCGTCGGAAGCAGAAGCATCCGACGCAGGACGGGAAGGGGAGTCGACGGACGGGGCGGGGCGAATTGTGCCGCCCCCCGGCGATGCGGGCAATGCGCCGGCGCGTTGTAACAGTTGCAGGAAGGCGTCACGCAACGCGGGATTGTCGCTTTTCGCGGCTGGAGGCCGGGCGACAATCACGTAACTGCCCGCCGGCAATTGCGCGCGCAGTTGACGAAATGTTTCGCGCAGGACGCGCTTGATGCGGTTGCGGCCGACAGCGTTGGGATCGACCTTGCGCGAGACCGCCAAGCCCAGCCGCGCGGGTTCGCCATCGACACAGACGTGCAGGGCGAACAGCGGCGAGGCCGTGCGACGGCCTTGCTGGAAGATGCGGTCGAAATCGGCGCGTGCACGGACCCGCGCCCGGGGCGGGAGACCGGCGGTCATCGCGGCGACATTGTCGGGGGCGCCGTTGTCAGGAACCGGCGCGTCCGTTGCCTGGAAAGGCTGGCGGCCGGCACAAGGCCTGCCGTCAGGCGGTCAGGCGCTTGCGACCCTTGGCGCGGCGGCGGGCCAGCACTTTGCGGCCGTCGGCGGTCTTCATGCGGGCACGGAAACCGTGGTCGCGCTTGCGCTTGAGGTTGCTGGGTTGGTAGGTGCGCTTGGTGGCCATGGCCGGATGCCAAATTCGGAAAGCAAGACCGCCTACTTTAGCGGCGCACCAGGCCGAAGGTCAAGTCGTGGTTCGCTTTGACCGGATTCGACGCCCTCCTCACGTTCTGTCTGCGTTCCGCCCGACGCTCCGGGGCCCGAGGGCTTCATGTTCGTGATAAGTATGTGATTGTTCTCACTATTTAAATGTGAACTTCACTGCAATTTCATCGCAATTCCCTCAGTTTGAGCCCGCGCTAGCTCTGCTAGCGCCGCTCCGGACAAGCCATTTGCCCGTCAGCTATCCGAAAACGTAAGGGGAATTTCTTATGCGCTTCAAACAACTCGCCCTGGCCTTGGCCGGGCTGGGACTGTCGGTCGGTGCCATGGCCGCCGCGTCCCAATTCTTCGATCCACCACGCCCTGCTGCCGCCGGCTCGACGCCGGTCACGCCCTCCACCCTGGTTTCGACGGCGAGAGGCGCGTCGTCGGCACGCACCACAGCGACCGCCACGACCTCGCTCTCGACCACCGACGGCGCGCTGGCGGACGAGACGCCGACCGAGCCGCTTCCACCCGGCACTGGCGGCGTCACCGGCATCAACAAGGCCATCCAGCTCATCATCACGTCCCTGATCAACATTCCGATCATTCCGGATGCGATCACCGCGTTGATCCGCGCGCGGGAAGAAACGACGCCCCACGCACGTCAGACGGCCGCGCTGACGACACGCGATCAGCCGGTGCCGATCCGGCTGCGCGCCCTCGGCCCGGGCGGCGACTTCCTCGCCGACGAAACCGATCCGCTGTATCAGTACAAGGTCGTCGAACAGCCCAAGCACGGCACGCTGTCCGGAACGCCGCCGCATCTGGTCTACACGCCGAACCCCGGCTTCACCGGTTTCGATCGTCTGAAATTCCAGGTCGGTTATCCGCTGCAACTTCTGCCGTTGCCGACCGTCTCACAGGTCGACATCAAGGTGATCGGTTCCTACAACACCTTCGAAAGCGGCCAGGTGCGTCCGCTCGCGCTGAACTCCGACAAGACGCGGCTGTACGCCGTCAACACGCCCGACAATCGCCTGGAAATCTTCGACGTCACGCAGACCGTGCCGCGCCTGCTCGACAGCGTGCCGGTGGGACTGGAGCCGGTGGCGGTGTCACTGCGCAACGACAATGAAGCCTGGGTGGTGAACACACTGTCCGACAGTGTCAGCGTCGTCGATCTCGCGGCGCCGAAGCCGGCCGTGAAACGCACGCTGCAGGTCGGCGACGAACCGCAGGACATCGTCTTCGCGGGTCCGGGCAAGCAGCGCGCCTTCATCGCCACCGCGCATCGCGGTCAGAACTCGCCGGTGGATCCCGCGCTGGAAACGCCCGGCGTCGGCCGCGCCGACGTGTGGGTGTTCGATGCGCCGACCGTCGATCAGGCGCAAGGTGATGCGGCCCCACTGAAGATTCTCACTCTGTTCGGCATGCCCGGACGCGCTTTGGCGGTGAGTCCGGACGGCGGCACGGTGTATGCCGCGATCTTCAAGTCGGGCAACCAGACGACCGTCGTCGGCGCCAATAACCTGATCCTCGGGCCGAACAGCACCAAGTACGGCAAGAAGGGGCTCACCACTGACGCCAGCGGTCTCGGCGGCAGCAATCTGGAAATACTGGGCGCCAAGAAGGCACCCAACACCGGCGTGATCGTGCAGTACAAGAACGGTCACTGGGTCGACAGCTATGGCACGAACTGGGACGCCTATGTGCCCTACTCGCTGCCGGACAAGGACGTGTTCGCGATCGACGCGAACGCGGCATCGCCGGTGGTCAAGCAGGAAATCCCGCACGTCGGCACTTCGCTGTTCAACATCGCCGTCAATCCGGTGTCGGGCGCGCTGTACGTGTCCAACTACGACGCGCGCAACTTCGAACGCTTCGAAGGCGACGACCGCACCGACGGCAAGCTCTCGGTCAACGGCCGCTTCATCCGCAACCAGATCACGGTGATCAAGAGCGGGCAGGTGTTGCCGCGCAACCTCAACAAGCATCTGGTGGATTCGCAGACGCTCGGCGCCCCGGGCGATAGCGAGCGCAGTCTGGCCATGCCGTTGCAGATGCAGGTCACCGACAACGGTCAGACTCTGTACCTGGCAGCGTATGGCTCGTCGAAGATCGGCGTGTTCAACACCAGCCAGTTGGAGAACGACAGTTTCGTGCCGTCAGAAAGCGCGCATATCAACGTGAGTGGCGGCGGTCCCGCCGGCCTGGTGCTGGACGAGGCGCGCGGCCGCATGTACGTGCTCACGCGTTTCAACAACAGCATCGCCGTGGTGAACACCGCGACCCGCAGCGAAACCGCATCCGTGCCGATGTACAACCCGGAACCGGATTTCGTGGTCAAGGGCCGCCCGTTCCTCTACGACGCACGTTTCAACTCAGCCAAGGGCGACGTGTCCTGCGGCAGCTGCCATCTGTTCGGCGACATGGACGGATTGGCCTGGGATCTGGGCAATCCGAAGGAGAAGTGGACGGAGAACCCCCGCAAATATTCCGATCCGCTCTCGCTGATCCTGGCCACGCGCGCCTTCCATCCGCTGAAGGGGCCGATGACCACGCAGAGCTTCCGCGGCCTGGAATTCCAGGGTCCGCAGCACTGGCGTGGCGATCGCACCGGCGCCAAGCGCGTGAACGGCGAGTTGCTGGAAAAGGCAGCGTTCAAGGAGTTCCGCGTCGCCTTCACGGGATTGCTGGCACGCGCGCAGCAGCCGACCGAAGACCAGTTGAATCAGTTCACCGACTTCATCATGCAGCTGCGTTATCCGCCGAATCCGATCCGCAATCTGGATAACAGCCTCACGGCCAATCAGGCGGCCGGCAAGGAAGTGTTCTTCAACCAGCTCTCCACTGGTTTCCCGACCTTCCGCGACGACATCGGCATCAGCAACGGTTCGATGCTCACCTGCAACGAGTGCCATGAAGTGCATCCGGATTCGCAGCGCTTCGGCAGTTCCACCCTGATGTCATTCGAAGGCACGTCCATCTCGCAGGACTTCAAGATCCCGCACTTCCGCAACCTGTACCAGAAGGTCGGCAAGTTCGGTTTCAACATGCGTGGTTTCGCTTCCACGCAGATGGGCGATCAGGTGTCCGGTTTCGGCTTCCTCAACGATGGTTCTCTGGACACCGTCAGCACGTTCCTGCGGTTCGGCGCCCGAGATGGCGGATTCGATACTCGCCTCTTTGTCTTCCGCTCTCCGGCCGATGTCGCCAAGGTATCCGACTTCCTGTACACCACCGACACCGGCTTCGCGCCGATCGTCGGCCAGCAGGTCACGCTGGGCGCGGGCAAGACGGGCGCGGCTTCGCGTCTGGATTTGCTCGAGCAGCGCGCTCTTGCGCATACACGCTCCGGCGGGCCGTTGACGCCGGAATGCGATCTGGTCGCCAGCGCGAAGATCTTTGGCCAGTCCTATGGTCTGCTGTTACAGGACGATGGCAAGTTCGTCACCGACAGTGCCGTCTATCCGTCGATCTCGGACGCCGATCTGCGCAACCTGCTCACGCAGGAGGGCAACAGCGCCACGTTCACCTGCGCACCACCGGGCTCGGGCCAGCGCATCGCGCTGGACCGCGACGAGGATGGCATCTTCAACGGTGCCGATACCGTCACCAGTGGCCGCGCCGTGACCACGATCCAGCCCTACAACAACGAAAACGAGACCGACCGGTTCGAAACTGCCGTCGAGAGCAATTACTTCCTCGAAATCGTGTTGAGAGCGCTGCTGCGCTGGCCGGACTTCACGCTCCGGTAATCAGGCGGGCGCTCAGCATCGGCTGGGCGCCCACTCCGCATCACCACAACGACCTCTCTCCCGCGCCGGGAGAGAGGTTTTTTTATGGGCCTCACTTCGGTTTTCCGCGGGTCGGCGCACGATCGCAGATGCGCCGCCACGGGCCCGGTGATAGTCTGCTCCGCTCCGTCGCGGTTCGGGCATGCCGGCACCCCGGCGCCTGTTTCCCTTATCTGGTTTCGATGAGCCTCACTTCCCACCCCGACGCCTGGCCGCGTTGCCTGGAACGCCTGGAAGCCGAATTTCCGGCCGAGGACGTACACACCTGGCTGAAGCCGCTGCAGGCGACCTGGCGCGACGACGCCACCGTGCTGTATGCGCCCAACGCCTTCGTTCGCGACGAAGTGCGCACGCGCTATCTGGCGCGCATCCGCGAGCTGCTCGACCACTTCGCGGGTTCGCCGGAGGTATCGCTGGAAATCGGTTCGTTGCCGCGCGCGACGGTCGTACAGACTGGACACGTCGCGCCGGCCTTTGCGACGCCTGTGCGCGGATTTCCCGGTGGCGAATCCTTCTCCGGCAATCTCGACGAGCACTACAGCTTCGATAACTTCGTCGAAGGCCGCAGCAACCAGCTCGGGCGCGCCGCCGCTTGGCAGGCCGCGCAGAAGCCCGGCGATCGCGCCCACAATCCGTTGCTGCTCTACGGCGGCACCGGCCTCGGCAAGACGCATCTGATGTTCGCCGCCGGCAACGAGATGCGCCGCATCAATCCGGGCGCGCGCGTGCTGTACCTGCGTTCGGAGCAGTTCTACAGCGCGTTTTTCCGTGCGTTGCAGGAAAAATCCGCCGATCAGTTCAAGCGCCAGTTCCAGCAGATCGATGCGCTGCTGATCGACGACATTCAATTCTTCGCCGGCAAGGACCGCACGCAGGAAGAGTTCTTCCACACCTTCAATTCGCTCTTCGACGGCAAGCAGCAGATCATCATGACCTGCGATCGCTATCCGCGCGAAGTCGATGGCCTGGAGCCGCGCCTGAAGTCGCGTCTGGCCTGGGGATTGTCAGTGGCGATCGATCCGCCGGATTTCGAAACGCGCGCGCAGATCGTGCTGTCGAAGTCGCGCGAGCGCGGCGCGCAGATCCCCGAGGATGTCGCCTTCCTGCTCGCCAAGAAGATGCGCAGCAACGTGCGCGATCTGGAAGGCGCGCTCAACACGCTGGCCGCGCGCGCCAACTTCACAGGACGCGCGATCACCGCGGAATTCGCCCAGGAAACCCTGCGCGATCTGCTCCGCGCGCAGCAGCAGGCGATCGGCATCGCCAATATCCAGAAGGTCGTGGCAGACTACTACGGGTTGCAGATCAAGGATTTGCTGTCGAAGCGCCGGACACGTTCGCTGGCCCGCCCCCGTCAGGTGGCGATGGCGCTGGCGAAGGAACTGACCGAGCACAGCCTGCCCGAGATCGGCGACGCCTTCGCCGGCCGCGACCACACCACCGTCCTGCACGCCTGCCGCCAGATCCGGACCCTGCTCGAGACCGACGGCAAGCTGCGCGAGGACTGGGACAAACTCATCCGCAAGCTCAGTGAGTGAGCGGATGAACTTATCCCGGAAGGCAGTGGACGCAACCGGGAGAACCTGTGGATAACTGACCGGTTGAGGACGACGCCAAAAGTTGTCCACAGCTTGTCCGGAAGCCAGCGGTGCGTTATCAACGGACCTGGCTTCTAAAAATAGCGTTTAGAATCAAAAAGTTATCGGTGTTACCAACGCATTTCGGCGACACCAGCACCACCTGCTTTTGTATTTATCCAATTCCTTAGAGCATGGCATAGGGGACCTGAGCAACATGCGTTTCAGTCTGCAGCGCGAAGTGTTTTTGAAACCCCTGGGCCAAGTGGTCAACGTCGTCGAACGGCGTCAGACCCTGCCCGTGCTCGCCAATCTGCTGGTGCAGGTGAAGGGCGGACAGCTGTCGCTGACCGGTACGGATCTGGAAGTCGAGATGGTCGCGCGCAGCGCCGTCGAGGACGCCAAGGACGGAGAGACCACGATCCCGGCGCGCAAGCTTTTCGACATCGTCCGTGCCCTGCCCGACGGCAGCAAGGTGACCGTGTCGCAGACCGGCGACAAGATCACGGTGCAGGCCGGCCGCAGCCGCTTCACCCTGGCCAGCCTGCCGGCGAACGATTTCCCGTCGGTCGATGAAGTGGAAGCGACCGAACGCGTGTCCGTCGCCGAAGCCGCGCTGAAGGAGCTGATCGAGCGCACCGCGTTCGCGATGGCCCAGCAGGACGTGCGCTATTACCTCAACGGCCTGTTGTTCGACCTCGGCGACAAGCGCCTGCGCTGCGTGGCCACCGACGGCCACCGTCTGGCGCTGTGCGAGTCGGCCCTCGACGTGCCGGTGCAGGCCAAGCGCCAGATCATCGTGCCGCGCAAGGGCGTGCAGGAATTGCAGCGCCTGCTCGAAGGCGGCGATCGCGCGCTCGAACTGGAGATGGGCCGCAGCCACATCCGGGTGAAGCGCGACGATGTCACCTTCACCAGCAAGCTCATCGACGGCCGCTTCCCCGACTACGAGGCCGTGATTCCGATCGGCGCCGATCGCGAAGTGCGAATCGAGCGCGAAGTGCTGCGCGCGGCCCTGCAGCGCGTGGCGATCCTGTCCAACGAGAAATACCGTGGCGTGCGTCTGGAAGTCTCGCCGGGCCTGCTGAAGATCAACGCGCACAACCCCGAGCAGGAAGAGGCGCAGGAAGAAGTCGAGGCCGAGACCAAGGTCGACGGCTTGGCGGTCGGCTTCAACGTCAACTACCTGCAGGACGCCCTCACCGCCCTGCGCGACGAGCACGTGGTGCTGATGCTGCGCGATGCCAACTCTTCCGCCCTGGTGCGGGAAGCGAGCAGCGAGAAGTGCCGCCACGTCGTGATGCCGCTTCGGCTGTAATGCAGGTCCCTCTGCAAGAGCCCGGCCATCCCTGGCCGGACTTTCCAAAAGAGCGGTTCCACGTGGAACATTCCCGCCCGGTTACTGCCGGGCGGTGTCATTTTGGGCGGCCGCCATGCGCCTGACCCGCCTCGACATCCGCGGCCTGCGCCGCTTCGACACGATTACGCTGGCCCTCGCCCCAGGTCTCAATCTGATCACCGGCGACAACGGTGCCGGCAAGACCAGCGTGCTGGAAGCCATCCATCTGCTTGCCTACGGCCGCAGTTTCCGTGGGCGCGTCCGCGACGGCCTGATCCGCAGCGGCGCCCCGGCCGTGGAAGTCTTCGCCGAATGGTGGGAGGACGCAGGTGCCCGCGTCCGCAAGGTCGGCCTGCGCCACAGCGGGCAGGCTTGGGAAGGCCGGCTGGACGGCGCTTCCGTGGGCCAGCTCGGCGAACTGTGCGCCGCGCTGGCGGCGGTCACCTTCGAACCGGGAAGCCACGCCCTGGTCAGCGGCGGCGGTGAACCGCGCCGGCGCTATCTGGATTGGGGCTTGTTCCACGTGGAACCTGCCTTCCTGCCGCACTGGCGCCGCTATGCCCGTGCCTTGAAGCAGCGCAACAGCCTGCTCAAGCAGCGCGGCACGGCTGGGCGGCGCGTCGGTGACGCCCAGCTGGAGGCCTGGGACCACGAGATGGCCGAAGCCGGTGAGCCTCTGACGCGGCTGCGCCAGCGCTATCTGGAGCAGCTGCAGGACGCCTTGCAGCCCGCCTCGACCGAGCTGGCCCCGGAACTCGGACTGGCGACGCTGGACTTCCAGCCCGGCTGGCGCCGCGAGGACATGCCCCTGGCCGACGCGCTGCTCCTGGCCCGCGATCGCGACCTCGCCGCCGGCTACACCTCGGTCGGCCCGCACCGCGCCGACTGGCGCGTCCGCCATGCCGCCCTGCCGAACGGAGAGACCCTCTCCCGCGGCCAGGCCAAGCTTACCGCCCTGGCCTGCACCCTGGCCCAGGCGGAGCACTATGTGGCCCAGCGGGGCGAATGGCCGGTGGTGCTGCTCGATGACCTGGCTTCGGAGCTGGATCAGGCTCATCAGGGTCGAGTCCTGCAGCGCCTGGCCGCCGGGGCTGCCCAGGTGATCGTCACCGGGACCGAGATCCCGGCCTCTCTGGCCCGGCTCGGGTTGGAAACGGCAAGGTTCCACGTGGAACAAGGCCAGCTTCTGTCTTCGTAGGGCGGGCCTTGGCCCGCCATCGCCATCTCAAAACCAACGTTCCGCCGAAAGCTGCCGCGAATGGCTTTTGGCAATGGCGGGCCAAGGCCCGCCCTACGTTCTGAAGCGAGTCGAAAACGGCGGAACAGCCTCGTCCATCCCGCACCTGCGCTGACTGCGGCCGCGACAACAAGCGGTTTCGCCGTCTTCCGGATGCTATAATTTCGCTACAAATCCCTATAGCTAATGTGTCTCGGCGCCGGCTCTCAACGCCGCCGCCGCGGGAGCCTTGAGCCGCATGACCGAAACAACCGACGACGCCCTCCCCACGGGAGCTGGCGCCGGCCCAAACCAGAACAAGAACGTCCCTAACGATTACGACTCCAGCCGGATCACCGTGCTGCGCGGCCTCGATGCCGTGCGCAAGCGTCCCGGCATGTACATCGGCGACGTCCACGACGGCACCGGCCTGCACCACATGGTGTTCGAGGTGGTCGACAACGCCATCGACGAAGCCCTCGCTGGCCATGCCGACGATGTCGTGGTCACCATCCACGAGGACGGCTCGGTCAGCGTGTTCGACAACGGCCGCGGCATCCCGGTCGACATCCACAAGGAAGAGGGCGTTTCGGCGGCGCAGGTCATCATGACCCAGCTGCACGCCGGCGGTAAGTTCGACGACAACAGCTACAAGGTGTCCGGCGGCCTGCACGGCGTCGGCGTGTCGGTGGTCAACGCGCTGTCCTCCAAGCTCAGCCTGGACATCTGGCGCGACGATCACCACCACCACCAGGAATACGCCATGGGCGAGCCCCTGGCGCCGCTGGCCGTGGTCGGACCGCAGAACGGCAAGCGCGGCACGCTGGTGCGCTTCTGGCCCTCGGCCGAGACCTTCACCGACGTCGAATTCCACTACGACATCCTCGCCAAGCGTCTGCGCGAGCTGTCTTTCCTCAACTCGGGCGTGAAGATCACGCTGACCGACGAACGCGGCGGGCACACGCTCGAGGAAGGCGTGCGTCGCGACGTGTTCCAGTACGCCGGTGGCATCGCCAGCTTCGTCGAGCATCTGGCGCAGCTGAAGAATCCGCTGCATCCGAACGTGATCTCGGTGACCGGCGAGCAGAGCGGCATCACCGTCGACGTCGCCCTGCAGTGGACCGACGCCTATCAGGAAACGATGTTCTGCTTCACCAACAACATCCCGCAGAAGGATGGCGGCACGCACCTGATCGGTTTCCGCGCCGCGCTCACGCGCACGCTGACCAACTACATCGAGCAGAACGGCATCGCCAAGCAGGCCAAGGTCACGCTGTCGGGCGACGACATGCGCGAAGGCCTGATCGCCGTGCTGTCGGTGAAGGTGCCGGACCCGAGCTTTTCCTCGCAGACCAAGGAAAAGCTCGTCTCATCGGAGGTGAGACCGGTCGTTGAGAGCACGTTCGGCACACGTTTGGAGGAGTTCCTGCAAGAACACCCCCTCGAAGCCCGTGCCATCACCGCCAAGATCGTCGAAGCCGCCCGCGCTCGCGAGGCCGCGCGCAAGGCGCGCGACCTGACCCGCCGCAAGGGCGCGCTCGATATCGCCGGCCTGCCCGGCAAGCTCGCCGACTGCCAGGAGAAGGATCCGGCGCTCTCGGAACTGTTCATCGTCGAGGGTGACTCGGCGGGTGGCTCGGCCAAGCAGGGCCGCAACCGCAAGACGCAGGCGATCCTGCCGTTGAAGGGCAAGATCCTCAACGTCGAACGCGCGCGCTTCGATCGCATGCTCGGCAGCGCCGAAGTCGGCACGCTGATCACCGCGCTCGGCACCGGCATCGGCAAGGACGAATACAACCCGGACAAGCTGCGCTATCACCGCATCATCCTGATGACCGACGCCGACGTCGACGGCTCGCACATCCGCACGTTGCTGCTGACGTTCTTCTACCGGCAGATGCCGGAGCTGATCGAGCGCGGCCACATCTACATCGGCCTGCCGCCGCTGTACAAGATCAAGCAGGGAAAGAACGAGCTGTATCTGAAGGACGACGCGGCGCTCGATGCATATCTCGCCAACAGTGCGGTCGAGGCGGCATCGTTGATTCCCGCCACCGGCGAGCCGGCGATCGAGGGCGCGGCGCTGGAGAAACTGCTGCTCGCCTATGCGGGTGCGCGCGAGACCATCGCACGCAACGCGCATCGCTACGATCCGAGCGTGCTCGAAGCGCTGATCGATTTCACGCCGCTCGATGCCCAGCATCTGGTCGCGAATACCGACGAGCGTCATGAGCTCGACGCGTTGGAAGCGCGCATCAACCGCAGCGGTCTCGGCAAGCCGCGTTATTCGCTGCAGTTGCAGCTGGCCAACGAGTCGAGACCGGCCGCGCTGCTGATCACGCGCCGCCACATGGGCGAAGAGTTGGTGCAGGTGCTGCCGCTGTCGGCATTCGAAAGCGGCGAACTGCGTCCGCTGCGCGATGCCGCATCGCTGCTGCACGGCCTGATCCGCGAGGGCGCGCAGATCGTGCGCGGCAATCGCACGCAGCCGGTGGTGAGCTTCGCGCAAGCGCAGGCCTGGCTGCTGGAAGAAGCGAAGAAGGGCCGCCAGATCCAGCGCTTCAAGGGCCTGGGCGAGATGAATCCCGAGCAGCTGTGGGATACCACGGTGAATCCGGAAACACGCCGCCTGCTGCAGGTGAAGATCGAGGACGCGGTGGCCGCGGATCAGATCTTCTCCACGCTGATGGGCGATGTGGTGGAACCGCGCCGCGAGTTCATCGAGGACAACGCCTTGAAGGTGGCGAACCTGGATGTCTGATGTGGACGTCTGAAACAGACGTCCTGAATGAAGCAGGGGGACACACGCATGGAAGCCTACGATCCGAACACGCAGACGATCCCGGCGTTGCCGCCGCAACGGGCGGCTTCGTCAGCGTCGCCCGTGTGGGCATTCCTGCTCGATGTCGTGATCGCCGTGGCGATCATGCTCGCGGTGACCATGGCCTACGGCTTGCTGTGGGGTATCTGGCTCGGATTCGAACAGGGGCGCCGCGGCGTGCCCCTCGATCCGGCGATGATCCAGCAAGGACCGGGCACGCTTTCGCTCCTGTTGATGACCTTGCTGGGAATGTCCGCCGCGTCGTTCACGGTGTATTTCTGGCGTCGCCGCGCCAACGCGCAGGAGCGCGCGCTGTCCTGGCAGGCGGCACGCAAGCCCGCGACCTGGGGCTGGGTGCTGCTGACGCTCGCGGTCGTGATGTGCACGAGCATGGGAACGACATCGCTCGCCACGGCGATGGATTCCAGGTTTGCGCCGAGCAATCTGGAGATCATGCAGGACATCCAGCAGCGCATGCCTTGGCTGCTGTGGGTGTTCGCCGTCGTGCTGGCGCCGCTGTACGAGGAAGTGCTGTTCCGCCGCGTGCTGTTCGGGCGGCTGTGGGCGGCCGGTCGCCCCGTGCTGGGCGCGCTGCTGAGTTCGGTGCTGTTCGCGCTGGCGCACGAATTCCCGGGCATGGGCAACAATTCGCCGGCTGCCGCGGCGCTGCTGTGGACGTACTACGTCTTCATGGGCCTCGCCCTGGCCTGGATCTACCGCCGCACCGGCACGCTGTGGGCGCCGATCGGGGTGCATGCGCTCAACAATCTCGCCGCCTGCGTCATGATCGCCCTGGGCATCGGTTGATCGGGGATTAATCCTCGCAGGGCTAAAACGTCCCGGTCATCTCGAGGGGAGCCCTGATGAAAATCCTGACGGAAATCCTGATGAAACCGCAGCCGCTGTTGCTCGGTCTGGCGATCGCCGTGACCGTTGCCGGCTGCGCCACCACCAAATCGCCCACCGGCCGCACCCAGTACGTCGGCGGCATGTCGAAACAGCAGCTCAATCAGATGGGCCTGCAAGCCTTCGCCGAGCAGAAGGAGAAGGTGCCGCAGAGCAAGGACAGCAAGCAGATCGCCTACGTGCGCTGTGTGGTCAATGCACTGACGAGGGAACTGCCGCCGCAATGGCAATCCACCGGCTGGGAAACCGCCGTGTTCGTCAACAAGGATCCCAACGCCTTCGCGCTGCCGGGCGGCAAGGTCGGCGTCTACACGGGCATCTTCAGCGTAGCCAAGAACCAGGACCAGCTGGCGGCCGTGATCGGCCATGAAATCGGCCACGTCATCTCCAACCACCACGACGAGCGCATCACCCGCCAGATGAGCGCGCAGACAGGCCTGGGCATCGTCGGTGCCGTGCTCGGCGCGCGCTACGGCGAGGGCGCGGCGAACGCCACCAGCCAGATCGGCGGCATGGCCGCGCAGGGCCTGTTCCTGCTGCCGAATTCGCGCACGCAGGAGAGCGAGGCCGACGTCGTCGGCCAGCAGCTGATGGCCAAGGCCGGCTTCGACCCGCGCCAGGCCGTGAACCTGTGGCAGAACATGATCGCCGCCGGTGGCAGCCGCCCGCCGCAGTGGCTGTCGACCCACCCGGACCCGCAGGCGCGCATCAGTGAGCTGCAGGGGCGTGCCGCCGGCCTGGTGCCGACCTACGAGCAAGCAAGAGCCACCGGGCACAAACCGAAGTGTGGGTGAAGGGCCGCGTGCTAGCGGACGCCTTCACGGCGTCTGCTGCGGCCCTGAACGCCCGGCCACGGATGGCAGCACACACGCCCCGAAGAGGCTTCGACACTGATTCGAAAGACAACCGCTTTTGCTACTTTCGGATTTCCACGCCCAAGCAATCCAAAGCCAAAAACCAGTCTCTTCCCGCCCAAAACACGCCCTGAAATCCACATTACCGCCCACCCCCTCAGCCCCCGTTCACGAATGTCAACCCGTGACAGTGCAATGACATTTTTTGTCATTGCGGGGACAGATGAAGCTCACGTTAAATTCACATAGCGCTTGTCGCGTCCGATTCTGTTAGGGTTCGCACCCCCGGCCTCGCGACGGGTTCCAACTCCGCCCCCTTTCGTCTTGGTGATTTATGTCCAACAAGGCACGCAAGCATGCGCTGAGCGCAGCCATCGTCTCGGTGCTGCTCCTGTTCGCCACATCGGAATCGCTCGCCCAATCCAGCTCGGATGACGGCAACAGCCGACGCGGCAAGAGCTCGCAGAAGTCGGGCAAGGCCGAGGTGCTGTATCCGGACGCGGCGCGCAAGGCGCCCGAGGGCAAGGCCGGCAAGCTGGCATCGAAGATGCAGAAGATGCTGGACCTGTACAACGACGACAAGCAGCCCGAAGCGCGCACCGCCGCCGATGCCATCATCGCCGACGAGAAGGCCAACGCCTACGAGAAAGCCTTCGCCAACCAGATCGCCGCGCAGGCCGCCTACGGCCAGGACGACACCGCCGCCGCCAAGAAATACCTGCAGCAGGCCATCGACCTCAACGCGCTCGACAACAACGGCCACTACCAGTCGATGTACATGCTGGCGCAGCTGCAGATGCAGGACGACCAGTACGCCGAAGCGCTGGCCACGCTGGACAAGTTCCTCAGCGAAACCAAGGCGCAAAAGCCCGAGTACCTGGTGGTGAAGGGCAACATCCTCTATCGCCTGGAGAAGTACCCGGAAGCGATCGCCGCGCTGAAGCAGGGCATCGACTCCGCGGGCGCCGACGCCAAGCCGGACTGGCAGCAGGTGCTGATGGCCGCCTACTTCGACAGTGACCAGCCGGCCGAGGCCGCCAAGGTCGCCGAGAGCCTGCTCGCCAAGAATCCGAACGACGTGAAGCTGCAGAACAACATGGCCGCCATCTACATGCAGGCCGGCCAGAACGACAAGGCGATCGCGCTGATGGAGAAGATGCGCGCCGCCGGCCAGCTCACGGATGAAAAGCAGTATCGCAATCTCTACGCCACCTACCTCAATACGGAGAACAAGGAGAAGGAAGCGATCGCGGTGATCGAGGACGGCTTCAAGAAGGGCATCCTCAAGCAGACCGACTACCAGCCGAATCTGGCGCTGGCGCAGGCCTACTATTTCTCCGATCAGATCCCGCAGGCGATCGAGGCCTACAAGAAGGCCGCGCCGCTGTCGCCGGATGGCGAAACCTACCTGAACCTGGCACGCATCCTGTGGCAGGAGAACAAGATCGGTGACGCCAAGCAGGCCGCGCAGAAGGCATTAGACAAAGGTCTCAAGAAGCCTGAAGACGCCAAGAAAATCCTTGCGCTGAAGGGGGGCTGATGTCAGCGCGCACACTGCGGCGGTTGGTATCGCTGCCATCGATTGGTATAAGCTTAGAGGTTCCCGTGGCTGTGATTAGGCTGCGGTTCAACAACACCCGGTGCGCTGCGGCGTCCGGCCACATTCGAGCCTGCTGCGCATGACGGAACAGTTGCCGTTTCATTCCAAGCACGACGACCGCGATGACGACGGTCTCAACTGGCCGCGCATCGCGGGCATCACCCTGGCCATTGCCGTGCACGTCGGTGCGCTGTTGCTGTTGATGGCGCCGGTGGCGCCTCCCGGTGGTCCGAAGGACGAGGAAGAGACCACCCGCGTGGTGATCATCGAACCGCCGCCGCCGCCACCCCCGCCGCCGCCGCCGCCGCCGGAACCGCCCAAGCCGCAGGAAATCAAGCAGCTGGCACCGCCGCAGCCCACCCCGCTGCCGCCGCCGCCGGAAGAGCCGCCGATCATCGTCGACACCCCGTCGCCGATGGATACCCCGGCCCCGCCGCCGGCTCCGCCGTCGCCGCCCGCCCCGGTGGCTGACATCGGCGCCAGCGTCGATATCTCGTCGAAGAACATGAACCCGCCGAAGTACCCGCCTGCGGCCGTCCGCGCCGGCATCGAGGGTACGGTGGTCCTGATCATCGACGTCGATGCCAGCGGCAACGTCACCAACGTGTCGGTCGAGAAGTCCAGCCGCAACCGCGATCTCGATCGCGCCGCGATGGAAGCCGCACGCAAGTGGCGCTTCAACCCGTCCGTCGTCAACGGCCAGAAGGCCGCGGGCCGAGTGCGCGTCCCGGTCGACTTCAACCTCGGTTGATGTCGGCCTCGCTAAGAATCCTTTCGCAACATCGTTCCACCGCTCCACTTAAATCCAAACCACAACATCCACAAAGGTAAGCGTCATGCTGCAGGAATCCACCACCGCGCCCGCCGCCGCCCCCACGGGAGGCGACGCCGCCGCTGCTCTGTCCCAGATGGGTGTCGACCATCTGATTACCGAGATGACCACCAACCCTGGGCAGCACGTCGTCCAGTGGGTGGTGACCATCACTCTGGTTCTGATGTCGGTGATGTCGATCTACTGGATCGTCGTCAACTTCCTCAAGAACGCCAACCTGCGTCGCCGTGGTGACAACGTCACCACCACGTTCTGGGAAACCGCGAACGCGCAGGACGCGATCCGCCACATGGAAGATCAGCCCAAGAGCGAGCCGTTCTCCAAGATCGCTCTCGACGCTGCCCAGGCCGCCGCGCACCATCAGCGTCATGAAGGTTCGCGTCTGGTCGAGTCGCTGAACCGCTCCGAGTTCGTCGATCGCGCCCTGCGTCAGGCCGTGACCCGCGAATCGATGAAGCTCGAGAACGGCCTCACCGTGCTCGCCACCGTCGGTTCGACCGCGCCGTTCGTCGGTCTGCTCGGTACGGTGTGGGGCATCTACGGCGCGCTGATCCGCTTGGGCGCCGGTGGTCAGGCTTCGATCGACGCGGTGGCCGGCCCGGTGGGCGAGGCGCTGATCATGACCGCGGTCGGCTTGTTCGTGGCGATCCCGGCGGTGCTCGGCTACAACTTCTTCGTGCGCCTGAACCGCATCACCAACAACAAGTTCGACACCTTCGCGCACGACCTGCACGACTTCTTCGCCACCGGCGCTCGCGTCGGCGAAGTGCCGGTCAAGCGTTGATCTTGTTGAATCGATCTCCCTGAATCCTGACGGAGCCCGACCATGGCCTTCAGTACCGGCGACGATAGCGGCGCACCGATGTCCGAGATCAACGTCACGCCCCTCGTGGACGTGATGTTGGTGCTGCTGATCATCTTCATGATCACGGCGCCCCTGATGTCGCACAAGATCAAGGTGGAGTTGCCGAAGGCGAATCTCGACAAGATTCCCGATGCAACGCCGAAGACGCAGCCGATCACCATCACGGTTACCGATGATGGCAACCTGTATTGGAACGACCAGCTCGTCAACCGCGACACGATGGAAAGTCGTTTCTCGGTCGAGGCGCAGAAGACTCCGCAGCCGGAAATCCGTGTTCGTGGCGATTCCACCACCAAGTTCCGCTTCATCAACGAAGTGATGAACACAGCGCAAGGCCAAGGCATGCGCAAGGTCGGTTTCGTCGCCACGAAGGATCAGGGTAACTGAGGATTTAAGACCATGGCATTCAGTTCCGGCTCTACCGGCGGCCCAATGGCCAACATCAACGTCACGCCCCTCGTGGACGTGATGCTGGTGCTGCTGATCATCTTCATGATGACGGCGCCGATCCTGTCGTATCCGATCGATATCGATCTGCCGCAGCGCTCGCTCAATCCGCCACCGACCACGGTCGAACCGCCGCCGCCGATCCGTCTGCGCGTCGACGCCTCCGGCCAGGTGTTCTGGAACGACAGCCCGACACCGCTCTCGGCTCTGCGCAACATGATGGAGACCGAGGTGCAGCGTGACGTCAACAACCAGCCCACGCTGGAAATTGACGTCAACGAAGATGCCGATTACGGCATCCTCGCCAAGGTGCTGGCCAGCGCCAAGAACGCGCAGATGATCAAGATCGGTTTCGTCAAAAAGTAAAACCCAAGGCTGGCGCACCGCAGCGCGCCAGCCGGACGCTTACCAAACCTTTCGGCGCCGCCCACTGGGCGGCGCTTTTTTATGCGTGGCGCGGATGGCCCATCATTCCGTCATCCCTGCTTTCGCCGGGATGACGAGTTTCTGACTCATTCCCGGGGGGGGGGGGGGGTCGAAGTATCCGCTTGTGGGCGCCGCGCGGCCGGGTGTAGCGTGAAGCCGGGCCCATTCCGGAAGCGAGGCGCGTCATGGCGTTCTCCAACGGTTCCGCACAGCGCAGCATGGCCACGATCAACATCACGCCATTGGTGGACGTGATGCTGGTGTTGCTGGTCATCTTCATGATCGCCGCGCCGATCGCGACGAAGGTGATCCCGATGACGTTGCCACAAACGCCAATCGGCCCGATTCCGCCACAGCCGAAGAGCGAACCGATCGACCTGCGCGTCGACGCCTCCGGCGAAGTCTTCTGGAACGACAACGTGACTCCATTGTCCGCCTTGCGCGACATGATGCAGGCCGAAGTGCAGCGTGATCCGAGCAACGCGCCAAAGTTGGAAATCGACGCCAGCGGTGACGCCGACTACGCGGTCGTGGCGAAGGTGTTGGCCGCGGCCGAGAACGCCGGCCTGGAACAGGTCCGCTTCGTCCGGAACTGACGCGTCACACCGAAACGATGGCGAGGTAGCGCTTCACCGTCGTTTCCAAGCCGTCATACAACGCCTCGCCGATCAGGGCGTGCCCGATGGACACTTCGCTGACCTCCGGCACGCCGGCCAGGAACACGGCCAGATTGGCCTGGTTGAGATCGTGCCCGGCGTTCACGCCGAGTCCCGCCGCCAGCGCGGCGCGTGCGGTCTCGGCATAGGCGGGCAGGGCATCCAGGCCGGTGCCGGCGGCGAAAGCGTCGGCATAGGGACCGGTATACAACTCGATGCGATCGGCGCCGATCGCGGCGGCGCGCGCCACATCGGCGCCCGTATCGGCGAACACGCTCACGCGGCAATCCAATGCTTTCAATCCCGCGATCAGAGGCTGCAATGCGCCGGCGTCGCGGGCGAAATCGAAACCGTGATCGGAGGTCAGCTGTGCATCGCTGTCCGGCACCAATGTCGCCTGTGCCGGTCGCGCCTGCGCGCACAGGGCGTGGAAGCCCGGATAGCCGGCGCGCGCCGGCGCGAACGGGTTGCCTTCGATATTGAGTTCGACGCCGTACTCGCGCGTGAGCGCGGCCAGCGCCAGCACGTCATCCGCGCGCACGTGGCGTGCGTCGGGACGCGGATGCACGGTGATGCCATGCGCGCCGGCATCCAGGCAGACGCGCGCCGCGCGCAGGATGTCGGGCTCGCGCCCGCCGCGCGAGTTGCGCAGCACGGCGATCTTGTTGAGATTGACGCTGAGAACGGTCATCGCGTGTGACTCATCACATATGAATCCCGCACGAGCATGCGCCGCTTCGCGCATGCCATCCACGTGATGTCACGGCTGCGGCGAATCGTGTTGCGAAACGGGCGGCACGCCGGCGGTTTGGCTGCGCGCCTCGGCCTGCTCGCGCAGACGACGCAGCGCCTGCGGATCGAGCATGATTTCCACATCGCGGCTCTGGTTGCCGATGCGCTGCGCCAACAGGCCCAGCACCCAGGCGATCAGGAAACCGAGCGCGGCCAATAGGCAGAGGATCACCACGACCATCGAGGTGGTCTTCAGGGCGATCACGAAAGCGACGATGGCCAGCAGCAGGTAAAGCCAGATCATCTGCGCCTCACGGGAAGGGAAGGGACCAGGTGGCCAAGTGTAAATGGCGATGCCGCACACTTGCGAGTCACGCGATGGAGTCGCTGAGCGCGCGGTCACGAAAGGCCGGAACGACCGCCCCGGAGCTTGGCGGCGATCACAATAGCGGCGAAAACAGCCGCGCCACCGCTTCGGGCAGGCGCACGCTGAACAGGGATTGCGAGCGATCCTGACGCACGCGTGGCGCGTGGGCGAATTCGCCTTCGATCAGGCGCGCCAGCTGCGCCGCGATGCCGGCGTCGTGGAACAGCATCGACACCTCGAAGTTCAGGCGGAAGCTGCGGTTGTCGAAATTCGCGGTGCCGATCATGGCGACATCGTCGTCGACCAGCAGCGCTTTCGTATGCAACATGCGCGGACCGTATTCGTAGATCTTGACGCCCGCGGCCATCAGCTCGTCGTAGTAGGAGCGCGCGGCCAGCGTCACCAGCCGGCTGTCGCTGCATTGCGGCACCAGCAGGCGCACGTCCAGGCCGCCGAGCGCCGCCGAGGTCAGCGCCATCAGGGCCGCTTCGCCGGGCACGAAGTAGGGCGTGACCAGCCAGACGCGCCGGACGGCGGCGTGGATCGCGCCCACGTGCAGGCGATGGATCGCCTCCCACGAGGAATCCGGCCCCGAGGGCAGTACCTGCGCCGGGATCGGCCCCGGCCGCCGGTCGGGCAGGTTGCGCGCCAGCTCCGCCACGATGTCGCGCGATTGCGTGGCGTACATCCAGTCCTCGACGAACACCAGTTGCAGCAGATGCGCCGCATCGCCATCGATGCGCAGGTGCAGATCGCGGTAGGCGTCCGCGCGCAGCGCCTCGTTCTCCTCGTCGGTGATGTTGATGCCGCCGGTGTAGGCGATGCGTCCGTCGATCACCACGATCTTGCGGTGCGTGCGCATGTTCACCCAGGTGCGCGTCCAGATGCGGCCGAAGCGCGCCGGATGAAACCAGCAGAACTCGCCACCGGCCCGGATCAGCGCCTCGAAGAAGCGCGGATTGGCCTTCGATCCCACCGCATCGAGCAGTACGCGGACTTTCACGCCGGCGCGGGCGCGTTCCACCAGCGCATCGCGGATCGCCGTACCGGTGCGGTCGGGCAGATAGATGTAGTACTCCAGATGGATATGCTCGCGCGCGTTGCGGATGTCCTCCAGCAGCGCCGCGTAGGTGGCCGCGCCGTCGATCAGCAGGCGCACGTCCCGCGCCGACGAAGGCGGCAATCCGGTGGTGCGCTGGCCGAGCCGGGCCAGCTCCGCGCTCTCGCCGCTTTCCTCGTCGAGCCGCCTTTCCTGCAGCGTGAGCCGGTTGCGGCCGCGCCGCAGACGATGACGGGTGATCTTCTGCGGCCCGAACACCTGGTAGATGATGAAGCCGACGTAAGGCAGGGCGGCCAGGCTGAGCAGCCAGCCCAGTGTCGCCGCCGGCTCGCGCTTCTGCAGCACGATCCAGCTACACAGACCGACCAGATAGATCACCCACACCACGGTCACGTACATGCCCAGGTGCGGGATGGAGATGAATGCGTGCCACGCGTCCCTGAGCCACTCGATCATCGCAAGTATCCTTAACGCGCTGACGGCGCGTTTCGATGTCGCGTCGGCTGCGACGGATGCCTAGTAGGCTAATGCCATGCGCGACAACGGCAAAGTGGCGGTGGGGAAATTCGGTGCGATCAAGGGTCGCGGCGCGGCCTCGTATGTCACCGGGCGCTACGAAAAGCGCGTGGCGCGCGCCGAGGACGATGGCTGGGGATCGGCCTACGACTTCTCCGACGCCGCGGGCGAGGATGGCGAATTGCCGCCGCACCCGGCGACCAGCGTTACCGAGGAACGCGCCCGCAGCATCATCAGCCGCAACGATTCGCCCGACATCGGCTTCGGCCAATCGGTGAACCCCTACCGCGGCTGCGAACATGGTTGCGTGTACTGCTTCGCGCGGCCCTCGCATGCCTATCTGGATCTGTCGCCGGGCCTGGATTTCGAAACCAAGCTCTACGCCAAGACCAACGCCGCCGAACGCCTGCGCGAGGAACTCGCCAAGCCCTCGTACCGCTGCTCGCCGATCGCGCTCGGCATCAACACCGATGCCTATCAGCCGATCGAGCGTCAATACCGCGTCACGCGCTCGGTGCTGGAAGTGCTGGCCGAGTGCAGGCATCCGGTCAGCCTGATCACCAAGAGCGCGCTGATCCAGCGCGATCTTGATCTGTTGGCGCCGATGGCCGAGCAACGCCTCGTCACCGTCTACGTGTCGGTGACCACGCTGGACAACAAACTCTCCTCGAAGCTGGAACCGCGCGCCGCCGCGCCGCATACGCGACTGAAGACGATCCGCGCCTTGCACGAAGCCGGCGTGCCGGTCGGCACGATGGTCGCGCCGGTGATCCCGATGATCACCGACAAGCATCTCGAAGCGATTCTGGAAGCCGCCTACGAAGCCGGCGCGCGCGCGGCCGGTTACGTATTGTTGCGGTTGCCGCACGAGTTGAAGGAAGTCTGGCGCGAATGGCTGCAGCTGCACTATCCCGAGCGCGCCCAGCACGTCATGAGCCTGATCCAGCAGATGCGCGGCGGCAAGGATTACGACTCCGCGTTCGGCACGCGCATGCGCGGCGAAGGTCCTTTCGCCGAACTGCTCGCCATGCGCTTCGCCAAGACGCACCGCCGCCTCGGCTTCGGACGCCTGCCGCCGCTGGATGGCAGCCGGTTCGTGCCGCCGCGCAAGCCTTCACCGCAAGGCGAGCTGTTCTGACACGAGCGCCGCCGATTCCAATCGGCGGGTCCTAATGGCGGGACAATGAAACCCATGCGCCGTAATTGACGCTGTTGCGTCGCCGCGCGCAGAATTCGCATCTTCATTCATCCCATCCGACCACGGACATGACGCGGAATCCGCTACTGATCCTGCTGAATCATCAGCGCGCAAGCGCGGGTCGGGTGTGCCTGCCTTTCGTGATCGGACGCGTCGGATCGAACTGATCCCTCCGCCCGACATGCGAAACGAACAAGCACCCACCCGGGTGCTTTTTTATTGCCTGCTTTTTCGCCGCGATCGCTGTATCGAGCGTTGGCGGACGTACTGAACTCTTAATCACACCGCATCAAGACTCAAGGAGAACGTGCCATGCACTCACTCGCCGAGACCGAACCCTAGCCGCCCGTCCCGTTGCCAACAGGGGCGTGCGGCCCCGCATGTTGGCGACTGAAGACACGAACTCATGAATACCCGCACACTGCTTTCCCGCTGGCGCAACATTGGCGTCATTGCCCACATCGACGCTGGCAAAACCACACTCACCGAACGCCTGCTGTGGGCCTCCGGTGCCATCCATCGCATCGGCGAAGTGCACGATGGCGAAGCCACCACCGACTTCTCGGACATCGAACGCCGGCGTGGCATCACCATCGGCGCCGCGGCCGTGCGTCTGGACTGGATGCCACAAGGCGACCAGCCGCATCGGCTGACCCTCATCGATACACCGGGCCACATCGATTTCGCGATCGAGGTGGAACGCTCCTTGCGCGTGCTCGACGGCGCGGTCGCGGTCTTCTCGGCCGTCGACGGCGTGCAGCCGCAATCCGAAACCGTCTGGCATCAGGCGGACCGGCATGGCGTGCCGCGCATCGCTTTCGTCAACAAGATGGATCGTCCGGGCGCCGATTTCGAACGCGTGCTGACGCAGTTGCGAGAGAAGCTCGATGCACAACCGTGGCCGTTGGGATTACCGCTGGGCAGCGACGGTGCGTTCGACGGTTGGGTCGATCTCGTTCACCGCACGATCGTGCGCTGGAACGAGGCTGGCGACACTGAGCGAACCGACTGGTCGACCGCCGACGCAGCGAGTTACGAGGGCGCAAGGCAGCGATTGATCGAAGCGGTTGCCGCGCACGACGACTTGCTTGCCGAGGCGTACATCAACGAGCAGCCGATCGACGACGCGATGCTGCGCGCGGCCCTGCGCCGCGGCGTGCTGGCAGGCCTTGGCGTGCCGGTGCTCGCGGGCTCGGCCATCCGCAACAAGGGCATCGATACGTTGCTCGACGCCGTCGTGCATTACCTGCCTTCGCCGCTGGATCGTCCATCGATCCGGGCCGAGCGAAACGGCGAGGAGACGTGGCTCGCCGCCGATCCCGACGGTCCGCTCGCGGCATTGGTGTTCAAGATCGCGCATCAAGCGCACGGTCCGGTGACGTACGTGCGCGTGTACTCGGGCACGCTTCGCGTGGGCGACACGGTGTGGCGTTCGCGGCAGGAGAGTGCGCGTCGCATCGGACGCTTGGCGATCGTGCAGGCCGATCGCACGCAGGACGTGACGCAAGCCGTGGCGGGCGAGATCGTGGCCATCCTCGGCTGGAAGGATGCGGTCAGCGGAGAAACGCTGAGTGCTTCGACCCTGCCGATCACGCTCGAGACCATTCATGCGCAGCCCGCGGTGCTGTCGTGGCGATTGTCGGCGCAGAAGGCGACGGACCTGATCAAGCTCGGCCAGGGATTGGCCGCGCTGGCGCAGGAGGATCCCTCGTTCCGCGTCGAGACCGATACCGATACCGGCGAAACGCTCGCCTGGGGCATGGGCGAATTGCACCTGGAGGTGATGGTCGAACGCCTGCGCAACGAGTGGAACGTCGAGGTGCGCACCGGCACGCCGCGCGTGGCCTATCAGGAAACGCCGCGTGCCGCGGTGCATGGCGTCGAGGGCAAGGTCGTCAAGCGCAACGGAGGCGTGGGCCAGTTCGCGCGCGTGGTGTTCGACATCGCGCCGCGTGAGGATGGCCTGAACACCTTCGAAGACCGCACCGTCGGCGGCATGGTGCCGAAAGCGTTCGTGGCGGCGACCGAGAAGGGCGTGCGCGCGGCGTTGGCGGAAGGGCCGCGAGGCTATCCCGTCGTCGGCATCACGGTGCGCCTGGTGGACGGTGAAACCCATGCGGTGGATTCGTCCGACCTGGCGTTCCAGCGCGCGGCGATGGAGGCGATGAAGACGGCGCTCGCGCGGGTCGGCACCACGTTGCTGGAACCGGTGATGACCGTGGCCATCGACACGCCCGCGACACATCTGGGCGATGTCGTCGGCGATGTGCAGCGCCGCAACGGCCGCGTGGCGGCGATCGAGGACAAAGGCGCGCGCGCCGACATCCTCGCACTCGCGCCGCTGGCGGCGCTTGCCGGTTACACCACGGCGCTGCGCTCGCTCACGCAAGGTCGCGCGCAGGCCAGCGTGATCTTCCACGGTTACGAGGAAGCCAGTGGGCAATGAGTGATGCAATGCGGAGGCGCCGGGGAAAACGGAGTTGACCCCGGCGCCTCTTTTTTGATCAACGACTTGATGATGAACGACCCGCGCCCATTCACGAACCTTACGACCCCTCCACGGCCCTCTTGCTAAGGTGCCGGCGGGACAGGCAAGGTCATGGAATGTTGAACGCAGACAGCAGCAACGGGGGGGCGGATGACGGACGGTTTCGTCTGGCGATGGCATCGGCGGGCATCGGCATGGCGATCGCCGATCTGGACGGTCTCTGGCTCGAGGTGAATCCCGCCCTCGAACGCATGCTCGGCTACAGCGCCGAGGAACTGATCGGCAAACCGGTCTATCAGTTCAGTCATCCCGACGAGATCGTGACGGTGAAGAAATCCATCACCGATCTCGCCAGCGGCACGCGCGAGATGGTCGATGCCCGCAGGCGCTACATCCGCCGCGATGGGCAGATGGTCTGGGTGCATCTCAACGCCGCGATGATGCACGACACTCGTGGCAAGCAGGTCTATTGCATCCTGCAGCTGCGCGATATCACCGCGCAGCACGAAGCCGAGCAGGCATTGCGCGAACTCAACGAGACGCTGGAGCGCCGCGTGGCCGAGCGCACCGCGGAAGTGGAGGCCATCAACCGGCAGCAGGAATTGTTCGCCTACGGGGTGTCGCACGATCTGCGCGCGCCGCTGCGGGCGGTGGAAAGTTTCGCCGGCCTGCTGGCGAGCCATCATGGCGCCAAGCTCGACGATACCGCGCGCGATTACCTCGATCGCATCCGCAAGGCGACCACGCAGATGGCGACGCTGATCGACGGATTGCTCGAACTGTCCCGCGCTTCGCGCGCCGAGCTCAAGTTGCAGCCGGTCGACATGAGCCTGCTGGCCGACTGGGTGGGAATCGAGCTGGCCGAGGCCGAGCCGCAGCGCGCGAACACGATCGAGGTGGAGCCGGGCCTGGTGGCCTTCGGCGACGAACGCCAGCTCAAGGTGCTGCTCGGACAATTGCTGCACAACGCCTGGAAATTCTCGCGTGATCGCGATCGCGTCGAGATCTCGGTCAGCGGCCGGCGCGTGGGCGACCGCATCGTCATCGACGTGCGCGATCGCGGCATCGGCTTCGACATGCGCTATGCGAACAAGCTGTTCGAACCATTCCAGCGCCTGCATGGCCCGGAGCAGGCCGGTGGCAACGGCATCGGCCTCGCGATCGCGCACCGCATCGTCGAACGCCATCGTGGACGGCTGTGGGCGGAGTCGGAAATCGAAGTGGGCAGTACGTTCCATCTCGAATTGCCGGCGGTGGCGGAAGCCTCGGGATCACGCGATCCTGGCTAGAAAATGCGTCAACGCGCCGCAGACGCGCCGACGTTTAGGCTCTATTCTCCGGTTGCCCCGAAGCCTGGGCCTGGGAGCCATCAGTCACGAAGCGGGAAGGCATGTCGCAGAAAGAAATTTTGCTGGTCGAAGACAATCCGGACGACATCGAACTGACGAGGATCGCCTTTGCCGAGGCCAGGATCGTCAATCCTCTCACCGTGGTCGGCGATGGCGCCGAGGCGCTGGATTACCTGTTCGCGCGCGGCAAGCATGCCGGCCGCAATCTCGGCGAGCTGCCGACCATGATCCTGCTCGACCTGAATCTGCCGAAGGTCGACGGCCGCGAAGTGCTGGAAGCGATCCGCGCCGATGAGCGCACCCGGCATCTGCCCGTGGTGGTGCTGACCACCAGCGCCGAGCCTTTCGACGTCGAGGCCTGTTATGCGCTCGGTGTGAACAGCTACATCCGCAAGCCGGTGGATTTCGAGCAGTTCGTCGGCGCGGTGAAGCAGGTGGGGTTGTATTGGCTAGTGTTGAACCAGCCGCCGCGTCCGCTCGCGTGAGTGCTAAATCCGAGGCTTTAGAGCGGTCTTCCTGTACCGCTCATGCTGATCGGTTTTTTCAGCTCGTCATTCCCGCGAAGGCGGGAATCCATGGACTTTGCTATCGGTTTTGCTGTGTCGGAACGAACGTCCTTGGATTCCCGCCTTCGCGGGAATGACGGACCTGAGAGCGCTCGCGCTTGAACTGAAACGCTCTAAGCGCGTGCGTTCTCGCCATATAGCGCCTGCGCGCGCTGAAACAGAATCCAGCTGGTCGCGATGAACTTGTCGCCACGCTGCGGACGATTGCCGCGATGCGTATGCGTGAACGCGGTCGGCGCGATCAGCAAGGTGCCGGTCGCGGGTTTGATCTTGCGCTGCTGGAACAGGAACTCGGTTTCGCCCTCGTCGAATTCCTCGTTGAGATAGAGCGTCCACAGCAGATGCCGATGCAGGGTTTCGGCGCTGGCATCGCGCGGATACAGTTCGCAGTGCCAGTACGGATAGCCGCCGGACCCCGCCGTGTACCACTGCAGATTGATCGTGCCGGGGCGCAGGCAGGTGCGCGCCAGCTCGCCCAGGCGTCGATCGTCCATCGCCGAAAGATCCTCGGCGGTGAGGCGTTTCGGTGTTCCGTCCTCGCCGGGCTGTTGCAGCATCAGCGGTGCGATCAGCGCCTGCGGATAACGGCGCAGGTAGGCGAGCAGGCCGCCGTAGACGGCGACGTTGAGGGCCTGTTCCACGTCGGCCCAGTCCTGGCGGCCGGTCAGCGACAGATCGCGGCTGCGCTTGAGTTCGGGATGCACGCCACCGCCGACGCGGCCCGGCGCCAGCGCATCGCTGGCGCGCAGACGTTCGACGATCGCCGCACAGGTCTCGCGCGGCAATGCTTCATCGAAGACTTCGATGAAGTCGTGCGCCGTGGTCATGCGGCCGCGGCGTCGTGTTCGAGGTGATAGCGCATGGCGGCTTCCACTTCGCCCTTGGAACCGAGGAACACGGGCACGCGCTGGTGCAGCTGTGT
The DNA here is from genome assembly GCF_020511115.1 of Luteimonas panaciterrae. Classification (GTDB taxonomy): domain Bacteria; phylum Pseudomonadota; class Gammaproteobacteria; order Xanthomonadales; family Xanthomonadaceae; genus Luteimonas; species Luteimonas panaciterrae. The sequence continues at coordinate 306,582 of NZ_JAJAVH010000001.1, forward strand.
CGGCGCGATGTCGAGCATGCGTGCGCGGCCGTCGCTGGCGGCACCGCCGGCCTGTTCGACCAGCAGACTCATCGGATTGGCTTCGTACATCAGGCGCAGCTTGCCGGGCTTGCCCGGGTCCTTGCGGTCCCAGGGATAGATGAAGATGCCGCCGCGCGTGAGGATGCGATGCACGTCGGCCACCATCGAGGCGATCCAGCGCATGTTGAAATCCTTGCCGCGCGGCCCTTCCTTGCCCGCCAGCAGATCGCCGACGTAGCGCTGCATCGGCGCTTCCCAATGGCGCTGGTTGGACATGTTGACGGCGAATTCCTTGGTCTCTTCCGGAATGCGCATGTTGGGCTGCGTCATCACGAACGAACCCTGCTCGCGATCCAGGGTGAACGCATGCGTGCCGTTGCCGATGGTGAGGACGAGCATCGTGCTCGGCCCGTAGATGCAGTAGCCGGCCGCGACTTGCGCGGTGCCCGGCTGCAGGAAATGTTCGTCTTCAGGCTGCACGACATCGTCCGGACAGCGCAGTACCGAGAAGATGGTGCCGACGCTGACGTTGACGTCGATGTTGCTGCTGCCGTCGAGCGGATCGAATAACAGCAGGTAGTTGCCGCGCGGATACATGTCCGGGATCGGCTGGCTGTGGTCCATTTCCTCCGATGCGCAGGCGGCGAGATGGCCGCCCCAGGCATTGGCTTCCAGCAAGATTTCGTTGCTCAGCACGTCGAGCTTCTTCTGCGCCTCGCCCTGCACGTTGCCAGTGCCGGCATCGCCAAGCACGCCACCGAGCGCGCCCTTGCCGACGGCGACGGAAATGCTCTTGCAGGCGCGCGCGACCACTTCGATCAGCAATCGCAGGTCCGGCTTGATGCGGTCGTTGCGCTGTTCTTCGATCAGGTAGCGGGTCAGGGAGATCTCGGACATGGGCTCGCTGGCAGGGGACAGGGGCCGACATTATGGAATGGTCGCGATGACAAACGAATCGCGACATGCCGAACCCCGGTGTTTTTGTTCACGACACGCGCTGCCGCCGGGGTTTCGCGCTTGCGAAATCGATTTCAGATCACCCGCAGCGTGATCGCCTTGAGCACCGCGCGCGTGCGGTCGCGCGTGCCCAGCTTGTCGAGGATGGCCGAGACGTAGTTCTTCACCGTGCCTTCGGCGAGGAACAGGGTGCGCGCGATTTCCTTGTTGGAATAGCCGCCGGCGAGCAGGCGCAGGATCGCGACTTCGCGCTCGTTGAACGTGTCCGATGGCGGCGCCTCGTCGTGGAACCGGTAGCGCGCGCGCACCGGATCGGTGCTGACCGGCTGCAGCAGCGAATCACCGCTGGCCACGCGCACGATGGCATCGCGCAGATCCTCCGGCGCGGCATCCTTGAGCAGGAACCCCTGCGCGCCGGCTTCGCGCGCGTGCAACAGCAGTTCGCTGTCGTCGAAGGTGGTCAGCAACAGCACCGGCGTGGCGTCGCCGCGTTCGCGCAACGCGCGCAGCAGGGCGATGCCGTCGAGGCCGGGCATGCGCACGTCGCTCAGCACCACGTCGACCGGCGATGCGGCGAGCTTGTCGAGCAAGCCGTGCCCATCCTCGGCTTCGATGGCGACGATGATGCCGAGGTTCTGCAGCAATGCACGCAGACCGGCACGCACCAGCGCCTGATCGTCTGCCAGAGCGATGCGTAGCGGCGCCGTCACGACGGAACTCCCACGATGCGCAACCCGACGCTCACAACGGAAGACTCGCGTGAAGCCGAAGCGCGCCCGATGCACCGGGCGCGATCGTCAGCGTTCCGCCCGCGGCCGCGACACGCTCGCGCATGCCGGACAAGCCATTGCCTTCGCGCAGTTCGCCGCGCAAGCGGCCATCGTCCTCGATGGTGATCAGCAAATTGCCGTCCTCGCATTGCAGTTGCACGCCCAGGGTTTCGGCGTGGGCGTGTCGTGCGGAATTGGTGAGCGCTTCCTGCACCAGGCGCAGCACCGTTTCGGCGACGGCGGGATCGCGCACCTGCACGTCGTCGTCGATGCGCAGGTGCAGCCGAGGTTTCGGCATCGGCGCGGCCAGGGCGCGCAGCGCGGTGGCGAGATCGAGGCCGTGCGTATCGCGCAGCGCCGACACCACGTTGCGGATGTCCTCGAGCAGTTCGCCGGAGAGTTGTTCGGCGATGCGGATTTCACCGCGCTGTCCGAGCACCGGATCGGATTGCAGCGCGCGCAGGTTCAAACGCATCGCGGTGAGCTTGTGGCCGGCCACGTCATGCAGTTCGCGCGCCACGCGCAGGCGTTCGGCATCGCGCGCGCTGTCGGCGAGCAGGGCGCGGGTGGCGAGGAGGTCGGCGTTGACCAGGGCGAGCTGGTCGCGCGTGCGTTCGGCGCGCTTGGCGTAGTAGGCGATCAGCGCGGCGAAGGCCTGAAACCCGAGGAAGACGGTGACCACGATCGGTGCGCCTTCCACGCGTCCGCGCCGCAGGATCAGGTACAGGATCAGGTTCAGCGCGACTACGATCACAACCGTCGTGCGCGGCGAATAGGTCAGCGCGAGCTGCGACACCAGGATCACCAGAAGCGCCGGCGCCACGCCGCCGCGCGGCGCGATCCAGATCACCGTCAGCGCGCATAGCGCCTGAAAGGCGAACCAGACGGCCGTGCGCGGCGAAACGGAATGCTCGACCAGATTGGTCAGCAGACTGGTGACGAGGAATCCCGTCATTGCCGCCCAGATCAGCGGACCGTGCGCGCTGTCGTAGGGAAGCGCCAGCCACACCGCGGCCCAGGTCAGCAGCACCGGCAGGTTGAAGGGGGTGAACAGCGCGCGCAGGAAATTCCTCACCCGGCCATGCTGCGAGTTGGCGGCGATGCTGGCAATGCGTGGCACGCACAAAGTGACTTCTGGCAGGGCGAGCCAAAGCGCGCTGAGCGCGGCATGCCGCGCTGCTTAGGCGAGCTGGGGCACCCGTAAGTCAGCGATGCAGCGCCAGGGACGGCAGTCGGATATCACGGAACAAGCGAGAAGTGACTTCTGGCAGGTCATCCCGATGACTGCAAGCACTGCTGCCGCGACCGGCTTCGGCGGAGCCTGATCACCAGGACACAGCCGAAGGATTCCCGCCATGACCGCCTACCGCCTCCTCGTCATCGTGCACGGCATGATCGGCCTGGTCGCCCTCATCAGCTTCTGGAGCGCGGGCTTCCTGCGCAAGGGCGGGCCCTGGCACCGCCGCATCGGCCGCGTGTACCTGCTGGCGATGGTCGGCATCCTGGTCACGGCCGTGCCGATTACCGCGAAGTTCTTCCTCGACGGCCGCATCGTCAGCGGCGTCTTCCTCGGCTTCCTGGCGGTGATCACCGCCGCCGCCGTGTGGAGCCAGTGGCGCGCCATCCTCGACAAGCACGACGTCGTCCGCTACACCGGACCGGTCTATGTGGGGCTGGGCGTGCTGTCGCTGGTCACCGGCGTGGCCGTGCTGATCTTCGGGCTGAAAACAGGCACGACGCTGCTCACCGGATTCTCGCTCGTCGGCATCCTGGCCGGCGCCGCCCAGATCCACAAACGCGTGCATCGCGAACGTCTGGCCGCGCGCCCGCGCTGGTGGATGATCGAGCACTACACCGCGATGCTCGGCAACGGCATCGCCACCCACATCGCCTTCCTGTCGATCGGATTGCCGCGCCTGATGCCGGCGCTCAAGGGCGACACGTTGCAGCTGCTGGCCTGGTTCGGGCCGGTGGTGGTGGCGGGGATCGCGAAATGGTGGCTGGATCGCCGCTGGAAGACGAAGCCCAAGCTCGCGCCGGTGACGCAGGGCTGACAGCGAAGCCCTGCATTGCCGGCAAGCGTCAGACGTCGCCGTCTGTTGCCCAGCCCTCGCCGGTGCCGCGATTGAGCACCACATCGCCCGGCAGTACATCGCCGGCAGGAATCGAAGGCTGTTGCGCCAAGCGTGCGTAGATCGGCGTGAAGTCCGGTTCCGTCGCGCGGATCAGCTGTTCGAAGCTGTCGATGACGAAATAGGTCTTCTGATAGGTGTCGATGCGGTAGCGCGTGCGCATGATGCGCTCCAGATCGAAGCCGATGCGGTTGGACGCATCGCTTTCCAGGCAGTAGATCGACTCGCCCTTCGACGAAACGATGCCGCTGCCGTAGATGCGCAATCCGTCCGGCTGCTGGATCAGTCCGAACTCCACCGTGTACCAGTACAGGCGCGTGAGGTTCTGCAACGCCTCCGGCCCGATCCCGTGCGCCTTCACGCCGCCCTTGCCGTAGGCCTGCATGTACTCGGCGAACACCGGGTTCATCAGCAGCGGCACGTGGCCGAACAGGTCGTGGAACAGATCGGGCTCCTCGATGTAGTCGATCTGCTCGGGTTTGCGGATCCACCACGTCACCGGGAAGCGGCGGTTGGCGAGATGGTCGAAGAAATCCAGTTCCGGCAGCAGGCCTTCCACGCCGATCAGCGTCCAACCGGTGGCCTCGCCGAGCACGCGGTTGATGTCGTCGAACTTCGGGATGCGGTCGGGCGTCATGCCCATCGCGTCCTGCGCGATCAGGAATTCGTCGCTGGCGCGGCCGACCAGCAGCTCGCGCTGGCGCGCATACAGCTGCGCCCAGGTGGCGTGGTCGTCGGCGCTGTAGTCGTCCCAGGGCTGCTCGATGATCCCGGTGGCGTACACCGGCACCTTGCCCTTGTCGGTATGCAGGTTTTCGACGCGGCGTGGCTGGGCGGACATGGGGGGATTCCTGGGATTTCCGTATATCGACTTTAACCGCGGATCGGCGCAATGGGCTTGCGTAGTTGCGTGGAATCCCGGAATGGGCGCACGATTATTGCGTATAACAGGATTTAGGCGCTCGAAAATGTCCAGCATCGCCCTCGACCGCACCGACCTCCAGCTCCTGGCCGAACTGCAACGCGACGGCCGCCTGACCAATGCCGAGCTGGCCGAACGCGTCCACCTTTCGCCTTCGGCCTGCCTGCGCCGCGTGCAGCGGCTGGAGCGCGAGGGCGTGATCGCCGGCTACCGCGCCGAACTCGATCCCGAACGCCTGGGCCTCGGCCTGCAGGCCTTCGTGCGCGTGCGCCTGGGACGCCACGATGCCGCCGCGGTGGCCGCTTTCGCCGAATTCGTCACCGGCTGGGACGAAGTGGTGTCCTGCCATGCGCTCACCGGCGACATGGACTACCTGCTGCAGGTGGTGGTGCGCGATCTGGAACACTTCTCGCGCTTCCTGCTCGACAACGTCCTGGCGCTGGCGGGCGGCGCCGACGTCAATTCCAGTTTCGTGCTGCGCACGGTGAAGGCGCCGCGTGGCTTGCCGTTGCCGCGGGCATAGGCAGGAAGAGATTGAGTGCTTATCCGCTCGTCATTCCCGCCATCACGGGAATGACGGACATTAGCGATCGGGCTTCGCGAACTTCCCGCCGAAGAAATCCCCATCGTTCCAGCGCGGCGGCTGCGCCGCATCGCCCACCAATCGACCCAGGCGCGCGCTGATGCGCGCGAGACGTTCGGCGTCGCCGTACTGGATCGGCTGTGTGGCATCGTCGCAGGGCCGGTGATAGCAGTTGCGAAGGTAATAGCGCAGCGCGATCTTGGGATTGCGCGCCTTGTCCGCATCGGCGGGCGTCACGCCACCGACCAGAAAAAGCGCGGGAATGCCGGCACGCACGAAGGCGTACTGGTCGCTGCGGATGAAGGCGGTTTCTTCCGGAAAGGGATCGGGCGACAGCACGACGCCAATGTCCTTCGCGGCGGCGGCGAGGTCGTCACGCAGCGAGGAATGCTCCGCACCGATGCCGGAAACATCGGTGCTGGGCGCCATCAGTACCGGCATGTCGAGATTGAGATTGGCGACGAACGAAGTGCCCGCCGGCGGATGCGTCGCGAGCCATTCCGCGCCCAGCAATCCTTTCTCCTCGCCGACCACCGCGGCGAACAGCATCGAACGTTTCGGCGCGGGCTTGGCGGCGACGAGCTGGCGCGCGCTTTCGAGCATGATCGCCACGCCCAGCGCGTTGTCGATCGCGCCGTTGTAGATGCGATCGTTCTCCACCGGCGCACCGACGCCGAGATGATCGAGATGCGCGCTGTAGACCACAGACTCCGCGGAGCGTGAAGCATCGCTGCCCGGCAGTCTTGCCAGCACGTTGCGCGAATCGAGCGGCTCAACGCGCGTGCGCTGCGCGAGCACGAGCGTGCCGGGCAGGGCGAAGCCCTTCAGCACATCCTTCCTGGCGTCATCGAACAATTCCGCGGCCATGCGCGGCTGATCCGCCAACACAAAATCGGCCGCCGCCGCGCTGACATTCACCACCGCGCGCAGCTGCGGAAAAACGCCGATCGCCTTGCCGGATTCGTCACGCAGCCGCATCGAGGGCCGATCCCAGCTGTCCGCGTCGTGCGACCAGGGCGAGTGCGCCTCGTTTTCCGGCGTATTGATGACGACGGCGCCCACGGCGCCCCGTTCGGCGATCACGCGCAGCTTTTCGGACAATGCGGAATGAAAGGCGCGTTGATCGTCGCCGAAACGCGACGGCGCCCCGTTGAACAGCACGGCGATCTTGCCGTGCAGATCGACGCCGGCGAAATCGTCGTGCCCGAGCCCGGGCGCGTGCACGCCCTGGCCGATGAAGATCGCCGGTGCTTCGACCTGCGTCTGCGGCGCATCGAAATCGGGGCGGGGCAGGTACTGATCGCGAAAGCGCAGCGCGATCGTGCGGCCGTTGCGATGCACTTCGAAACGCGCGCCCTCGGCAAGGCGGGTGGCTTTCAATAACGGCACGCGCTGGAAGAACGTGTTCGCATCGCCCACCGGCTGCAATCCGATGTCGGCGAAGCGCTTGGCGACGTAGTCCGCCGCCTTGTCGTAGCCGGGTGTGCCGGTTTCGCGGCCCTGCATCGCATCGTCGGCGAGTGCGCGCACGTCGGTCTCGATGCGTAGCGCCGCTGGATTCGATGCCCAAGGGGAAGAGGGCTTCGCCGCGTCGGCGGCGGGCGCGGGAGATTCGCGTTCGCATGCCGAGAGCAGCAGCAGCGAAACGACGGAGGCGGCCAGCGCGCGATGCAGCCGAACACACAGGCGTCGATATCGAATTACACGCGTGAAAACAGCGGAAAGCATCGTCATGGTGCGATCGTCGTCATGAAGTCGCGGATCGCCGCGGCAAAATCGCGGGTGTTTTCGTAGTACGGCAGATGGCCGGAATCCAGTTGCACCACCTGCTGGTGCGGGAATCGGAAGGTCTTGTAGTGCTCCGGGCCGACGGCATGGTCGCGACGGCCGCTCAGGATCAGGACGGGAATCCGGATGTCCGCGGTCACCGGCGTGTAATCCCGGTAGTACTCGGGCAGGTCGTTCGGTCGTGTCACGACGGCCATGCCGTAATCGATGGTGCGGGGATAGCTTTCATCCAGCTCGCTCATGGTGCGGACGGTTTTCTTGTCGTCGCTGAGGAAGCGGTAACCGTTGCCGCTTTCCTGCAACGCGGCGCGCGCCCGTGCGTGCGCCGCGGCGAGGGCTTCGCCGGAGACATCATCGGCGACGTCGAGCGAAGGATTCTTGAGCAAGGTGCTGACGAAGTGGATCTGCATCCGCCGCTGTTCGTCGCTCATGAAATGCAAGGAAGTGTTGGCCATCACCAGCGCCGAAACGTGTTCGGGGTAGCGCTGCGCGTATGCCACTGCGAGGATGCCGCCGAACGAATGCGCGATCAGGCATGGCTTGTCGACACCCAGCTGCCGGCGCACGTCTTCCATGTCCTGCACGACGCGATCGAGGTGATAGTCGGTGGCGTTGCTGGATTTTCCCGATCCGCGCTGGTCCAGGTAGACCATCGTCAGGAAGGCTTCCAGGGAATCGCCGCCCATCCGCTCGAACGAGAGCGAACCTTGCCCGGGACCGCCGTGCACGAACAGGCAGACAGGACCGCGCCCGGCCACCTTTACGTACAACTCGGTGCCATCGGGAACCTTGATCCGACGTTCGCCGGCCGGCAACGGACGGCTTGCGGCCTCCGGTTTGGCCTCGGTCGTGGTCGGTGCCGGCGCGTTGCAGGCCGCGAGCAGCAGGCACAGCAGGGTGATGGGAATGCAAGGTCGCATGGCGATGGTTCGAAAAGAGCCCGCCACGATGGTGGCGCCGGAACGGGGGAGTCGCCAAGGCCATCGGTCACGGATGACGCGGCTGGCGTCGATGGGATGCTCCGCGTGCCGTTCAGCGGGCCGGAGATTCTGGCAGGTACTGCGCCGCGATCTTCAGCGCGAGACGGTAAGGCTCCGGATCGTTGCGATTGGTCAGCAGGATCACGGTGAGGTGCCGCTGCGGCCAGCGCACGATGACATTGCGGAAGCCGACGGTTTCGCCGGAATGCCACAACACTTCGCCGTGGATGCGCCACCCGTAGCCATAGCCGTCGACGTCGGGCTCGTCGGTCTTGGTATGCGAGGCGAAGGCGAGCTTGCGCGAAGCCGCGCTCAGCAGGCGATCGTCGTACAACGCCGCATCCCACTTCGCCAGATCGTCGATCGACGAATACACGCCGCCGTCGCCGAGCACGGCACTGGTCGAACTCTGGTCGGTGCGTTGCCAGGTGCCGTCGATATGGCTGTAGCCGTAGGCGCGGTTGGCCACCGTCGAGATGCCTGGTTCGAAGGCGACGGTGTTGGTCATGCCGAGTGGCTGGAAGATGCGCTCGCGCAGGAAGCTGGCGAAGCCATCCCCCGAAAAGCCGCGTCCCGAAGCCTTGCCGACGATCAATGCGAGCAGGGCGTAGCCGCTGTTGCTGTAGCGATAGCCGGTGCCTGGTGCGAAGTAGAGCTTGTGCTGCGTCTCCAGCAGGTGCAGCACGTCGATGTCGTGCACCTGTTCGCGCGCATCCGGTGCCATCACGTCTTCGTAGTCGATCAATCCCGACGTGTGGGTGAGCAGATGGCGCAGCGTGATGGGGTCGGCTGCCGCGGGCAGCGACGGCAGCCATTTGCGCACCGGATCGTCGAGACCGAGCTTGCCGTCTTCGGCCAGCAGCAGGATTGCCGTGGCGGTGAACTGCTTGGTCACCGAGGCGAGGCGGAAATTGGTGTGCGGCGTGACCGCGACGCGCGCTTCCAGATCCGCGAGGCCGTAGCCGCGACGCACGAGCGGCGTGCCGTCGCGCAGCACCAGCAAGGCGGCGCCTGGGCCGTCGTCGTGCGCGTAGTCGTGCATCAGCGCATCGGTGGACGATGACTGCGATGACGAAGGAGAGGACGGACCGACACTCGCGCAACCGCCGATCGCGGCGCCGAGGAGCAGGGAAAAGGCGGACGGGCGCATGGCCGGATTGTACCCGGCGGCGGTTTTCGTTCCTCCGTCAAAAACAAAGGCCACCCGCAGGTGGCCTTTGTGAAACCGTCATGCCGCCAAAGCGATCAGAAACGGTACTCGGCGCTGAGCGTCCAGGTCGTCACCTTGACGTCGAAGTCCGTACCGAACAGCTCGGGCTTCACCTTGGTGTAGTCGTAGTTCAGACCCAGGCCGAAGTTCGGCGAGAAGTCGTAGCCGACGCCGACGCCGACATAGGGGCGCAAGTCGGTGTCGTCGTCGTTGCCGAGGAACGTGTCGACCTCGACCTTGGCGTTGACGATGCCCGCGCGGCCGCCGAGATAGAAACCGAGGTCGTCGTTGCCGAAATTCTTCTTGGCCGTGACGCCGACGCCAAAGCCGTTGACCTTGGTGTCGATGCCGTCGGATTCGTCGTCACCGTACTGCGTGTAGAAACCCTCGACGGCCCAGTTCGGGCTGAAGTAGTAGCCGCCGCGAATGCTGAAGGAACTGTCGTCGCCGTCGGCATCGCCGCCGAACTTGCTGTTGCCCGCCTCGACGCGGACGAAGCCGAAACCGGGCTCGTTGGCCGACACGGTCAGCGGGAGGGCGGTGGCCGCGAGTGTGAGGGCCAGCACCAGAATCTTTTTCATCCTAAATCCTCGAAATTAGACATGCCCATCATTGGGCGACGCGAGAATAACGAAAAGTTAATGCCTGTCAATGTGAAGAAATGCACAGACAGGGGCGCCGGTTCGACTGGGCGCGCGCTATGCAACCACCCGCGCCGGCGAGCTGCGCTGGCGCGGATGGAAGTGAAGCGATCGGATCAGAAGCGGTATTCCAGCCCCAGCGACAGGGTCTGCAGCTTGATCTTGGTTTCCGCGCTGTAGAAATCCGGTTTGCCTTGCGCGTAGTCGTAGCTCAGGCCAAGGCCAAAATTCGGATTGAAGTCGTAACCGATGCCGACGCCGGCATAGGCGTTGTTCCAGCTGTCGTCGGTGTCGACGCCAGGACCCTTGAACTCGGTCTTGGCATGGATCACGCCGGCACGGCCGCTGATATAGAAGCCCAGATCGTCCTGGCCGAAATTCTTCTTGCCGAAGATGCCGGCGCCGATGCCGGCGGTTTCCACGGTGCCTTTGCCAAATTGCTCGCTGCCATCCGGGAAGATGACGGTGACTTCATCGCTCTCGTAGCCGCCGAAATCGCTGTAGAAGAATTCGAAGCCGAAATTCGGCGTGTAGTAGTAACCGCCACGCAGACTGAAAGACGTGTCGTTGTCGTCGTCCTTGCCGCCCGCTTCGCGGAAATCGATATCGTGCTTGGTATCGCCCGCTTCCGCGCGGATGAACCAGCTTCCGGGACGGTTGGCCATGGCGGACAGCGGCAGCATGGCGGCGCCCAGCGCGGCTGCCAGCACCAGAATCTTTTTCATCCTGAATCCTCAAATAGAAAATGCCCATCATTGGGCGATGCCAGAATAACGAAACATTAATGACAGTCAATCATCCCGGCCCTCATTCGACCGGGTACACCCCGTCCTCGAACGTCTCCGAGTGGTAGCCCTTGCTGCCGATCGCCTGCGCCAATGGGCTGCGCGGGTCCTCGCCCGTGCGCAGGCGTGCGAGCACGTGGGCGAAGTCGTAACGTGGCCGCCAGCCCAATTCCTCGCGCGCCAGGGCGTTGACGTACACACGGTCGATGCCGGGAAACATGCGCCAGCCGCGATGCGTGTACTCCTCGGCGTACTCGGGCACGTAGCGCGCGAGCACCGATGGCGCGTCGGTACGCAGTTGCGCCAGGTCGTCCCGGCCGAACGGCGTGGTTGCGCTGATGATGTAGCGCCCGAATCCGATCGCGGCGGCGCGTTCGATCGCCAGCAGGTGCGCGTCGACCACGTCCTGCACGTCGACGCGGCGATAGAGGAATTCGTTGGCCTTGATGTTGCCGTCGGCGTAGGCATCGCGCAGCGCGCGGCTGTCGTCCGGTTCGGGGAAGAAGCGCGAGGTGCGCAGGATCAGGCAAGGCAGCTTGCGGTTGCGGTGGAACAGCCGGCACAGGTCCTCGGCGGCGGTCTTGGTGGCGCCGTAGATGTTCTTGGCGACGGGCGTCACATCTTCCGTGATCCAGGCCGCGGGCGCGCCCTCGGGCGGGACCAGCGCATCGCCGAACGTGCTGGTGGTGCTGGTGAAGACGAAGGCGCGCATGCCTTGATTCGCCGCGGTTTCCAGCAGGTTCAAGGTGCCGGTGATGTTGGTGTCGACGAAATCCTGGCGCGCATGCGTCGCCACATGCGGCTTGTGCAGCGTGGCGGCGTGCAGCACCACGTCGACACCTTGCATGCAGTCCTCGACGAAGGCGGGATCGACGATCGAACCGACGCGGTCGGTGTAGTCGGAAGCGACGATGTCGATGCCGATCGCATCGCGATTCTGCTCGCGCAGCGTGCGCATCAAGCCTTCGCCGAGGTGGCCGGCGCTGCCGGTGACCAGGATTCGCATGTGGAATCTGCCGAAAAGAAAGAAGCGCAGATTCTAGAAAAGATTCGAGGGCGGCCGTTATGGACGCGCGCAAGGATTCGCTAAGTGTCGGCGCCCGAGCGATCGTCGCGCGGTGGGAAACGCAGCACGACGCCGCGCGGTTCCTCCTGGCGCTGCCACAACACCGGCACTTCCTGCGGGCGTTCCGGCTCGAACTGATCGCGATCGGTGCGCGCGGCTTCCTCGGCCAGTTCTTCCTCGATCTCCCAGCTGTACTTGTGCCGCGGCGCCTGCGGATCGCGTTGGCGGAACAGGAAGGCCGATACCGCGCCGGCCAGCGCCCCGCCCAGATGCGATTGCCACGACACGCCCGGCTCGCGCGGCAGGATCGTCAGCAGCATGCCGCCGTAGAGCAGGAACGCGATCATCGCCGCGGCGATGGCGGGGCGGTCGCGGCGCAGCAGGCCAAGGAAGAACACCAGGAACATCAGCCCGTGCGTGAGCCCGCTGGCGCCCAGATGATGCGAGCCGGCCGCACCGAGCAGCCACGCGCCCAGTCCCGAGCCCAGCCAGATCAGCGGGATCGCGCGCAGCGTCGCGCGCGGGTAGACGCTGCCGGCGAGTGTGCCGAGCAGCAGCAGCGATACCGCATTGGCACCCAGGTGCTCGAGCGAGCCGTGCAGGAGCGGTGCGGTCAGCAGGCCCAGCAGTCCCGAGACGGACTGCGGCACCACGGTCAAAGGTTCCCAGTCGAAGGCCGTCTGCGCCGCGAACATGGCCGCGAGCAGCAGCACGAACGCCAGGCTGAGATTGAGCGCCCGCAGCAACCGGGCGCGGTCGGCCTTGCGCTGGGCCGGGGTGTCGGGCGGGGCTTCCGGCATCTCGAGGTGCATGAGCGAGCAATGGCGGCGGAATCGGCCGGATGCAAGACCGCGTTTCCGGGTCCTTTTTGGGAGAAAGCGTCCCAACGTCGCGAAATGCGTGGAGAAGTTCCACGCCACGGCGCCATTTCGTCCCCTTCGATCCGGTGGAAAACGGGGATCAAGGGCTCGTCTCGCTAAAATAGCCGGATGACCGACGCCCTCCCCAACATCCGCCTCAAGAACGCCTGGAGATCCAATCACCCCTGGATCTTCCAGAAACTGGTCGACAAGCCCGCCGTCCGGCCCAAGCCGGGCAGCATCGTCGACGTGGTGGGTGTCGACGGCGTGTGGATCGGCCGCGGCTTCTACAACGGCCATTCGCGCATCGCATTGCGCATCCTGGAAACCGATCCCGATGCGGTCATGGATGCGGCCTGGTTCACCGCGAAGATCGGCGAGGCGGTGCGCCTGCGTCGCGAGGTGCTGAAGCTCGACGAGGTCTCCGACGCCTGGCGCGTGGTGCATAGCGAGGGCGACGGCCTGTCCGGCCTCGTCGTCGACCGCTACGGCGATCTGCTCGTGGTCGAATTCTTCAGCGCCGGCATGTTCCGCCATCGCGAATGGATCTACGACGCGCTGCGACAGCACTTCCCCGGCGCGCGCTTCCACAGCTTCGCCGACGAGCACGTGCAGAAGCAGGAAAGCTTCGACTTTCGCGGCAGCGAGCCGGCGTCACCGTCCGTCATCACCGAATACGGCGTGAAGTTCCGCGCTGATCCCGCCGGTGCGCACAAGACCGGCTTCTTCGCCGACCAGCGCGACAACCGGCAATGGCTGTCGCAGCAGGTCGCGGGCAAGCGCGTGCTCGATCTGTGCTGCAACACCGGCGGCTTCGGCGTGTACGCGGCGGTGCGCGGTGCCAGCGAGGTGGTCGGCATCGACATCGACGAGGACGTGCTCGAGATCGCCCGCGGCAACGCCAAGCTCAACGACGTGCGTGTGCGCTTCGTGCAGGCCGACATCTTCCCGTGGCTGCGCGATGCCGCCAACAACGGCGAACGCTTCGACGTGGTGATCCTCGATCCGGCCAAGATGACGCGCGATCGCGAACAGGTGATCACCGCGCTGAAGAAATATCTCGACATGAACAAGCTCGCGCTCGGCGTGGTGAAGCCGGGCGGCCTGTTCGCGACCTTCTCCTGCACGGGCCTGGTGAGCGAGGAACAGTTCCTCGACATGCTGCGCCGCGCCGCGTTCTACGCAGGCCGCACGGTGCAGGTGTTGAAGGTGGCTGGCGCCGGTGCCGACCATCCGTTCCTCGCGCATGTGCCGGAATCGCGCTACCTCAAGGCGGTGTTCTGCCGCGTGCTCGATTAGCGCGGGCTCGATTAAAGCGAGCCTGGATGCAGGCGGCTCAGGGCGCGTTGGCCTGCATCGTCTCCAACTGCTTCTGGCACGTCGCGAGATCGGTGAACACCATGTATTCGATGTCGTCATTGACCTCGCAGAGGTAGCTCGGCACCGTGCCGGTGAACCCGCCTTCGGCGGAATGCTTGCAACGCTGGAAGCGCGCGCGCAGCTTCGGGCCGATCTTGGTGCAGCGCGCGGATTCCGGATGCAGCCAGTCGAAGCCGTACTTGCCGGCGGACAGCGCGACCGGCTCGACGGCGATAGAAGACGACGAGGCGCTGAACATCGCGGCGAACGAGGCCGCCAGTGCGAAAACGCCGAGACGCATGAGTTCGGGTCCTTCCGATCGATCGACGGCCCAGGATGGAGGAGCGGCCGCAGGCGCGCAAGCGCCGGAGGGGCGCGTCAGCGCGGGCTTGGCGATCGATTCTCCAGCCCTTGAAGGCCCACGCACCCAGGTGGCGCCGTTCGCAGCCCGTGTGACGGGGGCGACTACACTATCCGCATGCCCGCCACCGAACTCCTGCTGATTCTGCTCGTCATCGGCGTCCTCGCCGTAATCGTGCTGCTGATCGTCCTGCTGCTGCGCAAGCCCGAACGCGTGCTGGAAGCGGCCTTGCGCGAGGAGCAGCGCAGCGGTCGCAGCGAACTGCGCGAGCAGCTCGACAGCCTGTCGGCGGCGCAGGAGCAGCGCATCGAGGGATTCGGCGCGCGCCTGACCGATCTGAGCACGCGCACGGACCAGCGCCTGGACGTGTTGCGCGAAGCCCTGACCGAGGACGCGCGCAAGGCACGCACCGAAGGCGCGGAACTGCAGCAGCGCTTCGCCGATGTGCTCGGCCAGCGCCTGAACGAACTGACCCAGCGCAACGAGCAGCGCATCGGCGAGATGCGCGCGACGCTCGAACAGAAACTGCGCGAACTGCAGACCGACAACGCCGCGAAGCTCGAACAGATGCGCGAGACCGTCGACGAGAAATTGCAGACGACGCTGGAAACGCGCCTGGGCGCCTCCTTCAAGCTCGTTTCCGAACGCCTCGAGCAGGTGCAGCGTGGCCTGGGCGAGATGCAGCAGCTAGCCACCGGCGTCGGCGACCTCAAGCGCGTGCTGAGCAACGTCAAGACGCGCGGCATCTTCGGTGAAGTGCAATTGGCGGCGCTGCTGGAGCAGGTGCTGACCATCGAGCAGTACGAAACCAACTGTGCCACCGTGCCGGGCAGCAACGAGCGCGTCGAGTTCGCGGTGAAACTGCCGGGGCCGCGCGACGATGCGCCGGTGCTGTTGCCGATCGATGCCAAGTTTCCGCGCGAGGACTACGAGCGTCTGCTGGATGCGCAGGAGCGCGGCGACCTCGAAGCAGTCGCGGTGGCCGCCGCCGCGCTCGAGCGGCAGGTGCGGGTGGAGGCCAAGCGCATCCGCGACAAATATCTGGCGCCGCCGCATACGACCGATTTCGGATTGCTGTTCCTGCCCATCGAAGGGCTGTACGCGGAAACGCTGCGGCGCCCGGGCCTGTTCGATTCGTTGCAGCGCGACTATCGCGTCACGCTGGTCGGGCCGACCACGCTGCTGGCGCTGCTCAACAGTCTGCAGATGGGTTTCCGCACACTGGCGATCGAGAAGCGTTCCGGCGAGATCCGGCAGTTGCTCGGCGCGGTGAAGGCGGAGTTCGGGAAATTCGCCGGCGTGCTGGAGAAGGCGCGCGATCAACTCGATACGGTGCGCAACAGCATCGACAAGGCCGGCGTGCGCACGCGGGCGATCGAGAAGCAGCTCAAGGGCGTGGAGACGTTGCCGGCCGCGGAGGCGCAGCAGCTGTTAGGGAACGACACCGAGTCCGAATAATTAGGCGCGGACCTGTCGCTCGTCATTCCCGCGAAGGCGGGAATCCAAGGACGTTCGTGCCGTCGCGATAAAACCCACAGCAAAGTCCATGGATTCCCGCCTTCGCGGGAATGACGAGCAAAATCGAGCCCTGGGCAATCGACTGCCGGATCAGGGTACCGACGTCCCCGGCACGATCGGCATCACATCCACCGGCACGGTGGTGTTGTCCTGATCGTCCTGCAGGTAGTCCGGCAGGGCTTCGTCCTGCTGCTTCTTGCGGGTGCTGTCGTTGAAGATCTGATAGTTGCGGCGTTGCAGCCAGGCATCGCGCACCAGCGAGTAGTCGTCGGCAGCGCCTTCGCGAATCTCGTCGACCGCGAACAGCTTGGTGCGCACGTCCACCAGCTGCAGGCCCTGCAGGAAGACGCGGGCCTTGTCGTTCTCCACCTGTCGCAACGGCGAGAGCGGCGCGTCGCCGACCAGGCCGAAGGTATCGCGCACGGTACGCGGACCGAACAGCGGCAGTTCGACGTAGCGCGAACGCTGCCAGCCCCACACGCCGAGCGTCTGGCCGAAGTCCTCGCTCTTGTTCGGGACCTTGCCACGGGTGGCGGGATCGAAGATGCCGCCGATGCCGATGGTGGAGTTGATCAGGAAGCGGCCGAGCGAATCCCAGGCCTGCTTCGGCTTGCCCTGCAGCAGCGCGTTGAACGCGCTGACCGGCTGGCCGAGGTTGTTGAAGAAGTTGCTCACGCCCAGACGCACCGGGCGCGGCACCACTTTCACGTAGGCCTTGGCGAGTGGCTTGGCGACGCCGCGGTCGACGGCGTTGTTGAAGCGATGCACCTTGCGGTTCCACTTCTCCCACGGGTCGAAGCTCTGCGGCTGCTCGGCGGGCGTGGGCAGGGTGGAATCGGCGACGGGGTCGTAAGGGGCCTGCTGCTGCGAGCCGTAGATCGCGGCGCTGTCCTGTTCCGCCTGCGTGGGCGTGCCGGTGCTTGCGGGCGCGGAGGCGTTCGCATCCTGTGCGGCGGCGGATGTCGCTTCCGTGGCGGGCGTGGCCTGACTGTCCGAAGCGACAGGCGGATTCGTGGACGGCTCCGTCGCCGAAGTCGCTGCCTCGGCTGGCGCCGTCTGCGCGGTGGCGGTCTCGCTCTGCACCGGGGTCGACGTCGCCGCGTTGTCGCGCACGCCGCCCTGTCCCGCGCAGGCACTCGCCAACAGCGCCGCTGCTAGGACCGTTGACAGGCCGCCGATGCGGCGGAGGGATGAAATAGGGGTCATGGAGCACTCCGTCGCGAACATCGTGGGGAAAAACCGATCAAGCCGCCGCGAAGGCCAGGTTCGGGGTCAGTCGATAAGCAGCACGCAGTTCGGCCAGGCCGGCGGGGTCGCCATCGATCGTGACCTCGGCGCCGGCGCGCGCGGCCAGTTCCGCCAGCAGCGCCAGGCCGGCGCTGTCCAGGCGATCCACCGCGCGCAGGTCGAGCCGGCGCACGCCGGCCGGCGCGCCGATCTGCTTCCACAGGGCGGTGACGCCGCCACGCAGCAGCGCGCCGCTGAAAATCAGCGCGTCGCCGTCGCGGCGGACCTGGGAAGCAGTGGCGGCGGAGGTCATGGCGGGCGGCTTATTTCTTATTGCGATCGGTGGGCGCCGCCTGCAGCTGGCCGCTGCGCAGCTCGGCCGCCACCTGCGGGATCGACTTGCGCTGCAGCTCGCCGTCGAACTGCTGACGGAAGGTCTGCACGAACGACACCCCTTCCACCATCACGTCGAACACCTTCCACTGCCCGCCGCTCTGACGCAGCAGGTAGTCGACCGGAATGGCATCGCCGCCGCTGCGCAGCAGCTCGCTCGACACCTTCACGCCGAGCCCGCGCGGCAGCGGCGTCTCGGCCGTCACGCGCACGCGCAGCTGCGTGTTGAAGTCGAGCAGCGAGGAGCCGTAGCGCTGCATCAGGCCATCGGCGAGGGCATCGGCGAAGGTCTTGATGTCGGCGTCGGAGGCGCCGCGGCCGTGGCGGCCCAGCACCTGTCGCGCCGCGTAGTCGCGGTCGAAGATGTTGTTGAACTCGGTCATCACGAACTGGCGCAGCGCCGCGCGGTTGCGCGTGAACTCGGCGCGGCGGCTTTCCAGCGTGGACAGGATGCGCTGGCTGTTGTCGAGCACCAGCTTGCTGGGCGAACCCTGCGTGCTGACGGCAGGCGCGGTGGCTTTCGCGGCGGACTGCGCCAGCGCGAGGCCGGGCGCCGCGACGAGCAGCGAGGCTGCGATCAGGAGGGACAGCGCGTTACGTTTCATCATTGCGATTTCGCCTCTTCATTGGGGGCGGGGGTAGAAGACGTGCCGGCATCACCGGCGGCGCCGGGCTTGTCGCCGCCGCCGCCGCTGAAGATGTACTTGCCGACCATCTGGATCAGGTCGACGGCTGGCGTGGTGAATGCGATCTCATCGCCCGGTTTCAAGGACTCCGGATCGCCGCCCGGCTGCAGGCCGACGTAGCTGTCGCCGAGCAGGCCGTTGCTGAGGATGCTGGCCGAGGTGTCGGCGGACAGATCGTTGTAGCGGCTGTCGATGGCCAGCGTGGCCACCGAATCCAGGCGCTTGGGATCCAGGCCGATGCTGTCGACCCGGCCGATGGTGACGCCACCGATCTTCACCGGCGCCATCGGACGCAGCTGGCCGACGTTGGTGAAACGCGCCTTCAGCTCGTAGGTATCGCCGCTGAAGCCGAAGCGGCCGTTGGTGGAGGCGATCGCCAGCACGAGCAGTGAGCCCAGCGCCAACAGGAGGAAGGCGCCGACGGCGAATTCGAGACGGGGACCGCGGGTACTCATGGACTCACCTGAACAATAGGGCAGACAGGACGAAATTGAACATCAGCACCAGCAACGATGCGTTCACCACAGCGCGTGTGGTGGCCACCGAGGTGCCCTCGATGGTCGGTTCGGCGTGGTAGCCGACGTAGCAGGCCACCATCGCGGCGACGCCGCCGAACACGGCCGATTTCTCGAACGCCACCAGGAAGTCGTGGCGGAAATCGACCGCATCCTTGAGCACCTGCCAGAACGTGCCGGCGTCGATGCCGAGCACGTGCACGGCCTCGAAGTAGCTGGCGGTGATGCCGAGGCTGCAGAAGAAGCCGGTGAGCAGCGGCACGGTGAGCACCGCGGCCCAGAAGCGCGGCGCGACCGCCTTGGCGACCGGATCGATCGCCATCAGGCCGAGCGCGGTGACCTGGTCGGTGGCGCGCATCAGGCCGAGCTCGGCGGCGATCGAGGAGCCGGCGCGGCCGACGAACAATAGCGCCGTCAGCACCGGCGCCAGCTCGCGGTACAGACCCAGGCCGACCAGGGCGCTGATCTGGCCGGCGGCGCCGTAGGTTTCCAGCGCGCGATAGCCGAGCAGCGTGACCGACAAACCGACGAAGGCGCCGCCGACGGCGATGATCGGCAGGCTGCGCGCGCCGATCTTGTAGATCTCGCGGATGAGTTCGGCGAAGAAATCGGCGGTCGGCTTCGAGGCACGCAGCACCGACAGCGAGAACAGCCCGGCGCGGCCGAGCGAACGGGTGGCGGCGACGAACGCCATTACGCGGCCTCCGTGCGGGATGCGCTGTCGAATGCGATAGGGCCGTCCGGCTCGCCGCGCAGGAACTGCAGCACCAGCGGGTCCTGCGTGGCCTCCAGTTCGGCCGGCGTGCCGGAGAAGACGATGCGGCCGTTGGCGATCACGATAGCGCGATCGGCCACCGGCAGCGTCTCGTGCACGTGGTGGGTGACGATGATGCTGGTGAGGCCGAGGCTGTCGTTCAAGCGCGAGATCAGGCTCATGATCACGCCGCTGGCGATCGGGTCGAGGCCGGTCAGCGGTTCATCGTAGATCATCAATGGCGGATCGAGCGCGAGTGCTCGCGCAAGGGCAACGCGCCGCGCCATGCCGCCGGACAGCTCGCGCGGATACAGATCGGCGGCGGTGCGCAGGCCGACCGCGTGCAGCTTCATGTCCACCAGGCGCCGGATCACAGGCGTCGGCAGATCGGTATGCGCGCGCAGCGGCAGCGCCACGTTCTCGGCCACGGTCAGGTCGGTGAGCAGGCCGTTGCCCTGCAGCAGCACGCCGATGCTCTTGCGCAGCTCGAGCAGGGCGCGCTGGCGCTGCGGCACGGGCTGGCCGAAGACTTCTACGCTGCCCGCGGCCGGCACCAGTTCACCGGTCAGCGCCGCCAGCAGCGTCGACTTGCCGCTGCCCGAAGGCCCCAGCACCGCCGTCACGCTGCCGCGCGGCACGGCCAGATCGATCCCGGACAGCACCGTCCGCGTGCCACGGTCCAGGCGCACGCCGGACAGGCGCACGGCGAGAGCGCCCTCGTCGCGTTGACGACGCAACTCGATTTGCTGCGATGGCGAAAGCTCGGCGGACATGGGGTGGCTGGGTATGAAGGGGGTTTTCGCCCGAGGATACGGACGTAATCCCGCACAGCTTGGATAAACGCGGCTGAATAGGATTAAACCGGACAGTACAGGAATTATCCCCATTCCGCGCCGCACGTCACGCTGCCCGGCGCCCGGTTGTGACAGGGCGCCGGCATGGATTCACCGCAACCAGCCCTTGCGCTTGATGTAGACCAGCGGCAGCAGCGCGGCGAACAGCGTGAGCACGATCGACATGGTGAAGCCGTGCTTCCAGGTCAGTTCCGGCATCACCGAGAAGTTCATGCCGTAGAAGGTCGCCACCAGCGTCGGCGGCAGGAACACCGCCGTGATGATGGTGAACACCTTCACGATCTGGTTCTGCTGGATGTTGAGCAGGCCGACCACCGAGTTCTGCAGATAGCGCACCTTGTCGTGCTCGAACATGGCGTGCTCCTTCACGCCGTTGACGTCGGCAATCAGCTCCTTTACCAGCGCCTGCAGGTCGGGTTCCTTGCGGCCGTCCACCTCGCCGTTGAGATAGCGCACCACGCGCGCCAGGCCGAGCTGGCTTTCCAGGCAGCGCGAGATCAGCTCCTCGCTGTCGTTGAGATCGAGCAGGGTTTCGGTGAGATCGCTCACGCCCAGCTCGCGTCCGGACGTGCCGGTATCGCTGGACAGCTTGGCGATAGTGTCGGCCGTCTGCTCCAGTTCCTCGGCGATGCCCTCGATCACCTGGCTGGTGCCGTCGTTGACGCCGGCCAGGATCATGCGCAGCAGCGACTTGGCGTCCGTGGCCAGGCCGCTCTTGCGCGCGAGCCGCTGCAGGGCGCGGCTGAGCGGCGTGAATTCCGGCGTGTCGTGCAGCGTCACTAGCAGGCGGTCGCCCAGCACGAAGGTGACCTTGTGAAACTCCGGCTCGCGGTGCTCGTTCATCGCCACGATCTCCGCGAACAGGGACACGTACTCCTCGTCCTCGTGGACGCTGGAGTGCTGCAGCTGCGGATCGACGTTGTAGTGCTCGCGCAGCAGGTCGAGATCGCCCGGCTGCGTCTGGCCGACGTCGATCCACAGGAAGCCGCCGTGCCCGGGCAATGGCGCCAGGCCGGTCTGCGACTTGATCTTGTCCTCGTGCAGGAAGATGGAACGGATCATGGGAGTCTCCCGAATCGAAATGACGAAGTAAGGAATTGCAAAGGAAGGTCAGCGCGCGGCCAGCGGCGTGCGCAGGATCTGTCCGGTGGCGGCGTCGATTTCCACCTGCCAGGGCTTGCCGTCGCGCGTGGCGATGGCCTGGAAGCCGCTACCGCCCGCATGGACGTCACGGATTTCCTTGAAGCCGCCGCGCACGAGCGCCTGTCGCGCTTGCGGCAACGTCATCGGTTCGGCAAGCGCTGCTGAAACGCGCTTCGTCTTCGCGCTGAAATCGTCGTGCGCGGGCGAGGTCGAGGATGTCTTCGTCGGCGCCTCATCGGGCTGCATCTGGTGGATCGCCAGCAGGACCGCCGAGAGCAGGACGTAGAGAATGATCACGGCGAGGATCACTTCGTTCTCCAGCCGCGATTTCTGGATTTCGGGGCGTGCGCGCTTGAGGTTCATGGGCGTTCTCCGCAACGTGGGTGGGTCAGTGGGGAATCAGGACGCTCAGGCCGTGCGTCAGCCAGGGGCCGTTCTCCGGTCGACTTGGCAGTGGCCGGGCGGCGTGATGGCCGCGTCGTCGACGGACAGGCTCGCGCCCGCCCATGCGCGGAACGCGCACAACGGCATGCAGATCGCCAGCATCGCGGCAAGCGAAAACTTGAAGGGCATCGGCGCTCTCCGGAACACGGAAACGCCAAAGGCCTCCCACTCGGGAGTTGCGTGGATTGCGTTGGGGATTACGAGGCTAGGGCGCGAGTGCCAGTTCGCGTGCCACGGCCCCGTCCTGAGCGGACGGGACCGACCTTGGGGTCAGCGGGTCCGTCGGCTCAGGAGCGGCAACGAGATCGACTATGACTGTCCAAGGTGGGTGGCCTCTGGGCGGGGTGGGAAACGAAGGCGCGCACTATAAGCGCGCGCATGGCGAGGGGCAACCCGTGATTCGCGGGTTTTACGGGCAATTTATAGGCGGGTTCATGCGGGCAATTCCGTGAGGAAGCGATCAATGCAGGCCGTGCCTGATGTTGCCCGGTCGCAGGGCCGCATCGACGGCCCCGATGCACAAACGCTTCTCGCTTCACGCGACCGGTCTCCGGCATCATGCCGTGATGCCCGAACAGCGCGGCCAACGCAGCGGTTTCCGCCTGATCCACTCCAACGCGCTCGACGTGCTGGCCGCGGTGCTGGCCGAACGCCTGCGCGCGCCGCCATCCGACGGCGATTGGCTGCGGCCGGAAACGGTGCTGGTGCCGCAATACTCGATGCGGCGCTGGTTGCAGCAGTTCCTGGCCGAGCGCACCGGCATCTGCGCCAACGTGCGCTTCCTCACGCCGGGCGAATTCGTCGACATGGCGCTCGACGCCAATCTCGGCGCCGCCGCGCCCGCCGATCGTCTGCGGCCGGAAGCGTTGCGCTGGCATCTGTTGCGCGAACTGCGCGTGCGCCCGCCCACCGATTACGCACGCTTCGTCGCTAATACCGACGGCGCCGGCGAACGCAAGGCATGGTCACTGGCCTGCGCCCTGTCCGAGACGTTCGAGAAATATCAGGCCTGGCGCCGCGATCTGCTGTTGCGCTGGGAAGCCGGCGCCGAACCCAAGGACGCGCAGGCGCAGCTGTGGCGCCGCATCGCCCGCGGGCGCGCGCATCGCGCGCGGCGCATCGGCGATTACCTGCGGCATTACGGCGCCGAGAGTGCCGCCACACCGCAACAATTGCCGCCACGACTGTTCGTCTTCGCCTGCCAGAACGTCTCGCCGGACGTGCTGCAGGTGATCGCGAGCCAGGCGCGTGCCGGGGAACAGGATTTCTTCCTGCACACGCCCAGCCGCGCCTACTGGGGCGATCTCGCGCGCTGGGCGCGCACGTACGTGCCGGCCGAGATCGATCCGGTTGTCGGGAACGACGAAGGCTTGTCCGGTGATCTTTTCAGTTTCGATCACGACAGCCTCGATCGCCGCAATCCCTTGCTGGCCGCGTGGGGGCAGGCCGAACGCGATTTCATCGCCGCGCTCGGTGGCGGCGAAGCGGTGCGGGCGCGCTACGAAGCGCAGGCGTTTGTCGAGCCGCCGCGCGCGACATTGCTAGGACGTCTGCAAGCCGATGTCCTCGACAATCGCGGCCCGCTGATCGAGAACACACTGATCGAGAGCGCCGACCGTGCATGGCCTCGCGCGCGCGTCGATCGTTCCGACACCAGCTTGCAATTCCACGCTTGCCACACGCGCTTGCGCGAAGTGCAGGTGCTGCACGATCAATTGCGTGCGCTGCTGGAAGCGCCAGGCAACGACGATGCGCCACGCCTGGACCCGCGCGACATCGCCGTGCTCGCTCCCGACATCGACGCCTACGCACCGCACATCGAAGCCGTGTTCGGCGGCGCGCTCGGCACGCCGCGCGAGATTCCCTACACCATCGCCGACACCAGCCCGCTGGCCGGCGAGCCGCTGGCGGACGCATTCCTGCGCCTGCTCGATCTGCCGCTGCGGCCGCTGCGCCTGACCGAATTCCTCGATCTGCTCGCGGTGCCGACGATCGCGCGCCGTTTCGATCTCGACGATGGCGCGCGCACCAGCTTGCAAACCTGGCTGGAAACAGCCGGCGCGCGTTGGGGACTCGATGGCGCCGATCGCACGCGCGCCGGTGCCGCGGATGTCGAGCCGCGCCGTCAGCGCGGCGAGGATGCTTATACCCTGCAATTCGCGCTCGATCGGCTCTTGCTCGGTTACGCCGCCGATGCGGAGGAAGACATCGCCGGCGTGGCGCCCTGGCCCGAACTCGAAGGACAGTCGACGCGGGCGCTCGACGGCTGCCTGCGCTTCGTCGCGTTGCTGCACGAAACGGCATCCGCGCTGACCGGCCCGCATGCGCCGGGCGAATGGGCGATGCGGCTCGACCATCTGCTCGATGCCGCTTTCGGCGCCGAACCCGACGACGCCGGCGACCGCCGCACGCTGGAACGCTTGCGCCAGGCCGTGGCCGCCTTCGCCGACGGTGCGTCCGATGCCGATTTCAATGCGCCGGTCGAACATGCGCTGCTGCGCGATCAGCTGCTCGCCGATCTGCATGCGGCCGACGCGCGCGCACCGTTTCTCTCCGGTGGCGTCTGCTTTGGCCGCATGGTGCCGATGCGGCTGATTCCCTTCCGCGTGATCTGCCTGCTCGGACTCGACGACGGCGCCTTCCCCGCACGCGAAACACGTGATCCGCTCAATCGCATCCAACAGGCGCTGGATACGCCACAGCGCCGCATCGGCGATCCCTCGCGGCGCGACGCGGACCGTTATCTGTTCCTGCAGCTATTCAATTCCGCCGGGCGCGTGCTCTATCTCAGCTGGGTGGGCTTCGATGCGCGCGACGGCAGCGTGCGTGAGCCTTCGATGCTGGTGTCCGAGCTGCTCGATGTCGCCGCGCGTTATCACGCCGGCGATGCCGATGCGATCAAGCACGACTTGGTGGTGCGGCATGCCTTGCAGCCGTTTTCTCCGGCGGCTTTCGGCGCAGCGCATGTCGATGAAGGCGAGGGTGATTCGCGACGCTTCAGTTTCGATGCGCGCTGGCGTGGGGCGATTGCTGAAAACGCGCCCGCGCAGGAGCCGCTTGTCGAAACGCCGGTATTCGCGGTCGCGCTGCCGCCGCGCACGCGGGCGAGCGAAGAAAGTGACGCCGACGAAGTCGTCACGCTGGAACAACTGCGCCGATCGCTGAGCAGACCGCAGGCGACGTACTTGCGCGAAGGCCTCGGTCTTCGCCTGCCGGAAGACACGCCGCCGCTCGCCGAGCACGAACCTCTCGGCATGCCCGATGCGTTGCAGCGCCACGCGCTGCGCCAGAACATCTTCGAACGATGGCTGGAGACGGGCACGGCGCCGGACCCACAACAGTTGCACGCGAACTTGCTCGCGCGCGCGCAATTGGCGCCCGGTGCCGACGGTCTCGCCACATTGGCGATGGTGACCGCCGAAGTGCGCCCCTTCGCCGAGGCCGCGTTGTCCGCGGGATTCCAGGGCGAAGGCGATCCGGTCAGCTTCGCGCAAACGGTGTTCGATTTCGGAAGCGCGACACCACGCGCGCGCTTCGGCGGCGGATTGTGGGGCCGCTATCCGCAAGGATTCCTGCGCGTCGCGTTGAATCCGGGCGGGCTGCATGGCGGCCATGTTCTGCGACATCGCCTCGACGCACTGGTCGCCGCCATGTTGCACGAGCCGGTGCCGGTGTTCGAGCTGTCCGTCGGCGGCAAGGGGGATTCGCCCCGTATCGAGCAGATTCCGATGCCGGAACCCGAGGACGCGATGCGCGCGTTGCAGTCGCTGCTCGCGCTGCGCCGCCGCCTGTTGCGCGCACCGCTGCCGTTCCTGCCCAAGAGCGGCTATGCGTTCTACCAAGCCGGTGACGAGGATGCCGGTCTGCGCGCCGCCCGCGCGCAGTGGCTCGGCAACGATTTCGGATTGCCAGGCGAGGCCGACGCGACGACGCGGCTGGCCTTGCGTGGCTGCGATCCGTTCCTGGATGGCAATATCGAGATGCGCGCCCGCTTCGCCGATGCTTCGCGAGCGATCTTCGCCGCGCTGATCGAAGGTGACAGCTCCGGCGTGGAGGCGCTGCCATGAGCGGAGCCAACACTCCCGGCGGTGACGCGGTCTTCGACACACGCCTGGACGAACGCAGCCTGATCGAAGCCAGTGCCGGTACCGGCAAGACCTATGCGCTGGCCGGACTGTTCGTGCGCGCCGTGATCGAACGGCGCTTGCGTGTGCCCCAAGTCCTCGCCGTCACGTACACCGTCGCCGCCACGCAGGAGCTGCACGCGCGCGTGCGCCAGCGGCTGGAACGCGCCGAAGCATTGGCGGCGAACTGGCAGGAAGAGGGCGGTGCGGACGACGATGCGGAGACAGCCATGCTCCGCGGGCTGTTGCGCAATGCATTGCACGATGGCAGCGGCGAAACCCTGACGTCGCTGCGCTGGCGTCTCGCGCGCGCGGCGCGCGATCTCGATCTTGCCGCCATCTCGACCATTCATGGGTTCTGCCAGCGCGTGCTCGCCGAGCATGCGCTCGAGACCGCGCAACCCTTGCTCGCCGCCGAGATAGAAGCCCGCGACGCCGCGGCGCGCGCGCGGCTGGCAGTGGAGTTGTGGCGCAAGTTCTCGCAGCAAGAAAGTGATACCGCGCTCTCGGACGATCTGTTCCTGCGCCGCGGCTTCGGCGATCTCGCCGGGCTTGCCGGTGCCATCGATACGCTGCTCGCTCCGGAGCCATTGCTGCCACCGCCACCCCCGGCATTGCCGGCCGATCCGCGGCCGGCGATCGCGGCAAGTTGGCGGGCGTTGCGTACGGCATTCGATGCCGACGGCGACACCGTGCGCGAAGCACTGCAGCTTGCGATCACGGACAGGACGCTCAACAACACTCAGTACAAACCCGCGCACGTCGATACGCTCTGGCGCTGGTTCCTGGCACAGCACCCCGACCTTCCACCCGTGCAGTTGCACGAGAAGTTGGCCAAGTACACGCCACAGGCACTATTGGCTGGAACGAGCCAGAAGGGACAAGGGAAAACGCCGCAATCTCCCCTGTTCGTGAGCATCATGGCGTTCTGTGAAGCGCAGGCGATGCTTTCCATCTGGCAGGAATCTCGCGACCTGCAGCGTCTGCACGCGTTGCGCGAGGCAACCCGTCGCCGCGATGCGGCCTACAAGGCATCGTTCAATGTGCGCGATTACGATGATCTGATCGGCGCCGTGCACGCGGCCGCCGTTGATCCACACATCGGCCCACCGCTGGCGACCGCGCTGCGCGCGCAGTTCCCGCTGGTGCTGGTGGACGAATTCCAGGACACCGACGCGCGGCAGTGGGCGATCTTCGATGCGTTGTTCAGCGATGGCGGCCTTGTGCTCGTCGGCGATCCCAAGCAGGCGATCTATCGATTCCGCGGCGGCGACGTGCACACCTATCTGCAGGCACGCGCGACCGCCGAGGAGACGCTGTCGCTGCAGCGCAACTTCCGCTCGCGTCCCGGCGTGCTCGCCGCCATTGAAGCCTTGTTCGCGCAGGCGCCCGCCGATGCGCTGGGCGAGGGCATCGCCTTCGAGCTGGTGGCGCCTGGAGGCAATGCGCGCGATGACGATCTCCGTCTCGACGGCACGCCGGCGCCCGCACTCGCTTTCCACACCGTGCCGGCGCGCGAGGATGCGCGTGCGAAAGACTGGGCCAAGGAAGATTCGATCCGCATCGCCGCGGCGCTATGCGCGGATGCGATCCGCGACCGGCTGCAGCTTGCCCGCGACGGCCGCCTGCTGCGCCGCGATGGCGCTCTGGGGTTGCGACCGCTCGAACCGCGCGATTGCGCCGTCCTCGTCCGTACGCATCGCGAAGCCGACGCCGTGCGCCGCGCCCTGGTGCGTCGCGGCGTGCCGGCGGTGGCGAGCGGCCGCATCAGCCTGTTCGAAACCGAGGAAGCCGACGAACTGCTGATTTTGCTGCTGGCGCTGCGCGAGGGCCGCGACGATCGCCGCCTGCGCGCGGCATTGGCGACGCGCCTGCTCGGCTGCACCGCCGCCGACATCGATGTGCTCGATCAGGACACTCGTCTCCTGCGCGATTGGCAGCAACGTTTCGAGGACTGGCGCATGCGCTGGGAACGACACGGACCGCAAGCCTTGATCGCGCAGGTCGTCGCCGAACACGCGGCGCGCCTGCTGGCCGAGGCCGATGGCGAACGCCGTGTCACCAATTTGCTGCAGCTCGGCGAACTGTTGCAGGAAGCCGGCAGTCGCAAGCTCGGCACGCAGGGCCAGCTCGACTGGTTGCGTGGCGCCATCGCCACCGCCGAACCGGATGACGAAGCGCAGCAGCCGCGTCTGGAATCCGATGCCGGCCGCGTCCACATCCTGACGTTGCACAAGAGCAAGGGGCTGGAATATCCGCTGGTGTTCCTGCCGTTCGTCGGCATCGGACGCGATCCCCAGCGCAATCTCAAAGTGGCCGTCTATCCATACGAAGGCCAGCGCGTGCGGCAGTGGAAGACCGAACAGACCTATCCCGGCGCGCCGTCGTGGGACGAGGCCGTGCGGCGTCATGTCGAGGAAGATCGCGCCGAGGACATGCGCCTGCTGTACGTCGGCCTCACCCGCGCGCGCGATGCGCTGTGGCTGTGCGGCGGCGCTCTCGCCGAGCACGCGGGAACCGCATTGCAGCGTCTGCTGCAGGGCGATGCGCCATCGCCGGCGTTACGCGAATCGCTTGGCGGCGATCTGCTGTTGAGCGAAGGCTTGCCGGACGCGTCGCCTCGACGCCTGCCGCCAGCGCCCACCGAAACCGTGCCGCCGGCACGTGTCGCGACGCGCCGCCTGCAGCGTGACTGGTGGATCCACAGCTTCAGCCAGCTGCACCAGCAGAAATCGCAGGGCGCGCAGGCGTTGGCCGATGAAGCGCCCGCCGACGACGAACGAGTGACACTGCCTAGCACGGACCCGCGATTGGGCGGCACGCGCTTCGGCAATGCCTTGCATCATGCGCTGGAGCACGTCGATTTCTCCGCGTGGGGTGATCATGACGGCGAGGACATTCCCTCTTTGCAACGCGAGATCTTGCTCGACGCCCTGCGCAGCCAGCGTTATCGCGACGATGATCTCGAAGCCGGCCTGCAGGCGCTGGCGCCACTCATCGCACGCACGCTCAACGTGCGATTGCCAGAAGGTGTCCGGCTTTGCGATCTCGCGCCGGAAGCCCGCGTGTCCGAACTGGAATTCCATTTCGGGTTGCGCGGCGCCGCCACCCGCGATCTGTTGCGGCTGCTGCAGGCGCACGGTCTTCTGCCGGATCGTCACGACTTCGGCGCCTGGCCGCAGTTGTCAGGTCTGATGACCGGCAAGCTCGATCTGACCTATCGCGTCGGCGAGCGCGTCTACGTGCTCGACTACAAATCAAACCAGCTGCCGTCCTACGACCAGACGGCTTTGGCCGAACGGATGCGCGCCAGCGAGTACGACCTGCAGGCTTTGTTGTACGCCGTCGCCTTGCAGCGCTGGCTACGTCTGCGGCTGGGCGTGGCCTACGACTTCGATCGCCACTTTGGCGGAGCGCGTTACGTTTTCTGTCGTGGGCTGGATGCGCGGCACGACTTCGACGGCCTGGAGCCAGCCAGGGGGATCTTCGTCCCTGAGTTGCCGCGCGCGCTCGTCGATGCAGCCGAAGCGCTGCTGGCGGGTGATCCATGAGCCTGCTGTCGCGATTGCGCAAGCACGAGGCAGTGCGCGCGGTCGATCTCGCCCTGGCCGACACGCTGCAACGCCTGCGGCCCGAGACCGATGAGCATGTGCTGGCGGCGGCCGTGCTGGCTTCGCTGGCAGTCGCGCATGGGCACGCCGCCTTCGATCCGGAGCATCCGCAGCTTCTGCTGGGCGAAGCCTCTGGCGATTGGCCGGAGCCCGCGACGTGGCGGGATGCGTTGCGCGCATCGGCCTGGGTCTCGCAGCCAACCGCCGAGCGCATCGCCGATCCTGCAAAACCGCTCGTGCTCGAACATGGGTTGCTGTATCTGCGCCGCTATCGCGAGTACGAACGCCGTCTCGCCGCACGGTTGCTGCGGTTGGCGGCGGCGCCACTCACCGCCTTCAATCGGGAGGCGATCGCGCCGTTGTTCGCCGCGTTGTTCCCGGATGCCAGTGAACAGGACGATCAGGCACGGGCCGCGCTTCAGGCGTTGCTGCGCCCGCTGCTGCTGATCACCGGCGGTCCCGGCACCGGCAAGACCGCCACCATCGCCCGTCTGCTCTTGCTGCTGCTGGCGCAAGCGCGCGCGGACGAGCGTGACGGCCTGCGCATCGCGCTCGCCGCGCCCACGGGGCGTGCCGCCGAACGCATGGCCGAGAGCTTGCGACAGATTTCCGCAGGTCTGCGCGAACTGTCCGGCGTCGATTCCGCGTTGTGCGATGCATTGCCGAAGCAGGCCCACACGCTGCATCGCCTGCTTGGCACGATTCCCGACAGTCCGCGCTTTCGGCATGGGCCGGATCTGCCGTTGCCGTTCGACGTCGTCGTGGTCGACGAGGCCTCGATGGTCGATCTTCCGTTGATGTGCAAACTCGTCGAGGCCGTGCGTGACGGCGCGCGTTTGATCCTGCTCGGTGATCGCGATCAGCTGCCTTCGGTGGAGGCGGGCGATGTGCTGGCCGCCATTGTGGATGCCGCCGTCGATGCCGCGGGCATCGAGCCGCGCGGTCAGCGTGGCGATGTCGTCGATGCCTTGTTGCATGCAAATGGACATGACGAGCGGGTGCTGTCCGCCACCACGGCCGGCCTGCATGGCAGCCGCGTGCATTTGCGCCGCAGCTATCGCCAATCGCGCACGCTCGAACTCGCGCCGTTGGCCGATGCTGTTCGCCAAGGCGATGCGGACACCGCCTGGCAATTGCTGCAGTCCGGCACGCTCTCCGGCGTGCATTTCGAGCCTGGCCTCCTGGACCCATTGCATGGCGCCACGCGTGAACGGCTGCTCGCGCCCTGGCGCGCGTTGCAGACTTGCGCCGATCCCGCGACCGCGCTCCGGCTCGCCGGACAGCAGCGTCTTCTCACGGTGCTGCGAGAAGGGCCGCAGGGTGCCGTCGCCTTGAACGCGCGGATCGAGGAAGCGCTGGCCGGCAGTCACCGCGCGCCGTACTTCCACGGCCGTCTGCTCCTGATCGCCGAGAACAGCACGCGACATGGACTGTTCAACGGCGACATCGGCGTCTGCCTGCGCGATGGGGAAGGCGATGCGCTCGCCTGGTTTGCCGACGGCGCGGGTGGCGTGCGGCATTTCCATCCTTCGACCTTGCCCGCGCATGGCGGTGCGTTCGCCATGACCGTGCATAAGGCGCAGGGGTCCGAATTCGATACCGTTTGGCTACTGCTGCCACGGCGTGACGTGCGTCCGCTTTCGCGCGAGCTGCTCTACACCGCGCTCACGCGTGCCCGTGACGCCGTGCATGTGTGCGCTGGCGAGCCTGTCCTGCGCGCCGCGCTGGGCCGGCGCGCGCAACGCATTTCCGGCTTGTCCGCGCGCTTGTGATTCGCTTGCCGAAGCCTGTGGCCGAGCTTCGTCGAATCAATGTTTTTGTGCGAAGACGTTCTTCACGAAGCTGATCGGATGCGACGACGCTCGAGAGGCGTTATACCGGCGTACAGCCCGGCGTCCATCGACGGCTCTGGCTTCACATCGGACCGACGGTGTCATCGATAACCTCCATCGCCAAGTTAAGGAGGCACAGGACCGGAACAGGGACGGGACGAATGCCCATGAGCCATCACAAACGACATCACATCGACGCGCGCGACGTCACGAAACGTCCTCCCGGGGTGCACACCGCCCCTATGCCGTCCGTGTTGTCGGATCTGGAAGAGACTCACTTCCGCAATCATTTCCGCGATGCGGCCTATTACTCCACCGGGCGCGACTGGAACGATTACGCGCCCGCGTATCGTTACGGCTATGCGGCGCGCGCCGCTTATCGCGGCCGGCGTTTCATCGATGTCGAGCATTTGCTGGCCCGTGATTGGAATGGCCGCAAGGGTGCGTCGCGCCTGCTCTGGGCCGAGGCGCGCGGCGCCGTGATGGATGCCTGGCACCATCTCGACGAGGAATCGCTGCTGAGCGAGCATGCGTCGGGGCGCAGCGAGCGGCATTGAGAAGCACGCAAGACGGCGATTTCGTTTCGTCTGAGGAAGACGGCTATCCTCAACTGGATAATCGATTCGCGATCTCTCCGAGGCCGTGGCTTCTTGCGGACTAGACGGACCCTCTGTTCTTTCTTCGGACAGGCTTGAATCTCGCGAACACGCTCGACTTACCCGAATCACGGGTCGAGGAGTACCATGACGAGCTTCGCACGAGCAGATGGTTGACGGACATGGCGAACTCCCACGACGAACGCAACGGCATCGACCGGACGCAGGCCGAAGAGGCGGTGCGCACGCTGTTGCGCTGGGCCGGTGACGATCCGAAGCGGGAAGGATTGCTGGATACGCCCAAGCGCGTCGTGGACGCGTACGGAGATTGGTTCAGCGGTTACGAGGACGATCCGCGCGAGTATCTGGAGCGCACGTTCGAGGAAGTCGCCGGATACGATGAAATGATCGTGCTGCGCGACATCTCGTTCGAGAGCCATTGCGAGCACCACATGGCGCCGATCATCGGACGGGCGCACGTGGGCTATCTGCCGGACGGCAAGGTGGTCGGCATCAGCAAGCTGGCGCGGGTGGTGGAGACGTATGCGCGGCGGTTCCAGGTGCAGGAGAAGATGACGGCGCAGATCGCGCAGAGCATCCAGGACGTGCTGCATCCGCTCGGCGTCGGCGTGGTGGTGGAAGCCACACACGAGTGCATGACCACGCGCGGCATCCATAAGCGCGGCGTGAGCATGGTGACATCGAAGATGCTCGGCACCTTCCGCGAGGATGCGCGGACGCGCTCGGAATTCCTGCGCTTTCTGCGCGGTGGCCAGGAAGGCTGAAACCGCGCGCCTGGGCCGTGCTTTCGAGGCTCCGGGGTCCCGGAAGGAGTCCCCGGGTTTCCGGTCCTTTAATCGTTGAAAGCCCGTAAAAAAACGGGCCGGCGGCGCAGCGCGTGAGACGGGCCCGGCGTTAAACTGGCGCCTTTCGTCGACCGCGAATCCGTCGTGACCACTTCCATGCCAGCGCCGGGCGCGCGCCGTGCCGCCCTCATGTTCATTTTCATCACCGTCCTGATCGACGTGCTGTCGTTCGGCCTGATCATTCCGGGCCTGCCGCATCTGGTGAAGAACTTCGTCGGCGGCGATACCTCGACGGCCTCGTATTGGATCGCGGTGTTCGGGACCATGTTCGCGGCGATCCAGTTCGTGTCTTCGCCCATCCAGGGCGCGCTGTCGGATCGTTTCGGGCGGCGGCCGGTGATTCTGCTGTCCTGCTTCGGCCTGGGCGTGGATTTCATCTTCATGGCGGTGGCCAACAGCCTGCCGTGGCTGTTCGTCGGCCGTGCGATTTCGGGCGTGTTCTCGGCCAGTTTCACCACGGCCAATGCCTACGTCGCCGACATCACGCCGCCGGAACAGCGCGCCAAGAGTTTCGGCCTGCTGGGCGCGGCGTTCGGCGTCGGTTTCATTCTCGGGCCGGTGATCGGCGGTCAGTTGAGCCACATCGATCCGCGCCTGCCGTTCTGGTTCGCGGCCGGTCTGGCGCTGGTGAATTTCCTGTACGGGTGGTTCGTGCTGCCGGAATCGCTGCCGGTGGAGCGGCGCAGTCCCAAGTTCGACTGGTCGCATGCCAATCCCCTGGGGTCGCTGGAACTGCTGGGGCGCTATCCGCAGGTGTTCGGGCTGGCGGCGGTGGTGCTGCTCGCCAATCTGGCGCACTACGTATATCCGAGCGTGTTCGTGCTGTTCGCCGATTACCGATACGGTTGGGAGGAAGACGACGTCAGCTGGGTGCTGGGCGCGGTCGGTGTGTTGAACGTCGTGGTCAACATCGTGCTGGTGAGCGCCGCAGTGAAAGCGCTGGGCGAGCGGCGCACGTTGTTGCTCGGCCTGGCGTGTGGTGCGCTGGGGTT
This sequence comes from Luteimonas panaciterrae, assembly GCF_020511115.1. Lineage (GTDB taxonomy): Bacteria > Pseudomonadota > Gammaproteobacteria > Xanthomonadales > Xanthomonadaceae > Luteimonas > Luteimonas panaciterrae. Next base: position 340,572 of record NZ_JAJAVH010000001.1, read on the forward strand.
CGCGATCTATGGAATCGCGGATGTGGGCTGGATCTTCCTGCTCGGTCTGCCGATCAGCGCGTTGTGGGCGATGGCAGCGCCGGCGACCCAGGCGCTGATCACGCGGCAGGTGGGCATGGACGTGCAGGGGCGCATCCAGGGTGCGTTGATGAGTCTGGTGTCGCTGGCGGGCATCGTGGGTCCGACGATCTTCGGTGTCAGCTTCGGCTACTTCATCGGCGCACAGGCGCCGGTGCATCTGCCGGGCGCGCCGTGGTTCCTCGCGGGATTGTTCCTGAGCATCGCCGTGCTGATCGCGTGGCGATATGCGCGCGTCGCGCCGGTACAGGCCTCGGCTGCGGTCGACGCGGCCTGACACGGATACTGCGCGGCGGTCACTGCGGTCACTTTCGGCGCCAACCGTTTTGGGTACAGAATCGCCGCACCGACTGCTTCCAAGGAAGACTGCCATGCGCTTGATCATCGCACTCGTGCTCGCCCTCTCCGCCGCTGGCTGCGGCACGATGCAGTACGAAAACACCAGCGCGGCGGTCGATGCGAATCCGCTATGCGTCAACCAGCCGGATCGTCCCGGTGAACCGGTCGCGAGCAACTGCGAGCGCAAGGCGACGGGAAGCTGGTCGACGGAGCGGAAGAGCGAGCCGGTGGATTTGAGCGGCAAGAAGAAAGAAGACTAAGCGGGCGCCTCAAAATGGCGCCGAGGCGCTTGTTGCTGACAACCTGCGCCGGCCATTCGAGCGCTGAGCGCGATCACGCGCCGGGAACGCGGGGCTAAAGTTTCTCTCGCCACAACGCCAGAACCAGAAAAGAAAAACCCACCTCCCGCGAGGAGGTGGGCCAAGAGCCGAAACCTGGAGAGAGGTTTGGATCAGGTCTTCGGCGGTGACGACGGATCCGCCGGCGGGGTCTGCTGATCATCCTTCGGCGGCTCGGACGCGGGAGGCGTGCTGCCATCGGCCGGCGGAGTCGTGCTGTCCGCAGGCGGGGTGGTCGTATCCGCCGGAGGCGTCGTGGTGTCAGCAGGCGGTGCCGTGGTGTCGGTGGCCGGCGCTGTCGAATCCGCCGGCGGAGTTGCTTCCGGCGTGGCGGATTCTGGCTTCGGGGAACAGGCCGACAGCGTTAGCGCAAGGGCGGCGGCCAGCGGCAACAGGATGCCTTTCATGCAATGTCTCCTCGTCATGGGTCGTTGCGACGCTCACGATTCTCCACATGCAGATGTAGCAGAAGCGTTAGTTTTCGCGAACGAAAACGTATGTTGTGCCGATCCGTGACGCAATCGATTCATGCAAACGTGTTCGATGTACGCAAACGTTCAGGCTGCGAGACGCATCGCGTTGCTCATTGAACATCGGGCAACGATTCCGCCGACATCGGAATCACCGCCCAGAACGGAACATCCGCTTCGGCCCAACTCGCGGCAGCATCGTTGAGGATTTCGAGCAGAATGGCGAACGCCTCAGGCTCGGCGCCGCGCCATGCGGCGATGTGATCGAGCACCAGCACGTAACCCTTGGCCGGCCACCACGACAAATCGCCGAGACAGTCTTCCAGCGCATCCCAGTTGGCGCCGAACCAATCGGGAAAGCGCAACGCCTGGGCGAAGCGCTCGAGGATCTCGTCCTTGTCGGAGCAGCCGGCGCAGTCGATGACGGCGACGGCGAAATCGAGGCCGAGCGCGGCCTCCTCCAGTGCTTCGCGGTCGCGGATGTCGATGAAGTACGCGCCGCTTTGCGCGGGATCGGACAGCAGCGAGCCGAGTTCGAGCGCGCTCATCGCCGCGCGGCCTCTGATTCGGCAATATCAGGCGTGAAGCGGCGGAAGCTGCGGTAGTGATCGTCGGTGTAGAAGAATTCCCGCGGCGGATCGCCGCCGGCGACGATGCGGCGCGCGCCGCGATCATCCGATCCAGGTGTGTCCACGGTGTATTCGCGGTAGTAGCCGCGTGGTTGCCGGGGCAGGCGGCCTTCGCGGTTCTGGAAGGTGCTGCCGTCCTGGCGGTGCGGGAAGGGGCCGCCGTCGCGGATCAGTCGCAGGGTTTCGATCGCTTCTTCGGGCAGCCATGCCGGTGGCGATGCAGTCGATGCGGAGGGCGCGCGGCTTGTCTCCGTCGCGCCCGGCAGCGATTGCGTGGGTGTGCGTGCTTCCTCGTGCGTAGTCGCGGGCGCATGCGCGGGCACGGGCGCGCGCTGCGACCATGCCCAGAGTGCGATCAGGGTCACTACCGCAAGCACCGTGATTGGCCAACCGTGACGGCGCATCGTTCCTCTCGTTTATCGATTTCTCGCTTGTCAGTCGCTGGGTGGTGTGGATCAGCCGCAGGCGATCCTGACGATCTTGCCCTTCTCGTCCAGTTCGATATTCAGGCGGGCGCTGCTGTAGTCCATCGTTACCGCGTCGCCAGGCTTGATCACGCGATCGCGCTTGGCGCCGGTGGCGCTGCGGATGGCGCCGAGCGTGGCATCGCTGGCGTCCTGTCCGACATAGGACTGCACGGCATTGGCGTTGCAATCGCCGGGGGCGTTGGCGTCATCAGGATTGGCGGGCGCGGCGGCCGCGGGTGGTGTCGAGGCGGGTGGCGAAGCACTCGTGTCCGAAGCGTCGGACTGTTCGTGCGCGCAGGCGGACAGGGACATGGCCATCGACAAAGCGAGCAGCATGCGGAACGACATGAGGGCGTCCTCCAGAAGAGAGCGAACAGCCTGCCGCGCCGGGTGTATCAAAAGCGTTAAAGACGATGCCTTGATCTCGCGGAGTTCATCTGACGGCGGCGCGCTTCGCCGCGGGCAGCGCGGCGCGGATCATGGCGTTGTAGCCGACGGAGAGAACACCGAAGCCGGTCTCGGTGGGATGGATCTCGTCGTACCAGAACGCGGGATCGTCGGCATCGCTCACCTGGCTGAAATCGGCGAAGGTGAACAACGAAGGAAACTCACGCTTGGCCGCCGCCAGCACATGATCGCGGAAGCCCTGCACCAGCAGCAGATCGGCGAAGCGCTTCGCTTCCGTCTTGTTGCCGAGCACCGGTTTCATCGGCGGCCACAGCCAGGGGCCGACGTTGCCGATCAGCGGCGCGGCGAGACCGAGGTTCTTGATGCTGACCTTGCCCGGATCGCCGATGCGCTGCAGGCGCGCGTAGCCGTGGCCGACCACGCGGAAGGCACCGCCCACACCGCTCAGCGCCGAGAGCAGGATGCGGTAGCGTTCGAGGATGCCTTCGAATACGCCGGCATTCAGCAGGCGATCGAAGGCCGCGTCGGCGTCCATGCGGCCGGTGTTCGCGAACAGTTTCGCCAGCGGCACCATGCCGTCATTGCCGCCGATGCTGACGCAGACGAGATCGAACTCGCGCGACTTCAGGCGCTCGGCGTAATTCGCGCACAACGCCGGCGTGCACATCTTGGATGCGGTCAGGCCCGGTCCGCCCAGGCGCAGCGAGATGCCGTCGATGCGGGAGAAGCTGTTCCAGTAGAGATTCTTGTACAGCGGTGTGCTGAACCAGGAATCTCCCCAGTACGCGATCGCCGGGCGCGTGCGGAGGTAGTCGCGCCACACGCGGCGGTTGCGGCTGCTGGGCGTGCCGGTGGCGGCGCGGACCTGATCCCAGTTGTCGTAGATGCGCTTGAGCTGCATGGCGGTCTCCGGCGTGGAAACGACAGTGCGTTCGGGATGTGACTATGTCACGCCGCCGGCGCGCGAAACGAGACTGGATGGCGGATCTGGAGGACAGACCCGGCACGTTTCAATCGCGGCGGTCGTCCTCGACAAGCGACAGCGGCGCGGCCACCGTTTCCAGCGAACGCCGTTCGGCCGCCACGCCCCAGATGGCATGCACCAGGCCGGCGCCGATCATCAGCCCCGCGCCGATCAGGTAGCCGATGAAGACGTTGGTGCGGTTGGCGGTCTCGATCAGTGCGCCGAACAGCAACGGTCCGCTGATGCCGCCCAGCGCCGTGCCGAAGGCGTAGAACACCGCGATCGCCAGCGCGCGCATCTCCAGGGGGAAGGTTTCCGCCACCGTGAGATAGGCGGAGCTGGCGGCGGCGGAGGCGAAGAAGAAGATCACCATCCAGGAGATGGTCTGCTGGGTGGCATCGATAACACCCTGCTGAAACAAATAGCCGGACACGGTGAGCAGGAGTCCGGACATGATGTAGGTGAAGGGAATCATGATCCGCCGGCCGAGGCGGTCGAACAGCGGCCCCAGTATCAGCGGCCCGCAGAAGTTGCCGAGCGCGAAGGGCAGGATGTACCAGGGCACGTCGGGCGAGGGCACGTGGTAGAAGTCGGTCAGCACCAGCGCATAGCTGAAGAAGATCGCGTTGTAGAAGAACGCCTGCGAGGTCAGCAGCGCCATGCCCACCATCGAGCGTCGGAGATGGCGCTGGAACAGCACCTGGATCACTTCGAGCAGTGAGGTGTGATCGCGGCTGCGCAGACGCAGGCCCGCTTCGGGCGGCACCGGCTGCAGACGATGGCCCGCGCGTTCGAAGCGCTGCTCGATGCTCTCCACGATGCGGAGCGCCTCGTCGCGATGGCCGTGGATGAGCAGCCAGCGCGGGCTCTCGGGAATCCACCAGCGCATCAGCAGGATCACCAGGCCGAGCGCGGCGCCGATACCGAAGCACAGGCGCCAGCCGAGTTCGCCGCCGACGATGTCCGGATCGAGCAGGTAGATCGCACCCACGGCCCCCACCGCGGCGCCGACCCAGAAGGTGCCGTTGATCGCCAGATCCACCCAGCCGCGATAGCGCGGCGGTGTGAATTCCTGGACGGTGGAATTGATGGCCGAGTATTCGCCGCCGATGCCGGCGCCGGTGAAGAAGCGGAACAGCAGGAAGCTCCACAGATTCCACGAGAACGCGGTGGCGGCGGTGGCGATGATGTAGACGGCCAGCGTGATGAAGAACAGCTTGCGGCGGCCAATGCGGTCGGCGAGCCAGCCGAAGAACAGGGCGCCGAGCACCGCGCCGGCGATGTAGGTGGCGCCGGCCAGCGTGACGTCCGCGCTGCTCAGCCGCAGCAGCGGACTGTCCTTCAGCGCGCCGGCGACGGAACCGGCCAGCGTCACCTCCAGGCCGTCGAGCAGCCAGGTGATCCCGAGCGCGAGCACCAGCAAGGTATGGAAACGGCCCCAGGGCAGACGGTCGAGGCGGGCAGTGAGATCGGTGTCGAAGACCTGCGGCTCGACGGTGGCGGTGGCGGTCATGAAGGAACGGTGTACCCGGTGGCGTGCGGAATGCGGCAGGGTAGCGTGCCGGCGCGGGGAGGGCATGCTGCCCTGCGCCATCGGGTGCCGGTTTCGCGACATCGGCACGGCATGCGCGGTCTTTCAACAGAACACAGGGATGGCTGGACCGGACGTTCCGATCGGCGGACTGTCGCCGGGAAAGGCCGCGACGCTGCTATGGCGAATGGCAGGGGGTGAAACCATGCGGCTTGATTACGATGCATGGTTTGCCGTCTCTCGTGCAGGAGTCTGGAATGTCGCGTCCGTTGTCCGATCGTCCGTCGTCGCTGTTGGCCGCCATCGTGCTGGCGCTCGGATTCGCCGCGGCAATCCCCACTGCGCACGCACAGCGTGGTGCGATGCCGGCCGATACCGCGTATCCCGGCACGATCGCGCTGGAAGTGGACGCCACCGATCTGCAGCACCGCGTCTTCCGCGCCAAGCAGCGCATTCCGGTGCAGCCGGGCCCGCTGACGCTGCTGTATCCGCAATGGCTGCCCGGCAGACACGCCGGCTACGGTTCGGTGGACAAGTACGCCGGCCTGACCATCACCGCCAACGGCCAGCGCCTGGCCTGGAAACGCGATCCACTCGACGTATACGCCTTCAACGTCGACATCCCGCAGGGCGTGAGCGAGATCGAGATCGCCGCGCAGTACATCACACCCACCGATCGCGATCAGGGCCGCGTGGTGATGACGCCGGCGATGCTCAACCTGCAATGGAACATGATCGCGCTGTATCCGGCCGGGCACGCGGCCAGCAAGATCACCATCGTGCCGACACTGAAAGTGCCCGCGGGCTGGCAGCCGTTCACCGCGCTCGACGTCGACACGCGCACGGGCGACACCGTGCGCTACAAGCCGGTCGACTTCGACACCCTGGTCGATTCCCCGGTCTACGCCGGCAAGCACGCCAAGACGTTCGATCTCGATCCCGGTGCGAAGGTGCCGGTGCGCCTGAACGTGGTCGCCGACGATCCGCGTTATCTCGAAGCCAAGCCCGAGCATCTGGCGCAGCACCGCAATCTCGTGCAGCAGGCCTACAAGCTGTTCGGCTCGCATCATTACGACCATTACGACTTCCTGTTCTCGCTTTCCGACCAGATGTCCGGTAACGGCCTGGAGCATCAGCGCTCCAGCGAGAACGGCATGGACGTGGACTATTTCAAGGACTGGGACCCGAAGGTCGGCACCGACGATCTGCTGCCGCACGAGTTCACGCATTCGTGGAACGGCAAGTTCCGCCGCCCGGCGGGACTGCTCACGCCGAGCTTCAACGTGCCGATGCAGGACGACCTGCTCTGGGTCTACGAAGGGCAAACCCAGTACTGGGGCAACGTGCTCGCCTCGCGCGCGGGCCTGCGCACGCAGGCGCAGTCGCGCGACGAACTCGCGCTGGTCGCCGCCACCTACGCCGACAACCGCCCGGGCCTGGGCTGGCGCGACGTGCAGGACACCACCAACGATCCGATCATCGCGCAGCGTCGCCCCAAGCCCTATCGCGGCTGGCAGATGAGCGAGGACTACTACCAGGCCGGCCAGCTGATCTGGCTCGAAGTCGACGCGCGCCTGCGGGCGAAGAGCGACGGCAAGAAATCGCTGGACGATTTCGCGCACGCCTTCTTCGGTGTCGACAACGGCAGTTGGACCGCGAAGCCATACGACTTCGAGGAAGTGGTCGCCACGTTGAACAGCGTGGCCGCCGACGACTGGGCCGGCTTCCTGCGTGCGCGCCTGGACGGCCACGGCCCGCTGACCGGCGGACTGGAAGCCAGCGGCTGGAAGCTGGTCTACACCGACATACCGAACGCGGCCGCGAAAGCGCAGGCCAAGGGACCGCGCGGGACTGACGATTTCCTCTACTCGCTCGGCTTCACTGTCGGCAAGGACGGCAAGTTCAGCGATGTGCGCTGGGACGGCCCCGCGTTCAACGCCGGCATCGGCGCCGGCATGAGCCTGCTCGCCGTCGATGATCGCGCCTACAGCAAGGAAAATCTGGAGGATGCGATCAAGGCCGCCAAGACTTCCGGCGCGCCGATCAAGTTGCTGGTGAAGGATTTCGATCGCTATCGCACGGTGTCGATCGATTATCGCGGCGGGTTGCGTTATCCGCATCTGGAACGCATCGAGGGCAAGGCCGATCATCTGACCGCGATCTTCGCGCCGAAAAAATAATCGGCATCGAGGACGCGGCCGAGGGATCGCATGGAGCGCATCGTGTCCAGGGAAGACAGCATCGGCCCGCGCAACGCGGGCATCGATGCGCTGCGCGGCCTCTCGATCCTGCTGGTGGTGATCCACCACGTCGCCCTGCGCATTCCCTTGCGCGAGACGGCGCTGATCGACTTCCTGCCCAAGCGTCTGCTCAATGCGTTGAGCTACAACGGCTACGAAGCGGTCTTCGTATTCTTCGTGATCTCCGGGTTCCTGATCACGCTGCATTCGTTACAGCGTTGGGGCCGGTTGTCGGCCATCGACGTGCGCGCGTTCTACCTGCGGCGCGCCGCGCGGATCGTGCCGTGCCTGTTGCTCCTGCTGGTGGTGTTGTCGGTCATGCACCTGATTGGTGTGCCGAATTACGTGATCGACAAACCGACGCAGTCGCTCGGTGGCGCCTTGCTGTCGGCGCTCGGCTTGACGCTCAACTGGTACGAAGGCCGCACCGGCTGGCTGCCGGGCGGCTGGGACGTGTTGTGGTCGCTGTCGATCGAGGAAGCGTTCTATCTCGGGTTCCCACTCGCATGTCTGCTGCTGCGTGGTGGCCGATGGCTGGCGGTCGGGCTCGCGGTGCTGGCATTGTCATTGCCGGTCACGCGCGCGGCGCTGGAAGGCAACGAGATCTGGCAGGAGAAGGCCTATCTGCCCGGCATGGCCGCGATCGCGACCGGCGTGCTTGCCGCGATGGCGGTGTGGCGCTGGCGCGCGAGCGTGCGCGAGGCGACGCTGCTGTGCGTGCTCGGCGCGACGGGGATCATCGCCGTGCTGGGCTGGGGCGGGGTGCTGTGGAAGCTGTTCGGCAACGGCACGATGCTGGTGCTCACCGGCTCCGCGGCCTGTCTGATCATGGGATTGCACTGGCGCCAGTCGCGCGGTCTCGCGTCGGCGCCGCGCGGCACGGGTTGGCTGCGTTCGTTCGGGCGCCTGAGCTACGAGGTGTATCTCACCCACATGTTCGTGGTGTTCGCCGTGGTCGGCTTGTTCCGGTTGAGCGGTGGAGACATGCGGCATGGCTTCTGGTGGTACCTGCCTGCATTGTTCTTGTGCTGGACACTAGGCGTGGTCGTCGCGCGCCTGTTCTCGGAGCCTTGTGATCGCACGCTGCGGCGGCGTTGGTTGCCGCATGCGGTGGTTTCGCCCGATGTGGATGTTTCCGCGGCGCTGAGGCGTTCTTCGACGCAGGGCTGATCTCGGGCATACGAAGTGCTTCGGATGCCTTGTCGGTGAAGTGCTATTTGTTCCTGGTTTCGGAAAACGTCGCGATCCGTTCCATCAGATGACCGGCTTCGATCAGGCGTTCCCGCTCCTTGGCGGTCAAGCGCGTCTGCATGACGTCGACCAACCAGTGCTCGCGGCGGGCACGGCTTTCGCTGAGTAGACGGCGGCCGATCTCGGTCAGCTGCACCCTGACCTTGCGACGATCCTCGGCATCGGGAATTCGGACGATGAGATCGTCCTCTTCGAGATCGCGCAGCGCCTTGGCGAGGTTGGAGGAGCGCATGCCTTCGGATGCGGCCAGCCGCGAGGGCGTGGCGTCCTTGCCGAGACGGTCAATGGCGCCCATCAGCAGCAAGCGCGCCCAAGGCATCGCTTCGGTCTGTGCCTGCTGGCGCAAACAGCGCACCAGGGACATCAGTTGTTCGCGCAAGCGTCTGGCGTCGGCATTCTTCATCGGCGGCGGGATTCCAGAGCGAATCGACAGCTTGACCCGAGGCTAAACAAGCCAAGCGTGTGGAGGGAGGTGCAGGATTGATATATATAGATAGCTATATTAGTATAGTTAAATATTCGCTTCCAGACAAGCCTCTCCCGAGTCACGGAACCAGGAAAATGAACACCGCACTGATCGGCCTCGACTACATCGTCGACATCGCGCATCCGGATGGAAAAATCGCGCGTTCGGCCAGGCACGTCGCCGAACGCGATGTGATCGCCAAGGCCAATCGCGCGCTGGCGATCGCGCGGGACAAGGGCTGGTTCCGCATCCTGGTCAGGGTGGGTTTCGCGGCCGGCTATGCCGATCAGCCCAAGCAGTCGCCGATGTTCGGAAAGGCGCACACGCTTGGCGCGATCGCCCTCGATGGCCCGGGCACGGCGTTTCATCCGGAGCTGCGGGCCGATCTCGCCGATCTCGTCATCACCAAGCCGCGCGTGAGCGCCTTCTACGGCACGAGTCTGGACGCGGCGCTACGCGCGCATCGCATCGAACGGCTCGTGATCTGCGGCGTCAGCAGTAGCTGGGCGGTGCAGAGCACAGCGCGCGATGCGCATGACCGCGACTATCAGGTCATCGTCCTCGACGATGCCTGCGCCGCCGCCAGCGAGGAAGAACATCGCAGCTCGATGGCGCTGCTCGCCACCATCGCCAGTGTCATCACTGTCGAGGAACTCTCGCGGCTGTGACAACCATCGCCAGCACCTGGGTGCATGCCGAGATCGATGCGCCGCGGCTGCGGCGTACCGTGATCGTGCTGCTGCCGTTGTTGCTGGCCGCGCTCGTGACGGGTGACGAACGCTGGCTGAGCGCGCTGGTGGTCACGATCTCCTGCTTCATCGCGTTCGACAGTGCTTCGCTGGCGCCGACGGGTGTATTGCTGCACGGGCTGGTCGTCCTGATCGGATTTCTGGCGCTGTTCTTCGCGCTGCGAGTGCCCGTGGTTTTCGTCCTCGGCTGCGCCGTGCTGGCGGCCATCACGACGGGCATCACCCGCTTTGGAAGCGGCTTGCGCTCGCTGGGCAGCTTCACGTTCGTGCCCGCGCTGTATCTCGCTTGCGAGGCCGCGGAAAACTGCCCGCCGGAGATGTTTCCGCAGCGCGCCGCGCAGCTCTTGCCGTATTTCTGTGCCGCGATCCTTCCCGTCCTGGTCGCGTCGCTGGTGGTGCATTTTCGGAACAAATCGTTTCGCGGCGGCGGCATTCTCGCCAGGCTGACCAGGCTTCGAGGCGACGGTGACTTGGGAGAGCGCCGCCTGGCGGGCGAAGCCGTCGTCGCGGTCGTCCTGGCCGTGTCGATCGCCGCCGCACTGGTCGAGTGGCTGCGGCTCGATCACGGGCAGTGGGTGGTGTGGTCGGCCGCGAGCATCGTTACCGGCGACATTGTCACGGCGCGGCGCAAGCTGCGCGATCGCTTTGGCGGCGCGCTGGTGGGCGTCCCGGCCGGGATCGTCCTTGGCTTCGCACTGCCGCACGCGACCATCGCCTATCTGCTGATGACGATCGCGATCCCGCTCACCTTCGTCGCATTCCGCCGCTATTGGGTGGGCTTCGGCGCGCGTTGCGCCTGCATCGCCTGCGCCCTGGTCCTCACCGGCCAATCCATGATCATCGCGGAAGAGCGCGCGCTCAATGTACTGCTGGGTGGCGCCATCGGCGCCTCGTGCGTATTTGGTATTCACGCGATGGCGCGTAGCATGCGCGCATGAACATCCCTCGCGTGCGGCCGTCGTTCCGTGCCGCATGGTCTTCCGACCTCCCTCCGCCCGCCGTTCCGGTGGGCGCGATCGTTCCGGGTGCCGTATCGAAGACGCCGTCACGTGCAGCGAGGCATGAGCTTCTTCCAGCAGCGCGTAGTGCGCTTCGAATATCGAGGAGATTGCGATGAAGGCGGCGGAACTGTTCGTCAAGGCCTTGGAGGCCGAAGGCGTGCGTCACATCTTCGGCGTTCCCGGCGAAGAGAATCTGGATTTTGTCGAAGCGCTGCGGCATTCGTCGATCCGTCTGATCGTCACGCGCCATGAGCAGGCGGCCGGCTTCATGGCGGCGACGTGGGGACGTCTCACCGGCGAGGCGGGCGTGGCGCTGTCCACGCTCGGGCCGGGCGCCACCAATCTGGTCACGGCCGCCGCGTATGCGCAGCTGGGCGCGATGCCGATGCTGATGGTCACGGGCCAGAAGCCGATCCGCACGCACAAGCAGGGCTTGTTCCAGCTGGTGGACGTGGTCGACATGATGCAGCCGTTGACCAAGTACACGCGCCAGATCATCTCGGCGGCGACGATTCCGGCACGCGTCCGCGAAGCCTTCCGTCGCGCCGAGGAGGAGCGGCCGGGCGCGGTGCATCTCGAACTGCCGGAAGACGTGGCCGGCGACAACGCCGACGATGCGATCCTGCTACCCACCGAATACGCGCGCCGCCCGCTCGCCGACGATGCCGCGCTGGCGCAAGCGGCCGAGGCGATCCGTAATGCGAAACAGCCGATCCTGATGATCGGCGCGGGTGCCAACCGCCAGCGCACCGCCAAGGCGCTGCGCGATTTCGTCGACAAGCTCGGTATCGCCTTCTTCACCACGCAGATGGGCAAGGGCGTCGTCGACGAGGAGCATCCGCTATGGCTGGGCAACGCCGCGCTGTCGGACGGCGATTTCGTGCATCGCGCCATCGATGCCGCGGACGTGATCATCAACGTCGGCCACGACGTGGTGGAGAAGCCGCCGTTCCTGATGCGCAAGGGGCGGCGCACGGTCATCCATATCAACTTCTCGTCGGCCGAGGTCGACACGGTGTATTTCCCGCAGATCGAGGTCGTCGGCGACATCGCGCACACGGTCGAGTGGCTGACCGGGGCGATCGAGCCGCAGGCGCACTGGGATTTCGCCTTCTTCGACAAGGTGCGCGTTGCTTTCCATGAGCAGCTGCATGCCTACGCCGACGATCCGCGCTTCCCAATGCATCCGGTGCGCATCGTGGAGGACACGCGCAAGGGCATGCCGGACGACAGCATCCTGTGTCTGGACAACGGCATGTACAAGATCTGGTACGCGCGTTACTACCGTGCGCGCAGCCCGCACACGGTGCTGCTGGACAATGCGCTGGCGACGATGGGCGCCGGCCTGCCGTCGGCGATCGCGGCGAAGATGGTGCATCCGCATTGCAAGGTTTTAGCGATCTGTGGCGACGGCGGTTTCATGATGAACGCGCAGGAGCTGGAGACGGCGGTGCGGCTGAAGTTGGATCTGGTGATCCTGCTGCTGCGCGACGATGCCTACGGCATGATCCGCTGGAAGCAGGCGGAGATGGGATACGGAGATTACGGGATGCGCTTCGGCAATCCCGATTTCGTCGCCTTCGCCGAGGCGCATGGCGCGCATGGGCATCGTCCGGCCAGTGCCGACGAGTTCCTGCCGACGTTACAGCGCGCCTATGATCAGGGTGGCGTGCATCTGATCGATCTGGCGATCGATTACTCCGACAACCATCGCGTGCTCAATGAGGAAATTCGCGAGTTGAGCGCTGCGGTTTAATTACGCAGGCTCCTCATGTTCGTCATTCCCGCCTTTGCGGGAATGACGAACGGTTTGGTCAAGCCGCTTGCACGATCCGCAGCGGATTCTTCCACTCTTTCAGCAGCTCCGCCTCGCGCGCCTTGGCCTTGTGCAGGTGCGCTTCCTTGACGTGGCCATAGCCGCGGATCTGTTCGGGAATACCGGCGATCTCCGCCGCGAGGCCGACGTTGCCGGCATCCAGGGTGTCGAGCAGGCCGCCGATGGTCTTCTCGTAATCGGCGATCAGCTGGCGTTCGCTCTTGCGCTCCTCGGTGTAGCCGAAGATGTCGAGTGCGCTGCCGCGCAGGCCGCGCAGTTTGGCGAGCAGCTTGAAGGCGGTGAACACCCACGGGCCGTATTCGCGCTTCTGCAGGCGGCCTTCGGCGTCCTTCTTCGCCAGCAGCGGCGGGGCGAGGTGGAAGTGCACCTTGTAGTCGCCGTCGAACTGCTGCTCGATGCGGCGCTTGAACTCGCCGCTGGTATACAGGCGCGCCACTTCGTATTCGTCCTTGTACGCCATCAGCTTGAAGAAGTAGCGGGCGACGGCTTCGGACAGATCGGTGGAGCCGGGCACCTTGGCGGTTTCGGCGTTGCGCACCTTGGTGACGAGGTCGGTGTAGCGCTTGGCGTAGGCGGCGTTCTGGTACTCGGCAAGGAAGGCGCCACGGCGGCTGATCACTTCATCGAGCGAGCGTGACAGGCGCAGGTCGTCGAGCGGGAGGAAGGTGACGTTGTCATTGCCCTGTGCCGGCACGTGGCGCAGTTCGTCGCCGCGGCGCTGTGGCGCGGGTGCGGCGGTCGCGCCCCATTCCGTGCTTTCCCATTCGCCCGGCGGAAGGGATTCCAGCGCGTTCGGTGTGCTTTCGGCTGCGGTCGGGGCGTTGCGGACGATGCCGGCGGCTTCCGCGACGGCGTCGGGATCGACCGCGGCCAGGCGGCCCCAGGCGAAGGCGGTCTTGTTCATCTCGATCGCGGCGCCGTTCAATTCGACGGCGCGCATCAGCGCTTCGAACGAGATCGGCACCAGGCCGCGCTGCCAGGCGTAGCCGAGGATGAAGAGGTTGGCGGCGATGGCATCGCCCATCAGCGCGGTGGCGAGCTGCGTGGCGTCGACCAGCATCGGCGCGCCATCGCCCATGGCCTGTTTCACGGCATGCACGATATCGGTGGCCGGGAACTGCATGTCCGGACGCGTGGTGAAGGTGCCGGGCATCGCTTCGTAGGTGTTGAGCACGACCTGGGTGCGGCCGACGCGAATCTTCGACAGCGCCCAGTAGTCGTTCACCACGACCATGTCGCAGCCGAGCACGAGGTCGGCCTCGCCTGCGGCGATGCGCACCGCGTGCAGGTCCGCGGGCGTGCGCGCGAAGCGGATGTGGGTGGTGACGGCGCCGCCCTTCTGGGCGAGGCCGGTCTGGTCGAGCACGGTGGAGCCGCGGCCTTCCAGATGCCCGGCCATGCCGAGCAGGGCGCCGATGGTGACCACGCCCGTGCCGCCGACGCCGGTGATGAGGATGTTCCAGGGCTGTGACAGGTCGGTCGCGAACTGCGGCATCGGCAGGTTCGCCAGACGATCTGCCGCGCTCGCTCGGCTCTTACCAGGCACGCCGCCCTTGCGCGGCGCGCCGCCGTGCACGGTGACGAAGCTGGGGCAGAAGCCTTCGACGCAGCTGTAGTCCTTGTTGCAGTTGCTCTGGTCGATCTCGCGCTTGCGGCCGAATTCGGTGTCCTTGGGCAGCACGGAGACGCAGAAGCTCTTCACGCCGCAATCGCCGCAGCCTTCGCACACGAGCGTGTTGACGAACACGCGCTTCTGCGGATCGACCATCTTGCCGCGCTTGCGGCGGCGGCGCTTCTCGGTGGCGCAGGTCTGATCGTAGATCATGATGCTGACGCCCTTCACTTCGCGCAGGCGCTTCTGCGTGGCGTCGAGTTCGCGGCGGTCGAGGAATTCGACGCCGGACGGGAAAATGGTCTTGTCCGACCACTTCTCGATGTCGTCGGACAGCACGACGATGGTCTGCACGCCTTCGGCGCGCATCTGGTGTGCGATCTGCGGCACCGACAGCGTGCCGTCGACGGGCTGGCCACCGGTCATCGCCACCGCATCGTTGTAGAGGATCTTGTAGGTGATGTTGACGCCGGCCGCGATCGACTGGCGGATCGCCAGCGAACCGCTGTGGAAGTAGGTGCCGTCGCCGAGGTTCTGGAAGACGTGCGGCGTATCGGTGAACGCGGCCTGCCCGCACCAGGTGACGCCTTCGCCGCCCATCTGGGTGAAGGTGTCGGTGCTGCGGTCCATCCAGGTGACCATGTAGTGGCAACCGATGCCGCCGAGCGCGCGGCTGCCTTCCGGCACCTTGGTCGAGGTGTTGTGCGGGCAGCCGGAGCAGTAGTGCGGCACGCGCGGGAACTGCGCGCGCGGCAGGGCGAGTTCGCTTTCCTTGGCGTCCATCCAGCGCAGCACGTCGCGCATCTGCTCGCTGTCATGGAAGCGCTGGATGCGGCGGGCGATCACGCCGGCGATGCGCGCGGGGGTGAGTTCGTTGGTGGAAGGGAGAATCCATTCGCCGCTTTCGTCGTACTTGCCGACGATGGAAGGGCGGCTGTTATCGAGATTGCTGCTGTCAGAAAGCCTGAAGTCGAAGTTGTAGAACAGCTCCTTCATCTGGCTTTCGATGAAGCTGTGCTTCTCCTCGACCACGACGATGTCCTGCAGGCCGCGCGCGAAGTTGCGGATGCCGATCGGTTCCAGCGGCCAGGTCATGCCGACCTTGTAGACGCGGATGCCGAGATCGGCGCAGGCGCGAGCGTCCAGGCCCAGGTATTCCAGCGCCTGCAGCACGTCGAGATAGCTCTTGCCGGTGGTGACGATGCCCAGGCGCGCATTCGGCGAATCGATCACGGTGCGATCGATGCGGTTGGCGCGGGCGAAGGCTTGCGCGGCCTTCACCGCGTAGCGATGCAGACGCATTTCCTGATCGAGCGGCGGATCGGGCCAGCGGATGTTCAAGCCGCCCGGCGGCATTTCGAAATCGTCCGGTGTGACGATCTGCAGTGCGAACGGATTCACGTCCACGGATGCGGAGGATTCCACCGTTTCCGCGATCGTCTTGAAGCCGACCCAGCGGCCCGTGTAACGCGACATCGCCCAGCCGATCAGGCCGAGTTCGAGGATGTCCTGCACGCCGGCCGGGTTGAGGATCGGCATCATCGCGCTGGTGAACTCGCCTTCCGAGCCGTGCGGCAGGGTGGACGAACGGCAGGCGTGGTCATCGGCGGCCAGCGCCAGCACGCCGCCGTGCTTCGAGGTGCCGGCGGCGTTGCCGTGCTTGAACACGTCGCCGCAGCGATCCACGCCCGGACCCTTGCCGTACCACATCGCGTAGACGCCATCGACCTTGGCACCGGGGAACAGGTTGGTCTGCTGCGTGCCCCAGACCATGGTGGCGCCAAGGTCCTCGTTGAGGCCGGGCTGGAATTTCACGCCGGCTTCGGCGAGATATTTCTTCGCCCGCCACAGTTCGAGGTCGAAGCCACCGAGCGGCGAACCGCGATAGCCGGAGATGAAGCCGCCGGTGTTCAGGCCGGCGGCCTGATCGCGCAGCCGCTGCATCAGCGGCAGCCGCACCAGCGCCTGCACACCGCTGAGGTAGATGCGGCCCTCGGTGCGGGTGAACTTGTCCTCGAGCGTGTAGTCGGGATCGACCACGCCGTGCGTGAGCAGGGTGTTGGCGGAGGCGGGCGAAGACAGTTCGGCGGTGCTGGTCATGGGGCCTGCTCGTGGCGACGGCGCGTGGAACGCGCCGTTGGCTGCGGAAAGGCGGCGATTTTAACAGTCGGGCCCGCCTTTCCCTTCTCCCTCCGGGAGATCGAAGCCGCTTCAAGCGGCTGAGGGGCGCGCAGCGCCGGATGAGGGCGCGAAAATGATTTGCCAGGGAACGTTCCCGTGGAGCGGGGGTTTCCCGCCCTCATCCGCCCTCCGGGCACCTTCTCCCGGAGGGAGAAGGGAAGAGCTAGTGCGTTACTGCGCGTCTTCGATCGGAATGTTGTGCTTGAGCAGCCAGTCCTTGATCGCCTCGCGCTGGCGGCGGGTCTCGCCGTTGAGGACCTTGTCCGGCGTCATGAACAGGTAGCGCTGGAAGGTCGAGCCGCGGGCGTTCTTGAGGTTCGGGTTGGCGCCGTCCTCGAGCAGCTGCAGGGCGCGGCCCATCTCGTTGATCTTGGCGGCCACGTGCAGGGCGGAATTGCCCTGGCGGTCGACGGCGTCGAGCTTGGCGCCGGCCTTGAGCAGCAGGTCGGCGTTCTCGGAACGCTCGGTCATCAGCGCGGACATCAGCGGCGTGGCCTGGGTGAGCGTGTTCGGGGTGTCGGGGCTCACGCCGCGCGCCAGCAGGGTTTCCAGCCAGTACGGGGTGTTGGCCTGCGCGGCCAGGTGCACGGCGGTGTTGCCGTCGCTGTCGCCACGGGTGGGGTCGGCGCCGGCAGCGAGCAGGGCCTCGAAGCCGCTGCGGGTCTGGTTGAGCATCGCCCACTGCAGCAGCGGCAGCCCGTTCTCGCCCTCGGCGTTGGGATTGGCGCCGCCGGCGACCAGCTCGCGGATCTTGCCGGCATCCCCGTCCTTGACGGCCTCGGCCAGGGTGGCGGTGGTGGAATCGGTGAAGATCTTGTTGCTCGACATCGCAGAGGTTCCTGATCGGGCGCAGGCGGTGCAGGCGAACAGCATAAGCGACGCCAACAGCGCCAAGCGAACACCGGACCGCAGCGCGGAAACTGTCATGGAAGAGGTCATCTCAGGGGAGAGTCCGCGGGGGATCGCGGCGGGACGCGCCTTTGTGGAGAGTCCGGACATCGCAGCTGCGTCGTCAACGCGGCGAGGCGTGCGGGCTTTTGCGGAGGGATCCGCGTGGATTGAAGGGGTCATAAGACTTGAAATGAACAGGCCCGGCTGCCGAATGCAGCCGGGCCTGCAGCATAACGGAACGGAAGAAACGGACCGTTAGAGGACAGAAACCTCACCAGTTCCAGGGCATCGCCTTGCTGACCTTGTCGCCGACCCAGCTAGCACCGTCGGCGATCTTGCCGCCGGTCCACTTCAGGCCGTCGACGGTCTTGCCACCGAGCCACTGCGCGCCGTCCGTCAGGGCCTGCGCGCCGTCGCCGAGGCGATCGACGCCCCATTCGACCAGGTCGCCGCCCTTGTCGGTCAGCCATTCCACGCCCTTGCCGAGGCCGTCGGTGCCCTTGGCGACCAGGTTGCCGCCGCCTTCGACCAGACCGGCGACGAAGTCGAGCGGTTTCTCGACGATCGTGCCCCGGCCGACATCGCGCAGGAACTGGCCGCCGGTGTCGGTGACGTTCTGCACCGTGTCGCCGGCCAGCGACAGCGTGTTCGAGGCGGTCTTGCCGACCAGGTTGAGGCTGCCGTCGACCACGTCACCGACGATGCTGACCGTGCCTTCGACGTAGTTGCCCTGGCCGTAGTCGTTCTGGGCGGTGTTCTTGATCTCGCCGACGGTGTCCTTGACGGTGTTGACGGTGTCGTTGAAGTTGCTGCGGACGGTCTGCGCGAGGTTGCCGATCTGGTTGAACACCATCTCGCCGCCGTTCTGGATGGTGTTGAACACCAGTCCGTGTTCCTTCGGCTCGTATGGCGTCTGCGTGCGCAGCGATTCGACATAGGACGTGTCATCGCCGCTGCCGCCGTGGGTGCCGATGACCGGCGTGGTGCCGGGTGTCGGCGCGACGCGCAGTTCATGGCCGACGGCGTTGGGCGGCGAGCCCACCGGGATCGGGAGGATCGGCAGATCCTGCTGCGCGAGCGTCAACGGATCGGTGTTGACCACGTAGCGGCGGATCTGGCCGCTGTCGGCGAGATCGTCGCGCACCGCGTTCGGATTCATGCCGAGGGCGCGCAGGCTGTCGTTGCTGACACCGGCGGCGTTGAAGGTGACGGCGCTGGCGTCGACCGACAGGGCTGCGAACGACGCCAGGCCGCCACCGAGTGAGTGGCCGGCGAAGGCGACGTTGCCCTTGCCGAATTCGTCCGTGGCTTCCTTGGCGAGCGCCATCGCCTGGTTGTATTGCTTGGTCTCCAGGCCGAAGGCCTGTCCGGCGTCGGCGCGCAGGTCGCCCATTTCCTTCGGATTGGTGCCGGCGTAGGCGACGACGTACTGGCCCTGCGGGTTCTGGAAGATGGCCGCGCGGAAGCCGCTGGTCGTGTCCTCCAGCATCTTCGGATCGATGTTGATCCGGTTGCCGTTGCTGTCGACCAGGTGATCGGGGTTCTCGCCCGGCGCCGTCTGCAGGCGGGTCCAGCCCGCGGCCTTCAGTTCGGCTTCGGACTTGGTGCCGGTGAGGCCGGTCTCGGCATCCGGAATGTCATACGAATCGTTCGCCATCTGCGCGAACAGCAGATCGTTCTGCTGCTGCGGATTCGTGCCGGCGATGCTGTCGCTGAAGGTGCCATCGCCCTTGGGAGCCGGTTGCGGTTCCGGAGGAGGGGGCGGCGGAGGCGGCGGCGGGGGAGGTGGAGGAGGCGGCGGTGGCAGATAAGGTTCGATGGGGAAGCCCATTGTCGCGTCTCCACGGATAATTCCGGTCAGTGGCGCGCAGCATAGGCAAGCCGCTCCCAGACTGAACAGCTAGGACTAACCCTAGTGGTGAGTGAGTTAAATGCGGGGTCGCGGGCGAGGGGCGGCCCGTTTTGTGACACCCGGCTGGAATCAGTCGGCTAGGACTGGTCGGCTAGAAGCCGGTCGGCTGAAAGTCGATGCGTCTCAGCCGACGATCACGTTCAGCCCGCGCCGGCCTCGAGCGGAATCTGGTGCGCGCGCAGCCAGGCCACGACCGCTTCGCGGTTCTGCTTCGCCTCCGCGGTGAGCGATGCGGCCGGCGTCTTGAAGAAATAGGTCTGGAAGGTTTCGCCCTGGGCGTTGCGCGCGTTCGGGTTGGCGCCGCGTTCGAGCAGCAGCAGCACGTGCTGGCCGGCATTGATCATGGCGGCGACGTGCAGCGGCGTGTTGCCGCCGTTGTCGGCGAGATCGGGCTTGGCGCCATGTTCGAGCAGCATGCGGAACTGCGCGTCGGTGCGCGGTCCGGCCGCGCCGCTCAGCGGCGGCGCGCCGGAGCGTTGGTGCGGAATGTTGGGGTCGGCGCCGGCGGCGAGCAGGCGCTTGAGATATTCCGGATTGTTGGCGATGGCCGCGGTATGCACCACGGTGCTGCCGCCGAGGCCGTAGCGATTGGGATCGGCGCCGTTGTCGAGCAGGGCCTGCAGGCCATCGACGTTCTGCGCGGTCACGGTGTACTGCAACAGGGTGGCGCCGCTGTCGTCTTGCGCGTTCGGATCGGCGCCTTCCTTGACGAGCTCGCGCACCTTCGCCTTGTCGCCGTGCGTGGCGGCATGGGCGAGCGCGGTGATCTTGGGGTCGTTATGGAAGGCCTTGTCGGCGACGGGCGGCATGGGATCTTCGCTGCAGGCGGTGACAAGCAGTATGAGTGAAAGCAGCGGCGCGAAAAGGAGGGTGGAGCGCATGACCGGAATCCGTTGACCGGGAAGTGCGCAGCTTAAAGCCCCTTTCCCGACAGGAAAGGGGGTGGCGCGAAAACGCCTATGACTTTCCTATGACGCCCAGGGCCGCTGTTCCTCCAGCGCCTCGATCATGGTCGACTGCCGGTGCAGATCGGCGACGCGCGCGGCCTTGTCCTGGAGGTAGTCGGCGGTGCGCCGCGCCATCTCGACCGGGTTCCACGTCCACTCCGGCGCCTTGATCGGCGGCAGCGGGTCCTTGAGCGTGATTTCGTGGCCGGGAGCGTCCGGCATGATGCTGCTCAGGCCGGGCGTGTCTTCCTGCGCCGCGGTCAGCGGATCGCCGGCGACGTTGTAGCGGCGGATCAGCCCGTCCTCGGCCTGTTGCTTGACGGCGCCGGGATCGAGACCGAGGCGCTCCATGGTCTTGTCGTGCACGCCGGAGGCGTCGAAGGTCACCGCCGGCACGCCGGTGGCGAGTGAGGTGATGCCGGCCAGGCCGCCGCCGAGCGAATGTCCGGTGATGACGAGGTTGCCGTCGCGGCCGAATTCGCTGTTGGTCACCAGCTGCCCCAGCTGCACGGCCTGGTCGTATTGCTCGGCGTCGAAGCCGAGGCCTTGCGGGAAGTTGGCGCCGGTCCAGTCCTGGGTTTCGTTCGAGCCGGAGAAGGCGAGCACGTAATTGCCGTCGCCATCGCCGAAGACGCCGGCGCGGAAGCCGGTTTCCGGTGTTTCCAGCAGCGCGGGATCGATGCCCGCGGCTTGCAGGTCGGCATCGCTCACGCGCGTCCAGTTGCCGACCTGGGTGGTGTTCGGGTCATAGACGGCGTTGGCGATCTTCATCAGATCAAGATCGATCGGCTTGCTGTCCTGGCCGCGCACCTCGCTGGCGAAGCCGGTCGCGGTGGCGCCACCGGGGCCGGTCTTGGGTGTGAAATTGGCCTGCAGGCCGGCGATGGCCGGGTGATAGGACGGTTCGGGCAGGGACGGCTGGGTCGCCGCGGGTGGTTCCGGCGGCGGTGGCGGCGGCGGGGGAGGTGGCGGCGGAGGCGCCAGCACGTGCGACGCGCCGTTGATCGGTCCCAAGCCCATGTGCGTCTGCCCCCGGAGGAATCGTGGGCATGTTCTAAATCCGCCGGGATCGGGCGGACAAGCTGGGGCGTGCCCTAGTGAGGCATGCCCGCGGGTATCGTGGCGGGCGGTCCATTGATGTCGAGATCCCCCATGCGAACCTCACCCCGTCGTCCTCTCCGGCCGGCCGTCGCGATCCTCGCCGCCGCGCTGGCCTGGGGTTTCGCCGTGCCGGCGGCCGCCGCCGACCGCATCACCGGCCAGCCTTTCGCCACCCGCAGCGAGGTCTACGCGCCGCATGCGATGGCGGCCACCTCGCAGCCGCTGGCCACGCAGATCGCGCTCGACACGATGAAGGCCGGCGGCAGCGCGCTCGATGCGGCGATCGCCGCCAACGCCGCGCTCGGCCTGATGGAGCCGACCGGCAACGGCATCGGCGGCGATCTGTTCGCGATCGTCTGGGACCCGAAAACGCGCAAGCTCTACGGCTACAACGGCTCCGGCCGCTCGCCGAAGGCGCTCACGCTGGCCGAGTTCGAGAAGCGCGGGCTCACCGACATTCCGCCGCACGGGCCGCTGCCGGTGAGCGTGCCGGGCACGGTCGATGCCTGGTTCGCATTGCACGAACGCTTCGGCCGCCGCCCGATGCGCGAGAACCTCGCGCCCGCCATCCGCTACGCGCGCGAAGGCTTTCCGGTGAGCGAGGTGATCGCTTATTACTGGAATCTCTCGGTGCCGCGCTTGTCGAAATGGCCGGGCTTCACGGAACAGTTCACGCTCGACGGCAACACGCCTGGGGAAAGACGTGCGCCGCGCACGGGCGAGATCTGGAAGAACCCGAATCTCGCCGACACGCTCTCGAAGATCGCCGAGGGCGGCCGCGACGCGTTCTACAAGGGCGAGATCGCGCGCGTCATCGATGCCTACTTCAAGGCCAACGACGGCTTCCTGCGTTATGAGGATTTGGCCGAGCATCATGGCGAGTGGGTGGAGCCGGTCAGCACCAACTATCGAGGCTACGACGTCTGGGAACTGCCGCCCAACGGCCAGGGCATCGCCGCGCTGCAGATCCTCAACCTGCTCGAACCCTATGACCTCAAAAAATACGGCTTCGGCAGTCCCGAGCACGTGCACCTGTTCGTCGAGGCCAAGAAGCTCGCCTTCGCCGACCGCGCCGCGCTCTACGCCGATCCGGATTTCTACAAGACGCCGGTGGAGAAGCTGATCTCGAAGGCGTATGCGAAGGAGCGCGGCAAGGGCATCTCCCTCGACAAGGCGGCGCGTGTGGTCGCGCCGGGCATTCCGGCGCAGGTCAACGAGGGCGACACCATTTATCTCACCACCGCGGATGCCGACGGGATGATGGTGTCGCTGATCCAGTCCAACTATCGCGGCATGGGCAGCGGCATGGCGCCGCCGGGCCTGGGTTTCATCTTCCAGGATCGCGGCGAGATGTTTGTCTTGAAGAAGGGACACCCCAACAGCTATGCGCCGGGCAAGCGACCGTTCCACACCATCATTCCCGCCTTCGTCACCAAGGACGGCAAGCCGTGGCTGTCGTTCGGCGTGATGGGCGGGGCGATGCAGCCGCAGGGCCATGTGCAGATCCTGCTGAACCTGCTCGACTTCGGCATGAACCTGCAGGAAGCAGGCGACGCCCCGCGCATCCAGCACGACGGCGATGCCGAACCGACCGGACAGAACACGGCGACGCGCGACGGCGGCGAAGTCGATCTGGAAAGCGGCTTCCCCTACGAGACGGTGCGCGCGCTGATGCGCAAGGGCCACAGCGTGCGTTTCGCCGACGGGCCGTATGGCGGCTATCAGGCGATCATGGTGAATCCGCACGGTGGTTATGTCGGTGCCAGCGAGTCGCGCAAGGACGGGCAGGCGGCCGGCTATTGAGACCGTGGCATGGGATGATGGAATCCCGCATCCAGGTCGATGGCTCATGTCGCTGAAACCCTTGCTCGTTCCCGGTGTGTTGGCTTGCGCGCTTGTCGCCGGCCTGTCTTCCGCGCAGATCCCGGACTTCGAGGCTTCCGACCAGGACGCCGCGGGCATCAACGCTGCCGAGGGCTATCACCAACGGCTGGCGACGCAGCTCGCCGCCAAGGGCGGCGCGCGCGAACTGGCGCTGGCGGCGCTGCTGCGCGGCAAGTTCACCGAGGGCCAGATGCAGCCGGGTGCGCCGGCCGGCGATGAGCCCTCGCAACCGGTCGAAGAAGACGCCAACGCGGATGCCTGGCGCAATCGCGCGGCGGCTGCGCCCGGCCGCGATCCAATCGCCGACTTGCTGTTGCTCGTCGCCGGCGGCCAAACGCGCCGCGAGTCCGTGGCCGATTGGGCGAAGGCGGAGCCGGACAACGCCGCGCCGCTGCTCTACGGCGACCAGCCGGTCGATGCGCTGCTGGCCGCGCTGCGCGAACGCCAGCGCTTCGATCTGCACTACCTCGAGATGGCGCGCTGGCTGACGCAGGCCTACACCGACACGCCGCCGAACGACCAGGAAGCCGCGGCGATGTTCGATTCTCCCGCCGAGCGCGACACCTTCGCCGCGAATGCCGCGATGGGCCTGTGGGGCAGCGCCATTCCGCTGCCGAACTTCACGGAATTGCTCTCCGCCTGTCGCGGTGCGGCGCTGACCAAAACGCCCACGCGCGCGGCCGATTGCCGGCACCTGGCGGAGATAATGAGCGGAGCCTCCGATACCGCGATCGGTCGCGCCATCGGCAGCGGTCTGCGGGTGGATACGGCCGCCGACGAAGCCGCGCGCGCCGCCGCCGAGGACGCGCGCCGCAGTGTCGCCTGGCAGCTGCGCCAATTCGGAGAAACCACCAGCGCGCAGCCGGACAACGGCGCCGCGCAGCTCAAGCGGCTGCTGGCCGACGCCTCCATCCACACCGAGATCGACCTGATCGTGCGCGTGTTGAAGGAAGCGAACATTCCGCTGCAGCCGCCCGCCGACTGGCGGCCCGAGCAGCCCTGAACAAATCTTCGGGATGGACTAGTTCAGAACCCGGCTAGTCCGCCGACACCGTCCGCTCGCGTGCCCACTCGCGCAGCGCGCTCACCTGTTCGGCCATCAGCACCGACAGCGGCCGCGTCTGCTTGAGTTCGGCGCGCAGCTGGAATTCGTTGAGCGGTGCCGATGCCGCGTGCGCGGCGTAGAGCGCCGAGACGATGGCCTGTTCGATCTCGGCGCCGGAAAACCCGTTCGCCGCTTGCGCCAAGGCTGCGAGGTCGAATTCTTCCGCCGTCAGCCCGCGCTTGCGCAGATGCAGCGCGAAAATTTCCTCGCGCGCGGCCGCATCGGGCAGATCGACGAAGAAGATCTCGTCGAAGCGGCCCTTGCGCAGCAATTCCGGCGGCAGCGCGTCCACCTGGTTGGCGGTGGCGACCAGGAACACCTGCGACTTGCGCTCGGCCATCCAGGTGAGCAGATAGCCGAGCACGCGGCGCGACACGCCGCCATCGGAATCTCCACCGTCTCCGGCGAGGCCCTTCTCGATCTCGTCGATCCACAGCACGCACGGCGCCAGCTGTTCCGTGGACGCCAGCGCCATGCGCAGATTGCGTTCGGTCTCGCCGTGGAACTTGTCGTAGAGCGTGCCGAAATCCAGCCGCACCAGCGGCACGCCGAAACCGCCGGCGACCGCCTTGGCCAGCAGCGACTTGCCGCAGCCCTGCACGCCGAGCAGCAGCACGCCCTTGGGTGGGTCGAGTCCGGGCGGCGCATTGCCTTCGACGAAGACCTTGCGGCGTTGCTCGATCCAGCGCTTCAGCCGCTTCGCGCCGGCCACGTCGGCGAAGCGCGCGGTGTCGTATTCGTAATGCAGATGGCCGCTGCGGTTGAGCAGTTCGAACTTGAGCTTGGCCAGTTCCGGCAGGTCGTTCGCGTTGAGCACGCCGTCGCGGAAGATCAGCTGGCGGGCGATGCGGCGCGCATCGGTCAGGCTCAAGCCCTGCAGGTTGCGCACGATCTGGCGCACCGCGTCGGCGTCCACTTCCACGCGCTTGCCGCCGTTCTCGGTGGCGTAGGCGCGTGCCTCGTCCTGCACCAGTTTCAGCAATGCGTTGGCATCGGGCAGGCGCGGCGCGAAGCGGGTGGCCAGGGTTTCCAGTTCGTCGGGCAGCTCGATCTTCTGGCCGATCAGCACCAGGCAGTGCGGCTGGCAGTCGCGGCGCTGCAGGATGTCGCGCAGCTGGCGCTGCGTGCCGGCGTAGCCGAGATAGGGATGGAAATCGAGCAGCAGGTACACGCCGCGCTGCGATGCGTTGCGGATCGCCGAGAGCGTGGTGCCGGTGTCGGGCGGCGTCTCGGCTGGGTCCTCGTTGTCGAGGTCGATGCGGCGCAGGCCTTCGGTGATCGACCAGCGGTACAGCGCGCGCCACACGTGCAGCAGCGATTGCCGGAACAGGTCGATGACGCGGGCTTCGTCCGGCGTCTCGATCACGATCAACGGCGTGCCGGCACGGATCAGTGCGGCGAGGTCCTGCAGTTCGCTCATGCGCGGGGTCGGTCGATCGTGGTCCTTGGAGCGCGGCGACGATAGCAGATGGGCACCCGAGGTGTCGGTCGGCGGCCGCATCCTCAAGGGAACCATCCAGGTGGCGTTCCACCTTCGGATCGCCGGTTTTACTGCCGTGCGGGGAGGTCCCGGTATCGAGGTGCCGCCCCCAGGGCACGTGCGAATCGTCTGGTGTACGCTCGCGGTTCGTTTCCTTGAGCGGAGGTTGCGCATGAAGACGGTGCTGGTGGCCAGTTCCAAGGGGGGCGTCGGCAAGACCACGATCGCGACCCACCTCGCGGCCCAGTCGGCGTTGACGGGACTGAGCACCGTGCTGGTGGATGCGGACCCGCAGGGCTCCTCGACCCGCTGGGCCGAGCGCCGCGCCGGCCTGCAGAGCGCCGTGCTGCCGATCGACGGCACCCGCCGCAACTGGCAAAAATCGGTACCCGAGGACGCCCAGCGCCTGGTCATCGACGCCGCCGCCGGCGCCATGCGCGAGGATCTCGACTCCCACCTGGACGCCGCCGACGTGGTGGTGGTGCCGGTGCAGCCCTCGGTGCTGGACATCGACGCCACGGTCAACTTCCTCAATTCCCTGGCCAAGCATCCGCGCGTGCGCAAGGGCCAGACGCGCGTGGGCCTGGTCGGCAACCGCCTCAAACCCTGGACCAACGCCTCGCAGCAGGCGCTCGATTTGCTCAAGCAATGGCCCTACCCGGTGGTGGCGCAGCTGCGCGACAGCCAGGCCTACGTGATGCTGACCGGGCTGGGCAAGAGCCTGTTCGACTACAACTCCGCGCAGGTGCGCCAGCACCAGGAAGACTGGCAGCCCTTGCTGCGCTGGCTGAAGAAATGAGAAGGAACTGGCCCGCCGGTTTGCTCGTCATTCCCGCGAAGGCGGGAATCCAAGGACGTTCGACCCGATCATCGTAGTCTTGACGAAAGTCCATGGATTCCCGCTTTCGCGGGAATGACGACGCTAAACTCTCCGCACCCTGCCGCTTCACGGCCCTCCATGCGCGAACTGATCCTGCTCCGCCACGCCCACGCCGAACCGGTCGCTCCGGGCGAAACCGACCTCGACCGGCCCCTCTCGGCCGAGGGCGCCGCGGAGGCCGAAGCCGCCGGCCGCTGGCTGCACGAACACAAGCTGGTGCCGGACCGGGCACTGTGCTCGCCCTCGCGGCGCACCCGCGAGACGCTGGAAGCGGTGCTGGGCGTGATCGGCTATGTCGATCAGCGCCTGGAAACGGACATCTACGAGGCCTCCTCGGGCGCCCTGGCGGCGCTCGCCGATGCCCATCGCGACGTCGACCGGCTGCTGCTGGTCGGCCACAACCCGGGGCTGGAACGCCTCGCCGCCTTGATGCACAGCGGACAATCCGGTGATTACCGCGGCATGCCGCCGGCCGGAATCGTCGTGCTGACGCTGCCGGCGGATGCCGAGATCGAGCCAGGGATTGCCACGCTGTCCGCGTTCTGGTGGCCGTGAGCATGTTGGCGACCACTTCTCGTCGGGATGCCGGCGAGAAGGGAACGGCACGTCCGCCGCGCGGGCTGCGGCGGATGGCGGCCTGGTCCTGTCTGCTGGGCGCCCTGTTCGCGGCGCCGGCGGGCGCGGCTTCGATCGACACGATGAAGTCGGAGATCGGCTTCGCCCTGCGCACGCGCTGGGGACAGACGCTCGACGGCCGCTTCCCGCACTACAGCGGCGAGATCGCGGTGCTGCCGGATGGCCGCCACCAGGTGCGGCTGCAGCTGTCGGCGCGCGATGTTGAGATCACCGGCAACAAGACCTACACCAAGCTCACCCGCGGCCGCAGCTTCTTCGACGCCGAGCATTTCCCGACGATCGAGTTCATCTCCGAACCGTATCCGGCGAGCCTGACCTTGGAAGGCGGTTCGCTGATCGGCTCGCTGCGCATCCGCGGCGTGCGTCGCAATGAGACCTTCACCGTCGAGCAGGCCGCCTGTCCGCATCCGGCGCGCGACTGCGACGTGGTTGCGCACGGCAGCATCGACCGCAACGATTACGGCGTGGATCGTTGGCGCTTCGCCTTGTCCGATCGCGTGGTGTTCCGCCTGCGCGTGCGCACGCTGCCCGAAGAATGAGACATGCAGGAAACGGGGTGAGGGAAGCAGGTTGGGCAGGCATCCCCAGGGAGGGGCATCCAGTTGAGTGATCGGGCGAAGATGATCGACGTGAGGAGAGCGGGGCGGTGGCTGACACTGTTCCTTGCGCTCGCCTGCGCGTCGTGCGCCAGCCTCACGCCGGTGCAGCGCGATCGCGCGCTGCGCATCGCCGCCGAGGCGCGCTCCACCGAGATCACGTGCCAGGAACCGGACACCGCCTGCGCGCAACCCTCGCCGCTGCGCGAGCTGGCCGTGCGCGCCTACGGCGAAAGCGTGCCGGCCGCGCCCAAGCACTACGCGCTGCTGCTCGACTACGGCCAGGACGCGCTGCTGGCGCGCTTGAACCTGATCCGCAGCGCCACCCGCAGCGTCGATCTGCAGACCTACATCTTCGACGAGGACGACGCCGGCCATCTGGTGCTCGACGAACTGCTCGCCGCCGCCCGCCGCGGCGTGCGCGTGCGCGTGCTGGTCGACCAGCTCTCCGCACTCAAGCGCGTCGACACCCTGGCGGCGCTGGCCGGCGTGCACGCCAATTTCGAATTGCGCGTCTACAACCCGGTGCTCGGACGCGGCCGCATCAGTTATCCGATGTACGCCTTCGCCGCGGCATGCTGCTGGCGCAAGCTCAACCAGCGCATGCACAGCAAGCTGCTGCTGATCGATGGCATCGTCGGCATCACCGGCGGGCGCAACTACCAGAACGACTATTACGACTGGAGCAGCGTCTACAACTTCCGCGATCGCGACGTGCTCGTGGCCGGTCCGGTGACGACGGAGATGTCCGTCAGCTTCGAAACCTTCTGGAATTCGCGCCGCACGCGCCGTATCGCCGAACTCGTCGATGTCGGCAAGCGCCTGCTCGACCGCGGCGTGCCGGTGCTGCCGCCCAACGACTACGAGCTGCCCGAGCGCGCGCAGCGCATGGCCCGCGATGCCGGCGACGAGACGCTGGTGCGCGATCGCCTCGCCGCCGCGGCGATGCCGGTGGAGGGCGTCGAATTCATCGCCGACCTGCCGGAGAAGCACCGCCGCAGCAACGAGAACGAGATCGCGCCGTCGGCACGCCGCCTCCACGAACTGGTGGCCGCCACGCAGTCGGAGATGCTGCTGCAGACACCCTATCTCGTGCTCTCGCCGGCCGCGCAGGACCTGTTCCGTGAATTGCGCGCGCGCAAGCCGCGGCCGCGCGTGGTCATCTCCACCAATAGCCTCGCCGCCACCGACGCCTTCATCGCCTACGCGCTCTCGTACAAGTACAAGCGGCGCTACCTGCGTGATTTCGGTTTCGAGATCCACGAATACAAACCGTTCCCGCAGAACGCGCCGTTCGACGTGGAAGCCACCGGTGCGGTCGACATCCATTGGAACAGCGACGGCACGCCAGTGATCAGCGATGCCGCGCCCGCTGCCGGCAAAACGGGCAAAACGGAATCGCGGCATGGCCGCGAGCGTCCGCTCGGGCGCGAATACTCGGCGTTGCGCTGGGCGGGTTCCTCGGTCAACAAGCCGGTCAAGCTCAAGCGCGGCGGCACGCGCTTCGGCCTGCATGCCAAGTCGATGGTGATCGACGAACGCATCGGCGTGGTCGGCACCCACAACTTCGATCCGCGCGGCGACCGCTACAACACCGAGAGCGCGGTGGTGATCGACGATCCCGTCTTCGCACAGGCCCTGGCCAAGAGCATCCGTCGCGACATCGAACCGGCCAATGCCTGGACCATCGCGCGGCGCGACAAGCCGCCGTTGTTCTCCGGCCTGGAGTACTCGCTGGCGAAAGTGTCGGAACAACTGCCGCTGTTCGATTTCTGGCCGGTGCGCTACGCCACCAGCTACGAATTCAAGCCGAGCCCGGACTGCCCGATGCCGCTGCCGCCCAATGATCCCAACTTCCGCCGCTGCTACGAGCCGGTGGGCGATTTCCCGGAAGTGAAGATGGGCTTGAAAGGCCTGCTGACGCGGATCTTCACCGCGTTCGGAGCCGGGCTCGCCCCGATTCTGTAATCACGCGCCAAACCGTCATCCCCTAGACCGTCATCCCAGCGAAAGCTGGGATCCATCGTGCTGCTGCCTTTTCTGCGGCCACGCAAAAAATCAAAGTGGGTCCCAGCTTTCGCTGGGATGACGGGTGGGTCACTCGGCTGGGCTTTACGACTGGGCTCCAAGGCCATGTCTGGACGCCGATTCCAGCTGTAGCGGGGCGCAAGGCCCCTGACTGCCTGGTGACTAGGCCATCGGTCATGGCAACCGTGCGCCGTCGGGGCGCATCCAATCCCTTGATTTCACAGACATGTGCCCCGTTCCCAACCATGACTTTCGAGGGGGCATGACTTTCGGCACATGGTTCTGATGTCTCGGTGTTATACTTTACCAATACACCACTTCACTATCACTCCACTGGAGACCGCCATGAACCTGCAGACCCGCACCGCCGCCGCTTCCACCGCCCTGGTCGTCGCCGCGCCCCGCAACCGCCAGACCTCGCCGGCCGACTTCCGCCGTGAAGGCCGCGCCCGCGATTTCGGCATCGGCTACGGCCGCAGCAGCGGCTACGCCAGCGGCCGCCGCTACGTCAGCAACTGGGGCAACACCCGCTTCGAATTCTGCTGAAACCGCCGCTCAAACCAACACTTCCCCCCCCCGGAGAACGTCATGAACCTGCAAACCCGCACCACTTTTTCCCTCGCCCTGGTCGCCGCCGCCAGCGCCACCCGCAATCGCCAGATGCTGACCCCCGAGCCCTCCGAGTTCCGCCGCGAAAGCCGCACCCGCGACTTCGGCGTCGGCTACGGTCGCAGCAGCGGTTACGCCAGCAGCCGCCGCTACACCAGCAACTGGGGCAATGCCCGCTTCGAATTCTGCTGATCGGAACCCGCGCTCCGGTCCACGCGAAATGCTCTAGTCTGCGGCGCTTCCCCCCTAGCAAGCGCCACCACATGACCGACAGCATTTTTCGCAAGACCGCCACACCGGAGGCCTTGAACGCCTCCGCCCGCAACACGGCGATGGAAGCCCTGGGCATCGTCATCACCGAAGTCGGCCCCGACTACGTGCGCGGCACCATGCCGGTGGACGCGCGCACCCACCAGCCCTACGGGCTGCTGCATGGCGGGGCCTCGGTGCTGCTGGCGGAAACGCTGGGCAGCAGCGCCGGCAACCTGTGCGTGGGCGAGGACGCGCTCTGCGTCGGCATCGAGATCAATGCCAACCACGTGCAGGGCGTGCGCGAAGGCACGGTGACCGGCACCGCGCGACCGCTGCATGTCGGCCGCAGCACGCAGGTGTGGGAAATCCGCATCGAGGACGAAAGCGCCCGCCTGGTCTGCATTTCCCGCCTCACGCTGGCAGTGGTGCCGCGGCGTGCCTGAGGCGCCGCGCAACGCAGACGCCGCAAAACACTGCATGCCGTGCATGATCTGTAGCCGGACTCTAACCCCGTTCGGTATCGTGACGACCCCCCACTGCCATCTTGCCGCCCTCTGTCCGTGCGCGCCCTGCGTTACCTGATCCGCGTTCCGTTCCTGCTGTGGCACATCTTCATCGATCTGCCGCTGGCATTGATCGTGATGCTGCCGCCGTGGTGCGCGTGGCAGGTCGGCGGCACGCGGCTGGACCATCGCGTCATCCGCGCCTGGTCGGCGGGACTGATGCGCGTGTTCGGATTCCGCCTCAAGCGCATCGGAACGCCGGTGCCGGGCGCGGTGCTGTTCGTGGCCAACCACGTCAGCTGGGTCGACATCGTCACCCTGCACAGCCAGCGCATGATGGGATTCGTCGCCAAGCGCGAGATCGCCGGCTGGCCGCTGGTGGGCTGGCTGGCCACGCGCGGCGAAACCATCTATCACGAGCGCGGCAATCCCGAATCGCTGGGCGGTGTGATGGAAGAAATGCAGGCGCGGCTACTCGCCGGCCGTTCGGTCGGCGTGTTCCCGGAAGGCCGCACGCGTGATGGCCACGCCGTCGGGCCATTCCATGCCCGCATCTTCCTGGCCGCGGTGGAAGCCGGTGTGCCGGTGCAGCCGGTGGCGCTGTGCTATGGCAAGCGGGCATCCGCGCAGCACATCGTCGCGTTCGGGCCGAAGGAAAGTTTCTTCGCCAATTTCGTGCGCCTGGTCGGCGAGCCTTCGCGCGAGGTCGATGTGATCTTCCTCGAACCGATCACGCCGGAAGGCGCGGGCGGACGCCGCCGTATCGCCGAACTCGCGCGCGAGCGCATCGTGACTGCCATGGGGCAGACGGACTGAGGCGGCGGCCATGGACGTCTCGCTGCCGCTGCCCACCCCCGCATTGCCGCGGGAAAGTGATTACAAGCCGCCGCTGTGGCTGCGCAACCGGCACGTGCAATCGTTCCTGGGCGGCAGTCCGTTCCGGCGCGCGCATGGCGCGCGCGCCTTGGCGCGGCTGGGCGCGATCACGCAAGAACACCTGATCGACGGCGGTGACGGCGTGCGCCTGCACGGCCTGTACAGCACGCTGCCCGGATTGCGTCCGCGCGGATTGGCGCTGCTGCTGCACGGCTGGGAGGGCAGCACCGAATCCAGCTACATGCGCACGACCGCCGTGCATCTGTTGCGGCGCGGCTTCGACGTGTTCCGCCTCAACTTCCGCGATCACGGCGACAGCCATCACCTCAACGAAGCGCTGTTCCACTCCAACCGCATCGACGAAGTGGTGCACGCGGCCTGCGACATCGCGCGGCGCTTCTGGCCCGAGGCCGGGCCGCAGCGCCCGCTGGTCGCGGCCGGCTATTCGCTCGGCGGCAACTTCGTGCTGCGCCTGGCCGTGCGTGCGACCGCCGCCGGCCTGCCGCTGGCGCGCGTGGCCGCGGTGTGCCCGGTGCTCGATCCGGCCAAGACGATGCTCTGGATGGAAGAGCGCGCGCCGCAGGTCTACCTGCGCTACTTCGAGAAGAAATGGCGCGAATCGCTGCAACGCAAGCGCGTGCTGTTCCCGGAGCAGCACAATTTCGACGACGCCACCTTGCGCCTGCGCATGCGCGAGTTGA
Source organism: Luteimonas panaciterrae (assembly GCF_020511115.1). Taxonomy (GTDB): domain Bacteria; phylum Pseudomonadota; class Gammaproteobacteria; order Xanthomonadales; family Xanthomonadaceae; genus Luteimonas; species Luteimonas panaciterrae. Next base: position 373,534 of record NZ_JAJAVH010000001.1, read on the forward strand.
CGCAGTGGATGGTGCAGCGCCACACCGACTTCGAAACCCTCGACCGTTATTTCGACGGCTACAGCATCGCCGGCGATCGCCTGGCCGCGCTCGACGTGCCGGCCGACATCCTCACTTCGGCGGATGATCCGGTCATCCCGGTCGAGGATTTCCACGCGCTCGTGCCGGCACCGGCGATGACGGTGGAGATCGCGCGCTGGGGCGGGCATTGCGGCTTCCTCGAGAACGGACGGCTGGATGGGTTCGCCGAGCGTTGGGTGGCAGAACGCCTCACCGGGCCTGCGCCGATCACCTGAATCTCCCAGACTCGTCATTCCTGCTTTCGCAGGAATGACGAGCAAAAGCGAGCCGCGTCCTCGGGCAGGCCGCCCACGCGGGGCTAGACTATGCGGTTCCGGGCCTCCGCCCGCCAACGCAGGAAGCCCATGCAAGAACGGATCTACGACGCCCTGCGCCGCGGCGCCCATGCCGAGGCACTGACGCTGGCCCGCGACGCCATCGCCGCCACGCCCGATCAACCACAGGCGCATCGCTGGCTGGCGCTGGCGCTGGATGCCGACGGCGACCGCGACGCGGCCCTGGCGAGCATCGATCGCGCCATCGCGCTGGCGCCGGAGGATGCCGATCTGCATTTCCAGCGCGCCGGCTTCCTGCTCGGCAAGCGCGACGTGGACGCCGCGCAGGCGGCGCTGTCGCAGAGCGTGCAGCTGGATCCCAACCAGTTCGGCGCCTACATCCTGCAGGCGCAGCTGGCGATCGCGCGCGGCGATCTCGACGAATCGCAGCGCTTGGCCAAACTGGCCTCGCGCATCGCGCCCGGCCATCCCTGGCTGCGCATGCTCGAAGGCACGCAGGCGCTGCAGCGCGGCGACGCCGATGCCGCGCTCTCGCTGCTGTCGAGCGCCGCGCGACAGGCGCCGGACGACACCCAGATCCGCTACGTGCTCGGCTTCGCGCATCTGCAGAAAGGCCATCTGGCCTTCGCCGAGCATGCGTTCAAGAGCGTGCTCGGACAGCTGTCCGATGCCGACAACCTGCGCGCCCTGATCGCGGATCTGCAGCGCCAACAGGGCCGCGTCGACGATGCCGCGGACACATTCGCGCCGCTGGCGAACGCCGCCGATGCGACGCCGGCGATGCAGCGGCTTGGCGGTCAGCTGGAACTGGCGGCCGGACGTCCCGATCGCGCCTTGCCGCTGTTGCGCTCATCATTGGCGGCGCAGCCGGAAGATCCACTGACGCTGGCGGCGATCCTGGAAGTCTGGCAGCGCACGGGTGATCGCGACGACGCGCGCCGCACGCTCGATGCCGCATTGGCGACCTCGCCGCAGGTCGAAGGCCTGTGGCGCGCGCGCGTCGCCGTCGAACCGCTCGATGGCGAGGACGTGTTGGCGGTGTTCGATCGCTGGTTCGCCGCCGCGCCCGACTCGCTTGCGGCGCTCGATCTGCAGATGCGCGTCTACACCACGCGCGGCGACACGGCGCTGGCGGAAACCGCGGCGCGCCGCATCATCGAACAGCAGCCCGACCACATGCCGGCGCAAAGCTGCGTGGCCGACGGCCATCTGCGCCGCGATCCGAAAATGGCGGTCGCCCACCTCAACGACCTGATCGGCAAGACAGAGAACGAAGACCTGAAGCGCGTGTATCGCGGCTGGCTCGGCCTCGCCCAGGACGCCGCCGGCTATCGCGATAAAGCGTTGCAGACCTGGCTGGCATTGCAGGACGACACCGCCGAACAGCGGATGCCGCCGCCGGAACCGACCACGGCTTCCGCGCCGCTACCGCCGATCACCGACATCATCCCGGGCACGCCACCGGCCGTATTCCTGATCGGCGCGCCGGGCACGTCGGTGGAGCGCATCGCCACGCTGCTGGCCGGCTGCATTCCGGCATTCCGTGGCGATCGCTTCCAGGCCGAGCCGCCGCGCGATGCGCTCCAGCAGTTCAACACCTATTCCCGACTCGCCAGCGGCGAGCTGGCGACCGCCGACGTCGCGCAAAGCTGGTACACGCAGCTGCCCGCGCGCGGCGTGCCCAACGCGCAGATCATCGACTGGCTGCCGTGGTGGGACAACGCGCTGCTCGCCGTCCTGCGCGCGCACATCCCGCAAGCGGGCCTGCTCATCGCGTTGCGCGATCCGCGCGACATGCTGCTCGACTGGCTGGTGTTCGGTGCGCCGTTCCGCTTCGTCTCCGCCGACGAGGCGGCGCGGTGGCTGGCGCGGCATCTCGAACAGTTCGTCGCGATCGAGGAAGGCGACCTGTTCCGCCGCACACTGGTGCGCATGGACGCCATCGTCAACGACGAAGCCGCTGTGGCGCAGGTGCTCAGCGAAGTGCTGCAGTCACCATTGCCGCCACCGCCAGCCGGCATGTTCGGCGCGCCGCGTTTCGCCGCCGGCCGCTGGCGCGATTACGCGCAGGTGCTGGCGCAGCCGTTCGCGACGCTGGCGCCGGTGGCGCGGAAACTGGGTTATTCCGAATAGAAGGAGCACCGCATGCGCATCTCCAGCAAGAGTTTCGAACACGGCCAACGCATCCCCGCGACGTTCGCGATGGGCGCGCCCGATGGTTTCGGCGGCAACCGAAATCCGCAGCTGTCATGGAGCGAGGTGCCGGCGGAGGCGAAATCCCTGGTGTTGCTCTGCGTCGATCCCGATGCGCCCACCGATCCGTCGCTGGTCGGCAAGGAAGGCGTCGAGATTCCCGTCGCGCATCCGCGCGGCCAGTTCGCGCACTGGGCGGTGGTCGACATCGCGCCGGACGTGTGCGAGATCGCCGAAGGCAGCTGCAGCGACGGCGTGACCAAGCGTGGCAAGCAGAATCCGGACGGCCCGTCCGGCGCGCGCCAGGGCCGCAACGACTACACCGGCTGGTTCGCCGGCGACGCCGACCTCGGCGGGGACTACTTCGGCTACGACGGCCCGTATCCGCCGCCGAACGATCTGCGCGTGCATCGCTACTTCTTCCGCCTGTTTGCGCTCGACGTCGCCAAGCTCGATCTGCCGGATGGATTCACCACCGCCGACGTGCAGCGCGCGGTCCAGGGACACGTGATCGCGGAAGCCGCGACCTATGGCACCTACACGCTCAACGCCAAGGCGAATGCACCTTGAAGGATGTCCCGGGCGCGCATCGGCTCGGGATTCATGAACGAAGTCAGCGAGCGTTCCTCGGAGCGTCGTCGATGAACGCGCCACACCGACTGTGCCGTTCGGAAAATTGGGCTAGCATGCCGGCGTGATTCTGGGGATTGCAGACCATGTCCTATCAACTCGGTCTGGAGCGTCTGGTCGACGCCGTGCAGGAGCTGTCGCTCGCGCGTGATCTCGACGCGGTGACCGCCGTCGTCCGGCGCGCCGCGCGCGCGCTCACCGGCGCCGACGGCGCCACCTTCGTGCTGCGCGACGGGGACGAGTGCTACTACGCCGACGAGGATGCGATCGCGCCGTTGTGGAAAGGACAGCGCTTCCCGATGTCGATCTGCATCAGCGGCTGGGCCATGCTCAACCGCAGCGCCACCGTGATCGAGGATATCTATCTCGATCCGCGCATTCCCCATGAGGCTTATCGTCCCACCTTCGTCAAAAGCCTGGTGATGGTGCCGATCCGCACGCGCGAACCCATCGGCGCGATCGGCAACTACTGGGCGCAGATGCATCGCGCCACCGACGAAGAGGTGCATCTGCTGCAGGCCTTGGCGGATTCGACATCGGTGGCGATGGAGAACGTGCAGGTCTATTCCGAGCTCGAGCGCCGCGTCGAGGAACGCACGCAACAGCTGCACGCGGAGATCTTCGAGCGCCGCCGCGCGCAGGAAGAGGTACACCGGCTGTCGCAGACCGACGAACTGACCGGCCTGCTCAACCGGCGCGGCTTCTTCGAACAGGCCGAGCACATCTACACGATGCTGCGCGACCGGGGCGAGAGCTGCAGCCTGATCTACGCCGATCTGGACGGACTCAAGCGCGCCAACGACGTGGCCGGCCACGCCGCCGGCGATGCGTTGATCCGCGCCGCGGCGGAACTGTTGCGTCACGTGTTCCGCGAAGGCGACCTGCTGGCGCGCATCGGCGGCGACGAATTCGTGGTGCTCGCGGCCGGCTATGCGCCCGTCGCCGACGAACTGCGTCTGCGCATGGCGGCGCGGGCGCGGACCTGGGAAGCCTCGTCGAAGATGCAGGGCGCACCGCAATTCAGCATCGGCGTGGCCCAGGCGGTGAACGGCCACAGCGCCACGCTCGACCAGCTGATCGCCGAGGCCGACCGTTCGATGTACGCCGACAAGTGCCGGCGCCGGGAAGGCGCCACGGCGGACCGCTGACGCGTATTCCTAAAACGCTGCATTCCGATGCGCGCCGAGATCCGGTGACGGCCCCGTGCGCCGCATCGTGTTAGCGTCGGGCGGTTTTAATCGAATACGACAGAGGGGGCTGCGTGAGCGGGATCGTGAGTCAGCGTGATATCGAGCGCATCGAGGCGGAAGACCCGTCGCCCGACCTTCCCGAAAGTACCTACGCGCTGATCGGCCGCGCCGCCACGCAACGTCCCGACGCGCCCGCGCTGTCGTTCTTCCTGCAAGTCGATCATTTCCGCCGCCCGGAAACCTGGACCTATCGCCAGTTGTTCGAGCGCATCACCCAGACCGCGAACCTGTTCCATACGCTCGGCGCGGACAAGGACACGGTGATCGCCTATATCCTGCCCAACCTGCCGGAAACGCACTGGACGATCTGGGGCGGCGAGGCGGCCGGTATCGTGCTGGCGATCAATCCGTTGCTGGAAGCAGCGGCGATCGGAGAGCTGCTGGACACTGCGCAGGCCACGATCCTGGTCACGCTGGCGCCGTTTCCGGGCACCGATCTCTGGCAGAAGGTGCAGCAGGCGATCGCGCAGGCACCATCGTTGAAACACGTGCTGCTGATCAACCTGGCCGATCATGTTCCCGGGATCAAGGGCTGGATCGCGAAACGGCTGCAGCGTCGCGAAGAGACGCGCTTGCATGGCAAGCGTGGCGTCGCCGGCGCGTTGCCGAAACACGTGGACGTGCGCGATTTCAAGACCGCGCTCGCCGACCAACCCGCGGATCGCTTGCGCAGCGGGCGCACCATCCGGGCGAGCGACTACTCCTCGTTCTTCTGCACCGGCGGCACGACCGGCACACCGAAGATCGCCATGCGCCGGCACGGCAACGAGATCGCCAATGCCTGGGGCGCCGCGCAGACGTTCGGCGAGGTCTTCAAACCCGATGTCACCCTGTTCTGCGGCTTGCCGCTGTTCCACGCCAATGCCGTGTTCGTCACCGGCCTGCTGCCGTTCTCGCAAGGCGCGCACGTGGTGCTGGGGCCGCCGCAGGGCTATCGCACGGAAGGGTTGGTCAAGCGGTTCTGGGAGATCGTCGAGCATTACCGCATCAATTTCTTCTCCGGCGTGCCGACGCTGTACGCCGGTCTGTTGCAGCTGCCGGTGGAGGGGCGCGATCTGAGTTCGCTGCAATTCGGCATCTGCGGCGCGGCGCCGCTGCCATTGGCGGTGTTTCGCGAATTCGAAGCGCGCACGGGCCTGAAGATTCTCGAAGGCTATGGCCTCACCGAAGGCAACTGCGTGAGTAGCGTCAATCCGCCGCTGGGCGAACGTCGATCCGGTTCGATCGGTTTGCGCCTGCCGGGACAGCTGATGAAAGCCGTGCAGTTGGACGACGACGGAAACTACCTGCGCGATTGCGCGGCCGATGAAGTCGGCGCGTTGCTGATCAGCGGGCCGAACGTCTTCGCCGGCTACCGGATCGCGGCGCAGGACAAAGGGTTGTGGGTCGATCTCGGCGACGGCAGGCGTTGGCTCAATACCGGCGATCTCGCGCGCCAGGATGCCGATGGCTATTTCTGGCTGACCGGCCGCAAGAAGGAGCTGATCATCCGCGGCGGCCACAACATCGATCCGGCGATGATCGAGGATCCGTTGCATCGCCATCCGGCGGTGCAAACTGCTGCCGCGATCGCGCGGCCGGATGCCTATGCCGGCGAACTGCCGGTGGCCTACGTCCAGCTCAAGCCCGGCGCCGCGGTCAGCGAAGAGGCGTTGCTGGAATTCCTGCGCGGCGAGATCGCCGAAAGAGCGGCGCTACCCAAGCGCATCCGCATTCTCGACATCATGCCGCTGACGCCGATCGGCAAGATCTACAAGCCGGCCTTGAAGCGGCTCGAAGCCGAGGATGCCCTGCGCGCCGCCCTGGACGAGGCGGGCTTGGCCGTGCATGAGCTGCGCGTGGAGGACGACAAGCTCGGTGGGCTGGTGGTCCATGCCACGCCTGGCGACGGCGTGGCGCCGGATGACGTGCGGCAGGTGCTGGAACGCTTTCCGCTGGGCGTGCGCTTGCAGTAGTCCGAGAGTGGACGGACGATGCATCGACATCGTCCGTCCGTGCGGATCGCTTATTTCTTCGTGTCGGGCACTTCGCTCTCGACCACCATGTCGAGCACGTACACCACGGAAGACGCATCGGCCGGCGGGTTCTTGCGTTCGAAGCGCTTCACACGCACGACGTCGCGCTGACCGTCGATGTGTTCGTAACCCTGGATGTCCTCGTACAACGGCTGCCATTCGGCCTTGGTGGGCTTCTGCACGCCGTTCTCTTCGTATTCGCGCTCGCGCACCTGCAGGCACTGGTAGTTCGGGATCAGCGGGTGTCCGCACGGCACGCGCTTGGCGGCGACTTCGAAGAACTCGATCTTGCCCTCGCCGCCGTAGCGCGTTTCCGGCGTCGGTTCGCCGGTGAAGGTCAGCTTGTCGCCATTGCCCGAGACCAGGATGAGCTGCGGTGCCTCGGCGTTGTCGCTGATGGTTGCTTGCAGCTTGCCCTTCAGGCGCGCGCTGATTTCGCTGTCGAGCAGCATCAGCGGCGAATCCATGCAGGCCATCATGGTCGAGCCGATCTTCTCGCCGACCTCGATCGCGCCCTGGCTTTCGGTATAGCTGCCGAACAGGCGGTTGCAGCCGCCGCTGATGTTGAGCCGGCCATTGGCGAAGGTCAGCTGCAATGGACGCTTCGGATCGGTGCCGGGTTGCAGCGTCGCGATGGGCTGGCCCTTGCCGTCGACGGCGCTGCTCAGGCGCCAGTAATAGCCGGACAGCGCGACGGCGGGTTGCGCCTGCGGCGTCTCCGAACCGGCCTGCGTCGCGGACGGCTGCTGCGCGGTCTGCGCTTCCTGCGAAGCGGTGGGCGTAGTGCAGGCGGCCAGCAACATGGCAGCCAGCGGCACAGTGACAAGCAGGGAAGCGGCGCGGGTGGTCTTCGTCATGGCCTTGCGTCTTTTCGATGAGTGGGAGCCAGGATCAACGGGTGGTGCCGTGGATCGGGGTCATCCGGTGCCGCGAAGCGTTCAGTTTTCGAACGGCAGCGGCTCAGTGCGCCACCGGCAGGAACCACAACAGCGCCACGCCGAGCACGGCCCGATAGATCGCGAACGCGGTGAAGCGGTGCGATTGGATATAGCGCAGCAGCCATTTGACCGCGATGAAGGCGGTGACCGCCGACGCCACGAAGGCGATCGACAGCGCGCTCCAGTCCTCGTGCGCGAGGCCGCCGCTCTTGTAGACGTCCAGCAGTTCGTAGCCGGTCGCGGCGAACATGGTCGGGATGCCGACCAGGAAAGCGAATTCGGTCGCCGCGACGCGATTGGTGGTGCCGAACAGCAGGGCGACGAAGATCGTCGCGCCCGAGCGCGAGGTGCCCGGGAACACGCCCGCGACCACCTGTGCGATGCCGACCAGGATGGCGACGGTCCACGTGATCGCGCTGCGTTCGCCCAGTGCCTGCGCGCGCTTGGCCGCGAAGTGCTCCGCCAGCACCATCCACACGCCGCCGAGGATCAACGCCCAGGCGATCGGCTGGATCGTGTCGGGCAGGGTCCAGCCGAGCTTCTTGACCAGCAGGCCGCCGACCGCGGTCACCGCGAACGCCACCGCGAGCTTCAAGGCGTAGTCGCGCTGCGCCGGTTCGCGCAGGCCGACCAGCAGGCCCCACAGGCGCTGCCAGTAGATCAGCACCACCGCGAGGATCGCGCCGGCCTGGATCGCGATGTTGAACAGGTCCGAGCGGTGACCCAGCCAGTGTTCGGCGATCAGCAGATGGCCGGTGCTGGAGATGGGGAGGAATTCGGTGATGCCTTCGATGATGCCCAGCAACAGGGCGGCCAGGAGGTCGGACATGTGAGGAATGGGGAATCGGGGGAAAGCTGGGCAGCGCAGAGGATACCAGCCGCGCCACGGCGCACCGTTTTGGTGCAAGCGGGTGCCAGGGATGCCCTGAAGAGGTGCTCGACATCTCAAAACCCTTCATCTGGCTTTAACAATCAAGGGCTTGTGAGCGAAAACGACGTTGGCATGACTTGTGCTTTGTAACCTTTGTCTCGGCCATGCCGGCCGCACGATTCCCCCTTTCACTTTTCACCGGATCACAAACAACATGTCCATCGAACACGTCGAAAAGCTCGTCAAGGATCACAAGGTCGAATTCGTCGACCTGCGCTTCGCGGATGTCCGCGGCGTGCAGCACCACGTCACCTTCCCGAAGTCGATCGTCGAGCCCGGCCTGTTCGAGGACGGCAAGATGTTCGACGGTTCCTCGATCAGCGGCTGGAAGGGCATCAACGAATCCGACATGGTGCTGCTGCCCGATCCGGACACCGCCTTCCTCGATCCGTTCACCGCCGATCCGACGCTGGTGCTCAGCTGCGACATCCTCGATCCGGCGACGATGCAGGCCTACTCGCGCGATCCGCGCGGCGTCGCCAAGCGCGCCGAGGCCTATCTGAAATCCAGCGGCATCGCCGACCAGGCCTTCTTCGGTCCGGAGCCCGAGTTCTTCATCTTCGATTCGGTGCGCTACGCCAACGAGATGGGCCACACCTTCTTCCACATCGACTCCGAGGAAGCGCACTGGAACTCGGCCAAGGAATACGAAGGCGGCAACAGCGGCTACCGCCCCGGCATCAAGGGCGGGTATTTCCCCGTGGCGCCCCTGGACTCGCTGCACGACATCCGCGCCGAGATGTGCAAGACGCTCGAGCAGGTCGGCATCGAAGTGGAAGTGCATCACCACGAAGTCGCCAACGCCGGCCAGTGCGAGATCGGCACCAAGTTCAACTCGCTGGTGAAGAAGGCCGACGAGCTGCTGACGATGAAGTACATCATCAAGAACGTCGCCTTCCGCAACGGCAAGACCGCCACCTTCATGCCCAAGCCGATCGTCGGCGACAACGGCAGCGGCATGCACGTGCACCAGTCGCTGGCCAAGGGCGGCGTCAACCTGTTCAGCGGTGACGGCTACGGCGGCCTGTCGCAGACGGCGCTGTGGTACATCGGCGGCATCTTCAAGCATGCGCGCGCGATCAACGCCTTCACCAACTCCACCACCAACTCCTACAAGCGCCTGGTGCCGGGCTTCGAGGCGCCGGTGATGCTGGCGTACTCGGCGCGCAACCGCTCCGCCTCGTGCCGCATTCCGTACGTGAGCAATCCGAAGGCGCGCCGCATCGAGATCCGCTTCCCCGATCCGATGCAGTCCGGCTACCTCACCTTCGCCGCGCTGATGATGGCCGGCCTGGACGGCATCAAGAACCAGATCGATCCGGGCAGCCCGAGCGACAAGGATCTGTACGACCTGCCGCCGGAAGAGGAGAAGGGCATCCCGACCGTGTGCCACTCGCTCGACCAGGCCCTGGAAGCGCTCGACAAGGATCGCGAGTTCCTCAAGGCCGGCGGCGTGTTCTCCGACGACTTCATCGACGGCTACATCGCGCTGAAGTTGAAGGAAGTCACCGCGTTCCGCGCGGCGACCCACCCGCTCGAATACCAGATGTACTACGCCATCTGATGTGTGTTGCCCTCCCCTCACGCGCGCCGCGAGGGGAGGGATCGGACCAGCTTCGCAGTCGTTTTTCGCAACGGAACGAGGTGTCTTTTTTGGAAATCCGCCTGGACGATCTTCAATCCACCGAAGTCATCGCATTGCTGCGCGAGCACTTGCACGGCATGCGCCAGGTGTCACCTCCGGAAAGCACTCACGCACTGGACCTCGCCGAGCTGCGCCGTCCGGAGATCACGTTCTGGAGCGTTTGGGAGGGAGACGAGCTGGCCGGCTTCGGCGCGCTGAAGGAGCTGGATGCGCTGCATGCGGAGATCAAGTCGATGCGCACGGCGATCGCGCACAAACGCAAGGGGGTTGCGTCGCGATTGCTGGAGCATCTGGTCGCGGAAGCGGAGCGCCGGGGCTATCGCCGGCTGAGCCTGGAAACCGGCTCCATGGATTATTTCGAACCCGCGCGACAGCTGTACGCGCGCTTCGGATTCGATTACTGCGCTCCGTTCGATGCGTACGTTGAAGATCCGAACAGCGTTTTCATGACGAGGGAGATCAGCTCTAGGGAAGCAGGCGAAGGAGCCGGCCAGCTTCGTGCTTTTGGATGATCCGCACGACGGATATTCGGAAACGCGGGCAAGCCGAGTCGACAGGAGAAAAGCAAACGGTCAGGGCGCCATAGAAGCGGCCGGCCAGCAACATCAGCAGTGACCGGGGAGGGCCATTCTTTGAAGAGGGCCTGTCATGTCGTTCCGAAAGATCGCAATCGCATCGTCCCTAACTCTCCTTCTGTTCGGAGCGGGTTACGCGCACGCCGGCACCACAGGCTCGGTCGCCCTGACCAGTGACTACGTCTTCCGCGGCGTGTCGCAGACCAATGAGGACCCCGCCCTGCAGGGCGGTATCGAATACGCGCACGACAGCGGTTTCTACGTCGGTGCCTGGGGGAGCAACATCAGCTGGCTGTCCGACATTCCCGGTGACATCTCCAGCAGCCTCGAACTCGACGGCTACTTCGGCTATCGCGGCAAGGCCGGCGATATCTTCGCCTACGACGTCGGCGCGCTCACCTACTACTACCCGGGCGATTTCCCCGACGACTTCAACGAAGCCAACACGACCGAACTGTACGTCGGCGGCACCGTCACGCCGATCGAGGAGCTGTCGCTGGGCCTGAAATATTCCTATTCGCTCACCGATCTGTTCGGTTACGTCGATTCCGACGGCAGCGGCTATCTCGACGCCTCGGTCAACTGGACCTTCACGCCGGGCTGGACGCTCAACGTCCATGGCGGCAAGCAGTGGATTAAGGAGAACGAGGATTTCGAATACACCGACTGGAAGCTCGGCGTCACCAAATCCTTCGACAACGGCTTCTCGATCGCCGCGGCCTACACCGACACCAACGCGGACGAGGCGCTCTACACCAACGCGCGTGGCACCAAGATCGCCGATGGGCGTTTCGCGGTGACCTTCGCCAAGGCGTTCTGAGGCAGCGATGCATATCAAGACTGGGAGAACCGCATGAAACTCATCACCGCCATCATTCGCCCGTTCAAACTCGACGACGTGCGCGGCGCGCTCACCGAGGTGGGCGTGTCGGGCATTACCGTCACCGAGGTCAAAGGCTTCGGACGGCAGAAAGGCCACACCGAGCTGTATCGCGGCGCCGAATACGTCGTCGACTTCCTGCCCAAGCTGAAGATCGAATGCGCAGTTACCGAGGAGCTGCTCGAACGCGCGCTGGAAGCGCTGCAATCGGCAGCGGGCACGGGCAAGGTCGGCGACGGCAAGATCTTCGTCACGCCGATCGAGCAGGCCATCCGCATCCGCACCGGCGAACTTGGCGCCGATGCGCTCTGACATCCACACGGAGGCAATTATGAAGACTCGATTTTTCTCCGGGTGGTCCACCCGTGTTCACGCGCTGTGCCTGACGCTGCTGTGCGGCCTGATGTTGTCCGGCCTCACGGCGGTCGCCTTCGCGCAGGAAACGCCCGCCGCCACTGCGGAAGCGGCGAGTGCACAGGAAACACCCGCTGCGTCCACGGAAGCGACTGCCGCACCGGCTGAAGCTGCCGCGGCAGAAGCTCCGGCGGAACCTGCGGCACCCGCCGCGCCGGCACCGACGGCCAGCAAACCCGACACCGTCTGGGTCCTGGTCTCCGCGGCGCTGGTGATCTTCATGACGCTGCCGGGCCTCGCGTTGTTCTACGGCGGCCTGGTGCGTTCGAAGAACGTGCTGTCGATCCTGATCCAGAACCTTACGGTGTTCTCGCTGATCGCGGTGTTGTGGGCGTTGTATGGCTACAGCTTCGCGTTCACCGAAGGCAGTGCGTTCATCGGCGGCACGGATCGGCTGTTCGCGAAAGGATTGGATGCGAACGCGCTCGGTGCCACGTTCACCAAGGGCGTCTACATTCCCGAACTGGCGTTCTTCGTGTTCCAGGGCGCATTCGCCAGCATCACCTGCGCGCTGGTGCTCGGTGCGTTCGCCGAGCGCGTGAAGTTCATCGGCGTGCTGGTGTTCACGGTGCTGTGGTTCACCTTCGCTTATCTGCCGATGGCGCACATGGTGTGGTTCTTCCCGGGCCCGGATGCGTTCACCGACGCCGACGCCGCGACCAAGGCGCTGGAGAAATCCGGCTTCCTGTTCGCCAAGGGCGCGCTGGACTTCGCCGGCGGCACAGTGGTGCACATCAATGCCGCCATCGCCGGTCTGGTCGGCGCGTATGTGATCGGCAAGCGCACCGGCTACGGACGTGAGGCGATCAAGCCGCACAACCTGACGCTGACGATGATCGGCGCCTCGATCCTGTGGGTGGGCTGGTTCGGCTTCAACGCCGGTTCTGCGCTGGAAGCCAACGGCGTGGCTGCGATCGCCTTCGTCAACACCTTCCTGGCGACCGCCGCGGCGGTGGTGGCGTGGGTGGTGGTGGAGTGGATCACCAAGCGCAAGCCGTCGCTGCTGGGCGCGGCCTCGGGCGCGGTGGCGGGACTCGTGGCGATCACGCCGGCGGCCGGTTTCGTCGGCCTGTGCGGCGCGCTCGCGATCGGTGCGATCGCCGGTGTGCTCTGCCTGTGGGGCGTGAGTGGATTGAAGCGCTTGCTCGGCGCCGACGACAGTCTCGATGTGTTCGGCGTGCATGGCGTGGGCGGCATTACCGGTGCGTTGCTGACAGGCGTGTTTGCGGCGCCGAAACTCGGCGGCGCTGGCATCTGGGATTACGTCACCGAAACCGCGCTGCCGGAATACGACATTGCCGGACAGGTGTGGATCCAGGCACAGGGCGTGCTGGTCACGGTCGCCTTGTCGGGCGTGGTGGCGCTGGTGTCGTTCCTGATCGTCAAGTTCACCGTTGGCCTGCGCGTGCCGGAAGAAGCCGAACGCGAAGGCCTCGACATCACCTCGCACGGAGAAAGCGCATACGAAGCATGACGGCCGTGCGGCGGATCTGAACCCTCCCCGGGGCCGCCGCACCATGCTGTTCATCCCGATGCATCCGCTCATGCGGTGCATCGGGATTTTTTTGTCTGCTCGTCGTGATCCTTCAGTTCGTCATTCCCGCGAAGGCGGGAATGACAGGGAGTGGGGCCTGCTTGCAAATCGTTGCTGGCGCGGTTGCAATGCGGCATGCGTTTCCGAAACCTCATCGCCGCCGTCCTCGCGGCGGCGCTCGCCGCCTGCGCGCACGCGCCCGAACACAATCCGCTCGCGCAGTGGGTGTCGTCGAAGAACTACGGGCCGCGCAAGGCCGTGCTGATCGTGATCCACGCCACCGAGCAGGATTCGGTGCAGGAAAGCCTCGACACGCTGCGCACCGCCAACAGCGGCGGCCCGGTCAGCGCGCATTACCTGATCGGCCGCGATGGCAAGCGTTATCAGCTGGTGGCCGATGGCGAACGCGCCTGGCATGCGGGACCGGGACGCTGGGGCACGATCGGTGATCTGAATTCCGCGTCCATCGGCATCGAACTCGACAACGACGGCCTCGCCGAATTCCCGCCCGAGCAGATCGACAGTCTGCTGGTGCTGCTCGAGGACTTGTGCACGCGCTTGAACATCGCGCGCACCGACATCGTCGCGCACGCCGATTTCGCGCCGACACGCAAACGCGATCCCGGTGCGAAATTTCCCTGGAAGCGGCTCGCGGACGCCGGTTTCGGCCGTTGGCCGGCGGCGGATGCCGGCGAACCGCCGCCGGGTTTCGATCCCTGGCTCGCGCTGCGCCTGATCGGCTATCCGCTGGAGGATCGCGCCGCGACCGTGCGCGCGTTCCATCGACACTTCCGCGGCAGCGAGACCGACGTACTCGATGCCGAGGACTTGCGCATCCTCCACGCGCTGACGCGGCAGGCGGACTGAGCGATTCCGGTCACGCCGCTGCGGCGGATCGCGGCGACAACCATGTCTCCAGCGCCGTCAGCACTTCGCTGCGGCCCGGATCGGCTTCGTTGAACAGCTCGTGATACAGCGTGTCGAACTTCTGCGTGGTCAGCAGCGCTTGCGGCGCGACAGCGGCGAAGTCGCGGCTGCCGGTAGGATCGACGAGGTAGTCGTCACCCGCGTACAGGAGCAGGCTCGGCACTCGCAGCTGCTGGGCATCGGCGATGCACGCCGCACCCGCGCGGAAGATGAAATTCGCCAGACGCGGCGTGACCCAGCCATAGCGCAACGGGTCGCGTTTGTACGCGGGCCCGACCGCGGGATCGTGCGAGAGCTTGTCGGCTTTCAGGCCGGCGCGCAGCGGCAGGTTCGGCAGCAGAGGCGTCAATCGCGCGGCCAGGGCCTGCAGCCACTTGGGTTCATGCGCACGCAGCACGGGCGAGGAGAGCACCAGCAGCGGCGGCGCGATGCGGCCATCCAGCACCGTGCGCAGCGCGACCAGGCCACCCATGCTGTGGCCGACCAGCAATGGCGCGAAACCGAGCGAGGTGGCGTAGTCGGAGTAGAGGTCGGCCAGATCTTCCAGCAGCGCATCCGCGCGTGGAATCGCGCCGTGTTGTCCGGGTGTGCGGCCATGCCCGCGCTGGTCGTAGCTGCGCACCGCATAACCGCGCCGGTTGAACCACTGCGCCAGCGCGTCGTAGCGCCCGCAATGCTCGCCGAGGCCGTGCACCAGCAGCACCGCGCGGTGCGCGCCGGAGACCGGCCAATCGCGCACGAACAACGCGGCGCCATCGCGCATCGTCAGCGGAGCGTGGGCCGCAGCCTCCCGTGCCTGTCCGTCGTCTGGAGGCATACGCCCTCGAAACCGTGGATGTTCGGCAGACGATGCACCGTCGCCAGGAACGGCGCAACCGGCCTGACGCGGCGCGGCGCCAATGTCCACCGTGCGCATCGTCGCGATTGTCCCGGCTGAACGGGCATCGGAGCCGACACCCGTCACGCCGCAACGGCGATGCCGGTCGACCGCGGACCGCTCGTCGGCGAGGCCGGCGCGGGCCGGGGAAATTCACTGCTGTTGAACAATCGCCTGCCTAGCGTGATTCGACCGCATCCGCGGTTTTCCTCGCCCGAGGTCCGCCATGAGAGCGTCCGCCGCTGTGCCGCGTCTGCTGCTGGCAGGTGCGTTGTGCGCCGTTGCCGCCGTGGCTTCCGCCGAAGTCGTGGTGGTGCCGTTGCGCAGTTTCGAGGAAGTGCCATCGGTGTCGTCGACGGCGAAAGGTGCGTTCGTGGCTTTCATCAATGATCGCCAAGGCAGCATCCGTTACGAGTTGCGCTACGACGCATTGCAGGGCGACGTTCGTCAGGCCCACATTCATTTTGGGCAGCGCGGCGTCAACGGCGGCGTGAGCGTGTTCCTGTGCCAGACCGCGGCCAATCCCGATCCCACCGGCCTGGCGCCCACGTGCGCGCCCGCGCCCGCGCGCGTGACCGGCACCTTGACCGCCGCCAACGTGATCGGACCCGCGGGGCAGGGCATCGCCGCGGGCGAATTCGCTGAACTGGTGCGCGCGATTCGCGCGGGCGCCGCATACGTCAACGTGCACTCGAGCACGTTCCCGGCGGGCGAAGTGCGCGGACAGACGCATCACGGATGGTCCCAGCCGTGAAGAGAGATTGAAGTGAGGTTCAGTCGCCACATCCGGCGATAACGTCACGGTTCCCTGAGGTTAACTCTCGTCGGCGTACGGTCGTTGTGCGCCGATTGCGGGCATGTGCGCGCTGTTCGTTCGCAACCGCTCTCGGCGTGATGGCTCATCTTACGAGGACGCCAATATGAAATCGATCACCATTGTTGCAAGCGTATTGCTCGGCAGCGCGTTGTCCCTCAATGCCATGGCCGCGGATTCGCGGAACGGGCAGCCACAAGGCACGGAGCAGAAAGAATCCGTGCAACCAGTCAGCGACAGCTGGATCACCACCAAGGTGAAGACCGAATTGCTGGCCGCGCGCGATGTGTCCGGCCTCAAGATCGACGTCGAGACCGTGAACGGACAGGTCAAATTGTCCGGTGCCGTGAAGACGCAGATGCAGGTCGACAGGGCGATCGCGGTGGCGCGTAGCGTCAAGGGCGTCAAGGATGTGGATTCCAGCGCGCTGACCGTAGAAGGTTCGGCGGGCCATTGATCCGCATTGATCCACGTTGATCTGGGGCTCGCGAGCGTTGCGCCCTTGGGCATGGACTATCCGCCTTCCGTGCCGGTGACTTCCAGGGCGCGGCGCAGCCGCGACAGCGCCGGCGCGATCTCCTCGGCATCGATCACGCCATAGCCGAACGAGAGCGCCGGCCGCTGTGGCGGTGTCAGCGAATATTCGGCAATTGATTGCGCGCCGGGCGCATGCCGCCGTGTCGCGGCGATGATGCGTCCGGCGTGCTCGGGTTCGCGGATGCGCGCGGCCAGATGCAGGCCGGCTTCGGAGGGAAGCGGATCGAGCCACGCGCCCAGTTCGCGTCGCATGCCATCGAGCAGCGCCTCGCGTCGCGCCGCATAAAGCGAGCGCATCTTGCGCACGTGCCGCGCCAGGTGGCCGCCCTGGATGAAGGCGGCCAACGTCATCTGCGCGATCTCGTCGCAATGCGAATCGGCGTACAGCTTGGCGGCGAGCAGGCCATCGCGCGCCCACGCCGGCGCGACGACGAAACCCTTGCGCAGGGCGGGGAACAAACTCTTCGAGAACGTGCCGACGTAGAACACCAGCGCGTCGCAATCGAGCGTTTGCAGGGCATCCAGCGGACGGCCGCCGAAACGGAATTCGCCGTCGTAGTCGTCCTCGATGATCACCGCGTCGTGCTTGCGCGCGAAATCGAGCAGGGCGGTGCGACGTCGCAGCGATAGCGCCACGCCGGTCGGCGACTGGTGCGAAGGCGTCACGCAGATCACGCGCACGTCGTTCGGCAACTGATCGACGCACAAACCTTCATCGTCCACGGGAATCGCCACCACACGCGCGCCGGCGTTGGTGAAAGTCGTGCGGAAGGTGGGATAACCTGGATCCTCCACCGCTACGCAGGTGCGATCGGGTGTCACCAGCAGACGCGCCAACAGATCGAAGGCCTGCTGCGCGCCGGAGGTCACGATCACGTCCTCGCCCGTGCACGCCACCGCGCGCGCGAACGCGACGTGCTGCGCGATCGCCTCGCGCAACGCGGGAATGCCTTCGGTGGGCGGATAGCGGAAGGGCGACTTCGCCCATGCGCGCAGGGACTGTGCCGACAACTGCCGCCATAACGCATGCGGGAAATGGCGGTGATCGGGAACGCCGATGCGGAAGCTCTGCGACGGCAGGCCGGGCGGCGCGGTCGGCCCCATGAAAGGCGGCTGCCAGTAAGTGGGGTTCAAGCGGTGGTCGTCCGGTTTCGGCAGATGCCGCGCGGCGTTCGCGGGGCGTCTGGCGGCGATGCTGGCGACCGTCGCCTTCGCGCCCGGTTTCGGCACCACGTAACCCTCCGCCATCAGCAAATCGTAGGCGGCGACCACCGTGTTGCGCGCGATGCCGAGCACGGCGGCGACCCGTCGCGTGGCGGGCAGCGCCGCGCCCGCGGCCAGGCGGCCGTCGAGGATCGCGGCGCGCAGCTGCTGGTGCAGGACCTGCGTCAGCGAGCCTTGTCCGCGTGCCGGCAGGGCCAGATCGAAGGGAAAAACTGGCTCCATCTTTTTTCCTAAAACTGGCATCTCCAAGGTGCCAGATTACGCCTTTCAATAGCCTCAGGCGGCAATCCCGGCCGCCGCGCCCACTCCAGCTCCGCGAGGCCCGCCATGCCCTGTTACGTCTGCGCCACCTGCGGTACCCAGTACGCCGAAACGGCTGCTCCGCCCGCCCATTGCCCGATCTGCGAGGACGATCGCCAGTACGTCGGCTGGCAGGGCCAGGCCTGGACCACCCACGAAGCGCTGGCCGCCAAGCACACGCAGCGGCTGGAAGACGACGCCGGCCTGCTCGGCATCGGCCTGTCGCCGGACTTCGCCATCAACCAGCGCGCGCTGCATCTGCGCACCGACGCCGGCAACCTGCTGTGGGAGTGCGTCAGCCTGGTCACCGACGAGGCGGTCGCCGCGTTGCAGGCGCGTGGCGGCGTCGATCGCATCCTCATCTCGCATCCGCACTTCTACACCGCGATGGTGGAGTGGAGCGAAGCGCTCGGCGGCGTGCCGATCCTGCTGCACGAGGCCGACAAGGCCTGGGTGCAGCGGCCGTCGAAGCGGATCGAATTCTGGGGCGGCGACACGCTCGCGCTGTCCAACGACGTCACTCTGATCCGTTGTGGCGGCCATTTTCCGGGCAGCACCGCCATCCACTGGAAGCATGGGCCGCGTCCCGGCGGCACGCTGTTGCCGGGTGACGCGCTGCAAGTCGTATTCGACCGCCGCCACGTCACCTTCATGTACAGCTATCCCAACTACGTGCCGATGAACGTGAGCGACGTGCGCGCGATGCGCGAACGCCTGGAGCCTTTCGATTTCGAGGACGTGTACGGCTACACCTGGGGCCGCAACATCATCGGCGGTGGCCGTTCAGCCGTCGACGCTTCGTTCGATCGCTTCCTGCTCGCCGCCGCCGCTTGACACACCATCGATACTGATCACCCGAGGTTCTCCTCATGCAAGCCATCGAGACCGCTCCCGTGCCGACCACGACTCCCGCTGAACGCGCCTGGCTCACGCCGCTGGAACTGTCCGTGCTTGGCGCGATCTGGGGCGCCTCGTTCCTGTTCATGCGCGTGGCCGCGAACGACTTCGGCCCGATCGCGCTGGTCGAGGTGCGGCTCGCGCTCGGATCGATCGCGCTGATGCCGCTGTTGTGGCGCGCACGGGCGCAGTTTCCGTTGGCTCTGTGGCCGAAGCTCGCGCTGATCGGCGCGATCAACTCGGCGTTGCCGTTCCTGTTGTTCGCCTGGGCCGCGCAGCGCGCGCCGGCCGGTGTCGGCGCGATCACCAATGCGATGACGGTGTTGTTCACCGCGCTGGTCGGCTTCCTGTTCTTCGGCGAGAAGATCGGCACGCGCCGCGCCGTCGCGCTGGTGGCGGGATTCGCCGGCGTCGTGGTGCTGGCGAGCAGCAAGGTGGCCGGCGCCAGCATCGGCTGGGCCGTCGCCGCGGGCGCGACCGCCTCGTTCCTGTACGGCATCGGCATCAACCTCGTGCGCCGGCATCTGACCGGATTGCCACCGGCCGCGGTCGCTTCCGCCACGCTCGGCAGCGCCGCGTTGCTCACGCTGCCGTTCGCGATCGCGACCTGGCCGCAGGCGGCGATCCCGATGAAGTCGTGGGTGTCGGCGGCGCTGCTCGGCATTCTCTGCACCGGGCTGGCCTTCGTCCTGTATTACCGGTTGATCGCCCGCATCGGCGCGGCGCGCGCGTCCACGGTGACCTATCTCATCCCGCTGTTCGGCGTCGCCTGGGCGTGGCTGCTGCTCGACGAACCGCTCACATTGAAGATGGGCATCGCCGGTGCGCTGATCCTCGGCAGCGTCGCCTTCAGCCAGCGCGCGCCGAAGTAGCGGCCGCGCGCCATCCTCCGTGCTACGTTGCCGCCTTCGATCCGCAGGCGAGGGACGGCGATGGCAACGGTGCTGGTGACTGGCGGTTCGGGATTCGTCGGCAGCCATTGCCTTTTGCAGTTATTGGCCGCCGGCCATGTCGTGCGCACCACGGTGCGCGATGCGAAGCGCGAAGCCGGCGTGCGTGCCATGCTCGCGCAAGGCGGTGCCGAGCCCGGTGATCAACTCTCCTTCGCCGTTGCCGATCTCGAACGCGATGCAGGCTGGGCGGAAGCGGTCGCCGGTTGCGACTACGTGCTGCACGTCGCTTCCCCTTTCCCGGAAAGCCTTCCGAAGCACGAAGACGAATTGATCGTCCCGGCGCGCGAGGGCGCATTGCGCGTGCTGCGCGCCGCGCGCGATGCCGGCGTCAAACGCGTGGTGCTGACATCCTCGTTCGCTGCGATCGGCTACGGCCATCCGCCGCAACAAGCCCCGTTCGACGAAACCAGCTGGACGCAGCCCGAGGGCGCCGACGTGCTGCCCTACGTGAAATCAAAGACGCTGGCCGAACGTGCCGCCTGGGATTTCATCGGACGCGAGGGTAGCGGACTGGAACTGTCGGTCGTCAATCCGGTGGGTATTTTCGGCCCGGTGCTGGGGCCGGATTACTCGACCTCGATCCTGTTGGTGCAGCGATTGATGGACGGCGCCATGCCGGGTTGTCCGCGCCTGTACTTCGGCGTCGTCGACGTGCGCGACGTGGCCGCGCTGCATCTGCGCGCCATGACCGATCCGGCCGCGAAGGGCGAACGCTTCCTCGCCGTCGCCGGTGATTTCCTTTCCATCCGCGACATGGCGAAAACGTTGAAGTCGCGCGTGGGCAGCGCGGCGAAACGCGCGCCGACCTTGCAGCTGCCCGACTGGCTGGTGCGGTTGGCCTCGCTGCGCGATCCGGCCGTGAAGCAGATCCTGCCCGAGCTTGGGAAGCCGAAGAACGCGACATCCGAGAAAGCGCGGCGCGTGCTGGGCTGGACACCGAGATCGAGCGAGGACGCGTTGGTCGCCACCGCCGAAAGCCTCGTGCGGCTCGGTTTGTTGAAGTGAATCGACGAAAGTTGTTGCGTCGCCGCTAGAGATCGCCCGTCAACTCTGACAACAACGCGCGCACCAATGGCGAGGCGGCAAGCGTCTTGCGCGTGAGCGCATGCACGCGGCGGCTGAGCGGCAAGCCGCCGGGCTTGCGGGTCACGATCGTGTCAGCACTCGGAAAACGCAGTCCAAGTTCTGGCGCGAAGCCCACGCCGAGTCCCGCCGACACCATCCTGAGCAGCAGATCGTAATCGTCGACGGTATGCGCGATCCGTGGCGCGAAACCTGCGGCCGCGCAGGCGCGTTGCGCCAGCAGGTGATCGTCGGTCTGCCGCGATCCGACGATCCAGTTCTCCCGCGCCAATCGTTCCAGCGCGATCGGACCACGCTCGGCTCGCCACGACGCTGGCAACGCGAGCAGCACGGGCTCTTCCAGCAGCAACTGCGAAGCGAGACCGGCTACTTCCGGCCGCGGTACCAGGTTGTAGGCGAACGCGATGGCCAGATCGCAGCGGCCATCGCGCACGGCCTCGATCGCATCGGCGGATTCGAGTTCGCGGAGCACCACGTGCATCTGCGGGAAGCGATCCCGCAGCCGCACGACGGCCGGAAGCAGATGTGTCTTGGCGAACGTCGAGAAGCAGCCGACTTCCAGTGCGCCCTTCGGGTGCTCGTCGGCCGCGCGCAGATCGTGCTCGGCGGCCTCGACCGCCTGCAGGATCGCGTCCGCGTGCGACACCAGCCGCGCGCCTTCAGCGGTCAGGCGCACGCGGCGCCCGACATGCTCCAGCAAGGCGACGCCGGCCTCGCGTTCGAGGGTGGCGAGTTGCTGCGACACCGCGGACGAGGTCAGGCCGAACGCATCGGCGACCGCCGTCATCGTGCCGCGATGGGCGAGTTCTCGAAGCAAACGCAGGCGGGTCAGGTCGAACATCAAGAAAATCTTACAATCAATTGAAGATTTGCGAAGTGGACCTGACAGATTGGCGCCGCTAAGGTCCCTCTCCATCGAGCCGGAGTAGTCCCGGCGAGAGGAGGGTTCCATGATCGAACAGCGAGTGATTCCAGCAGCCGGCGGCGTTGGGCTGCGACTCAGGCGCGGCGAGCGGTTGCGCATCATCGATCCGCAGGGCGGACAGAGCGGCGATCTCGTCGCCTTCTCGCAGGATGGCCGCGAGCGACTCTCGAACGGCCGCACGTTCGACTATGGCGGAAAGATTTACGTCTCCACGGGCGACATGCTCTGGTCGGATCGCAGCCATCCGATGCTGACCATCCTCGACGACCAGGTGGGACGGCACGACTTCCTGTATTCCGCCTGCAGCGCCGAGATGTATCGCATCCAGTACGGCGTCACCGGAGATCACGCCAACTGCAACGACAACCTCAGTGCCGCGCTGCGCGAACTCGGCATCGATCCGGAACCGTTGCCGACGCCGCTCAATGTCTTCATGCGCGTCGACGTGGCGGCCGATGGGCGGCTGGTCTTCGCGCCACCGCAGTCGCGCGCCGGCGATGCGATCGTGCTGCGCGCCGAGATGGATCTGGCGATCGCGCTGTCCTCGTGTCCCGCATCGACCTGCAACGACGGCGCGCCGCCCATGCCGCTCGCGTTCGAGATTCTCGTCGATTGACGCAACCCAACCGGAGATTCGAATGACCAGGCTTTCCCTGTTGGGCATCCCCAACGACGACAACTCCTCGTTCCTGCAAGGCGCCTCCGAAGCGCCTTCTCTGATTCGCCGCGCCCTGCACTCCGACGCGTACAGTGCCTGGAGCGAAACCGGAATCGATCTGCTCGCCGCGGGCAGGCTGACGGATCATGGCGACATCCGTTTCGACGACGCTTCCGATCCCTGGACTCTCATCGAGCAGCGCGTGGCGGATGCGATGGCCTCCGGCGATCCGTTGATCTGCCTCGGCGGCGATCACGCGATCACCTATCCGATCCTGCGCGCGGTGCGTCGTCGTCATGCCCGCCTGACCCTCCTGCACATCGACGCGCATCCGGACATCTACCACGCCTACCAGGACAATCCACGTTCCCACGCCTCGCCCTTCGCGCGGATCATGGAAGAGCGGCTGGCCGATCGCCTGATCCAGGTCGGATTGCGCACGCTCAACGCCGAGAATCGCGCGCAGATCGAACGCTTCGGCGTCGAGACCGTCGAAGCGGCGCACTGGCGAGGGGATCTCCGGCTCGACATCACGACCCCGGTCTACCTCTCGCTGGACCTCGATGGATTGGACCCGGCCCACGCCCCCGGCGTCTCGCATCGCGAACCCGGCGGGCCGACGTTGCGTCAGGTGATCGATCTGATCCAGGGCATCGGGCAGCCGATCATGGCCGCCGACATCGTCGAGTACAACCCGCGTTGCGACGTGTCCGACATGACGGCGCTCGTCGCGGCGAAACTGCTGAAGGAAATCGGCGGGATGATGGTGAAGAACGCACGGAAGAGCGCCGCAGCCGTATGAACTGACTGCGCGAATCCGGTGGAGGCGTCCACGCCGGGGTGAAAGGCGCGTGAAATCTCCAATCGCCACATGCCGCAGGGATGCCGCGCGTTGTCGTTTCATCGCGACCGATGGGATTCACGCAAGCGAGACGCGAATAACGTTCAAGCTGTGCGGCAGTTCATGCAAGCATCAAGCCGCATCGACGGGTTCGAGAAAACCGATCGCAGGTCCCGTGAAGACCGTTGAAGGCTCGATAGACTGCAATCAACCGGCATCGGTCGCGAGATGGGGAGTGGGGATACACGATGAAGGCAATCATCCTGACCGGAGGTTCCGACGGCGACATCCATCCGCATCTCGCGCTCGCCAGCGCGCTCCGCGATCGCGGGCACGAGGTCGTGTTCCTGGCGACGTACGAATACATCGAGGCGGCGCGATCGCTGGGATTGCGTGCCATCTGCACCCTCGGTGGCGACGAGAAGCGCACGTTCAACGAGGAGGCGAGCCGGATGCGGCCGTTGCAATGGATCCGCAGCCATTTCCGGTTCTTTTCCGGAAAGATCGCCGCCTGCGCGCGCCTGGCCGCGAATGAGATCGATGACGAGACCGTGATCATCTCGCCGCTGTCGGTCTCCGGCATCGCGCGGTTGTTGCACGATCGCTATGGAACGCCATACGTGTCGACGATGCTGACGCCGGCCGATCTGATCTCCCTGCGCGATCCGCCGTTCTACAAATCCTTGCGCGGCGTGCTCGGGCTGCCGTATGGATTGCGTCGTCCGGCGTTCGCGGCCGTCGAATATGCACTGATCGATCCGCTGTGCCGAAGCCTGCTGCGCGAGGCCGCGCGCGAGTTCGATCGCACGCTGCCGCGACGGATGTACAGCCGCTGGCTGTTTTCGCCGCAACGTATCATCGGCCTGTTTCCGGAATGGCTCTGCAAGCGTCCGCCTGATTGGCCGGCGCATGTCACGCTGACTGGGTTCCCGTTGTATCGCAGCGCCGACGCGGCGCGCGAACTGTCGGAAGGGTTGCAGCATTTTCTCGACGCCGGATCGCCGCCGGTAGTGGTCGCGGCCAGCACGGCGGCGACGAAGAGCCGCGCCTTCTTCGAAACAGCGATCGAAGCGCTTCAGGCCGCCGATCAGCGCGGCATCCTGGTGACCCGTCTCGCCGATCAATTGCCGCCGCTGCCGGACGGCGTCCGGCACGAGTCGTATCTGCCGCTCGATTTGCTACTGCCGCGTGTGGGCGCGTTCGTGCATCAGGGCGGCGTCGGCATGGCCGCGCTCGCGATGTCGGCCGGCGTACCGCAGCTGATGCTGCCGTCCTTCACCAACCAGACCGACAATGCGCGCCGCGTCGCCGCGCTCGGCTGCGGCATCACGCTGGAACGTGATCGTGACGCCGCGTCACTCGCGGCGGCGCTGCGTGAGCTCGTCAGCCCTGCGAGCATCGAACGCTGTCGCGCCGTGCAGCAGATGACCGAGCCCGGCGAGATCGCATGCGCGCGCGCGGTCGAGGTGATCGAGCAGACCGTGCGTGACGCGCGCGGGCTCGCGCTCGCGGCATAGGCGATCCCGTGTGCGGCGATCGAGCGATCCGGCGCGGGCCGCTGAAAGCATCCGGGCCTCGCGAACGCTGTGAATATGTTCCGCCCAGGGGAATGCCGGGTTTCAGCTCCCGCGTCTTCCGAGCAGCGCCAGCTTCATGCCCACCCATCCTTGTAGCGGCAATGTCAGCACGAGGCCCGCGCAGAACCACCCTGGATAATCGCCGCCCATCCTGACCACGCCCCACACGGCGGCAGCCAGCAGCATTACAAAGAACGCCAGGGCGTGCCCTCGCGGCGCGCGAGGCGCCGCGCGCGCCGCCACCCAGATGGCGGCCGTGCCGGATGCGATCACCCAGCCGAGATCCCAAGCCAGCCGACCGTCTCCGCCCGGCGGCAATCCGAACCAGTCCGCCAGCTCGCCGCCCAACAGGTTGATCACGACCACCGCCGCGAGGGCCAGTGCGATCGCCAGCAGGGAGCGCAGTATCGTGATCGGGATTCGCCAGGACGGCATGGCACCCTCTTGGTGCTTGGTGCGAACTTGGCCGCGAAGATTATCGGATTGCCGCGTCCGGCCCCCCAAGACCTCATCTCTGCACTATATTGGTGCAATGAGCGCTGATGATGCCGCCTACGATCTGTTGAGCACGCCTTTGGCGCAGGCCGACGCGGATGGCCACATCCTCTCGGCCAACACCGCCTTCGCCCGCTGGCTGGGCGTCAGCGCCAAGCGCATGCCGGGACTGCCGCTGGCCGCCTTCGAGTTCGAGGGCGATGCACTGGCGCGGTGCATGGCCGATCGTGGCGAGCGCGAGCTGGTCTGCCTGCGGCGCCTGCCGCTGGCGTTCCCAGGGGCAGTGGGGCCGCCGCATTTCGCCGATGTCTGGCTGGCCCGCCTCGATGCCGGCGGCTGGCGGCTGGAGGTGCATCCGGTCGACGAGTTCCCGGGTGAGGATCCGCTGGCGGCATTGCCCTCGGCGATGTCGGCGGCGTTGAAAGGGCTCGCGCATGAGTTGCGCAATCCGCTGGCGGGCGTGAAGGGCGCGGCGCAGTTGCTGTCGCGGCGTCATGACGATCCGGCTTCGCGCGAACTCACCGGCCTGATCGAATCGGAAGTCGAACGCCTCACGCAGTTGCTCGATCGACTGCTTTCGCCCGCGCCGCCGCAGCCGCACACCGATCTGAACATTCACGTCGTGCTCGAACGCGTGCTGCGTCTGGCCGAAAGCGATGCCGGCTGGACGGTGAAGCTGTTGCGCGACTACGACCCGAGCCTGCCCGATCTGCGTGGCGATGCCGATCGCCTGACGCAGGCGGTGTGGAATCTCGTGCGCAACGCCATCGAGGCCGGCGCGGCGACGGTCACGCTGCGCACGCGCGCCGAGCACGGCGCGCGCATCGCCGATCGTCTGTATTCCGTGGCGTTGCGTCTGGAGATTTCCGATGACGGGCACGGCGTGCCGGAATCGTTGGCCGAGCAGGTGTTCCTGCCGCTGGTGTCCGGGCGCGCCGAAGGCAGTGGTCTCGGTCTGGCGCTGGCGCAACAAGTGGCGCGCGAGCATCGCGGTTCGCTGACGTTCCGTTCGCGACCGGGGCATACCGTTTTCACGTTGCTGCTGCCACTGGCCATCACCGAGTTGGAACACATCGAATTGAAGCAGGCCGATTTGAAGCATGCTGACTTGAAACACGCTGACTTGAAGCACGCTGACTTGAAGCAGGAACTCGCGAATGGCAAATGAGTCGCTCCAAGACCCGGCCCACATCTGGGTCGTCGATGACGATCGCAGCGTGCGCTTCGTGCTGGCGACGGCGTTGCGCGATGCTGGCTTCGAGGTGACGGGGTTCGACTCGGCGCAATCGGTGCTCGAAGCGCTCGGCACGCGTACGGCACCGCAACTGTTGTTCACCGACGTGCGCATGCCCGGCGACGACGGACTGGTGCTGCTCGACAAACTCAAGCGCACGCATCCGCGGTTGCCGGTGATCGTGATGTCGGCCTACACCGATGTCGCCAGCACGGCAGGGGCATTCCGCGGCGGGGCACACGAATTCTTATCGAAGCCTTTTGATCTCGACGATGCCGTCGCGCTGGCGACGCGCACGCTCGCGCAGCAGCGCGAAGCCGCCGAAGGTGAGGTCACGCCAACGGGCGATGCGGGAGGCGACGCCGATACGCTGATCGGCGAGACGCCGGCGATGCGGCAATTGTTCCGCGCCATCGGTCGACTGGCGCAGGCGCCGTTGTCGGTGCTGATCACCGGCGAAACCGGCACCGGCAAGGAACTGGTGGCGCATGCGTTGCACCGCGAATCGCCGCGCGCGCGCGGTCCGTTCGTGGCCTTGAATACGGCGGCAATCCCGGCCGAGCTGCTGGAAAGCGAGCTGTTCGGTCACGAAGCCGGTGCTTTCACCGGCGCGTCGAAACGCCATATCGGGCGCTTCGAACAGGCCAACGGCGGCACGCTGTTCCTCGACGAGATCGGCGATATGCCGCTACCGTTGCAGACACGGTTGCTGCGCGTGCTGGCCGAGGGCGAGTTCTTTCGCGTTGGCGGACGCGAGCTGATCCGCGTCGACGTGCGCGTAGTGGCGGCGACGCACCAGCATCTCGAAGCGCTGGTCGCCGATGGACGCTTCCGCGCCGATCTGCTGCATCGTCTCGACGTGGTGCGTTTGCGTCTGCCGCCCTTGCGCGAGCGTCGTGAGGATATTCCGAAGCTGGCCGAACGCTTCCTGCAATCGGCCGCCGAACGCATCCAGGCGCCGCCGAAGCGTTTCGGCAAGGCCGCGCTCGAGCGTCTGCTCGCCTACGACTGGCCGGGCAACGTGCGCGAGCTGGAAAACCTGTGCTGGCGTGTGGCGGCGCTGGCGCCGACGGACACGATCACCGTCGCCGATCTCGATGGCACCTTGACCGCGAGCACACCACCGACAACGCCCGTCGTCGCGACGGACTGGGATGCGGCGCTCGCCGAGTGGACGCATGCGCGTTTGCGCGCGGCCGACGAGGACATCCATGCGCAGGCGCGAGAACGTCTCGATCGTGTTCTGCTCGAAGTCGCGTTGTCGCACACGGGTGGCAGGCGCGCGGAGGCCGCGGCTCGGCTCGGGCTTGGGCGCAACACGGTGACGCGCAAGCTGGGATCCGGACGCAAGCCTCGATGAGTGCGATCACCATCAAGGCTTGCGCAAATGAAGTGACGAGCGAATGCTTTCCGCTCAACACTCACGAACGCTTCATCTTGCATAAACCCCGCGCTGATTAGCGTAATCATCCCCCGTTGACGGAGTCTGTCATGCAAGTCTCCATGCGTCACACATTGCTTTCGGCCGCGATCGTCGTGATGGTTGCCGCCTGCTCCAGTACTTCCGGCACCAAGCCTTCGTCCAGCGCGACACCGAAGCCCGTGCCGGTTCCGACCACGAGCACCGCGAAATCGGCCACGGCGAATCTCGCTTCCGCATCGGGCAGCCTGGTCAGCGGCAAGCTCACGCTCGTGCCGATGCGCGATGGCGTGCACATCACCGGCGAGATCGGCGGTCTCGGCGCGGGTAAAACGCATGCCATCCACGTGCACGAGAAGGGCGATTGCAGCGCGGTGGATGCCAGCAGCGCGGGCGGACATTTCAATCCCACCGGCAGCACGCACGGCCGTAGCGGCACGGGCACGCATCATGCCGGCGACATGGACAACATCGTGGCCGACGCCGATGGCGTGGCGAAGATCAACATCCATCTGGTCGGTGTCACGCTGGGCGGCGGCGCCTACAACGACATCGTCGGCAGGGCGGTCGTGGTGCATGCGGCCGCGGATGATTACCGAAGCCAGCCGGCCGGCAATTCCGGTGCGCGCGTGGCTTGCGGTGTGATCAACGTGACGCAGTGATGGCGCTTTCCTTCTCCATGCGAGAAGGATTTCGACGCCTACAGCTCACCCACGGGATCGCCGCTGCAATGCGCGAACGTGACGGCGACACCATGCGCCATCAGCACCGCGGCCATTTGTCGCTGACGGGCTTCGAAATGTGAGAAGCCGCGCTGCAACCGTTCGATGTCGTCGCCGACATCGCGCGCGTAACGCTTGCGCCAGGCGTCGGGTGTGAGCAGGGCGACGCGCGCTTCGCCGTCGACGTAGTGCAGCAGTGGCTCCGGCGGCGCGTCCAGCCAGGCTTCACGCTGTGGCGAGAGCAGTGCCGTTTCCAGGATCGGCCACAACGGCGCCAGTCCGGCGTGTTCGTATTGCATCGCTGTGAGCGCGCACAGGTCGTGCACGGTGAGGTAGCGGGCGTGCTCGATGCGCAGTCCGAAGACTTCCTGCGCCTGCAGGGCGGTTGCCGCGCTGGCCATGCCGCGTTCCATCAGATCGCGTTCGAACACATCGCCAACCTGTCGCGCGATGGTGGCCTCTCCACTCAGCAGCCACGGCACCAGGCGCAGCGGTCCGCCGGCGTAATCACTGGAGGGTGCCAATGCCCCGGGCAGGCGATCCTCGTGGCTGCCGAAGGCGATGATGCGGCCTTGCTCGCCGCGGTTGCCCGGAGCGCGCGCGCCGAGCTGATCGAGTTCGCGATGCACGGGCCAGCCGGGGCGCAGCAGTTCCACGGGGTCGTAGTGGGCGCCGACGGTGATCAGGTCGAGCGCAGCGGCGTCGGCGGCGAAACCGGCGAGATCGTGCGCGATCGCGGCCGCCAGCGCACCCGCGGCCTCCTGCGGGAGTGCGTCGCGCGTGGTCCCGTCGCTCGGGGCCAGTTCCAGCGCCAGTGCGCCGAACACTTGAAAGGAGGGGTCATTCATTGCGAATCGGGGTCACTTCGAACAGTCACGCATCGAGCCACAGCATCTAATGTGGCGAGGATACGGGTTTTTGCGAGGAGTTCACGCCACGTGATTGGCCCTGCGCAGCGACAGCGCTAGACTGCATGCCTTCCCGCCCAGCCGTCAAAGCGCGCCGTCGGAGATGGCGCTCGAAAACCGAGGAAACCCCATGCTACAAGGCCGTCCCGTCGCCGTGCTCGGCGGCGTCCGCATCCCCTTCTGCCGGCAGTACACGGCGTACACGGATGTCGGCAATCTCGGCATGTCGGTCCGCACGCTCGGTGCCCTGGTGGAGAAATTCGGCCTGCACGGCCAGCAGTTGGGCGAAGTGGCGATGGGCGCGGTGCTCAAGCACAGCAGCGACTGGAACCTCGGTCGCGAGGCGACGCTGTCCTCCGGCCTGTCGCCGCTGACGCCGGGCATCACCCTGCAGCGCGCCTGCGGCACCTCGCTGGACAGCATCATCACCGTCGGCAACAAGATCGCCACCGGGCAGATCGAATCGGGCATCGGCGGCGGTTCGGACACCACGTCCGACGTGCCGATCGTGTTCGGGCAGAAGCTGCGCCGCCGTCTGATCGCCGCGGTCACCGCCAAGACCACCAAGGACAAGCTGCGCGCGTTCAAGGGGTTCCACCTGCGCGAGTTGAAGCCCGAGTACCCGGGCGTGGCCGAGCCGCGCACCGGCAAGTCGATGGGCGACCACTGCGAGGACATGGCCAAGGAGTGGAACATCGCGCGCGATTCGCAGGACGAACTCGCCGTCGCCTCGCATCACAAGCTGGCGGCGGCCTATGAGCGCGGCTTCTTCGACGATCTGGTGGTGAGCTTCCGCGGCGTCTCGCGCGACAACATCCTGCGCGCCGATACTTCGATCGAGAAGCTAGCCACGCTCAAGCCGGCCTTCGACAAGATTTCCGGTCGCGGCACGCTCACGGCCGCCAATTCCACTCCGCTCACCGATGGCGCGGCGGCGTGTCTGCTGTCCTCCGACGAATGGGCGGCCCGGCACGGGCATGAAGTGCTCTGCCACATTCGCGACGCGCAGGTGGCCGCGGTCGATTTCGTGCACGGCGAGGGCCTGCTGATGGCGCCGACCATCGCGGTGCCGGAGATGCTCAAGCGCAACGGCCTCACCCTGCAGGATTTCGACATCTACGAAATCCACGAAGCCTTCGCCGCGCAGGTGCTGTGCACGCTGCGCGCCTGGGAGAGCGAGGACTACTGCCGCAATCGCCTGGGCCTGGACGCGCCGCTGGGCAAGATCGATCCGGCCAAGCTCAATCCGCTCGGCTCCTCGCTCGCCACCGGCCATCCGTTCGCGGCCACCGGCGCGCGCATCGTCGCCACCGCCGCGAAGCAGTTGAAGGAACGTGGTCGCGGCCGTTGCCTGATCTCGATCTGTACCGCCGGCGGCATGGGCGTGGTGGCGATCCTGGAACGCTGAGGTGTTGCCGCCCTGACGGCACGCTCAGGCAACGCCCCACAATTGCCGCGCTTCCTCGGCGAGGACGTCCGGCTGTTCCTCCGGCCAGAACGTCTTCATGCCCTCCAGCCGGCGCACGCCGCGTGAGTTGCCGAAGGCGCGATCCAGGCGATCCGGGCTGTCCGGGGAGAAAAGCGTGTCGGCCGTGCCCCAGACGATCCGCACCGGCCCTTTGAAGCGCTTCAAGGCGGGCGCGATGTCGGTCAGCGGATTGGGTTCGAAGCCGATGATGGACGCATCCACCAGGGCGCGTTGTCGTGGTGAGCGGATCAGCGGAGTGAAGTAGTAGTCGATCGCTTCGTCGGTGAGTGTCGCGGGATTGGCGTAGACCGCGCCGCCGATGGCGTTCGGCAGGCGGGCGGAGGCCTTGTCCGCCAGCCAGCCATCAAACACATCGGTGGACTTTCCGGCGTGCGCGAGCGCGATCAGCGGCTTGAGCGCCGGAGGCGGGCTGTCCTGCGCTTCGTCGCCGTTGGTGAACAGCACAGTGCGCACGCGTCGCGGATGCTGCGCGATGATCAGTTGTGCGATGGCATCGCCGCTGTCGTTCGCGATGAGGTCGACGTCGCGGATGGCGAGCTTGTCCAGCAACGCCACCAACATGGTGGCCTGCGCGGCGGGCGTCACGCTCTGGCCCGCGGCGACACGGGTGTATCCCAACGCAAGCAGATCGGGCGCGATGCAGCGACGATGGGCCGAAAGGCGATCGAGCGCGCCACGCCATTGGAATCCGTTGTACGGATGGGCATGCAGGAACAGCGCCGCCTTGCCCGTGCCGCGTTCGACGTAGGCGATCTCGCCGAAGCGTGTTTTGGCGAAGCGTCGCGAAGCGTGGTACTGCGCGGCATTCAACGGACCGTTCGCATCGGGGACTGCATCGTGGACACCGGCGATCGCGCGGATGCTGTGTCCGCCCAATATTCCGCCTGCCAATGCGCCGGCCGCCAGGCCGATGAACTGTCTGCGTTGCATGCACGTGTCCTCGGAAAAGGGAGCCACTCGGCTCGGCGGCGAGGAGCATGGGCGGGTGGCGAGAGCCCTCGCAATGACCTCGGAGGTCATATCGCCGCGATTTCGCACGAGATAGGCCATCAGTCATGGCTCGCGACGGCCGTGGCCTCACTATGATCGTCACGTGGAATCTCCACCGCGCACGCCGAAGCCGTCGCACCCGCATGTGCATGCGGGTGCGCTATTGCGCGAATGGCGCACGGTGCGCCGATTGAGCCAGCTGGATCTGGCGCTGAGCGCGGGCGTGTCCGCGCGCCATCTGAGTTACGTGGAAACCGGAAAGGCACAACCCAGCCGCGAGATGGTGCGGCGCTTCGCCGAAGTGCTGGGCATGCCCGCGCGCGAGCGCGATGCCTTGCTGGTGGCCGCGGGCCACGCGCCGGAAGCGGCGGAAACGGTGTTGAGCGGATCGCAGCAGGCGAACATCCAGCGCGCCGTCGATTACTTCCTGGCCCAGCACGAACCCTATCCGGCATTCCTGGTCAGCCGGCACTGGGACGTGCTGATGGCCAATCGAGGCGCGCAGCGCATCGGCGATTTCGTCATGGACGGCCGTCCGAGCGCGCATCGGAACATCATCCGCCAGGTCTTCGATCCCGCCGACATGCGTGCGGCCACGGCGAATTGGGAGGAACTGGCGGGCGAGCTGATCCGGCACGTGCATGCGGCGGTGGCGGCGATGCCGTCGGACCCGGTGCCGCGCGCCCTGCTCGAGGAGGCGCTGGCCTACCCCGGCGTTCCGCCGCAATGGCGCACGCGGGATCCGGATGCGACGCTGTCTCCGCTGCTGACCACGGTGTTTCGCAAGCATGGGCGCGAGTTGCGCTTTTTCTCCAGCTTCACCATGTTCGGTTTCGCCCGGAACATCACCCTTCAGGATCAGCACATCGAATGCTGCTTCCCGATGGACGATGCCACGGCCGCGTTCTGCCATGAATTGCGCGATAGAGAAAAGGCGGCCAGTGAGGCCGGGCAATACGGCTGAAGGCCATCGATCCCGCCCGGACAGGTCGTGGCGCTATCGCTGGCCGCGGAGCACGACGGTGATCCTGGCCCGCCGCTTCCGTTAACCCCGAAGCGCGGGGTGGTGCGTATGCAGTCCTCGCCGACTGCAACGTCCACCCACCTTCATCGCCAAGGGGTCCACCATGCAAGCGAATGTCCGCACCGGTCTGCTGCTGTGCTGCCTGACCGTGCTCATCGGTGCCTGCGCCAAGCAGGAATCGCCCGCGTCCACCGCCGCCGCAGCGGGCAACGCCGAGATGGCGCAAGCCGTGCTCGCCGACCAGGTAGCCGCGCCCGCGGCACCGCCGATGCCACAGGAGGAGAAGCAAGTGTCCGCGAAAGCCTCCGGCTCCGCACCGCCTCCTCCGCCCGATCCCCAGACGCAACTGCAATCCTCGTCGATGGCCTTCGACGACGGCGAGCGCAAGTTCATCCGTACCGCCAACGCGCAGTTCAGCGTGAAAGAGGTCTATCGCTCGGCGCTCGCCATCGAGGATCTGACCGCGCAGTACGGCGGCTTCGTCACCCGAAACGACATCCGCGCCGACATCGAGAGCACGCTGTCGCGGCCCGACGGCGAGGGCCAGGTGATCGATCTGGCGACCTACGTCTTGCGTGCGGACCTGCAGGTGCGCGTGCCGAGCGCGCGCACGCAGGAGTTCCTGCGCGCGATGGCGGCGCAGGTGGAGTTCCTCGACCGTCGCGGCTTCTCCGCGCAGGACGCGCAATTCGAACTGCTGCGGCAGAAGCTGGCGTTCGCGCGCCAGCAACAGGCGCAAGGCGCGCTGGGCGAAGTGGCCGACGGCGCGGGCAGGACATCGGCGAAAACCGACGCGATCTACGCGCGCACCGAGGCGCAGGCGCAGCGCGATGAGGCCTTGATCGCGCAGAAGACCTTCGAGGACCGCGTGGCCTACAGCACGATCGATCTCGCCCTGTATCAGGCCCCGCAGGTGCGCCGCACCGTGCGTCCGGATGTGGAAGCGATCGTGCGCGCCGAATCGCCGGGCTTCTTCACGCGTCTGTGGCATTCCATGCGCGCGGGATGGGATGGCTTCTTGAATCTCGTCGTCGGATTGGCCGCGCTGTGGCCGTTGTGGCTGATCGTGATCGTGGTGGGCTGGTGGCTGCGCCGGCTGATGATGCGCCGCCCGCGCGCTGTCGCACCGTTGGCTGCATCGCCCGTCGAAACTCGTTCTGATACCGGTTCTGACACTTGATCCACGATGCATCTCCACTCCGGCACCGCGTCGCCGGAGTGGAGATCATGGCGAGGGCGTGGCCCTCGCCACCAGATAATCCAGATGCGCGATGCGCCACAGGCCACCGCTGCGCACCAGCAGGGCATAATCGACCACGACTCCTCCGGATCGGTGGTGCGTGAAGCGCGCCCAGCCCACGTTCCCGGCAGTCTCGATGCGTTCGATGCGGCGTTCCACACCTTGTGGCCGGATATCGGCCGCGGCATCCCTGTCGAAGCGCGCCGACCATTCCGCAATCGGCCACGCCACCAGCTCACCGTCTTCCAGCGTTGCCGTCTGTGCCTGCGGCAGATAGGCACTGGCGAGCAGGCCGCCATCGTTGGCGTCCATCGCGGCGAGTTTGCGCCGGATCAGTGTTTCGATTTCCTGTTTGCCACGCGCGTCTGCGGCTTTGCTGTCCGCGGCCGCATCGGCCAGCGATTGCCTGACGAAGACCTTGCCGACGATGCGCCAGCGCCCTTCGATGCGCAGCAGCGTGAGGTAGTCGCGGAACTGGAAATCGTCGAACCGGCTCAGCGCTTCCGCCGAAGCACCATCGCCGCTCTGGTCGATCCAGAGGATGCGTCGCTCCCGCGCGATGGGAATCACTTGCGCGCGATCGGCCAGGCGCGCCTTCCAACGATTCTGGTCGAGCGATTGCAGGCGTCCCTCGGCATCGGCCCAGAACATGATCGTGCCGGGATGGAAGGCGAGGCCGAGCTGCTTCGGATCGCGTTCGTCGTTGGCGGCGAAGTAGTGGCGGATCGCCTCCTCGATGTCGGCGCGATCGGGAACGGCGGATTGAGCCATCGCGAGCACGGGCACCGAAACGAGCAGCAGCGAGAGCAGGGCGCGAAGCATGGAAAATCCCGTCGGGGAGCGAAGGGCAAGCTAGCGCGTTGACACCGTTCGATCCATCTGATTTTCTTTGAGTCCATCGTCAAGGAAAATCGAACGATGCGATACGCGTTGCGATTCCTGCCGAGCTTCCTTGCCGTGGTGGATGCCGGCGGCGTGCGCGCGGCCGCGGCGCGCTTGCACAAGACCCAGGCCGCGGTGAGCTACGACCTGCAGCAGTTGCAGGCCGCGCTCGGCGTGCGGTTGTTCGTGCGCAGCGGGCGCGAACTGCGTCCCACCGCGACCGGCGAGCGGCTCGCGCGGGCCGGTGGCGATTGGCTGGCCGTGCTGGAGGCGGCGGTGGGCAGCGGACGCGAGGAGACGACGCCGGTGCGCATTGCTGCCGTCTCGGGATTCGGCCGCTACGTCGCGCATCGGCGATTGATGCGGCATGCGGATGGCCGCCCATTGCGCCTGCACTACCTGCTCAACGATGTGGTGCTGGCGCAGGTGCGCGATGCGCAGGCGGATTTCGGTTTCTGCTTCAGCGCCCGGCCGAGCCGGGCGCTCACTTTCGTCCCGGTGTATCGCGAGCGGTTGGTGCTGGTCGTGCCGCCGGACTGGCGGATGCCGCGCGAGGCCCTCGCGCGCAGGCGATTTCTGGCGGAGCGCCCGGCGGTGACCTACGACGAAAGCGATTACGTGTTCGCGCGCTGGTTCGACGCGGCGTATCGTGATCCGCGCCATCGTTGCGTGCCCGGCGATCACTACGCCGAGCTGGAAGAAACGCTGGCCGCCGTGGCCGCGGGCCGCGGTTACAGCATCGTGCCCGGCGACGCCGCGCAGGCGCTGGCGCGGCTACATCCGGTCAGGATTCCGGCATCGCAGCCGCGGGTGGAGAACCAGGTCCATGCCGTCCACCGTGTTGGGGACGATCGCTGGAACGGTTACTGGCGCGCGTTCGCCGCGCGCGATTGAGGATGCGGGATCGCGACGACGCTTAGTCGATCAGGCAAGAGCGATCAAAAGAGCCCGTGCCTTGGCGATTCCTGCTGCAGCCGATCCTGTTGCTGTTGCGCATCGATCGACTGTTGCTGCCGCGTTTGCAGCTCGAGTGACTGATTGACCGACTCCAGGCGCTGCATCGATTCGGCCACCGGCGTCTGCGTGGCGACCTGCGTCGGCATGTGGGCGCGCAGCATGGACGGATCGTCCGGCCGTCCCTGCACGAGGAAGACGTTCTGGCCGGGGGCGACGTCGCGATTCCTGCCGTCGCTCAGCATCACGTGATCGATGCGGGTCAGCCCGTTCTCCTTCGCCAGCGGCAGCAGGCTGGCGGCGAGGCGGTCGCTGGCCTCGTCGGACGCGCGGCCGTGCTGGGCATCCAGGCGCTGCACGCCGGCGCGAATCTGGGAATACAGCGGATAGTCGGGATGCGAGGATTCCATGGCATCGGGTCTCATCGGTGGAACACGAGTCGCCCGAATCGTATCGCCCATCTTCATTGCGTTCCAAGCGCCGGCGTCCCGGATCGGCTGTGCGCAAGGCTTCCGGATGACTGCTGCGGTGCAACAGCGACAGTGTGTCACGAAGACATTACGTAAATTTCATTGCTCCACGACAGGACGAGGCGCTAAATCGCCGCGCGAACCATACGGGTTCGTATAGAAGCGTATTTGGACGCCTTCGGGAGGGGGCAACTCATGCGTCGATTCGTCGTGTCGTTGTTGTTGTGGGCGGTGTTGCTGCTGGGCGCCGCGCCCGCCATGGCGGGAGGGTTCAATGCCAGCTATCGCGTGATCCCGGTGTACGGTGGTGTTTCGACCACGGGTGTGGTGTTGACGCCCAAGGATCAGGGGCCGGGGCCGTTTCCGCTGATCGTGATGCCGACCAGTTGGGGCGCGCCCAATCTGGAATACGTGGGACGCGGCGCCATCCTCGCCAGCCAGGGCTATGTGGTGGTGAGTTACACCTCGCGCGGATTCTGGGAGGCGGGTGGTCTGATCGACATCGCCGGTCCGGAAACGATCGAGGACGTGAGCGCGGTGATCGATTGGGCGCTGGCGAACACGCCATCCGATCCGACGGCGATCGGTGCGTCCGGCATTTCCTACGGCGCGGGGATCAGCCTGCTCGCCGCCGAGCGTGATCCGCGCATCAAGGCGGTGGCGGCGCTGAGCGGTTGGGCCGATCTGGCGGGGTCGCTGTACGCGAATCAGACGGTGAGTCAGCAGGGCGCAGCGTTGCTGGTACTGGCCAGCACCTTCACCGGCCGGCCGGGGCCGTTGCTGGCGGATGCCACCGCACACATTGCGCTCGGCGACTTCGACGGTGCGGTCGCGGGCTTGCTGCCGCATGCGCCGGTGCGCAGCGCCATCACCGATGTCGCCAGCCTCAACGCCAACAAGACCGCGGTGCTGCTGGCCAATGCCTACGGCGACAGTCTTTTCCCGCCGCTGCAGTACATCAACTTCTTCAATCACCTCAGCGGTCCCAAGCAGTTGCTGTTCGCGCACGGCGATCACGGCACGGTGGAAATTCCGGGTGTGCTCGGTCTGCCGAACGAAGCCTATGACGCGGCCAGCCGCTGGTTCGATCGTCATCTGAAGGGCCTGGACAACGGCGTCGACAGCGAATCGCCGGTACGCCTGAAGACGCAGGACGGGCAATGGAACGGCTACGCGGATTGGGCGGCGGTGCAGGCCGGTGCGACGACGTTCGGTCTGGGCAAGCCTAGCGGCCTGCTACCGACCGGCAGCCTGAGCGCCGGCACCAGCAGCGGTTGGCAGCATCGCATCAACACCGGCGTGCCGACGCTGGCCACCTCCGGCATCGTCTTCGCCAGCGGCTTCCTGCAAGGGCTCACGGTAGCGCAGCCAGTCTCGGTGCCGCTGATCTCGCGCTTCGATGCCGCGGTCTGGTCCGGGCCGGCATATGCGACGCGCAAGCGCGTTACCGGTGCGCCGAAGCTGCACATCACGGTGACGCCGAGCAAGGCGAACACTTCGTTGTTCGCCTATCTCTACAGCGTGGATGTATTCGGCACCGGCGAACTGCTCACCCACAAGCCCTACAGCCTGCGCAACGCCGTGCCGGGCGTGGCGCAGACGCTCGACATCGAGCTGGAAGCCACCAGCTGGGAAATCCCGGCCGGTCGCAAACTGGTGCTGGTCGTCGATACCATCGATCCGCGCTACACCAGCGCCAGCCAACTGGGCGGGAACGTCGAGTTCAGTTCGCCCGCATCGAGCCCGTCGACGCTGACGGTGCCGCTGCGCTGATCCGGGTGTGAAAAGCGGCGCCTGCCAACTTCCGGCAGGCGCCGCCGTTTCGATGCCGTGGCAGAGTCCCTCCGTCTTCGATGGAGGAATGGTCATGCGCGAAGCGATGTCGACAAGCCGCTGGCGGGCGATCCTGCTTGGGATCGTGGTGCTGTTCTGCCTAGCCGCGGGCCAGGCCGTCGCTGCAGACAAGCCGGCCGCTGACGTGATCCATCAGCTGCGCATCTACGAGATCTTCGACGGCAACAAGCAGCAGTTCCACGAGCGCTTCCGCGACCACGCGATGCGCATCATGGCGCGCTACGACTTCAAGATCGTCGCCACCTGGGAATCGAAGAACGAGGATCGCACCGAGTTCGTCTATCTGCTCGAATGGCCCGATAAGCAGACCATGGATGATCGCTGGGCGAAGTTCATGGCGGATCAGGAGTGGAGCGACATCAAGAAGGCCTCGCGCAAGTACGGCGCGATGGTCGGCGAGATCGAGAGCCGCACGCTGGTGCCGACGGAGTATTCACCGCGCACACGGTTGATCGATTGATCTGTTTTTAGTTCAAGCGTGCGTGAGAAGGCCGTCATTCCCGCGAAGGCGGGAATCCATGGACTTTCGTCAAGATTGCGAAGTCCGAACCGTACGTCCTTGGATTCCCGCCTTCGCGGGAATGACTAGCAAAAGCGAATAGCGATTTCCCGGCGCCACGCGTTCTTACTCACGCAGGCGCGGCACACCGTGCTGATCGCGTTCCTCGATCCCGGCCTGGTCGTAGATCTTCTGCCGCAGATCGCGGCCACCCAGCTCCTGCACGGCTTCGCCGCGCGCGGCGCGCAAAGCGTTCGCGTAGCTCTGTCGTGCACGCGCCTCGTCGCCGGCGCTGGTATAGCCGTGGCCGAATTCTTCCCAGGCCTCGCTGCCGGCACCCTGCGCCAGCGCGCGATGCAGATAATCCTCGGCCTGTTTCCATTGCCCTTGCGCACGCGCGAGGCGGGCGAGAGTGAGGAGCAGGGCGGGGCTGGAAGGATGTGCCTGCAGCCAGCGTTCGGCATTGCCGCGGCGCTGTTCCAGGCGTTGGATCGGCAAGGTGCCGTAGCTGGCGGCCAGGCGTTCGTCCCAGCGCGATTCCAGCGCCTGCTCGACGGATTTAGCGGCCGCATCTTCCCAACGCAGGGCGGCGGCGCGTTCGGCGTAGGCGATGACCACGCCGGCATCCGCCTTCAGCGCCTTCGGCAATTGCTCCCAGCGATCGGCGAGCACGTTGGCATCGCCGGCCTCGCGCAACGCGGCTTCGGCCCAGCGGGTTTCGAATTCCGACAATTGCGTTTCGGACAGCGCCTGCTGCTGACGCAGCGGGCCGAGCAGACCATAGGCCTGCGCGGCTTGTCCGGATGCGGCCAGCGCCTGCGCGCGCAATGCCAGACCGCGCGGCGGCAACGGCTGCGCCGCGGGCGCATCGAGCGCGACCAGGGCATCGGTGGGGCGGTGTTCGGCCAGCGCGAGTTCGGCATTGCCGATCGCGCGCACGGCGGCGTGCCGATCCGCGAGCGTATCCAGATGCGCTTTCGCCGCCACGGTATCGCCGCGCGCGAAGGCGGCTTCGGCGGCGAGGCCGCGTGCGGCGCCGGCGGTCGCATCGTCCTGCGCGGCTTGCGCCAGCAGTTTTTCGGCGCGCGTGTAATGGCCGAGGCGCAGCGCATCGAGACCACCGCCCAGGCGCGCGCGCGTCTGCCGGTCGCGGCGGCCGCGCCAGGCGCGGAACGGCAAGGAGATCAGCGTCCAGGCCAGCCACAGTACGAACAGGACCGCGACCAGCACCAGCACCGCCGACACCGCGGTCATCGAATATTCCATGCCGCGATAGCGCACCAGCACGTAGCCCGGGTCCTGCAGCAGCAATTGCGCGATCAGCGCGCCGACCAGGGCCAGCACGATCCAGAACAGGAGGTTGCGGAACAGGTTCATCGTTGGGCTCCCTTGATCGCTTGCATCAATCCCGACCGAACGGTGGCTTGGGGTCGCTGAACGTCGCC
Organism: Luteimonas panaciterrae; assembly: GCF_020511115.1. Taxonomy (GTDB): domain Bacteria; phylum Pseudomonadota; class Gammaproteobacteria; order Xanthomonadales; family Xanthomonadaceae; genus Luteimonas; species Luteimonas panaciterrae. The sequence goes on from NZ_JAJAVH010000001.1 coordinate 414,134, forward strand.
CGACGCGCGCGGGCGGGCATTCATTTAGAAGCGCGCATCGCGCGCAGCTGCGTCAGTGTCGTGCCGAGCGTCGGCAACGTGATGTCGAGTTTCAGTTCGCGCAATGCGCGCAGTTCGGCACGGCGTTCGCGCAGCGCGGGCGATTCCGGCCACAGGCGCGTCACCCAGCCGTCGGCGCGCGTGAGCGCGCGGCGATAACCGTCACGATCGCGGCGTTCGACCGCGGCCTGCGCCAATGTGATTTCCAGCTGCAGCGCGGCGAGCGCAGCGGCGCGATCGCCCGGTTCGACCGCGACGCTGCTGTTGGCCGGGCGCACTTCGATCAAGCGCGAGAACGCGCGGCGCCACCACGGCGCCTGCGGGTCCACGGCCGCTGGCGTGCTCGTCGGCAGGGCCGGCAGCGAGGCCGCGAAGGCATCCAGCCGTCCGGCCGCCACCGCGCGCGGATCGTCGGGCAGCGCGTCGATCGCACTGCGCTCCTGCGTGAGCGTCTGGCGCAGGCTGAGATAAGCCGGGTCATGAATGCCCTCCAGCAGCGTCGCCGCCAGCGCGTAGGCGTGACGCGCGCCGCCGAGATCGCCGGCCAGGCGCAGGCGCTGCTGGGCCAGGCCGAGCACGATCTCCAGTTCGTCCAGGCGCAGTGCCTGCGTGCCGTTGTGCTCGGGATCGGCGAGCTTGGACACGCTGTCCTCGATCAGCGCGGCGCGCTGGCCGAGGCCGAGCAGTTCGTCGCGCAGCACGCGGTTGGTGGCATCGCCCTGTTGCAGGCGCCGTCCCTGCGCGCGCTGGTCGTCGCGCAGCGCGGTGGTGCGTGCCTCCAGCGCGGCCAAGCGCTGTATGGATTGCAGTTCGGTGTTGCGCGCATGCGCCCGGTCCTGCTGCCACCAGCGCCAGCCGAACCAGCCGGCCGCGCCGAACGCCACCAGCACGAGCAGCCAGAGGAGCGGTGCGGCGCCACCACGTCGTTTTGTGGTGGCGGGAGTGGGTGTGGGCGTGCTCAAAGTCGGAAGCTGGGCGTCGGGGGACGGACAAATCCTAGCGGATCGGCGTCAGCGACGCTGTGCTTGCGCGGCCCTGGCGGCGGCGAGCAGGCTGCGCGGACGCGCGTTGTCGGCGATCGTGATGTCTGTCCAGCCCAGGCCGCGCGCGAGTTCGGCCAGCCGCGCGCTGGCGGCGCTCACCCGCGCGCGGCGCAGGATGGCCGTAGCGTCGGGTGGGAGTGCCGCGAGCAATGTCTGCAAGGCCTCGCCGCTGCTCAGCATCAGCCAGGCCGGCGTGTCGAGCGCGCGCAACGCGGCGATGCCGCGCTGCGATGGCGGTACCGGCACGCGTTCGTAGACATCGACGCGATGCAGGCGCGCGCCGCGTCGTTGCAAGGTGGGCGCCATGCGGTCGCGTCCGCCGGGGGCGGTCAGCACGGCGACGCCGACGCCGCGAAGATCGTGCAGTTCCGGCATCGCGAGCAGGCCTTCGCTGTCCATGCGCTCGGGCTTCCGGACACGGGCGATGCCGGCATGCCGCAGCGCCATCGCGGTGCCGTCGCCGACGGCGTACCAGCGCTGCCCGCGCCGTTCGCGCAGCGGCAGCAACGCCCGTGCCGCGCGCGCGGCGGCGGGACTGGTGACGATGACATGTGGTACGGCCAGCGCCTCGTGCAGGCGCACGCGCGTGGCGTCGTCGTCGCGAACGACGAGCTTCCACGGCGAGAGCGCGATCGTCCGCGCGCCATGCGCCGCCGCGGCGCGCCGCAGCGCTTCGTGGTCGCCGACCGGACGCAGCGAGATCACGGCGCATCCGGACAACGGCGAGTGGATCGACATCTCCGAAACCGGGTGCGTGGCGGCGCGAATGTGGGAACTGCGCGACATGATGCGGGCCAGCTTGGACATTCGTCGCAACGTCCGCAAGCCGGCTTGCGGCAGAATGCCGGGTTTCGGCATCGGTCCGGGCGCGGCAGGCGCGGACGATGGCCGTTTGTGCAATCCCCACGACTCAAGGCCCCCCATGCCGTCGACAGATCAAGCCCTGCGAGCGCTCAACCACCATTACCAATCGATGCCCCCGGTGGCGACGATGCACCTCAGCATCGCCGGCTATGACGGCGAACGCCTGCGCCTGCACGCGCCGCTGGCGCAGCATCTCAACGACAAGGGCAATGCCTTCGGTGGCAGCCTGATCTCGCTGCTGACGCTGGCCTCGTGGGGCCTGGTGACGATGCACGTGCAGGCGGCGGGCCTGGAGGCGGATGTGTACGTCGCCGACAGCGAGGTCCGCTATCTCGCGCCCCTGTACGCCGACATCGAGGCGGTCTCGCAACTGGCCGAGGACGCATCCTGGGACGATTTCATCCATATGCTGCGCAGCCGCGGCCGTGCCCGCACCACCCTGGTCGCCCACGTGCCGCTGCCGGACGGGCGCATCGCCACCACCTGTCGTTCCCGTTACGTGGCGATCCTCAAATCGTGAACGTCGCGGCACTGCTACGATGTGGCCATTCATCGGGGAGGCGATCGTGATGCGGGCTTTGAAATCGATGGGGCTGGCTGGATTGGTGCTTCTGCTGACATGTCTGGTCGGCGCCTGTGCCACCTCCAAGAGGAACATGAAGTTCGACGAGTCGGTGTACGCCTATTCGGCGGCGATCCGCTGGGGCGATTTCGAAGGCGCCTGGACCATGGTCGACCCGGAGTACCGCAAGGAACATCCGATCACGGACCTGCAACTGGAGCGCTACAAGCAGATCCAGGTGTCCGCCTATCGCGACATCGCCACCAAGAACGGGCCCAACGGCACCGTGCTGCGCGAGATATTCATCGGCGTGATCAACAAACACGACATGTCCGAGCGCAGCACGCGCTACACCGAGCGCTGGCGTTACGACGAAGCCACCAAGACGTGGTGGCTCACGGTGGGCTTGCCGGATTTCTGGCAAGGCGAGTGATCGGCTGAAGATTTCGAGCCGTGTCGTCGGCACGGCTCGAGGGGCGGGCGATCCGAAGCCGACCGTGCTTCGTGAGCAGATGGCCTCCAATGATCAGAGGCGCACAAATTTGGCGGCGTGCTGAATCGCGGTGCCTGGCGGATTCCAGCTGCCAATCGCTCTCAGGCGAGATACCGAAAACCTCGGCGGGAACAGCAGGCGAGTGCGGAATGCGCGCAAGGAATGCCTTCGCGCCACATGCACAAACAGTGATGTATCCAGCTGGATACAAATTCACCAGTCCTTCTGAAACTCTTGCGGATCATCTAACGGAATGCGGTGCTTGGCCGTAGGTCTGAACTTCCCTTGGATCCCGCTCAACAATCCTGCCGGGGTGTAAATGATCACGTTCAAAAGTGTCGTGCCTGCCGCTTTATTCGCTGCCGGCGCACTTCTCGCGTCTCCCGCGTCTGCCATGCATTGGCGGGTTCAGGGCGATGATGGTCAGTGGACAGATACGTATGAGGGCATCGTCATCTCCGGTCCTGTGGCATACGGGACACGAAGCGGAACGATCCCTTGCAACATCCGCATGGAGGTGTCGTTGAAAGGAGGGGTTGCCGCAGTTGTCGCGGCTGAATTCTCCGGCCCTTGGAGCTGTCCCGACATCAAGGCGAGCAATCTGCCTTGGGACATTGCCCCACCTGTCACCCCATTCCGGCCCGAGAGCTTTAAATCGTATCTTGTCATCAGCGGCATTGCTTTGTTCTTTCGCGTTCCCTACATCACCTGCCTGGAAGGTATCGCGGTTGGGGAGCTGGAGGCGGGGCAAAACGGCGGTGGGAATCCCTTTTCCTTCAACATCGGTTTTCCGCGCCAGCCTGCCACGCCATGCAACGGCATACAGACCCTCGAAGCTTTTGGAAAATTGACGACCAACAGAGTTCTCGACTTTGTCGGCGGATGATCGATCGCTTCACCTTGCGCGCTTCTCACAGCCGCGTGTCGAGCACGTGGAGCGCGGCAAGGTGCCGCCCATGTTTCGATGAACAGTGTCGCCGCGCCGCCAGGCAGCGGCGACGTGGCCACCAACATGCGGGAGCCGGACGATCCCGGGTTCAAGAAGAAATTCGCCGCGGCCGAGCTGACCGCGAGCCCGAGCCCCCAGCGCTGGTCGGCCACTGAGGGCCGCAGCCCCTGATAAAGCGGGCAAACAGCACGACACCATGGCGCACGGCCGTGCGTATCGCCGGTCGGCCGCCCCCCGATGCGATGAAAGCCCTGAAGGCGCGCCGCGGAGTCGTGCGACAATCCCCGCCCCGTCGCATCCTTGCCATTCCGTGACCCTCGACGAACTGCTGGCCTTCGCCGGCCGCAATCCCCTCCTCTCGACCGCCCTGGCCGGTCTGACCGTCGCGATCATCGCCAACGAGATCGCGCAGCTGTTCCGCGGCTACAAGACCGTGCGCGCGGCCGAACTCACCGCGCTGATCAACCGCGACAACGCGCTCGTGGTCGATCTGCAACCGATCGCCGACTTCGAAAAGGGCCACATCCCCGGTGCGAAGAACGTGCAGATGAGCCAATTCGACCCGGAGAACAAGCAGCTGGCGGCGGCGAAGACGCTGCCGGTGGTGCTGGTCTGCAAGACCGGTCAGACCTCCGGCGAAGCCGCCAAGCGGCTGAAGAAGGCCGGTTTCGAGCGCGTCTACGTGCTCGACGGCGGCATCGGCGGCTGGCTGCAGGCCGATCTGCCGCTGGCCAAGGGCAGAAAGTAAGCCGCCGCAGTCAGAGCACGCGAAGACGCTGCGTCTGCCGCAGATCGGTCACCGATTGCGTGCGATAATCACCCTCTTTTCCCGCTTCTTTACTTACAGTTCCCAGCCGGAGTGCACTCGAAATGTCCGACCAAGCCCAGAACGGCGCCGCCCCGGTCGCCAATGGCCCGCAGTTCAGCGTCGAGAAGATCTACATCAAGGATGTCTCTTTCGAAGCGCCCAACGCGCCCGCCGTGTTCAATGAACAGGGCCAGCCGCAGCTTCAGATGAACCTCAACCAGCGCGTGCAGCGCTTGAACGACACCGCCTTCGAAGTGGTGCTCGGCGTCACCCTGACCTGCACCGTCAACGAGAAGACCGCGTATCTGGCCGAAGTGCAGCAGGCCGGTGTGTTCGGCCTCGCCGGGTTCGACGAAAACGTGCTCGATGCCATGCTCGGCACGCATTGCCCGAACGTGCTGTATCCCTACGTGCGCCAGACCATCGGTGATCTGATCCAGGCCGGTGGCTTCCCGCCGTTCCTGCTGCAGCCGATCAACTTCGATGCGCTGTACGCCGAAGGCCTGCGCCAGCGCGCCCAGCAGGGCGATCTGGCCAACAGCGAGACCGCCGGCAACGCTTGATCTGCCGCGAGGGCGGTCATGACGTCAGCGGGACAGGACACTTTGTCGGTCGCGGTGCTCGGCGCGGGCTCGTGGGGCACCGCGCTGGCGGCGTTGATCGCGCGCCATCAACATCGCACGGTCCTGTGGGGCCGTGGCGAGGCGGCGATCGCCGCCATCGACGAACGCCACGAGAACTCGCGCTACCTGCCCGGCATCGCATTGCCGGCGTCGCTGCGCGCCACCACCGATCTGGCCGCCGCGCTGCGCGATGTCGATCTGGTGCTGGTCGTGGTGCCGTCCCATGCGTTCGCCGAAACCCTGCGCGCGCTGGCGCCGCATCGTCCCGCGGGTGCTGGCGTGGCCTGGGCCACCAAGGGCTTCGAACCCGGTTCGGGGCGTTTCCTGCATGAAGTCGCCGGCGAGGTGCTTGGCCCCGGCGTGCCGCTGGCCGTGGTCACCGGACCTTCGTTCGCCAAGGAAGTCGCGCTCGGCCTGCCGACCGCGCTCACCGTGCACAGCAACGACGAGGAATTCGGCCAGCAGGTCGCCGACGTGCTGCACGGCCCCGCCTTCCGCGCCTACACGGGCGACGACATGCGCGGCGCCGAACTCGGCGGCGCGATGAAGAACGTGCTGGCGGTCGCCACCGGCGTCGCCGACGGCATGAATCTCGGGCTCAACGCGCGCGCCGGCCTGATCACGCGCGGCCTCAACGAAATGCTGCGGCTCAATCTCGCCATCGGCGGACGCGCGGAAACGCTGATGGGCCTCGCCGGTCTCGGCGATCTCGTGCTCACCTGTACCGGCGATCTCTCGCGCAATCGCCGCCTCGGCCTCGCGCTCGGTCGCGGCCAGACGCTCGACGATGCCGTGCGCGAGATCGGGCAAGTCGTCGAGTCCGTGCAGACCGCCGACGAAGTGATGCGCCTGGCTGATCGTCACGGCGTCGAACTGCCGATCGCCAGCAACGTGCGTGACGTGCTGCACGGCGACATCACGCCGGCCGAAGGCCTCGCGCGTCTGCTCGCGCGCGAGCAGAAGGCGGAATATCCCACCGACCTGTTCCACTGACGGCGAGTTGCTAGCTAGACACGGATTCTTTCCATCGTCATTCCTGCGAAAGCAGGAATCCAGCGCCTTTGCCTTTGGTTTTGCTACGACGGACGAAAGACACTGGATTCCTGCTTTCGCAGGAATGACGAGCAAAAGCAAACAAATAAAAAGCCCGGCCATTGCTGGCCGGGCTTGGTCGCGACGCGTTTAGAGGGAGAGAGAGAACGCGGCGCGGTAACGGTGTCGCGTTGGCTTACCAGCTGACGCGCGGACCGACGAACCACTGCACATCGCCGCCCTTGATCAGCTTGGCGTCGGCGGAAATGCCCCAGGTCTGGTTGAACTTCACCTGCGCGCCGAGGCGGCCGTAGAAGTCGTGGTTGTCTTCCAGCACGTACTTGGCCTTGTCGTCATAGTGCTCGTAACCGGCCAGCGCGTAGCCTTCCAGGTTCGGCAGCAACGAGGCGCGCACGCCGACTTCGGCGCTGTAGCCGTCGAAATCGAAGCCGTGGCCGGCGTCGAACTTCTCGTAGGCCACGCGCGAGAGCAGGTCGACCTTCGGCGAGATCTCGCGGTTGTAGCCGACGCCGACGCGCCACTGGTCGAAGTCGGTGCTGGTGTTGTCGATTTCCTGGTTGCTGTAGGCGCCGAACAGGTGGAAGTTCGGATGCACGGCGACCGAGCCGTCGATGCCCCAACCGTCGGCATCGGCGCCGTCGGTGTTGGTCGCGGCGTAGCCGCCCTGGACGTAGTTGTAGGACAGGCCTTCAGCGGCGGAAGCAGCAAACGGCGTGGCCGCCGCCAGCGCGAGGGCAAGCAGATAGCGTTTCATGGGGGAGTCTCTCTAGAGGGTGGTTCTTGTTCTTGGTTTTTTTAAAAGAGCCGGCCCAGGCGTCCTAGGGGAGGGAGAGAACCGTTGAGGGGAATCACGGCGACGCCTGGACCGGTGACGCGCATTTTCCTCTCGGCGAGGCAACGCGGACTGAATAATGAACTGAAAAGTACAGGAACTTTTCAATGCGAGCGGTGTCTTGTGCCGCCCGCGACGCTCGGGGCGTCACACAAGCAGCCTAAAAAGCCTGTTTTCAAGGGGACGCGGATGAGATCCGCGCGTCGGCACCGGCTTGTTCACTGCTCGATAATGTGACGCAAGTCATATTTTAATAGACGACTTCGTCACATCAGTGGATGGGGAGGCAGTCGTTGCAACCAGGCCAGTGCCGACATTCGACCGGTGCTTCGGGCGCTTTGGCGTCATTCAACAGAGAGTGAGTGCAACGCATGAATGAGCAACAACAGGGGGGACGCTATCGCGTCCGTGGAACGGCTTCCAAGCCGGTGGTCAAGGAAACCGGCATGCGGGGCGGGAAGCTGCGCCTGACGGCGCAAGGGTCGGCCCTGCTGGCCGCGGGCCTGCTGGTCGGTGGCTGGCTGGTGCCGACGCAGCAGGCGCAGGCACAGGTGTACTGCGTCGATGCGGCCGGGAATCCGGTCGATCCGGCGGGCGCGGAAGGCAGTGATTCGGTGACCTGCGGCCCCAACGCGCAGGCGATCGGTCCCAACAGCGTGGCGGTCGGCAACGGCGCGAAAGCCGACGCGGCCAGCGCCGTCGCGATCGGCGTGGACGCCCATGCGGTGGCGGTGAGCAGCGTCGCGATCGGCAGTCTGGCGGTCGCCAACGACACCAACAGCCTCGCCCTCGGCGCGAACACCAGCGCCACCGGCACCAGCAGCATCGCCCTGGGCGACCGTGCCGCCAGTAACGGCGCCAACGCGCTGTCGCTGGGCGCGAACACGCAGGCGACAGGCACCAGCAGCGTTTCCATCGGCGATCGCTCCGTCGCCAATGGCGACAACACCTTGGCGCTCGGCGCCAATACACAGGCCACCGCGACCAGCGCCGCCGCCATCGGCGATCGCGCGGCTGCCAGCGGCATCAATTCGATCGCGCTGGGCGCGAACACGCAAGCCACCGCGACCAGCGGTGTGGCACTCGGCGACAGCGCGGTGTCCAACGGCGTGAACGCGTCGGCGCTCGGCGCGAACAGCCAGGCGCTCGCGGTCAGCTCGGTCGCGGTCGGCGACAGTGCCATCGCCAACGGCGCCAACGGCATCGCGATCGGTTCCAACGCCACCACCGCGGCCGTCGACGACGCCACGGCGATCGGCAAGAACACCCTCGCCAGCGGCACCGGCGCGGTCGCCCTTGGCGGTGATGCCGCCACCGGCGCGCAAGCGACCGGCAACTACGCGCTCGCGCTCGGTGCGCACAGCGCCGCCAGCACGCTCAATGCGGTGGCGGTCGGCAACAACGCGCAGGCGACCGGCGAACAGGCCACCGCGCTCGGCGCCGATACCGTCGCCAGCGGCGAGCAGAGCATCGCCTCGGGCGTGGGCAGCACGGCCAGCGGCAGTGGCAGCGTCGCTTCGGGCGCGCTGAGCGTGGCGTCGAACAACGAAACCACGGCGCTGGGTTACTTCAGCACGGCTTCCGGCGACAGCGCCACGGCGGTCGGCGCGGAAAGCACGGCCAGCGGTGATTTCAGTTCGGCGCTCGGTTTCGGTGCCAATGCCAGCGAAGCCAACAGCGTCGCGCTCGGCGCCAACAGCACGACGACGGCAGCGGTCGCCACGCCGAGCGGCGTCATCGACGGCACGATGTACAACTATGCGGGCGGTGCGCCAGCAGGCGTGGTGAGCGTGGGCGCGCCGGGTGCTGAGCGTCAGATCCAGAACGTGGCGGCGGGGCAGGTCAGCGCGACCAGTACCGATGCGGTGAATGGTTCGCAACTGTATGCCACCAATCAGGCCATCGAGAATCTGGCCAGCACGATCGAAGTCGGCGGCGTGAAGTACTACAGCGTCAATTCCACCGGCGGCGGCAACGAGAACAACGACGGCGCCACCGGTGCGGACGCGATCGCCGCCGGCAAGGACGCCGAGGCCACGGGCGATGGGAGCGTCGCGGTGGGTCTGGGTGCGAAGGCGACCGATGACGGCGCACTCGCATACGGTTCTGGCGCACAGGCCACGACACTCAACAGCCTGGCGATCGGTGCGGGGGCGCAGGCGACGCACGCCAACAGCGTCGCGCTCGGCGCGGGCTCGGCCACGACGGTCGGCGCGCAGAGTGGCTACAACGCCGCGTATGTCGGCAGCAGCAACTCGACGGGCGAGGTGAACGTCGGTGGCCGCACCGTCACCGGCGTGGCACCGGGCATCGCCGGCACCGACGCGGTGAACGTCGATCAGCTCAAGGCCGGTGTGGATTCCGCCAACGAATACACCAACACGCAGATCACCACCGTCAACACGCGCATCGACAATCTCGACAACCGCGTCACCAACATCGAAGGCGATATCACCGACATCAAGGGTGACATCACCAACATCGACAACCGGGTGACCGATATCGAGGGCACCGTCACCAACATCAGCAACACCGTCAACCAGTTCGACAACCGCATCACCAATGTCGAGAACGGGTCGAGCGGCATGTTCCAGGTTAGCCAGGACCACAACACGCCGCCGCCGAAACCCACGGGCACCAACTCCGCCGCCGGTGGCGCCGGTGCGGTGGCCTCGGGCAACAACGCGCTGGCCGTCGGCAACGACAGCACCGCGTCGGGCCACAACAGCACGGCGCTGGGCACGGGCTCGACCGCATCCGGCGCGAGCAGCACCGCGATCGGCCAGGGCGCCAACGCCTCGCACGGCAACAGCGTGGCGCTCGGCGCGGGCTCGTCCACGACGGTGGGCGCGCAGACCAACTACAACGCCGCCTACGTCGGCGGCAGCACGTCGACCGGTGAAGTGAACGTCGGCGGCCGCACGATCACCGGCGTGGCGCCGGGTATCGCCGGCACCGATGCGGTGAACGTCAACCAGCTCAGCGCCGGTGTGAACTACGCCATCAACCAGGCCAACCAGTACACCGACAACCGCGTCAGCCAGATCGAGAACGACGTGTGGAACATCGATCGCGGTTACCGCGGCGCCACCGCTTCGGCGATGGCGATGGCTGGTTTGCCGCAGGCGTATCTGCCGGGCAAGAGCATGCTGGCGGTCGGTGTCGGCGGCTATCAGAGCGAGTACGGCATGGCCGTGGGCCTGTCGGGCATCACCGAGAACGGACGCTACGTCTACAAGGCCCAGGCCAGCGGCAACACCGTGCGCGACTGGGGCTTCTCGGTCGGTGCCGGCATCCAGTGGTAAGGGGACGCGGCGCGACACGCGACGCGCACCGTAATCGACGACATTCGAATCTGGGGTACGACAACATGAAGTTTGATTTTTCCGTGGGTAAGCAAGGAATGCTGGCCGTGAGCGTCATGGCGATCGCGTTGACGGCCTGCGGCACGCGGCACATCAGCCGCGACATCGGCGACGATGGCCGCGCAGGCGAAGTGATCTTCCCGAAGGTGGAGGACATCGTGCTGAAGGAAGGCACGTTCCCGAATCTCGACAACCTGCGTGCGGTCGCGCCGGGCGTGACCAAGGACCAGCTGTACGATCTGCTCGGCCGTCCGCACTTCCGCGAAGGCTATGCCGGCGTGCGCGAGTGGGATTATCTCTTCCACTTCCGCAAGGACGACGGCAGTGTGACGACTTGCCAATACAAGGTGATCTTCGACAAGGATTACCACGGCCAGAGTTTCCACTGGGCGCCGGAGTCGTGCGCGGATGTGCTGAAGCCGGCGGCAGCGCCGGCTCCCGCGCCGGTCGCGCAGAGCAAGCCGATCTCGCTCTCGGCCGATGCGATGTTCGCGTTCGGCAAGGCCGAACTCTCGCCGCAGGGTCGCGGCGAACTGTCGGCGCTGGCCGCGCAGCTCAAGTCGGCGTCCTCGGCGCGCGCCACCGTGATCGGTCACACCGATCGCATCGGTAATGAAGCGGCCAATCAGGCGTTGTCGGAGCAGCGTGCGCAGGCGGTGCGGCAGTTCCTGCTCGATCAGGGCGTGACCGCGGCGATCACCGCCGAAGGCCGCGGCGAACGCGAGCCGGTGAAGGAATGCGAGGAGCAGCCGCGCAAGGCACTCATCGCTTGTCTGGCACCGAATCGCCGCGTCGAGATCGCGGTCGAAGGCAACCAGTAAGCCCGCACATCGCGCGGCCGGAGACGGCCGCGCGATGCTGCTGCATCGTCAAGCGAAACCGAGCTGCCGCCACGCCTCGAACACCACCACCGCCACGGCGTTGGAGAGATTGAGGCTGCGGTTGTTCGGCCGCATCGGCAGGCGCAGGCGTTGCGCTTCCGGCACCGTGTCGATCACCTCGGACGGAAGCCCGCGCGTTTCCGGTCCGAACAGGAACGCGTCGTTCTCGGCGAAGCGCGGCGTGTCGTAGCGCACGGCGTTGCGCGTGGAGAGGGCGAACAAGCGTGGCGGCGCGATCGCCTGCAATGCCGCGTCCAGCGATTCGTGCACGCGCACCGGCGCGTACTCGTGATAGTCGAGGCCGGCGCGGCGCAGCTGCTTGTCTTCGAGCGTGAAGCCGAGCGGCGCGATCAGATGCAGCCGCGCACCGGTGTTGGCGCACAGGCGGATCACGTTGCCGGTGTTGGGCGGAATTTCCGGCTGGTAGAGCAGGACGTCGAACATGTGCGCATTATGTCGTGAGGTATCGACGGTGAGGATGTTGCATCTGCTCGTCATTCCTGCGAAAGCAGGAATCCAGTGTCTTTCGCGCAGCAGGCAGACGATCTTCCGAAGAACAAAGTCGCTGGATTCCTGCTTTCGCAGGAATGACGAGCATCGGGTGGGCGGACGTCGTTCGCATCAGCGATCCGCGAACACGCTCTCGCGTCCTGTGAACAACGCGTCCTGCGCGCGCAGACGCTCGAACAGGAATTCGCCGAGCACGCGGAGGCGCCGCACCTGCCGCAGATCCGGATGCGTGATCAGCCACAGCGGTACCGCGGCGTCGTCCAACGTGGCGCCGACGCGCCGCAGCGCGGGTTCGCGATCGGCGAGGTAACAGGGCAGGGCGGTCATCCCCATGCCGGCCTTTGCCGCCTGCAGCAGCGCGAGCAGGGAGTCGCCGCGATGCACGATGCGTTCGCGCGCCACGTGCGCGGCGATCCAGCGCGCGCTGCCCACGTGCGAGAGCGATTCGTCGGGCGCGATCCAATCGTGTTCGGCGAAATCCTCATCGCCGAGGCCGCGCTGTGTTTGCCGCGCGAGATAGTCCGGCGTGGCATAGCGCGCGATCGCGACCGTCGTCATCTGCCGTGCGATCAGGTGGTCCGGCACCGTGGCCGTCGGGCGGATCGCCATGTCGGCATCGCGCCGGCTCAGGTCGAAGATGGCATTGCCGGCGGCGACTTCGATGACGATGCCGGGTTCGAGCTGGCGGAATTCGGCGAACAGCGGCGCCACGATGTGCAGCAGGGTGTCGGTGGTGGTGATGCGGATGCGGCCCGACAGGCGCAGATCCTCACCGAGCAGGCGGCGGTCGAGCGCGTCGAGTTCCTCGCCGATGCGGTCGGCGGCGGCGATGGCGATCTCGCCGGCGGGCGTGGGCGTGTAGCCGCCGCGCGCGCGATCGAACAGGCGCGCGCCGATGCGCGCCTCCAGCGCGGCGAGTCGGCGGAAGGCCGAGGAGTGGTCCACGCCCAGCCGCTTCGCCGCGCCGCCCAGGCTGCCGCGATCGGCGATGGCCAGGAGCAGGCGCAGGTCGTCGAGCGCGATGCCGCCGGTGGGAGTGATTATTTGCTTTTTACGCAAACGAAACGTTCTTTTTTGCCGTATTGGTTTGCGAAGAATACAACAACATGATTGGGCTCCCATCCCGGAGTCCCGTCATGAAGCTCTACTACGCCACCAACAGCTGCTCGCTTTCACCCCACATCATCGCCAATGAAGCTGGCATCTCCCTCGATCTGGAGAAGGTAAACATCACCAAGGCCCCGCACCTCACGGAAGCCGGCCAGGATTTCGCCGAGATCAACCCGAAGGGTTACGTGCCGGCGCTGCGTCTGGACGACGGCAGCCTGCTCACCGAGGGCGTCGCCATCGCCCTGTACCTGGCCGATCGCACGCCACAGAGCGGGTTGGCCCCGGCCGAGGGCACGCCCGAGCGCTATCGCTTGCTGGAATGGCTCACCTTCATCAGCAGCGAACTGCACAAGGCCTACAGCCCCTGGCTGTTCCATCCCGAGCTCGGCGAAACGGCGCAGCAGGCCGCGCGCGCGAAGATCGCGGACCGGCTGGCGCTGATCGAAAAACACCTGGCCACGAACGCCTATCTGCTCGGCGAGCGGTTCAGCGCCGCCGACGCCTACGCCTTCACCGTGATCGGCTGGTCGAAGTGGACCCGCGTCGACCTGACGCCGTACCCGCGCCTGCGCGACTACCTGCAGCGCATCGCCGCGCGCCCGCACGTGCGCGAGGCCATGCGCGCGGAAGGTATGGCGATCGCGGCGGCGGCCTGAGCATCGTCATGAGCAACGCACTCGCATGGGGAATGCTGCTCGTCGCCGGTGTGCTCGACGTGTTGTGGGCGCTGGCGATGAAACAGGCCGAGGGCTACACGCGGCTGGGCTGGAGCCTCGTCTCGTTGCTGCTGCTCGCCGCGTTCGTCTGGCTGCTGGGCAGGAGCCTGAGCGTGCTGCCGGTCGGCACCGCCTATGCGGTGTGGACCGGGATCGGCGCGGTCGGCACGGTGCTGGCGGGTGCGTGGTTGTTCGGCGAATCGCTGGGTGCGGTGCGTCTTGGTGGCATCGCGTTGGTGCTGGCCGGCATCGTGATGCTGAAGCTGGCGCCGGCGTGAACCCTCATGCTCGTCATTCCCGCCTTCGCGGGAATGACGAGCAAAAAGCCATGCGTTTCTGGCGCTGGCGCTCACCAGGGCAATTCGCGCCCCTGCCAATCGAAGAAATGCCCGCTCTGCGCCGATGTCGCGCCATCGATCACGCGCAGCAAGCCGCTCACCGCATCCGTGGCCGGCACCGTGGCGTCGGGCCCGCCCATGTCGGTCTGCGCCCAGCCGGGATGCAGCGCGATCACGGGGATGCCGCGCGGCGCCAGCGCCTGCGCCAGCAGCGCGCTGACCATGTTCAGCGCGGCCTTGCTGATGATGTAGCTCGGCGTGCCGAAACGGCTCACGCCGGCGATGGAGCCGAGCTGCGAGCTGATATTGGCGACCTTGCCGCCATCGGCGAGCGACTCGGCCAGCGCCTGCGTCAGCAGCAGCGGGCCCATCGCATTGGTGCGGAAGCTGTCCTCGACGATGCTCGCGCTCAGGCGGCCGAAGCGTTCGCCCGAATGCAGCACGCCGGCATTGTTGATCAGCAGATCGAGCTTGCCGGGTGCGTCGTCGTCCTGGCCGCCGAGCACCAGCGGCAGCTCGCGCGCCAGTTCGAGATGGGTTTTCGGATCGGCCACGTCCAGCGGCAGCACGTGCAACCGCCCCGGATGGCCGCCGGCGAGGGCGTTGAGCGCGGTGGCCTTGCCCGGCTTGCGGCAGGCCGCGATCACATGATCGCCGCGCGCCAGCAACTGGCGGACGAATTCGAGCCCGAGGCCACGGTTGGCGCCGGTCACCAGGCAGTGTCGGGAAGCCATGGTGGGGAGTCTATAACGTCGGAGAGCCGCGAAACCCCCACAGGACTTGTGGCCTAGGTCGCAGTCCTGGCCGAACGGCTAGGATGCGAGACCTTTCGTCCATCGCACAGGAGTGCCGAATGCCGTCCTTCGCCCGCCGTACGTCCGCCGCGCCGCGCCGCCCGCGCGCCGCCTTGCTCGCTCTCGCCCTTGGCGCCGCTCTTGGCAGCCTGGCGCCGGTCTCCGCGTTCGCCGCGCCGGCGACGACCAAGAGCGTCGACATCCCCTACGAGCAGTTCACCCTGCCCAACGGCCTGCGCGTGATCGTGCACACCGACCGCAAGGCGCCGATCGTGGCGGTGAACATCTGGTATCACGTCGGCAGCAAGGACGAGCCGGCCGGACGCAGCGGCTTCGCGCACCTGTTCGAACATCTGATGTTCAACGGCTCGGAGAACCACAAGGGCGAATTCTTCGAACCGTTCGAACTGGTCGGCGCCACCGACATGAACGGCACCACCAACAGCGACCGCACCAACTATTTCGAGAACGTGCCCACCACCGCGCTCGACATGGCACTGTGGATGGAGTCCGACCGCATGGGCCACCTGCTCGGCGCCATCGACCAGAAGACGCTCGATGAGCAACGCGGTGTGGTGCAGAACGAGAAGCGCCAGGGCGAGAACCAGCCCTACGGCCAGGTGTGGGAAAAACTCGCGCAGGTGATGTACCCGAAGGGCCATCCCTACCACCACACCACGATCGGCTCGATGACCGATCTCAACGCCGCCTCGCTCGAGGACGTGAAGAACTGGTTCCGCACCTGGTACGGCCCCAACAACGCGGTGCTGGTGCTGGCCGGCGACATCGACGCGAAGACGGCCAAGGAAAAGGTGGCGAAGTATTTCGGTGACATCCCGGCCACGCCGAGCATGGCGCAGCCGAAGGTGGACGTGGCCCGGCGCACCGAGAACACCCGCGAGGTGATGCAGGACAAGGTGCCGCAGGCGCGCATCTACCGCGTCTGGAACGTGGCCCAGGTCGGCACCGCCGACAACGATCGCCTGCAGTTGTTCTCGCAGGTGCTCGGTGGCAGCCAGTCCTCGCGCCTGGACAAGCGCCTGCTGCATGAGGAGAAACTGGTCGACAGCATCGGCACCGATGTCGATGTGCAGCAGCTGGCTTCCAGTTTCATCATCATCGCCAACGTCAAGCAGGGCGTCGATCCGGCCAAGGTGGAAGCGATCATCGACGAGGAGCTGAAGAAGCTCGTCGCCGAAGGCCCCAGCGCCGCCGAACTGCAGCAGGCCAAAACGGTTTATCGCGCCGGCTTCATCCGCGGCATCGAACGCATCGGCGGCTTCGGCGGCAAGGCCGACGCACTGGCGCAGTGCGCGGTGTATGAAAGCGATCCCGGTTGCTTCCGCACCTCGCTGAGCAATATCGAGACCACCACGGCCGATCAGCTGAAGGCCGTCGGCGGCCAGTGGCTCGGTGTCGGCAGCCACACCCTGGTGGTGGCGCCGGGCCAGCGCACCGCGCTGGTCGAGGAGCCGAGCGAAACGCCGGCCCCGCTGACCCTGCCGGCGGTCGATCCGAAGTACAAGACCGCCGCCAGCGACGTCGACCGCGCCAAGGGCGTGCAGGTGCCGTCGCAGTTCCCGGAGCTGAAATTCCCGCAATTGCAGCGCGCCACGCTCAAGAACGGCACCAAGCTGATCCTGGCCGAACGCCGCGGCGTGCCGGTGGTGCGGATGAGCTACGAGTTCAACGGCGGCTCGGCGAGCGATGACAAGGCCACGCTCGGCGCGGCCAGCTTCACGATGGGCATGCTCGACGAGGGTGCCGGCGATCTCGATGCGCTGGGCTTCGCCAACCGTGCCGAATCGCTGGGCGCCAACCTCGGCGCCGGCGCCTCGATCGACGGTAGCAACGCTTCGCTGTCGGCGCTGAAGGAAAACCTCGATCCTTCCATCGCGCTGTTCGCCACCATGCTGCGCCAGCCGCGCTTCGACCAGAAGGAAATCGATCGCGTGAAGGCGACCTGGATCGCCGGCATCCAGCAGGAAAAGGCGCGCCCGAACGGCGCCGCGCAGCGCGTGCTGCCGCCGCTGCTGTACGGCGCTGGCCATCCCTACGCGATTCCCTTCAGCGGCACCGGTACCGAAGCGTCGATCCAGGCGCTGAGCCGCGACAACCTGCTCGCCTACCAGCGCACCTGGCTGCGTCCTGAAAACGCCACGCTGATCGTGGTCGGCGACACCACGCTGAAGGAGATCGTGCCGCTGCTCGACAAGCACCTCGGCGACTGGAAGGGCGAGGGCGCGGCGCCCGCCGCCACGACCATTCCGGAGGTGGCGCGTCCGGCCAAGCCGCGCGTGTTCCTGATCGACCAGCCGGGCGCCGTGCAGGCCACCATCCTCGCCGGCGAACTGGTGCCCTCGACCAAGGACGCGGGCTCGGTGAAGTTCGACATCGCCAACTCCGTGCTCGGCGGCGAATTCTCCTCGCGCCTGAACATGAACCTGCGCGAGGACAAGCACTGGGCCTATGGCGCTTACAGCTTCAGCTCCGGCGCGCTCGGACAGCGGCCGTGGATCGCCTTCGCGCCGGTGCAGATCGACAAGACCGCCGATTCGCTCAAGGAACTGCAGCGCGAGATCAGCGAATACGTGAGCGGCAAGGTGCCGCCGAGCGCCGCCGAAGTCGCCAAGATCCAGGCCACCGAGATCCGCGGCCTGCCCGGCGCCTACGAAACCTCGGCCGCGGTGATGGGCACGATCGGCGGCATCGTCCGCTACGACCGTCCCGACGACTACGTGTTCAAGCGCAAGGCCGAGATCGAAGCCCTGACCCCGGCGCAGGTGGCCGAGGCGGCGAAGACCATCGACGCCGACACGCTGACCTGGGTGGTGGTCGGTGACCTGAAGCAGATCGAACAGCCGATCCGCGCACTGAACCTCGGCGAAGTGAGCGTGGTCGACGCCGACGGCAAGGCTGCCGGCAAGTAAACGTTCGCGCTGTACGGTGTCCACGATGCCCGCCACAATGGCGGGCATCGCATTTTCAGGCAGAGGTGATCATGTTCGAGTCGCGCATTTACAGGCATGTCCTGATCGGACTGCTGGCCGTGTCCACGGGCGCCTGCACCTGGGTGCACATGGCGCAGGGCGCCTCTGCGGTGAAGGTGGCGACCGCCGCGCCTTCGGGTTGCGAGAAGCGGGGCGACATCACGGTATCGGTGACCAGCAAGGTCGCGCTCTACAACCGCAATCAGCTGCGTGTGCGGGAAGAGTTGGAGACGCTCGCGCGCAACGAGGCGGTTGGAATCGGAGCGGATACTGTCAATCCGGTTGATCAGCCGTTGAATGGGAATCAGACGTTTGCGGCTTGGAAGTGTGGGCGCTGAGCGAAACGGGTCTCTTGAATAAGGACATCCTCACCCGGCTGCAAGAAGCGCTGGTCTCTCATGGGCTGCCCGCCGTCAAGTATGCGGATTTCATTTCCGTCGAGGGTGGCCGCCTTGAATTGGAGGCCGAAGTATTCGAGCGAGAAATTTTATCTGCTGGCAAAGCCTCGATTGTCTTGGAGGTCAGAGCGTACTCGGCGCCTCTTGGTGGAAGGCCCATCATTGAGTGTTTCGCTGGTGTGGGGGATTCCAAGGATCAAGCGGTTTCCAATGCCTTCGCAAAGATGTTGCTCGGCGTATTCCACGTTCTCATTGAAGCGCTTACCAGCCATTCCTGTGAGGACCAAGTCGAGGTCGAAAGCTGGAGGCGTCAAGATGCGGCCTGGAAAATTTTCAGTGGACCTCTTCTTACGCAGTATTCGGACAATTCCACTCTCTCGGATTCCTATCCCGAGGTCATTTCCAAACTTGACGCTCTGTTTGTCGAAATGGCGACCCCGGGTCCGCATTGGATTCGAGTATTTGTAGGTGCATACCACGGTCAGATTCAGGCGATCGAAGTGCTTTTGGACAATGAGGATTGGGGGCAGGCTCAATCGATCTTGGTATCACAAGACTGGGCATGCACCGAGGACTATCAGTCGCTTCGCCACTTTGTCCTTGCGCTTCCCGCTTAACTTGCAAGACATCGGCGCAATGCCGCAATTTGTGGCAAACCAATTAGGTAACCGTCCTAGTAACGTCCAGCCTCGGACAGTCCGGCCCGGCTATCCCTGGCTCAGCCGTTTACCAGAACTGTGCGGCCGTGCCGTACTTGGCACGCTCCGGACCGTCCCTACGCATGCGCACAGTCCCCGAAACCAGTACCCTATGTGCCCTTTCGCCAGCCTGACGGCGGCCAGCCCATGCTCTTTCAACACGTCGCCATCGCCGGCCTCGCTCATATCGATGCTCCGCGGCGGCTCTCCAGCCAGGAAATCAATGCTCGCCTCAAGCCGACCCTGGACCGGCTGAAGATCAAGGCGGACATGCTGGAAACCATCGCCGGCGTCAGCGAGCGCCGCCTGTGGGACGGCGATGTGAAGCCCTCCGACGCCGCCACCCTGGCCGGCGTGAAAGCGCTGGCCGACGCCGCCATCGAGCCCGACCGCATCGGCCTGCTGGTCAACACCTCGGTCAGCCGCGACTTCCTGGAGCCGTCCACCGCCTCCATCGTCGCCGGCAACCTGCGCCTGGGCGAGAACTGCCAGAACTTCGACGTCGCCAACGCCTGCTTGGCGTTCCTGAACGGCATGGACATCGCCAGCCGCATGATCGAGCGCGGCGAGATCGACTACGCCCTGGTCGTCGACGGCGAAACCGCCGACCTGGCCTACGAGAAGACCCTCGACCGCCTGACCCGCGCCGACGTCACCGCCGAGCAGATGCGTGACGAGATCGCCACGCTCACCCTCGGCTCCGGCGCCGCCGCCATGGTGCTGGCGCGTGCCGAGCTGGTCCCGGGCGCCCCGCGCTATCGCGGCGGTGTGACCCGCTCGGCCACCGAGTGGAATCACCTCTGCCAAGGCGACCTGCACCACGACCGCATGATCGCCGACGGCCGCATGCTGATGATCGAAGGCCTCAAGCTCGGCCACAAAACCTGGGCCGCCGCCAGGCAGGCGCTGGGTTGGGTGGCGGACGAACTCGACGAATTCGTCATCCATCAGGTCAGCAAGCAGCACACCAAGGCCTTCCTGCGCGCCTTCCGCATCGACCCGAACAAGGTGATGACCATCTTCGGCGAGCACGGCAACATCGGCCCGGCCTCGGTGCCGATCGTGCTGAGCAAGCTGCGCGAGAAGGGCCGCCTGAAGAAAGGCAGCCGCATCGCCCTGCTCGGCATCGGCTCGGGCCTGAACTGCTCGATGGCGGAAGTGGTGTGGTGATCGGCGGCGCGGATCGCGTCGTCGTCGTTGCCAACGTAGTCCTGTCGTAAGCCTGCTTCGTGACAGCGGCGGGTTTCCGTTCGATCGCATGAATTTTCCCGACTATCCCTTCGCTCCGCAGCGCTTCGAAGTGCGTCCCGGCATCGCGATGTCGTACCTCGACGAAGGTCCGCGCGATGGCGAAGTGGTGGTGATGCTGCACGGCAATCCGTCGTGGAGTTATTACTGGCGGCATCTGGTGCTGGCGCTGCGTGATCCGGCTGCTGGAAAGGCATACCGGTGCATCGTGCCGGATCACATCGGCATGGGCTTGTCGGACAAGCCGAACGACCTGCCTTCCGTGTCCCCGCATTACCGCTACACCTTGCAGTCGCGCGTCGACGATCTCGGCACGCTGCTCGACCACCTCGGCATCGACGGCCCGGTGACGCTGGCCGTGCACGACTGGGGCGGCATGATCGGTTTCGGTTGGGCGCTGTCGCATGCGGCGCAGGTGCGGCGCCTGATCCTCACCAACACAGCAGCCTTCCCGCTGCCGGCGGCGAAGAAGATGCCGTGGCAGCTGTCGTTCGGGCGCGACCTGCGCATCGGCGGCGCGTTGATCCGCGCCTTCAACCTGTTTTCGGCTGGCGCCTCGTGGCTGGGCGTGGAGCGGCGCATGCCGCCGGACGTGCGCCGCGCCTATGTGGCGCCGTACGACAGCTGGGCCAACCGCATTTCCACCTTGCGCTTCATGCAGGACATCCCGTTGCGCGCCGGTGATCCGGCCTGGGCGCTGGTGGAGGAAGCGGGGCGGCGGCTGCCGGAATTCGCCGATCGTCCGGCCTTCATCGGTTGGGGCCTGAAGGATTTCGTCTTCGACCACCACATCCTCGATGGCTTCCGCCAAGCCCTGCCGCGGGCGCAGGTGCGGGCCTACGACGATGCCGGGCACTACGTGCTGGAAGACAAGCACGAGGAGCTCGTGCCGATGATGCGCGCGTTTCTGGATTCGAATGCTCTGGACGCGAATCCGCTGTCCTAGCTCCCAAACACAAGAGCGCGCGGCAGGCGAGAATAGCGGCATGACCGACCCGTGCAACATCGCCGCCGCCCTGCCGAAACTCGCGGCCGAACGCCCCGACCAGATCGCGATGCGCTGCCCGAGTGGCAGCGGCCGCTACGACGTCACGCTCACCTACGCGCAACTGGACGCACGCAGCGACGCCATCGCCGCGGGCTTGGCCCGTCACGGCATCCGCCGTGGCGTGCGCACCGTGGTGATGGTGCGGCCGACACCGGAATTCTTCCTGCTGATGTTCGCGCTGTTCAAGGCGGGTGCGGTGCCGGTGCTGGTCGATCCCGGCATCGACAAGCGCGCATTGAAGCAATGTCTGCGCGAAGCGCAGCCGCAGGCCTTCATCGGCATTCCGCTGGCGCATCTGGCGCGCGTGCTGCTCGGTTGGGCGCGTTCGGCGCGCATCCGCATCACCACCGGCGCCTTCGCTCTGCTCGCGGATACGACGCTGGCGCGTGTGGAGCGCGACGGTGCCGTCATCCACGCCAACACGGTCGGCGCCTCGCAGCTCGCCGACACCGAACCCGATGAAGTCGCCGCGATCGTGTTCACCAGCGGCTCCACCGGCATTCCCAAGGGCGTGGTGTACCGCCATCGTCATTTCGTCGCGCAGATCGAGATGATGCGCGCCGCCTTCGACATGCAGCCTGGCGGCGTCGACCTGCCGACATTTCCGCCGTTCGCGTTGTTCGATCCCGCGCTCGGACTCACCTCGATCATTCCCGACATGGATCCCACGCGTCCGGCCTCGGCCGATCCGCGCAAGCTGCTGGCGGCGATCGAGCGTTTCGGCGTGACGCAGCTGTTCGGATCGCCAGCGCTGATGCGCGTGCTAGCCGATCATGGCGCGCCTTTGAAAGGCGTCACGCGCATCACCTCCGCCGGCGCGCCGGTGCCGGCCGACGTGGTGGCGAAGATCCGCACGCTCATGCCCGAGCACGGCCAGTTCTGGACGCCGTACGGCGCCACCGAATGCCTGCCGGTGGCGACGATCGAGGGGCGCGAGCTGGTCGGCCTGCGCGAACGCACCGAAGCCGGTGCCGGCACCTGCGTCGGCCGACCGGTGCCGCCGAACGAAGTGCGATTGATCCGCGTCACCGACGACGCGATCGAACGCTGGTCCGACGATCTGATCGTGCAGGGCGGGCTGGTCGGCGAAATTACAGTCGCCGGCCCGACCGCCACCGACACCTATTTCAGCCGCGACGCGCAGACGCGTCTGGCGAAGATTCGCGAAACCCTGCCCGACGGCAGCGAACGCGTCGTGCATCGCATGGGCGATCTCGGTTATTTCGATCGCGACGGCCGCCTGTGGTTCTGCGGACGCAAGACGCAGCGCGTGGTCACCGCTGCGACCACGCTGTGCACGGAGCAGATCGAACCGGTGTTCAACACGCATCCCGATGTGCGGCGCACCGCGCTGGTGGGCATCGGCGCCTTCGGTACGCAACAAGCTGCGCTGTGCGTGGAGTTGCGTGCCGGCGTGGATGCCAAGGAATGGCCGCGCATCGAGGAGGAGCTGCGCCATCTCGGCGAAGGCCATGTGCATACGGCCAAGGTGGAGCGCTTCCTGCATTATCCAAAATCATTTCCGGTCGACATCCGTCACAACGCCAAGATCGGGCGCGAGAAGCTCGCGCTGTGGGCGGCGAAGCAGAAGCCGCCGCGGCGCGACGACACGCAGGAAGACGGATGGGGCAGGGGCAGGTGACGCGTGTCCTGGTGACGGGCGGCGGCGGATTCCTCGGCCAGGCGCTGTGCCGCGGGCTGCTCGCGCGCGGTCACGAGGTCACGAGTTTCAATCGCGGCCACTATCCCGCGCTCGATGCGCTGGGCGTGCGTCAGGTGCGTGGCGATCTCGCCGATCGCGATGCGGTGATCGCGGCGGCGGCCGGGATGGAGGCGATCTTCCACAACGCCGCCAAGGCCGGCGCCTGGGGCAGCTACGAGAGTTATCACCAAGCCAACGTGGTCGGCACGGAGAACGTGCTCGCCGCCTGCCGTGCGCAGAGCGTCGGCAAGCTGATCTATACCTCGACGCCGAGCGTGACACATCGCGCCACGCATCCGGTCGAGGGCGGCACCGCCGACTCCGTACCCTATGGCGACGATCTCAAGGCGCCGTATGCACACACCAAGAAGATCGCCGAACAGGCCGTACTCGCCGCGAACGGTGGCGTGCTTGCTAACGGCGGTGCGCTGGCCACCATCGCGCTGCGTCCGCGCCTGATCTGGGGGCCGGGCGACAACCAGTTGCTGCCGCGACTGATCGAACGCGCGCGCAGTGGCCGCCTGCGTCTGGTGGGCAATGGCGAGAACAAGATCGACACCACCTACATCGACAACGCCGCGCAGGCGCACTTCGATGCCTTCGAATATCTCGCCCCCGGCGCAGCCTGCGCGGGCCGCGCCTATTTCATCAGCAACGGTGAGCCGAAGACGCTGCGCGAAACGCTCAACAGCCTGCTGCAAGCCGCCGGCGCGCCGCAAATCGAGGGCACCATTCCCTTCGGCGTCGCCTACGCCATGGGCGCGATCTGCGAGACGCTGTGGCCGCTGCTGCGCCTTCGCAGTGATCCACCGATGACGCGCTTCCTGGCCGAGCAGCTCAGCACCACGCACTGGTACGACATGGCGCCGGCCACACGCGATTTCGGCTACGTGCCGCGCGTCAGCTTCGCCGATGGATTGGCGCGATTGGCCGCGGTGTATCGGGCCTGAGGCTTGTAGCGGTGTCGTCTGGATGAACCAAGTTTTGGCCAGCAGTCGCGACTGTGGCCGGTATCGATCACGACATCACTGGGCTGGCGCGTGTGGGCTCGTTCTGACCGCGCGCGAACTCTTGCTGTTGTACCAGCGCCCGTTCCTGCGTCAGGGTCTGATTGGCCGCTTGCAGCTTTTCGTCCGACTGTTCGACCGGTGTTCGAGCCAGCTGCTCGACAGGCGCGAAGGCGCGCTTGTTCGCGGGGTCGCCGGCATCATTCGGATTCCCTTGAACCGCGAAGATGTTGCCGCTCTTCCCAAGAATCACATGATCGACGCGGTTCAGCGCATTACCCGCGAGTGAGTGGTCGAGCTTGTCCGGGTACATCTCCCGGTTGTCCTTGCAAGCCGCCAGCAAGCCACGGCTGATGCGTTCGCTCATCTCGTCGTAGGGCTTGCCGAGGCCTTCGTCGATCTTGCGCACGCCGGCGCGGATCTGTTCCAGCATCGCGTGGTCTTCGTGATCCGGATCGGCAGGGCTACGGCGTCTGTGCTGATTGACAGGCGGCTGCAACGGATCCGGCAAGCCCGGGCGATGATCTGGGTGATCGGGATGCCCCGGGGCTGTTGGCGCTTGAAGCTCAGGGCTTGCAGGAATCGTCCTGCCGGGGGCCGTGTGGTCCTGGCGGTCTGACTCTCGGCTTTGTGTTCTTTCAGGCGGCGCAAAGCTCAAGGTGGCGGCGTCAATGTCACCGGTCTGTGGTAACCCATGCGCTCGCTGGAAATCCAGCAATGCGCCTTGCATTCCGATACGGTAAACGCCGTCTTGATCGAGCGGCCTATCGCCTGTTGCGCGATATCCTTCATTCGACATGACGCGCTGTAAATCCTTGAGCCGATCGCTAGATTCGCCAAGACGAATAACACCATCGTCAATCACGGGAAGTGGCTGCACGCCAACACGCTGCTCCGCCTCGACAGGAAGCCGCCCTGTAGTCAAATCCGAAATGTAGTTCTCGTATTGTTGGTAGTAGCGCGTGTCCATCTCAAGATGAACATGCTTCGCGCCGGTTTGGACATCGCTTTGAGTGCCGAGCGATTGCCCGTATTCGATGGTCTGGCCTTCAGTGACTGCAATTCCTCGCATGTGCCGAACACGCGCGATGACGTCGCCGTCTTTTTTATCGTAGATATCGACGAGCCCTTCGGCTGCATTAACGTTGCCAACATAGCCAGCAATTGGCGACGGGACATCGACCTTGCGCGCATCCGCGCTCATGGTCGGATGGTTGGGGTTCTCGATGATGAAATCTTTTTTGAGTAGTACTTGATCCGTCTTTAGGTCGTAGGTTTTGCCGTTTCTTGCAATCTCAATTTCTTGAATCTCACCGCCTATGTAGGCGTGCTGCCTGCCCCGCTGACCGCCAACCACGGAGCCATCTTCCATGTGTGCAGCCTTGTTGTCACCAGGATGGTGCGTGACAAGACTTTCAAAGTCGGTGACTGGGACGTTACCGCCCTGGCCTTTTTGGATTACTCGATAAGCTGTTCTTGTTGAATCATTCATGGGGTCCTTCCCGCGTCTAGTGGCATTTCCTATATGTGGTTGAACGTTGTCCGTCAGTCACGGTCAAATAATCGCTGCCGCTCAAGACGAAGATGTCCACGACATCGTCTTGTTCTCCATCGTGCTGTTCTATCGCCTCGATCCTCCAAGCTTGGGGCGACTGGGAAATCACCTGGACGCGCTTTGGTGTGTTCGTATGTTCGTATCCCTGCAGGAGCTTCGGGGTGATCTTGAAGCCCGCGTCGCTGTCATAGTTCAGCGGTAAATTGCAGAGGTTAGGGCCAGGCTCCCATTGACCTAGAATTTCGGCGGGATATGTGTTGGCGCTGACTGGCTGCGCCTGGATTGGGTCCGCCTTGGTTGGGCCTTTGGCCGTGGAACACGCCGGCAACGCAAGGAGTGCTGCCAGCAGAAACGCGCGTGTGTCCGTCCCCATGTCCTATCCTCGATCCGTGAAAATCATCTAAGACGAGATGTCGTGAAGGTCGCGTTAACCGCTATGACACGGGTAGCTATTGCAGCGGGTGAGGCCCCTCTTCAGACCGAGCTGCGCAGCGCCGCATCAGCCGCATGCCGCTCGACCGCGAAATCGATCAACCGCGTGATCAATTCGCTGTAGCTGATCCCGCTGGCCTGCCACAACTTCGGATACATGCTGATGCGTGTGAAGCCGGGCAGGGTGTTGATCTCGTTCACCACGATGCGGCCTTCGGCGGTCAGGAACACGTCCACGCGTGCGAGTCCCGCGCACTCCAGCGCGCGATACGCGCGCAGCGCGACGGCGCGGATGCGATCGTTGGCCTCGGCATCGATCGCGGCGGGCACGACGACTTCCGCACCGCTCTCGTTGATGTACTTGGTGTCGTAGGCGTAGAACTCGTCGTGCACCACGATCTCGCCGCAGACGCTGGCCTGTGGATCGTCGTTGCCGAGCACCGCGCATTCGATCTCGCGCCCGACGATCGCCGCTTCCACCAGCACCTTGTGGTCGTAGGTGAAGGCGAGCGCGACGGCTTTACGGAGTTCGGCTTCGTCGCGCACCTTGCTCACGCCGACCGATGAACCCTGGTTGGCCGGCTTGACGAACATCGGCAAGCCGAACTGGGCCTTCAGTGCTTCGAAATCGACCGAGTCGCGACGCTTGAGGGTAACGAATGGCGCCACGTCCAGTCCGGCATCGCGCAGCAGGCGCTTGGCGACATCCTTGTCCATCGCCACGGCCGAGCCGAGCACGGGCGAGCCGACGAAGGGCAGGTTGGCCATGCGCAGCAAGCCCTGCAGGGAGCCATCCTCGCCGAGCGTGCCGTGCACGATCGGGAAGATCACGTCGATCTGGTCGAGGCTACGTGCCGGATTTTCAGGCAACAGCTGCCGCTCACCACGCCCCGGCACCATCGCCAGAGCCTCGCCGCTGCGGTTGAGGGCGATTCGCGCCGGATCGTCGGCGTTGAGCAGGAAGTCGCGGGTGTCGCTCAGGTGCCATTGGCCCTGTTTGTCGATGCCGATCAGGCTGACGTCGAAGCGCTCGCGGTCGAGGGCGTCGAGGATGTTCCGCGCCGATTGCAGCGAAACCTCGTGTTCCGCCGATTTGCCGCCGAAGATGATACCGACACGGAGCTTGCTCACGTTTTCAGGGTCCGAACGATGGAGTGGATGCGATTGGGCGCCCATTCTAGCGGTCTGCCCGCGGCCGGGCGGCGGTGCCGGATAGAATGCACGGATGGCAGAACCGCTTTTCAACTGGAAGCAGCCGGCCGGCCGTGCGCTGGAAACCGCGCTCAACCGCGCGCTGGCGCTCGATCCGGAGACACGCACCGGCCTCAAGCCGCTCGACGGCCGCAGCATCACGCTGACGCTGGAAGCCCCGGCGCTGGCATTGCAGCTGCGGGTGCAGGGCGAGCGCCTGGTGGTCGGCCCGGTCGAGGAAGGCCGCGAGCCCGATCTGGCGGTGCGCAGCACGATCGGTGCATTGGTGTCGCAGCTGCCCTTCCTGCGCCGCGACGACGCGCCACCGGTCGGACGCATGCGTGTGTCCGGCGATGCCGATCTGGCGCGGCGCCTGCAGCGGCTGGCCGAGCGTTTCGATCCGGATTGGCAGCAGCCCTTCGCCGCCGTGTTCGGCGATGTGCTGGGCGTGCAGATCGCCAACGCCGTGGCCACCGGTCTGAAGCAGGCGCGGACGCTCGGCAAGAACGCCGCCGAGAGTGCCGCCGAATACGTGACCGAGGAGTCGCGCGACGTGGTGCCGCGTGACGAGCTGGCCGCGTTCCACGACGACGTCGATGCCTTGCGCGACGACGTGGAACGAGTCGCCGCCAGGATCAACCGACTTCAGCAGGCTGTTGCATCGAGAAGTCCGGCCATGGACGGCCGAGCTCCTGCGGAGGAATCCGCGTCATGATCGCTTTCACGCGCGCCGCCAAGATCGGCCGGGTGCTGCTGAAGTACCGTCTGGACGATCTGCTCGACGGCACGCCGGCCGAGCGCTGGCTCAATCTGATGCGGCCGTTCGTGCCGCGCGCCTCGAAGGAGATCGCCGCGCAGTCGCGCGGCGCACGCTTGCGTTGCGCGCTGCAGGAACTCGGCCCGATCTTCGTCAAGTTCGGGCAGATCCTGTCCACGCGCCGCGATATCGTCCCGCCCGACATCGCGGTGGAACTGACGCTGCTGCAGGATCGTGTCGCGCCTTTCGACGGCGATGACGCGCGCCGGATAGTGGAAGCCTCGCTCGGACGGGGCGTCGACACTGCTTTCGCGAGTTTCGACACCACGCCGCTGGCGTCCGCCTCGATCGCGCAGGTGCATGCCGCGACGCTGCCGCCAGAGAAGGGCAAGCCGCCACGCGAGGTGGTGGTGAAGGTGCTGCGGCCGAACATCGAGAAGCAGATCGCCGCCGACATCGCGCTGCTCAAGAACGTGGCGAGCCTGGTCGAGCGCACCCATCCCAGCGCCGACAAGATTCGGCCGCACGCGATCGTCGCGGAGATCGAGAACACGCTCGCCGCCGAGCTCGATCTGCTGCGCGAGGGGGCCAATGCCTCGGTGCTGCGCCGCTTCTGGCAGGACTCCGACGATCTCTACGTGCCGGAACCGATCTGGAGCCACACCACCGAGCGCGTGCTCACGCTGGAGCGCGTGTACGGCATCCCCAGCGACGACATCGTCGCGCTGGATGCCGCCGGCATCGACCGCAAGGCGCTGGCCGCCAAGGGCACGCGCGTGTTCTACGCGCAGGTGTTCCGCGACAACTTCTTCCATGCTGATGCGCACGCCGGCAACATCTGGGTCGACATCGATCCGGCGCGCAAGAAGAATCCGCGCTTCATCGCGCTGGATTTCGGCATCATGGGGCAGCTCTCGGACGAGGATCAGTACTACCTCGCCGAGAATTTCATGGCGATCTTCAACCGCGACTATCGCCGCATCGCCGAACTGCACGTGCAGGCCGGCTGGATGCCGGCGCACAGCCGCATCGACGAGCTGGAAGCGGCCGCGCGCACGGTGTGCGAGCCGTACTTCACCCGGCCGTTGTCGGAAATCTCGCTGGCCGAGGTGCTGATCAAGCTGTTCCGCACCGCGCAGCGGCACGAACTGACGTTGCAGCCGCAGCTGATCCTGTTGCAGAAAACCTTGCTCAACATCGAGGGTGTCGGCCGCCTGCTCGATCCCGAACTCGACATCTGGGCGGTGGCGCGACCGGTGCTCGAACGCATCATGATCGAGCGCTACAGCCCGCAGCGGCTGATGGATCGCTTCCGCAAGCATCTGCCGGAACTGGTGACACATGCGCCGGAGATGCCGCGCCTCTTGCACGCCTGGTTGCAGCAACAGGTGGATGGACGGCACGAGTTGTCACTGCGTTCGAAGGATCTGTACGAACTCACCCAGACCATGAAAGGCATGCAGCGGCGCACAGTGTCAGCGATCCTCGGCACCGGCTTGCTGATCGCGGCCGCGGTGCTGTACGCATTGGATGCCGGCGGCATGCGCTTGCTGTCGATTCCGGTCGCCGCGTGGGTGGCGGGCCTTGGCGGCTTGTGGGCGCTGATCGCGGCCTGGCCGCGGCGCTGAGCGCGCGAGTCGAGAGCTGCGCACGATGATCGAAACGCTGTACGGCGACGAATCCCTCGCCGTCGTCAACAAACCCGCCGGGCTGATGGTCCACGACAGCAAGCTCGCGCGCGGGGAAACCGACTTCGCGGCCGATCGTTTGCGTGAGCAATTCGGGCGTCCGATCTTCCTCGTGCATCGGCTCGATCGCGCCACGAGTGGTTGCCTGTTGCTGGCGTTCGATCGCGAGACCGCGTCGCTGCTGGGCAAGACGTTGATGTCGCGTGCGGTGGAAAAAGATTACCTGGCGGTTTGTCGCGGCTGGCCGGCGGAACAGGCATTCGTCGTCGATCATCCGCTCGATGGCGGCCCGGGCAAGCCTGAGAAGAAACCCGCCATCACCCGTTTCGCGCGATTGGCCGCGACCGAACTCGAGATTCCATCCAGCGAATTCGCCACCTCACGCTACGCCTTGCTGCGGGCGTCGCCGGAAACCGGACGCTTCCGCCAGATCCGCCGGCATCTGAAGCATCTCTCGCATCACTTGATCGGCGACAGCAGCCACGGCGACGGGCGCCACAACCGCATCTTCCGTCAGCTCGGCGTGCATCGCATGCTGCTGCACGCGTGGCGGCTCTCGTTCGATCATCCGCACACGGGGCAGCGTGTCCGCGCCGAGGCGCCGTTTGACGCGGAATTCAGTCGCGCGCTGGCCCTGTTCGGCTCGGATGCTGTCAGTGCCTTTGAAGCCAGCACCTTCGAAGTCAGCGCCCTCGGCGCGACGCGGCCTGATTGAGCGCGCCGTCGAAGTCGCGCTTGGCGTCCTGCAGCGCCGGCATCAGCTGACGGCTGATGTCGTTCACGACGCCCTGCAGGGATTGCATGATCTCGGTCGCGTTGCCGCCGCTGATGTTGAGCCCCCCGGCGGAGCCGAGGCCGTTCTGTCCGGACAACATCTGCGCTGCCAGCGCCTGCAAATCCTGACCCTGCAGGCCGCCCTGTAGCGACAAGGCATCACCAATGCCGCCAATCCCGCCAAGGCCACTAGTCTCGGCGCCAGCGGAATAGACCCGCCCCAGCCGCTCCCGAACGTTGGCATTGCCGTAGGCCTGCTCGTAGTCTTGCGGCGAGCGTGTGGTCAGCTGGCGCCATTGCTCGGCGAGGGGCGATTCGGCGGCGGGTGCGCCCGGCGCTGCCTGTTGCGGAACGGTGTCCGGAGACGGTTGCTGCGCCGGCACCTCCGTCCAGCTGGAGGAAATCCGCGGTGTGGCGGAGACATCGGCGATGTCGACGCTGGAGGCGCCATCGATCCGGGCCGGGTCCTGCGGCGCGGCGAAGGCGGTCGGAATGGCCGTTGCCATGGCGAGCAAGGCGGCCGGGAGCAGGGATGAGCCTTTCATGGCAGGCGCTCCTAACAGGGGAAACCCGATGATCCGCCAGCAGCCGGGGCGGGTCAAATCCGCCCCGGTGCGCATGGAAACGCCGGAATCAGTGCTCGTGGGCCGGTTCGGCGGTGGAGGAAGCGTTCTCCAACTGCTTGGCTTCTTCGGCCAGATCGCGCTGCAGTTCCTGCATCGCGGGCATCAACAGCTTCTGCACCCCGGCCATCGTGTTCTGCATCAGCTGCGGCAGCTTTTCGAGCATCTTCTGGCCGGCTGGCGTGCGATAGAACGCAATGATCGCGTCCACGTCCTCGGCTTCGAAGCTCTGGCGGTAGGCGTCGCGATACAGCGGGGCGAGCTTGTCCCAGGTCATCACCTGCTTCATGCGATCGAAGGACTTACCCAGGATACGGTCGAAGGACTTGCGCTGTTCCTCGCTGACCTGCTGGCCTTCGAGCATCTGGTTCACCATCTGCTTCTGCGAGTTCTCGATTTGCGGGAGCAGGGTTTCGAGCGTCTGCCGGGCGCGCGAGGCTTCGAGGAGCTCGTCGAGCTTGGCATCGCTGGGCGGCGCGGCGATCGCGGGGGCGGCCAAGCCAATGAGAGCGGGGCCGAGCAGGGCGGCCAATAGCAAGGTACGCAGGGACATCGGGGAATCCTCCATGACGAAAGACCGTATGGTCGAGGAAGCCGCGCGCGGCCGTCAAACCGCGGCGTCGACGAAGCCGCAGCGACAGCCGCAGCTACAATTGGCGCCATGACCACCCCGGCCATCACCATCCCAGAGCAGGAATTGACCGAACGCTTCGTGCGCGCGGCGGGTCCGGGTGGCCAGAACGTCAACAAGGTGGCGACGGCGGTGGAACTGCGTTTCGACGTGGCCGGTTCGCCCTCGCTGCCCGAGCCCGTGCGCGCGCGCCTGCTCGCCAAGCGCGACCGCCGCATGACCGACGAAGGCGTCCTGGTGATCAGCGCGCAACGTTTCCGCACGCAGGACCGCAACCGCCAGGACGCGCGCGAGCGGCTGGCCGCGTTCATCGAATCCGGCCTGCACGCGCCCAAGCCGCGCATCGCCACGCGTCCCAGCCGCGCGGCCAAGGCACGGCGGCTGGACGCCAAGCGCGAACGCAGTACGATCAAACAGGGGCGTTCGCGGCGCGGCTGGGACGATTGAGCCGGAATGATCGAGCTGTAACGATTGAGCCGTTGAATGAAGAGGGCGGCGCCGGACCGATCGGCGCCGTTGGAACTCGGGGAGAGGCATGAGCGATACCGATAGCGACGACCAGCACCGCGATCACAACCAGCACGACGGTGTCGTGCCGATCCTGCCGCCGAACGCACCGCAGGTGAAACATAACGGCTTCACCCGTTGGCTCGGCCGCAGCATCCTGCGGCTGGGCGGCTGGCGCGTGATGGGCTCGTTTCCCAATATCCCAAGGCTGGTGATGATCGGCGCGCCGCACTCGTCCAACTGGGATGCCGTGTGGGCGTTCGCGGCCAAGGTCGCGATGGGGCTGGACGTGCGCATCCTGGTCAAGGACTCGGTGTTCCGCATCCCGGGCTTGGGCTGGATGTGCCGGCGGCTGGGCATGATGCCGGTCGACCGCAGCGCGCCGGCCGGCGTGATCGAACAGGCCGCGGCACTGATCCGCGACCAGGAACGCTTCTGGTACGGCCTGGCGCCGGAAGGCACGCGCAAGCGCGTGGAGCGCTGGAAGACCGGATTCTGGAAAATCGCCAAGGCCGCCGAGGTGCCGATCCTGGGCATCTATCTGCACTATCCCGAACGCGTGATCGGCGTCGGGCCGCTGTTCCATCCCACCGACGACATGGCCGCCGACATCGCCGCCATCCGCAAGTGGTACCTGCCGTGGGAAGGCAAGCACCACGGCACGCAATGACATCGCGCAACTGCTAAGCTGCGCGCCATTGCCGGGTGCGGGGGAAACACTCGGTTCACCAAAGTTGTAGTCGTCGTGCGGGGGCACGATGAGCGCCCAGGGAACGGAATCAGCCGCGTCTTCTTCTTCGCCCGAACCGGACATCTGGCCGGATCGAATCCTGCGCGCGTTGTTCGGCCGCTTCGACTGGCAACCGCCGCGCTGGCTCGCGGCGTGGGGCGCCAGTCTGCGCATGCGGCCGATGCATTGGCTCGGCGGCGCGTTCGCGCTGATCGCGTTGCTGTTGTGGTGGCACACGAAGCCACCGGCACCGCCGCAACCGGATGCGCTCGAAGTCAGACTCAGCGAACCGGCGCGCACCGACTACACGCAGACCCCGCCGAAACTCTCGCCACTGCGCCTGCATTTCTCCGGCTCCGCCGCGCCGCTCGACCAGGTCGGCAAGGCGCCGAAAGGCGTGACGATGCAGCCGTCGCATCCGGGCGAATGGATGTGGAGCGACGACAGCACGCTGGTGTTCACGCCGGCGAAGGACTGGCCGATCGCCACCGAATTCGAGATCACGCTCGATCCTGCCGTCGCCGTGGCGCCGAAAGTGCGGCTGGTGGCGAGCGAATTCGAATTCACCACGCATGCCTTCGAGGCCAGTGTCGCGACATCGGAGTTCTATCAGGACCCGCAGGACCCGAACCTGAAAAAGGCGGTGTACGAGCTGAAGTTCTCGCATCCGGTCGACGCGGCTTCGCTGGAGAAGCGCATCGGCTTCACCTACACCGATGGCGCGGGCAGGACACTGCCGTCGCCGACGAAGACGCTCGTCTACGATGAACGCCGGCTCCGCGCCTGGGTGCATTCGGCGCCCCTGACGATTCCGGAGAACGGCGGCAAGCTGCTGCTGGACATCGACGAAGGCGTCGTCAGCACGCTCGGCGGCGAAGGCACGGCGGAGAAGCTGTCCTCGAACGTCAATTTGCCGTCGCTCTACAGCGTGGCTGTCGACAGCATCGACGCCACGCTTGCCGAGAACGATCGCTACGAGCCGGAACAGGTGCTGGTGCTGACCTTCAACCAGGCCATGCGCGATACCGATGTCTCGCGCGCGGTCGAGGCGCGGCTGTTGCCGGAGAAAAATCCGAAACTGCCGGCCAAGCAGCAATCGAGCCCGTACAACTGGTCGGCGAACGAAGTCGACGAGGCGATCCTCAAGCAATCCTCGAAAGTCGCGCTGACACCGCTGCCGGCCGAGCGCGAATTCGTCGAGACGCACAGCTTCAAATATCAGGCGCCGCCGAACCGCTATCTGGTCATCCGCGTGGCGAAGGGCCTGAAGTCCTTCGGCGGCTTCCTGCTCGGACAGCCCGTGAACGAAGTGCGGCAGGTGCCGCCGTACCCGGAACTGCTGCGCTTCGTCGGCGAAGGCTCGCTGCTGTCGCTGCGCGGCGAGCGCCGCGTCAGCATCGCCGCGCGCAACGTGCCGGGTTTGCGTCTGGAAGTCGCGCGCGTGCTGCCGGGCGCGTTGCATCAGCTGGTGCAGAACAACAGCGGCGACTACACCAATCCCAGCCTCGACTATCTCGACGAGGACAGCCTGGTCGAGCGTGAGGAAACCCGGCGCACTTTCCCGTCCGGCGATCCCGCGAAGACGCGCTACGAAGGTGTCGACCTTGGCGAGTATCTTGCCCCCGGCAAGCGCGGCGTGTTCCTGCTCAGCCTGCGCAAGCTGGACACGGAAGACGCCAAGAAGACCGCACGGGAAACCCTGGACGAAAACGCCGGCGAGGAATCTGACCGCCGCCTGATCGTGCTCACCGACCTCGGCATGATCGCCAAGCTGGCGCTGGACGGCAGTCGCGACGTGTTCGTGCAGTCGATCGCCAGCGGCACCCCGGTCGCCGGCGCGCGCGTGCGCGCGATCGCGCGCAACGGCGAAACCCTGGTCGATGCCACCACCGACGCCGGCGGCCATGCACGCCTACCGGCGCTGAAGGCATTCGTGCGCGAGAAGAAACCGGTGATGCTCACCGTCGAGCAGGGCGGCGACCTGTCGTTCCTGCCGATTGGCGACGACGGTCGCACGCTCGACTACTCGCGCTTCGACATCGGCGGCGAGGAGAACGCGGCCGAATCCGGCGCGCTGAAAGCAAGCCTCTTCTCCGATCGCGGCCTGTACCGGCCCGGCGACACCGTGCATCTCGGATTGATCGTGCGCGCCGCCGATTGGTCGCGTCCGCTTGCCGGCCTGCCGCTGGAACTGGTGGTGACCGATCCGCGCGGCTCGGTGGCGCAGCGCCAGCGCCTCACGCTCGGTGAAGTGGGTTTCGAGAGTGCCGACTTCACGCCGAGCGAGAACGGACCGAGCGGTACGTGGTCCGCAGAACTATTTCTGATTGGTAAGGAAAACGAACGCACCAGCATCGGCAGCACCACCGTGCAGGTGCGCGAATTCCTGCCCGACTCGATGCGCGTGGAAGCGCGCTTCTCGGCGCAGGCCAGCGAAGGCTGGGTCAAGCCGGAAGGCCTGAAAGCGGTGATCACGGCGGAAAATCTGTTCGGCACACCGGCGCAGGAACGCCGCGTCGAAGCGAGCATGGTGCTGCGCCCCGCGTTCCCCGAATTCGCGCGCTGGCCGGGATGGAATTTCTACGATCCGCAGCGCGCCAAGGAAGGCTACGACGAAGCCCTGAGCGATGCGAAGACCGACGCCGAGGGCAAGGCCGAGATCGCACTGGGCCTGGAGAAGTACGCACGCGCCACCTATCAGCTCAGCTTGCTGGCGCGCGCATTCGAACCGGGCAGCGGTCGCAACGTCGCCGCCAGCGTCACCACGCTGGTGTCCAGCAACGAATACCTGGTCGGCATGAAGAGTGCCGACGCGCTCGATTACGTCAAGCGCGACAGCAAGCGTGGCGTGCAGCTGGTCGCGATCGGCGCCGACGCCAAGGCGCGTGCGGTGACTGGCTTGCACGCGGTGCTCGTCGAGCGCCGCTACGTCTCGGTGCTGACCAAGCAGGATTCCGGCGTCTACAAATACGTCTCGCAGCTGCGCCTGGACGATCGCAAGGACACGCCGCTCGCGCTTGCCGCCAGTGCGCAGAGCTATCCGCTGCCGACCGACAAGCCCGGCGACTTCCGCCTGGAGATCCGCGACGGCAACGGCAACGCGCTCAACCGCATCGACTATAGCGTGGCCGGCGCCGCCAACCTCACGCGCTCGCTGGAGCGCAACGCCGAGTTGACGCTCTCACTGTCGAAGGCCGACTACGCGCCGGGCGAAGAGATCGAAATCAGCGTGCGCGCGCCGTATGCCGGTGCCGGCCTGATCACGCTCGAACGCGACAAGGTCTACGCCCACGCTTGGTTCAAGGCCGACACCACCGCCTCGGTGCAGCGCATCCGCGTGCCGGCCGAGTTCGAGGGCAACGGCTACGTCAACGTGCAGTTCGTGCGCGATCCGAATTCGGACGAAGTGTTCATGAGTCCGTTGTCGTATGGCGTCGCGCCGTTCAAGGTCAACCGGAAAGCGCGCACGCAGCCGCTGTCGGTCGATCTGCCGAAAGTCGCCAAACCCGGCGCCGACATCCCGCTCACGATCAAGACCGAAGGCCGCGCGCGCGTGGTCGTCTTCGCGGTCGATGAAGGCATCCTGCAGGTGGCGCGCTATCGCGTCGGCGATCCGCTCGACACCTTCTTCGCCAAGAAGATGCTGCAGGTGGAGACCGCGCAGATCCTCGACCTGATCCTGCCCGAGTTCAGCCGCCTCACCGGCATGGCCGCACCGGGCGGCGACAACGGTTCGGACCTCGCCAAGAATCTCAACCCGTTCAAGCGCAAGAGCGAGAAGCCGGCGGTGTGGTGGTCTGGGCTGGTCGATGTCGACGGCGAGAAGACGCTGCACTTCAGCCTGCCCGACCACTTCAACGGCAAGGTGCGCGTCGTGGCCGTGGCGGTGACGCCGCAGAAGATCGGCCTGCTCGAAACCAACATGCTCTCGCGCGGCGATTTCGTACTCACGCCGACACTGCCCACGCACGTCGCGCCCGGCGACGAATTCGAACTGCCGATCGGCGTCGCCAACACCGTGCCCGGC
Source organism: Luteimonas panaciterrae (assembly GCF_020511115.1). GTDB lineage: Bacteria > Pseudomonadota > Gammaproteobacteria > Xanthomonadales > Xanthomonadaceae > Luteimonas > Luteimonas panaciterrae. Next base: position 451,120 of record NZ_JAJAVH010000001.1, read on the forward strand.
GCCAAGGCGGCATTGCCGGTGACGGTGAGCCTGCTGCTGCCGCCATCGCTGCAGGCGGTCGGCACGGCCAAGGCGATGCTCTCGCTCGCGCCCGGCCGCGAAGGCACGGTGCGCCTGCGCCTGCGCGCCGGTGATCGCCTCGGCGCGGCCGCGGTGACGATGGTGGCGCAGTCCGGCAAGTATCGCGCGCAGCGGCGCATCGAATTGTCACTGCGTCCGGCGGTGGCGATGCGACAGGAGTTGCGCGTCGGCCATACCGCGACGCGACTGGAACTGAAGCAGCTGCGCACGATGTACGACCAGCTCGCGCAGCGCCGGATCGCCGCGTCGACATCGCCCTTCGTCGCCGTCGACGGCCTCAGCGCCTACCTCGCCGACTATCCGCACCTGTGCACCGAACAGATCGTCAGCGCCGCGATGCCGGCGCTGCTCAGCGGCGCGCATCCGGAATTCGCGCTGATGCCGGCGGATCAGGTCAAGAGCTCGACCAACAAGGCGCTCGGCGAACTGCGCTCTCGCCAGAATTCCGACGGCGGCTTCGGAACATGGCTGGCGACGCCGGACGTCGATCCCTTCGTTTCCGCCTACGCCACGCTGTATCTGATCGAAGCGAACGAGCGCGGGCAAACGGTGCCGCGCGATCTGCTCGACGCCGCCAACCGCTACCTCAAGAGCATGGCCGCCGATCGCGCGCTCACCTCGCAGACGCAACTACGCGCCCGCGCGCTCGCCGTCTACCTGCTGATCCGCCAGGGCCAGAACGCCAACAATCTGCTGGCCGGCGTGCGCGAACAGCTCGAACGCGATTTCCCGAAGCGCTGGCAGCAGGATGACGCCACCGCGATGCTGCTGGCCGCCAGCCATCGCCTGTTGCAGCAGGACAAACCGGCCAACAGCCTGGTCGCCACCGTGTTCCCGCGCATCAATGCGGCCAAACCGGCGCGCGTCTTTGCCTATGCCGACTACTACGATCCCGGCATCGCGCAGGGCTGGTCGCTGTACCTGCTGTACAAGCATTTCCCGGAACAGGCCAAGCGCCTCGGCAGCAGCGCCATCGATCGTTTGCTGTCGCCGCTGCGCGACAATAGCTACAACACGCTCTCGTCCGCCTTCATTCTGTTGACGCTCGAAGCCTACGGCGCTACGCAGATATCGACTGTGCCGCCGGGCATCGAAGCCATCGGTGCCGACAATCGCGCCCGTGCCATCGGCACTGCGCCAAGCGATGTCGCGGGCCTGCTGCGCCGTGCCACCTTTACGGGCAGCGATCGCAGCCTGCGCGTGCTGCCCGCTGGTGGCAGCACCGCCTGGTATGCGCTCGCGCAATCCGGCTTCGATCGCAAGCCGGGACCGGCGGTGCAGGACAAGGGCCTGGAGATCGTGCGTGACTACCTCGACGATGCCGGCAAGCCGCTGACCGAAGTGCCACTCGGCAAGGAAGTCACCGTGCGCCTGCGCGTGCGCGCATTGGGTTCGCGTACTTACAGCAACATCGCCATCGTCGACCTGCTGCCGGGTGGTTTCGAGACGGTGATGCAGACCGCGCCTGCATCCGACGTGCCGGATGAAAGCGAGGAAGAGTACGAAGAGGGCTGCGAAGAGGAGTGCGAGGATTCTGCTTCGAGCACCGAGACGCCGGGCCCCGCGCCGGCCACCTTGGCGCTGCCCGGATCGACGTTCTATCCCGAGCACGTCGAACCGCGCGAGGATCGCGTGCTGCTCTACGGCATCGTCACTGGCGAGATGAAGGAATTCCAGTACCGCATCCGTCCGGGCAATGCCGGCCGCTTCGTTGTGCCGCCGGTCTATGCCGAGTCGATGTACGAGCGTGGGGTCTACGCGCAAGCGGTCGCTGGAAATACACTGATTGTGCGGGTGCCCGGGAAGTGAGGATCTCGGGCGTCGAAGCGCATCGGCGACGGGGTGCTTTGCAATAGGCCCGATGGCATGAAGATGTGTCCTGGAGCCGTAATCCCGTGAAACCACGCAAGCCCGCGATCTATCTCGTAGTAATCGTGCCAATCTTGTGTGGTGGCATGATCGCGATCTCCGCGTGGCTGGTGTCCACGTACGCGGTGATGCGGGGCATCTCCATGAGAGATGTTCCGAATGCGACATCTCTCCTGATCACGCTGCCCGCGATCATCGTCTGGATTCCAATTGCGCTTCTGCTCTCGAACTGTGTCATGGCGGTGATGCCGCCGTTGAGTAAGGTTGCTCAGGCATACGCAAGGCGTACTGGTACACCGGGATTCCTCAAGTCCCAGTTTCAACTGATGGGATTGGCGGCGATCCTCGCCTTGATTTGTGTGCCGATCATCATCCTTGGATTCTCGCGCTGATGCCCGATGCGCCTTTTCGGGGTCGTAGATGGATGCGCTGGTTGGTGGTACTCGCCGGCCTTTTCATGGTCGCGATCACGATCCGTCTTTATCCGCATCCGGCGCTGTCGCAAGGGTTGCCGCAGTCGATCGCCGTCTACGACAAGCAAGACCGATTGCTTCGGCTGGCCTTGGCCGATGATCAGCGTTATCGGTTATGGATTCCACTGCAAGACATCACGCCGGGCTTGGTGAAAGGAGCGCTGCTGCACGAGGATGCCTGGTTCTATCTGCATCCCGGCGCGAATCCGATCAGTCTATTGCGTGCTGCCTGGAGCACATACGCGGGCGGCGGCGCGCGCATCGGCGGCTCTACCATCACCATGCAACTCGCGCGCCTGCGCTGGCGATTGGACACGCGAACGCCGCGCGGCAAGCTGGTGCAGATCCTGCGCGCACTGCAGCTGGAAGCCTGCTATTCCAAGCGCGACATCCTCGAGGCCTATCTCAATCTCGCGCCTTATGGCGGCAACATCGAGGGCGTCGGCGCGGCGAGCCTGATCTATTTCCGCAAGCCGGCTTCCGCGTTGACGTTGCCCGAAGCGCTCACGCTGGCGGTGCTGCCACAGGCGCCGACACGGCGCGGGCGATTGCAGGAGATGGAAAATGTGCGCGATGCCGGCTACGCCGGCGCCGGCCTGTCCGCCGCGCGCGCGCGCCTGTACGCGCGCTGGCGCGAGAAGCATCCGCCTCCCGACGGGCAGGATCTGGCCGCGCAGGATGCGCTGATGGCATTGCCGCTGTCGTTGCGTCCGCCGCGCACATTGCCGTTCGCCGCACCGCATTTCGTCGATCGCGTGCTGGGCGAACGCAGCCTGCACCCGACCGAAGGCTCGCGATTGACCACGACGCTCGACCTCCGCCTGCAACGCCTGCTCGAAGAGCGCTTGCGCATGCATCTGGAGCGCGTGCGCCGCCTCGGTCTGCGCAACGCCAGCGCGATGCTGATCGATACTCGTGACATGGGCATCCGCGCGCTGGTCGGATCGGCGGATTATTTCGACGCGGGCATCGCCGGACAGGTGAACGGCGCGGCGGGCAAGCGTTCGCCCGGTTCCACGCTGAAGCCTTTCATCTACGCGCTCGCGCTCGATCAAGGCGTGTTGCATCCGGCCACGGTATTGCGCGATGTGCCCAGCGCGTTCGGCCCGTACACACCGGAGAATTTCGACGGCCGTTTCCTTGGCCCGGTCACCGCGAGCGATGCGTTGATCCGTAGCCGCAACATCCCGGCGGTGGCTGTGGCGGCACAGTTGAACCAACCGAGCTTCTACCAGTTTCTGCGCGATGCCGGCATCTCGCGCCTGGCGAGCGAGCGCCATTACGGTCTCGCGCTGGTGCTCGGCGGCGGCGAGGTGACGATGGAGGAGCTCGCGCGCCTGTACGCGATGCTCGGCAACGATGGGCTGTTGAAACCACTGCGTTGGCGCGAACAGGATCCCGCTTCCGGCGGCACCGCATTGCTCAGTGCGGAAGCGGCCTTCATCGTGCGAGACATGTTGCTACGCAATCCGCGCCCCGACATCGGCGCGGCCAGCGGCGTGCGCGAGTTGCCGGTGGCATGGAAGACGGGCACGTCCTGGGGCTTTCGTGATGCCTGGAGCGCGGGATTGGTCGGCCCTTACGTGTTGGTGGTGTGGCTCGGCAATTTCGACGGCTCCTCCAACCCCGCACTGATCGGCGTCGATGCCGCGGCGCCACTGTTCTTTTCGATCGTCGACGGGTTGCGTGCGGCGCGCATCGACTTGCGCGAGCCCGCGCGCCGCTGGCCGCTCAATCTCAAGCGCGTGGAGATTTGCCGCGCCAGCGGTGATCTGCCCAATGCCTGGTGCCCGCAACGCGGCTGGACCTGGTTCATTCCGGGCAAGTCGCCGATCCGCGTCAGCACGGTGCATCGCGCGGTCGCGGTGGATCGCGATACGGGTCTCGCGGTTTGCGGAGACGTCGATCCGTCACGCGTGCGCATGGAGGTGTACGAGTTCTGGCCCACTGACCTGGCCCGTGTCTTCGCCCAGGCCGGCATCCCGCGCCGCAAGCCGCCGGCCGGCGCGGATTGCGCATTGGACGATCACGGCCTCGGCTCGCCGCCGCGCATTCAGTCGCCGCTGCGCGCCACGCGCTACACGCTGCGATTGTCGCGCCCGCAGCAATCGGCGATCACGCTCAACGCCAGCGTCGACGCTGACGTGGCGCGGGTGTTCTGGTTCAGCGGCGACAGCTATATCGCCACCACCCGGGCCGGGGAGAGCGCCAGCTGGACACCCGTCCAGGCCGGCGTTTTTCGCATTTCCGCCGTCGACGACCATGGCCGTGCCGATACACGGGAAGTCGAAGTCACGATGGCGCAGTGACACCGCAACCCGTTTCTCCGGGCGTGTTTTCCGGGGCTTCCTGAACGAGGCGATGAACCAATTGCACATGCTGCGCTCAGCCACGGAGCGCTAGGCTGCCCCGTTTCCTGTTTGATCGTTATTTTGCTCGTTCTTATCTGGAGTTCCCATGACGCGACATCTCGCGCTCGCCGCTGCGATTACCCTTGCGCTGGCGGCCTGCCAACAGCAGGCGCCGGAAAATAAATCCGCCGACACCGAAGCCAAATCCGCCGCCGTGACCCCCGCCAGCGAAAACCCGCTCCTCAGCCCCAGCACGCTGCCATTCCAGGCGCCGCCGTTCGACAAGATCAAGGACAGCGATTATCTGCCCGCTTTCGAAGAAGGCATGAAGCAGCACTTGGCCGAGATCCGCAAGATCGCCGATAACACGGAAGCGCCGACTTTCGCCAACACCTTCGAGGCGATGGAGCGCAGCGGTCAGACCCTCACGCGCGTGAGCCGCATCTTCTTCGGCCTGGTGCAGGCCGATACCAATCCCGAGCGCGAGAAGACCCAGAAGGAAATCACGCCGAAGCTGGCCGCGCATCAGGACGAGATCAGTCTCGATCCGAAATTGTTCGCGCGCATCCAGACGGTCTACGACCAGCGCGACAAGCTCGAACTCGATCCGCAGCAGAAGCGCGTGGTCGAACACACCTATGAAGAATTCGTGCGCGCTGGTGCCAAGCTGTCCGACACTGACAAGGCGGCGCTGCGCAAGCTCAACGTCGAGGAGTCCTCGCTCGCCACCGATTTCCACACCAGGCTCGTCGCCGCGGCCGCTGCTGGCGCGGTGGTGGTCGACGACAAGGCCAAGCTCGATGGGCTGTCCGAGGGCGACATCGCCGCCGCCGCGGAAGCCGCCAAGTCGCGCAAGCTCGACGGCAAGTGGGTGCTGGCACTGCAGAACACCACGCAGCAGCCGGTGCTCGATTCGCTGAAGGATCGCGATCTGCGCGCCAAGATCATCGAAGCCTCGGAAACACGCGCCGAGCACAACGACGGCAACGACACGCGCAAGATCATCCAGCGCCTCGCGCAGCTGCGCGCGCAGAAGGCCAAGCTGCTCGGCTTCGACAGCTACGCGGCCTACAGCCTGGGCGACCAGATGGCGAAGACGCCGGACAAGGCGCTCAAGCTCCTGTCCGACACCGTGCCGGCAGCCACCGCGAAGGCGCGTGGCGAGATCGCCAAGATGCAGGCCGTGATCGACCAGCAGAAGGGAGGCTTCAAACTCGCCGCCTCGGACTGGGATTTCTACGCCGAGCAGGTGCGCAAGGCCGAATACGATCTCGATCAATCGCAGATCAAGCCGTATTTCGAACTCGACAACGTGCTGCAGAACGGCGTCTTCTACGCCGCCAATCAGCTCTACGGCATCAGCTTCAAGGAACGCAAGGACATCCCGACCTATCACGCCGACATGAAGGTGTACGAAGTGTTCGACAAGGACGGCAGCTCGCTGGCGCTGTTCTACACCGACTACTTCAAGCGTGACAGCAAGTCCGGCGGCGCCTGGATGGACGTGTTCGTCGAACAGGACGGGCTGGCCGGCACCAAGCCGGTGGTCTACAACGTCTGCAACTTCACCAAGCCGGCACCGGGACAGCCCGCGCTGCTGAGCTTCGACGATGTCACCACGTTGTTCCACGAGTTCGGCCACGCGCTACATGGCATGTTCTCGAACGTGAAGTATCCCTCGATCGCCGGCACCAGCACCTCGCGCGATTTCGTCGAGTTCCCGTCGCAGTTCAACGAGCACTGGGCGTCCGATCCGAAGGTGTTCGCGAACTACGCCAAGCACTACAAGACCGGCGAACCGATGCCGGAAGCGCTGGTGGAGAAGATCAAGAAGTCGCGCACCTTCAACCAGGGCTATGCGACGACCGAATACCTGTCCGCCGCGCTGCTCGATCTCGCCTGGCACACGCTGCCCGCCGACGCGCCGGTGCAGGACGTGGACAAGTTCGAGGCCGAGGCGCTCAAGCGCTTCAAGGTTGACCTGCCGGAAGTGCCGCCGCGCTATCGCACCACCTATTTCGACCACATCTGGGGCGGCGGCTATTCGGCCGGCTACTACGCCTACTTCTGGTCGGAAGTGCTGGACGATGACGCGTTCGAATGGTTCAAGGAGCACGGCGGCCTGACCGCGGAGAACGGCCAGACCTTCCGCGACAAGATCCTCTCGCGCGGCAACACCGTCGATCTCGCCACGCTGTACCGCGAGTTCCGCGGCAAGGATCCGAGCGTGGAACCGTTGCTGGAGAGCCGTGGGCTGAAGTGAGGTTCGCCAGCGAGTGACGTTGGATGCACGACGGGCGGCCATGGGCCGCCCGTCGCGTTTGCGATAAGGTATTCGCAGGAGCGAGACCGCGCATGAAGCCAGACATACAACCGAACAAAGTCGTCGTCCTGTCCGGCTCCGGCCTGAGCGCCGAGAGCGGACTGCCCACATTTCGCGATTCCAACGGGCTGTGGAACCAGTACTCGTGGCATGAAGTCGCCAGCCCCGAAGGCTGGAAACTGCGGCCCGAGGCCGTGCTCGCGTTCTACAACGAACGCCGGGAGAAGGCGTGGCAGGCCTCGCCGAACGCCGCCCATCTCGCCATCGCCGCGCTGGAAGCGGTCTATGACGTGGTCGTGATCACGCAGAATGTCGACGGGCTGCACGAGCGTGCCGGATCTAGCAACGTGATCCATCTGCACGGCCAGCTCGCCTACGCGCGCGGCACGTCGCAGACGCCCAAGCGCTACCACATCGGCGGCGATCCGATCGCGATGGGCCAGCTGTGCGAGGACGGAACGCAACTCCGGCCGGATATCGTGTGGTTCGGAGAAGAAACGCAACACATGACCGAGGCGCGCGCGCACGTCCACACCGCGGCGAAGGTTCTGGTGGTGGGCACTTCGCTCAGCGTCTTTCCCGCCGCATCGCTGGTCAACGCTGCTCGCAACAGAGCGGAGAAAGTGCTCATCTCGCTCGAGATGGACAAGGTGCCGTACGGCTTCAGTTTCATTCGCAGCAATGCCGCGACCGCGGTTCCAAAGCTGGTCGAAAGATGGCTCGCCGATGGCGCGATCGGCTCGGACGATGCGTCGATGTCGGAGCCGCTCGACGAGCCGATCTGATCGGGATCTTGTCGACGGCTTCAGTGGATGACGGTTTCGTCCAGCCGTGCCAGCTTGTCCGGATTGCGCATGACGTAGATGCCGGTCATGCGGCCTTCGGCGTCGTGGGAGAAGGACACCACACCCACCGTCGCGCCTTCCTGCTGCAAGAGCAGGCCGAGATTGCCGTTGATGGTCGCCGGCACCTTGCGGTAGTTCGGCCACCAGAGGTGCAGCTTGTCGGTGATGAAGTCGAGCACCAGCGCCTTGCCTTCCAACACTTCGCCAAGCGCCGCCACCTTGCCGCCGCCGTCCGCCGACAGCCGGATGTCTTCCGACAGCATGTTCGCGAAGGGGCCGGCCGAGCCGGTCGCCACCGCCTGCTCGAAGGCGGCGAGCAGTTGCTCCTGGCGCCGCATCGGCACCACGCTGCGTACCTGCGATTGCTGGATGTTGTCGCGGGCTCGCGAGACCAGTTTGCGGCAGGCCGCTTCCTGGATCTCCAATGTGCGTGCGATTTCGGAATAATCGACGTCGAAGATTTCGTGCAGCAGATAAGCCGCGCGTTCCTTCGGCGTGAGCCGCTCCAGCATCAGCAGGAACGCGGTGCTCATCGAGGAGGCGAGCGTGGAGGCGTCCTCGAAATCACCATCGGCGGTGGTGAGGATTGGCTCGGGCAACCAGGTGCCCACGTAGCTCACGCGCGTCTTGTGCGCGGAACGCAGCAGGTCGAGGCAGCGGCGCGTGCAGGCGGTGGTCAGCCAGGCGCCGGGATTCTCGATCGCGGCGTGGTCGGCGTCGCGCCATTTCAGGAAGGTGTCCTGCACCGCGTCCTCGGCATCGGCATGCGAGCCGAGGATGCGGTAGGCCAGCCCCAGCAGATTGGGGCGGGCCTGTTCGAACAGTACGGCATCGTCATGCGGAGTCATGTCAGTGCCTCGAAACGTTCACGCGATTCCAGAGATTGGTCATGGCCACGTCGGCGGTCAAGGCGGCGATCTGCTGATCGGAGAAATGTTCGCGCAGACGGGCGCGCAGAGCGCCGAAATCGGTGACGTGGTCGATCGTGGTCAAGGCTTCGGCCCAGGCCAGGGCTGCTTTTTCGCGTTCATTGTAATCGTCCGATTGACGCCAGTCGGGCAGGCGTTCGAGACGTTGCTCGGTATCGCCGTGCTGGAGTGCCTCGCGTACATGCATGCGCACGCAGAAGTCGCAGCCGTTGATCTGCGAGGCGCGCAGCTGCACCAGGGCTTGCAGCCGCGGATCCGCGCTCAGATCGTTGATCAGTGGATGCGCATTGGCGAAATGGGCGATTACATCGGGGATTTCCTGTTCATATCGGATGGTCTGGGTGTTGTTCATCGTCAGCTCCGGAGTGGGGGGTGGTTGCCCTGTACTGGAATGACGATCGAGACAGCCGTCTTGTGACATCGCTTGAAATCGTCAATGGAAGGCGTAGCATTTCAAACAAGTCCAGGGACAGACCCGGGGCTGCCAACCAACCGTGAGGGAGCCTCATGGATTTCGATTATCTCGTCTTCATCGGGCGTTTCGAGCCCTTCCATAACGGCCATGCCGCCGTCGCCCGCCACGCGCTGGGCCGCACTTCCAAGCTCATTTTCCTGGTCGGATCCGCCGACATGCCGCGTACCGTCAAGAATCCATGGACGGTCGCCGAACGCGCGGTGATGATCCAGGCCGCGCTCGCGGACGCCGGCGGACGATTGCTGATCCGTCCCTTGCGCGATCATCTCTACAACGAGAGCCAGTGGATCGCGGGCGTGCAGCGCGCGGTCGCCGACGCGATCCGCGCCGATGGCGGCGATCCGGGCGCACGGGTTGGCCTGATCGGCATGGACAAGGATGCTTCGAGCTACTACCTGCGCGAATTCCCGCAATGGCCGCTGGTCGACGTGCAACACACCGAAACCATGTCGGCGACGGAGCTGCGCCGTTACCTGTTCGCCGCCGGCGACATCGATTTCCATGGCGCATTGCTGATGCTGCGCGGCAACGTGCCGGTGCCCGTATTCGACATGCTCGAGGCATTCCGCAAAAACTCGCCGGCTTATGCCGAACTGGTCGCCGAATATCGCTTCATCGAGCAATACAAGGCGGCGTGGAAGGACGCGCCGTATGCGCCGACCTTCGTCACCACCGATGCCGTCGTGGTGCATTCCGGCCACGTGCTGCTGGTGCGTCGCCGCGCGGCACCCGGCAAAGGGCTGTGGGCGCTGCCAGGCGGCTTCGTCGATCAGAGCGAGGGCATCCTCGAAGCCTGCCTGCGTGAATTGCGCGAGGAAACCAGGCTGAAGATTCCGGTGCCGGTGCTGAAGGGGTCGCTCAAGTCACAGCATGTCTTCGATCATCCGGATCGCAGCGCGCGTGGTCGCACCATTACTCACGCCTTCCACTTCGATTTCCCGGCTGGCGAATTGCCGGATGTGCGCGGCGGCGACGATGCCGACAAGGCGCGCTGGGTACCCGTCAGCGAAGCCCTGGAAATGGGGCCGAAGCTGTTCGAGGACCATCTGCACATTCTCGAATTCTTTCTTGGCCGCGGCTGACGTCATGTGGGTCCCTCCACCAGAGCCCGCACACCTCGCCGCGCTGACGGCGCGGCTGCGATGTATAGATTTTCCAATTTCCGCTGGCGGATAGACCGCTGGCTTCACTCGACGCGAAGGAGCTTCCGTCATGCAATGCCTCGATAACCTTCTGCTCAACACCGACAGCTACAAGGCCAGTCACTGGCTGCAATATCCCCCCGGCACCGACGCCACGTTCTTTTATGTGGAATCGCGCGGCGGCATCTACGACCGCACCGTGTTCTTCGGGTTGCAGGCGATCCTGAAGGAACATCTGGCCAAGCCCATCACCCATGCCGACGTGGATCAGGCGCGTGACGTGTTCGCCGCTCATGGTGTGCCGTTCAACGAAGCGGGCTGGCGTTACATCGTCGATCATCATGCCGGTCTGTTGCCGATCCGCATCCGCGCGGTGCCGGAAGGTGCGGTGGTGCCGACGCATCACGCGTTGATGACGATCGAGTCGACCGATCCGAAGGCGTTCTGGGTGCCTTCGTATCTGGAAACGATGCTGCTGCGCATCTGGTATCCGGTGACGGTGGCGACGATCAGCTGGCATGCCAAGCAGACGATTCGTCAATTCCTGGAGCGCACCAGCGACGATCCGCAAGGCCAGCTGCCATTCAAGCTGCACGACTTCGGCGCGCGCGGCGTCTCGAGCGTGAAGTCGGCGGCGATCGGCGGCGCCGCGCATCTGGTCAACTTCCTTGGCACGGATACCGTGTCGGGCTTGCTGCTGGCGCGCGCGCATTACCACGAGCCGATGGCCGGTTTCTCGATTCCCGCGGCCGAGCACAGCACGATCACCAGCTGGGGTCGCACGCATGAGGTCGATGCGTACCGCAACATGCTCAAGCAGTTCGCCAAGCCTGGTTCGATCGTGGCGGTAGTGTCGGATAGCTACGACATCTATCACGCGATCCGCGAGCACTGGGGCAAGACGCTGAAGGATGAAGTGATCGCCTCGGGCGCCACCATCGTGATCCGCCCCGATTCGGGCGATCCCGTCGCGGTGGTGCACCAGTGCCTCGAATTGCTGGACGAGGCGTTCGGCCACACCGTCAATGGCAAGGGCTACAAGGTGCTCAACCACGTCCGCGTGATCCAGGGTGACGGCATCAACCCGACCAGCATTCGCGCCATCCTTGAGCGGGTGACCAGCGCCGGCTATGCAACCGACAACGTCGCCTTCGGCATGGGCGGCGCGTTGCTGCAGCAGCTCAATCGCGACACGCAGAAGTTCGCGCTGAAGTGCTCAGCCGCGCGTATCGATGGCCGTTGGATCGACGTCTACAAGGATCCGATCACCGACCAGGGCAAGCAGAGCAAGCGCGGTCGCATGACACTGCTCAAGCACCGCGAGTACGGCAACTATCGCACCGTGCCGGTATCGCCTGAGGCTGCTTCGCTGGCCGATGTCGAGAAGCCGCTGGGCTACGACGATGCCATGGTGACGATCTGGGAGGACGGGAAGCTGATCCGCGACTGGACCTTCGCGCAGGTGCGCGAGCGCGCGGATGCTGAGCGGTTGTGACGCTTTTGCTTTTCACAAGCAACGGCAAAAGCAACAGCCAAATGGATCCCAGCTTTCGCTGGGACGACGATCAAGCGAGAGGCTGAATCCAGGCTTCGATCAAGCCAGAGCCTGGATGACCAGCCATCCGGCTGTTAAAAACCCGGCTTCCGCCGGAATGACAAGCAAAATCAAAGCCCTTCCCCAAAAAAGCGGAAGGGCTTTGAAAACAGGCGCTATACCTCAACGCCCGGCAACTTTCTCCCGCACCGGCAACGTCTGCGGCCAACCACCCGCCAATGCCTTGAACAGTGCGACCGCGCTGGTGGCACTACGCGTGCGCCCATCAGCGAAGGCATCTTCGGCTTGCAGGCGGGTACGCTCGGCATCCAGCACTTCCAGCAGACTGGTCGCACCGGCCTCGAACCGCACGCGTGCCAGCTGCGCTGCGCGCGCGCTGTCGCTGGCGGCGCGTTCAAGATGCGAGTCCTCCTCGCGAGTGCGATCGAAGCTCACCAATGCATTCTCGGTGTCTTCCAGCGCCAGCAGTACGGCTTGCTGATAACGTGCCAGCTCGCCTTCGGCTTCCGCATCGGCGGCCTTGATGCGCGCGCGCACGCGGCCGATGTCGAGGAACGACCAGTCGATGCCGAGCGCGACCAGACGCGTTTCGCTGCTGCGTTCGAACAGATTGCTGCTGTCGATCGCCTGGCTGCCGATCAGCCCGCCGAGCGTGAAGCGCGGGAACAGGTCGGCGGTAGCCACGCCGATGCGCGCGGTGGCCGAATGCAGACGCTGTTCGGCGGCGGCGACGTCGGGGCGGCGGCGCAGCAGATCGCCCGGCGCGCCGGGGTCGATTCCGGCCGGCAGTGTCGGCAGCGGCTTGGGCGGCGTCAGTTCCGCGAGCAAGGCATCGGGCGTGCGTCCGCTCAGCACCGCGAGGCGGTGCATGTCGGTGGCGATGAGTGCTTCCAGCGCGGGAATGCGGGCGGAGGTCGATTCCAGCTGCGCGCGGGCGCGGGCGGTGTCGAATTCGCTGTCGCGTCCGGCGTTGTAGCGTGCTTCCACCAACTGCAGGGTTTCGCGCTGGTTGTCGGCGTTCTCCCGTGCCACGCGCAGGCGTTCCTGCAATCCGCGCAATTCGAGATACGTGCGTGAGACTTCACCGACGATGGCGACCTGCGCCGCCTGCAGATCGGCGGCGGTGGCGGCGGCGTCGGCGCGATTGGCCTCGACGTTGCGGCGGATGCGGCCGAACAGGTCGAGTTCCCAGGTCGCATCGACCTGAGCGCTGTAGGAGTCGCTATCCCGATCATTACGCGACACGCCGGGCTGCTGATCGGCGCTGGCGCGATTGTTGCTGGCCTGGCCGCTGGCGGTGAGCGTGGGGAAGTAGTCGAACTTCGAGCCACGCAGCAGCGCGTTGGCGCGATCGTAGTTGGCAAGCGCGATGCGCAGGTCGTGGTTAGCCGACAGCGCGGCTTCCACGAGCGAGGTCAGCTGCGGATCGTTGAAGCCGAGCCAGAACGTGCCATCGGCGGCGGGCGTGGGTGTCTGCGCGACGCCTTCAGAGGTTGCGGCTTGCGCGAAGCGTTCGGGCGTGGCGACCGTCGGTCGCGTGAAGTCGGGTCCGACGGCGCAGGCGGCGAGCAGGGCCGCCGTGAGTCCGAGTGTGAGGGAACGAATCACCATGGCAGGGTTTCTCCGAGGTAGACGTAGCCGCCGCTCGGACCGTTCTGGTCGAGCAGGGCCATGCTGACGCTGGTCTTGGCGCCGGTCGGGATGTCGATCTCGCCTTCGCCGTTGTTCATGTCGGTCTTGACGTAACCCGGATGCACGGCGTTCACCTTGATCGGTGTGTCACGCAGTTCGTAGGCCAGATGCACGGTCCAGGAATTCACCGCGCTCTTGGAGGCGTTGTAGGCCGGGATCGATTTGAAGTCGTAGATCGGCGAGGCGGGATCGCTGTGCGCGGTGAGCGAGCCGAGGATGCTCGACACGTTGACGATGCGGCCTTCCTCGGACTTGTGCAGCAGCGGCAGGAACGCCTGCGTCACCGCGACGACGCCGAACAGGTTGGTATCGAAGGTGCGGCGCCAGTTGTCCAGCGGCTGCTCCGACGGCTTGCCGCCGGGCTGCTCGGCGACGATGCCGGCATTGTTGACGAGGATGTCGAGGCGGCCGTGCTTACGCGCGACTTCCTCGGCGGCGGCGGCGATGCTCTGGGCATCGGTGACGTCGAGCACGATCGCCTCGACCGGAAGGCCTTCGCCCTGCAGCTTCAGCGAGGCTTCGACGGCCTTGTTGCGATCGCGGCCGGCGAGCAGCACGTGCACGCCGTTGTTGGCGAGCTGGCGCACGGTTTCAAAACCGATGCCGCGCGTGGCGCCGGTGACGAGAGCGACCTTGGTGGAATTTGCGTTCGTGGACATGGGGAGATTCCTTGGAGCGGATGCAGGCGGGCCTGCATCGTGGAGAGGGAGGATTGCGATCGTCAGCGGTGAGGGATGCGCCGCTCGTCGGTGCACATTGCGGTGTCGTGACGAGCGGCGCTATCCGATTCTTGCTTCTTCTGTCTTGATCGACGCGATCACACTTGCGCGGTATGCGGCGCTTCCATCGTGGAATGACCGTGGCTGACCAGCTTGCCTCCAGCCAGCTTGCGCAGGGCGACGTAGAACACCGGCGTCAGGAACAGGCCGAACACGGTCACGCCCAGCATGCCGGCGAACACCGTGATGCCGGTGACCGAGCGCACTTCCGCGCCGGCGCCGTGCGAGAGCACCAGCGGGATGGTGCCGGCGATGAAGGCGATCGAGGTCATCACGATCGGGCGAAGACGCAGGCGGCAGGCTTCCAGCGCGGCTTCGACGATGCCCTTGCCCTGGATTTCCAGTTCGCGGGCGAACTCGACGATCAGGATCGCGTTCTTGCACGCCAGGCCCATCAGCACCACCAGGCCCACCTGCACGAACACGTTGTTGTCGCCGCCGGTGAGCTTGACGCCGAGCAGGGCGGAGAGCATGCACATCGGCACGATCAGGATCACCGCCAGCGGCAGCGTCCACGATTCGTACAACGCGGCCAGCACCAGGAAGGCGAGCAGGATCGCGAGCGGGAACACGACCAGCGCCGCCTTGCCCTGGCTGGCCTGCTGGTAGCTCAAGTCGGTCCACTCGATGTTCATGCCGTTGGGCAACACCTTCGCGGCCAGATCGGTGAGCGTACTCATCGCCTGCGCCGAGGACAGCATGCGCGGGTCGGCTTCGCCGGCGATGTCGGCGGCGGGATAGCCGTTGTAGCGCAGCACCGGGTCGGGGCCGTAGGTCTGCTTGATGCTCACCATCGAGGCGATCGGCACCATCTCGCCGCGATCATTGCGGGTACGCAGGTTGGCGATGTCCTCGACGCTGTCACGATACGAGCTGTCGGCCTGCGCGATCACCTGCCAGGTGCGACCGAACTGGTTGAAGTCATTGACGTAGGCCGAACCCAGGTAGGTTTGCAGCGTGTCGAACAGCTCCGTCAGCGGCACACCCTGCGCCTTGGCCTTGACGCGATCGACTTCGGCGTCGAGCTGCGGCACGTTGGCCTGGTAGGTGGTGATCGGGAATCCCATGCCCGGTGTCTGCGACACCGCGCCCTGGAAGCTGCTCACCGCGCTTTGCAACGCGCCGTAACCGAGATTGCCGCGATCCTCGATGAACATCTGATAGCCGTTGCCGTTGCCCAGACCAAGGATCGGCGGCGGCATGATGGCGAAGGTGAATCCTTCCTGCAGTCCACCGATCTTCTGGTTGATTTCGGCGGTGATTTCCGCGGCTGTGCGGCCATGACGCTCACTGAAAGGCTTCAGCGGCAGGAACGCGACGCCGGTGTTGGGCGTGTTGGTGAACTGGAGCGCGTTCAAGCCCGGGAAGGAAATCGTGTGCGCCACGCCTTCGGTGTTCATCGCGATGTCGCTGACTTTCTTCAGCAACGCGTCGGTGCGCGCGAGCGAGGCGCCTTCGGGCAACTTCACGCCGGCGATCAGATATAGCTTGTCCTGTGTCGGGATGAAGCCGGCCGGAACCAGCTTGAACATCATGCCGGTGCCCGCCAACAGGATCGCATAGACCACGAACACCGCGCCGCGCTTGCCCAGCGTGCGTGACACCGCGCCCTGGTACTTCTCGGAGCTGGACTTGAAGAAGCGGTTGAACGGACGGAACAGCCAGCCGAACAGACGGTCGATCAGGCGCGAGGGCGCGTCCTTCGGTGCATCGTGCGACTTGAGCAGGCGCGCGGCCAGGGCCGGCGACAGCGTGAGCGAGTTGATCGCCGAGATCACCGTCGAAATCGCGATCGTCACCGCGAACTGCTTGTAGAACTGGCCGGTCACGCCCGACAGGAACGCCATCGGCACGAACACCGCGCACAGCACCAGCGCGATCGCGACGATCGGGCCGGACACTTCCTTCATCGCCTGGTGTGCCGCATCGAGTGGACTCAGGCCTTCCTCGATGTTGCGTTCGACGTTCTCCACGACCACGATCGCGTCGTCCACCACGATGCCGATGGCCAGCACCAGGCCGAACAGGCTCAGCGTGTTGATCGAGAAGCCGAGCACGTAGAGCGCGGCGAACGTACCGACGATCGACACCGGCACCGCGATCAGCGGAATGATCGAGGCGCGCCAGGTCTGCAGGAACAGGATCACTACCAGCACCACCAGCAGGATCGCCTCGAACAGGGTCGAGACCACGGCCTTGATCGAGTCGCGAACGAAGATGGTGGTGTCGTAGACGGCTTCGTACTTGATGCCTTCAGGGAAGCTCTTGGTGAGCTCGTCCATGCTGGCGATCACCTGCTCCTGGATTTCCAGTGCATTGGCGCCAGGCGACTGGAAGATACCGATGCCCACCGCGTTCTTGCCGTCGAGCTGCGAGCGCAGGGTGTAGTCACCCGCGCCGAGTTCCAGGCGGGCGACGTCGGCCAGGCGCACGATCTCGCCGTTGCTGCCGCTCTTGAGCACGATGTTGCCGAACTCTTCTTCCGAGCGCAGGCGGCCCTGGGCATTGATCAGGGTGAGGAAGCTGCTGTTGGGCATCGGCTCGGCGCCGAGCTGGCCGGCGGAAACCTGCACGTTCTGTTCGCGCATCGCGCGCACCACGTCGCTGGCGGTCAGGCCGCGCGAGGCGACCTTGTCCGGGTCGAGCCAGGCGCGCATCGCGTAATCGCCGCCGCCGAAGATCTGCGCGTCGCCGACGCCGGGCAGGCGTGCGAGCACATCCTTCACGTGCAGGCGTGCGTAGTTGCGCAGGTACAGCGTGTCGTACTTGCCGTTGGGCGAGGTCAGGTGCACCACCATCAGGAAGACAGGCGACTGCTTCTGCGTGGTGACGCCTTGCCGTCGAACATCTTCAGGCAGACGTGCCTGTGCCTGCGCGACGCGGTTCTGCACCTTGACCGCGGCATCGTCGGGATCGGTGCCGGGGCGGAAGGTGATGGTCATCTGCAGCACGCCGTCGGAGCCGGCGACCGACTTGAGGTACATCATGCCCTCGACGCCGTTGATCGCTTCTTCCAGTGGCGTGGCCACCGTTTCGGCGATCACTTTCGGGTTGGCGCCGGGATACACGGTGCGCACCACCACCGAGGGTGGCACGACTTCCGGATATTCGCTGATCGGCAAAATCGGAATCGCGATCAAGCCTGCGGCGAAGATCACGATCGACAGCACCGCGGCGAAGATCGGCCGGTCGATGAAGAATTTGGAGAAATCCATGGGGGTTTCCTCAGAGGTTTTGCTCCCCTGCCCACGGTCGCGGGCAGAGGCGGGAGAAGACGGCCGGGCGCAATGCGCCGAGCTTGATTAGGAAATCGGGCGTTCTCTCCCCAACCTTCCCCGCGTGCGCGGGGAAGGAGGATCGAAGGGAGTGGCGGCTTCGCCGATCCTCCAGCACCGGGGGAGGCGGATGCGGGAGAATCGGCGGCCGCCGGACCTGCGTAGCGAGCTCAGTCCGACAAGGGGGAGAGAGATCGTTACTGCGCTTGCGCTACGCGGGCCTGTTGCTGGGGTTCCGGTGCGCCCATCACCACTGTCTTCGGGTTGACGGGCATGCCGGGGAAGAACACTTTCTGCACGCCGTTGATGATCACCTTGTCATTGGCGGCCAGACCGGACTGCACCACGCGCAGACCGTTGATCAGACGACCCAGCACCACGTCCTTGCGCAGTGCCTTGTTCTCCGGGCCGAGCACGTAGACGTACTTGCGGTCCTGATCGGTGAGCACGGCCTTGTCGTCGATCAGCATGGCCTTGAATTCGCCGCTGCCTTCCAGCTGCACGCGGGCGAACAGCCCCGGCGTGAACCGGCGGTCGGGATTGGGCAGCACCGCGCGGGCGTGGATCGTGCCGGTGGTCGGGTCGACCTGGTTGTCGGTGAAGTTCAGCGTGGCTTCGTGCGGATAGCCCTCTTCGCTGGCCAGGCCGACGCGCACCGGATTCTTGGTCGCGGCGCGTTCGCCCTTGCGCGCGAGTTCCTGATAGCGCAGGAAGCTCTGCTCGTCGCTTTCGAAGTACACATACATCGGGTCGACGGAGACGACGGTGGTGAGCAGGGTGGCATCGGCCTGCGCCAGATTGCCGGTGGTCACCATCGCGCGACCGGCGCGACCATTGATCGGCGAGCGCACTTCGGTGAACTGCAAGTCCAGGCGCGCAGTGGTCACCGCGGCTTCGGCGGCTCGCACCGAGGCGGTGCTTTGCGCGGCGGCGGCCTTGCGCGTGTCGAACTCCTCGCGCGAGATGGCCTTGGCTTCGATCAGGGTCTGGGCGCGCGTATTCTGCGACTTGGTCAGGAGCGCTTCGCTGCGTGCGCGTTCCAGATCGGCTTCCGCCCGCGCCAAAGCCGCACGGTAGGGACGCTGGTCGATGGTGAACAGCAGTTGGCCTTTCTTGACTTCATCGCCTTCGCGGTAGTTGACGCGATCGACGTAGCCGCTCACGCGAGGACGCAGTTCGACGGTTTCCGGCGAGGCGACACGGCCGGTGAAGTCGTCCCACTGCGTGACCTGCTTGGACAGCACAGTGGCGACGCTCACTTCGGGCGGCGGCGGCATTCCGGCGTTGGGGGCGGCGTTGCTGTCGCAGGCGGCGACGACGACCGCGATCACCGCGCTCAACAGCAGCGCGGGCAACGGGACACTAGTGCCCGAACGGGCAAGGGCTTTGCGAGAGATCGCGTGAGTGATCATGGGGAGGGGGTTTCCTGTGAGCGAGGGGAGGAGGCGATCGCGCGCAAGAGCGCGCGCACATCTACTGACGATTGAGCGGCGGCCGCTTCGACATGCGCGGCTGAATTCTGTTCAGGTGCCGTATCAGGATTTGAGACTGAGCGAGGGTGGTCCGGGACGGCGCCGCCATCGATGTCGTCTGACCAGACATCCAAAGGTGCCGAACGCACGTTGTGCCGGATGATGGCGTGGTTGGGAGGTTCGATTCCGGCGGTCATCGCCACGGCATGCCGCGCGATCGCATGCACGCTCGGCCACGTTTCGCAGGCGTGACGCGCGTTGGAATCGGTGCGCGCCGGCGAATCGACCGCGAGCAGCTGCACGCGTACCGCGAACGCGCGGGCTTCGTCGTGCAGCACGCGCGCGAGCATGCGTAGCGCGGCGTTGCCGATCGAACGATAGCCGTAGCCGGCCCACGGCTGCTCGGCGCCGGGTCCGCCGATCAGCACGTAACCGCCGCGTTTGGACTCGGCCAGCAGCGGCAGCAGGTGACGCGCGGCGAACAGGTGCGGCAGCAGATCCTCGTCGAGACGGCGGCGCAGGAAGTCGGCCGGCTTGTCGAGCAAACGTCCGCGTTCGACGTCGCCGCGGATGGCGACGATCACGCCGCCGATCGGGCGCTCGAGATCGCGGATGCGGTCGGCGAGCGTCTCCGCCTCGCGATCCGTGCCCACCGAGGCGGCCATCGTCACCAGATCGGTGCCGGGGTGCTTGCGGCGCAGCGAATCCAGCTCAGCGGGGTCGCGGGCGACCGCCACCACGCCGTGTCCGGCCTCGATCGCCGCCGCGACGACGGCACGGCCAATGCAGCCGGTGGCGCCGAGGATGATCAGAGTCGAGGTCATTGTCCCGCTCCCGGGATTTTTTCTCCCGTCATTGGGACGTTGTCACGGACTGTGACGGCGTCGAGAATAGAGTTCACTAGCGGCAACACCAGCATGGTCAGCGGCAGGGCAAGCAGGGCTGCCAGGCCCCAGGATTGCCAAAAAGTGACGCCAAACCATTGATTGAAAACAAAAGAAGTCAGGCCCAGCAGGTCGACCAAAAGGAACAGGACCAGAGCCGAGCCCAGCAGATTACGGCGATGGATGTTGCTCATGTCGAATCTCCGGGGGAGAGGGTGTATCGGAATGGAACAAACGATAATCCCGGCGCCGGGACTTGATTAGCCCCTGAATCGGGGAATAATTGTCCCGAATTCGGTCTAATGCCTGGATTGTCCTTGCAATCGGCGGCGGCAGACCGATATCGACTTGCGATATTCAGAGCCCGGCCTGGCCCGGTCGGGCACCCGGAGACGCGGCGAATGCCTGGCAGGGCATTGGCGTGCGGCGTTTCCTTCTTCTGCAGAGAGTTCCTCGGAGAACACCCATGGCACGCGATCTCAACGACACCCTGATCTTCGTCAAGGTCGTCGAACACGGCAGTTTCATCAGCGCGGCCAAGGCGCTGCGTCTGCCCAAGACCACCGTCAGTCGCAAGGTGCAGGATCTGGAAACGCGCCTGGGCGCGCAGCTCCTGCATCGCACCACGCGCAAGCTCGGTCTCACCGAGGCGGGTAATGTGTACTACGAACATTGCCAGCGCATTGCGCGCGAACTCGACGAAGCCGAGAGCGCGGTCGGACAGTTGCAGGGCGGGCCGCGCGGCTGGCTGCGCTTCACCGCGCCGTATTCGATCGGCATCACCTGGATCGCGCCGCTGCTCGGTGAGTTTCACGCGCAGCATCCGGAGGTGCGCGTGGAGATGCTGCTGAGCAACGAACCGATCGACCTGATCGATCGCGAGGTCGATGTCGCCCTGCGCGGTGGCAATCTGCCCGATTCCAATCTGGTGGCGCGCCGCTTGGCGATATTCCGAACCCAGGTCTACGCCAGCCCGCATTACATCGAGCGCCACGGCGAGCCGGTGCATCCGGATGACCTGCTGCACCACCGCACGCTGGCGATGCAGAAGTCGCTGCGCAACGGCCAGTACTTCTGGCCGCTGAACGATGGCGAGCACACGAACGACTACCGCATCGATCCGGTGCTGGTCGCCAACGATCCCGGCGCGCTCACCGGCGCGCTGATCTGCGGCGAAGGCCTGCTGCTGGCGAGCGATGTCAACATGAAGGCGCATGCCGAACTCGGCCACGTGACCCGCGTGCTGGCCGGCTGGACCGGTCCTGAGTACGAATTCAACGCCGTGTTCCCGCGCGGCCAGACCACCTCGCCGAAGGTGCGTGCGTTCGTCGACTTCCTGGTGGAGCGACTCAACTTCGACGCCGACTACATGCAGGTGCTGTGCCCGGACCGCAAACGCTTCATGGCGTCCAAGCGCGCGTCCGATCTGGCGAAGGCGCAGTTGGCGAAGGCGTCCTCGCGCAAGACGACCGTGCCGGAGACGGAAGAGCCGGACGACGAGGATCTCGAACTGGTCTGAGTGGGCGGCGCGCCGCGTCGCCCGCGGCCATGTACGCCGTCCCCGGAAGGCCAGGTGCATATGGCACCCGTGATGGTCGGGGAGAGGGCGGCATTGTGCGAGCGCCCCGATGTAAATGCAAACCATTCTCAATTGGGAATGGATTTCGTTTATCGCTCGTTGGGCATCGATGTCACGGGCGAACGAGCCGTGCGGTGAGAAACGATCAGGTCGGAGCGATGGCTTCGACCGCCCACCATTGAGGTCGCGAACAGCGCTTCTGTGTTTCGGCTTTGCGTCTTGGGGACGGGGCTGTGCTCCCGCATGGACGATGAGTCCGCTTCGAAATCTTTCGCCCGTTCCCTCTTCTTCGGATCTGGAACGACCCGCCGTACACCTCCCATCCTCGCTGGAGTTTCGATCCCATGCCGCAAAGCGATACCGTCAACCGCCGCATCGTCCTCGCCTCGCGCCCGCATGGCGCGCCGACACCGCGGGATTTCCGTCTCGATCAAACGCCCGTGCCGACACCCGGTGACGGCCAGGTCCTGCTGCGCACGCTGTACCTCTCGCTCGATCCCTACATGCGCGGCCTGATGGATGAAATCGGGCCGTCCTATGCGCCGTCGGTGAAGCTGGGCGAACCGATGGCGGGCGGCACGGTCAGCCGCGTCGTGGCCTCGAAGCATCCGCGATTCCGCGAAAGCGAACTGGTGCTCGGTGCCGCCGGCTGGCAGGACTACGCACTTTCGGATGGCGAAGGGCTGACCGCGCTGGGCGACATGGCGCAGCCGTCGCTGGCGGTGGGCGGACTCGGCATGCCCGCGTTCACCGCTTACGTCGGCCTGCTCGACATCGGTCAGCCGAAACCCGGTGAAACCGTGGTCGTGGCCGCGGCCACCGGCGCGGTCGGCGCGGTGGTCGGGCAGATCGCCAAGCTCAAGGGTGCACGCGTGATCGGCATCGCCGGCGGCGCTGACAAATGCCGTTACGCGGTCGAGGAACTCGGTTTCGACGTCTGTCTCGACCGCAACGACGCGCAACTGGCGCAGCGGCTCGCCGAGGTGTGTCCGAACGGTATCGATGTCTATTTCGAGAACGTCGGCGGCGTCGTGTTCGACGCCGTGCTGCCGCTGCTCAACAACTACGCACGCGTGCCGGTGTGCGGCGTGATCGCCCACTACAACGACGAGGCACCGCTGCCCGGCCCGGATCGTCTGCCGCAGGCGATGTCGACGTTGCTGCAGAAACGCATCCGCATGGAAGGCTTCATCATCCTCGATCACTACGCCGATCGTTTCGACGCATTCCGCCGCGACATGAGCGAATGGCTCGCCGCCGGCAAGGTAAAGCTGCGCGAGGATGTCGTGGACGGTCTGGAGCATGCGC
Source organism: Luteimonas panaciterrae (assembly GCF_020511115.1). GTDB lineage: Bacteria > Pseudomonadota > Gammaproteobacteria > Xanthomonadales > Xanthomonadaceae > Luteimonas > Luteimonas panaciterrae. The sequence continues at coordinate 474,152 of NZ_JAJAVH010000001.1, forward strand.
CGGCGGCGTTCATCGGCCTGCTCGAAGGACGCAACTTCGGCAAGCTGGTGGTGCGCGTCGCCGACGCCTGAGTCAAGTCATCGCGCAGGCATGGCGTGTTCCTCGGCGAGCAGGCGCTCGCCGAGCGCGACACGCTTGTCGCGCGAGTCCAACGTCTTCAGTTCCACTTCCAGCACGAAGCTGGTGGCGCGGCCCTTGCCTTCTTCCCAGCCGATCCACCAGCCGACGCCCGGCTGGCCGTCATCTTTGAAATGCGTTCCGGTCTTGCCGTAGATACGGCGGCCATCGGCTTCGCGTTCAAGCATGACCGCCTTGACCGTGGCCAGGGTCGCGGGCTTGAACGGCAGGTTGCCGCGGCGCACGCGATCGATGAAGGCTAGCTGCTGCTGCGCGGTGACTGTCAGCACGCCGTCGTGCCAGGCGCTGACCGCCTTCGGGCCGATGCGGCCGTTGCCATAACCGACCCGCGTTACCCAGGCGGCGAGACGTTCGCGTCCAATTCGGTCGGCCAGCACGCGGAAGTAGCTCTCGCTGGATGTGCGCATCGCCTGTCGCAGCGCCATGTCGGCCTGCCATTCGGGATGGTCCGCATAGTTGCGGCCGTCCCAGGGAACGATCTCGTCCGCGCTGCGCAGGACGCCGGTTTCCAGCGCGATGAGCGCAAGCATCACTTTGAACGTGGACGCGGGCGGCTGCGGCTTCCCGGCGAGCGTCTCGCCATAAGCGACATGCGCCTTGTCGCCCTCGCGCTGGATCAGCCAGGCGCCGGCGTGGCCGTAATCGGCGAAGCGCGCGGCGATCTCGGTGCGGGTCTTCGTGGCGTTCGGTGTCGCGGCGTGCGCGTGACCAAGTGCCAGTGCGAGAAACAGCAGCATGCCTGCGCGGGGGCGAAGCATCGACATGGACATCCTCTCCGGAAGTGAGTGTGTGCCGCAGTCTGGGATTGCATCGTGTCCGTATCCAATCCGGCACACTGTCGCCGTCGTCACCGCCGTAACCGTCGTCACCGCGCACGGACGCGTATGCCAGACTTCGGTGCATGATCAAGATCGAGCTGGGAAGCGCGCCGCGCCTGCAGGGACAGCCCGTGCGCCGGCAGTCGCTGTGGCTGTTGTTGCGATTGTGGCTGGCGGCGAAGACGGAGGACGGCGCCGGCTGGGTCCGCGAAGCCGAGCTGCGTGAACGCTTTGCCGCCACGCGCAATCTGCGCATGGTGATCAGCCGCGCCTATGCCGACTTCGAGCGCTGGGGCGTGCGCGTGGGCTGGGGCAAGGATCGCGACCGGCCGCTGCACATGCTGCCGCTGGCCGGACGCAGCCGCGGGCCGCATTGGCTGGCGCGCGGTGAAGCGGAGCGCTTGCAGATCTTCCTGCGCGGGAACGCGGTCGATGCGGAAGCGGTCGCGGTGTGGCTGGGCCTACCCGCCACAGCGGTCGTGCAAAACACTACGAGCGGCTTCGGCGAAGCGGACCCGGCCTACTGGCACGCCTGGGCGGGCGCCCGTCGCGACATGCTCGACGGGCGATTGATCGTCGATGGCGATCACGGCGCGCTCGCCGGTTATCGTCACGCGCAAGCGCTGGCCTCGGATGCGCGCTGGCAGGCGCTCGCCTTGCTGCAACAGGCCATGGTGTGGCGCCGCGCCGGCAACGCGGATGCCGCGCGTGCCGTGCTCGATGAACTGGATCGCCACTGGCACGACGTACAGGCGCCTGAACATGCCTGGCTCGGCGCCATGGCCGCCATCGTGCGCGCGTGGTGCGCGTATGCCGAGCGCGATCCGCAACGCGCGTATCAGATCTTGCGCGGTGCCATCGACGATCCGCGCTGGGCGCCGCTGTTCCAGCATCATCCGCGCGTGTGCTGCGAGCATGCCAATCTGCAGGCGCTGATCCATCGCGCGTTCGCTTTGGATGCCCAGCGCACGCAGGACGAACGCAACCGGGCCGCCGACACCGCGCTGCAACACTATCGGCTTGCGTTGACGCTCGCCAACGAAGCCGAACTGTTCGATGCCGCGGCGTCCACGGCCAGCAATCTGGGCTGGTCGATCTGGCTGTTCGAGCGTTGCGGCTTCGATGTCGGTGCCGCCGGGCCGCATTCGCCGCTGTCGTGGATCGCGCTCGCGGCGTGGCTGAGCGAGCATCACGGCGTTGGCGGCGGCTGCTGGAACAGCATCTACCTGTTGCGCATGGTGCGCGGTGGCGGGCCCGATATCGTGCATCCGGACGAGGCCGAATTCCGCCGCTGGCCGGTGTTGAGCCCGCAGCAGTTCCGGACACGCACGGCGCCCATCGAGCTCACCTCCCGTTGGCCGCGTTGGCTCGACCTCGCGACGGCGTTGCAGGCCGAAGTGGACAGCGGCCGGCTGCAGGTCGATGCCTTGCAGCGCAGCAATCTGTTGCTGGAAGTGGCCTGGTATCAGGCTTACGAAGGCGATCAGGCCTCCAGCGCCGCCGCGGCGACGCGATTGCGGCGGCGTCTGCGTGAACTGGTGCCCGCCGATCGCGTGTTCTTCCGCGAAGCGCTGCGCCGGCTGCCGCAGCTATCGTGATGAAAGATGCCCTTGCTCGTCATTCCCGCGAAAGCGGAAATCCAGCGTCTTGCGCGCGGAAGTTTGTTGATTTCCGAAAAGCTAAAGTCACTGGATTCCCGCTTTCGCGGGAATGACGAGCAAAAGCGTAAGCGCTAACGTTGAGAATCTTCTCAGCGTTCGGAATGCCCAGCCTCGTCATAGCCGCGCGGCGAGAACAGGTGCGGCTGGATCAACTCGATGAAAGCGCGCGCCTGCGGCGACAGATATTTGCCCTTGCGCACCACCACGCCGTAACTGCGCGAGGGGAAGTAGTCGCGCAGACTGCGCGCGACGAGTTTGCCGCGATCGGCCTCGGTGAGGCAGATCGAACTGACGATGGAAATGCCCATGCCCATCGCCACGTACTGCTTGATGATTTCCCAGCCGCCCACTTCCAGCGCCACGGTGTAGGGCACGCGGTTCTGCTGGAACACCAGATCGACCAGGCGATAGGTGATCTGCCGGCGCGGCGGCAGGATCAGCGGATAGGGCGAGAGATCGTCGAGTGACAACTGCGGTTGTGTCGCGAGCGGATGCTCGGGCGGCACGATCAGCATCGGTTCGAAGCGATACACCGGCGCGTAGCTGAGGTCGCCGGGCACATCGAGCATCGAGCCGACGGCGAGATCGGCGGCATCCGAGCGCACCAGGTCGGTGCCGTCGGCGGTGATCGCCGGATGCAGCGTCAGCCGCACGTCCGGATGCGCGGCGCGGAAGCCGGCGACGATCTTCGGCAGCAGATACAGGATGGTGGAGCTGTTGGCGGCGATGTTGAGCTCGCCGGCATCCAGGCCGCTGACCTTCTCGCGGAACTCCGCCGCCAGATCGTCCAGCCCTTCCACCAGCGGCTGCGCCATTTCGTAGAGCAGTTGGCCCTCGCGGGTGGGGATCAGGCGCCGGCCGCTGCGTTCGAACAGGGGCACGCCCATGTCCCGTTCCAGCGCCTGCAGCTGCAGGGTGATCGCCGGCTGCGAGACGTACAGCGCCTCGGCGGCGCGTGAGACCGAGCCCAGCCGCGCCGTCTGGCAGAAGGCGCGCAGAGGCTTGAGACGGTCGCCCTTGTAGGCGAAACGGGGGTTGGCGGTCGGGGTCGTCATGATGTTTTCAGCCTCCGGCGGCTTGCCGTTCAGTGCTCCGAGCTTTCGTGGGCACGGCAAGACGCTTTTGTTTCAATGAGTTAGAGACACTCGAGCATTTCATCTAACTAAAAATAAGTAGAACTTATGATTTAGATTGAAAAAACTCAGTTGTCAAATACTATGCGCGGGCGGATGGTGGGGGCCCCAGTTGTCGCCGGAGTCCTCCATGTCCGCAGTTCTCAAGCAAGCCTTGCCGGGCGGGATCGAAATCGCCGCCCGCGCCGATGGCCAGGACGCCCTGCTGACGCCCGAGGCCCTCGCCCTGCTGGCCGGCCTGCATCGCCGCTTCGAAGCCCGCCGCCAGGCGCTGCTGGAAGCGCGCCGCGAGCGCCAGGCCTTCTTCGACAACGGCGGCCTGCCGGATTTCCGCGAGGACACCCGCGCCATCCGCGAAGGCGACTGGCGCGTGGCGCCGCTGCCGGCGGCATTGCAGGACCGTCGCGTCGAGATCACCGGCCCGGTCGATCCGAAGATGGTCATCAATGCGCTGAACTCCGGCGCCAGCTGCTACATGGCCGACTTCGAGGATTCCACGGCGCCGACCTGGCCCAACCTGATCCTCGGCCAGCGCTCGCTGCGCGAAGCCACCGCCGGCACGCTCGAATTCGTCAACGAACAGGGCAAGCGCTACGCGCTCAAGCCCTTCGCCGAGCGTTCGGTGCTGATCGTGCGCCCGCGCGGCTGGCATCTGGACGAGAAGCACGTGCGCATCGATGGCGAACGCCTCTCCGGCGGCCTGTTCGATGTCGGCCTGTTTGCCTTCCACAATGCCAAGGCGCTGGCGCAGATCGATCGCGGTCCGTACTTCTACCTGCCCAAGCTGCAGTCGATGGAAGAAGCGGCGCTGTGGCAGGACGCGCTGTCGTACATCGAGAGCGAACTCGTCCTGCCGCAGGGCCAGCTGAAGGTCACCGTGCTGATCGAGACGCTGCCTGCGGTGTTCCAGATGCACGAGATCCTGCACGCACTGCGCGATCGCATCGCCGGGCTCAACTGCGGGCGCTGGGACTACATCTTCTCCTACATCAAGACCTTCCGCGCCCATCCTGACCGCGTGCTGCCCGAGCGCGCGCAGGTGACGATGACGCAGCCGTTCCTGAAGGCGTATTCGGAACTGCTGATCCAGACCTGCCATCGCCGCGGCGCGCATGCGATGGGCGGCATGGCGGCACAGATTCCGATCAGCGGCGACAGCGTCGCCAACGAAGCGGCGATGGAGCGCGTGCGCGCCGACAAGCTGCGCGAAGTCGGCGCCGGCCACGACGGCACCTGGGTGGCGCATCCGGCGCTGATCCCGATCGCGCGCGAGATTTTCGACAAGGGCATGCCGTCGGCCAATCAGCACGGCAAGCTGCGCGAGGACGTGCAGGCCACGCGCGACGATCTGATCGCGCCGTCCAAGGGCACGATCACGCGCAAGGGCTTCGTCGGCAACGTCGAGGTGTGCGTGCGTTATCTCGCCGCCTGGCTCGACGGCAATGGCTGCGTGCCGATCCACTGGTTGATGGAAGACGCGGCCACCGCCGAAATCGCGCGCACGCAGCTGTGGCAATGGCTGCATGTGGGCGAACAGCAGCTCGACGATGGCACGCCGATCGATTTCGAACTGTTCGACACCGTGTTGCACGAATTGCCGTCGCTGCTGGCCGGACAGGCGCTGCCCGGCGTGGCGCGCGTGCCGGAAGCCATCGGCATGCTCGACCGGCTCACCCGCAACGACACGCTCGCCGATTTCCTCACGCTGCCGGCCTACGAACGTCTCGACTGACCGGCTTCGACACAGACCACACCCCCACACATCCCTATCTACAAGACAGGGCTCAACGCAAAGGCCAATCGACCATGACCAGCAAACTGCCCACCGCCGAAGAACTGAAGCAAGACTGGGCCACCAATCCGCGCTGGAAGGGCGTCACGCGCGCCTACACCGCCGAGGATGTGGTGCGTCTGCGCGGCACCGTGCCGGTCGAGCATTCGATCGCCAAGCTCGGTGCGGAAAAGCTCTGGAATTCCCTGCAGACCGAGGATTTCGTCAACGCGCTCGGCGCGCTCACCGGCAACCAGGCCATGCAGCAGGTCAAGGCTGGCCTGAAGGCGATCTATCTTTCCGGGTGGCAGGTGGCGGCCGATGCCAACCTCGCCGGCGAGATGTATCCGGACCAGTCGCTGTATCCGGCCAACTCGGTGCCGCAGGTGGTCAAGCGCATCAACAACACGCTGCTGCGCGCCGACCAGCTGTATCACGCCGAGGGCGATGACAGCATCGACTTCCTGCAGCCGATCGTGGCCGATGCCGAAGCCGGCTTCGGCGGCGTGCTCAACGCCTTCGAACTGATGAAGGCGATGATCGAGGCCGGCGCCTCCGGCGTGCATTTCGAGGACCAGCTGGCCTCGGTGAAGAAGTGCGGCCACATGGGCGGCAAGGTGCTGGTGCCCACGCGTGAAGCGATCGAGAAGCTGACCGCCGCGCGCCTGGCCGCCGACGTCAGCGGCGTGCCGACAATTATCGTTGCCCGCACCGACGCCGAAGCCGCCGATCTGCTCACCAGCGACGTCGACGACAACGACAGGCCGTTCACCACCGGCGAGCGCACGGTGGAAGGCTTCTACAAGACCAAGAACGGCCTGGATCAGGCGATCTCGCGCGGTCTTGCCTACGCGCCGTATGCCGATCTGGTGTGGTGCGAGACCGGCAAGCCGGACCTGGAATTCGCGCGCAAGTTCGCCGAAGCGATCCACGCCAAGTATCCGGGCAAGCTGCTGGCCTACAACTGCTCGCCGTCGTTCAACTGGAAGAAGAACCTCGACGACGCCACCATCGCCAAGTTCCAGAAGGAAATCGCCACCTACGGCTACAAGTTCCAGTTCATCACCCTGGCCGGCTTCCATGCGCTGAACTACTCGATGTTCAACCTCGCCCACGGTTATGCGCGCCGCCAGATGAGCGCGTTCGTGGAGTTGCAGGAAGCCGAGTTCGCCGCCGCCGACCGCGGATTCACCGCGGTGAAGCACCAGCGCGAGGTGGGCACGGGCTACTTCGATACCGTGACGCAGACCATCCAGGGCGGCCAGTCGTCGACCGTGGCGCTGAAGGGTTCGACCGAGGAAGAGCAGTTCGAAACCAAAGCGGCGTAAGCGCCGGACTCCGAACCAGGGAGAGAGGGAAAGATGGGAGGCCGGGCTTGCCGGCCTCCCATTCTTTTTTGCGCGTTAGTTACTTGCGGACCGCCTGCGTATGCGTCTTCAGCGCCTCCGCGACGCCCGGAATGCGATCCGCGCCATCGGGCACGGTGATGCTGGACCCGTTGAAGTCATCGCCGACCGGTTGCACGCGGCCGCCCAGGCATTGCGCGAGGAAGCCCTCGGTTACCGCGTTGAAGGCCTTGTTGTTCTCCGGCCGTGCGAAGCCGTGGCCTTCGTCCGGGAACAGCACGTAGGTCACCGGGATGTTCTTCGCCTTCATCGCCTGCACGATCTGATCGCTCTCGGCCTGCTTCACGCGCGGATCGTTGGCACCTTGACCGATCAGCAACGGCTTGGTGATCTTGTCCGCATGCGTGAGCGGTGAGCGTTCGGCCAGCAGTTTCTTGCCGTCCTCGGTGCGCGGATCGCCGACGCGCTTGGCGAACTGCTCGAAGAACGAGGCCCAGTACGGCGGAATCGTCGACAGCAGCGTGTTGAGATTGGACGGGCCGACGATGTCGACGCCGCACTTGAACACATCCGGCGTGAACGTCAGGCCGACTAGCGTGGCGTAGCCGCCATAGCTGCCGCCCATGATCGCGATCTGATCCTTGGTGGTGACGTTCTGTTTCACCGCCCAGCCGGCGGCGTCGATCAGATCGTCGTGCATCTTGGCGGCCCATTCGCGATCGCCGGCGCTGGTGAAGGCCTTGCCGAAACCGGAAGAACCGCGATAGTTCACCGACAGCACCGCGTAGCCACGGTTGGCCAGCCACTGGTCGTAGCCGCTGTAGCCGTAGGTGTCGCGCGACCAGGGGCCGCCATGCACGAACAACACCAGCGGCACGGGCTTGTCGGCCTTGCCGTCGTTGTTGGCGTCGGCGGACTTGGGCAGGGTGAGGTAGCTCACCAGCGTCAGGCCGTCGCGCGCCTTGATCTCCTGCGGCCACATCGCCACCAGCGGCTTGCCGTCGAGGGCGGGGCGCGCGGAGAACAGCTTCTCCGGTTTGCCGCCGCGCGCGTAGCGATAGAACACGACAGGCGACTCGGCAGCGGAATAGGTGACGATCCAGGTCTTGTCGTCGAGCGTGCGCGAGGTGACGGAGATTTCGCCAGGGCCGAGCGCCTGCAATGTTTTCAGATCGGCGCCGATGGCGGGATCGATCGCCGTCCATTCTTCCTTGAGATAGTTCGACGCCACCGCCTGTATCACGTTCGTCTTCGGATCGCTCAGCGCGCCGCCGATGTCGACGCGCGAATCCTTGTGTACCAGCGTCTTCTTGCCGCTGGCGACATCGATGGCGAACAGCGCCGAGGTGTTGCGGCCACGCGAATCGAGGAAGTACTGGGTCTTGCCGTCGGTGGTGAAGCCGGCGGGATTGGTGGTGAGCGAATCCTCGAAGGGAATCTCGTCGACCTTCTTCCAGCCGCCCTTGCCGTCCGGAACGAGCAGATCGGAGCCCCCGTCGGGACGCGACTTCTGCGCCATCCGTACCTTGTAGTCGGCATCGGTGATATAGCCGGAGAACTCGTTCGTGTTCTTTTCCACCAGCGTGCGCTGGCCGGTAGCGAGATCGACGCGATAGAGATCGTGCCACTTCGCATCGCGATCGTTCATGCCGACCAGGATCGATTCCGGATGCAGCTGGCTCACGCCGGAGACCTCGGCGCGCGTTTTCGGGAACGGCGAGAGATCGCGCTTCGTCCCGGAGGCCACATCGACGCTGTAGACATGGAAGTCTTCGTCGCCGCCACTGTCGCGCAGGTACAGCAGCGTATCGGGACGATAGCTCCAGAAATACTGGCGGATGCCGCGTGCCTTGTCGTCGGTGACGGCCTTGGCTTTGCCCGGATCGTCGGCGGGCGCCACCCAGACGTTCATCACACCATCCACCGGCGCCAGCCAGCTCAGCGTCTTGCCATCGGGGCTGATCTGCACGCCGGCGCGTTCGGGATTGCCGAACAGTGCATCGCGCGGGATCAGTTCGACTTCAGCCGGTGTGGCCGCGGCTTGCGGCGTATCGGTCTTGGCAGCCGGTGTTTCGGCGGATTGCTTGCACGCGGCCAGCGCGAGCAGAAGGCTGGAGACAAGAATCAGGCGTTGCATGCGATCCCCCATCGTTGCGGATAATGACCGCCACACTAAGCGCTGCCGTTCCGGCATACGTTTGTGCATGGTTAAAAACGGCCATGACTGATGGCAGGGTAGGGTTCCTCGCCGATGGCGAGTTGCAAGCAAAAGAGAGCCGTGTTCGCTTGTGATCAGGTGGCTTGGGACTGCGCGGACTGATCCGCGCGCCGATAACCGATCGCCTCGGTCAGATGCGCTGTCGCGATCTGATCGCTGCCGGCCAAATCGGCGATGGTGCGAGCGACGCGCAGGATGCGATGCATGGCGCGCGCGGACAGCTGCAGCGAATCGATGGCGCGTTCGAGCAGTTGCTGGTCACGTTCGCACAGCCGGCACGACGACATCGTTTCCGCTTGTCCGAGACGCGCGTTCAACACGCCGGCGCGTTGCATCTGCATCTGCTGCGCTTGCTCGACGCGGGTGCGGATCGTGCCGCTGGCTTCTCCGTCGGGCGCATCGGGGCGCAATTCCGAGGGCGGCAGTCTCGGCACTTCGACGTGCAGATCGATGCGGTCGAGCAGCGGTCCCGAGATGCGTGCGCGATAACGGCGGATCGCATCGGGCAGGCAGCGGCAGCGGCCGGAAACATCGCCGGCCCAGCCGCAGGGGCAGGGATTCATCGCTGCGACCAGCTGGAAGCGCGCGGGGAATTCGTTCTGTCGTGCCGCGCGCGAGATGGTGACGATGCCGGATTCGAGTGGTTCGCGCAGCACTTCGAGGGCGCGGCGATCCCATTCCGGCAATTCGTCGAGGAACAGCACGCCGTTGTGCGCCAGCGAGACTTCGCCCGGACGCGGTTCGCCACCGCCGCCGACCAGGGCGACCGCGCTGGCGGTGTGGTGCGGTGCGCGGAATGGACGTTCGCGCCAGCGCGCCGGATCGAGTCCGCGTCCGCTGACCGAGGCGATCGCGGCCGCTTCGAGCGCTTCGGTTTCGCTGGCTTCCGGCAATAGGCCGGGCAGTCGTGAAGCCAGCAATGTCTTGCCGCAGCCGGGCGGCCCGATCAACAGCAGGTGATGGCCACCAGCCGCGGAGATTTCCAATGCGCGTCGCGCGTGCATCTGCCCACGCACGTCGCGCATGTCCGGGCCGCTCACCGGCTCGGCGGAAGGGGCTTCGGCGATCGGCAATGTCTTGCTGCCGTTGAGCAGCGCGCAGACTTCCAGCAACGTGCGCGCGGTGTGGACTTCAACGCCAGAAGCCAATGCGGCTTCGGCGCCGTTGGCGAGCGGCACCACCAGTTTGCGTCCCGCCTGCGCCGCGGCAAGCGCGGCGGGCAAGGCGCCATCGACGGGACGCAGTTCGCCGGTGAGGCCGAGTTCGCCGAGGAATTCGTAACCGTCGAGCGATTCCCGCGGAATTTGTCCGCTGGCGGCGAGGATGCCGAGCGCGATCGGCAGATCGAAGCGGCCGCCATCCTTCGGCAGATCCGCCGGCGCGAGGTTCACGGTGATCACGCGCGCGGGGAATTCGTATTGCGCACATTGGATCGCCGCGCGCACGCGGTCCTTGGCTTCGCGCACCGCCGCTTCCGGCAATCCGACGATCGACATCCGCGGCAAACCGCCGGCCAGATACACCTCCACCTTCACGGCGGGCGCGTGAACGCCCGAGCGCGCACGTCCGTGCACGAGTGCGAGTCCCATGACGGCGGGGATCAGTGCGAGGCGGTGTTGTCGGTGCCGGCGCGCGTTTCGAGCTCGGCGACCAGCTGCTCCAGTGCTTCGAGCTTCTCGCGCGTGCGCAGCAGCACCGCGCGCTGCACTTCGAATTCCTCGCGCGTGACCAAGTCGAGCTTGGCGAGGCCGGACTGCAGCACGGCCTTGAAGTTTTCCTGCAGTTCCTCGCGACCCTCGCGCAGGCCGGGTGGAACCAGGCTGCTGAGGCGGCGGGCGAGTTCGTCGATGGGATTGAGGTCGATCATCTGAATGTCTGTTCCTGCGATGGCGTCCCGAGCATGCGCCGCGATCCCGTGATCGCGCCATCGGAGCGTCCCGCTACGGGCAGTCAGAAAATTCTGACGGCGGCGCGCACTACATCATGGGTGGCGTTTTCCGGCAAGCGCCGAACGTCGGCGAGCACGTTCAATGAGAACGACGGTTCAGGGAGATGGATTCGCGGATGACTTCTTCCCTGAAACCGCTGATGCGCCGGTCGCCGATGAAAAGGAGAGGCACGCCCTTTCCGTTCAGAGAGACGAACTGGCGTTCGGCCTACGGCGAGAGATCGATGACATAGTCGCGATAATCGACGCCTTCGCGCATCAGCAATTCGCGCGCCTGCTTGCAATAGGGGCAAGCGGGTGTGGCGAAGATCACGACCGGCTTGTTCGCCTGTTTACGCAGTACGCTGAAACCGCCGCTTTCGTATGCCGGCGACGGAAACATCCGAGCGTGTGATGACTGGCAGCAGGATCGCTTGCAACATGTGGTGCGTGCGCTTGCGGATCATGAAAGATTTTCCAAGGCTTCATGGAAAAACCCGACCGTCCTTGGTCGGCTCGGGGGAATCAGCAATATTTCTTGACGCAGATGCTCGCCTGCTGCGCACAGAGAAACGGTGGGAATCCGGCATCGATGCAATTGGTCAAGGCGAACCATCCGGCGCCGAACGAAAGTAAGGGCTTCGATATCGTGATTTTTCTTCCTTAAAGAAATGAGGGGAGATTCGTATGCACGCACGCGAGACCGCGCACCGCATGCATGTCATGGCGTGACGGCCTGCTGCTGGCCGCCGGACGCGTGCCGCTGAGCCATTCTCTGGGGCAGAGCCTGGTCTGCGTACCATTGTTCTATCGCTTTGGCCTCGGTCTGTTCGGGCGGATCAGTTACGGCGTGGCGCTGCTGATCGCGATCGCCGTCTGGCTGCTGCTGGCGTGGCTGGCCCGCGCCTGGCTGCGGTGCCATCCGCATGGGCCGATGGAAATGTTATGGCGGCGTTTGAGCTGCGCCGGAAGCGGTCGAGCCGCCGCCTGGGCCGAAACCTGAAGGCTGTGGCCAGCCGTCGCGCGGCGCGACGGTCGACAAATCCGTCATTCACTCGCGTTATGCTGGCCGCATCAGCTTCCAGGAGATGCCGTGATGAAGATGGTGATGGCGATCATCAAGCCGTTCAAACTCGACGACGTGCGCGAGGCGCTGGCCGAGGCCGGCATCACCGGCGTCACCGTCACCGAGGTGAAGGGTTTCGGACGCCAGAAGGGTCACACCGAGTTGTACCGCGGCGCCGAGTACGTGGTGGATTTCCTGCCGAAGATCAAGCTCGAGATCGCCGTGACCGACGCGCAGGCGGAGATCGTCACCGAAGCGATCCTGAAGGCGGCCGGCACCGGCAAGATCGGTGACGGCAAGGTGTTCGTGTACGACCTGGAGCGCGTGGTGCGCATCCGCACCGGTGAGTTGGACGCGGACGCGCTCTGAGTTGCGCTCGGTCGATTACCCGAGCGCGCTTTCGACGAACGGAGGCAGGATCAACGCAGCCCTGTGGATGTCGTCGCTGTAGTACTTGGTGTCGAAGGGCTTGTTGTAGCTTTCGCCTTCGCGGAACTCGAAGTCACCGGATTTGCGTGCCAGCGTGGCGCTCCACCAGCCGGTCGGATAGCAGGGCTGCGGGAACGGCAGTGTCTTGAACGTCGTGAAACCGGCCTTGGCCATCTCGCCGCGCATTTCCTTGATCAGCTCGAGCAGCACCAGCGGTGATTCCGACTGCTGCACGAGGATGCCGTCGTCCTTCAGCGCGCGGAAGCAGGATTCGTAGAAGGCGCGGTTGAACAGGCCTTCGGCCGGGCCGACCGGGTCGGTGGAGTCGACGATGACGATGTCGAGGCTGCCGGGCGCGGCATTCTTCATGTAGGCGATGCCGTCATCGAACAGGAGTTCGGCCCGCGGATCGTTGTTGGACTCGCACAGCTCGGGGAAGTATTTCTCCGCCATGCGCGTGACCTGCTCGTCGATGTCGCATTGCACGGCCTTGCGCACGCCCGGATGCTTGAGCACCTCGCGCAGCGTGCCGCAGTCGCCGCCGCCGATGATCACCACCTGCTGCGGATCGCGATGCGTGAACAGCGCCGGGTGCGACATCATCTCGTGGTAGAGGAAGTTGTCGCGCGTGGTCAGCATCAGCGCGCCGTCGATGAGCATCAGGTTGCCCCAGTCGGTGCTCTCGTAGATCTCGATCTTCTGGAACGGCGACTGCACCTCATCGAGCTTCCGGGTGATGCGGTAGCCGATGGCGCTGCCGGCGGGGTCGAAGTTTTCGTAGAGCCAGTTCGAGGAAGTCATACGGAAAGCCAAAGGAATGGGGCCGAAGCCGGAATCCGGAAGCGTCGCTCGCAACACCGAGTCGCCAGGACGCTATCCGTACGAGGCCGCAGATTGTAGCGAACCGACATGACGATCTCCCGGAATCTGACATACGATTGCGCCCGGGGATCACGGAACGGACGGAACAGGCAATGGCATCTGCCGAGGCTTATCGGGAGCTGATCGAGCGGCTGGAGGTCGAGGCGCGGGAGTCGCCCGGGCGTTACAAGGCCAAGGTCGCGCTGTTCGCCGCGTTCGGCTTCCTCGTGCTCGGCGGGGCGCTGCTGCTGTCGCTGGGATTGTCGGTGGGGCTGGTGATCGGGCTGATCCTGATCAGTCCGGTGCTGCTGCTCAAGCTGGCCAAGCTGATCTGGATTCCGATCGCCTTCGGCTGGCTGATGTTGCGGGCGCTGTGGGTCAAATTCCCGCCGCCGGAGGGTTACCGGTTGGCGGATGGGGAAGCGCCCGTGCTGCGCGCCGAGGTCGAGCGCCTGCGCGAGGCGGCCGGTGCGCCGAAGCTCGATGGCATCTACATCGACCCCGACCTCAACGCCGCCGCGGCGACGGTGCCGCGCCTGCTCGGTCTGTTCGGCCATCGCCATTACCTGCTGCTGGGATTGCCGTTGATGCAGTTGCTGGATCGCGAGCAGTTCGCCGCCGTGGTCGCGCATGAATTCGGGCATTTCGGCGGCGGCCACGGCCGCTTCGGCGGCTGGATCTACCACGTGCGGCTGAGCTGGTATCGCCTGCTGGATGCGTTGTCGGCGCAACGCTCCTGGACCGGCCGCCTGTTCGTGCGCTTCTTCAACTGGTACGCGCCGTATTTCAACGCGTACAGCTTCGTGATGGCGCGCGGTAACGAGTATCAGGCCGATGCGGTCGCCGCGCGCGTCACCAGTCCGCAGACGATTGGGCATGCGCTGATCCGGACCAATCTGGGCAGCGAGCGGCTGTCCCAGGATTTCTGGCCCGGCGTGCGCAATGCGCTGAAATCGCAACCGCAGCCGCCGGCGTTGCTGTTCCGGGAGATGGCCAGCAACCTGCGCCAGCCGGCGGCCGAGGATGATCTGCGCCTGCAGCGCGCGCTGGGGCAGAAGCCGGATTTCGACGACACCCATCCGACGCTGGCGCAGCGTCTGGCGGCACTTGGTGTCGATGCTGGCGCGGTGGCACCGCCGACGGTCTCCGCCGCGGAGGCGCTGCTGGGCGATCTGTTGCCGAAGCTGGAGCACCGCTTCAGCGAGGAATGGCGCGGCAGCGTCGAATCGGCGTGGCAGGAGCAGCACCAGCAGGCGCAGGCCGATGCCGAGCGTTTGGCGGTACTGCAAGGACAGGCGTCGCACACGCCGGAAGAGGCCGTGGAGCTCGCGCGCCTGACCGAGGATCTGCATCCGGACGCGGATGTCCTGCCGCTGTACCAGGATGCGGTGACGCGCGCGCCCGAGAGCGCGGTCGCCCACTTCCGCCTCGGTGCGCTGTTGCTCGATCGCAAGGACGCGAGCGGCGTCGCGCACCTGCGCAAGGCGATGGAGCTGGATGCCGAAGCGGCCGAAGCGGCACTGCACCAGCTTGGCCAGTACTACTACAGCGTGGGTGACGAGGACGGTCGCTTGGGCGTGATCGCGGAGCTCGAGACGCTGTACGGGCGGCGCAACCTTGCCGCGTACGAGCGCACGGAAATCAGCACCCGGGACCGCTTCGAGGCACACGGATTGAGCGAGGAGGCGTTGCGGGAAGCCCGCGCGGTGTTCGACCGCGTCGGCAAGGTCCGCCGCGCCTGGATCGCGCGCAAGCACATCGACGATCCGGAAGGACCGCCGCATTTCGTCGTGCTGGTGGAATGGCGGTGGCTGAAGTGGATGACCAACGAACAGGCCATGCTGGATCGCGTGGCCGAAGGCTTGGAGCTGCCCGGCAGCCTCGTCGTCTTCAGCCCCGGCAATCAGCGCGGCATCGCCAAGCGCGTGCGGCAGACCGGCGCGCCCGTCTACGGCGGCTGAAGCCGCCGGAGTCACGGGCGTGCAGCCCGCGAACGGTAGAATGCGCGCTTTCTCCCCCGCCGGTAGCACGCACATGGAAGCACGCCCATGACCGCCTGGTCGCCCGACCAAGCCCGCAAGACCTATTCGATCCCGCACTGGTCGGAGGGTTATTTCGATGTCGACGCCGGCGGCCGCATCGTGGTGCGGCCGGGTGGCGAGCAGGGGCCGACCGTGGTGCTGCCGGAAGTGATCGACGCGGCGCTGGACGCCGGCGCCAACATGCCGCTGCTGGTGCGCTTCCCCGACATCCTCGGCGACCGCCTGCGCAAGCTGCAGGCCGCCTTCGCGCAGGCGCAGGCCGAGTGGGATTACAAGGGCGGCTACACCGCCGTCTATCCGATCAAGGTGAATCAGCACCAGGGCGTTGCCGGCACGCTGGCCTCGCATCATGGCGAGGGCTTCGGCCTGGAAGCCGGCAGCAAGCCAGAACTGATGGCGGTGCTGGCGTTGTCGCGGCCGGGCGGGCTGATCGTCTGCAACGGCTACAAGGATCGCGAATACATCCGCCTGGCGTTGATCGGGCGCAAGCTTGGCCTGCAGACCTTCATCGTCGTCGAGAAGCCCTCCGAGCTGCCGCTGGTGATGGAAGAGGCCAAGGCCCTCGGTGTGAAGCCGGGCCTGGGCGTGCGCATGCGCCTGGCCTCGCTCGGCGCCGGCAAGTGGCAGAACAGCGGCGGCGACAAGGCCAAGTTCGGACTGTCGCCGCGACAGGTGCTGGACCTGTGGAAATCGCTCCGCGATACCGGCATGACCGATTGCCTCGGCCTGCTGCACTTCCACATGGGCTCGCAGATTTCCAACGTGCGCGACATCGCCAACGGCATGCGCGAGGCGACGCGGTATTTCGTCGAGCTGTCGCGGCTGGGCGCGAAGATCAGCCATGTCGACGTCGGCGGCGGCCTCGGCATCGACTACGAGGGCACGCGCTCGCGCAGCTTCTGTTCGGTCAACTACGGTGTGCAGCAGTACGCCTCCAGCATCGTGCAGCCGCTGGCCGATGCCTGCGAGGAACATGGCCTCACGCCGCCGCGCATCGTCACCGAATGCGGCCGCGCGATGACCGCGCACCATGCCGTGCTGGTCGCCAACGTGTCCGAAGTGGAAACCGCGCCGGAAGGCCGCGTGCCCGACGTGCACGATGACGAGCCGGCGGTGATCCGCCATCTGCGCGAGGTTCATGCCGAGCTGGAATCGCGGCCGGCGGTCGAGTTGTTCCAGGAGGCGCAGCATTTCCACGCCGAAGGCCTGGTGCTGTATTCGCTCGGCCAGATCGACCTCGTCCACCGCGCGCGCATCGACGATCTGTTCTATGCCATCGCGCATGCGGTGAAGTCGCGCCTGACCTACGACGAGAAGAGCCATCGCCCGCTGCTCGATGAGTTGAACGAGCGCCTGGTCGACAAGTATTTCGTCAACTTCAGCGTGTTCGAATCGATGCCGGACGTGTGGGCGATCGATCAGGTGTTTCCGATCACGCCGATCGAGCGCTTGAACGAAGTGCCGACGCGGCGCGGCGTGATCGCCGATCTCACCTGCGATTCCGACGGCAAGATCGACACCTATGTCGAGAACGAGGATCTCGATACCTCGCTGCCGCTGCACGCGCTGCGTCATGGCGAGAGCTATCGGCTCGGCTTCTTCCTGGTCGGCGCCTACCAGGAAATCCTCGGCGACATCCACAATCTGTTCGGTGATACCGACGCCATCGAAGTGCGCGTGCAGGGCGAGGGTTACGCGATCGTGCAGCAGCGCAAGGGCGACACCACCGACGTGATGCTCGACTATGTCGGCTACAAGCTCGATGCGTTGCGGCAGGCCTATCGCGACAAGATCGCGGCTGCGAAATTGCCGGAAGAAGAGGCCGAGCGCTTGAACGCGGCGCTGGAAGCCGGCTTGACCGGCTACACCTATCTCGACGACGCGCCGATTGCCTGATCGGCGTGGTGATCTGTCTGCCGCATTTCAGTTTTAGGAATCGAGATGAACCGCTATCTGGTCCTCACATTGCGCAATCCGGGTTTCGATCCCGCCGTGATCGAGCCGCATTACGCGTTCCTTGATGGTTTACGCGCGCAAGGCCAGCTTGAGTTGGCCGGCCCGTTCACCGACAAGAGCGGCGGCGCCTATTTGTTGCGTGCCGAAAGCATGGACGCCGCGCTCGCCATCGCGCATGCCGATCCGGTGCATGTCACCGGATCGTCGGAGGTGACTGTCCGCGAGTGGAGCGCGAAGTAGGCTCGTGCGCGCCTACGACGAGCGGATCTGGGACCCGTTGCTGGCTCGAGATCCATGCGGTCTCCGCTAAGCCTCGGGGCGGTCGGAATCTTTCACGCCGTGCCGCTAGCCGCGATGGATTTGAAGGCCAGCGAACGACTGGCTCACCGGCATCACTTCCAGCCGATTGATATTCAGATGCGGCGGCAGGTTCGCCACCCACCAGATCGCGTCGGCGATGTCGGTGCCGGTGATCGGGAACGCGCCTTCGTAGAGCTTGTCGGACGCCGTCGCATCGCCGCTGGTGCGCACCAGGGTGAACTCGGTCTGCGCCAGGCCGGGCTCGATCGAGGTGACGCGCACGCCGGTGCCGTGCAGATCGCTGCGCAGGCCGAGCGAGAATTGGGTGACGAAGGCCTTGGTGCCGCCGTAGACGTTGCCGCCGGTGTAGGGATAGCTGCCGGCGATGGAGCTGATGTTGACGATCGCGCCCCTGCGCTCGATCAGCCTGGGCAGCAGCGCATGCGTGATCGTGGCGAGGGCGGTGACGTTGGTGTCGATCATCTGCCGCCATTGTTCCAGGCTCGCGCGCTGCGCCGGCGCGGTGCCGAGGGCGAGGCCGGCATTGTTGACGAGCACGTCGATGTCGCGGAATTCGGGCGGGATGCCCTCGAGCGCGGCGCGCAGCGCATCGGCATCGCGCATGTCGAAGGCGAGGGCATGCACGCGTTCGGCGCCATAACGCTCGACCAGGGCTTGCAGACGGTCGGCGCGGCGGCCGGTGGTGACCACGCGCCAGCCGCCTTCGATGAAGCGATCGACGGTGGCGGCGCCGAAGCCGGAAGTACCACCGGTGATGAGAATGATCTTGGACATCCCAGGATTCTAAGCCCTCTCCTTGAAAGGGAGGAGAAAGCATCAGGCATCGCGCATGCGCGATGCACTCACCAGAGAAATGGGATCAGCCGCTTGGTCGCGAGCGCGTATGCGGGATAGGCGTCGGGAAACGCTTGGGCCAGTACTTGCTCTTCGACACGGATGCGTCGGATGAACACGGCCGTCACCGGAACAACGATGACCAGCAGCGAGAGCCAGCTGCCCAGGGCGGCGCCGAACCCGTAGAAGGTGAGCAGGGAGCCGGTGTAGGAAGGGTGGCGCAGCCACCGGTAGGGACCCTTGCGGATGAGGGTCTGGCCGGGTTGGATGGCGACGTCAATGGTGAAGAATTCGGCCAGCGTGCGGACTGCCCAGTCGCGCAGGGCCATGCCGGCGAACATCAGTGCGCAACCGGTCCAGAGCAGCGGCGCGGACAGGGATGAGGGGAAGCGCCCGCCCGGCCATAACGCCAGCCAGACGGCGGCGACCAGGCAAGGGAAGAAGACGATCCGCAACAGGAACAGCGTCCCGGCATCGAGGCTCCGATCGGCGGCGCGCTTGCGGTTGATCCACCATTCGTGGGCTCCCCACAACAGACACAGGATGAGCAGAAGCACCATCTGTCGGTTCACCCTCGGGCGGGAACGCCGGAAGCATACCTGTCGGGCCGTGGGTGTCGTCTATAACGGGCATCGCACAGGCCGACGCGCTCACCACAGGAATGGGATCAACCGCTTGGTCGCGCGCGCATACGCGGGATACGCCTCGGGAAACGCATCGGCCAGCACGCGCTCCTCGATACGGATGCGCCGGATGAGCGCGATCGTCATCGGCACGACGAGGATCAGCAGCGACCCCCAGCTGCCGAGGCCGAGACCCAGGCCAAGGAGCGGCAGCAGGAACCCGGTGTAGGAAGGATGGCGTAGCCATCGATAGGGGCCGTTGCGGATCAGGGGTTGGTCCGGACGGATCGCCACGTCGATGGTGAAGAACTCGGCCAGTGTGCGCACCGCCCACACGCGCACCGCGATGCCGATGACCATCAGCGCGCAGCCGATCCAAAGCAATGACGGGATCGCGGGTTCGGGAAAATGCCCGGCCGGCCAACGCGCCAGCCAGATGCCGAAAAACAAGCTGCTGGAAACGACGATCGCCAGCACGCGCAGCGTGCCGGCGTCACGGCTGCGATCGGCCGCGCGCTTGCGACCGATCCACCATTCGCTGCACAGCCAGATCACGCACAGGACGAGCAGCGGCAGAGGCATCTTCCGTTCCCTCGCGGCGGGAAGGCCCGCAGCTTACGCGCGTCAGGCAGCCGGTTTTGTCTTCTTCGTCGCGGATTTGGCCGGGGCTTTCGCCGCCGGCGTGTCGCTGCTCTTGGTCGTCGCGGCTGGTTTGCGCTTGCGTCCGGTGGCGGCCTTGCCATTGGTGCGGCTCTTGGCGGCGCGGTGTTTCTTGAGCATGTCCTCGGCCAGCACCACGTCCTCGGACAGGATGCCGGCGGCCTTGGCGACGGCGATGCGCGCCTCGGCTTTGTTCTCGTCCGGATTGGCTTGCAGCAATTCGCGGATGACCTCGCGCAGTGCTTCCTCGGCGTTGTGCTTCAGGCGCAGGTTGTCGCCTTGCTTGAACAGGCCAAGCAGTACATCGACCACGGGTTTGATGAGTGCGGCTTCGATGACCATCGTCGTTCCCTCCCAGTGGCCGACAGGATGCCGGAAGGGGTTCTCAGGGATCGCGACCCCGTGAGACGGTGAACCTGAAGCTTTTTGCGATGCGTCGCGAACTGCGAAACGACCCGCCGTCGGCGGAGGGTTTACTTCGCCTTGACCGCCATCGCGGGCAGGCCGCCATTGCCGAGCTTGCGCTTGGCCTCGGCCAGTTCGGTGGCGGTGCCGTACGGCCCCATGCGCACGCGGTAGACGGTCTTGCCGCCGATGCTGGCCGATTCGACGCGGGCATTGAGGCCGAGCATGGCGATGCGGGCCTTCAAGGTTTCGGCGTCGCCGGACGCGCCGAAGGCGCCGGCTTGCAGGATGTAGCGCGCCTGGGTGTCCGCCGCGGCGACCTGTGGTGCGGGTGTCGCGGCGGGTGTGGTGTTCGCGGATGTAGTACTCGCGGATGCAGTTGCGGGCGCCGTGGTTGTCGGTGCCGGTGTCTGCTCGGGGATCGGCGCGGGCAGGGTGTTGGCGGCGGCGGTCTGTGGCTGCTGCTGCTGTTGTTTTTGCTGTTGTTGTTGCGTGAGCTTGCGCTGACGATCTTCCTCCGCGCGCTCGCTGGCGGCGAGCTCGGCGTCGGACATCGCCACTTCCTGGCCGGGCAGCAGCGTGTAGAAATCGTACTGCTGCTTGTCGTCCTTCTCGCCCTGTGCCGGCTTGGCGTCGGTGGCGGCATGCGCGGCGGCGCCGGTGTTCGTGGCATCCGATTCCTGCACCACGCTGTCCTCGCTGGCGGACACGGCGGCCGGCTGTGCGTCGGGATTGGGCTTGGGACGGATGAAGCCGTCGCCGCCGTCGGACTTGAGCCACTTCGGCGCCATCAGGATCACGATCAGCGTCAGCACGATGCCGAGCACCAGCCAGGCCCAGCCGGGCAGGCCGCCGCTGTTGCCGGTGTTGCGTCGTGCTTGGGATTTGCCTCGTCTTGCCGCCATCAGAACTCAATCTCGGTTGGTTACATGCTGTCCGGTGCGTTCACACCGATCAATCCCAGGCCGTTCGCCAGCACCTGGCGCACGGCCAGAGCCAAGGCTAGCCGGCCGTTGCGCACACCGGTGTCGTCGACCAGGAACTGGTGGTCGTTGTAATACGTCTGGAACGCCTGCGCCAGCTCGTGCAGGTAGGTCGTAATCAGGTGCGGTTCCAGTTGCTCGCCCGCCGCCGCGACGACTTCCGGCCAGCGCGAGAGGTCGATCAGCAGGTCGCGCGTGGCTGCGCTGTCGAGATCGAGCGGCTGCGCCAGCCCGTTTTCGAGATCGAAGTCGAGCTTGCGTTCGTTCAGCTGACGCAGCAGGCCGCGGATGCGAGCGTGCGAGAGCTGGACGTAGTAGACCGGATTGTCGAGCGACTGCGAGCGGGCCAGATCGATGTCGAACACCAGCTGCGAGTCGGGCTTGCGCGCGATCAGGAACCAGCGCGTGGCATCGCGTCCGGCTTCGTCGATCAGATCGCGCAGCGTGAGGTAACTGCCGGCGCGCTTGCTCAGCTTCACTTCCTCGCCGCCGCGCATCACCGTGACCATCTGGTGCAGCACGTATTCCGGATACCCGGCGGGAATGCCGGTATCGAGCGCCTGCAGTCCGGCCTTCACCCGCATCAGCGAACCGTGGTGATCGGCGCCAAGTTCGGTGATCGCGCGCTCGTAGCCGCGCTGCCACTTGCTGCGGTGATAGGCCACGTCCGGCACGAAGTAGGTGTAGGTGCCGTCGGACTTGCGCATCACGCGGTCCTTGTCGTCACCGAAGTCGGTGCTGCGCAACCACAGCGCGCCGCCTTCCTCGTAGGTATGGCCGTGGGCGATCAGCTCGCGCACGGTTTCCTCGACCTTGCCGTCGGCGTAGAGCGAGGATTCGAGGAAGTACACGTCGAAGGCGACGCCGAAGGCGGCGAGATCGCCATTCTGCTCGCGCCGCAGGTAGGCGACGGCGAAGCGGCGGATGGCATCGAAGTCCTCGACGTCGCGCGCGCCGACGATGGTGTGGCCTTCCACCTCGACGGCGGCGCCGGCGAGATAGGCGT
Source organism: Luteimonas panaciterrae (assembly GCF_020511115.1). GTDB lineage: Bacteria > Pseudomonadota > Gammaproteobacteria > Xanthomonadales > Xanthomonadaceae > Luteimonas > Luteimonas panaciterrae. Next base: position 496,350 of record NZ_JAJAVH010000001.1, read on the forward strand.
TGGCGACATCCTGGATGTAATCGCCGCGATAGCCGTCCTCGGGCCAGCCGGCATCGTCGGGCTTGAGGCCGCGCGCGCGCGCCTGCACCGACTTGGCGAGGTTCTCGATCTGCACGCCGGCGTCGTTGTAGTAGAACTCGCGCCTGACGTTCCAGCCGTTGGCCTCGAGCGCGAGCGCGATGCAGTCGCCGATCACCGCGGCGCGGCCGTGACCGACGTGCAGTGGGCCGGTCGGGTTCGCCGAGACGTATTCGACACCGGCGGTGCGGCCGCTTCCGCTGTCGTTGCGGCCGAACGCGGCGCCTTGTGCGTGCACCTCGCGCAGCTGGCGCTGCCAGGCGCTGGGTGCGAGGCGGAAATTCAGGAAACCCGGGCCGGCGATGTCGACGCCGGCGATGTCTTCGTCCTTTGGCAGCGCTTCGACCAGCAGCTGCGCCAAGGCACGCGGATTGCTGCGAGCCGGCTTGGCTAGCAGCATGGCGGCGTTGGTGGAGAAATCGCCGTGGCTACGATCCTTCGGACGCTCGACCACGAAATCGGGCATCGCCAGGTCGGCGGGGAGGGCGCCATTGGCGCGAAGGGCATCGATGCCCTGGGCGATCAGGGCGCGGAGTCGGGATTTCACGGCCGGGTGCGGAAACTGCGGGAAGTGCGAATTCTAACCGAGTGTCCGGGGGTTTTTTGCTTTCTGGGCGATGTCTGGCGCTGCCATACAGATAGCACTGGCGGCGGATTGGTGGCAGCTGGCAATCTCTTTAGCAATGTACATCAGCCACGAAACTCCCTCGCAAACGAACGCCCGCCTCGGCCAGGTCATCGCGAGTGCGGAGTTTGTTGTCCACGACCAGCCGTATGCGTTCGTGGAAACGGATGCGTGCCATTTCCCTCAAGCGTTGCTCGAAGAGGCATTGGCGTTCGTGAGGGATGAAGGCGTTTGGAGTGCTCTTGTCCCAAGCTCCAATCCTGAGCACGAACAGTTCGTCGTGTTCAGCTTCCACTTCGCGACGGGGCTCGACAACTCGGGGTTCGTCGGCTGGCTGGCCTCGCATCTCAAAGCGACGGTCGGCACGGGTGTGCTGGTGGTCTGCGGACAGAATTCGCAGCGTGGCGGCATCTTCGATTATTGGGGCGCGCCGCTGTCGGTGGCTGGGCAGGTCGTCGCTGAAATACGCAAGCTGCGAGGCGACACCAGCAACACCTGATGCTCCCGTCGAACGGATGCATTTCAGTGACTCGTCCGCTTCCGAATACTGCTCGAACGCCAAGTTTCGCGAGAACGATTACACATGACGCATTCGATTCGCCGCTCTCAAGTCTGCATTCTCGGCAGCGCGGAACCAGGCTCTCCCGCCTACGCGTTGGCCAGCGCCGCCGGAACACTCCTGGCCAAGCTCGGCATCACAGTCGTGAGCGGCTGCGGAAGCCCCGCGACCCGGGTCGCGGCCGAAAGCGCGATCCGCGAAGGCGGTCTGGTGGTGAGCATCATCCCGCCGGATGAGATGCCGCCCGCGGATTGGCCGGCCACCGTCGTCATTCCCTGCGGCATGGGCGATGCGCGCAATCTGCTGATGGCGCTTTCCGGCGACGCGTGCATCGTGATTGGAGGGCGTGCCGGCACGATTTCAGAAGTGTGCCTGGCCTGGCTGCACAAGCGGCCGTTGCTGCCGCTGGTCGGTTATGGCGGCTGGTCCGACGAGTTGCCGGCGAATCCTCCGGACGAGAGGCAGAATTCGCCGATCCTTCCGTGGGGCTCGATCGAGGAATTGGAGACGCGGCTTCGCGGCTTGGGCCTGATTCAAGCATAGCTGGGGAGGCTGCAAAAGTCGGGATATGGCCTAGACTTTTCGCTTAGACAAACCAATGGCTTGGTTTGTGTCGGGGATTGCATGAAGCTTCTGAGTTCATCGAACAGTCTTGCCTTCGTTCATTCTCTCCGGATTGCCCTGGATGGCGAAGGAATCGAGACGTACTGCACGGACGCCGACACCGCGCTATCCAGCATCGCCGGGCCCATGACGGGAAGCGCCGCCAGGATCTACGTGCTGCATGAGGAAGACTGGGCGCGCGCGGTCGAAATCATGCGTGAGCTGTCTGGACCGGCCAAGGCACAGACGGCGGAGGTATCCGGAAGAGCCGCGCTTCCAGTTTGGTTCTGGATCGCGGCTTCTGCCGTGCTAGTGGCTTTTCTAGTGGCCGCGCTGAGCAACTAGGACAAGCTACACCCAGCCGCGTGCCGCCATGGACGTCGGCATTCCGTCACCGACGACGAAGTGATCGAGCAACCGCACATCCACCAATGCCAACGCCTGCTTCAATCGTGAAGTGACGGCGCGATCGGCGGCACTGGGTTCGGCGCTGCCGCTGGGATGGTTGTGGCCGACGATCACGGCCGCCGCGTTGTGGGCGAGCGCGCGCCGGGTCACTTCGCGCGGATGCACTTCGGCGCCGTCGACGGTGCCGTGGAACAGCTCCTCGAACGCGAGGGCGCGATGCTTGGTGTCGAGGAACAGGGCGGCGAAGGTCTCGCGCGCGCGGCCGCGCAGGCGCTGAGCGAAGTAGCGGCCGGCGGCGAGCGGGTCGGTCAGCGACGCGCCGCGTTCGAGATTGGCGGCGAGGTGGCGGTTGCACATCTCCAGCACGGCGGCGAGCTTGCAGGCGCGCGCGGGGCCGAGCCCCGGCAGCTTGGCGAGTTCGGCCGGGCTGCGTTCGAGCAGGCCGCGCAGCGGGCCGTGCTCGGCGAGCAGACGGCGGGCCGTGGCGACGGCGTCGTAGCCGCGCAGGCCGGAGCCGAGGAAGATCGCCAGCAGTTCGGCGTCCGAAAGCGTGGCGACACCGCGCTCGATCAGTTTCTCGCGGGGACGTTCGTGGGCGGGCCAGTCGCGGATGAGCATGAGTGTGGGCCGTGTGCTAGCGGACGCTTTCAAGACGTCTGCTTCGGCTCCGAACGTTCCGCCAGGGATGGCCGGGCGGAGATCCGGAGAACCGGAAAAAGTTGCGCCAGGGACGGCAAAGCAGTCCATCCAATGCCGTCCAGGGCGTGTGGATGACCGACGGCGACCGGATTTGGAGACATGACCAGGGGAATGGGGTGTTCTCCGCACCGGCCGCCGCCGGTTGCAAACATTGGACCGCATCGCCGGGGCCGGCGCCGTCGGCCGTCGACCCGGCATCGGGTAAGCTGTGACCCCGATTCGTTGTAGGGAAATTCCGATCCCGTGACTGCCGTCAATGCCAATCTCGGGGGGCGCCGCATCCTGCTTGGCGTCAGCGGCGGTATCGCCGCGTACAAGGCCGCGGAGCTGGTGCGTCGATTGCGCGATGCCGGCGCCGAGGTGCGCGTGGCGATGACCGAGGGCGCGCAGCATTTCGTCGGCGCGGTCACCTTCCAGGCGCTCTCCGGCCAGCCGGTGCGCACCTCGCTGTGGGATGCCGAGGCCGAGGCGGCGATGGGGCATCTGGAGCTGGCGCGCTGGGCCGATCACGTGCTGATCGCACCGGCCACCGCCGACACGCTGGCCAAGCTGGCGCACGGCTTCGCCGACGATCTGCTGACCACGCTGTGTCTGGCGACGACCGCGCCACTGACCGTGGCGCCGGCCATGAACCACCGCATGTGGCTGCATCCGGCCACCCAGGCGAACATGGCGCTGCTGCGCGAACGCGGCGTGAAGGTGATCGGCCCCGACGACGGCCCGCTCGCCGAAGGCGAATCCGGCCCCGGCCGGCTGGCCGAGCCGGAGGCGATCGTCGCGGCATTGGCGGCGTGGGTATGACGACGCACGCGGTGGCATCCGCCGCCGGGCTGCGCATCGTGGTGAGCGCCGGCCCGACGTTCGAGGACATCGATCCGGTCCGCTTCATCGGCAACCGCAGCAGCGGCAAGATGGGCTTCGCCGTGGCCGAGGCCGCGGTGCGGCATGGCGCCGAGGTATTCCTGGTGGCCGGCCCCGTGGCGCTGGCGACGCCGGAAGGCGTGACGCGCATCGACGTGCGATCGGCGGCGCAGATGCACGATGCGGTGCTCGCGCAGTTGCCGGCGGATATCTACATCGGCGCGGCGGCCGTGGCCGATTTCACGCCGCGGCAGGTGGCCGGCAGCAAGATCAAGAAAACGGTGGAAAGTCCGCACAGGGATGTGCGGGCTCTTGCGAGGGACTCGCATATCATCACGCAGGAAGGCCTGACGCTGGAACTGGTGCGCACGCCGGACATCCTCGCCGATGTCGCCAGCCACGCGCGGCGGCCGCGCCTGGTGGTCGGCTTCGCCGCCGAGACCGACGATGTGGCGCACTACGCCCGCGACAAGCTGACGCGCAAGCGGCTCGACCTGATCGCGGCCAATCGCGTCGGCGTGGCCGGCAGCGGCTTCGAGAGCGACGACAACGCGCTCACCGTGTACTGGCCGGGCGGCGAGCGCGCGCTCGGTCCGGCGCCGAAGACGGCGCTGGCGGACCAACTGCTCGATCTGATCCTGGAGCGGCTGCCGGCTGCTTGATGCGACCGCGAGGCGCCGATCTCCCGTCGTGCCCGCTGTTCCGTCACGCGCGGAATGACGCTTCCCGAAGACAATCCTTTCCCTTCGATCCTTTCCTTCGCGATGCATACCCTTCAAGTCCGAGTTCTCGATTCCCGTTTCGGCGATGCCTGGCCGCTGCCGGCCTATGCCACCGAAGCCAGCGCCGGCCTCGATCTGCGCGCGGCGCTCGAACAGGCGCTGGTCCTGCAGCCGGGTGACGCGGCGCTGGTGCCGTCCGGACTTGCGATCCACATCGCCGATCCCGACCTGTGCGCGGTGGTGCTGCCGCGCTCGGGACTCGGACACAAGCACGGCATCGTGCTCGGCAACGGCACGGGTCTGATCGACGCCGATTACCAGGGGCCGTTGATGATCAGCGTCTGGAATCGCGCCCGCGAGGCGTTCACGATCGAACCGGGTGATCGAATTGCGCAGTTGGTCCTGTTACCGATCGTGCGCGCCGCGTTGCAGGTGGTGGATACTTTCGCCGACAGCGCGCGTGGAGCAGGGGGCTTCGGCCATACCGGGGTGCGCTGACGGGATCGATCGCGTTCGGCCGTCGCTCATCGGCGACGGCCGTCGTGCGAATGTCCGGACGCGGAACGCCGGACGACACGATTTGGATCGGCAAGCGCTGCGTCATGGACAGCAGTGCCGATGCTCAAGGGGGACACCATGACGGAAGAACAAGAGCCAAGCGGGCTACGCCGCGTGCTGCCGCAAATCCGGCCCTACCTGTCGGTGGTGGCGGTGTTGCTGGCGCTGCTGGGGCTGTGGCTGGCGTGGAGCGGCTGGCAGCAGATGCAGGACGAGTCGCGCCGCGCCGATCTGGAGCTGAGCCGCGATGCCGTCGCCACCGACACCCAGCGCCTGCTCAACACCGAGCGCGATCGCCTGACGCAGAAGCTGACCGCCGCCGAGGTGCAGACCGCCCTGCAGGTGGGCGATCTCGCCGCCGCCGGCCAGGCGCTGGGACGGGATTGGCCGCAGGTGCAGGAAGCGATCATCGTGCCGGCCGATCTGGAGGGCGTGTACGCGGCCCTGCCCAAATCCGGCTTCGGCCGCGCGGCGGCGCTCGAGGCCGCGCTGACGGAAGACAAGGCGATCGTGGCGATCGCGCGCATCGACGGTAAGCAGCAATTGACGCTGGCCGCGCCCGCGCGCCTGGGCGATCGGCTGGCCGGCGTCGCCTTCGTGCGCCTGCCGCTGACGCGGGTGACGCTGGCGCTGCAGAACGCCGTGGTCCCCGACGACGGCTATCTGGCGCTGCGTCAGGGCGGCCACACCCTGCTGGAGCGTGGCGATGCCAGCCTGGCGAGCGGCGCTGAGCGCCGGGGCGCGCCGATTCCGGGGACGCCGTTGCGGCTGGCGGCGGCCGTGCCGAGCGCCGCTGTGATCAGCCCGTTCGGACTCGGTGTCGCGGCTTCGTTCATCGCCGCCACCGTATTGTTGCTGTTGGCCTACGTGGCCTGGCGCATGCCCAAGCGCCTCGGCCGGCAATCGGCTGCCGCCGCTGCGACCGCGCCCACGCTGGCGCAGGCGATCGCAACGGCGCCTGCCGCGTCGGCGCCGCTTCCCCCAACAGCAACAGGAGAGAAGATCATCGACGTCCAGGACGCCCCCAAACCCGCGCCCGTTCTCATCGATCGCGGCATCTTCCGCGCCTACGACATCCGCGGTGTCGTCGGTGAATCTCTAGATGTCGGCGTGGCCAAGCTGATCGGACAGGCCGTCGGCACGCTGATGGCCGAGAAGGAACTCGACGACATCGTGATCGGCCGCGACGGCCGTATTTCCGGTCCTGAACTGGTCGCCGGCCTGGTCGAAGGCCTGCGCAGCACTGGCCGCAACGTCATCGACATCGGCATGGCGCCGACGCCGGTGACCTACTTCGGCGCCTACCACCTACGCACCGGCTGCTGCATCTCCGTCACCGGCAGCCACAACCCGCCGGACTACAACGGCTTCAAGATCGTGGTCGGCGGCGAAACCCTGTCGGGCGACGCCATCGTCGATCTCTACACCCGAATCAGCGAACACCGTCTGCACGCCGCGGCGACGCCCGGCACCGTGAACAAGCGCGACATCAACGACGACTACGTGCAGCGCATCGCCGGCGACGTGCATCTGTCGCGGCCGCTGAAGGTGGTGGTGGACGCCGGCAACGGCGTGGCCGGCGAGATCGGCCCGCGCGTGCTGGAAGCGATCGGCGCCGAGGTGATCCCGCTCTACTGCGAGATCGACGGCAGCTTCCCCAACCATCACCCCGACCCGAGCGAGCCGCACAACCTCGAGGATCTGATCGACAGCGTGTCGCGCCTGAACGCTGATCTGGGCATCGCCTTCGACGGTGACGGCGATCGCCTCGGCGTGGTCACGCGCAACGGCCAGAACATCTTCCCCGACCGCCTGCTGATGCTGTTCGCCGCCGACGTGCTGGATCGCAATCCCGGCGCGGTGATCCTCTTCGACGTGAAGTGCACCGGCCGTCTGCCCGGCTACATCCAGCGTCACGGCGGCAGCCCGCTGATGTGGAAGACCGGCCACTCGCTGATCAAGGCCAAGATGCGCGAGACCGGCGCGGAACTGGCCGGCGAGATGAGCGGCCACTTCTTCTTCGGCGAGCGCTGGTACGGCTTCGACGACGGCATCTATGCCGCCGCGCGCCTGCTGGAAATCCTGTCCTCGCGCGCGGAATCGCCGAGCATCGTGCTGGAAGCGCTGCCCAATGGCGTATCGACGGCGGAGATCAAGGTCGAGGCGCCCGGCGGCGATCCGCACGCCTTCGTCGAACGTTTCCAGGCGCAAGCCCAGTTCGAGGGCGCGCGCGCGTCCACCATCGACGGCTTGCGTGTCGACTGGCCGGACGGCTGGGGCCTGGTGCGCGCGTCCAACACCACGCCGGTGCTGGTGCTGCGTTTCGACGCCGATTCCAAGCAGGTGCTGGCGCGCCTCCAGAAGGATTTCCGCACGCAGCTGCTGCGCGTCGATTCCTCGCTCAAGCTGCCATTCTGAGCGGCTTGAGAACGCGAGAGGCGTAATCGTTCCAGTCCGTCATCCCGCACGGGATGACGGACGCCAGCGGAAGAGACAGTTATTTCTGCGCGGGCACGAACTGCTCGCGCACCGCCTTGCCGAGCAGATCCGGCGGCAGCATGCCCTGATCGATCAGGAAGTTGTTGAAGGCCAAACGATCGAATTTCGCGCCGAGTGCAAGCTCGGTCTGCATGCGCAGTTCGAGGATGCGGCTGTAGCCGTAGAAGTAACTGCCGGCCTGGCCCGGCGCGTTGAACATGTAGCGATCCAGTTCCTGCTTGGCCATCGCCTTGGACACGCCGACGTCGTTTTCGAGAATTTGTCCGGCGCGCTCGCGGTCGATCAGGCCGAGGTTGAGCATCGGATCGAGGATCGCGCGCGCCGCGCGCAGCAGGCGCAGCTGCAACGCGATCATCTGTCCTTCCACTGGCTCGTACGGCACCATTTCGGCCTCGGCATACAGCGCCCAGCCTTCCACGTTCACCGAGTTGAAGGCGAACATGCTGCGCGCCAGCGACACGCCGCGCTCCACCATCGCGGTGAACTGCAATTCGTGGCCCGGACGGCCTTCGTGCGCGGACAGCGTCCACGCCGCGGCGTCGTAATTGAAATCGTCGTATTGCAGCGAAGTGCCGTCCGGATTCGGCACCGCCACCGGCAGCACGAACTGGCCCTGCTGTCCGGTGTTGCCCACCAGCGGCGCCGGCAGGAAGTGCGGTGCCGGCTGCGCCGCGGATTCGGCGGGGCTGCCCAGGCGCATCACCATCGGTCGTTGCGGCACGTCGACGATGCGCTCGCGGCGGATGATCGGATCGATGGCGTCGATCACCTTGCGGTAGCGGCCCTCGAGCTGGTCGTTGGGGATGCTCTTCTTCTTCAGTGCACGGATCACGGCGATGTAGTCGCCAGTAGGAATGCTACCGGTCAAACCCTTGGCCTTCGCCACCTGCGGCGCCAGCTGGCGCATCGCCGCGCGCGTTTCCATGAACTCGACCTGGGCACGGCGCATCAGCAGTTGCGGATCGATGTCGATGCCCACCTGCTTGAGCTGATAGGCGTAAAGCTCCGGCGGCAGCTGCGTCGTGGAACGTGCTTCAGGCAGCACGACGCTGCGCGTCCACGCGGCGTAATCGTGCAGTTGCTTGTCCATCGCATCGAGCGCGGCCTCGGCACCGGCGATCTGGTATTTGGCGAACAGCTTGCGGATGCCGTCGGCGAAGGTGTCGACATTGCCGAGCGACTGCTCGACTTCGAGTTTGGTCGGCCGCAGCAAGGATTTGTCGCTCGCGCGTTCTTCGTAGCGCGCCTTCGCCTGTTCGATGACCGATTGCGAGCCCGGTGCCAGCCCGACGTAGGCCTTCAGGCGATCGAGCGCCTTGGTGCGACGCTCCGGCTGGGTCTGATCCGACAGCAGGCCCTGCATGCCGGAGAACACCGTCTGCGGCACGTCGCTCCACGGCAGGGTGAGTTTGTCGTACAGCGCGCTGCCTTCGGCCGCCTCGTCGGCGGCGTGGATCATGATCTCCAGATCCTGGCGCACATTCGGATCGCGTTCGAGCTGCAGCTTCGTCGACAGCGCCTGCTTCGCCTCGGCCATCGCCGCCACGAAGCGCTCGCTGCGGCGCGGGCCGAAGTCGGACACCTTGTCGTCGTAGCCGGGAATGCCGAAGAACGAGAACTCTTCCGGCGAGAACTGCGCCTGCGCCTTGATCAGGATCATCGCGTTGTCGTTGCTCGTGGTGACCCAGGCGGGCGTCGTGGCCGTGGCGGCGGGTGGCGCGGACGTGGCGGAAAGCGGGATCGAGGCGGACAACGCAAGCGCGAGAGCGAGAACGAGCGGCTTCATGGCATGACCTGTGGAAAATATCCGCCGACCCTACGCCCTGCGCTGGCGCGGAACAATGGTTCACAAGTCATGTGTGGGCGATGCGTGCCGCGACGCGTTAGCATGCCCGCCCATCGCCGCGCCGGCGCGGCCTTCCAGCGGAGTCAGGCATGGTCCCCATTTTCGGCACGCGGCATTCGCTCGGTCTGCTGGCACTGCTGGCCGCCGGGTTTTCGGCGCCGGCGATCGCGCAGAACGCCGCACGAAACGCCAGTGTCGGCGCCGACGACTACGCGCGCGCGGCGCGCTTGATGAAGCCGAACGCGGAATCGCTGGTCGATCATGCCGTCGGCAAGGTGTACTGGCTGGACGACGGCCGGTTCTGGTATCGCGATCACGACGCCAACGGCGATCGTTATCTGCGCGTGGATGCCGCTTCCGGTGAGATCGCGCCGGCGTTCGATCACGACAAGCTCGCCAAGGCGCTCGGCAAGGCCAGCGGCAAGACGCTGCGCGCGAATGCGTTGCGGATCGAGGATCTCGCCATCGAAAGCGGCGATCGTTATGAAATCACCTTCAAGGATCGGCATTATCGCTGCGATCTGTCCGGCAAGGGCAGTTGTACGCCCGTGCAAGCCGGCAAGAAGGAAGCCGACAAGAAGGAAAGCACCGACGGCAAGACAGCCGGCAACGAACCCGGCACACCGTCGCCGGACAAGACGCGCGAAGCCTTCATCCGCGACTGGAATCTGTGGGTGCGCGATCGCGCCACCGGCGAGGAGACGCAGCTTACCCGTGACGGCATCGAGGATTACGGCTACGCCACCGACAACGCCGGCTGGAAGCACACCGACAAGGCGATCCTGGTGTGGTCGCCGGATTCGAGCAAGATCGCCACCTTCCGCCAGGATCAGCGCAAGACCGGCGACATGGTGCTGGTCGCCACCACCATCGGCACGCCGAAGGTGGAGAAGTGGAAATATCCGCTGGTGGGCGATCGCGACGTCACCATGATCGAGCGTGTGATCATCGATGTGCCCACGCGACAGATGCTGCATCTGAAAATGCCGCCGGACCAGCATCGTTCCACGCTGTGCGACGACATCAGCTGCGACGGCGGCTGGGAAGACGTGCAATGGGCCGAGGATGGCAAGACGCTCGCCTTCGCCTCCAGTTCGCGCGATCACAAGCAGGTCTGGCTGCGCATCGCCGACGCGACGAGCGGTGAAGTGCGCACCGTCTTCGACGAAACGGCGAAGACCTGGTTCGACAGCGGCATCACCGGCGTCAGCTGGCGCTATCTGCCGCGCAGCCGCGAAATCCTCTGGTACAGCCGGCGCAGCAACTGGGGACAGCTCTATCTCTACGATCTGGACAGCGGCAAGCTCAAGCACGCGGTGACGAAAGGCGAGGGCAACGTCGCCGAAGTGCTGCGCGTGGATCAGGATGCGCGCACGGTCTGGTTCGTCGGCGTCGGCAAGGAAGCGGGCCGCAATCCCTACTACCGCCATCTCTACAAGGTCTCGCTCGACGGCGGCGAGCAGACACTGCTCACGCCCGAGGATGCGGACCACGCCATCACGTTGTCGAAGGACGGCAGTTATTTCGTCGACAGCTATTCGACCGTCGCCACGCCGCCCGCGACCCTGCTGCGCAGGGCTGACAATGGCGATGCGGTGAAGGAAATCGCGCGCGCGGACATCACGCGCCTGAAGGCCGCCGGCTGGGTTCCGCCGGAACCGTTCACGGTGAAGGCGCGCGACGGCAAGACCGATCTGTACGGCCTGATGTTCAAGCCAGCGAATCTCGATCCTGCCAAGCGCTATCCGATCATCGATTACATCTATCCAGGCCCGCAGCAGGGATCAGTGCAGAACTGGGGTTTCCTGGCCGCGCGCAGCGACAGCCAGTCGCTGGCGCAGCTGGGTTTCGTCGTCGTCGCCATCGACGGCATGGGCAGTAATCCGTGGCGTTCGCAGGCTTTCTACGAAGCCTATGCCGGCGACATGGGCGATTACACACTGCCGGATCAGGTGGTGGGGCTGCGCGAACTCGGCAAGCGTCATGCCTGGATCGACATGGATCGCATCGGCATCTGGGGCCATTCCGGCGGCGGCGCCGCCACGGCCGCGGCGATGTTCCGCTATCCGGACGTGTTCAAGGTCGGTATCAGCGAGAGCGGCAATCACGACAACCGCAATTATGAGGACGACTGGGCGGAGAAGTGGCAGGGCCTGCCCAGGAAGAACAAGGACGGCGGCAGCAGTTACGATGATCAGGCCAACCAGAACCACGCCAGAAATCTGAAAGGCCATCTGCTGCTAGCGCATGGCACGCTCGACGACAACGTGCCGCCGTACAACACGCTGCTGGTGGTGGATGCGCTGATCAAGGCCAACAAGGACTTCGATCTGCTCCTGCTTCCCAACGAGCGCCACGGCTTCAAGGACGCGGCCGCGTATATGACGCGGCGGCGTTGGGATTATTTTCTGCGCAATCTGATGGGTGTGGAGCCGCCGAAGGGTGTTGAGCTCAAGGTGGAGAAGCCCTGACGAAAGGCGCGCGGAGAAAAGCGTCCTCGTATTTACTCGTCATTCCCGCCTTCGCGGGAATGACGAATCCTTTAGTCCTTCTTGGTCCCGTGACCAAAAAGGTGCTTCCGCTCCTCATCCGTCACCGGCTTCCCGGCGGCAGGATTCACCTGCTTGGTGAGTGCATACGCGCGCTTGGTCGCCGGCCGTGCGGCGATGGCGGCCTGCCAGCGCCGCACGTTGGCGAACGGTGCGAGGTCCAGCGGCGCGGCGGCGTAGGGACTGATCCACGGATAGGTCGCCATGTCGGCGATGGTGTACTCGCCGCCGGCGATGAAGTCGCGGCCGGCCAGGCGCTTGTCGAGCACGCCGAGCAGACGTTCTGCTTCCTTGGTGTAGCGGTCGATCGCGTAGGGAATCTTCTCCGGCGCGTAGACGTTGAAGTGTCCGTACTGGCCGGTCATCGGGCCGAGCCCGCCCACCTGCCAGAACAGCCATTCCAGCGTTTCGATGCGCGCGCGCGCATCGGTCGGCAGGAATTTGCCGGTCTTCTCGGCGAGATAGAGGAGGATCGCGCCGGATTCGAACACACTGATCGGTTCACCGCCGCCGGCCGGGGCCGTGTCGACGATGGCCGGAATCTTGTTGTTGGGCGAAATGGCCAAGAACGCCGGTGCGAACTGGTCGCCCTTGCCGATATTGACCGGATGGATGGTGTAGTCGAGCGGTTGGCCCGCATCGACCAACTCCTCGAGGAAGAGCGAGATCTTGTGGCCGTTGGGCGTGGTCCAGTAGTGCAGTTCGATCATGGCAATTGGAGGTCGGGGATGCGCGGCGCCGAAAGCGGCTTCGGTCGCGCTGTGGGCGCCGGCCGCGGAAGGCCGGAACAGGGGAATCCGCGGCGGGTCTTCATCGCCACGGACGGTTCGGTTGCGTCGCCAGACTGTAGCGTAGGCAGGGTGGCCGTGCGAGCAATGCAGCGTTGCGCCCCCGACAGGCCGATTGGCCGATCGAGCGGTAACGAAGGGGTGAACCGAACGCACGAAACCGCGCCATGAGGTGCTCCGGTCGTGCGATCGCAGCAAAAAGCCCACGCCGCCGCGCTTGGCAGCGTCATCGCCGGCCGCTAACCTGCGCCCTGTTTTCCGCTGCAAACGCCCAATCGCATGACCGACGTCCGCTCGACCCGCCTCAATCCCCTGCCGGCGCTGATCTTCAGCTCGCGCTGGCTGCAGCTGCCGCTCTACCTCGGCCTGATCGTGGCCCAGGGCGTGTACGTGTTCCTGTTCGTGAAGGAACTCTGGCATCTGATCCACGACGCGCCGAAGCTGACCGAACAGGCGATCATGCTGATCGTGCTCGGCCTGATCGACGTGGTGATGATCTCCAACCTGCTGGTGATGGTGATCGTCGGCGGCTATGAGACCTTCGTCTCGCGCCTGCGCCTGGAAGGCCATCCGGACCAGCCGGAATGGCTGAGCCACGTCAATGCGAGCGTGCTGAAGGTGAAGCTGGCGATGGCGATCATCGGCATCTCCTCGATCCATCTGCTCAAGACCTTCATCGAGGCCGGTTCGCTCGGACTGCCGGTGTGCAGTTCGCTGGAATTCGCCAGCCTCACCCAGGCCGCCGGTGAAGCCGCTTCGCAGCTGAAGTGCACCACCGCCACCGGCATCGGCGTGATGTGGCAGACCATCATCCATTGCGTCTTCATCCTTTCGGCGATCGGCATCGCCTGGACCGACAAATTGATGTCGCAGACCTCATCCAAGCGCGAGCACGCCGCGGCGCATTGAGCGCCGCGAAGGCGTCCCGCGTGGCTCGTGATGGCACCGGGGCGCGCACATTCATTCATGGACCGGGGGCTGGCCGCCGCGCCGCGCTTGACGTCGCCCTGCGCCTGCGAAACATTGCCCGCCTAGAGGCGCACGCGCGGAGCCTGTCATGAGCACTGCCGCGACCGGGCAGAAACGCTGGAACTACCGCACCATGGTCTATGGTCTGGCGCCGGCCATGATCCTGGGCATGGCGGCGATCCTGGCGCTCGCGCTCTGGAACGACTACCGCGTCCGCTACGACACCGGCAAGGCGCACGCGGCGACGCTGGCCAACAGTGTCCTGCGCCAGGTGGCGCAGCTGCTGCGCGACATCGAGCACGGCACCGAGGTCGCGATCGACGACAGCGACGGCCTCGAGGAACTCCATGTCCGCTATCCGGAGCTGTACGCAATCGAGGCCGGCCCCGCACTGTCCGCACCCGCCGCGCCGCAGGCGTCGACAAGCCACGTGCTGCACGTGGCTCCGCCCGAGCGGCGCGGCAAGGAAGGCACCTGGGTGTTGCCGATGTATCTGGAGAACGGCGCGGGCCAGGTGCGGTTGCGGGTGTGGCTGCGCGTCAGCGTCCTGCAGGCGATGGTCGACGGCATCGGCATCGGCCAGCATGGCACCGTCGCCATCGTGCATGCCAACGGCAGCATGATCGCGCGCTCCAACGATCCCGCCTTGCGCTTCACCGGCACCGACATGAACAGGGCGCGCGCCTTCTCCGGAGCGTACCGGAACATGCGCACGGCCACGTACGTGGAGCCGAGCCCGATCGACGGGCAGCGGCGCATCATCAGTTTCCGCCGGTCGGAGGAATTCCCGCTGATGGCGGCGGTGGGCACGTCCTATTTGGATCTGCTGCTGGGCTGGCTCGGTTTCGCCGTCGTTTCGGGCGCTCTGTTCGCCCTGATCGCCACGCTGTGCCTGTTGGAGCTGTGGCGGCTCACGCGTGCGGCCGGGCGCGAGCACGCGCTGCAGCAGCACATGATGCAGGCGGCGCAGAATCTGGCCGAGATGCGCGAGCGCGCGCGCCAGGCCGAGGAGCAGTACCACTTCCTCTACGAACGCCATCCGTTGCCGGCATGGGTGTTCGACAAGCAGACGCTGCGCATCCTCGAGGTGAACGACATCGCGCTGGAGCAGTACGGCTACACGCGCGAGGAATTCCTCAACCTGAGCATCCTCGACATCCGGCCGGAAGAGGATCGCGACGCCGTCGCGAAATCCGCGCGATCGGAGGAGCCCGAGAAACGCCATGGCATGATTTGGCGGCATCTGCGCAAGGACGGCAGCCTGCTGTACGCGGCGGTGTACGCCAGCGACGTGATTTTCCAGGGACAGTCGGCGCGGCTGGCCCTGGTGCTCGACGTCACCGACCGCATTCGCGCCGAAACCGATCTCGCACGCAGCGAGGAGCGTTTCCAGCTGGTGGCGCGCGCCACCAGCGATGCGATCTGGGACTGGGACATCAGGACGGGCGCGCTGTGGTGGAGCGACAGCTTCTACTCGCAGTTCCGATGGCCGCGCGAACGGATCGAACCGACCCTGGAGGCATGGGAGGCGCTCCTGCATCCGGACGATCTCGATCCGACGATGCAGTCGTTGAGCGCGGCAGTCGACGCGAACGGGGCCGATCGGAGCGTGGACGAATGGAGCGGAAGCTATCGTTTCCGCCGCGGCGATGGCAGCTATGCCATCGTTCTGGACCGCGCCATCATCCAGCGCGATGCCGAGGGTCGCGCGGTGCGCGCCGTCGGCGGCATGATCGACATGACCCGCCAGCGCCGCGACGAAGCCGAGCTGCGGCTGCTGCGCAGTGCCATCGAGGCGGCGCAGGACGGCGTGGTGGTGGTCGATGCGCTGGACGAGAACCGGTCGCTGGTCTACGTCAACCCCGCGTTCGAGCGCATGACCGGCTACACCGAGGCCGAAGTGCTCGGGCGCCCGGCCGACTTCATGCTCGGCGGTGACAACCAGCCGGCGTTGCAGGAGCTTTCCTCCGCGCTGGCCGACGCGCGCGAGGCGCGCGCGTTGCTCCGCGGCTATCGCAAGAACGGCGATCTGTTCTGGTACGAGGTGCTGGTCTCTCCCGTCTACGGCGAGGAAGGCAAGGTGACCCACTACGTCGGTACCTTCAACGACGTCAGCGCGCGCCAGTATGCGGAAGAGCAGCTGACCTATCGCGCCACCCACGATCCGCTCACCGACATGCCGAACCGGCAGCTGCTGCTCGATCGCCTCGAGCATGCGGTGAGCGTGGAACGCAAGCCGATCGCCATCGCCTTCGTCGATATCGACGACTTCAAGCTCATCAACGACAGCCTCGGACATTCCGTCGGCGACGAAGTGCTGCGGATCATCGCCGCGCGCCTGCGGTCGACGGTGCATTCGGCCGACACCGTCAGCCGTTTCGGCGGTGACGAATTCGTGCTGCTGTTGACCCGGCCGGACGAGCTCGACGACGTCGACGCGATGATGCAGCGCGTGCTCGCGGCGCTGACCCGGCCGGTGGAAGTGCAGGGCGCGGTGCTGCACATCACGCCCAGCATCGGCTATTGCCGCTATCCCGAGGATGGCGCCGATCAGCAGACGCTGCTGCGTCATGCCGACCTGGCCATGTACCAGGCCAAGAGTTACGGCCGCAATTGCGTGACTGCCTATCAGCCCGAATTCGATCAGCGCGCCAGCCAGCGGCTGGAGCTGGTGTCGCAACTGCATGAAGCCTTGCAGTTCGGACAGTTCGAGCTGGTCTTCCAGCCGCAATACCACCGCGACGGTGCTCTGGTCGGCATGGAGGCGCTGCTGCGCTGGCGGCATCCGCAGCGCGGATTGCTCGAACCCGCCGAATTCATCGAGGCCTGCGAGGACAGCGGCCTCATCGCCCCGATCGGACGCTGGGCCCTGCGCGAGGCGGCGCGTCATCATCGGCTGCTGGCCGAACGCGGCTGGGGACACGTCCGCATCGCGGTCAACATTTCCGCCGAGCAGTTCCTGCAGAATCTGGTCGAAGATGTCATCGCCGTGGTGAACGAGCTGTCGCTGCCGCCGGGCGCGTTCGAGCTCGAACTCACCGAAAGCGTGGTCATGGCCAATCCGCAGGTGGCGATCCGCAGCATGCAGCAGATCCGCGACGCCGGCGTGCTGATCGCGGTGGACGATTTCGGCACCGGCTATTCCAGCCTCGCGTATCTGAAGCAATTGCCGCTGGACCGGTTGAAGATCGACCGTTCCTTCGTCAAGGATCTTGGCCGCGATCGTGACGACGAACTGATCTGCCAGGCGATCGTGCGGCTGGCGAAGGCGATCGGCCTGAGCACGATCGCCGAGGGCGTGGAAACCGAGGCGCAGCGGCAGTGGCTGCTCGACTGCGGGTGCGACGAGATGCAGGGCTTCCTGTTCGCCTCGCCGGATACCTTCGCCAATACGCTGCGGCGGATCGGCAACGCACCTGGTTTCGGGACGCAGCGCGCCTGATCGGACGCGTGTTCAGGCGCCCGTGTCTCACGTCTCGCGCCTGCTTGCGATAAAATACGCGCATGGACGTCTCGCATCTGCTCGCTGCGCTGAATCCCGCGCAACGCGAGGCGGTCAGTGCCCCCCCCGGACATTATCTGGTCCTCGCCGGCGCGGGTTCTGGCAAGACTCGCGTGCTCACGCACCGCATCGCCTGGCTCAACGAGGTGTTCGGCGTGCCGGCGCACGGCATCTTCGCCGTCACCTTCACCAACAAGGCCGCCGGCGAGATGCGCGCGCGCGCCGACGCGATGCTGCGGCATGGCGGTCGCGGTTTGTGGGTCGGCACGTTCCACGGATTGGCGCACCGCCTGCTGCGGCTGCACTGGCAGGATGCGAAGCTGCCCGAAGGCTTCCAGATCCTCGACAGCGACGACCAGCTGCGCCTGGTCAAGCGCGTGCTGCAGCAGCTGGAACTCGACGAATCGCGCTTCCCGCCGCGCCAGATCGCCTGGTGGATCAACGCGCAGAAGGACGAGGGCCGGCGCCCGCACAACATCCAGCCAGAGGCCGGCGTGTCCGGACGCGACGAATGGTCGGACGTGATGCTGCGCAGCTATGCGCTCTACCAGGAGCGCTGCGATCGTGCCGGCCTGGTCGATTTCGCCGAGATCCTGCTGCGCGCGCACGAACTGCTGCGCGATCATCCGGCGCTGCTGGCGCATTACCGCCAGCGCTTTGCCCACATCCTGGTCGACGAATTCCAGGATACCAACAGCATCCAGTACGCCTTCGTGCGCGTGCTGGCCGGCGAGACCGGCCAGGTGTTCGTGGTCGGCGACGACGATCAGGCCATTTACGGCTGGCGCGGCGCCAAGGTCGAGAACGTGCAGCGCTTCCTGCACGATTTCCCCGGTGCGAAAACCATTCGCCTCGAACAGAACTATCGCTCCACCGCCAACATCCTCAACGCCGCCAACGCGGTGATCGCGCACAACCCGGAGCGCCTGGGCAAGCAGCTGTGGACCGACAGCGGCGACGGCGATCCTGTCGATCTCTACGCCGCCTACAACGAAATCGACGAGGCGCGTTTCGTGGTCGAACGCATCCGGCAATGGGTGCGCGACGGCGGTAGCTACGGCGAGGCGGCGGTGCTGTATCGCAGCAACGCGCAATCGCGCGCGTTCGAAGAAGCGTTGCTGGCCGAGCAGATTCCGTACCGCGTCTACGGTGGCGTGCGCTTCTTCGAGCGCGCGGAAATCAAGGACACGCTGGCGTATCTGCGTCTGGTCGCCAATCGCGGCGACGATGCGGCATTCGAACGTGCGGTCAACACGCCCACGCGCGGCATCGGCGAGCGCACGCTCGACGAAGTGCGCCGGCGCGCGCGCACCGACAGTGTTTCCCTGTGGGAAGCCTCGGTTCGCGTCGCGCGCGAGTCGTCACCGTCGGAGCGGACGCTGACGCCGCGCGCGCGCAACGCGATCATGGCCTTCCACACGCTGATCGATGCCATCGCCGGTGAAGTCGTCGACCTGCCGTTGCAGGACAAGATCGATCACGTACTGATGCGCTCCGGCCTGCGCGAGCATTACACCAACGAATCGAAAGCCTCGATCGATTCGCGCGTCGACAACCTCGACGAACTCGTGTCGGTCGCTTCGCGTTTCACCCGCGGCGATGACGACGAATCCGCGGCATTGACCGAACTGGTCGCCTTCCTCGCTTACGCGGCGCTGGAAGCGGGCGAAGGCCAGGCGCAGGCGGGCGAGGACGGCGTCCAGATGATGACGCTGCACAGCGCCAAAGGGCTCGAATTCCCGCTGGTCTTCCTGGCCGGCATGGAGGAGGGCCTGTTTCCGAATGCGCGTTCCGTGGAGGAAAGCGGGCGACTGGAAGAGGAGCGTCGCCTTGCCTACGTCGGCATCACCCGCGCGCGGCAGAAGCTGGTGCTCAGCTATGCCGAGACGCGTCGCCTGCACGGTCAGGACATGTACGGCATGCCGTCGCGCTTCCTGCGCGAGATTCCCTCGCCCCTGCTGAATGAAGTACGGCCGAAGGTGCAGGTGTCGCGGCCGACGTATCTGTCTTCGCATGCTCAAGTCGAGTCGCGCCGCAATTTCGGGCACGCCGAGCTGGCGGCGCCGCCGGGATTCAAGCTCGGCCAGAACGTGCGGCATGCCAAGTTCGGCACCGGCATCGTCACCGACATCGAAGGCGCCGGCGGCCACGCGCGCGTGCAGGTGAATTTCGACGACGTCGGCAGCAAGTGGCTAGTGCTGGCGTACGCGAATCTGCAGCCGGCCTGATAAGGAGCGAAGCAAGTATCCGTGCGCATGAGCGGCGGACGTCCGCGCAAGCGGACACTTTTCGCATGACTACCGACACTGGTTGCGGTATCGGCGCGGGCACAAGGTGCGTGAACCCACGTTCGAGCGCGCCGCCATGACCATCGAATTCTGCGATTGCGCGAGTCCCGATTGCGCGGACCCTGCGCGCCGCCGGCTGTTCGCCGCCGCGCTGCCGGCGGGGCTGATGATGTTCGGTGCCAACGCACTCGCGGCCGCGCCCGCGAGCAGCGCATCCGCGCCGCCGCGTCCCAAGCTCACCGAACGCAGCGTGCTGTTCGGTGGCGATGGCGTGCCGATGACGACGCTGGAATGGACGCGGCATCTGCAACAGCTGCTCGAACGCGATCCGGAAGTGAAGGACGTCTATCTGGCCGAAGGCGCGGTGGAGAAGCTCGAGAAGCGCTTCGCCGAGAAACTCGGCAAGCAGACGGCGGTGTTCCTGCCGACCGGCACGCTGGCCAATAATCTCGCGTTGCGCGTGCTGTGCGGCGAGAACCGTCATGCGCTGGTGCAGCACGAGAGCCACGTCTATCTGGACGAGAGCAATGCTGCCTCCACATTGAACGGCCTGCATCTGGTGCCGCTGGCGAAGGGCCGCGCGGCACCGACGCCGGAAGAAGTGCGCGCGGCCATCGACGAAGCCGAGAACGGACCGTATCCGCTGAAGGTCGGCGCGATCTCGTTGGAGAGCCCGGTACGCCGCGCCGACGGCGCGATGGTGCCGTACGACACGGCGAAGGCAATTTCGGATCAGGCGCGCGCCAAGAAAATCCCCATGCATCTGGATGGCGCCCGCTTGCTGCTGGCGAGCGGTCTGCCCGGGTTCGAGTTGAAGGCCTACAGCGCGCTGTTCGATACCGTGTACGTCTCGCTCTACAAGTATCTCGGTGCGCCGTTCGGCGCGATCCTCGCCGGTGAGTCGACCACGATCGACAAGGTGCGCGAGTGGCGGCACGTGTTCGGCGGCACGATCTTTCGCGGCTGGCCGGCGGCATTGCCGGCATTGGATGCGCTGGAAGGATTCGAGGCGCGCTATATCGCCGCCAAGGCTGTGGCCGAACGCCTGTTCGCCGGGCTGGCGCAAGCCGGCGGCTTCACGCCGCAGCGGGTCGAGCACGGGACCAATATCGCGTTCCTGCAGGTGAGCCCGGAACGCGCCGAAGGCCTGGTCGAACGCTTGCGCCGCAACGACATCTACCTGCGCGACATCGAGCAGGGCCGCGTGCAGGTCGACATCAACCTCACGCTGCTGCGGCGCAGCCCCGACGAGTTGATCCGCGCGTTTACCGCGTCACGTTAGTCGCCTCGGTGGTGCCGGCGCGCTGCGACGGACCGAACACGCAGTAGTACGACGCCGGCTAGGCCACCGCCTTGCGTCCTTTCAGCCAATACCCGATCCCCAGCAGCACGAACCACACTGGCGCGATCAGCAACGCCTGCAGCGTGTCCGGTTTCAAGGTCAGCAGCACCAGCACGAAGGCGAAGAAGGCCAAGCAGGCCCAGCACATGAAGACTCCGCCCGGCATCTTGTACTGCGATTGCGCATGCAGTTCCGGGCGCTTGCGCCGATAGGCGATGTAGGACAGCAGGATCAGCGACCAGACGAACATGAACAACACCGCCGACAGCGTGGTGATCAGGGTGAAGGCTTCGATCAGGCTGGGAACCACATAGGTCAGCAGCGCGGTTCCCAGCAATACCAGGCAGGAGACCAGCAGGCCGAAGGCCGGGACCGCGGTACGCGAGAGTTTCTCGAAGGATTTCGGTGCATGGCCTTCCTGCGCGAGGCCGTAGAGCATGCGGCTGGTGGAGAAGACGCCGCTGTTGGCCGAGGACGCGGCCGAGGACATCACCACGAAGTTGATCAAGCTGGCCGCGATCGGTATGCCGGCCAACAGGAACAGGGCGACGAACGGGCTCATTTCCGGCACCACCTGGCGCCAGGGCGTGACGGCCATGATCACCACCAGCGCCAGCACGTAGAACAGGATCATGCGGATCGGGATGGCGTTGATCGCCTTGGGCAGATTGCGGCGCGGATCAGCGGTTTCGGCGGCGGCGGTGCCGACCAGTTCGATGCCGACGAAGGCGAACACCGCGATCTGGAAGCCAGCGAAGAAGCCGGTGATGCCATTGGGGAACACGCCGCCGTCATTCCAAAGATGGCTCAGCGAGGCGGTGTGCCCGGCGGGTGAGCGGAAGCCGGTGGCGATCATGTAAAAGCCGGTGCCGACCAGGGCGATGATGGTGACGACCTTGATCAGCGCGAACCAGAATTCCAGTTCGCCGAACAGCTTCACCGCGACCAGGTTCAGGACCACCAGCAGGCCCATGCAGGCCAGCGCCGGAATCCACGGCGCGAGGCTGGGAAACCAGAACTGCACGTACCCGGCCACCGCGATGATCTCGGCAGCCCCGGTGACGATCCAGCAGAACCAGTAAGTCCAGCCGCAGAAGAAGCCGGCCCACGGGCCGAGCAGGTCGGTGGAGAAATCGACGAAGGACTTGTAGTCCAGGTTCGACAGCAGCAACTCGCCCATCGCCCGCATCACGAAGAACAGCATGATGCCGATGATCAGGTAGACCAGCAGGATCGACGGCCCGGCCAGATGGATGCTTTTGCCTGCCCCCAGGAACAGGCCGGTGCCGATGGCGCCGCCGATGGCGATCAGCTGCAGATGACGATTGGATAGGCCGCGCTTGAGTTCTTGTGAGGCCTGTGGGTTCGCCTGCATTGCAATCTCCGGCTATGGATCGATTGGAGGTCGATTGGGAATTCGGAACGTGACATGTGACATCGCCGTCCGGGCCGCCCGCAAAATCGTCGCCGAGTGTAGACGTTTCGGCGGGAGCGATGCGGGCCGGGTGTCCAGACGCGGCGGGAGGGTGCGGGGATGCCGCCGCGACCAGACAGGTACAGCGTACGTGGCCGTATCGCGTCCGGCCCGGAAGAAAAGTTCCTGATTTCTTGATTTTTGCATTTCCCGGCGGCTTCCCGGTCGCGGCGACGCTTGCCGTGGGTGGCCGCAGATCACAAAACCGGCTTGCCGGACCGGCGTCAGCCGCCGTTCGTGGCCTTCGCGTAGGATGATGCGCACCCCGTCATCCGCGCTCGCCATGAACGACACGCTTCGCACCGCTCCGCCCTCGCGCATCGCCGCCTGGCTGCTCGCGTTGCTGGCGATGTTCCTGATCGTCAAGTTCGGCCTGGTCGGCGCCTTGCTCGCGGGCCTGTTGGTCTATCAGCTGATCGACGTGCTCGCGCCGCTGGTCGAGCGCATGGTGCGCGGCCCGCGCGCGCGCGTGATCGCGGTGGTGGTGCTGGCGGTCTTCGTGGTCGGCCTGCTCACGCTGGCGATCGTGGGCGTGGTGACCTTCATCAACACCGACGCCGGTGGCCAGCAGGCATTGCTGGCGCGATTGATGGACATCATCGACGCCTCGCGCGGCCAGCTGCCGCAATGGGTGCTGCCGTACCTGCCCGAGGACATGTCCGAGCTGAGGCAGGCGCTGAAGGCCTGGATCGATGAGCATCGCGCCGAACTCAGCATCGCCGGCGCCGAGGCGGTGCAGACCGCCGCGCGCCTGCTGATCGGCATGGTGCTCGGCGCGATGATCGCGCTCTACGACGAATTCACGGCGCCGCACCTGGGGCCGTTCGGCCGGGAACTGGTCGGGCGCGTCAGCCGTTTTTCCGATTCGTTCCGGCGCGTGGTGTTCGCGCAGATCAAGATCTCGCTGCTCAACACCACGTTCACCGCGATCTTCCTGTTGGTGGTGTTGCCGCTGTTCGGCGTGCACCTGCCGTTCGCCAAGACGCTGGTGCTGATCACCTTCGTCGCCGGCCTGTTGCCGGTGATCGGCAACCTGATCTCCAACACGGTGATCACCATCGTCGCGCTGTCGGTGTCGCTGTACGTCGCGATGGCGGCGCTGGCTTATCTGATCGTGATCCACAAGCTCGAATACTTCCTCAACGCGCGCATCGTCGGCGGCGAGATCCGCGCCCGCGCCTGGGAACTGCTGCTGGCGATGCTGACCATGGAAGCCCTGTTCGGCATGCCCGGCCTGATCGTCGCGCCGATCTACTACGCCTACATCAAGCGCGAACTGGTCGATCAGGGTTGGGTGTGAGCGGATCGCCGTGAGCGGGGCATGCCGATGAGCGCGGAAGCCGCGCCGCTGCTGTCGGTCGTGATCGTGGCGGACGATCATCCGATGTTCCGCGCGGCGATGCTGCATGCGATCGATGGCATGGTCGCCGCGGGTGGCGTGATCGAGGTCGCCAGCCAGAGCGCGCTCGATGCCGCGGTCGAGGCCGCGCCGCAGATCGACCTGGTGCTGCTCGACCTGACCATGCCCGGCGCGCTCGGCTTCTCCTCGCTGGTGCGTTTGCGCAGCGAACGCCCGGAAGTGCCGCTGATCGTGATCTCCTCCAACGACCATCCGCGCACGATGCGGCGCGCGCAGCAGTTCGGCGCAGCGGGATTCGTCTCGAAGGCGGCGCCGGCGCAGACACTGCGCGAGGCCGTGCGTGCGGTGATGGCGGGCGGTACCTGGTTCATGCTGACACAAGCCACACTCGCCCAGGCCGAGCGCAGTGAGCAGGACGAGCAGTTGGCCGCGAATCTGGCCCAGCTCACGCCGCAACAGTTTCGCGTGTTGATGCTGCTGGCCGACGGTCTGCTCAACAAGCAGATCGCCGCCGAGCTCGGGTTGTCGGAGAACACGGTGAAGATCCATGTCACCGCGATCCTGTCGAAGCTGCAGTGTCGTTCGCGCACGCAGGCGGCGGTGTTGCTGAAGACACTCGATCTGGAAGACGCCCAGCAAGCCTGATCCCGAGCCTTCGCGGTGCGATGATCAGTGGTTGCGGCGATTGGCTAGCAGCAGCTGCGTCAACAGCGCGCGCAACGCGGCCGGGGCGATCGGCTTCGGGAGGAAATGCAGACCGTCGGCGATGATGCGCTCACGCAATCCCGGCTCGCGCAATCCGGAAATCACGACAGTGGGCGGAAGCGTCGTCCACACCGTGGAGAGTTCCGGCAGCAGATCCGGCCCCAGTGTTTCGCCAAGTTGGTAGTCGAGCAGCAGCACATCGGGCCGCGATTGCGCATCGTGCAATACCAGGGCGCTGCTCCGGTCGTGCGCGATATGCACTTGACCTCCCCAGCCTTCCAGCAGCGTGCGCAGCGAATCGCGGCTGTCGCGATCATCGTCGATCACCCAGATCGTGCTGCCGGACAACGGCGAAGCCGCGACGGTATCGCCCGTGCGTGGCGACGGCTGTGGCACGGGTTGAACCTCCGCCAGCGGCACGCGCAGCGAAAACACGCTGCCGCGTCCCGGCGTGGACCGCAGCACGATCCCGTGTCCGAGCAGCTTGGCGATGCGATCGACGATCGACAGGCCAAGCCCGGCATTGCGTTTGTCGCGATCGATACCGCTATCGAGACGGCGGAATTCCTCGAAGATCGCTACCTGCTTGCTCTCGGCGATGCCGATCCCGGTATCCCACACCTCGATGCGGACGTGCGGGCCCTCACGCCGGCATCCGAGCAGGACGCCGCCGTTTCGCGTGTACTGCAGCGCGTTCGACAGCAGGTTCTGCAGGGCGCGTCGCAACAACAGGGCATCGCTGCGCACGGACAGACGCGTGTCGACGATGCGCAGGCGCAGCCCGCGCGCCTGCGCGACCACGCCGAACTGCGCGGCCAGACCGGAGAATAACGGCGACAGCGGCACGCTTTCGATCTTCGGCTGCAACGCGCCCGTGTCCAGGCGCGAGAGTTCGAGCAGGCTGGCGAGCAGATCGTCCTGCGCTTCCAGTGATTGGTCGACGCGCTCGGCGAGCGCCCGCTCGTCGCCGGCCAGCCGCTCCCGCAGCGCGCCGAGCAGCATGCGCGCCGCGTTGAGCGGCTGCAGCAGATCATGCACGGCGGCGGCGACGAAGCGACCCTTGTAGCGATTGGCGTCCTCCGCCTCGGACTTGGCCTGGCGCAGGTCGTGCGTGCTCTCCTCGATGCGACGCTGCAACGTGTCGGCGAGCGTGCGCAGGTCACGTGCCGAGGCCTTGTAGCTGGTGATGTCGGCGTAGCTGGTCACGAAACCACCGTCGGGCAGGGGATTGCCGCGAATTTCCAGCACCGTGCCGTCCGGCAGTTCACGCTCGTGCACATGCGGCTGCCGGTTGCGCAGATGATCGAGGCGCCGCTGCACGGCTTCGTCGGCGGAGCCGGGGCCGAGCCAGCCGCGACGCGCGTTGTAGCGCAGCATGTCCTCGATCGGGCGGCCGATCTCCAGCAGTTCCGACGGATAACGGAAGATCTGCTGATAGCGCGAATTCCATGCCACCACGCGCAGATCGGCATCGACCACGCTGACGCCGTGCGGCAGATGTTCGAGGCTCGCGTTCTGCCCCTGCGCGGCGCGATGCGCGGCCAGCACGATGCCGTCCTGCGCGCTGCGCAGCGCCTGCGCATGGTGCGCGACCATGCGTTCGAGTTCCTCGCGACTGCGCTGGCGCAGCCGCGCCAGGCGCACGCGCTGGCGCAGGAACAGGCCAAGCAGCAGCAGCGGCAGCCAGGCCAGCAAGGTCGCCACGAACGCTGTGCGCGCGGCGAGGTCGGCACCGCGCGTGTCCTGCAACGCGCGCAGTTTCCAGGCCTGATCGGGGAGCGCGACCGTGCGCATCAGCCAGGTGCCCGACATCGCGGGCGCGTCGATGCGCACCCGCGCGGTGCCGTCGTCACCGGTGCTGTCATCGCCACGATCGAGCACATAGAGATGCGCGGCTTGTAGCTGCTCCGTCCGGTACTGGCGCGTCGCGACCAGCGCGCTGCGTTCGGTCGGCGTGAGCATGTGCAGCATGCGGTAGCGCCATGCCGGACGATTGCTGAGGAAGACGATGTCGTGCGCGTCGCTGAGCAGGAGTAGCTCCGGTGTCTTGTCCCATGCGTGTTCGATCGTGTCCAGGGTGACCTTCACCACGATCGCGCCGATGGCGCGACCGCTGGCATCGCGAATTGCTTCGGCGATGAAGTAGCCAGGGACACCCGTGGTGACGCCGACGCCGTAGAAAGTGCCGGTGCCATTACGCATCGCGTCGCGGTAATAGGGACGGAAGCGGTAGTCGACGCCGACGTTGCTGATCGGGCTTTGCCAGTTGCTGGCGGCGATGGCGATGCCGCGACGATCGATCAGCGTCAGCGTGGAGACGCGCGTGGCGCCATTGGCCTGTTCGAGCTTGCGGTTGAGCGCGGCGGTATCGACGGCTTCGGGAGGCTGCGACAAGGCCTGTCGCAACTGCGGGTCGAGCGCCAGCACCGTCGGCAGCACGCGGTAGCGATCGATCATGCCCTGCAGCGCCTGCGCGCGCAGATCGAGCTGCCGGGCCAGACGCATGCCGTCGCGCTGCGCCGTGTACGTCCAGGCGAACCAGGCCGCGAGCGCCGCGGTGCCCGTCATCGCGGCGGCGATCAGGACGACCAGGGCAGCTCTGTGGAAGCCGGGGCTGCGTAGGAGCGAGACGAAACGCATCGACGGGCGGCAAGGCCGAATGTTGCGATGCGCCATCGTGGCACAGCCGCGGCCGATGCGGGCACGACTAGTACGAATAGGTTATTGGCCGGTCTTCCCCCGGGGCGTACAACGGACGCGTCGAACGGCGGCGTCCTTGCGCCTGCCGTCATCGAGGGAGGAGGGTCCCCATGCTGAAAACCGATCTTGAGATCACCGCGCCGCCGGCGCGGGTACCGTTCTATCGTCATCTGTATTTCCAGGTGATCGTGGCCATCGTGGTCGGCGCCGTGCTCGGCCATTTCGAGCCGGCGTTCGCGGTGCAGCTCAAGCCGCTGGGCGATGCCTTCATCAAGTTGGTGAAGATGATCATCGCGCCGGTGATCTTCCTGACCATCGTCACCGGCATCGCCAGCATGACCAGCCTGAAGACGGTGGGCCGGGTGATGCTGAAGGCGATGATCTATTTCCTTGTACTGTCGACGCTGGCGCTGGTGGTCGGCCTGTTGATCGCGCACGTCGTACAGCCCGGCGCCGGTATGAACATCAATCCGGCCGAACTCGACACCACCGAGGTGACGAAGTACGCGAGCAAGGCGCACGACCTCACCCTCACCGGTTTCCTGATGGACATCATCCCGGAGACGGTGATCGGTGCCTTCACCACCGGCAACATCCTGCAGGTGCTGTTCTTCGCCGTGCTGTTCGGCATCGCGCTGGCGCTGGTCGGCAAGCCGGGCGAGCCGGTGCTGAAGTTTTTCGAGGCGCTGACCTGGCCGATCTTCAAGCTGGTCGCGATCTTGATGAAGGCCGCACCGATCGGCGCCTTCGGCGCGATCGCCTTCACCATCGGCAAGTACGGCATCGGCGCGCTGGTCAATCTGGCCTGGCTGGTCGGTTCGTTCTACGTCGGCGCGTTGTTGTTCGTGTTGGTGATCCTGGGGCTGGTGGCGCGGGTGAACGGCTTCTCTATCCTCGGATTGCTGCGTTATCTCAAGGCCGAACTGCTGCTGGTGCTGGGCACCTCGTCGTCGGAAGCCGCGCTGCCGGCGCTGATGCAGAAGATGGAGCGCGCCGGTTGCGGCAAGTCCGTGGTCGGCCTGGTCGTGCCGACCGGCTATTCGTTCAATCTCGATGGCACCAATCTGTACATGACGCTGGCGGCGCTGTTCATCGCCCAGGCCACCAACACGCACCTGTCGATGAGCGAACAACTGGGATTGCTGGCGGTGGCGATGGTGAGCTCGAAAGGCGCCGCGGGTGTGACCGGCGCGGGTTTCATCACGCTGGCGGCGACGCTGTCGGTGGTGCCGTCGGTGCCGGTGGCGGGCATGGCGCTGATCCTCGGCATCGACCGCTTCATGAGCGAATGCCGCGCGCTCACCAACTTCATCGGCAACGCGGTGGCGACGGTGGTGGTGTCGCGCTGGGAAGGCGCGCTCGATCGCGATCGCCTGGATGCCGCGCTGCATGGACACGAGTTGCCGATGCCCGAGCTCAACGAGCCCACGCTCCCCACCTGACGCGGAGACATCACGATGAAGATCCGCTGGATCGCGATCATGCTCGCGACCTGGCTGGCAATGGCCGGCCTCGCAAAAGCTCAAGCTCCATCGCCGGATATGACGCTCGATCTCTGGCCCGCGACACGACTGGCCGATGCGCCGGTTAGCGGCCCCGAGCGTGTTGGCAAGGACGGCAGCGCACGCGGCGCGGTCACGCATGTTTCGCAGCCGCGTCTTGAAATCTACAAGCCGGCGCATCCCAACGGCAGCGCGGTGCTGGTGATTGGCGGTGGCGGCTATTTCCGCATCCAGATCGGCGGCGCCGCGAAGCCGATCGCGCAATGGTTGCAGGCGACCGGCACCACGGCGGCGGTGCTGTATTACCGATTGCCGGGCGATGGCTGGAAACCCGAGGCACCGTTCCAGGACGGCCAGCGCGCGATGCGATTGTTGCGCGCGCATGCCGCCGAACTCGGCGTCGATCCGAAGCGCATCGGTGTGATCGGTTTGTCTGCGGGCGCCAATCTCGCCGGCATCGTCGCCACGCGTCCGGATTTCGCGTTCTATGCGCCGCTCGATGAGGCGGATGCGTTGCCGGCGCGTCCGGATTTCGTGGGCATGATCTATCCGGTGGTGTCGTTGCGCCCGCCGCTGAACACCACGCGTTCGGCGCGCGAGCTGTCGAAGCAGCCGGATGCGGCCGAGGCCTATTCGGTGGAAGCGCACGTCGACGCGAAGACGCCACCGACCTTCCTCGCGCAAGCGGTCGACGATCCGATCGTCAGCGTCGGTCACAGCCTGCTGATGTTCTCGACCTTGCGCAAGGCCGGCGTGCCCGCCGAGATCCACGTCTTCGAGAAAGGCGGTCACAGCTGGGGGCTGGGCGCGCCGGGTTCGACGGTGTCGGCGTGGCCACGCCTGTTCGCGGCCTGGGCGCGCAGCCACGGCTATCTCGGCGCGACGCCCGAGGACACCGCGTCGAAACCGGCGGCCGCCGATGCGAACGGCGGCTGATGCCGCGCACCACCATCTCCCCCACTTCACGAAACCGAGAGATCGCCATGAAGCAGATCCGTCCATGCGTGCTGGCTGTTGTCGTCAATCTCGCCTTGTCGGGCGTCGCCTTGCCGGCATTGGCGCAGGACGGTGCGATGTCGAATGCGGAAATGGCGCGACTGATCCGCGCGCAGGCCGCCAAGATCGATGCGCTGGAAAAACGTCTCGCGGCCCTGGAACAGCAGAACGCCACGCTGGCCGCGAGTCCCGCCGCGCCGGCCGATCCGAAGCAGCTCGACCCAAAGCAGGCCGAAGTCGCCAATGCCATCGCCGACACCACGCGGCAATCCGACATCGCGCAGCTGCAGGCGCAGGTCGCGCAACTGGCGGCCGCGAAGAACGACGGCAATCCCAACATCGACTGGCGCGACGGTAGCCCGGAATTCCGCAGCGCCGACGGCAAGTTCACCTTCCGCCCGCGTGGCCGCGTGGCATTGGACATCTCGAGCACGCGCGGTTCGGACTTCGATGCCCGCAACATCGGCGGCACCGAGATGAGCCAGGTGCGTTTGGGGGCGGAAGGCACGATCGGGCCGTTCGGCTACAAGGTCGAGGCGGATTTCGCCGACAACGCCACGTCGGTGAAGGATGCCTTCGTATCCTACGAAACCAAGGCCGGCGGGCTGCCGTTGGAAATCTATGTCGGCAACAAGCTCAAGGATCGCAGCATCGAAGGCGCCGGCACGCAGACCCGCACGCCGTTCATGGACCGCAACGCAGTAGGGACGGTGACCTCACCTGTGAATGGGTTCTACGGTCTGGGCGTGCAGGCGCGCCTGTACGGATCGAACTGGCATCTCGGCCTCGGTATCACTGGCGACGATCTCAGCAACACCGGCGAGAGCAGTGATTCGGTGGCCTATACCGTCCGCGCGCATTGGAATCCGATCAAGCGCTCGCAGGGATTCGTGCATCTGGGCGGCTGGTACTACTACGAGAACCTCTCCGACGACGTGCTCAGCATCAACAAGACCTCGCGTATCGGGCTCGGTTTCAACGACAACCTGCGCGTCTCGGCGAGCGCCATCGACAATCCCACCGACGATCACGGCTGGGGTTATGAGATCGGTGGCGTGTATCGCAGCATGTATGGCTTCGTGGAGCAGGGCGAGCGCACCATCAATTCCAGCACCGAACCCAGCGTCGAGCACAAGGCGACGTCGGTCTACGGCGGCTGGATGATCACCGGCGAGAAGCCCGGTTTCAGCGCGCGTTCCGGCGTCTGGGGCACCACGCGTGTGGCCAATCCGGTGGGCGAGGGCGGGTGGGGCGCGTTCGAGGTGGCCGTGCGCTACGACGATTACGACTTCACCGACGCACCGCGCGGCGGCGAGGGCAAGGCCTACACCTTGGGCCTGAACTGGCACCTCAACGACTGGGTGAAGCTGATGCTCGACTACGTGCACTGGAAGACCGACAACCAGGTCGGCAGCTTCCGTGGCCTGGATACCGGCGACACCATCGGTCTGCGAACGCAGGTGGTGTTCTGACGCCAGCCGCTGCGTGTCGCGGCGATGCGTCAGCGCCAGTCGGCGCGTTCGGCTTCCGTCAGTGGCAGGTCGACGGCGGCGCCGTCGCGTGCGGATCGCAGCGCCGCTTCCAGCACGGCCACCGTCGCCAAGGCTTGCGCCGGCGTGACCGGTGCGTCGGTGTCATGGAGGATCGCATCGCGCACGCCTTCGTAGTAGCGGCGCTGATCGCCTGATGGCACTGGGAGTTGCTTCGGTGCGTCGCCGCTGCCGTCGAACAGCAGCAGCGGATCATCGTCCTCACCCCAGCCGGGATCGCCCGGACGCATCCCGCGCAGCAGTTGCGACTCCTGCGGATCAAGATCCCGTTTGACCAGACTGCCGCGCGTGCCATGCACGGTGAAGCGGGCACTGCCGCCGGCGACCAGCATGCCGGCATGCAGGATTGCACGAGCCTGGCCGTAATCCAGCACGACATGCGCCCAATCGAGCGTGCGGCCGCCGTCTCGCTGCGTGGCGAAATCGGCATTCACGCGATGCGGCAGGCCGAGCAGTTGCAAGGTCTGATCGATGAGATGCGGGCCGAGATCGAACCAGATGCCGCCGCCGGGCACGTTACGCTCGCGCCAGCGATCGCGCACTTCGGGGCGGAAGCGGTCGAAATGCGTCTCCAGATGCACGACCTCGCCGATCAGGCCATCGTCGATCGCCTGCTTCACCGCGAGGAAATCGCTGTCCCAGCGCCGGTTCTGGAATACCGACAGCTTGCGTCCGCGCTCTCGCGCCAGCGCGACCAGCGCTCTCGCTTCGTCCAGCGTAAGCGTGAACGGCTTGTCCACGACCACGTGCTTGCCCGCCTCGAGCGCGGCGCGCGCCAGAGGGGCGTGGCTGTCGTTGGGCGAGGCGATCACGACGAGATCGACGCCAGGATCGGCGATGGCCTGGAGCGGATCGTCGATCACCCGCGCATCCGGGAAATCCGCATGCACCTTGCTCGCATCACGCGAAGCCACCACGGCCAGTTTCAGCCCCAGCGTGGTGGCGATCAGCGGCGCATGAAAGGTCTTGCCGGCGAAACCGTAGCCGATCAGGGCGACGTTGAGCGGTTTCGTCACTTCCATTCGAACAGTTTGAAATACGTCTGCGGCGGATTGCCGCCTTCCTCGTCGACGATGCCGTCGCCATTGCGGTCGAACAGGTAGTAGGCCGGCCCGCGGGCAGGTTGCACCTTCACCGCGCGCAGCTTGCCGGCGACGCGGTATTGGGTGATCACATCGCCGTTGTCGTGGGTCACGGTGGTCGGCTCGGCATCGGGCGGGATGTCCGCTTCCGAGGCACCACCGTGGCTGGCGCCTCCCATCGTGGCGCAGCCGGCGAGCGCCAGCGACGAGGACAGCAGCAACGCGATATGAACTCGATTCACGACGGGCTCCTCGATATCTGTAAGGGATAGTATGCGCCGCCGCGGCGTTGGCCAGGAGTGACGGTACGTCAACGCTCAGTCTCGCGACAGCAGTAGAATCCCCGCATGACACGCCTAGTCCTGATCGACGGTTCCTCCTACCTCTATCGCGCCTTCCACGCGCTGCCGCCGCTGTCCAACGCCCAGGGCGAGCCCACCGGCGCGCTGTTCGGCGTGGTGAACATGCTGCGCGCGCACCTGAAGGAAAAACCCGATTACCTCGCCTTCGTGGTCGACGCGCCGGGCAAGACCTTCCGCGACGAGCTCTACCCCGAATACAAGGCCAACCGCGCGGAGATGCCGGGTGATCTGCGCGCGCAGATCGAGCCGATGATGGAAGTGGTCGAGGCACTGGGCATTCCGCTGCTGCGCATCACCGGTGTCGAGGCCGACGATGTGATCGGCACGCTCGCGCTCGCCGCGGCGGCCGACGGGATCGACGTCACCATCTCCACCGGCGACAAGGATTTCGCGCAGCTGGTGCGCCCGCATGTGGAACTGGTCAACACGATGAGCGGCAGCCGCATGGACTCCGATGCCTCGGTGATCGAGAAGTTCGGCGTGGCGCCGGGACGGATCGTCGATCTGCTGGCACTGATGGGCGACACCATCGACAACGTCATCGGCGTGGAGAAGTGCGGACCGAAGACCGCGGCGAAATGGCTGGAACAGTACGGCTCGCTCGAGGATGTGATCGCCAATGCGGACGGCATCAAGGGCAAGGTCGGCGACAACCTGCGCGCCGCGTTGCCGCGCCTGCCGCTGAATCGCACGCTGGTGACGATCAAGACCGATGTGCCGTTGGAACAGGCGCCAACCGCGTTGACGATGCGCGAGCGCGACGTCGAGAAGCTGCGCGAGCTGTACAAGCGCTTCGGCATGAACCAGGCGTTGCGCGAGCTCGAAGGCGCGAGCACCGGCAGCGATGCGGTGGCGCCGGCGCCGGGTTCCTCGCGTCGTGGCGGCGCGGCGTTCATCACCGCGCCCGCGGCGGAATCCGAAACGCCCGATGCCGAACTGGCCGCGCCCGGCCGCTACACGGCCGTCACCACCGAGGAACAATTCGAAGCCCTGCTCGCCAGCCTGCGCGCGGCGGACAGCTTCGCTTTCGACAGCGAAACCGACGCGCTCGACGCGATGCGCGCCAATCTGGTCGGCCTGAGCTTCAGCACGACGCCAGGTGAAGCCTGGTACGTGCCACTCGGCCACATTTATCCCGGCGCGCCGCCGCAACTCGACCTGGGCAAGACACTCGCCGCGCTCGCGCCGCTGTTCGCCGATCCGAACAAGAAGAAGATCGGTCAGCACGGCAAGTACGACCTGCACGTCCTGCGCCGCCACGGCGTGAACGTGGCCGGCTACGCCGAGGACACGATGCTGGAGAGTTTCGTGCTCGACTCCGGCCGCACGCGCCACGACATGGACTCGCTGGCGACGCGCTATCTCGGCTACCAGACCATCAAGTACGAGGAGGTGGCGGGGAAGGGCAGCAAGCAGATCTCCTTCTCGCAGGTCGCCATCGACGACGCCACGCGCTACGCCGCCGAGGACGCCGACGTCACACTGCGCCTGCATCGCGTGTTCGAGCCGAAGATCGCCGCCGAGGCGGGGCTGGAGCGCGTCTATCGCGAAATCGAGATGCCGCTGGTGCCCGTGCTCGAACGCGTGGAGAGCAACGGCGTGATGATCGACGCCGAGGAGTTGCGCCGGCAGAGCGCGGACCTGTCCAAGCGCATGCTGGCCGCGCAGCAGAAAGCCACCGAGTTGGCCGGACGCAGCTTCAATCTCGATTCGCCCAAGCAATTGGGCGCGTTGTTATTCGACGAGCTGAAACTGCCGGTGCTGGTGAAGACGCCATCGGGCGCGCCGTCGACGAACGAAGAGGCGCTGGAGGCGATCGCCGATCAGCACGAACTGCCGCGCGTGATCCTCGATTACCGCGGCTTGGCCAAGCTGCGCAGCACCTACACCGACAAGCTGCCGGAGATGGTCAATCCCGACACCGGCCGCGTGCATACCAGCTATCACCAGGCCGGTGCCGCCACCGGACGGCTGGCCTCGACCGATCCCAACCTGCAGAACATCCCGATCCGTACCGACGACGGCCGCCGCATCCGCCGCGCCTTCGTCGCGCCGGCGGGGCGCAAGCTGGTAGCCTGCGACTACTCGCAGATCGAGCTGCGCATCATGGCGCACCTGTCCGAGGACGCCGGCCTGCTGCGCGCCTTCGAATCCGGCGCCGACATCCATCGCGCCACGGCGGCGGAAGTGTTCGGCAAGCCGCTGGACGAGATTTCCGGCAACGAGCGCCGCGCCGCCAAGGCGATCAATTTCGGCCTGATGTACGGCATGAGCGCCTTCGGCCTGGCCCGCAACCTCGGCATCGCCCGTGGCGAGGCGCAGGACTACATCGCGTTGTATTTCTCGCGTTATCCCGGCGTGCGTGACTTCATGGAGCGCACGCGCCAGGAAGCGCGCGAGAAAGGCTTCGTGGAAACCGTGTTCGGCCGCCGCCTCTACCTCGAATACATCAACAAGGGCACGCAGGGGCAGCGCGCCGGCGCCGAGCGCGCGGCGATCAACGCGCCGATGCAGGGCACCGCAGCCGACATCATCAAGCGCGCGATGGTCGCCATCGACGGCTGGCTGGCGGAACAGGCCGGGCGCGCCATCATGATCCTGCAGGTGCACGACGAACTGGTGTTCGAGACGGACGCCGATTTCGTCCAGACGCTGCTGCCGGAGGTGACCAAGCGCATGTCCGCCGCCGCGCAGTTGCGCGTTCCGTTGGTCGTGGACAGTGGAATCGGCGACAACTGGGATGAAGCGCACTGACTATCGGTGGAAAGCATCGTCTTGCGCACTGCATGCAATGCGCATGCGATCTGTGTGCAAAGCAGCGTAAAGGCCGCGTAGACGCGATCAACGTCACCGATATGGAAACGATTTCCACCGCGAGTAAACACGCGCTGAACCCAACAAAAACTTAACACGACGCTTCACGAACTATCCATGCACTGGGTGGTCATATACGCCGTGACAGATGCAATGTCTGTCACTGAGATCACTCCCTCCCCTGGAGTCGATCCCCGGAACGAAGGCCCCTCCCCAGGCCCCGTTCCCCAGCCCCGTTGGCCCCCCCTGCCTGCGGGGCTTTTTATTGCCCCGCATTTTATGCGGAGCAATAAAACCCAAAGTTTGCAGTGCAAACTTTGGGTCCCGCTATGTTCCCCCAATCCCCGCGGCTTCGCCGCGCGCGTATGCGGATCCCTCCGCAAGAGCCCGGCCATCCATGGCCGGACTTTCCACAAAAAGCGACACACAATCAGCGTTTTCTTGGGGAGTGAATGCCATGTCCGATCTGTTTGCGCTTTCGGCGCCGTGGTGGCACTTCGTGCTGCGGGCGGTGGCGATCTATTTCGTGGTGATGCTGCTGATCCGGATTTCGGGCAAGCGCGCGGTGGGGCAGTTCACGCCGTTCGATCTGGTGCTGCTGATCCTGATCGGCAACGCGGTGCAGAACGGGCTCAACGGTGGGGACAATTCACTCACGGGCGCCGTGGTGCTGGCCGGATGCCTGATCGCGCTCAATTACGCGGTGGCGTGGCTGACGGCACGCAGCGCGGTGGCGCGGCGCATCGTCGAGGGCGAGCCGGTGGTGGTGGCGCAGGATGGCCGCGTGTTCCACGACGTGCTCAGGCATGAGCTGGTCAGCAAGGCCGATTTCCACGAGGCGATGCGCGAGGCGGGGTGTTCCGACGTCGCATTGATCAAGCTGGCGCTGCTGGAGACCAACGGCCACATCAGCATTACGCAAAGGGATGGGTGAGTAAGGGCATGCTTTGCGCGGTATTGCCGCGCAGCCCTTGCGAGCGTCCGGTCGCGGGCGGCCGGGCAGGACGCTCCGAAGTCATTGCGCAACGCCAGGGAGTGCGGAGGCCATCTTGATAAAGAGGAGCCTGCTGTGCAGTTGGGGACGAACGAATTACGAGGCCAATTCCCCCAACCAATCGCGCGGCCGCAGATACTCCTGCAGGCGTGCTTCGGCGCTGCCTGCCTCGGGTATGAAGCCGTACTCCCAGCGCACCAGCGGCGGCAGGCTCATCAGGATCGATTCGGTGCGGCCGCCACTCTGCAGACCGAACAAGGTGCCGCGATCCCAGACCAGGTTGAATTCGACGTAACGTCCGCGCCGGTACAGCTGGAAATCGCGCTCGCGCTCGCCGTAGGGTGTGTCGCGGCGGCGTTCGACGATCGGCAGGTAGGCGTCGAGGAAGCCGTCGCCGACGGCGCGCTGGTAGGCGAAGTCGCGTTCGAAGTCCTGGTTCAGGTCATCGAAGAACAGGCCGCCGACGCCGCGCGTCTCGCCGCGATGCTTGAGGAAGAAATACTCGTCGCACCAGCGCTTGTGGGCGTCGTAGCGGTCCTCGCCGAACGGCGCGCACAGTGCCTGCGCGGTGCGATGCCAGTGCAGCACGTCCTCGTCGACCGGATAGAACGGCGTGAGGTCGAAACCGCCGCCGAACCACCAGGCCACGGTCTCGCCATCGCGCTGGGCGCGGAAGTGGCGCACGTTGGCATGCGTGGTCGGCAGATGCGGATTGCGCGGATGGAACACCAGCGAGACACCGACCGCGCGCCACGAAGCGCCCGCCAGCTCCGGCCGCGCGGCGGTCGCCGTCGGCGGCAGCTTGGTGCCGGAAACGTCGGAAAACCCGATCCCGGCCTGCTCGAAGACCGCGCCGTCGCGCAGGATGCGCGTGCGTCCGCCGCCGCCTTCCGGGCGTGACCAAAGATCTTCCTTGAAACGCGCGGCGCCATCGGCGCCTTCAATCGCCTTGCAGATGCGGTCCTGCAGGTCGGCCAGGTAAGCGTGGACGCGATCGAAATCGTTCATGCCGCCATTGTAGGGCACCGCCGATTCGATCCCAGGTGACGTTTTGTCCTAGCCCCGAGGGCGCTCGGAGTTGGGTTCGCATCGGCGAACGAAGTCAGTCGCCGCGCGCTTGCAGGGCCCACGCCCGCCAGGCGTTCATGAGATCGGCCAGCGCCTGCGCGGTGCGGCCGTAGGTGTCCGGCAATGCCGCCTCGAACCCGGACAGGCCGGCGTTGAGCTTGCGCAGGTGCCCGTGCCCGCTGTGGCCGGCGGTGAAATTCCAGCCGACCATGCGGTTCACCATGACCTGGATGACGCCGAAGCTCGCGACTTCGCGCCAGGCGACGCGATGCGAGCGGAACAGCGAGCGCATCTCGAATCCTTCCGCATCCAGGCGCAGATGGCTCGCGCCGGGCAGCAGATTGAGGAGCGCAACCAGCGCGCACAACGCGAAGAACGCGCCGCCGAGGGTGCCGATCCAGAAGTGCTCCGGCAGCAGGCGGAAGCTGCCGTACGCGAGTGCCGCCGAGGCGGCCAGCATCAGCAGCCAGCGTCCTTTCGACAGCCGCAAGGTCAATGTCTTGCCGGGGCCGGGCGCGTCGTCGCTCATGATGACGTTTCCGCGATCAGAACTGCGTGCCGGAAGACTCGAGGTGCGCGGCGAATTCCGCGCGCACTCGCGGCGAACGCAGCTTCCATATCAGCCAGGCGAACAGGGCGGCGAAGACCAGACCGAATGCGGCGCTGAACAACCGGGAGATGATCGACGTCGCTTCCATCTGCGCTTGCATCATGGCCTGCATCTCTGGCCGGACTTCCTGTCCCATCATCATCAATCCCTGGAAGTGGTCCATCATCGACCACTGCAACGGAATCATGACGATCTGCCAGACGATGAGCAGCGCGAGCAAGGCGATGAACAATTTGCGCCCCCATTCCCGGCGCTTGAGCAATCCGACCGACGCCGTCACGAAGAGCAGGTTCTGCACGACGAACAGCACCGCCAGCCAGGGCAGCCATTCCAGCGCCATCGACAAGAACGCCGATGCCTGCGGATCGAGCGCGAGCTGCTCCTGCATCTTGGAGAACAAGCCCGCGCGGCCGGCGGCCAGGAACATCACCGCCTGTAGCGCCAGCATGAGCAGGCCCAGGCCGGCGAGGCAGAGGGTGATCCAGGCCGTCGCGTTCACGAACGAAGAGCG
Organism: Luteimonas panaciterrae; assembly: GCF_020511115.1. Lineage (GTDB taxonomy): Bacteria > Pseudomonadota > Gammaproteobacteria > Xanthomonadales > Xanthomonadaceae > Luteimonas > Luteimonas panaciterrae. The sequence goes on from NZ_JAJAVH010000001.1 coordinate 534,974, forward strand.
TGGCACGGGCGGCAGTGGCGGCGGGATGGCGGGTGTGTTCATTGTTTGAGAGTCCGTTCGAACAGCTCGTCGATGCGGCGGTATTCGTCATACCAGCTGTCCGGATGCACGAAGCTGTGACGTTCCAGCGGGTAGGGCGCGATTTCCCACTTGTCCTTGCGCAATTCGATCAGCTTCTGCGTCAGCATCACCGAGTCGCGGAAGAAGACGTTGTCGTCGAGCATGCCGTGGCAGATCAACAGATGATCCTGCAAGCCGTCGGCGAATTCCATGGGTGAGGAAAGCTTGTACGCCTCCGGGTCGATGTCCGGGGTGTTGAGGATGGCCGACGTGTAGCCGTGGTTGTACTGCGACCAGTCGGTGACCGGGCGCAGCGCCGCGCCGGCCTTGAAGACGCCGGGCGCGCGGAACAGCGCCATGAAGGTCATGAAGCCGCCGTAGCTGCCACCGTAGATGCCGGCGCGATCGCGGTCGCCTTGTTTCTCGGCGATCAGCCATTCGAGACCGTCGAGATAATCCTCCAGCTCCGGGTGACCCATGTTGCGATAGATTGCGGTGCGCCAGTCGCGACCGTAGCCCTGGCTGGCGCGGTAATCGAGATCGAGCACGATGTAACCCTGCTGGACCAGCAGGTTGTGGAACATCTGCTCGCGGAAGTAGTTCGGATAGCGCGCGCTGACGTTCTGCAGATAGCCGGCGCCGTGCACGAACATCACGACTGGATACTTCTTGCCGGCTTCCAGCTGCTTCGGGCCGTAGAACTTGCCCCAGATCGTCCCGGCGCCATGCTTGGACGGCACCTGCACGATCTGCGGCGGAATCCAGTCGATGGCCTTGAAGGCGGGCTTGCGCGTATCGGTGAGTTCGCGCGCCGTGCCACCGTTCGCATCGACCACGGCCAGCTGGATGGGAACGTAGCTGGCCGAGTGCCGGATCAGCAACTGGTTGCCGCTGGGAGAAAGCGCGAAGCTTTCCACGCCGTCGAGCGAAGTGAGCTCGCGCACCTCGCCGCCGGTGGCGGGCACCGAGCACACTTCGTAATCCCCCGGCGCCTTGCGATTGCAGAGGAAGAAGAACGTGCGGCCATCCGGCGAAAGGCTCGGCGCCGACACTTCCCAACGGCCCGATGTGAGCGCGCGCCCCTTGCCGCCGTCGGCAACATAGAGATGCGAATAGCCCGACTGCTCTGATTGCAGCCACAGCTTGTTATCCGGCGTCCACCCGAAATCGTTGTAGTCCCAGCCGATCCAGGCCGCATCATGCAGGCGATGGCGCGATTGCAGCGTCGCATTGGCCAGATCGACCTCGGCGATCCAGCGATCCTTGTTGTCCACCGAGCGCAGCATCAGCGCGACGTGGCGGCCGTCACTGCTCCAGCGGATGGTGTTGCTGCCGTCGACCTCCTCGCTGGTGAGATAAAGGTCGCGATTGCCTTGCAGCGTCGGTTTGCCGGCGGCCTTGCGCAGATCGGCGAGCGGGTCGTCCTGGATGCCCGGCAGGGAGTCGAACTTGAGTTCGCGCGCGGACGCATTGGCGATGTCCACCAGCCACGCCTTCTGCGGCGGCGGCGGATTGCGGCCGACGCGGGTGCGCGCTTCCTCGGTTTCCTCGTAACCGGATTCGGTCACGTACTTCGGCAGCTTGCTCTTCTGGCCTTCGTCGGTGTCCTTGGGTTGCGTCACCGCGATCAGCCAGCGCCCTTCCGGCGACAGCACGCTGTCGACGATCGCGACGTCCTTGCCGAAATAGACCGCGGCGGCCGCGCGGCTCGGATCGGCCTTGCGCCATTGCAGATCCTGCTCGCGCGCCGCGTCCTTGCGCGCCTTGTCGTCGCGCAACGTGGCGATGTAGCGCAGCTGGCGCGCGCGCAGCTCGTCTGAGAGTTCATTTGCCGATGGCTTCGCCGGATCGTCCTCGGCCTTGAGATTGGATGCCTGCGTGATGCCGTCGCGCGCCGTCCAGCGGAACCAGTTCTCGTCAGAGCGCCACACCAATGCGCCGGAGCTCGACCATTGCGGACGTGATTCCTTGGCGTCGCTGCGGGTGAGCTGGGTGAGCGCGCCGGTTTTCAGATCGCGCACGAAGATGTCGTCGTTGCGCTGGAAGGCCATGCGCGTGCCCGTGGCATCGATCACCTGCTGCGCGCCGTCGATATCGGCGAGCGCTGCGCCATCCAACCGTGCCGCCGCGCCACCGTCCACGCGCTGCGCATACGTGTCGCGGATGCTGCCGCCGTCGCGCTTGAGCAGGTAGTACGCCTGCTTGCCGTCCCACGACCACCAGGCCTGCTCGACCGGCGGGCCGATCCAGTCGGGATCGGCCATGATCTGGGTCATGGTCAGCGGCTGCGCAGGCGCGGCCGCTGACGAGAGGGCCAGCAGCAGGGCCGTGGAGAAAGCGGACGAACGAAGCATCGGGACGGGCTCGCGAGCGGAAAAACCGCAGGGTAGCAGCCGTTTCGCGTGCCCGGACCGGCCGGTGGTCATGCTGGCCGGCCGAATTCTTCCAATCCGCAAACAGTTCTGACGACTTGGCGCGCGATCTCGCATTCGCGCGCCGGATCGTGGATGCCATCACCAGCTGAAACCGGCGCCTCCCATCAGGCTCTTCTCGCCACCACCGAAGGCGGCGCCGATCGACACACTGGCGCGATCACCGATGGCGCGCTGGTAACCCACGGCCATCGCCTTCTCGCTGCCCTGACCGCCGACGCCGACCCCCACGCGATTGTGTCCCGCCAGGCCCGCGGTGTTCATCGCCATGCCGGCATAGGCGCCGCTCATCGCCGCCATCTTGTCGATGCGCTTGTCCATCTGCCGGAAGCGATCGTCGATGTCGGTGCGGAAGCCAGCCAATGCCTGATCCGTGTACTCCTTGGCCGACGCCAGGGTCTTGGTGGCCGTGGTGTCGGTGTATTCCTTGGCCGATTGCAGGGTTTCGGCATCGCCGGTATCCATTTGGCCTTTGTTGACCGCGTCGCTGGCTTCGACACCGTCTGCGAGGTTGGTGATGCGCGTGCCGTCCTGTCCCTTCAGGATGACCTGCTCGCCGTCTTCGAGCGGAACCTCGCCACCGCTGGGCGGATCGTAGAACACCGCATCGTCTAGGCGCGTGGAGAGAGCGCTCAGGCGTTGATCGACGGCGAAGAAGGCGTCGCCGACGTTGTGATAGTCGATACCTCGGATGGAGTAGGCAGGAGCCATGAATACGCCCTCTGCGAAATGGGCGTTGCCGCCTAGAGCCAATGCCATGGGTTCCATTTGAAAAAGATTGACGGCGTCGATCCCTTGCGTCGCCGCTTCGACATTGATGATCTGCCGCCTCATCGACGCGGAGCCCACAGCGACCGTGTTGATTCGGCTGTCACTGATGGAGAATGCGCCTAGAGCGACATTATTGTCTCCCCTGGCTGTGCTTCCATGGCCAAGAGCCAGGGCGCCTTCGCCAAAGGCAGAGCTGTTGTAGCCGAAGGCATTGCTATATTTTCCGTGGCAAGGCTTCCAACGCCGAAAGCACCGCTGTAGGCCCGAGAGAAAAATTGTCGGTACCGAAAGCGCTGCTGTAATCGCCGCCCGCGAAATTGTTGCTGCCAAAAGCGTTGCTGTTGAAGCCGCGGGCTTGGTTTACGGAACCAAAAGCATTGCTTTCGCTGCCGAAAGACCTGTTGAACCTTCCGAACGCGTTACTGTTGTCCTCGTAGGCAGTGTTGCCGGCGCCAAAGGCATTGCTGGCAATACCTGCTGCCCTGTTGATGACACCGAAGGCGCTGCTGCTGTCCGCTTCGGCGAAGTTGTAGCTCCCATATGCATTGCTCATGTTGCCGCCACTAATATTCCACGCGCTTACGGCATTGCTGTTGGCGTAGATGGCGGCATTCCATTCACCATAAGTACTCGAGGTGCCGGTACAGGTGGAGTTTGCTTCGCCATGCATATTGCCTCGATAGATGCTGCCACCGTCAGGGCAGATGACCTGGGTCCAGGTGGAGCCAGACATGATCAGCAGCAGAATTGCGACAGAGGACGCGACAAAAGCAGGCCGACCGCCGGATCGGCGATCGGAATGGATAGTCGAGCACATGAGTTCCCCCCGAGGAAAGTTGAGTGCCGCGAATGGAAACATCCCGGTCGTGCACAACTCTATGCCTGGATAATCTTCAAAGATGCGCCGTTCGAATTTCTCGATTTATCCTTGTTTAAGGATGATGCCGATGACAATGCGAATCGAGATGCCGACAACCGTTTACGAATCGGTCAGGAGAAACTGTTCAGCCCCATGTATCGGGGCGATTGGCTGCCGCCGAGCGTGATCAGGCCATCGCGCGCACGGGAAAGACGAGTGGTGGAAATGCCCGATGCCGCGTCGGCATCACGCGCCAGCGAATCGATCAGCAGATCGGCCTGCCAGATCATGGGCTTGTCCTCCGAGCCGATCGCTTTCGCCAGCGCATCGCGATCGGCACGCATGCCGTGCAGGATCGCGAAATCGGGCGTGGCGAGCATGCGCGCCCAAGCGCGATGCAGCTTGCAACGCAGCGTGCGCGGATGCGTGGCGCCAAGCGCGGTGGTCATCGCCGCGACTGCGCGTTCGAAGTAATCGCTCGCGCCGGTAAGGTCGTGCGCCAGCAGGCGGCAGCGCCCGAGGCTGTCGAGCGCTTCGGCGGCATTGGCGTTGGCCGGATTGTCGCTGGTGGCCAGTGCATCGGAGAGAGCAGTCTTGAGCGCGGGTTCGGCGGCGGCACAGTCACCGTTCTGCAACCAGGTCTCGCCGATGATCCACTGCATGCGGCCGCGTTCGAAGGAAGGTTCCATCGGATGGTCGCGCAGGTAGTTCGCGGCTTCGCGTGCCAGCGGCGCAGCTTCGGCGCTGCGCAGCGCATAGTTGAGGATCTTCGCCTTGACCAGGCCGATCTCGATGCGATCGCGCGGGTTCTGGATGCCACTGGCCGCCACGGCTTGCAGGTTGCGTTCGATCACGGCCAACGCCCTGTCGTACTCGCCGTTGCCGGAATAGGCCTGCGCCAGCTGGCTGCGCGCGATCATGGTGCGGTTGGATGCGAAGCCGACCAGCTTCTCCTGTTGCGGCACCACTTCTTCGAGGATCGGAATGGCATGGGCGTAATCGCCCAGGCGGGAATAGGCGAGGCCGACGTTGAAGCGGCTGACTAGGCGCTGCAATTTGTTGGCGTCGGGGGACTGACGCACCAGCGTGTACGACTTCTGGAAATTGGCGAGGGCTTCGCGCGGACGGCCGGTGCCGAGTTGCAGATGCCCCAGATTGTTGTACAGCAGCGCATAGCTGGCGGTGCCGGTGGCGGCGGCCTGTTCGTAGAGCGAGATCGCGGTGTGCAGATCGCGTTCCGCCTCTTCCGTGCGTCCGATCTCCGACAGCGCCCACGCGCGCTGCGACAGCAGGATCGCATCGGCCGGTTCACCGTGCAGGACGACGCCACGCAGGCGCGGGCGTTCGCGATCGACCAGGCGCAACGCGCGATCGTACTGATAGGTCTCCAGATAGGCGGAGCCCAGCGCCTCGATGCGCCCGGCGTAGAGTTCGCCGTGATCGGCATGCGCGGTGCGCAGCAGCGCGACGGCGCGATCGAGATGCGGGATGGATTTGTCGTGCAGGGTCAGGTTTTGATAGACATCGCCGAGTTCGCCGAGCAGTTGTGCCTTGGCGATGGGATCGTTCGGGAAATAGCCGTCGATGCGTTCGCCGGCGCGATCGAGCAACTGCATCGCGGTGAGCTTGGCGCCGTCGGTGTTGTCGGGTGCGTTGGCGGCGAAGATGTCGCGCATGAACGCCAGCGTGGTCTCGGCGCGCTCCCGTTGCTGGTGTTCGGCATGCGCGCGCTGGAACGCGTAGAACGCGCTGCCGGCCAACGCCAGCGCGAACACGGCGACCACGGCGGTCGCGACCCGGTTCCTGCGCACGAACTTGCTTGCGTGGTAGGCGAACGTGTCGCCACCGACCGAGACGGTGCGGCCTTCCAGAAAGCGCCGCAAATCCGTGGAGAACGCCGCCACGCTGGCATAGCGGCGCGGCGGCTCCTTGGCCAGCGCGGTCTGCACGATGCGGGTGAGATCGCCGCGCACGAAGCGGCGGAACGCGGTGGGGCTGGTGTCGCGCTGCGCGATGCGGGCGCGAACGTCTTCCGGATCGCCGGTGACCAGCGCCTTGTCCATGCGATCGGCGGTGCGCGAGGTGATCGTCTCGGCGGTGGCGCGCAGATCGTCCTGGTCGACGCGATAGGGCAGTTGGCCCGCGAGCAGTTGATAGAGGATCACGCCGAGCGCGTAGACGTCGGTGGCGGCGCTGATGGTGCCGCCGGTGATCTGTTCGGGCGCGGCGTATTCGGGCGTGAAGCCGGCGAACACCCCGGTGCGGGTGGTGCCTGGCGTGTCGTCGATGCGCTTGGCGACGCCGAAGTCGAGCACCTTGGGATGGCCTTCCTCGTCGACCAGGATGTTGGCCGGCTTGAGATCGCGATGCACGACGAAATGTTCGTGTGCGTGCTGCACGGCGGCGCAGACCGCGCGGAACAGTTCGATGCGCGCGTGCAGGCCGAGCCGGTGCGCGTCGGCCCAGTCGACGAGATTGCCGCCGTCGACGTATTCGAGCGCGAACCAGGGACGGCTTTCGGCATCGAGGCCGTGGTCGAGCAGCCGCGGAATATTCGGATGGGACAGCGCGGCCAGGATGCGCCGCTCCTGCAGGAAGCGCTGCGCCTGCAGGCTGCCGTCCCAGCGTCGATGCAGTCGCTTGAGCGCGGCGCGTTGCAACGTGTCGCCATCGTCGCGGCGTGCCGCGTACACGGTGCCCATGCCGCCGCGGCCGAGCACGCGCTCCAGCAGCCAGGGCCCGGCGTGATCGCCTAGGACGCCTTCCTCGTCATCGGCGAGAGACTTGCCAAGGTCAAACTTGCCGACATCGCGCGACAGGATGTCTGCGATGCCCTGATCGAACGCATTGGTGCTGGCATCGGCGGCCAGCATGCGTTCCAGGTCCGCGCGCAGATCGCGATCGTCGGCGCAGACTTCCTGCAGCCATTGCGCGCGCGATTCTGGAGGCAATTCGATGGCATGGTCGAACAACGCCGACAGGCGGCGCCAGCGTTCCGGATCGACCGAGACGCTCATCGCTCGGTATCGTCCAGATGCGCGAGCAGAAAAGCACGCGCCTTGCGCCAATCACGATGCACGGTGCGTTCGGTGAGGCCGAGGTGCGCGGCGATCTCGGCGAATTCCATGCCGCCGTAGAAGTGGTATTCGACGACCGTGACCAGGCGCGGATCGAGTTGTTCCAGCGCGGCGAGCCCTTGCTCGATGGCGAGGATGTCGACGCGATCGTTCTCGGCGGCCATGGGGATGTCCGTGGCCAGGGTCACGCGCACGCGATCGCCGCCGCGCTTGTGCGCGGCCGCGGCGCGCACGTGGTCGACCAGCACGCAGCGCATCGCCTTGGCGGCCAAGGCGAGGAAGGCGCCGCGATCACTGGCGTCGACGGTGTTGCCGGCGAGTTTGAGATAGGTCTCGTGCACCAGCAGCGTGGTGGAGAGCGTGGCGCGGGAGCGGCGGCCGGACAATTCGCGGCGTGCGAGCACCCGCAGCTGCTGGTACAGCTGTTCGAAGCGTGCGCGATAGTCCGGATCGTTCCGCTGGGCGACGGGCACGAGCGTGCTGGCAGCGGAAGTGGTATCGAACATCGTCTCCCTCCCCGGAGCGAGTCTTGGCCACATCCGCGCCGATTATGCGCTCAAGACATGGACAAAACGTCACATTTACGCAATCCATGATACGGAGCACACTATCTTAACCAGCGCTGCCCCGCGCTGCGGAGAACGCCCGTGGACACGCTCCTGTTGTCGCGGATCCAGTTCGGCTTCGTGATTTCGTGCCACATCCTGTTTCCGGCCTTCACCATCGGGCTGGCGAGCTGGCTGGCCTTCCTGGAATTCCGCTGGCTGCGCACACGCGATCGCGTCTGGCTCGATCTGTATGCGTTCTGGCTGAAGGTCTTCGCGGTCTCGTTCGGCATGGGTGTGGTGTCGGGCATCGTGATGAGTTTCCAGTTCGGCACCAACTGGTCGGTGCTGTCGGAACGGGCGGGCAACATCCTCGGTCCGCTGCTGTCGTACGAGGTGCTCACCGCGTTCTTCCTGGAAGCGACGTTCCTCGGCGTGATGCTGTTCGGCATGCGGCGCGTGCCGGAGAGACTGCATTTCCTCGCCACATGCATGGTGGCGCTGGGCACGCTGATCTCCACGTTCTGGATCATCTCGGCCAACAGCTGGATGCAGACGCCGGCCGGTTACACCCTGGTCGACGGTGCCGACGGTATCGGTATTTTTGAACCGGATGACTGGTGGCGGATCGTCTTCAATCCTTCGTTCCCATACCGGCTGGCGCACATGGTGCTGGCCGCGTTCCTCACCACCTGTTTCGTGATCGGAGGTGTCAGCGCGCGTTATCTGCATCGCGGCGAGCACGCCGATGCGGCGAAGCGGATGCTGAGGCTGGCGGTGGTGTTCGCGGCGATCACGGTGCCGTTGCAGATCTTCGCCGGCGATCAGCATGGCTTGAACGCGCTCGAGCATCAGCCGATCAAGGTCGCGGCCATGGAGGCGCACTGGAAGAGCGAGGGCGAGGGAGAAGGCGTGCCGCTGGTGTTGTTCGCGGTGCCGAACGAGGCGCGGGAACGCAACGATCACGAGATCGCGATTCCGCGGCTGGGCAGCTTGATCCTCACGCACTCCATGAATGGCGAGATTCCGCCGCTGACCTCGGTGCCGCGCGATCAGCGGCCGCCGGTGAAGCCGGTGTTCTATGCGTTCCGGGTGATGGTGGGGCTGGGCGTGGCGATGCTGGCGCTGATGCTGCTGTCGTTGTGGATGTGGTGGCGCAAGCGGTTGTTCACCACGCGCTGGGTGCTGGTCGGATGGCGTGCGATGACGTTGTCCGGCTTCATCGCCATCCTCGCCGGCTGGTATGTGGCGGAGATCGGGCGGCAGCCGTATGTGGTGTATGGATTGTTGCGCACGGCCGATGCGGTGAGTCCGACACTCGCCGCCGGCAGCGTGCTGGCTTCACTGCTCGTCTTCGTCACGGTGTATCTGGCCGTATTCGGTGCGGGTGTCTGGTATCTGTTCAAGCTGATCCGCAAGGGGCCGCAGCCGTTCGATCTTCCGGCGATGGAGGAGGGCAAGGACAAGCGGCCTGCACGTCCGTTGTCGGTGGCGGATGAACCCTGGGAGGGACAGACATGATCGAGCACTGGCTGCCCATCCTCTGGTTCTGCGTGATCGGCTTCGGCGTGCTGATGTACGTGCTGCTCGATGGTTTCGTGCTGGGCCTCGGCATCCTGGCGCCGTTCGCCGAGGACGAGAAGCAGCTCGACCACATGATGAACACCGCCGCGCCGATCTGGGACGGCAACGAGACCTGGCTGGTGCTGGGCGGTGCGGGATTGCTGGCGGCGTTTCCGAAGGCGTATGCGCTGATCCTGTCGGCGCTGTACCTGCCGGTGCTGCTGATGCTGATCGCGCTGGTGTTCCGCGGCGTCGCGTTCGAATTCCGCTTCAAGGCGCATCGCGCCAAGCGCTGGTGGGGCGCGGCGTTCGCGCTCGGGTCGTTGTTCGCGGCATTCGCGCAGGGGGTGATCCTGGGCGCGATCGTCGAGGGCATGCCGCTGGCCGACGGCAAGTACATCGGCGGCGCGTTCGGCTGGTTCAGCCCGTTCTCGATGCTGACCGGCGTGGCGGTGGTGTTCGGCTACGCGTTGCTCGGCTCGACCTGGCTGATCCTGAAGACCGAGGGCGCGATGCAGCAGGTGGCGCGCACCCTGGCCCGGCCGCTGGTGCTGGTGGTGGTGGCCTTCATGGGGTTGGTGAGCGCGTGGCTGCCGTTCCTCGACTCGCGGATCATGGCGCGCTGGTTCGAGGGTGGGAATTTCTGGTGGCTCTCGCCCATCCCGCTGCTGGTGCTGGCGAATGCGTTCTGGCTGTGGCGCGCGGCGATGCATCGGGATCGCGACGCCCGGCCGTTCATGCTGACGCTGAGTTTCTTCGCGCTCGGCTTCGCCGGTCTCGTGCTCGGCATCTGGCCGTATCTGGTGCCGCCGGTGCTGACGATCTGGCAGGCGGCCTCGCCGCCATCGTCGCAGGCGTTCGTGCTGGTGGGGCTGGTCGTGCTGCTGCCGGCGATCCTTGGCTACACCTACTGGTCGTACTCGGTGTTCAGGGGAAAGATCGCGGCGGATGCGGGATACCACTAGCCAGCGTTTTCAATACGCCAGCGGAAAAACCGTGAAAATCGGCGATCGGAATCGCAAAAGAAGGTAAGCTTCGGCCGTTGTTTCCGAAGCTTCCGAGAGCCCGTTCCGGCTGCATGCACGCCTACGTCTACAAGAGCCAGCGCAAGGCCGATACTTACGTCTATCTCGCCGCCCGCGATGATTTCGCGGTGCTGCCCGAACCCCTGCGCAGCCAGCTGGGGCCGTTGAGCTTCGTGCTGGATGTGGCGCTGACGCCGGATCGCAAGCTGGCGCGCGAGGATGCTGCGGCGGTGCGGGCCAATCTCGCCAGTCGTGGGTTCCATCTGCAGTTCCCGCCGACGCTCGGGCAGGACCCGATAACGGAGGATTGGGGGACCGATGCCTGAACCATCGCGTCCGACGCCATCGCGCCCGAACCGGCGATCGATGATCGCGCTCGCATTGGGCGTGGGACTGGCGTTGCTGACCGGATTCGGCGGCGTGCTGGCGGTGCTGGGCGGGTGGCTGGCGCAACCGGTGCTGGCGCTGGCGCTGCGCTGGTGGCGCGGCGAGGCGCGTGAAGACGCCAAGAAAACGCTCGATACCGTGGCGCTGCGCCAGGATCTGTTGGCATTGGGCCTGTTGTGGGGCGGGACGCTGCTGGCGACCGCCGCCTTGGTGGTGTGGCCGCTGACGGCGCTGCGCGAGAGCGGCAGCCTGGGTGCCGTGCTCGGGCTGAGCGCCGTGGTCGGTCTCGGCGTGGTCGGCCTGTGGCGGACCTGGCCACTGTGGCGGGCCGTGGAGCGTGAAGGCGGCAGCCTGGCGCAACGTTGGCACCAGTTCGGCGAAAGCGATGCCAGCGGCTGGCAGGGTGTCGCGGCCGCGGCGTGCGTGGCGGTGGTGCTGACGCTGGTGCTGGTGCTGGCCTGGCCGGACTTGCTGCCGCAGGGCGCGCGCTGGGGCCTGGCTGTGCTCGCCGCGATCGCCTGGCCACTGCTGCATGGCGCCTTGCAGCGCTTCGCGGCACCGGCGGCGCTGTCGTTGCCCGTGATCGAGATGCCCGGCGTCATCGCCGCGGCCGCGCCGGAAATCGACGGCGATCCAACCACACTCCTGTTCGATGCCGCGCGCCGAGGCCGCGTCGATCGCGCGCTCGAACTGCTCGATGCCGGCGCCGATGCCTTCGCGCTCCCGCCCACGGACGAGCGCGACCAGCGCAACCTGCCGGTGCTGGCGGCGGTGCTGCCGGACCTGCGCCTGCTGCGCGGCTTGATCGCGCAGGGCGTCGATCTCAACGCCGCGCATGCCGGCATGACGCCGCTGCTGGCCGCCACCCGCGACAGCTGGCACGGCCGCCCCGAGGCGGTGATGACCCTGCTCGCCAACGGCGCCGATCCGCGCGCGCGCGATGCCGACGGCAACACGCCGCTGCACCATGCCGCGCGCAGTTCCGATCCCGGCGTGGCGGCGCTGTTGCGCGATGCCGCGGCGGAGATGACGGCGCTGAACAACGACGGCCTGACGCCGCTCGGCGTCGCCTGCGCGGCCGGCAACTGGCGGCTGGCGCGTTTCCTTCTGGAGCGCGGCGCCTATCCCGAGCCGGAAGACGCCACGCCGGCTTTGCTCGCCGCATCAGGCGGCGACGAGGACGACTGCGCCGGCGTCACCCTGCTGCTGAAGAACAAGGCCAAGGTGAACGTGCGCAGCCGCGACGGCCGCAGCGCCCTGCACGAGGCCGCCTTCGCCGGCCATGCCGAGATCGCCGCGGCCCTGATCGACGCCGGCGCCGACGTGCAGGCGCGCGATGCGGCCGGACGCACACCGCTGCTCGAAGCCGCGCGCGGCGGGCGCCTGTCCACGTTCGAGGCCTTGGTGGCGGCACGCGCCGACATCCATGCGCTCGACAACGAACAACACGATGCGTTGCAGCTGGCCAGCCGCGCCGAGATCGTGTCCTCGTCGCTGGTGCGGCGCCTGCTCGAACTCGGTGCCGATGCCACGCGCACCGATGCCGACGGCAAGCGCGCCATCGACCATGCCGCGAGCGCCGGCCGCTGGACGCTGGTGGCGGTGCTCGATCCCGACTATCCGCTACCCTCGGCGGTCGCCGCCGAAGCCGGTGACGAGCTGTTGACCGGCCGGTCACCGCCGGATCGCGCGCCACTCTCGCTGCTGCGCGACGCCTTGCGCGAGCAGCGCTTCGAAGGTCACGAACGCTTGTTGTCGCTGCTGTCGCCAACCGAACTCGGCGGCCTGCTTGTCGATGCCGAGGCGCCGTTGTCGATTCCGCGCATCGAATGGTTGCTTGCGCAGGGCGCCGATCCCGAGGCGCGCGATGCGCATGGCGACACGCCGGCGTTCACGCTGCTCGCGCAGGGACCGGCCGCGGTGCCGGCATTGCAGGTGTTGCTGCGTGCCGGCGCTTCTCCGGCCGGCAGCGGTGGACTCGCGCGCTTCCTCGATGCCTGCGCCGCCGGCGATCAGGCCGGTCGCGGGCTGGAGCAATTCGCGCTAGAACTGCTCGAACGCGGTGCCGATCCGCATACGGTCTCGAAGACCGGCAGCCCGCCGCTGTCGCTGGCGGTGCGTCTGGGCTGGTCGCGCTTGCTCGAACGTCTCGTCGCGCACGGCGTCGACCTCGACGCGCGCGATGCCCACGGCATGACCGCGCTGCACCTGTGCGCTGCCCTGGCGCGCGAGCCGGCGCTAAAGATCCTGATCTCGCACGGCGCCTCGCCCGACATGCGCGCCGCCGACGGACAGACGCCGCTCGGCGTCGCGCTCTCCGGCGGTCATCGCGAACTGTCCGACTGGCTCGACTGGCGCGGCTGGCCGCTGCCCAAGCGCGCGCTGCGCGACACCGATCTGCCGTCGGCGGCGATCGTCGGCGACGCCGATGCCGTGCGCCGCCTGCTCGATCTCGGCTTCGCCGTGGATACGCCCGACGTGCAGGGCTGCACCGCGCTGCTGCGTGCGGCCGGCGGCGGTCATGGCGCGGTCGTCGATCTGCTGCTCGCACGCGGCGCCGATCCGCGGCAGGCCGCGAAGACCGGCGCCACGCCGTTGTCGGCGGCGGTGAGCATGCGCCAGGGCGAGATCGTCGAACGCCTGATCAAGGCCGGCGCGCAACTCGAACAGCGTTTGCCGGGCGAAGTCACCGTGCTGATGCTGGCGGCCGCATTCGGTCTGCCCGATCTGTGCGCGCGCCTGCTCACGCATGGCGCCGACATCCACGCCGTCGACGCGCAAGGCCTGACGCCGCTGCACTGCGCCGCGCTGTACGGCTTCACCGCGCGCGATCGTCCGCGCCTGCTCGCCCTGTTCGACACGCTGCTGCTGGCCGGCGCCGAACCCGATGCCGCCGCCGCGGGCGGTGTCACGCCGCTGCTGCTGCTGCTCGGTGCGCGCGCCGAGCCCGGCACCGCCTGCGACGAAGATGTGGTGATGTCGGCGCTCGACCATCTGCTCGACGAGGAAGTCCTGCTCGACGCGCAGGACCCGCGCGGCTTCGGCCCGCTGCATCTGGCCGCGTTGCACGGTCTGCTGCGCGTCACCCAGCGCCTGCTGCGCGCCGGTTGCAATCCGGATCTGCGCGACGCCCTCAACCGCCCGCCGCGCGAGATCGCAGTGATGCGCGGCTTCGTCGACGTCGCCGCGCAGTTCGCGCCGATGCAGACGGGGGTGTCAATGGCGCGGTTTCTGAGGGATCAGGCGGGGTGATTTGAACCGTTCTCCTCCGTAAGTGTGCGAGGGTAGGTAGTTCCGTAAGTGTTAGAGCCCAGCTTTCTCAGTTAATGAGACAAAAATGCGGTTCTGTAACCATGCGTCAATCCGACGCATGCTGAGCCACGCTCATGTACTTCAAACTTTATAAGGATACTGGCGGCTATTGGCGCTGGACGTTGTACTCCGCTAACAACAGGAAGATCGCCGATTCTGGCGAGGGTTATCACAATAAGTCGGACGCGGAGGCCGGGATCAACCTGGTTAAATCCACCGGGTATTCCACCCCAGTCAAAGAGTAGGCCTCACCTATTTTTTGGGCGGGCGCTGGCTCGCCCCTCTTTCTTCAGTCGCGCTATGCTCAGTATTAACAATTCATTCAAACCAAAGTGCCTCGTGACTCGGATTACTTCAGGTGTTAGGCGGCAAATAAGCATCGAACTTCGATGAAGATAACGATCGAACTTGACGGGGCATGGCGATCCCGCGCCACTGGCGTCGTACGACGCATGGCCCATGCTTCCATTCGTGGATTGTCGGGCTCGGTGTCTTGGCACTCCTTTGCTATTTCGCGTATGCGGTAGATGCGGCTAAGCAAAAACGCGTCAAAGAGAGAGCAATGGATGTTGTGCGCGAGGCCAATGCGGAAAAACCTGCAACCGGTAAACGAACGCGCAAGCAGTCATGGGAGTACGGTGAAGCCGAGGAGCGTATCGGGGAGCGGATGTTGCTTGGTCTTCCATCCGAGCCGCTGCCTCAAAAAAAAGACTACTGAAACGGCAAGTGATCGATAATCGGCAGCCCGGGTGGTCGGCTGCCACTTCACGGCGCGATTTAACTCAGATGTTAGGTGCCCAATGAAGCCTATGCAGTTCCGGATTGAGTATATGTCAGTGCTGCGAGGCATGGGTTATGTTATTGCTCGACAAATGACGTATGAGGAGTTTTCTCTTCCCGAGAGTCCCGGCCTTGGAGGCGTTCCAATCAAGTGCCTTCTGTCACAGCCGAGATCATTAAGGGCTGATGGCGCTTTAGATTTTACAGTCTTTGCTTTCCAGTTAGCGTTGTCGACAGACTCCGCCAAGCTATCGGTAGGCCAACTCGTTGAACTCTCCGGTGAGTGCGCCTAACAATTAATTCAAGATGAAGCCACTTGGCGGCTCGGACTTAATTCAGGCGTTACCCATCAATGAAAACGCCCCGTACTCTTTTGATGCTTCTCCTGGCAAGTGGGTGCGCCGGATGCGATCCAATTTCCAAAATAAACGTGGCAATTGACAGTTCAACAACCAAAGGGATGGATTGCGCGATACAGGCGTTACACGCAGAAGGTCTGAACACAGGCGATGTCGAGAACACGCAAGATGTGACGGTGCAGGCCGGAAGTATCTACATGGGGCTCCATGCACGGCAAGGCGGATACGACATTTACACGTCTAGGGTCGGTAGTCCACATACATGTACCGAGATTGAGCGGTTTTCTCCTTACATGAGGCGAGCCGTTAAAGCTGTTTCCACGCAATGCTCCGGGCCAACACCTCCAATAATCAAAGTTAAGCTCCCAACCGAGGGATGCGGAGTTCGTGTTGATGGCTAACAATCCGTTCAAACCGACATCGCTCCGCAGTGTGGCTCAATTCAAGCGTTAGCCACCCGCCCATGAACCGATCGGACGCCGCCGTAGGTGCGGAACTCGCCACAAAAGAGGCTCAGCTGCTGGAAGCCGGCGAGATGCTCGCGTATCGGCATCGCGACTACTGCGGTATGGGACTGCGTTACGCGGAGGGTCGCTTCATCTGTGGCGAGGTGGATGATTGATTCTTGCGATCATGTGCTCGACGAGGAAGTCGAGCTCGACGCGCAGGACCCGCGCGGCTTCGTCGATGTCGCCGCGCAGTTTGCGCTGATGCAGACAGGTGTGTCGATGGTGCGGTTCCTGCGGGATCAAGCCGGCTGAGACATCGCACGGAGAACTTCCAACGACCCCTCTCCCGCTTGTGGGAGAGGGGCGGAAGGATTGCTTGATTTCAAGCGAGAATCACAATGCGCACGAATGACAATGAATTCCTGCGGTTTGTCTTTGAACAGCTCTCGGCGCTGCCCGATCTGAGCGCAGCGGATTTCTTCGGTGGCACCGGCATCAAGGCCGGCACGGCGATGTTCGCCATGATCATGGACGGCACGCTCTACTTCGCCACCGATGAAGCCTCGCGCCAAGAGTACGTCGCGTTCGGGAGCCGACGCTTCTCGTACCGCACGAAATCGCGCCTCGTCGAGACGAAATTCTTCGAAGTGCCGGCAGAAGTTCTCGATGATCGCGAACGGCTGGCCGAATTCGCCAAATGCGCGATCGCCGTGGTACAGGCGACCTCGCATGCGCGCACGCGAGGTCGCCGCAAGCAGGAGGGCTGAACCCGCCGTCCGGGGGCTATTTGGCCGTTTCCTGCTGCGTGGGCGGGTTCTCCGTATCCGCCTCGAACAGCTGCATCAGCTCGGCCCGTGCTTCGCGGCCGGTCTGTCGCAGCGCTTCATCGTCGTCGTAGACCAGGTGCTGGTCCCGCAGCACCTTCTCGTCGTGGACGCGGAAGCGCTGCACGTGATCGGCGGCCATTTCCGGGGACATGCCCAGTGCCGTCATCACCTGCTCGCCCATCTCGAGACTGGAACCGAACATCTCGCGGAAGACCGTCGCCCCGAGGTCCATCAGCCGCCACGCATGACGACGGTCGCGCGCACGCGCGAACACCTTGGCGTTGGGATACATGCGCCGGACCAGCCGCACGGCCTTGGTGTTGGTGTCGGCATCGTCGATCGCCATTACGAACACCTTGATGCGGTCGCCGCCGGCGGCGCGGAGCAGGTCGGGACGCGTCGGATCGCCGTAGTACAGCTCCACGCCGAAGCTGCGCAGCGTGTCGATGGTTTCCAGGTCGTTTTCCAGCGCCACGATCGGAATGCGCTGTGCCACCAGCAAGCGCGCGACGATCTGGCCGAAGCGGCCCATGCCGGCGATCAACACCTTCGGCCGTTCGATCTCGATCTTGTCGAACTCGCGCTTGGGTTTCTCCTCGCGCCGTCCCGGAAAATCCTTCAGCAAGCGCGTCAGGCCGATCAGCAGCAGCGGTGTCAGCGCCATCGACACGCCGACGATCGCCACCAACCGATCGTGCACCGCATTGTCGAGCAGGCCGACGCGCAGCGCTTCGCGGAACACCACGAAGGCGAACTCACCGCCCAGCCACAGCACGCCGCCGAGCATGAGCGCGCTGCGCCCCGGCAGGCGTCCAGGCCACAGCTTGCCGACCAGGAACAGGATCGCGAACTTCACGATCAGCAACGCCAGCACGCCGCCGGCGATCAGCTGCGGCTCCTGGATGATGCGGTCCAGATCGATGCCCATGCCGACGGCGATGAAGAACAGGCCGAGCAGCAGGCCCTCGAACGGCTGGATCTGCGATTCCAGTTCGTGGCGGAACTCCGAATCGGCCAGCAGCACGCCGGCGATGAAGGCGCCCAGGCCGGCGCTCAGGCCGGCTTCCTGCATGAACCAGGCCGACCCCAATACCGCGAACAGCGCCGTGGCCGTGAACACTTCCGGCATGCGCGTGCGCGCGACCACGCGGAACACCCAGCGCAGCAGATAACGTCCGCCGATCACCACCAGGATCAGAGCGCCGATCGCCTTGCCGGCCACATCCCAGGTGAGCGTCTCGGCATTGGCGCCGCCGAGCAGTGGGATCGCGGCCAGCAGCGGGATCGCGACGAGGTCCTGGAACAGCAGGATCGCGAAGGCCAGCCGTCCGTAATCGGCGGACAGTTCCTTGCGTTCGCCGAGCAGTTGCAGGCCCACCGCGGTCGAGGACAGCGCCAGGCCCATGCCGATCACCAGCGCCGGCTTCCAGTGCTGGCCGCTGGCCAGCGCGATCGCGCCCAGCACCGCCGCCGTGAGCACCACCTGCAGGCCGCCCGAATAGAACACCGGCTTGCGCATCACCCGCAGCCGCGGCATCGACAGTTCCAGGCCGATCACGAACAGCAGCATCACCACGCCGATCTCGGAGGCGTTGAGGATGCGCGCGGTATCGCTGACCACGCCGATCCCATCCGGCCCCAGCACCACGCCCGCGGCCAGATAGGCCAGCACCGCGCCGAGACCGAAACGCTTGAACACCGGCACGGCGACCACGCCGGCCAGCAGGAATACCAACGCCAGTTCCAGACCACTACCGTGCATGCGCACCTCCGCCGGGGATTATGCCTGTCCGCGCAAGGGGGCCGAGGTGACCGCCGGGCTGTCGTCCTGCCCGGGAACGGGGAGTCGGGCGATGCGCCCTCATGCTGAAAATCCTGCCAAGATGGTGCTCGAGCGCATGGTGTGAGTATCGGAATCGGGGGAAGGAATGACCAGGAATCGGTGGTGGGGGCTTTGCCTGTTGTTCATGGCGTTCATGGCCGTTGCCGGCGTCAGCCGCAAGGAAGTGTTGCAGCAGATGGAATTGAGTCTGCTGGTCACCGGTTCGGTCGACATCGAGCCGGACGGCCATGTCAGTGCCTACGTGGTCGATCAGCCGGAAAAACTGCCCGGTGGCGTTCGGGAGTTGATCGCCAAGAACGTGCCGAAGTGGCGCTTCGAGCCGATCCTGGTCGATGGCAAGGCGGTTTCGGCGCGCGCCAAGATGAGCTTGCACGTCGTAGCCAAGCGTGTCGACGATGATCGCTTCGACGCCACGATCGACGCCGCCAATTTCGGCACGGGAGAACAGGTGCCTGGCGTGGACCTCACCGTGAAGGAGATGAAGCCGCCGAAGTATCCGAAGTGGGCGGTGATGAATGGCTTCAAGGGAACGGTGTATCTGGTATTGCGCGTAGATCGGCAGGGCGCCGTCGAGGATGTCGTGGTCGAGCAGGTCAACCTGCGGACGGCCGGTACGCCGAAGCAGATGGAACTGGGCCGCAACCATCTTTCCCGCGCTGCGCTGGACGCCGCGAAGGCATGGACCTTCGTGCCGCCGACCAAGGGCGAGAATGCCAAGCAAGAGTCCTGGTCGATCCGCGTGCCCGTTGACTACTCCCTGGAGGGCGAAGACCGGACGCAGAAATACGGCCGGTGGCAAGCCTATATCCCGGGCCCGAGACAGGGAATTCCCTGGGATACGGGCGAGGACGGCAACGCTTCCAGTCCGGATGCCCTGGCTGACGGCGATATCTACATGATCGGTGCCGGCCCGCGGCTTTTGACGCCGCTCGGGCAGGGGTGATTTCCGCTTCTGCGGAACACGAGCACACGGTATGAACGTGATCCTGCGGGATCTGGAGAAGGGTGAGGAGTTTCGGGAAATGAAAAGATTATGGTTCGGTGTCTGCCTGATGGTACTGGCGAGCGTTGTGATGGCGGGCGGCACTCGGCTCGCGATGCGCAAGTTGGCCGAGTCCAGCACGCAGGTCACCGGAACGATTCACATCGCTCCCGACGGCAGCGTGCACGACTATGCGCTGGACAAGTCCGAACGGCTTTCGCCCGGAATCAGGAAGCTGATTGCTGACAACGTGCCGAATTGGCGCTTCCAGATGCCGCAGGAGGCAGAGCCGTCGACCGACAGGCAGTTCGAAATGAGCCTGTTGCTCACGGCCAGGAAAAACCCGGATGCGGACAGCTATTCGCTGCGGATCCGCGCCGCCAACTTCCGGGACAAACTGCAGCCGGCCGACGAAAGGATCACGGCAACACTGTTCTCGCCACCGAAATATCCACCCGCGGCGGTTCGCATGAATATCCAGGGAACCGTGTATGTGGTGCTGCGCATCGACAGGCAGGGCAAGGTGCGTGATGCGTTCGCCGAACAGGTCAACCTCACCGTGCTCGGCACCGAGAACGAAATGAACAAGGCGCGGGGCATGCTCGCGCAGAGTGCGCTGGAGGCTGCCCGCGGCTGGACGTTCAAGGTTCCGACGAAGGGCGAGGGCGCGCACGCCGAGCTGCCGACGTTGCGGATGCCCATCAGCTACCACCTGTCTTCGAACCCGGAAGAGGCCAAGGACAAGGACGGATACGGAAAATGGGAAACCTACATTCCCGGTCCGAGGATGCGGGCGCCATGGGTGGCGGAAGATCTGGGCGCCCCGGATGCCCTGCTCGCGAATCAGGTTTATGACCTGAGCAGTCGGACTCCGCGCTTGCTGACGTCACTGGACCAGGGCTGAAAACGACGCGCCGACATCGGATCGTCATGGCGGGTGGGTCGGGAAAGGAAGGGTGGGGCGTGAGAGTGCCCGCATTCCATCTTTGGGAAGGATGCAAGAACCAAGGAGAGGTCGATATGAACAAGCGAAAGTGGGCCGCCCTGGCCCTGGCATTGACGATTGGTCTCGCGAATGCCGCCGAACCGGTGGCTTTCGACACCACCGTGAAGATAACCGTGGACAGCACCGGCACGCCGACCGCGGTGCAGGCGGTTCCGGAATTGCCGGAACTGGTGCGGGTGCAGATCGAAAGGGCAGTGTCCGCATGGCGCTTCGCACCTCCCAGCCTGGATGGCGCGGCGGTGACGGGCACCACCTACGTGCAGTTGGGCGCCTGCGCGATGCCGACGGCCGATGGCGGCATGAACCTGTCGGTGGCTTACAGGAGCAACGGGCCGGAGGCATTAGGCAAGGAGGTGCCCAGGTTCCCAACCCAGAATCGCCAGGCCCTGCTCGAGAATAAAGCCGAATTCCTGGTCGAATACACCGTCGGCAAGGACGGCAAGGCAACGCTGGAAGACATCAAGAAGACCACGGGCAGCGCGAAAGCGTTGGGAATTTTCGCGCCCACGCTGCGCGAGTGGGTGACACGGCTGCGCTTCAAGCCAGAAGAACTAGCGGGTGCGCCAATCAGCACGCGGATGCGCACGCCGGTGTCCTTCTCCTCTACAGAGTCCAGGCTGGCACCCTCACCCGAGGTACTGCGACGACAGGAGCAGGAGAAGAAAATGATGTCCCCGGAATGCATCGCTGCCGCCGGCAGGCAGCCGGCGACGGGCCTGGAGTCGTATGCGATCAATTCGCCGTTGAAGTTCCTGGGCCCGGGCTAAGCGATTGATATCGCAGCGGGAGACATGTCAGCGGCTATGCGCTCGACAGGACGGGGCGTCGTCTAAAAAGCCGTTGAATCGACCGTCGGGAATGTTCATGCCGTTTTGACCAGCCAAGAGATACATATGAACATCTGATGTCGGCATTTCAACAATTGCCAAACGGGGACGAATGAGGAAACCGGACAAGGCAGGTTTGTTAAATACAAGCTTGCCGGCGTGGTTTCGAAGATAGGGAGGTATTGTGTACAAGCATATATTTCTTCTGCTGTTGTTGTTCTACTCAAGCGGCGCAATTGCTAGTGGTTGCAAGGAACTGCCTAGGCAGTCCAGATATTCGACTAGCACGGTGCTGCTATCCGACACGCAAAACCCAAGTCCCGGACAGCAAATAAAGTTAACTGCGAGCATATCCACAGGGAATTTCTTTGCCGTTGAGTGTATTTATCCGCAGACGGATATTGGCGGCTACGTCAAATTTTATCTTGGCGACAATGTTGTCGAAAGCGTGAGGATCACTTCATGGAATACGCCGCCGGAATTTTTGTTTAGCTTCAACCCATGCGGCGGGTCCGGGTGCTCCGATTTCTCATATTTTGGCGCAAATGAAGCATTGATCTCCATTTATTACACGGTTCCTTTGAGTCAGAATCCTCTGACCTTCAGGGCGCAGTTCTCCGGGGATGATTATTTTTCTGGTGAATCATGGTCAGGCCCGGTGGAAATTAACCCCGGCCCTCCAAAGCCTCCTGCACCGTCGCCCCCGACATCGTCGCCAGTAATTGGGCATACCTATACGATCTCCTGGCTTCCTGTCGCAAATGCCGAAACCTACAGTCTGGATCGTATTGATCAGTACGGGGAGCGGCAGGCGATGATCTACTATGGGCCAAGCACCAGCTGGACGGAGGTCAACATGGCCTCTGGCGTATATCGCTATACGGTTATGGCTTGCCCCTCAAGCGGCGATTGCAGCGCGCCATCGGCTGAAAGCGCACCTGTTGTTGTCGCTCCGGACATTACGCCGATTATTACTCCATACATCACTCGATAGCCCGACAAGTCATTTGCTGTCGTTTCAACTCAATTATGAGGAGTGTCTTAGATGAGAAATTTAATTCTCGCGGTGATCATTATGGTCTCAGCGGTATTTCCCGCGCATGCAGGAACTGATACTGGCAGGGTGACGAGAATTTATGTGCATGGCAGTGACCAGGTCAGTTTCAGGATCGAAGGATCTTGCAAGCAAACGTATTACTGGTCTTTTGCGCTCACCGGCGAAATTGGGAAGGCCTGGTATGCTCAATTGCTCTCGGCAGCCGTTAATAAACTGCCGGTGCGAGTGCAATATGTAGGTACTTGCAACAATACCGAAGACACCACAATTAGCTACATTTATCAGGATTTTTAACTGAAGCGCTCGTATAGAGCAGCCAAGAAAAGCCTCTCCATCGCTACAGCTTCGGAAGCCAAGGTGGTGCGGTCAGCGCGTGGCAGGCGATGCTGGAATCTCGTGTAAAACAAAAACGCCCCGCATCATGCGGGGCGTTTTTGTTGAAGCCGTGTGGAACCTCAGCGCTTCATCGACTGGAAGAACTCGTCATTCGACTTGGTGGTCTTCATCTTGTCGAGCAGGAATTCCATCGCCGCGATTTCGTCCATCGGATGCAGCAGCTTGCGCAGGATCCAGATCTTCTGCAGCAGGTCCGGCTCGATCAGCAGGTCCTCGCGGCGGGTGCCGGACTGGTTGACGTTGATCGCCGGGTACACGCGCTTCTCGGTGATGCGGCGGTCCAGATGGATTTCCGAGTTGCCGGTGCCCTTGAACTCTTCGTAGATCACCTTGTCCATCGCGCTGCCGGTGTCGACCAGGGCGGTGGCGATGATCGTCAGCGAGCCGCCTTCCTCGACGTTACGGGCCGCGCCGAAGAAGCGCTTCGGGCGGTGCATGGCGTTGGAGTCGACACCGCCGGTGAGCACCTTGCCGGAAGAAGGCACGACGTTGTTGTAGGCGCGGGCCAGGCGGGTGATGGAGTCGAGCAGGATGACGACATCCTTCTTGTGCTCGACCAGGCGCTTGGCGCGTTCGATCACCATCTCGGCGACCTGCACGTGGCGCGCGGCCGGCTCGTCGAAGGTGGAGGAGACCACTTCGCCGCGCACGGTGCGCTGCATTTCGGTCACTTCCTCGGGGCGCTCGTCCACCAGCAGCACGATCAGGTGCACGTCGGGGTGGTTGCTGGTGATGGCGGTGGCAACCTGCTGCATCATCATCGTCTTACCGGCTTTCGGCGGCGAGACGATCAGCGCGCGCTGGCCTTTGCCCTGCGGGGCCATCAGGTCGAGGATGCGGCCGGTGATGTCCTCGGTGGAGCCATCGCCGCGTTCGAGCTTGAAGCGCTTGCGCGGGAACAGCGGGGTGAGGTTCTCGAACAGCACTTTGCCGCGGCTGGCTTCCAGCGGTTCGCCGTTGATGGTGTCGACGATGGCCAGGGCGAAGTAGCGCTCGCCGTCCTTCGGCCAGCGGATGCGGCCGGAGAGATGGTCGCCGGTACGCAGGTTGAAGCGGCGGATCTGGCTGGGCGAGATGTAGGTGTCGTCCGGGCCGGCCAGGTAGCTGGCCTCGGCCGAGCGCAGGAAGCCGTAGCCGTCGGGCAGGATTTCCAGCACGCCGTCGGCGGCGACGCCCTCGCCGTGGCGGGTGAGCACCTTCAGCAGGGCGAAGATGACATCCTGCTTGCGGGCGCGGGCCACGCCTTCGTGGATGTTGAGCTGTTCGGCGATGTCGAGCAGCTTCTGCGCCGGCATGCGCTTGAGGTCGCCGAGCGAGTACAGCGGGAAGCCTTCGGGGATGTTCGGCGGCGGCAGGCGCTGCGCCTGGTCGTTGTTGCCGTCTTCGCGGGGCAGGCCGTCTTCACGGTAGCCGCGGTTGTTGTTGCGGTCGCGGCGATTGCGGAAGCGGTCGCGGCGGTTGTGGCGGTTGCCGAAGTCGTTGCCCTGCTGCTGCGAGCGCTGCTCGCCGCCGTCCTGGCCGTTGCCATTGTTGGGGTTGCCGCCGCCGTTGCTGAAGGACTCAGAAGAAGCGGCGGGCGCTTCGGCGTGCTGGGCGGGAGGCGGTGGGGGCGGCGCCGGCGGTGGCGCGGTCTGGGCCGGAGGCGGTGGAGCGAGAGGGAGTGGCGCGGTTTCGGGCGCGTCGGCCGTGGTTTTGGCGGCCTTGGTGGTGCGCACGGTTTTGCGCACGCGCTTCACGGCGGTATCGCCGGAATCGGAAGTTTTGTTGGACAAGTGCGAATTCCTCGCTAGCTGCGAGCGTCCGCAGAAGGCGGACGGGATGTGGAAAGAGGAGGCTTCGAGATGGGTGCGGCGTGTGGATCGCGGTGGGCCGCGCCGATTGAACCGCCGGTTATGAGAAAACTAGCACCGACCAGACACGTCGGCAAGCGCCGGGTGTGTGATGGTTCATCGAAGCCTGTGGTCAGGGCTGACGGGGAGGGCGCCAGGCCACGATTCGGAGATGGGGGCAATGCCCCGGAAATCAAGCATTTCGCGCGCGCCAGCGGGTGTTGCGCCGGCGCGCCGGGGCGCTCAGAGCGCCTTGTCGATCATTTGCGCGAGCTGCGCCTTGCCGACCGCGCCGATCTGGGTGGCCTGGACCTGGCCGTCCTTGAACAGCAGCAGCATGGGGATCGAGCGCACGTGGTACTTCATCGCGGTGCCGCGATTCTGGTCGACGTTGACCTTGGCGATGCGGACCTTGCCGTCGTAGGTCTCGGCCAGCTCGTCCAGGGCGGGGGCGATCATCTTGCACGGACCGCACCATTCGGCCCAGAAATCGACCAGCACGGGCTCGGACGACTGCAGCACGGCTGTGTCGAAATCGGCGTCGGTGGCGTGGATGATCTTGTCGCTCACTGCAATCTCCTGGTCAATCAAGGGGATATAAATCACATGGCGCCGCGTGGCGGTACCGGTTAACTGTTAAACTGGGGTAAGGCGCGACCGTTTCAAGAGTCATTTCAAGAGCGAGCGGCCGAACCAAGGAGGGCGGTTCCGAAGCCGTGGCCGAACATTCGGCCGGCGCAGCCAGTCTGCGCGGCGGCCGCCATCCACGCAAGCGCATCGATGCGCACACTGCATTCTTCATGAGCGACAAACCTCTTACCGATATCACTTTTTCCGCGTTCGATCTGCACCCGGCCTTGCTGGCGGGGCTCGACGCTGCGGGGTTCACCCGCTGTACGCCGATCCAGGCGTTGACCTTGCCTGTGGCCTTGCCTGGACGCGACGTCGCCGGCCAGGCGCAGACCGGCACCGGCAAGACCCTGGCCTTCCTGATCACGGTCATCAACCGCCTGCTGTCGCGTCCGGCCCTGGCCGAACGCAAGCCCGAGGACCCGCGCGCGCTGATCCTGGCGCCGACCCGCGAACTGGCGATCCAGATCCACAAGGATGCGATGAAGTTCGCCTCCGACCTGGGCCTGAAGTTCGCCCTGGTCTATGGCGGCGTCGATTACGACAAGCAGCGCGCGCTGTTGCAGGCCGGGGCCGACGTCATCATCGCCACGCCCGGCCGCCTGATCGACTACGTCAAGCAGCACAAGGTGGTCTCGCTGCACGCCTGCGAGATCTGCGTGCTGGACGAGGCCGACCGCATGTTCGACCTCGGCTTCATCAAGGACATCCGCTTCCTGCTGCGCCGCATGCCGGCGCGCACCGAGCGGCAGACGCTGCTGTACTCGGCCACGCTCAGCCATCGCGTGCTGGAATTGGCCTACGAGCACATGAACGAGCCCGAGAAGCTCGTGGTCGAGACCGAGACCGTCACCGCCGCGCGCGTCAGGCAGAAGCTGTACTACCCCGCGGACGAGGAAAAGCTGCCGCTGCTGCTCGGCCTGCTGTCGCGCAGCGAGGGCGCGCGCACGATGGTGTTCGTCAACACCAAGGCCTTCGTGGAGCGTGTCGCGCGTGCGCTGGAGCGGGCGGGTTACCGCGTCGCCGTGCTGTCGGGCGACGTGCCGCAGAAGAAGCGCGAAACGCTGCTGAAGCGGTTCCAGGCCGGCCAGCTCGAAATCCTGGTCGCCACCGACGTCGCCGCGCGCGGTCTGCACATCGACGGCGTCAGCCACGTCTACAACTACGATCTGCCGTTCGACGCGGAGGACTATGTCCACCGCATCGGCCGTACCGCGCGCCTGGGCGCCGAGGGCGATGCGATCAGTTTCGCCTGCGAGCGTTATGCGATGGGCTTGCCGGACATCGAGGCGTACATCGAGCAGAAGATTCCCTCCGAGCCGGTGACGCCGGACCTGCTGACCGCGCTGCCGCGCAAGCCGCGTGAAGGCGGCGACGTGCAGATCGAGGACGAGGAGGAAAGCATCGGCGAGATCTTCAAGGAGGCGCGCGAGCAGCGTGCTGCCGACGAGGCACGCCGGGGCGGAGGTTCGCGTGGACGCGGAGGGCATGGTGCCGGCGGTGGTGCTGGTCGCTCGCGCTCTGGAGAAGCACGTTCCGGAGCCGGTGGCGGCGAAGGCCGGCGCGAACGCGAACCGCGTCCGCCGCGCAAGCCGGAAGACGCGCCGCGTCCGCAGGTGGCGAATGCTGCGAGCGCTCCGGCCGTGGTGGAAGGGGAGGAACGCGCACCGCGCAAGCGTCGCCGCCGTCGCGGCGGACGCCGTGTCGAAGGTGGCGAGGCCGTGGCACAGAACACCGTGCCGGCGCAGGGCACGCAGACCGCGTCGGTTCGCGCGCCCCAGCAGGTCAAGCCGAGCAAGCCCGCGACCGCGTCGTCCGAACCCGCGCCGTCGTTGCTGTCCCGCATCGGCCGCGGCCTGAAGAAGCTGGTCACCCGCGCGCCGCGGACACAGCACTAGATTTTCCCTTCTCCCTCCGGGAGATCGAAGCCGCTTCAAGCGGCTGAGGGGCGCGAAGCGCCGGATGAGGGCGGGGAGAGTCATTGCCCTGGGAGCGCTCCATGGCGCATCCACTTCCCCACCCTCATCCGCCCTTCGGGCACCTTCTCCCTGAGGGAGAAGGGTAAAAGGCTTCAGGCATAATCACAGCATGAGCGTCCTCCGCTTCGACAACGTCAGCAAGCAGTATCCGGGCGGCCACGCGGCGCTCTCGGACGTCAGTTTCGAAGTGCAGGCCGGCGAGATGCTGTTCATCACCGGCCATTCCGGCGCCGGCAAGAGCACGCTGCTCAAGCTCATCCATCTCTCCGAGCGGCCGAGCCGTGGCGCCGTGCTGTTCGGCGAACGCAATCTGATGAAGGTGCGCGGCCGTCGCGTCGCGCTGCACCGGCGCGAGGTCGGCGTGGTGTTCCAGGATCATCGCCTGCTCACCGATCGCAGCGTGTTCGAGAACGTGGCGCTGCCGCTGATCCTGCGCGGCATGCGCCGTGGCGAGATCGCGCGGCGCGTGCGCAGCGTGCTGGAGAAGCTCGGCCTGGGCGCGCGTGAACGCGCGCTGCCTTCGCAGCTGTCGGCCGGCGAGCAGCAACGCGTGGGCATCGCGCGGGCGATGGTGTCCGAGCCGCAACTGCTGGTCGCCGACGAACCCACCGGCAATCTCGATCCGACCTTGTCGGCCGAGATCATGACGCTGTTCTCCTCGCTGCCCGCACGCGGCACGAGTGTGCTGATCGCCAGCCACGATCTCGGTCTGGTCAAGCGCATGAAGAAGCGGGTGCTCGTGCTCGATCACGGCACGCTCGCCGACGACATCTCGCCGGAGGATCTTGCCGATGAGTGACGCCCCGCAGGCGCCCGCGACGCGCGCCAATCCGCTTGCGCAGGTGGTGGCGGGCGCCGAGCCGCTGATGCGCGTGCCGTCTCCGAAACCCAGTCCCGTCGGCACCTGGTTCGATCATCATCTCTACAGCTTCGTCGCCAGCCTCGGCCGCGTGCTGGGCAAACCGTGGGCGACGCTGCTCACCATCGGCGTGATGGCGGTGGCGCTGGCGTTGCCGCTCGGCTTGTGGCTGGTGCTGGGCAATGTCGAACGCTTCGCCGGGCATGTGGAACAGTCGCGCGAGATCAGCGTCTTTCTCAAGCAGGACGTGGATGCCGCGCGCGCGGAAGCGCTGGCGCAGGATCTGCGCGGCCGCCGCAATGTCGGCAAGGTCGAACTGCGCACGCCGCAGCAGGGGCTCGATGAACTGCGCGACAAAGGCGGTCTCGGCGATGCGATCGACGCGGCGGGAAACAATCCGCTGCCCTTCCTGCTGATCATCACGCCAAAGGGCGACGAGACCATGCTCGCCGACGGACTGCGGCAACTGCCGGAAGCCGATGTGGTGCAGCACGACGCGCAATGGCGCGCGCGGCTCGACGATTGGCTGCGTTTCGGCACCCGCGTCGCCTGGGTGCTGGCGGCGCTGCTCAGCCTCGGCGCGCTGCTGGTGGTGGGCAACACCGTGCGTCTGGACATCCAGTCGCGGCGCGAGGAAATCGGCGTGCTGCAGTTGCTGGGCGCCACCGACGGCTTCATTCGCCGGCCGTTCCTGTATCTGGGCGCGTGGTACGGCCTGGCGGCCGGTGCCGCCGCGATCGGGCTGCTGACGGCGATGGGGTTCGCGCTGCAGGAGCCGCTGGCGGAATTGGCGCGCAGCTATGGCAGTCATTTTGAACTGGCAGGCTTCACACCCATGCAGATCCTGATCGTGCTGATCGGCGCCGCCTTGCTCGGCTGGCTGGGCGGAGGCCTGGTCACCGGCCACTTCCTGCGCCAGACCCGTCCGACCGAAACCTGACCTCGCGATCATGGCCGCAGCCCAGGACCTCCGCCACGTTGCCAGCGATGCACCGCGGGTGATGGTGGTCGACGGCTCGCGGATGATGCGCAAATTGATCGGCGATGTGCTGCTGCGCGAATTGCCCAACGTCGAGGTGATCGGTTGCAGCGGTTTGGCGGAAGCCGCCGCGGCGCTGGCTTCCACGCCCGTCGACCTCGTCACCACCGCGCTGGTGCTACCCGACGGCGACGGCCTGCGGCTCGCGCAGGCGGTGCGCACCGCGGCGGGCCAGCGCTACATGCCGGTGATCGTGATTTCCGGCGATGCGCAGTCGCATCTGGAGAATCGGCGGTTCACCGAGGATGTCACCGACTATTTCGACAAGTCGCTCGGTCATCATGCGCTGGCGGCGTTCATTCGCGGCTACGTACAGCCGGAGCCGATTCCAGGCGCGCACGTGCTCTACATCGAGGACAGCCGCACTGTCGCGCTGGCGACGATGCGCATGCTGCAGGCGCGGGCGATGCGCGTCACCCACGTCGTCAGCGCCGAGGCGGCGCTGGATTTCCTGCGCGAGCGGCGCGATGCCGGCGACGCGCCGGGCGCGGATCTCGTGCTGACCGACGTCTATCTGAAAGGCGCGCTCGACGGGCGCGACGTGCTCACCGCCGTGCGCAACGAATTCGGCTACGGCAAGCGCCGCCTGCCGGTGCTGGTGATGACCGGCGATGCCAATCGCGACAACCAGTCGACGCTGCTGCGCGAAGGCGCGAACGATCTGGTGATCAAGCCGATCGAGGAGCGGTTGCTGGTGACGAAGGCGTTGTTCCAGTTGCGGTTGGCGCGGATCTCGGAGCACTAGCTTCTATGGCAACAGCAAAGCAACAGTTGGGCACATGGGGCGAGAAGTTGGTTGCGGCAAAGTGCACCTGCCCCAAGTGCAAGCGGCCAAAGACGCTGAAGCTTCTACCGCCAAATTTCAAATGTGCTGACCTTATTTGTGACTTCTGCGGGTTCTTGGCGCAAGTGAAAGCCATGACAGTCCCCGTCGTTTCGCCTCTGCCCAAGCAGGTTCTCGGGGCTGCTTGGGGGCCGCAAAAGGAACGGATGGATTCTGGCATCTACTTCCCGCTCTTCTTGGTTCTAAAAGCGCCGGCTGCTCAGGCCGTCTACTACTTGCCAGTGGATTTCCAGAGTCCTGCGCTGTTCTCTGCTCGTAAGCCACTCTCTGCTTCGGCCAGACGTGCCGGCTGGCAAGGCTTCATGTATGTTCTTGGAGCGGTGCCGGAAGGGGCATTCGTTCGTCTGCTTTAACGGCCGAATAAGCAGACGCCACGTCGCGGCGTCGCTTAATTCAAGCGTAGACCGCCTTTTGAGACAAAAGCGGGTACGCTTCGACATCTTCCGTTCCACGATTCCGTTCCATGTCCGACGACGATCGCATCAAGCTCGAACCTTCT
Source organism: Luteimonas panaciterrae (assembly GCF_020511115.1). Lineage (GTDB taxonomy): Bacteria > Pseudomonadota > Gammaproteobacteria > Xanthomonadales > Xanthomonadaceae > Luteimonas > Luteimonas panaciterrae. The sequence goes on from NZ_JAJAVH010000001.1 coordinate 565,210, forward strand.
TGGAAAGCGCACGTCGGCGACTACCTGCAGCGCGACGAGATGCGCGCGCTCTCGCAATTCCTCCGAGAACGCAAGGCGGCCGGCGCGCGCATCTATCCGCCGGCGTCGCGTATCTTCGCCGCTTTCGATGCCACGCCGTTCGATGCGGTGAAGGTGGTGATCCTGGGGCAGGATCCGTATCACGGGCCGGGTCAGGCGCATGGTTTGTGTTTTTCGGTGCTGCCGGGCGTGCCGGTGCCGCCGTCGCTGGACAATATGTACAAGGAGCTCCAGCGCGATCCCGGCGTCACGCCATCGTTTCGGCGTCCCGATCACGGCTATCTGATGCCGTGGGCCGAGCGCGGCGTGCTGCTGCTCAACGCGGTGCTGACGGTGGAGGAGGGACGCGCCGGCGCGCATCAGGGCAAGGGCTGGGAAGGTTTCACCGATCATGTGGTCGACACGCTCAATCGCGAGCGTGAGGGATTGGTGTTCCTGCTCTGGGGCAGTTACGCGCAGGCCAAGGGCCGGGTGATCGACGTGCGCAAGCATCGCGTGCTGAAGACGACGCATCCCTCGCCGTTGTCGGCGCATCGCGGCTTTCTCGGCAGCGGGCATTTCTCCGCGACCAACGATTACCTCACGCGCCGTGGTGCGACGCCGATCGACTGGTCGCTGCCGCCGCGCGCCGAACTGATCGTGAAGTGAGCATGCATTCGTGAGCACGCCTTCGATGAGATCGGTCGTCGCCACCCGCTACGTCACGCCGCTGCGTGAGGGCGGTTCGCTGCCGGCGGTGATCGAGGCCGATGACGAGGGCATGTACGTGATGAAGTTCCGCGGCGCCGGGCAGGGCGTGAAGGCGTTGATCGCGGAACTGATCGCGGGGGAATTCGCCCGCGCGCTCGGTCTGCCGGTGCCGGAGATCGTGCTGGTCGAACTCGATCCGGACATGGCACGTACCGAGCCCGACCCTGAGATCCAGCATCTGATCCGCGCCAGCGGCGGGCTCAATCTCGCGCTGGATTATCTGCCCGGCTCGCTCAACTACGACCCGCTGGTGGATCGCCCGGAAGCGGAGCTGGCCTCGCGCATCGTCTGGTTCGATGCCTTCGTCAGCAACGTCGACCGCACCGCGCGCAATACCAATCTGCTGATGTGGCATCGCCGGCTGTACCTGATCGATCATGGCGCGGCGCTGTATTTCCATCATGACTGGAGCAGTGCATCGCGCAGCGCGGCCGCGCCGTTCGCGATGATCAAGGATCACGTGCTGCTGCCGTTCGCCACGCGCTTGCGCGAGGTCGATCTCGAACTGGCCGGCCGCGTCGACGAGAGCGCGATCGCGCGCATCGTCTCGCTGGTGCCGGAAAGCTGGTTCGAGGAGGAGCCGGCATTCGACGACGCGGCCCAGCACCGTCTGGCCTACATCGAATATTTCTGCCGGCGCCTGTCCGGGCGCTCGGCTTTCGTGGAGGAGGCGATCCGTGCCCAGTCCATCCACGTATGACTACGCCATCGTGCGCGTGGTGCCGCGCGTGGAGCGCGAGGAGTTCGTCAACGTCGGCGTGATCGTGTCGTGTCCGGACGCGAATCTGCTCACCGCCGCGATCGAACTCGACGAGGTGCGTGTGCGCGTGATCGATCCGAGCGTCGATCTTGAGGCGGTGCGCGCCCATCTGGATGCCGTGGTGCGTATCTGTCGCGGTGGCGCGGAGGCCGCGCCGATCGGTCTGCTGCCGCCGCGCGCACGCTTCCATTGGCTGACCGCGCGACGCAGCGCGATCATCCAGATGTCGCCGGTGCATACCGGGCGCACGAGCACTCCGGAGGGTGTTCTCGAACACCTGCTGACGCGCATGGTGCGCGTCTGAGAGCCGGGTCCGGCACGACGTGCGTGCCGGACCGTTTCGCTTACTTCTTCGTGAGCTCGAAGTAGCCGATCAGGCGGCGGCCGTCGGTCAGCGGTTCCTTGGTCATCGCCACGGCAATGCGGCGCGGATCGTCACCGACCTTCCAGACCGCCACGAGGTCGATGCCGGGATCGTGCCAGCTGTAGCGTTCCTGCGTGCCGCCGAGATCCTGTTCGACATAGTTGCCGACCAGTTTCTCGACTGCGTTCCAGGTGGTGAAGTCCTTGCGCGTCAGGAAGTAGCGCTGGGCGGTGACGGTGTATTCGCCCTTCATGTAATTGGTGAGCCAGCCGGACAGGGCCTGTTCGGTCCTGGTCTGTTGCTGCGGTGAAAGCGGCTGACCTTGCGGGTCGCTCCATGCGGGAAGTTGGTCGATCAAGGTGGCATCCTCGGTAGCGGGACAGCCTGCCGTCATGCCCAGCAGGGCTGTCAGAAGAATGGATTTCAACAGGGGGAAGCGTTGTGGGGCCATGCCATCTCCCGGAGACCGGTACGCACCAGTTTGGGTGAACTGTACAACCTCGGTTCCGGCCCGGGATGAAGGCGGCGGGCGGCGTTACATGCGCCGCGCGGCCGGGGCCTTTTCCGCGACTTCGACGGTGTCGGGCTGCTGCTGCTGCGTGGCCTGCTGGTCCTGCGCCAGCTGCTTCCCTTCGGCGTGGAAGGCCTGGCCGTCCGGCGAACCGGCGAGGCCTTTCAGCGCTTCCTTGAAGGAGCCCGGATCGCCGAGGCTGCCGAGCAGCGCGTCGATCTGCGCGCCGGCCTTTTCGCCGAGCGTCTTGGTGGGCGTCTTCACTTCCGGGCCGATGTTGAAATACTCGAAGCCCTGATCCTTGAGGATGTCGTTGAACTTCACGGTCATGATCGGGCTCGGACTGTCCTTGCCTTCGCCGACGTTGCTGTTGTTCGTCCACGGATTGCGCAGGTCGACCATCACATCGCCGGCCTGGTTCTTGTACATGCGCTCGACGGTGTAGACGTGGTTGTCGACCAGTCCGTCCTGCGGCGCGCCGGCCTTCTCCGGATCGGTGGACAGCGTCACCGGGCGGCCGTCCATCAGCGCCTTGTCGATGCGTTCGAGGGTCTTGTCGACGCCGATGCTCTGCGCGGTGGCGTTGCTGATGTCCTCGCCCTTGCTGCCGGTGAGGGTGAGCATGGCGTTGCGCGCCTTACCGCCCGCGGCAATGACGTTGTAGCCTTCCTTGAGGCCTTCGACCTTCGGGTCGGAATCGTTCAACTTGGCGAACGCGGTCTCGATCACCGCCGGCCAGATCGGCGAGTCGCCGGTCTTGCGGTTGTCGACCGTGCTGCCGCCCTGGCGCTTGAGGTTGTCCTCGAGCTCGGCCTGGGTGATTTCAAGCTTGACCGGCTTGATCTTGCCGCCTTCGTCCTTGTGCAGGGTGACGCTGAAGGTTTCGGTCTTGGGGTCGTACTGGATCATGTCCTTGATCCGGCTCGGCTGCTGATCGGCGATGGCGCCGAGCGAGGCGACGAAGAAACAGTCGCCCAGCGCATCCTGCTGGATGTCGCGAGCCTGAGGTTGTCCGTGTTTGCGAAAGAGGTCTTCGCTGGTGAAGCGAGGGGTAGGCGTCCCGGCCATAAGTGCTCTCCTTGAGCGAGTTTGGGCGGCGAAAAGCTAATACCCCGATTGGGCCTTCGGTCAAGCAGAAATTGGGGGTTTCGTCGGGTCTTGGGCGTGCGCTGGCCTGGAAATCAAGGGGCGCCGCGAATTTGAATCGGTTGAAATCCCGCGAAATCGCGGGAAACCGGGAGCGCGATTATCTCCGACCGTTCGGCCGGAGATAACCAGGATTACACGGAATTCCCGGGAATTTGCTGCGTTTGCACGCGCGCCAGCGCTCAGTCGCCGAGCGTGAGCAGCGAGGCGTTGCCACCGGCGGCGGTGGTGTTGACGGTGACGGTCTTCTCGGTGGCGAAGCGCGGCAGGTAGTGCGGGCCGCCAGCCTTGGGGCCGGTGCCGGACAGGTTCTGGCCGCCGAAGGGCTGCACGCCGACCACCGCGCCGATCTGGTTGCGGTTGACGTAGACGTTGCCGACCCGGGCGCGCGTGGCGATGCGCTCGATGGTGTCGTCGATGCGCGAGTGGATGCCGAGGGTGAGGCCGTAGCCGGTGGCATTGATGGCGTCGATCACCGCGTCGAGCTGGTCGGCCTGCCAGCGGATCACGTGCAGGGCCGGGCCGAAGTTCTCGCGGGTGAGTTGCGAGAGCGATTGCAGTTCCCAGGCGCGCGGGGCGAAGAAGGTGCCGTGGGCGATGTTGTCGTCAGTCTTCGCTTCCGCGATGAGTTTGGCGCTGCCGGCCATCTTCGTGGCGTGGTCCTCGAGCAGCTTCAGCGCGTCGGTGTCGATCACCGGGCCGACGTCGGTGGAGAGCAGGCCCGGATCGCCGACGCGCAGTTCGGCCATCGCGCCGGCGAGCATGCCGATCACCTTGTCGGCGATGTCGGCCTGCACGAACAGTACGCGCGCGGCCGAGCAGCGCTGGCCGGCGGAGGTGAAAGCGGAAGCGAGCGCGTCCTTCACCAGCTGCTCCGGCAGCGCGGAGGAATCGGCGATCAGCGCGTTCTGGCCGCCGGTCTCGGCGATCAGCACGCCGATCGCGGCATCGCGGGCGGCCAGTGCGCGGTTGATGGCGCGCGCGGTGTCGGTGGAGCCGGTGAAGGCGACGCCGGCCACGCGCGGGTCCTTCGTCAGCGCGGCGCCGACGGTGGCGCCGTCGCCGGGCAGGAATTGCAGCACGGCTTCGGGGATGCCGGCTTCGTGCAGCAGCTTCACGGCTTCGTAGCCGATCAGGTTGGTCTGCTCGGCCGGCTTGGCGATGACGCTGTTGCCGGCGGCGAGCGCGGCCGCGATCTGGCCGGTGAAGATCGCCAGCGGGAAGTTCCATGGGCTGATGCAGACGAATACGCCGCGGCCGGCCAGTTGCAGGGTATTGGATTCGCCAGTCGGGCCGGGCAGGGCTTCGGGCGCGAACACCTTGCGGGCCTGCGCGGCGTAGTAGCGCAGGAAGTCGGCGGCTTCGCGCACTTCGGCGACGCCGTCGGCGAGGGTTTTGCCCGCTTCCTTGGTGCACAGCGCGATGTATTGCGGCAGGCGCTGTTCGAGCAGCGCGGCAGCGTGTTCGAGGATGGCGGCGCGCGAGGCGGCGGGCGTGGCGTCCCAGGCGGGCTGTGCTTTCACGGCGTTCTGCAGCGCCAGTTCGACGGTGGCGCTGTCGGCGGCCTGCCATTGGCCGACCTGCTGACGGCGATCCGCGGGATTGCTGACGGCGATCAGCGGGCCGCCGATCTGCGCGCCGGGCACCAATGGCGCGGCGCGCCAGGACTGGCCGGCGGCTGCGTTCACTTGTTCGGCCAGCGCGCGCAGTTGATCGTCGTTGGCGAGATTGACGCCCATGGAGTTGCTCCTATCTGCATACTCATTTACAGCCGCTTGGCTGCGGTACAGATCGACCGGCAGCGGAATGCGGGGGTGGGGAATGGCATCAGCCGTGCTGAATTCGCTCACGGTTTCCACCGGGTCGCGGATGAGATCGTCGATGGCGACGTCCTCGTCGGTGATGCGATTGACGAAGCTGGAATTGGCACCGTTCTCGAGCAGGCGGCGCACCAGATAAGGCAATAGGTCCTCGTGCGAGCCGACCGGGGCGTAGACGCGGCACGGCACGTTGAGGCGATCGGCGGGAATCACTTCCGCGTACAGATCGTCGCCCATGCCGTGCAGCTTCTGGAATTCGAAGCCGCGATCCTCGCCCTTGCCCGGCGGCAGCAGTTTCGCGGCCATGCGATGCACGGCGGCGATCGTCTGCGCGTTGTGAGTGGCGAACATCGGATAGATCGCGTCGGTGGCCAGCAGCAGGCGTCGCGCGTTGGCGAGGTAGGAGACGTCGGTGTTCGGCTTGCGCGTGAACACGGGGTAGCCGGCTTGGCCTTCCACCTGCGCGCGCTTCACCTCCGAGTCCCAGTACGCGCCCTTCACCAGCCGCACCGGAATGCGGCGTTCGAGGCGGCGCGCGAGTTCGGCGATGAAGTCGATCACGAACGGCGCGCGCTTCTGGTAGGCCTGCACGACGATGCCGAAGCCGTGCCAGTCGTGCAGCGATGGGTCGGCCAGCACCTGCGCGATCAGGTCGAGCGAGAGTTCGAGGCGATCGGTTTCTTCCGCGTCGATGGTCAGGCCGATGCCGTATTGCTTGGCGAGCCGGGCCAGTTCCAGCAGGTGCGGGCCGAGTTCGGCGAGGACGCGGGCGCGCTGGCCGTGCTCGTAGCGCGGGTGCAGCGCGGAGAGCTTCACCGAGATGCTGGGGGACGAGAACACATTATTGAAGGGTCCCCCCGCATCGCCTTGGCGATGCGGATTGGAATGTTTGCCGATCGCGTGGATGGCCTTTCGGTAGGCTTCGAGATAACGCTGCGCATCACGCGCGGTCAGCGCGGCCTCGCCCAGCATGTCGAAGGAATAGCGGTAGGCGGCGTTGTCGCCCTTGCGCGAGCGCGTCAGCGCCTCCTCGATGGTGCGGCCCATGACGAACTGGTGGCCCATGATCCGCATCGCCTGGCGCACCGCCAGCCGGATCACCGGCTCGCCGACGCGGCCGATCAGGCGCTTGAAGGCGCCATGCACGTCGCGCTTGGTGCCGTCGGCGAGGTCGACCAGATGGCCCGTGAGCATCAGGCCCCAGGTCGAGGCGTTCACCAGCACCGAGTCCGACTGGCCCAGATGCCGCTTCCAGTCGGCTTCGCCGAGCTTGTCGCGAATCAGCTTGTCGGCCGTTTCCTGGTCGGGAATGCGCAGCAGCGCCTCGGCCACGCACATCAGCAGCACGCCTTCCTCGCTGCCGAGGTCGTACTGGCGCATGAAGGCCTCGATCGCGCCCTGGTTCTCGGCGTGGGCGCGCACCCGGCGCACCAGATCGGCGGCGGTGGCTTGGATGGCCTGCCGGTCGGCATCGCTCCAGTCGGGGTGAGGCTGGCGCGCCTGTTCGAGCAGTTCGCGCACGTGCGCGGCCTCGTCGCGTGCCCAGGCGGCGGTGATCGCCGCGCGCAGCGTGGCCGGCGGGGTGGGGAGTTCGGGGGAAAGAATGCTGGTCACAAAGTGCTTCAGGGCACGAGAGGGGCGTGATTTTAGGGGTGAAGGCGTTCTTGACGCGACCTTCATCGGTTTCGGCATGCGTGGACGGCGGTTTTCGGCATTGCAGGCCGTCTTGGGGTGGGATGGTGTGTTCGCCCGGGCTGTGAAGTGCGCATTTTCCGCACTTGTCGTGCTTTCGTCGGCCGTCCGTGGCGGCACGAATTTGGCTTCCGATCGCCCGGTCCGGCCCTCCGTGGCCAGGCACTTCCCCGGTCTGCGCGGCAGTGCCGCGCCAAGCGCGGCCCGGTTCGTCCTTGCCCGCAAATGCCCGTCACCGCTACCATTTGCAGGTTATCCGCAGACCGCCGCCGCTTCCTGCGTGCTTTCCGGCCCCCGGCCGTGTAGGCCGGATGTGGTCGACGTCTAAGCCATTTCGCCTAGCCAGACGCCAACGAGGCACTCGGGGTTCGATGTGATGCAATTCGGTCAGCTCAAACAAGCGCTGCTTTCACCGGTCCGCTCGGGATCGGCAAGTCTCAAGCAGTGGGCCGCGGGCCTTGCCCTGTCGGCGGCCTCCGCCAGCGCTTTCGCGCAGTCGGCCGATCCGGTGGAGTGGCAGCTCAACATGGGCCGGGGCGTGACCCCGCTGTCCGAGCACGCCTACGACGCGCACATGTTCGTGCTGTGGGTCTGCGTGGTGATCGGCATCGTGGTGTTCGGCGCGATGGCCTATGCGATGTTCAAGTTCCGCAAGTCCAAGGGCGCGGTCGCCGCGCAGTTCAGCCATAACACCAAGGCCGAGATCGTCTGGACGATCGTGCCGGTGATCCTGCTGATCATCATGGCCTACCCGGCCACCAAGAAGCTGATCGCCATGTACGACACCCGCGAGAGCGAGATGTCCGTGAAGATCACCGGCTTCCAGTGGATGTGGAAGTACGAATACCTGGGCGAGGACGTGTCCTTCACCAGCCGCCTCGACCGCGAGAGCGACCGCGTGCGCCAGAGCGGCGAGCGTCCGACGACCGAATCCAATCCGCACTACCTGCTCGATGTCGACCATCAGCTGGTGCTGCCCACCGACACCAAGATCCGCTTCCTGATCACCGGTGACGACGTCATCCACGCCTGGTGGGTGCCGGCGCTGGGCTGGAAGCAGGACGCCATCCCCGGCATCGTCAACGAAGGCTGGGCGGTGATCCAGAAGCCGGGCATCTACCGCGGCCAGTGCGCGGAACTGTGCGGCAAGGATCACGGCTTCATGCCGATCGTGGTCAAGGCCGTGCCCAAGGAAGAATTCAAGCAGTGGCTGGCGGCCGAGAAGGCCAAGAACGCGCCGGCGCAACCCGCCGCTCCGGCCGCGCCCGCGACTCCGGCGCCCGCCGAAGCGCCGGCCGCTCCGGCCGAAGCCGCGCCCGCCGCGACCGCGCAGCAGCATTCCGACGCCTCCGCTCCCGCGGCCGGCTGATCGCACGCATTTCTTGAGGTCCTAGCTCATGTCCGCCACTCATCCCGAAACTGTTGCCGGCGCTGACAAGCACGGTCACGACGATCACGCCCACGAGCACAAGCAGAGCTTCGTCGAGCGTTGGTTCTTCTCGACCAACCACAAGGACATCGGCACGCTGTATCTGCTCTTCAGCTTCGTCATGTTCATCATCGGCGCAGGCATGTCGGTGATCATCCGCGCGGAACTGGCCGAGCCGGGATTGCAGTTCGTCAATCCTGAATTCTTCAACCAGATGACCACCGTGCATGCGCTGGTCATGATCTTCGGCGGCGTGATGCCGGCCTTCGTCGGCCTGGCCAACTGGATGGTGCCGCTGCAGATCGGCGCGCCGGACATGGCGCTGCCGCGCATGAACAACTGGTCGTTCTGGATCCTGCCGTTCGCCTTCACCATGCTGCTGATGACGCTGTTCCTGCCGGGCGGCGCGCCCGCCGGCGGCTGGACGCTCTATCCGCCGCTGAGCCTGCAAGGCGGCAGCAACGTGGCCTTCGCCATCTTCGCCATCCACATGATGGGCATCAGCTCGATCATGGGCGCGATCAACGTCATCGCCACCATCCTCAACATGCGCGCCCCCGGCGTGGACCTGCTGAAGATGCCGGTGTTCTGCTGGTCGTGGCTGATCACCGCCTTCCTGCTGATCGCGGTGATGCCGGTGCTGGCGGGCGCGGTGACGATGCTGCTCACCGACAAGTTCTTCGGCACCAGCTTCTTCAACGCGGCCGGTGGTGGCGACCCGGTGATGTTCCAGCACATCTTCTGGTTCTTCGGCCATCCCGAGGTCTACATCATGATCCTGCCGGCCTTCGGCGTGGTCTCGGAGATCCTGCCGACGTTCTCGCGCAAGCCGCTGTTCGGCTACCAGGCGATGGTGTACGCGATCGCCTCGATCGCCTTCCTGAGCTTCATCGTGTGGGCGCACCACATGTTCGCCGTCGGCATGCCGCTGGGTGGCGAGATCTACTTCATGTACGCGACGATGCTGATCGCGGTGCCGACCGGCGTGAAGGTGTTCAACTGGGTCAGCACGATGTGGCAGGGCTCGCTGAGCTTCGAAACGCCGATGCTGTGGGCGGTGGCCTTCGTGATCCTGTTCACCATCGGCGGCTTCTCCGGCCTGATGCTCGCCATCGTGCCCGCCGACTTCCAGTACCACGACACCTACTTCGTGGTCGCGCACTTCCACTACGTGCTGGTGACCGGCGCGCTGTTCTCGATCATCGCGGCGACCTATTACTGGTGGCCGAAGTGGACCGGGCGCATGTACAACGAGTTCTGGGCCAAGTTCCACTTCTGGTGGACCGTGGTGTTCGTGAACCTGCTGTTCTTCCCGCAGCACTTCCTGGGCCTGGCCGGCATGCCGCGCCGCATCCCGGACTACAACGTCGTGTTCGCTGATTGGAACCTGATCAGCTCGATCGGCGCCTTCGGCATGTTCCTCACGCCGTTCATGATGATCGCGATCCTCGGCTACTCGCTGAAGAAGGGCGCTCACGCCCCGGCGCGTCCGTGGGAAGCGGCGAAGGGTCTGGAATGGACGGTGCCGTCGCCGGCCCCGCACCACACCTTCACCACGCCGCCGGTGATCAAGGATGGCGATCTGGCGCACGGCGACGTGACCCACTGAGCGATCCGTGATGAGCCCCGCACAACTCTCCAGCGATGAAGTCCAGGCACGCCGCAAGTCGGCGCGCCGGACCGCGCTGTGGGTGGCGGGGATCGCGGTGCTGATCTACGTCGGCTTCATCGTCGCGGGAGTGCTGCGATGAGCGTGCTGCCATGAGCGTGCAGCGTTTCGGCGTGCTGAGAATGGTGGCCGTGGCGCTCGGCGCGTTCGCCTTCACCTTCGCGCTGGTGCCGCTGTATCGCATCGCCTGCGAGAAGGTGTTCGGCGTGCGTCTGGAGAAGACCGCGCTGGCCGATGAGCGTGCCGCCGCGATGGAAAAGTCTGCCGGCAAAAGCGAGGAACGCTGGATCACGATCGAGTTCGACGGCGGCGTCAATTCCAAGCTGCCGTGGGCGTTCCATCCGGAGCAGACGCGCATGCGCGTGCGCCCCGGCCAGCAGTACGAGACCCTGTTCTACGCCCGCAACAACGGCCAGCGCGCCATCGTCGGCAATGCCGTGCCGTCGATCGCGCCGGCGCGTGCCTCGGGTTATTTCAGCAAGACCGAATGCTTCTGCTTCACCGCGCAGACACTGGCGGCGGGGGAGTCGCGCGACATGCCGGTGCGCTTCATCGTCGCGCCCGACCTGCCGCCTGAAGTGAAGACGATCACGCTGTCCTACACGTTCTACAAAAACGACGCGCTCACGTCGCAGCTCGCATCGCCGGTTTCGGGTGCGGTTGCCTCACGCGCCAAGCAGTAATCACCGCAAGCCCCGTTTCGTTCCCGGACATTCGCCATGGCCCAAGCTCACGCCCACCACGACGCCAACATCTACTACGTGCCGCACGGTAGCCGTTGGCCAGTGTTCGCCTCCGTCGCCCTGTTCATCACCATGTTCGGGCTGGCCAGCTGGATGAACGACGCAAGCTACGGCAAGCCCACGTTCTTCGTCGGCGCGGTGATCCTGCTCGCCATCCTGTTCAAGTGGTTCGCCGACGTGATCCTCGAGTCGATCTCCGGCTACTACAACAAGCAGGTCGACACCTCCTTCCGCATGGGCATGGTGTGGTTCATCTTCTCCGAGGTGATGTTCTTCGCCGCGTTCTTCGGTGCGCTGTTCTACGCGCGCCAGTTCGCGCTGCCGCACCTGGGCGGCGATGCCAGCCGCATCATGACCAACGAGCTGCTGTGGCAGGGCTTCAGCGCGGCGTGGCCGAGCAATGGCCCGGGCGCGATCGGCGGCCAGTACCAGATCATCCCGCCGTGGGGCCTGCCGCTGCTCAACACGCTGATCCTGCTGACTTCGGGCGTGACGATCACGATCGCGCACCACGCGCTCAAGGCCGGTCATCGCAAGCAGCTGCTGCTGTTCCTCGGATTGACCGTGCTGCTCGGCGCGACGTTCCTGTACTTCCAGGCCGAGGAATACATCCACGCCTACAAGGAACTGAACCTCACCCTGGGTTCGGGCATCTACGGTTCCACGTTCTTCATGCTGACCGGTTTCCACGGCGCGCACGTCACGCTCGGCACGATCATGCTGATCATCATCTGGCTGCGCTGTGCCCGCGGGCACTTCAAGAAGGACGATCACTTCGCCTTCGAAGCGGTGGCCTGGTACTGGCACTTCGTCGACGTGGTGTGGCTGGGCCTGTTCCTGTTCGTCTACGTGCTGTAAGGCGTTTGATCTTTCCTTCTCCCTTCGGGAGAAGGTGGCGCGTAGCGCCGGATGAGGGTGTGGCGAAGTCCATGATGTCTGGACTCTATGGGCTTCGCCGTCCCCTCACTCCAACCCCTCTTCCGGAGGGAGAGGGGCTACAAAGTTCATCGCCCGATCCCATGCGGCGTGATCCACCCCATATAGATGCTGAGGATCACCAGCAGGATCAGCAGCACCGACAGCGCGATGCGGCGGGTGAGCGCGTTCACCGTGCGCTTGGTCTTGCCCTTGTCGACCAGCATGTAATACAGACCCGCGCCGAGGTTCCAGAGGATGAGTATCAGGAAGGCGACGATCACCAGGGTTTTCAGCGAATCGTTCATCACGGGCTCCAGCACGGGCGCATGAGCGATTATCGCAGGCCCGGAACAAAGCGCGCATGAGCCGTTCTCGTCTTCTGCCATTGCTTTGGACGTTGGCGCTGCTGGCCGCCGCGGGTTTCTGCGCGCTCGGTACCTGGCAATACGGCCGCATGCATCAGAAACAGGCCATGCTGGATGCGGTGCAGGCGGTGTTGCAGCGACGCGAAGCGCAACCATTGGCGCTGGCCGCCGATCCCGCGCGCAAGACCGACTACGACTGGGCGGCGGGCGAAGGCGAATTCGCGCCGGGTCCCGCCCTGCTGCTCGACAACCAGCAGCGCGAGGATCGTGCCGGCGTGCGCGCGTATCGGCTGTTCCGGCCGGAGATGGGCGCGCAGCCGCTGCTGGTGGAGCTGGGCTGGCTGCCGTTGCCCGGCGATCGCCGCCTGCCCGTGATCGCGTTGCCGGAGGGCCGCCAGCGCATCCAGGGTCTGTTGTCGCCACCGCCTTCGCACGGCCTGCTGGCAGCCGTGGTCGCCAGGCAGCCGGATGGCACGCTGCTGATCACTGGCCTGGATGCTGCGGATCTGCCGCGCGAATTGCAGCTGGAGCGGCTGCCCCCGCGCGTGCTCAAGCTCGATCCCGCGCTCCCGCTCGGCTACGCGCGCGACTTGGACATTTTGCCCAACACCCTGACGCCGGAACGCCATTTCGGCTACGCCGTGCAGTGGTTCGCGCTGGCCATCGCGGTATTGGTGACGGCCTTGGTGCTGACTTTGCGCGGATCGAAGCCGAAAATAGCCGCATGAGCGAAACCATCCACTCCCGCCAGCGCAATCGCAACCGGATGCTGCTGCTCGTGATCTTCGCCGTGTTCTTCGGCGGCGCGATCCTCGCCGGCGCGCTGCGTTTCGCCGGCTGGAAGCCCGAGGGCATGAAGAATCACGGCGAACTGCTGCAACCGCCCGGCGATCTGCGCAAGGTGGTGCCGCATCTGGCCGCCGGCGGCGAATACCGCTGGGAGCCGGCGGCGCGCCGCTGGCGCATCGCGATCGCGCCGCCGGTCGGCTGCGCCGAGGTTTGCGTCAGACTCGCGCACCAGCTCGATGTGGTGTGGCAGTTGTTCGGTCGCGACGCCGACCACGTCGACATCCTCTGGATCGGCACGCCGCCACCGGCCGGCGCCAAGACCAACGCCGCCACGCGCGTGCTGCGCGACGATCCGGCGCTGCGTGCGGCATTGCCGCGCCTGGATGCGGCTTCCAACGCAGATACGAAAGACAAGAAAAATGGCATGGGCCTGCCGGTCTACGTCATCGATCCCAATGGCTTCGTGATCCTGCGCTACGCGCCCGGCGCCGATCCCGGCGACTTGCGCGCCGACATGTCCAAGCTGTTGAAACTGATGTGAGGCCGGCGATGAGTCAGACTCGATGAGTGTGCCCACGAAACCGGCGATGTCTCGCCCGACCGTCTACAAACCGGCTGTTTATAAGCACTTCCACAGGATCGCCTGGCTGGCGGTCGCGCTCGCGCTCACGGTGATCGTGTTCGGATCGTTCGTGCGCCTGTCCAACGCGGGCCTCAGTTGTCCCGACTGGCCGACCTGCTACGGCCGCGCGGCCTGGCCGACGGCGGCGAATCAGGCGATCGACCATGCCGCGACCGCGATCCGCCCGGTCGAACCGCACAAGGCCTGGCGCGAACAGTTCCACCGCATGATCGCAGGCCTGCTCGGTGTGCTGGTGCTGACGCTGGCGTTGCTGTCCGCGCGCAAGCGCCGTTACGGCGTGCTGCAGATCATCGCGGCAGCGGCGCTGGTGGCGTTGGCGATCCCGCTGTACATGCGCGGAGAGCATGGCATCGCTTCGGGTCTGGCGATCATCGGCGAAGCGATCCTGCTGTTCGCCGCATTGCGCTGGTCGAATCTCGACCTCGCGCGCGCCTCGGCGCTGACGTTGGCTGTCATCATCTTCCAGGCATTGCTCGGGATGTGGACGGTCACCTGGCTGCTCAAACCCATCGTGGTGATGGGGCATCTGCTCGGCGGCCTGCTCACGTTCTCGCTGCTGATCTGGATCGCCTGGCGCGCGACGCATCTGCCGATCCGTCTCGCCGATGCCACGCGATTGCGGCGCTGGCTGATCGTGACGCTGGTCCTGCTCGCGGTGCAGATCGCGCTCGGCGGCTGGGTCAGCGCCAACTACGCCGCGCTGGCCTGCGCCAACGATTTCCCCAAGTGCGTGGGGCAGTGGTGGCCGCCGCATGATTTCCGCGAAGGCTTCGTGCTGTGGCGCGGCATCGGCGTCGACTACGAAGGCGGCGTGCTCGACGGCGCCTCGCGCATCGCCATCCAGCTCGCGCACCGGATGATGGCGGTGGTCGCATTCGCGGCGCTGATCGCCACGGCAGTGCGATTGTTGCGCACGCCCGGCCTGCGCGGCTGGGGGACGCTGCTGGCGTTGCTGGCCTGCGCGCAGGTGGCGCTCGGTATCGCCAACGTCGTGCTGTCGCTGCCCCTGCAGGTCGCGGTCGCGCACAATGCCGGCGCCGCGCTGCTACTGTTCGTGCTGATCTCGCTGCTGGCGCGCCTGCGCACAATTGATCAATGACATGAAAGGGACCTTCGGCCAGTACTGGGAACTGACGAAACCGCGCGTGGTGGCACTGATCGTGTTCACCGCGCTGGTCGGTATGTTCCTGGCCGTGCCCGGATTGCCACCGCTGCGCGAGACCGTGTTCGGCCTGCTCGGCATCTGGCTGGCGGCCGCGTCCGCCGCGGCGATCAACCATCTCATCGACCAGCGCATCGACAAGGTGATGGTGCGCACCGCGCATCGGCCCCTGGCGACCGGCGCGCTGCGACCGGCGCAGGTGCTGGCGTTCGCGGTGTTCCTCGGCGCGGTGTCGATGACGCTGCTGATCGCGCTGGTCAATCCGCTCACCGCCGGGCTCACCTTCGCTTCGCTGATCGGATACGCCGTCATCTACACCGGCTTTCTCAAGCGCGCCACGCCGCAGAACATCGTCATCGGCGGCATCGCCGGCGCCGCACCGCCGCTGCTGGGCTGGGCCGCGGTCACCGGCATGCAGCACGAATGGGACTGGGCGCATGCGTTGCTGCTGGTGCTGATCATCTTCGTATGGACGCCGCCGCATTTCTGGGCGCTGGCGATCTTCCGCCGCGACGACTACGCACGCGCACTGATCCCGATGCTGCCGGTGACGCACGGGGTGACCTACACGCGCTGGCAGATCCTGCTGTACACATTGCTGCTGGTGGTGGCGACCATGCTGCCCTGGGCCGCGGGCATGAGCGGGCTGTTCTATCTCGGCGGCGCGCTGGTGCTGGGCCTGATGTTCGTCTGGTACGCCTGGAAGCTGATGAATCCGCCGGACGAGTTCTTCGCCATGCGCGTGTTCAATTACTCGGTGATCTATCTGATGGCGCTGTTCGCGTTCCTGCTGGTCGATCACTGGCTGCTGCCGGTATTGCAGCCGACGCCCGTGTTCGAGCTGCGGCCAACCTACTGATCAATCGGCGATGTCGCCGGCGGTCGCATCCGCCGCGCGGCGATGCGCGGCACGCGCGTAGCGCTGCGCCACGAAGGCGCAGACGATCAGCTGGATCTGATGGAAGAGCATGATCGGCAACACGATCGCGCCGAGGCTCGTGCCCGCGAACAGCACCTTCGCCATCGGTACGCCCGTCGCCAGACTCTTCTTCGAGCCGCAGAAGACGATCGCGATCTCGTCCTCGCGCGAGAAGCCGAGGCGGCGTGAGCCGAAGGTCAGGATCGTCATCACCAGGGCGAGCAGCACGATGGCGATCAGCGCGACCGCGAGCAGTGCATCGAGCGGCGTCTTCCGCCACAGCCCCTCGATCACCGAGGCACTGAACGCGGTGTAGACCACCAGCAGGATCGTGCCCTGATCGGTGTAGCGCAGCACGCCGCGATGGCGTTCCACCCAGGCGCCGATCCACGGCCGCAGCAGATGGCCGGCGATAAAGGGCAGCAACAACTGCAGCATGATGCTGCCGATCGCCTGCAGCGGATGCGCCATGGCCGCGCCGGCACCATTCTGCGTGCCGGCGAGCAATCCCATCAGCAGCGGCGTGAGGAACACGCCGATCAGGCTCGACATCGAGGCACTGCACACCGCCGCCGGCACGTTGCCGCCGGCCATCGAGGTGAAGGCGATCGAGGATTGCACCGTCGACGGCAGCGTGCACAGGAACAGCACGCCGATATAAAGCTCCGGCGTGAGCAGCCAATGCGCCAGCGGCTTGCCCGCCAAGCCCAACAGCGGAAACAGCACGAAGGTGCTGGCGAAGATCGTCAGGTGCAATCGCCACGCGGCCGCGCCGGCGATGATCGCCTCGCGCGCGAGCTTGGCGCCATGGAGGAAGAACAGAAAGGCGATCCCGACATCGGTGACGACATCCATTACCCGCGCCGCGGTGCCGGACAACGGCAGCAGCGAGGCGAGCAGGACGGTCGCCAGCAGCGCGAGGGTGAAGGAGTCGATGCGGAGCTTGGACAGGATCGGCATGGCGAAAGTCTAGCGTCCCGACCTCGTCATTCCGTGAGCAGGGCGAAACACAGAGTTCGGGCCGGCACGACGTGCGCCTATGATGGCGCCACCGGATCATGGGAGCGGGCGATGGACAGGCGCGATTTCTGCATCGGCACCCTGGCGTTGGCGGCGGCGCCGGCTGCGTCGCAGGCGAAGAGCGGCGGAAAACCGGGTCGACGCGCGATCGCATCGGCGGCCGACGGCACCTACGCGCAGGCGCATGAAGTCACCGGCGCCACGCGCGTGCTGTTCGTGAGCGGCCAGGTGCCGGCCGATGGCGAAGGCACGGTACCCGAAGGCTTTCGCGCGCAATGCCGGCTGGCCTGGGACAACGTCGGCGCGCAACTCAAGGCCGCCGGCATGGATTACGGCCATCTGGCCAAGGTCACCATTTACCTCGCCGATCGCCGTTATCGCGACGAGGCGCGCGAGGTGCGTCAGCAGGTGCTGGGCAAACTCGACACGCCGCCCGCGTTGACGGTGATCATCGCCGAGATTTTCGACGAGAGCTGGTTGCTGGAGATCGAGGCCATCGCACTGGCGTGATGGCCTCGTTTCCGATTACTTGGCTTCGCCCAGCAGGTGCTGTTGCCAGAACAGGACGGAGGCGGCATTGAAATAGTCGCTGTTCGACTTCTTCTTGAAGCCGTGGCCTTCGTCGTCGAACATCAGGAACCACACCGGCTGATCATTACCGCGCACGGCTTGGGCGATCTGCTCGGCCTCGGTGTACGGCACGCGCGGATCGTTCTTGCCCTGCGCGACGAATAGCGGCACGCGGATCTTGCCCGCGTTCTTCAGCGGTGAAATGCGCTCGAACACCGCTTTCATCTCCGGAACGCGCTCATCGCCGTATTCGACGCGACGCAGATCGCGGCGATAGCTCTCGGTGTTGTTGAGGAAGGTGACGAAGTCCGAAATGCCGACGACATCGATGCCGGCGCGGATGCGATCGCTGTAGTGCACGAGCGATGCCAGCGTCATGTAGCCGCCGTAGCTGCCTCCCATCACGCCGACGCGCTTGGCATCGAGTTCGGGCTGCTGCGCGATCCAGTCGAGCAGGGCGCCGATGTCCTTTACCGAGTCCTCGCGCTTTTCGGCATTGTCCAGCGTGAGGTAGGTCTTGCCGTAGCCGGAGGAGCCGCGCACGTTCGGCACCAGCACGGCGATGCCGAGCTCGTTGACCAGGAACTGCGTGTTGGCGCTGAAATTCGGAAATGCCTGCGCTTCCGGGCCGCCGTGAATGTTGATGATCACCGGCACCTTGCCGCCGTTGGCCGCCTTGGCGGGACGGTAATAGAAGGCTGGGATCGTGCGTGGCTTGCCGTCGACGCTGTCGAAGGTGGGGAAGCGCACCAGTGTCGGCGCGACGAACTTGCTGGTGTCGAGCCCGCCGACTTCGCTGCGCGTCCAGCGCGTGAGCTTGGAGGACGCGAGGTCGATGACGTAGGCATCGGTCGGCGAGGTCGCGGTGTTGAGGCTCAATGCCAGGCGCTTGCCGTCGGGCGAGAACTCCAGTCCGCCGATCAGGCCGATCGGCAGCTCGGGCAATTTCACCGGTGTATGCGAAGGCAGCGACAGCACGTGCAAACGCGCGATGCCGTCCTCGTTGGTGGCGAAGGCCAGATGCTTGCCGTCCTCGGAAATCTCCAGATCGGTGACATCCCACGGAATGTCCGCGGACAACGCCTTGAACGTGCCGCTGGCGGGATCGCTGCTTTGAGGCGAGTGATAGCGCAGCGTCTGGAATTCGCTGGGCTTGCCGTCGATCGGTTCGTCGGAGACGAAATACACGGCCTTGCCATCCGGTGCGAACTTGAAGGGGCCGAACGCCGCCTTGCCGCCGTCGACGGGGAACATCTCCAGCTTGCCTGTCGTCAGATCGACCACGCCCGGATAAGCCTCCGTCGCCGATACGCCCTTGAAGACGAGCAGGCGCTTGCCATCGGGCGAGAAATCCAGGGCTTCCCATGCGCCGCCTTCGGTGACGACCGCCTTCGCCTGTCCCGTGGCGAGATCGCGCACCCACACGTCCGTATCGGTGCCGTTGCGCGCGGTGCTGCTGTAGGCGAGCAGCTTGCCGTCGTGCGAAAGCGTCGGAACGTCGTTCTTGCTGCGCTTGCCGTCGGTGAGCAGACTCGCCTCGCGCGTATCGAAGTCGAACCAGTACAGCTGCGAGAATTCGTCGCCGCCCTTGTCCTTGCCGAACACGAACCCGTGGCGTTGGGAAGCAGGCGTGATCGTGACGCTGCCGACTGGCTCGGGATAGAACGTGATCTGCTCGCGCATGCCGAGCGGCTCGCACACGCGATGCGCCTGGTTGGTCTCGGCGAAGCGGGTGGTGATCAGCAGGCAGCCGTCCTGCGTCCAGCCGTTGACGGCAGCGCCGCGCGTGTTCTGGTAGCGGTTGAGTTGTTCGCTCAGTGCCGGTGGAATCGTGGGGATGCTTTCGCTGACGCGGTTGCCCACGGTCTCGCGGACCACGCTCTTGTCTTGCCGTTGTGCGTCTTGCGCAGAGGCGGATGCACAGGCGCAGGCGATGGCTGCGAACAACAGACCGCGAACGAGCTTCATGTCGACACCCCCAGAAATGGAAGCCGCAGTCTAGCGCAAGGCCCCTGGGGTTTCCCCTACATAGGGTTGGTCCGAGTTACATCCCGGCGCGTGAGTGAGGAGACTGCATTGCGAACGCAGTGCAGGGGGCTGCTCACGATCCGCGTTCGACCGTCCGCAGTGCGGAGAGGGCCTGCCATGATCCACAACATCGTCAGGGGCGACACGCTTTCGGAACTCGCGCTTCGCTACGGGACTTCGGTCCATCGGCTGATGTCGCTGAATCCCGAGATCAAGGATGCCGACCTGATCTACGCGGGCGATACGTTGAATATTTCCGGCGGTGCGCCGCGCGGGCACGGCGGAGCGAATGGCACAAGCGGGACGAGGGGCGTGTCCTCCGACACGCGTGTGGATTCCGGCACCGGTAATGCCGCCGCGATCGCGAAGCGCTTCATCGGCCGCGACGCCAGCGAACTCAAGCGCAGCGGCGAGTTGCCGATGAATCCCAACGTGCCGAGCACGGTGTGTTGTGCGAACTTCGTCACAGCTTGTTTGCAGAAGGCCGGCGCGATCGATTGGCACACCGATTCCGTCACCGTGCTGCGCGACCGGTTGCAGGCCGAGGGCTGGCAGCGCGTCGATTTCCGTCACGCCAAGCCTGGTGATGTGGTGATCATGAAGAACGCCAACCAGTCGCATACCGTGCTGTTCGCCGGTCTCGATGCCAGTGGACGACCGCAGTTCATCGGTTCCAACAATCGCAATGCGGATGGCACGCAGGAAGTCAGCTGGGGTGGGGCTTCCGGCAACTGGTACATCCTGTCCCGGCCTGGCTGATCGCCTTCTCGATGCGAATCAGTGCTCGTGCATGAGCGCGATTTTCCGGAACATCATTGGCCGAAAAGTGCCGCGGGCGCGCCGTGGTCCTGCGGCCAGGATTCCCATGCGACGTCGCCGGGGCCGACGACGTGCGCGACGATCCGCCATTGCGCGCCTTCCTGCTTCAGCAATGCCGCATACACGTCGGAAAGGCCGCCCGCCGCGGCTTGTTCGGCCAGCGGTGTGCGCGAGAAGTCAAGTCGCCGTCCATCGGGTGCGCGCAATTGCGCCAGCAGGAAGGCCCAGGCGCCATAACGGTCGAGGCTGTCGACGTGCAACGAGATCGGCAGCGTCAGCACCTGTTCGGCGGGAATCCGGGCGACATCGAGTATGGCTGCGTAATCGGCATCGTCGGGCTGTAGTGCCTGCAACGTCGTTTGTGGAAACGAGGAATTCATGGCGACTCCGCTGCGGCCGATGTTTGAATACTAGAGCGTTATCGGTTCGGCCGCGAACGTGCCGGGAGGATTCCTCACGACTCTTGCTAATGACGAACAGAGTTCAGCGTGTCCCAGTCCTGCTGGCAAGCAAGCCACGCAACTCGGCTTTGTCCGCATCATCGAGACTGGATTCGCGTTGCTTTGCCTGCAACTCATCGACGCGTTGCTGCAACGTCTGCTTGTCCAGCTGCGCGATGGTGTCGAGGAATTCGCGTTGCCAGGCCGATTCCTCGCCCGGTAACTGCTGGCTCGCCAACTTCTGCAGCGCCACGGCTTCCTCGCGGCCTTCGAAGTGTTCGAGCAGGGCGCCGGTGCTGATCTCGGGACGCGCGCTGATCAGCGCGATGAGTTCGGTCAGCAGCTCGATGCCGGGTTGGCGCAGGCTGATGAAACGAAACGGCGGCGCCAGCTCCAGCGCCAACGCGGGCTTCTGCAACAGCAGCGCGATCGCGCTGCGCACGAAGCTGCGCTTGGGTGCGGTCGTGGGTGTCGCGTCGCGCGCGCGCTGCACGGGCACGTGCGTGTCGGGCGTGCTCGTGCGCGCGCCGACGCCGGTCAGTTCGGTGAGATGCTGTTTCATCAGATCACCGAAAGCGCCATCGGGAATCTGCGCCAGCATCGGCTTGGCGCGCTCGGCCAGTCGCGCCTTGCCGTCGAGCGTGGCGAGATTGACGTCGGCCGACAATGAGTCGAACAGGAATTGCGACAGCGGCGTGGCCGCGCGCAATCGCGCATCGAAGCCTCCGGCGCCTTCGCTGCGCACCAGCGTATCGGGATCCTCGCCGTCGGGCAGGAACAGGAAGAAGGCCTGGCGCCCGTCGCGCATGCGCGGCAGCACCGATTCCATCGCACGCGTGGCGGCTTTGCGCCCGGCGGCGTCGCCGTCGAAGCAGAAGTACACGTCGGGCGCGTTGCGGAACAGCAGTTCGGCGTGATCGGGCGTCGTCGCGGTGCCGAGCGTGGCCACCGCCTGCGACACGCCGTGCTGGAACAGCGCGATCACGTCCATGTAGCCTTCCACCACGATCAGCCGCTCGATCTTCTGGTGTGCCTGCCGCACTTGCCACAGGCCGTAGAGTTCGCGGCCCTTGTGGAACAGCGCGGTCTCCGGCGAGTTCAGATATTTCGGCGAATCCTCGGGGTCGAGCACGCGTCCGCCGAAGGCGATGGCGCGGCCGCGGCGATCGAGGATCGGGAACATCACGCGATCGCGGAACTTGTCGTAGACCGAGCCCTTCTCGCTCTTCGACAGCAGGCCGGCGCGATCGAGCAGGTTCATGCGCCGTGCGTCGGTGCCGAGCGCATCCTTCAGCGCCGAATAGCCATCCGGCGCGTAACCGATGGCGAACTGCGCGCGCACGCTTTCATCGACGCCGCGGCGGTCGAGATAGGCGCGCGCTTTCTCGCTGACATTCAACTGCCTGCGGAAGAACTGCGAGGCCGCCTCCAAAGCGCTGTACAGATCGCGGCTGTCCGAATTCTCGTTGCGCTGCTGCGTCTCGCGCGGCACTTCCATGCCGGAGCGCTTGGCCAGCTCGTCGACCGCGTCGAGGAATTCGAGGCGGTCGTAGTTCATCAGGAACGAGATCGCCGTGCCGTGCGCGCCACAGCCGAAGCAGTGATAGAACTGCTTGGTCGGCGAGACGGTGAACGAGGGCGAGCGCTCGTCGTGGAACGGGCAGCGCGCCGAATACTCCTTGCCCTGACGCTTGAGCGGCACGCGCGCGTTGATCACCTCGACGATGTCCGTCCGGGCGAGCAGTTCGTCGATGAAGGCGTCGGGGATGCGGGCCATGCGCCCATGATCGCATCTGTGTAAAGCACCCGCGCCCCGAGCCGCGTCCGGGCGCGGGCTAGGGTCGCCCCGGATGTGCGGAACGGGCGGGAGCGGGCTAGGATCGCCCCGTCCGATCAGGAGCGCCGCCATGTTTCCGTCCGACGTCCGTCTGCCCGCCACCCCGCCGCCGCCCGCGACCTCGCCGGCGACGTCCACCGCGGCGCCCTACTGCCTGACCCCGGCGCAGACGCAGCAGCTGGCCCAGCAGTACGCCCCGATCCTGTATTTCCATCCGGATGAGCAGAATTTCCTGCAGAACCCGCAGACCTACATCGACCAGTCGACCCTGCGCCAGGAGCGCGACTTCTGGGGCGACAAGGAGCTCTACGGGCTCGGCGAGGTTCCCGGCAGCGAGCTGGCCGGGATCGGCGAGGGCAATCGGGACGCCGACGGCCAGATCTTCCTCGACCACCAGAACGAGGAACTCGGCGACGGCATCCGCGCCGGCGACCTCGGCAACAGCCAGAACCTCTACCAGTACGACCCGGCCTCCAACACCATCACCTATCACCTGTTCTATTCGTACAACGACGGCCCGCCGGGCGTGGGCGACGTGCAGAACCACGAAGGCGACTGGGAAAAGATCACGGTGCAGCTGGACAGCAACTTCCAGCCGGTGGAGGTGTGCTACAGCGCCCACAATGGCCTGAACGTCTCGCGCTCCTGGGCCGATGCGCCGAAAGAGGACGGCCGGCCCGTGTCGTACGTGGGGCAGGGTTCGCACGCAAACTATCCCGAGCCCGGCGACTGGTCCACCAACTTTCCCGGTGTGAACGACATCGCCGCCACCGGCGGCATCCGCTTCGATCTGGCCGAACGGCCGGCGGTGGACGTCACGCAGGAGGATTACTACGGCGGCTACGTGCTGTGGGGCGAACGCGGCAGCGCCGCGGAAGTGGGCATCGGCGAGACGACGGGGCCAACCGGACCTTCATCGACCAAGGGACCGATCCTCGACGCATCGCCGCGCGAGCCGGAGTAGGTCAGGGCGAGGTGAATTCGCCAGCGAGCTTGTGCAGCGCTTCGCCGTCGATGCGCTGCACCGTCCATTCGTCCATCGCCACGGCGCCGAGCCGGCGATAGAAATCGATCGCCGGCGTATTCCAGTCGAGCACCCACCATTCGAAACGGCCGCAATCGCGTTCGACCGCGAGTTTGGCCAGATAGCGCATCAGCAGCAGACCGAGCCCGCGGCCACGGAATTGCGGACGGACGAACAGGTCTTCCAGATACAGGCCGCGCTTCCCGAGCCAGGTGGAGAAATTGTGGAAGAACAACGCGAACCCTGCCGGTGCGCCATCCACTTCCGCGATCACGACTTCCGCGCCCGGCCGCTCGCCGAACAGGCTCTCGGCGAGCGTGGCCTCGTCGGCCACGACCGCCTCCGGCGCGCGTTCGTATTCGGCCAGTTCGCGGATGAAGGCGAGGATCAGCGGGATGTCTGCGCGTGTGGCGAAGCGCAGGCGGACACTTGGATCGGAAGTTTCGATCGACGCGTTCATCGCGAATGCGATCAGGGAGAAAGCTTCTTCTTCACCAGCGCGGACACCTGCCCCATATCGGCCTGCCCGGCGAGCTTGGGCTTCAACACGCCCATCAGCTTGCCCATGTCGGCGGGGCCGGCAGCGCCGCCGCTCTCATTGGAAAGCTGGGCGATCGCGGCATCGATGGCGGCCAGGATCGCGGCTTCGTCCATCTTGGCGGGTACGTAACCTTCGATCACCACGATCTCGGCGCGCTCGATGGCGGCCAGGTCCTCGCGGTTGGCCTGCTCGTACTGGCTCACCGAGTCCTTGCGCTGCTTGACCATCTTGTCGAGCACGGCGACGACTTGCGCATCGTCGAGCTGAATGCGTTCGTCGACTTCCTTCTGCTTGATCGCGGCGTTGATCAGCCGGATCACGCCCAGGCGATCCTTGTCGCCCGACTTCATCGCGGACTTCATGTCGTCGGTGAGGCGTTGCTTGAGGCTCATGACAAATCTCCTGTATGCGGGTCCTTCCGCAAGAGCCCGCACATCCCGTGCGGACTTCTGAATGCTCTAAAACACAAAAAGCCGGCGACGCTCGCGCGTGCCGGCTTTGCGGACAAGCGACGCTGCCTCAGTAGAGGCGCTGGCGCTTGGTCACGTCGCGCGAGCTGCGGCGCGCCTGGCGCTTCACGGCCGCGGCGGCCTTGCGCTTGCGTTCCTGGGTCGGCTTCTCGTAGAACTCGCGCTTGCGGGTTTCGGCGAGCACACCGGCCTTCTCGCAGGTGCGCTTGAAACGGCGCAGCGCAAACTCGAAGGGCTCGTTTTCGCGGACTTTGACGCTTGGCATGGAATCTCCGGGACAATAAATCACCGGGGTCCACCCGGCGAGCCGCGTATGATAGCCGCAGCCCTTGCAGTGACGCAACCCATCCCAATTCTGTCTTCATGCGTGTTCTAGGCATCGAAACCAGCTGCGACGAGACCGGCGTGGCCGTCTACGACACCGCCCTGTCCGGGGCGGCGGGGCTGCGCGCGCATGCCGTCTACAGCCAAATCGCCCTCCACGCTGAATACGGCGGAGTGGTGCCGGAGCTGGCCAGTCGCGACCACGTCCGCAAGCTGCTGCCGCTGATCCGCCAGACCCTGGCCGAGGCGGACTTAGGCACGGGCGATCTCGACGGGGTGGCCTATACCGCGGGTCCGGGCCTGGTCGGGGCGCTGCTGGTCGGGGCCGGGGTGGCGCGTTCGCTGGCCTGGGCGCTGGATCTGCCGGCGATCGGGGTGCATCACATGGAAGGCCACCTGCTGGCCCCGCTGATGGAGGACGACCCGCCCGAACCCCCGTTCGTGGCCCTGCTGGTTTCCGGCGGCCATACCCAGCTGGTCGCGGTCGAGGCCATCGGCCGCTACCGCCTGCTCGGGGAGACCCTGGACGATGCGGCGGGCGAGGCCTTCGACAAGACCGCCAAGCTGATGGGGTTGCCGTATCCGGGTGGGCCGCAGCTGGCGGCGCTGGCCGAACAGGCCCGGCAAAGGGGCTCTGGTCAGGCTGGAGCCGCCGGCCGCTACCGCTTCGCCCGGCCGATGACCGACCGGCCCGGCCTGGACTTCAGTTTTTCCGGCTTGAAGACCCAGGTGCTGCTGGCTTGGCAGGACAGCGACCGCAGCGAGACCACCCGCGCCGACATCGCCCTCGCGTTCGAGGATGCCGTGGTCGACACGCTGGCGATCAAGTGCGAGCGCGCGCTCGACGCGGCCGGCAGCAAGATCCTCGTGGTGGCCGGCGGTGTCGGCGCCAATCGCCACCTGCGTGCCAAGCTGCAGCAGATGGCGGCCAAGCGCGGCGGACGCGTGTGCTTCCCGCGGCCGGCGCTGTGCACCGACAACGGCGCCATGATCGCGTTCGCGGGCGCGCTGCGCCTGCAGGCGGGACAGCACGACAACGCCGAAGTGCACGTGACACCGCGCTGGGACATGGCGACGCTGCCGCCGGTCGTGGCGGATCGCGCCCAGGCGTCATAATTCGCGCCTACTTCTGCGGTTGCCCTCCGGAGTCATGGACAAAGTCTTCATCGAAGCCCTCGAGATCGAGGCACTGATCGGCATCTACGACTGGGAGCGCCGCATCCGCCAGCCGTTGCTGTTCGATCTCGAAATGGACTTCGACAATCGCAAGCCGGCCGCGAGCGACGACATCGCCGACACGCTCAACTACAAGGACGTCAGCAAACGGTTGATCGAGTTCGTCTCGCAATCCGACTATGGGCTGGTGGAAACGCTGGCCGAACGCTGCGCCGAGATCGTGCTGAAGGAATTCGGCGTCGCCCGCGTGCGCCTGAAGCTGAGCAAGCCCGGTGCGGTGCGTGGCGCCAGGGCGGTCGGCGTGATCATCGAGCGCAGCGCCGCCTGATGGGGACGGCCTATCTGAGCCTCGGCAGCAACGTCGAGGCGGAAAAGCACATCGCGGCGGCGTTCGCCGCGCTGCGCGAGCGCTTTCCTGGTGCGACATTCTCGGCGGTGTATCGGACGCGCGCGGTTGGTTTCGACGGCGCCGATTTCCTCAATGCCGCGGCCAGGATCGAGTCGGATCTCGATCCTTACGCGCTCGATGCCTGGCTGCATGCGCTGGAGGATGCGCATGGCCGCGATCGCAGCGGGCCGCGCTTTGGCGATCGCACGCTCGATCTCGATCTTGTTCTCTACGATGACCTGGTGCTGGAAGGGCCGGGGCATCTACAACTGCCACGCGCCGAGTTGCGACACGCGTTCGTGCTACGGCCACTGGCGGAGATCGCACCGGATGTGGTCGAGCCGCGTAGCGGGCTGACATTGGCGCAGTTATGGGCGCAATCGCCCGAGCGCGATGCGGTGATGGAGCCGGTTTCGAGTGAAGGCGGCGCGCTCTGAGTTGAGTGATGCCGGGTTGCGCCGCGATTCCGGGGCCGGATGACCTGTAGGGTGTTTCAGTCCTCAGCCGGCCACTCACGAAAGATCACGCACACCGTGGTCTTGTCCAGCATGGCGAACTCCCGCGAGCCCCACGGTCTGCGCGAAACGGTATTCGAGTTCGGATGCAGCAGATGCGGTGCGCGTGCGGACATCTCTTTGAATATCGCATCGACGTTATCCGTGTCGATTCCAAGCTCCGGACGATCTTTCGCGGCGTACTCCGGACTTTGGACGATGTAAGCCTTGGCGCCGTCGCGCGCGATGACGGCCATGTCCGCATCCTGGTAAAGCACCTCGAATCCCAGGCCGTCCACGAAGAACTCGAGCCCGTCTTGTAGCCGATCGTAAAAAATCTTGGGGATGAGGTTCTTGAACATCCGGGTTCCTGAATTTGAACTGAGATGCTCGGCTAGGTTTCGAGCATGCGCCCGCCATCGAGGCGAATGATCTGCCCGGTGGTGTAGGTCGCATCCTGCAACAGCCAGCGCACGGCTTCGGCAATTTCTTCGGGCGTGCCGGTGCGGCCTAATGGCGTGCGCGCTAGGATCGCCTGCTGTTTGGCCGCATCGCCTTGATCGGGCCAGAGAATCGCGCCAGGCGCGATCGCATTTACGCGTACTTCCGGCGCGAGCTCCAGGGCCAGCGAGCGCGTGGCCATCACTAGTGCGGCCTTGGCCATGCAGTAGATCGTGTGGTCGCGCAGCGGACGTTCGGCGTAGATGTCGGCAAGATTGACGATGGCGCCGCGCGACGCCTTCAGATGCGGCGCCGCGGCCTGTGCCAGGAAGAACGGTGCGCGCGCGTTCGACGTGAACAGCGCATCCCATTGCGCCGGCGTGGCGGTGCCGAGCGGCGTGGGCGTGAACGTCGAAGCATTGTTGACGAGCGCATCGAGCCGGCCGTAGCGGCCGACGGTGCGGGCCACGAGTTCCGGGATGCGATCGAATTCGGCCAGATCGGCCTGCAGCGTCAGCACGCTGCCGCCGCGTCGCGCTTCCAGTTCCGCGGCCAGTGCTTCCATCTCGGTGGCGGAATCACGGTAGTGCAGGGCGAGGTCGTAACCCCCCGCATGCAGCGTGCGCGCGATGGTGGCACCGAGGCGGCGTGCCGCGCCGGTGATCAGGGCGACGGGGCGGGCGGATTGCGGTTCCGGCATGGGCACAGGATACGTGCAGAAGCTGCACGGTGCGACAGGGCGCGCGGGGACTCCTTGTCACTCGCTCACCGTACCCTGCTGGCCGATCAACGGCATGCGCACTGGTAACACGATGGCGCACCGCTTCGCTTTATGCTGATGGCATGTCCTTGATTCCCCCAGACGCCGAGGCCTCGGCACATAGCGCGCGTTTACGCGAGTTGATCCGCGCGCAGATCGTCGCCGCTGGCGGCGCGATCCCGTTCCATCGCTTCATGGAACTGGCGCTTTATGCGCCAGGCCTGGGTTATTACAGCGCCGGTGCGGCGAAGTTCGGCCGTGCTGGTGACTTCGTCACCGCGCCGGAACTCGGTTCGCTGTTCGCCGAATGCGTCGCCGAGGCGGTGGCGCCGGTGATCCGCGAGATCTGCGGGCGCGCGGAATTCCTGGAGCTGGGCGGCGGCAGTGGCGCCTTCGCCGAGTATGCGATCAAGCGCCTGATGGCGATCGACGCGATGCCGGCGCGTTACGCGATCCTCGAGCCCAGCGCCGATCTGCGCGAACGCCAGCGCGAGCATCTGCGTCTCCGTCTGACGCCGCCGGTGTTCGCGTGCGTGGAATGGCTGGACGGGCCGGTGCAGGAGCCCTGGAACGGCGTGCTGTTCGCCAATGAAGTAATCGATGCCTTGCCGACCTCGCGCTTCACGTTGCGGGATGGCGAAGTGTTCGAGGAATTCGTCGCGCTCGATGGCGGAGGCGACTTCGTGCGCACGGAGCGGCCAGCCGATGCGTTGCTGGCGGCGGCGGTGCGTCATGTCGAGAGGCAAGGGCCGGGGCCGTTCGCCGATGGCTATCGCTCCGAGCTGTTGCCGCAGTTGCCGTATTGGGTGCAGGCGGTGATCGGCGGGCTCGATTCCGGCGCCATGTTGTTTGTCGATTACGGCTATCCGCGTCGCGAGTATTACGCGGCATCGCGCGGCAACGGCACGTTGCGAGCGTTCTATCGGCACCATGTCGTCAACGACGTGTATGCGCGCGTGGGATTGCAGGACATCACCGCCTCGGTGGATTTCACTGCGCTGGCGGAAGCCGGCACCGAAGCTGGGTTCGATTTCGCCGGTTATTGCTCGCAAGCGAGTTTCCTGATCGGCAACGGACTGGAGCAGCGGCTGGCCGAGCAGGAAGCGCGCGCGCCCACCGAGGCGGCGCGGTATTCGCTGCGGCAGCAGGTGCAGCAGCTGACGCTGCCGGGTGCGATGGGCGAACGTTTCCAGGCGATGGGATTCGCGTGCGGCGTCGAATTCGGTACGGCGTTCCTCGCCGGCGATCTGAGTTTCCGTCTGTGAGCGCCGTTTCTTCGCTGAAACCGTTGCGATATCCACGTTTCTGGCTGGCGCTGTGGTGGCTGGCGGTGATCGTGACCGTGGTCGTCTGCCTGGTGCCGGCCGCCGATCTGCCCGAGACACCGCCAGGCGGCGACAAGGTTCAGCATTTCCTTGCCTATTTCGTGTTGATGGCGAGCGCGGTGCAGCTCTATTCGACCCAGCGGTCTTTGTTCCGTGTCGCGGTGGGGTTGCTCGTGCTGGGGATCGCCATCGAGTTCGCACAGGCAGCTCTCACGGCGACGCGCGCCGCGGATTTCTGGGATGCGATCGCCGATCTGCTCGGCATCCTGGCGGGATGGGGCGTCGCATGGACGCCGCTGCGAGATTTATTGGTGCATCTGGAGCGGAAGGCCGCGCCGCGCGCGTGAGCGTGCACGCGCGCAGCCGTGCGTGACGTCAGCGCGCGCGTCGCGTTGCGGCCCGTTTGCCGGGAAGCAGCGTGACGCGGTCCACGACCCACATCGCCGGTCGCGTGTCGCCGGTGAAGACGATGCACACATCCTGCGCTGCGACCTGCTTGCGCAGTGGCAGCGGCAGCTTCAGTGTCGCGAAGCCGTCGGCACCCGGTCGCGCCGGTAGACGCGCGCGGCCCAGCACCTCGCCATCGCAACCGGCGCGGATCTCCAGCTCGCCTGCTGGTGACGCGGCGGGCTGGAACTTGCGCTTGGCCTCGTCATGGGCGAGCTGGAAGTTGTACGGCAGGCGCCCCGCGCGCACCTCGATGGCGGCGATGCCGCGCAGATCGGCCTTCGGCCAGAGCCAGCAGGGATTGAGGATGTCGGCGCCGAAGATGGCGCGCTCGCCCTCGCGTGGACCATCATCCTCGATGCGCAGCATTGCTTCGCCATTGCACGAGGCGAGCATCGCGTTGCCACGCGTGCGCAACGAGACCGGATCGAAGTCGCGCGCGCTGGCGGCGACCACAGCCTGCTCGGCGACGAACACTGCCGCTTTCACTTCCGCCGGAAGTTTCAGCACGAACGGTTCGGTATAGCGCTGTGACTGCGCTGTAGGCGCGCTGCCGTCAGTGGTATAGCGGATGTCCTCGTAACCGGAGGGATTGGAGAGCGTGATCGAAACCTTGTCATCCGGGATATCGCCGGCGCCGTCGATCCACACCTGGAACGGCGTCTCGGCGTAGGCGATGCCGAGCTGCCGGTATCGCGGCAGCTGTGCCGGCAGACGCGTGAGGAAATCGCGATAGTCCTTGCGTTCGGCCGGCGACCAGGCGATCTCCGCGACCGCCGCCAGGCGCGGGAAGAGCATGTGCTGCACGCGCGCGAAGGTGCGCACATGCTCGGTCCAGAGATTGGCCTGCACGCCGATGATGTGGCGACGCTGCTTGGGCGCGAGCGTCGCCGGCACCGGCTCGTAGTCGTAGATGTGCCGCAACGTGGTGGTGCCAGGGTGGCTCGGCGGCTCGTTCGGCAGGTCGCTCTGCGGGCGATTGAGGTAAAGCAGGTTCGAGGGCGTCATCACCGCATCGTGTCCGCCGCGCGCCGCGGCGATGCCGCCTTCGATGCCGCGCCAGGACATCACCGTGGCGTCGGCGGGCAGGTCGCCATCGAGGATTTCGTCCCAGCCGATCAGGCGGCGCTGGTGTGCTTCGAGGAAATGGTTCAGGCGCGCGATCATCCACGCTTGCAGCTGGGTCTCGTCGCGCACGCCCAGCGCGCGCATGCGCGCCTGCACCTGTGCGGAGGCCTGCCATTGGTCCTTCACCGCCTCGTCGCCGCCGATGTGGATGTAACGCCCCGGAAACAGCGCGATCACTTCGGTCAGCACGTTCTCCAGGAACGTCATCGTGGCATCGTCGGGCTTGAACAGGTTGGGATACACGCCCCAGTCGTTGCCCACCGACAACGCCTGGCCGGAGATGCCAAGCTCGGGATAGGCGGCAATGGCGGCGGTGGCATGTCCCGGTACGTCGATTTCGGGAACGACCGTGATCTGGCGTTCGGCGGCGTAACGGACGACGTCGCGAATCTGTTCCTGCGTGTAGTAGCCGCAGT
The DNA here is from genome assembly GCF_020511115.1 of Luteimonas panaciterrae. GTDB lineage: Bacteria > Pseudomonadota > Gammaproteobacteria > Xanthomonadales > Xanthomonadaceae > Luteimonas > Luteimonas panaciterrae. The sequence continues at coordinate 596,577 of NZ_JAJAVH010000001.1, forward strand.
ATTGATGCGGCTTGCCGTCGGCACCGATACCGGCGTCACCGGCCGGCACGCGGCAGCCGCCGATCTCGGTGAGCTTCGGATAGCGTTTGATCTCGATGCGCCAGCCCTGGTCATCGGTGAGGTGCCAGTGGAAGACATTGAGCTTGTGCAGCGCCATCGCGTCGATCAACTGCTTGATTTCCTCGATGGTCTGGAAATGCCGCGCGGAATCGAGCATCAGTCCGCGCCAGCCGAAGCGCGGTGCGTCATCGATCCGAACGGCAGGCACGTGCAGCGCGTTGTCGCTACCGGCTTCGAGCAACTGCCAAAGCGTGATCGCGCCGTAGAACAACCCGCGCGCGTCCGGCGCTTTCACGATGACGCCGTTGCGGTCGGCTTGCAGCGAATAGCCTTCCGGATTGGAAGAGGCTTTCCGATCGATGGCGAAGACGATGCCGCCGTTCGCCCGCTTCGACGCGATGTGCAGGTTGAGGTCTCGCGTGCGGGCGACGTATTCGACGAAACGTTCTGCTACCGCCCGCGCGGCGGCACCTTCCGCATGCACCGGTGTCCGCGCATCCACGACGAAAGCGCCGTCGCCGGCTTGCAGCTTCGCCGGTGCCGGAATCAGCGCCGGCGCGGCCAAGGCCAGCGGCGATGCCAGCAGCAGGACGCAGACAGTGAAAGCGTGGAAGAGCGAACGGTTCATATCGTCACCATCGGCAATAGTGCAAGCATCGCGGAAAAAAACGGGCCCGGACAAGTCCAGGCCCGCGAGACCGACACCTTGGTTGGGAGGGGCGTCAGAGCTTGAAACGTCAGAACTTGAAGCGTCAGAACTTGAAGCGGAAGTTGAGGTAGTACTGGCGGCCGTTCTCGTAGAACGCGTACGGCAGCTTGCGGCCCTCGCCGTTGACCTGGCTGTAGTACTTCAGCTTCGGATCGTTGAGGTTCAGGCCGTCCAGGCTCACCGTCACCAGATCGTTGATCTTGTAGCCGATCGAGGCCGACAGGTTGCCGATGCTGTCCTGGAAGAAGTCGTCGTTGCGGTTCACGCCCGCGTAGAACTCCGAACGGTGCGTATAGCTCAGACGTGCGTTGAACAGCTCGTTCTCGAAGTAACCGGAAAGGTTGTAGGTATTACGCGATGTGCCGTAGACAGGCTTGTCTCCGTCGGAATCACTGTCGGCATAGGTATAGTTGGCCGAGATGCCGAAGTTCTCGCCGATCGGCTGCTCGTAGGTCAGTTCCACGCCCTTTACGCGTGCGTCCGTATTGACCGGCACAGAGACCGTGTAATCGGAGAACACCTGGGTTCCACCCTGAGAGGCTTGCTGATCGAGGTAGGTACGGACCTCGTTACCGAAGGTGACGTAATCCTTTAGGCGCATCGAGTACACGCTGGCTGCGAGCAGGGCGCGCGGGGCGAAGTACCACTCCAGCGAGGCGTCGAAGTTGGTGGAGATGATCGGATCGAGTTCGGGATTGCCGCCGCTGCCGCTATGGGTCAGGTCGTCCAGCGAGACCGAGCCGGCCAGTGCCGAGAAGTCCGGACGGGTGAGGGTCTGCGAGCCGGCCAGGCGCAGTACCAGGCTGTCAGTGAGGTCGTACTTGAAGTTGGCGCTGGGCAGCAACTTGCTGTAGGTGTTCTCGTAACGGTTCTTGTAGTAGTTGCCGAACGCCGAGCCGGTGATGGGACCCTGCACCGTGTTCTTTTCCGGAACGCCCGTGTTGTAGTCGATGTCCGCGCGGGTACGCACGTAACGCAGACCAAAGTTGCCGCTCCAGCGATCACCCTGGAAGTTGGCCTGGATGTAGGCCGCGCCGGTCTTTTCCTGCACGCTGTACAGGTCGGCCCAGTAGAAGCGCGCCACCGGATCGCGGTTGGCGAACTGCGCGTTGATCTGCTTCAACTGTTCCGGCGTCCAGTACCAGATGCCGCCCGGGACGTTGCCGCCGATGCCGCTGCCGAAATCGTTCGGATAATTGCTGTGCGAGGTCGGATAGTTGGCGGGGTTCTGCCAGTCGGTGGCGAAATTGGGGCCCTGTGCGATTTCGTTGAGGCTTTCACGCGTGTGATCGGAATAGCGAAGGCCGAAATCGAGCGAGGACAGCACGCCTTCGAGGAAGGTGACTTCGCCGTCGGCCTGCGCCCACTTTTCTTCATCCAGTACATCGATGCCCTGGCCGCCGAAGATCCAGCCGTTCTGCGGACGGATGCCCGAGGGCGAGCTGTTGTCGCCGCCGAGCGACCAGTCGAGCGGATTGCCGTAGCCGTTCATCGTCCAGCTCGCGCCAGCGTTGCCGGCGGTGCCGAGTTCGATCACGTCCTGCGTCGGGCTGCGGCCGTGGCCTTCGGTCTTGCCGACCTGCATGTTGAGATGGAAGCTGTCGCTGACCTGCCAATCGGCATCGGCGGTGACGTACTTGGATTCGGAACTGGCGTTCGGACGCGAGATCTGGTCGTAGACGCCGAACGGCACGATCGGATCGGAGTTCGTCGGCGCGTATTGCGCGTGCGTCAGGATGCCGTTCTCGACGCGATAACCGGGCAGCGGCGCGAAGTTCGGCGCGAACTGGCTGGTCCACATCATGTAGTTGCGGTTGTAGTTGTCCGCTTCCAGCTTCGAGTAGAACGCGTTGAGGCCGAGGGTGAGGTTGTCGTTCGCCTTCACCTGGATGTCGAGGACGCCGCCCTTGCGCGTGCGTTCCTGTTCGAACAGCACCGCGCCGACCAGGTTCGGATAGAGCACGCCAGCCAGGTCGGGATTCGCGGTCGCGGCCGCACTGTCGGCGGCGATCGATGAGAACCCGCCCACCACTTCCTGTCCGTCACGGCGCAGATTGCGGCGCTCGTAGAACGCCTGCAGCATCACGCCGACATTGTCATCGGCGCTCTTCCAGTTGAAGAGGCCATTGAACTGCGGGTCGGTCTTGCCCGGCAGATCGGCGTACACCTCGCCGAACGTGGCTTCGGTGGTGATCTGATCGGCGAACTGCAGCGGCCGGCGCGTGATGATGTTCACCGAGCCGGCGCTGCCGCCTTCGACCAGCTTGGCTTCCGACGATTTGTGCACGACCACCTGGCTGACGATTTCCGCCGGCAGCAGGCTGTAGCTGACGCTGCGGCCCACGGTCTGCACCTGGCTGAGCACGAACCAGTCGCCGGTGCCGACGGTGTGTCCGTTGACCAGCGTCTGGGTGAGGCTCGGGCTGGTGCCGCGCAGGCTGATGCGGTCGCTCTCGTCGAAGCCGCCTTCGGTGGCGCTGGAGGAGCTGATATTCACGCCGGGCAGGCGTTGCAGCGTGTCGGCCACGTTGCGGGCCGGCAGCTTGCCGATGTCCTCGGCGGTCACGGCTTCGACGTGCGAGACCGAGTTGCGCTTGGTGTCGAGCGACTTCTCGACGCTGCCGCGAATACCGACCACGACGACGGTGTCCAGATCGGTCGCGGTGGGTGTTTGCGCTTGCGGTTGCGGCGCTGTCTCGGTTTGTGGCGGTGACTGTTCCTGTGCATGCGCCTGCGCGGCGAAGCCGAGACAGGTCACGATCGCAACGGACAGAGCGGATTTACGGGTCGTCATGGTCTCTCTCCCATCAATGTTGATGAATGCCAAGCGTCGGATGCATGCCCGCCGCCCTCTTGTGCCGCCGCTCTCCACACCATTTTTCCCCTTGATGTGGAGTGCGTTGTTTCGTCACGTCTGTCGTCTGGCGAGGAACCAGTGCGCCGCACCGATCACGCCGAGCTGGCCGTGCTCGACCAGCTTCACCGGGATGCACTCCAGCGCCTCGCGCATCACGCCCTTGTTGAGGAAGCGTTCGACGAAGCTGCTTTGCAGCAGGAATTCGCGGATCTGCGGCAGGATGCCGCCGGCCAGATAGATGCTCTGCACGCCGTAGAGCAACGCCATGTCGCCGACGGTGCCGCCGAGCAGGCCGCAGAACACGGCGAGGCTGTCGCGCGCGTTCGCATCGCGGCCGGACAATGCCGCCGCGGTGATGTCGCCAGGCGAGGTGTAGTCGTGGGTGACGCCACGCAGCGTGCACAGCGCGTTGTGCAGGTTCATCAGTCCCGGGCCGGAGAGCGCGTGCTCGACCGGCACGTGCGTGCGCTGCGACAGCATCTGCTTGAGCAGCGCCATCTCGAGGTCGTTGCCGACGGTCAGCGCGGCCTGTCCGGCCTCGGTGGCGAGCACCACGGCGCCGTGTGCGGTCGGAATCCAGACCGCGGCGCCGAGTCCGGTGCCGGGGCCGACCACCAGCGTCGGGCCACGCGGCGAGGTTTCCGGGCCGGTGAGGCGCAGCACTTCGCTGGCGTCCATGTGCGCGGCCGCATGCGCGACGGCTTCGAAATCGTTGACCAGGCGGAATTCGCGGAAGCCCAGGCGCTCGCGGATGTCCTTCAGCGAGACCGGCCAGGGCAGGTTGACGGTGATCAGAGTGCCATCGCCTTCATCGCCATCAGGCCCACCGAGTAGATAACCGGCGCTGGCGATCGCGCCGGCGTCCACGCGCACGCCGTCGAGTGTGCCGAGGAAGTCCTCGATGATCTCGGCCAGGCCGGCGAACGCGGCGCAGGCGTACTTGCGGTAGCTGAGCACTTCGATCGGGCGGGTCGCATCACTGCCCGGACGGACGAGTCCGATGCGGACATGGGTGCCGCCGACGTCCGCGGCGATGAACGGTTGCGTCGCCGCACCCGTGGCATCCACCGCTGGGGGTCTTGCGATTGCGGACACTGCGTACTCCCTCCCGATCGCGCTCGTTGCGGTTGGCAGCGTCAGCGCGGGGCGGAGTGTGGAAGTGGTTTGACAACGTTGTCAACAAGTCGTCACGATGCGCCGCGCCAGCTTTCGTGGCGCCGGGAAAATCGCGGCGGCCGGCGCCAGCAAAATGTGACAAAAATCAATATTTGGCTGAAACCATGGGGATTTTCATTCGAAATGACGAGGGCGAGCGCGCTTTCGATGTTGCGATGCAACAGTAATCCGCGCGGAAACGAAGCTTTCGTTTGTGCGGAAACCGTGGCCGCCACGGTAAAAATATGACAACGTTATTCCTGGGATGATCCGGGTCACGGAGAATTCCTTCGCCCGCTTTACCGCCCGCTGCAGGAGCCACCGCGTATGTCCACAGCCGCCGCATCCCCGTCCGCCGCCGCGCGCCCGATCGTTTCGATCGCGATCATCGGCGGGCTGTTCTTCATCATGGGCTGGTTCACCTGGCTCAACGGGCCGCTGATCTCGTTCGTGCAGCTCGCGTTCGATCTCGACGTGGTCAACGCGTTCCTGGTGACGTTCGTGGCGTATCTGTCGTACTTCGTGTGGGCATTGCCGGCGTCGGCGATCCTAGATCGCACCGGCATGAAGAAGGGCATGGCCATCGGCTTGTGGGTGATGGCGGTCGGGGCCGTGGCGTTCGGCCAGTTCTGCACGCAGCGCTGGTATCCGGGTGCGCTGGGCGGGCTGTTCGTGATCTTCGCCGGTCTTGCCATCCTGCAGACGGCATCCAATCCCTACATCAGTGTGCTGGGGCCGATCGAAAGCGGCGCGCAGCGCATCGCGGTGATGGGCATCTGCAACAAGATCGCTGGCATCCTCGCGCCCATCGTGCTGGGCACCGTGGTGCTGCACGGCATGGGCGACATCGCCACCCAGGTGGCCGCCGCCGATGCCGCCGGCAAGGAGCGCCTTCTCAACGAATTCGCCGCCAGCATCCATACGCCTTATCTGTTGATGGCCGGCGTGCTTGCATTGCTCGGTGTCGCCATCCTGTTCTCGCCATTGCCGGATGTGCGCGCCGAGCGCGGCGCGAACGCGGGTGCGGATGACGGAAAGAGCTTGTTCCAGTTCCCGCACGTCTGGCTGGGTGCGCTGGCGATCTTCGTCTACGTCGGTGCCGAGGTGATGGCGGGCGATGCGATCGGCACTTATGGCAGCGGATTCAACATTCCGGTCGATCAGACCAAGTTCTTCACGTCGTTCACTCTGGGCGGCATGCTGCTCGGCTACATCGTGGGCTTCGTGACGATCCCGAGATTCATTTCGCAGCAGCGCTATCTGGCGATTTCCGCGATCCTGGGAGTCGCGTTCACGCTCGGCGCGTACTTCACGACGGGCTATCTCTCGGTCGGTTTCGTGGCCGCGCTCGGTTTCGCCAACGCGATGATGTGGCCGGCGATCTTCCCGCTGGCGATCCACGGGCTGGGACGCCTGATCGAGCGTGGTTCGGCGCTGCTGATCATGGGCATCGCCGGCGGTGCGGTCATCCCGCAGCTGTTCGCGATGCTCAAGCAGCACCTGCACTTCCAGCTGGTGTTCCTGCTGCTGATGGTGCCGTGCTACCTCTACATTCTTTACTATGCGCGACGCGGCCATCGCGTCGGTCTGCCGAAGGACTGACGGCCCGTGGACGATCGAACCGGAGGTCCCGTGCGAAGACCGACCATCAAGGACGTCGCCGAGCGAGCCAAGGTCTCGCTGAAGACCGTCTCGCGCGTGATCAACAACGAGCCGTCGGTGATGCAGGCCACGCGCTCGCGCGTGCTGCACGCGATCGCGGAACTCGATTACGAACCCGATCCGTCCGCGCGCAATCTGCGCAGCGCGACGCCGTTCGTGATCGGCCTGATCTACGACAACCCGAATCCTTATCACATCATCGGCGTGCAGAACGGCGTACTGGCGGCCTGCCGCGAGACCGGGTTCGATCTGCAGATCCATCCCTGCGATTCGAGTTCACCGCTGCTCGCCGACGAGCTGAGCGAGTGGGTGCGGCGTTCGCGCCTGGCCGGTCTGGTGTTGACCGCGCCGATGTCGGAGTCGACGGATCTGGTGGCGGCACTGGCCGCGCGCGGCGTGAAGTTCGTGCGCATCATCGCCGCGACCGAGGATCCGAAGGACGGCCACCCCTGCGTGTTCGTCGACGATCGTGATGCGGCCTACGAAATCACCGAGCACCTGATCCAGCTTGGCCATCAGCGCATCGGCTTCCTGTGGGGTGGCCTGGCGCATCGATCGAGCACGGAGCGTTATCGCGGCTACGAGGAAGCGCTGAAGGACTACGGCATCACGCTGGACAAGCATCTGGTGGTGCCGGGCGATTACACCTTCGACGACGGATTCCGTGGCGCGCGCCGCCTGCTGGCGCTGCGTTCGCCACCGACCGCGATCTTCGGCTCGAACGACGAGATTGCCGCCGGCGTGTCGGCGGCGGCGAAATCGGCGGGCATGAGCGTGCCCTACGACCTGTCGATCGCCGGTTTCGAGGACAGCCCGTTCTCGAAGCAGTCGTGGCCGGCGCTGACCACGGCCAAGCAGGCGACCGAGGACATCGCGCGTCATGCCGCGCGCCTGCTGATCAGCGGGCTGCGCCAGGACGCCTACGACGATCATCCGTTCGTCGTCCACAACCAGGGTTTCGTGCCGCAATTGGTGGTGCGCGGTTCCACCGCGCCGCCGGTGCAATCGCGCGTGGCCGCGCGCAGCGAGGATTGATCAAGTGATGTCAGACGTGCCCAATGGGGCGGTGGCCGGTGGATTGCCCGCTCCCGAGCAGACCTGGATGTTTCGCGAGGCGGCGGAATCCTGCGATGCGATCGCGCGCCAGTACATGCGCAACATCGATGTCGTGCGTGCGCTCGGCGAGCAATTGCGGCAGTCGCCGCCGCCGTTCGTGGTGACCTGCGCGCGCGGCAGTTCCGATCATGCGGCGACTTACGCCAAGTATCTGTTCGAGACGCAGCTGGGCATCGTCACGGCTTCGGCCTCGCCCTCGGTGGGATCGGTGTACGCGGCACGTCAGAGCGTGCGCGGCGCGTTGTATCTGGTGATCTCGCAGTCGGGCAAGAGTCCCGATCTGCTGCGCAATGCCGAAGCGGCCCGCGAAGGCGGCGCGCGCGTGGTGGCGCTGGTGAATGTCGAGGATTCGCCGCTGGCGCAATTGGCGGAGGTGGTGCTGCCGCTGCGCGCGCGCGAGGAGCGCAGCGTCGCCGCGACCAAGAGTTATCTGGCCTCGCTGGCGGCGATCTTGCAGCTGGCGGCCTACTGGAAACGCGACGCGGCACTGATCAATGCGCTCGATGCGTTGCCGGACGCCTTGCGCGAAGCCTGGCGGATGGACTGGTCGCCATTGATCGATGGCCTCGCGGATGCGCGCAACCTGTTCGTGCTCGGTCGCGGACTGGGCCTGGCCGCGGCGCAGGAAGCGGCATTGAAGTTCAAGGAAACCTGCGGCCTGCATGCCGAAGCCTACAGCTCGGCGGAAGTGAAGCACGGGCCGATGGCGCTGGTCGGGCCGGGATTCCCCGTGCTGGCATTCGCGCAGCCGGATGAAACCGAAGCCGGGACGTTGGCGCTCGCGGAGGAATTCCGCGCGCGCGGCGCGCCGGTCTGGGTGGCCGCCACGCGCGGCGATCCTTCGGCGAGGCCCGGCGAGGCCTTGCCGTTGCAACCGGCGCCGCATCCGGTGTGCGCGCCGTTGCTGACGATCCAGAGCTTCTATCGCGCCATCAATGCATTGGCGCTGCGTCGCGGCCGCAATCCGGACATGCCGCCGCATTTGAACAAGGTGACGGAGACGGTGTGATGTCGGCTTCTGGCAAGCTCGATGCGTTGGTGAATGGTCGCGTGCTGGCGGACGAGGAGATTCGTGACGGTCTGGCCGTGCTCGTCGAAGGCAGCCGCATCGTCGCCGTCGTGCGCGAGGACGATGCGCGACTGCGCGATGCCGAGCGTCACGACCTGCAGGGTGGCACGTTGCTGCCGGGCTTCATCGATGCGCAAGTCAACGGTGGCGGCGGCGTGCTGTTCAACAACGCGCCCGATGTCGACGCCATTCGCCGCATCGGAGCGGCGCATCGCCGCTTCGGTACGACCGGCTTCCTGCCGACGCTGATCAGCGACGATCTCGAGGTGATGCGGAAGGCGATCGCGGCGACAAAAGACGCGATCGCGCAAGGCGTGCCGGGCGTGCTCGGCATCCATCTCGAAGGTCCGTACCTCGCACCCGCGCGCAAGGGGACGCACGACGTCGGCAAGTTCCGTGTGCCGGATGCGGAAGAACTCGCGGCGGTGACCGCGCTCGATGAAGGCATCACCTTGATCACGCTGGCACCGGAGCAGGTGCCGGTCGCCTCGATCCGCGCGCTGGTGGAACGCGGCGCGATAGTGGCAGCGGGCCATACCGCCGGCAGTTACGATGAAATTCGCGCGGGTCTCGAAGCCGGTGTCAGCGGTTTCACCCATCTCTACAACGCGATGTCGCCGCTGCAGGGGCGCGAGCCCGGCGCGGTGGGCGCGGCGATGGAGGATCGCGACAGCTGGTGCGGCGTGATCGTCGATGGCGTGCACGTGCATCCGGCCAGCCTGCGTGTGGCGCTGGCGGCGAAGCCACGCGGGAAGATATTCCTGGTCACCGACGCGATGCCGCCGGTGGGCGCGAACGATCCGAGTTACGAACTGTACGGTGAAGTGATCACCGTGAAGGACGGCGTGGTGCGCAATGCCGCCGGATCGCTGGCGGGATCGGCGCTCGACATGGCGACCGCGGTGCGCAACGCCGTCGACATGCTCGGATTGTCGCTGGCGGAAGCGGCACGCATGGCTTCGACGTATCCGGCGCAGTTCCTCGGTCTCGGCGAGACGCATGGCCGCATCGCGGCGGGTTATCACGCCGATCTGGTGCTGTTCGACGACAGCATGCAGGTCGTTCGCACGTGGATTGGCGGCATCGCCGCCTGATCAGCATGGGCGCGAGCGAATCGGCTGCGGCGATTCCGCGTTTTTCTTCTGTCGATGCGCTGCGCGGTCTTACGGTCGCGGCGATGCTGCTGGTCAACAATCCGGGCGATTGGGGGCACGTCTATGCACCGCTCGAACATGCGGAGTGGCATGGCTGCACGCCGACGGACTTGATCTTTCCGACCTTCCTGTTCGTGATGGGCGTGTCGATCACGCTCGGTATCGCGCCACGCATGGAGCGGGGAGTCGATCGAAGCCGGTTGCGGCGTGAGGTGCTCCTCCGCGCGGCACGCATCGTCGGGTTGGGGCTGCTGCTGCATCTGATCGCGTGGATCGTGCTCGATCGCGACTATTTCCGTCCGTGGGGCGTGCTGCAGCGGATCGGCGTGTGCTTCGCGGCAGCCGGTTTGCTGGCGATCCAGGTTCGGGCTCGCACGCAATGGTGTGTACTGGTGGCCTTGCTGCTGGGTTATTGGGCCTTGCTCACGGCCGGGGGGTCGTATGCGCCCTGGACCAATCTCGCCAGTCGTGTCGATACCGTGTTGCTGGGGTCGCTCAATTACAAGTTCGATGCCGCCACCGGACATGGTCACGATCCGGAAGGTTTGCTCAGCACTTTGCCGGCGATCGCCACCGCCTTGCTCGGTGTGCGCGCCGGTGCCTGGTTGCGTGAAGGCAATAGCAGGTATCTCTGGATCGGTGGTTTGTTGTCGCTTGCACTCGGTGGCGCATGGGCACTGGTGTTTCCGCTCAACAAGAATCTGTGGACCTCGTCCTACGTATTGTGGACGGGTGGATGGGCGATGCTCGCGCTCGCGGCCTGTCACGTGGCGATCGATCGCTGGGGCTGGCCGCCACTCGGCCGTCGCTTCGGCGTCAACGCCATCGCGGCGTTCGCGGGCTCGGCGTTGATGGTCTACGTGTTGCTGGCCCCGGGCTGGTGGGAGCCGCTGTATCGCATTGGCTTCGCGCAGTGGATGACGCCGCGTTTCGGCCCCTATCTGCCGTCGCTGACGTTCGCACTGGCGTTCGTCGCGGTGTGGTGGGGGATTGTGTACTGGATGGATCGGCGCGGCTGGCGGTTGAAGATCTGATCTATGAAGCCTGCAGATCGTCATCCCGGCTTTCGCTGGAATGACGACATCTCTCTATCTCGAGTGGAACTATTGCTCACGCGGATAAACGCGCGGCGCGGGATCGTCATGCCAATAGAGCTCGAGTGTTTTCCCGTTGAGCCTCGCGCGCATGATGTCGTTGCCTTCGATGGAGAACAGGCCGTCCTGCGTCAGCGGTGACAGGCGTGCCGCCGGTCGGTTGGGCCGCACCAGCCAGAGCGCATCGTCGCGATACGCGATCTCGATCGGCGCCGGGCCCGTGCCGGGCGCGCCGTAACGTCCCGCCAGCGCCATGAGCACCGAAGGCGCGAGCGCAACCGGATGCAATCGCGCCTCCACGCCCGTCTTCGCCCACGCATATTCGGTGCGCGCCTCGGGCGTCGCTTTGGTATCGGCGGACAATCGGTCCAGCGCGCGCACCTGTGCGACGTCGAACGCTTGCGCGGAAGGCGTTTCCACATCCGGCGCCACGCCGGCGCCTTCCCAGTTGCCGTGGCTGACCGGATGCTCGGGTCGGCCATACGACACGCTGAGGATGAAGCCCGGCGCCACCGGCAGCAGCTTGTTGTTGTTGGCCGCACCGGCGGTCTTGACGCCGATCAACTCGCCCAGCTTGAACTGCTGTACGTCGTAGGCGAAGGCTTCCGCGGCCGAGCCGGTGAAACCGTTGATCAGGACGTACAGCGGCTTGCCCTTCAACCGGCCCGCGGGGAGATATTCGAGCGTTCGCGATTGCACCGGCGGCTTGGAGCCTTCCAGGAACGTCATTTCCAGCGTGTCGCCGTCCATGAAATGGCTGACGAGGTAGCGTACCGCGGCATGCGAGCCGCCGCCGTTGTTGCGCAGGTCGATGATGATCGCGTCGCCGTCCTTCAGGAAGCGCATCGCATCGTCGTAGACCGCGCCGGTTTCATCGTTCACCCATTCGAAACCGCTGATCTTCAGGTAACGAAGATTGCCGGACAGGCGCTTCATCTCCACCAGGCCGTGATGGTCGCGGATCGCCTGTTTGCGCATGAAGGCGTCTTCGCCCGCATCGCTTTCCGGTGCCGCCAGCGCCGCGGCATAGGCAGCCGGATTGACCTGCAAGGACAGATGATGGTCATGCGCGACATCGCGCAGGTCTTCGGTGATGCGTTCGGCGAAGAGGAACGAATCGTCCACATCGTAGCGGCCGGCTTGCTGTTCGCGATCGAGCCGCTCGATGATCTTCGGTCGCATCTCCGGGAAGACATAGCGCTCGCGGAATTCCGTCTTGATGGCTTCCAGTGCGGCGCTTCGCGTCTTCGGCGAGAGTGTTGGCAGCCCCGATTTGGGAGGCGGAGCCGCGACTGCGGTCGTGCAGAGCAGGCCGAATGCGACTAACAGGGAGCGCGCATACCGCTTCATCGGAAAGCTTCCTTGTCGGAGGAGGGGGAGTTCGCGATCGAGGCAAGCCGGTCGCCGAAGGACTGGCGTTCCAGTGCCTCGATCGCTTCATGCAGCAGGGCCGAAAGCGGCATCGACAGTTCGCGATCGAGCGCTTCCGCCGCCGCGTTGGTGGCGATCCACTGCTGTTTCAGTCGCGGCACGATCGCTTTCGCCGCGGGCGTGAGCGCGACGATGCGCTCGCGCGCGTCGCCGCCGGGGCGCAACTTCACCAGTCCCTGTTTCGTCATCTGCGAGACGGTCTGGCTGACCGCCGAATGGGTGATGCCGGCGTGCTGCGAAATCGTGCGGATCGAAGCGGGGCCGAGTTCGAGCAATGCGCGGACGATCGGCGTGAAGCGCGGCCGATAGCCGGGGGCGATGCGGGCGTAGGTGTCTTCGACGGCGCCGTCGAGGGTTTCGGTCAGGTGCCGGAGCAGGGTGCCGAGAGTGGCGGTGCGCAGGGTCATGACGGATATATAACAGTGCTGTTATATCTCCGCATATGCCATTGGATGGGGCGGATGGATGGCTTGGAGGCTGCTTCGCCTAGCGCCGCGCCGCGGCGATCGCGGCGATGCGGGCCTTGCGCAGCGCTTCGCCGAGTTCGGGGCCGGAAAGACCGATGCCGGCAAGATCGGCGCCGCGCACCGACGCGGCGGCGGCATGCAGGCGCTGCAATTCGCGGCCCTGCGGATAGTCGAGGTCGGCGAGTCCCGCGCGGCCGCGCTTGTCGGCTTCGCAGACGAGCGCGAGAAGTGGAATGCGCTCGGGCTTGCGGAAGGCATCGCAGCGCGCGAGCAGATCGTGCACGGTGTCGTTGCGCAGTTCGAGCAGGCGATGCACGTTGAGGTGTTCGCGACAGGCGAGCAGGGCGAGGTCGCGATGTTCGGCGGGGACGCGCAGCCGTTCGCTCAGGGCGCGCAACGGCGCCGCGCCGCGCTGTTCGTGCAGGATATGTTTCGGCAATTCCTCGACGGGCGTCAGCGCCTTGCCGAGATCGTGGGTGAGCGCGGCGAATCCGACGACATCGTTGCCGGGTGCGAGCCTGGCGGCCATGTCGCAGACCAGTTCGATGTGAATGCCGGTATCGATCTCGGGATGGAATTCGGCGCGCTGCGGCACGCCGTAGAGCGCGTCGACTTCCGGCAGCACAACGCGCAACGCGCCGCAATCGCGCAGCGTGCGCAGGAAGGCGGACGGCCGCGCGCTGCGCAGCACGCGCGCGAGTTCCTGCCACACGCGTTCGGGCACAAGCGCGTCGAGTTCGCCGGAGGCCGTCATCTCGCGCATCAGCGCCATGGTCTCCGGCGCGACGGTGAAGCCGAGATCGGCCAGCCGCGCCATGAAGCGCGCCGCGCGCAATACGCGCAGCGGATCCTCGACGAAGGCCGGACCGACGTGGCGCAGCACCCGCGCCTCGATGTCGCGGGCACCGCCATAGGGATCGATCAGCGCGCCGTCCGGCATCTGCGCGATGGCGTTGATGGTGAAGTCGCGGCGCTGCAGGTCCTCTTCCAGCGTCACCGACGGATCGCTGTCGACGACGAAGCCGCGATAGCCGCGTCCGGATTTGCGTTCGGTGCGCGCCAGCGCGTACTCCTCGCCGGTTTTCGGATGCAGGAACACGGGGAAGTCGCGCCCGACCGGCTTGAAGCCGGCATCGAGCATCGCCTGCGGTGTTTCGCCGACGACCACATAGTCGTTGTCGCCCGCGGGGAGGCCGAGCAGTTTGTCGCGGACGGCGCCGCCGACGAGATAGGCCTTCATGTCCGGCGCGGCGTCACTTCGAAGTGTTCTGCGCCAGGATCGCGACGATGTCGGTGGCGCCGGAGTTGCGGCCCAGGTGCAGATCGAGCGGCGCGGCCTGGCCGGAGATCCAGATGTGCAGATCGGCTTCCAGGTCGAAGTGTCCCGCCGTCTCCAGCGCGTACATGACGATGGCGCGATACGGCACGCTGCGATATTCGACTTTCTTCGCGGTCACGCCCTGTTTGTTGACCAGGATCATGCGGCGGTCGGTGAAGACGATCAGGTCGCGGATCAGGCCGAAGGCGCGTTGCAGGGTTTCGCCCGGGGCCAGCAGCGGCGCGAATTCCTCGCGGATGTCGTCGATCGATTTTTCGCCGGCGTGGCCGAGCAGGGTGTCGATGAGGCCCATGAGTGGCTCCGGTCAGGCGGAAGGCCCATTGTAGGAGCCTTGCCCCTCGCCGGGGCCACGTGTGATCAGTCGGGTGTGATCAGCCAGAAGTCGCCTTCGTGGCGGTACAGACGAATTTCTTGCGCTTGTCGGGGGCTTGCCCGCGCAGACGCTGCGAGACCGGCACGGCGTCACCATTCATGCGCCAATCGTAGAGCACGCTGAAGGCGAGCACGCGCGCGACGTATTCGCGGGTCTCTTTATAGCTGATCGTTTCGATCCAGAAATCCGGATCCATGCCCGGCCGCTGTGACTGCCAGCGCGCCACCGGCGCGGGACCGGCGTTGTAGGCGGCGATGGCGTAATAAGGCTGGCCATATTTGTCGAGCATCTGGCGCAGATAGGCGCTGCCGATGGCGATGTTGGTGTCGGAGTCGTACAGGCTGTTCGCGCCCGCGTAAGGAATGCCAAGGCGCTTGGCGACGCCGGCGCCGGTGCCGGGCAGCACTTGCATCAGTCCCATTGCGTTGGCGGAAGAGCGTGCTCTCGGATTGAAGATGCTCTCGGCGCGGATTTCCGCGGCGACCCAGGCCGGATCGAGTGTGTTCTTGGCCGATTCGCGGCGAATGGTGTCGCCGTGGTGCAGCGGGAAGCGCAGTGTGTACAGGCGCGATTCGTCCGGATAGTTCTTGCCGCCGACGTTGACCAGGCCGAACACGCCGCGATCGAACCAGCCGTTGTCCTGCGCCACTTCCACGGCGAGACGGCGCTGGGTGTCGTCGAAGCGCGACAGGGCATCGTCCCATTCGCGTTGCGCCCAGCTGGTGCGGTCGATGCGGTTCAGAGCGACCGCGCGGATCAGCGCGGGATCGCGCGCGACCGCGGCCTTGGCGCTTTCGCTGTCGTTGGGGTCCCACGGACACAGCGTGTACGGCAGATTGAGCCGATCGGCGGCGAGGAAGCCGTGGAAATCCGATTTCGTCGCGGCGGCGCGGTAGAACGGTTCCGCGGCGGCCTTGTTGCCGGTGAGTTCGGACAGGCGCGCGGCGAAGTAGCTCCAGCGCGAATCGCTGCGTTGCTTCTCGCCCATCTTCTTGATGGCGGCGAGCGCGGCGGGCCAGTCGGAGCGCGTCATCGCTTCTCGCACGCGCCATTCGTGCAGGCGTTCGTCGTAGGCGGCATCCGGCACGGCGTTGAGGCGGCGTGCGGCGTCGGGTTCGTAGGAGGCCACCGTCCACAGCGCGGCCTGGTACAGCACGCGATTGCGCTCGGCATCGTTGAAGCCGAGTGCCTGGGCGAAGCGTGGCAGCGCCATTTCCGCGGCGACCGGCGTGGATTTCGCCAGCCGCGCCAGGCCTTGCGAGGCCATCAGGCGGCTGCGCGGAGTCTTGGGCCAATTCAACGCGCGATCGTTGACCGCTTCGAAGAAGGCGGCGTAATCGTTGGCGAGCGCGAATTCCTCGGCGGGCAAGCCGCGCGCGGCGGCGCGGATCACCGACGGCTGCCATTCCTCGGCGGCCTTGTCGATGCGTTCCCAGCGCAGAGAGGCGGGCAGCCCGCCCTTGGCGGCGAGGATGTTGAATGGCGCATCGCAGCTGTCGGGCAGCGGCTTGCCGCTGTTGCGCCACAGCGCCTGCGCATCCGACACCCACTGCGCATCGGCGCGGCCGGTGGCCTGACGGGCGTCGAGTTCGGCGCATTGCAGCTTCACGTCCTTGATGCCGGGCTTCCACGCGGCGAGAAACGCCGGCCAATCGTCACGACGCGCGGCCGCCGCCAGCCAGACTTCGCGGAACGTCTCGGCCACGGCCTGGCCCTGGTAGCGCTTCAGGAAGGCCTGCGCCTGCGTGTTCGGCAGGGTGTCGATGTTGCGGCGCAACCCGGCGTATTCGAGCCAGCCGAACAGCGGATCGCGCGCGAATGGCGTGCTGTCGACCGGCTGTCCGCGCTCGCTGGCCTCGATGGCGGCGCGGATGGCGGTGTCGGACGAGGTGGTCTGGCCCTGCGCGGCGCAGGCGAACGTGGCGCAGGTGAGTGCGGCGCAGGTGAAGGCGGCCGCGATGAGCGGAACGAGTCGTGATTTCGGCATCGGCGGACTATAGCCGAAGGGAGGTGAACCGGATTTTTCGCACATTTTTGACGCACGTCTTGGTCACGACCGGTGCTTTCGGCCTTGTATGTGCCGGTCGACTTGTTTACAAAGTCGTAACGTCGTGGGAACAGGGGCGCGACGTCCAGACCAAAAAATCCGGGAGAGAACCGATGAAGTCGTTGTCCCGCCATCGGCTGGCTGTTGCAGTCCAGCTGTCGCTGTTGTGTGTATTGCCCGTTCTGGCTCAAGCCCAGGAGGCGCAGCCCCAGCAGACCCAGGCCGACGAGGCCAAGACCCTCGATACCGTCACCGTGACGGGATCGCGCATCAAGAAAGCGGAACTCGAGACCTCGGTCCCGGTGCAGGTGCTCAGCCGCGAGGACATCGACCGGAGCGGGTTCACCTCCGTCGCCGACATCGTGCAGAACCTTACCGCCAGCGGCGCGGGCCTCAACACCAAGTTCAACTCCAGCGGCAACTTCGGCTTCCCGCCGGACGGCGGCGGCGTCGGTGCCGGTGCGGCCACGGTGGATCTGCGCCATCTCGGCGCCAAGCGCGTGCTGGTGCTGGTGGATGGCATCCGCTGGGTCAACGAATCCTCCGCCTCGGGCGTGGGCGCCTCGGTCGACCTCAACACGATTCCGCTGAACATCATCGATCGCATCGAGGTGCTGGAAGACGGCGCCTCGTCGATCTACGGCTCCGACGCGATCGCCGGCGTGGTGAACATCATCACCAAGCGCAACGTCGAAGGCGCGACCGTCGAGGTGCACTACGGCCAGAACAGCAAGCTCGATGGTGGCGAGACCTATGGCGCCGACATCAGCTGGGGCGGTACCACCGAACGCGCGCAGTGGTTCATCGCCGGGTCGTACTACAAGCAGAAGGAAATCTCGTCGTCGGAATACTGGGCGGCGCGTGAGCCGGTGCCGGGCACCGGTTTGGCGAACGGAAGTTCGGCGACGCCGAACGGGCGTTTCGTCTTCCAGGATCCGAATAGCGGACAGGTCTACAGCATCACGCCCAACACCGGCATCACCGATCCCACCTACGCCAGCGGGCAGCCGGACTGCCCCACCGCGCGCACCGATGATTACCACTGCTTCGGCACGCCGGACCGCTTCAACTTCGCGCCGTACAACCTGCTGCTGACGCCCTCCGAGCGCAAGTCGATCTTCGGCCAGGTGCGCTTCGAGTTCACGCCGAGCTTCAGCGGCTACGCCAAGGCGCTGTACAACGAGCGTGAATCAGCCAATCAGGCCGCGCCCGAGCCGATCTTCCTCGGCACCGATGCCGGCGTGTACAACAAGTGGGCCGAGAGCCTGCTGGTCATTCCCGCCAACCAGGCCTACAACCCGTTCGGCTTCGATCTCACCACGATGGGGAGCAGCCCGAACCTGTTCCTGATCGGCCGTCGTCCTGTCGAGGGCGGTCCGCGCCGCTACGAGCAGAAGGTCAAGACCTGGTACGTCAACGCGGGCCTGGAAGGCACCTTCAACGTCGGTGACCGGCCGTGGAGCTGGGACGTCAACTTCGTGCGCAGCGAAAGCAAGGCCGATCAGACCAACTACGGCAGCTACAACCTGCGCAAGATCAACCTCGCCCTCGGCGATCCGGCCGTGTGCGCGGCGACGCCGGGCTGCGTGCCGCTGAACATCTTCGGCGGCCCCGGCACGATCACGCAGGACATGTTGAACTGGATCCAGCCGGTCGTGCGCGACGAGAGCGAAAACAAGCTGACGCTCGCCTCGGCCAACATCACCGGCGATCTGTTCGAGATGTGGGCCGGTCCGCTGTCGTTCGCGGCCGGTTACGAATACCGCAAGTACGAAGGCAGCTACACGCCCGATCCGATCACGGTCGCGGGCGAGTACAACGGCGTGCCGTCGGGCCCGACTTCCGGCGAGTACGACGTCAACGAAGCCTATCTCGAACTCAGCGTGCCGCTGATGAAGGATTCGGGCCTTGGCAAGAGCCTCGACCTCAGCCTCGCCGGCCGTTATTCGAAGTACTCCACCTTCGGCAGCAAGAATACGGGCAAGGTTGGCCTGCGCTGGCAGGTGACCGACGAGTTCCTGATCCGCACGTCGTGGGCGCAGGGCTTCCGCGCTCCCACCATCGGCGAGCTGTACGGCACTCTGAGCCGCTTCGATGCGACCTTGCAGGATCCCTGCTCGGGGCTGGCCACGGTCACGCCCGAGTGCGTCGCCAACGGTGTGCCGCAGGGCTACGAGCAGACCAACTCGCAGATTTCGGTGGTCACCTCGGGCAACGGTGAGCTGAAGCCGGAAAGCAGCCGCAGCTTCATGCTGGGCGCGGTGTGGAGCCCGTCGTTCGCAGACAACACATCGTGGTCCGACAAGCTCGATCTCGGCGTGACGTTCTACAAGCACGAGATCACCGACGCGATCCAGGCGCCGGACGCGCAGGCGATCCTCGACCGCTGCGTCGCGAACGCCGATCCGGCCGCGTGCGCGGCGTACAGCCGCAGCTCGACCGGCCAGATCATCCGTTTCGACGACATCCTCGACAACCTCGGCACGATCAAGACCGACGGCTGGGATTTCACCGCCGCCTGGACGCTGCCCGAGCAGAATTGGGGCCGCCTGCGCTTCGACTGGAAGAACACGTGGGTGACCCGCTACGAGCTGGTCAACGAAACGGGACAGCTGGAGCCGCGTCAGCCGGGCATCGAAGTGAACAACAGCGCGATTCCGGAATGGACGTCGACGCTGGTGACGGATTGGAGCCTCGGTCCGTGGAGCGTGGCCTGGTCCATGCGCTTCATCGACGGCGTGGACGAATCCTGCGGCGGCGCGAACGGTTTTGCCATCTGCGACGACAGTGGTAACGACATCAACCACCTCGGCGCGGTCACCTATCACGATCTGCAGGTGTCCTGGGAAACCCCGGCCATTGCCAAGGGCTTGAAGCTCACCGCCGGCGTCAACAACCTGGGTGACAAGGATCCGCCGACCTGCCTGAGCTGCTCGCTCAACGGCTACGACGCTTCGACCTACGATCTGCCGGGCCGTTTCTGGTACGCGCGGGCGAAGTTCGAGTTCTGAAGTCGATGTTCAAGTTGTGATGGAACGAAGCTGGGTGAGGGAGCGCACGCTTAGCGGACGCCTTCAAGGCGTCTGCTGCGCTCCCGAACGCCCGGCCATGGATGGCCGGGCCGGACGCTCCGAAAGCCAGTGACGTTGCGCCAGGGATGGCGTCAAGAACAACGTCCATGGATTCCCGCCTTCGCGGGAATGACGAGCAAAAAGCGAGTGCCGGGAACGCCGCGGAAGCCGTTGGCTCAACGCCGCAACGCGGCCTCGGGAATCTCCAACTCCACCGACAACGCCAGATGATCCGAATACGCCGCCGGCAGCGCGCGCATGTCGCGTGCGCCGAGGTCGCCGGTGACCAGAATGTGGTCGATCGCGCGTTGCGGGCGCCAGCTCGGGAAGGTCGGCACCAGCGATACCGAAGGCTGCAGGCGCGTAAGCCGGTACAGCACGCCCATTTCGGGGCGTTCGGCGGTGCAGTTGAAATCGCCCATCAGCACCGCGTGTGGATGATCGCTGATGAGTTCGGCGATGTAGGCCAGCTGCGCGCGTCGCGATTGCGCGCCGAGCGAAAGATGCGCCACCGCGACCAGCAGGCCTTCCTCGCCCTCGCCGAAGCGCGAGAGCAGCACGCCGCGTCCGCGGACGCGGCCGGGCAGGGGATAGTCGATCACTTCCAGCGGTTCGAGCTTGCTCAGCAGGGCGTTGGCGCTGGAGGCGACGTTGCCGATACGGCGATTGGGCTGGTGGCTCCAGTAGTCGAAGCCGCCGCGCTCGGCGAGATAGTGGGTCTGGTTGGTGAAGCCCGAGCGCCAGCTGCCCGGATCGCTTTCCTGCAGGCCGACGATGTCGTATTCGCTGGCGAGCTTGGCGATGGCGTCGAGCGAACCGCGCTTGTTGCCGGCCGGCAGCACGTGCGACCAGCTGCGCACGGCGTAATCGCTGTAGCTACGCGTGCTGGAGCCGGCCTGGATGTTGGCGCTGAGGAATTTGAGGCGTTGCGTCGCCATTCGGGCGAATTATCCCTGCTCGTCAGTGTCGCGGGAAAGCGGGACTGACGAGCGGCGGGAACCGCGCATGGCGGCTTCCGGCGGGACGATTACTTGCTCCCCGACGCGCGCTCCTGCGCGATCAGCTGATCGGCGATGCGCAGCTGATCGTCGCGCGAGGTGCCTTTCACCAGGTACTTGCCGTTGACGATCAGCGACGGCGTGCCCTGGATCTGGCTGCGCAGCGCGAACTGCTTGGCCTTGCTGGTCTTGCCGGCGATGGTGAAGCTGTTCATCGTGCTGATGAAGGTTTCGGGATTCACGCCGTACTTGGCGTAGAACTTGGCGATGTCCTCGAGCGAATCGCGGCCGCGCTCGCCCTTGAGCGTCTGGTCCATGTGGATGGCGCGGTACAAGTCGTCGTGGCTCTTCTCTTCGATGCCGAGCGCCTGGGCGGTGTAGAAGGCCTTGGCGTAGTCGTCCCACATGCTGCCGAACAGCGCCGGTACGTAGGTGAAGCGCACGTCGGCCGGCAGCTTGGCCTTCCAGGCGGCCAGCTGCGGCTGGAAGCTGGCGCAGGCGGGGCAGACGAAGCCGAACACCTCGACCACCTCGATCTTGCCGTTGAGCGGATCGAAGGGCTGGCCGTTCTTGATCTCGTCGTAGTCCTGACCCGGCACGAGCGCGGCGCCGCTGTTGGCGGCCGGTGTCGATGCGGCGGGCGGCGGCGTGGCTTCGGCCGGTTTTGCATCGGCCGGCTGCGCGTCGGCAGCGGGTGTGGTGGCGGCATCCGCGGCCGGTGCCGCTTCGGCGGGCGCCGCGGGCGTTTCGCTCGTGGCCGGCGTCGCGGTGTCGGCGGGCGCGGCGTTGTCCTGGCGCGTGCAGGCGATCAGTGGCAGCAGGGACAGGGAGAGGAGGGCGAGGCGCAGGTTCATCGGATGACTCTCTCGTGGTGTTCGAATCGTTGGCGCGGCGGCGTGTGCGGCGGATCGTGCGATCAGGGCTGCTTGCCGGCCGCGGCGCGTTCTTTTGCGATCAGGTAATCGGCGATCTTCAGTGTATCGTCCGGAGACTTGCCGTCCACGCGGTACTTGCCGTTGATGATCAGCGACGGCGTGCCTTGCAGGTTGACGCTCAGCAGGAACGTGCGCGCCTTCTCCATTTTCGCATCGACGGCCGGGCTGGCCATCGCGGCCTTGAGCTTGGCCGCGTCCACGCCCTGCTGGCTGTAGAAACTGGCCAGTTCGTCGACGCTGGGGCGGCTCTTCGGCACGGTGCCGCTGTCGTGCACGGCGTGGAACAGGGCGGCGTGGGTCTTGCGCAGCACGCCGAGCTGCTCGGCGGCGAAGAACGCGCGCGAGAAATTGTCTTCCGATTCGAAGGCGGCCGAGAGGTAGCTGAACTTCACGTCCTTGGGCAGCTTGGCCTGCCAGGTCTGCACGTGCGGTTCGAATTCGGCGCAGTGCGGGCACCAGTAGGCGAAGACTTCCACCACTTCGATCTTGCCCTTCTGCGGCTGCCAGGGCTGGGCGTTGATGACGGCGTAATCCTCGCCCTCGACCGGTGCGGCGGAAGAGGAGGACTGCGCGCAGGCCACGAGGGGCAGCAGCAGGAGCAGGAGGGTGGCGAGGCGACGGATCATGGCGGGCCTGAAGTCAGTGGTCATGGTGGTCGAGAAGGTCAAGGATGCCATCCGTTGGCGGCATGGCTGGCTTCGGGAGGCAAAAAAATGCCGGTACAGGGAACTGTACCGGCGTCTGATTCAAGGGCTGTGCGGGGTTCGACAACACCGATCCCCGGAAGTTCATCCGCCCTGGGCGGGGGCCTGCGCGGGCGGGGTGGTGGCGGCAGGCGCGGGAGCGCTCGCGGCCTCGGCCATCGCTGCCTGGGTCTCGGCGTCCGGGCGCTCGTGCAGGCCCTGCAGGTAGCTGCCCAGCGACTTGATTTCCTCGTCGGTCAGCGACTTGGCCACGGTGGCCATGATGTTGAACAGGTGCGCATCGCGCTCGGTGGTGGTGCCGGCGCGGTATTCCTGCAGACGGCGCTCGACGTAGGCCGCTTGCTGGCCGCCGACGTGCGGGTAGGCCGGGCCCGGATTGCCGGCGCCGGCGGGGCCGTGGCAGGCCATGCAGGCGGGGATGCCGCGGCTCTTGTCGCCGGCGCGGAACAGTTGCTGGCCGACTTCGTAGAACTTCTTGTCCTTGTTCGGGCCATCCTTGATGACGGTGTCGTCGGCGATGCCGGCGCCCGCCTTCTGCGTGGCGAAATAGGCGCCGATGTCGCGCATGTCCTGCGCGCTGAGCGAGGAGGCGAAGGGCACCATCACCGCGGCCATGCCGGTGTTGCGTTCGCCACTCTTGAACAGGGCCAGCTGGCGGGAGACGAAGCGCTCGCTCTGGCCGGCGATGCGCGGGTACTGCGGATCGGTCGGATTGCCGTCGGCGCCATGGCAGGCGGCGCAGGCGGCGGCCTTGGTGGCGCCGGCCTTCGGGTCGCCCCACTTCGCCTTGTCCAGTTCGGACACCGCCGAAGCGTCCAGCGGCGCGGTCTGCACCGGGGCGTTTTCCGGCAACGGTGTCACCGTGGTCTGGGCATAGGCGGCTGCCGCCACCGCGAAAGCGGCGAGGCCGGCGATACCGTAGGTGCGAGCGTGGCGCATCAGCTGGGCTCCGAAAGGCTTGGGTCGTGCTTCAGATTGTTCGCGAACCCCCAGGCCCGCGTCACGACACGGACGCTGATCGCGCCCGCTCGAACGCGGAATTATCGTCGCGGGCCGTTGGCGCGGTCAAACCGAAGCCGCGGCAATCGGGCCGCCGTGGATGCCGGATGCCATCCATGAGGCCGACTTGGACCGCCGGACCGATCCCTCCATGACCGGATCATTCGGAGCCGCGGACGACACGTCGGCCAGGCGCGACCCCCGATCATGCGATCCTTACTGCATGGCCCCACCCAACCCACTCGCTCGCGCCCGCTATCTCCTCGCGGCCCATACGCACAAGCAGCTGCCGCCCGATGGCGGCTGGGAGGTCGCCTTCGCCGGCCGCTCCAATGCCGGCAAGTCCAGCGCCTTGAACGCCCTGTGCCAGCAGAACGCGCTGGCCCGCGTCTCCAAGACACCGGGTCGCACCCAGCAATTGGTCTATTTCGAAGTGCCTCCGCACGAGCAGCACTACCTCGTCGATTTGCCCGGCTACGGCTACGCCAAGGTGCCGCAGGAACTGCAGGCGCACTGGCAGGCCTTTCTCGACAGTTACTTCGGCAGCCGCGATGCGCTCAAGGGATTGGTGGTGGTGATGGACATCCGCCATCCGCTGAAGGATTACGACCGCCAGATGCTCGGCTATGCCGTCGAGCGCGGACTGCCCGCGCATGTGCTGCTGACCAAGGCCGACAAGCTCTCGCGCGGCGCGGCGTCGAACACGCTGCAGGCGGTGCGGCGCGAACTGTCGTCGGCGTTCGGCGACAGCGTCAGCGTGCAGGCGTTCTCATCCTCGGCCAAGCAGGGCGTGGACGAGGCGCGGAGCGTGGTGTCGTCTTGGCTCGGGTTGCGCGAAGGCTGAGCGCGTCGCGTCGTCGCCTCGCACCTGCTCGCCTCACACCCGCGCGTCGAACAGGCTGCCCACCGCCGAGGCGGCCGCCATCGCCAGCGCACCCCAGAACGCCACGCGCACGCCGCCGCGCAGCATCGGCGCGCCGCCGATCCATGCGGCCAGCGCGCCGGAGCCGAACAGTCCCAGCACGGTGATGGCGGTGACGATCCTGCTCGTCCACGCCTCCGGTGCGAGCAGCACCGCCACGATCGGCAGCAAGGCGCCGCACGCGAATGCGCACGCGGAAGCCATCGCGGCCTGGAATGGCTTGGCGCGCAACGGTTCGGTGATGCCGAGTTCGTCGCGCGCGTGGGCCTGCAGTACGTCATGCGCGCTCAGCTGGCGCGCCACTTCCGACGCCAGTTCCGGCGCCAGGCCGCGCTTGATGTAGATGTTGGTCAACTCCGCCAGTTCGCCCTTCGGGTCCTCGCGCAATTCGCGTTTCTCGATGCGAAGGTCGGCCTGTTCGGTATCCGCCTGCGACTGCACGGAGACGTATTCGCCGGCGGCCATCGACATCGCGCCGGCCACCAGTCCGGCGATGCCGGTGGCCAGCAGCGTCGTCTGGTCGACCCCGCTGGCGGCCACGCCGACGACCAGGCCCGCGACCGAGACGATGCCGTCGTTGGCGCCGAGTACGGCCGCGCGCAGCCAGCCGCTGCGCTGGATCAGGTGGCGTTCGCGGTGACGTCCGGCCATCTCGGCCCTGCTGTCGACGAGGATGGTGCGATCATGCCATCAGTGTGAGGACTAGCGTTGCTGCGGCACCCCAATGGTGTCGGGTGATTTGTTACCGCCGAGCGTGGCCTAGTAGCCAGTGCCCGGATTCGGCGCATCGGGTGCTTGTCGAGGCGAGAAGCGATCGCTGACAGGCGAAGCCCAGTACGCCAGCGCGAGGATCACGCCCCAGAGGATGCTGGAGATCTCGAACAGGGCTTGTTCCGCAGCCGACGACAGTGCGGGCCCGGAAAGGGGGATGAGGGCGATGCTGATGATCGTCGTCACGAGCGCCAGCGTGCGTGCCCACGACTTGAAGAAGAACATGCCGACGTAGCTGGCGAGCATGCCGATCAGCAGGACGGCGACGATGCCCAGGAAGGGCCAGAAATGGTCCATCCAGGCCGGCGCCGGTTCGTTCGCGTAAGCGTTCGTCAGCTCTTGCGAATATCCGCCCGGGATGAAGGAAACGACGATGCCCGCGACGAAGAGGACGCAATACACGGCCAGCATCAGGCGGAATCTGCTTGCGGTCATGACGACATCCTTGCGTTGGAGTTCGGTTTCGCCGTGGCGGCGCGACTAGGGAAGGCTTTTCTGCATGTCGCAGACGGCGAGGCCGGCGACGAGCTGGTAGTAGCGCATGGCTTTCGCGTCCTCCAGCTTTTCCGGATCGCCGAGCGCGCGTTGTTCCTGGTGCATGGCCTTGCATTGCTCGGCGAATTCCTTGTCCGACAGCTTCGGCGCTTCTCCGATCGGTGCGCCGTCGACATTGGACACCATGTCGGTGACGCTGCCGTTATCTCCGCGAGGGAAAACATCGACCTGATAGACGAAAGACTTTCCGGAGCACGCTTCGACGGACCAGTGTTCGACCGAACCCCCGGCACGTTTCTCCACGGTCCTGGAACCGGTGGCCTTCTTGAAGGGACAGTCGGGGTGTTGCAGATCGTGCCATTCGGCGACGTCGCGGATCACGGCCGGAATGTGCGATTTGGGCACGGCAGTATCGCGGAAGTCGGTTGCGTTCGCAGCGCCGGCCGCGAGCACAAGCATTGGAATCGCGATTCGTGTCCAGGCGCGCATGACGACAGCCGTCAGTCCGCCTGACTCGCGCGCCGCTTGAGCAGCGCGTAGACGGCGCGCAATCCTTGCGCCTCGCCGCCGGCCGGACGTCCCGGACGATCGTTGTCGTTCCAGGAATACACATCCAGATGCGCCCACTTCTGCTCGGCGGGCACGAAGCGCTCCAGGTACAGCGCCGCGGTGACGCTGCCGGCCATGCGCGAGGGGCCGCCGTTGGCGAGATCGGCGATGTTGCTGGTGAGGTAGCGCAGGTACGGACGCCACAACGGCATGCGCCAAAGTGGATCGCGTGTCTGCATGCCGGCATCGAGCCAGCCCTGCGCGAGCGCGTCGTCGTTGGCGTACAGCGCCGGCAGATCCGGGCCGAGCGCGATTCGCGCGGCGCCGGTGAGCGTGGCGAAATCGATCAGCCAGGCAGGTTTTTCCTCGCTCGCCAGCGTGAGCGCGTCGCACAGGATCACGCGGCCCTCGGCGTCGGTGTTGTCGATCTCCACGCTCACGCCCTTGCGCGTGGCGATCACCTCGCCCGGACGGAACGCGTTGGGACCGATCGCGTTCTCCACCGCCGGAATCAGCAGCGTGAGCCGCAGCGGCAGCTTGCGCGCCATCACCAGCTCGGCCAGGGCGAGCGCGTGCGCCGCGCCGCCCATGTCCTTCTTCATGTTGCGCATGCCATCGGCGGGCTTGATGTCGAGGCCGCCGCTGTCGAAGCACACGCCCTTGCCGACGAGCGCGATGTGCGGATGCGCAGCGTCGCCCCAGTCGAAGCGGATCAATCGCGGCGCGCGATGCGAGGCGCGGCCGACGGCGTGGATGGCGGGGAAGTTACGCGTCAGCAGTTCATCGCCGACCACGCTTTCGAAACTGGCGCCATGTGCCTGCGCGATCTCGTGCGCGATGGTTTCCAGCTGCTCCGGCCCCATATCCTCGGTGGGCGTGTTGATGAGGTCGCGCACGCGCGCACAGGCGTGCAGGAGGTCGGCGGTTTCCGCATCGATCTCGGCCACCACCAGCTGCGCCGGCGCGCGCGGCGCCTCGCGGTAACGCGTGAAGCGGTAGGCGCCGAGGCCCCAGCCGAGATGCAGCGCGCGCAGCGCTTCGTCGTCGATCTTGGCGTCGAGCTGCCACAGCCCCGGCGGCAAGACGCTGGGTGCGTGCGCGTAGGAGAACGGATCGAGCGGGTCGCCGATGCCGAGCACCGCGGCGGCGAACCCGCCATCCTCGCCCGGCAGCGACAGCACCGAGCCTGGTGCGGCGTCGAAGGCATGCGTCTGCAGCCATTGCGCCAGCGCGGGCGTCTGGCGTTCGCGCCAGGCGGCGAAGCTGTCGCGATGGATCAGATAGAACGGGCGCGGCGTCTGCGTTTGATCGCGCTGGACAGAATCATGCTGGGTAGCGCGTTCGGGATCGAGTCGGACGAATCCGTTCGGGAGATTCATGCGCGGGCAGCTCGTGAAAAAGGAAGGACGGCGGCATCGAGCCAGTCGGCCAATGCGGTCAGCGTGTCGAATTCGAGATCGGGGCGCGGATCATCGTGGGGCCATTCGCTATGACCACGCACGGCCGGATCGGCGCAGCGCGCTTTCTGGTCGGCACGGTTGATCCAGCAGGTGCGCAGCCCGGCGCGCGCGGCGCCGACCACGTCGAGATCGGCATCGTCGCCGACGTGCAGTACCTGATCGGGCGCGACGCCGAGGCGTTCGCAGGCGGCGAGGAAGATGCCGGCTTCAGGCTTGGCCGCGCCGTGTTCGTGGGCGCGCAGGTAGAAGCGGAAGTGGTGCGAGAGGCCGATCCGTTCCAGATCGGCATTGCCGTTGGAGAGCGCCGCCACCGGCACGCGCGCGGCGATGCGTGCGAGCGCGTCGAGGCTGTCGGGATAGCACTCGACTTGATTGCGCGCGGCGTAGAACGCTTCGTAGGCGGCGTCGGCCAGGGTCGGATCGGCGCCGCTCTCGCGCAGCGCGTGCGCCAGCGTCATGCGCCGCAGCGTGCCGATGTCGTGCACCAGCTGCGGGTTCGCGGCGACCACGCGTTCGCGCAAGGCGCGCATCTCGGGAATCGGAAAGAGTTCCGCGGTGCGCGGGCTGTGTGTGCGGAACCAGTCGTCGAGCACCCGTTCGATCCGCGTGGCGATCGGCGCGAACGGCCAGAGCGTATCGTCGAGATCGAGGGTGATGGCGCGGACGGGGAAATTGGATTGAGAGCGAGGCACACCCGTATGTTACGGGATCGGGCGAAGCGGCGGCTCTGGCTTTTCCCTTCTCCCGGAGGGAAAAGCGATAGCCCTCAGCGCTCCGAGATTTCCGTCGCCGCCTCGGCCGGGCGCGGCGGCGCATTCCAGGTCGGGTCCGGCTTGCGGCGGCGGTCGGAGGGCGGCACGGCTTCGGGTTCCGCCGTGGCCGTGACTTCAGCCGCGTGATGCGCGGCTTCGATGTCGTTCGCGGGCTCGGCCTCGGACGGCGTCCGCATCGCCGCGTCGTTCGCCGCATCGGCGGCCTGTTCGGTCGCTTTCTTCGCCGTCGCCGCGGCGAGCCCGCTCTGCAGCGATGCCAGCAGCCCAGACACCGCGGTGAACAACTGCACCCAGCGCGCGCTGTTGAATCCACCGAGCTTGCGCACGACGCGTCCGGGCCGCGCGCGTCCGATCAGGAAACCGCCGACCAGGCCGGCGAGCAGGATCCGCGTTGGCGTCCAGCTCTCACGCCAGGTGTCCTTCAGCGAGGTGGCGTGCGCCTGCGTCTGTTCGAAGCGGCCCTCGACCAGGCGTTCGCCGCGGATCACGCGCTGCTTCAGGCGTTCGAACTTCATGGCTGCCGTGCCTGCGCGTCGGTTGTGTTCAAGGCCTCGCCGTGCGGTTCGGCGACGTCATCCTCGTCATCGCCACCGATGCCTAGCCGCGCCAGCTGGCGCCGCGTGGCATGCATGCCGGCGTAATCGAAAAACACCGACACGCGCCAGGCGGCGATCGCGGTGACGGTGAGGCTCAGTGCCGCGGCGATGGAAATCGAGGCCAGCCACGGCAGCCCCAGCGATTGCAGCAGCGCGATCAACGCGGCCATCGCCAACAGCCAGGTGGAAGCGCCGAACACGATCGCCACCGCCAGCCACGCCAGCGCGCGTCCGCTGGCGCTGCGCGCGAGGGCGAGGTCGGCGCCGATCAGGCGGCGCAGCGCGCGCCCGGTATCGAGCGCGGAATCCAGCGTCGCGCGCCCCGCGGCATGGATGCGGCGCACGCTTTCGTCCAGATGCGGCGCCTTGCCGGCGTCGGCATCCTCGCGGCGTTCCTCGCTCACGATGTTCCCCTCAACGCATTCCCCCTCGACGCAGAGGGAATCAGCTTACCTGTCTCCACCGCCGCCGCGCGCAAGCTTGGCGATGATGAAACCGGCGGCGAACGCGACGCCGAAGGAAGCGAGCGGACGCTCGCGGATCAGGTCGGCGGCGCTGTCGATCAGGTCGCGGCCCTTGTCCAGCAGCGCATCGACCTGTTCGCGCGCGGCCGCGCCGCCTTCCTCGAGCGCGGCGATGCCGGACAGGGCGCCGTCGGCGAGATCGGCCTTCAGCTGCGCGCGCCCGAGGCGTGCTTCGTCGCCGGCGGCGCTGGCGGCATTGCGCAGTGTTTCGCTCGCGTGGCTGGCGGCGTCCTTCAGATGCGTGCCGGCTTCGCCGAGATTGCTCTTGAAGTTTTCGCTTGCGGTCGGATTCATCACGAGCTCCTTTGCATGAGTGCCTGGGAAGTGTGCCGGACGATGGGTTGCCGGAGAGTTAAGCCTGTGTGCTTGCTTTGCCCGTCATTCCCGTTTTCGCGGGAATGACGGGCTTATTCCTGAATGGTCACCGCATCAGCAGATTGCCGGTCGTCCCGCCGCGCAGCACGCGCAGCACCAGCTGCGCGGGTTTTTTCTCGAAACTGGCGCGGAAGCTGGGCAGGTCGGCGAACTCGCCATTGCTGCCTTCCACCACGATGTCGTTCGGACGCAGCCCGCTGTTCCAGGCGCGGCTGCCGCGCGTCACCGTGCCGACCTGCAAACCGCCATCGGCGCCCATGCTGCGCAGCTGCTGGCGCGTGCCTTCGTCCAGTTCCTTGAAGGTGGCGCCGGCCAGACGCGCATCGAGCGCATTGCCGTCGAGCGCGCGCGGGCTTTCCTTCAGCGTCGCGGTGAGCTGCAGCGCCTTGCCCTCGCGGCGCACGTCGAGCGTGACGCGGCTGCCGACGTCCTGCAGACCTTCGAAGTTGTGCAGGGACGGGCTGTTGTCCACGCGCTGCCCGTTGGCGGACAACACCACATCGCCTGGCTGCAATCCCGCGGCCGCGCCGGCCGATCCGGGATACACGCGCGTCACCACCGCGCCGCGCGGCTCGTCGAGCCCTAGCCCCTTGGCGATGCGATCGTCGACGTTCTGCGTCTCGATGCCGAGCGTGCCGCGCTTGACCTCGCCGGTGCTGACCAGCTGGTCCTTGATGTTGCGCGCCATGTTGATCGGAATGGCGAAGCCCAGGCCGATATTGCCGGCCATGCTGCCGCGCGGATTGAAGCTGGCGGTGTTGATGCCGACCAGCTCGCCGCGCAGATTCACCAGCGGGCCACCGGAATTGCCGGGATTGATCGAAGCGTCGGTCTGGATGAAGTTCTGGAAGCCGGCCACCGGAATGCCGCTGCGGCCCACGGCCGAGACGATGCCCGAGGTCACCGTCTGCCCGAGGCCATAGGGATTGCCCATCGCCACCACGAAATCGCCCACCTGCAGCGCGTCGCTGTTGCCGAGCGGGATGGCGGTGAGGTTCTTGGCGGGGATGCGGATCAGCGCCACGTCGGTATCCGGATCGGAGCCGAGGAATTCGGCTTCCAGCGTGCGGCCGTCGGCGAGCGTCACCGACACGCCGTCGGCGTTCACCACGACGTGGTGGTTGGTGAGCACATAGCCGTTCTGCGCATCGATGATCACGCCCGAGCCGAGCGCGCGCTCCACGCGTTCGCGCGGCATGTCGGGAATGCCGAAGAAGCGGCGGAAGAACGGATCGTCGGCGAACGGCCCGAGCGGGCTGGCCACGCGCACGGTCTGGCGGCTGTACACGCTGACCACGGCGGGGGTGACGCGCTTGAGCATGGGCGCGAGCGAGGGCACGGCCTGGCCCTCGACGGTGGCGGGCAGGCTGGCCATGGTGGCCGGCACGGCCACGGGCGCCGCCGATTCGGCACGGGCGGGCTGTTCCAGGCCTTCGCGCAGGGCCGTCGCGGCGAAGCCGCCGAAGGCCGCGGCCAGGGTCAGGGCGAGCAGGGTCTTGGTAGGAGTCGACAACCGACGCATGGGGTCCTCATGGGTGGATCGTGGTGCGCGACGCACAGTGTGCCGGGGCGGGCCCGGGGACGGCGTCGCGCGGTCCGATTAAGACGTTCAGTTTTGATGGAGACCGTTTAATCGGGGATGAAGTTTCGCCGATCCGTGGCGGCCAGGCGCCCTCCCGTCCCCCCTGAAATCAGCCCTGAAAACGCCCGGATCCAGGCTCGTTAACCGCCTGTCCGACCGGTCCCGGGGGCGAGGTGGCTGTCACAAAAAAACTTCAAGATTTCCATTTTTCCGGTTGACAGCGCCCTTGGCCCGGCGTAGTTTGATCTCCCGTTCGGCCACAAGATGTTGGGGTCGGACTGGGAGGAGAGGCCCAAGTGGTAGGGTTTACCTGATTTTGACACGTCGCTACAGGGGAAGGCGCACGATGCAAGCAGGCTCGGCCCCGACTACAGATCACGGATTGGAGCGCGGCGCGTAACACGCGGCTGCGGCTTCACCGTCGGTGGCTTCAAGGCAGGACGGCGGCACCGGGTTCCCGATGACGCCCGAAAACGGCAATTCAAGAAACCAACGACAAGAACAACAAGCCGCGGCACGAGCCCGGCCAGTCAGGAGAAAGATTCAGCATGAGCACGGTGCGCCTGGAGGCGGTGAAAAACGATATGGGACAGTCCCCTGACCCCAATCGCGCTGATCCTAATCGCGAAATCCCCATGCAGCCTGCGTCCCAGGACATCTGGGACAAGAAGTACCGCCTGAAGACCAAGCAGGGCGTGGCGGTGGATGCCGACATCGACGGCACCTACCAGCGCGTCGCCCGCGCCCTGGCCGACGCGGAAACCACCCCGGACAAGCGTGCCTACTGGAACGAGCGCTTCCTGTGGGCGCTGCGCCGTGGCGCGATCCCGGCCGGCCGCATCACCTCGAATGCCGGGGCGCTGGAGCACAAGCCGGCCACCAGCACGATCAACTGCACCGTCTCGGGCACCATCGTCGACTCGATGGACGGCATCCTGGACAAGGTCCACGAAGCCGGCCTCACCCTGAAGGCGGGCTGCGGCATCGGCTACGAATTCTCGACGCTGCGCCCCAAGGGCGCCTTCGTCGCCGGCGCCGGCGCGTACACGTCGGGCCCGATGTCCTTCATGGATATCTACGACAAGATGTGTTTCACCGTCTCCTCCGCCGGCGGCCGCCGCGGCGCGCAGATGGGCACCTTCGACGTCAGCCATCCCGACGTGCGCGACTTCATCCGCGCCAAGCGCGAGGACGGCCGCCTGCGCCAGTTCAACCTGTCGCTGCTGATCACCGACGGCTTCATGCAGGCCGTGGAAACCGACGCCGACTGGCCGCTGGTGTTCCCGATCAACGAAAAGGAAAAGGGCGACATCGACCTGTCCAACGCCGAACAGGTCGTCTGGCGCGACTGGCCCCAGCACGCCAGCTACATCGTTCGCGACGACGGCCTGGTCGCCTGCAAGGTCTACGGCCACATCAAGGCCCGGCACCTGTGGGACATGATCATGGTCTCCACGTACGACTACGCCGAGCCCGGCTTCATCCTGATCGACCGCGTCAACGAGATGAACAACAACTGGTGGTGCGAGAACATCCGCGCCACCAACCCCTGCGGCGAACAGCCGCTGCCGCCCTACGGCGCCTGCCTGCTGGGCTCGGTCAACCTCACCAAGTTCGTCCGCAACGCCTTCACCGACCAGGCCGAGTTCGACTGGGAGGAATACAAGGAAGTCGTGCGCGTGTTCACCCGCATGCTCGACAACGTGGTCGAAGTGAACGGCCTGCCGCTGCAGCAGCAGCGTGACGAGATCATGCGCAAGCGCCGCCACGGCATGGGCTTCCTGGGCCTGGGCTCCACCGTGACCATGCTGAAGATGAAGTACGGCAGCAAGGCCTCGTGCGAGTTCACCGAGCGCATCGCCCGCGAGATGGCCGTCGCCGGCTGGGAAATGGGTCTGACGCTGGCCGAGGAAAAAGGCCCGGCGCCGATCATGGAAGAGCGCTTCCCCGTCACCGCCGCGATGCTGCGCCAGCGTCCGGAGATGGCAGCCGACGGCTGGAAGATCGGCCAGGAGATCCCCGGCAAGGTCCTGCACGCCCGCTACTCGCGCTACATGCAGCAGATCGCCACGGTGGCCCCGGAGCTGGTCGAACAGCTCGCCGAGAGCGGCGCCCGCTTCACTCACCACAGCTCGATCGCTCCCACCGGCACGATCTCCCTCAGCCTGGCCAACAACGCCAGCAACGGCATCGAACCGTCCTTCGCCCACCACTACAGCCGCAACGTGATCCGTGAAGGCAAGAAGTCGAAGGAAAAGGTCGACGTCTTCTCCTTCGAACTGCTCGCCTACCGCGAACTGATCAACGCCAAGGCCATGCCGTTCAGCGACGACCCGGTCGCCAAGCTCCCCGACTACTTCATCGCCGCCGACGACATCACCCCCAAGGAACACGTCGACGTCCAGGCCGCCGCGCAGAAGTGGGTCGACAGCTCCATCTCCAAGACCGCCAACGTCCCCACGGACTACCCGTACGAGGACTTCAAGGACATCTACCGTTACGCCCACCAGCAGGGCCTGAAGGGATGCACCACCTTCCGCTTCAACCCCGCCGCCTTCCAGGGCGTGCTGGTGAAGGAAACGGACCTGGAGAACACCACCTACCGCTTCGAACTGGAAGACGGCAGCGTGGTGGAGGTGAAGGGCAACGAGCAGATCGAATACGACGGCGAAATGCACACCGCCGCCAACCTGTTCGACGCGCTCAAGGAAGGCTACTACGGCAAGTTCTGACGCCGCTTTCTCTCCCTCCCTTTCGCGCGGCGAAGGGGAGGGGCGGAAAAGGTTGCTCGCACTTGCGCAAACCCTGGTCGCCAGTGCGCACACTTCGCAAAGTTCGCGCTACATTTCGCTCCACGGGCGCCCGCCCGTGTCCACTGACCTGAGGGAACCACCATGAGCAACGGCAACGGGGTCACCGCGACCCTTTCCAACGCCGCCGAGGCCGTCGCCGACAAGGCGAAGGAAATCGGCAGCGCGGTGTCGAAAAAAGCGAGCAGCGCGGTGAAGACCGCGAAGAAGAGCGCCGCCAAGGCCAAGAAGGCCGTCAGCAAGCGCGTCACCAAGGCGAAGAAGAAACTCGCCTCGGTCAGCGCCAGCGCCAAGGCCGAGGTCGCCGCGCTGAAGAAGAAGGGCACCGCGAAGAAGACTGCCAAGAAGAAGACCGCCAAGAAGGCTGCGAAGAAGGCCCCGGCCAAGAAAGCCGCCGCCAAGAAAGCGCCAGCCAAGAAGGCCGTGAAGAAGGCAGCGAAGAAGACCGCCCGCAAGGCCCCCGCGAAGAAGGCGGCCAAGAAGGCGGCGAAGAAGAAATAAGCGACACCGCCCCGATTCCCCTCTCCCGTTCGCGGGAGAGGGGTTGGGGGAAGGGCCTCCAGCCCTATCTAGTTTTCATAACCACAAAAACAAGCAACACAGACCCATCAGGAACCGCGTCATGGCCGTCAAGATCGACAAGAAAATCAAGGGATACGCCGTCGTCACCGCCGAGGACAAGGAGAAGGCCGTCGCCGGCGCCTCCGTCGCCCGCGAGAAGATCGAGGCCGAACTGCCCACGGCCGATGTCATCCAGATGCACGAGCGCATCGAGCGCCCGGAAGTCCTGATCGGCAGCACCTACAAGATCAAATCCCCGCTGGTGGAACACGCCATGTACGTGACCATCAACGACATCGTGCTCAACGCCGGCACCGAGCACGAACAGCGCCGTCCCTTTGAGATCTTCATCAACTCCAAGTCGATGGAGCATTTCCAGTGGATCGTCGCGCTCACCCGCATCATGTCCGCCGTCTTCCGCAAGGGCGGTGACGTCACCTTCCTGGTCGATGAGATGAAGGCCGTGTTCGATCCCAAGGGCGGCTACTTCAAGGCCGGTGGCGTGTACATGCCGTCGCTGGTCGCCGAACTCGGCATGATCGTCGAGGACCACCTCAAGTCCATCGGCATGATGCACGACCCGGAAATGAGCGAACACCAGCGCGCCCTGATCGCCGAGAAGCGCCGCGCGTACGAGGAACGCTCAAAAAAAAACGCTGAAGTAAGCGTTCCGGTCCATCCGCAGCGTGAGGCGGGTGGGATCGAGGGGTCGTATCCCGATACCTATCCCGAGGACATCGCCGTGACTGGCGATGGCACCTCGTTTCCACCGAGCGCGACCATGTGCCACAAGTGCAATACCAAGGCCATCGTGATCATGGATGGATGTGCAACTTGTTTGAATTGCGGTTATTCAAAGTGTGGGTGAGTGGAGATAGCTAGCGTTTCCGCTCGGGGGGGCGGTAAGCGTATGGATGCGATTGCGCAAGCGGTAAGATTGCCGCTAAATATCTACCTATTAAAGAACGATATTGCCGACTTAAGCTCTGCACTGGAGCTATCGTCTTTCCCTGAAAAGATTCCTATAGCAATCGGGCAAGACATCTCTGCAGACTTACTCATTGCTCACACGGAAGGGATTCCGTTGTGGCTCAAGTCCCTGTCACAGCTGTCGGATAGGGTATCGATTCGGAGCACCGCCTCTACGATATCTGGCTTGCTAATTGTGCCTGTAGGGGCGAGAAAGTGCGCCATAACGTTTGGCCACGCTTGGCAGAAAATAAAGCCGAAGCTCATAGAGCCAAATTTCGGAGTCCGCTGTGTTCTCAATCTTGCAGAGCGCAACGCTTTAAGAGCGATCAGGCGCGATCGAATTGCAGAGGATTTTATCCAAGCTATCGAACAGATTCCCGACAGTGATGAGATTGATCGCTTTGGGATAGATGTTGAACGCGACATTCTCAGAGGCGTGAAGGCTAAAGTACAAGCTGGTCTCGAATTTGGTAGTTGGGTCGCTGGGGGTGATTCATTCAAAACATCGGTGGATTTGAAAAGCGAATCATTGATTTGTTTCCTCGAGCGATGCCTTACTTTGTGGGGTCTGGCACATTACAAAAAAGATTTCTCTTGGGTTGATAATATAGCCCCTATTAGAGACGAAGCGC
The DNA here is from genome assembly GCF_020511115.1 of Luteimonas panaciterrae. Classification (GTDB taxonomy): domain Bacteria; phylum Pseudomonadota; class Gammaproteobacteria; order Xanthomonadales; family Xanthomonadaceae; genus Luteimonas; species Luteimonas panaciterrae. The sequence goes on from NZ_JAJAVH010000001.1 coordinate 632,839, forward strand.
TGGAAGCACAGTTGTCAGAGGCGCTCGTCACCGCCATTGCCGACGATCACGAAAAATTTGTTTTGTGTATTCCAGATCTGCTGGCATGGGATGATTTTGATATTTTCTCATTCCAGCCAAAAAGGAAAAAGCACGCTCCTTGTGCAGATTGCCTAGAGTTTGGTATGTGGTTGAAATGGTGGGGAAGGAAGGGTGCGACGCTGAATCTGGCCGCCCTAGAGAATAATTATATATACGCATACAAGGATGATGGATCGCCAGTGCAGCGATGGTCGGTTTTGTCTTGCATTCACGGCATGCTAAAGCATGAAAAAGACAATTACTTGGTGCACAGTGGGCACTGGTTCCGCGTCGATCACGCATTCGTTGAGAGAATCAACAAACGAGTTGCCTCTATTCCAGAAGCGACGATAGCTCTGCCTGCACCTGCTTTAAAAGAAAAAGAAGGCGACTACAATCTTAGGGCGGCTGGAGAGTCTGGTGGTACTCTCTTGCGTATCGATAGAAAGTTGATTGGCCATGGGGGTGGAAAGAGCCGCTTCGAGGTCTGTGACCTTTTCACAGACAATGGTCATCTAATATGCGTGAAGCCTTGGGGGCAAGCTTCGGGATCACTCAGTCATCTTTTCGCCCAAGCGAGGATTTCCATTCAACTTCTCAACAACGACCCGATTTATCGTCAGAAGACGAGGGACATGATAGCTTCTGTGGATAAGGGGTTTGCTTTGGTTTGGGAAATAATTTGTGAAAACCCTAAAGAAGCAGAGGTGGTTCTTGCTGTCATGAGAGGCTGTCCAAAAGAGTCTCTGCCATTTTTTGCGAAGCTTGCGCTTGTTAACTGCATAGATGATTTGCAGAACATGCGATTCAAGGCATCCTTTGTTGCGCTTCCCACTAAGATGACAACAGAGCACTAGAAACAAAGATGATGGGTGGCTTTCAAGCCTTAGAGTGGCGTCGAGTACCTGCATCTGGTCAAGGCGATGCGTCTCGGCCAGTTCCAGATCGGAAACAACAAGGGATTCATCAATGGATGGATCACGGCATCGAACATCTTCGGCAAGTGCATTCGGGTAGAGCCTTAGGTTCTCGAGAACAAAGTCATGAGGCCCTTATTCGACTAGGTGGGCAAAGGAAAGGCTTGTGAGTATCCAGATCGAACTGGCCGATGATGAGGCGCTTGTTCTCTTCGAATTGCTGAGCTCAGGCAAGCTGGACAACGACATCGAGGCTCCGGAAAGAAATGCTCTCTGGGTACTTGAGTCGCTCTTGGAAAAGCAGCTCGTGGCTCCGTTCTCGAAGAACTATTCCGAATTGTTGGAGCAGGCCAGGTCATCCCTGCTTGCTCGTTACGGCGCCTGAGGCATCCATGAGCAACTACGCATGGGTCTGCTTCGATTGCCGGATGGCCGTCAGGCGTCCGGGCAGCGCCAAGGATGTTCGCTGCCCAAGCTGTGCCAAGCCGTGCGAGTGTCTCGGCCATAAGATCCCCGTGCCGCCAAAGTCGAAGACGAAGGTTTGGGAGAGATTGCGAGAGACCTGGTTTGCATCAAAGCGCTCGGCTCTCCTGCGAAGTCATCGACAGCGCGTGCGCTTCATTCATGACACTGAGCGAGAGATTGCAAGGCTTCGAGTGCTACCTGAAGCGCCGGGCCGGTTAAACACGATCGACTGTCTTATCAAACGCTTGAGGAGGCATGGTGATTAACTTCCAACCAAGAATAGTACGGCGACTCTTCGTGCTATTGGTAGCCATGTTGATGGCGGCATGTGCGGCTGGTCGTGATGCTGGCTTGTCGGATGAATCGCTTCTTGGGGTTTGGGAATGCGGGCCGACCACGATGCATGGTCCAAACTTCGATCTAGTGGTTACGACGCGCACCACCAACAATTCTGATCACACCTATTCGAGCCTTACCACCTCTGTCATCACTCCTCATGGCAAGCACGCGATAACAAACAAGGATCTAGCGTATGGGTCCTGGCGTTTGGAAAAAGGGGTTGTTGTTTCTGTGGTGGAGCGGGTCCAGTTCCTCTCGTCTTCGGATCCGACTTTCAAGAATGAGTTGGGCCAGAAGATCCAGGATGACCTGTTAAAGAAAAAATCTGTATTCAAGTCTCGAATTCTTTATTTTGACGGCAATATCTCGCGCTCCATCCCGATTGATTCGATGTATAAAGAGGCAGAAGTCGAATCGACTTGTAGGCGCGTCTAGCGAACCACTTAAGCCGAATCCGATATGTCATGACAGGGTCATGGTCCAAAAAATGGGGTCAGGTTGACTTCCAAGCCCTGAAAGTAGACACGACTAGTGCTATAGAAGATGGGAGCTGTTTAGGCAGATCCCTTGCCGCAACCCACCAGCTATGCTGCGAGTGAAGTTTCAGCGATGACCGGTAATGGCACATAACAGCTAGCGTGTCAGGGATATGCAACGACAAGCGACGTTGACATGGTTTTGGGTGAGCGCCTGGTGGCTGCTCACCGGGCTGGTCTGGACGGGGCAAATGTATGAAGCCTTTTCCGGACAGGTCGCTTCGTCCTATTTGTTGCGCACGGAGATGGCCAAGGCCGTGCTGTGGATCCCGTTCACCATGTTTCTTTTCTGGTGGGCGGGCCGTCATCCGATGGAGCGCGGCACCATGCTTCGATCGATCGGATGGCTGACCCTTGCCGTTGCCGGGATCATCGTGGCGCGCGCGTTGTGCGTTGTGGCGCTCAATCCGTGGATCGGTTGGCATGCGCAGCTGCCAAGCTGGCCCGCACTGCTGCGCACGAGCTTTCTCAGCAATCTGCTCACCGCTTGGATGATCATCGGTGTGGCGCATGCGCTCTTGTTCGCGCGGCGCGAACGGTTGCGTCAACAACAGCACGCGGAACTGGAATCACAACTGTCGCAGGCGCGCTTCGAAGCACTCTCGGCGCGGCTCGACCCGCACTTTCTGTTCAATGCGCTCCATTCGATCAGCGAAGTGATGCATCGCGACGTGGCGGCCGCGGATCGCATGGTGGTCGGGCTCGGCGGTCTGTTGCGACAAAGCATCGACGGGGCGGCGACGCAGCAGACCACTTTGGGTGAGCAGGTCGAGCTGATCGAGGATTACGTGGAGATTGAACAAGTCCGGTTGGGGCCACGACTTCATTTTTCCCTCGATGTGGACAGCGCTTTGCACTCAGTCATGGTGCCGCGGCTCTTGTTGCAACCCCTTGTCGAGAATTCGATCCGCCACGCGATCGCCCTCCGCACGACGCCCGGCAGTATCCGAGTAGCCGCGCGAAGTCATGAGCAGCGATTGCTGATTGAAGTCGACGACGATGGCAGCGGAGAGGCCGCGCCAATGCCGGGGCATGGGGTAGGACTGGCGAGCACGCGTGCGCGGTTGCAATGTCTCTACGGTGAGGATTTTCGCTTCGAGGTGGAAACTTCGCCTGGTAGCGGGACCTGTGTCCATATCGATCTGCCTTTGCAACGGTTCTCGGAGGCCACATGAGCGGGCGTCTTCGCGCCATCGTGGTGGACGATGAGCCCATGGCCCTCGCGCGCCTGGCGCGCCTGCTGCGCGAGGAGGGCGGTGTCGAGGTTGTCGCGGAATGCGGAGACGGCGCGTCCGCGATGGCGGCCCTTCGCTCGCTTTGCCCCGATGTCGCCTTCCTCGATATCCGCATGCCCGGAATAGATGGGTTGCAGGTGTCGGCGAACGCCGTTGCGGGCGATACATGCGTGGTGTATGTGACCGCTCATTCCGAACACGCCGTTCATGCGTTCGAGACTGATGCCGTCGATTATCTGCTCAAGCCATTCTCCGCGCGCCGTCTGCAAGCCACGCTTGCGCGCCTGCGGGCACGTGTGACGGCACGTAAGCGGACCTTTCCGGAGCGCCTCTTGTTGCAGGCAAGCGCACGCCAACGCCTGGTGCCGGTACAGTCGATCGATTCGCTGCTGGCAAGCGACAACTACATCGAAGTGCACTGCGGGCATGAGCGTTACCTGGCGCGTGAAACGCTGACTGCGATCGAGGCCAAGCTCGATCCGGCGCAGTTCGTGCGCATACATCGCTCGCGCATGGTCCGCATTGGTGCCGTGCGCGATGTGGAATTGTTGCCGTCGGGACAGTATCTCCTTCGCCTGCACAATGGCCAGAAGCTATCCGGTGGGCGCAGCTATCGCGATCAGTTGCGAAAGGCGTTCGGTCTCGCAAGCCCCGCCGTATCCGAGATTCCATGATGTTGGGGCGATCGCATACTGCGCATACGTGATCGCATAGCGGCCTAAGAAACTCGGCCGCCTAGACGCCCCAAAGCGCTCGCGCTTCTTCCGCGATCACTTCCGGCCTCTCCTCTGGCCAGAACAGCTTCCCCCCCTCGACAAGCCGAATGCCACGGGATTCGGGCAGGGTTTCGTCGAGCCACGTGGCCCACACGACCGGGAAAAGCGGATCCGCCGTGCCCCACACCATGCGTGTCGGGACGTTCAACCGACGAAGGGCCGGCTCGATCGCAATCAGAGGATTCGGTTCATGTGCGGACAGGTAACGATTGAGCTGCGACTTGCGCAGCGGCGACGCGACGAGCGGTCTGAAATAGTATTCAATCACGTCATCCGTGACGTTCGCCGGATTCATGTAGGCCGAGCCGATGATGCCCTTCTCGGAGCGTGCGTAGACACGGTCATCCAAATGCCGCTGTATCTTTTGATCATAAGTGCCGGCCTTGGCGGCATTGATCGAGTTGCGCATTTGCGCGGGCGGGCTGTTTTCGTGCACGTCGCAGTTTGTCAAAAGCATCGTGCGGACACGATTCGGATGCTGTGCCGCGAATAGCTGTGCGATCGTGCCGCCGCTGTCATTGGCGACGAGATCGACGGATGGAATCGCGAGGCTGTCGAGAAACGCCACCAGCATGTCGGCTTGTGCTTGCGGGGAAAGGGCCTGCTGTTCGGAAACTTCCGTATAGCCAAGCCCCATCAAGTCCGGTGCGAGACATCGCCGATAGGGCGAGAGGTGTTCAAGCGATCCACGCCATTGCAACCCGTTCAACGGGAAGCCGTGCAGGAACAACGCCGCCGGTCCCATCCCTCGTTCCACAGACGCGATGCGTCCGAAAGGCGTCTCGACAAAGCGGCGAAGTGCGGTGAATGCCGTCGTATCCAGGGCCGCATTTCCCTTGCTCGGTATGACACGACAAGCGGGGAGGACGGCGGCGCCGGCAATCGTCGCGCACGTCCCGAGAAAGTTTCGTCGGTTCATTGGGGCTAGTCGCTGGATGGTGGCCGCACTGATGCCGCGATCTTGTGGCGCATGCAAGGCATTTGGGGTGAACGACCAAAATTTGGGCGCGAGTGTCGGCTGGTCAGTGGATCGAACGAGCTGAATAAGCCGGCCCTGGGGTTCTGGGACTGCGTGATAGTGATTGCAGAATCCGATACATGCCCTCCATGTCCCATGGACATGGATCAGGCCATGCGCAGATGCCGGAGGGCCCCGCGTCTGTCCATTTGCAAGTCTCGGACGACCGTCTTGCCGTCTCCAGCATGACACTGCAACTTCGATGCCGAGACCGCCGGATAACAAGAAAGTGGTCTGGATGCATGGCTCTCACGCTGCAAGCGCGCATTACGTCACGCATCCGCACAAAGGAGTGAGACGCCTCGTAACCGCTGGAAAGTAGCGCGATATCCACACTGTCTCGATCTGTCGAATGTCGTCACACGTATCGTGCAACATGCGCGAAAGGCTTCACACCGCATGTAGCACCGCGATGCGATGTTCGCGCCTCCCACGAGGAGAGGACATCATGAAGCGACTAGTGAGAGGCATGGTTTTTCTCATGGCTTCCGTGTTTGCCAGCGGAGCCTGGGCGCAGAACTGGCAACTGGTGTGGAGCGACGAATTCAATGGATCGATCGGATCGGACTGGGTATTCGAGACCGGCAACGGTGCGAGTGGTTGGGGTAACAACGAATTGGAGTACTACCGGCGCGAGAATGCCGGCATAGAGAACAATGCTTTGGTCATCACCGCGAAGCGCGAGGATTTCGGCGGGTTCCGCTACACGTCAGCGCGGATGAAGACGCAAGGTATTCGCAACTTCAGGTACGGCCGCATCGAGGCGCGGATGCGGCTGCCTTCGTTCATGGGCGCATGGCCAGCGTTCTGGATGCTGGGCGCCAATCTGCCGCAATTGGGTTGGCCCGATTCCGGCGAGATCGACGTGATGGAGCACGTCAACAATGAGGATCGCACCTACGGCACCATCCACTGGCGCGATCACAACGGCAACTACGCGCAGTACGGCGGTAACACCGGGATCGGTGTCGCCGACTGGCACGTATACGCCGTGGAATGGGATGCGAACGCGATCCGTTGGTACGTCGATGGCAACAAGTTCCACGAGGCTAATATCCAGAACGGCATCAACGGCACCGAGGAATTCCATCGTGACTTCTTCCTGCTGCTGAACTTCGCCATCGGCGGCAACTGGCCGGGCTTCAACGTCGACGAGAGCCAGCTGCCGGCCAAGATGTACGTGGACTACGTGCGCGTATACACCGCGAGCGGTGGCGCGACCGGCGTTGCCAGTGCATATCAGGATTGCAACTACGGCGGCTACAGCGTGGCGTTGCCCGAGGGCAGCTATACGCTGTCGCAGTTGCAGGCGCGGGGCGTGCGGAACGACGATCTGTCGTCGCTGCGCGTGAACGCTGGCTATCAGGTCACGCTGTACCAGGACGACAACTTCACCGGCCCCAGTGTCACCAAGACCGCCGACACCGCATGCCTGGTCGGCGATGGTTTCAACGATCGCGCCACCTCGCTTGTGGTCGCGCGCGTCAGCCAGCCGTGGTCGCTTACGCTGCAGGCGGAGAGCTTCAGCGCGCAGAGCGGCGTGCAGGTGGAGGCTTGCTCGGAAGGTGGTTCCAACGTCGGCTGGATCGAGACCGCCGACTGGATGGCGTACAACGGCATCGCTTTCCCCGCCAGCGGCAACTATCGGATCGAGTACCGCGTGGCGAGTCCAAGCGGCGGCACACTATCGCTCGACCTCAACGCCGGCGGCATCCTGCTGGGCCAAGTACAGGTGCCAGCGACCGGCGGCTGGCAGAACTGGGCCACGGTGTCGCACACGGTCACCGTCGCCGCGGGCACCTACAACCTCGGCCTCTACGCGCAGCAGGGCGGGTGGAACATCAACTGGATTCGCATCACGCGACTTTGAGCAATGCCCGTGAAGAGCGGGCGCCGCTGCGAGGTGGCACCCGCCGATCTGTTAGATGAAGGGTCGTGCCTGCCGGCGCGGCCCAAAATTTTGTTTGGCGAGGGCGGATCATGCCGCAAAGGCGATCGGGGGTGTTTCGGGGTGCGGTCGCGTTTCATAAGCGGCTGGGCACACGACGGTGATCGAAGCTGGAGGGGAGAGGCCGGGGTGCCGAAGTTCTCGCCGTTGCCGGCCCTTACCTGAAAGCGATTGGCTGCCCGACGGAGTGGCCGAAATTCCGTAATGCCAGGCCGGATAGGGCCAATGACCGTTCGTCGGGCGGCCGCTCAAGCCAGTTGAAAGGATTTCAGGAAAGATTTACAGTTCATTTCATGAAAGCGCCCCGCCCGAGGTCGTCGACCGAGTACGTCCGCGAATTCCGCGAGCGCATGCGCCGCGAGGGGTACGTCAAGAAGGATGTCTGGATCCTCCCGCAGCACGCTCCGGCCCTGGCCATGGTCGAGCGCCGTCTGCGTCAGCCCGGAGGCATGGGGGCTGGTCACGCCGAGGGCGGGGGCTTCCCGGCCTGGACGACGCGCTCGCTGCATGCCGCCCTGGCCGACACCGCGCCGGTGCGGGCGGGCGAGGTGGTGCTGGAACTGTTGGAAGGCGTCGAGCCCAGCCTGCATCTGGTGATGCGTGAGTACGGCGATCTGCCGATCTTCATCGCGGTGAGCGGTGAGCAGATCAGCGTCGAGTCGCTGATGTGGCCGGTGGAGGACGTGGCGGACCCGGCCGCGTTCAACGCGCACGTCCTGCGCACGCACAAGGTGTTGCCGCTGTCGACGATGGGTGTGGAGATCATCGGCGGCGTCGCCTGCTACATCATGTCCGGCGCACTGGATACGCGCTCCAGTCTCGACAACGTGTTGTTCGAGATCGAGACGCTGGCCGAGAACGTTCTCGGCGCGGCCGAAGCCTATACGCCTTTCCTGCGGCCGGAAGTCTTTGCCGTGGAGGCCGCGGCATGAATGCGTTGACTCGCATCTTCGGGCGTGTGCGCGAGCAGCTGGCCGAACTTGGCGAATCGATCGCCGGTAGCCAGGCTCAACGCGAGCTCGACGAGGAAATCCGCGGAATGGACGAGCGCCTGCGCGAGTGGCGCGCGAGCCTCGCCGCGTTCCAGGCCAACCGTTTCACCACGCAGGAACGCATCGAGGCGGCGGAAGCGGCGATCGCGCAGCGCGAGGCGCAGGCGCTGGCCAGTCTGCAGGCCGGAAAACACGAGCTGGCGCGCGAAGTGGCGACGGCGATTGTGCAACTCGAGGAGCGGCGCGACGATGAAATCGCGGCGCTGTCCTGCATCGACGAGCACATCGCGCAAATGAGGCATCTCATCGGACAGGGCGAGAACGGTCTGCGCCGGTTGCAACAACAACTGGATGCGCTGCGCGCCGCCGAGACCGTGCAGCGGGCGCAGGAGAGCGTCGTCGGGCGTCAACCCGGTGTCGCGCGCCCGCAGACGGCGATCGAATCGCTGCTACGCGCGCGCCGGCGCGCGCCCGCGCCGGAGATGTCCGCTGATGGGTTCGCGGCGGTGGATGATCCCGAATTGGATGCGCGGCTCGCGGCGGAAGGCATCGATGGCCGCGATGCGCGCATCCAATTCGTGCTCGACCGCGTCGGTCAGCGCCTGATCGAAACCTCGCGTCCGGGTGGACGCCGTGCCAAGCCGCGTGCAACTCCGGGGAATTCTCGATGATCGCTTTCCTGCAAACCGTGCTGACGTTTCCCACGCTGATCTACAGCATCCTGCTGACGGTGTGTGTCCTGTACTGGCTGTTGGCGGCCACCGGGCTGGTCGACCTCGACGGACCTGATCACGTGTTCGGCGGCGATGGCGACGGTGATCTGGGGGCCGTCGCGGCGATCGTGTCGAAGCTGGGATTGTCGGGCGTTCCGGTGATGATCGTGCTGACGGTGCTGAGCTTCTGTGGCTGGCTTGGCACGTACTTCGTGCAACTGCTCCTGCTGCAGCATCTGCCGGCCGGCTTGCGCATTCCGATCGGTATCGCTGTCGCGGTGGGGATGCTGATTCCGGGTGTGATCGTGACCTCGCTGCTGTTGCGTCCGCTCAGCCGGGTGCTGTTGCGACTGCGTCCGCCGCAAGAGCCTTCGATCCTGGGACGTACCGCGATCGTCAGTACGCCGTCGGTCGATGCCGGCTACGGGCAGGCGACGGTGGATGACGGTGGCGCCGGACTAGTGCTGCAGATCCGATGCCAGGATGCCGGTCGTTTCAAACGGGGAGATCGCGTGGTGCTGATCGAGTATCTCGACAAGCAGCACGCGTATCGGGTGATTTCCGAAGAGCAGTTCCAAAGTCTGTAACTGTATTTGCTGATGAGTTCCAACCCTACAACGTAGGATCACTAAGGAGAGGTTGAAATGAGTTTGTCCATGGTCCTCCCGCTCTTGATTGGAGTGGGCGTCGTGCTGGCCGTGATGCTGGGCTTGTTCGGTCTGTTCAAGGCCTTCTATATCAAGGTCGACCAAGGCACCGCCCTGATCGTCAACGACATGAGTTCCACGCCGAAGGTGCGTTTCACCGGCGGGTTGATCATTCCGGTGCTGTATCGCGCGGAGCACATGCGCATCAGCCTGATCACCCTGCAGGTGGATCGTCGCGGCAAGGAAGGACTGATCTGTCGCGACAACATGCGCGCGGACATCACCGTCGCCTTCTACCTGCGCGTGAACGAGACGCAGGCCGACGTGCTGCGCGTGGCCAAGGCCATCGGCGCCGATCGTGCTTCCGACAAGAACGCCGTCGACGAGCTGTTCAACGCCAAGTTCTCCGAGGCACTGAAGACGGTCGGCAAGAAATTCGAGTTCACCGAATTGTTCGAAAAGCGCCAGGAGTTCCGTGACGAGATCATCAAGGTCATCGGCAACGATCTCAACGGCTATGCGCTCGAGGACGTGGCGATCGATTATCTGGAGCAGACGCCGAAGAACCTGCTCGATCCGAGCAACATCCTCGACGCCGAAGGCATCCGCAAGATCACCGAGTTGACCGCCACGCAGAACGTGGTGACCAACGAGCTCGAGCAGAACGAGAAGCTGGCGATCACCAAGAAGAACGTCGAGGCGCGCGAGGCCACGCTGGCGCTGGAGCGCCAACAGGCAGAGGCCGAGGCGCGTCAGCAGCGCGAGGTGGACACCATCCGTGCCCGCGAGGAGGCCGAGACCGCACGCGTGCGCGAGGAACAGCGCTTGATCGCCGAGCAGGCACGTCTCGCGGCCGAGGAGCAGATCCAGATCCGCGACCAGAATCGTCAGCGTGAAGTGGAAGTCGCTGAGCAGAACCGTCAGCGCGCCGTCGCCATCGAGGCCGAGCGCGTGGCGCGCGCGCGTCAGCTGGAAGAGGTCACCACCGACCGCGAGGTGCAGCTGCAGGGCGTGGAGCGCGACAAGGTGGTCGAGACCGGCAAGATGGACGTGGCCAACATCACCCGCGAGCGCATCGCCATCGACAAGACCGTGGCGCAGGAAGAGGAGCGCATCAAGGAAGTGCGCACCGTCTCGCAGGCCGAGCGCGAGCGTCAGGCCAAGGTGATCGCGGCCGAAGCCGCGGCGCAGGAAGATCTGGTGCGCACCGTCAAGGAAGCGGAAGCCGCGGAAACGGCGGCCAAGTACCGCGCGGTCGAACTCACCACGCTGGCGCAAGCCGAAATGGACGCGGCCGCCAAGCAGGCCGACGCCAAGAAGCTGCTGGCCGAAGGCGTGAAGGCGGAAACCGCCGCGCCCGGTCTGGCCGAGGCGCAGGTGCGCGAGGCGACCGCGAGCGCGATCGAGAAGGTCGGTGTCGCCGAGGCGCGCGTGATCGAGGCCAAGGCCGAGGCCAACTACAAGCAGGGCAGCAGCGAGGCGCGTGTGCTGGCGGAGAATCTCACCGCCAAGGCCGAGGGCGAGGAGAAGATGGGGCGCGCGAAGGCCTCCGCGGTGGAATCGGTGGGTGTCGCCGAAGCCAACGTGACGGTGAAGAAGCTCACCGCCGAGGCGGAAGGCTTGACCGCGAAGTTCGGCGCGATCGATTCGCTGAGCGACAACGCGCGCGGCCACGAAGAGTTCCGCATGACGCTCGAGACGCATCTGGAGCAGGCGATGGCGGCGATCCAGGCCGGTCGCGAAGTGTCGAAGGAGAACGCGGAAGTGATCGCCACGGCGCTGCGCAACGCCAATATCGATCTGGTGGGCGGCGACGGCGGCTTGTTCGAAAGCTTCTCCAAGGCGTTGTCGCTGGGCAAGGCGGTGGAAGGCTTCGTCGGCAAGAGCCCGATCGCGCAGGACTTGCTGGAACGCTTCCTCCGCGTGCCCAAGCCGGAACCGCGCGAGCCGCAGGCATTGGTCGGGCGCGACGCGCCGGAACTGGGCGAGCACGCCTGAAACCTTGAGGAGCTGACCCGCGGCATTGCGGCCGCGGGTCAGCGTCCCTTGGCGCTTCAGGTCTCTTCTTCCGTTATCGATCGAGAGTTCAAGACATGAGCAAAGAGAACCGAGATTTCCTGGAAATGGCTTTCCGCTCGATCCATTGTTTCAGCGACGACGGCCGTCTGGATGCGGCCGAACTCGGCAAGATCCTCGCCATCGCAGAGCAGGATGGCGAGGTCGACGCCAACGAGTTGCGCGTGCTGGGCAATATCATCGCGCGCATCCAGCCGCATGAGATCGACGCGGCGATGCAGGCGCAGTTGGCCGACATCAGCCGCAAGTTCGGCATCCAGGCGCCAGGAACGACCAAGGCCTGATCCCGTCGTTCCGGATTGATTTTTTCGCAGTCGCTCATTAACCGCCCAGGATCGGGCGAGGTATCACGATGTCGCAACCCGTCACGCCAGTCGCGCAAGACGCCGCCACCGAAGCCGTACAAGTCAATCAGGCTGTTGACCGGGCCGTCGCCCAAGGCGGCGCCTATGAAGTCCTGCGCCGCCGGCTGAGCGAGCAGGGCGAGCGCCTGCGGCAGACGGCCAACACGCTCAACCAGCGCCGCTTGCAGGAATTCGGCGACAGCCGTCTCGAGGCGATCGGACGCCTGCGCATCCGCACCGAGAACAATTGCATCGGCCGTGACATCGTGCCGGTCGGCGATCTGTTGCTGTTCGGCTACAACGTTTTCATCGGCTTGAAGACCACTACCCGCGTGGAGGATGTGTTCGGGTTGTACAAGCTGGTGGAGGGCGCGGACGGCTACGACGTCACGCCGGTGGAGATCGCGTCGAGCTTCCTCGGCGATGCGGCATTCGTTCGTGATTTCAACGAGCTCTACGCCTATTACAAGGATGCGCGCCTGCTGCAGCTCGACGTGGCCGGCAGCAAGCTGCTTGCGGCCTTCCAGATCGGTGCGCGCAGCAGCGACGTGCGCGTGTTCCGCTGGGCGATCTCCAGCCAGGGCGAGCTGAGCTACATCGACATGCGCGGCGAGCGTGATCTCGTGCTGGCGCCGCCGTTCGATTTCACCTGGACGCGGGCCACGCGCGAACTGATGGTCAGCGGCCGCTTTCCGCATCTGAACATCCTCGACACGATCTTTGTCGAGACCAGCGGCGGTGATCTCACCATCAAGGTCGAGAACAACACCGAACGAGGCGAGGGCATCTACAGCGAGCCGGTCGAGGACAAGACACAGTCGCTGGACGATGCCGCGTTCGAGTTCGCCCGCGTCGGCTCGCTGATCCTGCTGAAGGTGCTGCCTTATCGCGAAACCGTCTGGCGCGGCCTGGTCTACAACACCCTGACCGGCAAGGTCACGCGTAACGACGCCATCGTGCAGGCCTGCGTGCAGCTGCCGGAAGACCACGGCATCATCTTCCCCGGCGGCTACTACCTGCAGAACGGCGAGCACAAGGCGTTCGACGCCAGCATGGACGGCATGCAATTGCAGCGCTCGATCCGCTCGCCCAACGGCGAGGACGTGATGTACGTCTTCTACGAGCACGAGGAAGGCCGCAGCGCGCTGTTCGTCTACAACATGATCCAGCGCAAGCTGCAGAACCCGCTGTTCGGCCACGGTCATGCAGTGTTGCAAGACGGACGCATGGTGCTGTTCCACGCCGAAGGCGACGGCGCCACCCGCATCCATCCGATGCAGGTCTGGCAAACACCGTTCGCCAGCGCGGAATTCGCCGCCAGTCGCCCAATGGGCACCAGCTTTATGGGCAAGATCGGCAACGCGGAACTGGTGCGCGGCATCTCCAATCTGTTCGATCTCGGTCGTGAGATCGAAAGTCCGGAGGTGTCGCTGCAGCGTTATCAGCTGCTCGTGCGCAACACTCGACGCCTCTTCGACGCCCACCATTGGCTGGATGATGCCAACTGCGAAGGCGCGGCCAAATTGTTGCGTGAAATCAGTGCGACCGGCGAGTCGGTGCTGGACGAGTTCGAGAAGGTCGAAAGCATCCGGCGTCAGTCCGACGCGGCGATGACGCAGGCGCGCGCCGACCACAAGACCCTGTTGGGCCGGTTGCTGCCGGAGAACTGGATGCAGGTGTCCGAGTTTGTGGAGGCGCTCAACGCCATCACGCGCCAGCGCGGCCACCTGTTGACCATCCGCGAATACCGGTACATCGACACCGCCGCGATCGACGTCATGGGCGCCGAACTGCAGGCCGAGCACGCGCGTATCGGTGCGGCCACGGGCGCCTTCCTCGGCGACGACAAGGCGCTGCAGCCGTATGCGAAGCGCGTCGAGGAGCTGGATGCACTAGCCCAGCAGGCGCAGACCGCGAAGCAGCTGGGCGAACAGGTGCAGGCACTCCAGGCCATGTCGGCTGATCTCGACATGCTCTCGGAACTGATCGCCGGTCTGCAGGTCGACGACGCCACGCAGCGCACGCGCGTGGTGGAAGCGATCTCGGCCATCTATGCGCGTCTCAATCAAGCCAGGGCGCGCGCCGAACAGCGGCGCAAGACGCTGGGCTCGGCCGAGGCGGTCGCCCAGTTCGGCGCACAGTTCGCGTTGTTCGGACAGGCGATCACCAGTGCGCTCGGTCTGGCCACCGATCCTGAGCGCGCCGACGAGCAGTTGTCGCGACTGATGGTGCAGCTGGAAGAATTAGAAAGCCAGTTCGGCGAGTACGAGCAATTCCTCGACGATATCCTCGGCAAGCGCGAGGAACTGCTGGAAACCTTCGAGTCGCACAAACAGGCGCTGCTCGACGAACGCCAGCGCAAGGCGCAGGCCGTGCTGGATGCCGCCGACCGCATTCTCGACGGCCTTGGTCGGCGCACCGAGAAGTTCGCCAACGCTGACGAACTCAACGCCTTCTTTGCCGGCGATCCGCTGATCCTCAAGATCCGCGAACTCGCCGAGCGGCTGCGCACGCTTAAGGACAGCGTCAAGGCCGACGACGTCGAGGCGCGCCTGAAGAGCGCGCGTGATCAGTCCGTGCGTGCCCTGCGCGATCGTACCGATCTGTTCGAGGATGGCGGTAACGTCATCAAGCTGGGCCGTCATCGCTTCAGCATCAACACGCAGGCGCTGGACCTGACTTTGCTGCCACGCGGCGACACGCTGGCGCTGCATCTCACCGGCACCGATTTCATGCAACCGCTCGAAAGCGAGGAACTCGCCGGGTTGCGCGAATTCTGGCCGGTCACGCTGGAGTCCGAGTCGCCGACGCTGTACCGAGGGGAATATCTGGCGGGGCAGTTGCTGGATGCCGCTGAAGCGGGACGAGACGGCATGAGCCTGGATCTGCTGCAACGTCAGGCCGCCGATCCCGAGGCGCTGGCGAAGATCGTGCGCGAATTCGCCGCGCCACGTTATCGTGACGGCTACGAACGTGGCATCCATGATCACGACGCAACGCTGATCCTGCGCACGCTGTTGGCACAGCGCGCGGCGGCGGGCGCTCTGCTTCACACGCCGAAGGCGCGTGCGCTTGCCGTGCTGTTCTGGGTCGAGCATGGGCAGCGCGAGGATGTACGTGGCTGGGCACAACGGCGCGTCGCCGCCAGCGCCATGCAAGAGCTGTTCGGCGCGCGCGCGGGACTCGAAGCGCTGCGCGCGGAGATCGCCGAGGCCATTAGCGGCTACATCCGGGATACCGCGCTGGCTTTCGACCCGGCGCTCGCGCGCAAGGCGGCGGATTACCTGGTCGATGAGTTGGATGAAAGCGAGTCGGCCTTCATGCTTTCGCGTTACGCGCGCGAGTTGCGCGAGGGCTTGCATGCGCGCCTGACGGCCGCCGGCATTCAGGACGCCTTCGCGCGCACGTTGACGGCGTTGCCGCCGGCCGCGCGTTGGGTACATGCCCTGCATTGGCTGGAAGGGCTGTGCTCGCAGGCACAGTTCGCGCCGCTGGCCGCGTATGCACCGGAAGCGGCAGCGCTTCTGCTCAGCGAATCGGCGCTGCGTCGTCACAACAACGATGCGGCTCTGCTGACGACCATTGAAGGATTGCTCGGCGAACATCCGCGCATCCAGGGCGGGCGCATGACGCTGGCAGCGGATGACCTGATCGAGCGCCTGCATGCGCATCGTGACAGTTTCCTGCCCGGCTATCGCCGCTACCAATCGATCCGACAGGACGTCGTCACGCGTGAGCGCGAGGCGTTGCGGCTGTCGGAGTTCAAGGCGCGGCCGCTGACCTCGTTCGTGCGCAACAAGCTCATCAACGACGTCTATCTGCGGATCATCGGCGACAACCTCGCCAAGCAGATCGGCACGATCGGCGAGGATAAACGCAGCGACCTGATGGGCCTGCTGATGATGATCTCGCCGCCGGGTTACGGCAAAACCACGCTGATGGAGTACGTCGCCCATCGCCTCGGGCTGATCTTCATGAAGATCAATGGTCCCGCGCTGGGTCATGGCGTGCGTTCCATCGACCCGGCGCAGGCGCCGGACGCCACTTCCCGGCAAGAACTTGAGAAGCTCAACCTCGCGTTGGAAATGAGCAACAACGTCATGCTGTATGTCGACGACATCCAGCACACGCATCCGGAATTCCTGCAGAAGTTCATCTCGCTGTGCGACGGTACGCGCCGCATCGAGGGCGTGTGGAAGGGTGGCACCAAGACCTACGATCTGCGCGGCAAGAAATTCTGTGTAGTGATGGCCGGCAACCCCTATACCGAATCCGGTGAGGTGTTCAAGATTCCGGACATGCTCGCCAACCGCGCCGACATCTACAACCTCGGTGACGTGCTCGGTGGCATGGAAGATGCGTTCACGCTCAGCTACATCGAGAACTGCCTCACCTCCAATCCGGTGCTGGCGCCGTTGGCCACGCGCGATCTGGCGGACCTCTATCTCTTCGTCGACAAGGCGCAGGGCAAGGAAGTCTCGCTCAATGGCTTGAGTCATGCCTATAGCGGCGCGGAGAGCAACGAGATCGTCGCCACCCTGCAACGCTTGATGCAGGTGCGCGATGTGGTCTACCGCGTCAATCAGCAATACATCGCCAGTGCCGCGCAGGCCGACAAGTACCGCACCGAGCCGCCGTTCAAGCTGCAGGGCAGCTATCGCAACATGAACAAACTCGCCGAGAAGATTTCGCCGGTGATGAACGAGGCCGAGCTGCAACAGATCATCAGCGATCATTATCTCGGTGAAGCGCAACTGCTGACCACGGGTGCGGAGGAGAACCTGCTCAAGCTGGGCGAGCTACGCGGCACGCTGACGGCCGAGGAGGCCGCGCGCTGGGCACAGATCAAGCGCGACTTCCTGCGCGACAAGGCGATGGGGGCCGACGACGCCGATATCGGCGGCCGCGTGGTGGCACAATTGGCCGACATCGCCGGCGGTCTGCAGGCGATCGGTGATGCTGCGGCGCAGCCATCCGCACCGGTTGTCGTCCCTCCAGCGGCAGCCGCGTCGGCACCTTGGGATGCGTTGCTGGCATTGCTGCAACGCGTGGCCGATCGGCCATCGCCTGCGTCCGAAACATCTGCGTCGGAAACGGCGAACATCGCCGAAGCTTTGCCGCAGACCTTGCGCGCCGCGGTCGAGCCCTTGCTGGAAGCATTGCGCGCCAGCCATGACCAGCAGCAGAAAATCCAGACCGCTATGCTGCAGTTGGTTGATGCGACCCGTGCCACTGGCGCGGAATCCAAGACCAAGACTTCCGGTGCGCGCAAACAACCGCATCGTCCTACGTCAGCGGAGCTTCCGCTCGACGCAGCCCTGGAAAAATTGGGCGATACGGCATCCATAGAAGCGGCATCGGTCAAGGCCTCGAGGCGTGGCGCCGGCTCGGAGGCGGATTCCTCGTGACATCCGACGTGCCAAGTTCGCAAGCGATATCGCCCGGGCCAGACGACGGTCGTGATGCCGTGCGACAGATCGGCGCCGACATTCTCGCCGCTGTCGATCTGGCCGCCATCAATGCACGCCTGGCGGAGCTGCCATCCGGCATATTGCTTGCCGAACTCGAGAACGTCCTGGCGGCGATCGATAGCGGCGATCCGGTGCGCCGCCGTCAGCGGGCCGGCGTTTTTGGCCGCCTCATCGGCCGCGATCTGGTCGCCGAAGCTCAGGTGGATTCGGTCGAGAGCCGGGTTCGGTTGCATGTCCTGGCGGCACAGGCGCACGCCGACACGCTCATCGATGGTCGGGCCAAGTTGAGGGCGCTGTCGACATCCCTGCAACAACAGATCGAGCGGCTGAACGACCTGCTCGTGCGCGAACGCGCGGCGCCGCCGGCCACGACCGAGCGCGAGGCGGCCCGGCAGCGCCGTTTGCAGCACCTCGACGCCATTCTCGCCTCGTGGCGGATGAGCGTGTCGCAGATCGCCATGGTGTGCGACCATGCCGCCGCGCTGCTCGATCGCCATGCACAGCTGCGCGACGTCCTGGTGCCGCTCTGGCGCCAGCGTGCTTCCGCCGAAGCCGTCGCCGCGCAACTCGATCGCGAGCGTGCAGCCGCGATCGCCGACGTTCGCGATGCCTTGCGCGCGCAACTCGCCTCGCTGCACACCGCTGCCTCGCGCCTTTCCGCAGACGGACTTTCCGCAAACGCGACACCCATCGAACGCACACCCAAGGAGCCACCGCCATGACCCAGCCCACCACGGACGTCGTCGTACTGCCCGCCTCGGGCCTGCCGGACGAAGCCGCATTGACGGCGCTCGGTCTCACCACCGCCGATGCCGCGCGCATTGTGGAGATCAGCCGCACGCTGCAGGATCTTGCTCCAGCGGGCATCCAGGGGTTCGGTCGCGACGTGGCCGCCAAGACCACGGCGTTTTCCAGTCAATTGCTCGACCAGGTGCGCAACCGCGATCTCGACGGGACTGGCGAAAAGCTCGGCGAAGTCGTGCGTATCGCGCGCACGCTCAACCTGCAGAAGCTCGGCGCGCGCTCGAAGCTCCCAATCGTCGGCCCCTTGATCGACAGGATGCGGGCGTCCAAGGGCGAGCTGGTGCAGAAGTTCAGCAATACCAATCAGCAGATCGAGCAGTTGATGCGCGATGTTTCGCGTCAGCAGGAGGATCTGGGCAAGCGCGTCAAGGAATTCGACCGCATGCACGAGATCGTGCGCGAGGAGCGCCACGAACTCGGCGTACACATTGCCGCCGGCCGTTTGCGCATGGCCACTCTCGAAGAGGAGCGGCGCGGGTTGGCGGACAAGGACGATCCGGAATCGCGCACGCGCCGCTCGGAGCTCGACAACGCGGCGCGCCTGCTCGACAAGCGCATCGGCGATCTGGTGCTTCTGCAGCACGCGGCCGACCAGTCGCTGCCGACGATCCGCATCATCCAGGCCAACGCGATGCTGCTCATCGAGAAGTTCGCTGCGGTGCGCGACATCACCATTCCGGCTTGGAAGCGCAGCTTCGCCATCCAGCTGTCGCTGCACGAACAGAAGAACGCGGTCGAGCTGGCCACGGCCATCGACGATGCGACCAACGAGATGATGCGCAGGAATGCCGATCTGTTGCACGAGAATTCGGTGGCCACCGCCAAGGCCAACCAGCGCGGTGTGATCGATATCGAAACTCTGCAATACGTCCATGACCAGTTGATCAAGACGGTCGAGGACGTGCGCGAGATCCATCGGGAGGGCATCGAGAAGCGGCGTCAGGCCGAGCGCGATCTCACCCAGATGCGGGAGGATGTCCAGAAACGTCTGGCCGCGCCCACGATCGAGCCGGTGGCCTAAGCGATGGATTTCGGCCAGCTTGACGAGGCCCTGCGCGCCAGCGTCGCGGATTTCAATCTCGACAACGAAGAGCGCTTCGAATTGCGGGAAATCGGTGCGCGCCTCGACGCCGAACGCATCCGCTACCTGCGCAATCGCGCCTTCGAGATGGCGCGGGAATTGGTGTTGGCCAACGGAGCCGACACCCTGGACGTGCTGCGCTGGCTCGAACAGGTGGTCAAGACGCTCGACCTCTCCACCGCGACCGCCGTCGCAGCGACGACAGCTTTCTTCACGCCCGGTGAGAGCTGCCTTCGCAAGCTGCGCGAACTGTGCCGCAGCAGCCGGCGCAGTATCGACGTCTGTGTCTTCACTATCGCGGATGATCGCTTGAGCGGCGAGCTTGTCGCCGCGCATGGGCGCGGCGTGCATGTGCGCATCATCAGCGACAACGACAAGCGCTTTGACGAAGGCAGCGATATCGCGAGGCTGGCATCGGATGGCATCGAGGTGAGGCTGGATGATGCGCCATCCCACATGCATCACAAGTTCGCCATGTTCGACGGCGAGCAGCTTGCCAACGGCAGTTTCAACTGGACGCGCAGTGCGAGCAGTTCCAATCAGGAGAATCTGATCGTCAGCCGGGATGCGTACCTGCTGCGCTGTTTCGGGATGCAGTTCGAGCAGCTGTGGGAGAGGTTTCCGGCGTTGTCCTGACGGCGTCGCTCTAGACCCGCAGCAGAACCGCCACCTGCGCCACGCTGCCGATGCCGATGCCGTAGAGCACGAGATAAGGCGTGCGCAGCTGCTTGCGGTAGCGGGCGAGGGTGAAGGGAACGGAGGCGAAGATCAGGTTACCCGCGTCTTCGAGTGTGTCGAAGTAGTCGCGCGGTCGGATTTTCGCGTTCCAGTGATCCATCAATTTGCGGCTGGCCTGGTGACCGATGAAGGTGATGTCGTCTCCGCGCAAGCCGGAACGTTCCAGCAAACGTCCGACGAGCGCGGGCGCGCCTTCCATGCCCAGGTGGAGAAAGGTGCGCATGCCGTCTTCCTCGAGCGCGAAGGTCGGCTGCTCCGACCCGGCGCCCGCGCGCGAGCGCAGTGTCATGGCCTGATACTGCGAGCCGAGCGTTTCCGCTTCCCAGTCCTGCACGGTCAACGATTCGCTTGCGCCAAGTACGACGGCGGCGGTGCCGTCGCCGATACCGAAGGCGCTGCCGCGACGGTAATCCATGTTGCGTGTCCAGCCGGCGCCGGTGGCGATCAGCGGGTGTTGGCAATGGCCAGCCTTGAGCGCCTCCCAGGCGGTGATCAGGCTCAGCACGAAGTTGGTGAACTCGCCCTGCAGTGGCAGCGTCATGAGGTTCGAGCGCAGGCCGAGCAGTTCGTGCACGCGATATAGCTCGGCCGGTGCGAGGTATTCCGATAGCGAGATGGCGCCGTAGAGGCGATCGATCTGTTCCGTGGCCAGGCGTGCGTCCGCGAGCGCCGCGCGCGCGGCATCGGCCGCCAGTTGCGCGAGTGTCTCGTCCGGCCCGAGCACGTGATGCTGACGATTGCCGTAGAACAGCGCGGCTTCGCTGATCCCGTTGCTGGCGGCTTCCTTGCGGATGTGGTCGAAGATCGGGTCCTCGCTCGTGCGCACACGCTTGGGCAGGGCAGAGCCGAGCCCGACGATACCGAACTCCTGCGCCATCACGCGGCTCCCGGCGGACCACCACCCGCGGCCTTCGACACGGAGCTGAAGCGATCGCCGTAGGGTGGGCAGACACGATGATCGATGTGTGCGACGACGACTTGCGGCTGTTTGTCCGCTTCCGCCCGCTCGAACGCGTCGGCGAGGCAAGGCCAGAGTTGGCTTGGACGCCGCACGGCATGACTGCGCGCGCCGAGCGCGCGCGAGAACGCTTCGAGGTCGAGCGTACCCAGCGAGTAGTACGGATCGTCGATCGAATAGGCGCGATCGGCGCTGGCCCGTTCGCCATGATTGACCGTGCCGAGATAGTTGTCCTGCAATATGATCGTGACGGTGCCGATGCCGTATTTCGCGGCCACGCCGATCTCGCTGCCGTTCATCAGGAACGCGCCGTCGCCGACCAGCGAGACGGCGCGCCGTTCGGGGCGCGCGATCTTGCCGCCGATCACCGCGCCGCAACTCCACCCCATCGACGATAGTCCGCAAGGAATGAAGATGCGTGCCGGCGGTCGCACGCACAGATAGTTCGCGGCCCAGGCGGTGCAATTGCCCATGTCGACGTAGAGATCGGTGTCCGCACGCAGCACGCGATTGAGTTCCCGCATCACGTGTTGCGGCTTGAGCGTGTCATCCTCGATCGGCTGTTCCTGTGGCCGCGGCAGGCTTTGCAGTTGCGCGATTTCCTCGAAACGGCGCGCATCGGGTGCGGGCGCCTGCAAGTCGCGCGCCAGCGAGATCAGCGTGCGCAGGAAAGCGCCGGCCTCGGCGACGATCGGCACCTGCGCCGGTCGCGTCTGGCCGATGTTGGCGAGCTTGAGATCGACCTGCACGAGCGTGGGGATGGCGTGCAATGCGGCCGAGAACCCCTTGCTCGACCATTCGCCGAGACGGCTGCCGATCACCACCAACAAGTCGACGCCATGCTCCAGATAGCGATCGGCGCGCGAGCTGCCGCCGATGCCGTAGACGCCGAGCGACAGTGGATGGTCTTCGTCCAGTAGCCCCTTGCCGCGCACGCTGGTGACGGTGGGCAGGCAATGCGTCTCGATGAACTGGCTCAAGGCCTCGTGCAATCCGGGCATCGCTTCGCGCGCGCCCGAGCCCAGATACAGCAACGGCCGCTTGGCGCGACGGATCATGTTCAGGACCGCGCGCGTTTCTTCCACGCACACGTTGTGCGCATGCCGCGTGGCCGAGACCGGCGGAATCTTCGTTCCCGCCGGAATCGGCTGGTTGCCGATGTTCGCGGGCAGGCAAAGATGCACCGCACCGGCCGGCTTGGAATGAGCGGTGCGCATCGCGCGTGCCAGCAGGCGCGGGAAGCTGCGCACGTCGCTCACCAGCGTGGAACTGGCGGTGCAGTGGCGCAGCATTTCCACGGTGTTGATACCGTTTTCTGACGTGCTTTCCTGGATCGCGGATTGCCCGAAGCGGTCGGTTGCGGTCTGTCCGCTCAGCAGCAGCAGCGGCACGTTGTCCAGCTGCGCGGAAGCCACGCCGGTGATGGCATTGGTTGCGCCGGGACCGGCGGTGACCGTGCACACACCGAGTTTTCCACCGGAGCGTGCGTAGCCATCCGCCATGAAGGCGGCGCCGGCTTCGTGATTGGCGATGAAGTAGCGCACGCGCTGTTGCCGGCGCAATGCCTGTGTCAGCGCCGAGATGTGTCCGCCCGGCACGCCGAAGACGGCGTCGACGCCTTCGGCATGCAGGCTATCGAGAAAATGATCGACGGCGGATACCGGGCGCGGAGGGCCGGATGCGGCAACGGGTTCCGCATCGGCGATCTCGGGTCGGGCGTCGGTGAGTTCCATCGCGGCCTCCACAGGCTCGGCGTATCGCACTGGCCTCCATCATGCGCAGCTCGCGGCGACGCCTTCACCTGACAAAGTTCGCAGGTGCCCGACATGGCGCTGTCGTCTAGATTTGTTAGCGACGTGACGGTGGTAGCGGTTTTGAGCCCCATCCTCGATCGAAGTCACGTCTTTGATGGGTCGGCTTCTCTCCCAGGAACTCCCGATGTCTGGTCTGCTCCGCTTCTGTCTGGTCTGTAGCCTGGCGACCGCATGGTCGAGCGCGTCCGCGCAGGGCGGTTCCCAGGTCGTCGCCGAACCGCCGCAGGCAGTGATCGCGCGTGCCGACGATGACGACGGCGGCTTCAAGCGGGTAGCGGGCGTGGCACCGATGTCCGGCGGCGGTGCGCGGCTGATGCTGGATCTGCAATACACCGATTCGCAGATCTTCAATCCGGCCACCGGCCGCTTCGACAAGGTCCATCTGCGTTCCTACCGAAACCCGGGCAGCACCACGCCGGCCGTGCCTTTCGTGGCGCCGACGATCTCCGTCTATCCGGGCGAAACGGTGCGCGTCAGTCTCAACAACAAGCTGCCGCGGGAAACGGGCTGTTCGTTGGCGGATGCGCCGCCGGACAATCACAACATCCCGCATTGCTTCAATTCCTCGAACCTGCATGCGCACGGTTTGTGGATCAGCCCCAGCGGCAATAGCGACAACGTGCTGATCACGTTGCGTCCTGGCGTGAGTTTTCAGTACGAGTACAACATTCCCGCCGATCATCCCGCCGGCACGTTCTGGTATCACCCGCACCAGCACGGATCGACCGCGCTGCAGGTATCCAGCGGGATGGCCGGTGCGCTGATCATTCGCGGCACGCGCCTGCCAACGTCCGCGCGGACCGGCGATATCGATACATTGCTGCGACAAAGCACCGGCGCACCCGTGCCGGAACGCGTGGTGCTGCTGCAGCAGGTGCAATATGCGTGTCGCGACACCTCCGGCAAGATCAAGACGCAGAAGAGCGCGGACGGCAAGACCGTGTCCTGGATTTGTGATCCTGGCGACATCGGTGGTCTGGAAGGCTACGACCAGTTCGGTCCCTTCAGCTGGGGGGAATCCGGCCGCTACACCAGCATCAACGGCCGCATCCTGCCCGTCTTCACCGACGTGCGAGCCGGCAATATCGAGCGTTGGCGCATCATCGATGCCGGTGTGCGCGACACCATCCAGGTGCAGTTCCGCAAGCTGCGCATGAGCGCGGCGGCGCCCGGGAAGCTACGGCCCGCTCAGCAGAACAAGTGGATTTCCGAAAATTGCACGGGCGAGTTGCTGTCGCAATGGGAGATCGCCGCGGATGGCCTGACGCACGGCCAGATGATCCGCAAGACCAGCAATACGATGCAGCCCGGTTATCGCAGCGACGTGCTGATGGTGTTTCCGGAGGCGGGGAACTATTGCATGCTCGATGCCGCGGCGCCTGCCGATGGCAACGTCAATGCCGTGCTCGAGAGTCGACAGTTGCTGGGTTTCGTTTCGGTCGGCGAGGGCACGAACGTCACCGGCGATCCGCAAGCCTATCTGCGCGATCAGCTGATCGCCGCCGCGCAGCGCTTCATGCCGCCCTCGATCTCGACGAGCGTGGTGGCCGACCTGCGGCAGAACCTGCGCACGCGTGCCTTCATGCCGCATCCGAATATCACCGATGACGAAATCACCGGCCACCAGAGCGTGACGTTCAACATCGACCTGGCCAAATCTCCGCCGGAGCCGACCATCGACGGCAAGCTGTTCGATCAGAACAATGTGCGCACGCTGGTATTGGGCGATGTCGAGGAATGGACACTCACGTCGAAGTTCATCGGCCATCCGTTTCACATCCACGTCAATCCATTCCAGATCGTCAAGATCCTGGATCCGGACGGCAACGACGTCAGCGTGAGCGGCGAACCGGGCGATTCGCAGTACGCGAACCTCAAGGGCACCTGGAAGGACACGATCTTCGTCAAGCAGGATTACAAAGTCGTCGTGCGTTCGCGCTACCGGCGCTACACCGGCGACTTCGTCCTGCATTGCCACATCCTCGATCACGAGGACCTGGGCATGATGCAGATGGTGCGCGTGGTATTACCGGACGGCGAAGGAGGCGCGATGCCGGTGGGCCACCATCACTGAACAAAGGTGGATATGATGGGGACAGGGGAAAAATCGGAGGCGCGAGGAGAACGATGAAACGCGAACGGCGACACTCCGAAGGCTCCGACATCGTCGGAGCGGGCAGGCAGTTACATCAGCAGCAGTCCAAGCACGACAGCGCGAACGACGGCCGCGGTTTTGTTGGTCGCGTTCAACTTGATCATGGCGTTGTTGATGTGGAAGTTGACCGTGCGCTCGGTGATGCCGACGATCTGCGCGATCTCGCCAGAAGTCTTGCCCTCCGCAGTCCAGCGCAGGACCTCTACTTCCCGCTCCGACAGCTTCTGCGTGGTTTCCGGCATCAGTTTGCCGGCCAGGCAGCTGGCCATTCCCTGATGGGCTGTCTGCGAGAGCCACATCATCTTCAAGCTCTTGTCTTTGAGTTCGGCTTCGGAGAGCGGGTCATCGGAGCGCGCCAGCGTGAGCATGCCGCGCGTGCCATCCGCGCTGCTCGAGGCTTGTGCCCAACCGAAACGCAGTCCGAACGAATAAGCATCTTCCCAAAATTCCGGCGACGAAGCGGAGGTGCTGTCTGACCAGGTAGTCGGCAGAAGCGAACGCATGCCCTGCTGCACGGTGGGGTCGACGGCGAGATAGTTCTTTTCCTGATACAGCTTCTGCCAGGCCGCCGGATAATTGTTGAACATCACGGTCTTGGGTTGCGTCAGCGGCAAGGGCGTGCGCATTCCGTAGGCGCAATAAGTGAACCCGAGGTCTTGGGCGATCGAGGTGATCTTCTTGAATAAAGCTTCTTCGCCACGAGTGGACAACAACGCGTGAAGCAGCTCTTCATTCCAGGTGGTCATGGCGCCTCCCCAGGCCCAATCTGTCACAAACGATGACGTGAGTCACGATTCGGCCTCAATCTAAGGGAACGTAATGTCTGCGCTACGTGAAAGATCTACTTACCAAAAAATAGATCGAGTTTTTAGATCGATAACTGTCAGAACTGACACTACTACGCTAAAGAAGTCATATGTATCTTGCGTGACCAAGTAATCAAAATTACTCATGAGCACAATGTTTTTCTTTATTAAATACGCGGTCGCAGGGATGCCACTGGATGATTAAGCTCGCCGAAAACGGGATCGTCCGTCTGAAGCTGGCCGCACTTCTGGATCTTCCTCTAGTGCATTTGCTCTCGGGGCTGGACGAAGACCTGCATGAACAAGAACAAGGTCTTCACGGCGCCACACGCGCGACGATCTCAGGCTATACCGAATGGGTGACGCGAAGCGTGCCCGTCATCACGCTGGGCTGGGACTGGAAACTGGACACCCTGCGCGGGAGTCCGGACCTCGTGCGCGTGGGCGAACCGCGCAGCAACGTCATGCTCGTCGATGTGCGCGGTAGCGATCTTGGCTTCGACAAGACTTCCGTGTTGATCGAATCCGCGATTGATTCGTTGCCGTGGCAGCAGGTCGTGATGAAGACGATCGACGCGCGTTATTCGAGCCCCTGATAACGTTGACAGTTACGTGATTGATCTTTCACTCGCAATACTCCTAACCGCCATCCGAAAAATGAGCGGGGAGATATGCGAGTCATTTCAGGTGCTCCGGCGACGCTTCCAGAAGGGGTGCATGCGAAGGTCGCGAATTATCGTCACAAGATTTTCGTCGAGCGGCTGGGCTGGCAGCTGCAGACACAGAACAACGAAGAGCAGGACCAGTTCGATCGTCCCGACACGATCTATGTCGTAGCACAGGACAGCAACGGCCGCGTTTCTGGCTGCGCGCGCCTGCTGCCCACCAACCGTCCTTACCTGCTGGGCGAAATCTTCCCCGAGTTGTTGAACGGGCTTCCGGCGCCGAATTCTCCCGAGGTCTGGGAGCTCTCGCGTTTCGCCGCGGTGGATCCGGACAATCCGGCCAGCACGGCGCGTGGACAACTTTCATCGACCACCGCGATCAAGCTGCTGCATGAAGCGATCGCCGGCGCGGCACGCCACGGCGCGAAGCATCTGATTTCCGTCTCCCCGATCGGCATCGAACGGCTGCTGCGCGCGGCGGGTGTGCGCGCGCATCGCGCCGGTCCGCCGCTGGTGATCGGTGGTCATCCGATCTTCGCGTGCTGGATCGAAATTCCCTCGTCCCTCACAGCAGCGGCGCCCGCTGAAATAGCCGCCTGAACACGACACGCCGCCCATGTCTCGCGCCGCCTCCCAATACATGCCCATGCGCCTTGAAGGATGCTTGTTCCGCACGCAGGGGAATGGCGCCATGAGTGCGAGCGTGCATGCGTTTCGCGGGAGCGCGTCATGATCGCGAAGACGGCCTGGGTGTTTCCGGGGCAGGGCGCGCAGTATCCCGGCATGGGGCGTGGTTTTCCGTTCGCCGTCGCCGTCGTGCGCGGCATCTTCGAGGAAGCCGAGACCCTGTGCGGACAACCGTTGCGCCGTCTGGCGCAGGAAGCTTCGGCCGACACATTGCGTGATCCGGCTGTACTTGAGCCGATGCTCACCGCATTCGCATTGTCCTACGCCGCGCTCTTGCAGGAGCGTGGACATCAACCGTCGGCGGTCGCCGGATACAGCGCCGGCGCCATCGCCGCATTGTGCTGCGCCGGCGTGATCGATCGCGCCAGTGCGCTGACGATCGCCGCACGCCGCGGGCGCTTGCTGCGCGAAGTCGCGCCGCGCCATGCAGGGCGGTTGACGGCCGCATTCGATCTTTCCGCTGAGAAACTGCTCGCCGTCACGGCGGCCGACGATGTCGAAGTCGCCGGCTGGAACGCACCCGACCATCTGACGTTCGTGGCGAGCGAGTCGGCGATGCGTGAAGTGATCGAGAAGATCGCGGCCGCGGGCGGGCACTGCTTTCCCGTCGACGTCGCCGGTGCCTGGCACAGCGAGCGCGCCGCGCCGGTGGCGGAGCATGTCGCGCGCCTGTTGCAGGATTTCGAATTCAAGACTCCGCGGATTCCCTTTTATTGCAGCGTCAGCGGCACGCGGGAATCGGCGCCGGAACGTCTGCGCGCGCATCTGGCCGCACAGATCCATCGCCCCGTGATGTGGCACGCCGCGATCGGCAACCTGCGCGCGCGCGAGGGCATCGATCGTTTCCTGGAGGTCGGCTGCGGGAGAACCCTGCACGGCCTCACCCGCCGTGTCGCGGCCTTCGCCGGCGACGCACTGTCCTTTCTCAATCTGTATCAACACCTGGAGCCTGCACATGCGTAAAGCAATCCTGACCTCGGCCCTGCTTCTGGCCTCGGCGCTCGCCAGCGCCAGCATCAAGCCGGGCGATCCCAAACTCACCGGCGAAGGCATCGAGCGCGATCAGGACAAGATGCAGAGCGGCTATATCGGCGAAACGCGCGATATGACGCTCACCCTGATCAGCGCCGACGGCAAGGAGACGGTGCGCAAGCTGACCTTCGAGGGTTTCGAAGGCCCGAACCGCCGCGACAAGACCGTCATGCGTTTCGTCTATCCCGCCGACATGAAGGGCGCTGCGGTGCTGACGCACGAGCAAGGCTCCGGCGATGACGACCAGTGGCTGTTCCTGCCGGCGATCAAGCGCGTCAAGCGCATCGCTTCCAGCAATCAGAGCGGCTCGTTCATGGGTTCTGAATTCGCCTACGAAGACCTGGTTGTGCGCCAGTTCGACAAATACACCTTCAAATATCTCGGCGACGAAGTGATTGACGGCAAGGACTGTTACGTCATCGAGCGCATTCCGAAGAACAAGAACTCCGGCTATTCCAAGGTTGTCCGCTGGCGCATGAAGGACAACCTGCAGGAGCTGCGCACGGACTATTTCGACCGCAAGGGCGAGCTGCTCAAGCGCCGCAAGATGGAGGGCCACCATCTGGTGGATGGTTTCTGGCGCGTCACCAAGGTCACCGTCACCAACGTGCAGACCAACAAGAAGTCGACGATGAGCTTCGACACGGTAGCGGTGAAGCAGAAGCTGCCGGAGCAGGAGTTCAGCGTGCAGGAATTCAACGCGGTGCAATGACGTGAGATTGTCGAAGGAAATCGCCGGGATAAAGACGATCGCCGTCCCTATCACCGCATTCGCCGCGCTTGCCTGGGCCTCGGCCGCCCAGGCCGAGTGGAGCTGGAAAGGTTTCGCCGGCCTGGAAGGCGCGCGCTATCCCAAATACGTCGGTGTCGACGGCGTCGTCAACCCGCGCCAGGAACGCGACAACCTGGCGTTCAAGGGGCAGCTCGAGATCGGCTACACGGCGGAGTCGAACTGGAGTGTCGGTGTGCGCGCCTTCGTGCGGGAGGATAAGTACAACGACGATCGAGACGCGACCCGCTTCGACGAGGCGTGGATTCAATACGCGACCGATGATTGGGACTTGCGCGTGGGCAATCAGTTGGTCACCTGGGGCAGTGTGGAGAGCGTCAGCCATCTCGATATCGTCAATGCGCGCGATTACGAAGAGGACATCGTCGAGCCGATGAAGATCGGCCAGACGGCAGCGCGCATGCGCTGGCGCTTCGATTCCAGCGATCTGGCGCTGTACTGGCTGCCGTACTACGAGCCGTCGCAGTTCGCTGGACGCCGGTCGTACTACAGCATCGGCGGCGGCATTCCGGAGGACTATCCGGACAGCGGCTGGAAATCGGATCAATGGGCACTGCGCTATTTCCAGTCGGGGGATGGATTCGACTGGGGGTTGAGCTACTTCAACGGCTTCGAGCGTAACGCCAGCTTCGATTTCGATCCCGAGCGCGGCGAGCTGGTCGGCGAGACGTACCGCGCGCGCCGCCTCGGCTTGGAAATGACCAAGGTGATCGGCGACTGGCTGCTCAAGGGCGAGTTCGTCTATCGCCACAGCGGCCAGCAGAACAATCGCGACGCACTGCTGTACACGGTCGGCGTCGAGTACACCGCCAGCAGCATCTGGCGGCACTCGGATCTGACGTTCTACGGCGAATACCTGGCGACCTCGCGCAACGTGGCCGCGCACGAGTTGATGCAGAACGATCTGTTCGCGGCGCTGCGCTGGACGGTGAACGACCGCCACCAGCAACGGATTTTGCTTGGCACCTTCCTCGATTTGGACAACACCACGGGCCACGTCTACAGGCTCGAATACACGATCAGCCCCATTCCGGATTACGACGTGGTGCTGCGCTATACGGACACCCGCAACTACTACCCGAGTCCCCGCCATACCGAGCGGGATGATGGCGCGATCAGCCTGTTCCTGCGCCGCAACTTCTGAATCTCCGCAACTTCCGAGCCGCGAACATGAAGCTTTCCGACTTCGTCCAAAACTACTCTGCCTGGATCGTCCGCAACCGGATCGTGGTGATCCTGACCTGCCTGATCGTGACGATCGCGCTAGGCACCTTCACCGACCGGCTGAAGTTCGACACCAACTACCGCATCTGGTTCGAATCGGACGATCCCTATCTGGCGCAGCACGACAAGTTCCTGCGCGAATTCGGCAACGACGACAGCTTCGTGGTCGCTTTCGAGGACGAGCAGGGCATCCTGCGCAAGGAACCGCTTCAGGCGATCCAGCGGCTCACCGACAAGTTCTGGCACCTGCGCGGCGTGATGCGCGTCGATTCGCTGAGCAATTTCCAGGCCACGCGCGCGACCGATGACGGTATCTCGGTGAAGGACCTGTTCCCGACCGACGAGCCCCTGGACACGCAGGCCATCAAGGCCGGCGCCGACTACATCGCCGGCGAACCGCTGATCACCGGCGCCCTGCTCAGCAAGGATCAGAAGGTCGCGGTGATCCGGGGCAAGTTCGCGCCCAATGCGATCAATCCGGAGCTGCCGCACGCGGTCTACACCCAGCTCAAGCAGATCCTCGACGAGGAATCCGCGCGCAGCGGCTACACCTTCCACATCGCCGGCGGCCCGATCACCGACGAGGCCTTCGATCAGGTCTCCAAGAGCGATGGCGCCAAGCTGATGCCGCTGCTGTTGCTGGCGATGGTGGCGATCCTGGCGCTGCTGTTCTTCTCGGCCTGGGCCGTGATCATTCCGCTCGTGGTGGCGGTGCTGACCATCGCCGCCACGCTGGGCCTGCACGGCCTGCTCGGCTTCAAGATCGACGCGGTGACCGCCATCACGCCACAGGTGCTGCTCGGCATCTCGGTGGCGACGGTCATGCACGTGCTGGCCACCTTCTTCGACGAGAAGCGCAATGGCGCGACCTCGAAGGATGCCGCGCGCGAGGCGCTGGCCGACAACTTCGTGCCGGTGGTGCTCACCAACATCACCACCGCGCTTGGATTCGCCTCGTTCATGGTCGGCAACATCGTGCCGGTCACGCTGTTCGGCTTCCTGGCCTGCGTGGGATCGATGTTCCTGATGGTGCTGTCGCTGAGCCTGGTGCCGGCATTGTTGAGCTTCTATCCGAAGAAGGCGGGCCGCTCGCCGCTGGCCGCGCTCGATCTGTCCTCGCGTCTAGGCCGCCTTGGTGCCTGGGTGGTGCGTCATCGCAAGCCGGTGATCCTGAGCTGGGTGGCGCTCACCGTGCTGTTCGCGGCCTTCATTCCGAAGCTGACGGTGGATTCCAACCCCAGTCTGTATTTCCGGGAAGGGCATTGGTTCCGCGATTCGATCAACTTCATCCAGACGAAGGGATCCGGCGGTGCGGTGTACGAGATCGTGGTGCGCGGCAATGGACCGGAGTCGATCAAGACCCTGGATTACATGCGCGACCTCGACAAGCTGAGCGAGTACCTGAAGAACGATGCGCCCGTCGATTTTGCCAACGTGTATTCGTTGTCGATCATTTTGCGAAACATCAATCGTTCGATGCATGCCGACGATCAGGCATATCACACCCTGCCGGACAGCGATGAAGCCATCGCGCAGTACCTCTTGTTGTATTCCTTGTCGGTTCCGGTCGGTCAGGACATCAACGATCGCTTCAACGTCGACAACTCGGCCACGCGCGTGACCGTGATCCGGCCGCTGACCTCCACCAAGATCAGCCGCAAGAACATCGACGCGATCAGCGCCTGGGCGGCGCAGAACCTCAAGCACGCCAAGCTCGAGTTCACCGGACGCGACGTGCTGTACACCAACATGGGCAACAACCTGACCGACAGCATGGTCAAGTCGCTGGCGTTCGATCTTCTGGTGATCATCCCGGTGCTGCTGTTGATGTTCCGCTCGGTCACCGCCGGCGTGGTGAGCGTGTTCTCGAGCGTCGCGCCGCTGGTGATCGTGCTTGGTCTGATGGCACTCCAGGGCATCATGCTGGACGTCGGCACGCTGATGGTGGCCGCGCTCGGCCTCGGCATCGTCGTCGACGATACCGTGCATCTGCTGGCGCACTACTTCAAATATCGCAAGGCTGGAGAAGACGCGGAAACCGCATCGGTGTCGACGATGCGCCACATCGGCACACCCGCGCTGGCGACGACGCTGACGCTGATCTGCGCGTTCGCGATGTTCACCCTCGCGCAGTTCCAGCCGAACCATTACTTCGGCTTGCTCATCAGCATCATGGTGGCGCTTGCACTCGTCGCGGATTTGAGCCTGACGCCGGCGCTGCTGGCCTGGCTTGACGGCAGGCGCGCGAAGGCACCCGTGGCGAAGCCGATTCGCGGGAACGTCGCGCCGCAAGTATGGCCAGAAGGCAAGGTCGATATCCCGGCGGACGCGATGCCGTCTCCGGCGCAGTAGGCAGGCAGTCAAGGCACGTTCCATTCCTTCCGAAACGAACAGGGAAACTCATCGGATTCCGTCATGGCCAAGAAATCTGCGAAAAAAACCGCGCCAGCCCGCAGCAACAAGCGCAAGACACCCGTCATGTCGCATGCGATCGGGCGCGCGCCGGCTGGTGTCCTCGATGCCGAAGGCTCACTGGCCGATCTGCTGCTGCGAGGCGCGCAGGCGAACGATGTCGGCATGGTGTTCGTGCAGCCCGACGGCAGCGAGCTCAACGTCAGTTACGCACAAATCCTGCAGCAGGCGAAGGCACGGCTGGCCGGATTGCGCGAGGCCGGTGTGCCGACCGGTGTTCCGGTGCCGATGGTGGTCAACCACGGCCCCGATTTTCTGGTGACGTTCTGGGCCTGCATTCTCGGCGGCATCGTGCCGGCGCCGTTGACGTATCCGACCTCGTTCACCTCGGCGAACAACGCGCTGACCAAGGTGTACGAAGTCTGGCAACAACTGGAACAGCGCCCGATCCTCGGCGATCGCATGCTCGCCGAGAAGCTGGCGCAGACGGAGCTGATCGATACCAGCGGCATGCGCGTGCTGGTCGGCGACGACCTCGACCGTCCTGGTACCGAAGCCGAGCCTGCGCCTGGCCGCGCGGACGACATTGCGTTCATCCAATACAGCTCCGGCAGCACCGGCAGTCCCAAGGGCGTGACGCTCACGCACCGCAATCTGCTGATCAACGTCGAGGCGCTGCTGCTCGCGACGGAACACAAGTCCGGCGAGACGATCGCGAGCTGGATGCCCTTCAGTCATGACATGGGGCTGATCTGCCTGCATCTGTTTCCGCTGGCCGGACTCGCCAAGCAGATCAACATGGCGCCGCAGTTGTTCGTGCGACGGCCGCTGCTGTGGCTGGAGAAGATCGCGGAGCATCGCGCGGTGCTGACCGGATCGCCGAATTTCGGTTATCGGCTGGTGCTGGACAAGCTCACGCCGGAATATGTGGAAGCACTGGACCTGAGCGCTTTGCGCGTCATTCTCAACGGCGCCGAGCCGATCTCGGTGCCGCTGATGCGCGAATTCACCGCGGCGCTCACACCGTCCGGGCTGCGTCCGGAAGCGGTGTATCCGGTGTATGGCATGGCCGAGGCCAGCGTCGGCCTGGCGATTCCGCCGATGGGGCAGCCGGCCATCATTCGCGCCATCGATCGCCGCCTGCTGGCGGAAAGCGGTCGCGTGAAGGTGGTCGACGAGCATGATCCCGAAGCCATCCTGATTCCGGACGAAGGTCCGCCGATCGCCGCCAGCGAATGCCGCGTGGTGGACGATGCCGGCAAACTACTGCCGGAAGGCAATGTCGGCCATATCCAGATCCGCGGCCTCAATGTCACGCAGGGGTTCTACGCCAATCCGGAGGCCACGGACGAAGCGAAGGATGGCGACTGGATCCGCACCGGCGATCTCGGCTTCATGATCGACGGGCGCCTGAGCATCACCGGCCGCGCCAAGGACATCATCATCGTCGATGGGCAGAAATTCTTCGCCTACGACCTGGAAGCTTGCGCGGAAAGCGTGGAAGGCGTCGCCACCGGCAAGGTCATCGCCTGCGGATGGAATGACGCGGACATTGGCCGCGAGCGCGTGGCGCTGTTCGTCGGCGTGCGCGGCGAGCAAGGCAGGGACTTGCTCGCCCAGGTGTGGCGCAAGATCAACGCCGTGTTCGGCATCGCCGCCGATTACCTGGTGGCGATCAAGTCGGTGCCGCGCACGACCAGCGGAAAATTGCAGCGCTTCGCGATGCGCAAGGCCTTCCTGGCCGGCGAATTCGCCGACAGCACGTTCACCGTCGACGATCTGCTCGCCGAGCCGGTGCGGGCGGAAGCAGCGGTGCAAGACATCGAAGTACTGTCCGCGGAGGCGTTGAAGACGCGCATCCGTTCGGTGTGGGCGCAGATTCTCGGTCGCGACGAAGCGAGGATTCCGCTGGATCGCCCCTTCCTGGAACTGGGCGGCACCTCGGTGAAGGCGGTGCAGGTGCTGGGCGCGCTGGAGCAGGATCTTGCGACCACGCTCAGCCACGAATTCCTACTGCAGTGCCGCACCATCGAGGACATGGCGGCCTATCTGCAGGCGCATCTGGCGCGGCACGACCATGCCGCCCTGGAGGAAACCAAGACCGTCGCCGCCAACATCGACAGCGACGAGGACATCGCGATCATCGGCATGGCCTGCCGTTTCCCGCAGGCCGACACGCCGGAATCCTTCTGGGACAACCTCATCCAGGGCCGCGATTGCGTGAGCGAAGTGCCGCGCGAGCGCTGGGATGCCGACATCCATTACCAGCCCGGTGTGGCTGGCAAGAGCAATTCGCGCTGGGGTGGATTCATCGATGCGCCGTATGCGTTCGATCCTGAGTTCTTCCACATCAGTGCCGAAGAGGCGCGGATCATGGACCCGCAGCAGCGCCTGTTCCTGCAGACGACGTGGGAAGCGCTGGAACGCGCCGGCCATGCGGGTGCGCGCACGCACGGCAAGCGCGTGGGCGTGTTCGTGGGCGCGGGCCATCTGAATTATCTGGAACACCATCTGCACGGTCTGGACCTGCAGCGCCTGCAAGGCTTCGACAGCGTGCGCAACCTGTCGCAGGAGCAGCGCGAGGCGCTGGTCGCGGAATGGAAGACGCGCTTCGGCGACAGCGAGCTGCAGCCCAACACGCTGGTCGACAACCTGCTCAACATGATCGCCGCGCGCACTTCGCATGCGCTCAACTTCAAGGGGCCGAGCCTAGCGGTCGATACCGCCTGCTCATCCTCGCTGGTGGCGGTGCATCTGGCCTGCGACAGCCTGCGGCGCGGCGAATGCGAGATCGCAGTGGCCGGTGGCGTCAATCTCAATCTCACGCCAACCCCCTATCTGATGTTCTCACGCGCCGGCGCGCTCTCGCCGAGCGGACGTTGCCGCGTGTTCGATGCCGAGGCCGACGGCATGGTGCCGGGCGAGGGCGCCGGCACCGTCGTGCTGAAGCCGCTCAAGCGCGCGCTGGCCGACGGCGATCCGGTGCTGGCGGTGATCAAGCGCTCGGCGATCAACAACGATGGCCGCTCGCTTGGCGTGATGGCGCCCAATCCCGATGGTCAGCGTGTTGCCGTCGCCAGCGCCTATCGTGATGGTCGCTTGAAACCAGCCGATATTCAGTACGTCGAAGCGCACGGCACCGGCACGGCGATCGGTGATCCGAGCGAATTGCGCGCATTGGCGCACGTGTTCTCGGAACTCGGCGCTCCTAACGACTGCGTGGTCGGATCGGTGAAGGCGAACATCGGCCATCTGCTCAGTGCGGCGGGCGTCGCCAGCCTGATCAAGCTTGTACTCGCGTTGCAGCACCGGCAGATGCCCCCGAGCCTGCACGTGAAGCGGGTCAACGCGCAGATCGATGGGCAGATCGATACTACTACGGGCAAGCCCGTATTCCGTGTATTGCAGGAGGCGCAAGGCTGGGAAGCGCCCGCGCAAGGCGCGCGCCGCGGCGCGATCAACTCCTTCGGCTTTGGTGGTACGAACTGTCACATGGTGGTGGAAGAATCTCCGTCGACCGCCCATGAGCCACGCGCCGAGCGGCCGCAGCACCTGCTGTGCCTTTCGGCCCAGAACGAGGCCGCCTTGCAGCGCCGCGCCAGCGATCTGGCCGCGGCGCTGCAACGGTGGTCCGACCAAGCCGCGATCGATGTGGGCGCAGCTGATATCGGTGCGGTTGATATTGCGTTTTCGCAACATACCGGTCGCGCGCATCTGCCTGAACGGCTGTTCGTCGTCGGCGACAGCACCGAAGCGCTGGCCGAGCAGCTCGCCGGTGGTGAATACAAGCGCGCTCGCGCATCGCAGGTGCCGGCCAAGGTCGCGCTGATGTTCACCGGGCAGGGCGCGCAGTATCCGGGCATGGCGCGTCGCTTGTACGACACGCTGCCGAGTTTCAAGCGCATCCTCGACGAATGCGCGGCCTGCTTCGAGGGACAACTCGAAAAGCCGCTGCTTTCCTATCTATACGCCGCCGACGGCGATGAAGCGCTGCTCGCGCAGACCTGGCTGACGCAGCCGTTGATGTTCAGCATCGACTATGCGCTCGGCCGGCTGTTGCTGGACTGGGGCGTCAAGCCGGCCTGCATGCTTGGCCATAGCGTCGGTGAATACGCAGCGGCCTGTCTGGCGGGCGTGATGCGGCTTGAAGACGCGGCGAAGATCATCGCCGCGCGCGGACGCCTCATCGCGGCATTGCCCGCCGGTGGCGGCATGACCGCGGTGTTCGAGTCGCAGGAGAATCTCGCGCCGCTGCTGGCGGCCTACGAGGGAGAACTCTGGTTCGGTGCCCACAACGGCAATCACCAGGTCGTGTCCGGCAAGCTAGACGCGCTGGCGAAACTGCAGGAGCAATTGCAGGCGCAGGGCAAGGTCTGTCGCGCGCTGAAGGTATCGCATGCCTTCCACACGCCGCTGCTCGAACCGATGCTCGATGCGTTCGGGAAGGTGCTGGCCGAAGTCGAATTCTCAGCACCGAAGATTCCGCTGATCTCCAATCTCGGCGGCCAGTGGATCGAGGATCGCGTTCTGGATGCCGGATATTGGCGCGAACACGTCCTGGCGCCGGTGTGCTTCGAGCAGAGTGTGCAACTGGCGGCCGAGCGCGGCATCGGTGTCTTCGTCGAATGCGGCCCCGACAAGGTGTTGTCGAATCTCGCCCGTCACATCCTGGGTGCGCAGGCGCAGGTGTTCCCGACGCTCGATCGCAAGCGCGACGACTGGCATGGCCTGCTGCCAGCACTGGGCGGACTGTATCTCAACGGTGTTGAACCGAATTGGGAAGCTTACGACGCCGACTTCGCGCCGAGGCGGATCGCACTCCCGACTTATCCCTTCGCGCGCGACGAATACCGCATCGTCACCCACGATACGGCTTCCGCATCGGCAGCAGCCACGCCGCGCGTGGAGGATTGGAGCGGCACCGCCGAATCCGGTCGTCTACTTGCCTTGCAGTCCGTGCCGGCGCGCACCGCCAATGAAGAGCGTTTCATTGTTCAGGCTCCCGCTCAGCAGAGAAAGGAAAGCGAGAAACCGTTGCAGGACTGGTACCAGGTCGTGCAGACGCTGGTAGCCGAACTCGCGGAGATTCCGGCGTCGCAGGTCGACATGTTCCGCAATTTCCACGATCTCGGCCTGGATTCGGCGACAGCGGTGAAATTGGCGGGACGGCTGGGCGAGCTGACGCAGACCAAGCTGCCGCCGACGCTTCTGTTCGAGCATCAATCACCGACGGCCCTGGTCGAATATCTGCTCGCGGAAGCGGTGCTGACGCGTCAGCCCGCGGCACACGAGACCGTCGGCGCAC
Organism: Luteimonas panaciterrae; assembly: GCF_020511115.1. Taxonomy (GTDB): domain Bacteria; phylum Pseudomonadota; class Gammaproteobacteria; order Xanthomonadales; family Xanthomonadaceae; genus Luteimonas; species Luteimonas panaciterrae. The sequence goes on from NZ_JAJAVH010000001.1 coordinate 670,847, forward strand.
CGACGGCATCGTCCCTGATCCCTCTCGGCGCGACGAGCGCGGCACCCAGTGCGATTTCCATCGAGTCCACCGCGGATCTCCCCCACGTCCGCGATCACGACATCGCCATCATCGGCATGTCTCTGCGCATGCCGGGCGCCGACACGCCGGAACAGTTCTGGCAGGCGCTGATCGAGGGTCGCAAGGCGATCCGTGAAGTCCGGCCGGAACAGTGGTCGCTCGAGGACTACTTCAAGGCCGAGGATCAGGAAGCGCATACCAGCTACACGAAATGGGGCGCCTTCCTCGACAAGCCCTACGACTTCGATCCGATGTTCTTCGGCATCTCGCCGCGCGAGGCCGAAGCGATGGACCCGCAGCAGCGGCTGTTCCTCGAAGTCGCGTTCGAAGCCCTGCAGCAATCCGGTTACGGCGGCGATTTCCGCACGCGCGAGATCGGCATCTATGTCGGCTGCGAGCAGAACCAGTACGGCGAACATTTCGTCAGCCACCAGCGCTATCAGGCGTTGCTGCGCCGCTACGCGCAGATGGAGTGGTTCAAGCAGTTGCCCGAAGCCGCGCGTGCGGAACTGCTCGGCACGCTCAACGACGTGATGCGGCCGGCCGAGCTGATCTCCGACGCGGTGGCGGGGCAGGGCCTCAACGAGATTCCGGCGCGCGTGAGCCATTGGCTCGACCTGCGCGGGCCGAACCTCATGGTCAACACCGCGTGCTCGTCGTCGCTGGTCGCGCTACATCTGGCCTGCGAAAGCCTGCGCTCGGGCGAATCGCGCATCGCCATCGCCGGTGGTGCCTATCTGACCGGTTGCGACACACCGTTCGTGTTCCTCAGCCGTCTCGGCGCGGTGTCGCCGACCGGCGAATGCCTGCCGTTCGATGCCAAGTCCAATGGCATGGTGCTCGGCGAGGCGGTGTCGGCGGTGATCCTCAAGCCGCTCAAGGATGCGATCGCCGACGGTGATCATATCCATGCCGTGATCAAGGGTTCGGCGATCAACAACGATGGTCATTCCAACGGCATCACCGCGCCGAATCCGCGTGGCCAGGCCGAAGCGCTGCGCAAGGCCTACGTCAACGCCGGTCTGAGTCCGGATCTGGTGAGTTATGTCGAATGCCACGGCACGGGCACGCCGCTGGGCGATCCGGTCGAGATCGAGGGCATGACGCAGGCGTTCCGCAAGTTCACCGATCGCAAGCAGTTCTGCGCGGTGGGGTCGTTGAAGGCGGCGTTCGGGCACAGCCTGTCCGGCTCCAGCCTGCCGAGCCTGATCAAGGTGGTGCTGTCGCTGCAGCACCGCACGATTCCAGCCACGGCCGGTTACAACCAGGCCAATCCGCACATCGATTTCGCCAGTTCGCCGTTCCATGTCGTGGCCGGACGGCCGATGTCGTGGCAGCCGAGTGGCGATCAGCCGCTGCGCGCGGGCATCAACTCGTTCGGTTTCGGCGGCACCAACTGCCATGTCGTGCTGGAGGAAGCGCCGCGCCTGCCGCCGCCGGTGCAGAGCCAGGATGCGACGCAGCTGTTGCTGCTCAGCGGCCGCACCCAGAACGTATTGCAGGAGATCGCCACGCGCCTGCTCGGCGCCGTGGAGAAGCATCCGGAATACAAGCCGTCGCAGGTCTGCCTGAGCATGAACGGCACGCAGCGCGATCTGGCCTTCAAGGCCGCGCTGCTGGTGCGTGATCGCCATGATCTGCAGAGCAAGCTCGCCGCTCTGTCGGCGGGACGCGAAACCCCGGGCATCGAGGTGCGACGCGGCAATCCCAAGCAGGTGCCGCAAGTGAGTCTGGTGCTGGATGGTGTCAATCCGCTCGACGTGCAACAGGCGCAGGAATTGATCGACGCCTTCCCGCTGCTGCAGCAGATCTGCGACGACTGCAAGGGCTATTACCGCGATGCGATGGCCTATAGCAATCCGCTCAACCAGCAGCACCTGGATGAGTTGCTGTACGCATTCGCCGTGCAGTACGCGCTCGGCCGGTTGCTGATGTCGGCCGAGATCAAGCCGGCGGCGATCGTCGCGGAAGGGACAGGTGTGTTGGCCGGTGCGTGTCTGCTCGGGATGTTGAGCCTGAAGCAGGCGGTGGCGATGCTGAGCCGGTATGCGCTCGGCCGGCACGAAATCGTCGACGGCGCATTCGATTCAGAGGCGCGCGGCGACAGCTGGCACTGCCCGCTGGTGCTGCCGGGCGCGGTGCTGCGCAGCAACCAGGACCAGGCGGCGGTACAACTGAGCGCCTATCTGCAGCAGCCGCGCCGTCTCGGCGCACAGGACGTGCAGGAACTCGCGCGCGGCGACTACGGCCTGGTGCACCTGGGCGGTTCGCGCGAGTTGCGCGAACAGTTGGGCATCACCGACGCCGGCAACTGGCTTGGTGTGTCCGAGCCCGGGCAGGCGCGTGATGGCCACGAACGATTGCTGGCGCTGTTCGGCCGCATGTACGTGCGTGGCATCCGCTTCAATGCACGTGTGCTGGCGACGGCGGGCGCGCGTCGCGTGCCGCTGCCGACGTATCCGTTCGAGAACAAGCCGTACCGCTACAAGGCGCTGACCGTTCCGGGCCAGCAGGCCGTCGCCACCACATCGGTGCAGACGACTGCTCCGGGCGTGCCGGCGCTGGTCCCCATCGCGACGCCGAGGACGGCACCCTCGCTGCCACGCTTGCAGCCGGCCGCGCCGTCATCGCAGTCGCTCACACGTCTGCAGCCAGTCGCGCTGGCACAGCAGGCGCTCTCGACCGCACAACGCACGGCCCTGGCCGAGGAGCTCCGCAAGGAGCTCAGCCAGGTGTCGTGACCAATCAATGCCGTTGCCTATCGATCAGGTGAATTCCATGGCTACCGATTCCAATTCCTTGCAACAGCGTCTGCGCATCGCCGTCTCGGCCGTGACCGGCCACCAACCGGAGGACCTGGATGCCGACCAGTTCCTGGAAAGCGATCTCGGCATTGATTCGATCAAGATGGTGGAGCTCACGCAAAGCCTGCTGTTGATCGTCGCGGAACCGCTGCGTGAGCGCTTCATGGCGGAGGTGCCGACCGATCGATTGATGCAGGTGCAGACGCTGCGCGAGCTGGAGACGATTTTCCAAGGGTGGGATGGCGTTCCCACGCCCTCCCCTGCGACCGCAGGGGAGGGTTGGGGAGGGGTTGCGTCAGCGCCGATGGCCCTTCCGGAGAGTGCGCTCTCACCCGCAGGCTCCCCTTCCAGCTTCCCCCTGCAGCCGCAGGGGGAGGAGCCAAGAGCTGCGGATCTCACGCCGCGTGTATTCGCGCTGATCTCGCAGATCACCGGCCACAATCCGGACGATCTCGATCTCGATCTGTTTCTCGAGGGCGACCTCGGCATCGATTCGATCAAGATGGTCGAACTGAGTTCGAACCTGCTCACCCTGGTGCCGGCCGAACGGCGCGACGCATTCGCCGCGCAGGTACCGACCGACCAGCTGATGCAGGTGCAGACATTGCGCGAGATCGTGCAACTGTTCGCGTCCTGGCAGGCGTCCGGTAGTGCCGCTCCCGAGCAGCCCGCGGTCACGCTGGCGCCTCAGCCGAAACTGGCCGAAGCATCCTCGAATGCAGCGTCCTGGCCGGGCAATGCACTGTCCGAAGGCGGCGAACTGAACATGCTGCCTTCGCAATATCCGTTCCTGGTCTCGCACTGGGCGGTGTCCACCTGCAGCCTGTGCTCGCGCGTGCGCCTGCAAGGGCCGTTCGATCTGCAACTGGCGCAGCGCGCCTGGAACGACCTGCTCGGTCGCCATCCCGCCTTGCGCGCTCGCTTCGTCATCCCGGCCGAAGCGCGCAGCTTCAAGGAGTATCGCTACGAAGTGCAGGCGCAGGTGCAGGCGCCCGCGCTGGCACTCACGGATCTGCGGCATCTGCCACGCGCGCAGCAGGACGAGGCTGTCGCTGCCGAAGTCGAGCGCAACGTGAACGCACAGTGGGCACTGAGCGATCCTCTGTTGCATCGCTTCTTCGCCTGGCGGCTGGCCGACGATCTGCATGAGGTGTTCTTCACCAATCATCACCTGATCTCCGACGGCTTGAGCAATCAGCAGGTGATGCGCGAATTCCTCGCTCTGTATGCCGCCGCGGCGAACGGTCAGCCGGCTGCGCTGCCACCGGCCACATCGCTACAGCGTTATCGCGAAGTCGTCGACGGCATCAACGCTTGGCATGATCCGGCCGAGGACCAGGCCATCACCGATCTGCTCAAGCGCCAGGGCAAGCAATCCTTCGTCTGGAATCCGAACAACCGTCCGCGCGCCGAAGCCCTGGCGAAAGTGCGTAACTATCGTTTCCGTCTCGACAAGGGCACCACGCAGACCCTGCAACGCCTGACCGGCGAACTGCGCGTGTCGATGAACAGCGTGCTGGTCGGCGCCTATCTGCGCACCGTCGCCGGATTCGTCAACGAAGCGAAGCCCATCTTCCTCAATATCCCGACCAGCGGTCGCGTTTATCAAGGCATCGACGCGAGCGGGATCATCGGCTGCTTTGCGCAGAATCTGGCGTTGGACTTCGCGCCACCTGCCGCCAGCGAAGCCTGGGATACGTTGCTCGAACGTGTTCACCGCGGCATCGAAAGCGCGATCGGGCAGGGTGTGGATCGCGCGCAGACACGCTCGCTCGCGCATACGATCCGCGACCGCTTCCAGCTCGAACACGGCCGCATTCCCGAAGCACATGGTCCGCTGATCCGCGCGGGCATGAAGTCCAACCTGTTCCTGCCCTACATCGGCAACACCCACATCGCCGAGCAATATGCCGGGTTGCGCGTGGTCGATTACCAGGCAGCGACGGTGACCAACGCCGGCACCCTGGACACGGTGATCGAGCAGTTCAACGGTCATCTGGAGATGACCACCAACTACGACGCCAACCATTACGACATCGACTTCGTCGCCAAGGTCGCCGAAGCCTTCCTGGTGCAGCTGCGCAGCCTGGCCGTGTTCCGCACGCCGCAGCTCGCGCAAGTCGCCGCGCCGCGAACGACGTCGATCGATTCGGTGCAGGCCGATCAAGTGCGGCAGGTGGCCGAGGAAATCATGCATCGCGCGCTCACCGTCGCCGATCTGGACAAGGATCTGGAGGCCGATCTCGGCCTGGATTCGCTCGAACGTATCCGCATCGTCTCGCGGCTGGAGCAGTTCTCCGCGGGCCGCTTCGATCGTCAGGCGCTGCTCTCTTGCCGAAGCCTGGGGGAGATGGTGGCGCAGCTGGGTGGCGAACAGGCCGCGCCTGCATCGGCGAATGCGCCGACATCCAATGATGTCGACGCGGCCCTTGTGCCCTATCGGCAGATCATCGCGCAATGCGCGCGCACGCCGCAGGCGGTGGCGGTCCAGGCCGACGGCGTGTCGCTCACCTACGATGAGCTGCACCGGCAATCCAACCAGCTCGCCAATCAACTGCGTGCGCTGGGCGTGACGCGCGGCAGTCTGGTCGGTGTGATGGCGCATCGCGGCATCAACATGCAGATTGCGCTGCTCGGCATCCTCAAGGCCGGTGGCGGCTACGTGCCGCTCGATCCGGATTATCCGAGCGACCGCATCGCCTACATCATGGAGCACGCACAGCTGACGGCCGTGCTCACCGAGACCGCGGTCGCCACGCAGCTGGCCGCCTGCCTGTCACCGTCGCTGCCGTTGCGGCATCTGGTCTATCTGGACGAAAGGCCGTTCGCGGCGCCGTCGAACTTGCACAGCGTTGGCCGCGCCGAATGGCGCGCGCAGCCGGACGCCGATCTGGCGCAGATCAGCCAGCCCGACGACACGATGGTCGTGCTGTACACCTCCGGCTCGACCGGCCGGCCGAAAGGCGTGGTGCTCGGTCATCGCGGTTACGCCAATCGCCACGACTGGCATCAGCATCTGTTCCAGCTGCAGCCGGGCGAGCGCGTTGCCCAGAAGACTTCGATCTGTTTCGACATCTCGGTGTGGGAGCTGTTCTGGCCGCTGCAGGTCGGCGGTACCGTCTGCCCGGTGTCGACGGCGACGCTGCGCGATCCCTGGGCGTTGGCGCAGTGGATTCGAGACAACGGCATCCACGTCATGCATTTCGTGCCTTCTCTGTTCGGCGAGTTCCTCAACGCCGTCGAGGCGCAGACCATCGCATTCCCCGCATTGCGGCAGCTGGTGTTCAGCGGCGAAGCGATGCCGGTCACGCACGTGCGGCGCTGGTTCGCGCGCTTCGGCTTCGGTGCCAAGATGGCGAACCTGTACGGGCCGACCGAGGCGTCGATCGACGTCAGCGCCTGGCAGATGGATCGGATGCCCGATCTGAACATGGCGCGCGTGCCGATCGGTCACGCCATGCCGAACGTACAGCTGCTCATCCTCGACGAGAACATGCAACGCGTCCCGCAGGGCGAGCAGGGCGAGCTGTGGATCGGCGGTATCCAGCTCGCGCACGGCTATCTGCACGATGCGCAGCGCACCGCCGATAGCTTCCGTGTCAATCCGTTTCCGGATGTGCCGTGCCCGACGCTCTACAAGACCGGCGATCTGTGCGTGCAGCTGCCGGATGGCAGTTTCGACTATCGCGGTCGCGTCGACAGCCAGGTCAAGATCCGTGGCTTCCGCGTCGAACTCGGCGAGATCGAGAGCGTGCTCGGCACGCACCCGGCGGTGCGCGAGGCGGCGGTGCTGGCGGTCGATCACGGTGATGGCCATCTGCGCCTGGAGGCCTGGCTGTCGGGCGAGTACACCGAGCCGCGCGCCCTGCGCGAGCATCTGGCCAAGAAACTGCCGGCCTACATGCTGCCCAACACGTTCGACTGGCTGCCGAGCCTGCCCAAGAACCAGAACGGCAAGCTCGACCGCAAGGCGATTGCCGCGCACGGAAAGACGCCCGCGTCGACGTCGCCCGCGCTGCCCGTCGGCACGGCTGCGGTGGAAGCACCCGCGCAGACGCTGGAAGACCAGATCGTCGCCAATACCATCGATTTTCCGCTCGGGCCGGCGCAGAGCTGGCTGCTGAACTACTTCGAACCACCGTACCAGTGGGCCGGCTTCAGCCGCTTCCGCTATCTGCAACCGCTCGATATCGAGACATTCAACCGTGCCCTGCGCAAGCTGACGCAGAAGCATGCCGCGCTGCGTTCGGTGTTCCATCAGAAGGGCGGCGTCTGGCACCAGAACTTCCCCGAGCCGCGCGTGTGGCCGCAAGCTGAGGTGTACGACGGCACGCATTTGCCGCCAACCGTGCGCGAGGAGCAGCTGCGCGCGTTGATCGTGGAGCGCGTGAAGGGCTTGCGCCTGGACGGCAACGGGCCGCTGTGGTCGGTGCTGGTGATCAAGGAGACCGAGGATCGTTACGACATCTGCATCGTCGGCCATCACATCATCAGCGACATGCTCGGAAACGGTGTCGCCTTCAAGTCGCTGTGGCAGTTGTACAGCGAATGCCTGGCCGGCGAGGACCGGGAAGTCCATGAAGATCCGCCGCTGTTCGTCACCTATCTCGAGGCGCTGGAGAAGAAGCGCACGCGTGATGCGGTGGCGCGCTACGTCGATTACTGGACCAAGCAGTTCCCGGCCACCGATCCGGCCTTCAATGTGCCGCTGGATCATCGCAACGGCGAGAACACCGAGGCCTCGACGGCGAGCGAGCGCTTCGTCCTCGATGCCGTGGAAACGGCGAGCCTGCAACGCGCCCGCCAGCAGTATGGCAGCACGCTGTATCACCTGCTGCTGGCGCCGCTGTACCGGGCGCTGGCGGAGTGGAGCGGTAATCCGAAGGTGGCCCTCAGCCAGCGCACGCATGGCCGCGATCTTGGCGATGGCGCGACGTTCTTCGAATGCGTCGGCAATTTCGCCGTGAACTATCCGCTCGCGGTGCAGGTGGATGCGCAGTCCGGCTGGCAGAATCTGTTGCAGGCGATCAAGCAAGGTTTCGATGCCGTGCCGCTGAACGGCATCAGCTACGATCTCGTCGCCGATCGTTTGCCTGGACATCTGTACCCGGACAACAAGCTCACGCCGGTTCGCGCCAACTATCTCGGCAATCGCGAGTTGCCCAAGAGCAGGCTGTTCGAATTCGACAGTGGCGACTGGGATCAGCGGTTCAACCTGCCGGAACAGAAACGCAGCGCGTTGATCGAAGTGTTCTTCAGCATTGGCGAGGAGAACTCGTTGCAGGTGGAACTGGCCTATTCGAGCAATTTCCATCGCGCCGAAACCATCCGCCGCGTCGGCGAGCGTTACATGCAGCTGCTGCGTGACGTGCTGACGCAGGCGCCCGCGGCCAGGCCGATACCGGCGGCGGTGCAGGCGGCCCCCGCGCAGCTCGTTGCGGCGAACTCGGAAGTCATCGCGCTGCTGCCCGCCGCGGCTCCCGTACCCACGGCATCGAAGCCGCTCACCGGCAAGATCGCCGTCATCACCGGTGCCGGACGCGGTATCGGTCGCGATATCGCGATTCGTTTCGCCGAACAGGGCGCCAAGCTGGTGCTGGTGTCGCGTTCGTCGGGACCGCTGGAAGAAACGCTGCAGAAGGTGCGTCGCGTGACGCCGGATGCGATCGCCATCACCGCCGACGTCACCCAGGAAGCGGCGGTCGAGGCGATGATGCGGCAGGCGATCGCGCACTTCGGACGCGTCGACATCCTGATCAACAACGCCGGCGCCAACCACGCGATGCTGCTGGCAGAATCCGATCCGAAAGCCTGGCGCGAGATGATCGACATCAATCTGATGGCCGCCTATCTGTGCAGCCGCAGCGTGTTGCCGCAGATGATGGAGCAGGGTGGCGGCAAGATCGTCAATCTCGGCTCGGCGGCCAGTGTGATCGGCTATCCGCTGTTCAGTGCCTACTGCGCCGCCAAGCATGCGGTGGTCGGTCTGACCAAGTCGCTGGCGGAGGAGGTGAAGCAGAAGAACATCCAGGTGAACGTGGTCTGCCCGGCCTTCGTCGACACGCGGATGACGCCGGCGGCGTTCCGCAGTGCTTCGATGCCGGTCGAGCAGGTAGCCGAGGTCGTGCTGTTCCTCGCCTCGAAGGCGGCCGACGGCATCACCGGTGAAACCTTGAACATCTTCGGCAAGCAGGACATGTACTCCTACGGTTCCGACAAGATGAGCACGTTCAAGTCGATCACGCGCGACTTCAAACCCGGAGTCGCGGCGTGAACCAGAAGGCGGCACCGCAGGCCGCAACCCGTCATTCCCGTTTCCCGGCGGCGTCGTCGACGCAACGGGACGGGAGTGACGGGCAGGGGATGCGTGTCTTTTCGCCGCCGTTGCGTGCGTTGTATCTGGTCTCGGCGCTGGCGGGCGTCGCGATCGGGTTGTTCAATCCGTTGATCTCCGCGCTGTTGAATGAGCGTGGCGTTTCCGAACTCGGCATCGGCTTGAATGCCAGTACATTCTTCGCGTTCACGCTGTTGGGCGCACCGCTCGCGGGGCGGATGATTCATCGTGTCGGCACGCGCGGCACGATCGCGATCGGCATCGTGCTCACCGCGATCGCGGCCATGCAGCTGCCCTGGTGGCATCACCAGCTCGCATGGTTCGCGGCACGCGCGGTGATGGGCGTGGGCATCGGCCTGTACATGATCGGCGGGCAGACCGCGCTCAATGCGAGCGTTTCAGAAGCGCAGCGCAGTCTGGTTGGAGGCCTGCATGCGCTGGCGTTCGGAGTCGGGCTTGGCGTCGGTCCGCTGTTGGGCGGCGTTCTGTACGGAGCCTCGCCGATCCTGGCGTTCTACATCGGTGGCGTGTTGTTGCTGATGGGATTGCCGATCGTAGGAAAGCATCTGCCGACGTTGCGCGCCCACACGCCATCGCCGCGTTTCGATTTCGTGCGCCGCCTGTCCCTGCCGCTGCATGCGATCTTCGCCTACGGCGTGGCGGAAGCGACCTTGCTCACACTCTATCCGGTCTTCCTGCTGCAAAGCGGGTACAGCGTGAGTGGCATGAGTTTCGCGTTCGCTGCGTTCATCGGTGGCGGGTTGATCGGTACCTTGCCGCTGGGCCATCTGGCCGATCGTCATGGTCGAGAACGCGTGCTCGCGATATGCGCTGGTGTCGGCGCTGTGGCGACGATTGCGCTCGCCTTCGCGCCGAGCCTGCCGATCGCCGCGGCGGTGTCGCTGCTGGTCGGCGCGAGCCTTGGACCGGTGTTCGCCATTGCGCTCGGCATCGTCGGGCAGCGTCTATCGCGCGAGGAACTTCCCGGTGGCAGCGCCTTGTTCACCATGGCTTTCAGCCTCGGCTCGCTGGTCGCGCCCTGGATGTCGGCGCTGATCATGCGCGAACTCGGCAGTGTTCACGTGTTCACGCTCAGCGCGGTGTTGTTCCTGAGTCTGCTGCTGCGCCTGCTCTGGCGGCGCCCGGCGGTCGCGTTGGTGTCGGCGGAGGCATGAGCAAGATGCAGGCCGCGATCCGCCGACCGCAGGATTTGTTCCCCTCCACGTTGTTCAGCGTGGAAGCGGGTGCGTCCAATGGCGACGAAGCGTTGTTGCATCCACTCGAGCGCGCCCTGGTGGAGCGGGCGGTGAGCAAGCGCAGGCACGAGTTCGCCGCCGGCCGTGTCTATGCGCATCGTGCCTTGACGCGGTTGCAGGTCGCACCCGGGCCGATCCTCAGCGATCGGCATGGCTGCCCTCTCTGGCCGAGCGGTACGCTCGGCAGTATCAGCCACACCGAAGGCTGCGCGATCAGCGTGGCCGCGACGTCCGGACGCGTCACCGCGGTCGGCGTGGATGTGGATCGCCGCAGCAACGCTTTCAGTCACTCGGTGCTGCGCCATGTTTGCCGCGAGGAAGAGCTGCGCTGGATTTCCGGTTTGCCGGGCATGCTGGTGCCGATGTACGGCCTGCTGCTGTTCTCGATCAAAGAGGCGATCTACAAGTGCGTCTACGCCGCGACCGGCGAACGCCTCGGTTTCGGCGACGCATCCGTCGTGCTCGATCTGTCGCAAGGCCTGTTCAGCGCGCGGCTGCTGCGCGAGGTCGGCGAGGAGGGGCGCGACAGACTCGTCGGCCGCGTCGGCTGCAACGAGGACTACGTGTTCTCCGGCCTGTGGTGGCCATCCTCCGGCCCATCCGCTTTTCCCCATTCCCCACTTCGTCATTCCGATGTACTTCGGAATGCGACCGCTCACGAGAGGAGACTCCGACCATGACGACCGAACCCATGCCTTCCCGCCGCAGATTCCTGCGCTACGCCGCCGGCGCGGCATCGCTTGCCGTTCTGGGCGGCGCCGGCGCGGTCGGTTTCGCCGGTGGCGTGCATCCCAATGCCGCGGCCTATGGCTACTGGCGGCAGAAGGAGAAGAATGGATTGAGCGATCCGCAATATCTCGCGCTGTGCGCCACGCTCGCGCCGAGTCCGCACAACACGCAGCCGTGGAAGTTCGGAATTGCCGGGGATCGCATCGAGATCTTCGCCGACCTCAGCCGCCATCTCGGGACCGCGGATGCCGAATTCCGCATGATGCAGACGGCGATCGGCAGTGCGTTGGAGAACATCGACGTCGCCGCGGGGCGCCTGGGTTACCGCGCCGAGGTGCAGGATCTCGACGCCGATCGTCGCTTCGCGCAGGACGGCTATTGCGCCAGCGTCCGGCTGCATCGCGGCCAGGTCGTGCGCGACGGCTCGTTCGACGCGTTGTTCACCCGGCAGACCACACGCACTGAATACGACATGAGCCAGCCGGTTCCGGCCGCGCTGAAAACGGCGTTGAATCAACGGACGGGCGATCTTCCCGGCATCGGGCTGACCTGGTTTCCCGATGGACCGCTAGTCACGCGTCTTGGCAACGTCCTGCGCGGATCGGTGCGTGGCTTCCTCAGTGATGACCGCAATCGCGACGGCATGAAATGGTTCCGCATCACGCCCGACCAGTGGGAAACCCGGCGCGATGGCATCGCGGTGTTCAACGGCGACGCGCCGCTGCTGGCCAAGCGCTACGTCGAATGGTTCGTCCATGAGCAGGATCTGCTCAGCGCGCAGTTCAAGCAGGGTGAGATCGACACGCTGGATCGCCTGGTGTCCACCACGCCGGCCTGGGGCTTGATCTACGCCGATCGCGCCACGCCGAATCAGCGCATCCAGGCGGGGCGCCTGGCCGAGCGTGTCTATCTGGAAGCCGCCGCGCGCGGTTACGCCGTGCAGCCGCTTTGCTATCCGACCGAGTTCGAACCGAGCCGGGAAGGCTTGCGCGAGCTGGCCGGCCTGGCGCCGGCGCAGGATCCGCTGTTCCTGTTCCGCATCGGCAAATCCGACTACGTCGCGAAGTCCGTGCGACGCGATCTGAAGGAAGTATTGCTAGCCTGACGCCTCGAAACACGATTCCGGGATCGTCCGTTTGCGCGCGTCATCGCGTCGCGCGCTCCTGCGCGCGTCAGGCGCGTGCCATCGGCGCTTAACTTGTTCGGACACACTCTGTTTCTGGTTCATTCGATACGCTAGGCCATCGGACAGGAGATCACGATGGCAGAACAGCGTTTGACCCATCCGGAACGCATCGTCTACCCCGGCACGGACATCACGAAGGGCAGGGTGGCCGAATACTATCGTGCTGTCGCCGATTGGCTGTTGCCCGAACTGGTGGGGAGGCCGTTGTCGTTGCTGCGCTGCCCGGACGGCATCGATGCGCAGTGCTTTTTCCAGAAGCATCACAACGACAATCTGGGCGCGAACGTCCACCCGGTGACGCTGCGCGAATCCGACGGCAAGGCCGATTACGTCTATGTCGACGGCATCGAGGGCGTGCTCGATCTGGTGCAGATGAATACCCTGGAATTCCATCCCTGGGGCGCGAAACGCGATGCGCCGGATCGGCCGGATCGATTGGTGTTCGATCTCGATCCCGACGAGGGCATTACCTGGAGCGATGTCAAGCGTGCGGCGCGGGAAGTCCGTGATCGTCTCGAGGAGGCCGGCCTGCACAGCTGGGTGCGGCTATCCGGTGGAAAGGGCGTGCACGTTTGCGTACCGATCGTCCCCGACTCCGATTGGGATGCGGCCAAGGCATTCAGCGAAGCATTCGCCGATGCGATGGTGGCGCAGTCGCCATTGCGCTATGTCGCCACCGCCTCCAAGGCTGCGCGCAAGGATCGGATCTTCATCGACTGGTTGCGCAATGCGCGCGGGGCGACCAGCGTGGCCAGTTGGTCGCTGCGCGCCCGCGCGGGCGCGCCCGTGGCCATGCCGTTGCAGTGGGACGAATTGTCGCGCACGAAGTCCAGTGCGGATTTCGATCTGGCACGTGCTCTGCGACGCGCCGCAAGCTTGCGCGCGGACCCGTGGGAAGGATTCGCGACGACGCGCCAGAAGCTACCCGTCATCTAAAGACCGGGGCTCGCATGGCCGTTGGATGTGGAAACGATCCATCAGGCCATCACGGACGGCGCGTCGTAGTTCAATCGCACTGCGCCCAGGCGTTTCAGCTGCGGGTCGGCGCGTTCGTGCAATGCGTCCTCGCAGTCGATCACGACCAGGACATGGCCGGCTTCGATCTCGTTCTCGAACTTGCGCCGCACCGGATCAGGAACGGGCGAGCCGACCAAGGCGGACGCCCAGCAGCCGACCAGGGCGCCGGCGCCGAAGCCGGCAAGCATGATTCCGATCAGGGCGAGGTCCAATGGCGCGAGCACGATGGCCACCGCACCCGCGGCGAGAAAGCCAGCGGCACCGCCGTAGCCGGCGCCGCGGATCGCCGCCGGCATGAAGTCGGTATCCGCTGTCTTGCGGGCATCGGGAATCTGCGCCAGTTCGATATCCGAGCGCGCGATCAGGAAGATGCACGCGTAAGGAAGACCGGCTCGGTGGGCGATTTCCACCGCATGTCGTGCCTGGCGGATGTCGGGCGTGCTGAACACATGGCGCCGTTTCATGACGAGCCTCCCGATATGTCGAGGGCGATTTCTACGATGCGCTCAGCAACATTTATCGATCGTGAGCCGGACATGCAAAGTGCGTAACGAAAGTGGGAAGAAGATGTAAATACCGACGAGCGGTGTGATATCCGGAGCGCCCGATGTTCCGTTCATCTAAGCGTCGGAATCGGCCTGCACGGCTCATCCGGAATTCATCGAGTCCCGCCAAACTGTGCACACCATCACGAGGGGTGCTGCAATGAACAAAATGATGAAGGGAGCGCTCGCGCTGGCGCTCGCAGTGGGTGTCTGTGGCGCGGTCCAGGCCCAGACCATCGGATACAACATCCACACGGGCGATGTGTGGGTCGACAATCGTCTCGGCGAGATCAACGACTACGGGACGCGCTATCGCGAACCGTTCATCGATGAAATGTCCGGTCACTACGGCGCGCCGCGCTCGCTGGTGGAGGATCTGCTTGGCTCGCGGCATTGGGCACCGGGAGACGTGTACTACGCCTGTGCCCTCGCACGCTCGCTGGGGTTGCCCTGCATCGATGTCGTGCGCGAGTACGAGCGCAACCCGGGTCAGGGTTGGGGCGCGATCGCCAAGCACTACGGCATCAAGCCGGGTTCGCCGGCCTTCCATGCCCTGAAGCGTGGCGCGGTGGGTACCTACGATCGCTGGGGTTATCCGATCGCGATCGATCGCCCCGTGCATGTGGACTGGTCGAAGCATGGACCGGGTGGCCCCAAGAAGGCTGATGCTCCGCGTGGAAAGGGCAAGGCCGCGAGAGCGTGGGACGACGATCACTCGGGCAACGGCAAGTCAGGTAACGGTAAAGGCCACGACAATGCCGACAAGGGACACGGCAACGGAAAAGGTCCCGGCGGTGGCAAGGGCAAGGGAAACGACAAAGGCAACAACGACAAGGGACATGGCAAGCAGAAGTAAGTGACTCGCCGTTATCGAGCAGCCGAACGGAATCATCACTGTACGGCTGCTCGATGCGCGAATCGCGCATAACCGCCTTGCTTCTTCGATGTGTTAAGCAAGCGTTTGATGCGCAGCCGCGTGTCTGTTCGTGTTCATCTGCATGCGCGCATTCTTCGGCCCTGCGGTACAGGGGCGTTCCAACATGAGCGGGAATTCCGGACTGCTCATGCCATCTAGATGAGGAAACCACACTGCATGAACACCACGATCCGTAATGCCGTTTTCGCCCTCGCCGCTGTCGGCGCCCTGTCGCTGAGCGCGTGCAAGAGCACCGGCGAGACGAGTGAAGAACCGTCCAGCACGCCTGCGCCGACCGAGCAGCCGGCTCCCGACACCACGACGCCGCCGGCTAGCAGCACCACGCCGACGGACTCCACGACCACGCCGCCTGCGCAGGACGGCACGACGGCCCCGACGACGACGCCCTGATCGGCTGACGTCACGAGGCAACGGCAAAGGCGGTGAAAACCGCCTTTGCTGTTTCTGGGGTGCCGGAATCGAGTGCGTGCTTTCGAGAAATCCGCGCTTTCGAGAAAGCAAAGGGCGGAAGGTTTGCAGAGAATCTTTTCCTGACGTGATTCGAATCGTCAGGCGGCCGCGGCGTGGACTGCCCGCGTCTGATCAGGGCGCCATCCAAGCAGGCGCGCGGGCAGGAAGAGAACCGCGCGCAGGAACGCGAACACCGCCGAGACGGTGATGCCGACCAAACGGAACGGCAGCGAGAGCAGCCACAGGATTGGCCAGAGCACCAGCGCCAGCAACGCCAGCGGCCAGCACAGCACGAAAAGAATGCACCAGGCGATGAAAGCGATGAGGGTTTTCATGTAGATGGGCTCCTTGAGTCAACTGGTGGGATGCAGGCAACCCGGCGCGGTGGGCGTGGACTGATGATCGACGCATTGCTGCAGACCCTTCGGCAGATGATCGACGCGCTTGGAGGCGCCGGCCTTGAGGCTGAAGGCATGCACGATGCGCGCGGTGCAGGCGCGAGCGTCGCGTTGATCGTGTCGCTGCGGAGAATCGGCTTGCGCCGTGCTCTTGCAGTCCTCGGTGAACAGCACGAAGTGACAGAGCCCGCTCACGCTGTCGATGCATTCGAATTCGCCGTTGCCATCGAGGATGCGCGTGCGTGAGGAGTTCACGCCGACATCGCTGATCGAATAGTTGGTGGTGGTGAGCGTGCCCGCTTCGATCTTGCAGCCGGAAAGCAGCAGCACGGCGGCGAGCAGTGTTGTGGCGATACGCATGGAATCGGTTCCTTTCGCTTCGGTCGCGTGCGGTGTTCGGGGGAGGTCACATGTTGCGGAACAGGGTCATGAAGGGCTGGCTGATGGTCAGCGTTTCATCGCGCTGCTTCAGGCGCAGCGTGCCCTTGCCGGTGTCGTCGCGCACGATCGAGGCGATTGCCTTTAAATTGACGATGGTGGCGCGATGGATCTGCTTGAACACGGTCGGGTCGAGCGCCGCCAGCAATTCACGGATCGGCTTGCGCAGCAGCGCCTCGCCCTCGGCGGTGACCACGGTGGTGTATTTGTTGTCGGCACGGAAATAGAGCACGTCGTCGACCATGATCAGCCGCGTTTCCTTGCCCGTGCTGGCGGTGATCCAGGACAGCGCCTGCGCATTCGCGCGGCTGGGGAGCACATCCTGCAATCGCTTGACCAGGGCGGCGAGGGTATCGGCGTCGGGATGTCCGGCGGCGGCGCGCGCGCGCAGACGCTGCACGGTGGTCGTCAGTCGTTCACGCGTGACCGGCTTGAGCAGATAGTCGATCGCGCCGTTCTCGAATGCATCGATGGCGTATTGATCGTAGGCGGTGACGAACACGACCTGCGTGGGAATCTCCGCCTGCGCGGCGGCGGATGCCACTTCCATTCCGGTCAGGCCGGGCATGCGGATGTCGAGGAAGGCGTATTGCGGGCGATGTTCTGCGATGGCTTCGAGGGCGCTGCCGCCGTCCTCGCAGATCGCGATGATGCGCAGCTCCGGCCAGACCTCGCTGAGCAGCGACACCAGCGCATTGCGCAGCAGTTCCTCGTCTTCGGCAACGATGGCGTCAGGCATGTTGGCGCACTTCCGTTTGACGTGTTTCCGTTGACATTGCCGGCACGACGATCGTGGCAGCCACACCGGCGGGGAAATTGCTGACGAGATTGAACGACGCGGCGGGGCCGTAGAGCAGGCGCAGCCGCTCGCGCACGTTCTTCAGGCCGATGCCGGTGCCGCTGCTTTCCATGTGCAGGCCGTGGCCGTCGTCGGCGACGGTCACCGACAAATCACGATCGTTGGCCTTGGCGAGCACCCAGATCGTGCCGCCCTCGGGCTTGGGTTCGAGTCCGTGCTTGATCGCGTTCTCGACCAGCGTCTGCAGCATCATCGGCGGGAATGGCACCGATTGCAGCGCCGGTGCCACGTCGATCTTCGTGGTCAGACGCGCGCCCATGCGGATCTTGAGGATTTCGAGATAGGCGTTGGCGCGTTCCAGTTCCTCGCCCAGTGTCGAGAATGTCTGTTCGGTGCGCGGTAGCGAATGACGCAGGTAGGCGATCAGATGGCCGAGCATCTGGTCGGCGCGCACGGGATCGCTGCGCGTGAGCAGCTGCGCGCTGGCGAGGGTGTTGTAGAGGAAGTGCGGCTCCACCTGCGCGTGCAGCAGATTGAGCTTGGCCACGGTGAGTTCCTTTTCGGTGGCGGTCTGCGCGGCGGCCGCCTGCTCGCCGCGGCGATATTCGGCGACGCGGCGGGCGACAGCGCGGGTGATCGCGTCGGCGTTCTCGAGATTGGTGCCGTGGTCGACGCCGATGAAGTCCAGCCAGGCCGGACTGTCCGGCTCGCACAGCAGATTGACGCTGCTGGTATCCGGGCCGGGAATGATCGTGGCGGTGATTTGATTGCGACGATTGCCGAACCAGGTCAGCAGACCGAAGCGGTCGATGCGTTCGAGCAGGCCATGGCCGTACGGATCGGGACGGCGCACCTTGGCATGCACCTGCAGGCTGTCGCGCGCGCTTTCGACCAGTTCCGTGCGCGGCAGCTCGCGCAGGGCGGCGTCGACGAGCGCGAAGGCCTCATCGGCACCGAACGGAATCTCGACCTGACGATGATGGCGGTTGCCGAGTGCTTCCCGGTCGACGCGGCCGGCGATCAGGCGCACCCGGCGCACATGCGAATAGGCGCTGGGAATGACCAGGGCGATCGTCACGACCACGAGCAAGCCGAGCACCCAGTTCGGGCCTTTGTCGCTGACCACGCTGATCGCGATCACGATCATCAGGAAGAACAACAGCCAGGCGACGATGATGCGAATGACGAAAAGAAAGCCGGTCATGCCGGGGCCCCTGATGGCGAAGTGCGGAGGAGCATAGCGAGCACGCATCCGCTTGTGTCCGCCGTTGCGACGAAACCCGCCGCCGGGCGATGAAATCGGGTTTTGGTGCCGCGAAACCGGCCCGGCAGGGCGCTCGCGGGGCGCTCAGTAGCGCAAGACGGCGTGCAGTGGCGCGGCCGCGTCCCAGCGCTGGCGGCCTCCCAGGAAACCGAGTTCGACCAGAACGGCGGCGCCGACCACGGCGACGCCCAGGCGTTCGGCGAGCGCATGCGCCGCCAGCAAGGTGCCGCCGGTGGCGAGCACGTCGTCGATCAGGACGGCGCGCGCGCCCTTCGGCAGGGCGTCGGCGTGGATGTGCAGATGGTCGCTGCCGTATTCGAGCGCGTATTCCTGCGACAGGGTCCGTGCCGGCAGTTTGCCCGGCTTGCGCACCGGCACGAAGCCGACACCGAGCACATACGCAAGCGCCGCGCCGAGGATGAAGCCGCGCGATTCGATTCCGATCACCGCGTCGAGGCGCGCATCGCGCCAAGGTTGCGCCATCGCATCGATCGCCGCGGCGAAGCCGGCACGATCGGCGAGCAAGGGCGTGATGTCCTTGAACACGATGCCGGGCTTCGGAAAATCGGGAACATCACGGATCAAGTGCGGCCAGTCGGTCATTTGCGCGGATGGGATGAGAGTCGAGCCGGCGATGCTACCCGCGATGTGTATCCCCGCGCCATTCACGCCGTGATCACGCCGCTCGGCGGTTGATGCGCAGTCCTGGGCCGTGCATCACACATTGGCCTAGGGCTGTCACTAGCTTCCCGCCGTGGGCCGAATTGCTAGGCTCGCGACGGGGATCCGACATCGTCCATCAAGAGGGGAAATCTAGATGCAGATGTATAGAGATCCGAACCGCCTGGCGGTTGCCATGCTCCTCGCTTGCGCGAGTGCAACATCCGTGGCGACGGCGGCATCTCCCGCCGAGACATCATCCACGCTGGTCGCCGCGGACCAGCCCGTCCGCGCCCAGGCGCAGGCCGCGCTGAACACCCAGCGCATTCAGCGCGCACACTATCCGGCTTTCTTCCAGCGCGCCTACGCGCGCTATCCCGATCTGCCGCGTGGCGTGCTCGAGGCGATCGCCTACAACGAAACCGGCTGGAACAACGTCGCACCGGGCGAAAAAGCCGATCATCGCCACATGCCCGCCGCCTGGGGCGTGATGGGCCTGTATCACGGCGAAGGCTTCGCCGATCAGGTGTCGGAAGGCGCCAAGCTGCTTGGCGTACCGGTCAGCCTGGTGATGCGCGATCCCGAAACCAACATCCTGGCCGCGGCCGCGCTGCTCGATCGCGCCTCGAAGGAGAACAAGGCGATCGGCGAACCGTCGGCGAAGGCCGATCAGCCGGAAACGATGAGCGCGGTGCTGGCGCGTTATGTCGGCTACGGCCCGGGTTCCGGACAGATCTATACCTATGCGCGGCAGAGCTTCGCCTACGGCGTGCTGTCGTCGCTGCGGCGCGGCGTGAGCGAGAACGGCATCGCAGTGCCGGCGCGCGCGGTGAAGATGGAGCGCGCCTTCAGTCCCAATCAGTTGAGCAAATTGCGCGTTCCCGCGCTGCGCATGAATGCCGACGAGGACACCGTCGAACTCGATAATGCGCCGCCGACGACCAGCAAATCGACCGTCACGGCCAACGCCACACTGGCGGGCGATTTCGGTGAGGCGATCTGGAATCCGGCCAGCTCCAGCAACTACAGCACCGCCAGCAATTCGATGACCGCGGTGATCATGCACACGATGGAAGGTTCGTATGCCGGCGCGATCTCGTGGTTCCAGAATCCGAGCGCGCAGGTGTCGGCGCACTACCTGATCCGCAAGTCCGACGGCCAGATCACGCAGATGGTGCGCGAGTACCACCAGGCCTGGCACGCGAAGTACCACAACTACTACACCATCGGCATCGAGCACGACGGCTACGCCTCGGATGCCGGCAACTGGTCCACGGCGATGGTCAACGCCTCGGCGCGGCTGACCAGCAGCATCTGCGCGCGTCGCGGTGTCAATTGCGCTTCCGCATGGCAAGGCCCCGGTTACGACACCTGGCACGTGGTGCCGGACAGCGTGCGCGTGAAAGGCCACGGCATGCTCACCCAGAACGAGAACCGCTACGACCCAGGCAAATACTTCCCTTGGGCGTCGTACTACAGCCTGATCAACGGTGGTACACCGCCGCCGCCCACGACGGATCGATTCTGGGTCGACACCTACGCCAATGCACCGGGCTATGGCTCGCCGACCAGCACCACGCAGACCGGCACGTTGAACGCGGGCACCAACTACGTGTTCTGCAAGGCCTGGGGCCGCGAGGTCCGCAACGGCGACAGTTTCAATCACTGGTGGCTGAAGACCGATCTCGACGTCGGCCCGGCCGGACAGTGGGTGTCGGCGTACTACCTCAGCCGTTGGGGCAACGACGAGGCCAAGGACAACAACGGCGCCGTCATTCCGGATTGCGCCACGGCGCCGCCTCCGCCGTCGACGAGCAAGTACTGGGTGGATACGTACGCCAATGCCTCCGGTTATGCCTCGCCGACGAGCACCACCGCCACCGGCACGCTCAACGCCGGAACCAACTACGTGTTCTGCAAGGCCTGGGGCCGCCAGATCGGTAGTGGCAGCAGCTACAACCACTGGTGGCTGAAAACCGATCTCGATGTCGGCCCGGCCGGGCAGTGGGTGTCGGCCTATTACTTGAGCCGCTGGGGCAACGACGAGGCCAAGGACAACAACGGCACCGTGATCCCGGATTGCTGAGCCGTTGATTCCGCGAAACGGTTCGTCGCCTCTCCTTCGCTTGCACGAGAGGGGCGACGAATGCAGTCGAGCCAATCGCACCGCGCTCCATCCGTCTGCGACTCCATGCCGGGTCGCCAACGTTGATCAATTCACAAGAGGAATGCTCATGCTCGCCCGCTTACTTTCTTTCGCAGCGGTCATCTTCTTCTCTTGGAGTTCAACGGCGCTCGCCGCGCCGAACTTCAAGGCGCCTTATCCCTGCAATCAAACCTATTCCTACTATCACCACTCCAGCGAAGTGCGTCAGGCGCTGGACTTCAATGCCCCGTATGGAACGCCGGTCCTGGCATCGGCCGCCGGCTACGCGACGAGATACTACGAAGCGGGCGGTGCGGGGAACTACATCGTCATCGATCACGGCGGCGGCTGGAAAACCTACTACTTCCATCTGGACAGCTTTTCGGTGGCCAATGGCACGACGGTAAGCCAGGGACAGAAGATCGGCGTCACCGGCAACACGGGCAACAGCTTCGGTGCGCATATCCATTACGAACAATTGCTCAACGGCGTCGGGCAGGTGATCTACATCAACGGACGTTCGCTGGCGCCGTATCCGAGCGGCAGCGGCGTCGCCAGCCTGACTAGCGACAACGGCTGCGGCGGCAACCCGCCGCCGACCGGCCAATACTGGGTCGACACCTTCGCCAATGCGCCGGGTTATGGCTCGCCGACCAGCACCACGCAGACCGGCACGTTGTATGCGGGGACCAACTATGTGTTCTGCAAGGCCTGGGGCCGTGAGGTCCGCAACGGCGACAGCTTCAATCATTGGTGGTTGAAGACCGATCTCGACGTCGGCCCGGCCGGACAGTGGATCTCCGCGTATTACTTGAGTCGCTGGGGCAACGACGAGGCCAAGGACAACAACGGCAACGTCATCCCGGACTGCGCGCCACCCGCGGCATCGAAATACTGGGTGGATACGTTCGACAACGCACCGGGCTATGCCTCACCGACCAGCACCACGCAGACCGGCACGCTCAACGCCGGTACCAACTACGTGTTCTGCAAGGCCTGGGGCCGCCAGATCGGCAGTGGCAGCAGCTACAACCATTGGTGGCTGAAGACCGATCTCGACACCGGCCCGGCCGGACAATGGGTGTCGGCGTATTACTTGAGCCGCTGGGGTAACGACGAGGCCAAGGACAACAACGGCGCGGTGATTCCGGACTGCTGATGGTTTCCGGCGCCTCTCCCGCCGTTGCGAGAGAGGCGCTGGGTGAAGTTTTCTCAGTACAGCCGCCGCTCCGCCACCGAAGGCGGCGTCCACTGGTACAGCCAGGTCTCGCTGAGCGCGCCGTCCGCGTTCTTGAGATACAGGCGGATATCGATCTGCTGCGTCGAATCATCCGGTGGAACGGCGTCGAACATCACGCGATAGCCATCGATCTCATGCAGTGGGCGCGCGGACACGGTTTCGACGCGTCCGCCGCTGCCGATCTGCAGCACCGGTTCCACCGTTGCGTTCTTCGCGGCCAGCGCCGCGAGATCGCCACCGGCGAAATCCACGGCGAAGCGCCAGGAAAAGTAAGAGCGCTTGAAACCGATCCTGCCGCCGAGCCCGGTGCGCGTGGCGACACAATGCGCCAACGTCGGCGTCGCGGGCGGCCGCGCGCCCCAGTACAAGCGATAGCCGAACAGCAATTCCTCGCCCGCGCGCACGGGCTGCTGCGGATTCCAGAACGCGACGATGTTGTCGAAGGTTTCGTCGAGTGTCGGAATCTCGACCAGCTGCACCGAACCCTTGCCCCAGCCATGTTTCGGCTCCACCCACAGGCAGGGGCGCTTGTCGTAGAACACGCCGTCGTCCTGGTAATGATCGAAGTTGCGATCGCGTTGCAGCAGGCCGAAGCCGCGCGGGCCATCGTCCTGGAACATGTTGAAGCGCAAGTGCGGCGGATTGCACAGCGGACGCCAGATCCATTCCCCGGCCCCGGTCCACATCGCCAGACCATCGGTGTCGTGAATCTCGGGACGCCAGTCCCAGTCCATGCGTCGATCGTTCTCGCCGGTCTGATACATGCTGGTGCATGGCGCGATACCGATGCGCTCGATCGGCTTGCGCGGGTACAGCGCGCAGTCGATGTCCATCGCCAGCACTTCACCGGGCGTGATCGCGAAGCGATAGGCGCCCGCGACGCTTGGCGAGTCGAGCAGTGCGTAGACCACCACGGTGTCGGAGCCGGACGTCGGGCGTTCCAGCCAGTAGGCGATGAAGTCCGGGAACTCTTCGTCCTTGCTCGTGCCGGTGTCGATCGCGAGGCCGCGCGCCGATTGTCCGTACTGGCCCTCGGCACCGACCGCGCGGAAATAGCTCGCGCCGAGGAAGGCGGCGAAATCGCGTTTGGGATCACTGCGCCGATTGAGACGAAAACCGGCGAAGCCGAGATCGGCGGGCAGCGACTTGCCTTGCAGACCGCTCTCGCCATAATCGAACATCGCCGGATCGTAGCGAATCTCGCGCGCCTGACCGTCGACCAGTTCGTGCATCCGCACCGGTGTCTTGAAGAACAGGCCGAGATGGAAGAACTGCGCCAGGAAACGCGTATCGTCTTTCGCCCACAAGGCATGGTCCTGATGGAATCGGATCGACTGGTACTGATCCCAATCCAATTTCGATACGGCCGGCGGCAGGGCGACACTGCGCGGCAGATACACGGCTTCCGCCAGCGCGCGCGCGCGGCCCTTCAGCGCGGCGTAATCAAAGCGCTCCGGCGGGCCGAGATTTTCGCCCGTGGCGGCATGGGCGTCGCGGCCAAGCATCAGGGCAGGTACAGGCAGACCGAAGGCGGCGAACGTGGCGGCGGCGTTCTTCAGGAACTGGCGGCGGGTCATCTTCGAACCGGTATCATGAGGAATAACGGGGCATCCTAGCCAAGCGCCATCAGAATTGCATGAAACCATCGCAGGGCGCACTCGCTAGTCTGATCGCGATCACCGTTGCCGCGTTGTTGGCGGCGGCGCCCGCGCAGGCGCGCACGGTGTACCGCTGCGTCCGCGACAGCACCGTCAGTATGGCTACGGCGCCGGAGCCCGGCTCGAAATGCGTGGCCAAGGAGATCGACGACAACGCCATCCAGACGCCGAACCTGTGGGGCAACATGGGCGTCTTCAGCGGCACGCTCTACGAGCGCGAGCAGGATGGCAAGCTGGTGTATTCGACACGCAACCTGCCTGGATCGCGCGTCTTTCTGAAGTTCACCGTGCAGACGCCACCGGGCGAGCCGGCGCATGCCGGTCTGGGCAAGGTGGGCAAGCCGCAGTTGAACCAGCATGCCAAATTGTTCAAAGCGGCGGCGAAGGCGACCGGAGTGGATGACGCCTGGTTGCGTGCGGTCGCGCATGCCGAAAGCGGCTTCCTCGCCACCGCGGTGTCGGCGAAGGGAGCGCAGGGCGTGATGCAGCTGATGCCGGAGGTTTCGAAGGAGTATGGCGTGACTGATCCGTTCTCGGCGCAGCAATCGATTGACGCTGGGGCGCGGCATATGAAGATGTTGCTCAAGCGGTATGGCAATGACCGGGTGCTTGCGGCGGCGGCCTACAATGCGGGGATTGGTGCGGTGGCTCGGTACAAAGGGGTTCCGCCGTATGCGGAGACGCAGGCTTATATCGAGAAGTTGCAGGCGTTGTATGTGCTTTATCGGGAGGCGATGGGGTTCAAGATAGAAAGGCCGGCGCAATAAGATGTTGTCGTCCCAGCGGAAGCTGGGATCCATTTTGCTTCTGCTCTGCTTTTGCTTGAGTCAAAAGCAAAGACGTTTCGCCCCTTCAGGGGCGAAACGCCTTTGCTCTTTAAAACAATCACAAAGAAATATTCATCCCTTGAGCGGCGTCAACTTCAACAACCGCGCCCCCGATCCATCCTCGAGCAACCAGATCGCCCCATCCGGCCCTTCCACGACATCACGAATACGCTCACCCATATCGTAACGCGCCACTTCTTCCGCACGCGTCCCATCCAGCTTCACGCGCACCAGCGCCTGCGATGACAACCCGCTCAGAAACGCATTGCCACGCCACTGCGGAAACAGTCTGCCGGAATAGATCATCAGCTTCGAAGGCGAGATCACCGGCGTCCACCACAGTTTCGGCGCGGCGAATTCCGGTCGCGTGTCGTGATCGGGAATGTCTTTTCCGTCGTAGTGATCGCCATTGGAGACGATCGGATAGCCGTAGTTGGCGCCGCGTTCGATCAGGTTGAGCTCGTCGCCGCCCTTCGGGCCCATCTCCGCTTCCCACAACCGTCCTTGATCGTCGAAGGCGATGCCGAGCAGGTTGCGGTGGCCCAGTGACCAGATCTGGGCCGTCACGCCGCCTTGTGCCGCGAAGGGGTTGTCTTTCGGGGCGCTGCCGTCGTCGTTGAGGCGCAGCAGTTTGCCGAGATTGGAGCGCATGTCCTGGGCAGGATCGAATTTCTGTCGCTCGCTGGAAGTAATCCACAATTTGCCGTCGCGTCCGAACAGAAGACGATGACCGTAGTGGCCGCGTCCGGTCACTTTCGGAACCTGTCGCCAGATCACTTTCAGGTCTTCCAGCTTGCCGCCGCCCTTGTCGTCGAGCGCCAGCTTGGCGCGTGCGACGGCCGCGCCGCGAGTGTCGTCGGGGCCGGGTTCGGCATAGCTGAGATAGAGGACGTGGTTTTCGTTGTAGTTCGGATGCAATGCGATGTCGCCGAGCCCACCTTGTCCGCCGTAGGCGACTTCGGGAATGCCGCTGATGTCGCCCTGCTTGCCGCTGGCAATGTCGAGCAGCTTCAGCGCGCCTTCCTTTTCGGTCACGAGCAGGCGGCCGTCGGGCAGGAATGCCATCGCCCAGGGTTCATCGAACTTGGCCACGGTGGTGATGTCGAAAGGCGCCTTTTGCGCGGGCGCCGCGGCGGCCAGCGTGGGGTTCCCTGTGGCGGGTGGGGCGGCCTCGCTGCAAGCGACCATGCCGAAGGGAATGCAGCAGGCAAGCAATCGAGCGAACGTTTTCATGATCATTTCCGGTGCGTATGCCCTGAAGTGGGCAGCATCTCTTGCATCAAGCCATGAACGCTAGCAGACGTTTCGGAAATGACATGTAAAGCGCTTCACAAAAATTACCCCGCACTCGCGTACGGGGTATCGGAGAGGCGCCGCTCAAATCAACGAGCGGCGCGAATGCAACTGTTCGGCTGATGGTTAATTGCAGCTCGTGGTGTATGTCACCGGCAGGGTGGCCCGCTGTCCATTGAGACGGCTATTGAGATAGTTCAACGCCGGAACCGCGCCGAGCGCGACGAATGTGACGTGTTCGCCGCCAAGCGGCGTGCGCCAGTAATGCACGGGCGTGCCGGCCGCGCACCAGGCTTCCACCATCTTGTCGGTGCCTTCGACCGGGATCAGTTCATCGAAGACGGAGTGGTAGACCAGGATGTCGAAGTCCGGCACTTTTCCGGGTTGCGGCAGGTTGATCTTTGGCAGCGTGTTCAAGACGCCGGGTGAATTCAATGGATCGGCGACGGTAGTGTAGTCGGCGAAATGTCCGATGAAGGGCACCTTGGTGATGTCGCCGCCGATGCCGAGACAGCTGTCCTTCGTTCCTTCCGCCGCGGCGATGCCCTTCGCGTTGAGGATGGGCGTCACCATCTCCGGATAGGCGCGGTTGACGCCGATCACCGCCGAGTAGCCGAGGAAGAAGAACAGATTGCCAAGGCCGCTGTCGAACGCGTTTACGGCGCTACGCAGATCGGCCGGTGTGCCGCCGGAGGCGGTGCCGACGATGTTCAGTTCGGGCGCATACGTGGTCTTGAGCGTTGCCGCCCAGGCGGTGGCGAGACCGCCGCCGGAGTATCCCCACATCGCGATCGGCGTGGTCGTCTTGGAAAGGCCGAGTGGCGTGAAGTTGAGTGCGGCGCGGATGCCGTCCAGCGTGATCTGTCCGGCGATCTTGCCCGCGGCATAGGTCGAATTCGGGCCTTGATGGTCGGGAATCACGACCGTCCAGCCCATGGTCTTGACGCCGATCAGGTATTGCAGAGGTTCGAGTTGCGATGCAAAGCTGAAATTGGGAATGATCTCGCCGGCTGCCTGATGCGACGGCGCGCAGCCGAGCCCGAGGCTGTCCTCGGCGTACTGATACGACACGAGTTTGCGCGGACCGATCTGCAGTACCGGTTTGACCACGGTGGCCACCGCCGCGATCGGGCGGTCGTGCTGATCGCGCGAGACGTACTTCAGCCGCCACGCCTGGTTGAGCATCGGAATGCCGAAGCTCGGGCGGAACAGGATCGGCTTGGATTCCAGGATGGTGCCGACCGGCAGGTTCGGGAATGGAGATGGCTGGGCGTAGAACGGATCGGAATCCGGTGTTGGTGCGAAAGGAACCTCTTGAGCCGCCGTGACGACCGGCGAAAACGCCAGCACGACGGCCGCGAGCGGTGCGATGCGGCGCAACGAACGCCGCCAATCGCGAAAGATGCGAAGCGTGGACGAAAACATGACTGAGCCCTCCTCAGAATGTCGTGGATGCATCGTCCGGAAAAGAAGCCGCTGGAAGCCGGCCGATGGCGCAGCGACCATCACATGCCCGCCGCGCGGGGGCGATCGGTGAACAGGCCAAGGTGATTAGCAGAAAAGGCCGATGGAAGATGCGTGGCCGGAGTTGAAAATTCGCTGCGATGCAGCACGTCGCCTGATCGGGCGATGTGCCGGCATGTTGTAATTGCACGCACGGGAGAAATGTCATGTTGCCAAGCGTGGATGTGCAATGTCCGTATTGCGGCGAGTGGATCACGGTCCTGGTCGACGACTCCGCGGGCGAGCAGGACTACATCGAGGATTGCCAGGTGTGCTGCCGGCCGATCCGGATCGGCGTGGCCGTAGGCGATGACGGCGAAGTGGATGTCACCGCGCGTTCCGAGGACGACGCCTAGCACGGCGTGTCGTGATCGAGATCGCATTGCAGTGACCGGGCGACGATCGCGGCGTCACGGCCTCGTGCAGAGCCGTGTTTGTAAACGTTGTGTTGCATTCAGCGGCAACCGTTCGCGCGCGGAAGGCGAGCCGGCATCGCGATGCGCCGATGCGGGCGATGCGGACGGGCATTGCGACACGCCTAGACGCATTCGCGACGGAAGTGGTTAAGCGGATGTAAGCCCATCGTCCGCTGCGGGATCTGCGTTCATGCGTGCGGAGGCAAGGTCGCACCGTGCAGAAGCGATTTGCTATCGCGGCGCGCCCCTTACGTATGGAGAACTCGATGAACCTCACCCGCAAATCCCTGTCCGGACTGGTCGCCTTCGGCGCCGTACTCGCCATGCCGCTGGCATTCGCGCAGACCTCGCCGACCACGCAGGCCGATCCGGCGCAAACCACGCAGCCGACCACGACCCAGAACGCTGAACCGGCCACGCAGCCGGCCGGCGCCGCGCAGCCCAAGCAGGTGACCTGGGCCGATCTCGACACCGACAAGGACGGCAACCTGTCCAAGCAGGAAGTCACGCCCGTGCCGAGCCTGACGCAAGTGTTCGACCAGGCCGACAGCGACAAGGACGGCAAGCTCACTGCCGACGAATACAAGGCTTTCGCCGCGAAGAGCGCCGGCACCTCCGGCCAGTCCGGCGGCTGATCCACCAAACGTTCCGTTTCATGGTGTGCGCAGGCGGCCTTCGGGCCGCCTTTTTTATGGTTCGCGCGTCATAATCGTGCGATGAACACAGCCTTGAAAACAGGGTCTCTGACAGTGGGATCTTCGACGGCGGGATCTTCAAGAACGGGAATCCGCACCGTCGCCTTCGACGGCGACGACACCCTCTGGCGCAGCCAGGATTATTTCGACGAAGCGCAATTGGTCTACGAACGCATCGTCGGCGCCTACGTCGATCTCGCCGACGCGCGCGTGCACGAACGCCTGTACGCCTTCGAGAAGGACAACATCGACTGGTTCGGCTATGGCGTGAAGGGCATGACGCTGTCGATGATCGAGGCGGCGGTGGCGATCACCGAGTCGCGCATCAGCGCCGCCGACGTACATCGCATCGTGCAGTTGGGCAAGGAGCTGCTGCGGCATCCCGTGGAGTTGCTGCCCGGAATCCGCGAGGCGGTCGAAGCGATCGCGGCGAGACACGACATCGTGCTGATCACCAAGGGCGATCTGTTCCATCAGGAAGCCAAGGTGCGCGATTCGGGATTGTCCGGGTTGTTCCGCCGCATCGAGATCGTCAGCGAGAAGGACGTGCCCACCTATGCGCGGCTGCTGGAGGAGTTGGACGTCGCTCCGTCGCAGTTCGTGATGATCGGCAACTCGCTGCGCTCGGACATCGTGCCGGTGCTGCAGCTCGGCGGCTGGGGGGTGCACATGCCGTACCACACCACGTGGAGCCACGAACGCGAGGCCGATGTTGCCGGACTCGACGCGCGCATGCGCGTCAGCGCCGACCCGCAGGGATTGCCCGCGGCGGTGGCGTCGATCGTGGAGGCGGCCACGGAGCGCGCCGCATGATGCGGAAGAATTGCGCCCATCTGCATGGATCGGCGATCGTGCGTGTCGTATCGATTTTGTTCGCGCTGACGCTTGCCGGCTGCGGAGGCTCGCGCCAGTCGAACGCGCCGATCCCGGGACTCGGGCAGGGCGACGGCGAAGCGGAGTGGGGCGGGACCTTGTCCTGCACCGATTGCGACGGCATCGACACCCATCTGCTCTTGCGGCGGCAGGGCAACGATCGCCGCTATCAATTGCTGGAGACGTATCTGGCCGAGGACGGCGATCTCGAGTTCGCCGAACAGGGCGAATGGAAGCAGGTGGACGCTGGCGTGCTGGAACTTCACGGCGACGAAGGTGGCCAGCGCACGTTCGCCGTCGTGGATGGCGGAGGCCTGCAGTTGCGTGACGGCTCGGGCGATGCCCTGCGGGGTCGCGAGGACGATGTTCTCCTGCCGCAGGCGTCGCCGGGACAATGATCCGCGAGAACTTGACGAGGAGTGTTCGATGAAAACCGTTGCCGCCGCTGTTCTCCTCGTTTGCTTGTCGATCGTGATGACGGTGTCGCAGGCGCAGACGCCCGCCGTGGATTGGGATCCGCGCAGCGGTGATGCGTGGGTCGACCGCCAGCTCGGCGACATGAACCAATATGCCGCTCGTTATCGCGGCGCCTTCATCGATGAACTGGTGCGCTATCGCGCCGCGCCGCGCGATCTGGTCACTGAGCTGGTGATGAAACGCGGCTGGGCACCGGGCGATGTCTACTACGCCTGCGCCGTCGCGCAGCTGGTGGGCAAGCCCTGTCGCGCGGTGGTCGAGGTCTGGCAACAAGGGCATGCGGATGGCTGGCGCGCGGTGGCCAAGCAGGTGGGGCTGGGATCGCAACCCAATGCAGCGGGACGGATGAGGCAGAACATCACCGACAGCTTCGAGCGCTGGGGGCGGCCATTGGCGAAACCGTCTGAAAAGGCGAGCGCGAAGAAGAGCAAGGGATCGACCAAGGGTCGCTGACCCCGGAGAACGTCGCGAGCAAGAAGCCTAAAGAGCCCTCACGTCAGATGCGAACGCCGATAAGTCGCCGGCGGCTGTCCCGACCATTTCGAAAATGCCTTCGTGAAGCTGACGCGATCGGCGAAGCCGAGCTTGGCGGCGATGGCATCCAGATCCAGCTCCCGGTCGATCAGCATCGCTTTGGCCAGATCGAAGCGCACCTGCGACTGCAGCATCGCGAACGAGGTCCCCGCTTCCTTGAGCTTGCGCTGCAAGGTGCGCGGCTCGACGCCCAGCCGCAGCGATGCTTCCGCCATGGTGATCGATGGCGCGTGCCGCAGCATCAGCAGCAGCGTTCCGGTCAGGCCGTGCTCGGCTTGCAGCCGTTGCAGCCGTCCCTCCAGCAAGAGTTGCGCTTTGGCGTGCAAGGCCGGGGAGCCCGTCGGCAATGGCCGGTCAAGGAATTCCGCCCCGAACCGGATGGCATTGCGCGTGGCGCCGAAGACAGGTCGTGTGCCGAATTGCCGTTGATAGACGCCGAGCTCCGTCAAGGGCTCGTGCTGGAACGTCAGATCGAAATGGATGGAGTCCTGCTGCAGTACTTGTCCAAGAAACTTGGCGAAGACCACGAAGGCCGTCTCGATCAATTCCGGTGATCGGATCGTTTTCGTGCGTGCCTGCAAGTCGAAGTAGACGACCAACTGATCACCGATGATGCCGTAGCGCGACACCAGATCGGGCTGGACCAGATTCGGAATGTATTCCAGCAGCCAGACCGCCTCGCGCAGTGAACTGCTGGTGATCAGGAAGGCCTGCACCTCCGGCACGTTCTCGAAAGCGAAATGCTCACCGACCACGAACGGAAAATATCCCTTGGTCGAGCGCAGCCTGCACAGTTCGAACAGGCGGGCGACGATTTCCAGATCGAGCGGTGCTTCCTCCACATCGTGTCCGGGCACCTGGATGCCGACTTCCTTCAATACCGGCGCGATGTCGAAGCCGCACAGGGCGCCGACCGTGGTGAGCCTCGAAAGATCGTGGAGCGATATCGTAGGCATGTCCGGCAGTTCGATCCTTTCACTCGCGGCGGCGGTGCGACTGCACGGGTGTTCCTTTCAGCGCGAACCACGTCACGCTCGCCCGGCATCGTGTCGCATAAAGACACATCCTGTCGCCGCACATCATATCCCGCGCCACGTCCGGCCCCCTATCGTGCCGAGAGTTTGCTGGAGGGTGGGCAATGAATAGCGCCGTGGGTCATGGCGAGGCGATCGTGCCGCGCGAGAATCTGGACTTCGGTCTCGATACGATGTCGGACAAGTACTGGTTCCGGGGCGATCCCTACAAGACGCGCTACCTGGACGCGCTGCAGCTCGGCTTCCCGGACGGGGAGCGCTACTTCATCACCAGCGTCCGTGCTTTCCGCGACCGCATCACCGATCCGGTCATGCAGGAAGACGTGCGCAACTTCATGCGCCAGGAAGGCCAGCATGGCATGGCCCATTCCCGCTACAACCGCATGTTGCAGGCGCAGGGATTGCCAATCGAGCGCATGCTGGAGGAGTTCAAGCGGGTGCTCGACGCGGACACGGCGCGCTTCTCTCCCGAGTTCAATCTCGCCGCCACCGCCGGTTTCGAACACTTCACCGCGATGCTGGCCGAGGCTTTCTTCGCCCGCTCCTCGGTGACCGCCGGCGCCGACCGGCACATGGTGGCCCTGTTCGCATGGCACGCCATCGAGGAGATGGAGCACAAGGCGGTGGCTTTCGACGTCATGCAGCAGGTGGCGCACGTCGGATATGGAAAACGTGCCGGTGCAATGCTGTTCGCGACCTGGCGCATGGCTTCCCGCTCGTATCTGCTCACCGACATCCTGCTCAAGTCCGACGGCTTCGGTTTCTGGGCGCGTGCTGGGCTGCACCTCAAGAATTTCCTGTGGGTGTATGGCCCCAGGCGCGGTATCTTCGGCGCGCTGACGCCGAAACTGCTTGCCTACTTCAAGCCCGGATTCCACCCGAGACAGTTACCCAACATCCACAACTATCCGAACTGGGTCGAGGCTTATGAGCGCACCGGCGATCCTCTGATCGCCTGTCAGGCACTGTTGGCGGCCGCTTATCGTTGACGTTCAACCAACATGACGCCGCCAACACTACGGGTGGCACACGGACGAACTTGAGGAATCGCTTGAGACCTGGCATGCCCACCGAACACCTTGATGTCCTGATCGTGGGAGCCGGCCTGTCCGGCATCGGCGCTGGCTACCACCTGCAGACGACCTGTCCGGCCAAGCGCTACGCCATCCTCGAAAGCAGGGCCGATCTCGGCGGCACCTGGGACCTGTTCCGCTATCCTGGCGTGCGTTCGGATTCGGACATGTTCACGCTGGGCTTTTCCTTCCGGCCGTGGAAGGAAGCCAAGAGCATCGCCGACGGCGCGTCGATCCTGAAATACCTGAAGGACACGGCGCGGGAGTTCGGCATCGATCGCCACATCCGCTTCGGTCATCGTGTGCTGTCGGCATCGTATTCCTCCGCGGAGGCGCGCTGGTCGGTCGAGGTCGAGACGGCCGACGGCACTGAGC
The DNA here is from genome assembly GCF_020511115.1 of Luteimonas panaciterrae. GTDB lineage: Bacteria > Pseudomonadota > Gammaproteobacteria > Xanthomonadales > Xanthomonadaceae > Luteimonas > Luteimonas panaciterrae. The sequence goes on from NZ_JAJAVH010000001.1 coordinate 703,868, forward strand.
GGCACCGCTTCACCTGCGATTTCCTGTTCCTGTGCAGCGGCTACTACGACTATGCGCAGGGCTACACACCGGAATTTCCAGGACGCGAGGCCTACACGGGCCAGTGGGTGCATCCGCAGCAGTGGCCGCAGGACCTGGACACGCGGGACAAGCGCATCCTGGTGATCGGCAGTGGTGCCACTGCGGTGACGCTGGTGCCGGCGCTGGCGGACACCGCGGCGCACGTCACCATGCTGCAGCGCTCGCCGACCTACATCGCCGATCTGCCGTCGAAGGACATCGTCGCCAATGCGATCCGCGCGGTGTTTCCGGAAAGGGCCGCGCATCGTCTGGCGCGCTGGAAAAACGTGCTGATGACGATGGCGTTCTTCCAGCTGTGCAAGCGCGCACCGGGGCTGGCGCGGAAACTTCTGCGCCTCGGCGTGAGGAAGATGCTGCCGAAGGGCTACGACGTCGACACGCATTTCGCGCCGGATTACGCGCCCTGGGACCAGCGCCTGTGCCTGGTGCCGGATTCGGATCTGTTCAAGGCGATTGGTTCCGGCCGTGCGTCGGTGGAGACCGATCACATCGAGACGTTCACCCGCGACGGCGTGCGCCTGCGCTCGGGAAAGGAATTGCAGGCCGACATCGTCGTCAGCGCCACAGGCTTGAAGCTGCTGCTGCTCGGCGGCATCCGCGTCAGCGTCGATGGCGAGACGATCAACAGCGGCGAGCAGTTCGTCTACAAGGGGTTGATGGTCAGCAACGTGCCGAATTTCGCGTTCTGCGTCGGCTACACCAACGCCTCCTGGACGCTGCGTGCCGATCTGTCGGCCACCTATGTCTGTCGTTTGCTCAACCACATGCAGCGGCACGGCTACCGGCAGTGCGTGCCGCGCTGCGACCCGGATCGCCTGGAACCGCAGCCGCTGCTCAACCTCAATTCCGGTTACATCACCCGCGCGACCGACGTATTGCCCAAGCAGGGTGGCGAGGCGCCATGGCGGATGCCGCAGAACTATCTGCTGGACATGAAGATCATGCGCTTCGATCCGATCGAGGATCCCAATCTTCGGTTCTCGCGCGAAGGCGCCGAACCGGTGCTCGTCGTCGATGGGGCGACTGCTTGATGTACGGGAATACGCGGCGACGCCGTTCGCTGGTCAGGGGGTATGTTTGAAAAGTTTCGAAGGACGTGTCGCCGCCATCACCGGTGCGGGTTCCGGCATCGGCCGCGCGCTTGCCTTGGGATTGGCGACGCGGCAATGCCATCTGGCGCTCAGTGACGTCAACGCAGCCCGCCTGGAAGATACGGCGCGGCTCGCGACCTGGGCGCAGCCGGAGTTGAAGATCACCACGGCCGTGCTCGATGTCTCGCAACGCGACGCGATGCATGGCTGGGCCGCGGACGTGGTGCGCGATCACAGCAAGGTCAATCTGATTTTCAACAACGCCGGCGTGGCGCTGAGTGCGACCGTCGATGGAATGACCTACGAAGATTTCGAGTGGATCATCAACATCAATTTCTGGGGCGTCGCCAACGGGACGAAGGCCTTCCTGCCGTATCTGAAGGCCTCGGGCGAGGGGCATGTCGTCAACATCTCCAGCGTTTTCGGCCTGGCCGGTATTCCGGGGCAAAGCGCCTACAACGCCAGCAAGTTCGCCGTGCGCGGATTCACCGAAGCCTTGCGGCAAGAATTGGATCTGGCGCGATGGCCGGTGAGCGCCACCTGCGTGCATCCGGGCGGCATCAAGACCAACATCGCGCGCGCCGCGCGCACCAGTCCCTCGGTGCGCGAGATCGGCCTGGATGATTGCGACAACGGCGAGAAAGCCGAGAAGCTTTTCAACACCACACCCGACAGAGCGGCCGAGGTCATCCTGCGCGGTGTGCTGCGCAATAAGCGCCGCGTGCTGATCGGACGCGATGCACAGCTGCTCGACAAGGTGCAGCGCTTGTTTCCCACGTCGTATCACGTACTCACGAACTTCATCATCCGTCGCGCGATGGCGAAGTGACGCGGGTCTTGGAATCACTGGATGTGAAAATGCCCTGACTCAAGCGGTTTGAGCACCGGAAAGCGTGGGAGATGCGGCGTCTTCAGCCTCGATCTTCGCGGCATCCGGACGATGCTCCGACGCGAGCAGCGAATAGAATACCGGCACCACGAACAGCGTGAACAACGTGCCGACGACCATGCCCGCGACCAGGATGATGCCGATGCTGTTGCGCGCCTCCGCGCCTGGGCCGGTGGCCAGCACCAGCGGCAGCTGTCCGAAGACCATGGCCGCCGTGGTCATCAGCACAGGACGCAGGCGCGTCACCGCCGCATCGCGCAGCGCGTCCATCTTTGACATCCCGAACGATTGCCGCTGGTTGGCGAACTGCACGATCAGGATGCCACCCTTGGCAACCAGGCCGACCAGCGTGATCAATCCCACCTGCGAGTAGATGTTGATCGTGGTCAGATCGAGGAAGCTGAAGATCAGCGCACCGGAAATCGCCAGCGGCACCGAGCCGAGCAGCACGATCAGCGGATCGCGGAAGCTGGCGAACTGCGCCGCGAGCACCAGGTAGATCAGCACCACCGAGAAGGCGAGGGTGATCGTCAGCGCGGAGCTTTCGCGGCGAATCTGGCGCGATTCGCCGGCGTAGTCGAGCAGCACATCCGGCCCGGCGACGGATGCGGCCGCCGTTTCGAGCACGTTCAACCCTTCGGACTTGGTGACGCCCGGCGCGACGCCGCCGAAAATGCGCACGGCATTGCGCTGCTGGAAGCGGTTGAGCGTGCGCGGTGCGGTGCTGGTCTCGATGCGAGTGAAGGTCGACACCGGCACGAGCTGGCCGTCGGGCGTGCGGATCTTCAGATCGAGCAGTGGATCGGTGGTGGCGCGATTCTCCTCGCCGATCTGCGGGATCACCTTGTAGCTGCGATCGAAATAGTTGAAGCGATTCACGTAACCGCCGCCGAGCAGTGTGCCGAGTTCCTGGCCGACGCCGGCGAGATCGAGACCGAGATCGGCGACCTGCTCACGGTCGATCACCACCCGTGCCTGCGGCAGGTCGATCTTCAGATCGGTATCGACGTAGAGGAACTTGCCGCTCTTCCAGCCGGCTTCGAGCACCTTGCCGACGGTTTCCAGCATCTGTTCCGGCGGCACGTCGCTCTGCAGTACCAGCTCGACGTCGTACTGGCCGGGCGTGGGCAGTGGCGGATCGAGGCGCGGGAACACGCGCAGCCCCGGAATCTGCGAGACCGCGCCGTACACATCACCGTACATCTCCTCGGTGGAGCGTCCGCGCTCGTGCCAATGCTTCGCATCGAGACCGCCGAAGCCGCCCCAGGCCGCGATCAGGCCCCACATGCTGCGGGTTTCGTCGAAAGACGATATTGCGTCGTACACGTGCTTCGATTCGCGATCCACCGCGGCCAGCGAAGCATCGGGCGAAGGCTCGAAGAACAGGCTGATATGGCTCTGGTCTTCCACCGGCGCCAGTTCCTGCCGCGAGAAGTTGTACAGCGGCCAGGCCGAGATCGTGATCAGTGCCGCCGCGACGACGATCGTCCAGCGCATCTGCAACGCCACGTCGAGCGCACGGCCATAAGTGCGGCGCACCACTTCGAAGGTGCGATTCACCCAGCGCGCCAGCCGGCCTTCCTGCCCGTGGGCGGGTATGAAGCGCGAGCTCATCACCGGCGAGAGCGTGAGCGCGACGATGCCCGAGACGATCACCGCCACCGCCAGCGTAATGGCGAATTCCAGGAACAGCGCGCCGGTCAATCCGCTCTGGAAACCGATCGGTGCGTAGACGGCCGCCAGGGTGATGGTCATGGCGATGATCGGGCCGATCAGTTCGCGCGCACCGATCAGGGCGGCGTCGATGCGCGATTTGCCTTCGTGCACGTGCCGCTCGACGTTTTCCACGACGACGATGGCATCGTCCACCACGAGGCCGACCGAGAGCACGATCGCGAGCATGGTCAGCAAGTTCAGGCTGAAACCCAGCGCCAGCATCACCAGTGCCGCACCGAGTAGCGAAACCGGCAGTGCGATCAGCGGCACCAGCGCCGAGCGGATCGATCCCATGAACAGGAACACGACCACCGCGACGATCAGGATCGTCTCGGTCAGCGTCTTGTTGACCTCCTTGAGCGCGGCTTCCATGAACATCGTGCCGTCGTAGGCCATCTGCATGTCGATGTCCTTCGGCAGCGTCGGCCGGATCCGCTCCATCTCGGCGCGCAGGCGGTGCGCGACGTCGATCTCGTTCGAGCCGATCAGCGGCCAGACGCCGAGATAGACGGCGTTGTTGAAGTCCTTGTCGCCTTTCTGGCTGAACTTGCCGACCAGTTCGGCTTCCTCGGCGCCGAGTTCGACTTTCGCGACGTCGGACAGGCGCACGATGGCGCCGTCGCGCTCGGAGACGATCAGGTCCTTGAATTCGTCGGTCGAACGCAAGTCGGTGTTGGCGAGCAGGTTGATCTGGATCTGGTCGCCCTTGGTCTGGCCGACGGCGGCCAGGTAGTTGTTGCGCTGCAAGGCCGCCTGCACATCGCCAGGCGAGAGATTGAGCGCGGCCAGGCGATCCGGATCGATCCAGACGCGCATCGCCAGCTGGCGGCCGCCTTCGATGGTCACGCGCTGCACGCCGGCGAGCGTGGACAGTTGCGGCTGCAATGTGCGCGCGAGCCAGTCGGTGATGGCCGGAAGATCGCGCTGGTTCGAAGCGAAGCTGACGTAGAATGTGGCGTAGGGCCGGTCGGCGCGCTGCACTTCCACGACGGGCGGTTCGGCTTCGGAGGGCAGTTCGGAGCGCACCTGTTGCAGGCGCGCGGTGACTTCGGCCAGCGCCTTGGTGCTGTCGTGGTTGAGCTTCATGCGCACGGTGACCGTGCTCACGCCCGCGCGGCTGGTCGATTCGACGTTGTCGACGCCACCGATCGCCGAAACCGCGCGCTCGATCGGCGTGGTCAGGAAGCCGCGCACCGTTTCCGCGCTGGCGCCGTAGTAGGTGGTGGTGATCACCACCGATGAACTTTCGATCTGCGGGTACTGCTGCAGCGGCAGCGCGCCGAGCGCGCGCCAGCCGGCCAGGACCAGCACCAGGTTGACGACCACGGCGAGGACGGGGTGCTTGATGAAGATATCGGTGAACGCGCGCATGTCGGACTCTCTTCACGACGCCTGGTCGTGCGAAGCGTTGAAGGTCAGCGGGTGCCGGTCTGGGCTTGCGTGTTCTTGGGCGCGTCCATCACGGCGACGAGCATCGCGTCCTGCAATTTGAAGGCACCCGAGGCGGCGACCCGCTCGCCGGCGGCGAGCCCCTTGTCGATCACCACCTCGTGCGCGCGCGTCGCGCCCACCTGCACGGGCCGTAGCTGCGCGCGCGTCTTGCCTTGCTTGTCGGCCGCCAGGACGAAGACGTGATCGCCGGACGGCCCCTTGCGCAACGCGCTCACCGGAACAGCGACGGCATCGCGCGATTCGCCGAAGGCGATCCGCACGCGCACGGAAGCGCCGGGCGCGAGCACACCGTTGGCGTGTTCGACGCGGGCGCGCACGGTGGCGTTGCGTGTGGACGGATCCACGCGCGAGTCGATCGCGATGATCTCGGCGGTGAGCGCGGGCGCGTCACCGGCGACGATGTCGACGCTGGTGCCCGGACGCAATCCGGCTGCGATCTGCTGCGCGACCGTGAAATCCACGTGCGCGGCGTCATCGACGCCTTGCAGCGTCGTCAGCTGCGTGCCTTCGTCCAGGAACTGCCCCGGATGCACATCGGCGATGCCCACGCGCACGCGAAACGGCGCGCGGATGGTCTTGCGCGCGATCACGGCTTCGGTGCGGGCGATCTGCGCCACCGCCACGTCGCGTTCGGCGCGTGCCTGATCGTATTCCATGTCGGAGATGGCGCGCTGTTGGTTCATGCGCTGCACGCGTTCGAGCCGGCTCTGCGCCAGCGCCGCCTGGGCGCGCAGTGCCTTCAGTTCGGCTTCCTCGACGGCGACGTCGAGCGCGACCAGCACCGTCCCGGCCTCGACGATCCGGCCGGGTGTGAGCGCGGTCCTGCGTACCGTGCCGGCGACTTCGTTGCGCAATGTCACCGAGCGCAGCGCGATGACCGTACCGATCGAGGTGACGTTCTGGCGATACGGATGCTGCTTCGCGACAGCGGTGGTGACCGATTCGACCGGTTCGGGCTGGTTGGCCGCGGCGGCTTCGGCCGCGCGCAGCGAGACGAATTTCCATACGCCGAGCCCGAGGCCGACGGCGATGACGACCACGAGCAGCCAGAGGGATGCGAGACGACGATTCATGGACAGTGACCTCAAGGGCGTTGGTCAGTGACGGGTTTTCTTGGGGGACGAGCGTTTGTCCGAGGACTTCTTCGCGGCCTTGCGTGGCGCGGCTGGCTTTTCCTGCGCGGCTCGTGCCGGGAAATCGGGCACCGTGCTCGCGAGCATCTGTTCCAGCGCCGTGCGCACACGGACCAGCAGTGATTCGTTCACCGGGACCAGTCCGAGCACCCAGTACAGCCACAATCCGTCGATGGCCGCTGCCGCTGCTTCGCCGACGCCTGGTGGCAGGCCGTCATCGGCGACGCGTCGTTGCAGATCGCTGTAGACCGCGCGCATGGGTTCGATCAGGCTCGGATTCTGCGCGAGCGCGGCGAAGCAGACTGAGGAATTGCGCTGCAGTTCCTCGCTCCAGCTATCCAGGTCGGACAGACAGTGATCGAGCATCGCTCGCACCATGCGTCCGGGACCTTCCGGCGTGCGCTCGTAGGCTTCGTCGTAATAGCGGCGCGAATTCTCCGCGTTGCGACGGACCAGGGCTTCGACCAGGCGGTCCTTGCTCGGGAAGTGATGCAGCAGGCCGCCCTTGCTCAGGCCGGCTTCGGCGGCGACCGCGTCGAGGGTGAGATTGGCGATGCCCTGGCGGGCGACGACGGCGACGGCGGCGTCGAGCAGGGCGTCTTGCGAGTTGTCGGCGGGAGGTGTCATGGCGGAACAATACCGTCCAGACGGTCGGTTCTCAACCGTCCGGACGGTCTGTTGCACTGGCAATTCGGGAAAGCTCGACTGCCGTCACGTTCGGATCGGGCGGGCCGAGTCGAGAGCCTTGCCTTTCAGTCGGTTGCGAGCGGCGGCTCGGTTTTCATGGTGCGGGACGCTTCCGCCGGCGCGAATCAGCGCCGCACGTCGAACCCGCGTTCCGCCACTACCGCCGCGATCTCGGCTTTATCGGACAGACTGAAATCGCCGGGCTGCGAATGCTTGAGGCAGGCCGATGCCAGTCCGAAATGCAACGCGGCCTGATCGGACATGTCCGTGTACAGGCCATGCAGCACGCCGGCCGCGAACGCGTCGCCGGCACCGATGCGGTCGACGATGGCCGACAGCGAGTACGCCGGCGCGGTGAGCAGAGCGCCGTCGCGGGTGGCCATCAACGCGGTCAGCGAATGGTGATCGACGCTGTGCTGGGTGCGCAGCGTCGTGGCGAGTCTTCGCAGGTGCGGGAAGGCATCGAAGGCGGCACGCGCGGCGTCGACGAAGACTTCGGTTGCTGCTTTTCCGTTCGGCGTCAGTTCGAGCGCGATCGCGATATCGCGATGATCGGCGAGCGCGATGTCGGCTTCGGCGATGATCGCGCGCAGCACCGCGGGCGCCTGCTCGCGCCGTTCCGCCCACAGTTTCTGGCGGAAATTGCCGTCGAAGGAAACGTGCAGGCCCAGTTTCCGCGCCGCGCGCGCGGCGGACAGGGTCGCGTCGGCGCAGGCGCTGCCGAGCGCGGGCGTCACGCCGGAGACGTGCAGGGCATCGACGCTGGTCAGCAAGCTCGGCCAGTCGTAACTTTCCGCCGGAGCGAGCGCGAAGGCGGAGTGGGCGCGGTCGTACAGCACCTCGCTCGGCCGTTGCAGCGCGCCCGTCGCGAGGAAGTACAGTCCTTGCCGGCCCGCTCCCGTGCGCACCCGTGACGTGTCCACGCCATGACGGCGCAGTTCCCCCACGACCGCCGCGCCGAGCGGGTTGTCGGAGACGACGCTGACGACCGCCGCGGCATGGCCGAGCCTGGCCAGCGCGACGGCGACATTGGCTTCGGCGCCGCCGACGTGGACCTCCAGGTGCGGCGTCTGCAGCAGCCGTTCGCGGCCGGGAGCGCCCAGGCGCAACAGCAATTCGCCAAAACATAGGATGCTTTTCGGCATGTCCGCCCTCTCTCGTCCCCGACTGGTCCCGCTTGCCATCCCGCACCGCAGCATGCCTAGATCGAAACCTTCTGATAGGTTTTGACCAGCGGTGTCATTTTTGCCGTACCCGGACACCATAGCAAGCAAGACTGGCCAGTCAAGACCGCCGCGAGAGCGGGCTGATTTCTTGGGAGGGGATCAATGCAGACGGTTTTCGAGAGAAAAAAGACACCGGTTACCATGCTTACGCTGGCCATCGGGCTGGCGCTGCAGATGCAGCCGGTAGCGGCGCTCGCGCAACAGGCGGCCGAGTCCGCCGCGGGGGCCACGACACAGGACGGGGGCGATGCGGCGACTCAGGCGGCACCGGCCGCGCAGCAGCCGGCCGCCTCCGGGCAGGAAGACATCCAGGACATGCAGACCGTGGTGGCGACGGCCACCTACCGCGCCAGCCTGGAAAAAGCGCTGGACATCAAGCGCGGCGAGAAGGGTATGGTCGATGCCATCGTGGCTGAGGACATCGGCAAGTTTCCTGATCTGAATCTGGCCGAATCGTTGCAGCGCGTGCCCGGTGTGACCATTGCGCGTGATGCGGGCGAGGGTCGCAACATCTCGGTGCGTGGCCTCGGCGCGGATTTCACCCGCGTGCGCCTCAACGGCCTTGAAGCCTTGACCACCACGGGCGGCACCGACAGTTCGGGTGGCGCGAATCGCGGTCGTGGATTCGACTTCAACGCCTTCGCGTCGGAGCTGTTCAGTCAATTGATCGTGCGCAAGACGCCTTCTGCGGAAATCGAGGAAGGTTCGTTGGGCGCGACCGTCGATCTGCGCACCGCCCGTCCATTCGACTACGGTGGATTCACCTTCAGCGCCAGCGCGCTGGCGGGTTACAACGACCTGTCGGACAACGGCAGTTCGCGGATGTCGGCATTGATCAGCAATACGTGGGCGGACGGTCGATTCGGAGCGCTGCTGTCGGTGGCATACACCGACCGCAAACTGATCGAGGAAGGATCGAGCACCGTCCGCTGGGATCCGTCGACGGCCAACGGCGGCTTCGATCCCGCCTCACCGTACACGCCCGCGCTCGCGAACGACGTTTTCCATCCGCGCATTCCGCGCTACGGTGTGATGCGGCACGACCAGCAGCGCTTGGGCGTGACTTCGTCGCTGCAGTTCAAGCCGGGCGACAACACCTTGTTCACGCTGGACATGATGTACGCCAAGTTCGATGCGACCCGGACGGAGGACTACATCGAGGCGGTGTCGTTCAGCCGTTCCGGCTCCGGCAAACCCGCGACGATCGTGCGCGACGGTGAAGTGGATGGCCACGGCAACCTGGTCTACGGCGTGTTCGACAACGTCGACATCCGCTCGGAGTCGCGTTATGACGAGCTGTCCACCGAATTCCAGCAGATCAATCTGCTGGGCGAACACAGGTTCAGCGACGACTTCAAGATCAGCGGCCTGGTCGGACATTCCGAATCGGAGCACGACAATCCGATCCAGACCACCGTGATCATGGACAAGCTCAACGCACAGGGCTACACCTACGACTATCGTGGCGACAGCCGGTTGCCTTCGTTCAATTACGGCAGCGTCGACGTCAACGATCCCAACGGATGGGCGCTGGCCGAGATTCGCCTGCGGCCGCAGTGGATCAAGAATACGTTCGATACGGGGCAATTGGACTTCGCCTGGACTGTGTCTCCCTATTTCACGCTGAAGGGCGGCGTGCAGGCGAAGGAATATCAGTTCAGCAGCCGCGAGTGGCGGCGTGCCAGCGAGACGGCAGTCCCCACCTTGACCCAGGAACAGCGCGACGAGCTGAACAAGCAGGTCGAACTGGCGGGCATCAATGTCAGCGGCAATCCGTCACGCTGGGTGGTGCCGGATATCGATGCCTACAACCGCCTGCTCAACCTCTACAGCAACAGTGGTCTGTTCGCTGTGTCCGATCGGATTTCCGGTGTGGCCGGAAACAACCGCAAGGTCACCGAGAAGAACCGTGGTTTTTATCTGCAAGGCGACTTCTCGCTAGACCTTGGCTCCATCCCGCTGTCGGGCAACATCGGCGTGCGTCACGTCAAGACCGAACAGATTTCCGACGGTGTCGGCGTCGTGGGCAGTGCGTTGGTGCCTGTGTCGGTCCGGCGCGACTACAGCGATACGCTGCCTTCGCTGAACCTGGTGGCCGAAATCACCCCCGATTTCCTGATCCGTTTCGCCGCGGCGAAGGTAATGGCGCGCCCGGGTCTGGGCAACATCGGTTCCGGCGTTACCGTCAACGTCAGTGGCGGCAATCGCACCATCACCGCCGGCAATCCGTTCCTGGATCCGTTCCGTGCCACCACCTACGATCTGGGTTTCGAGTGGTACTTCGACGAGGGCGCCCTGCTCGGGGTCGGCCTTTTCTACAAAGACATCGATAGCTTCGTACAGACCACTCGCGAGAATCGTGTATTCAATACCATTCCGGGCCTCGACCCCGCGTTGCTCGAGGGCACCACGGCGTTGCCGACCGACGAGTTCCAGTACAACTACCCGGTCAACACCGAAGGCGGGCCGTTGCAGGGCGTGGAGTTGAACTACCAGCAGCCTTTCAGGTTCCTGCCGGGTCTGTGGTCCAATCTGGGTGTGCAGTTCAGCTACACCTATGTCGATTCGAAAATCCAGTACACCACATCCACCGGTGTGCCCACGATCAAGACGGACCTGCTCGGACTGTCCAAGCATTCCTATGCCGCCACGCTTTACTACGAAGGCGAGAAGCTCTCTGCGCGCGTATCCACCACCGTGCGCGACGACTACCTGACCACCGCGCCGGGCCGCAACAACACCAACGCACTGCCGGTCGGACCAGGGAACAACGATGTGGAAGGCACGAAGGGCACGACGACGGTCGATGCCTCCTTGTCCTGGAAATTGACCGACCAGTGGCAACTCAGCCTGGAAGGAACCAATCTCACCGATGAGTGGAATGATCAGTGGATCGACTCGGCCGCCGATCGTCCGGTCGTCTACACGCACACCGGACGCCAGTACATGCTGGGCGTGCGCTATAAGTTCTGAGTTGCGGCAGTTCGTGCTGGAGATCGGATTGCCTTGCGGGCGCGGGAAAATTCGCGCCCGCAAAGGCGTTGCCAGTGCGTGTGAGTTCAGAGGTGCTCTCGTATGAGAAAACTGATCGCGATCGCTTGCCTGGCGTTGTCGCCTTTGCTGGCAGTCGCCAGCGATGCGGTTTCATCCGCGATTGTCGTCGCGAAACAGCCGGTCACGCTGTTCCTGGCCGGGGATTCGACGGCCGCCGAGAAGCTCAAGACCAAACGTCCGGAAACCGGCTGGGGTGAATTCATCGGCGTGCAATTCCTGCCCGGCGAGGTGGTCGTCGACAATCGCGCCCGTAACGGCCGCAGCACGCGCACCTTCATCGAGGAGGGGCGTTGGCAGGCGTTGATCGATTACATCCGCCCTGGTGATTACGTGTTCATCCAGTTCGGGCACAACGACGCCTCGGTGCAGAAGAAGGATCGCTACACGCCGCCCGCCGACTATCGACGCAACCTCGAACGCTTCGTTGACGATGTGCGCACGCGCAAGGCGACGCCGGTCCTGCTCACGCCGGTGGCGCGACGCAAGTTCGAAGGCGGGAGGTTGCAGCCGAGTCATGGCGAATATCCGCGGATCGTGCGTGAGGTCGCGAAGGAGCGGCAGGTCGCGATGATCGATCTGCTGGCCAGCAGCGAAACGATCCTGCGCGAGGCGGGCGACGAAGATTCCAAGTCGCTGTATCTATGGGTGAAACCCGGCGAGAATCCTAATTACCCACAAGGCGTCGAGGACGACACCCATTTCTCGCCGGAAGGCGCAAGACGCATGGCCGAGGCGGTAGCGGCTGGGCTCCGTGCTTCGGATCTGCCGCTGAAGCAATCGTTGCAACCGTGATGAATCCGAGAGCGGGAAGCGCTAGAAAGTGCCGCGTTGAATGAACGGAACGCGTTGGTAGAGCTTGCGCTCGCCACCGCGCGGATCGTTTTCGAGTCGAGGCCGCACGTCGAACAGCATCGTCTCGCGGCGCTCAAGCGAGTATTGCTTCCACGCCGGCAAGCCGAGGTGGCTTGGGCTACCGGTGCGCGCGAGCGCGATCAGGCTTTCGCTCATCGAATCCGCGAGCCGCTGCGCGTCGGCGCCGTCGCCCGTGCGAGAGCCCGGTTGGTGGATGTTGTCGAACACCAGTGGAATATCGAGCATGTGCATGGCGCCGAACTTGCCGCCCTCGAGCGGTGAGCCCCAGTCGAGTTGGTAGACCCATGTCGGCGCGTTCTGTCTCGCACGCGCTTCGGCTTCCTCGATCGCGCCGCGCCAGGAGCGGCCGGCCGTGGTCGCGGCGAAGAACACGTCGGAAGGCGTGTAGCCGGGATACAGGCGCCGGTATTCGGCGATCACCACGTCCGGATCGATATCCGCGTACTGCTGCGTGCGCAGGCGCTCCGGCAGTTGTTCCCAGGTCAGTGCGAAATTGGTCGGATCGTTGCCGAGGAACGCACGAGTCTCGTCGCGGGTGTTGCCGATCACCAGCGGGATGTGGGCCGATTGCGGTGGCGCATCGGGCCAGAACGGATGCCGGGGCAGCGAACGTTCATCCAGTACGGGACCGAAGTACAGCGAGGTGTCCTCGATGCGCGATAAGTCGCGGACCTGTGTCGCTTCGAGCAGGCGTTCGACGGGCAGGGTGCGGATCTGGGCCAAATCCTTGGGCGCCAGCCTCAATGCATCCAGAAAAAGCTGCGCGCGCTGCGTGGCGGCGCGCGGGCCGGCGGCGGTGACCTGCTGCCCGCTCATCGTCATCGCGCGATGGAACAGGCCGCGCGCGGCCGGCATCGCCATCAGCGTGGCGATCTTGGCGCCGCCGCCGGATTGACCGAACACGGTGACGTTGCCGGCATCGCCGCCGAACTCGCGCGCATGCTGACGCACCCACTGCAACGCCTGCACGAGATCGAGCTGGCCGATGTTGCCCGACCAGGCGAAATCCGGTTCACCGAACTGCGCCAGATACAAGTAACCGAAAGCGTTGAGGCGATGATTGATGGTGACCACCACTACATCACCGCGGTGGCACAGATTGACACCGTCGTAGAGCGGGCTGCTGCCCGATCCATTGTTGTAGCCGCCACCGTGGATGTAGAACAGAATCGGTCGCTTGCCGTCGTCTCGCAGGCCCGGCGTGCGGACGTTGAGGAACAGGCAATCCTCGCTGATCGATTCCTCCGCCTTGAGCTGCGGCGAGGCGGCACCATGCCGCGTGGCATCACGGATGCCGTCCCATGGCGTTTCCCGCAGCGCCGGCATGAAACGCCGCGAGGCGGTGTCGGTGCCATAGGGAATGCCTTTGAACACGTGCACACCGCGATCGAGATAGCCGCGCACGCGGCCGCTTCTCGTGGTCGCGAGGGATTCGGTGATGGCTGCCTGCGTCGTCGAAGCCGGCAGCAATAAACCGGCGCCGAGCAGTGCGGAGGATTTCAGGAAGCGGCGTCGGTTCTCGCTGTCCATCTCGCGCGCACTCCGGTCAGCGCAGCGGGTCGCGTCGCGGCAGCGGTTTCAGCGGCTCCATCGTGTCGAGGTTCCAGTCCGCCGGGACGAACGCTTGCCTCGTTTCCTTCTGCTTCGGATAACCACCGACTTCTTCCTCACTGTCGATGATCTTGCCGCGTCCTTCGATCACGTCGGCGAGGATGCGGCGGTCCACGTCATCGCGATCCCACGGGCGCGCGCCCGCGTTGGCGACCACGGCGTCCTGCACCTGTGCCGAAGGCAGCAGCTGCACGCCGAAGGGCAGCGGCGGCGCTTTCCCGAGTGCATTCACCTTGACCGGCGTGGTGGTGTAGCTGCCTTGTTGCGGCACGGCCTGGCCGATGCGATCGATCGCGAGGTTGTCCTCGGCATACAAATCGATGTCCCCGGAACCCCCGATCATGAAGAACGCCAATGTCTCCGTGGACGGGCCGGCGCGCATCACGTTGCCGCGCAGGATCATCTCGCCGGGTTCGTAGGCGTGACCGATCCATTCCTCTGCGATCAGGTTGTAATGCACCGCGCGCTGGCCGGGATCGTAGATCAGGTTGTTGATCACCTGTCCGCGCACGCCGCCCTTGAACAGGGGATTGCGCTCGTAGTTGTGCGCGTAGAGATTGCCGACGATGAGGATGCCGTGCACATGGTCGTGCACCAGCGTGCCCTTGGAATGCTCGCCCTTGCCGTGCGTGGAGTGGGCCAGGCCTTCGGCGATGAGGTTGTTGCTGAAGGTGATGCGGTGCGAGGTGGCTTCGGCGAAGTTCTTGCTGTCGTTCGCGCCGGCCGCGAAGCGCGGGCCGGAGGCGGAGAGGTTTTCGTCGGTGGCCCAGGTCAGTGAACAGTGGTCGATGATCACATCGCGCGCGGCGACGGTGGAGATGGCATCGAAATCCACGCCCGCCAGCTTGCCGAGGCCGGTGCTGCCGGGCCGCACGCGCAGATGCCGGATGACGACGTCGTGCGTGGCGATATCGATGCCGCCGCGGATCAAGGTGATGCCCGGTTGCGGCGCGGTCTGTCCGGCGATGGTGAGGTAGGGTTCGGTGATCTTCACCGTCTTGCGCTGCAGATCGATCACGCCGCCGACCTCGAACACGATCGTGCGTGGTCCGGGTGTCGACAATGCTTCCAACAGGGAGCCGGGACCTTCGGTGGCCAGCGTGGTCACGCGCAGCAACTTGCCGCCACGTCCGCCGGGTGTACGCGCGGCCCAGCCTTGCGCGCTCGGGAAAGCGAGAGCGCCTTCGGCGGTGGCGGCGGCCTTCTTGGCCGCGATCGCGGCGGGCATGGGCAGGTAGAGCGCCAACCCGATCAGCCAGCCCGCGCCAAGCCCCGGCCAGGCACGGCCTGTCCACTTCCCAAGCATGTCCATCCTCCCTCCAGAGTTCGACCCGCCATCGTTACGGTGCGCCGCAGATTGTCAATGACACCGGTTTCCTATACAACTGCCCCATGCGGATTTTGCGAACGGGAGACGGGGTGGGGATGGATCGGATCGTCTTGGCAGGGGATGACGGCGAAAGCCGGGAGATCGCCCGGCGCCTGGTGCGCGCGCGGCTCAGGGCCGAGTCCCTGCCGATCTATCCGGGCGCCCGTCCGCAGACGATGGACGCGGGTTACGCCAGCCAGGACGCGGCGATCGAGCTGTGGCCGTCGACGGTGGCGGGCTGGAAGGTGGGTCGCATCCCGGACGAATGGCTGGCGCGGATGGGCGAGGAGCGCCTGGTCGGGCCGATCTTCGCCGACGCGATCCAGACTTTCGACGCTGGCACCCCGGCACGCTTTGAAGTGATCGAGGGCGGATTCGCCGCGGTCGAAGCCGAGTTCGTGTTCCGCCTGGGCGCCGACGCGCCCGCGCACAAGACCACGTGGAGCGAGGACGAGGCCGCCGAACTGGTCGACGCGCTGATGATCGGCATCGAGCTGGCGGGCAGTCCGATGGCCATGATCAACGTGTGGGGACCGGCGGTGGTGGTCTCGGACTTCGGCAACAATGCCGGCCTGGTGCTGGGCCCGACCATTCCGGGTTGGCGCGATCAGACCGAGGATGCGCTGTTGTGCGAGACCTTCATCGATGACCGCTCGGTTGGCACCGGCCGCGCCAGTTCGATCAGCGGCGGCACGCTGGCGGCACTGCGTTTCGCCCTGGCGCGTTGCGCTCGGCGCGGTTTGCCGTTGAAGGCGGGGCAACTGGTGTCCACAGGCGCCGCGACCGGCATCCACGACATCCGCGCCGGACAGCGCGCGCGCGTCGAATTCCCCGGCATCGGCACGATCCATTGCGAAGCGGTGCCGGCGCGGGCGAGGAGCGCGGCGTGATCGCGCGTCGCCGCTTCATCGCGATGGGCCTCGGCTCGCTGGCGGGCGCCATCGTGCCGTCTGCGTTCTCCGCGCCCGGCAAAACCCTGCTGCGCGCGGCCGACGTGCACGTCGACGGCTATCCGACCGTGGAGGCGGTGCGCTGGATCGGCCGTTATCTGCGCGAGCGCACCGACGGCCGTCTCGACACGCTGGTGTATCACTCAGGTCAGCTCGGCCGCGAATCGGTCACGGTCGATCTGGCGCGCTTCAATGCACTGGCGATGACGCGTGTCTATCTGGCGACGATGAACGATTCGGTGCCGGCGACGCGCATCCTCTCGCTGCCGTTCCTGATCGACTCCACGCCGCATCTGCGGCGCGCGCTCGACGGGCGCCTCGGCGCGTCGCTATTGGCTGGCTTCGAGCGGCGCGATCTGGTCGGTCTGGCGTTCTACGATTCCGGGTCGCGCAGCCTGTACAACACGAAGCGTCCGATCCACGAGCCCGCCGATCTGCGCGGACTGAAGCTGCGCGTGCCGGTGTCGGAGATCTTCGTGCGCCTGATCCACGCGCTCGGCGCCAACGCGACACCGTTGCCGTTCGGCGAAATCTTCTCGGCGCTGCAGACGCATCTGATCGACGGCGCCGAAAACAACATCAAGAGTTTCCAGTCCAGCCGCCATTTCGAGGTGGCCCACTACTGGTCGGAATCGCGGCATGCCTACACGCCGGACGTGCTGCTGATGTCGCGCGCGGCGCTGCAGGCGCTCACGCCGTTCGATCGCGAGTTGCTGCGCGAAGCCGCGGCGGCGTCGGTGCCGTACATGCGCGCTTTGTGGGATCAGGCCGAGAAGACCGCGCGCGATGCGGTGCTGGCTTCCTCGGTAAAGGCCAACGAAGTCGATCGCGAGGCGATGCGTCGCGCCACCGAGGCCGTCGCGCACGAGTACCTGCGCGATCCGGTGCTGGCGAAACTCTACGAAGACATCCGCGCTACTGCCTGAGCTCGGTGAATCAACACGAACATCGCCTGGAGGGGTCGGTGAACGAGACAGAACATCCGCCGCAAGATGCTGTTACACCAGAAGCCTCGCCCGGCTGGCTCGATCATCTGGCGCGGCTGGCGACATGGATCGCCGGCGGTGCGCTGCTGGCGATGGCCGCCGTGCAGGCCTGGCAGGTGTTCGCGCGTTATGTCCTGAACGCTTCACCGGACTGGACCGAACCGGTGGCGCTGCTGCTGCTCAACACCGCGATGATGTTCGGCGCGGCGGTGGGTGTGCGCGCGGAATCGCATTTTGGATTCTTCATCGCGCGACAAGCGGCACCGCCGCGCATTGGCCGTGTGATGCATGCGCTCAGCCGCGTGATCGTCGCCGCTACCGGCGCGCTGCTGGCCTGGTGGGGCGCGCGTCTGACCGCCGACAGCTGGGAGGTGCCGATGGCCGGCGCGCGGATTCCGGAAGGCACGTTCTATCTGCCGTTGTGCATCGGCGGCGTCTTGATCGCGGTGTTCGCATCGCATCGCCTGTTCGCGGGCGACGCACCTGCGCAAGGACATTGACGATGGCGATCACGATCCTGTTCGTTGTGTTCCTCGGCCTGCTGGTACTGGGCGTGCCGGTGGCGTTCTCGTTGTTCGCCGCGTCGCTGGCGACCTTGCTGTATCTCGATCTTCCCGCGATCGCGGTGGCGCAGCTCACCGCGACTGGTGCTGCTTCCGCGTCGCTGCTGGCGATTCCGCTTTTCATCTTCGCCGGCGAGATCATGTTGCGTGGCGGCATTTCCGAACGATTGATCGGGCTCGCCTCATCGCTGGTCGGCCACATGCGCGGCGGTCTGGGGCAGGTGAGCGTGTTGTCGTCGCTGTTCTTCGGCGGCGTATCGGGCTCCGCGATCGCCGATGTCTCGGCAGTGGGCGGAGCAATGATTCCGCAGATGGTCAAGCGCGGGTTCGATCGCGATTTCGCCGTCAACGTCACCATGACCGCCGCACTGGTGGCATTGCTGGTGCCGCCTTCGCACAACTTGATCCTGTATTCGGCCTCGGCCGGAGGCAGCATCTCGATCGCTGATCTGTTCGCCGCGGGTGTCATTCCGGCGTTGCTGATGACGGTGGTGCTGATGTTCACCACATGGCTGATCGCGCGCCGTCGCGGTTACGCCGTGGAGGTGTTTCCGGGATTCGCGGCGGTGGCGCGGCGTTTCGTCTCCGCGCTGCCGGGATTGCTGCTGGTGGCGATCATCTTCGTCGGTATCCGCGCCGGCATCTTCACCGCGGTGGAAAGCGCGGCGATCGCCGTGGTCTATGCGCTGTTGATCACGGGGCTGGTGTACCGCAGCCTGTCGTGGCGCGACTTCGTCGCCACCTGCGGCCATGCCGGGCGCACCACCGGCATGATCCTGCTGGTGATCGCATCCGCCGCCGCGTTCGGCTGGCTGCTGGCCTATCTGCAGGTGCCCGCCGCATCGGTCGAGCTGCTGACCGGCATCACCACCGACAAGAACCTGATGCTGTTGCTGATGATCCTGATCCTGCTGGTGCTCGGCACCTTCATGGATCTGGCGCCGATGATCATCATCTGCACGCCGATCTTCCTGCCGCTCGCGAAGGCGATCGGCATCGATCCGATCCATTTCGGCGTGATCCTGATCCTCAAGGGCGGGTTGAGCCTGATCAGTCCGCCGCTGGGCTCGGTGCTGTTCGTTGGCACCGCGATCGGCAAGATCAGCATCGGCGAATGCTTGCGCACGATTTGGCCGTTCTGGCTGGCATCGCTGGCGGTGTTGCTGGTGGTGGCGTTCGTGCCGCAGCTGTCGTTGTGGTTGCCGGCGTTGCTGAAGTGAGCGGTCGCAACGGATTGGCGAGAGGGTAGGGATGGGTTCGGGGAAACGAACGTTTCCGATGTGGTTCGCGCGCGTGTCGATGGCGATGTTCGTCTTCGCCACTGCACAGGCCATCGCCGCGACACCGCAGAGGAATCGCGGCATCGAGCATCAGCGCCAGGCGGACCTGGGTGACGACATCGAGGGCCGTTGGTGGATGCTCTATCACGGCTATGAACACGGCTTCTGGACGCTGGGCCGGCAGGCCTTGCTCGAACCGATCGAATGGACCGACGACGGCTGGTTCGTCGCCAAGGGCGGCACCCTCGGGCAGCCATTGAAGAAACCCGCGGGCGAGTCGGTCGGCCGGCATGGGCTGGCGTTGTCGGACGATTTCCGTGGCGGTCGGCTCGGGCCGCAGTGGGCCTTTTTCGATCCCGGGCCGGACGAGATGAAGCGGCTGTCCTTCGGCGGCGGCGTGATGACGGTGCAAGGCAAGGGCGCGTCGCCGCGCGATGCCTCGCCGCTCACGGTGATCGCCACCGACCAGGCCTACCAGATCGAGGTGGCGCTGGAGATCGAACCCGGCGCGATCGGCGGCATCCTGTTGTTCTACAACGACCGGCTCTATGCCGGGCTCGGCAGCAAGGGCGATGCCTTCGTCCTGCACCGCTATGGCGAGGAGCGGCCGGCACGGCCGCCGGCAGGCAAGGGCGGCCGGCTCTGGCTGCGCCTGACCAACGACCGCCACATCGTCACCCTCCACCACGGCCAGGACGGCGAGACCTGGCGGAAGTACGGCGTCCAGATGGAAGTCTCCGGCTACCACCACAACGTCGCGGGTGGCTTCCTGGCATTGAAGCCGGCGATCTATGCCGCTGGCGGCTGGCGCGTGCACTTTCGTGATTTCCGCTATCGTGCGCTGGATTGAAGCGCGGCACCGGAACGAGCCGCCGGGCTAAAATCGGCTGTACGGAGGAACATCCCGCCACCATGCCACCGCGCAAGACATCAAAGGAATCCGCGCCGGCACCGGCCATCGCCGCGACGCCCGCCGCGATCGGCAACAAGGTGGCGACGATCAACGACATCGCGCGGCTGGCGGGCGTGTCCAAGAAAACGGTTTCGCGCATCATCAACCGCTCGCCGCTGGTGCGGCAGGACACGCGCGAGAAGGTCGAAACGCTGATGCGGGAAGTCGGCTACGTGCCCGATCCGATGGCGCGCGGCCTGGCGTTCCGCAAGTCGTTCCTGATCGGCATGGTCTACGACAACCCGACCGCGCAGTACATCGTCAACATGCAGTACGGCGCGCTGGATGCGATCCGCGATTCCGGCTTCGAACTGGTGGTGCATCCCTGCGACAGCCGCAGCCCCGGCTACATCGAGGGCGTGCGCCGCTTTGTGCAGCAGCAGAAGCTGTACGGCGTGATGCTGGTGCCGCGCGTGTCCGAGGACCAGGCGCTGGCGGACATGCTGGTGGGAATCGACTGCCGCTATTCGCGCATTGCAGCGGTGGCGCTGGACGAGGCTTCGCGCATGGTCGTCACGCACGACCGCCAGGGCGCCGCCGAAGCCGCCGACTATCTGCAATCGCTGGGCCACCGCGACATCGCCCTGATCACCGGCCCGCGCACCTACCGGTCGGCGCACGAGCGCACCTCGGGTTTCGTCGAGGCCTTGGCCAAGGGCGGTATCAGCTTGCCGGAGTCGCGCATCATCGAGGCCGGCTACACCTTCGAATCCGGTGTCGCCGCCGCCGAGAGCCTGCTCGCCGGCAATCGCCGCCCCACCGCGATCTTCTGCGGCAACGACGAGATGGCGGCCGGCGTGTACAAGGTCGCGCTACGCGCCGGCATCAGCATCCCGCAGCAATTGTCGGTGATCGGGTTCGACGATAGCCCGCTGGCCTCGCGGCTGTGGCCGGCCTTGAGTTCGGTGCGCCTGCCGATCCGCGACATGGGCCGCATCGCCGCCTCGATGCTGCTGCAGCCCGATGCCGTCTCGGCCTCGCTGCTGGCGGCCAACAGCGTGCATCCGCACCTGGTCATCCGCGACTCCTGTCAGCCACCGCCCTGAAGGGCACCCGGCCGCATCGAGCGGGCTGTTTGCAATGCGAAATGACACCGGTTACCAGTCGGGCTAGAATCGACCCGACCCTTCTCCCCGGCGATGGATGCCTACCATCGACCCCGCGCGACCGGAGCCCCGTGCATGTACCGCAAGACCTATCACGCCACCCATCCCGACTCGCTGGCCGGCGCCACCAACGAACAGCTGCGCGATCGCTACCTGGTGCGCGAACTGTTCGCCGCCGACGAGATCCGCCTCAACTACACCCACTACGAACGCATCGTGGTCGGCGGCGCGGCGCCGGTGAAGGCCGCGCTGTCGCTGCCCGCGCAGACCGAGCCGGCATCGGCGGCGGGCAAACCGTTCCTGGAGCGGCGCGAGCTGGCCGTGGTCAACGTCGGCGATGGCGACGGGCGCGTCACCGTCGATGGCACCGCCTACGTGCTCAAGCCACGCGACGGTTTGTATGTCGCGATGGGCAGCGCCGATGTGCGCTTCGAATCGATCGACGCGGCGGCGCCGGCCAAGTACTACCTGTTCTCCACGCCCGCGCACGCGCGTCACGAGACCAAGCATCTTTCGATCGACCAGGCGGTACCGCTGGAACGCGGCGCGCTGGAAACATCCAACGAACGCACCATCTATCAGTACGTCGTTCCGGCCACCTGCAAATCCTGCCAACTGCTGCTCGGCGTGACATTGCTCAAGCCCGGAAGCGTCTGGAATACGATGCCGCCGCATCTGCACGATCGCCGCTCCGAGGTCTACTTCTATTTCGGTCTCGACGAAAACCAGCGCGTGATGCATTTCATGGGCGATCCGGCCGACATGCGTCATCTGGTCATCGGCAACGAGGAGGCCGTGCTGTCGCCGCCGTGGTCGATCCACATGGGCTCGGGCACCAGCAGCTACGGCTTCATCTGGGCGATGGGTGGCGAGAATCTCGACTACACCGACATGCATCAGCTCGACATCTGCCAGCTGCAATGACACCGGCCCCGTCAGGAGCAAACGCATGACGCACCCGTTCGATCTCGGCGGCAAGGCGGCGCTGGTGACCGGCGCCAACACTGGTCTGGGCCAGGCCATCGCGCTCGCGCTCGCCCAGGCCGGCGCCGACATCGGCGCGGTCGGGCGCAGCGCGCCGGCCGAGACCGAAGCACAAGTGCTCGCGCTCGGACGCCGCTTCGCCTGGATCGAAGCGGATCTTGGCGATGGCGCGAACAGCGCCGACATCGTGGCGAAAGCACGCGATGCGTTTGGCGGCATCGACATCCTGGTCAACAACGCCGGCACCATTCGCCGCAGCGACGCGCTCGATTTCAGCGAGCAAGACTGGGACGCGGTGATGAACGTCAACCTGAAGAGCGCCTTCTTCCTCTCGCAGGCGGTGGCGCGCACGTGGGTGGCGGACCGGCGCGGCGGCAAGATCGTCAACATCGTCTCGATGCTGTCGTTCCAGGGCGGCATCCGCGTGGCGTCGTACACCGCCAGCAAGTCGGGCCTGCTCGGTATCACGCGCCTGCTGGCCAACGAATGGGCCGCCAAGGGCATCAATGTCAATGCGATTGCGCCGGGCTATTTCGCGACCAACAACACCGAGGCGCTGCGCAACGATGAAGCGCGCAACAAGGCGATCCTCGAACGCATTCCGGATGGCCGCTGGGGAAACCCGGCCGATCTGGGCGGCGCCGCGGTCTTCCTGGCGAGCGCAGCGTCCGATTATGTGCATGGCGCGGTGCTGGCCGTCGACGGAGGCTGGCTGGCGCGCTGACGGCTCCGCGAAGTGATGATCCATGAGGGGATGACGCGCAAGGGCATGACGATGGACGAAACGACGCACATCGATCAGAAATGGCGGCTGCTCCTGCTGCTGCTCTCGTTGTTCGTGATGCTGCTCTTCGCCGCGGATGCGCTCGCGCAATCGACGGCCGAGCCGATGCGCAAAGATTCCTACGTACAGAACGAGCGCGATATCGCCATCGAGCAACCGGGGCCGCACGAAGGGCTCGGCAAGACCACGGCATACCCTTTCTTCGAGCAGGCCGAAGGCTTCGACCTGATCTTCCGCAAGCGCGCGCTGCATCCGGGCGCCACGATCGGCGCGCACACCAACGACAAGGACGAGATCTACTACATTCTCTCCGGCAAGGGCGAGCTGACGTTGCAAGGCAAGACACGCGAGGTTAGTCCCGGCGACGCCATCCTCACCCGCAAGGGCGACAGCCATGCGTTGAAGCAGTTGGGGAGCGAGGATCTGTTGATCTTCATCGTTTATCGCAAGCAAGCCGCCAAGCCGTGAAGCCGATCCTGCCGACGCGCGCTACCGCGTTGCATCGTTTTCCGCGGGCTTGCCGACGCGCAGGACGCAAAGCGCCGCCAACAGCAGACTGACTCCACCGATCAGCAGCGCGCAGATCGGCGCATTGCCGAAGAAGGTCTTCAACAGAAAACCGAGTACGCTGGCGGCGAGCAGCTGCGGGATCACGATGAACAGATTGAAGATGCCCATGTACACGCCCATCTTCTCCGCCGGCACGCTGTCGGACAGCAGGGCGTAGGGCAGGGACAGGATCGACGCCCAGGCGAAGCCGACGCCGACCATCGACAGCAGCAGCCAATACGGATCGCGGATCAGCAGGAACGACAGCAGACCGCAGCCACCCAGGACGAGATTGAGCAAATGGCTCAGACGCGGGCCGAGCCGGCGCGTCATCCACGGAATCAGCATCGCCGCAAGAACGGCGAAACCGTTGTAGGCGGCGAACAGCACGCCGGCCCAATTCGCGCCGTCGTTGTAGGCCGCCGAGCGCGTGTCCTCGGTGGCGAAATGCACGCTGGTCACCGCCGCCGTCGTGTAGATCCACATCGCGAACAGCGCGAACCAGGAAAAACACTGCACCGGCACGAGCTGGCGCATGGTCGCGGGCATCGTCAGCAGATCGGCGATGATCGCGGTGAGCGGATTGCGCGCGCGGCTGTAGCCGGCGATCAGCTGGATCACGCCGTAGGCGAACAGACCGGCGGCGAGGAGGTGCAGTCGCGCATCGGCCCGCGTCAGATGGATGGCGATCGAGGCCGCCAATCCGGTCGCGCACCAACACACACCGGTGAACCGCACGCGTGCCGGCAACGATGGCGCGGGTGCGGCTGGTTTCGGATCCTCGAATGCGGCGAGTGCGTCAGGTGGATACTCGCGCGTGGACAGCACCGTCCAGCCGAGCGTGCCGAACAAGACCGCGGCGCCGAGATAGAACGCAAGCTTCACCGTATCTGGAATCTCTCCGGCGACGGCAAGGTTGCTGATCCCGAATCGCGCGAGCAACCAGGGCAGCAGGCTGGCGACGACGGCGCCCGCCGCGATGAACAAGGTCTGCATCGCGTAACCAGCCGGCCGCTGCGATGACGGCAGCTGATCGCCGACGAACGAACGCAGCGGCCCCATCGAGACGTTGATCGCGGCGTCGAGAATCCACAACAGCAATGCCGCGCTCCACAGCGTCGGCGAATTCGGCATCGCGATCAGCGCCAGCGCGGCGATGATCGCGCCGACGAGGAAATACGGCCGGCGCCGGCCGAGGCGTCCCCACGTGCGATCGGAGTAATAGCCGATGATCGGCTGCACGAGCAGCCCGGTCAGCGGCGCGGCGATCCACAACGCGGGAATGTCATCGATGCTGGCGCCGAGTGTCTGGAAGATGCGGCTGACGTTCGCGTTCTGCAGCGCGAGGCCGAACTGCAGCCCCATGAAGCCGAAGCACATGTTCCAGATCTGCCAGAAGCCGACCGGGAGCCTGTTCGTCGTGGCGGGCATGGAAGTTTGGCCGAGGCGTGCGGCGTGCGCGGCGGCGTTGCTCAGCGCCGCTTCGCCGAGACCGGCGCGGGTCCGCCCGACTGCCGGATCTTCAGCTCGTAAGGCACGCGCACGAGCGCGCCCGCCTGCGGATCGCGGATCGCGGCGAGCAACTGCTCCGCGGCGATGTGGCCCATCTCGCGGCATGGCTGCCGCACCGTCGTCAGGCTCGGCCAGATCTGGCGCGAGGCCGGCGTGTCGTCGAAACCGAACACCGACAGGTCTTGCGGAATGCGCATGCCGCGTTCGAACGCCTCGTGCATGACGCCGCAGGCGCTGTCGTCGTTGGCGGCGAAGATCGCGGTGGGCGGATGCTTGAGATCAAGCAGCTGCTTCGCACCGGCGACGCCGTCTTCAAAGGTGAAACCACCATCGACGACGAGCTTGGGATCGTAGGGGATGCCCGCACGGCGCAGGCCGTCGCGATAACCGGCCAGCCGCCAGGCACGTCCGCCATGCGGCGGCGGGCCGGCGATGTGGGCGATGCGGCGGTGACCGAGCTCGACCGCGTGCGCGATCATGTCCGCCGCCGCCTTGCGCTCGTCGAGGATCGTGCCGATGCGCGCGTGGCCGAGCTTGGCCTTCGCGGAGATCGTGGCGTAGCGCACGCCGAGCGCGTCGAGACGATGCAGCAGCTTGACGTCGTCGGCGAACGGCGGCACCAGGATCAGGCCGTCCGGACGGTATTGCGCGATCGATTCCTCCACCGCGCGGATGTGGTCGGCATTGGAATATTCCAGCGGACGCAGCATCGCGCTGTAACGCTGGCGCTCGCAGGCGGCGAGCATGCCGACGATGATCTCCATGACGTAGCTCGACGCCGCGGCCGGATCGTCGTACACCAGCGAGATCAGATAGGAACGATTTCCCGCCAGGCTGCGCGCCGACGGATTCGGGCGGTAGTTCAGTGCCTGGGCCGCCGCCTCGACCTTCAGTCGAGTCTTCTCGCGCACGTTCGGTTCGTG
The DNA here is from genome assembly GCF_020511115.1 of Luteimonas panaciterrae. GTDB lineage: Bacteria > Pseudomonadota > Gammaproteobacteria > Xanthomonadales > Xanthomonadaceae > Luteimonas > Luteimonas panaciterrae. The sequence goes on from NZ_JAJAVH010000001.1 coordinate 729,639, forward strand.
GTTGAAGACGCGCGAGACGGTTTTCATGGAGACGCCGGCGGCCTGGGCGACATCTTCGATTCTGGCGCGCATCAATGCGTTTCCGTGGGGCAGGTGGTGGCGAGTCATGTTATCGCACGTGGCGATGCCGGCTGCTGCCTGGACCGTGGGCGAATGCGATCACGCCGGCACCTGTAACGACACGAAACGCCGCGCGAATTCGTTGTTGCAGCGCGGCATCCACGCAGCCCCCCCGGAGCGCCAATGTGACGCTTGTCGGCATAAATTGGCAGCGCTGTCATTTCGCAATTGACAGCGCTGCCATTCTGCCGTATCACTCGCTCCGCTCCACACCGGACGGCGGCAGAGTACTGTCGAAAAAGAGCCGGAAGACGGGAGCGTCCGAACTGGAGGGAAGAGGGACATGGCGTACCGCTCGCACGCGCTGTATGGCGCGATTCTCGTCGCGCTCGTTTCAAGTGATGCCTTGGCTGCACCCGTCGGTCAGGCGCAGGCCGCGGATCCCGCGCAACCGCAGACACCCGCGGCCGCCGCGCCGCAGGAAACCGTGCCGCAAGCAGGCACGGCGAAGACACTCGACACCGTCATCGTCACCGGCACCAAGCGCGAGACACCGCTGCAGAAGACGCCGGTTGCGATCAGCGCGCTCGATGCCGAGACGCTCGAGAAGGAGCGGGTGATGACCGTGCAGGACATCACCAAGCTGGTGCCGAGCATGCAGGCCACGCGGCAGGGCGACCACGACGTGGTCACCATGACCTTGCGCGGCATCGGCAACGATCAGGCCAAGACCGAATACGCCGATCCGGAAGTGGCGATCTTCGTCGACGGCGTGTACTCGCCGCGCGCCGAGGCGGCCGCCGGCCTGCTGCTGGACGTGGAAGCCGCGGAAGTGCTGCGCGGCCCGCAGGGCACGTTGTGGGGCCGGAATTCCACGGTCGGCGCGGTCAACTTCCGCACCGCGAAGCCGGAGATCGGCAGCTATTTCGGCAATGTCCAGCTCAGCGTCGGCAACTACAACGCGATCGGCTCGCGCGCGGTGGTCAATCTGCCGATCAGCGACACCTTCGCGATGCGCGTCGCGGTCGCGCAGGAACAGCACGATGGCTATGTCGATTATCAGGACCCGGTCGGCCAACTCCCGTCGGTCGATGCGCAGCGCGCCGCCTACGCGGCAGCTGGCGGCGATCCCGCCACGTTCCGGCCGATCAACCCGAACCAGTACGTCACCGACGGCGACAAGTACAGCGCCCAGGACCAATCGGCCGCGCGTGTGAGTGCGCTGTGGCAGCCCAACGATGCCTTCAGCTGGAACCTGGCGCTGGAATATTTCCGCGATCGCGGCACGCCGAGCATGAATCTGATGCAGCGCCCGCGCGCCGGGCAGGATTTCTGGTCGGCGCTGATCGACACCGCGCCGTACATCGTGCGCGATTCCTACGCGCTGCGCAGCCGCATGGACTGGGACATCAACGATGGCTTGCGGCTGTCCTACATCGCCGGCTTCGGCAAGTTCGACGGCCGTTCCACCTACGATCAGGACAGCGGCGTGCTGGTGCCGACCTGTTTCGCCTGCGGCCCCGCGCAGTTCCAGGAAGACCGCACCAACGATTCCGAATACAAGAGCACCAGCCACGAGTTCAATCTATCCTCGACCGGCGAGCAGACCATCGACTGGATCGTGGGCCTGTACTACGCGGCCGAGAAGAATTCGATCCGGTTCGACATCCCGATCTTCAACGGTACCCAGGAAGGCACGGTCGCCTGGCAAGGCTCGTTCATCCAGCCGAAGGAAACGGTGGATTCCTACGCCGCGTTCGGCCAGGCCACCTGGAACGTCAACGAGAACTGGCGTCTGACCGCCGGCGCGCGCTACACCGACGACAAGAAGAAGAACGTCGGCGGCCGTGGCTGGGGTTGGGCGTACAACCCGAACGTGCCGCAGGTGCCGATTTCTCCGGGCACGTATCCGAGTCCCGAGAACGGATTCAACGTCTCCACCGTCAACGATGGCGAATACAGCCACAGCCAGGTGACATGGCTGGCGCGCAGCGATTTCGACGTCGGCGAGAACGGACTGCTCTACGCCAGCATCTCCACCGGCTACAAGTCCGGCGGCCTGCAGGACGGCGGCGCGACCTACAAGCACGAAGAGCTGACCAACTACGAGATCGGCGGCAAGTTCAGTTTCCTGGAAGGACGCCTGACCTGGAACAGCGCCATCTACTACATGGACTTCAAGAACTTCCAGCTCTCCGCGCCGATCACCTTCCCCGACGGCAATCGCGGCCTGGGCTTCTCCAATGTGCAGGGCAGCACCAAGGTGTGGGGTTACGAAAGTGAGTTGTCCGCGCTGCTCGGCGAGAACGATCGCGTGCACCTGACCGTCTCGGGCATTCCGAAGAAGGACCTCGGCACGCTGCTCTACGCCGGCAGCAACGATTACCAGGGCTTGCCGACCTGCGCGCCCGAGTCGGGCATCCAGCGTTGCATGAACGTGTCCGGCAACGAGTTGCCGCATGCGCCGGACTTCGCGATGACGCTGATCTGGGAACACGATTTCCATCTAGGCAACGGCGGCACGCTCACGCCGCGTCTGACTGGCCACTATGAAACCGAAACCTGGTTGAGCGTGTTCAACCTCGGTCGAGAGGATCAGCAGAAGTCCTACGGCCGCGGCGATTTCTCGCTGCGCTACGAGGAGCCGGGCAAGCGCTGGTGGGCGGGGCTGTACATGCAGAACATCACCGACGAGAAGACACGCACGTCGGCCGGTCGTTTCGATCCGTCCGGCAATGGCGCCGGTCCGTTCCTGTGGGTGTCGCAATACCTGCCTCCGCGCACGTACGGCGTCAACTTCGGCCTGTATTTCTGATGCGACCGGCACTGGTCGCGCTGGCACTGCTCGTGGCGGTCGGAGCAACGAGCGGCGCCGGGGACGCATCGGGCGGCAGCGCACCCGCGGTCACGTTTCATCCGGACACGTTTCATCCGCAGCGCTGGCCCGCGCCGGTCTGGCCGTTTCCGCACGACGCGGCGCTGGAAGCACGCGTCGATACGCTGCTGAAAGCGATGACCGTCGAGGAAAAGGTGGGTCAGCTGATCCAGGGCGACATCGCCAGCCTCACGCCGGAGGACGTGCGCAAGTATCGCCTCGGCGCGATCCTGGCCGGCGGCAGCTCCGATCCCGGCGGCAAATACAACGCGCCACCGGCGGAATGGCTAGCGCTGGCCGACGCCTTCTACGAAGCCTCGATGGACACGCGCGACGGCGGCCATGCGATACCGGTGCTGTTCGGCATCGATTCCGTGCACGGGCACAGCAATGTCGTCGGTGCGACCGTGTTTCCGCACAACATCGGATTGGGCGCGACGCGCGATCCGGAACTGGTGCGCCGCATCGGCGAAGTGACTGCGGTGGAAACCCGCGTCACCGGCATGGAGTGGGCGTTTGCGCCGACGGTGGCGGTGCCGCAGGACGATCGTTGGGGACGCAGCTACGAAGGTTATTCGGAATCGCCGGATGTCGTGGCGAGTTTCGCCGGCAAGATGGTCGAGGGCTTGCAGGGCAAGGTCGGCACGCCGCAATTCCTAGACGGCACGCATGTGATCGCGTCGGTCAAGCATTTCCTCGGTGACGGTGGCACCGTCGATGGTCGCGATCAAGGCGACACGCGCGTCAGCGAAACCGAACTGATGCGCGTGCATGCCGCAGGCTATCCGCCGGCGATCGCCGCCGGTGCGCAGACGGTGATGGCCTCATTCAACAGCGTCAACGGCATGCATATGTCGGGTCACCGGCCGCTGCTGACCGATGTGCTGAAAGGACGCATGCAGTTCGGTGGCTTCGTGGTCAGCGATTGGAACGCCCATGCGCAGGTGCAGGGCTGCGACAGGCTGCGTTGTCCGGCCGCGTTCAATGCCGGCCTCGACATGGCGATGGCGCCGGATAGCTGGAAAGGGCTGTATGACAGCACGCTGGCGGCGGCGAAATCGGGCGAAATTCCGCCGCAGCGGCTCGACGATGCCGTGCGCCGCATCCTGCGGGTGAAGTTCCGTCTCGGACTGTTCGAGGCGGGCAAGCCCTCGCGACGTCCGCTTGGCGGTCGATTCGAATTGCTCGGCGCGCCCGAGCATCGCGCGGTGGCGCGGCAGGCGGTGCGCGAATCGCTGGTGCTGCTGAAGAATCAGGGCGGCCTGCTGCCGCTGCATCCGAAACAGCAGGTCCTTGTAGCCGGCGACGGTGCCGACGACATCGGCAAACAAGCCGGTGGCTGGACCTTGAACTGGCAAGGCACCGGCACCCAGCGCGCCGACTATCCGAACGCCGACACGATCTTCGAAGGCATCGCGCAGCAGGTGCGGGCCACGGGCGGCAGCGCGACGCTGTCCATCGATGGCCGCTACGCGCACAAACCCGATGTCGCCATCGTCGTGTTCGGTGAAGACCCGTACGCCGAATTTCGCGGCGATCTCGCCACCCTGCTGTACAAGCCCGGTAACGACGCCGACCTGCAGCTGATCAAGCGGCTGAAAGGCGAAGGCGTCCCGGTCGTGGCGGTGTTCCTCAGCGGAAGACCGCTCTGGGTGAATCGCGAGATCAATGCCGCCGACGCCTTCATCGCCGCCTGGCTGCCGGGAACGGAAGGCGGTGGCATCGCCGACGTGCTGCTGCGCAAGCCCGATGGCGGCGTGCAGTACGACTTCGTCGGAAAACTGAGCTTCTCCTGGCCGCGTACCGCCGCGCAGTACCGCAACAATGTCGGCCAGCGTGGTTATCGGCCGCAGTTCGCCTTCGGCTACGGGCTTCGTTATGGCGACGATGGCGATCTGCCGCGATTGCCGGAAACATCGGGCGTCACCGCCGCGCAGGCATCGAGCGGCGTCTACTACGCGCGCGGCAAGCCGCAGTCTGGATTGAAGATGCAGTTGGAGACGACCAACGGGCGCTCACACAAGCTGGATGCGATGCCCGCCGCGACGGAAGACGGCAGCCTGCGCGTGCGCAGCGAGGATCATCAAATCCAGGAAGACGCGCGCCGCTTCGTCTGGTCGGGCGGCACCTGGGGCCGCGCGGCCGTCGTCGCCGAGACACCGCTCGACCTCACCCGCGAAAGCAACGGCGACGTATTGCTGCTGACCACGTTGAAAATCGATGCCCTCCCGGCCGGCGACATCTGGATCGGCGTTGGTTGCGGCCAGGATTGCGGCGCCCGCCTGCCGCTGCGCGCGACCCTGGCGGCGCTGACGCCCGGGCAGTGGACGCGCGTCGGCATCCCCCTGAAATGCTTCGCCGACGCGGGCGCGGACCTGCGCCGGCTCGACCGCCCGTGGTCGATCGAAACCGACACCGCGCTGGAACTGTCGGTCTCGCGCATCGCGCTGGGGACGGCGGATCAGGCGGAGCGGATCGTGTCCTGCACGCCCTGAGGTGCCCGGCTCAAATGATTGGCCGGTACGGCCAATCCCGCGAGTAAACCCAGCACGGAGGAGGGTTCAGCAGGGGAGTCCGTACAATGGAGGCGAATGACTGCCTCCGTCGCCACCGCTGCCGCGATGCAACGCCTGTCCGTCGCCCCGATGATGGACTGGACCGACACACATTGCCGCGTCTTCCATCGCCTGCTCGCGCCCGGCGCGCGGCTGTACACCGAGATGGTGCATGCCAACGCGGTGATCCACGGTGATCGGTCCAGGCTGCTGGCGATGGATGACATCGAGCATCCGGTAGCCCTACAGCTGGGCGGCAGCGAGCCGCCTCTGCTGGCGCAGGCGGCGCGGATCGGCGCCGAGCGTGGGTTCGATGAGATCAATCTCAACGTCGGCTGTCCCTCGGATCGCGTGCAGGCCGGGCGCTTCGGCGCCTGCCTGATGCGCGAGCCAGAACTGGTGGCCGAGAGCGTGGCGGCGATGATCCAGGCGGTGGCGGGATTGCCGAAGCCGGTGCCGGTCACGGTGAAATGCCGGCTCGGTGTGGATGACGAAACGCGTTACGAGGTCTTCCGCGCTTTCATCGATGCCGTCGCGGCCGCGGGTTGCCGCGTGTTCGTGGTGCACGCCCGCAATGCCTGGCTGAAAGGGCTCTCGCCGAAGGAAAACCGCGAGGTGCCGCCGTTGCGCTACGAGTGGGCATACGCACTCAAGCATGAGCGGCCGGACCTGACCGTGATCGTCAACGGTGGCATCGTGGCGGTCGATGCCGCGATCGAGCATCTCTCGCACGCCGATGGGGTGATGCTCGGCCGTGCGGCCTATCACGAGCCTTACGTCCTGCATCGCCTCGATGCCGTGCTGTCCGGTACCGAACCGAAACCGCGCGCCGAATTGCTGCGCGCACTGCGCCCGTACGCCGAGGCGCAACTCGCGCGCGGCATGCCGCTCAAGCACCTCACCCGCCACGTGCTCGGCCTGTTTCATGGCGAGCGTGGCGGACGCGCGTTCCGGCAGATCCTCAGCGAGGGTGCGCACCGGCCGGGTGCGGACTGGTCGCTGGTGGAAGCGGCGCTGTCGGCGACGGAAGGTTCCGCGCGGATCGCGGCCTGATGTCGGCGGATTCTTCGATGCCCGCCGGCGTGATTACCCGCGATTGCGCCGAATTCCTGCGCATCGCGCGTGCCTCCACGACCGACTTCGGGCCGGCGACCGCGAAGGCGGCCTTCCTGGTGGCGCCCGACGGTTTCGCGCATGCCGCGCAGTCGGCCAGTGACAACCGCTACATGGCCGAGGCCGAGGCTTTCGATGCCGCGCGCGCCTCGCGGCAGCATCGCGATCTGCAGCGGGCGCTGTCGGCCTCGGTGCCCACGCTGTGCTTCCCGGGCGCGCCCGACACGCCGGATGCACTGTTCCCGAACAACGTCTTCGCCACCGCGCGGACGGATGCGCGCGTGCCCGGGCAGGCGCCGCCGCGCCTGATCGTCGGCCGCATGCGTCACCCGGTCCGCCAGCGCGAGGCCGGGCGCGCCGACATCCGCGGGTTCTTCCGCGACACCCTGGGCTATGCCGAGATCGACCTCTCGGACCAGCCGCATCCGTGCGAGCTGACCGGCGCCCTGGTGATCGACCGCGCGCGCGGCCTTGGCTTCTGCGGCCTGTCCGAGCGCTGCGACGAGGCCGGCGCCGCGCTGATGCATGAAGCTTTCGGCCTGCGGGCGACCTTGCTGTTCGACCTGGCCCCGGGGGAGTACCACACCAATGTGGTGCTGGCGGTGCTGGCCGGCCGCGCGGCCCTGCTGTGCCCGGACGGCTTCGCCGATGCCGCCGTGGTGGAGGCGATCGCCGCCCTCTACGCCCCGAACGCGGTACTGCTGTCATCCCAGGAGAAGCAAGCATTCGCCGGAAATGCCATCGCATTGTCCGAAGATGTGGTATGGATGAGCGAAGCTGCCGTGGCCGGGCTCACGCCCGCCAACCGTTCCGCGTTGGCAGGGGCCGGGTTCGCGGTGCGCGGCGTGGCGCTCGATGCCATCGAGGCAGCGGGCGGTTCCCTGCGCTGTTGCGTGGCCGAAATCTATTGAGGGCACCCTTGGACCGGCCTGGCCCGCTGGTGGATCGGTGCCGCGGGACTGTCTTCGTTGATGGGTTTGGCCGGACCGTTCGAGCCTCCGGCGAGGCCTCATCTGAATGAGGGCCATCACGCAAAGAAAAAGTTAAGGACGGATTCACCGCCGAATTTTGAGAATCATCGTCCAAAACCGTAATCCGCCGTCGGCTCCCCAAGGGCCGGCTCACGAAGGAATTGCCACTGCCCATGATCCGGTCGCTCCGCCTACTGTCGATGTTCGTCGTCTGTGCCGTGCTGGCGTCGGGCGGCGCGTGGGCGCAGGATCGTCGTGGTGGCGGCGACGGACGCGGAGGTGGACGTGGGGAGATGTCGGCATCGGGCATGCAGGGGATGCCGGACCGTGGCCGCATGGGGCCGCAGGTGCGGCCATCGCGTCGCGACGACACGCTGTCCAATTCGGTCCGCAACGCCGAGCGCACCACCCCGGGCGGTCAGATCCTGCGCGCCGAGCGCATGCAGTACGACGGCCGCGAGGTCAATCGCATTAAACTCATGGACGAACGCGGACGTGTCCGCACCTATATGGATGATCCGCAACAGCCGCGTCGTCTGTCGCCTACACGCGACGATGACGATTGAGCTTCCAAGCTTGGAAACAAGCCACACCGATCCGGGCGTTGCCCCCGCAACCGCCGCCAGAATGGAGTAGCCGATGCGAATTCTGCTCGTCGAAGACGAAGCCCCACTGCGCGAGACCCTTGCCGCGCGACTGAAGCGTGAAGGCTTCGCCGTGGATGCCGCGCAGGACGGCGAGGAAGGCCTGTACATGGGCCGCGAGGTTCCCTTCGACGTCGGCATCATCGACCTCGGCCTGCCCAAGATGTCGGGCATGGAACTGGTCAAGGCGCTGCGCGACGAAGGCAAGCAGTTCCCGGTGCTGATCCTCACCGCGCGCTCGAGCTGGCAGGACAAGGTCGACGGCCTGAAGCAGGGCGCCGACGACTATCTGGTCAAGCCCTTCCACGTCGAGGAACTGCTGGCGCGCATCAACGCCCTGGTGCGTCGCGCCGCCGGCTGGAGCAAGCCGACGCTGGAATGCGGCGCCGTGGTGCTCGACCTCGCCGCGCAGACGGTGACCGTCAACGGCGCCAACGTCGACCTCACCAGCTACGAGTACAAGGTGCTCGAGTACCTGATGATGCATGCCGGCGAGCTGGTGTCGAAGGCCGATCTGACCGAGCACATCTACCAGCAGGATTTCGATCGCGACTCCAACGTGCTGGAAGTCTTCATCGGCCGCCTGCGCAAGAAGCTCGATCCCGAGGGCACCCTCAAGCCGATCGAGACCGTGCGCGGCCGCGGCTATCGCTTCGCGATTCCGCGTAGCGGCGAAGGTTGAGCTTTTTTGCCGGCGTGCCGGCAAAAAGCTCCCCCAAAGTTTGCGTTGCAAACTTTGGGCCCCAGGCACGCGGCATCCACAACCCCGCCGCTGTCGCGGCGCCCCCTTAACTTAAGGGGGCTTTTCCCCAGAATGTTTGGCTTGAGCATCGGGCGTGCTGTCTTCAAGGACGGCATGCAGGATGCACTCGCTCTTAGGGCATGAGCCGGTAGACTCTCCCTCGCGCATGGCGACTTCTCGCAAACCCCTGCTGCCTGCCTGGCGTCCGCGATCGTTGCGGGCTCGGCAGTTGTTGACGGCGAGCGTGGTCCTGCTGGCGTTTCTCGCGCTGACCGGTTACGTGCTGTATCTCGCCTTCGTCAACGTGGCGGGACAGTTGCAGCGCGATCGCCTGCACGCCTATGCGATCAAGTACGTCGCCGACATCGAGTTCTTCCGCAGCGGCGACATCTATGTTCCGGAAGTGCCGCCTGATCCGCGCTTCGACCGGCCGGGCAGCGGTCTCTATGCGGTGATCATCTCGCGCGACTTGCGCTGGGAATCGATGTCCACGCGCGGGCCGCAATTGCCGGACGTGGACATGCTGGCGCCGAACCAGGAAGAGTTCCGCGGGCCGATCAAGATCACCAATACCGACGGTACGCGCGGCGAGGTATTCCGCTACGGCATCGGCCTGACCTACGTGCAGGAGTCCGACAGCGGCGGCGAGATCGAGATTCCCTACAGCGTCTACATCATGGAGGACGAGGGCACACTGGCGCGGCAGATTCGTCTGTTCCGCGGCGCGTTGTGGACCGGCCTCGGCATCTCGGGTCTCGCATTGCTGTTGTTCCAGCTGCTGATCCTGCGCTGGAGCCTGCGCCCGCTCGACAACGTGGTCACCGAGCTGAAGAGCGTGCAGCGCGGACAGGCCAACCGCATGAGCGACCAGCATCCGCGCGAACTGGCGCCACTCACCGAGAGCATCAACGCGCTGATCGAAAGCGAGCGCGAGAATCTCGAGCGCCAGCGCAACACCATGTCCGATCTCGCGCACAGCCTGAAGACACCGCTGGCGGTGCTGCGCACGCGTCTGGACGGCGATGCCAGCGAAGCGGAGTTGCGCGAAGAGGTCGCCACGCAATTGCGCCGCATGAACGACATGGTCGGCTATCAGCTCGGCCGCGCCGCGTCCGGTGGTCACAAGCTGTTCGCGGCGCCGGTCCTGATCGAACCGCATGCCGAGCAGATCGTGCGCGGGCTGGAGAAGATCTACGCGGCGAAGGGTGTGATCTGCGAATTCGAGATCGACGAACGCGCGCGCTTCCACGGCGAACCGGGTGATCTGCAGGAACTGCTCGGCAATCTGCTGGAGAACGCCTTCAAGTGGGCGAAGTCGCGCGTGCTGCTCACGGTGCAGGCGGGCGCGAGTTCCGCCGGCCGGCGTCCGGGTTTGATCCTGGCGGTGGACGACGACGGCCCCGGCATTCCCGAGGATCGCATCGCCCACGTTCTGCAGCGCGGCGTGCGTGGCGACGAGCGCGTACAAGGGCATGGCATCGGCCTGGCGATCGTGCAGGACATCGTGCGCAGCTATCGCGGCGTGCTCGATGTGGGCCGCTCGACGGAGTTGAGCGGCGCGCGTTTCGAAGTGACGTTGCCGCCGGGCTTGTAAGCGGTCGCCCTTGCTCGTCATTCCCGCGAAGGCGGGAATCCAAGGACGTTCGCGTCATCTGCACGAAACCAACAGCAAGGTCCATGGATTCCCGCCTTCGCGAGAATGACGAACAGAAGCGAACTCATCGCTCGCCGATCGCAAACTCTCCGTAGAACTTCCGCAGATGCTCCGCCACGGCCGGCATCGCCTCCCGCAACGCTTGCGGATCGCTGAAATGGTATTCGCTGCAGACGGCGAAGAATTCCTCCGGCGCCTCCGCCGCATACGGATCGATCGCGGTCTCGTGCTCACGGTCGACTTCATCGGCAAACGCATCGAACGCCCGCTGGAAATCACGCGCCCACTGCTTCTGCCACGCGCGCGGTAGCGGCGGCGTTCCATCGAGCACGCCGTCGAGCGCGTCGAGCTTGTGCGCCATCTCGTGCACGGCGACGCAGAAGCCGGCATCGGGTTCGTCGAGATCGGCTTCGATATCGGCCCAGGACAGGATCAGCGGGCCGCTTTCCCAGGATTCGCCGATCAACTCGTCGTCCCATTCGTGCAGCACGCCGGCGGCGTCGACATGCGTGCGGTTCACGCGGAACGCATCCGGATAGACGATCAGCTGCGACCAGCCGTGCAGGCCTTCGGCGCCGAATTCCAGCAAGGGCAGGCAGCACAGCGCAGCGAGCAGCGTGCGCTGTGCCTCGTCGAGCGACAGGCCGGCGACCGGCGTGATCGTCTTGTCGCGCAGGAAGCGCGCCGCGAGCAGTTGCAGGCGTTGATCGCGCTCGACATCGAGCGCGGCGATCCACGGCACGCGCGCGCGCACTTGACGCCAGAGTTCAGCGGGCGGTGGTTCGGGGGTCGTGCCTGCGAACAGGCGTCGGATCAGCTTGCGCACGGCCAATCAGTGGAGTTTCGATCGAGCCGGTGTTGCATCCGCGAGCGCTGCGCGGCTCGCGTCGAACCTCAGCGGAACATCCCCGGCAGGAAGCTGTGCCAGCGCGGCGGACGCACGTCGCCGATGTCGCCGGACTCACGCGGCACCACGGGCTTGGTCTTGCCGACCTTGCGCACCGGCGCGGGCTTGTTGCCCGCCGCGGGTGTGGCCGGGGTACGGTCTTCGTCGTTGTGCGCGGGCGTGTCGATGCAGGCGCCGCTGCCGTTCGGGCTGAGGCGGCGGGCTTCTTGCGCCATCAGCGGGAAGCTGATGCCGAACAGCAGCAGACAGGCGGCGAGACGGGGGGACATGGCGGTATTCCAATCCTGGAAAACGGTTCTGGAAGAACCGAGGTCGACAGGCGACTATACCCCGAGATTCGCGCGTGTGCAGAAGAAGGCATGCTGCAGAGCGGCAAAAACGCGATGCGTGACGGATGTCGCGATCGTGCTCCGGGTGGCGGCTGTTCCGGGAACGGGCTGTGCCATCACCGCTCCGGCCGCCCAGGAAGGCTCCCGGCCAGGGGCGCACTGCATAATTGCGGGATGAACGCGGAACGTGCCTTCCTCGAGCGCGCCCTGCTCGAACGCCTGATCGCCGGCCCCGCCACGGGCGACGCGCTGGCGCGCGAGAGCGGGCAGACGCGGGCGGCGGTGTGGAAACGCATCGAGGGGCTGCGCGAGGCCGGCGTGGCGATCGACGCGCAGCCTGGGCGCGGCTATGCCCTCGCGCAGCCGGTGTCGCTGCTGGAGGCCGATACGATCCTGGCGGCGCTGCCCGAGGCCGTCCGCGGGGACGTGGCGGCGCTGGAAATCGCCTGGTCGCTGGACTCCACCAATTCCGAACTGCTGCGCCGACCGGTGCCGGAAGCCGGGAAGGCGGACGTGCTGTTGGCCGAACGCCAGACCGGCGGACGCGGGCGGCGCGGGCGCAGTTGGGCCTCGCCGCTGGCCGCGAATCTGTATCTCTCGGTGATGCGCGGCTTCGAGGGCGGGCTGGCGCGCCTGGGCGGCTTGAGCCTGGTCGCCGGCGTCGCCGCGGCCGAGGCCTTGCAAGCGCTCGGCATCGACGGCGTGCGCCTGAAATGGCCGAACGATCTGGTCGTCGTCGATGAAGCGGCGGGCGATGTCGCGGGCTGGCGCAAGCTGGGCGGTCTGCTGGTCGAAGGCGGCGGCGAGCATGCCGGTCCGGTGCGCGCGGTGATCGGGCTGGGGCTCAACGTGCGGATGCCGGCGGCGAGCGCTGCGGGCATCGACCAGCCGTGGATCGACCTCACCGAATTGACTGCGCAAGCGCCGGATCGCAATCGCATCACCGCGGCCTTGCTGACGCAATTGTTGCCGGCACTGGCGCTGTTCGATCGCGAAGGGCTGGCGCCATTCCTGTCGCGGCATGCCGCATTCGATGTGCTGGCCGGGCGCGAGGTGGTCGTGCATGGCGGCGCCGACGCGCATGCCGTCACCCACGCGGGTGTCGCGCTTGGTCTCGCGGCGGACGGTGCGCTGCGCGTCCGTCTGCCCGAAGGCGAGCGCAATTTTCATGCAGGCGAAGTGAGCGTGCGCACGCGATGAGCATCTGGCTGTTCGATCTTGGCAATTCACGACTGAAGTGCGCGCCGTTGCGCGAGGACGGCGGCATCGGCGAGGTCGTGCACCTGCCGCATGATGGCAACGCGTTCGGTGCGAACTGGGCCGCGGCATTGCCCGAGCGTTTCGAGGCCGCCTACGTGTCCAGCGTGGCGCGCACCGAGTTGCGCGTCGCCCTGCTCGATGCGTTGACCCAGCACTGCGGGCTCATCTCGCTCGCGCGCACGCAGCACCGTTTCGGCGACGTCACGATCGCCTACGCGAATCCGGAGCGGTTCGGCGTCGACCGTTTCCTCGCGCTACTCGCGGCGCGCGCGCGCAGCAAGGAGCCAACACTGTTGGCCGGCATCGGCACCGCGCTCACCATCGACCTGCTCGACGGCGACGGCCGCCATCGCGGCGGCCGCATCGCGCCTTCGCCCGCGCTCATGCGCGCGTCCCTGCACGCGCGCGCCGCGCACCTGCCCGAGCAGGGCGGGGACTACACCGAATTCGCCGACGACACCGACGACGCGCTGGCCTCCGGCTGCGATGGCGCGGCGCTGGCGCTGGTGGAACGCAGCCTGCGCGCGGCCGAGGAACTGCTCGGGCAGACGCCGCGGCTGCTGGTGCATGGCGGCGGCAGCGAGGCCTTGTTCGCGCATCTGCCACAGGCGACCGCCGCGCCGTCGCTGGTGCTGGAAGGCTTGGCGGTCTGGGTCGGGGAAACGACGGGCAGGCGTTGAGATCGGGTGCCGCCGTTCATTCGGCATGCCAAATCAATAGAATCTGCCCATGCTCATCCGCGCCCTGCTGATCCTGCTGATCGTCCTGAATCTCGGCGTCGCCATCTGGTGGGTGGCGCGCGGCGACGATGCCGGCGAGGCGCCGATCGTGCAGCCCGAAGGCGTGACGCGGCTGCGTCTGGTGAGCGAGGGCGCGCCTGTCGCCGTTGCCAAGACACCGGCGCCGGTACCAGCAACAGCACCAGCCGCCACTACGCCGCCGCCCGCCACGGAAACGCCGTCGCCGCAGACCGCCGCTGCCGCCGCGCCGCAAACGCAGGCTCCGGTTCCAGCACCGGCCACGCCGACGCCAGCCGAACCGACGCCACCGGCAACGCCCGCGCTCGTCGCGGCGCGCTGTTTCGCCTTCGGCCCGTTCGAGAACGCCGAGCAGGCGAAGGAAGCGCGCGCGCAGCTGCAATCGCAGGTCATGCGCCTGCGTGAGCGTGCTTCCACGCCGACGGCGCGCGGCTGGCGCGTGACGATGGCGGTGCCGGGCAATCGCGACGCCGCGCAGGCGGTGGCCACGCGGATCGCGGCGGCCGGGTTCGACGATTTCTTCATCACGGCCAATGGCGATGCCAGCAGCGTGATCGCGCTCGGACGCTACGGCAGCGAGCGCGCCGCGCGCAATCGCGAATCCGCCCTGCATGCCGCCGGCTTCGCCGATGCCCGTGCCGAACCGCTTGGCGGCAGCGCCGAGGGGCAGATCTGGATTGATGTCCTCGCGCCGACCGCATTCGAGGCCAACGCCGCGCGCCGTGTCGCCGGGGCCGCCCGCGCCGATGCGATCGACTGCGCCAAGGTGCCGTAGTCCCCTGCGTCAGGCCGAGCCGGGGAAAAGCATCTGCGTGAATCGCGATGCTAGAACGGCCCCCAGTCGGCGACGCCGGAGAGCTTGCGCCCATCGGCTTCCAAGGTGCCTTTGCCGTCTTTCACCTTGAGTGTGAAGGAGGGCGGCGCGGACAAATCGCCGGGATTCTTGTAGCGGACGGTCAGTGTCTTCCGGGGCCGGTCCATCTTGATCGTGTAGGACTTGGCGGGAAGCGCATCGGAACCCGGGCTGCTGCTCCACTCGAGCATGATCATCCCCGGATCCTCGCGCCCGATCAGCTGAAGCTGGAAATATTCGTCGTCCGCCTCGGCGGTGAACGAGAACAGATCGCCCGAGGCCCACGCCGCGGGCATGACCAACAGCGCGAACAAGAGTGCGAGCCAGGCCAACGTCTGTCGCGATTTCAGGATGGGCGCTTCGCGGGCGAAAAGCATTCGTGAATCTCCTTATTCAACGGGGCGGCAGGCTCTCGTCTTGTTCCTGTGAGAGCTCCCCACATTCTGCGCTTTTTGGATCGGCGCGGAAGCGGGCGACTGGCTGGCCCTCACCCTCTCCGCGTCTCCGCCCCGGAATCCGATGCCGGCCGTGATCGCGTAGAATGACCGCCGGCAGGGGTGGTCCATCGCCCCTCGCGGATGTGCGACATGCCGGCATAGCTCAGTTGGTAGAGCAACCGCCTTGTAAGCGGTAGGTCCCCAGTTCGAATCCGGGTGCCGGCACCATTTTCCGAATCATGTCGAACGCGTGGCGTGCTGCATGATGCAGATCGCTGCGTCTTCATGTGCGCGCATTTCGTTGCGCATCGTGCCCGTCAACGCAGACGTTGCCACATATGGATCAGGGGGCGATAACCCGTCTCCATACGCAAGGCCATCGGTTCGACCGCATACGTTTCGAAGCCGCAGGATTCGTAATGGTGTTGCGCCGAGAGATTGCCTTCGATGAGCGCGAGTTGGATCACGGCGATATGTTCGTGCTCTTTCGCGCAATCGAGCACGGCCTGCACCAGGCCTCTTCCCACACCGCCACCGCGATGCTGCGGCAACACGTACATGCCGAACAGCGTGGCCTTGTGGCGTTCGCGTTCTCTTGCTTCGAATTTGATGCCGGCCGAACCGATCAGTGCATCTTCAGCGAAGGCGCCGAAAGTGATGCTCGATCCGCGCGTGTCGGCGATACGCGTCTCCCACCACTCGATGGGAAGCAGGACGCGTTCCGCATGCGTGGAGATGAAGGCATCGCTTTCGTGCGTATGGGCCTGGAGCATGAGGTCGCGATATCGCGCAGTGCTCGATCGTGTCAGGCGTTCGATGTGCATGGGTCGACGTCGGATTCCGTTGGTTTTCCGGAGCTGTGAAGGCCGGAAAACGCCTTGCATCCCGGGCCTCTAGTGTATCGATGTTAGAATTCGCACCGTGCCTTTGGTGCATTGCATCAGCGGCGCGCACCATGCACATGAGTTGCGCGCGTTCGTTGCACTGCACCGAAACAACCCGTTCGCCCGGTGCCGTGACGCCGGGCGTTGCACTATTCGGAGTGTGATGACGATGAGCCGCCAATATCCGCCCGTATCGATCTTTGGCGTTCCCACCGATGTGGGCGCCGGCACGCGTGGGGCCTCGATGGGGCCTGAAGCCCTGCGCGTCGCGGGACTCGCCGAGGCGCTCGCGGCACGCGGCATCGACGTGATCGATCGCGGCAATCTCGACGGTCCGCGCAATCCCTGGCGTGGACCGGTCGACGGATATCGCCATCTCGATGAAGTGGTCGCCTGGAACCAGGCCGTGCTCGATGCCGCGAGCACGGAACTGCAGGCAGGACGCATGCCGGTGCTGCTCGGTGGCGATCATTGCCTCGCGATCGGTTCCATCGCGGCGGTCGCCAACCATTGCCGCGCGACCGGCCAGAAGCTGCGTATTCTCTGGCTCGATGCGCACACCGATTTCAACACGGACGAGATCACGCCGTCGGGCAACATCCACGGCATGCCGGTGACCTGCCTGTGCGGCATCGGGCCTGACGTGCTCACCGGAATCGGCGGCCACGTGCCGGCGATCGAACCCGCGCAGATCCGCCAGATCGGCATCCGTTCCGTCGATCAGGAAGAGAAGCGCCTGGTCAAGCAGCACGCGCTCGACATCTACGACATGCGCTACATCGACGAAGTCGGCATGAAGCGGACGATGGAGGAGGCGCTGGAAGGCGTCGATGAGGACACCCACTTGCACGTGAGCTTCGACGTCGACATCCTCGACCCGAGCATCGCGCCCGGCACCGGCACCACCGTGCCGGGCGGCGTGAACTATCGCGAGGCGCAGCTGATCATGGAGATGATCGCCGACACCGGGCGCCTGGGCTCGCTGGACATCGTCGAGGTCAACCCGGCGCTGGACCGGCGCAACCGCACCGCCAAGCTGGTGGTGGACCTGGTGGAAAGCCTGTTCGGAAAGTCGACGTTGATGCGTGACTAAGTCGGACGTGCCGTCTCCGCCATCCGGGGCGCGGCCTCATCGGCTTCGGATCGTCCTGCCCATCGCCGCGCCGACAGCGCGGCTCTAAATCCTTGGCCGGGCGTTCGGAGCCGATGCCGATAGGGCATCGGTTAAGCGTGGCTCCGAGCCCACTTGGCTTTCACGTCCAGGTGCGCTTTCATTCATCCTGTGGGAAGCAGACTAATCACGGCCCACACATTATCCACAGGAGAGCCTCATGAAGCGTTTGATTGTCCTGATGCTGCTGACGATGTTCTCGGTTGGCATGCTGTCCGCTTGCAACACCATCAAGGGTGCGGGCAAGGATGTACAGAAGGTCGGCGAGAAGATCGAGCAGGGTGCCGATAAAACCGGGGGCACCGACTCGAAGTAATTCGAGCGTTTTGTCAGGCGTGACCAAACGGGCCGGATTTCCGGCCCGTTTGTTTTCATGCACTCGATGATTCGATCGCGATCCGGGCTCGGATGAAGAGAGGCATCGACGATCTTGCCATCATGCGAATAAAGCGGGCCGACCATTTGGCCGGCCCGCTCGCTGCGAACGCATCCTTGCAAGACTTGCTCCCCTCGCCGCGCTGACGGCGCGGCTCGGCGTCGAATCTGCAGCGAAACCTGGAATTGAGCAGTGGATGTCATCGATTTGTTAGCGAATTCGTGAGATGTACATGAACGGTTCAAGCAGTCACTCGATCGCAACGCAATCTTGATGTGTCATGAAGGCGCAGGCGTCCATGCTTGAGCCACGACAGAATTTCCTGTCGCCAGCGAAAGAGAGGCCAAGTCATGAACAAAGACATCATTGCTGGAAAATGGACGCAGTTGAAAGGCCAGGCCCAGGCGAAATGGGGCGAACTCACCGACGACGTATTCGATGTCGCCATCGGCGACAGCAAATATCTGGCCGGAAAACTGCAGGAGCAGTACGGCTGGGACCGCGATCGCGCGGAACGCGAAATCCATGATTTCGAGAAAACGCTCAACTAAGCGGATCTTCGATCCGAGGCAGAAGAGGCCGGCCGTCGCCGGCCTCTTTTTTGTTGCCGCGCGCCATCCTCACCAGCTCGGCGGATCGGCGACGAAGCCGCCCGGGAATGCTTGAGGTTCGTCCTCGCGCGCCCAGCGCCGAGTCGGTCGCGGCAGGATGCCGAGCGCGGCCAATCGATCGGGCGCGTCATAACGCAGCTGCACCAATTGCGCGGGCCGGCTGCTGGCGCGCACGAATTCGGTGCGGCTGACCGGCGCCCATTCGCGCGCGCCATGACCGGTGCCGATGCGCTGCTTGTTCAGGCCGTAGGGCTGTGCTTCGTCCACGGCCCTCGGCGCTTCGGCGGCCGCGTTGGCTTCGCGTCGCCCGTTCTCACGATAGACCGGCGCTGGCAGCGGCACGACGTAGGCACGGCGTTCGCGGAACACGGCGATGCCGATCACGCCGACGTTGTCGGGACGGCCGGTGCGCGCGGCGTAGCTGTCGGGCAGATCGGTGAAATAGAACTGCGCGACGTCGTCCATTGATTTGCGCCAGCCGGCGATCTCGGTGCTCTGCCAGGGCGCGAGCACGTAGCCAGCTTGCGCCGGGTCGGCGTCCTCGCCGCTGACGGCGTTCACGCCATCCACGGACAGCACGACCAGGACGCGTTCGCCGCTGGTATTGGTGAGCCGCACGGCGTAGCGATGGCCAGGGGTGCCGGGCACCCAGGTGTCGCCGCGGCCGCGGTATTGCGGCAGCCATTGGCCGTCGTCGTGATCGATGACGGTGATGTCCACCAGCGGCCGTGCCGACAGGGGCGCGCAGGCGGAGGCGGCAAACAGGGCGGCGGTCAGCAACAGCAGTTTGCGGATCATGGCGATGTCTCCGGGGAGGTGACAGGGCCAACGGATGGCGGCGGGGAATGGGGTTGTCCCGGTTTCGATGGCGCTTCGGTCTCTTCGGCGAGCGCGAAGGCCCGCTGTGCAGCGGTTAAACTTGTGGCATGTCCGCTTCGACCCCCACGGCCGCTCCCGGCCGCAAGACCCGCATCCTCACCGGCATCACCACCTCGGGTACGCCGCACCTGGGCAACTACGTCGGTGCGATCCGCCCGGCGGTGGCCGCCTCGCGCGCGCCCGATGCCGAGAGCTACTACTTCCTCGCCGACCTGCACGCACTGATCAAGGTGCAGACGCCCGAGCGCGTGCAGCGTTCGACGCTGGAGATCGCAGCGACCTGGCTCGCCTGCGGGCTCGATCCGGACAAGGTCTGGTTCTACCGGCAATCCGACATCCCGGAGATTTCCGAACTCACCTGGCTGCTGACCTGCGTCGCCGGCAAGGGCATCCTCAACCGCGCGCATGCCTACAAGGCCGCCGTCGACAAGAATCGCCTCGATGGCGAGGACGACGATGCCGGCATCACCGCCGGATTGTTCATGTATCCGGTGCTGATGGCGGCCGACATCCTGATCTTCGGCGCCGACAAGGTGCCGGTGGGGCGCGATCAAGTGCAGCACATCGAGATGGCGCGCGATTTCGGTCAGCGCTTCAACCATCTGTATGGCCAGTACTTCACCTTGCCCGAAGCGGTGATCGACGAGCAGGTGGCGACGCTGCCCGGTCTCGACGGCCGCAAGATGTCGAAGAGCTACGACAACACCATTCCGCTGTTCTCGCCGCGCGCGACGCTGCAGAAGCTGATCGCCTCGATCGTCACCGATTCGAAGGCGCCGGGCGAGCCGAAGGATGTCGACAACTCCAACGTGTTCCAGCTGTATCAGGCATTCGCGAGCGTGGAGGAAACCGCGGCGTTCCGGCGCGAGTTCGAGCACGGCATCGGCTGGGGCGATGCCAAGCAGCGGCTGTTCGAGCGCATCGACGCGGAAGTCGCGCCGCTGCGCGAGCGTTACGAGGCACTGATCGCCGAGCCTCAGAAGATCGAGAAACTCTTGCGTGAGGGCGCGCAGCGCCTGCGCGCGCAGCACGCGACGCCGTTGCTGCGGAAGTTGCACGAAGCGGTGGGGCTGCGCGATCTGGCGCAAGTGGCCAGCGAGCGCAAGGCGACCGGCAAGCAGAGCGCAGCGGTGGCGCAGTTCAAGCAGTATCGCGAGAACGACGGCCGCTTCTACTTCAAGCTCGTCGATGCCGGCGGCCGATTGTTGCTGCAAAGCGCCGGCCATGCTTCGGCGCGTGATGCGGGTCAACTGATCGCGCGGCTCAAGCAGGGCGCCGGTGCCGGAATCGCGTCGGAAGGCGCACGGGAATTGCGCTTCGATGGCGTGTCGCTGGGCGAGCTCGTGGAAGACGCGACGATCGACGACGTGGTCACCGCGCTGGCGGGGTTCGCCGAAGACGCGGCATGAGCGCGCTGGTCGAGAGCAATCTCGCGCTGATCCTGTTCCTGCCGTGGTTTCTGATCCTGACGGCGTTGTACTGGATCTATCCGCGGCAGCCGCGTCATGCCGCGCGCAGACTGTTCGATGTGGGCGCGATCGCGTTGTCGGTGATCGCGTTCGTGCTCACGATCCATTGGGCGCAGTCGATCGCCGATGCCAACGCGGGGCGCATCTGGCGGCAGGTTCTGGCGACCTCGCTCGGTTACGGCGCGTTCCTGGCCGTCCTCACGTTGGCGCTGATTGTGCGCTGGCGTTGGTTGAAGCGCGCTTGATCTAACCCGATCTTCCTCGGGAACGCTTAGTACGTGATTTCGGAGGAGTTGGCGTTCGCGGCCATCGACGCCTGTTTGTAGATGGCGTATTCATCGCGGGTCAGCGGGAAATTCTGCAGCGTGAACAGCGCGGCATTGCGTTCCTCGGTGCCGCTGCGCGGATTGCTGAGAATATCCAGCATGACGGTTTTCAGACGCTCGGAGCGCACGCTGGAAACGCCGGCGGCGCCGATCGCCGCCTGCCGCACCTGCGGCGAGGGATCGAGCAGCGCGGTGTACAGCACGTCTTCCAGATTTCCGCTCTTGTCCCATTGGATGGTCTGCGTGACGCTGCTGGCGCGCACGCTGGGGTCGGCGTTGCGGCGCAGTGCCGCGAGGCGTTCGAGCACGGGCGCGGAATCGTCGGTGGACATGACGGCCGGCGTCAGCATGTCGACCAGCTGCCGCAGTTGCGCGGGATCGGTTTCGCGCTGCATTTCCGAGATCAGCAGCGAGCGCGCCTCGGGTTTGTCCAGCGGGAAGACGCGCAACAGCGCCAGACCGTCCTGGTGCCTGGCCGGATCGGCGAGGAGTTGTTGCGCCAGTCGCAGCACGTCGTCGTTGGCCACGTTCTGCAGGGTGGCGAGGAGCGCGCCGCGTGCGTCGAAGTCGGCTTCGTTCAGATAACGCTTGATCAGCTCGCGCAGGAAAGCCGGATCCTTCTTGGCGCGATCGGCATCCTCGCCGAAATCCTTGCCGTCCTCGGTCAATGGTGCAAAGACGGGGGGCGAGGCGGGCGCGGACAGGTCCGATGGCGCGGCGGGGGCCCGCGTGTTCGCCTGCGCTGTGGTGTTCTCGGCGGTGGCGACAACGCGTTCATGCCGTGCATCGGTGATCCAGGCGCCGACGATTCCGCCCGCGATGGCGGCGGCGAGCAATGCGATGCCGAGTCGAAGTCCTGTCATGTCGCTGCGATCCTATGCCTCGGGTGATCCGAAGCGCCTATGGTCGCCATTCCGGTGGGCACCTTACAAGCACGAACGCCGGCCACGTGTGTGACCGGCGTTGTGTGTACGCGCGATTTGCTGTTTTTTTGCCGGTTAACAATCCGGCGCGACGCGTCCGTCGGAGCCCGTGTAGGTGTACACATCGGGAATGTAACGACCGGTGCCGATGCGATTCCATAGATTGCTGGTGCCATAGGTGCCGGTGACGGACTGACCGGCGATCTGGCAATAGATCGTGACCTGGGCGCCGTCCGCGAGCGATCCAACGATGCTGTAAGTCGTGCTCGGACCGGAGCGCACGTTGAGATTGGCGCCGCTGGTGTTCACGGTGCCCGAGGCGGTGCCGCTGCTGCATGCGTTGTGGCTGGTGTAGCTCTGCTTGGCGTAGTAGGGAATGGCGACGCCGTTCCATACGATCTTCTTCACCGTGCCGCCGTAGCGCTGTTCATAGTGCAGATGCGGGGCGAGATTGTATTTGGCGCTGGTGTTGCCGACCGTGCCGATCTTCTGACCGATCTTGACGCTCTGGCCCGCCGACACCGAGCGCGAGTTGAGATGCGCGTAGAGCGTTTCCCAGCCGCCGCCGTGATCGATGACGATGTAGTTGCCGTAGCCGGTGGTCGTCGAATACGTGGAGGTCTTGACGGTGCCGCCGTAGGAGGCGACGACGGTGTCACCGAGATCGGAGTCCGGATTCGGACCACGATTGAGATCGACGGCGTTGGCGGGGCTGTGCCCGTCCCAGGTGCTGCCAACCCAGGTCTGGCCGCATGGAAACGGCAGCTGGAAATTGGGCGCGGCCTGCGCCGTGGCGATGGGTAGAACGAACGCCAGGATAAATGGGGCCGCGACCAGCCCGAACAATCGACGGATGCGATGCTTCACGATGCCTCTCATGCGAATGATTCCCCTCGTTGGATGGACGTTGCGAGAACTCGGACCAACAACAACGCGAACAGACAACAACGCGAACTGCCAGGGTCGTTCATGGCCTGCCGGGCCTCTCTTTGCCCGTTCGATGCCGGTATCCTGCGGGCATCCATTGCAAGCGCACGACGACGCGTCGGGAGAGTACATGACCGGACATTACGGCATCTTCACGATCGACACCGGCTTCCATCGGCCTGAATTCTGCGCGGCCTATCTGATCAAGGAAGCCGGTCACGCGGCGATCGTGGATTGCGGCACCAACCATTGCGTGCCACGAATGCTGGCCGCGCTGGAGGCGCAGGACGTGCCGCGCGAAGCGGTCGACTGGCTGATCCTCACCCACGTGCATCTCGACCATGCCGGCGGCGCCGGCGCGCTGCTGCGGGAGTTGCCGAACGCACGGCTGGTGGTGCATCCGCGCGGCGCGCCGCACATGATCGATCCGGCGCGCCTGATCGCGAGCGCCAAGGCGGTGTACGGCGAGGAGGAATTCGAGCGTAGCTATGGCGAGCTGATTCCCGTGCCGGCCGAGCGCGTGGTCGTCGCGGAGGATGGCCACGTCGTCGATCTCGTTGGCCGGCCGTTACTGTGCGTCGATACGCCGGGCCATGCGCGGCATCATCTGGCGGTGTGGGATGCGCGCAGCCGCAGCTGGTTCAGCGGCGACATCTTCGGATTGTCGTATCGAGAATTCGACACTGCGCAAGGCGCGTTCGTGCTGCCGACGAGTTCGCCGGTGCAGTTCGAACCCGAAGTGATGCAGGCCTCGATCCGGCGCATGCTGGCGGAGCAGCCGGAAGCGGTGTACGTCACCCATTTCGGTCGCGTGACCGAAGTGCAGCGCCTGGGCGCGGAGTTGATCGAGCAGGTCGATGAGATGACGGCCATCGCGCGCGATTACGACGGAAGCGCCGATCGCCATGCACGATTGGTGGAAGCGCTGACCGGGTATTACAGCGATCGCGCGCGGCGCCATGGCGTCGCCGATGCGGCGACGACGGTGTCGGAGATCCTGCCCATCGATATCGAACTCAACGCGCAGGGACTGGAGGTCTGGCTCGACCGCGCCCGGCGCTGAACGCCGCGCGGGGCAGGGCGGTCAATCGTTCCAGGCGTTCAGATGCGGGCCGAACGGCGTGCGCTGCTGGCGCACCACGCAGAAGCGGTGGCCGCTGGGCGCTTCCATCACCCACCAGGTGTGGACTTTCTCGATTCTCTTGGCGCCGAGCTTTTCCAGTCGTGCGGCTTCGGCGTCCACGTCGTCGGCTTCGATGTCGAGATGGATGCGCGAAGGGTGCGAGACTCGCTGCAACAGCAGTATCGGTTCGTCGCGCTCGGTCTTCAGCTCGGCGTATTTGCCGTCGCCGTCCTGGTCGGCGCTGACGATGCCCTTGCCGAGCGCCTTGCTCCAGAATTCGACGTGCGGAGCGAGATCGTCGACGTTGCAGTCGAGGACGAACGTGGATAGACGGCTGTGGTGCGACATGTCGGTGCTCCTGATGTTTCAGTGCGTGGTGGGAGCGGCGAGGGGCTGCCCGAATTGCAGCAGATAACCGTTGTTGTCGTAGATGGCGAACTCGCGCATGCCGTAGTGGAAATCCTCGAGCGGATAGCAGACGCGCGCGGCATCCTTCAGGCGTCGCCACCAGGTGTCGACCGCACCGGTGCGCAGGTACAGCGACCCGGTGAACGCGGGCGCGACATCGCCTTCGTGCGCGTTCGGCGCGGCGAGCATGATCTCGATGCCGTCGCGACTGAGCGCGGCCCAGCCGTCATCGATTCCGCCGGCGTCGAGCGCGAAGCCGAGCGTGTCGGTGTAGAACGCGATCGACCCCGGCATGTCCCAGGTGCGCAGCGTCGGCGTCAGGCCGTGGAGCGAGGAAGGAGTGCTCATTATTGCGACAGTGCCAGATCGTCCAGCATCGCCTTCAGGAAACGCGCCGCTTCGCCGCCGGTGCAGGCGCGATGGTCGAAGGTGAGCGAAAGCGGGATGATCTTGTGCGATTCGAAGCCGCCGATCACCGGCGTGATCTGGTGACGGCTGCGGCCAGCGGCGACGATCGCCACCGTCGGTGGCACGATCACCGGCGTGGCGTAGCGGCCGGCGAACATGCCGAAGTTGGAGAGCGAGATGGTGTAGCCGCTGAGTTCGCTGGCCGGAATGCTGCGATCCTCGACCTGCGCGCGCAGCCGGTTGACGCCTTCGCGCACGCCGCGCGCGTCGAGCACGTCGGCATTGCGCAGTGCCGGCACGAACAGGCCGTCGTCGGTGTCCACGGCGATGCCGATGTCGACTTGCGGATGCAGCGTGCGGGTGAGCTTGTCGCCATCGAACCAGGCGTTGAGCGCGGGCACGGTGCGCGCGGCTGCGCAGATCGCACGCACCAGGCGCACGGTGACATCGTTGCCGGGCGTCCAGGCGTGGATGTCGGCGTCGTCGCTGAGCGTGGTCGGCACGACCTTGCTGTGCGCGTCCGCCATCACGCGTGCCATGTTGCGGCGCACGCCCTTGAGCTGTTCGGGCTGGCCGCTGACCGAAACGCCCGGCGGTTGCGTGCGCATGGGCTTGCCGGAGGCGGACAGGGCGGTACGGTTGTCGAGACTGCGAGCAGGTGCCGCCGAGGACGCCTGCGCATTTCCGCTCGCGGTGGCGCGCGGCGCAGCTGGCGCTTGTGCGCCGGCCTTTGCACTGCCATCAGAGGCGGCGCGCTTCACGTCATCCATCGTCACCACGCCGTCCGGACCGCTGCCGCGCACGCGCGTCAGATCGACACCGAGCTTGCGCGCCTGCGCGCGCACGGCCGGCATCGCCTTCACGCCGCCCACTGCCACCGCCTGTTCGCTGCGCACCGCGTCCGAGGACTGCATCGCGCCGACCACGGTGCCGCTGTCCTCGCGCTGGGCGGGCTCGCCGGCAGGCTTGCCTTTGGGCGCGGGCTGCGCGGCGTCGCTGATCGCGCCGCCTTCATCCGAGGCGACGACTTTGTCGCCGCCACTCGGCGCTTGGCTGCCGGCACCGTGATGGTGGCCGGTATCCTGTCCTTCGGAACGCTGCGGCAGATTCGGATCGACCTCGAACACCGCCAGCATCGTGCCGGTGACGATCACATCGCCGGCGCTGCCCGCGAGCTTGAGCACCTTGCCGGAAACCGGCGAGGGCACCTCCACCACTGCCTTGGCGGTCTCCATCGAGACCAGCGGTTCGTCGAGCCGGACGACTTCGCCGACTTTGACGAACCACTCGACGATGGTGGCATCCGGCAGCCCCTCGCCGAGATCGGGCAGGTGGAAGGTTTTCTGGTCGGCCATGGTGTCCTCTACGGTCGTGCTCATGCGTTTAAGGGTTCAGTCAATGCGGCTTGAATCGATCATTTCGATGGCGCGCGCCGGAATCCATCCGCTCGCGCCTTGTGCGTTCTCGGCCCACCACCAGTCGGCCATTTCGTAATGCAGCGTGAGCACATCGCCGGGATCGGCATCCAGCTCGCGCGTGTCGTAATCCTGTTGCGCGACTGCTTCGCCGACGTCGCGATCGAACAGTATGCTGGGAATCCAGCCGCCGAGACCGCTGGCGAGCGAGGTCCAGATGAACTGCGGCCAGTCGGTGTCGCGTTCGCCCAACGTCACCATGTCGCCGGTGCTGACGCGGATCGCGGGGCGTTCCGGCGCGCGATGCTGGAGGACGACGCGGGCGCGCCTTATTCCCATGAGTTCACACCCAGACGTCGCTGGCGGCGGTCAGCGTGCCGCCAGCGTCGCCCGTGTTCACCACGCCGCGCGGTTCGATGATCAGCGCGTGGCATTCCTCTTGCGCACGAGTGATGTGTTCGACACCGCGCGGCACCACGAACAGTTCGCCTTCGCGGATCGTCACTTCGCGGTCGCGGAATCCGATCCGCATCTCGCCTTTCATGACGATGAACACCTCGTCGGTATCCTCGTGCTGATGCCAGACGAAATCGCCTTGCAGTTTCACCAGCTTGAACTGGTAGTCGTTCATCTCCGCGACGACGCGCGGCGACCAGTGCTCGGAGAACTTGGCGAGCTTCTGTGCGAGATTGACGATGTCCGATGCCATGGTGGTTGCCTCGCTCAGGCGGCGAGCGCCCGCTTGGCCGCCGTCACGATCTTGTCGACGCTCGGCAGATACTTCATCTCCAGGCGGAACAGCGGGATGTGGGTGTCGTAACCGGTGACGCGCTCGACCGGTGCCAGCAGGTCGTACATCGATTCCTCGGCGAGACGCGCGGCGATCTCGGCGCCGAAGCCGGCGGTGCGCGGCGCTTCGTGCACGATCACGCAGCGGCCGGTCTTGGACACCGATTCGGCGATGGTGGCGAAATCGAGCGGCTTGAGCGTGGCGACGTCGATGACCTCGGCGCTGATGCCTTCGCCGGCGAGCTTGTCGGCGGCTTCCAGCGTTTCCTTCACCTGCGCACCCCAGGTGACGAGGGTGATGTCGCTGCCGTCGCGCAGCACGTAGCAGACATCGAGCGGCAATGCTTCGCCGTCGTCGGCCACCACTTCCTTGTACTGGCGGTAGATGCGCTTGGGTTCCATGAAGATCACCGGATCCGGATCGCGGATCGCGGCGAGCAACAGGCCGTAGGCGCGCGCGGGCGAGGACGGCAGTACCACGCGCAAGCCCGGCACGTTGGTGAAGATGGCTTCGTTGGCTTCGCTGTGATGTTCCGGCGCGCGGATACCGCCGCCCCACGGCACGCGCAACACCATCGGGCAGTGCAGGCGGCCGCGGGTGCGATAGCGGAAGCGCGCAGCGTGGCAGACGATGTGGTCGACCATCGGATACATGAAGCCGTCGAACTGTGCTTCCGCGACCGGCTTCATGCCCATCGCGGCCATGCCGACGGTGAGGCCGGCGATGGTGGTTTCGTCGAGTGGCGTGTCGAGCACGCGCTCGGGTCCGAACTTCTGCTGCAGGCCGGCGGTGGCGCGGAACACGCCGCCGTTCACGCCGACGTCCTCGCCGAGGACGATGACGCTGTCGTCGTTGCGCATCTCATAGGCCAGCGCCTGCGTGATTGCTTCGATGAGCGTGATCGCCACCGGCGTCGCCGCCTGCGCGGAGGCCTTGTTGTTGGCTTCGGTCATGACGTTCATGCGCGCTTCTCCAGTGCAATGGCGGCGGCACGCTGTTCGAGCAGATCGGGCGGCGGATCGGCGTAGAGATAGTCGAACATCGCTTCCACCGGTTGCACCGGCGTTTCCAGGTAGGCGTTGAGCTCGATATCGATCGCCTTGGCGCATTCCTCCGTCCAGGCTTTTTCCGCGGTCTCGTCCCACAGCTTCTTCGCGGTGAGATACGTGCGCAGGCGCGTGACCGGATCGCGCGTCCAGGCATCCTTCACTTCGGCATCATTGCGGTAGCGACGGGCGTCGTCGGCCGTGGTGTGATCGTGCAGACGATAGGTGAGGAATTCGATCACGCTGCCGCCACCACCGCTGCGCGCCAGTTCGGTCGCGCGGCGCATGCCCTCGAGCACGGCGATCAGATCGTTGCCGTCGACCTGGAACGAATTCAGGCCGCCGGCGATGCCCTTCTGCGCCAGCGTCTTGGCGCCGGTCTGCGCCGAGCGCGGCACCGAGATCGCCCAGCCGTTGTTGATCACGCACAGCACCAGCGGCAGCGTGTAGGCGCCGGCGGAGTTGAGCGCGGCGTAGAAGTCGGTCTTCGACGAACCGCCGTCGCCGCAACAGGCCACGGCCACGCGGGCTTCCTTGCGCAGCTTGAACGACAGCGCCGCGCCGGCGGCGTGCAGGCACTGCGTGGAGATCGGCACCGACCAGGCGAAATCGTGACGCGGTCCGGCGAAATCGTTGCCGCGCTCGTCACCGCCCCAGTACAGCAAGACTTCGCGCGGCTTCACGCCGCGCATGAACTGTGCGCCGTATTCGCGGTAGCTCGGCGCGAACACGTCTTCCGGCTTCATCGAAGCGCCGATGCCGATGTGCGTGGCTTCGTGTCCAAGGCAGGACGCATAGGTGCCGAGCTTGCCGGTGCGTTGCAGGGCGATCGATTTGCTGTCGAATGTGCGCACGTACAGCATCTGCTTGAACAGCGGCAGCAGTGTCTTGGCGTCGGCGAACGCGGCCGGCGGTTCGGCGACGAGCTTGCCGTCGGGACCGAGGTATTGGAGGTATTCGATTTCGAATTGGGCGGCGATTGTCATCGCATCGGCATCCTGGACATTCTGGACGGGGGAATGGCCCGGGGCGCCAGGGCATCGGGGGATGCGAGATGGCGTTCCGGACGGCTGGGTCCGGCGTGTGATGGACGTCGGGCCTGGCTGAGCGTCGGAGGAATCCGCCTATGGAAGGCTTGTGAGGATTCGCGGCGCCGGGTCCGAAAGATGATAACCGCAGGTTTGTTAACGCCCATTGCGCAATGCGGCACGAGCCGCCGCGTGGCACGGAGTGTCGTTGCCGATGGGACTTGACAAAAAAGGGCGCGGCGATGGCGCCGCGCCCTTTGTCACATTTCGCCGCTGTGCGCGGCGCCGGAACCTCAATTCACGACATCAGTTCACGGTGCTGGAGAACGTCGCCGAATTGTTCGAAGCGTCCGAGTCGGTGGTCGTCGTCGCGGCCGTGCCCTGCACGGTGACCACGCCGCCGGCGGGCGTCGGCTTGACGTTCGTCTTCAACGTGAATCCGACGCTGGCACCGGGTGCCAATGCGTTGGCGCTGCTGCAGGCGAAGCTCACCGCGCGCGGACCGTTCTTGACCTTGGTGCAGGTCCAGCCGGCGGGTGCGGCGAGCGTCGAGGTGGTCACCAGCGTGTTGCCGGAAACGGTCAGCGTCGGTTGCGCCGCGGCCAGTTGTCCATCGTTGCTCAACGTCAGCGTGTACTGCGCACTGAACGCGGAAGCGGGCAGGGTGGCGGGACCGCTGATGCTGAGCGCGAGGTCCGCCGCCGGCGGCAGTTCGATGGTCAGCACGGTGCTGGCGTTGTCGTTGGCTGCGTTCGTGTCCGGCGTCTGCGAGGTGATCGACGTCGCCAGCGTGAGCGTGCCGCCCGCGAGCGCGGCGTCGGCCAGGACTTGCAGCGTGAACGTCTGCGTGTCGCCGGCGGCGAAGCTGTCCTTGCTGCACGACACCACCGTGCCCGTCGGACTGGTCTCGGGCGCACCGCAGACCCAGCCGGCGGGAGCGGCCACGACCGGCGAGATACCGTGATCGAAGGCGAAGGCGATACCGGCGAACGCGGCCGCGTTCGGACCAACATTGCTGGCGTCGACGCTGAAGGTCGCGGTCTGGCCGGGCTGCACGCTGCTCGGCGTCACGTTCGCCGCCACGCCGAGGTCGGCGAACTGCTGTGCCTTCAGGCGCAGCAGCACGACGGCCGGGTCGTGGTCGGACAGGCGCGTCGGCGTGTTGGCGTCGTTGCGCGCGGTCTCCGGGAAGTCGGCGTTGATGCGGGCGTGGTCGATCTCGACCGTCGCGAGCTGATCGGAATTCATCAGCGCCGCATTGGCGATGACGTGATCGAGCGATTGCACGTTGCCGTCGTACGCATACGAGTAGCTCTGATCCGGCGTGTGCAGGAAGGTGAGATCGTCGTAGTCGGGATTGACCAGGTCGGCGCCGTCGCCGGCGATGACGGTTTCATCGTCCGGGCTGGGATGGCCGGTGACGATGCCCATCGGATCGACATAGCCGTCATTGAACTCGAAGGCATTGAAGTCGCCGAGCACCAGCACGTGTTCGCTCGGCTTCGCCGTCTGACGCGTCTGCAGCAGGTTGGCGAGGAACTCGGCCTGCTTCTGGCGCTTGGCGCGGATGCGCAGGCCTTCGGCGTCGTCGGTTTCCATGCCGTTGAGCGAACGCTGATGCACCGCGATGACGGTGATCGGGAGGCTGCGGCCGTCGGTGAAGTTCGCCTGTGCCTCCAGCACCAGCGGCGGGCGGTCGTTGAGCAGGCTGGTGCTGCCGTCCGGCGCGGTCCAGGTGGTGGACTTGCCTTCCTGCGTCACGCCCACGACTTCGATGCGGCTGACGGTGCCGACGCTCGCGCTCTTCACCAGGAAGCCGACGTCGATGCCGCCCACGTCATTGCCTTCCATCAGGTAGGCGACGTATTCCGGATTCGACTGGCCGGCGGCGACGGCATCGTTGTTGATGCGCGTGGCCACCGTTTGCAGCACGGTCAGGTTCTCGACTTCCTGCACGCCGACGATGTCGGGCGTGTTGAGGTAGTTGCGGATCGCCAGCGAGGCCTTGTTGAGGCGGTTCTCGTAGGCGGTCGGCGTGAGCACCGGTTCGCCGATGGCCGGATCGTTGACGGTGTCGAAGAAGCGCTGCATGTTGAAGCTGGCGACGGTGACGTCGTCGGCGCTCGGCAGCAGTGCGGCCTTCGGCTGATCGGCGCCGTTGCATTGCACTTGCAGCGCCTGTTCTGGATACAGCGTGTAGCGGCGGAAGCTGTAGTCGAGCGGACCGGTGGCGTTGCTCACCAGGCATCCGGACGCGGCGTTGACGAGACCGGCGCCGAGCGCGTTGCTGCTCACCGCGATCACCTGCGGGTTGGTGTTCCAGCGCGGCACGTTGGCGCCGCTGCCGGCGGGCAGCGGGTCGGGCTGCTGCACGCCGGGCTTGCGGTAGGCGCGCGGCTGGCCGGTGACGATGGCATGGAACACGCCGTTGCTGCTGCCGGTGGCGTTGGGCTCGCTGACGTTGCCGAGGGTCGGCGTGTTCACCGTCAGGCTGGCGGCGGTGACGCGCATGCCTTCCAGGCGTTCGAGCTGGTTGTAGGCGCCGTTGGCATCCGGGAAGCTCGCGGTGAGCGCGACCGGCATCGGCAGCGCATTGCCGCTGGAGAGCTGGGTGACGACCGGCGAACTGCCGATTTCGGTCAGCGGCGGCTGCGTCGGATCGGCGCTCGGCACGTATTCGACCACCGTGCCGCGCACCTGCACGCGGTTGCCGACCGTGGCGGCGGCCGGCGGTGCGGCGTTGGTGAAGACGAACACGCCTTCGGAAGTGAGCGGGTCGGCGTCGGCCTCGGCATCCGGCATCTGGATGAAGAAGCCGTTGTTGCGGCGCGCAGTGACGATGCCGCCGGTGGTGACCACCTGGCCGGCCAGCGGCGAGCTGTCGCCGTTGCCCTGGATGTCATGAATTGGTAACAGCACGATGTCGTCGTTGACGATGGTGCCGATGGCCTGCACATCGCCGGCGAGCGCGCCGGTCACGTTGCCGATGTTGACGAAGAAGGTTTCGTCGGCCTCGTTATTGGTGTCGCCCTGCACGCTGACGCTGAAGCTGTACGTGCTGGAACCGGCCGGGATGGTCTGCGCGGTCAGCGACTGGCTGGTGTAGTCCGAGCCGGCGCTGGCGGTGCCGTTGGCGGTGGCGATGTCGAAGCTGACGCCGCTCGTGCCCGCCGGCTCGCTGAGCGAGACGATGAAGGTGAAGGTCGTGCTGCCGCTGTTGCCTTCGGCCTGGACCACGTCGGCGATGTTCAGCACGGGCTGGCCGCCGCCGCAGACGTTCACTGTCGCGGCGCTGTTGCGCGGCGTCGGTGTGCCGGTGGCGAAGTCGGCGCCATTGTTGTTGCTGTCGGTGCAGCCGCCGCCGGCGCGCAGCACGGCGAGGGTGTTGCTCGGGGCCGGTGTCGGCGTGGAGCCTTCCGAGCAGTTGGCGGTGCTGCCGAAGCCGACGAAGTCGATGTTGCCGGCCGGGCAGGCGCCGCTCAGCGCCGTGGTGCTGTTGACCAGCGCCACCTTGCCGGCGGTGCCGCTCATCGGGATGGTGCCGGTGGCGTCCGGCGTCGGCAGTGCCGTGGTGCCGCCGGTGCCGTCGGCTTCCTTGATCAGGTAGTAGCCGCCCGGCGCGATGCTGCCGGAGAGCGTGGTCACCTGCCAGCTGGTGCCCGTGGCCGAGGCGTACTGCACGGACCAGCCGGCCAGGCTGACCGCGCTGGTGCCGTTGTTGTGCAGCTCGATGAAATCGCTTTTCAGCGTGGCGCCGGAATTGCCGCCACCGCCGTAGACCTGGCTGATCACTACCTGTTGCGCCTGCGCCATCCCTGTAAAGCCGAATGCCGCGCAGCAGGACAACAGTCCCCTCAACGCCCATCGGCGCATGATCTTGCTCATCGAATATCCCCAGAATGTGGACGGACCCGCGGCTTCCCCTCACCGCATTGGCGCGCGATTGTGCCGCAACCGGATGGCAGGCGCATGACGCGCCGAATACGCCAAGATCGGTTAATCTGAAAGGTTATGAGCATCGATAAAAATCAGCGGCCGCTCGAGGCGGGGATCCATACCGACCTGTCCGGGCGCCTGACGTATCAGGGTTACCTGCGTCTGGATCGCTTGCTGACCGCGCAGCAGCCGCTGTCGAACCCGCCGCATCACGACGAGATGCTCTTCATCATCCAGCACCAGGTGTCGGAGCTGTGGTTGAAGCTGTTGATCCATGAACTGTCGACGGCGATCGAATGCCTGCGCAAGGACATGGTCTGGCAGTTCGGCAAGGTGGCCTCGCGCTGCAAGCAGGTGCTGCGGCAACTCACCGAGCAATGGTCGGTGCTGGAAACATTGACGCCGTCCGAGTACATGGAATTTCGCGACGTGCTCGGGCCTTCCTCGGGATTCCAGTCGTTGCAGTACCGCACCGTCGAATTCCTGATGGGCAACAAGAACGCGGGCATGCTGCGCGTGTTCAAGCACGATGAAGAGGCCGAGGCGGGATTGCGCACCGTGCTGGAAGCGCCCGGGTTGTACGACGAATTCCTGCGCTACCTCGCGCGCTGGGGCCATGCCGTGCCGCAGCGTCATCTCGATCGCGACTGGAGCCAGCCGCACGTCGCCGATGCCGAACTGCTGCCGGTGTTCGAACGCATCTACGAGGACACCAATCGCTACTGGCGTGAATACGCGTTGTGCGAGGACATGGTGGATCTGGAGACGCAGTTCCAGCTGTGGCGCTTCCGCCACATGCGCACGGTGATGCGCATCATCGGCTTCAAGCGCGGCACCGGCGGTTCCAGCGGTGTCGGCTTCCTCAAGCAGGCGCTGGAGCTGACGTTCTTCCCGGAACTGTTCGACGTGCGCACGACCATCGGCCCGGGGGCCGAATACGGAAAACCGGCGGACAAGTAGTCCGCGGGGTTTGCGGGAATGCTATACCGGACCCGGGAAAGGGGGCGCGCGCCTGGAATGCTGCAAAGCAGCATGAATCTCAGGGCGATCCTGGTTTGACGTGGCCTTCACGGTCGGACATCCTCCCGCGCGCCCCGTGCCGGGCGTCGCATTCCATTCACCGACAGGGGAGACCGCATGAGCGGAGCCGCCACCACCCAAGTACCGGAAACGCCGATTCCGGAATTCAAGCAGGTCATGGGCCATCCGCGTCCGCTGTGGATGTTGTTCATGACGGAATTCTGGGAACGCTTCGCGTTCTACGGCATTCGGTGGGCGTTGGTGCTGTACATGGTGGCGCAGTTCCATAATGGCGACCCTTCCGGTGAGGCACCGTCCAACCGTACCTACGGCGCGTATCTCGCACTGATCTACGCGGCGGCGATTTTCGGTGGCTATGTCGCCGATCGCATCATCGGCTATCAACGTTCGATCCTGCTGGGCGCCGCGATCATGGCGGCTGGCCTGTTCATGATTTCGATCCCGGACCCGCTGGTGTTCGAGCTCGGCCTGGCCACGATCATCTGCGGGAACGGCCTGTTCAAGCCCAATATCTCGACCATGGTCGGCAAGCTGTACGCCGTCGGCGACGGCCGGCGCGACGCCGGATTCACGATCTTCTACATGGGCATCAACTTGGGCGGATTCCTCGCGCCCATCTTTACCGGCATCCTCGCCGACCAGATCTTCGGCACGCCCGAGATGCCCGCCTACAAGGTGGTGTTCATCGCCTCGGGCATCGGCATGCTGATCAGCCTGATCTGGTTCTGGTTCGGCCGCCGCCAGTTGCAGATCATCGGCCGCCCGCCGGCCGACAGCCAGGACAAGCGCAAGGTTGTCTACGTGCTGATCGGCGCGCTGCTGTCGATTCCGGCGGCGTACTTCCTGCTGGCCATCAATGCGATCACCCTGGCCTGGGTGCTTGGCGTCATGTTCGTGGCCTTGTGCGCGATGCTGCTGGTCGAGGGCATCCGCGAAGGCGCGGTGCAGCGCGATCGCGCGATCGCCATGCTGATCATCTTCGTGTTCAACGTGCTGTTCTGGATGTTCTTCGAACAGGCTGGCAGTTCGTTCACCTTCCTTGCCGACAAGATCGTGGATCGCGACATCTTCGGTCCCGGCGGCTTCGTGTTCTCCAATGCCTGGTTCCAGTCGGTCAATTCGCTGGCCATCATCCTCATCGCGCCGATTCTTGCGGTGATCTGGGTGTGGATGGGCAAGCGCAACATCGAGCCTTCGATCTCGCGTAAGTTCAGCCTGGGCCTGACCTTCAACGGCTTGGCGTTTCTGTTGCTGGTAGTGGTGCTGACCCCGGTGGTGCTGACGCTGTCCGGCGCTCACGACATCCCGTGGTGGATGCAGTGGGCGACGAGCGTTTCCCCCTCCACGCCGTACGAGGCCGCGGCGGGGAAGATTCCGTTCTGGTCGCTGTTCATGGTCTATGTCATCCAGTCGGTCGGCGAGCTGTGTCTGTCGCCGATCGGGTTGTCGATGGTGACCAAGCTGGCGCCGGTGCGCCTGGTGGGCTTCGGGATGGGCGGATGGTTCCTGTCCACCGGTATTGGCAACAACCTGTCCGGCATTTTCGCCGGTGTGGTGAGCGGCGAGGGCGGCATGAGCCCGCTGACGGCGCTGACCGGCTACGGGTTCGGTTTCCTGGTGCTGCTCGCGGCCGGAGTGCTGCTGTTCCTAGTCGCGCCTTTGATCAGCAAGCTGATGCACGGTGTGAAGTAAGCGCGAGATGAAGTGAAACCTGTTTTTGCCCGTCATTCCTGCAACAGCAGAAATGACGGGCGAAAGCCACAAGCTTGCCGGGCTCAGGGTTCGCCGCTTTCCAGCCGCGACAAGCCTTTCTGCAGCAGCTTGTCGATCACCGAATCCAATGCCTTGTGCTCCTCGTCGCTGAGGCATTCGAACAGACGGCGCTCGCAGTCCAGCGCCATCGGCACGACTTCGTCGTAAACGCCGTAGCCCGCCTCCGACAGTGTGAGCACCGAACGACGGCGGTCGTCGCCGTGAATCTCGCGCTGGATCAGGCCGCGTTCGAGCAGCTTGGCCACCGCGCGGCTCACCGCCACCTTGTCCATCGCCGTGCGTTCGGCCACCTGGTTGGCTGACAGATCGGGATAGCGCCCAAGCACCGCCATCACCCGCCACTCGGTGATCGCCAGAGCGAAGCGGGCGGCATAGAGGTTGGCGATGGTCTGGCTGACCCGGTTCGACAGGATGCTCAGCCGATAGGGCAGGAAGCGCTCCAGCTCGAGGATCTGGTGCTGCTCTTGGCCGGGACGTTCCTGGGCGGCGTGCGCGAGGGGCGTGGAGTCGGGGGATGGGGGCATGCTGCGCTGCACCTTGCAATTGGTTTCAGTTGAAACTATAAATGAGGGCAGGCCGCTTGCGCGGTACTGCCGCGCGGTCTGCACGAATGCCCGGCGTGCTTCGCCGGGCAATGCGTCACAAGTCCGCACTATCTTCGATTCTATAGCCGAGATCACCCGTCATGAGCGCGCAACAGACACCCCAGGCCACGCAGCCGGGCATGCAGGTCACCACATTCGACAACCCGATGGGGATCGACGGCTTCGAGTTCGTCGAGTTCGCCGCGCCCGCCGGACAGGGCGCGCTGCTGCACGACTATTTCCGCAAGCTCGGCTTCACCCAGGTGGCACGGCACAAGACCCGCCCGATCAGCACCTACCGGCAGGGTGACTGCACCTTCCTTATCAACGAGGACCCGGATTCGTTCGCCGCTGACTTCGCCGCCAAGCACGGCCCGAGCGCGTGCGGCTTTGCCATCCGCGTCAACAAGCTGGCCGAATGGGCACGCGTGCAGGCGCTGAAGAACGGCGCCGAGCAGATCGGCGAGCGCGAACTGACCAAGGCGGTGGCCGCGCCGGTGATCAAGGGTATCGGTGACTGCATGCTTTACATCGTCGACCGCTACGACGAGCAGGGCACCATCCACGATCCGGACTACGAATACCTCCCCGGCGTGGACAAGATGCCGAAGGGCTTCGGCCTGACCTTCATCGACCACCTCACCCACAACCTGTATCCGGGCAACATGGCGAAGTGGGCGGATTATTACGAGCGCCTGTTCAACTTCCGCGAGATCCGCTATTTCGACATCAAGGGCGCCAAGACCGGCCTGGTGTCGAAGGCGATGACCGCGCCCGACGGCATGGTGCGCATCCCGCTGAACGAGTCGTCCGATCCGAAGTCGCAGATCAACGAATACCTCAACGCCTATCATGGCGAGGGCATCCAGCACATCGCCTGCTTCACCGACGACATCTATTCGACGGTGGAAGCGATGCGCGCGGCCGGCATCGAATTCCTGGACACGCCGGACACCTATTTCGAGGTGATCGAGCAGCGCATTCCGAACCACAACGAGGACGTGGCGCGGCTTGCCAAGAACAAGATCCTCATCGACGCCGATCCGGAAACCAAGCAGCGCAAGCTGCTGCAGATCTTCACCCAGAACGCGATCGGCCCGATCTTCTTCGAGATCATCCAGCGCAAGGGCAACGAAGGGTTCGGCGAAGGCAACTTCCAGGCGTTGTTCGAGAGCATCGAGCGCGACCAGATGAAGCGCGGCGTGCTCTGAGGCACGCCGCCCGCTCCCTGTTCAGGGCCGCTGCAACGATCTGTTGAAATCGGAGTCCGGCCACGACTGGCGCGATCTGAATTAAGGTGGCGCCGGCGCTATTTCATCCCGATGCGATTCCGAAGGAATGGCATCCAGGAGTCAGAACCATGCAATCGAACGGCTATCAATCCGGCTTCGGCAACGAGTTCGCCACCGAGGCCGTGCCCGGTGCGCTGCCGCAAGGACAGAACTCGCCGCAGAAGGTGGCACACGGCCTGTACGCAGAGCATCTGTCCGGCACCGCGTTCACCGCGCCGCGTGGGCAGAATCGCCGCAGCTGGCTGTATCGCATCCGGCCCGCGGTGATGCATGGCCGGTTCGCCGCCTACAAGTCCGCGACGGGCGATGCATTCCACAACGAATTCGAAGAGGGCCCGGTTCCTCCCGACCAGCTGCGCTGGAATCCGTTGCCGCCGCCTGAAGCGCAAGGCGTGGATTTCGTGGATGGCCTCTACACGATGGCCGGTAACGGCTCGGCCGCCGCGCAACACGGCATCGGCATTCATTTGTACGCGGCGAATGCTTCGATGCGCGGCCGTTTCTTCTACGATGCCGACGGCGAACTGCTGATCGTCCCGCAACAGGGCCGGCTGCACATCGCCACCGAGTTCGGTGTGCTGGACGTCGAGCCGCAGGAGATCGCGGTGATCCCGCGCGGCATCCGCTTCCGCGTCGAACTGCCGGACGGCGCTTCGCGTGGCTACGTATGCGAGAACTTCGGCGCGCTGCTGCGCCTGCCCGATCTCGGGCCGATCGGCAGCAATGGCCTTGCCAATCCACGCGATTTCCTCACGCCGAATGCCGCCTACGAAGATGAAGAGGGCGAGTTCGAACTGATCGCCAAATTCCAGGGCCATCTGTGGCGCGCGCCCATCAACCATTCACCGCTGGACGTGGTCGCCTGGCACGGCAACTACGCGCCGTACAAGTACGATCTGCGCCGCTTCAACACGATCGGTTCGATCAGCTACGACCATCCCGATCCCAGCATCTTCACGGTGCTGACCTCGCCGAGCGACACGCACGGCACCGCCAATATCGATTTCGTGATCTTCCCGCCGCGCTGGCTGGTGATGCAGCACACGTTCCGGCCGCCGTGGTTCCATCGCAACATCGCCAGCGAATTCATGGGGCTGGTGCATGGCGCCTACGACGCCAAGGCGGAAGGTTTCGTGCCGGGTGGCGCCTCGCTGCACAACAGCATGAGTGGGCACGGGCCGGACGCGGAGACTTTCGACAAGGCATCCAATGCCGATTTGTCGAAGCCGCATGTGATCACCGACACCATGGCTTTCATGTTCGAGACGCGCGCGGTGATCCGCCCGACAAGGCAAGCGCTGGAAGCGGCGCATCGGCAGCGCGATTACCAGGATTGCTGGACCGGGCTGCGCAAGCATTTCTCGCCGCCGGCCTAATTGCCGGCCTAACTGTTGCCGGCCGAATCGCGCGGCTCAGACGCGCGCGGATTCGCTCGCGGGCGCGGGTGTGCCGAAGGCGTCGAGTTCGATCTTGTATTGCTCCGGCAGAATTTCGCTGAGCCGTTCCGCCACGCGGCGGCTGTAGCTCGGACTGGCCACCATGCGGATGTGGCGCAGTGCGTGGAACAGGTGCAGCGCCAGTTCCTCATGGTCGCGGCAGGCGCGAAGCGCGGTGGCGATCGCGGTCGCGTCCTCGCCGCGTTGCAACTGCAGCATGTCGAACATGTACACCTTGGCGGCGGCCAGCGAGCGGCGCGACGCGGGTACCGCTGTCGTCGCGACGGCGTGTGGTTGCGCGGCGGGCATGACCGGCGCGATGGCCGCATCGCCGTCGACCAGGTAGCCATCGCGCAGCAGCCGTGGCATGGCGGTGTGCACCGAGGCGCCGAGCAATACCGCAAGCGCGCCCGCATCGCGCACACCGTCGCTGAGAATCAGGATACGGCGCTCCAGCGCATTGAGATCGCTGGGTCGGTCGCGCAGGGCGCTGCGCGCTTTCTCGGTCTTGCTGGGGCGCATCGCGGCGGACTCGGTGAGGCCGCAAATCTAGGCGCCGCGTATGAAGCCGACATGACAGCGGGCTCATGACAGTGTGCTCGTGACAGCGTGGTGCCACCGCCATGTCCGTGACCGCGATGAGTGATTTGGAATCTTTTCAGCGCGAAACGCCGTCCGAGTAGGGCAGCTTGTCCGGCAGTTTCTCGCGCAGCACGAACCCCCAGAGGGCATTGGCCGTGCCCGGGTAGAGATTCACCGCCACCGAGCGGCCATCGGCGGAGACCCAGCGCCAGGCCAGCGGCGTGTTCTCATCGATGTTGAAATAGAAATTCTGATGCGAGCCGCCGCGATAGTTGCCGTAGACGCCGGCGACGATGCCGGATTTGATCCGGACGGAGCTGCCGCCGTTCGCCAGCGGCAACGACTGGCCGGGGATGTAGTCGTTCACCTTGCTCGCGTAGTTCGCCAGCAGGTATTGGCGCGAGGCCGCGCCGGTATCGTTGAAGCCGGGGCTCGTGCAGCCGGGCGTGGTGCTGCCGCCGGCGATGGTCCACGCCGTCTCGACCCAGCCGCAGCCCTGGAAGTTGCCGCCGGCATAACCGTAGGCGTAGTCGCCGGAGGTCTGCTGGCGATAGAAGCCGGCATTGCGATACAGCGTGCCGACGAAGAAGCCTTGCGGGTTCATACGGACGTAGAGGCTGTCCGCGTTCACCTGCCGATTCTCGGCCAGGGCATGAGGAAGCGGTTCGAAGACGAAGAACAGAGCGATCGCCAGGGCTGCGAACTTTTTCATGACGGAATCCCGATTGGATAGAGCGCGGATTGGATGAGGCGCGGATGGAGGCAGCGGCGGCGATTGTCCTCGCGAGGGGCGTTTGCGTGGCGTTAATGCCGCATGGCAAACGCTATCGGTTC
The DNA here is from genome assembly GCF_020511115.1 of Luteimonas panaciterrae. GTDB lineage: Bacteria > Pseudomonadota > Gammaproteobacteria > Xanthomonadales > Xanthomonadaceae > Luteimonas > Luteimonas panaciterrae. The sequence continues at coordinate 770,059 of NZ_JAJAVH010000001.1, forward strand.
ATCCGCATGGAGCCAGGGCATGTCATCGCTTCGCATCAAGACACCGCGCCTTAAAACATTACTCCCCGTCATCACCGTGCTTGCGCTGGCGGCTTGCGACCGCGCACCGGCACCCGGGCAGACGGCGCCGAACGCAACGCCCGCGCAGGGCCAGCTGGACCAGCCGGCCGAGGACGTGCCACCCGCCACGGCGCCGGCGGAGGAGGCCAAGCCGGCCGCAGAACCTCAGCAAGGCTCCGACCTCGCCTTGGCGCACATGGATGGATATGGCGACATGCGCTTCGGCATGACGGTCGATGAATTCAAGAAGGCCTGGGGCGGCGAACTCAAGGGCGAGACATCCTCGGAGTGCTTCTACCTGACGCCGAAGTGGGTCAAGGTGCCTTCGGATTTCGCCTTCATGTTCGAGGGCGGCAAGTTCGTGCGCTACGACGTCGGCAACGACAAGGAAACCGCGCCGGGCGGCGGCAAGCGCGGTATGGGCGCCGAGGAGATCGTCAAGCTGTATGCCGGGCGTGTCGAGGAGACGCCGCACAAATACGTCGAGGGCGGGAAATATCTCGGCATCCGCGACGACAAGGGCGGGAAGGGCAAGCTGGTGTTCGTGGTCGATGCGAACGGCAAGGTCGTGGACTGGCGCGTGGGCGTGCCGCCGCAGGCCGATTACGTCGAGGGCTGTTCCTGACGGCGTCGAAATCGATGCGGGAATCGATGTTTTCGCGCGCATGACGGCCAACGGCTAGAATCCCCTCGATCCTTGGGGAGACGCGCGCCATGTTCGAAGCCATCGGTTTCTTCCTGCTCGGTCTGGTTTTGCTCGCGCTCGGTGGCGATGCCATCGTCAAGGGCGCTTCCGGCCTGGCGCGACGGCTGGGCGCATCGCCGTTCGCGGCCGGGCTGCTGCTGGTGGCCTTCGGCACCTCGCTGCCGGAGCTGGCCGTCAACGCACGCGCGCTGGTCACCGGCAGCCAGGCGCTGGCGCTGGGCAACGCGGTGGGCAGCAATATCGTCAACATCGGGCTGACGCTCGGCGCCGCCGCGCTGGCCGCGCCGCTGCTGATCCGCTGGCGCGCGCTGGTGCCCTTGCTGGTGTGCCTGCTGCTGGCGACCGTGGCGGTGATCGTCGCCGGCCTGGACGGCGTGCTCGGCCGGTTGGAAGGCATCGTGCTGCTGGTCGTCTTCGTGGCGGTGGTGGCGTTCGCGCTGATGCGCACCCGTGGCGAGAAACCGGAGCTGCAGGATGCGATCGCCGCCTTCGCGCACAGCAATGCCGGGCTCGCGCTGAACCTGCTGCGTGTGGTCATCGCCATCGCGCTGCTGTACTTCGGCGCGCGCTGGGTCGTGCAGAGCGCGCCCGTGATCGGGCTCGCGTTGGGCATGGAGCCGCTGGTGACGGGCCTGCTGGTGGTCGCGATCGGTACCGCGTTGCCGGAAATGGCCGCGGCCGTCGCCGCCGCGCGACGCGGGCAGGGTGATCTGGTCGCCGGCCACGTCATCGGCTCCAGCCTCTTCAATCTCCTGGTCGTGCTGGGCGGCATGGCGGCCGTGCGCGACGTGCCGGTGCCGGCCTCGTTCGTGCATCTCGAATTGCCGGCGGCGCTGGTGTTCGCGTTGATGCTGGTACCGATCCTGCGCGGCGACCATCGCGTGAGCCGGACCGAAGGTGTGGTGCTGCTGCTCGCCTTCATCGCCTGGGTAGCGTTCGAAATCGTGTTGACGCATTGATGGCGATGATGTCCGCCGTCACGCGTTTCCTTCAGTGCACGCTTCGAATCGCACTGCCGGCTTTCGCCTTGGCGGCGATGTCGACGCCGGCCTTCGCCTCGACCACGCAGATCGACCTCACCACGCATTGGGCCGGCTACGCCGCGATCGCGATCTTCGTGCTGGCCTATCTGTTCGTGGTGCTGGAGGAATTCACCCATCTGCGCAAATCGCAGCCGGTGATGCTGGCCGCCGGTGTGATCTGGGCGCTGCTGGCCGCGGCAGTGGCTGCGCGCGGCGACATGGAGCTGGCGCATCACGCTGTGCGCGAGTACCTGCTCGAATACGCGGAATTGCTGCTGTTCCTGCTTGCCGCGATGACCTACGTCAACGCGATGAGCGAACGCCGCGTGTTCGACGCGCTGCGTGCCTGGTTGCTGCGGCGCGATCTCGGCTATCGCGCATTGTTCTGGATCACGGGCGGGCTGGCGTTCGTGTTGTCACCGTTGCTCGACAATCTCACCACGTCGCTGGTGATGAGCGCGGTGCTGCTCGCCGTGGGCGTGGGCAATCCGCGTTTCGTGGCGCTGGGCTGCATCAACATCGTGGTGGCGGCGAATGCCGGCGGCGCGTTCAGCCCGTTCGGCGACATCACCACGCTGATGGTGTGGCAGCGTGGCCTGGTCGAGTTCTGGACTTTCTTCGCGCTGTTGGTTCCGTCATTGGTGAATTGGCTCGTGCCCGCGTCGCTGATGCACTTTGCGCTGCCGTCAGGCAAGCCGGCGAGCAGCGACGTGCGTATTTCGATGAAGCGCGGCGCGAAACCAATCATGGCCTTGTTCGTAATCACCATCGTGCTGGCAGTCGGATTCCATAGCGTGCTGCACATCCCGCCGTTCCTGGGAATGATGACCGGGCTGGCGTTCCTGAAGCTTTACGGCTGGTGGCTGCAACGCACGGCGCGCCATCATGAGCAAGCTGATTTCGCACGCGAGGGCTCGCCCGGCGATATCGACGCCTTCGACAGCTACGAACAGGTGGCGCGCGCGGAGTGGGACACGCTGCTGTTCTTCTTCGGCGTGATCATGTGCGTGGGTGCGCTCGGCTTCTGCGGCTATCTCGCGCTGTCTTCGCAGCTGTTCTACGGACACCTGGGGCCGACCGCGGCGAACGTGCTGGTCGGCCTGGTCTCGGCCGTGCTCGACAACATCCCGATGATGGTGGCCGTGCTGCAGATGAATCCGACGATGGACACCGGGCAGTGGCTGCTGGTGACGTTGACGGCCGGCGTCGGCGGCAGCCTGCTCTCGATCGGATCGGCCGCGGGCGTGGCGCTGATGGGGCAGGCGCGCGGGCAGTACACATTTTTCAGTCATTTGAAGTGGAGCTGGGCGATCGCGCTCGGCTACGCCGCGAGCATCGGCACGCATTTGTGGCTCAACGCACGGTATTTCACTACCTGACGCGGTTTTCGCGCTTCCCGGAAGCGAGATGCGAAAAGCAGGGTGCGGCTACAATCCCCGCATGACCGACCCCACGCCCGTCACCCGCGCGGTACGCGTCCTGCCCGAACGCGCGTTGCGCGCGCTCAGCGAATTCTTTCGTCTGGAGGCAGCCGGCGGCATCCTGCTGATCGGCGCGGCGGTGCTGGCGCTGCTGTGCGCGAACTCGCCGCTGGTCTCCGTGTACGAAGGATTCCGCGAACTGCCGGTGCAGGTGCGCGTGGGCGCGCTCGATCTCGCCAAGCCGTTGCTGCTGTGGATCAACGACGGCCTGATGGCGATCTTCTTCCTGCTGGTGGCGCTTGAGATCAAGCGCGAGGCCTTGAGCGGGCAATTGTCGGAACGCTCGCAATTGGTATTGCCGCTAGCCTGCGCGGCCGCGGGTGTCGTGGTGCCGGCTGCGATCTTCTGGTTCGTCAATCGCGGCGATGCCGCGGCGCTGCGCGGCTGGGCGATTCCGGCCGCCACCGACATCGCCTTCGCGCTCGGCATCCTCTCGCTATTGGGCTCACGCGTGCCGGTGGCGATGAAGCTGCTGCTGTCGACCATCGCGGTGATCGATGATCTCGCCGCGATCGTGATCATCGCGCTGTTCTACACCGATCAGTTGTCGCTGACCGCCTTGTCGTGGGCAGGGGCCGCGATCGTGGCGATGTTCCTGCTCAATCGTCGTGGCGTGCGTTCGTTGACGCCGTATCTGCTGCTCGGCGTCGTGATCTGGGTATGCGTGCTGAAATCGGGCGTCCACGCGACGCTGGCGGGTGTCGTCACCGGCCTGATGATTCCGCATGGAAGCCGGCGAGACGATGCTGCTCATGGCGAGGAAGCCTCGTCACCGCTGGAGACGCTGGAGCATGCGCTGCATCCTTGGGTCGCCTACGCGATCCTGCCGGTGTTCGCCTTCGCCAACGCGGGCCTCGATCTGCGCGGTTTCTCCTGGGCCGATGCCTTGACGCCGTTGCCGCTGGGCATTTTGTGCGGTCTGCTGCTCGGCAAGCCGCTCGGCGTCATCGGTGCCGCGCTGTTGCTGCGCCTGTTCGGGGTGCGGCTGCCGCAAGGATTGGATCTGAAAGCGACCGTCGGGCTTGGATTGTTGTGCGGCATCGGCTTCACCATGAGCCTGTTCATCGCCTCGCTGGCGTTCTCGAACGATGCGGCGCGCTTCGATTCCGGTGTATTCGGCGTGCTGGCGGCTTCGGTGACGGCGGCGCTCGCAGGCTTCATCTGGCTGTGGATCACGCTGCCGAAAGACTCGCGTGACGAGCACTGACATGCGGCATGCGCTCGTCTTTGGCGCCAGCGGACAGATTGGACGATTGTTGTTGGCGCGGTTGGTCGAACAAGGCTGGCAGGTGCATGCGGTCTCGCGGCAAGCGCGGATCGATGTGCCGGGCGTGCGCTGGCTGCGCGGCGATCTGCAGCGGATCGAAGGGTTGCCATCCGAGGTCGGCGTGATCGTCAGTTGCGGCCCGCTCGATCTGTTCGCGCGCTGGTACGCGCAGGCACGCGTCGCCTGTCCGCGCGTGATCGCTTTCGGCTCGACCAGTCAGCTGGTGAAAGCGGAATCGGCCGATGCCGCCGAACGCGATCTCGCCGCACGCTTGCGAGAGGGCGAACGCTTGGTGCTGGAAACCGCCACGACACGCGCCGCCGCCGCGACCTTGCTGCGGCCGACGCTGATCTACGGTGCCGGCGGCGATCGCACGCTCACGCGCATCGCTGCGATCGCGCAACGCTGGCATCGCTTCGCCTTGCCGCGCGATGCCGTCGGGCTGCGCCAGCCTGTGCATGCCGATGATCTCGCGCAGGCGGCGTTCGCCGCGATCGATGCGCCCGACTCGCATGGGCGGGCTTACGAATTGCCGGGCGGCGAAACCCTGTCGTATCGCGATATGACGGCGCGCGTGCTGGCGACGCTGCAGCCGCCCGCGCGCCTGTATCTGTGGCCCGCGCCGTTGTTTCGCCTGGCGCTGGCATTCGCCCGCGTCGCCGGCGTCGCGCGCGGTTTCGGTGGCGCGGCGCTCGCGCGCATGCGCGAGGATCTCGTCTTCGACGCGACGCCGGCACGGCGGGATTTCGGCTACGCGCCGCGTCCGTTCCGGCCGACGGCGGAGATGTTCGTGTCGCGCGGCGACTGACGGTCTTCGTCCGTCAATCCCACCTTCGCGGGAATGACGAGCAAAATCAAGGCGAGAAAGCGAGCTTGCAGCAGCGCTCAAGTCGAAAGGCGTCAGTACTTCCAGCCCAGCTTGCGATAGAGCTTCGACAGCACCCACGCCGGGCCGATCAGCAGATAGGTCAGATCGGTGAAGAAGCTCGGCTTCTTACCCTCGATCTTGTGGCCAATGAATTGCGCGATCCACGCCACCACGAACACGGCGATGGCGGCATACAGCAGCGTCTGCAGGCCGTAGCGCAGGGACAACCAGCGTGTCAGCCACGACATCGCCACGAACACCACCAGCATGCCGAGCCCGAGCGCGCGCGAGGCACGGTAATAGAACATCCAGGCCGCGAACATCGCCAGCGCCGCCCACAGCCCGGCGGTGAACCAGGTGATCGGCACCGGGATGCACCACAGCAGTGCGATCACGCTCCACAGGATCGCGGGCACTGCGATCACGTGGATCGATTGGTTGGTGGCGTTACGATGATCGCCGGAGTAGCTCGCGAACCAGCGGTCGATGGGACGTTCTTCGGCGACGGCATTGACTGCGTTCATGACGACCTCCTGCAAGGCGCGATCAATGCGCGCTGGATTTGGAGAATACCTGCAACACCACGACGCCGGTGACGATCAGGCCGATGCCGACCAGCGCCGCCAGGTCCAGGGACTGCTTGAAGACGATCCAGCCGATCAATGCGATCAGCGCGATGCCGACGCCCGACCAGATCGCATAGGCCACGCCGATCGGCACGGTGCGCAGCACCATCGACAGGCACCAGAACGCGATGCCGTAACCGATCACCACCACGGCCGAAGGGCCGAGCCTGGTGAAGCCTTCCGAGGATTTCAGCGCCGAGGTCGCCACCACTTCGGCGACGATGGCGGCGGCGAGGTAGAGGTATCCGCTGTTCATGGCGAGAGACGGAAACCCGCGCGTCTTCAGTCGATCGCGATGTCGGCCAGCTTCTGCAGCGCCTCGGCGTATTTCGCCCGCGTGCGTTCGATCACCTCGGCCGGCAGTCGCGGGCCGGGCGCGGTCTTGTTCCAGTCCAGCGTTTCCAGATAGTCGCGCACGAACTGCTTGTCGTAGCTCGGCGGGCTGGTGCCGACCTGGTATTCGTCGGCGGGCCAGTAGCGCGAGGAATCCGGCGTGAGCATTTCGTCCATCACGTACAGACGGCCGTCGGCGTCGGTGCCGAATTCGAACTTGGTGTCGGCGAGCAGGATGCCGCGCTGCGCGGCGTACTCGGCGGCGAAGCTGTACAGGCGCAGCGTGGCGTCGCGCACCTGTTCGGCGAGGTCGGCGCCGATCGCGCGCACCATCGTGTCGAAGTCGATGTTCTCGTCGTGGTCGCCGACCGCGGCCTTGGTGGAAGGCGTGAAGATCGGCTGCGGCAGTCGTTCGGCCTGGCGCAGGCCGTCGGGCAGGGCGATGCCGCTGACGCGGCCGGTCTTCTGGTAGTCCTTCCAGCCGCTGCCGATCAGGTAGCCGCGCGCGATGGCTTCCACCGGCACCGGCTTCAGTTTCTTGGTCACCACCGAGCGCTGCACGTAAGGCGCCGGGTCGACGCCGGCCGGCAGCACCGAGGCCACGTCGATGCCGGTGAGGTGATTGGGCATCAGATTGGCGGTCTTGGCGAACCAGAAGTTGCTGATCTGACACAACATTTCGCCCTTGCCGGGAATCGGATCGGGCAGTACCACGTCGAAGGCGCTGAGGCGGTCGGTGGCGACGATCAGGAGCCGGGGATCGCCCTCGTCACCGGGCAACTCGAACACATCGCGCACCTTGCCGCGGTGGCGCAGGGTCAGACCAGGAAGATCGGCGGAAAGCAGGGTGGTGGCGGCCAACTCGAATGCCTCGTGGAGGCGGTGGGGCCGGGTAGTGTATGGCGAAGCGGCGCATTTGCGAGCCCCGGGCTGGCGACCGCTGAATCGAAGCCGCATCAAGCGGCCGAGGCGGCCGCGAATGGCCTGGCTGGGGCCTCCGGAGCCGATTTCGCGGCGCCAGGGATGGCAGGTGCGGCCCCCGAGCTTCGTGACAACGGTCCAGCCACTTACACTGTCGCCCATGAAGCGCTGGTACGGAAAACTCCTCGGATTCATCGCCGGCGTCCTGCTGATGCGGACCAATCCGCTGCTGGGGGCGATGCTCGGCCTGCTGATCGGCCATGCCTTCGACGCCGACTGGTTCCGCAGCCCGCGCGAGAATCCCTATCGCGTGCTCGGACTCACCGAGGAGGCGAACGACGCCGAGGTTGATCTGGCCTATCGGCGGCTGATTAGCCAATACCACCCGGATCGGCTCAATGGCGTCGCCGAGGAGCTGCGCAAGCAGGCGGAGGTGAAGGCGCGGGAGATCAATGCGGCCTACGATCGCATCAAGACATTGCGGCGGAAGTGATATCGAGTTCGGGTTTCTGAAGGCAAACGGATGATGAAACCGGTCGCATCTCTTCAAGAAGCACTAGACCTTGTGGATGCATTTGTTGGTCCCCCGTCTGAGTTTCAGTTAGTGATATCTGATTCCTTGAATGATCGGGCCGGTGTTGTCATGGCCGTCATTACGGATCGCACTCTCGCTCGGGGATGGATGCCAAAAGGATTCATTCAAGGCGATGGTTATCGCATCTACGAGTATGATTTCTTGGAGTGAGTACTGCTGCTCGTCCAATACCTGGCTCTGCATTAACGCTTACCGCCGTTTAACAACATAGAAAGAACATGCAACCCACTGTCATCGCCCCCTCCATCCTCTCGGCCAACTTCGCCCGCCTCGGCGAAGAAGTCGACAACGTCCTCAAAGCCGGCGCCGACTGGGTGCATTTCGACGTGATGGACAACCACTACGTGCCCAATCTCACCATCGGACCGGTGGTGTGCGAGGCGTTGCGCAAGCATGGCGTCACCGCGCCGATCGACGTGCATCTGATGATCGAGCCGGTGGACCGCATCGTGCCCGACTTCGCCAAGGCCGGCGCCAGCCTGATCAGTTTCCATCCGGAAGCCAGCCGGCACGTGCATCGCACGATCCAGCTGATCAAGTCGCAGGGCTGCCAGGCCGGGCTGGTGTTCAATCCGGCAACCTCGCTCGACGTGCTCGATTACGTGCTGGAAGACCTCGATCTGGTGCTGCTGATGTCGGTGAACCCGGGTTTCGGCGGCCAGGCGTTCATTCCCTCGGCGCTCGACAAGCTGCGTCACGTGCGTGAGCGCATCGACGCCAGCGGCAAGCCGATCCGGCTGGAAATCGATGGCGGCGTGAAGACGGACAACATCGCCGAGATCGCGCGCGCCGGTGCCGATACCTTCGTCGCCGGCTCGGCGATCTTCGGCCATCCCGATTACGCTCGGATCATTCGCGACATGCGCGACGCAATCGCGAGCGTGCGCGCGTAGCGCGCACGGGCTCCCGCCCACCACGGCGATGCGCGCACTCGATGCCGAGCATTACGTGCTGGACGTCCAGCTGCGCCGCGAGCGGGTGCCTTCGTTCGATCGCTATCCGTTCTCGCTGCCGGCGCTGAGGCACTTCGAACGCCTGGAGCTGCATCCGGCGGTCACGTTCGTGGTCGGCGAGAACGGAAGCGGCAAGTCCACGCTGCTGGAAGGCATCGCGGCCGCCTGGGGATTCAATCCGGAAGGCGGCACGAAGAATTTCCGTTTCTCCACCCGCGCATCGCATTCGGAATTGCATGAGCATTTGCGGTTGGGCAAGAGTTATCGCCGTCCGAAGGATGGGTTTTTCCTGCGGGCGGAGAGCTTCTTCAACGTGGCCACGGAGATCGAGGAACTGGATCGCGGGCCGGGTGGTCCGCCGATCATCGACTCCTATGGCGGGCAGTCCCTGCACGACCAGTCGCATGGTGAATCCTTCTTCGCGCTGATGACGCATCGCTTCGGCGGCCACGGCTTCTACGTGCTCGACGAGCCGGAAGCCGCGCTGTCGCCGGCGCGACAGCTGGCGATGCTGCGGCGTCTGCACGAACTGGTGCAGAAGAAGTCGCAATTCGTCATCGCCACCCACTCACCGATCCTGATGAGCTATCCGGATGCGTGGATCTACCAGATCGATGAAGGCGGCCTGTCGCGCGTGGCCTATCGCGACACGGAGCATTACGAACTGACGCGGGCGTTCTTGAACAGCCCGGAAAGCTTCCTGCGCGGGTTGCTGGAGTAATTGGGCGAAACGGCGCCATCACCGGCAACCTGCTTCCATTCCGCGAGATCGCAGCGATATTCTTCCGCCATGCCCAGAGACTTCGAGAATCGCAGCCCGAACGACATCGCTCACATGCGGGGGCGCGCATGAGCACCTGTGACCTGTGCGATGCCCACGAAGACGCCGTGCGCGTGCTCGACCTGCCGCTGCGCGATTTTGGAGGGCGGATCGCCTTCTCCGGTCAGGTCAGCACGATCAAGGTGCTGGAAGACAACTCGAAGGTGCGCGAGGCCGTGGCCGAAGCAGGGCAGGGGCGCGTGCTGATGATCGACGGCGGCGGTTCGCTGCGGCGTTCGATGCTCGGCGATCTGCTGGCCGAGAAGGCGGTGGCCAGCGGCTGGTCCGGCGTGGTGGTGATCGGCGCGATCCGCGACAGCGCGGCGATCGCGAAGCTCGATCTCGGTGTAAAGGCGCTCGGCACCTGCCCGCGCAAGACCGATAAGCGCGATCAAGGATTGCGCGATGTGCCGCTGGAAATCGGTGGCGTCGCGGTCAGGCCGGGCGACTGGCTGTACGCCGACGAGGATGGCGTGATCGTCGCCGAATTCCCCCTGACCTGACCGCGCTCCTCCGGAAATATTGGAGGCAATCCCGCCTCCGCCCGTCGTCCCTGCTATGGCCTTCCATGCTCCTGGTTTGAAATGACGGGGGCATGACAGCTGCGTTGGAGCGTTCATTTTGCGGACCCGCGACCCTGTTAGCGTGTCGGTTTTGCAGATCGCATCACAACATGACTGCTCCGCGCTGGCGCCTGGTCCTCAATGGAAAATCCGCGGGAGACGACGCGCTCCGTGCCGCGGTCGCGGCGATGCGCGCGCGCGGCATCACGCTGGATGTGCGCGTGACGTGGGAGGGCGGCGATGCTGAGCGTTATGTCGCCGAAGCCATCCAAGAAGGCGTGGATGTCATCATCGCGGCCGGCGGCGATGGCACGTTGAGCGAAGTCGCCACCACGCTCGCGCATCGCGAGGAAGCGGCAGACGCGTTGCCGTCGCTAGGGCTGGTCCCGATGGGCACGGCGAACGATTTCGCCACGGCGGCCGCGCTGCCGACCCAGCCGTTGTCCGCATTCGAACTCATCCAGGCGCGGCCTCCGCATCTGGTCGATCTGCTGCGCCTGGATGCACATGGCACACCGCACTGGGCGGCCAATCTCGCCAGCGGCGGCTTCGGCACGCAGGTCACGATCGAAACCCACGAAGGGCTGAAGAAGCTGCTCGGCGGGCTGGCGTATTTCATCACTGGAATCTCCAAGCTCGGGCGTATCGAACCGATCTCGGCGCGCATCGAAGGGCCGGAATTTTCCTGGGAAGGCGCCTTCATCGCGCTTGGCATCGGCAACGGACGGCAGGCCGGCGGCGGCCAGGCGCTGTGCCCGGATGCGCGTATCGACGACGGCCTGCTGGATCTGACCATCGTGCCCGAGTTGTCGGGCGAGGTCGCCGCCACGTTCGGCACGATGTTGACCGAAGGCAAGCATGCCGCGCTCGACCGGGTGGCGATTCGCGCCCAGCTGCCGCGGATCGAAATCGAAGCGCCGCAGCCGTTCGTGCTCAACCTCGACGGCGAGCCGGTGACCTCCACGCGTTTTCACATCGAATGCGTGCCGCGGCGGCTGCGCATGCACCTGCCCGCGGATTGCCCAATGCTGGGCGATTCCTAGGCCAGAACCAGAAGATGTCATCCCGGCTTGGCCAGTCATCCGGCTGTTAAAAACCGCTGGAATGACAAAAACAAAGGAGCGGAAGCTCGTCAACAGGCTCCCGGTGGCCGGCTCCACGCAAAGGCGGAAGACCAGCTATATTTGCCGCCATGCGTTTTCGTTCGGCTCCGCGATTCCTGTTCCCCGACCTGGGTTGGCGATGGCGGCCGCATGCCCGCATCGCTACCGCCCGTCCGCTTCGCCAGGAATCACCGCGTGACCACGCCAGAACTGTTCCAACGCTACGCCGCTGAAGGCCATACCCGCATCCCGGTGGTGCGCGAGGTACTGTCCGATCTCGACACGCCGCTCTCGGTCTACCTGAAACTCGCCGATGGCCCCTACACCTATCTGTTCGAGTCGGTGGAAGGCGGCGAGCGCTTCGGCCGCCATTCGATCATCGGCCTGCCGGCGACCAAGGTATACGCCTTCCGCGGCCACACGCTGAGCGTGAGCGAGCTGGGTGAGGTGGTGGAGACGCGCGAGGTCGACGATCCCTTTGCCGAGGTCGAGCGCCTGCGCGCCGGGCATTCGGTGCCGAAGCTCGAAGGTCTGCCGGGTTTCACCGGTGGCCTGGTCGGCTGGTTCGGCTTCGAGTGCATCGGTTACATCGAATCGCGGCTGGCAGGTGGTGATAAGCCCGATGAACTCGGCACGCCCGACATCCTGCTGATGCTCAGCGACGAAGTCGCGGTGTTCGACAACCTCAAGGGCCGTCTGTACCTCATCGTCCACGCCGACCCGCGCGAGCCGCAGGCCTGGGCGCGCGCGAATCGTCGTCTCGACACGCTCGCGCACCGCCTGCGCCATGCCGGCGCTGGCTATCCGGAAACGCTGGTGCCGGCGGCGATCGACGAGAGCGATTTCCGCTCCTCGTTCACGCGCGAGGAATACGAGAACGTGGTGCGCAAGGCGCAGGAGTACATCCGCGCCGGCGACATCTTCCAGGTGGTGCCGTCGCAGCGGCTGAGCGTGCCGTTCCAGGCGCGGCCGGTGGACGTGTACCGGGCGCTGCGTGCGCTCAATCCCTCGCCGTACATGTATTTCATCGATGTCGGCGGCACGCAGGTGGTGGGGTCGTCGCCGGAAATCCTGGCGCGCTTGCAGGATGGAGTCGTCACCGTTCGCCCGATCGCAGGCACGCGCCGCCGCGGCAAGACGGTGGAAGAGGACAACGCGCTCGAAGCGGAGCTGCTGGCCGATCCGAAGGAGCGCGCCGAGCACCTGATGCTGATCGACCTGGGCCGCAACGACGTCGGCCGCATCAGCGAATCGGGCAGCGTGCAGGTCGGCGAGCAGTTCGTGATCGAACGCTACAGCCACGTCATGCATATCGTCAGCGAGGTGACCGGGAAGCTGAAGCCGGGGCTGAGCTACGCCGATGTGCTGCGCGCGACGTTCCCGGCCGGCACCGTCAGCGGCGCGCCGAAGATTCGCGCGCTGGAGATCATCCGCGAGCTGGAGCCGGTGAAGCGCAACATCTATTCCGGCGCTGTCGGCTACATCGGCTGGCACGGCGATGCCGACACCGCGATCGCCATCCGCACGGCGGTGATCCAGGGCGGACGCCTGTACGTGCAGGCCGGTGGTGGCGTGGTGTACGACTCCGATCCCGGCGCGGAATGGGAGGAGACGATGAACAAGGGGCGGGCGCTGTTCCGGGCGGTGGCGGAGGCGGCGAAGGGGTTGTAACGCCAATTTTGTGGATCATTAACCCCCATGACGGGGTTGAAACGTTGCAAGGGAAAGATGCAATCACATTGGTTGGGGAGAACCGCATGATCCACAGAATTCTGGCCGTCCTGTTGCTGTCATCCGTGGCGGGAGGCGCTTTCGCGCAAGTGAATGCTTTGCCGCCGACGCGGCACATCCTCGTGTACGGAGAAGCGCAGGCAAGGGCGATCCCGGATCGGTTCAAGATCGAGGTGAAGTTTTCCGTGCTTGATGCCAAGGCCGACGTGGCGCGCGCCAAGGTTGAGGATCATCTTCAGGACACGATCTCGAAGCTGAAACAGGCATCCGTACCGAATAGTGAGATCGTTGCGACCTCGCTGCAGATCGAGCCGGAGAACGAGTACGACCAGGAACAGCGCAAGCAGGTATACAAGGGCATCCGGGTGATGCGGAATCTGTCCGCGCGCTTCGCCGATCAGGCGGGACTGAGAAAATTCCTGGCGGCGCTGGTCACGTCCCAGGAAGTTCAGGTCTCCGGCGTCAGCACGGAGCTGAGTTCAGAACCTGCGTTGAAGCGGCAGCTCAGACAGAAAGCCATCGAATCGACCCGGGAAAAAGCGGAAGTGATCGCCAAGTCTTACGGAGTCCGCTTGGCAGGGCTTTACAGCGTGTCCGACACGGCGCCGCAGTTCTCGTACGGCATCGTCGAAGGAACTTGGCCGACGATGTACCAATGGAGTGCCGGGGGAACACTGGATCGGATCGAGCTGACCGGGTCAGCAGCGGCTGCAGCTGCGGCTCCGGAATCCTTCCAGACCGGCTATGTGCAATTTCAGGACAAGATCTATGCGGTCTTCCTGATCGGGGATTGAGTCAGCGATCAGGTTGGTTTGTTAGGCTTTCCAGTCGAACAATCGTCGATGTCCTTCCAGGATCTCCGCTGATTTCGCGGGGTCGGGCACGGTCGACCACTCACCACGCTCGTGCGTCCCGCCAAGCTGGATGCCATCGCGCCGCGGAAACATGTAGAAGCGTCCGGCGATGGTGGCGTAGTCGATCTCCGGCTGTGGCACCAGCACGGTCAGCTGGCCCTTGATCGGCAGCATGGTGTCGTCCTTGAACAGATCGCGCGCGCCGAGGCCGGTGCAGTTGAGCACGACCGGTTCCGCCAGCGCGGCGACTTCCTCGACGCCGCGAAACTCGCGCACGACGATGCGCCCGCCGGCGATGCGGAACGCATCCATCATCGCCGGCAGATAGATCGTCGGTTCGATGATCATCGTCTGGATTTCGTGCAGGTAGCGACCGCCGAACGGATGCGTGCCGGGCGCGTGCGTGCGGGTGCGGAACAGTTCCGGCGTCTGTCCCCAGTCCCAGCCGGGCGTGAATTCGGTTTTTTGCGAGACGAAATACAGCGGCATCCAGCGGATGCCGTAGTGCTCGCCCGGCAGCAGCTGGAAGCGGCGATTGGCGAAGCGCGCGGCACGCGCCAGCCGCGCGCCGAATTCCGGGGTGCGGTATTCGCGATCGAGCAGTGAACTCGGCCCCCATTGCGCGCCGGCGATGTTCGAGACGGTGTCCGGCGGCAATTCGCGCGTGTAGATCACGACATCGAAGCCGTGATCCTGCAGCAGCCGCGCAGTGGCGAGTCCGACCGCGCCGCAACCGAGCACGGCGGCGCGCCGTTCGGGCTGTGCGAGCGCATGTTCGAGCGCGAGTTCGGCGGTACCCCAGGACAGCGTGACGCCGCAGCCGCCATGACCGTAGTTGTGGATCACCAGCTTGTCGCCGATGCGTTCGGGTTCGACACGGAAGCCGGCGGGGCGGAACGGGCGCAGCCCAGCCACTTCACGCACGACCAGCGCTTCCTCCACCTGCAATCGCGGCAATACCAGCCGCGAATCGCGCACGATCGGCCTGGCGACGCGAGTCGCGCATCCGGGCAAGGCCAGCGCGGCGGAGGCGCCCAGCGCGGCCTTGAGCAACAGGCGGCGCATCTGCGATGGCGCCGGATGGCGCAGGCGGTCGATCGTGACGAGATCGGGCTCGGGCATGGGGAACTCGGTCGGCGATTCGGTCGTTAGCTTAACCGGAGCGGGTTTTCGGGCCGTTTAAGCCGCGATTCGCGGCTTCCGGTTCCTAAATTTTTCTTCATGTTGCCGACATCTCGACGCCAGTGCCGTGGGCGCAGGCTGTAACCATCGCAACACGGCCACATCGCCGATGCGATCCACCCAATCATCCGAGGAGTCGATGTCATGAGTATCCGTCCTATCGCCGCACTGCTGGCCGCCACCTTCGCGCTCGCATCGGCCGGCGCCTTCGCGCAGGACAATGCGTCCAGTTCCACCACGCCGGCGACCAAGAGCGCCAGCGCTGCGCCGGCCAAGAAGGTCGTCAAGAAGCATCACCGCCAGGCCAAGAAGACGGCTGCCGCCAGCACCAGCGCGCCGAAGACGAACTGATCGGTAGCGGTTTTGGGCGCGGCGGGAATCCTTCTGGTCGAGCGTTCTGGAATCCCGCCGCGCCCTGTCTGACGCACCGGGGCATGCGTTTTGAGTTCCACGTCGTTTCAAGTTCCACGTCGTTTGCGTCCCGCCACGCCCCAGGCGGGACGTTTTTCCCAGCTTTGCGTCGATCCGGATCGGTGCCGAATCCAGCGTGATCAACCACGATCGGGCTCCGGCTCCGGCGGATCGCACAGGAGAGTTCCATGCGTTTCGTCGGCCGCACCCTGCTGGCGGCGGCGATGGTGGTCGCGGCAAGCAGTGCCGTCGCGGTCGCCGTGCCCGCCACTCCCGCACCGACCGCGGTGAAGCAGACGCATCCGGCACGGACCTGCCTGAAGCGCAGCAAGCTCGGCCGCTGCGAACGATGGTCGCAGACGGTCAGACACAAGGCGCCGACATCGACTGCGACCACCGATGGGCGGCACGAACACTGAGGCCGGCGTTCGCGAATCCCCGCGCAGGCCCTCGTCTCCCCAGCCCACGCCTCTCCCTTCGTGGGCCCATGCTCCGCCGGTTCAGACCGGCGGAGTATTCTTTTTCGACAGCCCGAGGCCGGCCATCGAACCCATCATGCGCATCCTGCTCGTAGAGGACGACCCCCACACCGCAGGTTTCATCGGCAAGGGACTGCGCGAGGACGGCCACAACGTCGATCACGCCGACAACGGCAAGGACGGGCTGTTCTACGCCACCACCGAGACCTACGACGCCATCGTCCTCGATCGCATGCTGCCGCAGCTCGACGGCCTCACCGTGCTGCGCACGCTGCGCGGCGCCGGCAACCGCACGCCGGTGCTGTTGCTGACCGCGCTGGGCGACGTCGATCATCGTGTTGAAGGCTTGCGCGCCGGGGCCGACGACTATCTGGTCAAGCCCTTCGCCTATGCCGAGCTGAGCGCGCGCCTGGATGGCCTGGCCCGTCGTGGCAATGGTCGCGAGGTGGGTGCCGGCGAAACCACGAAGCTGCGCGTCGGTGATCTCGAACTCGACCTGCTCAAGCGCGTCGCCGTGCGCGCCGGAAAACCCATCGAACTGCAGCCGCGCGAATTCCGCCTGCTCGAATACCTCATGCGCCACGCCGGGCGCGTGGTGACGCGCACGATGTTGCTGGAAGCGGTCTGGGACTATCACTTCGATCCGCAGACCAACGTCATCGACGTGCATATCAGCCGCTTGCGGCAGAAGATCGATCAGGGCTTCGTCACGCCGCTGCTGCATACCGTGCGCGGCGCCGGCTATCGGCTGGAAGCCTAGGAGCCGCCGCCGGATGGCCAGAACGCGGGCCGGACTGCGAGCGCTGACGCTGCGTTCGACAAGCGCCAGATTGGCGATCGTGGTGGCGTCGTCGTTCCTGATCGCGTTCGTCGTGCTGGGCGGCGGCGTGTATTTCACCGTCTCGGCCCTGCTCAACAACGATGCGCGCGAAGTGGTGCGCGCCGAGGCCGGCGGATTGATCGCCACGTATCGTCAGTCCGGGCGCGACGGCTTGCTCGCGGAAGTGCGCCGGCGCGTGGCCGCGCCCGATGATCCCGACACGGTCTATGCCCTGGTCGCGGGCGATGGCCGCATGCTGGCCGGCAGCTATGCGCATCTGCCGTTCCGGCATGACATGCACCCACGCGCCGGGCACGACTGGATCGAATTCCACGACAGCACCACCGACGGCGCACCGCGCGTGCTCGCCTATCTGGTGCGCTTGCCGGATGGCGAGATGCTGCTGACCGGGTTGCGCACGCGTTCGGAAGACGGCTTCCTGTCGTTGATGCTCAACGCCGCATGGGTCGCGTTGCTTGTGGCCACGGCGTTGGGTGCGCTGGTCGGCTGGTTCACCGCGCGCTGGGTGTCGCGGCGTTTGCGCAATCTCGACGCGACCGCCGCGCGCGTGGGCGCGGGCGCGGGCGAGCTGGGCCTGCGCGCGCCGGTCGACGGCAGCGACGACGCCTTCGACCGGCTCTCGCACCGCTTCAATGCCATGCTCGACCGCATCGAGGAACTGCTGGACGGCGTGCGCCACGCCACCGACCACATCGCACACGACCTGCGCACGCCGCTCACGCGCCTGCGCAATCAGCTCGAGCAATTGCGCGAACGCGCGATGGCGCACGATGCCGCCGGCAATGCCGCGCCGGAACTCGACGCCGCCATCACCGAGAGCGAGCAGCTGCTGCAGTCTTTCGGCGCGCTGCTGCGGCTGGCGCGGATCGAGGCGCAGCCGGTGCTGGGCCGGGCTTCTTCCGAGCAGGCGTCCTCGGAAGCCGCGCAACCGGTCGATCTGCAAGCGTTGTCGCGCGATGCGCTGGAGATGTACGCCCCGATCGCCGCGCAGCGCGGCATCACGCTGCACGACCACACCGCGCCAGTGCGAGTCCGTGGCGATGCCGATCAGTTGTTCCAGCTGCTGGTCAACCTGCTCGACAACGCCATCAAGTTCGCGCCGGAAGCCAGCGCCGTCGACGTCTCCGCCTCGGCCGTGGGCAAGGTCGCGCGCCTGGAAATCGCCGATCACGGACCCGGTATCGCCGAGGCCGACCGCCAGCGCGTGCTCGACCGCTTTGTCCGCCTGGAAGCCCATCGCGGCTCGCCCGGTACGGGGCTCGGGCTGAGCCTGGTGCGCGCCATCGCCCGGCGCCACGATGCGCGCATCGAACTGCTCGACAACGCGCCGGGCTTGCGGGTGCGGATCAGCTTCCCGCAGGCCTGACCCGGAGCCGCCACGGCGCCGAAAAAAGCGCCAGGGATGTGCGTTTTTCGGCGACCTGATAGATTGCACGTCCCCCCGACGGCACGCGCCGCTGGAGCCGCCGTGCTCTTGATGATCGACAACTACGACTCCTTCACCTACAACCTCGTCCAGTACCTGCAGACGCTGGGCGCCGAGGTGAAGGTGGTGCGCAACGACGAATTGTCGGTGGCGCAGATCGACGCGCTGCAGCCCGAGCGCATCGTGATCTCGCCCGGGCCGCGCACGCCGAACGAGGCGGGCGTTTCGCTGGACGTGATCCGCGAACTCGGGGCGCGCGTGCCGATCCTCGGCGTCTGCCTCGGCCATCAGAGCCTGGGGCAGGCCTACGGCGGTCACGTGATCCGCGCCGGAAAGATCATGCACGGCAAGACCTCGCGCATCCGCCACGAAGGCAAGGGCGTGTTCGCCGGCCTGCCGGACGGTTACGAGGCCACGCGTTACCACTCGCTGGTGGTGGACAAGCAATCGGTGCCCGACTGCCTTGAAGTGACGGCCTGGACCGATCACGAGGACGGCTCGATGGAAGAGATCATGGGACTGCGCCACCGCGAATATCCGGTGCAGGGCGTGCAGTTCCATCCGGAGTCGATCCTGACCGAGCACGGCCACGCCTTGCTGAAGAATTTCCTGCAGGCGTGAGGAAGACCATGCCCATCACGCCCCAGGAAGCCCTGCAGCGCACCATCGAGCATCGCGAGATCTTCTTCGACGAGATGGTCGAGCTGATGCGGCAGATCATGCGCGGCGAGGTGTCGCCGACGATGACGGCCGCGATCCTCACCGGCCTGCGCGTGAAGAAGGAGACGATCGACGAGATCGCCGCGGCGGCGATGGTGCTGCGCGAGTTCTCGCGCAAGGTGGATGTGGCCGACAGGACGAACCTGATCGACATCGTCGGCACCGGCGGCGACGGTGCGCACACGTTCAACATTTCCACCGCCTCGATCTTCGTGGTCGCGGCGGCGGGCGCGCGCGTGGCCAAGCATGGCAATCGCAGCGTGTCCTCCAAATCCGGCAGCGCCGACGTGCTGGAAGCGCTGGGCGCGAAGATCGAGCTGCAACCCGAGCAGGTGGCGCATTGCATCGAGACTTGCGGCATCGGCTTCATGTTCGCGCCGATCCATCATCCGGCGATGAAGGTGGTGGCGCCGGTGCGCAAGGAGATGGGCGTGCGCACGCTGTTCAACATCCTCGGACCGCTGACCAATCCGGCCGGCGCGCCCAGCATCCTGATGGGCGTGTTCCATCCCGATCTGGTCGGCATCCAGGTGCGCGTGCTGCAAGCGCTGGGCGCGCAGCGCGCGCTGGTGGTGTGGGGGCGCGACGGCATGGACGAACTGTCGCTCGGCGCGGCCTCGCTGGTCGGCGAACTGCGCGACGGCGTGGTGCGCGAGTACGAAGTGCATCCGGAGGATTTCGGCATCAGCATGGCGGCCAGCCGCAACCTGCGTGTCGAGAATGCGGATGCCTCCAAGGTGATGCTGCTCGATGCGCTCGCCAACAAGCCGGGGTTGCCGCTGGAGATCGTCGCGCTCAACGCCGGTGCCGCGCTCTTTGCCGCAGGCATCGCCGATTCCATCGCCGACGGCATCGCGCGCGCGCGCGATGCGATCGCTTCCGGCGCGGCGATGGCCAAGCTGACGCAATTCGTCGAGACCACGCGCGCGCTGGCCGCGTGAGGAGCGGAGCATGAGCGGACACACCGACGAGCCGTTTGCGGCGCTGCCCGCGCCGCCGTACTACGCCGTCATTTTCAGTTCGAGCCGTCGCGAAGGCGACAACGGCTACGACGAGACCTCCGATCGCATGGTCGAACTCGCGCGGCAGCAGCCGGGCTTCCTCGGCGTGGAATCGACGCGCGGCGAGGACGGCTTCGGCATCACCGTCGCTTACTGGGAAAGCGAGGAGGCGATCAAGGCCTGGCGCCTGCACCTGGAACACACCGCCGCGCGCGAACGCGGCCGCGCCGACTGGTATCGGCACTTCGAAGTCCGCATCGCCAAGGTCGAGCGGGCCTATGGCTGGGATCAGGGGACTGGCTACCGCCGCGGGTGAGCCAAGCGCCCGGCGTGCTATTTTGCCGCCAGCAAATACGAGAGTTCAGGTTGCATGTGTCCGAGTAGAGTCGCCGAAGGCGAAGAGCGCGGCTGGATCATTCCCATCGGCGGCGCCGAAGACAAGGAGATGCGGCGACGCATCCTCAAGCGCTTCGTGCAGCTGTGCGGCGGCCGCGACGCCGACATCGTCGTCATTCCCACCGCCAGCCGCCTGCCGGACACCGGCACGCGCTATCAGGAACTGTTCGGCCGGCTCGAGGCCGGACGCGCCACCGCGCTGGAGATCCACGATCGCGCCGACAGTCAGAAGGACGAATTCCTGCGCCGCATCGAGGAAGCCAGCGGCGTGTTCTTCACCGGCGGCAACCAGCTGCGCATCTCCACGATCATCGGCGGCACCCCGACCGCGCAGCTGATCCGTGCCCGCAATGCCGCCGGCGTGCACGTGGCCGGCACCAGCGCCGGCGCCAGCATCCTCAGCGAACACATGATCGCCTTCGGCAAGGAAGGCTCGTCGCCTCGCGCCGGCAGCGTGCGCCTCGCGCCGGGTCTGGGCCTGACCAATCGCTTCATCATCGACCAGCACTTCCGCCAGCGCGACCGCCTCGGCCGCCTGGTCGCCGCGCTCGCCTACAACCCCTTCGCCATCGGCATCGGATTGGACGAGGACACCGCCGCCTTCATCGGCCCGGACAATACCTTGGAAGTGGAGGGCAGTGGCGCGGTCACCGTGGTCGACGCCGGTGGGTTGTCGTTCTCCTCGATGGCGGAGGTGAGCCAGAGCCAGCCGGTGTGCCTGCTGGGGCTGACCGTGCATATCCTGGTGCAGGGGGCGACGTTCAATTTGAAGACGCGGCAGGCATCGGCGGGGGCGTTGGCTCCGAGCGAGAAGGGCGAGTAGGCATGCGAGCCTTGGTAGGCATGGTGGTGCTGTTCCTTGGGGCGATGCCGGCGCATGCGCAGCAGGAAGCCGAGGCGGCGCAGTCCCAGATCGGTTGGGTTCGCTACCAGTGTGGGCCGCACGCGGTTGAGCTGTTTTTCAACAAGACGGATAGCGAACCAGCCAAGGCTTGGGAAACGGTCGAGATCATCGATGCGGCTGGGCTGGTGACCTATGGTGAAAAAGACGACAAGGGCGATGTCCGGCGCACGGGAAGCCGAGAGTTACTGCGTCGATGCGGCCCGTATACGATCCGTTTTCGTGGAGGCTTCTACAATGCCAACCCGCAAGGGGAGCTTGGGGCGGCTGAAGATTATCCATTGATCGAAATCCTCGAAGGGGAACGATCAATTGCGGGTCCGATCGCGATGGGGAGTTGTAATGCGATGATTGGTCGCGAAAGCGCCATGGCTGAGTGTCCACGCAACTGGGCATCGCGCATTCAAGTTCTTTTTCCCTCTAAATCACAACCTGCTCTTCTGTCTCTTGATCACGAATACCAAGATTCCCGATCGATTCCTGAAAAGTCAGACCTAATCGACAAATAACCACTGCGAGGAACTTATGCGCATCCTCAACCGAAATGTTTACGTCGGCCCCTCGTTGTATGCGCATTTCCCAGTCATCCGGCTTGAGCTGGATCTGGGCCGGCTAGAGGATTGGCCGACTGCTAAACTCGGCCCCGCCTTCATCGACGGCCTGGTCGCCGCACTCCCAGGCCTGAACGAACACGGCTGCTCCTACCGCGAACCCGGTGGCTTCCTGCGCCGCATGCGCGAGGGCGAGGGCACCTGGCTCGGGCACGTGCTGGAGCACGTCGCTATCGAATTGCAGAACGTGGCCGGCGAGCATGTCACCTTCGGCAAGACGCGTAGCATTTCCGACGATCGTCCCGGTGTGTATTCGGTGGTGTACGAGTACGCGCAGAAGGAAGAAGGCATCGCCGCGGGCGAGTTGGCGTTGAAGCTGCTGAATTCGCTGCTGCCGGAAGAACTGCGTACGCCCGGCAGCGTGCCGGAAGACTGGAATTGGGAAGCCGCGCGCGACGATTTCATCCGCTATGCACAGCGCCGCGCATTGGGTCCGTCGACGGCTTCGCTGGTGCGCGCCGCGGAAGAACGCAACATTCCCTGGCTGCGGCTGAATCAACAATCGCTGGTGCAGTTCGGCCACGGCAAGTATCAGCAGCGCATCCAGGCCACGGTGACCGGCAAGACACCGCACATCGCGGTGGAGCTGGCCAGCGACAAGGAGGAGACGAACAAGATCCTCGCCTCGCTCGGCCTGCCGGTACCGCGTCAGGAACTGGTCACCAGCCAGACCGATGCGCTCAAGGCCGCGCGCAAGCTCGGGGGGCCGGTGGTGCTGAAGCCGTACAACGGCAATCACGGCCGCGGCATCACCATCAACATCACCGAGGACGACGAAATCCGCGAGGCCTTCAACGCCGCGCGCGAGCATTCGCGTTCGGTGATCGTGGAAACCTTCCAGACCGGCGACGACCATCGCCTGCTGGTGGTCAACGGCGAACTGATCGCGGCGACCCGGCGCACACCCGGCCACGTCGTCGGCGACGGCGAGCACACCATCGCGCAGTTGGTTGAAATCGTGAATCAGGACCCGCGCCGCGGCGTCGGTCACGAGAAGGTTCTCACGCGCCTGGAACTCGACGCGCAGGCCAATCTGATGATGGAGCGCGCCGGTTTCACCGCCGACTCGGTGCCGATGAAGGGCGAGCGCGTCTATCTGCGCTCCACCGCGAATCTGTCGACGGGCGGCACCGCCACCGACGTCACCGACATCATTCATCCCGACAACCGCGACATGGCGGTGCGCGCGGTGCGCGCGATCGGGCTCGACGTCGGCGGCGTGGATTTCATCTCACCCAATATCGCCGAGAGCTACAAGGCGATCGGCGGCGCGATCTGCGAGGTCAACGCCGCGCCGGGTTTCCGCATGCATGTGGCGCCGAGCGAAGGCACGCCACGCGATGCGGCCGGGCCGGTGATCGACATGCTGTTCCCGCCCGGCACGCCCTCGCGCGTGCCGATCGCGGCGGTCACCGGCACCAACGGCAAGACCACCACGGCACGCATGCTGGCGCACATCGCCAAGATGAGCGGGTATACGCCGGGGCTCACCACCACCGATGGCGTCTACATCGACGGGCAGCGCACCGTCGAGGGCGACATGACCGGTCCGGTGTCGGCGCGCATGGTGCTGTCCGATCCGCACATCGATCTGGCAGTGCTGGAAACCGCGCGCGGCGGCCTGCTGCGAGCGGGCATGGGCGTGCGCCACGTCGATGTCGGCGCGGTGATCAATATCGCCTCCGATCATCTCGGCCTGAAGGGCATCGATACGCTGGAGCAGCTGGCCGAGATCAAGCGCGTGGTGGTGGAAGTCGCCACCGAATGCGCGGTGCTCAACGCCGACGATCCTAACGTGCTGAAGATGTCGGCCTACACCGACGCCAAGACCATCTGCTATGTGACGATGAATCCCTCGCACACGCTCGTGCGTGAGCACATCCGCGCGGGCGGACGCGCCTGCGCGCTCGAGGGCGGCGTCAACGGCCACATGATCACGCTCTACGACAAGGGCGGCCATATTCCACTGATGTGGACGCATCTGATCCCGGCCACGCTGGAAGGTCGCGCGCTGCACAACGTGCAGAACGCGATGATCGCCGCGGCCATGGCATTTTCGCTCGGCATCAAGCTCGATGCGATCCGGCAGGGACTGCGCACCTTCGACACCACGTTCTATCAGGTGCCGGGACGCATGAACCTGTTCGAGGAGCATCCGTTCAAGGTGCTGATGGACTACGGCCACAACGCGCACGCGGTCGGCATCATGGCCGATCTGGCGCAGCGTCTGGACGTGAGCGGGCGCCGCATCGTGGTGCTGGCGGGGCCAGGCGATCGGCGCGACGAGGATCTGCGGGCGATCGCGGCGGCGACGGCGGGCAAGTTCGACCACTACATCGTGCGTCGCGACGATGCCTTGCGCGGCCGCGATGGCGACGAGGTGCCGCGCATCATCGCCGAGGCCCTGCGCGCGAATGGCGCATCGGAGGATGCGATCTCGGTGATCCCCGACGAGCAGCAGGCGGTGGATGCCGCGCTGCGCATGGGCAGCAGCGGCGATCTGGTGCTGATCTTCGCCGACGCGCTCACGCGCACGTGGAAGCAGATCACCAAGTTCAAGCCGGATGGCGAGACACCGAAGCCGAGCGCGAAAGTCGATTTGCCAGCGCTGGCGGGACAGGCGCTTTCGGAGCAGGCGCTGGACGAATCCGCGCTCGCTACGATGCAGGGCGTTGTGCGCGACGAACGTGGTCTGGTCTTTGAGCGAGAAGAAAGCGACTAGAGGGTCTACTGACATACGCGAAGCAGGCCGCGCCGGACAGAGGGCGCGCAATGCGGCGTCATCGCTCGGTTGCGTATCGGCATACGCGCCCTCACTCTTCCTTGCCTTGCACACCCTCTGCCCGGCGCAACCTACTTCGCATATGCCAACAGACCCTCATCCCGTGCAGGAACCGTTCGAGGATTCACGCCGGCTGACCGGCTGCAACGTCTATTTCGCGGATACCGGCGCGGCGCTGGAGGCCACGCGTGGTGTCGATGACGCGGCGCTCGAACGCTGGCGCGTCAATGTCATCCGCGCTCGTGATGTGCTTGGCTGGCCGCAGGCCGACATCGTCGTGCGCCAGCATCGCAGCGGTGCCTCGCTGGCATTCGCAGCGCCATTGGACCGGCTCTACGCGGCGACCGAGGTGAACGAATGGGCATGGTGGGCGGCAATCGCTTCTCCCTTCTCCCGCCGGGAGAAGGTGGCCGAAGGCCGGATGAGGGCGGGAGAATCGTCGGCCGGTGCAAGTTCCAGGAAAAAGCTGCCCTTCGACGAGGAAACTCTCTCTTTCGTGAGGGGGCTCAGGAAGGAATCCACGGATCCGGAAAGGATCATCTGGTCCTTCTTGCGCGATCGCCGCTTGCACAAGCAGAAATTCCGCCGGCAGAAATCGTTGGGCCCCTATGTCTTGGATTTCTATTGCCACGAATTGAAGCTGGCGATTGAGTTGGATGGCGGGCAGCACAATCAAGATCAGTATCGACAACATGATGAACAGCGGGATGCCTATGTCTTGAGGCAGGGAATCCAGACGCTGCGCTACTGGAATCATGACGTGCTGGTCCGGACGGAAGACGTCTTGGCAGATCTCTGGGAGCGGGTGCATGCATTAATAAGCGGCTCTGCGTCCGGAAAGTCCCTTCCCTCATCCGTCTCCGCGCTGCGCGCGAAGCCACCTTCCCCCGGAGGGGGAAGGGAAGATCAGGGGCTTTTGTATGCACCGGGACATGCGGCGGTGTGGGATGAGGATTCGGCGCTGCACACCTTGCGCGCGGTCGCGGACGCGGAAGCAAGCCCGGCCTTGATCGCGCTGAGCAAAGCGGCGCGTGCGCACGATCTTCCGTTCTTGGCTGACGACGATGCCGTCTCCATCGGCGCGGGCGAAGATGGCCAGACCTGGGCGATCGATGCGTTGCCGAATGTCGATGCTGTCGAGTGGGAGGCGCTGCATGCCATTCCCGCCGCGCTGGTGACCGGTTCCAACGGCAAGACCACCAGCGTGCGCCTGATCGCGGCGATGACGCGCGCCCAGGGCTGGCCCACGGCGCACAGCTGCACCGACGGTGTGTATTTCGACGGGCAGGCATTGGAATCCGGCGACTTCTCCGGCCCGACCGGCGCGCGCACGGCCTTGCGTCAGCCGCGGGCGCAGGCCGCCGTGCTGGAAACCGCGCGCGGCGGCATGCTGCGGCGCGGGTTGGCGCTCTGTCATGCGAACGCGGCGCTGGTCACCAACGTCAGCGCGGATCATTTCGGTGAGTACGGTGTGCACGATCTCGCCGATCTGGCCGAGGTCAAGCTCACCGTGGCGCGCGCGATTCACGAGCATGGCGTGCTCGTGCTCAATGCGGACGATCCGCTGCTGGTGCGCAAATCGGAGACGTTGACTTGTCCGTTGGGCTGGTTCGCGCTCGATTTCGATGCTCCGCTGTTGGCCGCGCATCGCACGCGCATGGGCGCCACGTGCGGCGTGCGCGATGGTCGATTGCTGCTGTCGCGTGGCGAGGATGTCCACGATCTCGGCGCCATCGCGCAGATGCCGCTCACGCTCGACGGCCGCGCCGCCTACAACATCGCCAATATCGCGGGTGCCGTGCTGGTCGCGCAGGCGCTGGGTGTCGCCGCCGAAGTCATCGCCGGCGTGCTCGCGCGCTTCGGCCTCGCCCATGGCGACAATCCGGGGCGCCTGCAGCACTGGCGTTTCGGCGGCATGGACGTCTATCTCGATTACGCGCACAACCCGGACGGCCTGCGTGGCCTGCTCGATGCCATCGACGCGCGGCAACACGGCGGACGCTTCGCGATCATCCTCGGCCATGCCGGCAATCGCGAGGATGCCGATCTGCGCGCCGTGGCCGAGACGGCGGCCGCGTACCGGCCCGAGCTGGTGGTGCTGAAGGACATCGGCGGCTACGAGCGCGGTCGCGCGGCGGGCGAGATCGCCGCGATCATGCGGCCTGTGCTGCTGGCCGCGGGCGTCGAGGCCGCGGCGATCGAGATCGTGCTCGACGAAGTGGAAGCCGCCCGGCGTCCACTGCAATGGGCGCGGGACGGCGATCTGGTGGTGCTGCCGGTGCACGATCCGGCCGCGCGCGCGCAACTGGTCGCGCTGCTCGATACACTGCACGCTCGACAATGGCGCCCTGGAGAGCCATTGCCGCCGTCGCAGTCGTAGGAAAATGCAATGAACGTGGCCTCGCGCCCCGACGTGCTGCAGAAGATCCTGCAGCGCAAGACCGAAGAGATCGCTGAACGCTCCGCGCGAGTGCCCCTGCGCGAGTTGCAGGCGCGCGCGCGCGACCTCGCGCCCGCGCGCGGCTTCGCCAGGGCGATCGAAACGAAGATCGCCGCCGGTTCGCCCGCAGTGATCGCCGAGGTGAAGAAGGCCAGCCCGTCGAAGGGCGTGATCCGCGCCGATTTCGATCCGGAGGCGATCGCGCGCAGTTACGAAGCGGGTGGCGCGGCCTGTCTGTCGGTGCTGACCGACGTTGATTTCTTCCAGGGCGCGGACCTCTATCTGCAGCAGGCGCGCGCTGCTTGCGCGCTGCCGGTGTTGCGCAAGGATTTCACGGTCGATCCTTATCAGGTGACCGAGGCGCGCGTGCTCGGTGCCGACTGCATCCTGCTGATCGTCGCCGCGCTCGACGACGACCGCCTGGCGCGGCTATCGGAGCAGGCGCTGGAACTGGGCATGGACGTGCTGGTGGAAGTGCACGACCTCGACGAGCTGGAACGCGCCCTGCAGGTGCCGGCGCCGCTGCTGGGCATCAACAATCGCAATCTGCGCACGTTCGAGGTCTCGCTCGACGTGACGCTGTCACTGCAGCATGCGGTGCCGAGGGACCGCCGCCTCGTCACCGAAAGCGGCATCCTGGTGCCGGCCGACGTGAAGCTGATGCGCGATGCCGGCATCGACGCGTTCCTGGTCGGCGAGACCTTCATGCGCGATCCGGAGCCGGGCGAGGCGTTGCGCCGTCTGTTCTTCGATGCGGGCGAGGGCGGAGGCGGAGTTTCGGGCGGTGCGTCCGGCGTGGCGGCTTCTTTGGGTGTGGAAAGCGCGGTGGCGGATTCGGCCGCGGATGCCGGCGGCGATGTGCAAGATCCGCCGCCGACCCAAGCGCGGACGGCCGACGCTTCAACGGCGATGGAGGCGGGAACCACCCCGGCAACTCCGATGCCCGAGGGGCCGTTGGTCGTCTTCGACTTCGACCACACTCTCTACGACGGCGATTCCGGCGGCCATCTGTTCGCCTGGCTGATCCGCCGCAGCCTGTGGCGGACCGTGCTGGCGCTGTTGCTCACACCGCTGCTGGCGCCGCTGCTCGCCTTCCTGGCGACGCGACGCCGCGCCATCTCGGCTTACGTCTGGATCGGCACGGTCGGGCTGCATCGTCGACAGGATCTCAACGCGATGATCGACGCCTACGTCGCCGCGCATACCGCGAAGATCAAGGAACGCCTGCTGCCGGTCGCGCTCGATGTGCTGCATTCGCATCGCCAGCGCGGCGACAACGTGCTCATCGCCACCGGCGCGCCGCCGCGGCTGGCGCGCGCGATTCTCGGCTTCGTCGCGCACGAGGACGTGCCGGTGATCGGCACCATCGTGGGGCCGCGCCTCGGCGGCCTGGGCGCGTTGCGCCACTGCCATGCCGAGGAGAAGATGCGGATGATCCGCGAGGCGGGCTACACGGGCGAGATCGCGGCGGCCTATTCCGACAGCCGCGCCGATCTGCCGCTGCTGCGCGCCGCGCGCGGCCCGGTGGTGGTGAACCCGAAGGCGGGCGCCGTGGCGACGTTCCGGCGTGTACTGCCGCCGGGGACGCCAATCCTCAACTGGGGATGCGAAGGCCGGGCCGGGGAACTGGTCGGAACGGCGCTGGGATAAGCCGACACGCGGCGGCACGGGCCGACGGACGGTCCCGCTTTCTTCGCCATGAGGGTCTCGACAACGCGCTTCCGAACAGATACGTTAGTAGTTACACAAATACTTTCGTAAACCGATGACCTTCCTCGCCGAGCAGGGCGTCCTGGCCCTGGGCAGCCGCTTCAAGACGCTGAGCGACTATTTCTACGACGCCGCCGACGCGATCTATCGCGATCGCGGCATTACCCTGCAGGGGCGCTGGTTCCCCCTGGTCCGACTGCTGCACGAGCGCGGCCCGCTGTCGGTGACCGAGATCGCCGAGGTGATCGGGCAGACGCACTCGGCCGTCAGCCAGCTCGCCGCCAAGCTGATCGAAGGCGGTTGGCTGGAAGCCACCGGCGATGCCCGCGACCGCCGCCGTCGCACGCTGGCCTTGACCACCAAGGCCGAGGCCGAGGTGAAGGCGGCGCAGCCGGTGTGGGAGGCGATCCGGACCGAGCTGGAGCAGCGCCTCGCCGCTCAGGGCAGCGGCCTGATGCATGCGCTCTCGGTGTTGGAGGAGGATCTGGCGGCCCGGCCGGTGGCGGAGGCGGTGCTGGCGCGTTGCCGCACGGAAGCGGGCGCCGAGGTGCGCGTCGTGCCGTTCGTGCCCGCTCTGCGCGAGCATTTCTATCGGCTCAACGCCGAGTGGCTGAGCAAGTACTACCGCATCGAACCCATCGATCACGCTGTGCTGTCCGAGCCGGAGCGCACCATCCTGGAGCCGGGCGGTGTGATCCTCTTCGCGCTGCTCGGTGACGAAGTGGTCGGCACCTGCGCCCTGCTACGCGAATCACCAGGCGTGTACGAGCTGACCAAGATGGCGGTGACCGAGCGCCACCGCGGCCTCGGTATCGGCCGCAAGCTGATGGACGCGATGATCGGCGAGTACAAGCGTCTGCGCGGCACGGAGCTGTTCCTGGAATCGCACAGCGCGCTGCGTCCGGCGCTGAAGCTGTACGAGAGTGTCGGCTTCGAGATGCAGCCTGGCATCAAGCCCGGCTCGCATTACCAGCGCGCCGATGTCTACATGATCTATCGCGAACCGAAATCCGCCGGCGGCCGCGCGCGTGCGCGCAAGGGCGATGCCCGCGAAGATGGTGCTCGCGAAAGCGCTTAAGCGGCGCCCAGCCGCTTGATGAAACGCAACGTGCCGTCGCTGTAGCCGCAGGCCTTGTAGAACTCGTGCGCGTCCAGGCGCTGCGAGCCGCTGGTGAGTTCCAGTCGCGCGGCGCCGGCGGTGCGGGCGCGGCGTTCGGCTTCGCGCAGCAGCTGCCGGCCGAGGCCGCGGCCTTGCGCTTCGGCACTGACCACCAGCGCGGTGATGCGGCAAGTGGTGGTGTCCAGCGGCAGGTAGTACATGAAATCCAGGGCGATCAGCCCGCGCACCACGCCATCGACGCGCGCCACCACCAGGGCCTGGCGGTCATCGGCGAGGATGGTGTCGATGCGCTGCGCGGCGTCGCGGGTCTCGCAGGGATAGCCCATTTCCGACAGCAGCGCGGCGACGTCGTCGGCATCGATCAAGGACGCGCTGCGCAGATCGGCATCCGGCAATGGCCCGCGTGGCGCGAAAGGAGCGCCCATCAAATGGTTATCCGCGGGTGCCGTACAACACGATGGTCTTGCCGCGAGCGTGCAGCACGCCGTCGGCCTGCAGCTTCTTCAGCACGCGTCCGGCCATTTCGCGCGAGCAGCCGACCAGCCGCGCCAGCTCCTGCCGCGATACGCGCAGCTGGGTGCCTTGCGGATGGCTCATCGCCTCCGGCTCGCGGGTCAGGTCGTGCAGGGTGCGCACGATGCGGTCGGTGACGTCGAGGAAGGCCAGGCGCCCGGCCTTGCGGCTGGTGTCGAGCAGGCGGCGCGAGAGCTGCGCGCCGATCGCGTAGACGATCTGGGTGGCGTCGCCGTTCAAGGAGCCCTCGAACAGCTGATACAGGCGCTCGTAGCTGATCTCGGCCAGTTCGCACTGGGTGCGGGTGCGCAGGATCACCTCGCGCACGTCGGACTCGATGAACAAGCCCATCTCACCGACGAACTCGCCGGAGCCGAAGTAGCCGAGCACCAGTTCGCGGCCGTCGTCCTCCTCGGTGATGATGCTGACCGAGCCACTGACCACGTAGTAGAGCGTGCCGGCCGGATCACCGGGTCGGAACACGTCGGTACGGGGTGGGTAGCGACGACGATGGCAATGAGCGAGGAATCGCTCGATCGTGGAGCTGGACGGGGCCAGCGGATTCGAAGGTCGACGGAGAGGAGTAATCAAGGCCACGGAAGGTGATGTCATAGCGGTCAGAGCCGAGGATGTCGCCAAGAGTAGGCTCTCTCTGTTCATCCGGCAATCAGTCAGTCTCGCGACTGCCAAATACTTGGCGCATAATTCGTCTTTCGCACCACTTCCCCAGGGGACGACCGCCGTGGTCAAACCGTTGCCGCGCCTGAAGCTCCAAGGCTTCAACAACCTCACCAAGGCGCTGAGCTTCAACATCTACGACGTCTGCTACGCCGTCTCGGAGGACGAGCGTCAGCGTTATATCGAGTACATCGACGAGCAGTACGACGCCGATCGTCTCACACAGATATTGACGGACGTCGCGGAAATCATCGGCGCGAACATCCTCAACATCGCCCGGCAGGACTACGACCCGCAGGGCGCCTCGGTGACGATCCTGATCAGCGAACAGCCGGTGATCGAGAAGGCAGCCGCCAAGGGCGTGATCCCGGAGGCGGTGCTGGCGCACATGGATAAGTCGCACATCACCGTGCACACCTATCCCGAGACGCACCCCCAGCACGGCATCGCCACCTTCCGCGCCGACATCGACGTGGCCACCTGCGGCGTGATCTCGCCGCTGAAGGCGTTGAACTACCTGATCGAGAGCCTGGAGTCCGATATCGTCATCATGGACTACCGGGTGCGCGGCTTCACTCGCGACATTCGCGGCAAGAAGCACTACATCGACCACAAGATCAATTCGATCCAGGACTTCCTGGCGAAGAACATCCGCTCGCGCTACGAGATGTTCGACGTCAACGTCTATCAGGAAAACATCTTCCACACGAAGATGCATCTGAAGGATTTCGACCTCGATCAGTACTTGTTCGAGGAAAAGGCGAAGAACCTGTCGTTCAAGGACCGCATGAAGATCGAGGCGCTGCTCAAGCGCGAGATCGAAGAACTATTCCACGGGCGGAATCTGGTGGAATAAGCCAAACGGCGGGCCAAAACCCGCCGTTTTTGCGTCTTCTCGTCACTCCTGCACCGAAGCGCGCCGTCAGCGCGCTGAGACGGGGGTCACGTGCGGATTCTGTCCGTGCATGGCATCTCGTCATAGTTTCTCGGCATGGATGACCAGCCATTCGGCTGTTGAAAACCCCGCCTACGCGGGAATGACGAGCAAGAGCGGACGCGAGATGTGTTTCCGGTTTCCGGCTATGCGCTCACAGCCGATACGCCACCGTCTTCATGAACTTCGACGCCGCCGCCATGATCGACGGAATCGGCTGCGGCAAGACGCGCGCGCCCGCCTGTTCGGCATTGTCGGCATGGCGTGCCTCGTCTTCCTTCATCGTGGACAGGATCGCGCGGCTGCGCAGATCGGCCTCGGGCAGGATCTGCAGATGCTCGTCGAGATGCGCCTCGACCTGGCGCTCGGTCTCCACCACGAAACCGAGGTTCCAACCGTCGCCGCGCAGCCCGGCGAGCACGCCGATGGCATAGCTACCGGCATACCAGAGCGGGTTGAACAAGCTTGGACGACTGTCCAACTCTTCCAGACGATCGGCGCACCAGGCCAGATGATCGGTCTCCTCCTGCGCCGCCTCGAGCAGGTGCGCGCGGGTGGCCGGATCGCGGGCGACGCTGGCCTGTCCGACATACAACGCCTGGGCGCAGACCTCGCCAACGTGGTTGATACGCATCAGTCCGGCGGCGTGAAGGCGTTCGGTGGTGTCGAGTTCGACGTCCGGCGTGTCCCGTCCGGGATTCGGGCGGGCGGCGGGCGGGCGGCCAAACACCGTCTCCAGCGCGCGCTGGGTGTCGGTGAGGAAGCGGTCGATCGGCGTGTCGTGAGGGCGGGTCGCGGCCATGATTGGGTACGTCGGCGAAAGGGGAGGGGCGCTGCGCGGCGTGGAGGGCGGGTGCCCGGGCCTGGCGGAAGCAGCCGACGCCCCATTCTCGCCCCTGACCGGGCCGGCGGCCAGAGGGGCGCCGGCACGGGTTTCCGAGAGATTCCGGTGACTTGCGGCGCCCGGCGGCGGCCTGTATCATTTCGCCTCTTTCGTTCCGCGATTCCATGTGCGGGACACAACGCGCGGCGAAATTCCGCGGGCCGAGAGGCTCCCCCGGAATCAGCCCGACAATTCACCGAGAACCCAGAGTTTCGTCATGAAAACCTTCACCGCCAAGTCCGAGACCGTCCAGCGTGACTGGTACCTCGTCGACGCCACCGGCAAAACGCTGGGTCGTCTCAGCTCAGAGCTCGCCCGCCGTCTGCGCGGCAAGCACAAGCCCGTCTACACCCCGCACGTCGATACCGGCGACTACTTGGTCGTGATCAACGCCGAGAAGATCGTGGTGACCGGCAACAAGCTCGCCGACAAGCAGTATCACCGCTTCACCGGCTACGTCGGTAACCTCAAGACCGAGACGCTGGCCCAGGCGCTGGAGCGCCACCCGGAGCGCGTCATCGAAATCGCCGTCAAGGGCATGCTGCCGAAGAATCCGCTCGGCCGCGCGATGTACCGCAAGCTCAAGGTCTACAAGGGTTCCGAGCACCCGCACGCCGCTCAGCAGCCGCAAGTCCTGGATATCTAAGTCATGGCAATCACTCAGAACTACGGCACCGGCCGTCGCAAATCCTCCACCGCCCGCGTGTTCCTGCGCCGCGGCACCGGCAACATCGTCGTCAACGGCCGTCCGCTGGACGAGTTCTTCGGCCGCGAGACCGCGCGCATGATCGTGCGCCAGCCGCTGGAGCTGACCAAGAACACCGAGACCTTCGACATCCTTGTCACGGCGACCGGCGGCGGCACCACCGGCCAGGCCGGCGCGATCCGCCTCGGCATCGCCCGCGCGCTGGTCGAGTACGACGAGACGCTGAAGACCGAGCTGCGCAAGGCTGGTTTCATGACCCGCGACGCTCGCGAAGTCGAGCGCAAGAAGGTGGGTCTGCACAAAGCCCGCCGCGCCACGCAGTTCTCCAAGCGTTAAGAAAGATCCTGCGCGAGAGTCCGTACGTCATCGTGCGGATTCTTCGCCAGGCGCTCCCCGCCGGGACGTTCATCCGTTCTGGCGTTACAATCAAAACATAGCCCCGTCGCCAAGCGGTAAGGCACCTGACTCTGACTCAGGCATTCGGTGGTTCGAATCCATCCGGGGCTGCCATCTGTTAGCCAAATGCAGCAGCCAAGTGCATTGGCAATATTCGAAAGCCCGCCTCGCGCGGGCTTTTTTGTTGCGCGCTTTTCGCTTTCGGGTGCATGCCTTGTTGCAGCGCGGCGGGCCTGGCCGTCGCCGCGTGCTAAGTTTCCGCCCGCACATGCATAACGGCCTTGTCTGGTTCAGGCGCTCTGAACGCGGAAGGTGCATGGATCGCGCTCTGGTGTCCGACCACGATGGTGGCCCGGCGGTGCAATCGATGGATCGTCGAAATCGAAGACATCCTTATTCCTCATGACCGGAGTGGATCGCATGAAAATCGGAATGCACAAGTTCGTGGGCCTGGGCGTGGTCGCGTTGGCGCTGGCGATGGGAACGGCCGGCAGCGCGTCCGCAAGCGCGGGCACCACGTACTGCTATTACCAGGGTGAAGACGGCTCGCAGTGGATCGATCGCTACGCCGGCCGTCGGGCGTGCCCGCTCTCCGACGTCAACAATGGCGTGGTGGGAGAGCTGTACGATCAGGAATACATCGCCTGACAGCCATATCGGCGGACGTGTCCGGCCGATGCGTGACGCGAGGGCCCGCTTGGCGGGCCTTCGTTCTTTGTGCCAGTGCGAGGGCAATTGCGGAGATAATGTGCTCCCGCGCAGGCGCGCGGCACAGTCGTCCCGCACCGCACAGGCCGTCGCATGGTCGCCACCTTTTCCGCTCCCTTCGACTCTCTCGAAACCGTCCTGCCGGCACTGCGCGAGCGCGGTTATGCGGTACTGACACCTGAGAGCGTGGTCGAGCTGTGCGGAGAACCGCTCGCAGCGTTCGATGCGCTCAAGCCGAGTTGGGACGATCTCGCTCCCGACAACTATCTGCGCGATGGCGGCCATTACCGGCGGCGTCGCCACTCCTGTTTCATCGTCGATGGCGCCGAGGTCACGCAGGCGCCGCGCCGGGCGCACTGGCAATCGCTCGACTACAACGCACTGCACGGCGGCATGGAGCGCTGGTTCGAGCCGATTCATCGCGAGATCGTCGAGCGGCCCATCTGGGCCCATCTGCTCCAGGCGCTAGGAAACTGCTTTTCCGCGGTCAAGCCCAAACAACCCTGGTACGTGGAAGCCCACCAGTTCCGCATCGACACCAGCGACGGCATCGGCCGGCCCACGCCGGAAGGCGCGCATCGCGACGGCGTGGATTTCGTCGCCGTCTTCCTCGTCGGCCGGCACGACATCAAGGGGGGCGAGACGCGTGTGTTCGAGGCCGCCGGTCCCAACGGCCAGCGCTTCACGCTCGATGCGCCCTGGTCGGTGCTGCTGCTCGACGACACCCGCGTCATCCACGAATCCACGCCGATCCAACCGCTGGATGGCACCGGTCATCGGGATACGCTGGTGCTGACGTATCGCGCCGGGGCGTTCCAAGGCGAAGATTGAGCAGGGCGAAGAAGCGTGTGCTTAGCGGACGCCCGGGCGTCTGCTGCGCATCCGAACGCCCGGCCAGGCCGGGCGTTCCGAAGCAAAATCGCCGCGCCGGGAAGGCGGAACAGATGTCATTGATGAAGCGGCTTTTTTTGATGCTTCGTGAAAAGTTACAATTGAAACAATATTGTCGATCGCTCTCATGGAGGCGCGATGAAGCTTGGATCCCTCAAAGAAGGCGGCCGTGACGGCACCCTGATCGTGGTCTCGCGCGATCTGACGCAGGCCGTGCGCGCCACCGGCATCGCGCCGACCCTGCAGCGCGCGCTGGAGGACTGGTCGAACCTGGCGCCGCGCCTGGCCGCGCTGTCCGAAGCGCTCAACGCAGGCAGTGCCGACGGCGCCTTCGAGCTCGACATGGTGCAGCTGGCGGCGCCGCTGCCCCGCGCCTACGAGTTCGTCGACGGCAGCGCCTACCTCCCGCATGTGGAGCGCGTGCGCCGCGCGCGTGGCGCCGAGGTGCCGGAGAGCTTCTACACCGATCCGTTGATGTACCAGGCCACCAGCGCCGGTTTCTACGGCCCGCGCGACGCGGTGAAGGTGGTGGACGAAAATTATGGAATCGACCTCGAAGCCGAGATCGTCGTGGTGACCGACGACGTGCCGATGGCGGTGACGCCGGAGCAGGCGGCCGGGCACATCCAGCTGATCGGTCTGGTCAACGACGTCTCGCTGCGCAACCTGATCCCTCCGGAACTGGCGAAGGGCTTCGGCTTCCTGCAATCCAAGCCGCGTTCGGCGTTGAGCCCGGTGTTCGTCACGCCGGACGAACTCGGCGAGGCCTGGCGCGGCAACAAGCTGCATCTGCCGCTGCTCACCCACATCAACGGCGAGTGGTTCGGTGCGCCGGAGGCGGGCGTGGACATGCAGTTCGATTTCGCCCAGCTCGTCGCGCACGCGGCGAAGACACGGCCGCTGTCGGCCGGTGCCATCGTCGGTTCCGGCACCATCGCCAACGAGGACACGTCCAAGGGCGCGTCCTGCTTCGCCGAGAAGCGCACGGTGGAAACGCTGGAAACCGGCAAGCCGATCACGCCCTTCATGTCGTTCGGCGATCTGGTGCGGATCGAGATGCTCGATCGCGAAGGCAATTCCATCTTCGGTGCCATCGAGCAGCGCATCGAACGCCAAGCCCCTCCGTGAGCGAGCATCCCTTGATTCTCCACTCCTACTGGCGCTCGAGCGCCGCGTATCGCGTGCGCATTGGCCTGAACCTCAAGGGGCTGGCCTACAAGATCGAATCCGTGCACCTGGTGCGTGACGGCGGTGAACAGCATCGTCCGGAATACGCCGCGATCAATCCGCAGCGATCGGTGCCGGTCCTCCAGCATGGCCAGCGCATGCTGCGGCAGTCGCTGGCGATCCTCGAATACCTCGACGAGATGTGGCCGCAGCCGGCGCTGCTACCGGCCACCGCGCGCGAGCGCCAGCGCGTGCGCGCGCTCGCGCAGCTGGTCGCCTGCGACATCCATCCGCTCAACAATCTGCGCGTGCTGCAGTATTTCGAGCGCGAGTGGGGCGTGCCGCAGCCCGAGCGCGACGAATGGGTGAAGCATTGGATCGCCGACGGTTTCGAAGCGTTCGAGACGTTGCTGCGGGACAACCCGTCGACCGGCGAGTTCTGCTCGGGGCATGTGCCGGGTCTGGCGGATTGCTGCCTGATTCCGCAGGTCTACAACGCGCGCCGTTTCGGCGTCGATCTGACGCCATATCCGACCATTACCCGCATCGAACAGACCTGCCTGGCGCTTCCCGCCTTCGATGCCGCGCGGCCGGAGCGTCAGCCGGACGCACCCTAGATCTGAGGCCGCGAGACGTTCGCGGCACACGCACCCGCTCCGATCTTGCGCTCTAGTGGTGCTGAGCGCTGGTCTCGAACACGTCCGCGTAAGGATCGTGCTCGCCGACGCTGCCTTCGGAGAAGCGGAACTTCAACGCCAAGCCGTCGCGCGAATCGGCGGCCTTGAGCGCTTCCTCGCGGTCGATCCTGCCGGCCTTGTACAGGCGGAACAGGCACTGGTCGAAGGATTCCATGCCCGCTTCCAGCGACTCCTCCATCGCCTGCTTGATCTCATGCACCTGGCCGCGGCGCAGCAGGTCGCGGATCAGCGGCGTGTTGATCAGCACCTCGGTCGCCGGCAGGCGGCGGCCGTCCAGGCCCATCACCAGGCGCTGCGACACCACCGCGCGCAGGTTCAGCGCGAGGTTCATCAGCACGTTGGCGTGCGCGGCCTCGGGGAAGAAGTTGAGGATGCGCTCGATGGTCTGGTCGGCGTTGTTGGAGTGCAGCGTCGCCAGGCAGATGTGGCCGGTCTCGGCGAAGGCGATCGCCGCTTCCATTGTGGCCGCGTCGAGGATCTCGCCGATCAGGATGACATCCGGCGCCTCGCGCATCGCGTTCTTCAGCGCGTAATGGAAGGCATGCGTGTCCATGCCGACTTCGCGCTGGTTGACGATCGACTGCTTGTGGGTGTGCAGGTACTCGATCGGGTCCTCGATGGTGAGGATGTGGCCGGCGGTATTCGTGTTGCGGTGGTCGATCATCGAGGCCAGCGTGGTCGACTTGCCCGAGCCGGTGGAGCCGACGATCAGCACCAGGCCGCGCGGCGCCATGATGATCTGCTTGAGCACCTGCGGCAGCTGCAGCTCCTCGATGCTGGGGATGATGCTGCGGATCGAGCGCACCACCATCGCCACTTCGCCGCGCTGCTTGAACACGTTGATGCGGAAGCGCCCGACGCTGGGCTGCGAATACGACATGTTCAGTTCCAGGTCGCGTTCGAACTGCGGGACCTGGCCTTCGTCCATCAGCGAGTAGGCCACCTTCTTGGTGGTGCCTGGCGGTAGGACGGTCGTGCCCAGCGGCTGCAGCTTGCCCTCGACCTTGATGTAGACCGGGGCGCCGGTGGTGAAGAACATGTCGGATGCGTTCTTCTCCGTCATCAGCTTGAGGAGATAGCCGATATCCATGGTGTGGAGTTTGGTCCCGTTAAGCAGCCTGGCCGCTTCATCGCGGCTGGATCATTGCGATTCCGCCGGATGCTGATTGACAATGGTCGCCGCTTCCGGGAGCGCGACCCCCCTTATATGCGTCAAAGCTTCGCACAGTTCATCTATAACAGGCCGGCGCTTCGCGCGTCGATGTTCGGAGTCGTGCTCTCGGTCACGGCTTGCGCCAGCCTGCCGCCGCCGACATCGGAGCTGGCGGCCGCGCAGCAGGCGGTTTCACGCGCCGACAATGCCGACGCCGACCAGTATGCCGCCGGCGATTTCGCGCAGGCGCGCAGCCTGCTGGAGCAGGCGCACGCGGCGATGGCCGGAGGTGATCGGGAGCGGGCGCGCAATCTCGCCCTGCTGGCCGCCGCGCGCGCCGATCTGGCCAATGCGCTCAGCCGTCAGGCGGTGACCGAGGCCGATCTCAAGCAGCGCCGCGCGGAGATCGCCGATCTGAAGCGCCGCATCGGTGCGGAGGACGGGCAATGAAGACGAAGATTTCGAGCGGCATCGTGCTGGCGCTGTTGCTGACGGCGGCGTCCGCCGTGCACGCCGAGAAGCAGGATCCTGAAGTCGCGCGCCTGTCGTCGCGGTTGCAGATGCTCGACGCCAATCCCGACACCAGCGGCGCCGGCGCCTACGAGCGCTTGCAGGCGCGGCAGGCCCTGGATGCCCTGGCCGTCGCGAAGAGCAAGGCGCGCGCCATGGCATTGCAGATCGCCGAATTGCGCGTGGAGACCGCCGAACTCGCCGCGCGCAACGAAGTCGCCCGGCGCGAGATCGACCGGCTCGACCGCACGCGCAGCGATCTGCTCGTGGAAGCGAGCCGTCAGGACGCGGCGCGCGCGCGGCAGGAAGCCGAGCGCCTGCGCATCCAGGCGCAGATCCAGGCCGAGGAGGCCGCGCGCCTGCGCGAGCAGGCCGATCAGGAAGCCGCCGCTCGCCAGCAGGCGGAGACGGCGCTGGACGATGTCGCCGGTTCGCAGGCGGCCAAGCTCAAGGCCGCCCGGCAACGCCAGGCAGAGCTGGCCAAGCGCCAGGCCGAGCTGATGGGCAAGTCCGGGAAATCCGAAGAGGAATCGGCCAAGCCCTGAGTCTTCAAGGGGTTGGCGTGGTGCGGGCGGGGTGCCTGCACCTCCGCGAAGGGCTTTCGGCCACGCCAGGAAAGCTTGCGGATTTTGCGCTCGCACAATTCCTTAAAAATCAATCTGTTATCTGGCGGGCGGTCATCGCTATTCAGAAAGGCCGGCCCACGAATCGAAGCAAATCATGGGCTTGCACCATACGCTTGCCGACGTTTTTAGGGAGGAGTAGGGTCGAACTCGCAGGCGGTCGATCGCGACGATCTCAGGCCGCCTGGCTGACGGGCCTGACCGGATGACGCTATCTCACATCTCTCGGAAGCATGCCGCCGGAATTCGTTTCCGCGCGGATGCTCTCGCGGAGCATCTGCGCACCGCAACGCTCGCCCACCCCCACGACGCCCCGCGCCATCGGCCGGGGCGTTCGCATATGTGCTCGTCGCTCCTCAGCCCGGCGCCCCCCGCGTCCGGGACATCCACGATCCATGTTGAAGGAGGCTCCCATGTTCGAAGGGCAACCACAGTCGGAACTCGATGCGCTGTTCAAGGCCAACCCCGAGTTCCGCCAGCTTTATCACCATCACCAGGAATTGGATAAGAAGGTCCTCGACGCCGAACTCGGCGTGTTGCCCATCGACGATCTCAAATTATCGGAAATGAAGCGCGAGAAGTTGGCCGCCAAGGACCGTCTCTCGCGCATGTTCGAAACCCTGCATCACTGATCTCCGGAACCCTCGCCCTCGCCGCATTGACGATGCGGTCGAGAGATGCGGGGTTTGAAGAGCTTCTCGCCGCGTCGGCGGCGGCCATCCTCGTCGGCCGCCGCCGATCGCGGACGGGAGTCCAACCTCTCCGGAGCGATTCCCCTTGTCTTAGCGAAACCTCACCGCGCTGACGGCGCGGTTCGATGTCGGCCGCCGCCGATCGCGGACGGGAGTCCAACCTCTCCGGAGCGATTCCCCTTGTCTTAGCGAAACCTCACCGCGCTGACGGCGCGGTTCGATGTCGGCCGCCGCCGATCGCGGACGGGAGTCCAACCTCTCCGGAGCGATTCCCCTTGTCTTAGCGAAACCTCACCGCGCTGACGGCGCGGTTCGATGTCGGCCGCCGCCGATCGCGGACGGGAGTCCAACCTCTCCGGAGCGATTCCCCTTGTCTTAGCGAAACCTCACCGCGCTGACGGCGCGGTTCGATGTCGGCCGCCGCCGATCGCGGACGGGAGTCCAACCTCTCCGGAGCGATTCCCCTTGTCTTAGCGAAACCTCACCGCGCTGACGGCGCGGTTCGATGTCGGCCCCCGCCGATCGCGGACGGGAGAAATAAGCGAATCCCCGCGACAGCCCGCACATCCTGATGCGGGCTTTCCACAAAAGCCTTTCCGGGCCGAATGACCGGCGCTTTTCGGGTGCGGCTTTTCGAATGCGATAATCGTGGGCCATCCCTTCCGCGCCCTATCCGCATGCCGATCCATTCCTCCGTCCTCGAGCTGATCGCCGACACGCCGATCGTCAAAGCCCAGCGCCTGGACACTGGCGTGTGCGAGCTCTATCTGAAGCTGGAAAACCAGAATCCCGGCGGTTCGATCAAGGACCGCATCGGCATGAGCATGATCGAGGCGGCGGAGAAGCGCGGCGACATCCAGCCTGGCGCCACCCTGGTCGAGGGCACCGCCGGCAATACCGGCAT
This sequence comes from Luteimonas panaciterrae, assembly GCF_020511115.1. GTDB lineage: Bacteria > Pseudomonadota > Gammaproteobacteria > Xanthomonadales > Xanthomonadaceae > Luteimonas > Luteimonas panaciterrae. The sequence continues at coordinate 811,438 of NZ_JAJAVH010000001.1, forward strand.
CGGCCTGGCGCTGGTCGCACAGCAGAAGGGCTACAAGCTGATCCTGGTCGTGCCCGACAAGATGAGCCGCGAGAAGATCTTCAATCTCAAGGCGATGGGCGCGGAAGTGGTGCTGACGCGCTCGGACGTCGCCAAGGGACATCCCGATTACTACCAGGACCTCGCCGCCCGCATCGCCAGCGAGACGCCCGGCGCCTACTTCATCAACCAGTTCGGCAATCCCGACAATCCGGCCGCGCACGAATTCGGCACCGGCCCGGAAATCCTGCGGCAGATGGCGGAGGTGGGCGGGCTGGACGCCATCGTCTTCGGCTGCGGCAGCTCCGGCACCATGACCGGGCTCTCGCGCTGCTTCGCCCAGCATTCCCCCAAGACCGAGCTGATCCTGGCCGATCCGGTCGGCTCGATCCTGGAGGAGTACATCAACCGCGGCACCCTGTCCGACAAGTCGGCCAGCTGGATGGTCGAGGGCATCGGCGAGGACTTCCTGCCGCCGATCTCCGACTTCACCCGGGTCAAGCGCGCCTACGCCATCAGCGACAAGGAAAGCTTCCTCACCGCGCGCGAGCTGCTGTCGAAGGAAGGTGTCCTCGGTGGCTCCTCCACCGGCACCCTGCTGGCGGCCGCGCTGCGCTACTGCCGCGAGCAGACCGTGCCGAAGAAGGTGCTGGTGTTCGTCTGCGACACCGGCAACAAGTACCTGTCCAAGCTCTACAACGACTACTGGATGCTGGACAACGGCTTCCTCGAGCGTGAGAGCACCGGCGACCTGCGCGACCTGATCCTGCGCCCCTACACCCAACACGACACCGTGGTGGTGGCCCCCGGTGACCTGCTGGTCACCGCCTACCAGCGCATGAAGCTGTACGAGATCTCGCAGCTGCCGGTGATGGACGGCGACCGGATCGTCGGCATCCTCGACGAGTCCGACGTGCTGCTGCACGTCTACGGCGACGAGGCCCGCTTCCGCGACCCGGTCTCGACGGCCATGGTCAGCAAGCTCGACTTCATGGACGTCAAGTCGCCGATCGAGGCCCTGCTGCCGGTCTTCGACCGCGGCCAGGTCGCGATCGTGATGGACGGCGGACGCTTCCTCGGCCTGATCACCCGCATCGACTTGCTGAACTATCTGCGCCGCCGCGTTCAGTAAACGACGGGGCGGAAAGGGGGCCGGTGTTAGAATCCGCGGCCGGATTTCCGCAGATCGACAGGCATGAAAAACGACCACGGCGCGGCTACGAAGGCCCCTGGACATTGGCGGCTGGGCACTCGCGCCATCCACGCCGGACAGGCCCCGGACCCCAGTACCGGCGCGGTCATGCCGCCGATCTACGCCACCTCGACCTACGCCCAGACCAGTCCGGGCGTCCATCAGGGCTTCGAGTACTCGCGCACCCATAACCCGACCCGCTTCGCCTACGAGCGCTGCGTGGCCGGCCTGGAGGGAGGCAGCCGCGGCTTCGCCTTCGCCTCCGGCATGGCGGCGACCTCGACCCTGCTGGAATTGCTCGACAGCGGCGACCACGTCGTCGCCATGGACGATCTCTATGGCGGCAGCTACCGCCTGTTCGAGCGCGTGCGCCGCCGCAGTGCCGGGCTCGAATTCAGCTTCGTCGATCTCACCGATCCGGCCGCCTTCGCGGCGGCGATCCAGCCCAACACCCGCCTGGTGTGGGTGGAGACGCCGACCAACCCGATGCTCAAGATCGTCGATCTGCAGGCGATCTCCGCCATCGCCCGCACCCGCGGCATCCTGATGGTGGTCGACAACACCTTCGCCTCGCCCGCCTTGCAGCGCCCGCTCGAGCACGGCGCCGACATCGTCATGCACTCGGCCACCAAGTACCTCAACGGCCATTCCGACATGGTCGGCGGCATGGTGGTGGTGGGCGACAACGCCGACCTCGCCGAGCAGCTGGCGTTCCTGCAGAACTCGATCGGCGCGGTGCAGGGGCCGTTCGACAGCTTCCTCGCCCTGCGCGGCCTGAAGACCTTGCACCTGCGCATGCGCGCGCATTGCGAGAACGCGCAGGCGCTGGCGCAGTGGCTGGAAACGCATCCGGCCATCGAACAGGTGCTGTACCCGGGCCTGCCGTCGCATCCTCAACATGAGCTCGCCAAGCGCCAGATGGACGGCTTCGGCGGCATCGTCTCGATCGTGTTCAAGGGCGGCTTCGAGGCCGCGAAGCGCTTCTGCGAACGCACCGAGCTGTTCACGCTGGCCGAATCGCTGGGCGGCGTCGAAAGCCTGGTGAACCATCCGGCGGTGATGACGCACGCCTCGATTCCGCCAGAGCGCCGCGCCATGCTCGGCATCCGCGATTCGCTCGTGCGCCTGTCGGTGGGGATCGAAGATCTCGACGACCTGCGCGCCGATCTCGCATCGGCTCTGGACTCCAAGGGAGTTTGATGAAAGCCATTGCTGCACTGGGCCCGGTTGGCCGCGCCATCGCGCGTCGCGAACTGTTCTACGAATTGACCAAGCGCGAAATCATGGGCCGCTACAGCGGCTCCTTCCTCGGTCTGCTGTGGTCGTTCCTGACGCCCTTGCTGATGCTTGGCGTGTACACGCTGGCGTTCCGGGAATTCCTCGGCATGCGCTGGCCGAACACCGACACGCGCGCCGAATTCTCGCTGATGATCTTCGCCGGCATGATCGTGCACGGCCTGTTCGTCGAAGTGATCTCGCGTTCGCCGAGCGTGATCGTCGGCAGCTCCAATTTCGTGAAGAAGGTGGTCTTCCCGCTGGCGATCCTGCCGTGCGTGACCTTGGCCTCCGCGTTCTTCCACACGATGCTGAGCACGGTGGTGCTGGTGCTGTTCGTGCTGCTGACCCAGCACACCGTGCATCCCACCATCCTCTACATGCCGTTCGTGTTCCTGCCGTACATGATCATGATGGCGGGCGTGAGCTGGTTCATGGCCTCGCTCGGCGTGTATTTCCGCGACGTCCTGCAGATCAGCGGCGTGATCGCCTCGGTCTTCATGTTTCTCAGCCCGGTGTTCTATCCGGTCACCTCGCTGGCGCCGCGTTATCGCGAGATCATGCAATTCAATCCACTGACCCTGATCATCGAGCAGTTCCGCGAGATCGCCTTGTTCGGCAACGCGCCCGACTGGCGTGCGCTGCTCGTCTACACCGTCATCGCGGTGATCGTGATGCTGGGCGGATACTGGTGGTTCCAGCGCACGCGCAACGGGTTCGCCGATGTCCTCTGAACCAATCACGTCCGTGCCGACCACATCCGAACCGATCGCAGTCGCGGACAGCCGCAACGAAGAGGTCGTGATCCGCGTCTCGGGGCTGGGCAAGTGCTACCAGTTGTTCGAGAAACCGTCGCATCGCCTGCTGCAAACGCTGATCGGCGCGCAGCGGCGGTTCTATCGCGAATTCTGGGCCTTGCGCGGCATCAGCTTCGAGATCCGCCGCGGCGAGACGCTCGGCATCATCGGCAGGAATGGCTCGGGCAAGTCGACGCTGCTGCAGCTGATCGCCGGAACGCTGTCGTCCACCGAAGGCGACGTGTCGGTGAAGGGTCGTGTGGCGGCATTGCTCGAACTAGGCAGCGGCTTCAATCCCGAATTCACCGGTCGCGAGAACGTCTATCTCAATGCCGCGATCCTCGGCTTGAGCAAGTCGGAAGTCGATCGCCGCATCGACGAGATCCTCGCCTTCGCCGACATCGGCGATTTCATCGACCAGCCCGTGCGCAACTATTCCAGCGGCATGGTGATGCGCCTGGCATTTTCGGTGATGACGCACGTCGACGCCGACATCCTCATCATCGACGAAGCGCTGGCGGTGGGCGATGCCTTCTTCACCCAGAAGTGCATGCGCTACCTGCGCGAGTTCAAGGAACGCGGAACGCTGCTGTTCGTCAGCCACGATGGCATGGCGGTCACCGGCCTGTGCGATCGCGCGATCTGGCTCGATCACGGCACGATGCAGGCGAGCGGATTGGCGAAGGACGTGATGTCGGCCTACCTCGAGGCCTATCTCACCGAACGCCAGGGCGGCAACGCCAAGAAAACCGGCGGCGACGATGCCGTGGTCCGCAACAGGACGCGTGCGATCAACGCCAGGCGTGAACTGATCGATCGCACGGTGCTCCGCAACGATATCGAGATCTTTCCGTTCAGTCCCGAACAACAGGGATTCGGCGAACTCAAGGCGAAGATCAGCGACGTCGCCATGCTCGACGACGAGGGGCGCGCGTTGGCCTGGGTCGTCGGCGGCGAACGCGTCGCGCTGGAGATCGAGGTGACCGCCGACACCCCGCTCGAGAAGCCCATCGTCGGCTTCTACATCAAGGATCGGCTGGGTCAACTACTCTTCGGAGAGAACACCTATCTCGATTATCAGGGCGAAGATTTCTCCGTGGCCGAGGGCGAGACCTTCCGTGCGAGATTCATCTTCGACATGCCGAGGCTCGCGGAGGGTGATTACTTCATCACCACCGGCGTCGCCGACGGCACGCAGGAAAAACACACCATCCAGCATTGGGTGCACGAAGCAATGATGTTCAAGTCGCGTACGGGCGGATCGCCGGCAGGCCTGATCGGATTGCCGGTGGAACGCGTCGAAATGGAGCGGGTGCCGAGTGAGCGCTGAATTCAAAAGCGACGAGCATCCGATCGTCTTCCTGCGTCCGCGCATCTCGTATCCGTATGCGTGGGCGGGGCACATTCCTTTCGCCTATCTGGCCGTCGATCTGCTCAAGCCGCGCCGGCTGGTGGAGCTGGGCACGGATTCGGGCAATTCGTATCTGGCGTTCTGCCAGGCGGTCGACACGCTGGGGCTCGACACGGTATGCACCGCGGTCGATTCATGGCAGGGCGACGAGCATGCCCGTCGTTACGGCGATGAGGTCTACGAACCGCTGCGCGCCTACCACGACCCGAAGTACGGCCGCTTCTCGACGCTCAAGCGCAGCTTCTTCGATGACGCCGTCTCCTCGTTCGAGCATGGCAGCATCGATCTGCTGCACATCGACGGGCTGCATACCTATGAGGCCGTCAAGCACGACTTCGAGACATGGCGTGCCAAGCTGAGCGAGCGCGCCGTGGTGCTGTTCCACGACACGCAGGTCAAGGAGCGCGATTTCGGTGTCTGGAAGTTCCTCGAGGAGCTTTCCAAGCAGTACGAGGTCTTCGATTTCCACCATAGCAATGGCCTGGGCGTCGTGTCCGTGGGCAAGGAGATCCCGGAGGACTTCCGCAAGTTCATGCGCGCCTGCAAGCAGCGGCCCGAAGCGATCCGCCGCTACTTCGAAGGCATCGCCGCGACCATTCTCGATACCGAGACCGCCGCGCCGAAAGCGGCGGAGGGCTCAACCCCGGTCACGGTGTCCTTGTACTATCGCAAGCAGGGTCAGAATTACGCCGAGGAGCGGCTGCTCAAGCAGTCCATCAGCGTCGAGCGGGACGAATTCGAACTGCGTTTCTTGTTGCCGCCGGGCGAACGTCCGGATTTCATCCGCGTCGATCCAGCCGACTATCCGGGCGTTTTCGACATCGGCAACGTACGGCTTTCCACCGGCACGGTGCATTGGGACATCGATGACCTGCACGCGCGGCTTGGCGCGGTCAGCGGCGAGGTGGTGCCGACGACGTGGGAGCGCGATTCCAGGATACGGCTGGTCTGCTTCGGGCTCGATCCCTACATCGAGTTCGATGTCGCCGACGCCCACGCCGATTTCCCGGCGGACGCCGCGCTGACGCTGCGCCTGAACTTGCGCTACGAGGCTGTGCTCACCCAGCCGTCCCTGTGGAAAATGGCGCGGGCTGAAATGCAGGCGATTGCCGACCTGCGCCAGGCCGCGACGAGCCAGACCGATCTGCGCGCGCTGATGCGGCAGTTGCGCCGCGAGAACGAAAAGCGCGGCATGGAAAACCGCAGCGATCTCATGCTGGCGACGGCGGGCATCGTGATGGACGGCGCGTCGCAGCCGCGCCTTCGGTGCCGCCGCGCAGGACAGGCGTTCGCGGCCGGCTTCTCGGTCGGTGGCGTGGTGGAGGAAATCGACGCGGAGCTCAGGGTGCGCTTCGCCGTGCCGGGCGATGCCGTCGCCGATTTCGTGCGCATCGAGATTCCGGCGCTGCCGGGACGTTATCGCATCGAGGCGATGAGTGTCGGCGACGTGCATGTCGATGATCTGGCGCGTCGCGTGATCGATGTGCGCGATCAGCGACTGCCGATCGAAGCGCCCGACAAGGTGCGTTATGGCGCTGAGAGCGGGCGCCCATCCGTCGAGGTCGATGTGTCCGGGTTGCCCGGATTGCAGAGAACCTCATCCGCGCCGACGCATGTCGATATCGTGATCCGCCGCGAGGATGCGTTCAGGGCGCTGGCCGAGGAGGCCGCATCCCATGCACGCGACCTGTCGGCCCAGATCGCCGGCCAGTCCCGCGAGCTGACCAGCCTGGCGTTTCGGCACAACCAGGAACTGCACCGGCAGGCCGAGGAATTGGCTCGGCAGGGGGGAGAATTGCGTCAGCAGCGAGAGTCCGCGCAAACGGCACTCAAGACGCTGCACGACCAGTCCCAGGTGTTGTCCGAGACTTTGGCGTCGCTGCAGCAGGACGTGTCCGGATGGCACGGCCGTCTCGATGCGCGTTTCGATGCGCAGGGCACGGAACAAGCCGCGGATAGCGCGGCGGTGAAGGAAAGCATCGCGCAACTGCAAGAGCGCCTGGAGCAGGTGGCGAGCATGATCCAGAACACGTTCTGGCGCCGCGTCCGCCGCAAGCTGAGTTGGAACGGCAAATGAGCATCGCTATCGATCCTGGAATTTCTCCAGTGCCTGCTGGTCCGCAGCCGCTGGAACATCGCCCGCTGGCAGGGCTGGAGCATGCCGGCGGTGACACGTGGCGTTCGCTCGACTGGGACCCGCAGTTCTTGCTGGTGCCGCCGGCCTCGCTGCAACCCGGCCTGTATCGCATCACAGCCGAACTCGAGGGCGCGGACGTCGCGGCGCCTTGCGCCTACTTCGATTTCGGTCAGGGCTGGTCGGAGATAACGCGGCGGAACTTCGAACCCGTGCCGGGCGGGTCGAAGTGGGAGTCCTATGTCTGGTTGCCGGCCGCGATCGGCCTGATCCGCTTCGATCCGACCGATCAGCAGGGCCATTTCCGTTTCGGCGGCGCGAGCCTGGAGAGAGTGAACGATGCGGAAGCCATGCTCATCCTGCTGCACGCACGCATCGCGCGCGCGCCATCGGGCGCGGCGCCGGCGATCATTCATGAGGCACATCGTCGCGCCGCGGCCGACGGCCTGAGAGCCTGTTGTGACTGGCTGCTGTCGCCCGTGGGCAATCCCGATCAGATGGCAGGCATCACGTCTTATGACGGCTGGGCGCAGCGTTACGACACGCTGTCCTCCGGCGAGGCCGCCGCACTCCATGACGCAGTGGATCGGCTGCCGTCGCGGCCGCTGATGTCGGTCGTCCTGGTGGCGGCGGGTGCGCCTGAAGACAAGCTGCGCCATTGGCTCGACGTCTTCACCGAGCAGTTGTATCCGGACTGGGAATTGCAAGTAGTCGCAACGGCGCCCAGCCGTGCGTTGGACGCGCGCATCGCCAAAGACTGCCGTATCACGCGCATCGACATCGGTCCGGACGCGAATGTGATCACCGCCGTCCAGCGGGCGCTGGCGGCAATGCGCGGTCAGTACACGGTCTTTCTGGATGTCGATTGCCTGCTGCCGTCCCATGCTCTGTTCATGGTGGCCGACACGATCGCGCGTCATCCCGCGGCGCAGGTGATCTACACCGATTCCGATCATCTGGTGGCGGGGGCCAGGTCCGCGCCCTATTTCAAGCCGCGCTGGAATCCGGAGCTGCTGCTCGGCCAGGATTATCTCGCTCCGTTCGTCGTCTATGACGCGTCCTTGCTTCGCGAAGTCGGTGGGCTACGTGCGGATTTCAGTCGCGCGGCCGCGTACGATCTGGCGTTGCGCTGCACCGCTCGCGCGGCCTCGGAAAACATCTTGCACGTCCCGATGGTGCTCTGTCATTCCTCGCGTGAGGAGACGGACGAGGATGTCGCGGGCGACGAGGCCGGCCTGCGCGTCCTGCAACAACATCTGCACGATGCCGGCGCGCAAGTGCAGGCATGCGAAGGCGGCTATCGCGTCCGCCATCCGGTGCCGGACCCGGCGCCGAAAGTCAGCATCATCATCCCGACCCGCGACAAGCTCGATCTGCTGCGCCGCTGCGTCGAGAGCATCCTGTCCAGGACGACCTATCCGAATTTCGAGATCGTCATCGTCGACAACCAGTCGGAGCTGCAGGAAACGCGCGACTTCTTCGCTTCGCTCGACGATGAGCCGCGTGCGCGGGTCATGCCGTTCGATGCGCCGTTCAATTATTCGGCGATCAACAACCATGCGGTAAACAACGTCGACGGCGACATCATCGCCCTGGTCAACAACGACATCGAGGTGATTTCACCGGACTGGCTCGAGGAAATGGTCCAGCATGCGGTGCGTCCGGGTGTGGGCGGCGTCGGCGCCATGCTTTATTACCCGGACGACACCATCCAGCACGCGGGCATCGTGTTGGGACTCGGAGGCGTCGCCGGACATATCTATTCGAGGGCGCCCAGAGGCACGTCCGGGCAGATGGGGCGTGCGCATCTGGTGCAGAGCTTGTCCGCGGTGACGGCGGCATGCTTGCTTGTCCGGCGCTCGGTCTTTCTCGAAATCGGCGGGCTTGACGAGCGGCTGCGAGTCGCGTTCAACGACGTGGATTTCTGCCTGCGCCTGCTGGAACACGGATACCGCAATATCTGGACTCCCTTCGCGGAGTTGTATCACCACGAATCCGCCAGCCGCGGTTACGAAGATACGCCCGAGAAGATGGAACGATTCCATTCGGAGGTCCATTTCATGATCGAACGGTGGAGCGCGTGGTTAGGGGACGACGCGGCGTACAACCCGAATCTGTCGCTGTTGCATGGAGACTCTTTCGCGTTGGCCGATCCACCGAGGAGTTCCATTGCCGGATGGATCCGGCATTCGTTCGCGTAGAGGTTTTGGGGCCCGCCAGGCGTTAGGTTCCCACCGGATTCGTTCCGGGGCGCATGGCGCGGTGCTGATATGAATTTTGTTGATGAGATGGGGTGAATGGACCGCATGAGTATTGACGGCAACGCAGGCGTCATCACGATGGAATTGAGCGGGCATCGCCACGTCAAGCGGGATGATGCCGATGGCGCATGGATCGCGATCGGCAACGATTCGCAATTCCTCTGTCTGAGCGACAAATTCCCGTTGCCGGGCGGCTGGTATCACGTCGACTTGCGCATGCAGCGGTTGAAGGGGCCGGAGATGTGGCCCTATTTCTATCCCTTCTATGGCGATTGGGAAAATCTGGAGAAGCACAAGGTCTTCGTGCCCTTCTTTAATCAGGATGGTGGGGAACACCAAGGCATCGTGCGGCTCACCCACGATGTTCTCCAGCTGCGATTCGATCCGTCCGTGGCCGTGGGCAAGTTCACCCTGGATGAATTGAAGTTGCAGCGGGTTGGCAAGGCGAGGGCGGCCAAGGAGATGCTGCAGGGCGTCTTGCGGCGCCCGGCGGGTGTTTTCACCAAGATCCGGTGGTTGTCGTCCCTACTGGTGCAAGGCTTGATCGGCGGTCCGTCAGGATTCGCGGAACGCCTCTACAGAATCTATAGCGAGCGCCCGACGGCGGCCGCCCGTGTCGCCTACGACACCTGGGTCGAGCTCTACGATGCGAACACGCCGGAAAGGTTGGAGGCCGAACGCGCCGCCGTCGGCGATCTCGTCAAGAAGCCGCTGTTCTCGATCATCATGCCGGCCTACAACACGCCGGAGAAATGGCTGCGCAAGTGCGTCGAGAGCGTGAAGGCGCAGGTCTATCCGCATTGGGAGTTGTGCATCGCCAATGATGCTTCTCCGGCGCCGCATGTTCGTCGCGTGCTGGATGAGCTGGCGGCCGGAGACAGCAGGATCAAGGTGGTGCATCGAGAGGTCAATGGCCACATCTCGGCTGCTTCGAACAGTGCGATCGAGGTCGCCACCGGTGAATGGCTGGTGCTGCTGGATCATGACGACGAATTGCATCCCTTGGCCTTGAGCGAAGTGGCGAAGGCGATCAACGAGCATCCGGACTGGCGGCTGATCTACAGCGACGAGGACAAGATCGACGAGCGCGGGCGCCGCTACGATCCCTACATGAAGCCGGACTGGAACTACGACTTGTTCCTGTCGCACAACTGCATCAGCCATCTCGGGGTCTACGATGCCTCGCTCGTGCGAGAGGTGGGTGGATTCCAGAAAGGGTTGGAAGGCAGCCAGGACTGGGATCTCGCGCTGCGCTGCGTCGAACGGCTGAGCTCGAAACAGATCGGACACATTCCGAAAGTGCTTTACCACTGGCGCGCCATCGTCGGATCGACCGCGCTCGCCCCGCAGGAAAAGGACTACGCGCACGACGCCGGAATGCGCGCGATCGCGGCGCATCTGGAACGCATCGGCTCCAAGGCGCGCGTGCAGGACATTCCGGGACAGAGAGGCAATTACCGGATGGTGTATCCGCTGCCGTCGCCAGCGCCCAAGGTGAGCATCATCATTCCGACGCGGGACAAGGTGGGTTTGCTTCGCGCCTGTATCGAGTCGGTGTCGTCGCTCACGACCTATCCCGATTACGAGATCATCGTCGTCGATAACCAATCGGAAGAAGCGGAGACGCTGGCTTATTTCCGGGAACTGGAATCCAACCCGCGCGTTCGTGTTCTGCCTTACGACAAGCCCTTCAATTATTCGGAGATCAACAATTACGCCGTCTCCGAAGCAAAGGGAAGCGTCATCTGCCTCCTCAACAACGACATCACGGTCATCACGCCGGGCTGGCTGGAGGAGATGGTCGGACATGCGCTGCGGCCGGATGTCGGTGCCGTCGGCGCGATTCTTTACTATCCGAACAACACCATCCAGCACGCGGGCGTGATCCTGGGGGCGCACGGCGTCGCGGCGCACGCATACAGCGGGCAGGCGCGTGGCTATCCTGGTCATATGAGCCGGGCGCGGCTGACCCAGTCGATGAGTGCCGTCACCGCGGCGTGCCTGGTCGTGCGGCGCGATACGTTCGAACGTGTCGAAGGGTTCGATCCTGCATTGCAGGTCGCGTTCAATGATGTGGATCTTTGCCTGCGGATCGGCCGGCTTGGCTTGCGCAACATCTGGACGCCGTTCGCGGAGCTCTATCACCACGAATCGGCATCTCGTGGATACGAAGACACGCGTGAGAAGGCGGAGCGCTTCAACGCTGAGATGATCTACATGCGATCCCGCTGGGGCGAAACGCTGCGGGATGATCCGTCTTATAGTCCGAACTTCAGCATCGATGATGAGCTCTTCGAGCTGTCGTTTCCGCCGCGAGAGCGCAAAGCTTCGTCCGCGTGAGGTGACGCCTGTCTTGTCGCTGGTCTGCCGGCGATACCCCATTGGAGGAGAGTGGGCATATGAGCGTGAATGAGCCGAAGGTCGCCCGTCGCTGGGAGTTGCTCTGGAACATCCTCGCGTATGCCGCGATCGCGCTTGTCGTCCTGGGCGCCAATCCGTTCCGTGGCGAAACCGTGGGGCCGTTCGATCTGCTGGTGTCGCAGCCGGGTTGGACCGTCGAAGGCGAGCCCGTGCAGGTGCGGCATCCTCAGCGCTCCGATGTGCTGGATGCAGTGCTTCCGCGCTGGCTCGAGCAGCGCGCCCAGATTCGCCGTGAAGGACATCCCGACACCTGGAATCCGCTGCCGGCCGGCGGCGAACCCGCCTTCCAGAATCTGGTCAACGGAGAATTGACGCCCGCCTTCGCGATATTCGCCGCCGCGCCGACACCGGCGATCGGTTTCCTGCTCGCGGTGGTCTTCAATCTGACCATGGCGGGTCTCGGCGCGCATTTGTGGCTGCGGCGGCGAATGGCTTGGCTGCCGGCGTTCTTCGGCGGCATCACGGTCATGCTGTGCAGTTTCCATGCCGCGTGGCTGTATTGGCCGCACGTGCTGACATCGATCTGGATTTGCTGGGTGCTGTGGGCGCTGGATCGTTGGTGGGAGCGACCCGGCTATGGTCGCTTCTGCGCACTGGCCGTCACCATTTCCCTGATCCTGGTGGGTGGATTCCCATTCGTCACCGTGCTGGCAGCGGGGGCATGCGCGATGTATGTGGGTATGTTATGGATCTTTGATCGCCAGCCGAACGTATCGCGTCGTCTTGCAGGCACCGTGGCCGCGGGCGTGGTGGCCGCAGGATTGTGTGCGATTCCCTTGATCGAATTCGTCACCTGGCTGGCGTCGTTCGATACCAGCGGACGACATGGCGGCAGCGCTTTCAAGCTGGCCTCCCATGCACGGCTACTGTTGCCAGAGGCGGCGCGGAGCGCGCCGATGGTGGAGACATCGATGTATGTCGGTGTCCTGCCACTGATCCTGGCCGGTGCCGCGTTGATCGCCGCGATCCTGAAGCGTGGTCGTATCGGCGTGATCGGCGCGTTCGCGTTCCTGTTGCTCGCGAGTGGCTTCATCCTCGTGTTCGAGTTGATTCCCGCGAAGTACCTGTCATGGGTTCCGGGGCTGGGGAACAGCCTCTGGACGAGAGGGATCGTCCTGCTCGACTTCGGCTTCGCGATCACGGCGGCCTGGCTGCTCGACCTGATCTATCGCAACGCTGGGTCGAAGCTGTTGGCGCGGGCCGTGTTGGTGGTGCTGGTGGTGGTGCAGTTGGTGGATCTCGGTTCGTTCTTCCGTCTGTTCAACGGCGAAACGAGCACACGCTTCTTCTATCCGAAGGACAAGCTGATCTCCATCATCCAGCGCGACATCAAGCCTTTCCAGAGCGTTATCGCCGACAACAATTTCATGATTTCGGGAACCCTCGGTGCTTACGGCGTCCCCGAATGGTTCGGACATGCGTTCAAGACCGAGGCGCTGAAGACGACCTTGGCCAGAGTGATCGACAATCCGTGGGCGACCCCCACCGCGACCACGGCCAAGTCGGCAAGCATCAATCTCGACATCCCAGAGTTGTCGGCGCTGGGTGTCCGCTATGTCATCGGCGATGGCGGGCTCTATGGATCTGGCATCACGCCGCAGCTGAAGGGGGGGAAGCCCACCGGTCCCTCGGTTGCGTTGCCGCCGCTACCGCTCAGTCGCTGGCAGCAGTCGATTACTCTCGCCAAGGGAATATCGCTCGACGCCGTCGGTGTGCGCATGGCGACCTATCGGCGCAATGATTTGGCGGGAAATTTGCAGCTGAGCATCCGGCGCAATAGTGACACCGCGCCGATCGCGAAATCGATCAAGCCGGCGGCGCAGCTTGCGGACAACGCGATGGCACGCTTTGTGTTTTCCGAACCGTTGGATTTGCCGGCAGGCGGTTACGAGATCGCTATCGAATATCTCGATGCTCCACAGGCGGACCGGGTCACAGCCTGGTCGTTGCCGGGAGTGGGTGAGAATTGTGCATTGCTCGTCAATTCCGCTCCGGCTCAGGGCTGTATCGACTTCAAGCTGATCGCCAGCGACGAGGATGCGAATTTCGCAGAGATTGCCTCCGAACATGGCATTTTCCTGTTCGAAAATCGTGACGTGCCGGGCGGCGCTTATTTCTTGTCCGATTTACGCACGTATCCGAATGCTTCGAGCTCGCGGGATGTCGCGCTCGAAAATTATTCCGACGCGGAGTTCGAACTTTCTTATCGCGGCCAGGAACCCGGCTACCTGATCGTGCCCATGACGTTCGCACGCGGATGGACCGTCCACGTCGGCGAGCAGAAAGTGAAGCCGGGCAAATATCTCGGAGTTCTGCCGGCGGTTCCGGTGCAAGGGCCCGTGCGCGTGCGTTTCAGCTACGAGCCGCCATCGTTGGTTTATGGCGTGTGGGTGATGCTGGCGACGCTGCTGGGGCTTGCCGTGGCAGGCGTCTTGACCTGGCGCCGACGGGCGCGCAATCGCTGATCTCGTGCTCATCGCCACATCGGGCGATGAGCGCTGTCAGCTTTTCCTTTGCTGCTGTTCGATGCGCCGGATACGGAGCAGGATGCGTTCGGACAGTTTACGGTTCACGGCGATCAGGTCCGCGATCAATCCCATCATCAGGAACAGCACGCCCACGATCACGCATAGCGCGCTGAAGATCACGGACTGGATGTGGCCTTCGCCTTGGCCGACCAGATAGAAATAGACGAAGCGTCCGCCGGAAAGCAGGCCGGCGAGCAGGCTGAGCGCTCCCACCCAGACGAAAAGCATCAGCGGGCGGTAAATGATGAAGACACGCACGATCGTCCCAAGCGATCTGCGCACGTAACTGCGGATGCTCTTCACCAGACGCGAGGGACGCAGGTCGGGATTGGTGCGGATCGGAATCGAGACGACAGAGAGATCGCTCAATCCGGCCTGGATGATCGTTTCGAGCGTGTAGGTATAAGAGTTGAAGACATTGAGACGCATGGCCGTCTCGCGGGAAATCGCGCGGAAACCACTGGGCGCATCTTCCACCTTCGTCTTGCTCGCCACGCGCACCGCCCAGCTTCCCAGGCGCTGCAATCGCTTCTTGATCCAGGAAAAGTGCTCGGTCTCGTCGATGGGCCTTGCGCCGATCACCATGTCGGCCTGCCGGCTGACGATCGGCGCGGTCAGCAGCGGGATGTCGTCCGCGTTGTACTGATTGTCGGCATCGGTGTTGACGATCACATCGGCACCGAGTTGCAGACAGGCATCAAGCCCGGTCATGAACGCAACCGCCAGCCCCCGGTTGATCTGGTGGCGAACGACATGATGCACACCCAATTTCCGAGCGAGCTCGGCGGTGCCGTCGGTCGAGCCGTCGTCGATCACCAGCCATTCGACGGTGTCAAAACCCTCGACGGTGCGGGGCAGGGCGTTGATCGCGATTGCCAGGGTCTCCACCTCGTTAAGGCAGGGAATCTGGATGATGAGCTTCATATCGGATTTCCTGAAACCAACGCGATGCGCGGCCTGTGATTCAGGCCGCGCGCGTCTTACCTCATTGAACGGTCAAGCTGCCTTGCGTGTCGCAGGCAACGAGGCCGCGGCGGCCCGGCTGCAGAAGCGAGACCGTATACGTGCCTGGATCGATTCCATCCAGACGCACACTCACATTGAAACCGGCGTTGCCGACGTCGGCCTTGCCGAGCGCCTTGGCGACGTCCGGGCGCGGCACCGACGGAGAGCCCTTGACGGCATACACCTTCGTTCCCGAAAGCACCACGGCCAGCGACGAAGGGCCGTGGCCATTTTCATCGATGATCCAGCCCGAGAAAGTGGCCGGCGAATTCACCGGAGCCGTTGCCGTCGCGCCCTGGCGATTGATGGTGTCGAGGAAGCAGGTCTTCACCTTTTGCAGCGAAGCGGTATCGACATCGGTCAGGGCGGCGAAGCTTGTCCCGATCGATGCAGGCAATTCCGCAGGTGCCGCCGGCGCGGAGGCGGGCGGTGTTTCTGCCTCGGGGGCTGCATTTTCAGGCTGCTCTTTGCTGCAGGCGCTGATGCCGATAATCGAGGCGGCGGTCAGAATGTAAAGTGATTTGCGGGACATGGTCGGAGAATTGGGTGGGAAAACTGCACCATCTTCATGTATTTCCGCCCGAAAGAGAATCCCCATCCCGGGCTTCATGCCTTTTGTTTACCGCCGCCATATGCCATGGCGGTGCTGCCCGACGCGGGGTCGAGGAAATCGCCCGCCGCAGCGGCGATGCGCAGGATTAAGTGCCCAAAGAACGGCATGCGATGGTGATAAGACTCCACTGAACCAGGCAGTAAGAACGGTTCCATCGATTTCCGGCCCGGCGAAGGTTCATGGCTGATTCGTTGATGGAATCGGTTTCGGCAGTGCGCGCAGCATCCATGTTCCGAGCACGAAATGGATGAAATCGCCGAGCGTGGTGACGATGCGAAGCAGGGCAATCGCCGTGATGCCGCCAGCGCCCGAGGTGACGCCGGCAAGCAGCGCGACGAGGACGCCTTCGCGAACACCCAGTCCCGCGGGCGCTCCGGGAACGAGCAGTCCGATCACCCAGGCGGCCGCGAATGCGCCACAAAGCGCGGGGAAGGGAAAACCACTTTGCGGGGAAACGGCATGGGTCAGCAGCGTGAAGCTCAAGCCGAGCGACAGGAAGCTGACGAGAAACACGCCATAGGCATAGAGCAGTTTCTTGGGAGAGAGATGGAATCCGGCGGTGCTGCCGGTATCGAGCCCTCTCTTGTGCTGCAGATAGGAGACGACACGAGGCAGCAGCACGAATGCCAACAGGGCGCCGATCGTCGCGATGCCCAGTAGCAGTGCCTTCGATCCCATCGGCAGCCAACGTTCCAGGGAGGGCGCGGATCGCAGAGCCAGGAAGACGACAGTGATGTGGACGCCGACGAGGAGGGCGATCACGTTCTCGTAGATCAGCGAAAGCGCCAGCTTCGGAACGTCGCCTCCGAAATTGCGCGCGACCGCGACCCTGCCGATGTGCTGGGCGACATTGCCTGGCAGATATTTCGCGAATTGCGTGGTGGCGATGATCGCGTAGGCCGTGGGCATGGGCAGGCGGACGCTCATGTCCTGCAGAATCCAGCGCCAGATCATGGTGGCGAATGGAATCTGCGCCAGATACAACAGCAGCGCGCCCAAGACCAGCGCCATGGATTTCCATGAGAGCAATCCGCTCAGATCGACGCTGCTCCATGCCGCGGCCGCCTGCCGGAAGAAGTAGTAACCGGCGGCGACGGCGACCAGCAGACCGAGCAGCCGTACGGCTTTCTTCATGTGGCTTTCGCGACCACCAGATATCCGTTGCCGATATCGGCCGACAGGAACGGCCTTTGCGCCCATTCGGCGCTGGTGATGGCCAGCTTGCCGAGAGGACTCTTGAACAAGGGGAACCATTTCATCATGTGTCGACGATCGATTCCGCTTCGGCTGGAGTTGGCGTGCTTGCCTTCAGGCGTGTCGTCGACATCAGGATTCACTTCGGGCGCATATTGAGCAGCCCGGACTTTTTCGGCGACGTTCGCAAGCGGGAAGCCATAGCATTCCACGGTCTGGGCCTCGAACCCGGCTTTCCGCAACAGTTCGATCATCGGCGCGCGTTCGTATCTGCGGAAATGTCCCGCCCAGACGTCGGAAGGATTCCATTTCGCCATGTGCGCGGGGACGGAAAGCAGCAAGGTGCCGCCGGTGGTCATCCACTGACGCCATGTCTGCAGGGCTTCCAGATCGTGTTCGATGTGCTCGAGCACCTCGAAGGCCATCAACACCGGAAAGCGTTTCTCCCAATTGGTTTCCGGAGATTCCAGGAACCGGATATCGCGGCCCGCGCCGCGCGCGAGACTGTTGGCGAGATCGCGTGCCTCGGGAGACATTTCCAGCGCGGTGCACCGGAATCCGAGCGCATCGAGTTCGTGCAGCAAGGCGCCCGCGCCGCATCCGATTTCCAATACCTCGCTGGGCTGGAGCTTGCGAATGTGCTTCAGAACCCGTGCGCGCCGCAGCAGGTACCGGGGGGCGGGCACCCATCCGGCTTCCGGTGCGGCTGGGCCGATTATTCCGTAGTTTTTCATGTCGGGCTCCAGACTCTTTGAGTGATGCTAATGCTGCGGCTCTGAAAATTCCGGACACGGCTCGATGATTTCGAGCAATGTCCGGTCCTGCATTTTAGGTGGTGCTGGCGGTCGGTTGCAGAATCGCGAGCAACTGCTTGCCCACCGCCGTTTCATCAAAATTACTTGGGAAATCGTTTTCTGCGCGCGTTTCCATCGCATGGACACGCTGATAATCGGCAAAACGCAAGATCGCATCGGCCAGCGCGCGCGCGTCGCCCGCGGTCACGAGTTGAATCATGGACGAGGGTGTCGAGACGAGTTCCCGGATGGCAGCGGAGTCGCGCGTGATGAGCGGTTTGCGCATGGCCAGCGTCTGGAACACCTTGTTGGGAATCACGCTGGCGGCTTTGTCGGAGGTGCCGAAAATGCCAAGGCACACATCGGCCGCGGTGATGTGTTCGAGCAACACCGGATATTCGGCCCATTCGATCCAGCGCAAGCGCGGGACAGGATGCCGATCGAGCATGCCGCGCACCTTGGTGGCTTCCTGGCCGGTGCCGATCAGCAGCCAATCGACCGGATGATCGCGCAATAGCAATGCGGCCTCCACGATGGTGGGAATTCCATGCAGCGGAATGAACTGGCCGTAGAAAAGAACTTGCAGTACATCGGTGCGTTTTGGTTGGTCGTCCTTGTCTCGATCCGCGCGGAAGATCTCGCCTTCAACGCCGACCCAGACCGCACCGCACGCGCCTTGGCGAAGGCCGAACACCTGTTCCATGCGCGTGGCATGGGTTTTCGTATCCATGAAAACCCGGTCCGCCAGACGCACCGCGAGCCATTCGATCGCGCGCAGCATCCACGCCAACGGGTGCCGGCGGCCGACCATGCGCCGATCCAGCACCACGGTGTCGTAGGCGGACAGGAACCAGTCCATCGCGACCCGTGTGCCACGCAGCCAGGCAAACAGCCGGATCGCGAAGATGTCGACCACGGCCGGGTATCCGAGTAGGACCCAATCGTGGGACGGCAGCCGCAGATAACGCCAGGCCAGCCGTGGATAGGAAATCAGGATGTGCCCGAGCAGTCGAATCCAGCGGAATGCGCCACGGACCTGACTCTTGTCGCGGATTCCGCTCCAGATGTCGGTATGACACTCGATGACCTCGACGCCGTTCGCGCGCAACCCGTCTCGCAGGATGCGCACGCGCGGCTTGCTCAGGTCGCACGTCCCCCACAGGACGACGCGCATGGCCGATGCCCGTGACTCATTCGCTGCGGTCAAAGCGCGGCTTCGAGCTCTGGCAACAGCTTGAACAGATCACCCACCAGGCCGATATCCGCGATCTCGAAGATCGGCGCCTCGCCGTCCTTGTTGATCGCGACGATAGTGCCGGCGTCCTTGATGCCGGTCAGGTGCTGGATCGCGCCGCTGATGCCGATGGCCACATAGAGTTCCGGGGCGATGATCTTGCCGGTCTGGCCGACCTGCAGTTCGTTCGGCACGTAGCCGGCATCGACCGCGGCGCGCGAGGCGCCGACGGCGGCACCGAGCTTGTCGGCGAAGTCGTAGATGATCTTGAAGTTCTCCGCCGAACCGACGCCGCGGCCGCCGGAGACCACGCGCTTGGCGCTCTGCAGGTCCGGGCGATCCGATTTGCCGGCTTTGATGCCGACGTAGCGGGTGTGGGTCGGCAGCGTGGCTTCGACCGAGGCGGCTTCGACCGCCGCGCTGCCACCCTTCGCCGCTTCGGGCCAGGAGGCGGTGCGCACGGTCGCGACCACGGTGTGATCGGCCGGGGCTTCGACGGTGATGATGGCGTTGCCGGCGTAGATCGGGCGCTTGAAAGTGTGGCTGCCTTCCACGGCCATGACGTCGGAGACCTGGGCCACGCCGAGCAGGGCGGCGACGCAAGGCATCAGGTCCTTGCCGAAGGTGGTGCTGGGGCCGAAGACATGGCTGTAGCCGGTCTTGGCGAGCGCCGCGATCTGCGGCGCCAGCACCTGCGCGATCGCGTTGGCGTTGGCGGCGTTGGCGATCGTCAGCACCTTGGCGACACCAGCGATCTGCGCGGCTTCGGCGGCGACGGCGGCCGGGTCGGCGGCCAGCACGACGACATCGATGGCATCCGGATTCAGCGCCTGCGCCGCGGACACGCACTTGGCGGTGGCGGCGTTGAGCTTGCCGTCGAGGTGTTCGGCAACGATGAGTACCTTGCTCATTACAGCAACCCCTTCTGCTTGAGTGCGGCGACCAGTTCGGCCGCATCCTTGACCATGACGCCCTTGCTGCGCTTCGGCGGCGGGGCGAAGTGGGTGGTCTTGAGCGTGTCGCCGGCGTCGACGCCGAGGTCGGCGAAGGCGATCGTTTCCAGCGGCTTGCTCTTGGCCTTCATGATGTCCGGCAGCTTGATGAAGCGCGGCTCGTTCAGGCGCAGATCGGTGGTGACCACGGCCGGCAGGTCGACTTCGAGCGTTTCCAGGCCGGCATCGACTTCGCGGATGACCGTGGCCTTGCCGGCCGCGACCTCGAGTTTGGACGCGAAGGTGGCCTGCGGACGACCCCAGAGCGTGGCGAGCATCTGGCCGGTCTGGCTGGCGTCGTCGTCGATGGCCTGCTTGCCGAGGATGACCAGGTCCGGCTGTTCCTTCTCGATCAGCTTCAGGAAGGTGCGGGCGGCGGTCAGCGGCTGGATCGGCTGGTCCGCGACCACGTGGATGGCGCGGTTGGCGCCCATGGCCAGGCCGTTGCGCAGGTGCGCCTGGGCATCGGCGGGGGCGATGGTGGCGACCACGACCTCGGTGGCGATGCCCTTGTCGCGCAAGCGCAGGGCTTCTTCCAGGGCGATTTCGTCGAAAGGATTGGCCGAGAGCTTGACGCCGTCGGTGACCACACCGGAACCATCCGGCTTGACCTGGATGCGGACGTTGTAGTCCACCACGCGCTTGTAGGCGACGAGGATCTTCATCGTTCAGGGAATCCTAGCTGTGGGGGGAGACGCCGGACCGCGATGGCAGGTCCGGGGTGATAAGCCTGTCCAGTTTACCGGGCGAGGGCCGTGGGTGCGACCTGAAGAGGGCACCGGACGTCCAGGCTGATTGGCGTATGGATCGAGGCCGTCCTCCTGCCGGAACACCCTGAACCAATGGCCGATGCTTCGCCGACATGAGGCGACGCTAGAATGCCGCCCTCCCCCCCGATCGGAGCTCATCGAGATGGCCGAAGCCAATGTCGCGGCGCGTGGCGCCAGCGGCGCGAAGAACAAGGTTGTCGCCGACGCCCGCCAGGCGCTCGACGGCCTCGTGGCGGACAACCAGACCCTCGCGGTGGGGGGATTCGGCCTGTGCGGCATCCCGGAGGCGTTGATCGCCGCGCTGCGCGACAGTGGGGTGAAGGGGCTGACGGTGATCTCCAACAACGCCGGCGTCGACGGCTTCGGCCTCGGCCTGCTGCTGGAGACGCGGCAGATCAAGAAGATGATTTCCTCCTACGTCGGCGAGAACAAGGAATTCGAGCGCCAGTACCTGTCCGGCGAGCTCGAGCTCGAGTTCAACCCGCAAGGCACCCTGGCCGAGCGCCTGCGCGCCGGCGGCGCGGGCATCCCGGCGTTCTTCACCGCCACCGGCTACGGCACGGTGGTGGCCGAGGGCAAGGAGACGCGCGAGTTCGGCGGCAAGCATTACGTGCTGGAAACGGCACTGATCGCCGACGTCTCGCTGGTGAAGGCGTGGAAGGCGGACAAGGCCGGCAACCTGGTGTTCCGCAAGACCGCGCGCAATTTCAATCCCGCCTGCGCGATGGCCGGCAAGGTCTGCATCGCGGAGGTGGAGGAGGTCGTGGAGATCGGCGCGATCGATCCCGACCACGTGCATCTGCCCGGCATCTACGTCGATCGCATCGTGCACAACCCGACCCCCGAGAAACGTATCGAACAGCGCACCGTGCGAGGAGCGAAGTAATGGCCTGGACCCGCGACGAAATGGCCCAGCGCGCCGCCCGCGAACTCACCGACGGCGCCTACGTGAACCTCGGCATCGGCCTGCCGACGCTGGTGGCGAACCACATTCCCGACGGTGTCGACGTCTGGCTGCAGTCGGAGAACGGCCTGCTCGGCATCGGCCCGTTCCCGACCGAGGACGAAGTCGACGCCGACCTCATCAACGCCGGCAAGCAGACCGTGACCGCGCGTCTGGGTGCCAGCTATTTCGGCAGCCACGATTCCTTCGCGATGATCCGCGGCGGGCACATCGATCTTGCGATCCTCGGCGCCATGCAGGTCACCGACAAGGGCGATCTTGCCAACTGGATGGTGCCCGGCAAGATGGTCAAGGGCATGGGCGGCGCGATGGATCTTGTGGCGGGCGTCAAGCGCGTTGTTGTACTGATGGAACATACCGCCAAGAACGGTGAGCACAAGATCCTTTCCGAGTGCACGCTGCCACTGACCGGTGTCGGCGTGGTGGACCGGATCATCACGGAGCTGGCCGTGTTCGACGTCACCAAGGACGGGCTCGCGCTGTTGGAAATGGCGCCAGGCGTCACGGTCGAGGAACTGCGCGACAAGACTGGCGTCACGTTTGCCGCAGCCGCCTGAACGGTCGATCGCGCTGAACCGCTAGGCGGTTTGGAACATATTCATTTTCGCCGCCGGCTTGATGCGGCCTTGGCGCCGCTTTCCACGTATGCTGTCGGGCGCCATCGGGCTTTTAGAGACAGGAAACGAACAGATATGCGCAACCATCTTGCCGGAGCGATCGTGCTCGGACTCGGCCTGCTGGCCGGATGCTCTTCCGAATCGCAAACGAACGGTCAGGCCACAGTCTCCGCCGCGCGCGCGCCGGGTGCGCAGTTGCCGGCACTCGCGACGATCCGCGCCTCGGCGAAGAGTTTCGCTTCGCTGCCCGATCGCGGTGAATTGCTGTCCTACGACAACATGCTGAACGTGAAGCGCCGCGGCGCGTTCACCGATTACCCGGTTTCAATCAGCGAAGCGCATGCGCTCAACGCGATGGCCTCGGGCGAGATGGTGGTCAATGCGCCGAACGGCGAGCTGGTGCGGTTGAAGTACGACCACTACGAAGAATATCCCGACGGCAACTGGTCGTGGATCGGACGCGACGAGAACGGCCGCAGCGCTGTGATCACCTTCGGCGATCAGGCCGTGTTCGGCACGATCCCGCAGAGCAACGGCCAGGCGCTGCGCCTGTCGACGTTGAACGGCCATGCCTGGGTGGTGTCCACCGACAGCGTCAAGCTCTCGAAGGTACCGACCAACGGACGTCCGGAAGTGCTGGTGCCGCCGACGGCCGCGATGATCGCGAGCGGTCTCGTCTCGGGCAGCGGCACGTCCAAGCTGACGGCGCAGGCGGAAGCGCAGGCCGGCCCGACGGGCAACATCGACATCGTGATCGGATACAGCCAGGGCCTCGTCGACAAGTACGGATCGAGCGGTGTGGGCACGCTGCTCAACAGCATCGTCGCGCTCACGAACACGGCCTACAGCAACAGCGGCGTCACCATGCGCCTGCGGCCGGTGAAGTACCTGCTGGTGAATTACCCGGACAACAGCGACAACGGCGCGACGCTGGAGAAGTTGTCCGGCTACAACGCCAGCGGCCCGATCGAGGTGGATCCGGCGTTCAAGCCGCTGCGCGATGCGCGCGAGGAATTCGGTGGCGACCTCGTCTCCTTCGTGCGCCGCTTCGAAGCGCCGGACAACAACGGCTGCGGCATCGCCTGGATGATCGGCGCCCACGTTTCGGGCGATCCCGCGCCGGGCATCTCCACCGCGGACGCGCCGTTCGCCTATTCCGTCGTCAGCTATGGCGACGATCTGAACGGCGGGCAGAGCTTCTACTGCATCGACGAGTCGCTGGCGCACGAAACCGGGCACAACCTCGGCCAGGCGCACGACAAGGACAACAGCAAGGCTTCCGACGGCCGCCTGATCTACGGCGTGCACGATTATTCGTTCGGCTATCGCGAAGCGACCGCGAACGGATTCCACACGGTCATGGCCTATCCGCTGGCCGACGCCGGCAGCGTGCAGGGCGTGATCGACTACTTCGCGAATCCGGCGGTGAAGTACCAGACCAAGCCCACCGGTGTCGCGGATCAGTCGGACAACGTCCGCAGCATGAACCAGACGATGCCGATCGTGGCGCAGTTCCGCGCGACGAAGGTGCCGATCACCACCGATCTTCTGGATTTCTACGCCGTCAAGAAGATGGGCACCACGAAGACCGAAGTGCATGCGCTGACGGCGGCCAGCAACTTCAAGACGTTCTCGCTGCATCTGTCGACGGCGCTGGCCAAGTCCGGCACCGACGGGCAGTGGGTGTTCCGCTTCGCCGACTACAACGGCGACAGCAAATACGATCTGTTCGCCATCAACAAGGTCGGCGCTTCCGGAAAAACGGAAGTGCATATCCTGGATGGATCGAAGAATTTCAGTACGTTCCTCACGCATCGATCCACGTTGCTGCAGGCGACCGGTCGCGACAACCGTTGGGAATTCCTGC
The DNA here is from genome assembly GCF_020511115.1 of Luteimonas panaciterrae. Taxonomy (GTDB): domain Bacteria; phylum Pseudomonadota; class Gammaproteobacteria; order Xanthomonadales; family Xanthomonadaceae; genus Luteimonas; species Luteimonas panaciterrae. Next base: position 835,525 of record NZ_JAJAVH010000001.1, read on the forward strand.
TGGGCGACTACAACCGCGATGGCAAGCTCGATCTCTACGCCATCGACAGGACGGGCTCCTCGGGCAAGACGGAAGTGCATGTCCTGAATGGCGCCACGAACTTCACGACCTTCCTGACGCACCTCGCGACGTCGCTGCCGGCGTCCGGAACGGATTACCGCTGGCACTTCGAGCTCGGCGACTACAACGGCGACAAGGTGCTCGATCTGTACGCGATCGACAAGAATGGCGCGTCGGGCAAGGTCGAGATGCAGGTCCTGAGTGGTTCGGCCAATTTCAGGCAGACCCTGCTCCAGAAGTCGCTCCCGCTGGCCGCCAGCAGCGGCAGCACCAACAACTGGGAATACGAACTCGGCGATTTCAATCGCGACGGCACGCTGGATCTGTACGCGATCGCCAAGGTTGGTTCGTCCGGCAAGACCGAAGTCCACGTCCTGAGCGGCGTGAGTGATTTCCAGACCTTCCTGACGCACCTGGCGACCGCGCTCGGCAGCACCGGTACCGATGCGTCGTGGGATTTCGGCCTGGTGCCCGTGGCGCAGCCGTCGAGCTGACGGTTCGAGCCATCGCGGTGTTCCGTGGGCATCGCGCCCACGGAAATTTGCCACTGAAAAGCAAAAGGCGGCGATACGCAGTTCTGCGATTGCCGCCTTTCTTTTTTCGCGTCAGAGATTCTGGTAGTTCGGCCCCGATCCGCCTTCCGGCGTGACCCAGTTGATGATCTCGTAGGGGTCCTTGATGTCGCAGGTCTTGCAGTGCACGCAGTTGGCGGCGTTGATCTGCAAGCGCTTGCCTTCCGCGTCGTCCACGATTTCGTAGACGGCGGCCGGGCAGAAGCGGGTACAGGGATTGCCGTATTCCTCGGTGCAGCGGGTGACGCAGATCGAGGTGTCGGCCACGCGCAGATGGACCGGCTGGTCCTCGTCGTGTTCGGTGGCGGCGAAGTACACGCCGGCCAACCGATCGCGCGGCGCCAGCGTGCGGTCGACGTAATCGCGCTTCGGCTTTTCGGCCTCGCTGAGTTTCTGCAGCGACGACCAGTCGGATTTGTTCTTCAACGTCCACGGCGAGAGGCCGCCGGTGACGGTTTCCCAGGCGGCGTTGAACATGCCGAACCAGAGCCCGCGCTTGAAGCCGGGCTTCACGTTGCGCACTTTCTTCAATTCCGCCATCGCCTCGGAAGCGCGCAGCTTGGCGTCGAAGCCCTCGCTGCTCAGCGACTGCGCCAGATGCTCGGCGGCGAGCATGCCGCTGCGGATCGCCTGGTGCGTGCCCTTGATCTTGGGCACGTTGAGCAGGCCGGCGGTGTCGCCGATCAGCAGCGCGCCGGGCATTTCCGTCTTCGGCAGCGATTGCCAGCCGCCGGTGACGATGGCGCGCGCGCCCGCCGAGACGAGGTTGCCGCCTTCGAGCAGCGGCTTGACCATCGGATGGTTCTTCCACTGCTGGAAGGCTTCCCACGGCTTGTAATCCGGGTCGCGGTAGTCGAGGCCGCTGACGTAGCCGAGCGCGATGCGGCCCTTGTCCAGGTGATACAGGAAGCTGCCGCCGTAGGTGTGGCTGTCGGCCGGCCAGCCGAAGCTGTGCACGATCTTGCCGGGGCTGACGCGATCCTCCGGCACCTGCCACAGTTCCTTGATGCCGATCGAATAGCCCTGCGGATCGCTGTCGGCATCGAGCTTGAAGCGTTTGATCAGCCGCTTGGTGAGATGGCCACGTGCGCCCTCGGCCAGCACCGTGACCTTGGCGTGGATGTCGATGCCCGGCGTGTAGCCGGGCTTGTGCGATCCGTCCTTGGCGATGCCCATGTCGCCGATGCGCACGCCGATCACCTTGCCCTCGCTCCCATCGGGATTCACGTCGTGCAGGGTCTCGGCGGCGGCGAAACCCGGATAGATCTCCACGCCCAGCGCCTCGGCCTGCGGCGCCAGCCATGCGCACATCGCGCCGAGGCTGACGATCACGTTGCCTTTGTTGTGCATGCCCGGCGGCACCGGTAGCTTGCGACCGCCGGTCTTGCTGAGCAGCCAGAACTCGTCCTCGGTGGCCGGCACACAGATCGGCGGCGGATTGCTGCGCCAGTCCGGCAGCAGCGCGTCGAGCGGGCCGGTCTCGATGACCGCGCCGGAGAGGATGTGTGCGCCGATGGTGCTGGCCTTCTCGATCACGCACACCGACAGTTCGGGATTGAGCTGTTTCAGCCGGATCGCGAACGACAATCCGGCCGGGCCGGCACCGACGGCGACGACGTCGTATTCCATGACATCGCGTTCGATGGCGGGTGCGCCGTTCTCGTGGTCTGCGGTGCTGCTGGGTTCGCTCATGTTCGCGGCCTGGCTCGGTGTAGGGTGCGCTGCGTGGAAAGTCTGGACATCGAATCACGCGGTCGGCGTGAAATCGAGCCGCTCGTCCATGCGGCGAGGTGTGCGGGCTTATGCGGAGGCGGCTGCGTACGCCCGCGTATGCGACATTCTCGCGGGTTGCCGCGCGTGCGGCAAATCGGCACGATCCGGCGATGGAAGGCGCCATCACCCTGGATTTGCCCGGCGCCGACGTGCGTCTGTATCACGGTTGGCTGCCCGAAACGGAGGCCGACGCGCTGTTCCATACGCTTCGCGCGGAAATTTCCTGGCACGTGCATCGCATCCGATTGTTCGGACGCGAGGTCGATTCGCCGCGATTGAGTTGCTGGATCGGCGATCCGGAGGCGGTCTATACCTATTCCGGGACGCGTTTCGAGCCCATGCCGTGGCCGCAAGCATTGCAGTCCGTGCGCGAGCGGCTGACGCGGACACTCGCGTATCCGTTCAACAGCGTGCTCGCCAATCTCTATCGCGATGGCCGCGATGCGATGGGTTGGCACAGCGATGCCGAGCCTGAACTCGGATCAGAGCCGGTGATCGCGTCGTTATCGCTGGGTGCCGTGCGCCGTTTCGCGCTGAAGCACCGCCGCGATCCTGCCGCGAAGCGCGTGATCGAGCTTCCGCACGGCAGCTTGCTGGTGATGGCGGGGCAGACACAGGAAAACTATCGTCATGCTCTGCCGCGCACGGTGCGGCCGTTGGGCGAGCGGATCAATCTGACGTTCCGGCAGATCCTGCGCTAGAGCGTTTTGGTTCAGGCGCGCGCGGGAAGTTCGTCATTCCCACACGGGCGGGAATGAGGTGCTTCCATACGATGATCTCATCGTCCGCCCGCGACTCCGGAAGTCGCCGTGTTGCCAGTCTGCAACGTCCAGCGCGCGATGTCGCCGCCGACGCGTTCCAGGCTGCGCGAGAAGGCCTCCACCACCTGCGGGACTTCCTTGCTCGCCGCCGGTTCGGCATGGCGGAAGGTCTGCGCGCCGACCACGCTCTGGTCGCTGTTGCGCAGCAGCTTGGCATTGATCTCGATGGTGGCCGAAGGCAGGGCGCCGCCGGCGTAGTCGGCTTCGAAGCGGCGCATGTCGAGGACCAGCTTGTAGTCGGCGGCGATGCCGGTGCCCTGGCGTGCGACCGCGGCGATGCGGCCGGAATCCTCCAGCGCGCGGATGATCGTGTCCTCCACCATGTCGCTCGGCAGCTTGGCCCAGGCCGCGCCCTTGTAGACCTGCACTTCGTCGGGCGTGGGACGCACGGCGATGCGGAAGCTGTCGATCATGCGCGCCGCGGTCGGCGGGCTCAGCGATAGCTGCCATTTCACGTTGGGCCAGGCCGCATCGGGCGCGACGCGCGGATCGAGCGCGTACAGCGTCGATTGCGTGCGCTCGCCGCCGGCGTTGAGCAAGGCGCAGCCGCTCAGCGTCGCGCAGGCGAGTGCGAGCGCCACGGTCGCGACGCGCATGCGCGTCCGCGATTTCGAGAAGCGAAACAGGGTTTCCGTCGTCTTCATTTCGGCTCGAACTCCTTGGGTGCGTCGCGTCCCAGCAGATAGCGCGCCGGGCTCGCGTCGAGGCGGTCGCTGATGCGGCGCAGGTCGCGGATCAGCGTGCGCAGTTCGCCCAGCGTCGGTCCCAGTTGCGACAGGCCGTCGTTGGCGAAGCTGCTGATGGCGGCGCGGTTCTCGTTGAGGATCTTGTCGGCGCCGCCGGCCGCGGAATCGAGCCGGTTGAGCGTGCTGTCGAGCTTGGTGATCAGCATGGGCAGCTTCTTCACCAGTTCGCGATCGAGATCGGTAATGGCGCGATTGGTGCCGTCGAGCGTGGTGTTCAACTGCTCGGTGGCCTTGCGCGCGTTGACGATCAGCGCACCCAGGTCCTCGCGCCGGTCGGACACGGAGCCGGTCATCGTTTCGATGTGGTCGAGCGTCTTGGAAACGCGCGCGACGTTTTCATCGCTCAGCATCGTGTCCAGCCGCTCGAACAACCGGTTGGCGGTGTCGGCGATGTTCTGCAGTGCCGACGGCTGGGTGAGGATGATCGGCACGTCGTGACCGGGCGTTTCGCGCAGCGGCGGGCTGCGCGGATCGCCGCCGGTGAGCTGGATGATCGGCGGGCCGGTGACGCTGGTCAGCGACAGCTTGGCGCGCGTGTCGGTCTTGATCGGCGCCGAGGCCTGCAGCTTCAGGCGCGCCACCACCGCGCGCGGATCGTTCGGCGCCAGCTGCAGGTTGTCGACCGTGCCGATGGCGATGCCGTTGTACTGCACGCTGCTGCCCTGGGTGAGGCCGGTGACGGGTTCGTGGAAGACCACGTCGTACTCGCGCCAGCTTTTTTCCGAGGAGTACTTCGCCGCCCACAGGCCGAAGCCGAGCAGGAACAGCGACACCAGGATGGTGAACGCGCCGATCAGGACATAGTTGGCTTTTGTTTCCATGACGGGCCTTCTCAGAACTCTTTCGTGGCGGCGGTTTTGGCGTCGCGCGCGGCGCGTCCGCGTGGGCCGTTGAAATATTCCTGTACCCAGGGATGGTCGAGACGCTCCAGTTCCGCGACCGGGCCGACCGCGATCACGCGCTTGTCGGCCAGCACCGCGATCCTGTCGCAGATAGCGTACAGGGTGTCGAGATCGTGGGTGATCAGGAAAACGGTCAATCCGAGCGCCTGTTGCAAGGTGCGGATCAGATGATCGAAGGCGGCCGCGCCGATCGGGTCGAGGCCAGCCGTGGGTTCGTCGAGGAACAGCAGCGGCGGGTCCATTGCCAGCGCGCGCGCCAGGCCCGCGCGCTTGCGCATGCCGCCGGAGAGCTGCGAGGGCAGCTTGTCGATCGCATCGGCGGGCAGGCCGGCGAGTTTCACCTTCAGCAGCGCGAGTTCGTAATGCCAGCTGTCGGGCAACTGGCCGTGGTATTCCTTGAGCGGCACCTGTACGTTCTCGCCGACGGTCAGCGACGAGAACAGCGCGCCGTCCTGGAAGAGCACGCCGGTGTTGCGCTCGATGTGGCGGCGGATCTTGCTGTCGTCGGCGCGCGCGTCGACGCCGAGCACTTCGATCTCGCCGGCATCGGGATGGCGCAGGCCGAGGATCGAGCGCATCAGCACGGATTTGCCGGTGCCCGAGCCGCCGACCACGCCGAGGATCTCGCCGCGCTTCACGTCGAGATCGAGGTCCTCGTGCACGGTCTGTTCGCCGAAACGGTTGACCAGGCCGCGCACGCGGATGATCGGCGCGTCATCCGCGGAGGGGGGCTTTTTCGTGGGCATGGTCGGGTCGGTCATCGTCACCAGCCCATGTGCATGAACCAGATCGCCGCCAGCGCGTCGATCACGATCACCAGCGAGATGGTTTGCACCACGCTGGAGGTGGTGCGCTCGCCCACCGACTGCGCGGTGCCTTGCACCTGCAGGCCTTCCAGGCAGCCGATCAGGCCGATCACGATGGCGAAGATCGGCGCCTTCGACATGCCGACCAGCACGTGGCGCAGCTCGATGGTGTCGTGCATGCGGGCGTAGTAGGCCTGCGGCGGGATGTCGAGACTGAAGGCCCCCACCGAGACGCCGCCCAGCAGGCCCGCGATCATCGCGATGAAGGTGAGCAGCGGCAGCATGATCAGCAGTGCGAGCACGCGCGGGATCACCAGCAGGTCGATCGGATCGAGGCCGAGCGTGCGGATCGCATCGACTTCCTCGCGGCTCACCATCGCGCCGATCTGCGCGGTGAAGGCGCTGGCGGTGCGGCCGGCGAGCAGGATCGCGGTGAGCAGCACGCCGAACTCGCGCAGGAAGGCGATGTTGACCAGCTCCACCACCAGGATGGTGGCACCGAAGTTGGCGAGGATGGTGGCGCCGAGGAAGGCGATCACGGCGCCGACCAGATACGACAGCAGCGCCACCAGCGGCACCGCGTCCAGGCCAACCTGTTCCATGTGATGCACGGTGGCGGTCAGGCGCAGCCGGCGCGGCTGCACGAGGACGCGGCCGAGCTTGACCAGGTTCTCGCCGAGGAAGCTGACGAGCGCGATGATCTCGTCCCAGTTGCCGCTGACGGCACGGCCGAGGCGCGCCAGCGCCGCGGCGACGCCGTATTCGCGCTTGCGCTTTGGGCGCTCGTCGGCGACGTCCTCGATTGCGGCGACCAGGGCGTGGTGGTCGTCGCGGAAGGTGAAGGCGTCGTAATCGAGCCCGCAGCGGCTCGCGAAGCGCAGCAGCTGCAGGACGCCGGCCGAATCGAGCCGTTCGACCGCGCTCGCGTCCACCGACGTCACTTCGCCGGCCTGTTTGCTGCGCAGCACCTCGGCCACGTTCTCGGCCGTGTCCAGGGTCCAGTGCCCGCCCAGGCGCAGGCGTCCGCCGTCGTTGGGATCGACGGAGATGCTGGGAGCTTGGGGCGCGGCGACACTCATTCGAAGGAATGGAAGATGCGTTGTGGGCGAACTGGCAAGGGCGCTGCCGGCGGAGGATACAGACTAACCAATGCCAAAGACCGGGGTTTTATGAACGCATCATGCCCCGCGACCCGTTGGCGCGGCCCTGGAACGGCCAAATCCCGTGGGCGGACGATGCCCGGACCGTAGAATGCGCAGCGCGCGACGATGCGCCCACATTTTCGCTTTCCATCCGCCGGGCTTCTCCGGCCATATCGCTTCCCTTGTCCCGCTCCATGCGCCAGGCCTTTCCCACGACCATCGGCTACGCCGCCCGCATCGCCTTCGTGGCCGAGCTGGCCGAGCGCCTGCACAGCTACGGCACCACCGCGCAGCGCCTCGAGGGCGCGATCGTGGCGGTGGCGCAGACACTGGGGCTGGAGTGCGAACCCTGGGTGAACCCGACCGGCATGATCTTGGCCTTCAGCGATCCCAGCCGTCCGCCCGGCGATAGCGACACCACGCGCGTGATCCGCGTTCCGCCCGGCGAGACCGACCTCTACAAGCTGTGCGAGGCCGATCGCATCGCCGAGGACGTGATGGCCGGCAAGATTGGCCTGGCCGAAGGGCATGCGGCGCTGCGCGCGCTCGATCGTCCGCCGAGCTGGCGCGGCGTGGCCCTGCGGGTGCTGGGGTTCGGCCTGTCCTCGGCCAGCGTGGCGGGCTTGCTGCGCCTGCCTTGGCTCGATATCGCCACGGCCGGGTTGATCGGCGTGCTGGTCGGCTTGATCGAATGGCTCACGCCGCGGCGCCCGCGCCTGCGCGAGGCCAGCGACGCGCTCGCCGCGATGATCGCGGCGACCGTCGCGGTGGCCGTCGCCAGCTTCATCGGGCCGCTCAATCTCAATACCGTGGTGATCGCATCGCTGATCGTGCTGATGCCCGGCATGGCGTTGACCAATGCGGTCAACGAACTCACCAGCCAGCATCTGGTCTCGGGCACCTCGCGCTTCGCCGGCGCGGTGAGCACGATGCTCAAGCTGACCGTCGGCACGATGATCGCGATGACCGTCGCGCAGATGCTCGGTATCGAGCCGCAGATACGTGCATGGCGTCCTCAGCCGGAGTGGGTGGAGTTGTGCGCGCTGTTGTCGGCGTCGTTCGCGTTCGCGGTGTTGTTCCGCGCCAATCGCCGCGATTATCCGGTGGTGATGTTGTCGGCGGCCTCGGGTTATCTGATTTCGCGTCTGGCTGGCGAGGCGTGGGGCAGTCCGGTCGGGATTTTCCTGTCGGCGATGTTGTTGACCGCCGCCGGCAATGGGTATGCGCGCTGGATCAAGCGTCCGGGCGCGGTGGTGCGCGTGCCTGGCATCATCCTGCTGGTGCCCGGCAGCACCAGCGTGCGCAGTCTGCTGACGTCGGTGCAGCAGCAGGATCTCGCGGCGGGACAGGAAGCCGCGCTGACCGTGCTCAATATCCTGTTGGCGCTGGTGGCGGGATTGCTGTTCGGCAATCTGTTGTTGCCGGCGCGGCGGAATCTGTAAGCGGATTTATTCCGCGATGCCCCAATCAAGATGTCGAAATAAAAACGCCGGCATGCGCCGGCGTTTTTATTTGTTGCCCTGGCCCGATCACTTCTTGATCAGGAAATCCTCAGGCTTCTTACCTTTCTTCACCAGCGCGGCCATCCACAGCGGCTGCTTGCCACGACCGGTCCAGGTTTCCTTGGGGTTGCCGGGATTGCGGTATTTCGGCGCGACCTTGCCGAGCTTGCGGCCCTTGCGCGCGGAAGCGGCCTTGGCCGGGCGGCCGGCGGACTTCTTGGCCGTGCCGCCGAACAGTTCGGCGATGGTGTAACCCTCGGCGGCGACAGCGGCGATGAGCCTGGCACGCACCGTGGCGACGGGCTTGCGCTTCTTGAGCGTGGTCTTGCGCTTCTTGGCTTGCGAAATCAGCGAATCAAGTTCTTTGGCGGAAAGGCCATTCAAATCAATCGACATCAATTAACTCCGGATTATCGGCTGAAGGGCGCCATTCCGTGGCGTTGGAAAGATTCAGCCTAACAAATCCCGGAGAAATATAAAAATGCCATGGGAAATGCGGCCATGCGCGAATTAACGCGTAGCCGTTTTTTAACAAACGGAAAGGGCACAAGTCCCGGATCGAGAATCCGTTCTCGAATCCGACTTGAAAATCAGGCTGCGGCAGGCGCGCGCAGGCGGGAAATCAATGTTTCCCGCGTGATGTTTTCCGTTTCCGCGGCATTGCGCGCGCGATATTCGAACGTGCCGGCAGCCAGTGCACGTTCGGATACCACGACGCGATGCGGAATGCCGATCAACTCGATATCGGCGAACATCGCGCCAGGACGCAGGCCGCGATCGTCGAGCACGGCATCGATACCAGCCGACTGCAATTCCGCATACAGCGCCTCGGCCGCGGTGGCGACCGTCGCATCCTGTTTCGGATTGATCACGCATACCGCCACCTGCCACGGCGCCATCGGCTGCGGCCAGACGATGCCGGCATCGTCGTGGTTCTGCTCGATGGCCGCGGCGACGATGCGCGTGACGCCGATGCCGTAGCAGCCCATCGCCAGCGGCTGGGCGCGTCCCTGCTCGTCGAGCACGGTGGCCTGCATGGCTTCGGAATATTTGCGGCCGAGCTGGAAAATATGGCCGACCTCGATGCCGCGCGCGATCGCGAGCTTGCCGCGACCATCGGGCGATGGATCGCCGGCGACGGCGTTGCGGATATCGGCGACAACATCCGGTTCGGACAGATCGCGGCCCCAGTTGACGCCGGTCAAATGGAAGCCGGCTTCATTGGCACCGACGACAAAATCGGCCATCGCCGCGACTTCGCGATCGGCGATCACGCGGATTTTCCCGCGCGGTTTCACCGGTCCAAGGAAACCCGGTTCGGCCCCGAGTGCTTCGAGGATTTCCGCTTCCGTCGCCAGACGATAATCGGCGAGGCCATCTACCTTCGCCAGCTTGATCTCGTTGACGATGTGGTCGCCGCGCACCAGCGCCAGCACGAATTCCTGATTAGAAGCCGCATCGCGGCCGATCACCGCGACCGATTTCACCGTGCGCGAGAGCGGCAAGCCGAGCAGGGCGGCGACGTCCTCGCAGGTCTTCTGCGTGGGCGTGGACACCTTGCGCAATTCCTCGGTGGCCGCCGCGCGCGGACCCGGCGGCAGCGCCTCGGCCGCTTCGACATTGGCGGCGTAATCGGAGCTGTCGGAGAAGACGATCGCATCCTCGCCGGAGTCGGCGATCACCTGGAATTCCTGGCTGGTATCGCCGCCGATCTCGCCGCTGTCGGCGCGCACGGCGCGGAAGCGCAGCCCCAGGCGCGTGAGGATGCGCGAATAGGCTTCGTGCATGTTGCGGTATTCGCGTGCCAGGTCCTCATCGCTGAGATGGAAGGAATAGGCGTCCTTCATGATGAACTCGCGCGCGCGCATCACGCCGAAGCGCGGGCGCAGTTCGTCGCGGAACTTGGTGTTGATCTGATAGAAATTCACCGGCAGCTGCTTGTAGCTGACCAGCTCGTTGCGCGCGAAATCGGTGATGACTTCCTCGGCCGTCGGCGCGTAGCAGAATTCCTGCTCCTTGCGATCCTTCAGCTGCAGCAGGGTATTGCCGTAGCGTTGCCAGCGGCCGGTTTCCTCCCACAACTCCTTGGGCTGGATCGTCGGCATCAGCACTTCGATCGCGCCGGCGCGATTCATTTCCTCGCGCACGACCGCTTCCACCTTGCGCAGCACGCGCAGGCCCAGCGGCGACCAGGTGTAGATGCCGGCGGCGAGCTTGCGCAACATGCCGGCCTTGAGCATCAGCTTGTGGCTGACGATCTCGGCATCGGCGGGGGTTTCTTTTTCAGTGCGGAGGTGGAACTGCGACAGACGCATGCGGGGCGGTCGGAATGGGCGGGAGGGTCCGCCATTCTGCCACGGCATCGGGCCGCGTCGGCGCGACGCGGCGGGATTTTCAGGGGTTTCAGGCCGCGAAGGGCCCGAAGAGTGCGTTCCGGCTTACGACGGACAATTTGCTTTCAACGTGGCGCGCGCCAGTTCCAGCTGATTGCCGCGCTCCTCGGCAGTGAGGGTCTTGTCGGCCTTGCCGTCGCCGTCGGTGTCCCGCTGCACGTCGTTCTTGTCTTCCAGCATCTTGATGTTCTTGCGCGCGGCCGCGCACTGCGGATTTTCACCACCGGTAGGTTTGGCGTCGCTGGCGACGGTTTTCGATGCGGCTTCCGTCGCCTTGGGCGCGGGGGCGGCGACATCGTCGTGCCGGATTTTCTGCTGCTGATACTGCGTGTTGGCCGGCGGGGTTTCCGAATAATGGGTGACGCCCTTGTCGTCCTTCCACTGATAAACCTCCTGGCCCGAGGCGGACAGGGAGATGGCGGCGATGGCCGGAAGCAGGAGTGCCTGGCCGAACAGGGAAAGGAACGGTTTACGGGGCATGCGGAACCTGCTGCGCAAGGAGGGCGGGGCGATTGCAGCACCGTGCGGTGGCGGCTGCAAGCCCGGAAGCCGGATCGCGTGACGCTGGTCGCGGCCCTGGTTTTCGCAGCGCATGCCGGGAGAGCCATTATTTGCCCGCCTGGAGGGCCATGCGAGCGCGTCACGGCGCGGCTCGCTAAACTGCCCACCATGGATGACCAGCCCCTGCAACGTCCGCGCGGCCGCGGCATTTACCTGCTGCCCAACCTGTTCACCACCGGTGGCCTGTTCGGCGGTTTCTTCGCGATCATCGCTGCCTCGCAGGGGCGGATCGAGGCCGCCTGCGTGGCCATTTTCGTCGCCGCCATTCTCGACGGGCTCGATGGCCGCGTGGCGCGCCTGACCAATACCCAGAGCGAGTTCGGCGTGCAGTACGACTCGCTCGCCGATCTGGTGAGCTTCGGCATGGCGCCGGCGCTGGTGATGTACCACTGGGCGCTGATGTCGCTGAAGCTCGATGGCATCACGATTGGCCGGGTTGGCTGGCTGGCGGCGTTCCTGTACGCGGCCTGCGCCGCGTTGCGGCTGGCGCGCTTCAACAGCCAGGTGGGCAAGGTCGACAAGCGCTGGTTCATCGGTCTGGCCAGCCCGGCGGCGGCGGGGCTGATGGCGAGTTTCGTGTGGACGTTCCACGATCTCGACCTCAGTGGTGACGAGATGCGATACGTCGCGCTCGTCGTCACCATCCTTGCGGGCCTGCTGATGGTCAGCGGCATTCGCTACAACAGCTTCAAGGGCGGGCGCGGGGCGAAATCCGATCGCGTGCCGTTCTTCGCGCTGCTGCTGGTGGTGGCGGTGCTGATCGCGCTGGTGATCGATCCGCCCAAGACACTGCTGACGGCGACGGTGCTGTACGCGCTGTCCGGACCGTTGCTGTGGTTCAAGCGGCGACGCCTGCCGGTCGATACGACGGATGCGAGCGCATGAGTTGGGATCCGCTGCAGCGCGAAGTGCTGGAAGCCTTGGGCCATACGTTGTATTTCACGGCTTCGCCGCAGGCGCAGGCATCGGAAGAGGTGCTTCCGGAGGATGCATTGCTGATCGCGGTGTTGCGCGCCGCCGGCCGTAGCCGTGATGCGGCCGACGCCGTTGCGCTGTGTCGCGAATGGGGTCCGGCCGCGCGCCTGCGCAGCGCCGCCGCCAAGCGCGCGCTGTGGCCGCGCTTGCGCGCGTTGCGAGGACGGCCGTCGGCATGAGCGCGGTTACGACGCAAGAAGCCGGAGCGGCGCCCGCCGGCAGTCTGCGGCCGATGCGCGAGACGGATCTCGACGCTGTGATGGAGATCGAGCGTCGTGCCTATCCCTTTCCGTGGACGCAGGGCATCTTCCGCGACTGCCTGCGTGCCGAGTACCCGGCATGGGTGATGTTGAGTGAAGGCAGGCAGAGCGAAGGCCGGATCATCGGTTACGGCGTGCTCAGCGTGGCCGCCGACGAGGCGCATGTACTCAACGTGTGTGTCGATCCGCTGGCGCAGAGCCGCGGACATGGCCGCAAGCTGCTGCGGGCGTTGATGAATAACGCCCGTGGTTTCGGCGCGCAGCGCATCTTTCTCGAAGTACGGCCTTCGAATCCGCACGCCATCGCGCTGTACCACGATGAAGGCTTCAACGAGATCGGGCGGCGGCCACGCTATTACCCTGCCAAGTTTGGCAGGGAGGATGCGATCGTGATGGCGAAGGAATTGCTGGACTAAGCATATCGCCCCTCATTCCCGTTTTCGCGGGAATGACGAGCAAAAAACGACGGTCCGGCTTTAACTTAACCGCGCGCGTTGCGCAGTCAGTGTTTCAAGTTGCGCGGTCCAATCCGTCAAGCGCTTGCGCTCCTGCTCCACGACAGCCGCGGGCGCGTTCTGCACGAATGTCTCGCTGGCGAGCTTGCCTTGTGACTTCGCCTGCTCGCCCTGCACGCGCTTGATCTCCTTGTCGAGTCGCGCGCGTTCGGCATCGAGGTCCACCAGGCCTTCCAGCGGAACCAGCAGCTTCAGCGAGCCAACCAGCGCGGCGGCGGCCGGCGGCGGATCACCCGCGATCGCATCGATGCTGTCGAGACTATTGAGGAACTTCAGCTGCGAGGCATGCCGCGCGATGCGGGCGGCATCTTCCGCCGTGCCATCCTGCAGCAGCAATCGGACTGTCTTTTTCGGCGGCACGCCAAGCTCGCTGCGGATGCGGCGCAGTGCCGACACCATCGACTTGAGCCATTCGATGTCGGCTTCCGCGTCGGCATAGGCCTGCACGGCGAAATCGGCGCTGTGCGGATAGCGCTGCAGCATGATCGTGCGCCCGTCGATGCCGAGCCTGGGTGCGACTTGTCGCCACAGTTCCTCGGTGACGAACGGCACCAGCGGATGCAGCAGGCACAGCACGCGTTCGAGCACGAACAGCAGCGTGTGGCGGGTGCTGTCGGCGGCCGCAGCGTCTTCGCCGTTCAAGGCGGGCTTGGCCAATTCCACGAACCAGTCGCAGAACTCGTTCCAGGCGAACTCGTACAGGCTCTGCGCCAGCAGATCGAAGCGATAGGCGGTGAAATGCGCCTCGGCCTCGGCGGCGGTCTTCGCGAGGCGGGCGAGGATCCAGCGTTCCGCGTCCGTGACCGGCGCGAGGGTTGAAGTTTCGCCGGTCGTAGGCGCCGTGAATCCTTCCGTGTTCATCAGCACGAAGCGCGTGGCATTCCATAGCTTGTTGCAGAAATTCTTGTAGCCCTCGCAGCGCGCGAGATCGAACTTGATGTCGCGCCCGGGACCGGCCAGCGCGGCCATGGTGAAGCGCAGTGCGTCGGCGCCGAAGGCGGGGATGCCATCGGAGAATTCCTTGCGCGTGGCCTTCTCGATCTTCGGCGCATCCTTGGGCTTCATCAGGCCGGTGGTGCGCTTGGCGAGCAGGTCGTCGAGCGTGATGCCGTCGATCAGGTCGAGTGGATCGAGGATGTTGCCCTTCGACTTGGACATCTTCTGTCCGTCCTTGTCGCGCACGAGGCCGGTGATGTAGATGTCCTTGAACGGCACGCGCGCGGCGTCCGGCAGCGACGGCGGCATGAAGTGGTCGGTCATCATGATCATCCGCGCCACCCAGAAGAAGATGATGTCGAAACCGGTGACGAGGACGCTGGACGGCACGAAGCGGTCGAAATCGCGCGCCTGCATCGTGTCCACGTCGGGCCAACCCATGGTGCTGATCGGCCACAGCGCGGAGGAGAACCAGGTTTCGAGGACGTCGTTGTCCCGCGTCAGCGTTCCGGTGTAGCCATCGGTGGCCGCGCGCGCGCGCGCGTCGGCTTCGTCGCGCGCGACGTAGGCCTTGCCGGCGTCGGAATACCAGGCCGGGATGCGATGTCCCCACCACAGCTGACGGCTGATGCACCAGTCCTGGATGTTCTCCATCCAGTGGCGGTAGGTGTTGATCCAGTTGGAGGGCACGAAGCGCACGTCGCCTTGTTCAGCGAGTTTCAGCCCGCGCTCGGCGAAGACGTCCATCTTCACGAACCACTGATCGGTCAGATATGGCTCGATCACCTGGTTGGTGCGATCGCCGTGTGGTATCTGCAGTTTGTGCGGCTTGGTTTCGACCAGCGAGCCTTCGGCTTCCAGATCGGCGAGCACGGTCTTACGCGCGACGAAACGGTCCAGACCGCGATAGCGTTCCGGCGCGTTGTCGTTGACCGTGGCATCGGGGGTGAAGATGTTGATCATCGGCAGGCCGTGGCGCTGCCCGACGGCGTAGTCGTTGAAATCGTGTGCCGGCGTCACCTTCACCACGCCGGTACCGAATTCGCGGTCGACATAAGCATCGGCGATGACCGGAATCTCGCGACCGGTCAGGGGCAGGCGCACGGTCTTGCCGACCAGGTGCGCGTAGCGTTCGTCTTCCGGATGCACCATCACCGCGGTGTCGCCGAGCATGGTTTCCGGGCGCGTGGTGGCGACGGTGAGCGTGCCGCTGCCGTCGCTGAGGGGGTAGGCGATCGACCAGAGGAAGCCGTCTTCTTCTTCGTTGACCACTTCCAGGTCGGAGATCGCGGTTTTCAGCACGGGATCCCAGTTGACCAGCCGCTGCCCGCGATAGATCAGACCTTCCTCATGGAGTTTCACGAAGGCTTCGATCACCGCGGTCGAGGCCATCGGGTCCATCGTAAACACACTGCGCGACCAGTCGCCGGAGGCGCCGAGGCGGCGCATCTGCCGTTCGATGGTGTCGCCGGACTGCGCCTTCCACTCCCAGACCTTTTCGATGAACTTCTCGCGGCCGAGGCCGTCGCGGGTCAGGCCTTCGCGATCGATGTTGCGCGCCACCACCATCTCGGTGGCGATGCCGGCGTGGTCGCTGCCCATCTGCCACAGCGTGCGGTACCCGCGCATGCGGTGGTAGCGGACCAGCGCGTCCATCAGCGTGTGCTGGAAGGCGTGACCCATGTGCAGGGTCCCGGTGACGTTCGGCGGCGGCAGCAGGATGCTGTAGGCCGGGCCGTCGCCTTGCGGGGCGAATACGCCACTGCTTTCCCACTCGGCGTAGAGGCGAGTTTCGAAGGTTTTCGGGTCGTAGCCGGGAGCGAGGGTCATGGGGTTTGGATCTTGGATTCGAAAAGTGATGCTTCGGCTTTTTCCTTCTCCCATCGGGAGAAGGAACATCAAAAATTACATGTCGTGCTTGTTGACTTCCAACCCGCGCGATTTGTACTGCGTCCAGCGCTCGCGCAGCGGGCCGCGCGCGGATTCGTCGGCGGGCACCACTTCCAGTACGCGCTCGAAGCCATCCTGCACGGCGTCGTCGCGCAGGTTGATCACCAGCGGGCGCAGTGGCGTGTCGAACTCGGGCGGCGCGATCAGCACCGGCGTGAGTTCGTCTTCCTCGTCGGTGCCGGCGATCTGGTGCGGGATGTAGGCGTCGTCGCCCATGTCCCACAGCAGGTCGTCCAGCGCCTCGGCCTGGGCCGCGTCGCGCGCCAGCACCAGCGTCCAGTGGTTGGCGTCGTAGGCCTTGCGCGCCAGCTCGCAGACCAGCCGCAGCGGTTCTTCGCGGAAGCGTGGCTTGGCGATCAGATAGAAGTCGGCGCGCGGCATGGGCAGGGAGAGGGGAAGAGGGAGACGGGAGACGAAGCGTCCGCTTCCGTCTATCGTCTCTCGTCTCCCGTCTCTCTTGTGCGGTCGAGCAGCCACTGCGTCAGCAAACCCACCGGTCGTCCGGTGGCCATGCCGCGCTTGCCCTCGTCGCTGGCGGTGCCGGCGACGTCGAGGTGCGCCCAGCGCTGGCCTTCGGTGAAGCGCGCGAGGAAGCAGCCGGCGGTGATCGCGCCCGCCCAGCGTCCACCGATGTTGTAGACGTCGGCGAAGCTGGATTCGAGCATGGTCTGGTATTCGTCCCACAGCGGCAGGCGCCAGGCGCGGTCGAAGACGTTCTCGCCGGCGGTGAGCAGTTCAGAGGCCAGATCATCGTGCTTGCTCATCAGGCCGGAGGCGTAGCGGCCGAGCGCCACCATGCAGGCGCCGGTGAGCGTGGCGACGTCGACGATGGCCTGCGGCTCGTACTTCTGCACGTAGGTGAGGGCATCGCACAGGATCAGGCGGCCTTCGGCGTCGGTGTTGCCGACTTCGATGGTCTTGCCGGACATCGAGGTGATCACGTCGGAAGGGCGGTAGGCGTTGCCGTCGATGGCGTTTTCCACCGCCGGCACCACCACGACCAGATTGAGCGGAAGCTTCATCTTCACCGCAGCGACGAAGCTGCCGATGACGGTGGCGCCGCCGCACATGTCGTACTTCATCTCCTCGATGCCGCCCTGCGTCTTGAGGTTGACGCCGCCGGTGTCGAAGGTAATGCCCTTGCCGACGAGGGCGTAGGGTTTCGCATCGCCGCCACCATTCCAGCGCAGCACAATCAGGCGTGGACGATGGGCAGAGCCGCGCGCGACCGCCAGCAGCGAGCCCATGCCGAGCGCTTCCATCTGCGTTTCATCGAGGATTTCCGCCTCGGCGCCGTCGTGCCCGGCGGCGAAGGACTGCGCCTGCTCGGCGAGATAGGCCGGCGTGCAGATGTTGGGCGGCAGGTTGCCAAGGCTGCGTGCGAATTCCACGCCGGCGGCGATGGCCTCGCCCTGCGCCAGCGCGGTGGCGTCGTCACCGGCCACAGCGAAGCCCTTCAGGCCGGAGTCGTCGTGCTTGGCCTTGTTCTTCTCGCCCAGGGTGGCAACGTAGCGGTAGTTGGCGTGGGCGGCGGCGATCACGGCCTGGCGGATATTCCAGGCCTTGTCGCGGCCCGGGACCTCGAGCTCGGACAGGGTGAACAACGCCTGCTGCGCCGGGCCGGACTTCAGCGCCCGCGCGGCGTCGCCGACGGCCTTGAGGTACTGCGGCACGCCGAACTTGGCCTTGTCGCCCAGCCCCACCACCAGCACGCGCGGCGCGGTCACGCCGGGCAGGTCGTGCAGCAGCGCGGTCTTGCCGGTCTTGCCTTCGATGTCGCCGCGCTCGATCAGGGCGGCGAGGCGGCCGGCGCTGGCGCTGTCCAGGGTCTGCGCGGCGGGCGTCAGCGACTTGTCGCCATAGGCGCCCACGACGATGCAGTCGGTGGCCGCGGTGGCCGGTGTGTCGCGGTTCAGGGTGAATTGAAGGGTCATGACTCTGGTTCGGGGCTCTTTTTCGGGCGGAGTGTTGCTTGCGTCGTATTGTTTACAATCGGCTGTTCACGATTCGACAGGGATACTACCCATCCCCGTCAGGACGGGACGGCCGAAAGGCCGAGTCGCGAACTCTCTAGTCTATCAGGCCGCCACCCCGGCCCAGATCGATCCCACCCGCTAAGAGCCAGATCCCACCGTCTTGATGCCGAAGCTCGACTCCTACCTGTTCCGCGAATTCGCCCAGGCCACGTTCGCGGTCCTGGTGGTGCTGTTGATCGTCAGCCTCGGCGGGGTCTTCGCGGACGTGCTGCGCAACATCGCCGGCGGTCGGATCGCGGCGGGGTTGATGCTTTCCCAGCTGGGCCTGCAGCTGCTGAACTACCTGCCGCTGATCCTGCCCCTGGGCCTCATGCTCGGCCTGCTGCTGGGCGTGAGCCGCCTGTACCGGGATTCGGAAATGCCGGTGCTGGCCTCGATCGGTGTGGGCCCGCGGCGCCTGCTGCGGCCGGTGATGATGCTGGTGCTGCCGATGGTGATCTTCATCGGCATGTGCTCGATGTGGCTGGGCCCCTGGGCGCGCAATTATTCGCAGCAGCTGATCGAGGCCGGCAACCGCAGCCTGCTGGTGGCAGGGCTGGAGCCTGGGCGCTTCATCGAATTGCCCGGTGGCGACGGCGTCGTCTACGTCGGCGGCATGTCCACCGACGGGCGCAGCATGTCGCGGGTGTTCGTCTATCGTCAGACCGATGAGCGGCTGGATGTGACCACCGCGTTGAGCGGCAATCTCGAGGTCGATGGCACCGAGCGCTATCTCAAGCTAAATGAAGGCTTCCGCGTGGAAGGCCCGCTCGCCGACGGCCGCGACTACCGGCTGATGCGCTACGCCAGCAACGACGTGCGCCTGCCGGCGACCGAAGAGGAAGCCAAGAAGGACGATCCGGAACTGCTGTCGACCGTGGCCCTGCTCAGCGATCCGCGTCGGAAGGCCGGCGCCCAGCTGCATCAGCGCCTGACGCCGCCGTTGCTCGCGCTCGCCTTCGCGCTGCTGGCGATCCCGCTGGCGCGCAGTTCGCCGCGGCAGTCGCGCTATGGGCGCGTGCTGCTCGGCTTCCTGGCCTATCTGGTCGGCACCAATCTGATGTGGATGGGCACCGACTGGCTGTCGAAGGGCAAGGTCTCGCTGGCGCTCGGCCTGTGGTGGCTGACCGTGCCGCTGCTCGCCTTCTCGATCTGGGCGTACCTGCATGATGGACGCATGCGCAAGAAGCGTCTGCGCCGTGTGGTGGAGCGGCACGCATGACGCCATTCCCCAAGATTCACGACCAGTACGTCGCGCGCACGGTGGCCACCACCGTACTGCTGACATGGACGGTGCTGGTCGGTCTCGACGTGATCAACGGTCTCGTCGACGAAATCGGCGACGTCGGCAAGGGCAACTACAGCTTCTTCGACGCCATCACGTTCATGGTCTACACGATTCCGCGCCGGGCCTACACGATGTTCCCGACCGCAGCGGTGATCGGCGCGCTGATGGGGCTCGGGCAGCTGGCGGCGAGTTCCGAATTGACTGCGTTGCGCGCGTTGGGATTGTCGCGGCGCCGGTTGAGCATCTCGGTGGCGGCACCGCTGCTGATCCTCACCGGGTTGATGGTGCTCAGCGGCGAAAGCCTCGGCCCGTGGGGGCAGCGCAGCGCCGATGGCCTGAAGGCTTCGGCGAAATCGAGGGATATGACGGTGGCGCAGTACTCCGGCCTGTGGGCGCGCGAGGGCGACACCTTCCTCAACGCGCAGAACGGACGGGAACTTCCCCAAGGCGGCGTGGAACTGCGGGACGTGCGTCTGTACGAGTTCGCCGCCGACGGTCGCCTGGAATCGATCGCCCGCGTCAACGTCGCCGAGCATCGCAAGGGCGGGTGGCTGCTGCGCAATGTCAAACGCACCTATTTCGAAACCAATTCGGTGACGCAGACCGAAGTCCTGGAAGAACACTGGTCCTCGAAGCTCGATGCGGCCGCGCTGGCGGCGAGCGCGCGCAACATTTCGCGGCCGCGCTACATGACCTCGCACGATCTGCGCGAGGGCATCAAATACCGGCAGCGCAACAATCTCGATGCCAGCGAGTTCGAGCAGCATTACTGGGGGCGGTGGTTCTATCCGCTCAATGTGCTGGCGTTGTGCCTGGCGGCGATTCCGTTCGCATTCGGCACCTTGCGCAGCGGCGGCGCGGGCAAGCGGTTGTTCATCGGCATGGTGTTCGCGCTCGGGTTCTGGCTGCTGCAGACGCAGTTCGTGTCGCTGGCGGGCGTGTACAAGTTCGATTACCGCATCGCCTATGTGGTTCCGTCGCTAGTGTTGCTGACGATCTCGTTCCTGCTTTTCAGACGTCGAAGCGGATAAACGGTTGCCCGCGCATTCCTGGTCCTGCACTCCACTCCAGGGACGGGCAGCGGCGCGATCATGGATGTTGCAATGCGGCGAGGGGCGCTCGATCGCGGATTCCGACCGTGCTCGCATGCGCGGTCGCCTTCGATGCGTTAACTTTCCGCCATCCAAGGCTGGGGGAGTGGCGGGATGCAGGATTCGAACGACGCAATCGTCATCGGCGCCGGCCTTGCCGGCCTGGTCGCGGCCACCGAGCTGACCGATGCCGGCAAACGCGTGCTGGTGCTGGAGCAGGAGCCGGAGCAGAGTCTTGGCGGGCAGGCGTTCTGGTCGTTCGGCGGCTTGTTCTTCGTCGATTCGCCGGAGCAGCGGCGCATGGGCGTCCGCGATTCGCACGCGCTGGCGCTGGCCGACTGGATGGGCACGGCGGCGTTCGATCGGGAAGAGGATCTGTGGCCGCGACGCTGGGCCGAGGCCTACGTGGACTTCGCCGCCGGCGAGAAACGCGCCTGGCTGCACGGCATGGGCATGCGCTGGTTTCCCGTGGTGGGCTGGGCCGAACGCGGCGGCTACGGTTCGATCGGTCACGGTAATTCGGTGCCGCGCTTCCACGTCACCTGGGGCACCGGTCCCGGCGTGATCGAGCCGTTCGTGCGCCGCGCGCGCGAGGCGGAGAAGAAAGGCCTGCTGCGTTTCGCCTTCCGCCATCGCGTGGATGGACTCATCGTCGAGAACGGCACCGTTACCGGCGCGCGCGGCAGCGTGCTGGCGCCGGATGGGATGGATCGCGGTAAATCCAGTTCGCGCGAGGTCGTCGGTGATTTCGAACAACGCGCGCAAGCGGTGATCATCTGCTCCGGCGGCATCGGTGGCAATCACGAACTGGTGCGCCGTTATTGGCCGCAGCGCCTGGGCGCCGCACCCGCGCACATGATCTGCGGCGTGCCCGCGCACGTGGATGGACGCATGCTCGACATCGGCGCGAGTGCGGGCGCGAACCTGATCAATCGCGACCGCATGTGGCATTACGTGGAAGGCATCGAGAACTGGAATCCGATCTGGCCGATGCACGCGATCCGCATCCTGCCGGGGCCGTCGTCGCTATGGTTCGACGCCACCGGCAAGCGCCTGCCGATGCCGCTGTGGCCCGGTTTCGACACGCTCGGCACGCTGGAATATCTGCGCGGCAGTGGCCACGACTACAGCTGGTTCATCCTCGATCAGGCGATCATCAAGCGCGAGTTCGCCTTGTCCGGTTCGGAACAGAATCCCGATCTCACCAACAAGAGCTGGCGTCAGGTGCTCAAGCGCGCCGTCGGCAAGCGCGCGCCGGGGCCGGTGGAGACGTTCAAGGAACATGGGCGTGATTTCATCGTGCGCGATACGCTCGAGGAGCTGGTCGCGGGGATGAATGCATTGAGCGGTGACAACCTGCTCGACGTCGCGCAAATCCGGCGCGAGATCGAGGCGCGCGACTTGCAGTTCGACAATCCGTACACCAAGGACAGCCAGGTGATGGCGATCCACAACGCGCGCCGCTATCGCGGCGACAGGCTGACGCGCGTGGCCAAGCCGCATCGCATTCTCGATCCGGCCAACGGTCCGCTGATCGCTGTGCGCCTGCACATCCTCACGCGCAAGAGCCTGGGCGGTTTCGAGACCGATCTGGATGCGCGGGTGCTCGCGCCCGATGGTCAGCCGCTCCCGGGTTTGTATGCGGCCGGCGAAGCAGCAGGCTTCGGCGGTGGCGGCGTACACGGTTATCGCGCGCTGGAAGGCAGTTTCCTCGGCGGCTGCCTGTTCTCGGGGCGGCGCGCAGGTCGTGCCGCGGCGACAGCGATTGCGTAGCGAGCGGAACCTAGCGCTTGCCGATGCCAGCGTAGGGCGACACGCCATCCGGACGCCGCTTGAAGCGACGATGGATCCACAGGTACTGCGTCGGCACGGCGCGCGCCATCGCTTCGATGCCGGCCATCACCTTCGCGGTGTCGGCGGTGGCGTCGGAGGAAGGGAAATCCTCCAGCATCGGCGAGAGTTTCATGGTGTAGCCGCCATCGGCACGGCGCTCGTGCTGGAACAGCACCACCGAGGCGCCGGACAGGCGCGCGAGCTGATGCGTGGACGTGAGGCTGTGCGCCGGCTGTCCGAAGAACGGCACGTAGACGCTGTCGCCGCGGCTGGGATCCTGATCCGGCGCGTACCACAGCAGCCCGCCGCGCTTGAGATGACGCACGGTGCCGCGCACGTCCTGCTTGGGAAACATTGCGGTGGCGTAGCGCGCGCGTCCGCGACGCACCGCCCATTCCATCGCCGGCTCCGCGTGCGGACGGTACATGCCGGCCAGCGGCAGGTGATCGCACATCAGCCGCGCCGCGGCTTCCAGCGTGGTGAAGTGGCCGGAGACGACGATCACGCCGCGGCCGCCGGTGCGCGCGGCCTCGATGTGTTCGAGACCTTCCACGCGCATCCCGCGCCGCAACGGCGCGATCGAGCCCCACCAGGCACGCGCGAACTCGAACAGGCCGATGCCGAGCGCGGCGAAATGCTCGCGCAGCAGGACATCGCGCGCCTCGGCGTCGAGTTCGGGAAAGCAGAGTTCGAGATTGCGCGCGGCGATCGCGCGCCGTTCCGGCAGCAGCCTGCGCAGCGTGCCGCCGATCCACCGGCCCAGCACCCGCTGCCAGGACCAGGGCAGGCGCGCCAGCAGGCACATCGCGCCGATGTTGATCCATGTCGGCCAGTGGCGGATGCCGAGCGGAGGTGGTGGAAGTGGCGGTGGTGTCGTGGACATCCAGTGATTCTAACGGTCCAGCGCTGCGGCTATGCTGTGAAGGTGAACGCCGCCCCTGCCGCCTCCGACAGATCGTGACCGAGCCCGCGATAAACGAGCATGTCGTGAGCGAGCGCGTCATCGAGCGTCTGCTGCGTGGGCTGTATTCGGCCGTTCTGTACGTGCTCGCGCCGATCACCATCTACCATCTGATCTGGCGCGGCTTCCGCCAGACCGAATATTTCCAGCGCTGGAACGAGCGCTATTCCGTCTATGCCGGCGCGCCGCATGCGGAAACCGTCTGGGTGCATGCCGTCTCGGTGGGCGAGGTGAATGCCGCCGCGCCCCTGGTCGACAGCCTGATGCGCGAACGGCCGGACCTGCGCATCCTGGTCACCACCATCACGCCGACCGGCTCGATGCGCGTGCGCGCGCTGTGGGGCGATCGTATCGAGCACGTCTATCTGCCTTACGACCTGTCCGGCGCGGTGAAGCGCTTCCTCGCGCACTTCCGTCCACAGCTGGGCATGATCGTCGAAACCGAGTTGTGGCCGAATCTGCTGTTCTGCTGCCGCGATCAGGGCATCCCGGTGTACATCGTCAACGCGCGCCTGTCGGAGCGTTCGCTGCGCGGTTATCGCGTGCTGCGCGCACTGGTCGGCCGCGCCCTGCGCACCGTGCGCAAGGTGGCCGCGCAATCGCGTCGGGACGGCGAGCGTTTCGTGCGCCTGGGCGCCGATCGCGATGCGGTCGTCGTCACCGGCAATCTCAAGTTCGACATCACCATCGACGAGGAAGGCCTGCACGCCACGGCCGATGCGTTCCGCGCGCGCGTGGGCGTGCGGCCGATCTGGATCGCCGCCAGCACGCATGTGGAAGAAGAGGCGGTGGTGATCGCCATCCATCGACGTTTGCGTGAACGTTGGCCCGATGCGCTGCTGCTGTGGGCGCCGCGCCATCCCGAGCGATTCCGCGGTGTCACGCAGCAGGCGATCGATGCCGGCTGGCGCGTGGCGACGCGCCAGCTCACGCAATGGCCGGACCGCAACGATGGCGTGTTCGTGATCGACACGCTGGGCGAGCTGATGGATTTCTACGCCTGCGCCGACGTCGCCTTCGTCGGCGGCAGCCTGCAGGACATCGGCGGACACAATCTGCTTGAGCCGGCCGTGG
Organism: Luteimonas panaciterrae; assembly: GCF_020511115.1. Classification (GTDB taxonomy): domain Bacteria; phylum Pseudomonadota; class Gammaproteobacteria; order Xanthomonadales; family Xanthomonadaceae; genus Luteimonas; species Luteimonas panaciterrae. The sequence goes on from NZ_JAJAVH010000001.1 coordinate 859,701, forward strand.
TCGGCACGGTCGCGGTCACGGGGCCGCATCTGCACAACTTCGCCGACATCGCGCGGCAGCTCGATGCCGCCGGCGCATTGCGGATCTGTCGCGATGCCGGCGAGGTCGGCGATGCCATCGAATTGCTATTGCGCGAGCCGGAGACGCGTTCGGCGATGGCAGCGGCAGGATTGGCGCTGGTGGAGCAGGGGCGCGGGGCGCTGCAGCGCACGTTGGAGTTGGTGTCCGGCGATCTGCCTGCCCGATCCGGGATGCGTACCGGTTCCTAGAAACGCGAACGGATTCCGGGGCCCGATGCGCTGAAGCGCGAATCGATACCCGGAATCCGTTTTTTGCGGTGATTACTTGTTCTGCGGCGCGGGCGTCGTCGGCAGCGGACCTGTTTCGACCTGCCCCGGAGACAACTGCGCGGTGGCGTCGGCGGTCAGGAGACGGTTGATGTCGCGGAGGTCGTCGATGTCGAGCGAGCCGGCGGCCTGATCGAGCAGCAGGCGGTTCTGCAGGAAGTTGTACTTGGCCTGCGCGTAGTCGGTTTGTGCCTGGAGCAGGGTGCGCTGGTTGATCAGCACGTCGAGCACGGTACGGGTACCGACTTCGAGACCGACCTGCGAAGCGTCGTAAGCGGCCTTGGCGGAGACCACGGCCAGACGGCGCGCTTCGACTTCGCTGACGCCAGCGACGAGTGTCTGATAAGCATCGCGCGTGTTCCGTTCGAGTGCTCGCTTCTGCTGTTCGTACACATCGCGTGTCGCGTCGCGGGTAGCGATGGCCTGGCGAACCTGCGACTGCGTGATGCCGCCCGAGAAGATCGGTACATTCAGTGTCAGGCCGATGGTACGGGTGTGGCCGTCACTGCCATTGGAGCTGAACAAGCTCGACGACGAAGAGTCGCCGTCCCAAGTGGTGTTGCGGCCATAGCTCGCGCCAAAGCTCAGGGTAGGCAAATGCCCCGCGCGGGCCGTGGACACGTCGATTTCCGCGGACTTGGTCTGATATTCGACTGCTTTCAATCCGGGATTGTGTTCCAGGGCGGAAGCAACCCACGTGTCGGCACTCTGTTCCGCCGGCAGCTCCGGGCGGAAATCGTCGGGCAGCGCCTTCAGATTGACGAACTTGGTGCCGGTAATCTGGGTCAATGCCTGGTACGCGTCCTGCAAGGCATTGCGCTGCACGATGGTGGCGGCGCGCGCGCTGTCGTACTCGGCGCGGGCCTCGTGCACGTCGGTGATCGGTGCGAGGCCGACTTCCAGGCGCTTGTCGGCATATTCGAACTGGCGCTTGGCGGCGGCTTCCGCGGCTTCGGTTGCGGCCAGTGTCTCGATCAGCACCAGCACATTGAAATAGGCCGCCGAGGTACGCGTGATCAGATCACCGCCGGCATTGTCGAGCGTGAAGTCGGCAGCCTTGCTGAGCTCGCGCTGCGAGCGCAGGGTGTTGATCCTGCCCAAGTCGAAAATGGACTGGGACAGGGAGGCGCCGTACTGCCGGCCACGGCTGTTGGAAATCCCGTCACTGAAAATCCTGACCGGATTGCCTTGCAAGTCGGTGGTGGTGGCGAAGCCATCCCTGCTGTTGCTGTGCGTCCGCGACAATTCCGCAGTGCCGTTGATCTGCGGCAGCAACTGCCCGCGTGCTTGCACCGCGCCTTCCTTCGTCGCCAGGCGCCTGAATTCCGCTTCGGAGTAGGTCGGATCGCCTGTGCGCGCCAGGTCGTAGGTCTGGAGCAGGTCTTCGGCGAAGGCCGTGGCCGGCAGCAGGGCGGCGATGGCAAGGGTGAGTGCGAGGGGGCGGCGACTCATGATGGGAGATTCCTTCAACTTAGAAGTCAAACTTGGGCGCGGGGGCGGCGCCGGCGAGGTATGCGAGGTCGGTTTCGAATAACGATTGGGTGCGCGTGCCGTTGACGTCGGCGCGGACGAGCACGGCATCCATCACCGGCGAAACGCCCTGCACGGCGAACAGGCGTCCACCGGGACGCAGCCATCGCAGGAAGCGCTCCGGAATCGCTGACACCGCGCCGCTGACGCAGATCGCGTCGAACTGCCCGTCGCCTTCCCACGAGAAGGCATCGGCGGTCTCGATGCGCACGTTGGCGATGCTTTGCGTCTGCAGGCGCGCGCGCGCGGCTTCGGCGAGATCGGCATGGCGTTCGATGCCGACCACTTCGCGCGCCAGCCGGCCGAGGCAGGCGGCGAGGAAGCCGCTGCCGCTGCCGATTTCCAGCACGCGGTCGCCGGCATCGATTTCCAGTGCTTGCAGGGCGCGGCCTTCGAGCACCGGCTTCATCATCTTTTCGCCGTGGCCGATGGGCAGCTCGAGATCGCTGTAGGCGAGCGCGCGGTGCGTTTCGTTCACGAAGGCTTCGCGCGGCAGGGTCGCCAGTGCGTCGAGGACGCGCACGTCGAGGACGTCCCAGGGGCGAACCTGTTGTTCCACCATCGTCTCGCGGGCTTTGGCGTAGTCCATCGTCGGCATGCGGAATCTCATACGGGGCAGGCAGCCCGCGATTTTAACGGGGTTATGTATCGGAAGATGAAGACAGGATCGCTGTTGCAGTACACCAGCACGCAGTGCCGGAAGTCACCGCGACGGAGGTCACGATGCCCGCGCCTTGGCGGCCGGCGCGCGGCGCTCGTAGGCGCGCAGGAACATGTCGACCGAGGCGTTCAGATGCTCCTCCACCGTGCCGGTGATGTCACCGCCGCAGCCCATGACCAGGCGGTCGTGGAATTCGCCCTTGAGCAGGGAGAAGAACTGCACCGCCGCGCGGTGGACGTCGCCGATTTCAAGCTCGCCGGCCTTGATGCGCCGCTGCAGCAGGGCCGCGAAGCCGTCCTTGATGCGCTTCGGGCCAGCCTCCCAGAACAGGATCGGCAGCGCCGAATCGGCGATCTGCGGGGTGCACATCAGGCGATGCCCGGCGACCGCCTCGGGCGAGCTGATCATGGCGTGGAAGGCTTCGGCGATCTCCATCAGGCGCTCGCGCAGCGGCGTGCCGGGGGAGGGCTCGAACAGGGTCAGGGGCAGCTGCTGGTCGCAATGGGCCTTCACCGCCTCCAGGAACAGGGTCTGCTTGTCGCCGTAATGGCTGTAGACGGTGAGCTTGGAGACGCCAGCCTCGGCGGCGATCTGATCCATGCTCATCCGCTCGTAGCCGTGCTGCAGGAACATGCGCTTGGCGGCGTCGAGGATCGCCGCGCCTTTGGCGAGATCCTTGGGCCGGCCGGGGCTGGCTGGCTTGCTGGCGGCGCCGGAGGAAGCCGGCTGGCGGGCGGATGGGGCGGTCATACCCCAATACTAGACCAATCGGTTCTGTATTTATAGCAGCCGCTGCTGAACGCTGGTTCCCGCCAGCGGGACGAATCTCCGCTGGCGGTCGGCTGCTGGCGCGTTAGTCGCGTAGTTCGGCCACCTGGCAGCCCGTTTCCATCCGGTTGAGCACGGCGGCGGTGACTCCGGCCGTGCTGGCGGCATTGCCGGCCGTGGCCAGATCGGCGCTGAGGATGCCGGCGTCGAGGGTGGCGGCGACCGCCTGCTCGATGCAGGCCGCCTCGCGCTCCAGGCCCAGCGAGTAGCGCAGGAGCAGCGCGACGCTGAGGATGGTGCCGATCGGGTTGGCGATGCCGCGGCCGGCGATGTCGGGGGCCGAGCCGTGGATGGGCTCATAAAGCCCGATTTGACGGATCGGCGATGCCGATCCGTCGGGACCGACGCGGCCTTCGCCGAGCGAGGCGGAGGGCAGCAGACCCATCGAGCCGGCCAGCATCGAGGCTTCGTCGGTGAGGATGTCGCCGAACATGTTCTCGGTGACGATCACGTCGTAGGCGCGCGGCCGTGACAGCAGGTGCATCGCCATCGAATCGACCAGCTGGTGCTCCAGCGTGATGTCCGGGAACTCGTCGCGCACGACGCGCGTGGCCACGTCGCGCCACAGGCGCGAGGTCTCCAGCACGTTGGCCTTGTCGACCGAGGTGACGTGGCGGCGGCGATCGCGCGCCAGTTCGCAGGCGCGGCGCACCACGCGTTCGATCTCGGCCACACTGTATTCGCACAGGTCGCTGGCCTTGTCGGCGTCGCGCTGTTTCTTGCCGAAATAGATGCCGCCGGTGAGCTCGCGCACCACCAGCAGGTCGACGCCGGTCAGCAGATGCGGCTTGATCGGCGCGGCGCCGAGCGTGGCCGGATGCGGTTGCACCGGACGCAGGTTGGCGTACAGGCCAAGTCCCTTGCGCAGCGCCAGCAGGCCCTGTTCCGGACGCACCTTGGCGTTGGGATCGGACCACTTCGGTCCGCCGACGGCGCCCAGCAGCACGGCGTCGGCGCGCTTGCAGGCGTCCAGCGTGGCGGCGGGCAGCGGTTCGCCGGTGGCATCGATGGCGGCACCGCCGATCAGATGCTCCTGCAACTTGAAGCGGTGGCCATAGCGCTGCGCCGCCAGTTGCAGCACCTCCACGGCGGCGGCGGTGACTTCCGGACCGATGCCGTCACCGGGCAGGACGACGATGTCAGCGTGCATGTTGGCGTGCCTCGTAAGCTTGGATGTCGGGTTTGCGGACCAGCAGGTAGCCCAGTTCGTCGACGCCTTCGAGCAGGCAGGTCCTGGCGAAGGCGTCGAGCGGGAAGGAATAGGCGCGGCCGTCGGGTGTGCGCAGTTCGCGCGCGGCGACGTCGATGGTCAGCTCGTCGTCGGGACGCTGCATCAGCGTTTGCACGTCGGCTTCGTCGAGCACCACCGGCAGCAGGCCGTTCTTCAGCGAATTGTTACGGAAGATGTCGGCGATCTCGCTGCTGACGATCGCGCGCAGACCGAGATCGGTCAGCGCCCACGGCGCATGTTCGCGCGAGGAACCGCAGCCGAAGTTGCGGCCGGCGAGCAGAATGCTGCGGCCGGCGTTCTCCGGCTGGTTGAAGGCGAATTCCGGATTCGGCGCGCCGTCGGCAAGGCGGCGCCAGTCGTTGAATGCATGCTGGCCCAGGCCTTTGCGCTCGGTGGTGGAGAGGAAGCGCGCCGGGATGATCTGATCGGTGTCGATGTTGGTCTGACGCAGCACGACGCTGCGCGACCGCACGAATTGCAGTCCGCCGCTCATCACGCCACCTCCTTGCGCATGTTTTCGGAAACCTCAGCCGCCTGACGGGCGGCTTCGATGCGCGGATCGCTGACATGTCCGTTGACTGCGGCCCACGCGGCGGTCAACGGCGAGGCCAGCAGCGTGCGTGCGCCCGGTCCTTGACGACCTTCGAAATTACGATTGCTGGTGCTCACCGCCAGTTGTCCCGGCGCCACCAGGTCGCCGTTCATGGCGATGCACATGCTGCAGCCAGGTTCGCGCCATTCGGCACCGGCGTTGCGCACGACGGCGTCGATGCCTTCGGCCTCGGCCTCGCGCTTTACCTGTTCCGAGCCCGGCACCACCAGCATGCGCACGTGCGAGGCGACCTTGCGCCCGCGCAGCACGCGCGCGACGGCGCGCATGTCGCTGAGACGGCCATTGGTGCAGGAACCGACGAACACGACGTCCACCGACGTGCCGAGCAGGCTGTGCCCGGCCTCGAGCTGCATGTAGTCCAGAGATTTCCGCGCCGCCGCATCGCTTGGCGCCGGAATCGGCGTATCGACCGCGATGGCGGTGCCCGGATGCGTGCCCCAGGTCAGCGTGGGGCGGATGTCGCGAGTGTCGATCCACACCTGGTGATCAAAGTGCGCGCCTTCGTCGGTGACGAACTGCGACCAGCGCGCCTTCGCCTGCGCGAATTCGAGACTGTTGACGACACCGGCGCCGGGCGCGCGCGGCGCCTTGGCCAGCCACGCGTAGGTGATTTCGTCCGGCGCCACCATGCCGGCGCGCGCGCCGGCCTCGATCGACATGTTGCACAAGGTCATGCGCTGTTCCATGTCCATCGCGCGGATGGCGGAGCCGCGATATTCGATGACGTGGCCGGTGCCGCCGTTCACGCCGATCATGCCGATGACGTGCAGGATCACGTCCTTGGCGCCGACGCCGGGGTCGAGTTCGCCGTCAATCGTGATCGACATCGTCTTCGGCTTGCGCTGCAGCAGGCATTGCGTGGCGAGCACGTGGCCGACCTCGCTCGTTCCGATGCCGAAGGCCAGTGCGCCGAAAGCGCCGTGCGTCGATGTGTGGCTGTCGCCGCAGACGATGGTCATGCCCGGCTGGGTGAAGCCGAGTTCGGGCGCGATCACGTGCACGATGCCGCGATGCGCGGAGCCCATGTCGAACAGTTCGATGCCGAATTCGGCGCAGTTGCGCGCGAGCGTGTCGACCTGGATCGCCGCCGCCTCGGTGTTGTAGGGCAGCTTGCCGTCGGGTCCCGGAGGCAGGGTTGGCGTGGAGTGGTCCATGGTCGCTTTGGTGCGTTCCGGGCGCGCGGGCGTCAGTCCGCGTGCGCGCAACTCCGCGAACGCCTGCGGCGAAGTCACTTCATGGATCAGATGCAGATCGATGTAGAGCACCGCCGGCGCAGCCTCGGTCTCGGGGACGACGACGTGCGCGTCCCACAACTTGTCGAACATGGTGCGAGGTGCGGTGGTGCGAGATGCGGATGTCATGCGGCCACCACGTCGGCGTCGGCGTTGCGGCGCGCGCGCAATACGCGATTGGCGATGTCCAGCCACGCCAGTGCGCTGGCTTCGATGATGTCGCGGCTGGTGCCGGTGCCTTCGTAGCCACGGCTGTCGCCAGAACCGTCGTCGCAGCGCACGCTCAGGTTGGCTTCGCCGCGCGCATCCGCGCCGATGCCGACGCTGTGCACCTGATAGCTCTCCAGCGTCAGTTTCACGCCGGTGGCGGCGGACAGCGCCGCGAACAACGCGTCGACCGGACCATCGCCGAGCGCGCTCTCGCTCACGCGCTTGCCGTCCGGATCGGACAGTTCGACCTGCGCGCTGGCGCGCTGGCCGCGATCGCTGACCGTCATCGAGGCCAGGCGGAAGCCTTCGCCGCGTGTGTCACCGTGCATCAGCGCTTCCAGGTCGCCGTCGTCGATCACGCGCTGCTGCTCGCACAGCGTTTTGAAATCGGCGAAGACTTGATCGAGTTGTTCGTCTTCCAGCGTGTAGCCCAGTGCGCGCAGGCGATGCGCGACCGCGGCGCGACCGCTGTGGCGGCCCAGCACCATCTGCGAATCGGGCCAGCCCACATCCTCGGGGCGCATGATTTCGTAGGTGCCGCGATGACGCAGCATGCCGTGCTGATGGATGCCGGATTCGTGGGCGAAGGCATTGGCACCGACGATCGCCTTGTTGCGCTGCACCGGCATGCCGATCAGGCGCGTGAGCAGCTGCGAGGTCGGCAGCAGGCGTTGCGTGTCGATGCCGGTGTCGGCCTCGAACCAGGCGTTGCGCACTTTCAGCGCCATCACCAGTTCTTCCAGCGCACAGTTGCCGGCGCGCTCGCCGATGCCGTTGATGGTGCATTCGACCTGGCGCGCGCCGCCCTCGATCGCGGCCAGCGAATTCGCCACCGCCATGCCGAGGTCGTTGTGGCAGTGCGCGCTGAACACGACGTCGCGCGCGCCCGGCACGGTGCTGATCAGGAACTCGAACAGCGCGCGGATTTCCTGCGGCGTGGTGTAGCCGAGCGTATCCGGCACGTTGATGGTGCTGGCGCCGTTGGCGATCGCGACGGCGCAGGCTTCGGCGAGGAAATCGTGCTCGGTGCGGATGCCGTCCTCGGGCGAGAACTCGACATCGTCGACCAGCCGGCGCGCGTGCGCGACGTTGGTCGCGATCGCGTCCAGCACCTGCTGCTTGCTCATGCGCAGCTTGTGCTCGCGATGCAGCGGGCTGGTGGACAGGAACAGGTGCAGTCGCGGCTTGGCGGAGCCTTCCAGCGCGCGCGCGGAGGCTTCGATGTCGGCGGGAAGGCAGCGCGAGAGCACGCACAGTGTCGGCTCGCGCAGTTCGCGGGCGATCATTGCCGCGGCTTCGCGATCGGATTGCGAGCTGGCCGGGAAGCCCGTCTCGATGACGTCCACGCCGAGTTCGTCGAGCGCCCGCGCCATCACCAGTTTCTGTTGCGGCGACATGCTGCAGCCGGGCGATTGCTCGCCGTCGCGCAGGGTGGTGTCGAAGATGCGGACGCGCGCGCCGTCGGTGGACGCGTTGGCCGAGCTTTCAAAAGCGCGCCCTCGATCTGAAGTACTCATGCGGGAATTTCCTCGGGAATCTTGTCTTGCTTGTTCGTATGGGGGAGTGGCTTGGATGACTTGGGCGATGGTTCGTCATTCCCGGTGAAGCGGGAATCCGGTGGCCTTGCTTCCGCTTGATCCGGAGCGAGGTCACTGGATTCCCGCCTCCGCGGGAATGACGGCGTAAGTCGTGCACGCTCCGCGTGGAGGGTGGTATCGACTTCGCGCACCCGGCGCCGCGGTTTGCGCGGTGGCCGCGGACGTACTTCGGAGAGCAGGCGCGCGAGCGCGACAGCATCGACGTTGCCGCCCGACACTACCGCGCATTTGCGCTTGCCGACGATGCGGCGGCCCGCCGCCAGGGCCAGCGCACCGGCGCCCTCGGCGATGACGTGTTCTTCCAGCGCCAGGCGCACCAGGGTTTCGCGCAGTTCGGCTTCGCGCACGATGACGATGTCGTCGAGCAGCGTTTCCAGCACGCGACGAGTCAGTTCGCCCGGCACCTTGACGCGCACGCCGTCGGCGAGCGTGGCGACGGGATCGCGCAATGCCATGTCGCCGCGCAACGCGCGCGCCATCGCGTCGACGCCCTCGACCTGCGCGCCGACGATGCGCACGCGCCGGGACGCTTGCGTCCCGGACAAGCACGCCGACTTCAATGCCAAGGCAACACCGGACGCCAGACCGCCGCCGCCGATCGGCACCAGCACCACGTCCGGCGACAGCGCGGCCAGTTCCAGCCCGACCGTGCCCTGGCCGGCGATCACGTCGGCATCGTCGAAGGCGGACAGCAGACGGAAATCGTGCTGTTCGGCCAGTTCGGCGGCGAACGCCTTGGCTTCGTCGTAGGTCTCGCCGTGCAGGCGCACGGTGGCGCCCCAGTGGGCGACGCCCGCGACCTTGGTTTCCGGCGCGGTACGCGGCATCACGGTGATCACCGGCATGCCCAGCCGATACGCGGCCCAGGCCAGGCCTTGCGCGTGGTTGCCGGCGGATGCGGTGATCACGGTGCGCTCGTCGCCGCGCTCGCGCGCGGCCAGCAGTGCGTTCATGGCGCCGCGCACCTTGTAGGAGCCGGTGCGCTGCAGGTTCTCGAGCTTCAGCCAGCAGCCGAAGCGCTCGGCGTAATGCGTGGGCGTGACTTCGAGATAACGCCGCAGCCGCGCCTGCGCCGCCAGTACATCGGCGGCGGAGACGGGAGTGTCGTTGGCTACGGCAGGATCCATCGTTCTGAGCTCAGACCGGCGTCAGCCATTTTGAGGAGGCGGACTCCTCGCCACGCACCACGCGTGCGTACAGCGCCGCGAGTTCACGCGTGATCGGGTTTTCGCCGAAGCGGCGATCCTCGATTTCGGCGATCGGCGCCACCTCGGCGGCGGTGCCGCAGGCGAACACTTCGTCGGCGTCGAGCAGTTCCTCGTAGGTGAGCGTGCCCGACTGCGCGCCGCTCAAGGCGATCAAGGTGTCGCGAGTGATGCCGGGCAGGGCATCGCGATGCTCGATGGCGGTGACGCGGCCGTTCTTCACCGCGAAAACATTCGCGCCGGTGCATTCGACGACGAAGCCGTCCTTGTCGACGAACAGCGCTTCGTCGAAGCCACGCGCCTTGCTTTCGCGCTTGGCGAGGATGGAGTTGACGTAGGCGCCGCACAGCTTCAGTGGTGGCAACGAATCGGCGGGATTGCGGCGCCAGCTGGACACGGCCACGCGCGCGCGCGAACCGGCCAGATGCACCAGTGTCGGCGTGGTGGAGACCATCATGTGCTGCGGACGGCCGCTGACATCGAGACCGAAACTGCCTTCGCCATACCAGGCCAGCGGACGGATGTAGGCGTCGCGATGGCGGTTGGCGCGCAGTGTCGCCAGCGTGGCTTCGGTGGCCTGTTGCGCATCGAAGCTCATGCCCAGCAGTTCGGCACCGCGGCGCATGCGCTCCAGATGTTCGGGCAGGCGGAACACGGCCGCGCCATTCTTGGTGGCGTAGGCGCGGATGCCTTCGAACACGCCGCTGCCGTAGTGCATGGCGTGCGTGGTCAGATCAACCTGCAAGGCATCGACGTCGGCGATCTCGCCGTCGAACCACAGCTTCGGTTTCTCGGCGTTCGCGGCTTCGCTGATGGGAGTGACGTTGCTGGCGCTCACGGACACGGCACCACCTCGACGGACAGACAGTCGTAGAGCTTGGCGAGCTGGTTCTGCAGCGATTCGTCGGAGCGGTCGCCCTCGACGGTCATGCGCAGATGCCAGCGGTCGCCGTCGGGTTGTGCTTCGCCATCCACCGACACGGGACGGAAGCCGCGCCGTTCGGCGGTGCCGAGCACGCGAGCGAGGGCGCCTTCGGCGTGTCGCAGGGTGAGTTCAAGCTGGTATCGCATGGGGGAAAGCCTCGGGAGAGGAAGAAGACGGAGGCGCGTTGGTGCCGGGCAGCGACGTCACCTCGTCGGCATCCAGCATCTGCGCGTTGTTGTGGTTCGGCGGCACCAGCGGCCAGACATTGGCGGCGGTGTCGATGGCGACATGCAGCAGCGCGGGGCCGGGCGCATCCAGCAATGCCTGCAAAGCGCCTTCGACGTCGGCGGCCTGATTCACCGACAGCGCTTCGATGCCGAAGGCACGCGCGACCACGGCGAAATCCGGGTTGTCGGACAGATCGATCTCGGAATAGCGGCGATCGAAGAACAGTTCCTGCCACTGCCGCACCATGCCCAGCGCCTGGTTGTCGAGCAGCACGATCTTCACCGGCAGGCCGTAGCGCTTCAGCGTGGCCAGCTCCTGCACGTTCATCAGGAACGAACCGTCGCCGCTCACGCACACCACTTGCGCTTTCGGGTTCTCCAGCTGCGCGCCGATCGCCGCCGGCAGGCCGAAGCCCATCGCGCCGAGGGCGCCGCTGGTGAGGTGATTGCGCGGATGGGTGAAGCGCCAGTGCTGCGCCACCCACATCTGATGCTGGCCGACGTCGCAGGTGACGATCGCTTCGGGCGCCATTTCCGACATGCGCCTGAGCAGGGCGGGTGCGTAGACGCCGTCGCCCGGCGCGTCGTAGCGCGCGCCGAAGCGCAGTTTGCGTTCCAGGCACAGGCCGCGCCAGGCGCGTCGCGCGGCGGCGTGACGGCCGTGCATCTGCGCAGCGCACGGCGGTGCGAGGCGAGACAGACTTGCCGCGACGTCGCCACACACGCGCACGTCGGCATCACGCAGCTTGCCGATCTCGCACACGTCGGCATCCAGATGCACGATGCGCGCGTTGGGCGCGAACTCGGCCAGCTTGCCGGTGGCGCGGTCGTCGAAGCGCGCGCCGGCGACGATCAGCAGATCGGCTTCCTGCACTGCCATGTTGGCGGCGCGGGTGCCGTGCATGCCGAGCATGCCGAGATTGCAGGGATGCGCGGCCGGCAGCGCGCCCTGTGCCTTCAGCGTCAGCACGGTCGGGATGCGCGTCTGTTCGACGAAATCGCGGAACGCGTCCACCGCATCGCCGAGCACGATGCCGCCGCCGCCGTACACCACCGGCTTCTTCGCCTGCGCGATCAGCGCGGCAGCTTCGTGCATGGCGGCGTCGGGCGCGCGCGGCACGATGTCGGTCGGTGCCGACTCGTAAGCGGGCAGATGCGAGGCATCGGCGGTCTGCACGTCCTTGGGCAGATCGATCAGCACCGGCCCGGGCCGGCCACTGCGTGCCAGACGGAAGGCTTCGGACACCACGCGCGGCAGGTCGTCGACACGGCGCAGCAGGAAGCTGTGCTTGACGATCGGCATGGTCATGCCGAACACGTCCAGTTCCTGGAACGCGTCGGTGCCCATCAGCGCCGTCGGCACCTGGCCGGTGATGCAGACCATCGGCACCGAATCCAGCATCGCATCGGCGATGCCGGTGACCAGATTCGATGCGCCGGGACCGGAGGTTGCCACGCACACGCCCACGCGACCGCTGGCGCGCGCGTAGCCGTTGGCGGCGAAGGCGGCGCCCTGTTCGTGACGGACCAGGATGTGCTTCAGCGCCGCGCCGTGCAGCGCGTCGTAGAACGGCATGATCGTGCCGCCGGGATAACCGAACAGCGTATCCACGCCTTCGGCGATCAGCGCCTGCACCAGCCAGCGCGCGCCGTTCATGGGCGCCGCCGCTTTCGCGGGCGTTGTCTCCGTGTCCTCACTGTCGACGGCCGTCACGGCCGCCGCCGTGGAAGCGTTCATTTATGCAGCCTCGGTTTGGGGTTGTGCAGCGGAGGTCGCGGAAGCGGGGGGCGTCGCCGCCTTCGGTGCGTTGTCCAGCCACTTCATGTTGGCGCGCAGCTTCTTGCCGACCGCTTCGATCGGGTGATCCAGATCGCCCTGCTTGAGCGTCTTGTAATTGGCATTGCCCGAGGCGTATTCGGCGATCCACTGCTTGGCGAAAGTGCCGTCCTGGATTTCGGCCAGCACCTTGCGCATTTGCGCACGGGTGTGATCGTCGACGACGTAGGGGCCGCGGGTCAGCGCACCGTACTGCGCGGTTTCGCTGATGAATTCGTGCATGCGGGTCACGCCGCCTTCGTAGAACAGATCGACGATCAGCTTCAGCTCGTGCAGGCATTCGTAGTAAGCGACCTCGGGCTGATAGCCGGCTTCCACCAGCGTTTCCCAACCGGCCTGCACCAGCTTGGTGGCGCCGCCGCACAGCACGGCCTGTTCGCCGAACAGGTCGGTTTCGGTTTCTTCCTTGAAGGTGGTCTTGATCGCGTTCTGGCGCGCGCCGCCGATGCCGCCGCAGTAGGCGAGCGCGAGTTGTTCGGCGCGGCCGCTCTTGTCCTGATGCACGGCATAGACCGAAGGCACGCCACGGCCGATTTCATACTCGCGACGCACCAGTGCGCCCGGACCCTTCGGCGCGACGAGCACGACATCAAGATCCTCGCGCGGAGCGATCTGCCCGTAATGCACGTTGAAGCCGTGCGCGAACAGCAGGCAGGCGCCGTTGCGGATGTTCGGTTCGATGACGGTGCGATACAGCTGCGCCTGCACCATGTCCGGCGTGAGCACGGCGACGAGATCGGCATCGGCGACGGCGGCGTCCGGCGTCTTTACCTTGAAGCCGTCGGCCTTGGCCTTCTGCTCGGTGGGGCCGCCGGGACGCAGACCGACGGTGACATCGAAGCCGGAGTCGCGCAGGTTGAGCGCGTGCGCGCGGCCCTGGCTGCCGTAACCGATGACGGCGATCTTGGGTTGGAAGGCGGTGGTGGCGTTCATGGGGTCGGGTTTCCGGTTGGAGAGGGGAAGGGGAGTGGTACGAGTCAGGCGGGAATCGGTTCGGCACTGGCCGCGTTCGCGGCAGTGGATGTCACCAGGGTCGCGGCGATGTGTTTGCTGTCGTCGAGCGGGCCGGGCGCGGTGACCGCGCCTTTCGAGGCGGAGCCGACGTCGCGCGCGTACTTGGCCAGCACGCCGGTGGTCACGCGCGGCGCGATGCGCGTGGGCGTGCGCTGCGAGAGATCGGCATCGACGTCGAGACGGCGCGTGGCGACGTCGATGGTGACGCGGTCGCCGTCGCGCAGGCGCGCGATCGGACCGCCGCGCGCGGCCTCGGGGCAGACGTGGCCGACCATGAAGCCGTGCGTGGCGCCGCTGAAGCGGCCGTCGGTGAGCAGGGCGACATCGTTGCCGAGGCCTTGTCCGACCAGCGCCGCGGTGACGGCCAGCATCTCGCGCATGCCGGGACCGCCGGCCGGGCCTTCGAAACGGATCACCACCACATCGCCGGCCTGGATCTGCCGCGCCTGCACGGCGGCGAAGGCGGCTTCCTCGCTGTCGAACACGCGCGCGGGGCCGCTGTGGCGCTCGCGGCCGTGGCCGGCGAGCTTCACGATGCAGCCTTCCGGCGCGAGGTTGCCGTACAGGATCGAGTAGCCGCCGCGCGGCTTGATCGGATTGCCGATCGGGCGCACCACGTCCTGCGATGCGGACACGGTCGCCGCATCCGTCTCCTCAAAAAAACTGCGGCCGGTGATCGTTGGAATGTCCTCGATCAGACCGGCCGCTTTCAGCTCGCGCGCCACCAATGCGGTGCCGCCTTGCTCGAACATTTCCGCCGCTGTGTAGCGGCCACCCGGTTTCAGGTCGGCGATCACGGGCGTGGCCGCGCTCGCCGCCTCGAATTCCTCCAGATCGAACGGCACGCCGGCTTCGTGCGCGATCGCCAGCAGATGCAGTGCCGCATTGGTGGAACCGGCGGTTGCCGAGACCGCGCGCGCGGCGTTGCGCAGCGCAGCGAGAGAGAGAAGGTCGCGCGGTCTCGGGCCGCCATCGCGCATTTGCGCCATCACCAGCTCGCCACATGCGCGGGCAGCGGCCGGTTTCTCGGCGTGAATCGCCGGAATGTCGTTGGCTCCCAGCGGCGACAGGCCGAGGAAGGTGAGCACCATCGCCATCGTGTTGGCGGTGAACTGGCCGCCGCAGGCGCCGGCGCCGGGGCAGGCGTGGGATTCGATGCGATGCAGTTCGGCGTCGTCGATGCGGCCGGCCGAATGCGCGCCGACCGCTTCGAACACGTCCTGCACGGTGAGCGGCTTGTCGTCGCCCGCACCGTTCTTGGACGGGCAGCGGCCCGGCAAGATCGTGCCGCCGTACAGGATCACCGTGGGGATATCGAGGCGCGCGGCGGCCATCGCGGCGGCGGGGATGGTCTTGTCGCAGCCGACCAGCAGCACCATCGCGTCCAGGCAATGGCCGGTGACGGCCAGTTCGATGGAGTCGGCGATGGTTTCGCGCGAGGCCAGCGAGGCGCGCATGCCGTCCGAACCCATCGCGATACCGTCGGTGACGGCGATGGTGTTGAACTCGATCGGCGTGCCGCCTGCGTCCAGCACGCCCTTGCGCACGTCCTGGGCCAGATCGCGCAGCGTGATGTTGCACGGTGAGACGTCGGACCAGGTGTGGATCACGCCGACGAAGGGTTTGGCGATGGCGGCATCGTCCAGCCCGGTCGCGCGCAGCATCGCGCGGGCGGGAGCGTGGGCGGGGCCTTGTTTGATGGCGTTGCTTCTCACTGACTGGCGTTCCTGTTGCGAAAACCCAGGCCCGGAAACGAAAAACCCCGCGCCTTTTGGGGCGCGGGGTTTAGGTTCTTTCGACCTTGGGTTTGTGTTTTTACTTACGCAAACCCGATTCCCGCGCCTGTTTGGACGGTAATAAGTACGAGTACGAGAATAAGCGCGGCGATTGGCAGCGTTGGCAGCAGCAAGTCCTTCAGCACGTCGGGCGACGTGGCCTGGAGGGCTTGCGGATGGTTGTTGCGCTGCGTCATGGATGTGAGAGAAACATGCCCCGCGCGGGCTTGTCAACAGTTTCAGTTAGAACTTTTCGCCATGTCGCATTTTTTCTTCCTTGCGCATGAGGAAGGGCTTAATTGGTTGCGGTTGTAAGTATTGCGTGGAGAGCTGCGTAATCGGCGGGCAATGCTTCGGCGGAAGCGGGGCGGGCCAATGATTCGGCCAATGCGGGGGGCGGCTCCACCGCATGTCCCACCAGGGGCTCGACGATGCTTTCGAACTTGGCCGGATGCGCCGTCGCCACCACCGCCCAGTGACGCGTGTCTCCCTGCGCGCGCAACTGCTCGAGCAGGAACAGGCCGGTCGCGGTATGCGGACAGGGCACGATGCCGTGGCACGCCGGCGCGGCGGCGATCGTGGCGCGGATGGTGGCGTCGTCGACGCCCTGCGCGCGGATCGCGTGGCGCAATTCAGCATCGTCGCGATGCCAGTGGCGCAGCCGCTCGAAATTGCTGGGGGCACCGACGTCCATGGCGTTGGCCAGCGTGGCGCGGGTCGGTTGCGGTGCGTATTCATCGCCCGCGAAATAGCGCGGCAGGGTGTCGTTGGCGTTGGTGGCGAGCCGGATCTCGCCGATCGGCGCGCCCATGCGCTGCGCCACCAGCGCGGCGCAGGCGTTGCCGAGGTTGCCGGTGGGGACGATGAAATTCAGCGGCTCGCCGTGCCTGGCCGCGTGATGCGAGGCCGCATGCGCGTAGTACGCCGCCTGCGGCAACAGCCGGCCGAGACTGATGCTGTTGGCCGAACTCAGCGATACCGCATTGCGCAATTCGACGTCCGACAGCGCCTGCTTGGCCATGCGCTGGCAATCGTCGAAGCTGCCATCGACGCGGAACGCGCGCACGTTGTCGCCCCAGCAGCCGAGCCCGTGCGCTTGTCGCGGCGAGACCTTGCCGTCAGGGTAGAGGATCACGACTTCGAATCCGGGCCGCCGATGGAACGCCGCCGCCACCGCCGCGCCGGTGTCGCCGGAGGTGGCGACGAGGATCGTCGTGACCGGCGCCTCCGGGGTGCGCAGGCCAGACAATGCTTCGGCGAGGAAGCGCGCGGCGTAATCCTTGAAGGCGGCGGTGGGGCCGTGGAACAGTTCCAGCAGGAAATTCTGTTTAGAAGCCGCCCGTTCAGAAGCCGCCTGTTCAGAAGCGGCGCTTGGGTTCTTCAACGGCCGCAGCGGCGCTTCGAACGAGAAGGCATGCGTGCAGATGTCGGCGAGCCGGTCGTGCAGCTTCGAATCGGTGAAGTAGGGTGCCAGCACTGCGTGCGCGGTTTCCGCGAGCGTGGAGAACGGCTGCGTCGACGCGATCACGGGAATACGCTCAGGCACGTACAGGCCGCCATCGGGCGCGAGGCCGGCGCTGAGCGCGTCGTCGATGTTCGTTGCTGGTGTCTGTCCGCGAGTGCTGATGAATTTCATGCAGTGTCTCCCCGCATCACCTCAATAGCCGTCATTCCTGCTTGACCAGCCATTCGGTTGTTAAAAATCGCAGGAATGACAGGGGAGACGTCAGCGGTCATCGATGACCTCCGCGCGAGGTGCATTGACCGGCGACACGTAGGCACGCGCACCGAACCCCGCGTCGACGAAGCCACCACGCATCGCCGGCGCGGCGGCCTCGGCCTCGGCCTTGGAGGCGAACCAGGCGAAGACGCTCGGCCCGCCACCGGAAATGCTGGCGCCGAGCGCGCCATGATCGAGCGCGGCGGCTTTCACTTGCGCGAATCCGGGAATCAGCGATGCGCGCCGCGGCTCCACCAGCAAGTCGTGCAGGCCTTCGCGGATCAGACCGGCATCGCCGCGCTGCAGGCCGGTGAGAAACAAAGCCAGATGCGTGGTCTGCCCGACGATCTCATGCAGCGAGTACGGCTCGGACAGCACAGCGCGCGCGCGCCGCGTTTCCAGCACCTGGTCCGGATGCACCGCCACGCAATACAGCCAGTCGGGCGCGGCGAGCGCGATCATGCGCGTCGGCGTCGCCATCGCCACGCCGCCGAGCAGCATCGGCGCGACGTTGTCGCCATGACGGCTGCCGCTGGATACCGATTCGCCATCGAGCGCGAAGTCGTACAGCGCATCGCGTTCGAGCGGCGCATCGAGCACCGCGTTCGCGGCCACCACCGCGGCCACGCAGGACGCGGCCGAACCGCCGAGGCCAGAGCCGAGCGCGATGCCTTTCTCCAGCTCCAGAGCCAGTCCGTAAGGCAATCGTAAGGTGTCGCGCATCGAGATCAACGCGCGGCCGGCCGTGTTGTGCTCGGCTTGCAGTGGCAGCGCGTCGACGCCTGGCACGTCGCCGCGGATGGCATCGACGCGCACGACGGGCTCGTCGATGCGGCGCACGATCGCGACATCGCGCGGGCCGACGATGGCGTGGCCGAGCAGGTCGAAACCGACGCCGATGTTGCCGACGCTGGCGGGCGCGAAGGCGCGGGCTTGGAAAGTTGAGGGCATCGAGGAAGGCAAAAGGTTCTGAAGGGGATAATGCGTCAGGTGGTTGCTTTGTGTTCGTCATCCCAGCGAAAGCTGGGACCCATTTTGATCGTGTTCTTCATCTTGCGGTGAAAGCAAAAAGAAAATGGGTTCCAGCTTTCGCTGGAATGACGGATTGGAGGAATTCGCATCTGCTGTTTTCGTTTTTCAAGCACGCGCCCCAAGCCCCTGCGCGATCATCAGCACATCGCCAAACACGCCCGCCGCCGTCACCTGCGGCCCGGCGCCCGGTCCTTGCACCACCAGCGTGTTCTCCGAATAGCGTTCGCTGCGGAACTGCACCAGGTTGTCGGTGAGGCGCGTCTTGCGGCAGGCGTGTTCCGGCGGCAATCCGACCACGCCGACCGTGGCGCGGCCATCGCGATCGAGCTTGGCGAGATGGCGCAGCCCGAGGCCCTGCGCGTGCGCGACATCCAGTCGCGCCTGCATCGGAGCGTCGAGTTCCTCCAGGCGCGCCAGGAATTCTTCGAGGCTCACCTGCCGCAGATGTTCCGGCACCAGGCTTTCGACGATCACGTTTTCGACCGACAACTCGCGACCCGCCTCGCGCGCCAGGATCACCAGCTTGCGCGCGACATCGAGTCCGGAGAGGTCGTCGCGCGGGTCGGGCTCGGTGTAGCCGAGTTCGCGCGCCTCGCGCACCAGCGCCGAGAACGGGCGGCTGCCGTCATAGCTGTTGAACAGCCAGGCCAGGGTGCCGGAGAACATGCCGTCGACCTCGTGCAGCACATCGCCGGTGTCGAGCAGATTGCGCAAGGTAAGGATGACCGGCAGGCCCGCGCCGACGGTCGCTTCGTAGAGGAAGCGTCCACCGTTGCGCTGCGCCGCCTGGATCGCGGCATAGCGCGTCCAGTCGCCGCTGCCGGCATGCTTGTTGGGCGTGACGACGTGGATGCCCGCGGCCAGCCACTCTTCGTACTTCGCCGCCACCACATCGCTGGCGCTGCAGTCGACGATCAAGGCATGCGGAAGATGCTCGGCACGGACGTGCGCGGCGAAGGCATCCAGATCGACCGGCACGCCGGCCTCGCCTTGCTTGAGCGCTTCGTGCGCCGTGGCCGGATCGAGCGCGCTTTGCGAAAGCAGCATGTGCTTGCTGTCGGCGATCGCGTGCAGACGCAGGTCGACGTTCGATTGCGCGCGCAGGCGTGGCAGCGTCGCCGCCAGCTGCGAGAGCAGGGCGCGTCCGACCTGTCCGGGCCCGATCACGCCGACGGAGATCGTCTGTGGTGACAGCCAGAACGCCGCATGCGCGGCGCGCAGCGCGCGCGTGGCGTCGGCCTGCGCGACCGCCACCGAGATGTTGCGTTCGCTCGCGCCCTGCGCGATCGCGCGCACGTTCACGCGCGCCTGTGCGAGGCCGCCGAGCAGGCGCGCGGCCACGCCGGGCGTGCCGACCATGCCGTCGCCGACCGCCGCGAGCACGCAGATGTCGTAGGTGATGTTGACGCCCTGCGTCTGCGCGTCGGCCATCTCGCCGGCGAACGCGGCCAGGATCGCTTTGCGCCCACGCTCGGCCTGCGCGGCGCGCACGAGGCAGCAGATCGAATGTTCGGACGAACCTTGCGAGATCATCGTCACCGACACGCCGGCCTCGTGCAGCGCGGCGAACAGGCGCTGCGCCGAACCCGGCACACCGATCATGCCGTTGCCGACCAGTTCCAGCACGGCGAGTCCGTCGATCAGGCTCAGGCCTTTCACCGGCGCGCCGTTCGTGCTTTCATCGGCAAAGCTGGACTGCGCCACGATCCAGGTGCCGGGTGCCTCCGGTCGCAGCGTGTTGCGGATGTGCAGCGGAATACCGCGCCATTGCACGGGCGCCAGCGTCTGCGGATGCAGCACCTTGGCGCCGAAGTAGGCCAGCTCGCAGGCCTCGGCGTAGGACAGCTTCGGCAGGCAGACCGCGTCCGGCACCAATCGTGGATCGGCGGAGAGCACGCCGTCGACGTCGGTCCAGATGGTCAGCGTGTTGGCGTCGGCGAGGTTGGCGAAGATCGCCGCGGAATAATCGCTGCCGTTGCGCCCGAGCGTGGTGTCGCGCCCGCGCGCATCGCGCGCGACGAAGCCGGTGACGACCGTGTCGCGGCCATCGTTCTTCGCGCGCCATTGCGTGAAGTTGCGGCGGCTGGCGTCCCAGTCGACGCCGGCGCCCATCTCGCCCGGATGCACGACCAGCACGTCGCGGGCATCGAGCCGCTGCCATTGCTCGCTGCCGAGCGCGGCCTGCACCAGGCGCGAGGAGCAGATTTCGCCGAGCCCATGCACGCGCGCGAGCACGGTTTCGAGTTCCATCGTGCCGGCCGCCAGCGTGGCGAGGTCTTCGCGCAGCCCCGCGAAGTCGGCTTCCAGGGCTTCCCGCAGGGCGGCATCGGCGGGCGCCAATGCCTGCGCGGTGTCGAGATGACGCTGCAGCAGTGCTTGCCAGGCGGCGGCCCAGTCCTGGCGTTCGCTGGCGGCGGTGCCGAGTGCGACCAGTGCGTTGGTGGTGCCCTGCATCGCCGAGACGACGATGAAGCGGGTGCCGGCGCCGTCCTCGATCAGGGCGGGCAGGGCGCGCATGTGCGCGGCGTCGGCGAGGCTGCTGCCGCCGAACTTGTGGACGTGACAGCGGAGCGGGGAAGCATCGGAAGGTGGCGCGGACGACATCGGTGGAGCTCCAGGTTGGGCTCCGCGCCGCGTTTCGGGGGAGGCTGCCGCCCCGCACCCGATCTGGGTGCGGAGTGGCGTGGTCGATCAGGTGGACACGCCCGTCCGCACCTCGGTTGAGGTGGTGGTCGTGGTGATAATCGTCGTCGCGGCCGCGACCGGACCGGAAGGCCGGAGGCCGAGGCTGGCGATGGCGGGGACGGCGGTCATGGGCATAAGCATTACCGGATCGCGGCATGGGCCGTCAAGGCCGATGTGGCGATGGGGGCCGGAAACATCCCGCCTACGATCGGGCCGTCCGCTTTCATCTCCGATGCCGGATTCGATGCCGTCACTGAAGATGATCACCAAGGTCGCATGGATCAGGCATCAAATCATCACCACATTTGTTTGCCATATTTGTGATTCATCGTTTGAGACTGACGATACTCAGGACATCTTTTTTGATTGAACAACGTGTATGACGCAACGTCATGCATTCTCGTCGTGCGTTCTCATCATGCGTTCTCAATCCGGGAGACGATGACCTGTTCAACTATGCATCGTGCGCCACGACGCTGGTTCTGCATCTCTTGACCTGAGGGCTGGTGGCGCACGCTCATCGCGCTTTCAAAAAAACACCTGGAAACCAGGTAGGCACAGTGGTGCTTTAGCGCGATTCGAGGAGCGGGGTCAGCGAAATCCTCGGGTCTTACCATCAATCGTCAAGGGGCAAGGTATGTCATTGAAATATGCCATGAAGGCAATGGTCGTCTGTCTTGCGTTGTGCATCGGTCAAGCGAATGCCGAAGGAACATTGATTCCTGCGGCGGACAGAAAAGACATGGTGCATGACGCGAAGCGCGGAATCATCTACATCACCGATCAGGACAAGGTATTGCGCTATGAAGTGCAAACCCGGACATTCCTGCCGCCGATCATTCTGGGCGGGCAGTTGAGCGGCGCCGATCTGTCGCCGGACGGCAACACACTGGCGGTGGCCGATCGCAGTTTTTCCGGGGGTTCGAACTGGGTGCATCTGGTCAACCTGGATTCCTTGGCGACGAGCAAGCTGACGGCCCCTCTTGGTTTTTACGAAGGCGGCACCTGGACCGTGGCCTATGCCGCCGACGGCTCGCTCCTGGCGACGTCGATGTTCCAGGGTTCCGGAGGCGTTCCGCTGCGGCAATTCGATCCGGTCAGCGGCACAGCCACCGTGCTGGCGACCGTCCAGCAGAACACGATGCTGTCGGCGAGCGGGGATGCCCAGACGATCGCCTTCGCGGAATCGAACATCTCCGATGGACGCTGGGGCTTGTTCGACGTGCCGACGAAAGAAGTGGTGCGGAGGCAGTGGTACGACAACGGCACGGGCTGGTCCAACTTCGAAATCGCGACGGATCGGCTGGCCAGTCAGTTCGCGATTCCGACTTACGGCGGCACGTTCATCTACAACGACGCCTACCAGAAGATCGCGACGCTTGGACAATATGCGGGACCGCAGCCCATCGCGGCGGCCTACCACCCCGTCGAGAAGATCGCGTACTTCCCGTGGGCCGGCACGCAGGAGGTGAAGGTCTACGGCATGAACACCTTCACGCAGACCGGCAGCCTGGACTTCGAGAACAGCTTCACCCACACAGGCAATGGCGCCTTCAACCAGGGCCGCATCAAGCTCTCGCGCGACGGATCGCTGGTGATGGCGTCGGTGGCGGGCGGCGTGCGGTATGTGCAGGTGTACGCGCCGCTCAAGGCCGAGGGGATCTCGACCGGTAGCGTTGACGGAGCGCCGGTCACCACCACGCTGCAAGGTTCGATCGGCAACGGTGGTGCTCTGGAATACGGCATCGTCGAGGCGCCGCAGCACGGCACGGTGATGCTGATCGGTGCCGAAGCGACCTATGTGCCGGAAGCGGGCTTCGAAGGTGTGGATCAATACACCTATCGCGTCAGCTACGGCCGTGCGACTGCCGACGCGGTGGTGTCGGTCACGTCGATTGTCCAGCACAACCAGCCGCCGGTGGCGGTCGACGATGCCGTCGTGATCCGGAGAAGGCAGCCGGTGCTGTTGTCCGTGCTGGCCAACGACAGCGATCCGAATGGCGATTCCCTCAGCCTCGTCTCGGTGACGCAGCCATCGCATGGAGCCGTGTCCATCTTCGGCAACAGCGTGCTTTACGTGCCGCCGCGCAATCACTTTGGCAGCACGAAGTTCACCTACACCATCAGCGATGGTCAGGGTGGAACGGCGACCGCCACTGTCACCGTGACCGTCCAGTAAACGTGGTTGGAGGTTTGCCCTGGATTCTCGATCCGGGCTTGCATCGACAAGAACACGGCGCAGGGATGCGCCGATGTTCTTCATGCAGTGTCGATAACGCTTCGCGTTGGCTGCCGGTGCTGAGAGGGCTCACGCCGCCTGGCGCCGACGCTCCAGCAATAGTGGTGAAGCCAGCGTGCATTCTGGATGCATTCGATTCAGGCCGTGGATCGCGCCAGCCAGTCCCGTCATCAAGCCGGGTGTGAAAGCGGCGCGGGTCAGTCCGCCGACCATGCCGCGATGCTCCTCGATGGCGGAGACGATCTGCGCCGTCGCCTCATCGGGATCGATCGTGCATCCGTCAGGATCCAACTCGGCTGCGGTCACGAACAGCTCGCGCAGCGACATGTCGCCGTGACAGAGCGTATGGCTGGATCCCCATTTGCCACGCGCGGCGATGACCGCGCGGCGCAGCGTGCGCAGATGGCGTGCATCGCGCGTGCGGGCGTACAGGTCGGCCGCGCTCAGGCCGATGCCGACGCTGCCGTGGCACCAGGTCGGGAAGGTGAAACTTCCGTCCTGCTCGCGCGCATCGAACCAGTTGCCGAGCGCTTCGTCGTAGAACGATTCCTGGAACGCGAACGCGGCCTCGGAGAGCGCATGCCAGCGTGCGCGTTCCTCCGCATCGCCGACGCCGGACAACACCAGCCGGGCCAGTGCCCAGGCGATGCCGGTGGCGCCGTGAGCGAATCCATGCGAAGGCTCTTCTGAGCCCGTCGTGGGCCAGCGCGCTCCGAGTTCGTCCACGATCGCGGCTGTTTCCAGTCGATGCGCGGCGCGTGTCGCGAGCATGTGCCAGCGCGCATCGCCGGTCGCTTCGGCCAGGCCGAGCAATGGAACGATGGCGCCGGCGGCGCCGTCGATGATGTCGAATCGTTCATCGTCCTCGAAACCGCGGCGTTCCAGCGCTTCCGCGCGTGCGACCGCGTTCGCCAGCAGATCCGGGCGCCGCAGCAGGTCGTGCAGCGTGAGCCAGGTCCACACCTGCGAGGCATAGCCGGAGAAGCCTCCCACCGTTTCCGGCGTGTCGAGCGACTCCAATGCGCGCAACATCCGCAGCGCGCCTTCGAGTGCTTCCTCGACACCGGCCACCGCGTCGGCACGGCCATTCTCGACTTCGTGCAGGTAGCCGGCCAGCGTGACGGCGACGCCGCCGAGTCCGAAATAGACATCGGCCTGCACCGGTTGCACCAGCCAGCCATGGTGGCTGATCTCGGGCGTGATCCAGGTGGCCGAACCGTCGTCGCCGCGCACCGCCAGCCGCAGCAGGCGCTCGATCGCATCGGCCGCGAGCTTGCGACGGCGCATGTCGAGGCGATCGTGATGCGGATTGCGGGCAGCGTACAGCTGGCCGCGGCGTTCCTCTTCGCGATCGCGCATGCGCTGGTTGAGATCGGTGGCGACGAGGGCGCTGCGGATCGTCAGTTCCTCCAGATCGATCCGCATCGCGCGCCAGTCCGCAATCACCTTGTCGATGCGCTCGCGTGTCAGTGGTGCGACGAAGATCGGGACGTCGCCGTAACGCAGATCATCGATCTCGGACAGGATGTCCTGCAGCGCCGAAGGTGCATTGGGAATCGCCTCGGCGTTGCGCACAAACAGATCGCGCGCCTGCTCGATCGCTTCGGCTTCCTTGTGCAGCGAGGCCGGGTGCCACAACATGCGGCCGATTTCCACGTAGGCGCGGGTGGTGCGGCGGATCTCGCGCACACGGCAGCCTTCGAAGGCCGCGATGAGCGGCATCAGCTTGCCGGTGGCATCGAGCTCGCGCAGGCGCGCGGTGACTTCGAGGAAGCCTTCGCTGATCTCGTCCCAGAACTGCGACACGTCGGGACGCGGGCTGGGATGGTTCTGCGCCGCGATCATGTCGACGTCGACAATCTTGACCCGCGCCTGCAACGTGCCCGCATCGACGATGGTAGGTGCTTTCACCTGCGGCTGCTGGTCCGGCAGCGCGCCGGCGGCGGAAAGATCGATGCCTTCGAATCCAAGCGCCTGGGTGCGGAACGGCACGATGCCGGTGCGCAGCACCGAATTGCGGATCAGCATCACCGCGGCGTCGTAAGCCTGGCCGTACTCGGAAGGCGTCATCGCGGGCACGATCTCGAACAGGCTTTCGACATCGATCACCACCGGCACCGGGCCGACGGCGATCAGGTTTTCCAGGTGGATGTCCGTGCCGCCGAGCAAGCGAAGCACGGCGAGCCAGTGGCCGAGACCGCGATAGAACGTGCGCAGTTCATCGTCGTTCTCGCAGTAGCGGTGCGGTGCGAACGCGGTCCAGCCGTAAGCGCCGCGATCGATCACGGCGGGGACGCGCACGCGATCGGCGCCGTCGCCGAACAGATGCGCGAGGAAACCATCCAGCACGGCATCCACGCGCAGCGAGCGCGGCTTGTACATCACGGTGCCGCCTTCCAGCGTCAAACGTGCCACAGTCTGGCCGCCGTCGTGCAGATCGCCCTGGCCGAGCGAGAGGGCGGTGAGGCGTCCGGCGGGATTGCCGAGCAGTGGCGCCAGCTGATCGCGGTCCGCGAGGAGGCGTTCCGCCAGCGCTTCGATCGCCTTGCGCTGCCGATCGAGCGCGCATTGCAGCCGTTCGCGCAGCGGCGGATAACGGCGGTCCAGATGTTCCGCGAACCGCGGTTGCACGGCGCGCTCGACGAACTCGGCGAAGCGGCCGGCATCGTCCTCGGCGCTCAGCTCGCCCGCGCGCTTGGCCGCATGCAATTCCAGCAGCAGCACGCGATTGAGCTTGAGGCGGGCGTTGTTGCGCAGCGCGTCGTCGGCCGTGGTCTGGATCAGGGCGGCTTCGTCGTCGGTGAGTGCCGCCGACAACGAGGCCAATCGCGCGGCGAGGGCCGTGCGCGCGGAGGCGGTGAAATGGTCGATGATGCGGGCGAAGGCATCCGGCGATCCCATGTCGCTCATCGTGTGTCTGGAATCCTTTCGGCGTGCGCGGATGCGCTGAACGATCCGCGGCGGTTGAAGATGCGTCGAAAACGCGCAGCCGGGTGTCGACCGCGACTGCGCGTCGTTTCGATGAAGCTCAAGAACCGATCAGCAGCAGGCGCAACCGCCGCCGAAGCTGCAGGTGGTGCCGCCGGCCAACGTGCCGCACGCACGCAGCGTGGCGCGCATGTCGGTGCCGCCGAGTGCTGCTTCGGCCGCCGCGCGGCCTTCGATGTAGAGCGGACCGGCCGGATTCTCGAGGCCGTCGATGCTGTCCGAACCGCTGAGCCAGCCGGCCACGACGTCGTCATTCTGTTGCATAACCCTATTCTCCTTTTTGAGGTTCAAAAGCACATGATTTCGGTCGCGGCTTTCCCTGGCTACCGGGATCGAACCGGTTCCGAATTTCGACGTTGCTACGTAACGCGGAGCCCGTCGGCTCCGGCCCACTTGCGTGAGTCGTAGATCGCCGGAGCACCGCATCGATACGCTGCGCGCCGGTCGTGGGCGGCGTTAACTGTCATTTCGAGCCCTGCATCGCAACATGGAGTGTGCGAGCGCATCAAAGCGGAGAGGGCTTGGCCGCGCCTCGCGAGGCCTGCAGAGATACTCGTGTCGCAGAATGGCGTGAGATTGAAAGGGGGTTCTCAAAGCTGGATCAACAGCCGACGCCCGCTGGAAGCCCGTCACGTTAATGTGAAGAAATAACTGGACTGAGCGGTTTGATAAATTTACAGTACCGGCAAGTGTACTAATTGCCGCCGAGGCCCGCCCCATGCGCAGCCGGACCCGTATCGCCGCGACGATTTCCCTCGTCGTTCTCCCGATGGTGCTTTCCGCTTGCGGCAACGGTGCCGCGGTGGAGGAAGCGCCACGCCCCGTGCTGGTGACGCGGCCCACGGGCGCCGTCGACGGCGTCTCGGCCTTCGCCGGTGAAGTGCGGGCGCGCGAGGAGAGCGCGCTGTCGTTCCGCGTCGGCGGCAAGATGATCGAGCGCCGCGTCGATGTCGGCGCGCACGTCGATGCCGGGCAGGTGCTGGCGGTGCTCGACCCGGGCGATCTCGAAGCCCAGGCACGCGCCGCGCAGGCGCAGCTGGTCGCGGCCGAGGCGGAATACGGACGCGCCCGTGCCGATCAGCTGCGCTTCCAGAAATTGGCGAAGGATCAACTGGTCAGCCGCTCCAATCTCGATGCCCAGGACGCCGCCGCCAAGGCCGCGCAGGAGCAGGTCAACTCAGCGCGCGCCAATCTGCTCGTCGCCCGCAACCAGGCCGCCTACAGTCAGTTGCGCGCGCCGAGCGCGGGCGTGATCGCCACGCGCAGCGCCGAATCCGGACAAGTGGTCGCCGCGGGACAGCAAGTGTTCGCGCTCGCCGCCGACGGCGTGCGCGAAGTGGCGTTCGCGGTGTCGGAAGGCGCCATCGCCACGTTCAAGCCGGGCCAGGAAGTGCAGGTGGAGTTGTGGTCGCAGCCGGGCAAGCGCTGGCCCGGACGCGTGCGCGAAGTCGCGCCCGCCGCCGATGCCGCTTCGCGCACCTATGCCGCGCGCGTCACCGTCGATGCGCCGCCGGGCACGCTCGAACTCGGCCAGAGTGCCCGCATCTATCTGCCGCACGACGCGCTCGGCGGCATGAGCGTGCCGCTCGCGGCCGTGCAGCGTTCGGGCAATGGCACCGCGGTGTTCGTGGTCGATCCCAAAACCAACACGCTGAAATTGCAGCCCGTGCAGACCGGCCCGTTCGGACAGGAGCGCGTGCCGGTGCGCAGCGGCCTGAAACCCGATGACTGGGTCGTGGCCGCGGGCGGCCATCTGCTGCGCGTCGGGCAGAAGGTGCAGGCGGTGGATCGCGACAACCGTCCGGTCGTCCGGTAACCGCCGCCATGCGCTTCAATCTCTCCGAATGGGCGCTGCGTCATCGCAGCCTGGTCATCTACGCGATGCTGGTGATGGGCATCATCGGCGCGTTCTCGTATCTGCGGCTGGGCCGCAGCGAGGACCCGGCCTTCACCTTCAAGGTGATGGTGGTGCAGACGATGTGGCCGGGCGCCACCGCCGAGCAGGTCTCGCGCGAGGTCACCGAGCGCATCGAGAAGAAGCTGATGGAGACCGGCCAGTACGAGTACATCCGCTCGTACTCGCGCCCCGGCCAGTCACAGGTGATGTTCGTCGCGAAGGATTCGATGCGCTCGAAGGACATCGCACCCCTGTGGTATCAGGTGCGCAAGAAGATCGGCGACATCCGCTCGGAGATGCCCAGCGACGTCATCGGCCCGTTCTTCAACGACGAGTTCGGCGACACCTTCGGCAACATCTACGCGCTCACCGGCCAGGGTTTCGACTACGCGGTGCTGCGCGATTACGCCGACCGCGTGCAACTGGCGCTGCAGGATCAGCCCGACGTCGCCAAGATCGAACTGATCGGCGTGCAGGACGAGAAGATCTGGATCGAGCTGTCGAACGTCAAGCTCGCCACGCTCGGCGTACCGATGCAGGCAGTGCAGGACGCGCTGGATCAACAGAACGCGCTGGTCTCGGCCGGTTTCTTCGAGACCGGCAGCACGCGCGTGCCGCTGCGCGTGGATGGCCAGTTCAAGACCGTCGACCAGATCCGCCAATTCCCGATCCGCGTCGGCGATCGCACCTTCCGCCTGGGCGACGTCGCCGAAGTGCGGCGCGGCTTCTCCGATCCGCCGCAACCGCGCATGCGCTTCATGGGCGAGGACGCGATCGGTATCGGCGTGTCGATGCGTCAGGGTGGCGACATCCTCAAGCTCGGCAAGACGCTGGAGACGGAATTCGCCAAGCTGCAGGAAACGCTGCCGGCCGGCATGCAGCTGCGCAAGGTGTCCGACCAGCCTGCGGCGGTGGAGGAATCCGTCGGCGAGTTCGTGCGCGTGCTGGCCGAGGCAGTTGCCATCGTGCTGCTGGTGAGCTTCTTCTCGCTGGGCCTGCGCACCGGTCTGGTGGTGGCGGTGTCGATCCCGCTGGTGCTGGCGATGACCTTCGCGGTGATGGATTTCTTCGGCGTCGGCCTGCACAAGATCTCGTTGGGCGCGCTGGTGCTCGCATTGGGCCTGCTGGTGGACGACGCGATCATCGCGGTGGAGATGATGGCGATCAAGATGGAGCAGGGCTTCGATCGCCTGCGCGCCGCCGCGTTCGCCTGGGACAGCACCGCCTTCCCGATGCTGACCGGCACGCTGATTACCGCGGCGGGCTTCCTGCCGATCGCGACCGCCGCGTCGAGCACAGGCGAGTACACACGCTCGTTGTTCGAGGTGGTGACGATCGCGCTGGTGGTGTCGTGGATCGCCGCGGTGATGTTCATTCCGTTCCTGGGCGACAAGCTGCTGCCGGACCACGGTCACGCGGCGGCGCTGAAGCCGGGTTCGCTGGCGGCGCGCTGGCATGCGCTGCGCTCGCGCTGGGCCGATCGTCTGCGCGCGCGGCATGTCGCGCTGGCCGACATGATCACGCCGGCGCCGCACGACGGCCACGATCACGATCCGTACGCGAGCAAGTTCTACGTGCGATTCCGCGGCTGGGTGACCTGGTGCGTGCGCCATCGCCGTTTCGTCATCATCGTGACCGTCGCGGCGTTCCTCGGCTCGCTGTTCCTGTTCCGCTTCGTGCCGCAGCAGTTCTTCCCGGACTCGACGCGGCCGGAGTTGATGGTGGACATGGAGCTGGCCGAAGGCAGTTCGCTACGCGCCACCGCCGAACAGGCCGAGCGGTTCGAGGCGATGTTGAAGCAGCGGCCCGATCTCGAAAATTACGTGTCCTACATCGGCACCGGTTCGCCGCGCTTCTACCTGCCGCTCGATCAGCAATTGCCGGCGGCGAACTTCGCCCAGTTCGTGCTGGTGCCGAAGGATCTGAAGGCGCGCGAGGCGATCCGCGGCTGGATCATCCGCGACGTGGCGGCGCGCTTCCCCGAGCTGCAGTTGCGCGTCACGCGTCTGGAGAATGGTCCGCCGGTCGGTTATCCAGTGCAGTTTCGCGTCTCCGGCGAGCACATCGATCAGGTGCGCAAGATCGCCTATCAGGTGCGCGAGAAGATGCGCACCAATCCGCACGTCACCAACGTCAATCTCGACTGGGACGAGCCGGGCAAGCTGGTTTCGCTGCACGTCGATCAGGAGCGGGCACGCGCGCTCGGCGTTAGTTCGGCGCAGTTGTCGCAGTTCCTGTCCAGCTCGTTGTCGGGTTCGCATGTCAGCACGTACCGGGAAGGCAATCGTCTGATCGAAATCCTGGTGCGTGGTCCGGATGTCGAACGCATCCAGCTGGACATGCTCGGCAGCCTGTCGGTACCAACCTCGAATGGCCGCAGCGTTCCGCTCACCCAGATCGCCACGCTCGATTACGGCTTCGAAGAAGGCATCATCTGGCATCGCGATCGTAAGCCCACCATGACCGTGCGCGCCGACATCTACGACGGCACCCAGCCGGCGACGGTGGCCGGACAGATTTCGCCGACGCTGGACGGGCTGCGCGCGACGCTGCCGTACGGTTATTCGATCGAGATCGGCGGCAGCGTCGAGGACTCCGGGCGCGGACAGAAATCGATCAATGCCGGCGTGCCGCTGTTCGTGTTCGTGGTGTTCACGCTGTTGATGCTGCAGCTGCGCAGCTTCTCGCGCAGCTTCATGGTGCTGCTGACCGCGCCGCTCGGGTTGATCGGCGTGACACTCTTTCTGCTGGTGTTCCGCGTGCCGTTCGGTTTCGTGGCCATGCTCGGCACGATCGCGCTGGCCGGCATGATCATGCGCAACTCGGTGATCCTGGTCGATCAGATCGAACAAGACCGCCGCGATGGCCACGAGCCGTGGCGCGCGATCGTCGACGCGACGGTGCGGCGCTTCCGTCCGATCGTGCTGACCGCGCTGGCGGCGATCCTGGCGATGATCCCGCTCTCGCGCAGCGCCTTCTTCGGGCCGATGGCGGTGGCGATCATGGGCGGTCTGCTGGTGGCGACGCTGCTGACGCTGCTGTTCCTGCCGGCGCTGTACGCGGCCTGGTTCCGGGTGAAGGTGCCGGAAGACGCCTGACGGCGTCTCCGGCTGCGGACCCCCCGCTAACTCAAAGCGTGATCAGAATCAGAAGGCCAACGAGGTCTTCATGCCGACGACCCAGATGTCCTTCGCGCTGTTGATGCCGCCGGCGTCGCGGATGTACTGGATGTTCGGTCGCAGCGCGAGGAAAGGCGTCAGCTGCACGCCGTAGAACAGCTCGCCGACGTATTCGGTATGCGGCAGCGGACGCACCGGCAGCCCGGCCGCGTTGGCGAGTGCGACACCGGTGCGGGCGCGATCGTTGACGCGATTGCTGGCGACGGCGAAGCCGATCTCGTCATCGGGCCGGCTGGCGAAGGGGCCGTTGTAGAACAGGCCGAGCCTGAGCTGGCGATCGAACGCCGCGGTGCGACGATCGGCCTGCGCGTAGTGGAAGAACAGGTCCAGGCCGCGATGTCCGTCATCGCCATCGGGATGGAACACGGTCTGCTGTGCCATGAAATAACCGCCGTAGCCGCTGCTGCGCCGTAGAGGGTTGCCGCCGCTGACGGAGAGCGCGTTGCCATCGGTGTCGAGCAGCACATCGTCGAGTTCGGCATCCGCGTACCACACGCCGAATTTGTAGCTGCCGGCCAGGGCCCGCGCGCCGAACTTCGGCGTCCAGGCCGCTTCCAGCGGATACAAGGTGCCGATGGTGCCTTCGGGGCTGTCGAAGCGCGCTTCGTTGCCCTTGCGCAGATAGCCGGGATTGAGCTGATACGCGCCGACCTGCACGTAGCCTTGATCGCCGAAGTTGAACTTCAGCCGCGTCGCCCACTGGCTGACCGGCCAGTTGTACCAGTAGCTGCCGGAGCCGATGTTGCCGGGGCTGGAGCCGCAGAAACTGAGGTTCATGAAATCGCAGGAGAAGCTGGCGAAATCCTCGCCGACCGGGAGCCGGCCGATCTTCCAATCGAGTTTGTCGTTGGCGTAGGTCTGCTGGTAGTAAACCTCGGTCCAGCGCCAGGTCTGGCCGCGTCCGTAGACTTCCTGCACCTGCTGCAGGGTGCCGAGGCCGGCGTCGTCGCTGAGGTTGTCGCCGTTGCGATCGGTGATGTTGATGCGGAACGTTGCGTTGGGGATGCCCCAGAGCTTGCCGAGATCAAGCGTGGCGCCGAGCGTCCATTGATCGGTGTAGCGGCTGAGTTCTTGTTCGCCGCCGCTGGTGTTGGTGGCGAATTCAGCGACGTGGCCGAAGTTGAACGTGATGCCTTTTTCCTGCAGTTCGGTGCGCTTGCCGTTCCAGTCGCCGAACAGCCAATCCTTGCCCGATCTGGGGGCTTCCTGGGCGTTGGCGACGCTCGCGAGAATGAAAGAACTGCAAACGGCTAGCAGGGCGAGCCGGAGTATCGGGGGATGTTTCATACAGCGTGTTTTCTTCTTGTTGTTGCGGAATGCAATGTTGCTGTCATGCATTCCGACGCATGCGGTGTGTACGCAGCGCGAAGAAAGCGAAGAAAGCTAATGCTTCGGAATCGAATTCATCTTGATGACAGAGATGCGAACCAGGATTCTTCCGATGATCGGAAAGAAGACGATGACGAGTCTCTGGCAAATGCTCGTTTCGTGAAGCTCGGCGGCTCTGTCGCAGCCGCCGATTCCACTCAACTATGCTCGACGCGGAAGCTGAGTGTGGCTTCGACCGCGCGCTGCCAGCCGGCGTAGAGCGATTCGCGTTCGGTTTCGATCATCCGCGGCTCGAACTTTCGATCCACCTGCCATTGCTGCGCGATCTGCTCGCGGTTTTCCCAGAAGCCGACCGCGAGTCCGGCCAGATAGGCGGCGCCGAGCGCGGTCGTTTCGCTGACGCGCGGCCGTTCCACCGCGATGTTCAAGATATCGCTCTGGAACTGGCCGAGGAAATCGTTGGCGATCGCGCCGCCATCGGCGCGCAGGCCGGCCAGCTTGATATTCGCGTCGCTCTGCATCGCATCGAGCACGTCGCGGGTCTGGTAGGCCATCGATTCGATCACGGCGCGGATGAAATGTTCCTTGCTGGTGCCGCGGGTGAGGCCGAACATCGCGCCGCGCACGTCACTGCGCCAGTACGGCGCGCCGAGGCCGACGAATGCCGGGACGAAGTACACGCCTTCGTTGCCGCGCGCGCGTTCGGCGTAGTCCTCGGAGTCGCCGGACTTGCCGATCATGCGCAGACCGTCGCGCAACCATTGCACCGCCGAGCCGGCGACGAAGATCGCGCCTTCCAGCGCGTATTCCACCTTGCCGTCCAGGCCCCAGGCGATGGTGGTGAGCAGCCCGTTCTTCGAGCGCACCGCTTTCTCGCCGGTGTTCATCAGCAGGAAGCAGCCGGTGCCGTAGGTGTTCTTGGCCATGCCCTGTTCGAAGCAGGCCTGGCCGAACAGCGCCGCCTGCTGATCGCCGGCGACGCCGCAGATCGGAATGCCGTTGGCGAAGAAATGGCGCGAGCCGGTGCGTGCGTAGACCTCGCTGCTGGAGCGCACCTCGGGCAACATCGCTTCGGGCACGTCGAGCATGCGCAGCAATTCCGGGTCCCACTGCCGCTTGTGGATGTCGTACATCAGTGTGCGCGAGGCGTTGGTGTAGTCGGTGACGTGGGTCTTGTTTTCCGACAGGTTCCAGATCAGCCAGCTATCGATGGTGCCGAACAGCAGCTCGCCGCGCGCAGCGCGTTCACGCGCGCCCTCGACGTGGTCGAGGATCCACTTGACCTTGGTGCCGGAGAAATAGGCGTCGATGAGCAGGCCGGTGCGCTCGCGCACCAGGTCCTCGTAGCCATCCGCTTTCAATTGGTCGCAGATGCCGGCGGTCTGGCGCGATTGCCAGACGATGGCGTTGTGGATCGCCTGTCCGGTGTTCTTGTCCCAGACCACCGTGGTCTCGCGCTGATTGGTGATGCCGATGCCCGCGACCTGCTCGGGGCTGATCTGCGCCTTGGTCAGCACCTCGATCGCGGTGGTCTGCACGCTGGCGAGGATCTCGCGCGGGTTGTGCTCCACCCAGCCGGGGCGCGGGAAGATCTGTTCGAATTCGCGTTGCGCGACGCCGACGATCGAGCCGCTGTGATCGAACAGGATCGCGCGCGAGCTGGTGGTGCCCTGGTCGATAGCGAGGATGTAGGGTTTGTCCACGAGTGTCTCCGCTTGCGGGTCGTTCCGTTGTGCGGGAACGACGATGGAAATCATGAAATCAGGTGTACATGACCTTGAACAGCAGCGCACCGAGCAGCGCACCAATGATCGGGCCGATCACCGGCACCCAGGCGTAGCCCCAGTCGGAGCCGCCCTTGCCGGGGATCGGCAGCAGCGCATGCGCGATGCGCGGGCCGAGGTCGCGCGCCGGATTGATCGCATAGCCGGTTGGTCCGCCCAGCGACATGCCGATTACCACGACCAGCAGGCCGACGCCGAGCGGCCCGAGTCCCGGCGCCAGCGTGTTGGTGCCGACGGCGAGCACGACGAACACCAGCACGAAGGTGCCGATGATCTCGGTAAGCACGTTGGCGGGCAGGTTGCGGATGGCCGGCGCGGTGCAGAACACGCCGAGCTTGAGCGCGGGATCGTCGGTGTCGCGCCAGTGCGCGAGGTAGGTGAGATACACCAGCACGGCGCCGGCGAACGCGCCGCCCATTTGCGCGGCGATGAAGCCGGGGACGAGATCCCAGGAGAGCTTGTCGATCGAGGCGAGCGCGATGGTCAGAGCCGGGTTCATGATCGCGCCGCTGATCGGGCCGGCAATGAAGATGCCCATCAGTACCGCCAGGCCCCAGGCCCAGGTGATGACACTCCAGCCGGCGTTCGCCGCCTTCGATCGACCGAGCAGCACGCCGGCGACAACGCCGTCGCCGAGCAGGATCAAGACCGCCGTGGCGACGAACTCGCTGAGGTACTGCAAGCCGGGTGATGCCATGTTGTCCTCCCGTGCGGATCCCTCCGCGAGACACCGCACGTCGTGTGCGGGGTTTCAAGAAGCAGTTTCTATTTTCTTATTTGTTCTTGCAGGTACGTCTGCAGGCGTTCGATGCCGGTACGGTCGACATGCAGGCCGAGTTTCGAGCGCCGCCAGAGGATGTCCTCGACGGTGCGCGCCCACTCGGCTTCGATCAGGTAGTCCACTTCTGCCGCGTAGAGGTCGCTGCCGAAGTGCGCGCCGAGATCTTCCAGGCGCGAGGCATAGCCGACGATGCGCAGCGCGCGCGTGCCGTAATTGCGGCACAGACGCAGTGCCAGCGCGTCCGGCAGCCATTTCCGGCGGCGTGCGAATTCCTCGTGGAAGGCGGTGAAGTCGCTGTTGGGCAGGTCGCCGCCGGGCAGTGGGGCATCGCCGGTCCAGGCCGGTTGGGTGTGGCCGAGCGCCGGCTGCAACGTGTCGAGGGCTTCTTCCGCCAGTTTGCGCGCGGTGGTGATCTTGCCGCCGAACACGTTGAGCAGTGGTGCGCCTTCGCGATCGAGCGCGAGCAGGTAATCGCGGGTGATTTCCGATGCCGAGCCGCTTTCATCGTCCAGTAGCGGACGCACGCCGCTGTAACTCCAGACCACGTCCTGCGGTTTCAGCGTCTGCCTGAAGTAGCGCGAGGCGGCTTCGCACAGATACGCGGTCTCGTCGTCGGCGATGCGCGGTGCGGCGGGGTCGTCGTTGTATTCGACGTCGGTGGTGCCGATCAGGGTGAAGTCGCGTTCGTAGGGGATCGCGAACACGATGCGCCGGTCCGGCTGCTGGAAGATGTAGGCGTGATCGTGCGCGAACATCTTCGGCACGACGATGTGGCTGCCCTTGATCAACCGCAGGTTGTGCCGGTGTTGCACGCGCGCGATGTCGTCAAGGAAATGCGCTGCCCACGGCCCGGTGGCATTGACTAGCGCACGCCCGCGCACCGGCTGCGTGCTCCCGTCGGGGAGGCGAAGCTCCGCCGTCCACCCATCGTGTTCACGCCGGGCCGACAGGCAGCGCGTGCGGGTGAGGATGCGCGCGCCGCGTTCGGCGGCATCCATCGCGTTGAGAACGGCCAGCCGCGCGTCCTGCACCCAGGCGTCGGAATAGACGAAGCCGCGCACGAAGGCGTCCTGCAGCGGCCGGCCGGCGACGTGCTTGCGCAGGTTGATCGAACGCGAGCCCGGCAGGCCGCGCCCGCGTCGGCCGCCGAGGCGGTCGTAGAGGAACAGGCCGATGCGGATCATCCACACCGGCCGCAGATGCGGCTGGTGCGGAAGCACGAAGCGCAGCGGCCAGATGATGTGCGGCGCGGCGCGCAGCAGTCGCTTGCGTTCGGCCAGGGCCTTGCCGACCAGGGCGAACTCGAATTGTTCGAGATAGCGCAGGCCGCCGTGGATCAGCTTGGTGCTGGCGCTGGAGGTGTGCGAGGCGATGTCGTCGCCTTCGCAGAGCAGGACCGACAGGCCGCGGCCGGCGGCGTCGCGAGCGATGGCGGTGCCATTGATGCCACCACCGACGATGAGGAGATCGTAGACGGGGGGATCGTCCTGGCTCAGGTGTTCAACCATCCGCGGCAAGATACTTTCGTTTTTGTAAGCGCACCGTATAGGTAAGTATGCGCCCGGCCGGCGGGAAAGTAGCGCGTCGCCCAATATCAGAACGCAGCATCGCGAGACCGTCCCCGGTGAGGTTGGCGCCGGGGCGGCAACGTGGTTCAATGTGGGGCGAAGCGGGGGTACCACGCGATGTGGTTGAGACAGTCCCTTCGAACCTGATCCGGCTGACACCGGCGTAGGGAAGCTTCGCAAGGCGCCAGGTTCCGACAGGAGCATTGTGCGCATGCGGCTCCGTTTCGTCCCGGCTCGCAGATTGTTATGCGAGTCTCTTCGCAAGAGCCCGCACATCCTTGTGCGGACTTTCCATAAAGCCAGGGCGAAAGTTCATGAATGCCGTACCTTCCTCCACGCTGCTGCAGCAGACCGAGCAGCTTTCCGAATCCGTGACCCGGCCGATCCCCGGTTCGCGCAAGATTTTCGTGCAAGGCTCGCAAGCCGACCTGCGCGTGCCCATGCGCGAGATCGCGCTGACGCGCACGCCGACGATGTTCGGCGGCGAGGACAATCCCCCGATCACCGTGTACGACACCTCCGGCCCGTACACCGATCCGGACATCCACATCGATCTCGCCTCGGGCCTGGCGCCGCTGCGCGCCGGATGGATCGAGGCGCGCGGCGACACCGAGGCGCTGCCGCAGCTGAGTTCCGAATTCGGCCGTGACCGCGAGCACGACGCCAAGCTCGCCGCGGTGCGTTTCCCGAATCGCAGGCTACCGCGCCGCGCCAAGGCCGGCGCCAATGTCAGCCAGATGCATTACGCCAAGCGCGGCATCGTCACGCCGGAGATGGAGTTCGTCGCGATCCGCGAGAACCAGCGCCTGGACATGCTGCGTGAAGCAGGGGTGCGCGACGCGGGATTGCTGGCGCAGCATCCGGGCCAGTCCTTCGGCGCCAGCATCCAGACGCTGATCACGCCGGAATTCGTGCGCGACGAGATCGCGCGCGGCCGCGCCATCCTGCCCAACAACATCAACCATCCGGAAAGCGAGCCGATGATCATCGGCCGCAACTTCCTCACCAAGATCAACGCGAACATCGGCAACAGCGCCGTCAGTTCCGGTATCGCCGAAGAAGTGGAGAAGCTGGTCTGGGCGATCCGCTGGGGCGGCGACACGGTGATGGACCTGTCCACCGGCAAGCACATCCACGAGACGCGCGAGTGGATCATCCGCAACTCGCCGGTGCCGATCGGCACGGTGCCGATCTATCAGGCGCTGGAGAAGGTCGACGGCCGCGCCGAGGAACTGACCTGGGAGATCTTCCGCGACACGCTGATCGAGCAGGCGGAGCAGGGCGTGGATTACTTCACCATCCATGCCGGCGTGCTGCTGCGCTACGTGCCGCTGACCGCGAAGCGCGTCACCGGCATCGTCTCGCGTGGCGGTTCGATTCTCGCCAAGTGGTGCCTGGCGCATCACAAGGAAAATTTCCTCTACACGCACTTCGAGGACATCTGCGAAATCATGAAGGCCTACGACGTGGCTTTCTCGCTCGGCGATGGCCTGCGTCCGGGCTGCATCGCCGATGCCAACGACGCCGCGCAGTTCGGTGAACTGGAAACACTGGGCGAGCTGACCAAGATCGCGTGGAAGCACGACGTGCAGACCATGATCGAAGGCCCCGGCCACGTGCCGATGCAGCTGATCAAGGAGAACATGGACAAGCAGCTGGCCGAATGCGGCGAGGCGCCGTTCTACACGCTCGGGCCGCTGACCACCGACATCGCGCCGGGCTACGACCACATCACCTCGGCGATCGGCGCGGCGATG
This sequence comes from Luteimonas panaciterrae, assembly GCF_020511115.1. Classification (GTDB taxonomy): domain Bacteria; phylum Pseudomonadota; class Gammaproteobacteria; order Xanthomonadales; family Xanthomonadaceae; genus Luteimonas; species Luteimonas panaciterrae. The sequence goes on from NZ_JAJAVH010000001.1 coordinate 897,893, forward strand.
ATCGGCTGGTACGGCACGGCGATGCTCTGCTATGTGACGCCGAAGGAGCATCTCGGCCTGCCCAATCGCCAGGACGTGCGCGACGGCATCATGGCCTACAAGATTGCCGCGCATGCGGCCGATCTGGCCAAGGGCCATCCCGGCGCGCAGGTGCGCGACAACGCGCTGTCGAAGGCGCGCTTCGAATTCCGGTGGGAGGACCAGTTCCACCTCGGTCTCGATCCGGAGAAGGCGAAGGAATTCCACGACGAGACCTTGCCGAAGGACGCGCACAAGCTCGCGCACTTCTGCTCGATGTGCGGCCCGCATTTCTGTTCGATGAAGATCACGCAGGACGTGCGCGACTATGCCGCCGAGCACGGGGTGGACGAGCAGGCCGCGTTGACCTCGGGGATGGCGGAGAAGTCGGCGGAGTTCCGCGCCGCCGGCGCCGAGGTATATCGCGTCGAGTAAGGAGCAAGCCCTTCTCCCGCGAAGCGGGAGAGGGTGGGTACGGGCGGGCAGGTGTGCCGGGAGTGACCGGCACCCCATGCGATGGACTGGCCGGATGCCCGGCGCCATGTCATATCTATGGCGTTAATCGATCCCCTCGGGCGGCGTGCTAGCGTGCGCTCCAAATCCAGACGGAGACCGTCCATGACGAAGTCGCATCACATCCTGAAGTGGCTGCTGGCGGTCTGCGCGGTCGCCCTCTTGGCCGGCTGCGCCACCGGCCCCACCGTCCGCACCGATTACGATCCGGAGGCGGATTTCTCCCGCTACAAGACCTGGGCGTTCTACCAGCCGATCGCGATGGAGGAGACGGGCTATTCCACCTTCCTCACCGATCGCATCAAGGCCGACGTGCGCCGCGAGATGGAAGCGCGCGGTTACAGCTACGACGAGAAATCGCCCGACCTGCGCGTGAACTTCCAGGGCATCGTGCGCGAGAAGACCGATGTCTGGACCACGCCGCGCACCGACTTCCAGTATTTCTACAGCTATCGCCGCCGTTCGTATTTCGCGGTGCCGTTCTGGTACGACGAAACGCAGGTGACCCAGTACCGCGAGGGCACGCTCACCGTCGATCTGGTCGACTCCGCGCGCAACCGCCTGGTGTGGACGGGCGATGCGATCGGTCGCGTTACCCGCAAGCCGCCGCAGGAGCGTGCGCAGGACGTGGATCGCGCGATCAGCGAGATCTTCCTGCGCTATCCCTATCGCGCCGGGTCCAACGAACCCGTCACGCCGGTGAAGAAGTGACGGCTGCCGCGGGCAGTCGTTCACAAGCTTTGCGGTGGAGGAGTCGGCGATGCAGCTGATGCGCGCCCTGGTGCGGCTGCGTCGCTCGCCGTCGATGGCGCTGCTGGTGGTGCAGCTGCTGGCGCTGCTGTCGTATCCGTTCATCGGCGATCACGCCGTGGGGCAGGTGGCTTCCACGGCGGTCAGCGCCGCTGTGCTGTCAGTGGCGGTATGGATGGTGCATCGCTCGCCGCGTCCGGGCTGGATCGCGGGCACGCTGGCGGCGGTGGGCATCATCGCGTGGGCGCTGCATCAGGCGACCGGCGGCTTCGTGCTGGGTGTGATCGGCAGCGTCGGCTACGCCGCGGCGTTCTTCTACGCGGCGGTGTCGATGATCGCCTACATGATGAGCGACGAGCAGACCACGACCGACGAGATGTGGGCGGCCGGCGCCACCTTCATGCTGTTCGTCGAGGCCTATGCCTGGGTGTTCATGGCGTGCCAGCTGTTCCAGCCGAATGCGTTCTCCGCGCCGCTGCAGAACGCGCAACCGGTGCGCACCTGGGTGGAATTGCTGTTCCTGAGCGGCACCAACTTCTCCGCCACCGGTCTTGGCGACATCCTGCCGATGACGCCGCTTTCGCGCATCGTGATCATTGTCGCGCAGTGGAACGGCGTGATGTATCTGGCCGTAGTGGTGGCGCGTCTGGCGGGCTTGCTGCGTGGAGGCAAGCGCTAATCCGGATCACGAGCTCCGGATGGCCTGAGGGCTGATCAACTGAAGCTGATCAACCAAAATCGGCACGCAACCCGGCGAGCCAGTCGCGCCAGGTGGCGCCGTCGAGGGTCGGGTCGTATTCGCTGCCGAGTTCGCGCAGCAGCTGCGCGAGGGCGGTTTCGTCGAGGTCGCGCGCGGACAGGCGGGCGAGGTCGTCGCGTACTTCGGCGACCTGTTCCGCGTCCTCGTTGTCGAGGTAATAGGCGACCACCGCACCGGGCGTCTCGTGCTCCATGCGCCAGTCCTGGTGGAAATAGGCGGCGAGAAAGTTTTCCAGCGCTGGGTAATTGCTCATTGGAAGCGGGTGCTCATTCGGCGGTGCTCGTTCGAAGCCGGCTGGTCAAAGGCCGGATTGGGCCCGGCTTCGCGATCAGGGCGTGGTCGGATAGCCGGTCACGATTCTATAGCCGATTCCGAGCTTGTCCGAACGTTCCAGCACGATCTTCACCGAATGTACGTCGGTGGCTTCCGTATCGCCGCGCTTGATCGAGATGCCGGTTTCGGCGTCGAAGCTCTCGCTCAGCACGAGACGGTTGCCGCCCTTGCCGTCCACCCAGGCGTCGATCTTGTCCTGGTTCTCGGCAATGGTCGCGGCGACGAAATGTTCGGCCGAGGGCAGATCGCGGAAGCTCGACGAGGCGCTGATGTTCTCGCGTTCCAGACGATCGAGCAGGTCCTGCTCGGTCTTGCCGACGTGCCGTTCGATCAGATGGCTGCCGGCCTGTTCGTGTGCTTCCAGGCCGCCGCCAGGAACCTGATCGAGAGGAACCGGCGGTTCGGGCTGGGCGACAGGCGTGGCCGGCTGTGCGTTGTACAGATCGTAAGCCGGCGACCAGGTGGCGGCGGAGACGGACGAAACGGACATCGGCTGCGTTCCCGGTGGAGTCGACGCAAAGCCTAGTGCGTGTCGTTCCACCGCAACATTGGTGGAAACCCTAGGGAGAGGAGCCGCTCTCAGCCGATGCCCTATCGGCATCGACTGCGGGGACGAACGCCCGGCCATGGACGGCTGTGCAGGGCGTTCCGAAACCGATATCGCTGCGCCAAGGATGGCAATCGAAAAGCCATCGAACAAGATAAGTGATAACTCTTACTTGCTTCAGCGCTTGTGCGGCGGAAGCGTCCCGATAGCCTCACGCAACCGCGCGTGCGCCGCCAGATCCACTGGCCGATGCCGTATTTCAGCGCTGGCCGGATTCTTTTCGAGAAAATTGCCGTCTTTCCAATCCTTCGCCGGCCGGATCGGCCGGGGCGCGAAGCCGCCGCCGCAGTTCGGGCAGATGTCGCCGAGGAGGTGATCGACGCAATCGGCGCAGAACGTGCACTCGTAGCTGCAGATGCGCGCCTCCAACGAATCCGGAGGCAATGGCTTGTTGCAATGCTCGCAGGTGGGTCTGAGTTGCAGCATGTGTCTTCCTGCTTGCTGGGGACGCTTGTTATGCGTTCGAGAAACGCCTCGCGCGATAACTTGCGAGATCGGGTGAGGCGCAATAGAGGGTGTCGACGAAAGCATTCCTTTCGAACCACATCACTTCCATGTCCCACAGGCAGAACGAAAAGCGCGCGGAATCTTCCACCCAGCCGGTGTCGGTTTCTACCGACACCGAGGTGAACAGCTCGTTGTCATTGCCCCACCAGCCCAGTACCAGATAACGCATGCTGGCGCCGTCGTGGAGGATCGCGAAGGCCGGCGTGGAAGGCCAGTCGATGGCCCGATCCGCCTTGATGCGGGTGAGACGTTCCAGGTAGGGTGATTGATCGACGGGACCGCCGTGCGTGGAGATCGTGTAGAGCTTCACGCCGTCCTGGTCGAGCCAGTCGGGCGCGCTCTCGGTTTTCCGCGTCTTGTACGTTCCCATGCGTGCCGTCTCGGCCTCAGAAGCGCGGCTTGTCGGGCGAGGTGCCGTAGCGCTCGATCGATTCGAGCAGGATCTGCTTCGCCTCGGCGGCATCGCCCCAGCCGTCGAGCTTCACCCACTTGCCCTTCTCGAGATCCTTGTAGTGCTCGAAGAAGTGGCCGATGCGCTCCAGCCAGTGCGGCGTCACCTGGTGGATGTCCTCGATGTGGGCGTAGCCGGCGAACACCTTGCTGACGGGCACGGCGAGAATCTTCTCGTCACTGCCGGCCTCGTCCTTCATGCGCAGCACGCCGACCGGACGCACGCGGATCACCGAACCCGGGATCAGCGGCAGCGGCAGCACCACCAGCACGTCGGCCGGATCGCCGTCGCCGCACAGCGTGTGCGGGACGTAGCCGTAATTGCACGGATAGCGCATCGGCGTGGACAGGATGCGGTCGACGAAGATTGCACCGCTGGCCTTGTCGACCTCGTACTTGACCGGCTCGGCGTCCTTGGGGATCTCGATGATGACGTTGACTTCGTCCGGCGGGTTGTTGCCGGTGGGGACGTGGTCCAGGCCCATTGCGTGGTGACTCCGAATCGATGGAAGGGGTGAGGGGCCAAACCGGCGCCCTATCGGCACTGGTTTAGTCCCGAACGCCCGACCATGGATGGCCGGGCCGGGGGTTCCGAAGCTGGAGAGCGCCGTCATGGACGGCAACAGCATCCAGCCCGTAGGAGCCACATTCTACCGGCTCCTGCTGCAACGCAGCATCCACGTGTCTACACGACATAGGGTCAACCCGAGTTAGGGAACGCCCCAGCTTGGCCGGGTACATACGGGTCCGTATATCTAGACCTTCATTCGATTCTGATGACCCAAGAGAAGGGGATACCGATCCATGAGCATCGATCTGCCACCGCCGCCCCCACCGCCACCGCCGCCTCCCCCGCCGCCACCGGAGACCAAGGCCAACGGATACTGGGACAACCCGGCCCAGCAGGATGCCCTGAGCGGTAATCCGACCCTGACGGCACCCGAGACGACCCCGCAGGAACCGAAGGCGGCCACCGGCGACGCGATCGCGATCGACGGCGGCGCCACCGGCACCCGTCTGCCTTCCGGGCAGACGCCCGATGGCAAGGAAATCAGGACCGCGCAGCTGGCGCAGGGCCAGCAGGCCCAGATCACCCGCGAGCAGACCCTCGCCGACGCCGGCCTCGGCCGGACCTACGTCAGCAGCAACCAGCTCGTGGTGACCACCCAGGGCACCGGCAACGACGATGTCCAGGTCACCCAGCGCGACGACGGCACGCTCGATGTGTCCGTCAACGGCGAGAAATACGAAACCCGCCTGGCCCAGGGCCAGGAACTGACCTTGCGCACCGGCGCCGGCAACGACGTCATCAATGTCGCGCCGAACGTGAAGGTCAATATCGTGGTCGACAGCGGCGACGGTGACGACACCATCACCACCGGCGCGGGCGAGGATCGCATCGATGCGGGTGCCGGCAACGACACCATCAGCACCGGCGCGGGCCGCGACGACGTGTTCGGCAACACGGGCAACGACAAGGTCGATGCCGGTGCCGGCAACGACGTGGTCTACGGCGGCGACGGCGACGACACGCTGGCCGGCGCCGACGGCGTCGACTTCATCGAAGGCGGCAGGGGCGCCGACAGCCTCGACGGCGGCCAGGGCAAGAACATCCTGTCCGGCGGCCAGGGCAACGACACCTTGCGCGCAGGGACCGACGGCAGCCGCTTCTACACCGGCGAGGGCACCGACACCGTCGAGGGCGCCACCACCAACGACAAGGTCTACGCGCAAAAGGCCACCGACATCATCAACTTCGCCCAGGGCCAGCGCGACAACGGCCAGGTCGTGGTCAATGTCGAACTCAACGCCAAGCTGGGCACGCAGGGCGTCAAGGTCGAGGGTTCCGATGCCTTCCGCCAGCGCGTCGAAGCGGAGATCGACTTCCTGCGCAGCTCGCCGAACGGACAGCAGATGCTGGCCGAATTCGACAAGGCCGCCGCCAACGGCAATACCGTCACCATCCGCGAGCTGGCCAACGAGCAGAACGGCTACGCGCAGACGCTGGGCCGCGGCAACGCCGAGATCAGCAACGGCAAGGCCGGGCAAGGCTCGGACGTGCAGATCAGCTACAACCCCTCGTTCCATATGAACGAGTTCCCGGCGCCGGTGGTGGTGCTCTACCACGAGATGTCGCACGCCTATAACGGCGTCAACGGCACCTTCCAGCCGGGCACGTATCGCGGCGAGGGTCCGGACAACGGACAGGTGCCGAATGCCGAGCGTCAGGCCGTGGGACTGGAGACCAGTGCCAAGCCCTTCGATTTCGACGGCAATCCGAACACGCCGGCCACCACCCACAACCCCGATGCGCTGACCGAGAACGGCATGCGCACGGAGCTGGGGCTGGAGCTGCGCCCGAGCTACACGCTGTAAGCACAACCGTTGTTTGACCAGGGGAGCGGGACCGGGGCGGTGCATGGTCAACATGCACCGCTCTTTTTATTGGAGAATCACCTGCATGCATCGCATGAATACAATGTGTCCCATCAACATAAACGGATTGCGCCACGCCGCGATCCTGACGCTCGCCATTGGCCTTGCGCAGCCGGCGTTCGCGCAACAGAGCACCACACCGGATTCCAAGTCAGACGGAGCCACGATGTCAGCCGACGCAAGCCAGACGGTGGTGAGCGGCGAGGGCGCCAGCCTCGAGGCCACGTTCGAGTACGCCGCTTCCGCACGCGCGCTGCATGTGCGCTATCGCCTGCATAACGAAAGCAAGACGCCGCTGATGGTATTCGATCGCGGCAATCGCCATGCGGTGATGACCAAGCAGCTCGTGCAGGGCGAGATCGCCGCGCCGCTGTTCGCCGTCGAGGGCGACGATGTCACGCTCAGCCATCTTGCCTTGCCGTTGCCGCAGCCGGCGCCGACCGTGCCGCCGACGCCGCTGGCCGCGCGCGTCGAATCTAGTGCTTCGCTGACGGGCGAGTTTGAGTTCGCCTTGCCCGTGGAAAACGCGCCCAAGCGTCTGCGCTGGTGTCTGGGGGTGGCGCCGTTCTCGTCAACGGATTTCCAGGCCATCGAGGGTGAATCGGTGTGGACGGCGTCGTTCGCCGTCGCCGAGTCCCAGCAGGTGCTGTGCACGTCTTGGTTCGACGTGACCTCGGCGTCGTTCGAGAAATAAGCGCGGCAATCGGATCGGCGTGCGATAGCGGTCGGGTTTGCGGTTTCGCGCAAACCTCGTTTTGCGCCTGCGTGATTTGTCATGTGGCTTTAATACATTCGCCATCTTGGCCTGTCGCAGTGTGCGTTTCCGATGACAGGTGCGCTTACGATGGCTCGTTTCCCGGTTCCCGCCTTGCTTCTGGCCGGCATGCTCGCCGGCGGTTTCGCGACCGCCGCATCGGCCGCCACCGCCCGCGATAGCTGGGTGATCCAGCAGGTCTACGCCTACAACCATCCCTATGCCGCAACGGCCGCCAACGAGCTGGACGCCAAGATGGCGAAGATGGCGCTCAGTCCGTACGCGTTCTATCGCGGCACCGCCCACCTCTTCTATGAGGACATGCTGACCCGGCCGGCCTCCGCCTACGCCACGGCGCAGAGCGGATACACATGGATCGGCGGCGACGCGCATCTCGGCAATTTCGATGCCTCGCGCAATGCCGATGGCACGGCCGTGTTCAAGGCGGCCGATCACGACGAAGGCTATCTCGGCCAATACGTGTGGGACCTGCGCCGCCTGGCCGCCAGCATGGTGCTGGCCGGCCGCGAGAACGGCCTGAGCGACAGTGCGATCACCACGGCCATCAACACCATGATCGGTGCTTACGCCAGCAAGATGTCGGAGTTCAAGGGCAGCAGCGCCGAACTGAGTTTCGAACTGGTGAAGGGCAACACCACCGGCGTGGTCGACGACACCATCGCCGATGCCGATGGCAAATCCCGTTCCGGTCTACTGTCGAAATACACGATGCTCAGCGGCAGCCGGCGCGTGTTCCAGAATCTGTCCAATCTGGTGAGCGTGTCCGCGCAGACCTACAGCGATATCGGCGGAGCCGCCGGCGCCTATATCAATTCGATTGCATCCTCGAAGCGCTATGCGGCGAATTTTTACGCGGTAAAGGACATACATCAAAAGCTCGATTCCGGCGTCGGCAGTCTCGGCAAGCTGCGTTATTACGTGCTCGTGGAAGGGCCTTCGACGAGCACGAGTGACGATGTCATCCTGGAATGGAAACAGGAAGCGGCCAGTACCGTTGCCACGGCGGCCAACGGCCGTCTGCCAGCTTCCGCATACGACGATAACGAAGGCAATCGCGTGGCGCGCACCGCCAAGGCCCAGCTCATCAAGGCCGACGTGCTGATCGGCTACACGACCGTCGCCGGCCGGCCGTACTACGTGCACGAGAAATCGCCGTATCAGGAAGATTTCGATCCGGCCCTGCTCACCAGCGCCGACAAGTTGAACACTGCCGCGACTTATCTCGGCCAGGCACTGGCATCCGCGCATGCCCTGGCCGATCAGGATTACGACAGCAGCGTCGTCAGCTACAGCATCGACAAGCAGGTCACCGATGCGATCACCAGCGTCAGCGGTTTGAAGGCGGAACTGGTCGCGTTCGCGTTCGACTATGCCGCGCAGGCGGATCTCGACTGGCAGGCGTTCGTCGATGCCTACGATGCCGGAACACCGTTGTATTGAAGCAAGACGCGATCCGTCGGAAGCGACATCTCCGAAACGAAAACGGCGGCCAGAGGCCGCCGTTTTCTTGTTTCCGAAACCACTCTCGATCAAACGTGCAGCAGCGGCACCAGCAGCAGTGCCACGATGTTGATGATCTTGATCAGCGGATTGATCGCCGGGCCCGCCGTGTCCTTGTAGGGATCGCCGACGGTATCGCCGGTCACCGCGGCCTTGTGCGCCTCGGAACCCTTGCCGCCGTGGTGCCCGTCCTCGATGTACTTCTTGGCGTTGTCCCAGGCGCCGCCGCCGGTGGTCATCGAGATCGCGACGAACAGGCCCGTCACGATCGTGCCGATCAGCAGGCCGCCCAGCGCCTTCGGGCCGAGCAGCAGGCCCACCACGATCGGCACGGCGACCGGCAGCAGCGACGGCAGGATCATCTCCTTGATCGCCGACTTGGTCAGCATGTCCACGGCCTTGTCGTACTGCGGCTTGCCGGTGCCCTCCATGATGCCGGGGATTTCGCGGAACTGACGCCGCACTTCCTCCACCACCGCGCCGGCCGCGCGGCCGACCGCTTCCATCGCCATCGCGCCGAACAGATAGGGAATCAGGCCGCCGATCAGCAGGCCGATGATCACCATGTGGTCGGACAGGTCGAAGGCGAAGGTCACGCCCGGATTGGCGGCCTGCAGGTTGTGCGTGTAGTCGGCGAACAGCACGAGCGCGGCGAGCGCGGCCGAACCGATCGCATAACCCTTGGTCACCGCCTTGGTGGTGTTGCCGACCGCATCGAGCGGATCGGTGACATCGCGCACTTCCGACGGCAGTTCCGCCATCTCGGCGATGCCGCCGGCGTTGTCGGTGATCGGGCCGTAGGCGTCGAGCGCGACGATCATGCCGGCCATCGACAGCATCGCCGTCGCGGCGATGGCGATGCCGTACAGTCCCGCGAGCGCGTACGCGCCCCAGATCGCCAGACACACCGCGATCACCGGCATCGCCGTCGACTTCATCGACACGCCGAGACCCGCGATGATGTTGGTGCCGTGGCCGGTGGTGGACGCGGCGGCGATGTGCTGCACCGGCTTGTACTGCGTGCCGGTGTAGTACTCGGTGATCCACACGATCACGCCGGTCAACGCCAGACCGATCAGGCCGCACCAGTACAGGTTGGTGACGCCGACCGGGGAATCAGCCATCAGCTGCGTGGTGATCGGATAGAACGCGATCGCGGCCAGCACGCCGGAAATGATCACGCCCTTGTAGAGCGCGCCCATGATCGAGCCGCCGGTTTTCACCTTCACGAAGAACGCGCCGATGATCGAGGCGATGATCGACACGCCGCCCAGCACCAGCGGATAGAGCACGGCGTTGGCGCCGACTTGTTCGGCCATCAGACCGCCGAGCAGCATCGTCGCGATCACCGTCACCGCGTAGGTCTCGAACAGGTCGGCGGCCATGCCGGCGCAGTCGCCGACGTTGTCACCGACGTTGTCGGCGATCACCGCCGGGTTGCGCGGATCGTCTTCGGGGATGCCAGCTTCGACCTTGCCCACCAGATCGGCGCCGACGTCGGCGCCCTTGGTGAAGATGCCGCCGCCAAGACGCGCGAAGATCGAGATCAGCGATGAGCCGAACGCGAGACCGACCAGCGCGTGCAGCGCGGCTTCGCCGGTCACGCCAAGCTTGGCCAGAACCAGCCAATAGCCCGCCACGCCGAGCAGGCCGAGACCGACCACCAGCATGCCGGTGATCGCGCCGCCGCGGAACGCCACGTCCATCGCCGGTCCCATGCCCTTGCGCGCGGCTTCGGCGGTGCGCACGTTGGCGCGCACCGAAACGTTCATGCCGATGTAACCGGCCGCGCCCGAGAGCACTGCGCCGATCAGGAAACCGATCGCCGTGTACCAGCTCAGCGCGAAACCGATCACCACGAACAGCACGGCGCCAGCGATTGAAATAGTGGTGTACTGACGATTGAGATAAGCACGCGCGCCTTCCTGGATCGCGCCTGCGATTTCCTGCATCCGTTCGTTGCCGGCCGGCTGTCGGTTGATCCAGCCCGCCGAGAACACGCCGTAGAGAATCGCGACGATGGCGCACGCCAGCGCCAGCCACAAACCGTACTGCTCGAGCATGAAACCCTCCCCGGAGATGAATGCCAAAGAAACAACCACAGGACTATGGCATAGCGTAGCCGCATCCCATGTTGCGGTGCGGCGCAGACGAGGTGAATTGGGACCGCCGTAGCGAGGGCATGCGTTTCGATGGCGCCGCTCTCGACGGCGCGTGGACCGATCCAATGATTACGGGGTGTGGGCGCGGATTCAGGCGCCTCGTGCCAGCCTTCCCCGCCAGCTTGTTTTGCCGTCCATGTTCCAGGAGTTCCCCATGCGTCGACTGCTCCTTCCTTGTCTGTTGCTGACCGTGCTGCCTGCCGCGGCTTCCGATCCGGTGCCCGAGATCAAGCGGCCGGAGGCCACTCCGCAAGCCAATGGCGTGGTGCATACCGTGCGCCAGATTCCAGAAACCTGCGCTCGCATCGAGGGTGTGTTCACCGGCCAGGCCGCCGAGCCCTACAAATTCTCCGTGGTGCGGATCAGCCCGACCTGCCAACCGCGCGCGCGCCTCGTCGACGCCGCCAAGGCGAAGCCTTCGGAAGCCGACGGCTGGAAGTTCAATGATCTGATCCGCATCCCCAGCGCCGCCTGTCCCTCGCAGCAAGCCGTGGTCCGGATCTGGCGCCGCTCGGTCGACCAGACCCAGAAACTCGACGGCCAGGGCCAGTCGCGCATCTATCTGGAAGAGGCGAAGAAGACCGCCGCCGCCGGCAAGCTTCAGGCGGTGCCGATGTTCGCGGCCGAGATGGGAGTCGAGGGCAAGAGTTGCCAATAGTTGCGGATGCACGGTGATCGCTGGCCGCGAGGACCGTGATGATCATCGTGCACCGAGGCTGTCCTGCGTCGAATTCACGCAAGGCTCCAAGCCCGCAAAGTGCGGGAATGGAGCCTTGCGTCTTCGTTGACACCCGTTAGGGCTTTGACCATACTCGAACGCGAGTTTGCTGGATTAACTGGCAAACCGCGCTCCCGCCTGGCGAGCGTACGGGGATGGGGCCTTATAGGAAACCGTGCTTGCGCAGGTTAATGGGCTCCGCGTAGGACAACCATAAAACTAGGATCGTTACTCAAATGAAGACGAAGCTTATCCATGCCGCGATTCTCGTCGCCGTGTTGGTGACCGGGTGTGCCACGATGACGACTGACCAGGCCATCGTTCCGCTCCAGACCGAAACCGCCAAGATTCTGGGCTTGGCCTCCTCCGACGAGCTGACCGTGACCAACGTGCGCGCAGGCACTGCCGACTCGCTTGGCGGGCAGGACATCAGCTACGTCGCAACGACGACAAAGGGCAGAAAGTTCGACTGCACCGCTCGCATGATGCCGGGCGTCCTGTTGTCCGCGCCGACGCTGTCGGCACCTTCCTGCCACCCGATCAAGACGCACGACTAAGTGCTGAGCGGGTTCAACGGCGCTGTCCTGTTTCAGGACAGCGCTGGCGTCTTTCGTTCCATGCAGCGATCGTAGGCGATGGCCATCGGCCACTAACCGCCCGCCGCCGCATTGGTGATCTTGCAGAACTGCTCGCGGACTGACTTTTTCGAAGTCAGCATCCCGGTGCTGATCGAAAACGTGATGTTGATCTTGCTGCCCTTGCCTTCCGGCGTGATCGTGACGTGGAGCGGGGCGGTTCTGACGGACATGGCCACCGAGTGCGAGGCGTAGATGGCGCCGGCCTTCTTGTCGCCTCTGACGGTCAAGTAGCCTCCCTTTTTCTCGATGAACTCATAGGCGCCCTTGTAGGCCGCCTCCGTGCGTACGTCCGGCAGGAGGGCGTGGGTGCTGAACTGTTTGCCGCGAATATAGTTGCCCGTGCTGGAGAAATTGCTGGCGCATTCGGGTTGCGCCTGCTTGTCCGCAGCGGACACCGAAGGTGCGAAGGAGATCGCGGACGAGATCATCAGCAACCAGAAGGCATTGCGCATGGAGACCTCTTTGTTTGGCCGTCGCGGTGTGAGTACGGCGATGGTATCGATTTCCGGAGAAGCGTGCGTGGACGATGTGCCGCTGGCAGAGGTGCACGATCCTGAAGTCGGTTTTGTCGTCGAGGCAGCGTTCCAGATGGCTTCGTCATCCACGTCCATGATCCGGCAAAGAGCCGTCGCGTGATGTGAGCATGTTCGCGCCGCGAGCCGGCGCGGCAACAACGGCACGAATCGGAAACGCCGTCACGAAGCGGCTTGCCGCCGCCGGTGGGAATCCGCGCGTTCCGGCGGGCAGAACAGCTGGCCGAGCGCGCCGCGCAAGCCACCCACACGTGCCGCATCGCGGAACATCGCGATCCATTCGTGGAAGGTCAGCGTGATCGGATTATGGCTGTGGATCTGGCCGATGATGCCGTACTCGCACGGCACGGCCGGATCTTCGTCGACATAGGTGCCGAACAGCTTGTCCCAGATGATCAGCACGCCGGCGTAGTTGCGGTCGATGTACTTCGGATTGCGTGCGTGATGGACGCGATGATGCGAAGGCGTGTTGAACACATATTCGAGCCAGCCGAGCTTGCCGACCGCCTGCGTGTGCACGAAGAACTGAAAGGCGAGATTGATCGCCACCACCGCGATGATGTGGGTGGGATCGAAGCCGAGCCAGGCCAGCGGTAGCCAGAACAGCCACATGCCCGAGATCGGGTAGGTGAGGCTTTGCCGGAACGCGGTGGAGAAATTCAAGCGTTCGGAGGAGTGGTGGGTGACGTGCGAGGCCCACATCCAGCGAATCCGATGGCTGGCACGGTGAAACCAGTAGTAGAAGAAGTCCTGGGCGACGAACAGCGCGGCGATCGTCCAGACCGAGGCCGGCGGCAGATCGAACACACGGTATTGATAGACGAGATAGAAGAGGCCGGTGACCACTGTCCAGGCGATCGCGTCGGACGCCTGATGCATGAGCGCCAATACCGCGTTGGAGGCGACATCCTTGAGACTGTAGTTCTCCGGCTGGCGGCGGCGCCAATACAAGGCCTCCCAGATGATCAATGCCAGGAAGACCGGGGCCAGACCGAGCAGAATCCATTTCTCCATCAACCGTTCTCCGGGTGCATCGATTGCTTCAGCAACAGAACCTCGGGGCGCCGGTCAAGGCGTGGCGAGGCCGTGCGCCTGTGATCCGGTCTCGCGCAGGAAGACGGGCAGGTCGCTCGTCGGCGGAAAGCACGGAATCTGGTACATCATCGCCGCGATGTGGCCGCGATGGTAGGTGCCGTGGTTCACCACGTGCAGGACGATGTCGCGGCGGCTCATCGTGCCTGTGCCGCCGCCGATGAAGGTGAATTCGATGACTTCCTCGCCGGCATCTTCTTGCAGCGTCTCGGCGTAGCGGGTGTACCAGGCATCGATGTGTTTCTGGGTTTCGCGCACCTGCGCGAACGGCGGGGACGTCTCCGGGTTGCGCGTCGTCAGGCCATGCGGAACGCCCTCGAGGTGCGACTTCCACACCAGGTCCATCAGGTAGACGTGATTGAGCGTGCGCAGGATGTTGCCGAAGAGGATCTGCCGCGGCTTGGTCAGCTCGGCATCCGGAATCTCGGAAAGCGCGCCGTAAATGAGATCGTTCGCCCATGCTTTGTAGCGGGTGAGCGTGCGAAGTTGCGCGGAGCTTGTCATCTCTGCCTCATGCTTGGATCGAGGGATGCCCGAACTCGTGAGCGCCTATCCCTCCCAGGCCGGCAGCTTCTGCCGCACCGCGACGTTTTTCAAGACGACGTAGTTCGGAATGCCATCGCGCCCGTACGGCGGCGGCGCCTCGCCACGGATCAGCGGCTCCAGGTATTTGCGCGCGGCCGGAGTGATGCCGTAGCCATCCTTGCGGACGAAGTTCGCCGGCATCTTCTTCTCGTGATTGGCCACCTTGTCGAGCGGCGCGGCTTCGATCTTCCAGCGATAGGGCGCGTCCGAGGTGCGCTTGATCACCGGCATCGTCGCGTTCATGCCCTTGAGCGCGAACTGCACCGCGGCCTTGCCGACGGCCATGGCCTGATCGAGGTCGGTCTTCGAGGCGATGTGGCGCGCGGAGCGTTGCAGATAGTCGGGCAGGGTCCAATGCACCTTCAGGCCCAGCTTGTCCTTCACGCGGCCGGCGAGGAACGAGGCGACGCCGCCCAGCTGCGTGTGGCCGAAGGAATCCTTGCCACCGCCCGCGTCGGCGACGAACCTGCCGTCGGCGGTCTGAATGCCTTCGCTCGCGACCACGACGCAGTAGCCGACCTTCGCCACGATCTTCTGCACCTGCGCGAGGAAGTCGGCCTCGTCGTAGGGGCGCTCGGGAAACAGGATCAGATGCGGCGCATCGTCGGCCGTCTTGCCGGCGAGGCCCGCGGCGGCGGCAAGCCAGCCGGCATGACGGCCCATCGCCTCGTACACGAACACCTTGGTCGAGGTCTCGGCCATCGCGGCGACGTCGAGCGCGCACTCGCGCACGGAGACCGCCGTGTACTTCGCCGCCGAACCGAAACCAGGGCAGCAATCGGTGACGGCGAGGTCGTTGTCCACCGTCTTCGGCACGCCGATGCAGGTCAGCGGATAGTTGAACTCGGCGGCCAGCTTCGACACCTTGTTGGCGGTGTCGGCCGAATCGTTGCCGCCGTTGTAGAGGAAGTAGCGCACGTCGTGCGCCTTCAGCACCGCCAGCAGGCGTTCGTAGCGGGCGCGATCGGCTTCCAGCGACTTGAGCTTGACGCGGCAGCTGCCGAAGGCGCCGCCGGGCGTGTGCGCGAGCGCGCGGATCGCGGCGGCGGATTCCTTCGAGGTGTCGATCAGTTCCTCGCGCAATGCGCCGAGGATGCCGTTGCGCGCGGCGAGCACCTTGACCTTGCGCGCGCGCGCCTCGGTGATGACGGCGGAGGCGGTGGCGTTGATGACGGCGGTGACACCGCCGGACTGGGCGTAGAGCAGAGTTCCGGAAGACATGAGGTGGGGATCTGGCTATCCGCCTGCGAGGCGTGCATCGCGGCCCCGAATGGCCTGTCCGCCTGAAGCCGCGCGTCGGCGCGGCTAGGAGCCGGCGCGCGGCCGGGAACCGGAAAGCCGCGCCAGGAGTGACAGCGGCGATCTTAGCAAGATCGTGTTAAGGATCACGCGCCACGGATCACGAGAGAAGTTCTGGCGACTTCGCATGCTCGCGATGCCCGCTCGCCAGGCCGAGTGTCGGAGTATTCGTGGTCGAGACCGCATGCGCCCGCTGCGGCGGAGATGCCAGTTGCACGACATCGCCGTCGGCGGTGCACTTGTCCAGGGAGGCCGTGAATGCATGGCCCAGCGCCTCGGCCTGTTCGCGCCTCAGGCACATCTCGTCGCCAAGGTAGACGAAGCGCAGCTGGCCATGCAGCGAATGGGCGAGGATGCCGAGCGTCCGCATCGTGAACGAGTGCACGTAGGTGGTGAAATCCTTCACCTGCAACGGAGATGCGGCATCGTCGAGCGAGACGTTGCCAAGATTGGAGAGCAGGATCCGGTTCCAGCTGCCGTTGCGGCCCACGGCATCGCCCAATCGCACGATCGAGCGGATCTTTCCGGCCGAAGGTGGTTTCAGCATCTCGCAGAACTGGTACTTGCCGGGAATGTCGGCGATGTCCTGATCGATCTTCCGGCGCATGTCCTCGGCGGTCTCGCGTGCCCGCACCCAGAAATCGCGACGGAGATCCTGTCGGGAAGCGATCTTGAAGGCGCCGCCGCCGAAGAACAGCATGTCGTCCTTCAAGGCGGGCAGTCGTCCGCGTCTGGCGTCGATCGGGCTTTCGATCCAGTCGGGTGCCTGCTTGCCGAGCACGGGCAGGGCCTCACCCAGCGCGACGAGCATCGCGGCATGCAGTGGGACGCCTTCCGTCTTGCAGCGCCGTTTCAGGCGTTCCGACACGTCGTGACTCACTCCCCATTCCAGGCGCACTTCCCGGTTCACGAGAGGGCGACGGGAGGATGGGATGAGCGAGAACAGTGAGTTGATCGCGCGTGCAAGCAGTTTTCGTTTCCAGGCGTGCTTGTCGTGGAAGTCGCCGATGACGTCCTGGATGTCGAGTGCTGTGTAAGGAGTCAATGCCTGATCCGAATGCAGTCCTTCCAGCAGTTCGCGGACGATGACGAACATGCTCATGCCATCGCAGATGCGGTGCGCGCTGGTGATGAGCAGTTCGTCGTGCACGCCAGGCGTGTTGTCATGGGGGCGTCGCAGCCAGACCACGCGCAGTTGCGGCTGATCGTGCGGAAAGGCCGCATAGGCCTCGGTTTCGCACTCGTGGGTGCGATGCTCCGCGGAGACCCATTCGACCACGCGCAGCGGGATCTGCCGCGCCGCGTCGAGTTCGTAGAAGAACTCGCCGTTCGCTTCGTGGATCAGCATCCGTAGCGCTGGATGCTTGCGCTGCATCCGGTCGAGTGAGGCGCGCAGCTTTTCCGCGGTGAGATTGCCTTCGAGGGCGATGCGCCAGCAGAGATTGCCGTCGATCAGACGCTCGATCGTGGAGAGTTTTCGTTTCATGTTGGGTCCGCTCGCGACTACTCGACCGTGATCGTCGGCGCGCTGTCCGGCGCGAGCTTCTCCGGCGCGGCACCCGTGCAGAACGAGAAGATCCTCGGATGCCTGCTCTCGAACGGGCCGAGCCTGCCGAACAACCCATCCAGATAACCGAACAGGATCGCGGTGATCTTCCGCAGCTTCTGCGGTTCGAACAGCAGGACGCAGAGGGCCTGGTGGAAGGCCAGCAGGCCGGTCAGCCAATGCAGGCCCCATTTCGATTTGTACAGCGCCAGCGCATGGACCGCGTTGCGCGCGCCGTAGTAGCGGCGCCAGGCCGGATGGTGCGTGGTGAACAGCTTGCCGTGGCGCACGATGTGGCCGGTGGTCTGGCGCATGGTCACGGCGGCGTTCATGTAGACGGGAACGTCGTGGCTGGAGGCGCGCAGACCGTATTCGATGTCGATGTACTCGATGAAATAGTCCTCGCGGAAGGCGCCCAGCTTGCGGTAGGCCTGCGCCGAGATGGCGGAGCCGGAGGAGATGATGAACAACGTGGGGAAGAGGCCTTCGGTTTCGTGATCGATGCGCTTGGGCTTGGGGAAGCGCGGCCCGGGCGGAAATACCGGCATGCATTTGCCGAGGTTGATCTCGTGGATTTTCGGGCCGACCAGGAAGGTGTCGGTGTCGAGTTCAGAACATGCCTGCATCATCTTCTCGAAGAAGGACGCATCGATGTCCGAATCCTGGTCGAGCAGGAAGATCACGTCGCAGTCTTTCGCCAGCAGGATTTCCGCGCCGCGGTTGTAGGCGCCGGCGAGGCCGCCTCGGTTGCGGTTGAAGATCACGGTGGCGCCGTCGCGCCGCAGCGTGTCGTGCAGGGTGACGTCGGCTTCCGACGAGTTGTCGACCGCGACCACGTTCGGACACACCGCCAGCGCTTTCCGCAGGTTGTGCAGGAATTCCTCGGATGGATGATAGAGAACGAAGATCAGGCCAAAACTATTTGCGCTCATGCGGTCACCTCCATCGGAACCGGAAGCGGCGGCGTGGTCGCCGGTTCGGTCCTGGGTTCGGCTTCGGCAGATAGTTGCGCGCAATCGTGAAGGATCTTCATCGCCGTGTCCCTGATGGCGACGGCCTGCGAGCGGGGCAGGCATTTCTCGTCGGCGACGAACGAGAAATCCAGGCTGTCCGCGAAGCGGCTGATGATGACCAGGGGCGCGGGCGTCAGCGCCGCCGAAGGGCTGTGCACCGCCACGATGCGGAAATCGCGGCGATCCTGCGCCAAGTCCAGGCGGCCGAGATAGCTGAGGCTGACATTGCGCGCCGCGGGGCGCGACGCGGCCAGCGCGAGCATCTTGGTGTAGACCGAATGCAGGTATTCCATGCCCAGCAGATGCCGGTAGAACTTCGCGCCGAGCCGGCCGATTTTTTGCCACATGTCCGTTTTGAGCGCGCGTCCCAGGTTCCAGAAGCCCGCTTCGGTGATCTTGTCGGCCTCGGGCGTCTCCAGGCTCACGTCGATGGTGGGTGCGATCAGGAACAGATGGTCGGCCTGCAGCTTCGGCAGGAATTTGCGCGCATCCACCGGTACGGTGAATTTCTTGACGCCACGCGCGCCGCATACGTCGCGGAAACCCAGGATGAGCGCCACGCTCAGCGCGCCGAACACGCTGATGCCCTCGGTCTCGCAGCGACGGGTCAAGGCCTGCAAGGTGGATTGATCCAGTGTCCAGCGCAAGGTGTATCTGTCGTTGTAGGTCAGTGCTCGTCCGGATGGGAAGAACCGGATCACGAGCCGGAGCAGCGCCGCCATCCAGCGTATCCGGCGTTGCAGGCGGTGATCCTGCAGCACCGCGTCCGGCAGCAGTTCCGCATAGGTGTGCAGCGAGTCGTCGCGCCCGATGTCGTGCTCGGGCGCGTCGTGCAACAGCAGCAGTTCGCGCAGCAGCGTCACAACCGAAGCGCCGTCGCAAAGGCAGTGATGGCAGGTCAGCAGCAATTCGCTCGCATCCTCGCCGCGCAGCCAGGTGAGGCGGACGAGTGGGGCGCCGGCGTCGAACAAGCGTGCTTCCTCGGTGCCGCATTCCCGCACCCAGTCATCCGCGTTCCTGCGCGCGAGGATGCGCAACGGAATCGGCGGCGGTGATTCCTGTACCTGGAACCAAGGACGTCCGTCCTTGTATTCGATCAGGCAACGCAGCAGCAGGTGCTTGGCCTGCAATCCCGCCAGAGCATTGTGCAGCCGCTCCTCGGAGAGTTGTCCGTGGATTTCGATCGGCAGCACGATCGCAATGGGAACGCGCCCGTCCTGATACATCACGCGTTCCGGCAGGGTGAGCGGTCGCTTCATGTCGTCTGCCCCGCTTGGCGCGGTGTGGCCGGCCGTAATACGGTTGCATGGGGGAATGCGGCGCGGACGCTGGATTCGCGCATCGGTACGTGGATGTACTCGCCGCGCCGCCATAGGGCGATCTGGTCGAGATAGTTGGCGCTGCCGGCCCAGCCGTCCTGGCCGCCGAGCAGTACGAACTGGTTAGCGTCCAGGTCCGAAAGGTCCGAGACATGTCGTGCGCAGGAGCCAAAATCGGCCTCGTGCTGGCCGGTCTGCAGCGGGTGGGCACTCTTTTGCACGGTGTTGTTGCCGCCTTCGCCCTCGAAGGCGGGCGCATGCAGCCTGCGCCCCAGCCCCGGCAGACCGCCGAGCATGTGTTTCAAGCGGATGCGATGCACCGCGCCCCAGCGTTTGTATCGGCGCAGTTGCCGCGCCGCCGCCGGCAAGGCACGCCGGGCCGCGCGGCGCAATTCGTGGTCGCTCGCCGCCGTTAGGTCTTCCAGCAGCAGCGGCTGGGTCATCCACACGGTTTGATAGGCCGGCAGCAAGTGGCGATTGCCCAGACACCGCGCCGTCCCCGCCAACAGCAGTTCAAAGGCTAAGGCGCCGGCGGATTCGCGACCGTATTCGCCATCCCATTGGTGCAAGGCGTCCAGCAGACGCTGTTGCCCGGGATTGCGCATCCGCGCCGGCAAGGCCGTCAGCAGGCGTTCGCGCAGGGGCAGGCTGCCTGCACCTGACACATCGCGCTGGATCAGCTGCATATCCTCCGCGGCCAACGGCTGGTCCCGATCGAGCAGGGCAGTCAGACGGTCCGCGCGGTCGTTCGGGGCGAAGAAATAGCCGATCGGAAACTCACTCAGGTGGGGGCGCTCGTTGGCCGAAACCACGAAGCCTTCCTGTGGATCGATGCGTGTCGGCAGACTGGCGGTGTCCGCCACGTGATTCCAATGGACGGCGGCATGCGCGGGCAGCACCAGATCGGTCGGCAATGACGACGCGCGGCGTGGCAGATGCGCGCCCAAGACGTGCGCAACCCGGCCGTCGCTGCCGGCGAACACGAAATTGACGCCGGCGACGCCGTAGCCTTGCAATGCTTGGTGGAAGGTCTCGAAATCGCGCGCCCGCGCCACGCCGAGCAAGGCGCCCAGCTCGTTGCTCGGGCGATGGCCCATCCAGCGCAAGGCCAATAGCTGCTTACAGGACAGCAACATGCCATCGGAGACGATCGGCCCCAGCTCGCTCTCGCGCAGGCGCAGGCGGCGCGGACGGCCGCCGCGCACGCGCACGCGCGTCTCGCGTTCGCGAATCGCGCCGGCCGGAAGGGCGGAGGCGTCGAACAGGTCGCTGCTCTGCGCGTGCAGGCTGGTGCCGCCCCACGCGATCCAGCGGTTGCGGCCCAGCAGCACGGATGGCAGCCCGGGCATCATCAGTCCGACGCAATGGAATCCGGGCGAACGCATGCCGGCGATCAGCCAGACATTGGGCAGCTGCAGCGACAGGTGCGGATCGCTGGCGATCAGCGCCGCGCCGCTGCGCGAACGCCGCGCCGCCACGGCCATCGAGTTGCTGCCGCTACGCAGCATCGAGGTGACCGCACGGCCATCCAGCTCGTGCCAATGGGCGGTCGCCGCGGCCGGCATGCCGCCGGTCAGCAGGCGCGGCCACAGCGCCTCCCAGACCTCGGGCGGCAGGCGCTCGCGCAGCGGCAACAAGCGCATCCAGATCAGCCAGCTGAGATCGGTGCAGGTCAGCCGTTGATAGGTGAGCAGGTCCGCCAGCGTCCAGGGCTCGGGTTCCATGCCCAGCAACGCGAACTCGAATGGCTTTTCGCGGCCGTTCAACAGCACATGGTTGATGCCGGCGACGAAATTCTCGGCGAAGCCGCGCTCCTCTTCCGACATCATCTCCAGCATCTGCGGCAATGCGCGGCCGAAGTCGAACAGGCGTAGCGCGCGATCCACTTCCACGCCCATCGGGCCGATCATCTCGGAGATGCGGCCAAAAGCGATGCGGCGTGTCAGCTCCATCTGGCCCAGCCGCAAATGTGCGTGCACCGCGCCGAGCGCGGTCATCAGGTCGGCGTCGCTGGCGGCTTCGATGAAAGGGACCTGGTGCGAGTTCCAGCGGATGGTCACGTCGGCGTCTACCGGCGCGCCTTCGCAGGGCAGCATGGCCAAGCGTTCTTGCAGGTTGCGCGGAGTTGGCCGGCTCGCCAGCGCTGCCTTGCCGAGCAACAAGGCGGTCACACCCAACCCGCCGGCCAGATTGCGCCAGCCGAGCTTCATGCTGCGCTCCGTTGCGTCGCCACCATGCCGCGACGCAGCAGTCCCCAGGTGCGCAGGTAGCGGATCGCTTCGGCGACGCCATCCTCGGCGCGGATGCGGCGGCCGAGCAATTGCGCGGCGTCCTGCATGATGGGGCGCGCGGTGTCCGTCAGCGCCTCGGCCAGTGTTTCCGGACGCAAGTGTTTGCGATCGAGCGCGGGTGGCGCCACGCCTTGGTTGTGCAGGCTGCGTGCCCAGAACGGCTGGTCGCCGTAGAAGGGCACGATCACCGAAGGGATTCCCGCGCGCGCGGCCGCCGCGGATGTGCCGGCACCGCCGTGATGCACGGCCGCCGACATGTGCGGGAACAGCCAGTCGTGCGGCGCGCTGCGGATGAAGAAGGTCTTCTCGTCCTGAGGGCCTTCCTCACCTTCCAGGCCACCCCAACCGGTCGCCAGCACCGCGCGCTGGCCGCTCTTGCGCACGCCTTCGAGCACGGTGTCGGTGAAGGCGGTCGCATTGCTGCTCACCATGCTGCCGAAGCCGATGTAGACCGGCTTGGGGCCGGCGTCGAGGAAATTCCGCAACGCTTCGGAGGGTTGCCATTGCGGTTCCTGCAGGAACCAATACCCCGCGATCTGCGCCGTATGCGGCCAGTCGGCGGGCCGTGGCACCACATGACGGCTGAATCCGTAGATCACGCGGTTGAGAAGTTCGCGGCCGCGATGGAAATAAGGCCCGTACCAGGGATGGGGAGCCAGCCCCAGTTGCGGACGCACGATATCGTTGATGGCGGGCTTCATCACCCGCCACACCAGCACGCGCAGCAGGTGGTAGATGCCCGCGTTGAGCGATCCCGGCAGTGTGCGCCCGGACTCCGCCAGCACCATCGGCGCGAGGATGCGAGACGGCATCATCGCTGGCTGCAACTGCATGCTGATGAATGGCAGGCCATGTGCTTCCGACAGCGATTTGGCGAGCAGGGTGACGTTGCCGACGCCGACAATCAGTCCGGCGCCTTCGATGGCCGCCTGTCCTTGCGCCACCCAGTCCTTGGCCCAGTTGGCGTAGCAATCGCGGAAGATCCGCGCCATCTGGCGCAGGTCCAGGCCTTTGTCGGCGATGCTGCGGTCCGCTTCCAGCAACTGCTGGAAATCGGCGGTCAACGGAAAGAAATCCAGTCCGTTGGCGCGCACGAGCGGCGCGAAACTCTCGTCGGTGACGATGCGCACCGGATAGCCGGCGCGCTGCAGCCCCTGGCCCAGCGCCACGCAGGGGCGGATGTCGCCCTGCGTGCCGACGGTGAAGATCGCGATCGGTGCGGTCATGTCGATGCCGGAAATGAGGAGATGTCAGCCGAAAGCAGGAATCGGCTCCTGCCACGACACTTCCGACAGCACCGGCGCCGCGACGTCGGCCGTCGCGCGCTGATTGTTGAATTGACGTCGCAGGACACGGCCGATCCGCGCGGCCGGCACCGGGTCGAGCATCTTCTGGTGGTGGCAGTCGATCTCGTGCACTTCGAAGCGACCGCCGATGTAGGAACGCCACGCTCCCGGGTTGTATTGCAGGATGGTGTCGATCGCATCGTTGTGCTGATGGTCGGTGGCGCGGAAGAACACCACGCTGGCATCGATCCGGGACGGCCGGTAGCGACGCGCCAGCGCGAGGTTGTTGCGCGTCACCGTGGTCACGTGATCGAGCAATCTCGGATTGCGCTTCAGCAGGCCCTGCACCAGTGGCTGCGAGTGCACGCCGTATTCCTGATAGAGCAGGTCGGCCAGCGCCTCCATGTGCGACGGCGGATTTTCGGCATGGCAATGGAAGCCGAGGAAGTGCAGGGCGGCCTGAATCTCCTGCGCTTCGTCCGTTGGAGGCGCGGCGGCGAAAAGATAGGAATCCATCATCGCCAGGAATTCCACGCTTTCGCCCTCGGCTTCCAACTGCGCGGCGATGGCATGGCCGATCAGGCCGCCCATCGACCAGCCCAGCAGCCGGTACGGTCCGTGCTTCTGGACCTGCCGCATCTGCGCGAGATAGTGGGCGGCGATCTCCTCGATGCTGCCCGGCAGGGCCGCGTCGCCACGCAGGCCGTGCGATTGCAGGCCGTAGATCGGCAGTTCGTTGTCCAGATGCCGCAACAAGCTGGAGAAGCCCCAGCTCAGGCCGGTCACCGGATGCAGGCAGAACAGTGGGCGTTCGTCCGGCGACGTGCGCAGCGGCAGCACTGTCGCCAGTGGATCGTCCTCGTGCTGCGCGCGCTGCAGATAGGTGGCCAGCTGCGCGATAGTGGAGGCTTCGAACAGGCTCGCCAGCGGCAGCTCCGCGGAGAAGTACTCCGAGGAGCGCGCGATCATCTCGGCGGCGGTGAGCGAATCGCCGCCCAGCTCGAAGAAGTTGTCGTGGATGCCGACGCGCTCCAGGCCGAAGATGTCCTGCCACAGCGCGACGAGCTGCTTCTCCACGTCCGTCACCGGCGGCGCATAGGTGGCGCGGCGGACGCGTTCCGGCGCCGGCAACGCCTTGCGGTCGAGCTTGCCGCTCGGCGTGAGCGGCAGGACGTCCAGCAGCGTGAAGCTGGAGGGAATCATGTACCCGGGAAGATGCTTCGCGAGATGGGTGCGCACCGCATCCGTATCGACGGTGGCGCCGAACTTCGGCACCAGGTACGCGGCCAGGTGCGCGCCTTCCTCGGCATCGTGGTGCGCCGTGACCACGGCCTCGCCGATCGCGATGTGGCCGAGCAATTGGTGTTCGACCTCGCCGAGCTCGACGCGATGGCCGCGGATCTTCACCTGGCCATCGGCGCGCCCGATGAATTCGATCAGGCCGTCGTCGCGCCAGCGCACCAGATCGCCGGTGCGATACATGCGGCTGCCGTCGGCGGCGAAGGGGTCGGGGAGGAAGCGTTCGCCGGTCAGCTGCGCGCGATTGAGGTAGCCCTTGGCCACGCCGCTGCCGCCGATGTACAGCTCGCCGATGGTGCCGGTGGGCACCAGTTGTCCGCCCACGTCGAGCACGTACAAGCGCGTGTTGACGAGCGGGCGGCCGATCGGCGCGGCAATGCCTTCGGCGAGCGTTTGCAGCGAATCGTCGGGCAGTTCGTAGGTCGTCGACCAGATGGTGGTTTCGGTCGGCCCGTAGATCTGCGTGACGCGCGCGGCTTCGCGCTTGAGTTTGATGGCCAGATCGGGACTCAGCGCCTCGCCGCCGACCACCACGTGGATGTTGTCCAGCTCCATCTGCGGGCAGGTGAGCAGCACGCGCCACAAGGACGGCGTGGTCTGCAGATACGTGGCGCCGCTCTCCTGGATCAGGCGCGCGAGCAGTGGCGGGCTGCGCACGGCTTCGTAGCTTGCGATCACCGAGCGTGCGCCCACGCGCAGCGGTAGGAACAGCTCCACCGCGGCGATGTCGAAGATGATCGTCGTCACCGCCAGGAAGCGATCGCTCGCACTCAGGCCGAGCACATGCTGCGCGCCGAGCAGGAAGTTGTTGAGATTGCGATGGCTGACTTCCACGCCCTTGGGCCGGCCGGTGGAGCCGGAGGTGTAGAGGATGTAGGCCGTGGCCTCGGGCAGCGCGAGATCCGGCTCGATCAGGGACGTTCCCGGAAGCGTCTCGTCGGCCAGGCCGCCCCTGATGCCGCTCTCCTCCTCGGGCGTGAGCATGAGCATGTCGAGCCGGGCCAGTCGCTGGCAGGTATCGGATTCAGCGATCAGCGCGATCGGCGAGGCATCGTCGAGCATCATGGCGACGCGTTCGGACGGCGCGTCGAGGTCCAGCGGCAGATAGGCCGCGCCCGTGCGCATGATCGCCAGCAGCTCGATCAGCATCTGTTCGCTGCGCGGCAGGGCGACGGCGACGATGTCGCCCGGCAGCACGCCGTCGGCGAGCAGGCGGCGCGCTTCGCGCACGCTGCGTGTGTGCAGTTCGCGATAGCTCAGCACCGTGTTTCCGAATACCACGGCCGGCGCGTCAGGCGTCAAGGCCGCATGGCGGGCGACGATGGCGGGCAGGCTGGTGTCGAGATCGGCATCGGGCGCGGCGGTGTTGTTCCATTCGACCAGCAGGCGATGGCGTTCGGCCTCGCCGAGGATGTCGATCTTGCGCAGTGCCTGCTCGGGATCGGCCAGCACCGCGTCGATCAGGCGCATCAAGCGATGGCGGTGCTCGTGCAGCTCCTCGATCGAATAGAGCGCGGGATTGGCGTCGAACATCACGCACAGATCGCTGCCGTTGTTGCGGTCGAATACGAAGACGATCAGGTCTTCCTGGGTGGTGTTGGACAGGTTGTGCGAGGTCGCCGGCACGCCGCCGAAGCTGATCTGATAGTCGAACGGCTCGATGTTGATGCCGAGCCTGGCGATCTGCTGGCCCTGGCCGACCAGGCCGAGATCGCGACGCAGGTCCTCGTAGCGATACTGCTGATGCCGCAGCGCCTGGCGCACGGTGCGCGAGACCTGTCCGAACAGGTCGAGCGCGCTCATCTCGGGCGTGAAGTTGAGACGGATGGGGACCGCGTTGGCCACCATGCCAGGGCAGCGGCGCAGGGTGTGATTGACGCGCCCGGACACCGGCATCGCGAAGACCAGGTCGTCCGCGCCAGTGGCGCGATGGTAGTAGGCCGCGATCAGCGCGATCAGCACCTGCGGCGAACTGGCGGAGACGCGCTTGCCCAGTTCAGCGAGCGCGTTGGCGGTGGCGACGGGGATGTAGCCGCTGCTGTGGCACAGGCTGCCGGCCTTGCGCGCGGATTTGCGCGCGAGCGTCGCCGGTTCTGGCAGGCCGGCGAGTTGTTCGTGCCAATAGGCGCGGTCGCGGCGCAGGCGGTCGGATTCGCGATAGGCGGTTTCCGCTTCGACCAGTTCGGCCAGCGTGCCGAATTCGCAGGGGGGAGGTGCGATGCCCTCGACATAGGCCGTGTACAGCTCGGCCACGCGCATCGACACGATGCTGCCGGTGTATCCGTCGAAGATCGCGTGATGCGCGCGGTGGTACCAGAAGTAGCGGTCCTCGGCGAGCTTGAGCAGCGCGCTGAAGTACAGCGGATCCTGCCCCAGGTCGACGGGCCGGCTCAGTTCCGCGTGCATCCAGGTCTCGGCCGCCGCGCGCGGATCGGCTTCGGCGCTGACGTCGATGAAGGGGAATTCCCAGTCGTAGGTGGGACGCACGATCTGTTGCGGCTTGCCGTCGCGTTCGACGATGCGCAGGCGGATCGGTTCCACCTCGCTCGCCACCTGTTGCAGGGCACGTTGGAAATGCAGCGGATCGATCGCACCGAAGATCTCCACGGCTTCTGCGATGTTCATCACGGCATCGCTCGCGCCGACTTTTTCTCCGACCCAGACGCCGCGCTGCGCGGTCGTCAAAGGCAGGGCGCATTCATGGTGCCCACTCATCTGCTATTCCCCCATCAGACTGGAATCGTCGTCACGGTCGGACGCAGGCGCCTTTCCATGGACGCCGAGCTTCTCGGCCATGCCCAAGGCACTGCCGAATCCGACCTCTCGCTTGTTCCCTCCCGGAACTGCGTTTTCCCCGGACAAAGCTCATTCGCGCGCCGGAGCAATAATCACGAGCATCGCGTCGAAGCGTGACGCATCGAGATTTCCTGACTAACACCAACCTGCTTCCACATCGGAGGCGGTCGAATTTCTGTTCGTCGTTCCGTTTACATCGAGACGCCGATCAAAAACGTCAGGGTGTTGGGATTTGTGATTTCTTTTTACGTGCGACCACCGTGAAAGACTCGTGATTGCACGCGCGAAAACGATGGGTGGTTGCGTCGAATGCATCGACGGCATCGCGGAAGCATTGTTTCGCAAGCGTGATGAGAACGTGTTCAAGTGCAATGCGTGCACTTCGCGTGTACGAGAATGTTTGTCGTCGCTGCCGCGAGACGAGGATCGAACGCATGCGATGCGTCCACGTCTTGCGATCGTGCGTCTCCAAATCTTTGTGATCGTGTGCCGTCATCCGTGCTCCATGTTCATCGTCCTGGCGGAGCTGTCGGCATGGCGCGGAGGCCGGTCGGGACGTCCGAGCCCGGGGGTGGGCTCCAGAGAGGTCGCGGGGAGATTTCGGGTAAGCTGACACGGTTTTCGCCCGGGTCCGCGCCATGCGCGCCGCGCGGCGAACCTGAATTCAGTGTTTTTGGAGCAAGCGATGCGATTGGTACTTCTCGGCGCGCCCGGTTCCGGCAAGGGCACGCAGGCGGCACGTCTCAAGGATCATCTGCAGGTCCCGCACATCTCCACCGGAGATCTGCTGCGCGCGGAAGTGGCCGCCGGCAGTCCGCTCGGACAGCAGGCCAAGGCCGTCATGGACCGCGGCGAACTGGTCTCGGACGACATCCTGCTCGGCATGCTCGAGGACCGTTTCTCCCGCTCGGATACCCGCAACGGCTTCATCCTCGACGGCTATCCACGCAATCTGGCCCAGGCCGACGCGCTGGACGGCCTGCTGACACGCATTCGCCAGCCGATGGATTACGCGGTGCAGCTGGAAGTGCCGATGGACCTGCTGGTCGAACGCATCGCCGGCCGTGCCGCCGCCGAGGGCCGCGCCGATGACTCTCCCGAATCCGTGCGCACGCGTCTGAAGGTGTACGAGGAGAAGACCGCGCCGGTGATCGAGTTCTACCGCGCCCATGGCCAGCTCACGGTGGTGAACGGGGTCGGGTCGCTGGATGAGGTGTTCACCCGGATCGTCGAGGCCATTTCGCCCGCGACGGAAGTAGGCTGACTTCATGCCTCGCCCTTCCCCGCGAGCGGGGGAGGGCTACAGACGATGCGCGGAAGCTGTTTCGTGAGTTCGTCACGATCTTTTGGGAATTGCAGATTTGAAGCTCCACATCCTGGGCATCGCCGGAACATTCATGGGCGGCGTCGCCGCGCTCGCGCGCGAACTCGGCTTCGACGTCGAGGGTTCCGACCAGGCGATCTACCCGCCGATGTCGACGCAGCTGGAAACGCTGGGCATCGCGCTGAAACAGGGCTATCTGCCCGAGAACATCGCCGCCGACTGCGACGAGATCGTGGTCGGCAATGCGCTCTCGCGCGGTAATCCTGCAGTCGAGCACGTGCTCGATGCAGGCCTGCGCTACACCTCCGGCGCGCAGTGGCTGGCCGAGCGCATGCTGCCGGGGCGCGACACGCTCGCCGTCGCCGGCACCCACGGCAAGACCACGACGACCACGATCCTGACCTATCTGTTGCAGGCTGCCGGCCGCGAGCCGGGCTTCCTGATCGGCGGCGTGGCCGAGGATTTCGGCGTGTCCGCGCGCGCGGGCAGCGGCAAGGCCTTCGTGGTCGAGGCGGACGAGTACGACACCGCGTTCTTCGACAAGCGCAGCAAGTTCGTGCACTACCGGCCGCTGGTGGCGATCCTCAACAACCTCGAGTTCGACCACGCCGACATCTTCCCGGACGTCGCGGCGATCCAGCGCCAGTTCCATCACCTGGTGCGCACCGTGCCCGCGCGCGGGCGCTTGATCGTCAACGGCGAGGACGCGCGCCTGGCCGAAGTGCTGGCGATGGGCTGCTGGACACCGGTGGAGCGCTTCGGCCTCGACGGCGGCGATCATGAGTGGAGCGCGCGCCTGATCGCCGACGACGGCAGCGCCTTCGCGGTGCTGCACAAGGGCGCGGAGATCGGCGAGGTGCGCTGGCCGCTGCTCGGCCGCCACAACGTCATGAACGGACTGGCCGCGCTCGCGGCCTGCCATGCGGTCGGTGTCGATGTGGCGGCGGTGCTGCCGGCGCTGGCGGGGTTTCGCAGCGTCAAGCGCCGGCTGGAGGTGCTGGGCGATGCGCAGGGCGTCACCGTCTACGACGATTTCGCCCATCACCCGACCGCCATCGCCACCACGCTCGCCGGCTTGCGCGCGAAGGTGGGAAGCGTCGGCGGCAGGATTGTCGTGGCGATGGAACCGCGCAGCAATTCGATGCGGCTCGGCGCGCATGCCGATGCGCTGGCGCCATCGCTGGACGGGGCCGATGCCGTGGTGTTCCTGCACCGGCCGGAACTCGCTTGGGATGCCGGCAAGGTCGTCTCCGCGCTGCGCGGGGAGGGCGTCGCGGTGCCGGACGTCGACGCGCTGATCGCCGCTCTGCGCACGCTCGTGCGCGCGGGCGACCACGTCGTGTTCATGTCCAACGGTGGATTCGACGGTGCGCCGCGGCGTTTTCTGGCTGTGTTGCGGGAATCTGCGTAGGGCGGGCCTTGGCCCGCGATGACGATGTGTCTGTTCGCGACGGCGTTTAATGCATCGCAAACGTGAAGATGGTAATGGCGGGCCAAGGCCCGCCCTACGCGGGCGAAACCTTCCCGGCATAGATTCCCGCTTCCGCATCCGTACACTGGGACAGGTGCCGACGACCGCATCGCTGCCGCTGTTTCCCCTGCACACCGTGCTGCTGCCCGGCGCCACGCTGGGGCTGCGCGTGTTCGAGGCGCGTTATCTCGACCTGGTGCGCGAATGCGGCCGGAACGCGAGCGGATTCGGCGTCTGCATGATCCTGGAAGGCAACGAAGCCGGTGCGCCGGCTACGCCGGCGGCGTTCGGCACCGAGGCGCGGATCGAGGATTTCGGCACCGACGACGACGGCCTGCTCACCCTGCGCGTGCGCGGCGTGCGGCGCTTCCACGTCCGGCGCACGCGCGTGCGCGACAACGGCCTGCTGGTGGCGGATGTGGAATGGCGCGATGTCGCCGTCGGAGAAGAACTCCTGCAGCCGCAGCACGGCCTGCTGACCACGGTGCTGCAGCGCATCCTCGAGCGTATCGGCGGCGAATACGCGCAGGCCTCGCGCGAGCAGTTCGACGATCCGGAATGGGTGGGCTGGCGGCTGGCGGAAGTGCTGCCGCTGACGGACATGCAGCGGCAACAGCTGCTGCAGGACGATGATCCGCATGCGCGGCTGGATCAGCTGCTCGCGCTGTTGTCCTGAGGTTGTGACGCATCGCGGGGCATTGCGCGGTGCTCGAAGTCCCCGGATCGTCATCCCAGCTTCCGCTGGGACGACGATGTGAGTGCGCTGAGACGGCGATGTGAGTGAGGCCGTCGTTACTCGCCCGCGCGCGTGCGCACCCGCAACACCGGCATGCCGGTGCCCGGATGCGGCGCCTGCACGGCGTCGAGATCACGCAGCGCCGCGCGCACCTCGTCGTGCGCGCGGCTGGAAGACCCCACGGGCGCCGCCTGTGGCAGCCAGAGCCCGAACACGCCAAACGGCTCGGCGTAACGCAGCGTCTGCGTGCTGCCGATCCACAAGGGCGTGCCGTCGCGCAGCCGCGCCGGCGCCCGCCACAGGCGCAGTACCTTGGTCTCGTGCGAATCCTTGCCCGGACGGCGTAGCAGCAACACTTCGGCCTCGGCATCGAGCGTAGCCGGCAGCACCGGCTGCAGTTCCGGCGGCGTGTCGTCGTCGAGCAGGTGCAGCGTCTCCAGCCAGCCGGCCTGCGGCTGCACGCCCCAGCCATTGGCCTGCAGGCGCCGTTGCAGCGGTTCCAGCGGTCCGGCCACCTGCAGGTCGAGCGGCCAGCGCTGGTTGGCCTCGCGCTCGCGTTCCGCCGGCAGGATCGTCCAGCCGGTGTTCCACCAGGTCTGGGCGTCCATCACGATGCGCGGCGGCCCCGGCGTGAAGCGCGCCAGCACGTCGTCCACCGCGCGCGGCGCGTGCCACAGCGCCGCCGCCAGGAAGGTCAGATAGAAGATCCACGCCGGCGGACCCATCCAGAACGAGCGCGCGACGTGCCGGCGATAGGCGATGCCGAGCATCAGCAGCCAGACGATGCCGAACAGCATCCCGCCGACCACGTCGCTCAGCCAGTGCGCGCCGAAGTACAACCGCGCGAAGCCCAGCAGCGCGACCACGGCACCGGAGAGCACATACGGCCAGACCCGCTGCCGCCCCGGCAGCTCGCGCGCGATCAGCACGGCGAAGAAACCGAAGGTGATCGTGGTCATCGTCACCGCGATCGACGGGAAGCCGAAACCGCGCGGCGCGGTCGGCGGATTGGGCATGTCCACCACCGCGCCGAGCAATGCCGTCAGCACCAGCCCGAACGCCAGCGCCGCCAGCCAGTGCGCAGCCGCGATCCAGCGCCGGCGCCACAGCAGCCACGCCAGCGTCAGCACGATGGCGGGGATCAGTACCATCGCATCGCCGATCGAGGCCAGCGCGGCCATCAGCCGGTCGGCCAGCGGATTGCGTAGCGCCAGCATCGTCTCGAACACGACACGGTCCAGGCCCAGCGGCTCGTTCTTGCCCATCAGCACCGTGCCGAGCAGGGCGAACCAGGCCACGCCGATCCCCAGCAGGCACGCCGCCAGGATCGCCAGGGATGGCGACTCGGGCCGGTTCGGATCGATCAGCGCCCCCGCGTAGCGGCCCAGATGCGGATGCGCGCGTGTCCAGCGCAGGGCGCGCGCCAGCAGCGAATCGGCATGGCCGGCGAACCAGCGGTACGTGTACAGCACCGCCGCCCACATCAGCAGTAGCGCCGCCAGCAGCCCGCCCAGCACCAGCGCCAGGCGATTGGCCACGGCGGCCACCGCGTCGTAGGCATGGCCGAGCAGCCAGCCCGGCGCCAGGAACAGCATCGCCCACAACAGCGCCGCCAGCAGGCTGGCCGGCGCGTAGCGCCGCAACGGCATGCGCAACATCCCCGCCACCGCCGGCACGAACGGCCGGATCGCGCCGACGAAGCGCGCCACCAGCACGCTCTTGATCGAATTACGGCGGAACAGCACCTCGCCGCGATCGAGCAGCTGCGGATAGCGCGAGAACGGCCACACGCCGCGCAGCTTCGGCCCCCAGCGATACCCGACCCAATAGCTGGTGGCATCGCCGACGAACGCGCCCAGCGCCGCGCACAGCACCGCGTAGGGACCGGAGATCTCGCCCAGGCTGATCAGCACGCCGACGCCGAACAGCAACGGGATCGACGGCACCGCCGCGCCGAGGATCAGCAACGAATCGCCGAACGCGATCGCGAAGATCACCAGGCCGGCGGCGAGGGGATGCGTGCCGATCCATGCGACGAGACTGTCGAACCATCCATTCATGGCGGGCGATTATGGCAGGTGAGCGACCGCGCTTAGCCGATGCCCGATCGGCATCGGCTGCGCTCGTGAACGCACGGTCAAGAATGGCCGGGCCGTACGTTCCGAAACCGCAAGGCCGCGCCATGGAAGGCATTCAAACAAAATCGCTGATCTTGAGTTCCATCGGCGCGGAAGATGCGCGCCGGACGAGAATGACGCAAAAGCATGTACGCTTCGCCCGACCCTCGCCAACGGACGCCGACACATGTCCCTAGCCAACAAGACCCTCTTCATCACCGGCGCTTCGCGCGGCATCGGCCTGGCGATCGCGCTGCGCGCCGCGCGCGACGGCGCCAACGTGGTGATCGCGGCGAAGTCCGACGTGCCCAATCCCAAGCTGCCGGGCACGATCCATTCCGCTGCCGAGGCCGTGACGGCCGCGGGCGGGCACGGCCTGGCGCTGAAATGCGACATCCGCGAGGAGGAGCAGGTGCATGCCGCCGTGGCCGCGACCATCGACGCCTTCGGTGGCATCGACATCCTGGTCAACAACGCCAGCGCGATCTGGCTGCGCGGCACGCTCGACACGCCGATGAAGCGCTTCGACCTGATGCAGCAGGTCAACGCGCGCGGCAGCTTCCTGTGCGCGCAGGCGTGCCTGCCACATCTGCTGAAGGCGCCGAATCCGCACATCCTCACGCTGTGCCCGCCGCCGTCGCTCGATCCGAAGTGGTGGGCGCCGCATACCGGCTACACGCTGGCGAAGATGGGCATGAGTTTCGTGACGCTCGGACTGGCCGGCGAATTCGGCCCGCAGGGCGTGGCCGTGAACGCGTTGTGGCCGCGCACGCTGATCGCGACCGATGCGCTCAACCTGATCCCCGGCGTGAGCGCGGGGAACGGGCGCAAGCCGGAGATCATGGGGGATGCGGCGCATGCGGTGCTGACGCGGGATGCCGCCGGGTTCTATGGCCGGTTTCTGATTGACGATGAAGTGTTGGGTGAGGCGGGGGTGACGGATTTTTCGGGGTATGCGGTGGATTTGGCGCAGCCGTTGTTTCCGGATTTGTTTTTGGATTGAGGTGTGGTTGGAACGAATGCGAAAGCGCCGGGGTTTGTCTTTGCCGTCATTCCCGCGAAGGCGGGAGTCCAGGGACTTTCGTGCGGTTGGTGTGACGCTGTTTTAGCAGAAGCTCTAGATTCCCCTGGCGGGAATCACAACCGTCACTTCGAAAGAAGTCTTGCAGCCCTCCCTGGCGCGACTTCACGGCTTCGGGTCGTCCGGCCCGGCCATCCATGGCCGGGCGTTCGGGGCCGCAGCAGACGCCCTGAAGGCGTCCGCTAGCACGCGGCCCCTCACCCACAACAATAACAACGTCCGCTGATGTACTGACCGCCGAATTCCGGACACTCCGCGCGGCACTGCGAGCACGTGCCTTTCGGAGAATTCGCGCCGGTGTCGGAAGTCGCCAATGCCTGGCTGGCGCCGAAGGCAAGGCAGCCGAACACCGCGACCGCCATGACGCCGTTACGCAGATACGACAGATAGGACTTCATCAGTAATCTCTCCTCGTTGGTGGGTGCTCAGGGCTCGGCACAGCAAAGGCAGGGGGCGCCGGGGCGCAGTCTCTGTCCGCCGTAGAAGCCGCATTCGGCCCTGCAGTTCGAGCTTGGACAGGTCGCCCGATGCGTCGGCGTACCGTTGTCGCCGATCGCCAATGCCTGGCTGGCACCGAACGCCAGGCAGCCGAATACCGCCACCGCCAGAGCGCCGTTGCGCAGGTGTGACAAGTAACGTTTCATTTCAACCTCTCCGTTTGTTGAGATGTGACAGTTCGTCGGGAACTCCGATGGACAGAGCCGAACTCGCATCCGGCTATGAGGGGGCCGCATCGAGAGAGTTTTCGCGCCTCTCGTCTTTCCGGTCGACTGCGCGAGGCAGTGGTCGAAAGACGCGGATCGAAGCTATTGGCGGCGCTGCGACAGGGTCAAGCGGCGTCGCACCAAATCCTCCGACATGGGTCACAATTGCGCGTCCCTTTTCCTCAGAGAAATCAAAAAGTGAGCGCCACTGCCGATCTTGTCGCCCTTGGCCAGCAGTTCTACCTGCCGGTGTACCGTCCGCGCGAGGTCATCCTCGAGCGTGGGCAAGGCGCACGCGTGTGGGATCGTGACGGGCGCGAGTACGTCGATCTTTCCGCGGGCATCGCCGTTTGCGGGCTCGGTCACGGCGATCCTGATCTGATCGCGGCGCTCACCGAACAAGCCGGCAAGCTGTGGCACACGAGCAACGTGTTCTACAGCGAACCGCCGCTGCGCCTGGCCGAAGAACTGGTCGAAGCTTCGCGCTTCGCCAGCCGCGTGTTCCTGTGCAACTCCGGCGCCGAAGCCAACGAGGCGGCGATCAAGCTGGTGCGCAAGTGGGCCGCCGCGCAAGGGCGCGAGCCGACGCGGCGCGTCATCGTCAGCTGTCGCGGCAGCTTCCACGGCCGCACGCTCGCCGCGGTGACCGCGACGGCGCAGCCGAAATATCAGGAAGGCTACGAGCCGCTGCCGGGCGGTTTCCGTTACATCGATTTCAACGACGTCGCGCAGCTCGAGGCGGCGATGTCGGCCGGCGATGTCGCCGCCGTGCTGGTGGAACCCGTGCAGGGCGAGGGCGGCGTGATGCCGGCGGCTCCGGGTTTCCTGCAGGGGGCGCGCGCGCTGTGCGATCGTTACGGCGCGCTGCTGGTGCTGGACGAAATCCAGTGCGGCATGGGACGTACCGGCACGCTGTTCGCGCATTGGCAGGACGGCGTCGTGCCGGACATTGTCACGCTGGCCAAGGCGCTCGGCGGCGGTTTCCCGATCGGCGCGCTATTGGCGGGCCCGAAGGTCGCTGAAGTGATGCAATACGGCGCGCATGGCACGACTTTCGGCGGCAATCCGCTCGCCGCCGCCGTGGCGCGTGTGGCGCTGCGCAAGCTGGCCTCGGACGCGATCGCCGCGAATGTGCGGAAACAGTCGGAAGCCCTGCGTGCGGGACTGATGGCGATCGACGAAGAGTTGTCCCTGTTCGCCGAAATCCGCGGCCGCGGCCTGATGCTCGGCGCGGTGCTGAAGCCCGAATACGCCGGCCGCGCCGGCGAGGTGCTCGATCACGCCGCCGCCAACGGATTGCTCCTGCTGCAGGCCGGGCCGGACGTGCTGCGTTTCGTGCCGGCGCTGAACATCGGCGATGCCGACATCGCTGAAGGCCTCGCGCGGCTGCGCAAGGCGTTGCAGGCGTTCGTCGCCCCGGAAAACGGCTAGGGAAATCTTGGGCCTGGATCGTCATTCCCGCCTTTGCGGGGATGACGAAACTCAAGAGCCGTCGATCTAAACGGCGGCTAGTCCGCCTCGATCAGGCTGTAGCTGGCGAACGTCTCGGTCAGCGCCGCCATGCTGGTGAATTGTTCGGCCTGCAGCCCGGCCATGATCGCGCCTTCCACGTTCTCCGGCTTGTCGTCGATGAACAGCGTCGTCTCCGGAATCGCGTCGAGCGTCGGCAGGCAACGCAGATAGACCTGCGGGTCCGGCTTCAGCAGCCGGAATTGCGCGGCGAAGCGGACCTGGCCTTCGAATAGCGGGAACAGGTCCGGGCAGATCGTGCGCAGCGTGTCGCGCAGATACAGCCCGTTGTTGGTGAGGATGCCGATGCGTGCGCGCTCGGCGACGCGCTGCGCCAGCCGCAACGCATCGGGGCGGATCCGCATGCTCGCGCCGCGGGCATCCACGCAGTCGGCCAGGGTGACCGGCGCGCCGAGCCGGCGCGCGAGTTCGTCGGCGTATTCCTGCGGCTGGAAGCGTCCCATGTCGGAATCGTGTTCCAGGCCCGACTGGAACAGCGCCGCATAAACCTGCTCCCGTGTCGTGCCGCTGCGCGCGGCCAGCAGGGACAGCCGCGCCTCGTGGTCGTAATCCACGAGCACTTCGTCGAGATCGAACAGGACGAGGGCAGGCAGCCGCTGCGCCGCCGGCTGCCCAGCCGGCGTTTCCTGTGCCTGCGCCGCGGCTTCGCGAAAGCTTTCGGTTTCTTCGATCATGCGCGTGCCACCACTGCGAACGCATCGCGCGCGGCGGCGATCGTCGCCGCGATCGCCTGGTCGTCATGGGCGCTGGACATGAATCCGGCCTCGAATGCCGAGGGCGCGAAATACACGCCGCGCTCGAGCATGGCGTGGAAGAAGCGATTGAACGCAGCGGTATCGCAAGCCACGGCCTGCGCGTAGGTGTCGACCGGCGAGGCGCTGAAGAACAGGCCGAACATGCCGCCCACGCGCTGCGTGGTGAAGGGAATGCCCGCCGCCTGCGCCGCCGCTTCCAGGCCGTCGCAGAGCGCGTGCGTGCGCCGCTCCAGTTCGTCGTAGAAGCCGGGCGCCTGGATCAGCTCCAGCATCGCCAGCCCGGCCGCCATCGCCACCGGATTGCCGCTCAGCGTGCCGGCCTGGTAGATCGGGCCGGCGGGCGCGATCTGCTGCATCAGTTCGCGGCGTCCGCCGTAGGCGCCCACCGGCATGCCGCCGCCGATCACCTTGCCGAACGTCGACAGGTCCGGCGTCACGCCGTAGCGCGCCTGCGCGCCGCCGAGCGCGACGCGAAACCCCGTCATCACCTCGTCGAAGATCAGCAGCGCGCCGTGCCGCGTGCACAGCTCGCGCAGATGCTGCAGATAGCCCTCGCGCGGCGGCAGGCAGTTGGCGTTGCCGACCACCGGTTCCATGATCAGCCCGGCGATGTCGTCGCCGCATTCGTCGAACAACGCGGTGGCAGCATCGAAATCGTTGTACGGCAGCGTCAGTGTCAGATCGGCCAGCGCCTTCGGCACACCGGGCGATGTCGGCACGCCGAACGTGAGCGCGCCGCTGCCGGCCTTCACCAGGAAGGAATCGCCGTGGCCGTGATAGCAGCCCTCGAACTTGACGATGCGCGCGCGCCCGGTCGCGCCGCGCGCGAGGCGGATCGCCGACAGCGTCGCCTCGGTGCCGGAATTGACCATGCGCACCATCTCGCAGCCGGGAATCAGTTGCGTGATGGTCTCGGCCATCGTCACTTCCAGCGGGTTCGGCGTGCCGAAACTCAGACCGCCGCGCGCGGTGCGCAGTACCGCTTCCAGCACCGCCGGGTGGTTGTGGCCGACGATCATCGGTCCCCATGAACCGACGTAGTCGATGTAGCGGTTGCCGTCGACGTCGAACAGATAAGGCCCCTCGGCGCGCTGCACGAAGAACGGCGTGCCGCCGACCGATTTGAACGCGCGTACCGGCGAATTCACGCCGCCGGGCATCAATGTCTGCGCTTGGGTGAAGAGGGCTTGGGAACGCGAGCTATCCATGTAAATCCTGTGCGGAGGAGATGTCCGGCGTCGGCGGAGCGGAGGCTCAACCGGGCGGGAGCGATGGGGGCGAACTGGTTTGGGGCGAGCTGATTCAGAACTTGGCGCGGTAGGCGCGTGCGGCCGCGACCGGGTCGGGAGCGTCGAAGACGCCACTGATCACCGCCACCAGATCGGCGCCCGCGGCGATCACCACCTCCGCATTGTCGGGCGTGATGCCGCCGATCGCCACCATGGGCAGTCCCAGGTGCGCGCATTCATGCAGCAGTTTCGGTTCGGCGTGGCGCGTGCCGGATTTGCTGCGGGTGGGGAAGAAGGCGCCGAAGGCCAGATAGCTGGCGCCCGCGCGCACAGCCGTTTCGGCGCGGTCGACGTCGTCGTAGCAGGACGCACCGAGGATCGCGCTCTCGCCCAGGGCCTCGCGTGCGGCGCGCAGATCGCCGTCGTCCTCGCCCAGATGCGCGCCTTCGGCGCCGAGATCGCGCGCCAGCCGCCAGTCGTCGTTGACGATCAGCGGCACCCGTGCCGCGCGGCACAGGGGCAGCAGGGCCTCGGTTTGAACGCGTCGCAGCGCGGCATCGGCCTGTTTGTTGCGGTACTGCAGCCACGTCGCGAAACCGAGCACTGCCCGCACCCGTTCCACCAGGCGCGCGGTATCCGTCTCGTCCGGCGTGATCAGGTAAAGCCCCTTGGGGGGCGCTCCCGCCGAGTCCTCGGGAGCGGCGCCGCGGTGCGGCCGGCGCGAATCATTCATCCTCATGGTTTCCTGCACGGGCGTGGGATGGGACAATGCGCGTTCCACGAACGCATGCCTCCGACCGCATTATCCGATGAACGAGACCGCCACCGCCTACAGGACCTGGATGTGCGTCGTCTGCGGATTCATCTACGACGAGGCCAAGGGCTTGCCGGAAGAAGGCATCGAGCCCGGCACGCGCTGGGAAGACATTCCGGATACCTGGACCTGCCCGGACTGCGGCGTCACCAAGGATGATTTCGAGATGATGACGCTCTGAGCGCGCCGGCCTCGCTCGAGGCGAGGCTCGATGCGTCCGCATCCGGGGCGATCCTCAATGCGTCCGTGTCCGGAGCGATCCTTAATGCGTCCGTGTCCGGCCGACGCTCACTTCGATCAGGCGTTCGCGTAGCGTGGCCGCGTCCTCGGCCTGCGGATTGAGTTGCAGATAGCGCGACAGATCCTCGCGCGCGCCGTGCCGGTAATCGAGTTCCAGATAGCCGAGGCCGCGATCGCGCAGCGCTTCCGCATCGTTCGGCGACAGGCGCAGCAGACGATCGGCGCAGCGCGTGGCGCGCTCCCAGTCCTGCACATTGCGGTACACGCCGTGCAGATTGCGCAGCACGCGCATCAGGATGCTGCGATGCGAGGCCGGATTCAGGATTTGCGACAAAGCCTCGTCATCGATCGAATCGCCGCCGAGATGGGGCCGCGCGCGCT
>NZ_JAJAVH010000001.1:942500-949302 GCF_020511115.1 Luteimonas panaciterrae
AGCCCAAGGTTTCCTTGCGCAACGTTAATCGACGCAGGGTGAGTCGGCCCCTAAGGCGAGGCAGAAATGCGTAGTCGATGGGAAGCTGGTTAATATTCCAGCACCTCGCGTAAGTGCGATGGAGGGACGGAGAAGGTTAAGCAGGCCAGGCGTTGGTTGTCCTGGTGAGAGAGTTGAGGCGGTCCCCTTAGGCAAATCCGGGGGGGCAACGTTGAGACTAAGGACCGGCCCATTAGGGCTAGGCTGCTGATATCACGCTTCCAGGAAAAGCTCCTAAGCTTCAGCTTACGCAGACCGTACCGTAAACCGACACAGGTGGGTAGGATGAGAATTCTCAGGCGCTTGAGAGAACTCGGGTGAAGGAACTAGGCAAAATAGCACCGTAACTTCGGGAGAAGGTGCGCCCCTTTTGGTTAATAGCTGAGAGGGGCCGAAGTGACCAGGCCGCTGCGACTGTTTATCAAAAACACAGCACTCTGCAAACACGAAAGTGGACGTATAGGGT
This sequence comes from Luteimonas panaciterrae, assembly GCF_020511115.1. GTDB lineage: Bacteria > Pseudomonadota > Gammaproteobacteria > Xanthomonadales > Xanthomonadaceae > Luteimonas > Luteimonas panaciterrae. The sequence goes on from NZ_JAJAVH010000001.1 coordinate 943,006, forward strand.
GTGACGCCTGCCCGGTGCTGGAAGGTTAATTGATGGGGTCAGCCGCAAGGCGAAGCTCTTGATCGAAGCCCCAGTAAACGGCGGCCGTAACTATAACGGTCCTAAGGTAGCGAAATTCCTTGTCGGGTAAGTTCCGACCTGCACGAATGGCGTAACGACAGCGGCGCTGTCTCCACCCGAGACTCAGTGAAATTGAAATCGCTGTGAAGATGCAGCGTTCCCGTGGCAAGACGGAAAGACCCCGTGAACCTTTACTATAGCTTTACATTGAACGTTGAGTTCGTCTGTGTAGGATAGGTGGGAGCCTTTGAAGCGATGGCGCTAGCTGTCGTGGAGGCAACCTTGAAATACCACCCTGATGTGCTTGACGTTCTAACCTGGATCCGTAATCCGGATCGGGGACCATGTATGGTGGGTAGTTTGACTGGGGCGGTCTCCTCCCAAAGAGTAACGGAGGAGCTCGAAGGTACGCTCAGCGCGGTCGGACATCGCGCACTGTGTGCAAAGGCATAAGCGTGCTTGACTGCAAGATCGACGGATCAAGCAGGTAGGAAACTAGGACTTAGTGATCCGGTGGTTCTGTATGGAAGGGCCATCGCTCAACGGATAAAAGGTACTCCGGGGATAACAGGCTGATACCGCCCAAGAGTTCATATCGACGGCGGTGTTTGGCACCTCGATGTCGGCTCATCACATCCTGGGGCTGTAGTCGGTCCCAAGGGTATGGCTGTTCGCCATTTAAAGTGGTACGCGAGCTGGGTTCAGAACGTCGTGAGACAGTTCGGTCCCTATCTGCCATGGGCGTTGGAGATTTGAGAGGGGCTGCTCCTAGTACGAGAGGACCGGAGTGGACGAACCTCTGGTGTTCCGGTTGTCACGCCAGTGGCACTGCCGGGTAGCTATGTTCGGAAGCGATAACCGCTGAAAGCATCTAAGCGGGAAGCGCGCCTCAAGATGAGATCTCCCGGGACACAAGTCCCCTAAAGGAACCATCAAGACTAGGTGGTTGATAGGCAGGGTGTGTAAGCGCAGTAATGCGTTGAGCTAACCTGTACTAATGATCCGTGTGGCTTGACCATATAACCTCAAGTGGCCTTGGACTCGACGACACGTTTGAGTTCATCGCTATCGCTGCTACATCCCAACCCTATGAGAGCGTGAGCGCGATCATTCCATCTTGTATGGAGTGGAACCGCGACCCTCCACCCTCTCCCTGGTGACAATAGCTGTGTGGAACCACCCGATCCCATCCCGAACTCGGAAGTGAAACGCACACGCGCCGATGGTAGTGTGTACTTAACATGCGAGAGTAGGTCATCGCCAGGGTCTTTACCCCGAAACCCCGCAGCAAAAGCTGCGGGGTTTCTTTTTGCTCGCACGAAAATGATTCGCGTAGCAAACCACGTTCATCGCGCGAGAAAATCCCCGCTGACGTGATGATTTGCTGTGCAGAGTGATTACAGGTTTACGCGTATCCGTCGCGAATCGCGGATTTTTCAGAACAGATCCCAGGTCACGGGCTGCGTGTCGTCATTTTGTTTCGATTTCCCGCCCCATCCGCCGGTTCCCGAAGGCTTGTGCGGCGCGGAAGGTTTCGGTTTCCGCGCTTCGCGATGCGTGTTTTCGGCCAGGACCTTGAATTGGCGCTCACGCAATCGCCAAAGTTCAACGGCGCCGGAAGCGTCGGAAGCATCGCGCTGCCGTTGCGGCGCAATGTCTTCTTCCAGTGCCACATCCGGAATCGTCGAGAACGGGATGCGCATCGGTGCCGCGCCTTGCGCGAGTGCCTCCTGCATGGCGCCGAAGTACAGCGCATTGTTGCCGTAGCGCTGATTGATGCGATCGAGTACCGCGCTCATGGCCTTGGCGCGGCCGCGATCGGGCATCAGTTCGCCGGAAACGCTGCTTACGGCTTCCAAGCCGGTCAATGTCACTGCAACGGAGAGCGGCGGATGACGCGACGGGCGCCAGCGTCCGCTGATCATCTTCTTGCGTAGACGTTCCAGTTGTTCGCCGAGCATGGCGAGCAGGGCCGGTGTGTCGTCGATCGGAGCGAATTGCAGATCGCGTTCGAAGCGATCGTCGCGTCCGACGAAGCGGATCCGGATCGCCATGCCGCCGGCGCGGAATTTCTCGTGCCGCAGACGCATCGCCGCCTTCGCCAGCAGCTTGAACAGCACGGCGCGGGCGCCCTCGAAGCTGCGCAGTTCCGGGCCAAGGACGTGGGAATGCCCAATCGAGCCGCGGACGCGGGCACGCTCCGGCACGTCGAAGCCGCGCAACTGGTACCAGAAGCGTTCGCCTTCGACACTGCCCCAGGCGCGACGCAATTGTTCGCGGCTGGTGGCGCAGAGCTGTTCCGTAGTTTCGATGCCCGCGTGATGCAGCCGCGCTTCCATCGATGGACCGATTCCACAGAAATCCCGCAACGCCAGCGGATGCAGGGCATGCGGAAGATCTTCCTGTTCGATGACGGTCAACCCGTTCGGCTTGTTCATGTCCGAAGCGGTTTTCGCCAGGAATTTGTTCGGTGCGATGCCGATCGAGCAGGTCATCGATGGGCTGATGCCGAGATCGAGCAAGCGTTGCTTGATGTTGTTCGCGATGGCGACGGCGTTTTCACGTTTGCGTTCGCGGCCGATCAGATAGCACGGCACCTCGTCGATCGACGCGGCCTCTCCGTGAGGAATGCAATCCTCGATCGCATCCATGAAGCGCTTGTGCATTTCGATATAGCGTGCGGGGCGTGCCAGCACGAAGGTGATGTCGGGACATCGTTCCTTCGCCTCGCGCACGCCGGTGCCGGTTTTCACGCCATGACGCTTGGCTTCCGCGCTCGCGGCGAGACAGCACGTGGTGTCGGTGGCGACCGGAACGACGGCGACGGGTTTGCCGCGCAGGGCTTCGCTGTCGTGCTGTTCGACGGAGGCGAAAAACGAGTCGAAATCGACGAACAGGCAACGCAGGGTCATGGCGCGAGCAGCGGGGACGCTTGATCGGGACCCAGTATCGCGTTTCTCAATCTAATCGAGTGAGATTTCAATTAAATCAATGGCTTATATGGCCGCTCGCGTCGCCGGATTCCAATCGAAATCCGGCGCGAGTGCGAGCGATCACAACACCAGGGGCGGCTCGCCACCGACGATGACCACGTCGGCGGGGCGGCGCGCGAACAGGCCGACGCTGACGACGCCGGGAATCTGGTTCAACTCGCGCTCGAGGATGACCGGATCGGTGATGGACAGGCCATGCACGTCGAGCACCCAGTTGCCGTTGTCGGTGACCACGCCTTCGCGCCAGACCGGTTGCCCGGCCGTGGCCGCGACGATTTCGCGCGCGACGAGGCTGCGCGCCATCGGGATCACCTCGATGGGCAGCGGGAACTTGCCGAGCACGTCGACGCGCTTCGAAGGATCGATGATGCAGATGAACTTCTCGCTGGCCTCGGCGATGATCTTCTCGCGCGTGAGCGCGGCGCCACCGCCCTTGATCAGATGCTTGCGCGGATCGCATTCGTCGGCACCGTCGACGTAGAGCGCGAGCGGGCCGGCGTTGTTGAGATCGATGATCTCGATGCCGTGGCCGCGCAGGCGTTCGCTGCTCTGCTCGGAACTGGATACCGCGCCCTGGATGCGGTGCTTGATCCGCGCCAGCGCGTCGATGAAGTAGGCCACGGTGGAACCGGTGCCGACGCCGACGATGCTGCCGTCTTCGACGAAATCGATGGCTTTTTCGCCGGCGAGGCGCTTGGCTTCTGACATGACGGGGTCCAGGGACTCAGGAATTTGCGGGAAAGGGATTTGCGGGAAGCGGAATTCTAGTTCGGGATTCGAGGAATCTCGAATCCCGATTCCTGACATGTTCCTGGCATGTCCCGACTATTCCAGCGACAGCAGGATTTTCCACTGCGCGGCCGTCACCGGGAGCACCGAAAGGCGGCTGCCGCGGCGGATCAGCGCGAATTCCTCGCCGAGCTTGGCGGCGTGCTGCTTGATCTCCTCCAGCGGTACGACGCGCTTGAACTTGCGTTCGAACGTGACATCGATCATCTGCCAGCGGGGTTCTTCCTGCGTGCTCTTCGGATCGAAATAGTCGGATTTGCGGTCGAACTGGGTGGGATCGGGATAGGCGGCGCAGGCGACGGTGGCGGTGCCGGCCATACCCGGCACCTCGCAGCTGGAGTGGTAGATCAGCACGCCGTCGCCGACCTGCATCTGCCGCATGTAGTTGCGCGCCTGGTAGTTGCGCACGCCGGTCCACGGTTCGGTGCCGGCCCGCTGCAGATCGTCGATGGAGAAGGCGTCTGGCTCGGATTTCATCAGCCAGTAGTGTTTGCGCGTGCTCGTCATGTCGGCGGATCAGCGGAATTGAGGGAGTTGATCAGAAAGCGCGATCAGGAAACATCGGTGGCGACGAAGGTATCGAGCTCCGTGCACACCGCGTCGAGCGGCACGTCCCAGGATTCGGCGACGAGCGCATCGACCTGCTGCATCGCGAATGCGGCACCCACCAGCCACGGCGGCGGCGCGAGGTGCTTGCCGGTGGCGTCGCGGCGGAACGCGAAGCTGCGGTCGTACCAGCCAGCTCCCATTCCGAGCCGGTGCCGATGCACGTCGAAGGCGACCAGTGGGGCAACGACGAGGGCCATCGATTCGGGTTCGAGCAAGGCATCCTCGGCGACATCCGGCTCGGGAATGCCATGACGATTGGCGACGAGGGGCGCGCCCTGACGCCAGGGCGCGAAGCGCAGGCGGCCGTCTTCGTGCAGCACGGGCAAGCAGTACGTGTACGCGCTTGGGAGGCGGATTTGCCAGGCGTGCAGGCCGATTTCTCCGTCAACGGCCCAATAGCCCGCGACATGGCCTTGCAGTGGCAGGCCAGGCAGGGCGAGCAGGTGTTCGGCGAGTCCTTCGGCCGCGGCGATGCGGTCGGCGGCGGTAATGGCGCGACGCTGTGCGCGCATCGTGCGTCGGAGCGCGCCGCGGGGTTCGCTGGTCACAAGAGGTTCCGCATCCGACATGCGGCCGATTTTAGAGGAATCGCCCCTGGAGGCAACGCTTCGGCGAAATCGCCGTGACAGGCCGTGATTGGCCTCGATCGAATGCATGCGCCGCGCGATCGCGCCGATGCAAGAAAAAATACGTCCTCCGCCATGCCGATGCGTGCGAAACGACCTTGAACCCGGGGTTCAAGTGGGAACGCTTGGACTCCATCGGGCTTTCCGCTCGAAGGCGGACATGCACACCCGGTTTCCGCTGCGCCCCCGTGGTCGTCATTAAGGGACAAGGCGAATGTTTGCGCACGCCGTCGATCACGGCAGAGGACGCGCACGCAGTATAGCGCTTACGCGCGTCGTGCAGTATCCGTTTGTCGGGGGTGAGCACACGCGTGTTTGGCGGATGTCCTCAAGGTCGAAGAGACGTCGTCGGCGTCTTCGAGGCTGCGTGTGCGAATGCCCAGCCATGCATGGCTGGGCGGGAGTTTCCGAAGACAAGAAGTTGCGCACGGATGGCATCACGAACGCTTAACAACGAAGCGCACATTGTCGATGTGCGCGTCGATGGGTTGAGTCTTGAACTCCCCGCGACTCGCCGTCGCGCTCGAAAAAGCGTTATGCCTTACGTTGCTTGAGCTTTGCTGCGTTCAAGTGTCGAGCAGCGCATCAAGCTTGCGCTGCAATTCACCAAGGGTCCGTGCGAGTTCGCGCTCGCGATTCGCGGTTTCGTCGCGCAATTGCTGCAGTTCGTGCGCGAGATTCAGGGCCGCGAGCACGGCGACGCGATCCACCGCGGCCATGCGGTTGGCGCCGCGCACGTCGCGCATCCGGGTATCGAGCAGCTTGGCGGCGGCGCGCAGGCTGTCCTGTTCGCCGGGTTCGACGCCGACCGTGTATTCGCGGTCGAGGATGCGGATGCTGACGACTTCATTGGCGGCCGCGGCGCTCATGTGTGCTGCTCCAGCGATTTCAGCCGCGCGATCATCGCTTCCACGCGCGAGCGCGCCTGTTCGTTCTTGGCAAGCAGCTGCGAGCGTTCGCCGGCCAGTTGCTCGTGCTGTTGGCGCAGGCTGCGATTCTCCTCGGCTAGCCGCCGGGTGCGCTCGGCCAGCGCGTCGAAGCGTTCGGCCAGGGCGCGCAACTGCTCGAGTACGTCAGAAGAACCTGTTTCCATATTCCGCATGGCCCGCGCTGGGCCTGTACGCCCGCGCTGCAAGGAAGAGAGAGGGAGTGGATGCTGATCCACGACCGAGCGATGACGCCGCAGCGCGGGCGTACAGGCCCGACCCTCCGGGTTGCTT
>NZ_JAJAVH010000010.1 GCF_020511115.1 Luteimonas panaciterrae
AGTAAATACCAGGTCATTTTCCGTGCTGCCAATCGCGGTCGGCCGCGCCAATGCCATGTTCGCGGCCGAACTGCCGCCGAACAGCGCACCGGACATCGCATCGAAGCTCGTGGCCTCGGCCGCGCGCTTCATGTTCATGAGATCGGCACCGGTGAAAGTGTCCATCATCTGCTCGGTCCATTCACCAGGCGACATGCCGAATTTCTTCTGGATCTGCGACCCCCATTTGCTGGAAATCTGCGCAGCATATTTCGCTCGCTGCGTATCTTCTGGAGAAATTTTCTTACCCGCAGCCAGTGCGGGACCTGTCATCAGACAAAGCAATGCCGCTACGACAATAAGCCGTTTCATAATCTCCCCCTGTGATGGGTTTGAGTTGGTGTGAGGGGTTTGCCGAGCCCGCCGGATATTTCTCCGAGTTTTTCTCCATCCATGCAGTCGACTATTAAATGGTTCATCTTCTTTCGAAGCGTGTTCCGTGATCCGAATCTAAATTCAAAATAACTGCTTCCGTATTTGCGACCGGTGTCAAAATTTATTTTTACAATCGTCAAATCCATCGATCTAAATCTTCGAAGTGCGTTTGTCCGCAACGGTGACGGCGAGGTGGCGGCCGCGTGAAGGGACATGGATTTGCGCGAACCTAAGGTGCCTTCGGGCGAAGGGCGTACACTCCGCCCGGTTTCCCGGGAGCCTCGCACTTGGTCCAAAACTGGGTCCTGACCCTCGTTTCGGTCGGCTACGCCGCCCTGCTGTTCGCGGTGGCCTGGTGGGGCGACCGGCATCCGCAGTATTCGCAGGGGCGCACCTGGCTGCGGCCGCTGGTCTACAGCCTGTCGCTGGCGGTGTACTGCTCGTCTTGGACCTTCTATGGCGCGGTCGGCACCGCCACGCGCACCGGCCTCGGCTACCTGCCGATCTATCTCGGCCCGCTGCTGATGCTGCTGTTCGGCTGGCGCATCCTGGAACGGCTGGCATTGATCGCGCAGTCGCAAAACACGGTGTCGATCGCCGATTTCATCGCCGCCCGCTACGGACGCGCGCAGCGCCTCGCGGCGATGGTGGCCCTGATCGCGCTGATTGCGGCCGTGCCCTACCTGGCCTTGCAGTACAAGGCGGTGGCGATCAGCCTGGCCGTGCTCGGCGGTTACGACGCGGCCACCTCCACGCTGGGCGATCCGGCGCTGTACGTGGCGGCGCTGATGGCCTTGTTCGCGATCCTGTACGGCACGCGCCAGGTCGATGCCAGCGAGCACCGGCCCGGCATGATGCTGGCGATCGCGCTGGAATCATTGGTCAAGCTGATCGCGTTGATCGCGGTGGGCATCTTCGCGGTCGGCTGGCTCGGCGCGCGCGACCTGCAGCCGGTCGAAGCCACGCGCGCACTGCTCGAGAACGCCAAGCCGGTCGGCTTCATCGGCCAGACCCTGCTGGCCTTCGCCGCGATCATCTGCCTGCCGCGGCAATTCCACGTCGCCGTGGTGGAATGCGTGAACGCAGCCGACATCCGCCGCGCGCGCTGGCTGTTCGGCACCTATCTCGTCCTGATCTCGCTGATGGTGCTGCCGATCGCCAGCGCCGGCATGCTGCTGATGAAGGACGGCGCGCACGTCGACGCCGACAGCATCGTGCTGGCGCTGCCGCTGTCCGAACATCGGCTGTGGCTGGCCCTGGCGGCCTACGTCGGCGGCTTTTCCGCCGCCACCGGCATGGTGATCGTGGCCAGCGTGGCGCTGGCGACCATGGTCAGCAACGATCTGGTGATGCCACCCCTGCTGCGTCGCGGCTGGGCGCAACGCCGCGGCGGCGACGTGGTGGCTATCGTGCTCTGGGTGCGGCGCGCGGCGATCGTCTTGTTCGCCGCGCTCGCCTACGGCTACTACCGTAGCAGCGGCAGCGACACCACGCTGGCGGCCTACGGCCTGATGGCGTTCGCGGCGGTGGCGCAGTTCGCGCCCGCGCTGATCGGCGGCCTGTATTGGCGCGGCGCCAGCCGTCAGGGCGTGGAAGCCGGATTGCTGCTCGGCTTCCTGATGTGGATCTACACCTTGCTGCTGCCGGCGCTCACCGAAGCCGGTTGGTTCGACCATGCCTGGATGGATCACGGGCCATTCGGCATCAGCTGGCTGCGGCCGCATCAGCTGTTCGGGCTGGTCGGTTGGGATCCGCTCACGCACGGCACCTTCTGGTCGCTACTGGTGAATGTCGGCGCCCTGCTGCTGGTGTCCGCGCGCTGGCGGCCGAGCTTCGAGGAGCGTTTGCGCAGCGCGCCCTTCCTAGATCCCTACGCCGCGCGGCAGACGCTGGTCTCCGGTGTCTCGCACAGCGGCGTGCAGGTCGGCGACCTGCTCACGCTGGCCGGACGCATCGTCGGCGAACGCACCGCGCAGCGCGCGTTCGCCGAACACGCGAAATCGCATGGCGGCGAACTGCAACCGCACACCGCCGCCACCCGCACCTGGGTGCAGTTCACCGAACGCCTCCTCGCCGCCGCGCTCGGCGCCTCCAGCGCACGCCTGGTGCTGACCAGCCTGCTGAAAGGCTCGGGCATGGACATGGCGGCGATGATGGCGCTGCTGGACGAAACCGGACAGGAACTGCGCTTCAATCGTCAATTGCTCGCCGCCACGTTCGAGAACATGGCGCAGGGCATCAGCGTGGTCGATCGCGACCTGCGCCTGGTGGCGTGGAACCGCCATTACCAAGAGATGTTCGACTATCCCGAGAGCATGCTTTACGTCGGACGCCCGATCGCCGACCTGATCCGCTACAACGTCGAGCGCGGCCTGCTCGGTGCCGATGCGCCGGTCGAGACCGAAGTGCGCAAGCGCCTCGACTACCTGCGCCGCGGCAGCCCGCACCTGTACGTGCGCGAACGCGGCGACGGCCGCGTGATCGAAAGCCGCGGCGAACCGCTGCCCGAAGGCGGCTACGTGATGACGTTCAACGACATCAGCGATCACAAGCGCGCCGAACGCGCCCTGCGCGAAGCCAACGAAACCCTGGAACAACGCGTGGCCGAACGCACTCGCGAAGCCGATGCCGCGCAACAATCGCGCACCCGCTTCTTCGCCGCGCTCAGCCACGACGTGCTGCAACCACTCAACGCCGCGCGACTGTTCACCTCGGCATTGCGCGAAAGCTCCGATGCCGGCGAACAGCAGCATTTCGCCGAACGCGTCGACACCTCGCTGCGCGCCGCCGAGGAACTGCTCGATGGCCTGCTCGACATCTCGCGCCTCGATGCCGGCGCCCTGCAACCGGCGCTCTCGGATTTCGATGCCGGCGACCTGCTGCGTCAACTGCTCGAACAATACGCCCCGATCGCCGCCAGCCGCGGCATCGACCTGCGCCTGCATCCCGCCTCCGGACATGCGCGCCCCGTGCGCAGCGACCGCCGCCTGCTGCGCCGCGTCCTGCAGAACTTCATCGCCAACGCCCTGCGCTACACCCGCGCCGGCCGCATCATCCTCGCCGCACGCGTGCGCGGCGACCACATCGAACTGCAAGTGTGGGATACGGGGCCGGGCATTCCCGAACATCATCTCCGCCAGATCTTCGAGGAATTCCGACGCTTCGAGCAGCCCACCGACTGGGGCGAGCAAGGACTGGGCTTGGGATTGTCGATCTGCCAACGCATCTCGCACATGCTCGACCATCGCCTCGACGTCCACTCGCGGCTTGGACGCGGCAGCATGTTCTCGATTCGCGTTCCGCGCGTGCTGCACGCGATCAGTATTTCCTCGCGCGACGACCTGTCCGCGGGACGGCACGATGCTTCCGGCTCAGGCCAAGGATCGGCGTTGCCGGATACGTTGGCGGGAATGCGCGTGCTGTGCCTGGACAACGATCCGGAAATCCTGGATGGCATGCGCGCCTTGCTCGGACGCTGGCAAGTGCAGGCAATCGGCGCCACCACCGTCGACGAAGCATTGGCCGCGCTCGATCCGGTACCTGATGTGTTGCTGGTGGATTACCACCTGCATGATCGCCTGCATGGGCTCGATGCGCTGGATCTTCTGCGCGAGTCCGCCGGGAATGCGATTCCTGGCGCGTTGTTGACGGCTGATGGGAGTGATGCCTTGAAGCAGGCGGCGCGGGTGCGGGGGTATCGGGTGTTGACCAAGCCGATCAAGCCGGCGTCGTTGCGGGCGTTTTTGGCGGCGCAGAGGCAACAGGTGGTTGCCTCTGCGCCTTAAAGTGAAAATCAAAGGCGTTTCGTCCGCTTCGCGACCGAGTTCATTTCTTTTGGTAAGCGCCAAAAGAAACGAACCAAAG
>NZ_JAJAVH010000099.1 GCF_020511115.1 Luteimonas panaciterrae
GGAAGATCGTCTGCCTCTCCCACTTCGATCGCTTGCTGCACCTTGCGCTGCGGCAGTGAACGGATGGCGTCCGTGTTGGCGCGGGCATAAATGCCGTTGGATTTGCGGCGCACCAACGCGCCCGTGCCTTCGGCGGTAGTCACCGTGCCAATGACTTCCCATCCCGACGGCATACCTGCGGGCGGCAGATAGAGGTCCGGATTGCCTGGCCTTACAATCGTAATGTGGGAGCGGCGGGCGCGGCTCATTTGAGCGTCCCGATCTTGTGCTCCGTCGAAGCAGTAGCAGGCCCGGCGGGTCGAATCGCCAAGCAACGACGCACCGGGCCGATGAGGTGGAGAATTAAGCTTGGTGGCATACCTGCGAGAATTGAGAAGTGCATCATCACATGGAGTAGGGATCAAGCGGATCGACGCCGCCGCGCAGGCGTATAAAAAACCTCTCCTCCCGACGATTAGGAGGAGAGGGAAAGAG
>NZ_JAJAVH010000100.1 GCF_020511115.1 Luteimonas panaciterrae
CATCAGTTACACCATGAGTCATCTCATGACCGATGGTTTCAAGGGCGATACCTGGATTCGTCCCGTATTCAGCAGAACCATTGAGATGGAACATGCTGTTCAAACCAGACAACCAGAAAGCACCTGAATAACCACCCCAATGCGACTCGACATTCACCACCGCCCGAATGCCCTTGCCGTCATTGGCAATACCATTTCGATCATGACGCTGCTTGTAATAGTCCCATGTCTTGGCCACGCCATAATGGACTTCAGCACCAATGCGTTGAGTCAGATCGATCTGACTGTCACCCCAAACATTGTTCGTATCGAAATACGGCTTGCCCAGCTTACTGTCATCGACCTGGGACACCACTCCTGATTTTTCATACTCAACTTGTGCAGCATCGAGCAGTGCAGTGTCTGTCGGCTTGTTTTCGCCGTTGAGGGTTTTTCCATCGCCACGCTTTGG
>NZ_JAJAVH010000101.1 GCF_020511115.1 Luteimonas panaciterrae
ACCACCGGCCACGCGGGTATCGACGATGCGGCAGGGCGCCACCGGGGTAAATACCAGGTCATTTTCGGTGTTGCCGATCGCGGTCGGCCGCGCCAATGCCATGTTGGCGGCCGAACTGCCGCCGAACAGTGCACCGGACATCGCATCGAAGCTCTTGGCTTCGGCGGCGCGCTTCATGTTCATGAGATCGGCGCCGGCGAAAGTACCCATCATCTGCTCGGTCCATTCACCGGGAGACATGCCGAATTTCTTCTGGATCTGCGCCCCCCATTTGCTGGAAATCTGCGCGGCGTACTTCGCCCGCTGCGTATCCTCCGGAGACACTTTCTTGCCCGCGGCCAGCGCGGGACCTGTCATCAGACAAAGCAATGCCGCTACGAGGATTAGCCGTTTCATAATCTCCACCTGTGATGAGTTTGAGTTGGTGTGAGGGATGGTCTGAACAACTC
>NZ_JAJAVH010000102.1 GCF_020511115.1 Luteimonas panaciterrae
CCCGCTGCGAAGCTGTTCTCACCTGCAGCCACGCTCTCCATGCCCACCGCAGTGGCACCTGTACCTTCCACCACGTTGTCGCTACCAAAGGCGTTGCCGTTCTTACCGAACACCGTGTTCCCACGGCCCACAGCATTGCTGCCTTCACCCTCGGCCACGTTGAAATGACCCACCGCAGTGCTGTTCGCACCGCTGGCGACGTTCACGTAACCCACCGCCGTCGAGCCTTCTCCCGATGCCGTGTTCAACACGCCTACCGATGTGCTCTCCGTCCCTACCGCGGTCGAGCCGCTACCCACCGCCACCGACAAGTCGCCTGCCGCCGACGCATCCTTGCCGATCGCGATCGCATCCTCACCGGTTGCGCCGTCGTTCTCTTCGTTGCCGCCACCTTCAGAGTTCACGCTGTAGTAGCGTGTGCGCGTCGATTCCACTCGCGCTTC
>NZ_JAJAVH010000103.1 GCF_020511115.1 Luteimonas panaciterrae
CGTTGACCTTCTCCTGGAATACCTTGCTGTCGGCGCCCTCCTTGAGCGTCCACAGCGCGAACTCGGTCGTGGGCGCGTTAAGGGCGGTGAAGGGATCGGCGTTGAAGGTGGCGTGGTTGAGGTACACAATGCCGGTTGCGATGCCACCGAACTCCTTCTCGAGCTTAGAGTAGGCCTCCTTGTCCGCGACGAGAGCCTCGTGGTGCGCGAGGGACTCCCAGACGTTCACAACATACGCGTATTGCGACTCCTGGACCTCCACACCGTGGTAGGTGGCAATGTGGCCCGGAGCCTTGGCAAGCAGGGTGGCAGCGGGGGAGAAGGAGCTCTTGTCGTTCAAGTAAGCCTCAGCGGCATTGACCTTCACGATTTCGAGGACGGGAGACATCACGGTACGTTAGGTATGTTAAGTTACTGGAGTGGGA
>NZ_JAJAVH010000104.1 GCF_020511115.1 Luteimonas panaciterrae
CGTATTCGATTCCAGCACGGCACTAGGCAGCTTCGCAGTGAGCAAGGGTACCGATTCGACCGCGGTGGGGTACCGCGCGAAAGCCGACGAGAGGGCGGCCGCATTAGGTATGAATGCCGATGCAGTGGGCCAATATAGCGTGGCACTCGGCAGTTACTCGCGGAGCAACGGTAAGCTGGCGACCGCGGTGGGAGCCTTCACGTCAGCTGCCAAGAACGCAACCGCATTGGGCAATTTTGCGTCGGCCACGGGTAACGGAAGCGTAGCCGTGGGCGAGAGCAGTGAAAGTAGTGGTAATGAGAGCGTGGTGATCGGTGGTATGACGGATGCGAAGGGAAGCTTGCAAAAGGTAAAGGCACAGAGCATTGGCGAGGGCGCCGTGGCCGTTGGTGCTGGCGCGAGCGCGAAGGACAAGAAC
>NZ_JAJAVH010000105.1 GCF_020511115.1 Luteimonas panaciterrae
CGCAACGAAGTTGCAGTGATGGCGCGAACGGTACACGTGGACCACCGTGACCGAATGACAGAGAACGCTGGCCGCCCAACTCCGCTTGCATGACAGCGAAAGTGTTGGGGTGAGTCTAGAGACGTTTGGGCGCGCAGACCGCTTTAGCTAATCGTCATCACGACGGTAAAACCGTATGCAGCTGCCAGCAACGATAAGTTAAGCAGTACCTGTCATCAATTCCAATAACAAATTGCAATATCACGATCGCCGGAAACCGGTAGGGGGAGACGCATTGAATTTCGTTTATGCATATGTGGTTTGCATGCTTGAGCCCTACGATAAGTGGTCAATCTTCCACTGCACGTCGTAGGCTGACTTGCCCACAGGCGCCATGACATCCATAAGCTTGGGAGTAGTAGTTTT
>NZ_JAJAVH010000106.1 GCF_020511115.1 Luteimonas panaciterrae
GTAGCCATAGCATCTCGGGCACAGGCAGCCCATGTCGATAGCTTGTAGGCGGGAAGGCGGCGGAGAGAGGTGTGGTGTAACCTCGGCGCAAGTTGACCTGGTTTATTTAATTTGCAAAATCACATTTGGCCCTTGTCCAGCCGACGGATTGGGATCCATCAGGTAGACTAGTACCCAAACGTGCGCTCCATTACTATGGAGGAGGATATGGGAGTTGCGAGTGCACCGACTATGCCAGTGACAGCTCTACCCAATCCGCAGCGGAGCTGCAATCTGGAGTCGTTCGACTCCATTTGCGCATCACCACGGGCACCCCTCACGGTCGACGGTACCGTTCTTGGAACGGTGGCGTCTGTTGGAAGGAACGCCCTCGCACAGCTCGATCGAAG
>NZ_JAJAVH010000107.1 GCF_020511115.1 Luteimonas panaciterrae
ACTTATGTGTCGCGGGGGTTTGACCAGAGCTGGGGCAGGCCCGCACTACAGGGCGGAGTGGACGTCGCCGCTGCCAATGGCTGGTATGCCGGGACGTGGATGTCGACGATCAGTCCGTACTTCGTCGAGGACGGGCATATCGAGTGGGATCTTTACGGCGGATATGCCGGTAGCTACGGCGTGGTGCAGTACCGGGCGGGACTCTACTACTACCGTTATCCGGGAGCAGAGATGAGCACTACCGGCACCCCCTATGACTATGGAGAGGCGATTCTGGCGTTGGAATGGCGACAGTGGTCGGTGTCGTACGCGACCACGGTGACCCGCGACTATTTCGGTTTCAACAGCAAGACCCTGGGCATCGGCACGGGCCTGCATTC
>NZ_JAJAVH010000108.1 GCF_020511115.1 Luteimonas panaciterrae
AAGGACACCGGCGCGAACCTTGTTACCAGCGGCGTTAACCCTGATGAGGCTGGGTACGTTAATCAGTGGGGTCTGAGTCGCAAGCACATATTCGACGCCATCAAAGCCAGTCTGCAGCGACTGCAGCTCGACTATGTTGACTTGTACCAGTGTCATCGCTTCGACTATAACACGCCTATAGAGGAGACGATGCAAGCACTGCACGATGTGGTCAAGGCGGGCTACGTGCGCTACATCGGCATGAGTTCTTGCTATGCATATCAATTCCAGGCTATGCAGAATTACGCGATCAAGAACAACCTTAC
>NZ_JAJAVH010000011.1 GCF_020511115.1 Luteimonas panaciterrae
CCCGCCGAGCGTCACCCCGCCCGAGATCGCATACGACGGCTCATCGTCGGGATTAAGCGAGTCGTAGAACGATTGATACGAGACCAGCTTCTTCGGGCCGAAATTGAAGGCCGGTTGGACCACGGACGTGACATTCACCGTCGCCTGTCCGAGCTGTCCGGTCGAGCGATACAACAGCTGTGTAGTCTTGATCGGCAGCGGAAACCCGATGACGTGGTAAGGGATGATGCGGGTCTTCAATACCGTGCCAGGCGCAATGTTTTCCAGCGGTGTGCTGCCGTCGTATCGGTAGAACGGATCCTGGCCCGGAGGAAGCCGTGCCTCGGCCGAAGTGGTTACCCCTGCGAATGCCAGCATCGCCGCGACCAGGGCTGCGTGTTTATGCGTGACCGCGCGTCGACGGTTTTTCGCACATTTCTTTTCGGACATCTGATGCTCCCGTGGGTTGGATTGACAACGCAATGAACCGGCATCGCTGGAGATGCCGGCAAAGTGGATGGTCAATGAGCGCTACTCCCGTGCTCACTTCTAAGAGTTAAGAGGCGGTTTGGAGTTTCATCGTGCGAAATCTGCGAGGCCGTTGGACGGCATGGGGGCGCCTACAGAAGTCCAGTTCGCAACTCGATCTTGTTAGAAACGCCATGCTCCTTCGAAGGCGAGGATGTCACCTCCCACATCGAAGGCGCCTTGCAGTGTGCTGCCTGTGGCCGATACCAGATCTGTCTTGGAATCGTTCACGAACAGGTGTGTGTAGCCAACGCTGTACTCCGCCGATTCTGAAACTTGCCAAGTCGCACCCAGCGACAGCCAAGTGCGATCCGTGTCCGGTACTCGCACATCCCGCACTTTGTTGGTGACTGGCGATTGGTCATAGGCGACGCCAGCGCGTAACGTCAGCTTCTCGTTGGCCTTGTATTCCGTGCCGATGGAGGCGAAGGTCGTATCGCGATAGCCGAAGTTGAGGACTTGGTTGGCTTGGGGCGATCGGAAGTCAAGTTCGACTTCCTGGAACTTACCCCATGCGGTTCGGCTTACGTCCGCCATGATCGACCACTGGTCGTTCAGTCGGTGCGAGAAGCTGGCGGTCAAGGTGGCCGGCAGCTTCAACGAAGTGGAGGCGCGAGTGTCCGTGAACCATCCGGGACGACCCACGGCCAGGATGGATTGGACAGCCGATGGGACATCGAAGTGTGCATCTACATCATTCGGTTCGTGATTGACTTGTGAGCGATAGGCGATGCCGATGTTGGTGTGCTCGGAAGGGCTGAAAAGGCCGCCGATCGTGAAGCCCCACTCGTTGTTGCTCGCATCGATGCGGCTGTAACCGTCGGCACTGGTCGGGGCATAACCTGGAACACCGCTGGCGGCAAGGAGTGTTCCAAAATCAATAGCAGTGTTGAGTTTGGCCTGCGCGTGCTCGATGAAGACGGAGCCGCCAAATGAAACGTAAGGGTTGACGTCGTATGAGAAGGAAGCACCTACGTCAACGGTTCTGATTTCCGTCTTGGTGCCATGGTAGCGACCTAGCCAGGACCGGCCGTAATCGGTTTTGAAGCCGAAGGGAGCGGTGACCGAGAAGCCCAGGTGCATGCGTTCACCGATGGGCGTTTGAAAGTACAGGGCAGGAAGCGGGGATGTGGCGCCCGCATCGCCACCATCGCCGCCGCTTAACGGACGACCGAAGGCGTCTTGTCCGGTGCCGCTGAATTCGACCGAGTAATTGACAGCCGTCAGATCGGCTTGAAGCACGCGGCCGCCCAGCAGGCGCATTGCTGCCGGATTGTCAGCGACGACGGAGGCATCGCCGGGTGTGCTGATGGAACCCGCAAAGGCTCGACCTTGTCCCTTGGCACTTTTTTCTTTCAGCTGGAATGCCGCCGCATGGGCGTGTCCGACGGCGAAGAGGCTGGCCAAGGTAAACAGGATGGCTTGGGTGAGACGTGTGGGGTTGGTCATTCATTGTGCTCAAAAAAAGAGGTTGGAATAAGCAACACGGCCCCTGATCTCAGAGGGCTGTGTTGGAAACGGGTAGAACATGACGCAGCATCGATCTGGCGGCCAATGCATCACTGGTGTTCGCCCGTGGAACACGTTGCCTAGATGCCCGTGATTGCGATGTATTCGCATGGTGGAATGGCTCATCTGCATTGATCGAGGCAGCTGTCGAAGTGGCGCTGTGCAGACGTTTGTCTCCCCCAAGCGCCGGCTTGTCGAAGAGCACGACACGACGCGTCAAAGCGTCGACGAAGATTTCAAAGGCTACTAGTCTCTGCCAATTCTCTTGATGCTATTCAGAAATCGTTGCGTCGGATCAAATGGTCGCCTATCTGATAATGCCGTTGATGCCACCTTGACGTGCTTTCTGAAAGCATTCCCAGGTGTCGCCTATTGTGTGCAGAATTTTTTCGTTGCGGACACTTGTCTTTGCAGTGATGTTGTTCCGCACATCATGGGCATCATGAAGATGCCATTCCCTGGAGAGTGGCCCATTGTTCCTCGTGACGCCGGTTTTCAGCGTCGTCATATGCTCGTGGAGCGCGTAATGTCTGAGATGAGAGATGAGATGAGTCGCCGGCTTGCCGCCGTGCGTGGACGATTGGCCATGCTTGTTGTATCGCTGGCATTCCTGGGGCCAGCGACTTCGGCGGAAGCACGGCTTCCTCCAAGCGAAGATCCGTTCTATCAGTACGACGGCAGTATGCCGCTCGAGGATATCTTGCCCGGCACAGTGTTGAAGAGCCGTTTGGTTCCCTATCACATCGTCGGGTTTCCGCTGCCGATCAAGGTCACGCAGTTGTTGTATCGCTCGACTGGGCAGCTTGGGCAGGCGACAGTCAACGTCACTTCCGTTGCCCAGCCGGCCTTCAACTTTGGTCCCAAGAGAGTGGTCTCGTACCAATCGGCCTATGATTCGCTGAATCCGGCTGACGAGCCGTCCTACGCGATCTCCGGTGGGTTGACGCTCGGCGGATTGATCCCGAATATCGAGGCGGTATTGATCATTCCGCTTTTGTCGAAGGGCTACACCGTCGTGGTTCCCGACATTCAAGGCCAGCGGGCGAACCTGGTGGTTGGACAAGAATACGGAATGAACACCTTGGATTCGTTGCGGGCGGCGTTCGCCTCTCCGGCGATCGGCCTTCCAAGCGATACCAAGGTCGCGCTGATCGGCTACTCCGGTGGCGCGATCGCAGCGGAGTGGGCGGCCGAACTTGCCCCGGGTTACGCGCCCGACATGGACAAGCGAATCATCGGAACATCAATTGGCGGTGTGTTCGCGCACCCAGTCAACAATCTGCATTATGTTGATGGAAGTCAGCAATGGTCCGGCGTCATGGTGATGGCGTTCATCGGCCTTGCACGCGCATACGAAATCGATCTGGCGCCCTATCTCAACGACTACGGCAAGACCCTGTACGAACGTATACACGAGGCTTCGATCTTAAGCGTTCTGAATCAATACCCAGGACTCACATGGGCATCGATCACTAAGCCGGGGTACCAGGCACCGGAGCAGATTCCAGAGCTCGTAGAGGCCTTGAATGACACAATCATGGGAACAGGCGGTACGCCGTCGGCGCCGTTGCAAATCCGGCAAGGTGCCGGTGGTGAATCGGAAGGTACGCCGGGCAATAAGTCAGGCATCGGCCCTGGCGATGGCATCATGGTGGCCGGTGATGTCCGCAGCCTGGTTCGCGAATATTGCTCACGCGGGGCCAAGGTTCAATACGGGCAGAGCGAGTCTCTCGGTCACACTCTCACCGCGCTTGTCTGGATTGCCGAGATGCTGCCCTGGGCGGGTGAGCGGTTCGCTGGCCATGCGGCATCGCAAAACTGTTCGCTAATCCCGCCGGGAAACCCACGGGACCCAATCCCTTCTCTCTGAGAAAGCGCTCTTCAATGAAAGAGCAAGGAAAATTTGATTCTTTCAAGTCAACCCCGCGTTGGGATGATTCGGAAAGGGAACTTCCGTTACTGGCGCACTGCGTTTGTGGTGCTTGCGCTCAGCTGAGCTCCTGGGCGAGTCCGATGAGAATCCCTCCAGGTCCTCGAATGTAGCAGAGCCGATATACGTCTTGATAACGAACGACTTCGCCTACGAGTTGTGCGCCGCGCTTGCGGAGCTTCTCGAGGGTCTCGTCGATGTCGTCCACGGTGAACATGACGCGTAGATAGCCCAGAGCATTCACCGGGGCGTTCCGGTGATCTGCGACGATGGTTGGCGTGAGAAACTGGGAGAGCTCGAGCCGGCTGTGACCGTCGGGGGTGCGCATCATGGCAACCTCGACGCGTTGATCGCCCAATCCGGTGACACGTCCGGCCCATTCTCCTTCGATCGTAGCTCGCCCTTCGAGCTCGAGGCCGAGCTCGCGAAAGAAATCAATCGTCGCTGCGAGATCAGCGACGACGATTCCTACGTTATCCATCCGCTTAAGCCCCATGTTTCGAATCTACAAGATGTCGTCTTTTCTGACAACGGAGCGCGCGGCATCTGGTGTGATTCCTAAGCTCAAGATAGTCGTCGGATCTGCTTTTGTCCGGGGTGGCCCACTCATCGGCTTCGAGCCAGACTGAAGTGACGTACTGCGGACGGCTACCAACACGTGGCGCCACCGCGTTCACCACATTGCCAGGAATAATCTGGACACAAATCACACGCCTTCATTGTCCGGTGTCATTGCCGCTTCACGCTCGTGTGGCTCATTCGGGATTTTCGGTGAATGCCGCCAGGATTCTGCGCGTTGCGTCGCAATCCTCTCCCGTCGCTCAGGTGTAGAAGTGCCAGCCAGGCTCCGCTTTCGCCGCACAGCGGAACGCTCGACGCGATGTTGCACACCCAAGCCATGGACAAGGAGAGACACTCGCATGTGCACCAACTTCCTACTCGCCGTTCCGCAAATTCCCGCTACCGCCAATACCATCCAATACGTCAGTGCGCGCTGCATGGAGCTCACAGGTGCTCTGGCGACGCATCTCTATCTGGTTCCGGCGCAGCAGCAATTCCCATTGGTCCCGAACCGCTCCACGCCTTGGATCGGCCAGTACGGCTTCGTCGGCCTGGCTGATCCTCAGACAATGGCCGAATTCCCCTGTTTCATGGACGGCATCAACGAAGTTGGTCTGTCCTGTGCGGCGCTGTGGTTGCCGGGCACCGAGTTTCCCTCGGCGAAGGGCGCGAAAAACGTCGAGTTTTCCGATCTGTGCGCCTGGGTGATGAGCAACTTCTCCTCAGTCAACGATCTGCTCGAAGCACTGCCAAACATTCAGTTCCTCGGCCCAAAGGCCGGCGCGATCGATTACGTGCCGCTGCACTTCATCGCCACCGATTCCGCCGGTCAGAGCGTGGTGATCGAATTCCTCGACGGCCAGACGGTGGTTTATCCGCCGTCCTACGGAGATGGCGCCACCGCCGACGGCGTGCTGACCAACGGGCCGGACTATGCCTGGCAACGCACCAATCTGCTCAGCTACTCGCATTTGAGCGTGAAAGGTGGCGGCACCTCGCGATCCACTCAGGTGGCGCCGCCGGTCGGCAACGGCTTGCTCGGTCTTCCCGGCGACATCATGTCGGCATCGCGTTTCGTCAAGGCGGCGACGTTCCGCCGCGGCTTCGGCCTGTTGCCTGCAGACGGCAAAGGCTGGCTGCCGACGCCCAAGGAAGCCGGTGCCACCGAAAGCACCCAGACCGTGGTCAATGTAGCGCTGCAGATGGTGCAAATGATCCAAGCCACACCCTACGGGACTGCTCTGATCAAACCGAAAGATCCGCTCGACAAACCCAGTGTCGGTGATTGGACGATGTGGCAGGTGGCACGTGATCACAGCAATTTCGCCTACTACTTCAGCAGCGCCTTCAACGCCGGCGTGCAGAAGATCAATCTGACCCAGCCGATCTTTGGTGGTGGCAGCGTCAAGGTTCGTGATTTGAAGTCGATCCCAGTGTTACCCGGCCCAAGCCAGTGGTACACCGATATGACGGCAAGCCTGACCTGAGCGCCGCGGCTGGCAAACAGACAGTACGGCGCCGCTACAATGCCTCGTGTTCGACATACATCCTGCAAATGACCCGGGCAGCTCTCTTTGAATTTTCTCCTCATCCTTTGTCTTGAGGGGAGAGAGTACGGTCGCTGACGGCGATGAAACCGGCAGCGGCCGTGATTGCTCAATACGCCAGCTTGCCTTCGGTAGAGGGCAGATAGCGCAGTGAGAAAAACACGCTATCGCCACCGCAGGGCGCGCGTTGTCGCAGCGCCGCCGACATCTCAGACGGTGGAAGCGGCCGTGCGTGGAACTGACCTTCGGTCGAATCAGCCTGCCGAAACACTTCGAATATCAGGCCACGCATCGCCGTGGCCTCACATTGAGCCGCAAGCGCCAGATAGGGCGCGCGTCCAGCGGCATCGAGGCGGCCGGTGCCGGCGCCGTCCTGAATCCAGATGCGAAGGCCGTGGGCGTCGAGGTCGCGGATCATGTCCGCATAGGCGTCGGGCGGCATTTGCGCTGTGAAGAATGACGTCGCGTAGACCGGCCTGGGCAGTATCGAATGCAGCTTTCGTGTTTCGATCGCCAGGTGATGCGCCAGCTTGCGGCGTCGGCTGGAGTCGCGCCAATGAAGGTCGTCAATTTCGAGCGTCAGATACCAGCCGCTGATGATGTCCGATTGCAGGGTGCGCGCCCATGTTCGCGCCAGTTCCAGATCTTGCGCGCGCAATGCCGAGAGATAGCCCTTGAGCGCTTTCGGAGGCTGTGTCAGGCGATTGAAGAAAGCCGGATCTGCATGCAGGCCCAACACCACGTGCAGGCCTGCCGAGTGAGCCTGTTCGATCCGCTCCCGCAGCCAGTCCATGCCCTCGGCATCGGCGAAGGCCTCGCCATGACGTGTCCATTGCAAGACGACCGTGTCGAACCCTGCGGCCCGGGTGGCGGTGAAGAGGGCAGGCCAGCGTTCGGCCGGCAGCGCACGATCGCACGCGCTATTCCCCTGGATTTTTATAGGCCATTGCCATGTCCAGACACTTTCAGTTTCATGACATCAGAAATGAGAACCCTTGGATATGTAATCTATAAATGCTGTGAGATAAATAATATCTGTGGAATATATTTGATCTGATGATCCGTTCGCGCAGGAGACCAGTCCTCATCCGTGAACACGATATGCGTTTCGCGCCAGAAATTCAGGGCAGCGCATCTTTGACATAAGCGATTTTCGTATTGCGAGCAAGAACTAGCCCGGTAACTTGGATCGCCGATTTTGGAAGATGTAAAGGCAACTGCGATATCGGAAGGCGGGCAGAGCAAAGCGGGCCAAGAGAATGGGGTATCGCAGTGGGCACTGCTGGGGAGGGTAGATTGCGGCGTGCTAGGTTGCGGCCATCAACAGGTGGCGCATGATGGGTAAGGAGAGCGCTGTCTTTGGTCGTGGATTGTCTGCTTGCGACCAAAAGCAGACCCAGCTCCTGCTGGGCGATATCTCTACCCCATTCTGATAACGACCTTGCCTTTCGCCCGGCCCTTGTCTACATAAGTCATGGCCTCATTCGTCGATGCGAATGGAAAGACTTGATCCACGACGGGGCGAAGGGCGCCCGAGTCGACCAAGGAAGCGATCTTGCCCAACTGATCGCCGTTCGCTCGCATGAAGTGGAAGGAATAGCTCACACCACGACGCCGAGCCTGCTTCCTGATGCGATAGCTCAGAAGGCGCATGACCTGCCTCATGAACCAGGAAGCGCCGATCTCCGTTGCAAACTCGGTATCGGGTGGACCGGATATCGAGATGAGCTTGCCGCCGGGTTTCAGCACACGCAGCGACTTTTCGAGCACGTCCGGGCCGAGGCCGTTCAGGACGACGTCGTACCCCTGAAGCACCTGCTCGAAATCCTCCTTGCTGTAATCGATGACCACATCTGCGCCAAGCCGCTTCACCCAATCCGCGTTGGTCGCGCTCGTGGTGGTGGCCACGAACGTCCCGAGATGCTTCGCCAGTTGGATGGCAACGGAGCCCACGCCGCCGGAGCCGGCGTGGACGAGGACTTTTTGTCCCTTCTTTAGATTTGCCCGTTCGACCAGTACTTGCCATGCAGTCAATGCAACCAATGGAAGCGACGCAGCCTCTTCCATGCTGATTGTCTTGGGCTTGTGTGCCACTGCCGCTTCATTCATCGCGATCCGCTCGGCGAACGCGCCAATTCGCGCGGCATCCGGCCTGGCATAGATCTCGTCGCCGGGCTTGAATCGCCGCACTTTGGGTCCGACGCGAATCACGACGCCGGCCACATCATTGCCTAAGATCAAAGGCAGACGATAGGGCAGGAGGAGCTTGAATTCGCCGTTCCTGATCTTGGAGTCCAGCACGTTCACGCTGGCGGCGTGGACCTGGACCAGCACGTCATCGTCGCGCAGCTCCGGCTCCGGCATGTCGCCGAGGCGCAATGCGCCACTTTTCTTGTAGTGATCGACGATGAATGCCTTCATGACTGCTTCTCTGGGGGTGCAAAAAGGGGCGCGTAAGAACGCTTACTCTAGGACCGGCGTGCGTGCCGGCGATGCCGTTGTGGCGTCGAGCCGCAAGTCTTTTCGAATGCCAGCGTCCACCAGTCGAGCCGGCGCAAATCTGCGAAGCAATCGCAGGCGATTCGCGAGCCCACCAGCGGTGTACCGGAGTTTTGGCTGGGCGGCGATGGCCGCTTGCAGCACGACATCGGCCACGACGGTCGGCTCGTCAGCCTCTGCCATCACCTTCTTGATCACTTTGTTCAGGAGCGCGCGAACTTCCCGATATTCGTCGAGCTGCGAATCGGGGGCTAGAAAGTTCGCGTCGAATTGCGTCTTCGTGTAAGCGGGCTCGATCACCGAGACCCGGATGCCTCTTGTGCGCAACTCGTGGTCGAGCGACTCGGAGTAGCCTTCAACCGCATGCTTGGTTGCGGCATACAGAGCCCCGTAAGGCATCGGAAGGAAACCAAGCACCGAACCGATGTTGATGATGCGGCCATTCCCCTGGTGTCGCATGTAAGGCACGACGGCACGGGTCATGCGGATAAGCCCGAAGAAGTTGGTTTCAAAGATCGCCTTGGCCTGCTCGATCGAGCTCTCTTCCGCTCCCGCAGGCGCAACACCGAAGCCAGCATTGTTCACCAGCAGATCGATGCGGCCTTCCAGCCGGATCAGCTGGCTGACGGCGGCTTCGACCGACTCGTCGCTGGTCACGTCGAGCGGCAGCATGTGGAACAACTGTTGGCTGCCCTGCGCGCCGCGTCTGCTGGTGCCGTAGACCTTGTAGCCGGCCTTGGCGAGCCGCTGCGCAATGGCTTCGCCGATACCTGACGAAGCGCCTGTTACGAGGGCAATGGATCCTTTGCTTTTCATGGGAATGCCTTCTATCGGAGGTAAAAGTGATGCGAGATATATGATGTTCGTCATATTGGAAATCGAACGGATAGACGCAGATTTCTAACGGCTCAGTTCTAGGTCGGAGCGAGATGCTTCAGCGCTGCTTCGCGTAGCCCATCGGAAAGCCTGGGCTCGTCGACGGCACGCGCCAGCACCAGCGCACCCACCATCGTCGCGACGGTGAAGAGGGCATGTTCGTGCGCGCCCGGCTGCCCCCAGTCGGGCGACTGGCGGGCGACGAGGTCGATCATCTCCTTGATGCGGCGCGTGGCGGCGCGCCGTACCTCAGGCGCCTGGCGTGGCATCTCCGAGCCAAGCGCGGCCGTTGCGCAGCCGCTCTCAATCCCTTCGAGGTGCTCCTTCGAGAGATAGGCCCGCATCATGGCCGGGAGTGCCTGCTGTGGCGGCGAACTGGCGGCGATGCGCTCCATCATCGCCACGCTTTCACTGCCGGCGCGATCGGCGGCTTCGGCGAGCATCGCCTCGCGCGACGGGAAATGGGCATAGAAGCCGCCGTGCGTCAGACCGGCGGCTTTCATGATGTCGGCGACGCCGGTGCCGTTGTAGCCACTGCGCCGGATAGCGCGAGCGGCGGCGTCGACGATGCGATCGTGCGTGGCTTCTTTGGACCTGGGAGTGGCTCGTTTCATATGATGATCATCATATTTGATGTCGGCATATGATGCAATGGGCTTTTCCCGGGGCAGGTTGGGGGTGGCTTTTGGCTGGGATGCCAATGTCCGCTATAGGTCGGAAGCAGCCATCTTCGATGGCTATCATGCATGGTTGCTGTGTCTCCGCTCTCCATCGGTTTGATGTTCTCTTTGCTTACCGAAATAGGTTGCAGAACCGCTTTTTGCAACCCTTTGAATTTGCAGGTGAAGTTCCCGTGTCATGACACAGGACGAATTTCACAAACGGAGAAAAACGGGCGGAAGAGAGAGGAGTTTGGCCTGAGAGAGGCCAGAAACTTGTTCGCGCCGACACGGCGTGAATGCACGAAACCCTGCGAAATAAGGGGTTTTTGCCAGAAACGAAAAACCCACCGGAGAGCGGTGGGTTTTGATGAGGTGGTGGCCGGGGAGGGAATCGAACCCCCGACACGGGGATTTTCAATCCCCTGCTCTACCAACTGAGCTACCCGGCCAAACGCTGCGGCCTTGGCCGTGCGAGCCGCGCATCATACGGGGCTGAACGGCGGGGAGCAAGAAGCTCGCGGCTGGCTGAACGGGCCGCGCGTGCTCCCTTGGGCGGCATGCGGCCCGAGCGCATCATCGTGCTACCTCATCCAGCGCCGCTGTGCGGCAAGGGAAACGGGCATGAAAACGATGATTTTCGCGGCCGCCCTGAGTGCCGCATTGCCACTGTTGGCCGCCTGCGCGACCACGGGCATGAGCGATTCCGAAAAGCTGGCGCTCTACAGCAGCCATGCCGGCAAGCCGGTGTCGAACTTCCACTACTTCGGCCGTATCGACGGCTGGACGCCGCTCGGCGACAGCGCGGTGGCGGTGTGGACCAAGCCCAACCAGGCCTATCTGCTGAGCCTGTACGGTCCATGCCAGAACCTCGAATTCACCCCGGTGATCGGCGTGACCAGCCAGATGAACCAGGTGTACGCGAAGTTCGACAAGATCATCGCGCACGATCGCGGTTCGATCGAGTTCCCGTGCCGAATCAATGAAATCCGTCCGCTCGATGTGAAGGCGATCAGGGCCGCGGAGAAGACCGCGCGCGATCAGGCGTCGCCGTCCACCGGAACGTAGCCGGCCGGCCTCTCGGCGCCGCCGCCGAACAGGAATTTCCGCATCTCGTCTTCGAGGAAGGCGCGGTGGTTCGGGTCGAGCGGTGAGAGCCGGTTTTCGTTGATCAGCATGGTCTGGTGCGCCAGCCATGCGGCCCAGGCGGTCTTGCCGATGTGGGCGAAGACGCGTTTGCCGAGTTCGCCGGGCCAGGGCACGAAGTCCAGGCCTTCGGTTTCGCGGTGTTCGTATTCGCAATAAACCATGCGCGTCATGACGATGTGGTCCCGTGATCCTGATGTTGTCGGAATTGCGCTTCGAGCAGGGTGCGGACCGGTGCCGGAATGCCGAGCGTGGCGAGGTCTTCGCGCGTTGCCCAGCGCATGTCGTCATTGTCGCGCACGACGGTGCGCGGCGTGACGGCGTGCCAGCGTAGCGGCTGCAGGCGCAGGTGGTAGTGGGTGAAGCCGTGGTCGATGGCATCGAGTGCCTCGCCGCCGTCGTAGTCGCCGGTGACGTGGGTCTCGAACCAGGCGCGTGCGTCCTCATGCGCCTCGCTTTGCGGCAGCGACCAGAGTGACGCCCACACACCGGTCGGCGGACGCCGTTGCAGGAGAACGCGATCCTGGGCATCGCGCAGCAGCAGCACGAAGGCCGAGCGTTCGGGCAGTGGCTTGCCGGGTTTCGGCGTCGGTAGTTCGGCGACGCGGCCGGTGGTCAGTGCGGCGCAGTGTTCCTGCAATGGGCAGAGCACGCAGGCCGGATCGAAGCGGGTGCACAGCGTGGCACCGAAATCCATTTGCGCCTGGGTGTAGTCGGGCAGTCGTGCATCGGGCAGTTGCCGGCTCCGCACATGATGCTCGGCAAGCGACCACAATTTCTTTTCCACGGAGGGCTGTCCGGGCCAGCCATCGACACCGTGATAGCGGCACAGCACACGCTTGACGTTGCCGTCGAGGATGGCGTGGCGATCGCCCCAGGCCTGCGACAGAATCGCGCCGGCGGTGCTGCGGCCGATGCCGGGCAATGCGATGAGTGCATCGAAGTCGCGCGGCAGTTCGCCGCCGTGCCGTTCCGCGCACGCACGCGCGGCCGCGTGCAGGTTGCGGGCGCGTGCGTAGTAACCGAGTCCCGACCACAGCGCCAGCACGGTGTCGAGTTCGGCGGCGGCGAGCGCGGCGACGTCGGGCAGGGCGGTGACGAAGCGTTCGAAGTAGGGAATGACGACGCGGACTTGTGTCTGCTGCAGCATGATTTCCGACAGCCAGACGCGGTACGGCGTGCGCGGATGCTGCCAGGGCAGATCGTGGCGGCCGGAGACGTCGAACCAGTTCAGCAGCTTGGCTGCGAAGGTGTCATTCGAATCCATCGCCGAAACCTGCTGGTCGCCGTGCGAATCTTTCACCGGCACGGGGATTTTCAATTTCCTGCTTCCCGATTTCGTGCTCATGGCGCTTTGGCATCCTTCGGCTCCGCGTCATCCAGTTCGATCTCGATCCCTTCCAGGCGCGCGCCGGAAATGACGAGTTCCGGTGTCGTGAGGTGCCCGGATAACGGCGGCAGCGGCGCTGCGGTGCCGGTGGCCGCCGCTACCCACTGCGTGATCTCGGGGATGCGGAAACGGCCATCGAAGCGGGTGGCGTCCCGTTGCAGATGCAGCTCGGCAGGATCGGAAAGATCGGCGGCGCCAAGATAGCGCGTGGAGAATCCCAGTGGCGATTGCGATGCATTGAGTGGCGCGGGCAACGCCGGCCACGCCCGCGGCCAGGCCGCGAGACGGCCGTCGAAGCGCAACAGCATGCGTTTGCCATAGGCGGCCACGCCCGATGCGTCCAGATTTGGCACGACTCCTTCACCGCGCAGGGCGAGGCCCGCGGGGGCGAGCGCCGCCACATCGTCGCGATAACGCAGTGGCGAATTCAAGGCGAAGGCGAAGGGGAGTCTGGTGTCGCCGCTTTCGTATCGCGCGACCAGGGAGGCGCGCAGCGGAACGATACGCACGCCATCGTCGAAATACAGCGGGCCGGACGCGCGCAAACGTGCGGGGAGGCGCCAGTTCTTCGCTTGCGCGGTGATCGGGCCAACGACGGCGACGCCCGCGCCGCTGGCGGGGCGAGTCATCGCAACGGCGAGATTGAATTGCAGCGACAGTGTTTCAGTTCCGAAGCGACCACCGGCGCGCGCGTCGATGCGGCGATCCGGCTGCAGGCGCGGCAGGGCGAGGGAAAACGCCTCGATGCGCCAGTCGCCACCTTCGACGCGCCCGTTGTCGACTTGCACGCCGTTGCTGAAAGTAGGGAGGCTTGTCTCGCCAGACGGTCGTGTGGACAACCAATGCTGCAGCGCCTGGACATCGAGAATGGGCGCATCGAGTTCGAGCCGGGTGATGTCGAGCTTCTCGCCGCGACTGCGGACGGTCGACCAGGGCACGGAGACCAGCACGCGCTGTGCGCGCAGCAACGGTGTCGTGGCGCCTGGCTCGCGGACGGTCACGTTGCGCACGACCAGTTGCGGCCCACCGAGCAGCTGGTATTCGTTGGTGCCGGCGGCATTGATTTCCAGGCCGAGTGCATTGCCGATCGCCGACAACGTGAATCCTGCAACGCGATCAGGTTGCAGGACGAAACGCAGCGCGATCGCCAGCAGCAACAGCAGGACGGCGCCCGCGATGAGCAGCAGCGCAATGCGCTTGCGGATCACGCGCTGAGCGACTCCGGCAGCAATGCGTCGACGAAAGCCTCCGCATCGAACACGCGCAGATCCTCGGGCCGCTCACCGATGCCGGCGTAACGGATCGGAATGGCGAATTCGCGCGCGAGCGCGAACACCACGCCGCCCTTGGCGGTGCCGTCGAGCTTGGTCACGACCAGGCCGGTGACGCCGGCGGCCGCATGGAACTGGCGCAGCTGCGACAGCGCGTTCTGCCCGGTGGTGCCGTCGATGACCATCAACACTTCGTGCGGTGCCTGCGCATCGACCTTGCCGAGCACGCGCTTGATCTTGCCGAGCTCGGCCATCAATCCCTGCTGCGTGTGCAGGCGGCCGGCGGTATCGGCGATCAGCACGTCGATGCCACGCGCTTTGGCCGCCTGCAGGGCGTCGAAGGCTACCGAGGCGGCATCGGCGTTCTGGCCCTGCGCCACTACGGCGACGCCATTGCGGTCGCCCCAGGCTTGCAGCTGCGCGACGGCGGCGGCGCGGAACGTGTCGCCGGCGGCGAGCATCAGGCCGCGGCCTTCGTCCTTGTAGCGTTTGGCGAGCTTGCCGATGGTGGTGGTCTTGCCGACGCCGTTGACGCCGACGGTAAGGATGACGAAGGGCTTGGCCGTGCCATCGATCACGAGCGGCTTGGCGACGGGTGCCAGCATCGCGATCAGTTCGGCGCGCAGTGCCGTGCGCAATGCCGCTGCGTCGGCGAATTCGCGCGCCTTCATGCGCTTGCGCAATTGCGCGATCAGCTGGGTGGTGGCGGTGATGCCGACGTCCGCGGTGAGCAGGGCGGTCTCGATTTCGTCGAGCAGGTCGTCATCGAGTTTCGGATTACGCGAGAACAGGCTGCCGAGGCCGCGCGCGATGCTGCTGCCGCGCAGGCGTTCGCGCCAGCCGGGTTTGCCGGGAGCCGCCGCGGGTTTTTCCTGGACGTCGGCTACCGTCACAGGCGCAGGTTCGGGCCTGGCGGCGGATTCGGGCGCCAGGGGGCTCTCCGTCGCCTCGTCCCGCGATTGCGGGAAGGCGGCGGCGAGCGCATCGATGCGGCTGTCACGTTCGCTGGCAGGGGGGGCCGCATCGGAGCTTGCCGTATTGGAGCTGACCTCGCTCGGCTTCTTGCGGCGGAAAAAGCTGACCATCGGGTGTCGTTCGGTAGATTTGATGAAGTCCGCGCATCGAGCCGCGCGGTCGGCACGATGAGGTGTGCGGGTCTTGTGCAGGGGCCGCACGGAAGGTGTTTTTGTCCACGGGAGCATGGACAATGCCCGAGCAATGGTAGCACCGGCCCCCGGACTCCCCCTATGAAAGCAACATGAGGAAACCGGCTCCGGCCAGGAACGCAGTGCGGAATGCCGTGCCGGGCAGCGTGCGCATCATCGGCGGGCGTTGGCGCGGAACGCGGCTGCCCGTCGCGGACGCGCCCGGGTTGCGGCCGACCTCCGACCGCGCACGCGAAACCCTGTTCAACTGGTTGCAGCCGATGCTGCCGGGCGCGCGCGTGCTGGATCTGTTCGCCGGCAGTGGCGCCCTCGGCCTGGAGGCGCTCTCGCGCGGCGCAAGCGAGGCGCTGCTGGTGGAGCGCGAACCGCGGCTGGCCGAGTCCCTGCAGGCGACGATCGAACGACTACAGGCCGGCGATGCGGCGAAGCTGGTGCGCGCCGATGCGCTGACCTTCCTGCGCGCGCCGCCGCACGGCCGCTTCGACTTGGTCTTCCTCGATCCGCCGTTCGAGCAGGAGCTGTGGCGGGCGACGCTCGCGCTGCTGCCGCCATGGCTGGCGGACGACGCCTGGCTCTATCTGGAAAGCCCGTCCGGGAACCCCGTGGACGCCGGCCCGGGCTGGCGCCTGCACCGCGAAGGGGGCAGCCGCGACGCGCGCCATGCCCTCTACCGTCGACAAGGCGACGGCACTGATACACTGGAAAGGATTCCAGAAGACGATCAGACCAGCCCTCCATGAGCGTGGCCCGTACCCGCATCGCGGTCTATCCCGGTACCTTCGATCCCATTACCAGTGGCCACGTCGACCTGGTCGATCGCGCCGCGCCGCTGTTCGAGCGCCTGATCATCGGCGTCGCCGAAAGCCCGAGCAAGGGGCCGGCGCTACCGCTGGCGCTGCGCGTGGATCTCGCGCGCCAGGCGACCGCCCATCATTCCAATGTCGAGGTGCGCGGCTTCAACTCGCTGCTCGCGCATTTCGTCAGCGAGGTCGGCGCGGGCGTGCTGCTGCGCGGGCTGCGCGCGGTCTCCGACTTCGAATACGAGTTCCAGCTCGCGAGCATGAATCGCCATCTCATTCCCGACGTCGAGACCTTGTTCCTGACGCCGGCCGAGCAGTACGGCTTCATCTCTTCCTCGTTGGTGCGTGAAATCTCGCGTCTCGGCGGCGACGTCTCCGGCTTCGTGCCGCCGGCCGTCGCCAAGGCGCTGCAGGAAGAGCGCAAACGTTCCATGCCCCAATCCAATACGACCTGATTCCATAAGCTGATCCCATAGGGGAATTAATCGCCATGAAAATCCTGACCCATCCGGCTCTGAAGCGTTTCGCCCTGGTTGTCTGCCTCGTGCTGCCGTTCGCGGCCTGCAAGAAGGAAGAAGCGCCGAAGGAAACCGTCAAGGCGGCGCTCCCAGCGCCGACCACCGAGGATGCCGCGCAGTGGCGCGAGTACGTCTCCGACGTCGTCACCCGCAACAGCCCGGCCGATCTGGGCAACCAGCCGTACGTGTACCTGCTGCCCGGCGAAAGCACCCCGGACTTCCAGGGCAACTACGAGCGCCTGCTGGAAAAGGCCAAGACCGACGTCGCACGCGGCATCATCAGCGGCAACATGCTCGCCTATGCCTCGCCGGCTTCGGCGAAGATCGCCGACATCGTAGTGGAGTCGTTCAAGGACGTGCCGGCCGGCACGATGAAGGGCGTGCGCGTCGTGTTCATCGGCAAGCCCGCGGACGGCGAGCGCGTCAAGGCGGCCGTCACGCCGGCGGGTGTGGATTACGTCTTCGTCGAGGCGAAGTAACCGTCGTTCGCGACGGATCGTCCGGACGCAGCGAGGAATCCGCGCGGGCTTGAAAACGCGCGGATTCTACGCCACGTTCTGGAATGATGGATTGAAATGTCGCGATGTCGCTGAAAATCAACGAGCTCTGCGTCAACTGTGACGTCTGCGAACCGGCCTGCCCGAATCAGGCGATTTCGCAGGGCGAGACCATCTATGTGATCGATCCGGCGCGCTGCACCGAATGCGTCGGCCATTTCGACGAGCCGCAGTGCGTGGTGGTGTGTCCGGTGGAATGCATCGATCCGGACCCGGCATTTCCCGAAAGCCAGGAACAATTGCTGGCGAAGCTGCGCCGGCTGCAGCAAGATGCGGGTTAGTCCTTAGTCGTGTCTCAGGTAAGGAGGATCCGTGATCGAGCTTCCCGTCCTGTTTTCCTTCGTCCTGGTCGTGCTCGCGTTGTTCCTGATTCCAGGGCCGGCCGTCCTGATGACGCTCGCCCGGGCCGCAAGCGGCGGCCGCCGCATCGGCGTGCTGACCGGTCTGGGCATCGCCTGCGGGGATCTGATGCATGCGCTGCTGGCGACCTTCGGCCTGTCGGCCGTGCTGATGACCTCGGCGACGGCATTCGCTGTTGTGAAATACGCCGGCGTCGCCTATCTCGTGTATCTCGGTCTGAAGGCGATCTTCGAGAAGACCGGTGAGCTGAGTCTGCCCAGCGCCCGCAAGGTCGATGGTTGGATGGCCTTTCGACAGGGCGCGCTGACCGAAATGCTCAATCCGAAGACGGCGCTGTTCTTTCTCGCCTTCCTTCCGCAGTTCGTGCATCAAGGGCAGGGCAGCGTGACCTTGCAGCTCGCCGAACTCGGTTTGCTGTTCGCGCTGTTGAGCGCGATCTATTCATCCTTCGTCGCCATGGCCGGCAGCGCGCTCGGTGGCTGGATCGGCCGCAATCGCGGGATTGGCCGTTGGCAGGGTAAGGTGGTGGGGACCATCTATCTCGGGCTTGGCGCCAAACTCGCGCTTCAAGAGCGATAGGTTTCCGCATCGGTGTTCATTCGCATGAAATTGAAGTTGTTGCTGTTGTTGGTTTCGTTCGTTCTCACGCCGGGTCTGGCGTTGGCGCAGACGGGAGGCGAAACAAGTGGCAAGTCTCCGCCAGGCGCGGCCATCGCATCGGGCCACGCGCTGGCCACCGATGCGGGCCTGCGCATCCTGCGCGAGGGCGGTAATGCTTTCGACGCGGCGGTGGCGGTCTCGTCGACCTTGTCGGTGGTCGAGCCGATCAGCTCGGGTCTCGGTGGCGGCGGTTTCTTCCTGCTGCACGATGCCGAAAGCGGGCGCGATGTCTTTCTCGATGCTCGCGAGATCGCGCCACGTTCCGCCACGCCGGAGGCCTATCTCGACAAGAGCGGCAATCTCGATTCCGACCGTGCCGAGAACGGCCCGTGGTCGGCCGGCATTCCCGGCTTGCCGGCGGCGCTGGTGGAACTCGCCGGCAAATACGGCCGGCTGCCGCTGAAGACATCGCTGCAACCGGCGATCCGCATCGCCGAGGAAGGCTTCCCGGTCTACGCGCGCATGGCCAGAGGCTACGCCTCGCGCCGCGACGTGATGGACCGCTATCCCGGCACGCGCGCGGTGTACGCGCCGAACGGGAAGCCGAT
The DNA here is from genome assembly GCF_020511115.1 of Luteimonas panaciterrae. GTDB lineage: Bacteria > Pseudomonadota > Gammaproteobacteria > Xanthomonadales > Xanthomonadaceae > Luteimonas > Luteimonas panaciterrae. The sequence goes on from NZ_JAJAVH010000011.1 coordinate 18,505, forward strand.
CAAGGAAGGCGATCTGTTCAAGCAGCCCGATCTGGCGCGCACGTTGCGGGCGCTCGCCGATAAAGGTTTCGATGGCTTTTATCGCGGCGAAGTCGCGGACAGGCTGCTCAAGGGCGTGAAGGACGAAGGCGGGCTCTGGACCGCCGACGAGCTTGCTGGCTATCGGGTCAAGGAGCGCACGCCGATCAGCTTCGACTACCGTGGCTGGAAGATCACCACCGCGCCGCCGCCTTCCTCAGGCGGCATCGCGCTGGCGAGCATGCTGCAGATCCTGGAAGGCTGGGATCTGGCCAAACTCGACGAACCGCACCGCGTGCATCTGGTGGTCGAGGCGATGCGGCGCGCCTACCGCGACCGCACCTTCTATCTCGGCGATCCGGATTTCGTGAAGATCCCGCAGCGCACCCTGACCAGCCGCGATTACGCCGCCGGCCTGCGCGCCACCATCAATCCCGACAAGGCGACACCGAGCGATCTGCTCTCGGGCAAGCAGACGCCGCTGGAAGACGACGAGACCACGCACTTCTCGATCATCGACAAGGAAGGCAACCGCGTCGCCGCCACGCAGACGGTGAACCTGCTGTACGGCTCCGGCCTGATCCCGCCCGGCACCGGCGTACTGCTCAACGACGAGATGGACGACTTCGCGCTCAAGCCCGGCACGCCCAATGCCTTCGGCGTGATGGGCTTCGACGCCAACGCACCGAAACCGGGCAAACGCATGCTGAGTTCGATGACGCCGACCTTCATGGAATCGAAGGACAAGGTGGCCGTGCTCGGCACCCCGGGTGGCAGCCGCATCATCACCATGGTGCTGCTGGGCGTGCTCGGCTATGACGCCGGCCTCGACGCACAGGCCGTGGCCGCGCTGCCGCGCTACCACCATCAGTGGCTGCCGGACGAGATCGAGGCCGAAAGCAACGCATTCTCGCCACAGACCGCGGCGGCCTTGCAGGCGATGGGCCACAAGCTCGACCTGCCCGGTGACAGCGCCGCGGGTGGCCGCGGCTCCAGCCACGTCTGGGGCAACCTGCAGACGGTGGAGTGGGACAAGACGCGGGGCGTCCTGTCCGGCGGGAGCGATCCGCGCAATCCGGTCGGCGCGGCCAAGGTGGAACCCGCGCGCTGAGGCCGTGGAGTCGCGGCGGCGCTTGCAGTAGATTGCACGTCCGCCAACACATCGCCACGACCAACTCCCCGTGACCGACGAGTCCAAGAAATCCTGGTACACCCGTGTGCCGACCTTGGCCGCCGCCGGGGTCGCCTTCCTCGTCGCCCTGACCACGCTGGTCAAGAACGTCAGCGACATGTGGACGGAGAAGTCGGCGCCCGCGGCATCGACTCCCGCGGCCGCTCCCGCGAAGCCTGAACCGGTCGCGGCCACACCGCAGGTACCGAAGAAAACCACGGTGACGTTGACCCTGCAGAAGATCGAAGTGCTCGACGACGGCAGCAACGGCACCACCACCTGGTCGTTTGCGGTGGAGGCCGGCGGGCAGTCGCTGTTCGAACTGGCGCCGCGCGACTACAGCGACAGTGAAGCCGAACGCGAGGTGACACCGCGCGGCAGCGACCCCTCGATGGCGCGCGTGGTGCTGGTGCCGGGACAGGAAATGCTCATCAAGGTCAGGGGCCGCTCGCCCGGCGTGATCGGCAAGGCGGTGCTCGCCAGCGGCAGCGCGATGCTGACCGCCGACAGCCCGCTGGCGCCGATCCGTGTTCAGGCCGAGAACGGGCGAAGCGGCACCTTCGTTTTCCACTTCGCCACCGTGGCAAGCGCGCAGTAGCGCGCGTTGAGCAAAAAGCGTCATTCCAGGCTTGTTCAACGACGCCCTAACGCCCAGGGCGTATCCTGTCGTCATGAAACTCTGGTCCCTTCTCGGCAACAGCCAACGCCTCGACGGCGGTGCGATGTTCGGCAACGCGCCGCGCGCGATGTGGGAACACTGGCTCGAGCCCGATGCTCAGAATCGCATCCCGCTTGCCTGCCGCGCATTGCTGGCGAGCCCGCTGAACGGCAAGACCGTGCTGTTCGAAACCGGCATCGGCGCGTTCTTCGAACCGAAGCTGCGCGAACGCTACGGCGTGGTCGAGGAGCGTCACGTGCTGCTGGATTCGCTGCACGAGGCCGGGTTCACGCACGAGGACATCGATGTGGTGGTGCTCTCGCACCTGCACTTCGATCATGCCGGCGGCCTGCTGGCGCCGTGGGAGGAAGGACGTGCCCCACAACTACTGTTCCCCAATGCGGTGTTTCTCGTTGGCGCGGAACAGTGGGAGCGTGCGCGCCATCCGCATCCGCGCGATCGCGCCAGCTACATCGCCGAGCTTCCGGATTTGCTCGAAGCCAGCGGCCGTCTGGAAATCGTCCACGGCGAGCATTCGAAGGCATTGGGCGACACGGTGCGCTTCCATTACAGCGACGGACATACGCCGGGTCTGATGCTGGCCGAGATCGTCGGGCCAGAAATCATCGACGGCGAACCGCATGGCGGCGTCGTGTTCTGCGCCGACCTGGTACCGGGCAAGCCCTGGGTGCACGTGCCGATCACGATGGGATACGACCGGAACGCCGAGCTGCTGATCGACGAGAAGCGCGCATTCCTGGAAGACAAGCTCGCACGCAACGTCCATCTGTTCTTCACGCATGATCCTGGCTGTGCGCTCGCACAGGTGGTGCGCGATGCCAAAGGCCGGTTCGGTACCGCGCACGAGATGGCGGAGTTGCAGGCGAGGGCGCTCGGGTAATGCATGGTTCGAACCGGGGGCGGTGGTTTCGTCTGTGGGGCTTGCAGGCGTCTGCCGTCCTGCTGATGGCCTGCTCGGGACTCGCATTCGCTCACACCACTCCGCAAGAACCGCCGCGTGTCGTCAAGGCGCCGCGTGATGTCGATTTCGGTGTCGTGACGCATCAGGCGGCGCTGCTGCGTCACGTCGAAATGTTTCAGTGGACACAGATAGACGGCGGATATCGCAAAACCTGGCGCGATTCGCTGGTCGATTCCAGCGGGTTCGCGCCGGGACACGACAATCCAAAAGCAATGCCGCTGAGTAGTCGCGAATGGCGGGCGAAGCTGACGCTGGACGGCAAACCGCTCGACGACGTACTGGTGATGCAGCTGGCGCAGTGGCGCAATATGCGGCCGAGCTTCTCGACTCTGCCCGGCAACATGGCGGCGACCTTCCAGCCGGAAGGTGAAGGCCTGGGCAGTGCCGACAATCCGCTGTCACCGCAGATCGGTGATCTGCGTATCACTTGGCGCGAACTGGTGCTGCCACCGCTAGACGACAAGCTGGTGCTTGGACACGATGGGCATTGGACGTTGGCTGCACCGCTGGCAGATCCGGTTGCCGAAGGAATAGGCAGTATCACGGAGACGAAGAAGGGAATCGCGATGCCGAAGATTTCACTGCTGTTCGCTGCATTGCATGCATTGTTGCTGGTCATGCTGGCGGCGCCGGTGACGCTTTATCGACTGCGGAATCGGATTGGAATTGGCGATGGTGGGGATGCATTGCTGATACGCCGTATCCGTGTGCACGCCAACTTCATCGAATATGTTCCGATGGGGCTGCTGTTGCTGCTGCTACTTGAACTGGCAGGAATGCCCGCTGGCTGGCTGTGGGGGTTCGGCGGCTTGCTGTTGCTGGGACGCCTGATGCATGCGCTCGGTCTTTCGCGCAGCTCTGGCAAGTCGTTCGGGCGCTTCTACGGAACGGCGCTGACTTGGCTGGTGCTGGTGGCGATGGCTTGCAGCGGATGTTGGCTTGCCGTGCATGCTTAAGAACGTCCGGCAACATGCACGGGTTGCATCATCTAGCCGTAGCGGTCGCCACTGATTGCATCATCCGGCACGAATCCTTTCTGGCATTTCTCGCAAAAGAAGCCGTCGACGAACTGTTCTAGAGGCGATTGCCTGACTACAGCCGGTTTAAGAGCACCTACTCGCAGGTCGGCGGCATATCTGAGCCGAGAATCCTTGCCCTGAGCCGGAACCCACGCTTCGTCGATCAGCAACAGCTTTTCACGAAGTGTCGAAGTTTCCCCGCATCGCGGGCAGGGCTCTTGTGCGGATGTTTCCATGACGTCACCTCACCAGGTTTATTCAACGCGCGTACCGAAAATCTTGTCTCCGGCATCACCAAGCCCCGGCAGGATGTAGCCTTTCTCGTTGAGCCGCTCGTCGATCGAGGCGACGTAGACCTCGACATCGGGATGCGCGGCTTCCAGTGCCTTCAGGCCTTCCGGCGCGGCGACCAGGAACAATCCCTTGATGCGTGCCGCACCCGCAGCCTTGAGCATGTCGACGGTGGCAATCAGCGTGCCACCGGTGGCCAACATCGGGTCGAGGATCAGTGCGATGCGATCCTGCATGTCGCCGACCAGATTCTCGTAGTAGGGCATCGCTTCCAGCGAGGCTTCGTCGCGCTTGATGCCGACCACGCTGACTTTCGCCGCGGGAATGAGTTCCAGCACGCCCGGCAGCATGCCGATGCCGGCGCGCAGGATCGGAACCAACGTGATCTTGCGGCCCTTGATGCGGCGCACGCGCACGGGGCCGGCCCAGCCTTCGAGTTCCGCGTCCTCGGTCTCGAGATCGGCGGTGGCTTCGTAGGTGAGCAGGGTGGCGACTTCCGCCGACAGCTCGCGGAAGGTCTTGGTGCTGTTGTCGGCGCGACGCATCAGGCCGAGTTTGTGCTGCACGAGAGGATGGCGGACTTCGACGATTTTCATTGCAGCCTTGTTGATGGCTAGTGGTCGTCCCGCCGACGGCGGTCGGGTTCGAATTTGTGCAGATAGGTGGTGAAGGTGTCTTGCGGCGGCGCGGAGGTCAACTGCGGCAGGATGCGGCCGACCTGTCCGCGATGGTAGCCGGCGTGGAGCGCCACGTGCATCAGCATCTCCTCGCGGGTCATGCGTCCCTTCGCGCCGTCGGTGAAATCGAAGGCGATTTCCTCGGAGAGCTGTTCCGGCGAGATGCTGCCGATGTAATCCAGATACCAGCGATCGGATTCGGCGACGGTTTGATGCAAGGTGTCGAGGGTCGGGGTCTCGGGCGTGTTCGTGCCCGTGTAGGCATGCGCCTTGCCAACGAGATGCGCGGCGAAGATGCGATCCACCACGTAGGCATGGTTGAGGAGACGAATGGCGAGATGGCGATCCGCTTCCGAGATCGCCGTGCTTTGCGCCCGGAATTCCGTTAGGAACGCATCGTTGGCCCAGGCCTTGTACTGGAAAAGACGGGTCAGCAGGGAGGATGCGCCGGATGCTGTGATGGCTTCCATTGGCTTCTCCTCCATGCTCCCGTCTTTTCGTCCCGGATTTTACGCTGCGGCGGCCTGCTTTTGCTGCGGACCTTCGAGCAAGGCGCGCTTGACCATCGTCACGATCAAGTCGATCTCCTCGCTGCTCACCGCGAACACCGGCGTGAAGCGCAGCGAGTTCTCGCCGCCGTGGATCACGCCCATGCCGTGCTCGCGCAGCCATTCCTCGCTGGAGCCGGCACCGTAACCCTTGAAGCGCGGATCGAGTTCGCAGGAGAACAGCAGGCCGGTACCCTGGACCTTCTTGATCAGTCCGCCCAGTTCGCCCTTCAGTTTCTCCAGCTTCTCGACGGCCTCGCGCCCGCGCTCGCGCACGTTGCGGCGCAGTTCCGGCGTCAGCTGTTCGAGCACCGCGCAGGCCACGTCGAGCGCGCGCGGGTTGGTGGTCATGGTGTTGCCGTAGGTGCCGCGCTTGTAGATGTTGGCGGCGCGCTCGTTCACCGCGAGCACCGACAGCGGGTATTGGCCGGCGTTGAGCGCCTTGGAATAGGTTTCCATGTCCGGTGCTTCGAGCTGTTCGAAGCCGGGATAGTCGACGATCGACAGCACCCCATGCGCGCGCAGACCGGCCTGGATCGAGTCGACCAGCAGCAGCGCGCCATGCGCCTTGGTGAGTTCGCGCGCGGCGGCGTAGAAGGCCGGCGGCACGCTGCGTCCGGGATCGCCTTCGCCCATCACCGGTTCCAGGAACATCGCCTCGATGTACCAGCCGTTGCGGTCTGCGTCGGCGAACACCTGCTTCAGCGCGTCGATGTCGTATGGCGGAATCGTGATCACCGTGTCCTCGCCGCGGTAGCTGGCGAGGAACTGCATGTAGCTCTTGCGGCTGGAGTCGGAGTACAGCGCGGGGCGCTCGGTGCGGCCGTGGAAGCTGCCTTTCACCACCAGGCGCTTGACCTGCCGGCCGGCGTACTTGGCGCCCGGATCGGTCATGGTCTTGGTGTTGATGTCGGCGATGCGCGCGGCCAGCGTCACCGATTCGGAACCGGAGTTGAGGCACATGAAGGAGGCATAGGGACAGCCGCTGCCCTGAGTTGAAGTGCCGCGGCTGTGCCCGATTTCCTTGCGCAGGGCGCGCTCGAAGCGCAACTGCGCCAGATTCGGCGTCATCACATTCGCCATCGCCTGCGGGCGCGACATGGCGTCGATCACTGGTTGCGGCGTGTGGCCGAAGCCGAGCATGCCGTAGCCGCCGGTGTCATAGACCACGGCGCCCTTGAGCGTGACGATCCAGCAGCCGCGCGCGACCAGCGCCACGTATGGGTTCACGCCATCCTGCGGATAGAAATTGACGAAGCCGGCCTGCACGGCGTGCGTCTGGGCGTCCTCGTCGAGATCGAGCAGGTCGGCGAACTCATGCTTGATGCGCGCATATTCGGCGGCGGCGGCCTCGACAGCGGCGACGAGGTCGGGATGCGTGGCGGCGAATTTCAGGAGGGTGGCATCGTCCAGCCCCTGCGTGCGGCGGCGGCCCTGGTGGGCGCGGAGCGGGGCGAGTGCGTCGATAAGGGGCGTCATGGCGGCCTCCCGTTTCCGGACAAGTGTTCAGGGTAAGTGACTATTATCTGGATTGTTTCGTCGTTTAACAGAGGCGATCTGATAGAAATGCCGCTATATTTCGGCGAATCGCCGAAAATGGAGCCCGCCAGGTGAAGATCACGCCTCTGGATCAGCAGTTGCTGTCCCTGTTGCGCGAGAACGCGCGCGCGCCGACCGCCGCGATCGCGCGCCGCCTGGGGCTGTCGCGGACCACCGTGCAGAGCCGGATCGAGCGGCTGGAACGCCAGGGCGTGATCGCCGGCTACACCGTGCGCGTGCCCGGCGATCTGGAGCGCAGCCTGGTCCGCGCGCACATCATGATCGCGGTGCAGCCCAAGCAGATGGTCGCGGTCACCAAGGCACTCAAGGCCATGCCGGAGCTGCGGCTGCTGCATTCGGTGACCGGCGCCTACGACCTGATCGCCCTGGGAGTGGTGTCCACGCTGACCGAGATGGACGTGCTCACCGATCGTATCGGCGTCATCGACGGCGTGGAGAGGACGACCTCGGCGCTGATCCTCTCCACCAAGTTCGAACGATGATCGGCGGACCGGTGTCGCCATGCGCAAACGTCTAAAATAGGCGATTCCCCGAGCCTGATCGTCCCTGATCCTCTTGAAAAAATCGGATTTCCACTACTCGCTGCCGCCCGAGCTGATCGCGCAGGCGCCACTCGCCGAACGCTCGGCCAGCCGCATGCTGGTCGTGCCGCCCGAGGGCGACTTCGCGGATCGCCATGTGCGCGATCTGCCGTCGTTGTTGCGCGCCGGCGATCTGCTGATCTTCAACGACACGCGCGTGATTCCCGCACGGCTGTTCGGACAGAAGCGGGGCAGTGGCGGGCGTGTCGAGATCCTGATCGAGCGTCTGTTGCCGAACAACGAGGCGCGCGCGCAGGTCGGCGCGAGCAAGTCGCCGAAGGCCGGCGGCGTGATCGAACTGGACGGCGGTGGCGAAGCCGAGGTGCTGCATCGCGATGGCGAGTTCTATCACCTGCGCTTCCATGTCGGGGATGCGCTCGAATCTTGGCTGCTGCGCGTCGGACGCCTGCCGTTGCCGCCCTACATCCGCCGCGAGCCGGGCGCGGACGATGCGGAGCGTTACCAGACCGTGTTCGCGCGCCAGGTCGGTGCCGTCGCTGCGCCCACGGCCGGTCTGCATTTCGACGATGCCTTGCTCGAAGAGTTGCGCGCGCGTGGTGTCGCCTTCGGTCATGTAACGCTGCACGTCGGTGCAGGCACGTTCCAGCCGGTGCGCGTGGAGGATCTGCGCGAGCACCACATGCACAGCGAGTGGCTCAACGTCGGCGCCGAACTGGTCGAGCAGGTGCGCCGCACGCGTGCCGCCGGCGGGCGCGTGATCGCGGTGGGCACGACGGTGGTGCGCGCGCTCGAGGCGGCGACACAAGAGGGGGAACTGCTGCCGTTCGCCGGCGAAACGCGCATCTTCATTTTTCCCGGCTATCGCATCCGTTCCGTCGATGCGCTGCTGACCAACTTCCATCTTCCGGAGTCGACCTTGTTGATGCTGGTTTCGGCATTCGCCGGCAAGGCGCGCGTGTTCGCCGCCTACGAGCATGCGGTGCGCGAGCGTTATCGCTTTTTCTCTTACGGTGATGCGATGTTGTTGTTCCCGGAGCCGGCGAAATGAATCTAAAGCACTTTTTCGACCGTCATTCCTGCGAAAGCAGGAATCCAGTGCCTTTCGTAAAGATGACGGTAGTGCGGGGAACAAAGTCGCTGGATTCCTGCTTTCGCAGGAATGACGAGCTTGAGGCGCCCGATACCATCGAGATTGCGGCATGAGTCGCATGTCGTTCGAGCTGCTCGGCAACGACGGAGTCGCGCGTCGCGGCCGCCTGACGTTTCCGCGCGGCACGGTGGAAACGCCGGCCTTCATGCCGGTGGGCACCTACGGATCGGTGAAGGGCGTGCTGCCGGAACAAGTGCGCGCGCTCGGCGCCGAGATCATCCTCGGCAATACCTTTCATCTCTATCTGCGGCCGGGACTGGACGTGATCGAGGCGCATGGCGGCCTGCATGGCTTCTCGCGCTGGGACGGCCCCATCCTCACCGACTCCGGTGGCTTCCAGGTGTTCTCGCTGGCGCATCGCCGCAAGATCAGCGAGGCCGGCGTGACCTTCGCCGCGCCGACCGACGGCTCCACCGTATTCCTCGGGCCGGAGGAGAGCATGCGCATCCAGAAGACGCTCGATTCCGACATCGTGATGATCTTCGACGAATGCACGCCGTATCCGGCCACCGAGGAAGTCGCGCGAAAATCGATGGAACTGTCGTTGCGCTGGGCCGAGCGCAGCCGTCGCGCGCACGATGGCAACGATGCGGCGCTGTTCGGCATCGTGCAGGGCGGGGTGCATCACAGTTTGCGCACGCGTTCGGCGGAGGGGCTGAAGCAGATCGGCTTCGACGGCTACGCCATCGGTGGGCTCGCCGTCGGTGAACCGGAGGCCGAACGCAACGCCATGCTCGAACACACTTGCCCGCAGCTGCCGGACGATCGGCCGCGTTATCTGATGGGCGTGGGACGTCCCGAGGATCTCGTGGAGGCGGTCGCGCGCGGCGTGGACATGTTCGATTGCGTGATGCCCACCCGCAACGCCCGTAACGGCCATTACTTCACATCCTTCGGCACGGTGCGCATCCGCAATGCCAAGTACGAGCGCGACACCGGACCGATCGAGGAAGGCTGCGGCTGCTATGCCTGCAGCCACGGCTATACCCGCGCCTACCTACGCCACCTCGACCGCTGCAACGAGATGCTGGCGCCGATCCTCGGCACGCTGCACAACCTCTGGTATTACCAGCGGCTGATGGCGCAGATGCGCTCAGCCATCGAGGCGGGAACCTTTACGGACTTCCGGGAGTCTTTCTACGCAGCCAGAAGCCGGTAGGCCGGGGTCCATTCCCCGGCGGAGGGGGTATCGTTCGCAGGGGCATCGCCCCGTCCCGTGAAGCCAATCCCCCGGACGGCATGGCATACTTCCCGACTATTTTGCCAGTGGAACCCAGTGAATGAGCCCGCTCGACCTGCTTGACTTCGTGATTTCCCCCGCCCATGCGCAGGCCGCCGCACAGGCGCCCGCGGGCGGCGGCTTTGGCGTCTTCGTTCTGCCGCTGGTCCTGCTCGCGGTGATGTACTTCATCATGATCCGCCCGCAGATGAAGCGCCAGAAGGAACATCGCGCGATGCTGGAGAAACTCGCCCCCGGCGACGAGGTCATCACCAACGGCGGTATCGCCGGCGTGGTGCGCGAGATCGGCGACAGCTTCATTTCCGTCGAGATCGCCGACAACGTGCGCGTGCGCGTGCAGAAGGGTGCCGTCGGCAACGTGCTGCCGAAGGGCACGCTGAAGTCCGCCTGATCCTTATCATCCTTTCGGCCGCGGCAGACCGCGGCCGGAGTTGATCCCGTCCGTCGTGCAGGCGCCTCATCCGATCCGGAGCGGCGCCATGGAAATGTTCCGATGCTCGAATTTCCTCGCTGGAAATACATCCTGATCCTGGTGGTGGTGCTGATCAGCGGCTTGTACGCGCTGCCCAACATCTATCCGAAAGACCCGTCGGTGCAGATCACCGCCAGCCGCGGCGCCGCCATCGACGATGCGCTGCGCGTGAAAGTGGAAACCACGCTCAAGGCCGCGGGCATCACGCCCAAGTCCGTCGCGGTCGAGGACGGCAATCTGCTGGCGCGTCTGCCCGCGCTGGATGTGCAGACCAAGGCCGCCGAAGCGCTGCGTCCCGTGCTCGGTGAGAACTACGTGGTCGCGCTCAACCTTGCCACGACCGTGCCGTCCTGGCTGGAGAACCTGTTCGCACGTCCGATGCTGCTCGGCCTCGACTTGCAGGGCGGCGTGCACTTCCTGCTGCAGGTGGATCAGAAGGCCGCGCTCGACAAGCGCCTGGATGCCTACGCCGACGACGTGCGCGTGGCATTGCGCGAAGCCCATGTCGGTTACGAGTCGGTCGAGCGCAGCGGCGACAACAGCGTCCGTGTCGCGTTGGCGCCGGGCGCGGATGTCACCAAGGCGCGGGAAGCCATCGCCAAGACCCTGCCGACGCTGCAGATGACGGTCGAGGGCGGCGCACTGATCGCGCGCGTTCCGGACACCGAACTCAACCAGATCGTGCTGAACGCGATCGAGCAGAACGTCGGCACGCTGCGCAACCGCATCAACGAACTCGGCGTGGCCGAACCGATCATCCAGCGCCAGGGCACCGACCGCGTGGTCGTGCAGCTGCCGGGCGTGCAGGACACCGCACAGGCCAAGCGCATCATCGGCGCGACCGCCACGCTGGAATATCGCGCCGTGGCCGACGGCAATGCCTTCGACGCCGTTTCCACCGGCAAGGTGCCGCCGGATGCGCGCGTGTTCTATCGCAAGGAAGTCGGCCCCGATGGCAAACCATTCCCGATCCTGCTGAGCAAGCGCGTGATCGCCACCGGCGAGCAGCTGGTGGATGCGAAGTCGATCATCGATCCGCAGAGCGGCACGCCGGCGGTGTCGGTGACGCTCAACGGCCCGGGCGGCCAGCGCATGTTCGACTTCACCAGCCAGAACGTCGGCAAGCAGATGGCGGTGGTGTACATCGAGCGCATTCCGGAAGTGAAGATCATCGACGGCAAGGAAGTGCGCACCACCCGTACCGTCGAGCAGGTCATCAATGCCGCCACCATCCAGGGCGTGTTCGGCAAGAACTTCCAGACCACCGGCCTTGAAAGCGCGCAGTTCGCCGCCGATCTGGCGCTGCAATTGCGTGCCGGTTCGCTGGCCGCGCCGATGGACTTCGTCGAGGAGCGCGTGGTCGGTCCCAGCCTGGGTAAGGAGAACGTCGAGCGCGGTACCACCGCGGTGATGTACTCGTTCCTGTTCGCGCTGGCGTTCTTCCTGATCTATTACCGCATGTTCGGCCTGATCACCTGCTTGGCGTTGCTGCTCAACCTGCTGATGGTGATCGCGGTGATGTCGGTGTTCGGCGCCACCATGACCTTGCCCGGCTTCGCCGGCCTGGCGTTGTCGGTGGGCATGTCGGTGGACGCCAACGTGCTGATCAACGAGCGTATACGAGAGGAGTTACGCGCGGGGGTGCCACCGAAGACGGCCATCGCCACGGGCTACGACAAGGCCTCGGGCACGATCTTCGACTCCAACATGACCGCGCTGCTGGCAGGTATCGCCCTGTTCGCGTTCGGTACCGGTCCACTGAAGGGCTTCGCGATCACCATGATCGTCGGCATCCTGACCTCCGTCTTCACCGCCGTCACCGTTTCGCGCGCGCTGGCCACTTTGCTCTACGGCCGCCGCAAGAAGCTGAAGACCTTGGCCATCTGACGGGAGACTCCATCCATGAAAATTTTCCCGTTGCACCTCATCCCGAACGACACCAACATCAACTTCATGCGTCTGCGGTGGGTGTCGCTCGCCATCGCCACGGCGCTGGCGCTGGTGGCGGTCTGGGCGATCGCCTTCAAGGGCTTCAACTTCGCGCTCGATTTCACCGGCGGCACGCTGGTCGAGCTGCATTTCGACAAGCCCATCGACATCGACCCGGTGCGCGAGCGCATTGAGAAAGCCGGCTACACCAGCGCGCAGGTGCAGAGCTACGGCAGCAGCAGCGATCTGCTGATCCGCCTGCAGTCGCGCGATGGCGCGACGACTGCCGCGGCCAGTCACACGGTGGCCAACGAAGTGCTGAAGGTGGTGTCCACGCCGGAGAACCCGGCGCGGATCGCGCGCTCCGAATTCGTCGGCCCGCAGGTAGGCGGTGAGCTCGCGAGAAACGCGGGCTGGGCGCTCGCCTTCGTGGTGGTCGGCTTCGTGCTCTACATCTGGTTCCGGTTCGAGTGGAAATTCGCGATCGCCGCGATCCTGACCACCTTGCACGACGTGCTCGTTGTCGCCGGCTTCTTCGCCCTGACCGGGCGCGAGTTCGACCTCACCGTGCTCGCCGGTCTGCTGTCGGTGATGGGCTATTCGATCAACGACACCATCGTGGTGTTCGACCGCGTGCGCGAGAACTTCCGCAACCTGCGCGTGGATCCGGTCGAGGTGCTGAACCGTTCGGTCAACCAGACGCTCTCGCGCACCATCATCACTTCGTTCGTGGCGTTCCTGACGGTGCTGGCGCTGTACCTGTACGGCGGCGGCTCGCTGGAAGGCATGGCGATCTCGCAGATGATGGGTATCGTGATCGGTACCATCTCCTCGATCTTCATCGCCTGTCCGCTGCTGACGATGGGCTTCCTGAAGGTCACCAAGCAGGATCTGATGCCGAAGGCGAAGGATCTCGAGGCGCTCGCCCGCAGGCCGTAAGCCGGGACGAGTGTTGTCGCGACGGCCGGCCCACAAGCCGGCCGTTGTCGTTTAATCGAACGCGAAGGCGTCCAGCGCCAGCGTTCCCAATTCGAATGAATCGTGCAGGTGGCGGGCCGTTGGCGTTTCGCCGCCCGCGCCCATGGCGACGAACAGCGGCATCAGATGCTCGGTGGTCGGATGCGCGTGACGTGCATTTGGCGCTTGGCGCGCCCAGTCGAGCAGCGCGTCGGTGTCGCCGGTTGCGATCCGGCCGGTCATCCAGTCCCTGAAATCCCGCGACCAGGGCGCCAGCGGTGCATCGCGATGCCGCCAGTCGAGATCGCCGAGGTTGTGCACGAAACCACCCGAACCGATCACCAGCACGCCCTGCGCGCGCAAGGGCGCGAGCGCACGTCCGAGAGCGTGATGCCAGGCGGCGTCCCGGTGCGGGCTGACCGAGACCGGCACCACCGGCAGGTCGGCATCCGGGTACATGCGCCTGAGTGGCACCCAGACGCCGTGGTCGAGTCCATGTTGCGGACGTAGCGAGGGTGTCAGTCCGGCCGCTTCGAGGCGGCTCGCGATCTCGGCGGCCAGCTCCGGTGCGCCCGGCGCGGGGTAGGTGATCTGGTACAGCGCCGCGGGAAAGCCGCCGAAGTCGTGCACGGTTTCCGGGGGCGCCGCCGCACCGATGGCCGGAGCCTCCGCCATGAAATGTGCCGAGACGACCACGATCGCGCGCGGCCGCGGCAGCTGCGCGCCCAGGCCGTCGAGGAAGCGGCCGGCGGGCGAATCCTCGACCGCGAGCATCGGCGAGCCATGCGACAGGAACAGAGAGGGAAGGGGAGAAATGGCATTCATCCCCCGACGATGCTGCCCAGACCGGTCCGCCACAAGCGCGACGGATGGGCCGCTACGTTGTCGGGATCGCGTCGATCGGCGGGCGAAACGACGGTTCGTCCACCGCGCTCTGGCAAAATACGCGTCTTTCCTCCACCCACGACCCAGAGCCGCCGATGAGCCACGCCGATATCCGTTCCGCCGTCCGCCCGAAACCCGACCAGCCGATGGTCGACATCGCGGACTACGTCATCGACACCAAGATCGATTCGGCCGAGGCCTACGACACCGCCCGCTACATGCTGCTCGACTCGCTGGCCTGCGCGATGCTGGCGATGAAGTTCCCCGATTGCGTCAAGCACCTCGGCCCGCTGGTACCCGGCGGCGAACTGCCCGGCGGCGCGCGCGTACCTGGTACCAGCTTCGAACTCGATCCGGTCCAGGCCGCATTCAACATCGGCACCCTGGTGCGCTGGCTCGACTTCAACGACACCTGGCTGGCCGCCGAGTGGGGCCACCCCTCCGACAACCTCGGCACCATCCTCGCCGTCGGCGACTACCTCTCGCGCAAGGCCGAGAAGGAAGGCGGCAAGGGCCTGACCGTGCGCGACGTGCTCGGCTGGGCGATCAAGGCGCACGAAATCCAGGGCGTGTACGCGCTGCAGAACTCCTTCAACCGTGTCGGCCTCGATCACGTGATCCTGGTGCGCCTGGCCTCGACCGCCGTCGCCACCGCCATGCTCGGCGGCGACAAGGAGGCCGTGATCACCGCCGTCTCGCATTCATGGATCGACAACGGTGTGTTGCGCACTTACCGCCACGCGCCCAACACCGGTCCGCGCAAGAGCTGGGCCGCCGGCGACGCCTGCCGTCGCGCCGTCATCCACGCCATCAACGCCGCGCATAAGAAAGTGGTCGGCTACCCGAGCGCGCTTTCGGCCAAGACCTGGGGCTTCTACGACATCGCCTTCAAGGGCAAGGAATTCCAGTTCGAGCGTCCGTTCGGCAGCTACGTGATGGAGAACGTCCTGTTCAAGATCAGCTACCCGGCCGAGTTCCACGCCCAGACCGCGGTGGAATGCGCCATGCAGCTGCACGGCCAGGTGAAGGACCGTATCGACCAGATCGAGAAGATCGTGATCGAGACCCAGGAAGCCGGCGTCCGCATCATCGACAAGACCGGCCCGCTGGCCAACTACGCCGACCGCGACCACTGCATCCAGTACATGGTCGCCGTGCCCCTGATCTTCGGCCGCCTGACCGCCGCCGACTACAACGACGACGTCGCCGCCGACCCGCGCATCGACGCCCTGCGCGACAAGATGACGGTCCAGGAGAACCCCCAATTCACGAAGGACTACTTCGATTCCGACAAGCGGTATATCGGCAACTCGGTGCAGGTGTTCTTCAAGGACGGCAGCTCCACCGACAAGGTCTCGATCGACTACCCGATCGGCCACCGCAAGCGCCGCGGGGAGGGCATTCCGGTGCTGCTGGCCAAGTGCGAGGCCGCGCTGCGGGCGCATCTGCCGGCCGGCCAGGTCGACCGCCTGATGGCCCTGGCCGCCGATCCGAAGGCTCTGGACGCGCTCCCGCTTTCCGATTTCATTCAGCTATATCAACAATAATGTTGAACAGACCTTAAGGCTGAGGGGGGCGCATCAGCTTGGCTTCCCCTAACTGTTATGGTAGCGTTAACAACGCCTTCACACGGCAGGCAATAGTCTGCGCGGCGAAGGCAGGCAGACCAGCTGTCTCAATCTAAGAAGTAGAAACTGCAACACCGCTTTATTTCCCCTTGATCTAGGAGCTGAACCCAATGAACAAGAAACTCCTTTGTGCCGCACTGCTGTGTGGTCTGGGCGTCGCCCAGGCGGCCAGCGCGCAGGAGTTCGACGACCGCTGGTACCTGACCGGTAGCGTCGGCTACAACTTCCAAGACAACGATCGTCTGACCGACGACGCTCCGTTTGGCACCATCGGCCTCGGCAAGTTCATCAGCCCGAACTGGTCGCTCGACGGCGAGCTGAACTATCAGAACCCGAACTTCGATTCCGGCAAGGTCAACCACGGTGAAGACCTGAACTGGAGCCAGTACGGCATCTCGTTCGACGCCCGCTACCACTTCATCAAGGAAGGCCGCGGCTGGAACCCCTACCTGCTGATGGGCCTGGGCCTGCAGCGCACGGAAGAAGAGTTCGAGACCACGCCTGACCCGAACTCCCCCGGTCAGCGCCGCGACAACAACCTCGCCGCCAAGGTGGGTGTCGGTCTGCAGACCACCTTCACCAAGCGTGTCGCGGTTCGCGCCGAAGTGGCCTACCGCGCCGACTTCGACGACCAGAGCTTCACCCCGACCCAGCACGGTCATGATGAAGACTGGTTCGGCGACCTGCTCGCTTCGGTTGGCGTCGTGATCCCGCTGGGTCCGGCCCCGACCGCTCCGGTCGCTCCGGCTCCGGCCGCCGAGCCGGGCTGCGCGGACAAGGACGACGACGGTGACGGCGTCAACAACTGCGACGACAAGTGCCCCGGTTCGCAGGCTGGCCAGACCATCGGTCCGGACGGCTGCCCGGTGCCGGTCTCGATCGACCTGAAGGGCGTGAACTTCGACTTCGACAAGTCGACGCTGCGTCCTGACGCGGTCTCCATCCTCAACGAAGCCGTTGAGATCCTGAAGCGCTATCCGGATCTGAAGGTTGAAGTCGCCGGTCACACCGACTCGAAGGGTACCGACGCCTACAACCAGAAGCTCTCCGAGCGTCGCGCCAAGGCCGTGTACGACTACCTGACCAGCAACGGCGTTGACGCCGGTCGCCTGGTTGGCCCGGTCGGCTACGGTGAGACCCGTCCGATTGCTCCGAACACCAACCCGGATGGTTCGGACAATCCGGAAGGCCGTGCGAAGAACCGTCGCACCGAGCTGAACGTCCAGAACTAATTGGACAACTTCCGAAGCGTTCGGCCACGGCCGAACGCCGAGGAAGCAGCGATATGAAGAAGCCCGGCCTAGTGCCGGGTTTCTTTTTTCCATCGATTCCGATTGACCAGCTACGCTGTTGTGAAGCGCTTCGGCGATCGGAACTTCAAGTAATACATGAACAAGCGTGCGCAAGACTTGCCGCATGCTGCGTTGCCGCCTACACTCCCGGGATCATTTGTGAGGGATTGTCATGCGCAAGACGTTGCTGGTTCTGCTCTGTTTCGCCGCTCCCGGACTTGCGCAGGCGATCGATTGCTCGAACACGAACGTGCCACGCGCGCCGGTGCAGGCGACCGTGATAGCGCCGATCTCGGCCGACCTGGCCACGCCCGCGTATCGCCTCGGCAGCGCCGGCAGCGTGCTGGCGCAGGCCTATGACGAAACGCAGTCGCTGGATCAGGTACTGCTGCGCCTGCGCATCGAAGGCTGCGCGAACGTCGCCAAGGCCATGCCCGCGCCGAGCGCGATCAACCCCAACGATCCGGCGGCCTACAAGCCGCTGACCGAATTCGACAACACGCCCTGGCGCTTCGACATGAGCCAGAACGGCAAGCGGATGACGGCCGAGGAATTCGATGCCTGGATGAAGGCGCGCGGCGTGCGCGTGGCCAAGGGCAACGGCGCGGCGGCTGTCGCGGCGCCACCCGTGCAACCGGCTCCGACGACACCGGCTCCCGCGCCCGTGGCCGAGCCTACGAAGCCGAAGAAGTAACGCCGATCGAGTCGGGCAAGGAGTCCCGACTTCGAGCTTCACGTGGCTATCACGTGAGGCTGATAGCGTTCGCCGAGTTTTTCAGGAAGTGGTTCGCCGGAAATCCGGCGATGCCGATGTTCGTCCACGGAGGAGGAAGACGATGTCTCGAGCGATTTTCGCTGTCGATACCACCGCGCGTTCGCGCAAATGGCGTGCTTTTCTTGCTTGCGGCAGAACCCTTCTGGCCCTGCTCGTTCTATTGGGGAGCCAGTCCGCCTCGGCGGATCCAGTCAAGGCTGACCAGGCGTTGCAATTCGCCGACATCCAGTACCAGACGTTCAAGCTCTATTACCAGACCGGCAAGCAGTTGGTCTTGAGCGGCCAGATCGAGGCGGCACGCGTCAATTTCCAGGCGGCGCACCTTCAAACGGTGATGCTCAACATCGATCTGCAGCAATTGTCGCTGGAGAACGTGGACAGCCTGCAGAATGGCCAGTGTAATGATTGCAATCTGCAGCAGCAGGCGGTCACCTACAGCCAGTTTGCCCAGGTGGATTCCATGGTGCTGCAGCTTCATCTGGCGAACCTGTCGCAGACGCCGACTTCGCAGGCATCGATGTCCCAGGCCGATCTTCAGATCATCCTGCTGGATCTGGACCTGCAGCAGGCCGAGTACTACACGCACGCTGCGCAGTGAGCCGTACCGGCGATTTCGCGAAAGGCCGCGTGCGGCCTTTCGTTTTGCGTGCCGGCGATTCCAACTGGCCGGGAATCGCAGGCGATTGACGGCCAGACATTCGACGCCTGTCGCGGCGCACGGCATCCATTGATTGTCCGTGGCAGTGCTCGATACCGCATGAGGGGGCATGCGGATGCGGTAAAAAACCACCATAGAACATTCACGGAGGAAGACATGACGTCTCAAACAATCCCAACCCGCAAGTGCCGCGGTTTTCGTGCCGGCGCCAAGGCCGTGCTGCTCGCCGCGGCGATGCTGTGCAGCCAGGCGGCATCGGCCGATCCGGCGATTGCAGGGCAGATCCTGCAGCTCGCCAAGCTCGACTACCAGCAGTTCGACATGTATTACCAGCAGGGCAAGCTGTATGCCCAGATCGGCCAGGTACAGAACGCGCAGCAGTATTTCCTGTCTGCACGCCTGCAGGCGACGATGATCTCGATGGATCTGCTGAATCTCCGCGCCGAGAACGTGGATACCCTGCACGAGGGGCAGTGCAACGACTGCAACAAGCAGGAGATAGCGATCCAATACAACAGCGTCGCCAGCCTGAACGCCACTGTCCTCGACACGTACATGTCGATGCTGGTGCAGTCGCCGACTTCGCAGCAGTTGCTGGTTCAGGCCGAGATGAAGCGGATCGAGCTCAACATGAGCATGCTACAACTCGAGCAGGCGATGCTCGCGGCGCAGTAATCCGTATCGTCACGTGGACCAAGGAAGGCCGCGGCTGCGGCCTTTCCTTTTTCACGGCGGCGCTCAGCCTTTGATCACGCCCAGCTCGCGACCGATGCGGGTGAAGGCGTCGATGGCGCGATCAAGATGCTCACGGGTATGCGCGGCGCTCATCTGCGTGCGGATGCGTGCCTGTCCCTTCGGCACCACCGGGAAGAAGAAGCCGATGGCATAGATGCCTTCTTCCAGCAGCCGCGCGGCGAATTTCTGCGCCAGCGGGGCGTCGTAGAGCATCACCGGGCTGATCGGATGCGTGCCGGGTTTGACATCGAAACCAGCGGTGGCCATTTTCTCGCGGAAATAGGCGGTGTTTTCTGCCAATTGCTCGCGCAGATCGCCGGCGGCGTCGAGCATCTCGAAGGCCTTGATGCCGGCCGCGACCACATGCGGCGGCAGTGAATTGGAGAACAGGTACGGCCGCGAGCGCTGGCGCAGCAGCTCGATCACTTCCTTCTTCGCGGTGGTGAAGCCGCCGAGCGCGCCCCCCATCGCCTTGCCGAGCGTGCCGGTGAAGATGTCGATCTTGTCCAGCACGCCTTTCACTTCGGCCGAGCCGCGGCCGGTCTTGCCGAGGAAGCCGGTGGCATGGCATTCGTCGATGTGGACCAGTGCGTTGTACTTCTTCGCCAGCGCGGTGATCTCGTCGAGCGGGGCGATGAAGCCGTCCATCGAGAACACGCCATCGGTGGAGATCAGCTTGGTGCGCGCGCCGGCGGTGTCGGCGGCCTGCAGCTGCGCTTCCAGGTCGGCCATGTCGCAGTTGGCGTAGCGGAAGCGCTTGGCCTTGCACAAACGGATGCCGTCGATGATCGAGGCGTGATTGAGAGCGTCGGAGATGATCGCGTCTTCCTCGCCCAACAGCGGCTCGTAGAGGCCGCCGTTGGCGTCGAAGCAGGCGGCGTAGAGGATGGTGTCCTCGGTGCCGAAGAAATCGGCGATGGTCTTCTCGAGCTGCTTGTGCAGATCTT
Source organism: Luteimonas panaciterrae (assembly GCF_020511115.1). Taxonomy (GTDB): domain Bacteria; phylum Pseudomonadota; class Gammaproteobacteria; order Xanthomonadales; family Xanthomonadaceae; genus Luteimonas; species Luteimonas panaciterrae. The sequence continues at coordinate 38,639 of NZ_JAJAVH010000011.1, forward strand.
GGGTGCCGCAGATGAAGCGCACCGAGGCCATGCCGAAGCCGTGCGTGTCGAGCGCGTCCTTGGCGGCCTGGATGATGTCGGGGTGGTCGGCCAGGCCCAGATAGTTGTTGGCGCAGAAGTTCAGCACCTTGCGGCCGTCGGCGAGGGTGATCTCGGCCGATTGCGGGCTGGTGATGATGCGTTCGGACTTGAACAGGCCCTGTTCGCGGATTTCTTCGAGAGTGTCGGCGTAGCGCTGCGTCAATGACATGGAAAACTCGTCTGCGGCCGCGGATGCGGAATGATGTGTGTCAGCCCGTATAGGGCTCGTTGTTGCGCGGCGCATCCGGTAGCTGCCGATCGAGCGATTGGCGATAACGGATGCAGCCGCGCAGGAATTCGGGCCAGCTCGGCACGACGGGTGCCGGATCGGTGCGTTCGGGCAGCAACGTCCACAGGTCCGGATGGTGCCAGCACAGCGCGTGTCCGGTGCTGTCGCGATGCGCGCGGATGCCGTGTCGCAGTTTGCGGACCTCCGCGATCAGTGCCTCGCGCGCCATTCCATCAAAATCGTCATCGAGTCGATTGTCGCCGGACGTCGCCATCGCGAAGCCTCCGTCAGTTCCAGCTCAGGACCACCTTGCCGGCCTTGCCCGATTCCATCAGATCGAAGCCTTTCTGGAATTCGTCCACCGGCAGTTGGTGGGTGAGCACCTTGCCGAGCGGGAAGCCGGACAGCACCAGTTGCGTCATCTTGTACCAGGTCTCGTACATGCGGCGTCCGTAGATGCCGTGCAGCGTGAGGCCCTTGAAGATGATCTTGTCCCAATCCACGCCCGCGCCCTTGGGCAGGATGCCGAGCAGGGCGATCTTGCCGCCGTGGTACATGCAGTCGAGCATGTCGCCGAAGGCGCGCGGATTGCCGCTCATCTCCAGGCCCACGTCGAAGCCTTCCATGTGCAGGTCGCTCATCACGTCCTTCAGCGACTGATTGGAGACGTTGACCACGCGCGTGGCGCCCATGTCGGCGGCGAGCTTGAGGCGATAGTCGTTGACGTCGGTGACCACCACGTTGCGCGCGCCGATGTATTTGCAGATGCCCGCGGCCATCACGCCGATCGGGCCGGCGCCAGTGATCAGGACGTCCTCGCCGACCACGTCGAACTCCAGCGCGCAATGCGCGGCGTTGCCGTAGGGATCGAAGAAGGCGGCCAGTTCGCTCGGGATCTGGTCCGGAATCGGCCACAGGTTGCTGGACGGCATCACGATGTATTCGGCGAAGGCGCCGTTGCGGGTCACGCCGATGCCGACGGTGTTCGGGCACAGGTGCTGCTTGCCGGCGCGGCAGTTGCGGCAATGACCGCAGACGATGTGGCCTTCGGCCGACACGCGCTGGCCGATCGCGTAGCCGCTGACGCCGGGACCGATCTGGACGACGCGGCCGACGAATTCATGACCGATGACGAGGCCGGGCTTGATCGTGCGCTGGCTCCACTCGTCCCACAGATAGATGTGCAGGTCGGTGCCGCAGATCGCGGTTTTCTCGAGCCGGATCAGCACTTCGTTGGGGCCGGGCGAGGGCACCGGTACCTCTTCCATCCAGATGCCTTTGGCCGCCTCGCGTTTGACCAGCGCTTTCATGCTGGAAGGGAGCTGCGAGGGTGTCGATGGCAGGGCGGTCTGCGACATGGTGGGCCAGCGGGGTCGGAAAGAAGCCGCCATTGTACCGCCGCGCCTCCACGCGGCATCGCGCCGCATCGTTGGCGCGGCGAGGGTGCCATTCATGACCGCCGGCAGTTGCCGTGATCGGGGGCCTGTGTCTATGGTCCGGTTTTCGGTCAAAAAGGAAATCCGTGCTTATGCGTATGTTTCATTTGGGGCTGGCCAGCGCGCTGCTACTGACGACGACGGCGAGCGCCAATGAAGGCATGTGGGTGCCGCAACAGTTGCCGGACATCGCGCCGGCGCTGCAACAAGCCGGATTGAAGCTCGATCCGAAGCAGCTCGCCGATCTGACCGGTGATCCGGTCGGCGCGGTGGTCTCGCTGGGTGGCTGCACGGCCAGTTTCGTTTCGCCGCAGGGATTGGTGGTGACCAATCACCATTGCGCCTACGGCGCGATCCAGCTCAATTCGACGCCCGAGAAGAATCTGATGGTGAGCGGCTTCAACGCCGCCAATCGTAGTGACGAGCTCAGTGCCGGCCCCAATGCGCGCATCTACGTGCTCGATTCGATCCAGGACGTGACCGCGCAAGTGAAGGCGGCGATCGCGGCGGCCCCCGACGCGCTGGCGCGGACCGAGGCGCAGGACAACATCGAGAAGCAGCTGATCGGCGCCTGCGAGAAGGGGGGCGGTTATCGCTGCAAGCTCTACAGCTTTTCCGGCGGCAACGTGTATCGCCTGTTCAAGAATCTCGAGATTCGCGACGTGCGCCTGGTCTATGCGCCGCCCGGTAGCATCGGCAACTACGGCGGCGAGATCGACAACTGGATGTGGCCGCGGCACACGGGTGATTTCTCGTTCTATCGCGCCTACGTCGGCAAGGATGGAAAACCTGCCGCGTTCGCCGCCGACAACGTGCCGTATCAGCCCAAGCATTGGCTGAAGTTCGCCGACAAGCCGCTCGCGGCCGGCGATTTCGTCATGGTCGCAGGCTATCCGGGTGTCACCAACCGTTATGCGCTGGCCGACGAGTTCGACAACACCGCCGACTGGTCGTATCCGACGATCTCGCGTCACCTCAAGCAGGTGATCGCGCTGGTCCAGGCGGAGGGCGCCAAGCAGCCCGACATCGCCGTGAAATATGCCAACACCGTGCGCAGTTGGGAGAACGTGTCCAAGAATTACGACGGACAGATCGAAGGCTTCAAGCGCATCGGCGCCTCCGCGCGCAAGCACAGCGAGGAGAACGCGGTGCTCGACTGGCTGCGCGGCCAGGGCGATGCCGGGAAACCGGCCTTGGAAGCGCATGATCGCCTGGTGGCGCTGGCGAACGAGGCCAAGGCGACGCGCGATCGCGATGCGATCCTCGGCCAGTTCAACAATACCGGCGCCATCGGCACGGCGATCACGCTGTATCGCCTCAGCCTCGAACGCGCCAAGCCGGATGCCGAGCGCGAGGTGGGTTATCAGGAGCGCGATCTGCTCACGATCGAGGGGGCGCTCAAGCAGATGGACCGCCGCTACGTGGCCAGCATGGACAGCGGATTGCAGCGCTATTGGCTGACGCAATACATCGACCTGACCAAACAACAGCGCCTGGAGCCGGTGGACAAGTGGCTGGGCGGAAGCAACGAAAAGGCGATCACGCGCGCAGTCAGCAAACTGGCGAAGACCAGGCTCGGCGATTCCGCCGAGCGCACGAAGTGGTTCACCGCCGACAGCAAGACGTTCGAAAGCAGCAAGGATCCGGCGATCCAGTACGCGGTCGCGATGATGCCGACGCTGCTGGAGCAGGAGCGCGTGCGCAAGACGCGCGCCGGTGACGATCTGATCGCGCGGCCCGTGTATCTGCAGGCGGTCGCCGATTACCGCAAGAGCAAGGGCGAGGCGGTGTATCCCGACGCCAATTCGTCGCTGCGCATCACCTTCGGAAACGTCAAGCCGTACACGAAGCTCAGCGGCGCGGCGCAGCTGCCGTTCACGACGGCGGAGCAGGTGGCGGCGAAGAACACGGGCAAGGCGCCGTTCGATGCGCCCAAGCCGTTGCTGGATGCCATCGCCGCGAAGCGCTACGGCAAGCTCGCCGATCGTGCGCTGGGCACGCTTCCCGTGAATTTCCTTTCCGATCTCGACATCACCGGCGGCAATTCCGGTTCGCCGGTGCTCGACGGGCAGGGACGATTGGTCGGACTTGCGTTCGACATGAACTGGGAAGCGGTGGTGTCGAACTGGGTGTTCGATCCGGCGATGACGCGGATGATCTCGGTCGATGGCCGTTACGTGCGATGGATCATGCAGGAGGTTTATCCGGCGCCGCAGTTGCTGCGTGAGATGAACATCGCGCCGAGCCAGACTCCGGCAGGCAAGCCCGCGAAGAAAAAGCGGCGGTAGTCTTCCCGCCGCCGCTTCGTTCCTGATGTGTCGGTGCGACCTGCCTACTGGCTGCAGTCGACTTCGCCGAGGAGCCGGACATCACCTGTGGTCACGCCGTGCACGGTGATGTTCCCCTGGCAGTCGTTGACGGCCCAGCCGACCTGCACGCCATCCTGGTAGTAGCCGTAGATCTGGCGCGGGGGAGGGAGTTTCGCCGCAGCCGCGGTCATGGCGATCGCGGCCAGCACAAGGCCGAGTGCGAACTTCTTCTTGAGCATGTTCAAACTCCTTTTCTGTCCATGTCGACGACAGTGTCGACGCTTTTGAACCGGCGACTGGATTCGATCCGTCGCCGGTTTCTTCCGGAAAGAAAGCGATGGCGGAGGTGTTCCGCCATCGCTTCGGATATCGATCAATCGCCGCTTATTCCACCGGAGGTGGGCAATTGATCGAACTCATCACGGGGCGGCCGGTGATTTCGCCCCACTCCTTGGGCGTCGAGGCGCCGCAAGACCACCACGCCTGGCCGATCAATTCGGTGTCGGCGTTGTAATAGCTCACGTATTGACCCGGTCGCGTCGGATAAAGAATGGCCAGGGCGGTCGTCGTGACGAAAGCTGCCACGAGACCGAGGCTCAGAGCGAGTTTCATACGCATGCGATGTCTCCTGCGTCGTGTTTAGCGCGGATTGCAGACCAGATGACCGTTGGTGACCGAGGACGAGGTGCGCGTGCCGGAATAGCTGAAGACACCGTCGCAGCTCATCACCCAGGTGCCGACGACGTTGCCGTTGTCATCGAGATAGACGCCCATGTCGCCGTTGTTCGGGCGGGCGAGGGCGATACCGGCAACGAGGGCGGCGCTCAGGCCGAGGGCGAGGACGAGTTTCTTGCGCATTGGAAAACTCCTGATGTTTGTTCAAGTAAGTAACGATGGGGGACGATCGGTCGCGATGACCGTCAGACGTCGGGTTCGCAGAGGAAAACGCCGCCTTCGCTGCGTTTGGTAATGAATCCCCAGGATTCCGGCGTGCCGTCGCAATGGATGGCGCGGTAGCCGACGACATTGCCGGTAGCGTCGAGGTAGTAAACAAATTCGCCGAGCCCGAGATCGGGCGCGACGGCCGAGGTACTGCCGGCGGCAAACGCGGCGGCGAGGCTAATGCTCAGAACAATTGCGGTTCGCATGTGTTTGCTCCGATGAAGGCCTGTTGACTGCGGCCGGAGAAATGCCCCGGCCGCGATGTGGTTCATGGGCTGCCTATCAGTCCGGATTGCAGACCGCGTGGCCGCTGCTGTACGAGTTGGTGCGGATGCCTTCCTCGAAGAGGTTGCCATCGCAGTCCATCGACGCGGAGCCGACGATTTCGCCGTTCGCATCGAAGTAGAAGTAGAACTCGCCGATTTCGTTGGGCCCCGGTGGACGGGCGAGGGCGACAGTGGCGACGAGCGAGGCAGCCAGGCCCAAGGCCAGGATGAGGGGATTGCGCATGTTGTTCTCTCTCTTTTTGAAGTTGGACGATGCATGCGCGCGATGGCGCATGCGCCGGTCATCCGACGCGAGTGTGGTCAGCGCGGATCGGGGTCGCAGATGTAGTAGCCGACCTCGTAGTGGCTGGTGCCATGGCCCCACTTGTCGATGTTGCCGTCGCAATCGATGGCGAAATGGCCGACGTGCTGGCCGGTATCGTCGTAGTAGTCGTAGATCTGCCCGGGCCCATCCGGGCCCGCCGCGGCGACGGCGAGGGCGGTACCTGCGGCGGTGGCGGATGCCAGGGCCAGCAGCAGGGCCAGAGGTGCTTTTCGCATCAAGATTCTCCTGGTCGAGTGGATTGAACTTGGTGCGTCCGTGCTGGAGTCCCCCCTTGGAACGAATCGAGAGATTCGCCCGACGACGGAGCATATGCACGATGCGGCGCACCAAATGTGAGGCAGGTCTGATAACCTGCCGCGCCCACCATCAGTCTTCGTCCCGCGCATGAAAATCCTGCTAGCCCGTCACGGTGAAACGCCTTGGAACGCCGAAGGCCGCTACCAGGGACAGGAGGACATTCCGCTGTCGGCGATCGGTGAGGCCCAGGCCACTGCATTGGGCGAGCGTTTGTTCGATGTGAAGATCGATCGCGCCGTCGCCTCGCCCCTATCGCGCGCGCGGCGCACGGCGGAGCTGGCGCTGGGTGCTTCGCGGGTGCCGATGCTGACCACCGATCCGGGTTTGATGGAGATCGCGCACGGCACCTGGGAAGGCTTGCTGGCCAGTCAAATCCGCGAGCGCGATCCGCAGCGCCTGCAGGCCTGGCGTGACACGCCGGACAGCGTGCAGATGCCGGAGGGCGAGTCGCTGCAACAGGTATTCGATCGCGCCTGGCCCGCGCTCGTGCGCGCGAGCGAAGGCCTGCAGCCCGCGGACACATTGCTGCTGGTGGCGCATGACGCCGTCAACCGCGTTCTCCTGTGCCATGTGCTCGGCATCCCGTTCTCGAAGCTGTGGACATTCCGCCAAGCGCCGACCACGCTGAACCTGCTCGAGGGCGCGGACGTGGATCATCTCGACGTGGTGCGTCTCAACGATTGCTCGCATCACACGTTGTTCTTCGGCGAAGCGGTGCACCGCGCTCTGTAAATGAGAGTGTGTTATGCCCTTTGCGGCACGCACGTGGCCCTGTGGGGCGGCACGATGCGTTGTTGCGCACCTTGCCAAGGCAGCCGGCCTTGGCGGCGGTACGCGCCTAGCCTCGTACCACCCCACAGAGCCACGCACGCACCGCAAAAGGCATAACGCACTCTCTATGAAATCGCTGAGTGATTGGCTGGCCTACATCGAGCGTCAGCATCCGAAGACCATCGCGATGGGGCTGGAACGTGTGCGTGAAGTAGCCGGGCGCTTGTCGCTGGGCAAGCCGGCGAGGCACGTGATCATGGTCGGCGGCACCAACGGCAAGGGCTCGACGGTGACGTTCACCGAAGCGATCGCGCGCGCGGCCGGATGGAAAACGGGTGCCTACACCTCGCCACATCTGCTGCGCTACAACGAGCGCGTGCGCATCGATGGCCGTGATGCCGACGATGCAGCGCTAGTCACGGCATTCGAAGCCGTGGAGGCGGCACGCGCGGACACGCCGCTGACCTATTTCGAATACGGCACGCTCGCGGCGCTGTGGCTGTTCCAGCGCGCCGCTCTCGATCTTGCGATCCTCGAAGTCGGACTCGGCGGCCGCCTCGATGCGGTGAACATCGTCGACGCCGACGTCGCGGTGATCACCACGGTCGATCTCGATCACCAGGACTATCTCGGCGACGATCGCGAGAAGATCGGCTTCGAGAAGGCCGGCATCGCCCGCGCCTGGAAACCGTTGGTGTTGGGCGAGGACGATCCGCCATCGAGCGTGCTCGGCCATGCCTACGCGATCGGTGCTTCGACGTGGCGGGCGAACAACGACTTCTTCTTCGAACGCATCGACGATGCCAGCTGGCAATGGCGCGAAGTGGGCTACGAGGTGGCGTTGCCGCTGCCGAAGCTGGTGGCGCCCGCGCAGCTGCGCAATGCCGCGACCGCCATTGCCGCGTTGCGCGCGCTGGATGTGGAGATTCCGGACGCGGCGCTCGTCGAGGGCGTGGCGAATGCGAGCCTGCCGGGGCGGTTGCAGAGATTCGAGCGCGACGGCGTCGAGATCGTGGTCGACGTCGGCCACAACCCGCAGGCGGCGCGTGAACTCGCCGCGTGGTTGCGCGCGGATGCCACCGCGGGGCGCACCTTCGCTGTCTATGCGGCGCTCGCGGACAAGGACATCGTCGGTGTGGTGAACGCGCTGCGGGAAGGCATCGCGGGCTGGTACATCGCAGGATTGGAAGAGGCCGGGCCGCGCGGGCTCGATGTCGAGGCATTCGCCGAGCGGCTCACCGGCACCGCGGCATCGGAAGCCGAGCGGCATGCCGACGTCGCGACCGCGCTCGCGGCCGCGCGCGCGCAGGCACGCGAGGGAGATCGCATCCTCGTGTTTGGCTCCTTCTTCACCGTCGCCGCGGCGCTTTCGGTTTTGCAATAGACAGCTTTTTTCGTCATTCCCGCGAAGGCGGGAATCCAAGGACGTTCGGTCCGGTCATCGCGATCTTGACGAAAGTCCTTGGATTCCCGCCTTCGCGGGAATGACGAACTGAGAGACTTCGCGCGATCAGGGACGCGCGCGCTGCGCGATCTCGGCCGCCGTCGCCGGCGTCACGTGCCAGCGCTCGGGATTTTCGTATTCGAAATCGACCGTGGCCTTGCCGGTCCCGCGATCGAGCCTGAACACGCAGGCATGCCACGGCGCCTTGCCGTCGACCTGGGTGGCGTCGCGCAGCTCGTCGAGGCGATCTTCGAGCTCGGGGGCCGCGGGCGTCGCGGGTTGTCCGGCTTCCTCGCCGACATAGCGGAAGCCGTTGAGCTTCGAAACACCATCGCCGTACCACGCCACCAGTGCGTATCGATCCCAGGGCTGCGCGGCCACCTTGGCGTCGGCGACGATCAACCGGCCGATCTCGACGATCAAAGCGTCCTTATCCACGTTGCGGCACCTCGGAAACGATCAGTACTTGTCCATGTCGCCGCGAGGCACGCGATCGAACGTCTGATCGGCCTCGTTGCGGAATGTAACGCGCTGATCGTACACGACGCTGCCATCGGCCGGATCGACGACCTCGTAGGACACGCGCACCTTGTCGGGGCGATCGACGTTGGCCGGCGTCAGATCGACCGTGATGCGCACTTCCTTGCCGCTGTCGATCCAGTCGGCCCATTCGTTCTCCAGCGTCTTGTAGGCGCTGACGTTGAAGTTGCCGTTCTGCGGGAACAGGTTCTTCAGCCCCTGGTCCTTGACGAAGCGGTGGCCGATGACATGGCCGCCCTGGTCGCCCTCGATACCGCGATCGGCGGCGTCGCGCTGCGCGTCCGTCTCGGCGGAACTGCGGTCGATGCCGTCGAAGACCTCGCTCAGGTCGGCCTCGACGTGGATCGGGCGGCCCTGGCTGTCGTTGGTCCAGGTGACGGAGTTGGCGCCGATGCGTTCGGTGGTCTGAGTGGTGCCGTTGGTGGGGGGCGTATCGGTTGGCTTGCCGGTGGACAGCGCGGCGTATTCGTCGCGGACGGCGGGCGGACTGCGCGTCTCCACGGCGTTGGCGACGGTTTCCTGGCCGAACACGCCTTCGATTTTGACCAGCTGCGGCGCTTCCAGCTTGGTCGCCAGATCGTTGACGAAGTCGGTGCGGTCGCCGATCGGCATCTGCTCGACATCCGACTTCAGCTGCGTCGCCTGCACCGGCGTCATCTGCTCGATGGCCGCGTTGGCGGCGGCCGGGTCGGCTTTCGTCAACTCCGGCGGGGTTGGCGGCGGCGGAGGGGGCGGCGGTGGCGGAACATAGGGAGCGCGACCATCGACGAACATGCCGGTCTCTCATTGCCGGTTTCGATGACCGCAAGTCTAGGTGTGCGTGGTCGCGGCCGGTACTGGGGATCACCCTAGCTTTCAGTGCGAGCTTTCGGTGCGAGGGCGTGGCGGACTCTCGTGAAAGTCGGCATGTACGGCGTCTGTACGCGAGGTACCGCGGGCGATCATGGTCCGTGGCGCGCGCGGACCCCGCCTCACCCACGCGGGTATAATTTGCAGGCCCGTCCGCTTCCGCGAGTCTCGATGGAATCCCAACTCAAACAGCGCCTGATCGGTGCGGCCGTGCTGGTCGCGCTTGCGGTGATCTTCCTGCCGATGCTGGTCAAGGGCCCGGCGCCCGACAGCGGGGTTTCCGACGTTCCGCTCAAGACCCCGGAAGCGCCGCAGGGCGAGATGCAGACCCGCGATCTGCCGCTGGTGGCGCCCGAAGAGGCCCCGGCCAACGGAGCAACCGGGATGCCGGCCCCCGATGCTTCGAGCAACGGCGGCGACACGCTGCCCACCGTCGACACCACGACCGCGGGACCTGCCGCCAGCCAGCCCGAACCCTCGCCGGATGCCGCCGACCTGGCCAAGCCGGAGCCGATGCTGCCCCCGAGCGCGGCGGGGGGCGACTACGCGGTGCACTTCGGCGCCTATGCCAGCAGCGTCAGCGCCGACACCGTCGTGTCGCGCCTGCGCGCCGCGCAGCTGCCCGCCTATCGCGAGACCACCACCATGAACGGCAAGTCCGTCTGGCGCGTGCGCGTGGGCCCGTATGCGACCCGCGCCGATGCCGAAACGGCACGCCTGCGCGTCAACGAAATCGGCAAGCAGTCGACCTCGCGCGTGGTGGCGCTGGACGCGGCCGATGCCGCGACGCCCGCCACGGCGAGTGCATCGAAGCCCACGCCGGCCAAGCCCGAGCCGACTCCGGCCAAACCACAGCCGCTGCCGCCGGAACCGGCGAAGCCGGTCGCCTCGACCAAGCCCGTTGCTCCAACCAAGCCTGAACCTACCAAGCCCGAGCCGGTCAAGCCGACGCCCGCACCCGCGCCGAAGCCCTCCGGCGCATCGTCGGTCGGCTTCGCCGTGCAGCTCGGCGCCTTCAGCAGCGCCGATCAGGCGAACAAGAAGCGCGACGAACTGCGCGCCGCCGGTTTCAGCGCCTTCGTCGAAACGGTCAAGACCGACAAGGGCTCGCTGACCCGCGTGCTCGCCGGCCCGGTCGTGAACCGCGCCGACGCCGACCGCCTCAAGGCGCAGATCAAGACGAAAACCGGAGCGGACGGGATGGTCCGCCCGCATCCATAAGCGCACGGATCGCTCGTCACCGTAGTCAACGTTTCATTCCAGGCAGATCAAACTTATGTGCGGCATCGTCGGCATCGTTGGAACCACCGAGGTCGCGGCAGCGCTGTATGACGGCCTGACCGTGTTGCAGCATCGCGGGCAGGACGCGGCAGGCATCGCCACCGCCAACGGCGCGCAGCTGCGCGTGCACAAGGGCAACGGCCTGGTGCGCGACGTCTTCGACGCGAAGGCGATGCACCTGCTGGAAGGGCGCGTCGGCATCGGCCATTGCCGCTATCCCACCGCCGGCAGCGAGGGCAGCGACGAGGCCCAGCCTTTCTACGTCAACTCGCCCTACGGCATCGCGCTCGCGCACAACGGCAACCTGATCAACACCGACGCGCTGCGCCGCGAGGTGTTCGAGGAGGATCGCCGCAATATCAATACCGAGTCCGATTCGGAAGTGCTGCTCAACGTGTTCGCGCACGAACTCGACCGGCAGCATGCGTTGACGCCGGCCGCCGCGTTCAAGGCGATCGAGGGCGTCAACCGCCGCGCCAAGGGCGGCTATGCCGTGGTCGCCACCGTGCTCGGCCTCGGCCTGATCGGGTTCCGCGATCCCTACGGCATCCGTCCGCTGGTGCTCGGCCGCAGGATCACCGATGCCGGCACCGAATATGCGATCGCCTCGGAGTCGGTGGCGCTGGATATCCTCGGCTTCGAACGCCTGCGCGATGTGCAGCCCGGCGAAGGCATCGTGATCACCGCGCGCGGCGAGCTGCACACGCAGATGTGCGCCGAGCCGCAGCAGCACGCGCCGTGCATCTTCGAATACGTGTATTTCGCGCGCCCGGACTCGATGATCGAGGAGATCTCGGTGCACAAGGCGCGCATGCGCATGGGCGTGACGCTGGGCGAGAAGATCCTGCGCCAGCGTCCCGATCATGACATCGACGTGGTGATTCCGATCCCCGACACCTCGCGCGATTCCGCGCTGGAAATCGCCAACACGCTCAACGTGAAATACCGCGAAGGGTTCATCAAGAACCGCTACGTCGGCCGAACCTTCATCATGCCCGGGCAGGGCGAGCGCGCGAAGTCGGTGAAGCGCAAGCTCAATCCGATTCCACTGGAATTCCGCAACCGCGTCGTGCTGCTGGTCGACGATTCGATCGTGCGCGGCACCACGTCCAAGCAGATCGTGCAGATGGCGCGTGATGCCGGCGCGCGCAAGGTGTATCTCGCCTCCGCCGCGCCACCGGTACGCTATCCGAACATCTACGGCATCGACATGCCGTCGGCGGACGAGCTGATCGCGCATGGCCGCACCGAGCAGGAAATCCAGCAGTTTCTCGGCTGCGACTGGTTGATCTATCAGGATCTGGCCGATCTCGAGGCCGCCGTCGCCGGCCCGAAGTTTGTCGGGCGCAAGTTCGACAGTTCCTGCTTCAGTGGCGAATACGTCACCGGGATCGAGACGGGCTATTTCGAGCGCCTGCAGCAGCTGCGTTCCGACGAGGCGAAGAAGAAGCGGCGCTTGGCCTCGTGAAGCGGGGCTTCCGCAAGCCGATCGCCGTCGCGTTGGCCGTGGCGGCGCTCGCCGCATGCCATCGCAATGGAGGCGAGGCTGCATCGCCGGTCACGAAGCTTGACGATTCGCGCGTAGTGCAGGGGGACCCCGCCGGCAGCGTGGTGTTGTCCCCGCCCACCTACGCCTACACCGATGGAAATTTCTTTCCTGTCCATGGCGGCCCCGAAGTGCTCGGTGCCACACGCCTCGGGCCGGATATCGTGAAGATATACCTGGCGCGATCAATCCATTCGCAGGGCTCGCTTTCGCACCCGTACGCGGCCTACGCCGTGCAATGCCGCACGCGGCAGCTGCGAATGACCGGTGCGGGAAACACGTTGGACGATGCCTCGCGCGGCGCCGGTGTGCAAATGGCGATCACGCCCTGGCCTGAGCATGCCGGACAGGCCGCGATTTTCGAGGCGGTCTGCGCCAACCGCATGCGCTGCGAATTTCACGACAAGAACAATCCTTGCGAACAGGAAATGCGCAAGCGACTCGACGAAGCGAATGCGAGGGTGGCGGCGGAGAAAGCAACTTCGGGGCCGGGAAATGGCGAGTCTCCAGCAAGCCGCGAGTGAGTGCCTGGCGGCAGCCGCTCCGGAAGACAAAGTCGCTCGAACATTCGCCGCCGCAGAGGCTTACGGTCGCGGCGAACTTCATCTCGACGTTGCCGCAGCGCCACCCGAATCGATCCGCATGCCAGGGCGGCCGGAAAGACCTTTGCTGGTGCATCCGCGCGATCTGCCCAAGCGCGGCTTCGGCACGTCGGAAGGTCGTGCCGCTTTCATCCACTCCATCGCGCATATCGAATTCAACGCCATCGATCTTGCCTGGGATGCCGTCTATCGTTTCCGCGATATGCCGCCGCAGTACTACGCCGACTGGGTGAGTGTGGCGAACGACGAGGCCCGCCATTTCGTCATGCTGCGTGAACGGCTGCGACAGTTCGGCCACGACTACGGCGATTTCGATGCGCACAACGGATTGTGGGAAATGGCCGAAAAAACCGCACATGACGGCTTGGCACGGATGGCACTGGTGCCGCGCGTGCTGGAGGCACGCGGGCTCGACGTCACGCCCGGCATGATTGTGAAGCTGCGCGCGCTGGGTGACGATGCCACCGCCGACATCCTCGAAGTGATCCTGCGCGAGGAAATCGCGCACGTCGCCGCCGGCAGCCGCTGGTTCCGCTGGCATTGCGAGCGCGAGGGTGTGCGGCCCGAGCCGAAATTCCGTGAATTGCTCGCGGAGTATGCGCGCGCCGTGCTGCACGGCCCGTTCAACGTCGAAGCGCGCACTGCCGCCGGGTTCGGCGAAGACGAACTGCGCGCCCTGCAGCAGCTCACTGACTAACCTTTCTTCCGTTCGTGGGAGAGGCGCTACAGCTTGGCGAGCTCCACCCCATCGGCGTCGACGCGCAGCACCGAGCCTTGCTCATACCAGTCACCGAGCACGATGCGCGTGCGCGCGTGCCCGGCCTTCGCAGGGGCAGGCTCGCGATGGATCGCAGGACGATGCGTATGTCCGTGGATGATCGTGTCGATGTCGTAGCGCGCGAAGGTCTCGTCCACGGTCTGCGGCGATACGTCGGTAATGGTTTCCATCGTGCCGGCCTCGCGCAGTTCACCCTGGCGCGCCTGGCTGGCGGCACGCGCCTGTTGCGCGAAGGCCAGGCGCGCGGTGAGCGGCTGCGACAGGAACTGCTGCTGCCAGGCGGGATTGCGCGTCATCGCGCGGAACTGCTGATAGGCGGTGTCGTCGGTGCACAGCAGATCGCCGTGCATCAGCAGGACGGGCTTGCCGTAGAGGTCGATCAGTGTCGGATCGGCGAGCAGCGTCATGCCTGCGCGGCGCGCATAGTCCTCGCCGACGAGGAAATCGCGATTGCCGTGCATGAAGAACACCGGCACGCCGCTTTCGGCCAGGGCCTTGAGCTTCTCGGCGACGAAGGCACCGGTCTCGGACGGATCGTCGTCGCCGACCCAGGCCTCGAACAGGTCGCCGAGGATGTACAGCGCCTCGGCCTGGCGGGCCTCGTTGTCGACGAACTCGCCGAACAGCCGGGTAACCTCGGGACGCGCCGGATCGAGGTGCAGATCGGAGATGAAAAGCGTGGTCATCGGGCGATTCTAAGCTTTCCCACCGGCTGCTCCGGTAAAATCGCGCTTCCAGTCGCCACCTCGATTCGAAATGACCTGCCGCACCCGCTTCGCCCCCAGCCCCACCGGATACCTGCACATCGGCGGCGCACGCACCGCGCTCTACTGCTGGCTGGAAGCGCGGCGGCGGGGCGGGCAGTTCATCCTGCGCATCGAGGACACCGATCGCGAGCGCAGCACGCAGGCGGCGATCGACGCGATCCTGCAAGCGATGGACTGGCTCGGCCTCGACTACGACGAGGGCCCGATCTACCAGACGCAACGGCTGGCGCGCTATCGAGAGGTCGCCGAGCAGATGGTCGCCGCTGGGCACGCCTACTACGCCTACGAGACCAAGGAAGAGCTGGAGGCGATGCGCGAGGCGGCAATGGCGAAGGGCGAGAAGCCGCGCTACAACGGCGCCTATCGTGATCGCAATGAGGCCGGCTTCGATGAGGCGCATCGTGACGATCCGAACCGCGTCATTCGCTTCAAGAATCCGCTCGAGGGCAGCGTCGCCTGGGAGGACAAGGTCAAGGGCCGCATCGAGATCAGCAACAGCGAGCTCGACGATCTGGTGATCTTCCGTTCCGACGGCTACCCGACTTACAACTTCGCCGTGGTGGTCGACGATCTCGACATGCGGATCACCGACGTCGTGCGCGGTGACGACCACGTCAATAACACGCCGCGGCAGATCAACATCTACCAGGCGCTGATTCAAAGCGGCGTGCCTGCGTCAGTGCCGCATTTCGCGCACCTGCCGATGATTCTCGACCCCGAGGGCGCCAAGCTCTCCAAGCGCACCGGCGCGGCCGACGTGATGCAGTATCGCGACGAAGGCTATCTGCCGCATGCGCTGTTGAACTATCTCGTGCGCCTGGGCTGGTCGCATGGCGATCAGGAGATCTTCTCGATCGAGGAGATGACACGCCTGTTCGACTTGAAGGACGTGAACGCGAAGGCATCGCGGCTCGATCCGGCCAAGCTCGGCTGGCTCAACCAGCAATACCTGAAGAGCGACGATCCGGCCGCGGTGGCGAAGCATCTGGAATGGCATCTGCGCGAGGCCGGTTATGACCTCGCCAAGGGGCCGGCGCCCGCCGATGTCGTGATCGCCTTGCGCGATCGCGTGCAGACGCTTAAGGAGATGGCCGCGCGCGCCGCGGTCTGGTATCACCCGCTCGAGGAGTACGACGATGCCGCCGTGGCCAAGCATCTGACGCCCGCCGCCGGCATGCCGCTGGCCGAGGCGCGTCAGCGTCTGGCCCAGCTGGGCACCTGGAGCGCCGAGACGGTGAGCGAGGCGCTGCACGCGACCGCCGAAGCGCTCGGCATCGGCATGGGCAAGATCGCGCAGCCGCTGCGCGTGGCGATCACCGGCACCCAGGTGAGCCCGGATATTTCACATACTGTTTACCTGGCGGGGCAGGGCGAGGCGCTGAAGCGCATCGATGCCGCCTTGCAGCGGATTCCCGCCGCCGCGGATTGATCCGGAACCGGTTTTTCGCGGGCTTTCGGCGTGCTCCCGCACTCGGGCGCGGCTTGAGTTCGCACGCCATCGCCGCCATCATCCAGATATGGCTGAACCCGCTTGCATCGATCCCAGGCACCACGTCCACGACGCCCACGGCTTCGTGGCGGCGGTGGAGCGCGCCTGCCACGAACGCGGCTTGCGGCTAACGCCGATCCGCGCGCGCGTGCTCGGCCTGGTCGCCGACGCCGGTCAGCCGATCAAGGCCTATGACCTGCTCGAACTGATCCGGGTGGGAAACAACGACGATGGCGAAGGCGCCGGCGCGGCAGCGCCGCCGACGGTGTATCGCGCGCTCGATTTCCTGCTCGCCAACGGCTTCATCCACAAGCTCGAATCGGTCAACGCGTTCGTCGCCTGCCACCATCCGAACACCGCGCAGCATTCGGTGCCGTTCCTGATCTGCGACAACTGTCATTCGGCGGTGGAGCTGGAAGACCTGGATGTGGTCGCGCAGTTGGAAGAGCGCGCGAAGTCGCTTGGCTTCCGACCGCAGGCGCAGACGCTGGAAGTGCACGGATTGTGCGCGCGCTGCGCCGGCTGAAGCCGGCGCGAATCCCTCACGCAGTAGCAATCCGCAATCGCGGCGATTGCTCGCGAATCGGCAGATTCGCCATGGCCGCTAGCAACGCCAGCGCCATGTCCGCGTACCACATCCACGTGTAGTCGCCGAAGGTTTCCAGCGCCACGCCACCGAGCCAGGCGCCGAAGAAACCGCCGATCTGGTGCGAGAGCAAGGTGAGGCCAAACAGCGTGCCGAGATGACGCGGCCCGAACAGCTTGCCGACCAGCCCGGCCGTCGGCGGCACGGTCGCGAGCCACGTGAATCCGAGCGCCGCGGCGAAAATGTAGAACGTCATCGGCGTCGGCGGCGAGATCAGATACAGCGCGATCATCAGCGCGCGGCTGCCGTACATCGCGGCCAGCAACCACTTCATGCGGTAGTGCTGCCCCAGATAGCCGACGATCAAACTGCCGGCGATGTTGAACGCGCCGATCAGCATGAGCGCGGCCGCCGATACGCTGGCCGGCAATCCGCACAGCGCGACTTCACCCGGCAGGTGCGTGACCAGGAAGGCGATGTGCACACCGCAGGTGAAGAAGCCGATGTGCAGGCACCAATAGCTGCGATCACGTAGTGCGATGCGCAATTGCGCGCGCAAGGAAAGCTCGTGCCCGGCTTCTGGAGTCGCAGCCGGACCGGCCGGAGCATTCACCGCCGCTTGCGATGGCTTGCGACGCAGCGACCACGCCAGTGGTAACGCCAGCAGCGAGGACGCGGCGAGACCGAACATCGTCATCGCCCAGCCTGCCGCCGTGATACCGAATTGCACCAGCGGCGCGAACACGAACTGTCCGAGTGAGCCGCCGGCATTGATCACCCCGGCCGCGAACGAGCGCCGCTCCGGCGCCAGACGCGATGCCGTGGCGCCGATCAGGATCGAAAAGCTACCGGCGCCGGCACCCGCGGCCGTGAGCACGCCGAGCGTGATCACCAATCCCCATTGCGACTGCAGGAACGGCGTGAGCGCGAGCCCCACCGCCAGCAACAACGTACCGGCCCACACCACACGCACGGGGCCATGGCGATCGGCGATCGCGCCGAACACCGGCTGCACCGCGCCCCAGACGAACTGACCAACCGCGAGCGCGAAGCTGATCGATGCGATGCCGAGACCGCTGCTGTCGTGGATCGGCGCGACGAACAGACCGGTGGTCTGACGCGCGCCCATGGTGAGCATGAGGATCGCGCTGGCGGCCACCAGCAGGCCCCAATGCGCGCTGGGCTTCGCGTGCGCGCCCACGCCCGTGGGCGCACTCACGATGCATGCTCCGCGGCCGTCGACAGGCGTTCGTGCAGCGCGTTCAAGTCGTGATGCAAGCGTTCGATTCCGTCCTGGCCGAACAATGCTTCCACGCGTTTCTGCGTGCGGCGCCAGTGTGGTAACGCCGCATCGATCCGCTTGCGCCCGGCCGGCGTGATCTCGATGACGCGCCGGCGCGCATCGTCCTCGGCGCGGCGCTCGCGCAGCCATCCGGCCTCGTACAGCGGCTTCAGATTGCGGGTGAGGGTGGTGCGGTCCATGCCCAGTTCCTCGGCAAATTCGCCCAGCACCTTCGGCTCCCTGGAGGCGCGCTTGAGGATCGAATACTGGTTTAGGCTCAGGCCCAGCGGCGCCAGCTCGCGATCGTAGAACTGCGACACCTGGCGCGCGGTGCGGCGCAGCAAGAAACAGGTGCAGTGACTAGGAGGAGAAGCGGTCATCGGCGGGTCTCGGCTTCGATGGCCGCATTTTATGTGTATATGCACCTATTTCGTCAAGAAGAACCGCGGTCAGCTCCAGGACCGCCGAGAGATTCGGTCCAAGAGCTGCCGCGGCGGGGGGCGGGTGGCCGGATCAGAAGAAGATGCGAACACCTCCGCTGACACTGCGTCCGGGCAGCGCGACGACATCCTTCAGGAACGAGGTATGCACGTGCGCTTCCTGATTGGTGAGATTGCTGCCATCGACGAACAGTTCCCAGGCGAGCCGGCCGCCGTCGAAGTGATAAGCGGCGTGCGCATCGACCAGGGTGTAGCCGTCGGTCGGTGTTTCGTTGGCGGCGACCTTGTCCTGCTTGTTGTAGCGGGTCGCACCAAGCGAGGCACGCCAGCCGTTGTTTTCCCAGCGCAGCTGCGCGCCGAGGCGCGAAGGCGCGATGCGCGGCACGTTGCCGCCGCCATCGGCCAGCGTCGCGCGCACCGTGTCGCCGAACGTGCGCAGATCCCACCGGCCATTGTCGTTGTCGGCGAGATGGAAGGTGGCTTCACCCTCGAAACCGCGGAACGTCGCGTCGCGCTGCGACCACTGCCGGATCGGCAGGAATTCGTCTTCTTCCTCGAAGTGCCACTGTTCGCCGGTATCGACGAGATAGATGAAGTCCTTGAAGCGGTTGTAGTAGGCCGACACCTTCGCGTCGACGAAGTCCGACTTGTATTGCAGGCCGAATTCGATCTGGTTCGCGGCCTCCTTGTCGAGATCGGGATTGCCGATTTCATAGGCGAGCGTGGCCAGATGCGGGCCGTCGGCGAACAGTTCTTCCTCGGCGGGCGCGCGTTCTGCGTGGTCGAGGTTGACCGTCAACCGCCAGTTCTCGTCGAGCTTGAAACCGCCGGCGACCGACAGGCTGACCGGCGTGAAATCACGCTTGTCCAGACCGTCGGGCTCGGCCTTCACCTTGTCCACGCGCGCGCCGAGATCGAGCTGGAATTCCTTGCCCGAATCCATATCCCACGACTTGCGCGCCACGCCGAACACGCCGAGTGCGCGCGTCGTGGTCCTCGGCACGAACGATTCCTCGCCCACTGCGGAGAACGTGCCGTCACTGCCTTGCAGGCCGACCGCGCCCTTCCAGCCATTGCTGGCGCTGTAGGAGGCTTCGAGGCGGCCTTCGTTGGCGTCTTTCTTGAACGTGGTGCCCGGTTCGTCGCCTTCGAATTCGATGTGCTTGTAGTCGGTGTGGCTGAAGCTGAAACGCAGGCCGCTGCCTTCGCCCCACGGATCGGTCAGGCCGCCCTTGAGGTCGTAGCGGTTTTGCCGCAGTTGCAGATGCACGCCGCGTTCGCCCGCGGCGAGATCGCCGGCTTCGCCGGGATTGCCGTAGTCGTCTTCGAAGCGCGAAACGGACATGCCGACGAAACCCCAGTCGCCCAGCAGCGAGCCGCCGACGGAGCCCGTTTTGGTATCGATGAAGGAATTGGGCTGCTTGCCGTCTGGCGTGTCGTAGTCCTTGGCGTTGCGATATACGGCGTCGGCATGCAACGCGAAGCGATCGTTGCCGCCGTCGATGCGCGCCATGTCGGTGCTGCCGCTCTGGTCGCCGCCGTAGAAGCGCGCTTCGGCACGGCCGCTGAAACCGCCTTCGATCGGCGCTTCGGGAATGCGGCCGTCGACGACGTTGACCACGCCGCCGATCGCGCCCGTGCCGTAGAGCAGGGTGGATGGGCCCTTGAGCACCTCGATCTGATCGGCGAGGAAGGATTCCACCGCCGGTGAATGGTCCTGGCTGACCGTGGACACGTCTTCGGTCGACATGCCGCTGCTGAGTACCTCCACGCGCGGGCCGTCGAGGCCGCGCAGGATCGGCCGGCCGACGCCGGGGCCGAAGTTCGAGCTCTGCACGCCGGGAATGCTGGAGATGGTTTCGCCCAGGCTGGCGGCGCGGTTTTCGTCGAGGCGTTCGCCGGCCAGGACGTCGGTCGGCTTGCTCAGCTGGGCGGCGGTGTCGCGCAGCGGGCTGGCGGTGACGATGACCGAATCCAGGTCCTTGACGTGGCGACCCTTGGCCGCATCTTGGGCATGCCGCGTGTCACTGGGCGGGGAGGCACCTTCGTCAGCCGGCGCCGTGGAAGGGAGGTCGGCGGCGTAGGCGGGCGTCAGGATGGCGGCGAGGGCAAGCGTCAGGCCATTGCGGAGCGGGGAAGAGAGGGGGCGGGACATCAAGTGGGGTTCCGAGGAGGGAGAGACAGCGTGTTTAAAATGTTATAACATAACCAAAAGCAAAGCCGGCCCGTGCCGGAAGTCATTCATTACGAATCCGTCATGTCCTCCCGTTTCCAAGCATTGCTCGATCGCTTCGGTGCCACCGGCTCGCTGATCTGCGCGCTGCATTGCGCCTTGTTGCCGCTGGCGCTGGCGGCGATCCCGTCATTGGGGCTGTCGGTGTGGCTGGGCGATGGATTCGAGCGGAGCTTCGTGCTGTTCGCCACACTGATGGGCGCTTTCAGCTTGGTCTGGGGCTATCGCCGGCACCGCAAGGTCCGCGCCCTGGGCGTGCTCCTGCTTGGCCTGGCGGCGCTGTGGGCCGGCCTTCTCTACGATCCCTGGCATCACGGCTCGGTCACCATGCATGCGGCGGTGATGACCTTCGGTGGCACCCTGATCGGGCTGGCCCATCTGCTCAATCTGCGGCTCAACCACGGGCATGTGCACGACGCGACCTGCGCGCATTGATTCCAAATGCTTTGCATTGGAGTCAATTCCAAAGTTTGCGGAGCAAACTTCGGGCCCCGCGGCGCGGCTTCCAATCCCCGCCCCTTTGGGCGCTCCCTTACTAAGGGGACTTTTCCCCAGATACAGTCACCGGGCAGTAAAAGGCTGGCTGCGTGCTAGACTTCGCGGTTTCTGATCAGCACGTTTCCAACGAACTTCGGAGCACGAACATGGGCAAGGGCGACCGTAAGACCGCCAAGGGCAAGCGCTACAACTCCAGCTACGGCAACGCCCGTACCTCGGCGACCAAGAAGGTCGCGGGCACGGCTTCGGCCCCGGCAGCGAAGAAGACCGCCACCAAGACGGTGACCAAGGCGCCGGCGAAGAAGGTCGTGGCGAAGAAGGCCGCTTCCAAGGAGTAACGGTTTCGGCTTCGGCCGAGCTGGTGTAGTGAAGAAGCCCCGCGCCGCGGGGCTTTTTTGTGCGGAATGATCCGTCTCTCGATGCTCGCCGCCGACAAGCGAGTCCACTGTGCGCAAGATTCTTTTCATTTGCAGCCGTAACCGGTTGCGCAGCCCGACGGCGGAACAGGTGTTCGCCGATTGGCCCGGCGTGGAAACCGCGTCTGCCGGACTCGATCACGACGCTGACAATCCGCTGACGCCGGAACTCCTGCAGTGGGCCGATCTGGTATTCGTGATGGAGCAAACGCACCGCAACAAGATTTCGAAGAAATTCCGCGCCTATCTCAACGGCAAGCGCATCATCTGCCTCGATATTCCAGACGAATACGAATACATGGATGAGGGGTTGGTGAAACTTTTAAAAGTGAAGGTGCCGCGGCATTTGCCGGCGTACTAAGATTTACGGCGTTCAGCGCCAGGTTTCGAAAACATCAATCTCGTTCGGTCCCGCAGGCTGCGCAAAGCTTGGCTTCCGGAGTGCGAAGAGGCTTCTTGCATTTTTTGCACGGCGGGCCGTAGAACGATAGGCGGTGGTGCCGGATGGCGTTCACGTTCGTCTCATGAAAACCGGTCAATTCTTGATACAGCTTAAGGGCGCGTTCCCCGAAGCCATTCCTCATGGCTTCGGGCAATGTTTCCCCGTGCGTCACCCGACGCTGTTGGAGGTCCGAGGTCGCGAGTGCCAGCGCCGGTTCGATGATCTCCGCCCATTCTTTTTCGTCGAGCATGGGAATGACCATGTCGCAGCGCCAGCAATAGAGATCCTGAGGCATACAGGAGTTTAGGGCTTTCCCGAGCCTTTCTCGATCTCTGCCCACACCCGCAGCAAATTGCCACCCAGAATCTTGCGGATATCGGCATCGGCATAGCCGCGCGCCTGCAATCCGGCGACGAGATTGGGATAGTCCGCGACGGTGCGCAGCGTGTCCGGCAGTTCGCCGTCGACGCCATCGAAGTCGGAGCCGATGCCGATGTGGTCAACGCCGATCAGTTTGACGCCGTAGTCGATCTGATCGAGCACGGCATCGATCTTCGTTGCCGGCGCCGGATGCGTGGCGGACCAGGCCTTTTCGAAGGCATCACGATCCTCTTCCGGCTTGCCGGCCGCCTTCAGTTCGGCATTGCGCTTGTTGAAATCGTTGATCGCGCGGAAGTGCGCCTGCGTGTCGGCCGCACCCTTCGGATTGACGAATGCGATGCCGAACGGAATCTGCACCACGCCACCTTTCGCCGCGACAGCTTTCGCAAGCTCATCGCTGATGTTGCGCTCGAAATCCGGCGTGAAATGCCGGAACGCGGAATGGCTGGCGATCACCGGCACGCGGCTGAGTGCGATCGCATCGCGCGCCGACTCGTCGGAAATGTGCGAGACGTCGACCATGATGCCGAGCCGGTTCATCTCCGCCACCACCTGCTTGCCGAACGGGCTCAGGCCGTGCCACTTGCGTTCCACGCCATACGAGGAATCGGCGATGCGGTTGGCGGCGCTATGGGCGAGGGTGATGTAGCGGACGCCGCGATCGAAGAAGAACTTGAGGTTGCCGATGTCGTCGCCGATCGGTGCGCCGTTCTCCATGCCCAGCGGCAGTAGCACGCGATCGCCCTTGCGCAGGCTATCCACATCCTTCGGCGAGCGAAGCAGCGCGAACTTGTCGGGATGGCGTTCGACCAACGCTTCCACGGAATCGATCATGGTGTTGGCGATCTGCCAGGCGCTGCCGTCGACATCCTGCTGGGCCGAGGTGTAGATCGACATGAAGGCGACATCGAGCCCGCCCGCGCGCGCCTTCGCGTAGTCGAACTCCCGGCCTTTCGCTCCGTTCTTGTCGGTACTGGCTCCCAGGTCCATCCAATGCTCGGTCAACATGCCGGGCGCATCGATGTGGGTGTCGACGATCACGGCATGCTGCGCCAGCGCGCGCGCTACGTCCGAGCCGGTGTTGTCGGCCGCGAAACAGATGGCCGGGAGGAAAAGAAGCGGAGCGATCAAAAATGCACGGTGCATGGCGGGTTCCAGCTCAAGATGAGGTCAGCAATCGTCCATCGGCATAGACGCTCGCGGCGAGCCTGCCGCCGAGCCAGTAACACAGTTCGGCCGGTTGCCGGATGCGCCAGCGCACGAAATCGGCGCGCAGGCCCGGATGCAGCACGCCACGGTCGTCCAGGCCGAGCGCGCGCGCGGCATGGGTCGTGGCGCCGCGCAATGCCTCTTCCGGTGTCAGACGGAAATGCGTGCAGGCCAGCTGCATCGCCTGGCGCAACGATTGCAACGGCGAAGTGCCGGGATTGCAGTCGGTGGCCACCGCCATCGCCACGCCTTGCGCGCGGAATTCCTCCAGCGGCGGCAATTGCGTTTCGCGCAGCACGTGGAAGGCACCCGGCAACAGCACTGCGACGGTGCCGGCGCGAGCCATCGCGGCGACGCCCGCCACCGAGGTGTATTCGACGTGATCCGCGGACAGGCCACCGAATTCAGCCACGATTTCGGCGCCGCCGCCGTCGCTGAGCTGGTCGGCATGCAGTTTCACCGGCACGCCGAGCGCGCGCGCGGCGGTGAAGACGCGCCGTGTCTGCTCCTGATTGAAGCCGATGCGCTCGCAGAAGCCGTCGACGGCGTCGACCAGGCCTTCGGCATGCAGGCGCGGCAGCCAGTCGACGACAGCGTCGATGTAGGCGTCGGCACGTCCGGAAAATTCCGGTGGGAGTGCATGCGCACCGAGGAAACTCGTGCGCACGCCGATGCCGAGTTCGTCGGCGACACGCTTGGCGACGCGCAGCATCTTGCGCTCGTTTTCGTAGTCCAGGCCGTAGCCGGATTTGATCTCGAGCGTGGTCACGCCGTCGTCGCGCAGCGCGCGGGCGCGTGGGAGCGATTGCGCGAGGAGCGCGTCCTCGCCGGCTTCCCGCGTGTGCCGGACGGTGGACAGGATGCCGCCGCCGGCGCGCGCGATCTGTTCGTAGCTCGCGCCCTGCAGGCGTTGTTCGAATTCGCCGGCCCGATCCCCGGCGAAGACCGTGTGGGTATGGCAATCGATCAGGCCGGGCGTGATGCAATCGCCGCCGGCGTCGATCGCCGTGGAGTCGTCGACATCCGCGGGCAATGCGGAACGAGGGCCGACGAAGCCGAGGATGCCGTCGCGCCAGGCCAGGGCGCCGTCTTCGATCAGGCCATAACCGGCGTCGCCGTCGAGGGTGACCAGGGTTGCGTTGACGATCAGGCCGTCCTTGCGTTCAGTCGCCACCGCCACCTCCGTCACCGCCGCCATCGCTACCGCCGTCCCCCGCGGCATCTGAATCGTGTCTGCGGTATTCGCCGAAGCCATCGCCGCCGGTTCCGGTTCCACTGCCGTCGCCGCCGCCATCGGATCGTTTGCGCCGCGAACCCGAAGAGCGCACGACGAAGATGAAAAGGAGCACGGTCAGTGCCAGGAAAGCAATCAGAACCGTGAACGTGGTGGCCGCGGTCATGGGTGTGCGCGATCTCCGAAAGCGTTAGCCTAATCCATCCGTTCCCCAAACGCAGGAGCAAGCATGCCGACGCCGCAGCGCTGGACGCCACGAGGCTGGACCGATGCGCCGAACGCCGCGGGCTGGCAGCTGCCAGGCATCGCCAACCTGCACTCGCATGCCTTCCAGCGCGCGATGGCGGGCTTGGCGGAGCGGCGGACCATCGAAGCACGACCGGCCCGACCTGGCGACGCGCAAGATTCGTTCTGGACCTGGCGCGAGACGATGTACCGCTTCGCCGCGCGCTTCGATCCGGACACGCTGCATGCCGTGGCGTCGCAGCTCTACGTCGAAATGCTGGAGGCGGGCTACACCACCGTTTGCGAGTTCCATTATCTGCATCATGCGCCGGATGGGCGGCCCTACGACGATCCGGCGGCGATGTCGCGGGCGCTGATCCGTGCCGCGCACGACACCGGCATCCGCCTGACGCTCTTGCCTGTGCTGTACATGAGCGGCGGATTCGACGGACGTCCGCTCACCGAGCGGCAGCGTCGTTTCGGTCACGATGTCGATGCATATCTGCGGCTGCTCGATGGGCTGCGCGCGGAAGTCGGTGATGCCGTGCGTGTGGGGTGTGCCCTGCACAGCCTGCGTGCGGTGCCAGCGGATGCGATGCGCACGGTGTTGGCGGCCTTGCCGCGCGACAGCCGCGTGCATATCCACATCGCCGAGCAGATCGGCGAGGTGCAGGATTGCCTGGCGGTCCGCGATGCGCGTCCGGTGGAATGGCTGCTGGACAATGCCGAGGTCGACACGCGCTGGACGCTGGTGCACGCGACCCATCTCACGCCCGACGAGGTGCAGGGTATCGCCCGCAGCGGTGCGACCGTGGCCTTGTGTCCGACCACGGAAGCCAATCTCGGCGACGGTCTGTTTCCCCTTCGCGATTACCTGGATGTGCGTGGTGCCTGGGGCATCGGCTCGGATTCGCACATTTCGGTGTCGCCGGTGGAGGAGTTGCGCTGGCTCGAATATGGCCAGCGCCTGGCGACGCGGCATCGCAATATCGCCGTTGGCAACGATTCGCCAAGTGTCGGCGAGACCCTGCTGCGCGAGGTGACGAAGACGGCGGCGAACGCGACGGGATTCCAGGGCGTCGATGATGTCGTCGTGCTGGATGCGCAATCGCCGCAGTTCGCGGGCGCCACCACCGAGGATGCCGTCGATCGCTGGATTTTTAGCGGCAATCGCAATCCTGTGCGCGAGGTCACGGTCGCCGGCGTGCGGGTCGTCGCCGAAGGACGACATCAGCATCGCGATGCCGTTGCCACCGGGTATGCGGATGCGATGCGCCATCTGATGGGGTAAGCGGTCCCGGCTAGCCCACACGGCTGACCAGGGCGAAAGGACCGCCTGAAAAAAATCGCCCCGGCCCGCGACCAATGGAGAAAGGGCCCCAGAACGCGTCGTCATGACCGGAACCGACATCGAGCAGGCTTTCGCCGAGATGCTGCGCGACAACCAGGCCGCACTGGTGCGGCTGGCGCGTCGTTATGCCGGGCCGGACGACTACCGGGACCTGCTGCAGGAGATGCATCTGCAGCTGTGGCGCAGTTTCTCCGGATTCGATGGTCGCGCGCAGCTCGGAACCTGGGTCTATCGGGTGGCGCTCAACACAGCGCTCAGCCACGCGCGGAAACCGAGACGCGAGCACCAGCCTTTGGAGGAAGCGGTCAAGCACGGCGACAGCGGCGACCCACGTGATCCGATGAGCGTGCTCGACGCGTTTCTCGCCGGTCTGGATCCGGTGCAGCGCGGCGTGCTGATGCTGGATCTCGAAGGGCTGTCGCGCGAGGAGATCGCCGATGTGATGGGGCTGACGCCCAATGCCGTGGCCATCCGCATGACGCGGCTGCGCCAGGCGTTCGAGGCGCGATTCCTGGAGGATCGATGATGAGCGGAAAAGCGATGGATTGGAGCCAGATCCAGCAGCAATGGCGGCGCGATTCCGCCGTGGCTCCCGCGATGTCGCTGGCCGAAGTACAGGCGCAGGATCGCGTGCTGCACAAGCAGATCCGTGCGCGGGACAGGCGGGAAACCGTGGTGGCCATCGTGGTGGCGCTGTTCTTCGGCTACGTCGCTTGGAGCGAGGCGGGCCGCCATGCCTGGATGGGCGCTGCTTTTGCGGCGGAATTGGTGTTGTGGGCGATCTGGGTGCCGTTTCGATTGCGCAAAGCCCGCCGCGATGCGCCGGAGCCGCGTCACGATCTGCCGTTGCGGAGTTATCTCGTCCATCAGCGCGACATGTTGCTGGCGCAGGCGCGAATGCTGGAGCGAGCGTGGCTCTGGTATGTCATGCCGTGCATGGTCGGCGTGATCGGTCTGACCCTGTCGCATGCGGATGGCGTGTGGACGGTGAAGAACGACATGGTCGGCATGAGTATCCGTCTCGTCTTTTTCTCTTATATCGCTGGCGTGATCGCGCTCGGTGTCGGCGTCGCCTGGCTCAACAGGTATGTGGCACGAACAAAACTGCGCACGCGCGCCGAACAACTCGATCGCCATCTCGAATCGCTTTCACCGGAGGACGTGGAATGAAACGTATGACCGGATTGTCATTCCTGCTTTTGTACGGCTTCACCTGCTGTGCCGTGGCCGCGGACGATCAAGCGATGGCTTGGGCTCGTGAACAGCAGGACAAGGGCGGCCTCGCGGGAGCGGTCGTCATGGAGGTGCATGGCAAGGATGTCGCCACGCATGGATTCGGTGTTGTTCGTCCTGGCTTGGATGCCAAGCCGGGTGCCGACACGCAATTCCAGATCGGCTCCGTCACCAAGGTGTTCACCTTCATGCTGCTGGCGGAGATGGCCGCGCAAGACAAGGTCGACGGGTCGACCACGATCGGATCGTTGCAACCGGAATGGAAGTTACGGAACCCGGAGGTCGCGAAGATCACGCTGGATGCGCTTGCCACGCACAGCAGCGGTTTGTCCCGCCTTCCCGCGAATCTGGCGCCCGCTGATCCGCAGGATCCGTACGCCGATTACGACAATGCCGCATTGCGAGCCGGTATGGAGACGACGCGCGCGGGACAACCGCTGGGACATTTCTATGCTTATTCCAACTTCGGTGCCGGTCTGCTTGGCTGGTTGCTGGGCGAGGTGGATGGCAAGGGCTATCGCAAGGCCTTGGAGGATCGCGTGATCGAGCCGCTCGGTCTGCGCCATACCGCTTTTGCACCAGGCGAGAATGCCGCGATCGCCATCAGCGGCGGCAAGCCGGTACCGATCTGGCATATGGATGCGCTGTCCGGCGCCGGCGCGCTTTGGAGCAGTGGCGGTGATCTCGCGCGACTGCTGCAGGTATTTCTTGGGACGATACGTTCGCCGTTGCATCAGGATTTGCAGCGCGACCTCGATATCGTGGTCGAAGAGGCCGATGGCTTCTCGTTGAGCCGCGTCTGGCATGTCGGGCGCGCGGGAGGGGCGCCTGTGTACTGGCACAACGGTGCGACCGCGGGGTTCCACAGCTTCGTCGGATTTCGTCCCGACGAAAAGCGCGGCATCGTTGTGCTCGTCAGCGGCGATGCGGATCCCACAGCAGTCGGGTTGGCTGCATTGGGTGTCAAGTCCGTCGCACCGAAAGCGCGGGTGATTGATCGTGGTGTGGCCGGCCAATATGCGCTGGACACGGTGGGGCTCGGCATCTTCGAGCGCGACGGTCTGCTGATGGCGCAATTGGCGGGGCAGCCGGCATTGCGATTGCATCCGCTCGACGGCGATTGGTATGCGCTATCGGAGGCGGATGCCGGTTTGCATGTCGTCCGCAAGAGCGGCCGGGTGCGAGCGGTGGAGCTAGCGCAGAACGGCAAGACGCAGGTGTTCGCGCGGACCGGAGACGTCGCGAAAACCACGTTGCGCCGCGAAATCACTCTTGAACCGGAGGTTCTGCAAGCCTATGTCGGCAAGTACAGCTTCGCGCCGCAGGTAGTGCTGACGGTGAAACTGGAGAGGGGACAATTGCAGGCGCAGCTCACGGGGCAGTCATTCCTGCCCTTGTTCGCGAGCGAGCGCGATCGCTTCTTCTACAAGGTGGTGGACGCGGAGCTCGTGTTCGAGCGCGATGCACAGAAGCGTGTCGTGGCCGTGGTCCTGCATCAAGGCGGCGCCGTGCAGCGAGCCGTGCGAGAACAGGCTGGCGAAACGCCCTGATTTCCCGATTTGGCTCGCTAACTCGCCTGCGCGAACAGATCATCCTCGTCGCGCAGGACGCCTTCCAGCGTCAGCAGGAAGCGTTTGGTCGGCAAACCGCCGCCGAATCCGGTGAGCGAGCCGTCGCTGCCGATCACGCGATGGCAGGGCAGCACGATCGGGATTGGATTGCGGCCATTTGCTGCGCCGACTGCGCGGGTAGCGGTTGGCTGGCCGATGCGGTGCGCCATCTGCGCGTAGCTCCAGGTTTCGCCCCAGGGAATTTCCGCGAGCGTGCGCCAGACCTGCATCTGGAACGGCGTGCCGTGCGGGGCGAGCGGCAGGTCGAAGTCGCGGCGCTTGCCGGCGAAGTATTCGCCGAGCTGTGTACGGGTGACTCGCAGGACGTCGTCATCGCCCTCGTGCCAGCGTTCGTCACGTTTGAACGGATGCCAGGGATGCTCGAACTCGATCATGCGCAGCCCGTCGTCCGCGCTTGCAAGCAGCAGTTGTCCCACCGGACTGTCGATGTGCTGATACGTGATCATGCCGCCTTCCGGGATTTCTTCGTGGACTTGGGTGTGGGAGCCGTTTCACCGCCGGATGCGGTTTTCGCGATGGCACCGGTGATCGGTACCGGCATGCTGTCGCGCCACAAGTGGATGACGGAGTACGCACGCCACGGGCGCCAGGCTTCCGCGCGCGCGCTCAAGGCGCGTGCGCTCATGCGCGAACCATCGATCGGGACGGCTTTTTGCAGCACCAGATCTTCCGCGGGAAACGCATCGGGATGGCCGAGCGCGCGCATCGCGATGTAGTGCGCGGTCCAGGGACCGATGCCGGGCAGGGCAGTCCAGCGCGCGACGAAATCCTCGAGCGTGCGGTCGACGCGGAAATCGACGCGGCCATCGAGCAATGCGCGTGCGAGCGTGCGCACGGTCTCGGCGCGCGTGCGCGTGAGGCCGATGACGGTGAGATCGGCGTCGGCCAGCGTTTCCGGCGTCGGGAACAGGTGCGTCAAGCCATGCGCGGCATGTTCGGCCGGCAATGGCGTGCCGAAATGCTGCGCGGTACGCGCGGCGAACGTGCGCGCGGCGGCCACGCTGACCTGTTGTCCGAGGATGGCGCGCACGGCGATCTCGAAGCCGTCCCAGCCGCTGGGTAGCCGCAGTCCCGGCCGCTTTTGCAGCAGGGGCGCCAGACGCGGGTCCCGCGACAGCGCATCGGCGATCGCATGCGGATCCGCATCGAGATCGAACATGCGGCGTAGACGGTTGACGATGTCGAGCAGGCGCGAAGCAAGCGGCGCATGCAGTTCGAGCTTGAGCGCGTGATCGGTGGCATCGCCACGAACATCGCCGCGCTGGGGCCACGCACTGACGCGCAGCCATCCGGGCGGCATGCCCGCGCCTTCGGCGGGAATGGCGCGGGCATAGCTGACTTCATCCACTGTTTCCACGCCGGGCAGCGCACGCCCGCGCAGGAAGGACAGCATCGAGGCGAAATCGTAGGGCGGGCGAAGGCCGAGGCGAAGCGTCAGGGTTTCGTTGCCGGATTCGATCGCCGCCGCCGGCTTGCGTCGCAGATCGCGTGGCGCCATGCGATAGGCATCCTTGAACGCGGCATTGAATCTGCGCAGACTGCCGAATCCGGCGGCGAGCGCGACGTCGGTGATCGGCAGATGCGTTTCGGTGAGCAGTTGCTTGGCGAACAGTAACCGGCGCGTGGTGTGCACGCCGACCGGCGCCGCGCCGAGTCGCTCGACGAACAGGCGGCGCAGCTGGCGTTCGCCGAGGTTCACACGATCGGCCAGGGCCGATAGCGGCTGGTCGGCCAGGAAGCCCTGGTCGAGCAGTTTCAGGGCGCGGGCGAGCGCGGCGTCACCACGGCGCCATGCGCCGTCCGAAGGCGACAATTCCGGACGGCAGCGCAGGCAGGGGCGATAGCCGGCTGCTTCCGCCGCCGCCGCCGAGCCGTAGTACACGACGCGTTTCGCCCACGGCGCCGGACAGACAGGGCGGCAGTAGATGCGGGTGCTGAGGACGGCTGTGAAGAACAGCCCATCGAAGCGCGGGTCGCGGCTCAGGCGGGCCTGTTCACAGACATGCTCGGGCGGGAGCGTCTCGGGAGCGTGGGTAGTCATGCACGCAGGTTAGCACCGGTCCGGGGAGTGGACTCGCCGGATTCGGACATGGGGTGAGGAGTCGCGTCTAGCCGACGCCCTATCGGCATCGGCTGCGGCTCCGAACGCCCGGCCATGGATGGTCGGGCCGGGCAGTCCGAAGCCGATCATGCCGCGCCATGGACGGCAATCGAAACGTATTAAATGTGCTCAGTGCTCACGCAACGCCGGCAACGATGGCGCGATGTCGCCATCATTGCGCACCGGTGTGATGCCCACCAGCTTCGCCAGCAACGGATACACGTCGACGTTGTCGAACGGCGCGATCAGCGCGCCGCGCTTGAACGCCGGCCCGCGCGCCAGGAACAACGCATGCATCGACGGCAGCGCCGGATCGTAGCCGTGCGATCCGCGCGCATGCGTCACTTCCTTGGCGCGCTTGGCGACGGCTTCGCGCGGGCCGGCATCCCAGCCTTCGTGCATCTGGCAGATGATCGGTGGAATGCGCGGATGCGTGCCGAAATGCCAGCCGGGAGGAAGTTCGCCCTTGCGCCAGCAATCGTAGTGGTCATGAGGGCCGAGCAGTTTGCGTTCGACTGCATGCTCGAAACCCGGATTCGGTGCGATGCCGATCACCTGGCCGATCGAGACGACGGCCGCTTCCTGCATCGTCACCATGTCTTCCACCGCGATCGCGTGCCCCGGCGCGACGGTCGCCATGCCGTGATCGGAGACGACAATCAGATTGGTGCGATCGAGCCGTCCGCGTGCGGTCAGGCCGTCGAGCAGGCGTCCGATCGCGGCATCGGTTTCGCGGATGGCGGCGATGGTTTCCGGCGCATCCGGGCCGTTTTCATGCGCGACCGTGTCCACCTTGTCGAAATACAGCGTGATCACGCGCGGACGCTGCGCTTCGGGCAAGTCGAACCAGCCCAGTACCGTATCGACGCGCGCGGCAGCGGGCATTTCCTTCTCGAACGGTTTCCATTGCGATGGCCGGATGCCGGCGATCGCTGCCTCGCTGCCGGGCCAGAACATGGTCGCGCTGCGAATACCCGCTTTCTCGGCGCTTACCCAGATCGGCTCGCCGCCCCACCAGCGGCCATCGCCGACGGCCTTGCGATCCGACTGCTTGAAGCCGCCGAGTTCCGCATCGCGCATCGTGTTGTGGATGATGCCGTGGTGGTCGGGGCGCAGGCCGGTGACGATGCTGTAGTGATTGGGGAACGTCAGCGACGGATAGGACGGATTCATCCACCGCGCACGCACGCCTTCGCTGGCGATGCGCGCGAGGTTGGGCGTGATGCCGCGCTCGAGATAGTCGGCGCGGAACGCATCGATGGAAATGAGCAGGACGGTGTCGGCTGCGGGAGTGGCGGCGGTGCGGGGCGTGGTGGTGCACGCCGAGAGCGATGCCGCGACCAGGAGAAGGGTCGCGAACAGGCGGGAAAGGAAGTTCATCGCGACATGATAAACGCTGCCGGATGTCGGTCCGGAGACAGGTGCCATTGTCACGATTCGGGGTCGGCATGACTTCCGTCGCATGCCCGCGACCGGCATGCGGCGGACAGTCGACGATATCGATCATGCGGAGACCGGCTATGCGAACCGAAGCGAGATGGTTGCCGACCCTGGCAGGCGTAATGCTGATCGGCTTGGCCTGGGTGCTGAAGGCGTCCGCAGCCGAGCCTGGGCCGCCGCCGGCCGCCCCGGCGATGTCGGCCGCCGAATGCGAGGTCTGGATGCGTGAGCGCAGCTTCGCGCAATCGGTGGCCGACCATGATGCGGGTGCGTTCGCCGAGCATCTGCATCCTGGCGCGGTGTTCATCGGCGGCCCGCAACCGTTACGTGGCGCGAAGGCGGTGGCCGAAGGTTGGGCGCCATTGGTGAAAGGAGAGAAGGTGCGGCTGCGCTGGCATCCCGAGCAGGTCGTCATCGGCGGCGCTCCGGACATCGCCCTGTCGATGGGGCCGTACTGGCTGGAAGACCCGCGCCCGGGCGCCGACCCGCGCTACCGCAGCGGCCGCTTCATCTCCACCTGGAAACGCGATGCGGACGGAACCTGGCACGTGCTGTTCGACGGCGGTGGCGGGGGCGAGGCCAAGCCCGCCACCGAGGTCGAGATCGCCGCGCTCAAGGCGGCATTGCCAGCGACTTGCCCGCGTGCGTGACTGAGCGCACGTCCTCCATTTCCGCTCAGCCGCCGTTGTGCGGGCCGGGCGTAGCGTCGAGACATCCGGCGGCGCTGTCGCCGTGCCTTTCCTCCACATCGATGCGAGGTGCGAAATGAAACGACCAGCTTTTCCGCAATTGCTTCTGCTGCTTCTGATTGGCGGCTTCGCGGGCATGTCCGCCGCCCAGACGCCGGCTCCGGCGACGACGGCCGACGACGGCGCGACTGCCATTGGCACGAGCGCCACCGACAACGTCAACAGCCGCAACTGCCTGCAGGACACCGGCTCGCGCATCACCGCCAGCGCCAATGCGAAGGCGCGCAAGGCGGGCAAGAAAGAGCGCGAATGCGCCAACTCGCCGGGACGTTCGTACTCGAAGGACGATATCGACCGGACCGGTCAGACCGATATCGCCTCGGCGCTGCGTCAGCTCGATCCATCGATCCGCTGAGCTTCGCGATTCCCGCACCTCCAACGCCCGGCTTCGTGCCGGGCGTTTTCTTTGAAGTGCTCCCGGACGCTTAGTCCAATAGTTTCAAAGCGGCTTCGAGCACTTCGTCGCGTCCGGCGCGGATGCCGGCGAGCGTCGGTTCCACGGCAACATCCGGCATGGTGCCGATCGCGTGATAACGCGTGGTCCCATCGTGATGCGTCACCTTCATCCCAGTGAAGATGATGTGGAAACCGGACGGCGCATTGATCGCGGTGATGTTGCCGTCCACGCCGCGCGTGGTGGAACCCATGATCGTTCCCAGATGCTGATCCTGCGCATAGCCGGTGATCAGTTCGGCCTGGCTGATGGTGCCGCCGTTGGCGAGGAACACGGCGCGTCCGCCGAAATGCGGGGCCTGTGGTTCCAGATTCCAGCCTGTTTCCTCGTCATATCCAGCCAATTCTCCGAAGGGGCCGATGTACTGAGGAACGTGTACCCACTTTCCTTGTTCTTTCGCCTTCAGCAGGTGCGCGAGCAGTCTCCTGGTCACCTGAAAGTCCTTGGGATAACCGCGAATGTCGAAGATCAGCCCTCGTGCCTTCGAGAGCTTGTCCAGATGTGCGTTGAATATGGGAAGGTCGACACGGGCCACATCGAGGTACCAGAGCCCCGGTTTGAGTTCGGCGATGGCGGCCGGCCGCGGCAGCGGCGGTGCTTGCGATGCATCGAAGCGCAGCGTCGCCTCGGCGATGCCGCCGTCGGCGCGTTGCAGAGAAAACGTGCGTGATTCTCCCAGTGGGCCGGACAGGAGCCCATCGATGGCCTTCCATGGACGCGAGGATGGCTGGCCGGCCGCGAGTGATTCGAGCTGCGGTCTCGCTTGCGCGATGTCGACGCCATCGATCGCCGTGACCACATCGCCAACACGCACGCGGTCGGGCACGGCTGAGGCCACCACGACCCATTGCCCGCCGATCGGTTCAATCTCGATCGGAAGTAGACCGCGCTTGCCGGCGGTGAGGTCGGTCACCGTGCCGTGCGCGTCCTGTGTGGGCACGACGAGCGTTTGCAGGGTGCGCCTGTGCAATGCGCGCGTGTCGGCGCCTTCGGCGTCGGACAGCGAACGCGGGAGCTGCGCGCCCCAGTCGGCATCGATCACGTCCCAGTAGGGATAGAAGTGCGCGAACACGCTCCAGGCCACGACGATGTCGGCTTGCCTGACATCGACGGAAGCGATGTTCTTTTTGGGATCGGGAAGTGCCGCCAGACGCGCCTTCAGCGCACTCAACGCCGCAGCGCGCTCGGCCGCGGGCTTCGCGCGCGCGTCGGACAACGTCAATGCCACTCGCGCCTTCAATCCCGCACCGAGCTTGAATTCGGCGGTTTTTCCGGCCATCGCCGGCGCGTCGAACAGTTGTCCGTTCGACAGGTCGCCTTTGAGGCGCATCCGCAAGGCACCCGTATCGCGTTCCGATGCATCCCAGGAGAGGTCGATATTCCGCGTCACACCGCCGGTCAACCACCAGGCCTTGGAAGAGGCGTCCGTGGCCAGGCGCAGTGTGGGAATGTCGATCGGCGTCCAATGGCCGGCACCGTCGTCCACTTCCAGAGTCAACCGCCTCAGGGCCGCTTCGGGAGTCTTGGTGTCGCCTAACTGCATCGTGAAACCGACGAACACCGCTCTGGCATCGGCATCCACGCGGCCGATGATTTCATGCGATTGCCAATCCGTTCCGGGCTTGGCGCGCGCGGAGCTGTTGTCGAAAAAACCCGCCTGATCGCGTTCACGATCGACGCGCAGCCAAAGTCCCAGCGCGTCCGCCTTGAAGGGCGACAACGGTTTGATCTCACCCCGCAGGCGCAAGGTCTTTCCACGCAGGGCATGTCCATCGAGATGGGTGGCCAGGGCCGTGAAATCCGAGCCCGCCTTGAGGCGCGCCGTGCGCTCGCTGCCGTAGATACGACCGATGTCGGACGGGAACCCGGAATACCGCCAGGCCACCAGTGGCGGCACGTTGTCGACGGGCGGGGCAGGGAAGGCATCGCTCTCGCGTGCGATGTCGATACCCGGGCCGAGCGGATCGAACAAGGCACGCAGGCGGGCCTGCAGATCGGTCTCGTCGCGGGCGGCACGGGCTTCCGCGACGCCGAGCACCGCCAACCGGTTCCAGTCGACATCCTGGGCCGAATCGCCAGGGTAGAAGTAGCGGACCACGCCGTAGAGTCTGGCGAAGGCGGCCACGCGCGCGTCGCGCTCGGTGTCGGTCGATGGCGTGGGATCGGCCGCGCTTTGCGTCGAGAAGAATGCGAACAACAGAAGCAGAGTGCAGGCGAAACGTCTTCCGATGAGGCTCATGCGGCTCTCCGATGCCTGGTGTCGAGTGTTCCCGGTGGCGCCTGATCCAGGGCGTTCCGGGGAACTGTGACAAACCTTGCATGCGTTCAGTTCCCGCGCGGCCAACATTGGCTGTGGTTTGGCGGCGACGCGGACAGACACTCATAATTGCGGTTCACGACTTCGCGGACCCTGATTCCATGAGCACTCGCATCGATCCATCCCGCCAGATCCGCGCCCCGCGCGGCGCGACGCTGACCTGCAAGAGCTGGCTCACCGAAGCGCCGTTCCGCATGATCCAGAACAACCTCGATGCTGAGGTGGCCGAGAATCCGGCCGAACTGGTGGTCTACGGCGGGATTGGCCGCGCCGCGCGCGACTGGGAGTGCTTCGACGCCATCCTGCAATCGTTGAAAACACTCGAGGAGGACGAAACCCTACTCGTGCAGTCCGGCAAGCCGGTCGGCATCTTCCCTACGCATCCGGACGCGCCGCGCGTGCTGATCGCAAACTCGAACCTGGTGCCGGCATGGTCCACCTGGGAACACTTCAACGAGTTGGATAAGAAAGGGCTGATGATGTACGGCCAGATGACGGCCGGTTCCTGGATCTACATCGGCTCGCAAGGCATCGTGCAGGGCACCTACGAAACCTTCGTCGAGATGGGGCGCCAGCATTACGGCGGCGATCTGACCGGCAAGTGGATTCTCACCGCCGGCCTCGGCGGCATGGGTGGCGCGCAGCCGCTGGCGGCATCGCTGGCCGGTGCCAGCAGTCTCAACATCGAATGCCAGCAGTCGCGCATTGATTTCCGTCTCAAGACCCGCTACGTCGACGAGCAGGCCGATGATCTCGACGACGCGCTCGCGCGCATCGAGAAATACACGAAGGCCGGCGTGGCGAAATCCATCGCATTGCTCGGCAATGCCGCGGAAATCCTGCCGCAGCTGGTGGAGCGTGGCGTGCGGCCGGATGCGGTCACCGATCAGACCAGCGCGCATGATCCCGTGCATGGCTATCTGCCGGTCGGCTGGACTGTCGAACAATGGCTCATCGAGCAGAAGCAGCATCCGGAAAAGGTGCGCGATGCCGCCAAGAAATCGATGCGCGTGCATGTCGAGGCCATGCTCGCCTTCCAGAAGCAGGGCGTGCCGACATTCGATTACGGCAACAACATCCGCCAAATGGCGAAGGACGAAGGCTGCGCCAACGCGTTCGACTTCCCGGGCTTCGTGCCGGCGTACGTGCGTCCGCTGTTCTGTCGCGGCGTCGGCCCGTTCCGCTGGGTGGCGCTGTCCGGCGATCCCGAGGACATCTACAAGACCGATGCCAAGGTCAAGGAACTGATTCCCGACGACAAGCATCTGCACAACTGGTTGGACATGGCGAGGGAGCGCATCAGTTTCCAGGGATTGCCGGCGCGCATCTGCTGGGTGGGATTGGGGCAGCGCCACAAGCTCGGCCTCGCGTTCAACGAAATGGTGCGCAATGGTGAACTGAAGGCGCCGGTCGTGATCGGCCGCGATCATCTCGACTCCGGCAGCGTCGCATCGCCGAACCGCGAAACCGAAGCGATGAAGGACGGCAGCGATGCAGTCTCCGACTGGCCGTTGTTGAACGCGATGCTCAACGTCGCCGGCGGTGCCACCTGGGTCTCATTGCATCACGGCGGCGGCGTGGGAATGGGGTATTCCCAGCACGCCGGTGTGGTCATCGTCTGCGACGGCAGCGAGGCCGCCGACAAGCGCATCGCGCGGGTGCTGTGGAACGATCCCGGTACCGGTGTGATGCGGCATGCCGATGCCGGATACGAGATCGCGCAACAGTGCGCGAAAGAGCAAGGGCTGAAATTGCCGATGGAGCGCTGATCGGAGCGCTGACCGTGGAGGCGAACCGCGGGTTCGCCTTCATCGTTCGATCGATGGACTGAGTGGTCGCTTCAGCTTTTTTCGTATTTCCAGTTGCGGCCTTTTCCTTCGGCGATCCATTCGACGGATTGCGCGACGCGTCGTTCGCGGGTCTCCTCACGCTTGGCCTCGACGATCCATTCGATGTAGTCGCGCTGCTTGCTCGGCGGGAACTTGCCGAAGTGCGCCTTGGCCGAGGGGTTCTTCGACAGCGCCTTGGTCAAATGGTCGGGAACTTGCAGCGGCGGCTTCGGCTTATGTTTTTTGGGGCCGGGGCGCTTCGCGCCGGCATCGATGGCCTTGGCGGCCTGCTTGAGCTGAGCGATCAGGGTGCGTTTGGATGGCAAGTCGGAGATCGCAGTGATTCGACCGTAGTGGCCCATGGCCTCGCCGGTTTTGTCCACCGCCTGTTTTTCCGCGCCATCGCCAGTAGCACCCAGCATAGGCACGGCGAAGGCGGCATGCTGCTTGAACGCGGACATGCCGGCCAAGATTCGGCCACCGTGGGTGAAATGCGGAAAGCCCCATTTGATGGTCTCTTCGACGTCCGGGCAGGCCTCGTGCACGATGGCGCGCAAGTGTTCGAGGATGGGGCGGGCGAAGGGCGCGGACCTGGCGATGTAGGCGGTGATCCGGTCATCGCGAGTGGGCATGGACAGGTCTCCGGCGGATACGATGTCGAGGTGGATTCTACGAGGACCGGATCAGCCTGGCGCAGGCTGTGAGACGGATGGAGCGATAGAATCTGGCTTCCTTGTCGCCCCTGCGCAAGCCGGAGAGCGAACTGGACATACCGAAATAGGACGGCACTACAGCCGCGATGGCGTGCATGCATGATCACAAGGAGGGGGGATGATCGTTCCACAGTACTGGGCTGAAGCCAGGTCGCAGCATCGCAAGGGGAAACAGCGGGTCACGGTTCGCCGGTTCGGCTGGTCCGACGAAAGTCAGGAAGCCGCGCAGGCGCATGCCGATGCGCGAGTACGCGAAGCCATGGAGCAGGTACTGGCCGGCAAGGAAACGCGGCGTCTCGATCACAAGATTCCTTACAACGGTGCCGAAGGCTTGCCCATCCGCGAGGAGATCGTCGATCGGCACGGGGATGTGGTCATCACCCGCAACAGCTACGGTGCCCTGTGTCTCAACACGCCGGATGTCCTGTTCGCCGACATCGATTTCGAGGATCCGGGGCCCAGTGCGCGCCTGTATGGCTGGTCCATTCTGTCGATGGTCATGGTCGCGATCGCGATTGGAATCTGGAGGGGATCGATCCTGATCCCGGTGATCTTGATCATTCCGGCCGTGCTGATCGGCCAGGGCATCGCGATCCGTGTGCAACGCAGCTTGTGGGCCAGGGGAGGCGGGCCGGAACTGCGCGCGCAACAGCGGCTGGATGCATTTCTGCAATCAAACCCGGATTGGCGCATATCCAAATACAGCACCCCGGGAGGTTTGCGGCTCCTGGCCCTGCACCGCACATTCACACCGAACGAACCCGCGGTGCAGGCCTGCTTCGATGCGCTGGGCGCGGACAGCATCTATGCGCTGATGTGCAAGCAGCAATCGTGTTTCAGGGCACGGTTGACTCCGAAGCCCTGGCGCATTGGCATTCATTTCCACATGCGGCCTCGCCCCGGCGTCTGGCCGGTGAAGCCGGAACACCTGGAAGGACGCCGCCGATGGATTCGTGAATACGAGCATGCTTCCCTTGCCTATGCCGCATGTCGTTATGTCGGCGAAGCGGGAGAGGGCGCGATCGATGAAAAAGCGGACGAAGTCCGCAAGCTGCACGATCGTTTGTGCAAGGCGCGGGAGGGTCTCGCGATCGCTTGATGCTGCGCAACAGCAACGCTGTTCCGGCATCTGAAGATAACCGTTCGTCATGTCTTGTTCGCTGCATGACGCATGCGTTCCGAATCCGAAAGTTACATCGCGTTACAAATGCATCTTTTCGAATTCTTGACACGCGCGGTTTCCCCGCTAACCTGCTTTTTACATGCCGCGCGAATCGCCCTGCTACAAGTTGCGCCACTTCAAGCGGGGAGTCTGTCATGCGCATCAGCATCATCGGAGCCGGCTTCAGCGGAACCGCTCTCGCGACGGAACTGGCGACGCCGAACGACTCCGATCTCGACGTCTGCCTGGTCGGCGTGCGCAATACGTTCGGGCGCGGCGTGGCTTATGGCGAATCACGGCCGGAACATCTTCTCAACGTGCGGGCGCGGCAGTTGGGCGCGAGCGTGGACAACCCCGGCGAATTCGCCGACTGGCTCAACCTCACCGAGCGCGGACGTGACAGCTTCCTGCCGCGATTGGCGTATGGCGAATACCTGCAGGATCGTCTGCAGTCGGCGCAGGCGCTGTCGTCGAATCTGACCTGCCTGGAATACGAGGCGATCATGATCGAGCGGCAGCCAGGTGGCTTTCGCATTCATCTCGCCGACGGCAGTGATTTCTTCAGCGATCGCGTCGTGCTCGCGCTGGGCGCGCTGCCGCCGCAGCGGTTGGCCGGAGTCGGGCCGCGGCTGGCCGCACATGCGCGCTACATCGGTTGGCCGTGGCAGGACGGCGCGATCGACCGCATCCCGTCCGATGCGCGTCTGTTGATCGTGGGCACCGGTCTGACGATGGCGGACGTGGTGGCGACGCTGCGCCGCCGCGAACATCGCGGTGCGATCACGGCGCTTTCGCGACATGGCCGTCTGCCGCAACACCATCTGCCCGACCCGAGCCCCGTGATCGAGTTGCCTCCACACCTGCGTCGCGCATTGGCGACGCGCGACGTCGGGCAGTTGTTGCGCGCGATCCGCTCGCTGGCGCCGGTGGTGCACGACTGGCGCAGTGTGATCGATGCCCTGCGACCGCACACCCAGGCGTTCTGGACGAGCCTGTCGCCGGTGCAGCGTGGGCGTTTCGTGCGGCATGTGCGCTCGTACTGGGAAATCTTCCGTCATCGCCTCGCCCCGCAAGTCGCCGCGGAGCTGGACGAACTACAGGTGAGCGGCCAGTTGCGGATCAGGGCAGGGCGCTTGTTGCGCGCGGGACTTTCCACAGACGGAAGCGGTGTCGACACGTTGATCCGCGATCGCGGGCAGACACGCATGAACAGCGAGCACTACGATTATCTGATCCGTGCGACCGGGCTGGACACGGACATCTCCCGTACCACGCATCCCTTGATGATGCACCTGCGCGAATCGGGGCTGGTGCGCGCCGATGCGTTCGGACTGGGCGTGGAGACGTCGGCACGGTACGAAGTGATGGACGCTTCCGGTCGCACCGTGTCCGGGCTGTATTGCCTGGGGCCGTTGCTGCGCAGCCGGCTTTGGGAGATCACGGCCGTTCCCGAACTGCGCGCCTCGGCGCGGGAACTGGCCACGCACTTGCTCGAAAGCGAACAGGCGAGCGCGCGCCCACGACGCGCGGCGGCGGCCGGCCAGCGCGTGGTGAAGGCATAGCGATAGCGCCTCACCTCCCGAGGGTGGCCGCCGCAGCTGCCCTTCCGGGCAACGGATTCCCGCTCGCGGCGTTCCCGCCGGATATAGGCCGGGCT
Organism: Luteimonas panaciterrae; assembly: GCF_020511115.1. Classification (GTDB taxonomy): domain Bacteria; phylum Pseudomonadota; class Gammaproteobacteria; order Xanthomonadales; family Xanthomonadaceae; genus Luteimonas; species Luteimonas panaciterrae. The sequence goes on from NZ_JAJAVH010000011.1 coordinate 80,195, forward strand.
ATAGGCCGGTTGGCCCATGCGCCCACGGAAAACTCCCTCTAAGATGCGCAGCGCTGGGTACACGGCCGGGGCCGTGCCGCGATGTCTTCCTCAAGACCGGAGTGATCATGAAGCCGTTGATGCTGATGTTCGCCGCTGTACTCGCCACGACCGCTGCTGTCGCGCAGGCACGCGATGCGGAACAGGACAAATCCGAAATCCTGCGCGTGGAAGCCGCACTGTGCCGTGCTTTCGAGCAGGGCGACGCGAAGGCCTTGCGCGAATCGCTGGACGAGACGTTCACGCTGACCGATTCGCGCGGCGTGGTCACGGACCTGTCGCAGAACCTCGCCGAGGTCGAGAAGCGCGATCCGCTCTACACGGAATTCCGCAATCACGACCAGAACATCCGTCTGTACGGCGATGCCGCCATCGTCACCGGCATCACCACGGTGAAGGGACGTTCCGGCGAGACCCAGTTCTCCGGCGATTTCCAGTTCACCGACACCTGGGTCTATCGCGGCGGACATTGGAAGATGGTGGCCAGCCATGCGAGCCGTTTGCAGAAATAATGTCGTCGTCGGCCCGTGCGTGCCGATTAGACGGGCGCTGAGGCTCCGAAACTAGCGGATTCACCGACGGTTGGCATTGTCGAATCCGCTTCGCCATACACTTGAGTCTCTCTCCCATCGCGGCCGCTGCATCGCGGTCCTGTCCCGGTAGCTCGCTTGCGTACCTCGAAGCTCCTTTTCCCATTGGTGGTCGGCCTGGTTCTCATCGGCTGTCGGCAGCAGGCGCCTGCGCCCTTGCCGCTGCAGAAGCCGCTGACGGTGCCCGCCAACAGCGGCGAGGACAGCGGCGCGTTGAGTAGCGACGCCAAGCCGGCCAAGGCGGCGCGCGTGGACGTGCTCAAGGGCACCGATTGGCCGCCGATCCGGATGACCTCGGGAGAGGCTTCCATCAGCTGTGAGGCCGACGATCCTCTGCCGGAAATCAAGATCGATCCGCCCGACGTCGTGCAGCAACAGGGGACGCCGGCGCCGACTCCGAAGCCGGACGCCAAAACCGCGACCGCCGGCGATGAAAAGAAGGACGAGGGCGGCACCGCGGGCGAGAAAGAAGACACCGAGGAGCAAATCGCACCGCCGAAAGGGCTGCTCACCGATCTCGATTTCAAGAGCATTTCCGACGCCATGGCGTCGTGCCGCGAAACAGGCCAGGTACGCGCGCGTTACAAGGGCAAGATCGGCAGCGATTTCACCGCGCTCGTGCAACGCGTGGCGGCGATGGCCGATCGCCTGCATATCGGGCGTCGCATCCTCGACATCGATTCCACCGGCGGTCGCGTCGAGGACGCGATGCCGGCGGGCGATGCCATCGCCGAATCGCAATGGACGATCCGCGTTCGCGAGAACGCGATCTGTCACAGCGCCTGTGTCCTGGTGCTGGCCGCTGGCGACGATCGGCAGATCGCCGGACGTATCGGCATCCATCGCATGATCCGCGTCGGCTCGAAGGCGAACACGCGCGCCGAGCTGAGTCAGGAATTGCGCGAGGTCTATGGCGAAATAAAGGACTATCTCGAACGCAACGGTGCTTCCGCCGCTGTGGCCGATCTGATGATGACGGTGCCCAATCGCAGTCTGCGCCTGCTCACCGACACCGAGTTGAAGGAGTACGGGCTTTCCGGCGCCAACGCGGTGCAGGACGATCTCGACCGCATCCGCCTCGCGCGTCGCTGCGGCGATGATTTCGTCAAGCGCAGGGACGCCTATCAACGCGCCTACGACACCGAATGCACGGCGGCGGACAAATCTTCTCCGCACGATCTCGAATCGTGCGCGCAGCCGCTGCGTGAACGCTACGGATTCCCGGATGAGAAATGTCTGGCGGAAAGTCCGATGGCCGTGATCCCGCTGCAGCCAGCAAGCGCCACGAGCATCAATCCCTGACGCGAATCTCCGTGTCGCCGGTCTGCACGGTCTGGCCGGCGCGGATCTTGCAGGTCTTGCGTAGTTCGACCGCACCGTCCACCCGCACCAGCCCCTCGGCGACCATGGCCTTGCCGGCACCGCCGCTGTCGCAAAGGCCGGCGAGTTTCAGCAGCTGGTTGAGCTCGACGTAGTCCCGGTCAAGCTGGAAATCGATGTGGTGCATGGAAAGGAAGAAAGGCGAATGGATTCCACAGTGTCGCAGTGCGCCGCGCCGGATGCACGAAAAGACATCGGTAGCGGTTATTTCTGCAATATGTGACCAATTTCACGTGGGCGTGGTCGGCGGCCTTGTCGTAGACTCGCTGACCTCCGCACCCTTTCGCAAGGAATGTTCATGAAGCTTAGCCGCCTTCTCCTGCCCCTGGCTCTGCTTGGCTGTATCGGAAGCGTTTCCGCGCAGCAGGCCCAGCCCTCGCGTCCGGCGCCGGCACAGGGCCAGCAGGCCGCCGCGGCGAAGCCCGCGCAGCCCGCATTGACTCCAGAGCAGCAGGCGCAGCTCGCCAAGCAGAACGCACAGATGACCCAGGCCGCGCAGCAGGTCATCCAGATGGTCGATGGCAATCGTATCGGCGAGATTTGGGATTCCGCCTCGGCGACGATGAAGCGCGCGGTGACGCGCGACGAGTTCGTCAAGCAGGTCACCATCGATCGCAACAAGCTCGGCAAGCCCGCCGGACGTGGACAGGCCGTGGTGACGCGCTCGCAGTTCCGGGCGGGCGATCGCGTGCCGGAAGGGCTGTATCTGAACATCGCGGTGCCGACCAAGTTCGCCAATGCGCAGCAGCCGGTGCGCGAGCTCGTGTCCTTCCGTCTCGATGAGGACAAGACCTGGCGCGTATCGGGTTACAGCCTGCGCTGATCGGTAGCGGCTTGAGCATCGAAAAAGGGCGGACTGGTTCCGCCCTTTTTCATGGCCGTGAGGATGGCGCGGCTCGAATCACTCCTGTTCGAAGCGCGCGATTTCGTCGATCAGGCTTTGCGTCTTGCGGATGCTGCCGCCGACGGCGCTGTCGTCGAGGCGCTTGCCGAGCTGGCCGTGGCTAGGATGGTGCGCCCAGCGATGGAACCACCAGGTCGCGAGCAGTCCGGGGACGCCGATGCCCAGGCCGATCCAGATCACGGAAGGCGCGCGGGCATACAGATCGCCGCCGCCGAGCCCGGCCAGCACCATCAGCACCGGCACCCACAGCACCCACCAGGACAGGCCGGTGATCATGCCGTTGCGCATGTAGAACTTGCGCAGCGCGGTCAGCTGTTTCTGGATCTCCAGCACCGGCGCTGCGTAGTCGATGGCGGAGATCTTGGCGAGGGTGCCGCCAGCGAGCGCGATCGTGACCACGCCGTAGAGATGGACGATCACGCCCGCGATCACCACAGATGCCGTCTCCGGCTGCCGCGACCAGAGCGCGGCCGCCATCAGCACGAACAGCAGGCCGAACAGGATCTGCGCGATCTGTCCCCAGAACAGCGGGCGCAGGCGCGAGCGTGCCTTGTCCAGCCGGCTGTCGCGGAACAGCTGCAGGTTGATGGCGTTGTGCTGTTGCAGGCGGCGGTCCAGGGACTGCCAGGTGGCTTTCAGTTCGTCGAGTTCCATGAGGGTTTCCATTGCGGTTCGTGCGAATCCTTGTCGGAATGTGTTGGAGCGGAATCAGATTTCGTTGCGGATGCGTTGCTTGAGGCGGCTGATCTTGGTGGTGACGTTGCTCTCGCCGATGCCGAGGATTTCGGAGATTTCGCGGGTGCTGTGGTCTTCCAGGTACAGCAGCATCAGCGCGCGCTCCAGCCGCGGCAGTTGCCTGATGAAGCGGTGCAGGGCGCGGACGCGCTGGCCGGCCTCGAGATCGACGCCGTGTTCGTCGGCGACATCGTGCAGGGCGTCGTCGAACGCGACGGAGTGCCTGTCGCGGTGGGCGCTGCCGCGCACGTGCGAGATCGCCACATTGAGCGCGATCCGGTACATCCACGTGGAGAAGGCATGTGATGCGTCATAGCGGGGATAGGCGCGCCACAGCTGCGTCGCGATCTCCTGCGCGAGATCGGCACGATCCTCCGGGCCGAAGGCGTAGGTGCTGGCCACTTTGAGCACGATCCCGCGATGCGCCTCGAGCAGGGCGCCGAACCGCTCCTTGGCATCTGTCGTCATGACGGCTGTCTGTTCCATGCGGGCTGGCGTGGTCCTGGTGATTGTGCGGGCTTGAGCGCGTTGGTTTAAGCGCGCTGGCTTGAACTTGCTGGTTTAAGCAGGTGATTCGCGGGGAGGGGCGATTTGTCACAGCGATGTGCCACGCCGACGGGGTGTGGGCGCTGTTTGCGCATGAGAATCAATCTCGTTAAAATCGCAGCCAGCCCGCGGTCTACGCCAGCCGATTCGTCCCCTGACGCGCCGATTCCCTCGACCCGGAACATTGATGTCGACTTCCCCGCACGCAGCCTCCCGGATTCCGCGGGTGCCGCCGGCTCCGCCGGCTGAGGGACTTCCACGAGCGCGGCTGCGTCGGTGAGCACGGCCGGGACGCACAAGCAGGTCGTCGCGGAACGCAAGCAGCGTCGCGGCGTGCATCCCTGGACCGTGGTCGCGCGTGTGTTGGCCGCGCTGGTCGGCGGATATTGGGTAGCTTGGAGCAGTACCGCGTTCCTGACGCTGGTCTTGCCGATGTCGCGGCCGAATCGCGTAATCACGGCCAGTCTGTGGTGCTTCGCGATCTGGGCGGCGGCGGCGATGTATGCCTTCGCCGCGCGCAGCAATTGGCGCGCGTGGTGGGTGTTGCTGTCGATCGGTGGCGTTCTGTATGCGATCGCGCTCGTTTTCGGCGCGCAGGCGATGCGGCCATGATCCCGATGGACAAGCGACCCGGACGCGAGAAGGAGAAGCCGTGAAGAACAGCTTCTCGCAAAGCATGGCGTGGCTGCACACCTGGGCCGGGTTGGTCGTCGGCTGGATGCTGTTCGTGATCTTCGTCGGCGGCACCATCGCCTGCTTCGATACCGAACTGGATCGCTGGATGCGTCCGGGCATGGCCGCAGAAGCGCCTGCGCGACCGGCTGTCGACAAGCTCGTCGCCGAGTTGGAAAAAACAGATCCGGAAGCGCACGCCTGGTATCTGTATCTGCCGAGGGCGCGCTTCCCGGCGATGAAGGCCGGCGCCTATCACGATGACGGCCGCTTCGAAATCCACGCCTACGATGCGGCGACCGGCGCGAAGCTGCGCGACACCGCCGGCGGCGAGTTCTTCTTCACGCTGCACTACAACCTGCACGCCGGCACGATCGGCATGTACCTGGTCGGGCTGGCCGGCATGATGATGCTGGTGGCGATCCTGACCGGGATCGTCATCCACAAGCGCATCTTCAAGGATTTCTTCCTGTTCCGTTTCCGCGGCGGCGGACAGCGCGCCTGGCTCGACGGTCACAACATCACCGGCGTGCTCGGCCTGCCGTTCCACTTGATGATCGCCTACACGGGCGTCGCGATCTTCGTGGCCTCTTACATGACGGCTGGCTTGCAGGCCGGCTATCGTGGCGATGCCGAGAAGTTCTACAAGGAGGCGGCGCCGTATACGCATCGCGAGGAAATGCACAGGCCTCCGCCTTTGCGCGCGCCCTTGCAACCGATGATCGACGATGCGCGCAAGCGGCTGGGCGCCGATCCCTGGATCATCGCCATCGAGCACCCGAACGATGCGTCCACCGTGGTGAACGTTGCGCTCGATCACAGCCGTCACGTGGCGTGGAACTATCGCTCCGTTTATTACGACGGCATCACCGGTGCGTACATGGCCGGAGGCCAGCAACCGAGCGGGGGCTATCACACCTATACCTTCCTCGGCGGCCTGCACATGGTGCAGTTCGGCGGGATGTTGTTCCGCTGGCTGTATTTCCTGCTCGGATTGTCCGGATGCGTGATGCTGGCGTGCGGCATGCAGGTCTGGGTGGAGAAGCGCGCCAGGCGCGTGCGCGAGGCAGGTGTCGTGTCCGGCTATGGGCTGGTGCGCGCGCTCAATATCGGCGCGGTGGCGGGCATGCCGCTGGCGGTCGTGTCGATGCTGTGGGCGAATCGTTTGCTGCCGGATGGGATCGCGGAGCGGGCGACGCAGGAAATCCGCATCTTCTGCGCGGCGTGGATCGTCTCCGCGTTGTGGGCATGCCTGCGCCTGAGGCGCGGCAATCCGTGGCGCGAGCTGTTCTTCGTGACGGCGCTGCTCTGTCTTGGTCTTCCGCTGTTGTCGATGGCGGTAGCGCCGGAGGGATCGTTGCTGCACACCGTTCCGGCAGGCGCCTGGGCGGTGGCTTCCGTGGATTGGGTACTGCTGGCCTTCGGCGCGGCTTTTGCGTGGCTGGCGCGACGCGCCAGTCGAGTCGAAGACAAGCAGCCGGACATACTTCGAAGCCGCGCGGAGGCATCGGCATGAATCCGTATTGGCTTTGCGCCGGCCTGTCCATCGCCGGTTGGGCAGGGATCAGTCTTGCGCAGCCGCGGCATCATCTGGCGACGTTCGGTCGCGAGGCGGGCCGCTTGCGTGGCCGCGCCTTCGGCGCGCTGGGCGTACTGCTGCAAATGGCATCGTTCGTGCTGCTGGTGCGCCGCGGTGGCTGGGAATTCGGTCCGGTGTTGTGGACGGTGCTGCTGTGTCTCGGTGCGCTGGCGTGGGTGCTCGCGCATGCGCTCGATGCGCGTCGCGCGCCGTGGGTGCTATTGCTGGCGCCGGCTTGCGCGTTGGCGACGGGCTGGCTCTGATCGCGATTGCGGCGACGTTTCGGGGTTGGCGAGACGTTGCAGGCGTGCGCCCTGATCATGCAGCGCATCACGTAGCGCCGCCGGTGCTCGGATCTCGAAATCGAATGGCAGGCGTGAGAGTTCGCGCGCGAACCAGCCCAGATCATCGACTTGTGCGAACAGGACGACGCCATCGCCGTCGGGCTCGAAGATGCCGATCGTCTCGAACAGCGCTTCTTTCACCGTCGCCAGATCGGCGGCCAGGCGCACCTCGATGGCATAGGCACGCGGCAGCGAGGCGAGGGAGAAGGCCAGATAGCCGAGCGCGTCGAATCCTTCCGGACGCCTGAAGCTTCTCGGCAGTAATCCAACCGCTTCGATACGGTCGAGACGGAATGAACGCACGTCCTCGCGCAGATGGCAGTGACCGACCACATACCAGCGCCCGCCGCGCCAAGCCAGGCCGTAGGGATCGAAATCGCGCTCGGTGGCGCCGCGCTGCGTCGTGCGGTAGTGCAGGTGCACGCGCTGACGTGACTGCGCTGCGGAACTCAGGGTCATCAGTGCCATGCTGCTGCCCGGCACGGCCGTGCCGGGCGACAGGTCCAGCGAGACGGTCTCGTCGATGGCGCGCACGCGCCGCTTGAGCGTGGTCGGCATGACGCGCTCCAGCTTCGCTTGCGCGCTGGCGACAGCGGGCGCGGCGTCGGTGAGTCCGAGGCCGCGCGCGGCCAGCAGTCCGACCGAGAGGGCCAGCGCCTCGTCGTCGGTGAACATCATCGGTGGCAGCTTGAATCCAGCGACCAGGGCATAGCCGCCGTAGCGCCCGCGTTCGGCCACGATCGGGATGCCGATCTCTTCCAGCATGGCGATGTAACGGCGCAAGGTGCGGCCGTCGACGTCGATGCGGCGCGCAAGCTCCGAGCCCGACATGCGGCCATGGGCCTGCAGCAGTTCGAGCACGGCGAGGACGCGGAGAGTGGGGCGCTCCATGACGGTAGCGTAGCAACAAATTAGGTCTTAAATCGGCCTAATTAGATTCTAGCCTGTTTCCATCACGGCGCCGGGGCGCTTGCCGCTGACGGCGCCTATCGCCGTCCCTTCGATGGGTTCACGCACAGGAGTCGCTCTCATGCGTCATTCGTTCCGTCTTGTTCACGCTGTCGTTTCCGCCATGTTGCCGCTTGCCGTCGCCGGGATCGCCGAGGCCGCGCCGCAAGCAAAAGCATCGGTGCCACAAGTCGTCGCGCCGGATCAGTCGGCTTCCGTTCGCGACTTCGATTTCCTGCGCGGGCATTGGTATGTGCGCAACAAGCGTCTGCCGAAGCAGTTGCAAGGATCGAACGAGTGGGTGACCTCCACCGGTACCCTGATCGGCGTGCCGTTGCTGGATGGCATGGGCAATTACGACGAATTGCGTTCCGATGAGACCGGCGCGCTGGGAGTTTCGGTCCGGTTCTACAACAAGCAGGCTGGATCATGGAGCGATTACTGGATCGCCAATCGCGACGGCGTGATGCAACCGCCGGTGCATGGCCGCTTCGTCGACGGCGTGGGCAGGTTCGAGGGCGAGGACACGCTGCAAGGCAAGCCCATCCTCGTGCGTCAGCTGTGGACAGGAATCACGACCGCCACGCCACGTTGGGAGCAGGCGTTCTCCGGCGACGGTGGCAAGACCTGGGAAACGAACTGGGTGATGGATTTCGCACGCACGCCCTTCCGTTGAGTCGCGGAAGCATCCCGACATATTCGTAAGCGAGGGAGCAGGGAATGGAACACACCGCGCATTTGTGGCTGTTCTTCGTCATGGTCTTCGGCGTGGTGTTGCTGCCGGGATTGGACATGGCCTACGTGATGGCGAGCGCACTGGTGGGCGGTCGCCGCACCGGCCTAGTGGCGACCGCGGGCGTGATCGCTGGCGGCGTCTGTCACGTGGCGATGGGCGCGCTCGGCATCATGGCGGTATTGCGGCTGGTGCCGGCGGCGTTCAACGGCGTGCTGTTGGCAGGTGCCTTGTACATCGCCTGGATCGGCTGGTCGCTGCTGCGCAGTCGCGTCACGCTCGGCGAGTTGCCGTTGCAATCACGGCAGCATTCAAAATTGTCGACGTTCCGGCAGGGCATGCTGACCTGTCTGCTCAATCCGAAGGCCTATCTCTTCATGCTCGCGGTGTTTCCGCAGTTCATCAAACCGGAATACGGAGCGCTGTGGATTCAGGCGGTGGTGATGGGGTTGATCATCGCCGTCACGCAGGCGGGCGTGTACGGGGGCATGGCGCTGGCGGGTGATCGCGTGAGGAACTGGCTGGCCTCGCGCCCGGGCGCGGATGCGCTGCTCGCGCGACTGGTGGGCGGCCTGCTGGTCGCGACCGCCGTCTTCACCGCCTACGAAGGCTGGCGCGGGATTTGAATCATTCGACGATGCCCTTGGCCTCGGCGGTCGCGAGCGTTTCGGGATGTTCGATCCTGCGCCGCCGCGTCAGTAGCGGATGCACCAGCACCGCGCCGAGGATGATGACCACGCCGATGTAGAACTGCGGGCTGAGCTCGCGCTGTTCGCCCAGCAACACGATCGCCAGCAGGATCGCGTAGACCGGCTCCAGGTTGACCGCCAGCTGTGCCGCGAATGCGCTCATGTGGCGCAGCGCCACCAGCGACAGCGCGAACGGAAACAGCGTGCAGGCCATTGCCAGTACCAGCAACAGGCTGAAATCGTGCAGGTCCGGCAGTGCGAAGACATCGCCGGCGAACGCGGGGAACACGAACGGCATCAGTGGCACGCACAAGGTGAGCAGCAGGGTGCCGGCGCCGAGTTCCAGCGCGGTGACGGTGAGCGCGTCGCCGTGTTCCACGAAGCGCTTGTTGAGCGAGCCGAACAGCGCCACAAGTAACGCCGACAGAGCGCCCACCGCGATGCCGAGATGCATGCCGGCGGGAACGCCGCCCACCACCAGCGCCACGCCGGGCAGGACCGCGATCCCGAGCAGCACGTCGCCCCAGGAGAACGGCCGCCGCGCCAGCCATGGTTCGAGCAGGGCGGTCATCGGTGTGCCGAGGGCGATGCAGGTGGCGCCGACCGAGGCGTTCGACAGTTTGATCGAGCCGTAGAAGGTCAGCCAATGCAGGGCGACCAATGCGCCGATGCCGGCGTAGGCGGCGATCAGGCGCGGCGGGAGCGCGCGCAGTCCGCGCCAGACTCGTGGCAGCAACGCCAGCGCGGCCGTCACCAACAGCATGCGCCACCACACCAATGGCAGAGCCGGCAGGGTGATCAGCTTGCCCAGGATGGCGGTGAACCCCCACAACACGACGCAGAGATGGATCTGCCACTGGGCTTTGGCTACCGGCGTCATGTCGAAGCGCTAGTCGAGGGGCGTGCATTATCGCGTACCAGCGGGTGACAATAGTCGTCATGGCAACTGAATCCGGCGCGGCGCCGCTCGCCGCCACGCATCGGCCGTTCGACCGCGGTGACGCCAAGACGCTGGCGCTGTCCGCGCTCGGCGGGGCGCTCGAGTTCTACGACTTCGTCGTCTTCGTCTTCTTCGCCAAGACGCTCGGCGTTCTGTTCTTCCCGCCGGATACCGAGGCGTGGCTGGCGCAGCTGCAGACTTACGGCATCTTCGCGGCCGGTTATCTGGCGCGGCCGCTCGGCGGCATCGTGATGGCGCATTTCGGCGATCTGGTGGGGCGCAAGCGCATGTTCACGCTGAGCGTGTTCCTGATGTCGGTGCCGACGCTGCTGATCGCGCTGCTGCCGACCTATGCGCAAGTGGGAGTGCTGGCGCCGATCCTGCTGCTATTGCTGCGAGTCGTGCAGGGCATCGCGGTGGGCGGCGAGGTGCCAGGGGCGTGGGTATTCGTCGCAGAACACGTGCCGCGCAACCGGATCGGTTTCGCCTGCGCCAGCCTCACCGCGGGTCTCACCGTCGGCATCCTGATCGGTTCGCTGCTGGCGGCGTGGATCAACACGCATTACAGCGAGCAGGAAGTGGAAGGCTGGGTGTGGCGCGTTCCGTTCCTGCTCGGCGGTGCTTTCGGCTTCATCGCCGTGTATCTGCGGCGCTGGCTGAGCGAGACGCCGGTGTTTGCCGAGATGCGCGAGCGGCGGCAGCTCGCCGAAGGCTATCCGGTGCGGGAAGTACTGGCGCGTCATCGTGGCGGTGTGGTGATCTCGATGCTGGTGTCGTGGATGCTGACCGCGGCGATCGTGGTGGTGATCCTGATGACGCCCACCCTGGTGCAGCGTTCGTTCGCCTTGCCCGCGGCGCTGGCGTTCCATGGCAACAGCGTCGCCACGGCCGCGTTGGCGATTGGCTGTCTCGTATTCGGCTGGGCGGCGGATCGTTTCGGCGTGGCCCGCGCGCTGCTGGTGGGCGCGGTTGGACTTTCGGCGAGCACTTATGCCTTGTATGCGCAACTTGCTTCCGGATCGCAGGCGCATTTCATCGAGCTGTATGCGCTGGCGGGCTTCTTCGCCGGTACGGTCGGCGCGGTACCGACGGTGATGGTGGCGGCGTTTCCGCCTTCCGTACGTTTTTCGGGCTTGTCGTTCTCCTACAACGTCGCCTACGCCATCTTCGGCGGCATCACACCGCCATTGGTCGGATGGCTGTCGCAGGTGCTGGGCGGCGTGGCGCCAGCGCACTACGTCGCATTGACTTGCGTGATCGGCGCCATTGTGGCGCTCGTGCTGTTGCGGCGGCCATTGCCGGAAACTTGAATCGAGCGGTGCGTGGGAAGCTCAGAGCAGGGTATGGAGCGCCATCGCCGCCACCGGATTGCGTTCCTTGGCGGCGCTGATGAAATAGATGAAGACATCGCGCGATGTCGTCGAGGTCGACAGTTTGGGTTCGATGCGAGGTAGATCGTCGGGTTCGCCTCCGGCGGCCCAGACGTGCGCCCGCTTTGCCCATTGCGCGAGCGCGGGAGCTTCGTATCCGGTGACGACATCGGAACGTGAGCGCATCAGCCGCGCATAGACGAAGTCGGCGGTGACATCCGCGAAGGAAGGATATTCCGTGGAATCGGTGAACACCGTCGCCATGCCATGAGCGCGGGCCAGAGCGAGATAGGAAGCATTGATGAAGTCGCCGTCGCGGACGTCGAGGACGTGTCGCAGGCTGCGCCCATCCGCTTGCTTGGGTAGCAATTCCAGGAAAGCGGCGAAATCATCGGCGTCGATCTTGCGGCCCACGTCGAATTGCCAGACCAACGGGCCGAGCCGATCGCCCAGTTCGACGATCCCGCCGATGAAATCCTCCACCTGCACACGCGTGCTCGCGAGCTTACGCGACTCGGCGATACGTCTCGGCGCCTTGGCCGAGAACATGAAGCCCGCCGGCGTTTCGTCGCGCCATTTCGCATACGTCGCCGGTTTCTGCGTACCGTAGTAAGTGCCGTTGATCTCGATGGCGGTCAGTTGCCGGCTGGCGTATTCCAGCTCGCGTCGTTGCACCAGTCCCTGCGGGTAGAAGGCGCCGCCGCGCCAGGGTGCGTAGGTCCAGCCGCCGATGCCGGTGCGGATGCCTTGGACAGGGCGCGGAGTCGAATCGAACAGTTCAGTCATTTCAATAATTCTGGACGAGTGCATAGATGCCCTGGACGACTTTCGCCATGCGCCCGTAATCGAGCTTGTCTCAGGTGTCGCCGGATAACGCCGGCTGCCGGTGATCTCAGGCCTTCCAGGGATCGTAGTTTCCGAACCACCAAAGATGGCCTTCCGGATCGCGACACGCATAGCCGCGATCACCGTGATCCCGGTCGGCGATGTCCATGACGATCTCCGCACCTGCGGCCTTGGCGCGGGCGTAATGCATGTCGATGTCCTTGACCACGACACAGGCGCTTTGCGTCTCGCGCATGCCGATCTCGTCCGGTTGCACGATCTGCCGGCCCCATTCGCTGGCGTTGTCGGCGGAACCGAGCATGATCATGCCGTTGCCGAACGTGAGCTGGGCATGCATCACGGTATCGCCATCGGCGTGGACGGCGTGCTTCTCGAAGCCGAAGGCATCGCAAAGCCAGTCGATCATTTTCAGGGCATCGCGGTAGCGCATCGCCGGGATGATGGTGGCGACGGTGTCGGCAGCCTGGGACATGGGGACCTCCGTGGCGCTGAAGCGCTGGTGATGCGGACAGGATACTCGCGTGGCGAGGATCCGATGGATGCGCCGCAGCATCCGGCCGGGACTACAATGGATTCTTTACGTCCGGATGAGGGTTGGGGATGTCCACCATGCCGCTGCTGTTGCGTTCGTGCTGCGTCGTTCTCCTGCAGGTTTCGGCCGCGTTCGTGGCCTCGGCGGCGGAAGCACGGCCGGAGCCGGTTCAAGGCAACGAGCCGATGCCGCCCGCACAGATGCTCGACTTCAACGCCTACGTGGAATCGGTGCGCCAACAGTTCAACATTCCCGGCATCGCGGTGGCTATCGTCAAGGACGGCAAGATCGTCTTCGAGAAAGGATATGGCGTGCGCAAGATCGGCGGCGACGCGCCGGTCGACGAACACACGATGTTCGCCATCGCCTCGAACACCAAGGCCTTCACCGCGGCGTCGCTCTCGATCCTGGCGGACGAAGGCAAGCTCTCGCTCGATGATCGCGTCGTCGATCATCTGCCGGGGTTCCGCATGTCCGATCCCTACATCACCCGCGAGATGCGGGTGCGTGATCTGCTGGCACACCGCAGCGGCCTTGGTCTCGGCGCGGGCGATCTGTTGTTCTGGCCTGCGACCACCTACAGCACGCGTGAAGTCGTGGAACGTCTGCGTGACGTGCCGATCAAGAACGGGTTCCGCGACCGCTACGCCTACGACAACATCCTCTTCGGCGTCGCGCAGCTGGTGATCGAGACGGTCAGCGGCATGTCCTACGAGCAGTTCCTGCGCGCCCGCGTCATCGGGCCGCTGGGCATGAGCGAAACCCGTTTCAACAGCGATTACGTGAAGCCGGGCGACAACGTCGCCACCGGCCACGCGCTGTTCGACTTCAAGGACCTCAAGCCCGTGGCGCCGCTGACGTGGTCGAACGTGGCGGGCGCCGGCGGGCTGTACTCCAGCGTGCACGATATGAGCAAGTGGATGCGTGTGCAGCTCGACGGCGGCGTGATCGAGGGAAGCGGCGATACCGCCAAGCGCCTCTTCAGCGAGAAGCGGCAGCGCGAGATGTGGTCGGTGATCACGCCCATTCCGATTCCGAAGCCCGCTGTGCCCGAATTGGCCGCCGCGGTGCCCAATTTCCTCGGTTACGGCGAAGGCTGGCAGCTGAGCGACTATCGTGGACAGAAGCTGGTCTGGCATACCGGCGGCTGGCCCGGCATGGTGTCGCGGCTCACGCTGGTGCCGTCGAAGAAGCTAGGCGTGATCGTCCTGACCAACCAGGAGATTGGCGCCGCTTTCAACGCGGTGACGTTGCGCGTGCTCGATGCCTATCTGGAGGCGCCAAAAACCGACTGGGTAGCCGCCTATGCCGCGGCCGTGGCGAAGGCCAAGGGCGACGCCGACGAGAGCTGGAAGAAGCACCTCGCCGCACGTGATGCCGCCTCCAAACCCTCGCTGCCACTGGCGAAGTACGCGGGAACCTACCGCGATGCGTGGTACGGGGATGTGGTGATCTCCTCGTCCGGCAAGGGCCTGCAGCTGCAATTCGCGAAAACCGCGCAGTTGCTCGGCGATCTCGAGCCCTGGCAGCACGACACTTTCATCGTGCGCTGGCGCGATCGCAGCCTCAACGCGGATGCGTTCCTGACCTTCGCGCTCGATCCGGATGGAAAGATCGTCGACGCGCGGATGCAGGCGATCTCGCCGCTGACCGATTTCAGCTTCGATTTCCAGGATCTGCGTCTGGTTCCGGCCAAATCAGCCGACGGCGGCAAGGAATAGTCGCTGGAAATGCGCGTTCCATGCAAAAAAGCCATGAAGCGCGGGAGATGCGTGTGCGCTGGATGAGATAATCCATGGATGCAAAGGAGTCGCGCATGATCTTCCGCTGGTTCGAATCTCTCATCGACATCTTCGCCAAGACCGGCGACGAGACACCGCCGCGCAGCGTGTGGCGCTTCTACTGGCACTACCTGCGACAGGTGAAGGGCATCCTCGCGGCGGTGTGCGTGCTGGGATTCTTCGGCGCGCTGGTGGAGGTCGCGCTGTTCGAATTCCTTGGCCGATTGATCGATCTTGCCAACGTCGCGCCGTCCGAGGACTTCTTCACGCGCCACGGCCGCGAACTTGCGTGGATGGTCTTCGTCGCCTTGATCGCGCGGCCAATACTGTTCAGCCTGCACGATCTCCTGGTGAACCAGGCTCTGGTGCCGGGTTTCACCGCGCGCGTGCGCTGGCAGCAACATCGCTACGTGGTACGGCAGAGCCTGTCGTTCTTCCAGAACGACTATGCCGGACGCATCGCCAATCGCATCATGCAGACCGGTGCGTCGCTGCGGGAATCGGCGGTGCAGGTGGTCGATGCGATCTGGCACGTGCTGATCTACACGGGAACCGCGCTGGTGCTGTTCGCGCAGGCCGATCCCTGGCTGATGGTGCCTCTGGCGGTGTGGGCGGTCGGCTACGTGGCATTGCTGGCATTCTTCGTGCCGAGGACGAAGGAGCGGTCGTGGCTGGCTTCGCAGGCGCGCTCCCGCTTCATGGGGCGTGTGGTGGACGGTTATACCAACATCGCCACGCTCAAGCTGTTCCCGCATGTCGAACGCGAGGACGCCTACGTCGCCGAAGCCGTCGCCGACAACGCCGACAAGCTGCGCAGCATGACGCGTCTGACCACGGCTATGGATTTCAGCATCACCTGTCTCAACGGTCTGCTGATCGTAAGCACGTCCGGTTTGGCGCTGTGGCTGTGGAGCAAGGGCGCGATCACCACTGGCGCGATCGCCCTGACGACAGGTCTGGTGATCCGTATCAACAACATGTCCGGATGGATCATGTGGGTGGTGAACGGCATCTTCGAGGCGATCGGCACGGTGCAGGACGGCATGCAGACCGTGGCGCAGCCGCACACGGTGATCGATCGGGAAGATGCGAAGCCGCTACAGGTCACGCGCGGCGAGGTGCGTTTCGAGGATATCCATTTCCACTACGGCAAGCAGGGTGGAGTGATCGCGGGGCTCGATCTGACGGTGAAGCCCGGTGAACGCATCGGCCTGGTCGGGCCGTCGGGCGCGGGCAAGTCAACGCTGGTCAACGTGTTGTTGCGGCTGTACGACCTGGAAGCCGGCCGCATCCTGATCGATGGACAGGACATCGCAGGCGTCACCCAGGAAAGCCTGCGCGGCCAGATCGGCGTGGTGACGCAGGATACGTCGCTGCTGCATCGTTCCATTCGCGACAACCTGCTGTATGGCCGTCCGAGCGCGAGCGAGGCCGAAGTGGAGGCCGCCGTGCGAAGCGCGCGTGCGGACGGCTTCATCGCCTCGCTGGTCGATGGCGAAGGCCACACCGGCTACGAAGCGATGGTCGGCGAGCGCGGCGTGAAGCTGTCGGGCGGGCAACGCCAGCGCATCGCCATCGCGCGCGTGCTGCTGAAGAATGCGCCGCTCCTGCTGCTGGACGAAGCGACCTCCGCGCTCGACTCGGAGGTCGAGGCCGCGATCCAGGACAACCTGGATACGTTGATGGAAGGCAAGACGGTGATCGCCATCGCGCACCGGTTGTCGACCATCGCGCGCATGGACCGGCTGGTGGTCATGGATCAGGGGCTCATCGTCGAAACCGGCACGCATGCCGAATTGATCGAGCGTGATGGTCTGTATGCGCGCTTGTGGCGGCGTCAGACCGGCGGATTCGTGGCGGTGGAGGCCTGAGGATTCCGGAGCCGGGAACTTGATTCCCGGCTGAAGATTACGCGAAACAGCCCAGGATTTACGCCGAATTTACGGGGCTGGATGGTGCGACACATATCGGCTTTACGTGCGTCCGAACGAAAATTTCACCGTGCCCGATCGGGGCAGTTTTCATTCGGAAACAAGCATGTTGTCCCAGAAATTTTCCGGCCGCCGCGTCGCTCCCATGGCGCTCGCAGCGGCTTGCGCAGGCGTTCTATCGTTCTCCGCCGCCTTTCGCGCCGATGCGGTGGCCGTCAGCGGCAGTGCCGCGCTGACCACCGATTACGTGTGGCGCGGCACCACCCAGACCCAGGGCGATCCGGCGGTGCAGGCTGGTTTCAAGATCGCCGGCGATTCCGGTTTCTACGGTTCGGTCTGGGGCTCGAACGTCGAGTTCGCACCCGAGACCCACGCCAGCAGCGAGTTCGATTTCACGGTCGGCTGGAGCGGTAACGTCGCCGAGGATTGGGCGCTCGACGTCAACGTCCTGCATTACGCCTATCCGTCGACCACCACAGACCTCAATTGGACCGAGCTCAACGGAACCGTTACCTGGAAGAGCAACTACTGGGCTTCGCTGGGAGTGTCCAACGAGGCGCTGGGTTACGACGAAAGCGGTGTCTATGGTCTCGTCGGTGCGCGCCTGCCGGTGAACGACCGGTTGCGGTTCGAAGCCACTCTGGCGCATTACGCGCTCAAGGATCTCAACGGCGATCGCCGAGACGACGACTACACGCACGGCTCGCTGAGCGCGATCTGGGCCTTCGCCAAGGCCGATTCCGGTCCGCTCATCGAGGCGCGCTTGACCGCGCACGGGACCGATTCGAAAGCGAAGGATTTCTTCGGCGACAAATACGCAGGCAGCCGCATCGAAGCGGCCCTGCAAGCGTCATTCTGAGAGGAGTAGTGCCATGCCTGGCTGGCTTGCATTGTTGTGCGGCATCGCCGTCATCGTCGCAGGTGCCTACCTGCTGTTCGTGATCCTGTTCCCCGAACGCTTCTGATCGAAGCGCCGGAAGCAAGACGTTCTCAATAAAGACGTCTCCAATGAGATTCCGTCATGACTGAAGCAGTATTGATCTTCGCGCTCGCCATCGTGCTGGGTTGGCCCCTGGGGCGTTACCTGGCCGCGGTGATGCGCGGCACTCCGATGCGCATCGATCGCGTGTTCGGGTTCATCGAGAAACCGTTGTACGCGCTATTGGGTGTTCGCTTCGACGCGAACGGCCATGCCCGCGGCATGTCCTGGCGCGGATACGCCTCGGCCTTCCTGGTCAGCAATCTGTTCGTGGGCCTGATCGTCTGGGGGCAGTTCATGACCCAGGCGTGGCTGCCGCTGAATCCGGACGCCGTTCCGAATATGCGCTGGGATCTGGCGCTGCACACGATGGTCTCGTTCCTCACCAACACCAATCAACAGCACTATTCGGGACAGGCGCAGCTGTCGTACCTGTCGCAGATGGTGGGTATCGTCGGCTTGCAAGTGGTGACGCCGATGATGGGGCTTGCCCTCGTCGTGGCCACGCTGCGGGCACTGTTTGGCGGGCGTGATCTACGCGCTGCCGGTGCCAAGACCGAGGAAGGCCATCGTGAAGTCAGCGGCGATGTCGATGTCGGCAACTACTTTGTCGATGTGGTGCGCGCGACGGTACGCTTCATGCTGCCGATCTGCCTGGTGTGGAGCGTTCTGCTCGCGAGCCAGGGCGTGCCAGCGACGCTGCAGGGTGGGCCAAGCGCCGTTCCCGTGGATACCGGCGTGGGCATGAAGGAGCAAAAGATTCCGCTCGGCCCGGTGGCGCCGATGGTGGCGGTGAAGCAGCTCGGCACCAACGGCGGCGGTTGGTACGGCCCCAACAGTGCAGTGCCTCTGGAGAATCCGACGCCGTTGTCGAATCTGCTCGAAACGCTCGCGATCATCCTGATTCCGGTGGCGGTGGCCTTCATGGTCGGGCCGTTCACGGGGCGGCGTAAATTCACGACATTGGTCTTCGGTTCGATGCTGCTGATGTCGGTGCTGTCGACCTCGATCGCTATCTGGTCGGAAGGCCATTCCGCGACGAGTACCGACATCGCATTGATGGAGGGCAAGGAGACGCGCTTTGGCGCTGACGCTTCGGCATTGTGGGCGGCGGTCACCACGCAGACCTCCAACGGTTCGGTCAACGCCATGCACGATTCGCTCAGCCCGCTCACTGGCGGTGTGGCGATGGTCGACATGCTGGTGAACGCGATCTGGGGCGGCATCGGCTGCGGCTTGCAGCAGTTCATCGTCTATCTGCTGCTGAGCGTGTTCCTCGCCGGCCTGATGACCGGCCGCACGCCGGAACTGTTCGGCCGCAAGATCGAAGCACCGGAAGTGCGGTTGTTGGCGTTGCTGATCCTGCTGCAGCCATTGGTGGTGCTCGGATTCACCGCGGTGACGCTGGCGATTCCGTCGATCACCGGCAACTCCAACCCTGGATTCCACGGCATCAGCCAGGTGTTCTACGAGTACACATCGGCCTTCGCCAACAACGGCTCGGGGTTCGAGGGATTGGGTGACAACACTTACTGGTGGAACCTGAGCTGCGTCGCGGTGCTGCTGCTAGGCCGCTATCCCGCGCTGATCGTGCCGCTGATCGTGGCCGCCAAGCTCGCGCGCAAGCGGCAGGCGCCGGAAAGCGCCGGCAGCTTGCACATCGAAACCCCGACTTTCGCGCTGACATTGGTCGCGGTGATCGCCATCCTCACGGTGCTGCAGTTCATGCCGGCGCTGGTGCTGGGGCCAGTCGCCGACCATCTGTCGCTTGCGGTGCATTGAGTAACGACGCCATGAATACAACTTCTCCACAGCAAAAGACACGCCGCGACCATCCCGCCTTGGTCGACAATGCCGCGCTACGCAGCGCCCTGCGTGACAGTTTCCTCAAGCTTTCGCCGCGCGCGCTGGTCAAGAGCCCGGTGATGGCGGTGGTCTTCGGCGGCACGCTGCTGGCCGCGATCATCACGATCGCGGGGCAGGCGCCGGCCGGCTTCGGCTGGGCGGTGACGCTGATCCTGTTCGTCACGGTGTTGTTCGGCAATTTCGCCGAAGCGATCGCCGAGGCGCGTGGTCGTGGCCAGGCGGCATCGTTGCGCCGTGCGCGCAAGGATCTGATCGCGCGCCGCGTCGATACCAAATTGCCTGGCAAAGAAAGCAAGGTTGCTGCGGCGGAACTTCGCCCTGGCGATCTGGTGATCGTCTCGGCGGGCGAACTGATCCCGGCCGATGGCGAGATCATCAAGGGCGTGGCGACGATCAACGAGTCCGCCGTCACCGGCGAATCCGCGCCGGTGCTGCGTGAGGCCGGCACCGATCGCTCCGGCGTCATCGGCGGCACCAAGGTGCTGTCCGACGAGATTCTGGTGAAGGTCACCGCAGAGCCCGGCCAGAGCTTTCTCGACCGCATGATCGCGCTCGTGGAAGGCGCCAACCGGCAGAAAACGCCGAACGAGATCGCGCTGACGATGCTGCTGGCGGCGATGACGCTCACCTTCCTGATCGTGGTGGTGACGCTGCCGGCGATCGGCGCCTTCGTCGGCGTCAAGGTCGATCCGCTGCTGCTGATCGCGCTGCTGGTGTGCCTGATTCCAACCACGATCGGCGGCCTGCTGCCGGCGATCGGCATCGCCGGCATGAATCGCGCGCTGTCCGCCAACGTGCTGGCGAAATCCGGCAAGGCTGTGGAAGTGGCGGGTGATGTCGACGTGTTGCTGCTCGACAAGACCGGCACGATCACGCATGGCGATCGCCAGGCCACCGCGTTCCATCCGATGGCCGGTGTCGACATCGAGCAACTGCGCGAAGCGGCGTTGTTGTCCTCGCTCGCCGATCCGACGCCGGAAGGCAAGTCGATCGTGAAGCTGGCCCGGGAGCAGGGCTGCGGTGTCGCCGAACCCGAGCAGGCGGATTACGTGCAGTTCACGGCACAGACGCGCATGTCGGGCGTGGATGTGGGTGGTCGCGTGATCCGCAAGGGCGCGGGAGATGCGATCGGCAAGCACGTGCTCGCGCTGGATGGTGTCGTCTCGCCTGAGCTCGAGGGCCGCGTGGCCCAGGTCGCACGCAGTGGCGCCACGCCGCTGGTGGTGGCCGAAGGCAAGCATGTGCTCGGTGTGGTGGAACTGTCGGATGTGGTGAAGCACGGCGTGAAGGAGCGCTTCGCGCGCCTGCGCGCGATGGGCGTGAAGACGGTGATGATCACCGGCGACAACCCGCTCACCGCCGCCGCGATCGCCGCCGAGGCCGGCGTCGACGATTACATCGCCGAGGCCAAGCCGGAGGACAAGCTCGCCAAGATTCGCGAAGAACAAGCCCGCGGCCGTCTGGTGGCGATGGTAGGCGACGGTACCAACGACGCACCGGCACTGGCGCAGGCCGATGTCGGCCTGGCGATGAATTCCGGCACGCAGGCGGCGAAGGAAGCCGGCAACATGGTCGATCTGGACAGCGATCCGGCCAAGCTTCTGGCCGTGGTCGAAGTTGGAAAGCAGCAGCTGATCACGCGCGGCGCGCTGACCACGTTCTCGTTGGCCAACGACGTGTCGAAGTATTTCGCCATCCTGCCGGCATTGTTCGCGGCCGCGCTGCCGCAGATCGCCGCACTCAACGTCATGCATCTGTCGAGCCCGTCGAATGCGGTGCTGGCGGCGCTGATCTTCAACGCGTTGATCATTCCGGCGCTGATCCCGCTGGCGCTTCGCGGCGTGCGCTTCAAGCCCGCCAATGCCGTGGTGCTGCTGCGCCGGAACATGCTGCTGTACGGCGTCGGCGGCGTGATCCTGCCCTTCGCCGCGATCAAATTGATCGACATGCTGCTCGTCCTGTTCGGAGCCTGATATGAATTCCTCCCTTCAACCGCTGGATGATGGCCGCGTGCTGCGCGGGTCGGTCGCTCTTGCCGCGGCAACACTGATTGGCGCCGGCCTGCTGTATTCGCTGGCCGGAACCGGTCTCGGTCGCGTACTGTTTCCCGCGCAGGCAACCGGCAGCCTCGTCGAGCGCGACGGTGTCATCGTCGGTTCCGCACTGGTGGCGCAGCCGTTCGCGGATGCGCGCTATTTCCAACCGCGTCCTTCGGCTGCGAACTATGATCCGATGGCCGCCGCCGGCAGCAACCAGGCGCGCACCAACCCGGACCTGCGCAAGCGTATCGAGGAGACGGCGGCCACGGTGGCGGCACGCGACGGCATCGCGGCGGCGGATGTCCCCGCGGAACTGGCGACCCAGTCGGGCGGTGGTCTCGATCCCGACATCTCGCCCGCCGGCGCGCGGGTGCAGATCGCGCGCGTCGCCAAGGCGCGCGGGCTGGCGCCGGACGTCGTCGCCAAGCTCGTCGATGAACATACACGCGGACAGCAGTTCGGTGTGCTGGGCGAGCCGCGTGTCAATGTGCTCGAGCTAAATCTTGCCCTGGATGCAGCGCGCTGACGACTGCGCACATCATTCCCTCTGGCTCGGGAATGATGTGCCGCGCGAACACGCCTTGTGCTTCATGGCCATGTTTCGGCGCACAATTAGCCCATGACAGATCCGCGCCAAGCCCAGGCCGACGCCCTTGTCGGTGAACTCCGCCGCCAGGGCGCGGGTCGGCTGACGATCTTCCTCGGCGCCGCGCCCGGTGTCGGCAAGACCTACACCATGCTGTCGCGCGCGCGCGAGCTGAAGAAGCAGGGTGTCGATATCGTCGCCGGCATCATCGAAACGCATGGCCGTGTCGAGACCGCCGCGCTGCTCGATGGTCTGGAGCAGATGCCGCGCAAGAAGATTCCATACCGCGGCGCCACGCTGGAAGAACTCGATCTCGATGCACTGATCTCGCGTAAGCCAGCCGTCGCGCTGGTCGACGAACTTGCCCATCGCAACGCGCCAGGCAGCCGCCACGATCGACGCTGGCAGGACGTGAACGAACTGCTCGACGCCGGGATCGACGTCTACACCACGATCAACATCCAGCACCTGGAAAGCCTCAACGACGTCGTACACCGCATCACCGGCGTACGCGTCAGCGAGACGGTGCCGGACAGCGTGTTCGATCGCCTGCGCGACATCGTGCTGGTCGATCTGCCGCCGCGCGAACTGATCCAGCGCCTGAAGGACGGCAAGGTCTACGTCCCGGAGCAGGCGCTGCAGGCCTTGCAGGCGTTCTTCTCGCCCTCGAATCTGGCCGCGCTGCGCGAACTGGCGATGCAGACCGCGGCAGACCGTGTCGACAGCGATCTGCGCGAGACGCAAGTCGCCCGCGGCCTTCCGGGCGTGAGCCTGCGCCGCAGCGTGATGATCGCGATCGACGGCCACGGGCAATCTGAGTATCTGGTGCGGATAGGACGGCGCATCGCCGAACGACGCGCGGCGCCCTGGATCGTGGTGACGGTGAATCGTGGCCGCGCGCCGAACGAGGAGGTGCAGCGGGAACTCGATCGTGCCTTCGCGCTGGCACGCAGGCTCGGCGGCGAGGCCGTGGTGCTGCACGGCAACAGCATCGTCGACGCGTTGCTGGATCATGCCGGGCAGAACGGTGCCTCCACCATTGTGCTCGGTCGCACGCGCGAGCGCCCCTGGGCGCGCATGATCAACCGCACGCTGACGCAGCAGCTGCTACAGCGCGGTGCGCATCTGGAGCTGACCATCATCAGCACGCCGGAGGCGAGGGCGCAGTCGCGGCGCCGGTTGCGCGACCAGATCGCCGTGAGCAAGTCGACCTGGAGCGATACCGCCATCGCGGTGCTGGGAAGCGCCCTGGCTACGGGATTCGCGGCATTGGCCGAGCGCTGGGTCGGGCTCGACGACCTGTCGATGGTGTTCATCGTCGCGGTGCTGCTGGTGGCCGCGCGCACGCGCATGCGTTCTGCGATGCTGGCCGCGGTCCTGTGCTTCCTCGCCTACAACTTCTTCTTCATCGAACCGCGCTTCACGTTCTTCATCGGCGCGCGCCAGGGCTTGGTCACGGTATTGCTGTTCCTGATGGCGGCCGTCGTCGCTGGTCGCCTGGCATCGCGACTGCGCCAGCAGGTGATCGCATTGCGTGCGGCGAATGCGCATGCGATCGCGTTGCAGGAGCTGGGGCGGCAATTGGCGAGCGCCGCCGATCTGGGGCAGGTGATGCAGGCCGCGCGCGCGGCTTTTCGCAGATCGCTGGATGCCGCTGTCTGGATCCGGTTGGGCGAGCGCGACGATATTCCTTCTGGCATTCCTGCGCCGAACGACAAGGATCGCGCCGCCGCCGACTGGGCGTTGCGCAATCGCCAGCCGGCGGGGCGTTTCACCGACACGCTCTCGGCATCGGATTGGTGGTTCCTGCCACTGCCGGGCGAGCACGAAGGGCGTGGCTTGTCTGGAGCGCAGGGCGTGGTCGGACTGCGCTTCGGCGAACATGCGACCACGCTCGGTGCCGAACGCCGCCGGCTCGCCGAGGCGATGGTCGACGATACCGCGCAAGCCGTGCTGCGCACGCATTTGGTCGACGATCTGGAAGCCGCGCGGGTCAGCGAGGAAACCGAGCGTTTGCGCTCGGCGCTGCTGTCGTCGGTATCGCATGACCTGCGCTCGCCCTTGGCCTCGATCATCGGCGCGGCCAGCAGTCTCGACAGTTATGGCGAGGCGATGGGGCAGGAAGATCGCCACGGCCTGCTCGAAACGATCCGTCTGGAAGGCGAGCGCCTGGATCGCTATATCCAGAATCTGCTTGACATGACGCGTCTCGGTCACGGCGGCCTGTCGCTCAATCGCGATTGGATCGGTGTGGACGAACTCATCGGGTCGGCGATGACGCGCCTGCAGCGCTACCAGCCCGGCGTGCGTTTCGATGTCGCCCTCGCCGAGGGGTTGCGGCCGATCTGGGTGCACCCGGCCTTGATCGAGCAGGCGCTGTTCAACGTCATGGAGAACGCGGCGAAGTTCTCACCGCCCGGCGAAGCGATCGGTGTCGAGGCGCGGCTGGTGAATTCCGTGGCGAATCCCGCGCAGGCGGCAGGATGGGGCACGGGACAGATATTACGCATCGATGTGCGCGATCGCGGCCCTGGCATTCCAGAAGAGGAACGCCGTCGCATTTTCGACATGTTCTATAGCGTGGAACGCGGCGATCGTGGCCGCGAGGGCACTGGCCTTGGATTGACGATCACGCGTGGCATGATTGGCGCGCACGGTGGTGAGGTCGAGGCCTTACCCGGTCTTGACGGGCGCGGCACTATCATCCGCATCACGTTACCGTTGATCGAGCCGCCACGCTCCGAAGGGCAAGACAAACCGCCGCATGGAGACCAGTAAAGTTCCGCAGGCGAATCGTCTTTCCCGGATGGGCAGGAAAAGCATGTGCTTCGAGGTACCGCATGAGCAATGAAACCACTGCTTCCGTGCCACCGGCGCGCATCCTGGTGATCGACGACGAGCCGCAGATTCGCCGCTTCCTCGACATTAGCCTGCGTTCGCAAGGATATGGCGTGGAGCTTGCCGAGAACGGCAAGGGCGGTCTGTCCGCGCTCGCCACACATGGCGCGGATCTGGTGATTCTTGATCTCGGCCTGCCCGATCTGGATGGTCATGAAGTGCTGCGCACGCTGCGCGAATGGTCGCAGGTCCCGGTGATCATGCTCACCGTGCGCGCGGGCGAAGCGGAGAAGGTGTCCGCGCTCGATGGCGGTGCGAACGATTATGTGACCAAGCCGTTCGGCATCCAGGAGCTGATGGCGCGCGTGCGCAACTTGCTGCGCCTGCATGCCGCGCCGTCCGAATCGTTGCCGCAGTTCGACGATGGTGTGCTGCATATCGATCTGGCGCGACGCGAGGTGCGTCTGTCGGGCGAGGCCGTTTCGCTGACGCGCAAGGAATTTGCGTTGTTATCACTGTTGCTGCGCAATGCCGGCCGCGTGGTCACGCAGCCGCAATTGCTGCGCGAGGTCTGGGGGCCGACGCATCAGGAGGACACGCATTACCTGCGTATCCTTGTCGGGAAACTGCGGCAGAAGCTTGGAGATGACGCTTCGTCGCCGCGTTATATCGCCACCGAACCCGGAGTGGGGCTGCGATTCATCGAGGCCACCACCCAATCCTCCTCCCGCGAGCGGGACAAGGCTTGAAACAAGAACGAGACCACTAAAACCCCTCTCCTGTGAGCAGGAGAGGGATTGGTAAGTGCGGGCTCCGCCCCTCACTCGATAGGCTGATCCAGCATCAACTGACGCACGAACCGCACCGGCGGCGCACCGTAGGACAGCACCTTGTCGTTGTAGGCCTTCAGGTTGAACTTGTCGCCGAGCTTGGCCTCGACCGCCTTGCGGGTGTCGAAGTGTTCCTGCACGCCGACGAAATATGTCGGCAGCTGCGTCGACGACAATTGCGCGCGTACCCACTTGCCGGCCGCTTCGCGTTCCTGCTGGAACGCCTGCTTGGTCATCAGCTCCATCGCCTGCTCGCGCGTCCAGCCGTCCACATGCACGCCCTGGTCGAGGATGGCGTTGGAAATCGTGCGCAGATAGAACTTCAGCTGCACCAGCTTGAACAGCGGGTCGCCGTTGAGATAACCGGCATCGGTCATCATCTTTTCGGTGTAGACCGCCCAGCCTTCCGCGAACAGGCCCGAGCGCAGTACCGCCCGCAGCGTCGAGGGGAACTGCGCCGAGTGCGCGCCCTCGAGGTAATGCCCGGGCATCGCTTCATGGATCGATAGCAGGTGGATCATGCGATTGTTGTATTCGCGCAGGAACGATTCGACCTGCTCGTCGCTCCAATCGTCCGGAATCGGGGAAATCGCGTAGTAAGTGTCCAGGCCCTTGTCGAGGGGGCCGGGAGAATCGCAGTAGGCCACGGAGAACCCACGCTGGAATTCCGGCATCAGGATGATCTTGACCGGATCGTTCGGTACGGTGACGAGATTCTTCTCGCGCGTGAAGGCGGTCGCCTGCGCCAGCGTTTCCTTGGCGAAATCGACCACCTGGTCGCGCTTGGGATGCTCTTGATAGGCGAGTTCGAGCGCGGCCTCGATCGCCTTCTGCTGCTGCTCGGGCGTGGGCTGCGCCGGCATCTCGGGCGCGGTGGGCTTGTCCTTCAACACCGTCTGCGCGATGCCGTACATTTCCTCGCGCACGCGCTTCATCTCGGCTTCGGCGCGCTGGCGGATTTCGGTGCGCGAGAGCGCTGAATTGAGCGAGAACTTCAGTTTCTGATCGTAGTTCGCCGCGCCGATGCGGAAGTCGCCCTTGGCGTTGGGAACGAGCGTCTTGTCGAGCCAGGTCTGCTGTTCGGCGACGGCTTTGCGCAGGGCGGCCACCGCGTCGTCGAGCTTCTTGCGATCATCGCCCGAGAGCTTGTCGGCGTTTGACGTGATGAACTGGTCGATCAGTTCCCGTAGGCCGTTGTTCTGCTTCGCCACGGTTTCGGCGTGGATCTTGGGCACGCGCGCGGGATCGAGGTTCTCGCGCATCTGCGCGAACAATTCCGGGATCTTGCCCATGCGCACGGTCGCGGACTTCAGCCGCTCCGGAATCGGCGCGAATTCGCGCGCCATCAGGTTGTAGATCGCACCGCCCGCCAGGCCGCTGTAGATCTGCGGATCCCAGGCCCAGCTCTGCAGGGTTTCGGTGCTCCAGATGTCGCCCTGCAGCTGGTTGCGCAGGATCAGTGCGTCGACCTGGTTCTCGCGCGAAAGTTGCTTGGCGTCGATGGCATCCAGTTCGGCGATGAGTTTCTTGTTGAAATCCAGCGCCTTCTGTCGGCCGGCGGCGCTGAGGTCGTCGACTTCACTGTCGAAGCGATGGTCGCCGACCTGGGTGGCATTGATCGGGTTCAACTGCAGCCAGCCTTCGAGCCAGCGCTTGGAGAGATCGGCGAAAGCGCGATCGGCCTGCGAAGGCTGCGCGGCTGTGGCGGATTCGGGCTTCCCGCTATCGGCGGGCGCGGCATTCTGGGATTGCGGCTGGCAAGCGGCCAGCGCGACGGTCAGAAGGGCGAGAGGCAACAAATGTTTATGCATTGCAGGTTCCGGAAGCGACGAATGGGGCGCGGACGCGAGCGCCGGCGCGCGGCCGATAGCCTGCGGCAGCGCGTGCGCGGCGCGCAAGTGCAATAGGTGCGACCGGAAGTCCGAAAGCGTATCTTGTAAGCCCCATGACTTGCTGGAGAGGGCATCATGAAATATCAGGGGAGCTGCCATTGCGGCGCGATCGCTTTCGATCTCGACGGCGACGCCGGCAAGGTCGATGAAGCGATCGATTGCAATTGTTCGATGTGCCGCCGGAAAGGCGCCTTGCTCGCCGCGTTCCCGCGCGAAGCGCTGACGTTGACGACGCCGGAAACCGAGATGGGCACCTATACCTTCAACAAGCATCACATCCAGCATCATTTCTGTCCGAAATGCGGCGTTGCGCCTTTCAGCGAAGCCGAGAATCCGAAGACGGGCGCCAGAATGATGATGGTGAACCTGCGTTGCCTGCCGGAAGTCGATCTGTCGGCCGTGAAGGTGACGCATTTCGATGGTGCCAGCTACTAGCATTCCTGAAATGCCGTTTGATTGTTCCGATATCCCTGGGGGAGAGGTGGTGGCGATCCGGGCGCGGATGGCCTCGGCCCATGCGAACCAACAGGAGTGGGCAACCCCGTTCGTCGGTATCGAACGTTGGCAGTGGCGGTGCGCCATCAGGCGTGGACTTCGGGAGAACAAAGTGCGCGACACGGTGAAGTGGGTCGTACCGTTGCTAGCGATGGGCTTGCTCGTCGCTTGCAGCAAGAGTGATGAATCGGCGGCGCTGGGTGGAGGCTATGCGGCAGCTCCTTCCGCTCCGATGCGCGAAGTGGCGATGGCGGATGCCGCCGCGAATGGTGCGGCGAGCACCGCTCGCGAAAAGGCCATGCTGGCCTACGAGCACGATGTCGAGATCCGCCTGCCCGCCGGCGAGATTCCGGCCCGCCTTCAGGTCGCGCAGGCCGCCTGCAACAACAGCAAGTTCGGCGAATGCGTCGTTCTCAACGTCAGCCAGCGCGGTGGTGACGTGATGCCGGGCGGCAGCCTGACGGTGCGGATCGTACCGGCGGGTGTCGAACCGATGATCAAGCTGGCCAGCGCGGACGCCGAACTGGGTAATCGCAGCACGCGTGCCGAGGATCTGGCCGTGGTCGTGCGCGACAACAACGTCGCGCAGACGCGGCTGCGCAAGGAACTCGAACGCTTGCGGGAATTCCAGGAACGCCGCGATCTCGCCGTCGCCGACATGATCGCGCTGTCGAAGCAGATCGCGGAATCCGAAGCACAGCTGGAAGCGGCCGAGCAGGAAGGCGCGCAGCACAAGCGCAGGATCGATACGCAGCTGTTGACCTTGAACTTCCAGCCGCCGGGCGGGGAGAGCGGTCGTAGCGAGATCGGACAGGCGTTCCGCGATTTCGGAGAAATCCTGTCCTCGGGCACGGCATGGCTGATTCGCGCGTTCGCGTTCCTGATTCCGCTGGCGGTGTTGCTGACCGTGCTGGTGATCGTGGTGCGACGGATACGCAGGCGCAAGCATAAGTAAGCGAGACTCATCGCACACCGCTCTGGTTTCGCCGCGGTGACGTGTAACGGGTTCGGGCGGCCCAAGTGGTGCGTGCCGATCCGCTCCGGACTCACTCGTCCTCGTCGTTCTCGAATTCGACCAGCGCATCGAGATCGAACGCCAGCACTTCTATCGCGTCGCGGACCTTGCGCTCGGTGGAAGGATTGGGCACGTCGATTTCGATCTCATGGACCTGCGGCCCTTCGACGTCGCTGAGTCCGGCGGAGCTGGAATCGGCATCGTCCATGTGCGGCATCAGATCGTCGATCTCCTCCACGTGCTCGATGCCGTCCAGGCTTTGCAGCAGGTTCATCACCGCGCGCACGGTATCGTCGCTGCCGGTGAGTCGAATGCGGAGCAGGGACATGTCCTGACCTCGTCCATCGTGGGGTGGTCGCAGGCTAGGCACGGTAGGGCTAAGCCGGTGTGATGGCTGGTGTTGGCAGGCCGTACGGGCGGTCGCGCCGGGACAATCTGCAAAAACTTCGTTAGGCTGCATCCCCGGGGGGATTTTTTTCCATCGGGGAGAGTGGCATGAGGTCGATTCGCAAGGCGGGCCGTGGGGCGGGAACGTTGACCCTCGGATTGATCGCCGCCGCCATGGCGGCACCGGCAGCAGCGCAGGAAGCCGCAGCCGCGGCATCGCAGGGAGAGGAGACGCAGGCGAAAACGCTCGGCACCGTCAGCGTGCTGGGTTCGCGTCGTGTGCAGCGTTCTTCGGACACGGAAACACCGGTGCCGGTGGACGTGATCCCGATGGAGAAGGCGGCCGAGCAGGGCGCGCAGTTCGATCTGGCGCAGACGTTGCAATACACCACCCCTTCCTTCACTTCCACCCGCCAGACCGGCGCGGATGGTGCCGACCTGATCGATGGCGCCGCGTTGCGTGGCCTCGGCTCCGACCAGACGCTGGTGCTGGTCAACGGCAAGCGCCATCACACCGTCTCGCTGGTCAACATCTACGGCGCGCGCAATCGCGGCAATACCGGCACCGATCTCAATGCGATTCCGCTGCTGGCGATCGATCGCGTCGAGATCCTGCGCGATGGCGCCGCGGCGCAGTACGGTTCCGACGCCATCGCCGGTGTGATGAACATCGCGCTCAAGCGCCGGCCCGGATGCGAGACGATCGTCGGCTGGGGCCAGTATTCGCGCGGCGACGGTGACAACTGGCTGGCGTCTGCGTATTGCGGCCTGGAATTCTCGATGGGCGGCGGCCTGTCGGTGACCGGTGAATGGCAGGATCGCGGCCGCTCCAACCGCTCGACCGACGTCAATCCGCTGCGCATCATCGGCGACAGCAAGGTCAAGAACAAAACCGTCTACCTCAACGGCGACATGCCGCTCGGTGAATCCAGCGAGGCCTATCTCACCGCCGGCATCCAGAGCCGCGCCGCGTCCTCGGCGGCGTTCGCGCGTGGCGGTATCGGTTCCGACGACATTCCTTCGCGCAACTCGGCGGCGATGTATCCTGATGGCTTCGTGCCCTTCATCGACGGTGACCTGGAGGACCGCTACGCCATCCTCGGCGCGCGCGGTGACGCCGGTGCCTGGCATTGGGATCTGTCGCATACCTACGGCTACAACGAGCTGCGCTACACCATCAACCACACGATCAACGCTTCCATCGCCAATCTCGATCTGCAGAACGGCGGTCGCGGCGTCAGCCCCGACAGTTTCGACGCGGGCGGGTTTTCGTTCGAGCAGAACACCACCAACTTCGATGTCTCGCGCTATTTCGATGGCGTGATGAAAGGATTGAACGTGGCCTTCGGCGTCGAGCGTCGCGAGGAGAATTACCGCATTCGCGCCGGCGTTCCGGGTTCCTATGCCGATTACGACGGTGCCGGCGGTGGCAATCCGGGAAGCCAGGGATTTCCTGGGTTCCAGCCGGGCGACGTCACGGACAAGAGCCGCGACAGCTGGGCGGGATATGTCGACGTCGAACTCGACGCCACCGAACGTTTGCTGATCGCCGCCGCGGTGCGCTACGAGGACTACAGCGACTTCGGCTCCACGGTCAACGGCAAGCTGGCGCTGGCGTTTCGTGCCACCGACAATTTGTTGCTACGCGGCTCGGTGAGCACCGGTTTCCGCGCGCCGTCGCTGCAGCAGAAGTATTTCTCCTCGACGATCACCGAGTTCGCCAGCGGCACGCCTGAGGACATCGTGATCGCGGCCAATGACAGCGAACTGGTGCGGTTGGCCGGCCTTCCGCAGCTCAAGGAGGAAACCTCCGAGAGCGCCACGCTCGGCTTCACCTGGACGCCGAACGACAACCTGTCGCTGACACTGGACGCCTATCGCATCGACATCGACGATCGCGTGGTGCTGGGTGGCGATTTCAGGGCGGATGACCCGGACAATCCGATTGCGCCGATCCTGCAGGAATTGCAGGTCGGCTCGGCGCGCTTCTTCGCCAATGCCGTGGACACCAAGACGCAAGGCGTGGACCTGACGCTGACGCACGATGCCGAGCTGTGGGGCGGCAAACTCAATAGCTACCTTGGCGCCAGCTACAACAAGACCGAGGTGACCAAGGTGAACCTGCCGGCGGCACTGGCTGGACGCGAGGACACCTTCCTGCCGGAGCGCGATCGTCTCTTCATCGAGAACGGTGCGCCGCGCACGAAGGCCGTGATCGGATTCGACTACACCTACGGTGCGTGGAATCCGAACCTGAAGGTGATCTATTTCGGATCGCAGACGCTGGGCACGTTCTCGGGCACGGCGGGTGGTGTGCCGAACCAGCACTACAAGGCCAAGACCTCGGCCGATCTCAGCCTCACCTATGCCTTCAACGAGCGGGCCAAGCTGACGGTGGGTGCGACCAACATCTTCGACGTGTTCCCGACCAAGCAGGATCCGAACGAGACCGACAACGGGCATGTCTACGAGAGCGTGCAATTCGGTCTCAATGGCCGGGCTTACTTCGCGCGCTTCTGGTACAAGTTCTGACGGTCTTGGCAAGACGTTTCATCGGGAGACTCGGGTGAAGCGGATGAAACTTCTCGTGGTGGCGATGCTTTCGTGCATCGCCACCACGGGATCGCTGCATGCGGAGAAGAAAACGTCCGCCGCCGCGCAACGGTGGACGCCGCCGGCGATTTCGACATCGGACTACGAATCCTCGCCGACGTTCACGCCGGATGGGCGCGAGATGTATTTCTTTCGAGCGGATCGCAATTTCGGCAATTACCATCTGTTGTGGTCGCGCTGTGTCGACGGTGCCTGGTCGACGCCAGTGGCACCGCCTTTCGCCGCGAAACCGCCGATCCTCGAATCCGATCCGTTCGTGACCGCGGACGGTAAGCGGCTCTACTACGTCTCGTCGCGACACAATCATGCGGCGAGCGGCGGCGAGGATCTGGATATCTGGTATGTCGAGCGCGAACGCAATGGCGCCTGGGGCGAGCCGCGGCGTCTGCCGGAGCCGGTGAACTCGCCGGGTTCCGAACTGTTGCCACGCGCGCTCGCAGATGGCCGTCTGGTGTTTGGTTCCAATCGTGCGGGCGGGTTGGGGCAGGGCGACATCTACTTCGCCATACCGAAGTCCGACGGAACATGGATGGTGGCCAACGCAGGCGCGCCGGTCAGCACATCCGCCTATGAATACGAAGCCGAAATCTCGCGTGACGGACGCGCAATGGTGGTCGTGGCCGATCGTGGCGATCGTTCGCACCTGTATCGCTTCGCGTTGCGCAAGGGCAAGTGGGTGGAACAGGGGCGCGTGCCCGCGCGAGGCGATGTTTTCCAGGTCGGGCCGCTGTTGTCGCCGAAAGGCGACCGGCTTCTGTTCGCGCAGGCTGACGGGGAGCGGTCAGGCGAGTTCTTCCTCGTCGATCTCGTACCGAACCCGCGAAAGGACTGGCCTCCGAACTGCCGCCGCTGAACGGCACGGCATTCTCCAAGCCGTCACAGCATTGCGCTAGAGTAGCGGACATGAGCAAGACCACTGCTCCGAAGATTTCACTGCGGCCGCTGGAACGCGGCGATCTGCACTTCGTGCACGAGCTCAACAACAATCGCAGCGCGATGGGCTACTGGTTCGAGGAACCGTACGAATCCTTCGTCGAGCTGGAACAGCTCTATAGCAAGCACATCCACGATCAGAGCGAACGCCGCTTCATCGTCGAGCTCGAGCCGCGCAGTCAGCGCGGCGAGGGCATGGGCGGCGAGGGCGAGCGTGCCGGCATGGTCGAGCTGGTGGAGATCGATCATCTGCATCGGCGTGCCGAATTCCTGGTGATGATCGCGCCCGAGCGTCAAGGCCGCGGCTACGGCAGTGTGGCGACACGGCTGGCGATCAACTATGCGTTCCGTGTGCTCAATCTCTACAAGTTGTATCTGCTCGTCGACATCGACAACGTCGCCGCGATCCGCATCTATGAGAAATGCGGTTTCCAGCGGGAAGGCGTGCTGATCGACGAATTCTTCAGCGACGGCCGCTACCACAGCGTGATCCGCATGTGCCTGTTCCAGCACCAGGTGCTCAACGGAACAGGCGACAAGCGCGGCGCCTGAGGCGCCGACGATTCCTCACGCGGGCGGCTTGCGTACCGGGGCACGCACGGGAATGGGCACGTTGCACAGGTCGATATGGCCGGCCGGGCGCTTGTACCAGTCGTCGCGGCGGTTGCGGCGGGATTCGACCACGCTGTCGAAGAAAGGCGTGTCGGTGCGCAGCACTTCGAGGGCGGTGCGCTCGGATTCCGGCACTTCGGAGGCCAGTTTGACCGCCTTGATCGGCGCGCGCTGCTCGGCCTTCTCGTAGAAGCCCAGCGGGCCGGTGCCGCGCGGCATCACGCTGAGCAGTTCCATGCCCTGCACGACGCGGCCGACGAGGGTGATGTTGCGATCGAGCGCGCGTGGTGATTGCCCCGTCACCACATAAAGTTCCGCGCCGGTGCTCGAATCGGCGGCGACGTCGCGGCCGGCGCCGACCGCGCCGTAGCAGTGAGCCAGCCAGATCTTCTTTTCCTTCGGATCGCGTGCCGCGGGGAAGCCTTCGGAGAATCCGACCTGGGCCGCCCATCCGTCCTTGTCTGGCAACGCGTGGAAGGCGATGCCGTCGCTGGCGCGTTCAAACTCGGCCGGCAGATGCGATTTGGCGCCACCAAGCGGTTTGTGCGGCTGTCCTTCCTCGGCGGGATCGCCCCATTGCACGACGTAGTTGTCCTGCGAGCGCAGGATGCTCAGGCCGTCCCAGTAGTGTTCCTTCGCCAGTGTGCGGATGTTGGCGACGTGTTCCGGCGCGAAATCGGATGCCAGCTCGATGATCACGCGGCCGCTGTCGAGTTCCAGGTACAGCGTGCGCGCCGGGTCGAGCGTGCGCCAGTCGCCGGGCTTCGAGGCTTCGAGCAGTTCCTGCATTGTCTTTGGCTTGGGCGGCGTTTCCTCCCGGGAAAGCGCGAGCACCGAGGTGGTGGTCAGCAGGGAAGCGATCAGCAAAGCGAGCGGGGCGAAACGCATCGACGGCACCTCGGACTGCGGGTGGTGAGAACTGGCGAGTGTAAACGCCGCGCCAGCGCCCGGTGAAACGCATCGCCCCGGCTTGTCGGGGCCGAATTGGGGCTTGAGGCCCGGAATCGACGGCTAAGTCGCTGATATGACTACCGGCACATTCGCTATACCGAAGTTAGCAATAGCATCCTCCCCAAGCCTGACAGGGGCAGGCTGGGTGAGGGACATGGGCGAAGCCGACGGCCAGTTGAAGAAGTTCCAGAAGGAGTTGAGCGCCGGCACCGTGTCGTTGGCCTTGCTCGCGGTACTGGGCACGGCGCGCGAGCCGATGTACGGCTACCAGATCGCCAAGCGGCTGGAACGTTTCGGTGATGGGGTGCTGAGCGGCAAGCAGAGCGCGTTGTATCCGGTGTTGCGCAATCTGGGCGCGGCCGGTCTGCTGGACAGCTTCGTCGAACCGTCCTTGTCCGGCCCGCCGCGCCGCTATTACCGCATCACCGACGCAGGACGCAGCACCTTGCATGATTGGGCCGAAGCCTGGCGCGCGACCCGTGATTCCGTCGATTCCATTCTTGGGGAACTGATTCCATGAACACCGCCAACTCAACACCTTCCGGCGAATCACTGCCGAGGAGCATCCCCGAATATCTCGAACAGCTGCGCCATGCACTGACGGGGGCCGATCCGGCACTGCTGCAGGACGCGCTGTACGACGCGGAGGAATATCTGCGCTCGGAACTGGCCGAGAACCCGGGCAAGTCGGAAGCCGAAGTGATCGCGGCGGTGGCCTCGAGCTATGGCGCGCCGGAGGAAGTGGCCGACATCTATCGCGACACCGAGGTGAAGGTGCAGGCGGCGCTGCGTCCGCCGCGGCCGCCGAAACAGCGTTCGCTGCTCGGGCGCTTCTTCGGCGTGGTGGCCGATCCGCGCGCCTATGCCGCGTTGTTCTACATGCTGTTGTCGCTGGTGACCGGCATTTTCTACTTCACCTGGGTGACGACGGGCGCCGCGCTGTCCCTGGGATTGGCGATCCTGATTATCGGCATTCCGTTCGTGATCCTGTTCTTCGCCTCGGTGCGGGTGCTGTCGCTGGTGGAAGGACGCATCGTCGAGGTGATGCTGGGCGAACGCATGCCGAGGCGCCCAGTCTACGTGGATCGCGAGAAGTCCTTATTAAGCCGCATCGGCGAGATGTTCACCGACCCGCGCACCTGGACGACGATGCTGTATTTCCTGTTGATGCAGCCGCTGGGCACGTTCTATTTCAGCGTCGCGATCATCCTGATCGCCCTGTCGCTGGCCTGCGTCGCGGTGCCGGTGCTGGTCTGGATCGGTTTCGGCTCCATTGATACCAGCGGCGGCTGGCCGCTGGCGCTCTTCTCGGGCGACGGTGTGACCACGACCTTGGCGGCCTGGATGCTGCCGCTGTGCCTGATCGTGGGCGTGTTGTTGTTCTTCCTCACGCTGCATCTGTCGCGCGGCATCGGCAAGGTGCATGGCTTGATCGCCAAGCATTTGCTGGTGCGCGCGTGAGCGAGCGGTTTCGGGTGCGCGGCATGAAGTTTGTTCTCATGTCGCTGCTGATCTCGTGCGCGATGGCGGCTGGTGCCAAAGAGCCGGCCGACGCGTCCCTCGCGCGAAAAAGTTTCGCCGAGACACGGCGCATCGTCACCGAGGATGGCCTCGACGAGCGGCGCATGGTGGAGATCGGCGGCATCCCGCAGGCGATCACGGTGCGTGGGCGCCATCGCGACGCCCCGATCCTGTTGTTCCTGCACGGCGGTCCGGGCTTCGTGATGTCACCGGTCGCCTACCGCTACACGGACACGTGGGAGGAGTTTTTCACCGTCGTGCATTGGGACCAGCGCGGCGCCGGTCGCACCTACGCGGCCAACGACGCCGCGGCGGTGACGCCGACGTTGACCATGCCGCGCATGATCACCGACGCAGAGGAAGTGGTGACGTACCTGCGACGCACCTATCATCGCGACCGCATCGTGCTACTGGGGCATTCCTGGGGCAGTGTGCTGGGTGCGGAACTCGCGCTGCGGCATCCGGAGTGGTTCAGCGTTTACGTCGGCATGGGGCAGGTGGTGGATATGCAGGCCAGCGAATCGCTGGGCTATCGCCAGCTGCTGGACATGGCGCGGCAGCGCAAGAATGCCGATGCCGTGCGCGAGCTGGAAGCGCTCGCGCCGTATCCCGGCGATGATCCGAAGCACGCACTGGAGAAACTGCGGTTGCAGCGCAAGCATCTGGAGAGCTGGGCGAACGGATTCTTTTGGCGCGGCCGCAGCAACGACTACATGGACACGGTCGCGCTCAGTCCCGATTACACGCTGGCGGAAGTGAAGGCGCTCGATGCCGGTCTCGAATCCAGCCTGGCGGCGCTATGGCCGCAACTGATGCAGTACTCGCTTCGCGACAAGACGACGCTGAAGGTGCCGCTGGTGCTTTTCGAAGGGCGGCACGACATGAGCGTATCGTCGGAGCTGGCCGCCGAATGGTTCAAGACGGTGCGCGCGCCGTTCAAGAAGCTGGTCTGGTTCGAGGATTCGGCGCATATGCCGCTGATGGAGGAGCCCGGGCGGGTGCTCATGCATCTGGTGCAGGATGTGTTGCCGCTGTCGCGTGACGATACGAAGCCGGTGGAGACGGTGAAGCCCTGAGGATTCCGGCTTGGCGGTAGTCTCGACCGTTCCAGAATCCGTCGTCCCAGCGAAAGCTGGGATCCATGTTGTTTTTCCTGCACCCAACATCCTCCAGGGGCATGAAGAAGCAACAGCAACGGCAAAATGGGTCCCAGCTTTCGCTGGGATGACGGGGGAAGGGACCCGGCTCAGCCCGTAGACTTGCGCTTGATCGGCGTCACCTTGCCATCGTCACTCGCGGCCTGCCGCTTGGCGGGCTGCGAAGAATGCGCGGCGATGAATTCCCGCACCTGCGGATAGACCTGCTCGCGCCAGCGGCGGCCGCTGAAGATGCCGTAATGTCCGGCGCCCTTCGCGGTGAGATGCAGGCGATCGCTTTCGGCGATGCCGGTGCAGAGCTTGTGCGCGGCGCGCGTCTGGCCCTGGCCGGAGATGTCGTCGAGTTCACCCTCGATGGTCATCAACGCGGTGCCGCGGATCGCCGACGGCTTCACGCGTTCGCCGTTCACGTCCCAGGCGCCGCGCGGCAGCTTGAATTCCTGGAACACGGTCTGGATGGTGTCGAGGTAATAGCGCGCCGGCATGTCGAGCACGGCGTTGTATTCGTCGTAGAAGCGGCGATGCGAAGCGGCGTCCTCGAGATCGCCCTTCACCAGATCCTGGTAGAAGTCCCAGTGCGACTGGAAGTGGCGTTCCGGGTTCATCGCCATGAAGCCGGCATGCTGCAGGAAGCCGGGATAGACGCGTCGTCCGCGGCCGGGATAGTTGGCCGGGACGGTGTGGATGACATTGGTCTCGAACCACCACAGCGGTTTCTCGGTGGCAAGGTTGTTCACCGCGGTCGGGTTCTCGCGCGGATCGATCGGGCCGCCCATCATCACCAGCGAATTCGGCGTCGGTTCGCCGCGCGCGGCCATCAGCGACACCGCGGCGAGCACCGGCACGGTCGGCTGGCACACGCTCATTACATGCAGGTCGTCGGTGCCGATGAAGCGGATGAATTCCTCGATGTAGGCGACGTAGTCGTCGAGCGAGAACGTGCCGTGTTCCTTCGGCACCATGCGCGCGTCGACCCAATCGGTGATGTAGACCTTGTGCTCCGGCAGCAGCGTGCGCACGGTGTCGCGCAGCAGGGTGGAGTGGTGGCCGGACAGCGGCGCGACCACCAGCACCGTGGGATCGTTCTTCATGTCCTTGATGTTGGACACATCGTCGGTGTAGCGCTTGAAGCGCAGCAGACGGCAGAACGGTTTCTCCAGCGCCACCTTTTCCATCACCGGCACGTCGAACTCGTCGACCTTGACGGCGTGGATGCCGAACTCCGGCTTCTCGTAATCCTTGCCCAGCCGGTACAGCAGCTCGTTGCCGGCGGCGATGCGCGAGGCGCCGGGCAGGGCCGAGAGCCAGCTGTCGGGTGCCGAGAACACGCGTGCGTTGGCTTCGGCCCAGTAGGTAAGCGGGGCCATCCAGGCGCGGTTGAGTTCATGCAGCTGATAGAGCATGGGCAACTCTTTGGTGGATGCTGCATCGCAGCATAACGGATCGGGTCCGGGATGTCGCGGATACGAGGAGGCGTATTCAGGTTGGTGGGACGCCGACAGGATCGCACTATTCATGCTTTCAAGAACCTGTCAGGACTTTCAGCCCGGCACTTCCAGCGCCGTGGCGCCCTCCGCCAGGGTCGGGGAGAGCCAGCAATGGGAGCCGAGCGGCTTGAACCCGAGCGCGGCGAAATGCCTCCGATAGAAAGAAGCCGGGCGCGGCTGGTAGTCGTGGTTGTCGCCCTCGGTCTCGTCCTCGCGCGCGAAGATTTCGAGGAAGGCGACGCCGCCGCACAGCTCGGCCAGGCCGGGCAGGCCGCGGGCCAGTTCGCGCGTGTCGAGGTAATGCATGACGTCGCTGCAGATCAGCAGGTCGACCGGCGCGCACGGACGCAGTTGCGCGAAGTCGCCGAACTGCGCGAAGCGCAGGTTGCGGCGGCGCCCGTAGCGCGTGATCGCGTATTCGCTGCTGTCGAAGCCGAGGTAGCTCGCCTTCGGCCGCAGCTTGAGCAGCGGCGCGCGCCAGGCGCCTTCGCCGCAACCGATGTCGAGCACGGTGCGCAGCGGCCGTTCGAGATGGTATTCGGCGGTGGCGACGGCCACGGCCACCTTGCGCGCGAGGCGTTGTTTTCCGCCGATGCCGCCGCGGCGGTACCAGCGATCGAAGTAGTTGCGGTCGTAGCGTTTGGTCATCGCGACAAGATACCTTGTCGCGCGGGTTCGTTATCGCGCGACCTGATTATCGCGAGCCTTGCGTGCCCGTGAACGAGCGCCGCAATCCGAAGGCGGCCGCCACCCCGACCACCGCCGCCGCGACGACGGGAATCGATGCCGCCGGCCAGCCCGTGCTCTGCACGATGCTGCCGAACAGCGCGGGGCCACTGACCTGGCCGAGATAGTTGCCTTGCAATGCCAGCCCCGTGGCGACCGCGACCATAGCCGGGCTCGGCATCAACTGCGCCACGCCGCCCATCACATTGGACGGCAGCATTCCGCCGACCGCCATGAACAGCACGGCCAGTGCGAACAGGGTGATTGGTGGCAGGCCGGAGGCAAAGACGCCGATCGCGCACACAGCCATCGTCGCGCTCGCGATGGCCATCAGCGACCAGCGCGGCACGCCGCGACGCAGCAGCAATCCGCTGGCGAGATTGCCGATCACGTTGGAGCCGACGGCGATCGCGCTCAGCAGTCCCGCCGTGAACGTCGAGGCCTGCATGCGCTCCATCAGCAGCGTCGGCAGGAAGCTCAGCATCGCGTAGAACTGCAGCGCGTACATCGCGAACGCCAGCGCCAGCAGCAGCGGGCCACGCGCGGTGGCGACGGTGAGGGTGTCGCGCGCGATCGCACGCCACCGTGGCGGCTTGATCGTAGCCTGTTGCGCGCGCACACCGAAGGCGAGCAGCACGGCGGCGGCGGCGCACAGCGCCGCGTTGATGATCCAGAAACCGCGCCAGCCGTCGAGCAGGGCGCCGGTGGCGAGCGCGATCGCCATGCCGGCCGGCATGTAGCAACTCCAGATCGAGAACACGAGGTTGCGATCCTCCGGTCGCGACAGCCGTTGCAGCACGCTGGCGCCGGCCACCGCGAACAGCAGGAAGCCCGCGCCTTCGAGCACTCGCGAGGCGAGCAGCATCGGCAACGTGTGCGCGAAACTGCCGAGCAGGCTGCCGAAGGCCATCGCCAACAGGCCGACGACCTGCAGCGTCTTGTCGCCCAGGCGCGCCGCCAGCGAGCCCGCAGGCACGCTGGCGACGAGGCCGAGCACGCCGAACACCGCCATCACCCAGCCGCCGGCGCGCAGATCCAGGCCGAGATCGGCACTGAGCGCGGGCAATGCGATCGCGGTCTTGCCGACCTGCAGCGCGGCGACGAGGCCGGCGGTGAACACCGTGGCGACAGCCGTCCAGTCGGTGCGCGCGACGATCACAGACGCGGGCCCGGCAGCACGTGCTGTGGGGGCGGCGGGGATTGGGGCGTTGTTGCGCAAATTCATGGCGATGGGATTCATGGCGAAAGACGCGGCGTCGTAACGATGCGCGGCATTCTGCGACCTCAAGTGCGCTTGAGGTAAAGGACGATCCCTGGAACGATCCGATCCGCAGGCCTCCCGATTTCAGAGCGGCTGCAGTACGGCCGCAATGCGGCGCGATGCGGATGGCGTGCACGACCGCATCGATCGGCTCATGTCATGCTAATGCATGCACTATTGTGGAAAACCGCCATGCAACACGCCTATTTCCTCGTCAAGACCTTCCACATGCTGTTCGTGATCGCCTGGATGTCGGCGGTGTTCTATCTGCCGCGCATCCTGGTCAATCTGGCCGAGGTCGGCGATTCGGCCGCGGTGCGCGAACGTCTGCTGCTGATGGGGCAGCGGTTGTACCGCTTCGGCCACATGATGTTCGGCTTCGCCGTCGTGCTGGGGCTGGTGTTGTGGCTGTATTTCCACATCACCGGCGGATGGCTGCATGCCAAGCTCGCGGTGGTGGTGTTGCTGCTGGGGCATTACATTTTCGCCGGACGCTGGTTGAAAGGCGCGGCGGCGGGCAAGTCGCTGCCGTCGTCGAAGACGCTGCGGTGGTTCAACGAGCTGCCGGTGGTGCTGGTGCTGGTCGTGATCTATCTGGTGCTCGCCAAACCGTTCTGAGCACTATTACGGCAGGCAAAAAGAAACCCGCGCCGAAATGACGGCGCGGGCCCGGAAAGAAAGCATCAATCGAACGGATTGACGAAGTCGATGACGGCTTCGGCACCATCCCCGATCTTGTCGGCGATATTGCTGATCAGGTCGCCAGCGGAATCGAAGGCGTCCTGGATCGTGTCGCCGCCGGGAATGTTGAGATAGTCGAACGCGGTATCGATGCCGCTGCCGAGACCGTCGACGCCGAAGTTGGCCAGCTCGCCGACCACATCGACGCCGACATCCGCGGCATTGCCCGGGTCCTTGATCACGTTGCCCAGGGCCTGGCCCCAGGATTCGAGCAGGTTGCCCGGCGAGAAATCGGTGCCGATGCCCTTGAAGTCGGGATCGCCGTTGAACTGTCCGTAGATTTCCTGATGCGCGTTCTGCCAGGCGATGTGCTGGCCGGTGGCGATGGGCGTGATCTGCTGCAGTTCCTCCGGCAGGCGCGAACTGGCCTGGAAGCGGGCGTCCTGCGTCAGCACCGCGCCGCCGTTGCCGTCATCGGTGAAGGTGAAGGTCTGTTCGCCGCGCAGCACGTGGCCGTCGAGCGTCTGGATGCTGATCGCGTTGCTGGCCGGATCGAGATTGATCTGCACCGGCAGCCACGTCGGCACCGGCGTGCCGATCTCCAGCATGTAGCGTCCGCCATCCTCGAGGCGATCGGTCGGCGGACGGATTTCCATGCCGCCGGCATTGAAGACTTCGTTGGGATTGTTGACGAAGTGGTCGTAGCCTTCCGCGGCGGTCGCGTTCGGAATCTGGCTCTGATAGACCGCATGGGTGACTTCCTCGCCATCGGTGCCGATCGGCGGGTTCGGATTGAGTCCGTTGAGGATGTCCTCGACCTGCCCATCGTTGGGCACGCGCGGCGTGGCGGGTGTGTGGCCGGTGGTGTAGCTGCCTAGCGCCAGCGTCGCCAGCGCCAGCAGTTTGTCGCGCTGGCCTTCCTGCTGATCATGGCTGCCGCCGACGGCCAGATTCGGGTCCGGCCCTTCGATGCCGAGCTGGAACTGGTTGTCGCCGCGCTGCACGTCGTCGCTGGGGCTGAGCCCGGGCGCGTAGGGGCTGGTGGGCGGATCTTCGCGCGGGGGCGGCGGAGGTGGGGGCGGAGGTGGCTGCTGCGGGAAATAACTCGGAGGGACGGACATGGCGGGCACCCGGAGGCATTGGATGCCATGAACCTACCGCGATCCTTTACCCCACGTAATCTGGGGCCGACCCTAGTGAAATGACTGGAGAAACGGCTTGGCGGCGGCGCATCAGCCGCCGTCCGCAAAGGCCGATCCGTTCTGCTCCAGGCGGTCCATCACGCGATGGACGTCGTGCGTGGCGACGCCGCGCCTGCGATCGGGCAGGGCGAAGAACGCCGGATGCTCGAGCGTCCGCGTCATGTCCTGCAGGCCGCTGTCCCAGTGCTGGCGCATGGTGGTGGTCGCGAAGGCGTAGTCCTTGAACTGCTCCTCGAGCGGCTTGGCCTGATAGATCAGCTGGATGATGTTGTAGACGCGGTCGTCGAGATAGGGCGCGAGCGTGTTCTGCAGGTGTTCCGGCACCTTGCCGTCGGGCAGGGTCTGGATCAGTTCCGTCAACGCTGCGCGCAATTGCTGGATGCGTGCGACCAGATCGGTGCCGCGACGGGTGCGGCTGGAGTACTGGATGTCCTTCACGCGTTCCAGCACGTCCATGACGGTTTGCGGTCGTGAGCCGCGTGCGCTCCACAGATCGACCTGCAGCGCGAGCGTGTCCTGCCGCGGCCATTCGCCGAGGATGCGTTCCAGCGGCGTGTTCGAGACCAGGCCGCCGTCCCAGTAGCGCTTGCCGTCGATCTCGATGGCGGCGAAGGCGGGCGGCAACGCGCCGGACGCCATGATGTGTTCGGGCCGGATACGCGTGCGGGCGCTGTCGAAATATTCGAAATTGCCGGTGTCGGATTCGGTGGCGCCGACGGTCAGGCGCACGGACTTGTCGGCGTGGATGCGGTCGAAATCGACCAGGCGCTCGAGCGTTTCGCGCAACGGCGTGGTGTCGTAGAAACTCACCGCGGCATCGCTGCCATCCTGATAGAGGAAGGGCGATAGATGGCGCGCGACGAAGAATCCGCGCTGCCCTTGCAGCAGCGCCGCCATCGCGCTCATCCAGCCGACCCAGGCATCGCGCTGCGCATTGTTCGGCGACGTACTGTTTGGCAGCAGGCCCAGCGCGAGGCGAATGACATCGGCGGGCAGGCCGAGCGCGCCCGTGGGCCGGCAGATCAGTTCCCAGAATTCGCGCAGCCGGTCCAGACGATGCTCGGGCGCGTTGCCGGCGAGGATCGCCGCGTTGATCGCGCCGATAGAGATGCCGGCGAACCAGTTGGGACGGATGCCGGCGGTGTGCAGGCCTTCGTAGACGCCGCACTGATAGGCGCCGAGCGCGCCACCGCCCTGCAGGACGAGGGCGACGGAAGGATACTTCGCGACGGATGCACGGACCGCTGCGAGCGGATCGCGCGCGGAGGTGATATTCACCGTCGTGCGCCCCGCAACTTTGGCTTTCACTTTTTTGTTTTTCACTGCGTTCCGGAGAAAAGCCCCCTTTGGTAAAGGGGGCGCCGCGAAGCGGCGGGGATTCGGGGGTAAAGTGCCTGGGGCCCGAAGTTTGCGTAGCAAACTTTGGGGCTTTAGCTGGCGCAAGCGCCGGCTAAAGCAGTTTCATTGCATGTACCAGCCGTGGCTGACCACCAGGCTCTGCCCGGTCAATGCATTGGTCTCGAACGCGGCCAGGAACAGCGCGGTATTGGCGACGTCGTCGACGGTGGTGAATTCACCATCCACGGTGTCCTTGAGCATCACGTTCTTCACCACTTCCTGCTCGGTGATGCCGAACTCCTTGGCCTGTTCGGGAATCTGCTTCTCCACCAGCGGCGTACGCACGAAGCCGGGGCAGATGACATTGGCGCGAACACCATATTCGGCGGCTTCCTTGGCCACCACGCGGGCGAGGCCGAGCAGGCCGTGCTTCGCGGTGACGTAGGGCGCCTTCAGCTTGGAGGCTTCGTGCGAATGCACCGAACCCATGTAGATGATCGCGCCGCCCCCGCCGTTGCCTTGCGCGTGGCGCTTCTGCATGTCCTTCAGGCACTCGCGCGTGGTGAGAAAGGCGCCGTCGAGATGGATGGCGAGCATCTTCTTCCAGTCGGCGAGACTGAAGTCGGTGATGCGGTTGACGATCTGGATGCC
Source organism: Luteimonas panaciterrae (assembly GCF_020511115.1). Taxonomy (GTDB): domain Bacteria; phylum Pseudomonadota; class Gammaproteobacteria; order Xanthomonadales; family Xanthomonadaceae; genus Luteimonas; species Luteimonas panaciterrae. Next base: position 124,814 of record NZ_JAJAVH010000011.1, read on the forward strand.
GGCGTTGGACACCAGCACATCGACGCGGCCGTAGTGCGCGACCGCCTTGGCGACGCCGTCCACGACCTGCTGCTCGTCGGTGACGTCCATCGCCACCGCGAGCGCGTCGCCGCCGGCGTTGCGGATTTCGGTGGCCGTGGCTTCGGCGGCGTCGAGTTTGAGATCGGCGATCACCACCTTGCCGCCGTTGGCGGCGTACACCTCGGCGATGCGCTTGCCGATGCCGCTGGCGGCGCCGGTGACTAGGCAGACTTTGTTGTCGAGACGGGACATGGGGGTTCTCCGGGTAGTCCTGCGGTTGTTTTTGCTCGTCATTCCTGCGAAAGCAGGAATCCAGCGCCTCTTGCTCCACGATTGGCAGTTAACGATAAAGTCACTGGATTCCTGCTTTCGCAGGAATGACGAACCGAGAGTTCAAAGGCCGTAATGTAGGGGCATAGACGTTCAAGCACGGTCGCGGTTGCAAGCAAGGCCGCAACGATCCGTTTCACTTGCCCTCGCGCACGAAGCTGGAAGGGTCCGGCAATTCCACCGGCACGCCGTCGCCATTGCAGCCGCCGGCCGCGCACAGGCGCGCGCGCAGCGTCGGCATGGCCTGCACGATGAAGTGGTAGATCGTGTTCTGTTCCACCGAACCACGCACCGCGTCGCTGCCCGGGCCGCGCGCCCAGATGCCGACGTCGTCGCCGCCGTGCGATTCGGCCTTCGTCGGTACCAGCGCTTCCTGCAGGTAGTCGGGATCTTCAGTGTTGACGTTGGTGAGATCGGGGCGGCCTTGCACGGGTTCGAAGCTGCTGGCGACGTGATCGTAGCGCTTGGGCCCGGCCGGCTGCTGGTTGCTGGCGCCGGTGTTGCCGGGACCGTTGCTGTAGTTGAGCGTGGTGTAGGGCAAGCCGGTGGCATCGCGTGCGTAGTCGCCCGCGTTGTCGTCCTCTCCGCTGCTGCCGCGCACCTTGCCGAGGATGGGATTGCCGCGCACCGGATAGCCGACGAAGCTCAGCGTGTGCGAATGATCGGCGGTGACGATGATCAGCGTGTCGTCGTTCGAAGTCGCATCCACCGCTGCCTGCACCGCTTCGGACATCGCGATCGTGTCGGTGAGCGCGCGGTAGGCGTTGCCGTAGTGGTTGGCGTGGTCGATGCGGCCCCCTTCGACCATCAGCACGTAGCCGTTCGGATTGCGCGACAGGATGCGGATGGCATCGCGCGTCATCTCGGCGAGGCTGGGTTCGCCGCCCTTGTCCTGCGGACGATCGTATTCGAACTGCATGTGATCGTAGTTGAACAGGCCGAGCAGCGATGACGCGTTTTGCACGGCCTGCAACTGCTTCGCGTTCCAGACGTACTGGCCTTGCGGATGCGCGCGCTGCCATTCCTCGATCAGGTCACGACCGTCGAGGCGCTGACCGACCTTGTCGTCGTCTTCGGCATCCTGTCGCGTCGCGGGCGCGAATTCGCCGCGGCCGCCGCCCATGGCCACGGTCGGGCCTGAGCCGAAGCGCGGTGCCAGCAACTGCTGCGCGATGTCCTTGCAGCCTTGCTCGATGGCGGCCGCGGGCATCTCGGCGTCGTTCTCCCAGTTGCGCTCCGGTACGTGCGCATAGGTGGCAGCGGGCGTGGCGTGAGTAAGGCGCGCGGTGGTGACGACGCCGGTGCTGAGGCCGGCGCTGTCGGCCAGTTCCAGCCAGGTGAGCCTGGGATGCTGCAACGCCGTCGCGCAGTCGCCGCGCTTGCCGGTGCCGTCGACGCTGATCACGCCGGCGCGCGTTTTCACGCCTGTCATGATCGCGCTCATGGTGCCGGCCGAATCCGGCGTCTGCGCGTCGGTGTTGTAGGTGTGGCTAAATGCCGTCGCGGGGAAGCGCTCCCACGAGAGCTGGTTCTCCTCGCCCGACTGGCCCTTGCGCTGGCCGTCGAGGATGCGCGCGGCGGCGACCGTGGTGAGGCTCATGCCGTCGCCGAGGAACAGGATCACGTTCTTGGCGCGAGCGCGCATGGCGCCGTTGGCCGCCGCGCGCGCCGCGCCGTTGCGATACCACCAGGCCGGGGTTTCGCCTTGCGGGTGTTTCACGGCGGGGACTTCGATTGCCGCCACGTTGGCCGTGGCCGGCGTGGGGCCATTTTCGCGTACGTTGCCGCTGCAGGCGGCCAGCAGGGTGGTGAGACAGGCGATCGGCAGCGTGCGCATGCAAGGGTCCTGGATTGCGAGCACGCCATTATGCCGCCTGGAGATGACATTCCAGCCTTTTGGACGCTGTGTCGCGCCGGCAACGCTGCGCCGCGGCCGGGGCTGCGCTATCGTGCAGCGTCCCCGTCTGCGGCGTGCGGAAACAAGAATGATGAAGCTGGTCTCGGCCTGGTTGAGGATCCCGTTCTGGCAGCGCGTGGTCGGCGGTTTCGTGCTCGGTGCGCTGGCCGGGTGGCTGCTCGGGCCGGCGGCGAAGACCTGGCTGGAGCCGCTCGGCGATCTCTACGTCACGCTGATCAAGATGATCGCGATCCCGCTGGTGTTCTTCGCGGTGATCAATGCCGTGTCGTCGCTGCACGGGCAGAAGTCGGTGGCGGCGCTGGGCGGACGCACCTTCCTGTGGTTCGTCATCACCGCCGTCTTCGCCGTTGCCGTGGGATTGGCGATCGGCACACTGCTGCAGCCGGGCGTCGGTGTGATGAATCTGAGCGTCGACGCCAACTACACGCCGCGCGATGTTCCGAGCATCGCGAAGGTGTTGCTGGATGTGGTGCCCTCGAACCCGTTCTACGCCCTGGCCGGCATCGGCACCAAGACCAATGCCGCGGGCGAGACCGTGCTGGCGGCGGGCCGCGGTTCGATCCTGCCGGTGATCTTCTTCGCCGCACTGCTCGGTTTCGCCATGGTCAAGCTCGGCGATCGCGTGGCCGGCGCGCGCAAGCTCACCGCGGAGATGAGCGAGATCATGGTGCAGGTCACGCGCTTCGTGCTCGAAGTGACGCCGATCGGCACCTTCGGCCTGATCGCGGGGCTGGTGGGCGCCTACGGCTTCGGCAAGCTGCTGCCGCTCGGCAATTTCGTGTTCGCGCTGTATCTGGCCTGCGCGCTGCACATCATCGTGGTGTACAGCGGTTTGCTGCTCGCGCATGGATTGAATCCGCTGAAGTTCTTCCGTGGCGCGGCGCCGGCGATGCAGGTGGGTTTCGTCGCTTCGTCGAGTTTCGCGGCGATGCCGGCGGCGATCCGCTCGGTCACCCACAACCTCGGCGTCAACAAGGATTACGCGTCCTTCGCCGTGCCGCTCGGCGCCAGCATCAAGATGGATGGCTGCGGCGCGATCTATCCGGCGCTGTGCGCGGTCTTCATCTCGCAGTACACGGGCACGCCTCTGACCGCTGATCAATACCTGATCGTGCTGATTGCCTCGGTACTGGGCAGTTTCGGCACCGCCGGCGTTCCGGGCACGGCGGTGGTGATGGCGACCGTGGTGCTGAGCGCGGCTGGATTGCCGCTGGAAACGATCGGTTATCTGTACGCGATCGATCGTGTCCTCGACATGATGCGCACGATGACGAACGTGACAGGTCAGATGCTGGTACCGGTGCTGGTGGCGAAGGAGACCGGATTGCTCGACCGGCAGGTCTACGATGCGGCGTCGAGCAACATCGGTCTGGTCGAGGGCGACCAGGCCGATCCGGATAGGAAAACGTCGTGAGTCTGGAAGAGATCGTGCTGATCGAACAGTTTCCCGATGCGGAGACCTATTGCCGCATGCGCGTCGCGGCTGGACTGTCACCCAAAACCTTGGAAGCGGCGCGACGCGGGCTTCCCAACACGCTCTACGGCGTGAGCCTGTTGCGCGAGGACGAAGTGGTCGGCATGGGCCGGATCATCGGCGACAACGGCACCGTGTTCACGGTGGCGGATATCGCGGTGCAGCCCGCGTTGCAGGGCAAAGGGTTGGGGAAACGCATCCTCGCGGCGCTGGATGCGTGGTTGCGGGCCAACGTGCCCGAATCGGCATACGTGACCCTGGTCGCCGACGGCGATGCGAAACATCTCTACGCCAAGTTCGGCTTCGTCGAGTCCGCGCCGTATTCGGTGAACATGGAATACGTGATGGGTGCGGGCGGGAAGCGCCTCAGCGGCCCCGGGTATACCTGACGGGACAGCCGGCTTCTGTCAGAGGCGGGAATAGCGCCACGACACCATGCGCCTGTCGCGATACGGCATCGCGCGTGGAAGAAAGCAAAGCGAAACCCGGAGGGTAGCCGTCGGCGCAGCCCGATCTGCGTTTGACCTCTCGAATTGCAGACGCTTGCCTACTGACCGGCACCGTGGGAAGTCGTTGGCTCGTCGTACATCGTTTCGCCGATGGCCTTGAGCAGGAACCAGTCGTAGTCCGTCTTCGCCAGCGTCTCGTGGAGTTGCGCGGTGAACGTGGCGATATGGGGTTCCTTCACATGCTGGTCGAACGCCGCTTGATCGACAAAGCCCTGGAAAATGACGAATTGCAAGGGATTGTCCGCCGAGCGATAGATGTTGTAGCCAAGATTGCCGGGCTCGCCGCGCGTGCCTTTGCGGATGGCGCGCAGCTGGTCCAGCAGGGCCTCGGCTTTGCCTTCTTTGGCGAGCAGAATGGCTTGGGCATAGACGCGTTTGGCCCTGTCGGCGGCATTGGTTTTGCCTGTTGGCCGGAGGGTATCGAAGACGAGATCGTCGATCGGTTGCAGCACGATGGCGTCGAAGCGGCCACCCTGTAACGTCTCGTGCGACTCGCGACCGACGAAGTCGGTGATCAGCGGAGTCCTGATATGCCGCTGCAGCGCTCCCGCATCGCGCCAGGCTTCGATGACGATGAAGGTGTCCGGAGTTTTGACCGCGCGGAAGATGTCGTAGGCAAGATTTCCTTCCTCGGCACGAGTGGCGTGTTGAATGGATTGCAGTCGCGCCGAGAGTTGCTCGGCCTTGCCCGATTGCGCGCGCAGGAGGGGCGTGGCGAATACGGTGGCGCTGTCAGTTCTTTTCGTTTGATGCATCGAGGTGTTCTCCGCTCGCGCTGTCGTATGGGCCGCTGCCGTACACAGGGAGAGCACGATGGCTGCTGTGGCAAGACAAGTCAGGTTCCGCATGTCGGAGGGCTCCTATCGCGTCCTGGGAGGCGTCGCCGCCTTGATTCATCGAGTTCCGCTGGATATTTCGAGGTGGCCTGGCTTGCATGGTCTCGAACGGAATGCACTATAGTTGAATGAAAGGCAGTGATAACCTAGGATTTTCCCCATAGATTGATGCCAATAGGCCATTAATGCGCGGATTCGAGTTCGCGGAGCTGACAGCCTTCGTGGCGATTGCCGAAGAGCGCAGCTTTCGGCGCGCGGCGGCGCGGCTTGGCCTGATGCCGTCGACGCTGAGCCATGCTTTGCGGGATCTGGAGGAGCGCCTGGGCGTCCGACTCATCAACCGCACCACGCGCAGCGTGTCGCCGACCGAGGCCGGGGAGCGCCTGCTACTGACATTGGCACCCGCGCTCCGTGACGTCAGGCATGCGGTCGAGACCGTCAACGATTTTCGCGAGACCCCGGCGGGCACTGTGCGCCTGAGCGTGCCGCGCATGGCCGCGATGATGATTCTTGCTCCGGCCTTTGAGCGCTTCGCCCGCAATTATCCGGACGTTGTTTTGGAAGTGGCCCTTGAGGAAGGTTTCGTCGACATCGTCGAGCGCGGATTCGATGCAGGTATCCGGCTGCGCGAAAGTGTCGCGGCCAATATGATCGCGGTTCCGGTCTCGCCCGATCAGCGCATTGCCGTGGTGGCATCGCCGGCGTATCTCGCCGATCATCCGCCGCCGCAGACTCCCTTCGATCTCGCGCATCACCGCTGCATCGGCTATCGCCAGGTCGCCAGCGGCGCGCTCTATCGCTGGGAGTTCGAGAAGCAACGGGAGGAAATCGCCGTCCCCGTGCCGGGTGCTTTCATCCTCGACGATCCCGAATTGATGGTCGCGGCGGCGTTGGCCGGAGCGGGGCTCACCTATACCACGCAGGCATATGTGGCCCAGCACTTGCAGGATGGCCGTCTCGTGCGCGTGCTTGAGGACTGGTGTCCGTTCTTTCCGGGCTTCGTGCTCTATTACCCCAGCCGTCGGCAGGTGCCGGGGGCATTGCGAGCGCTGATCGAAGTGCTGCGGATCTGATCGCCGGAGCGAATATCGGGCGTCACGCCCGCGAGTACCGCCACGACACCATGCGCCCATTGTGATACGGCATCACGCCGTGGAACGGGCGCGGATCGTCGTCGAAGACCAGTGGCAGGAAATTGCGGTCGCCTTCCCACATCGGCAGGGTGGAGAGTTCTTCGATCGCGACCCACTCCAGCGTGCCTTCCGGATTGCGCTCGAACGGCGTGCCGGAGAAATGCGTCACCACGAACACGAAGCCCAGCCAGTCCTCGCCGTGCTTGCCGAAGCCCGGCCAGCTGATCGTGCCGCGCAGCGACATCGCCTCGCATTCGATGCCGGCCTCTTCCAGGATTTCGCGACGCATGCCGGCGAGCACGTCCTCGTCCGGCTCGATCTTGCCGCCGAGGCCGTTGTATTTGCCGAGATGGTGATCGTCGACGCGCGTGTTGCGATGGAGCATCAACACGCGCTTGCCATCGGGCGAGAGCACATAACCGAGGGTGGCGACGATCGGGGTATAGGGCATCAGGGCTTGTTTTGCTTGCGTTGTTCGGACAGTTGCGCGTCGAACTTGCGCTCGGCATTGTCGACGAGAGTGCGACAGGATATCGGAGACGGATGTGGATGGGCGGTGTTGGTGAAATCCCAGCCGCTGAGATCGGCATGCGGCGTGATCAAGATGTCGCAGGGCAGGTCGCGCACGGTGGCGAAGCTGCGGCGGAAGTCGTCGACGATGTGCGGATAGCGCGGGTTGCCGATCAGCTGGTAGCCGGGGGCGCTGAGGCTGTCGATGTACGCAATGCGTGTCGGCTTGCCGTCCTGGGTGTCGGTCCAAGTCCAGCTCATGCTGCCCGGTGTGTGTCCCGGTGTGAAATGCACGGTGAAGGTGATGGTGCCGAGCGTGACGGTTTCGCCGTCCTGGAGGAGGCGATCAGGTTGTGCCGGCGGATAGAGAATGCCATCACCGTAGTGGATGTCGTCGGTTCCGCCGTGCGTGAGCAGGACGGCGGACTCGGCATTGGTGAGCAGCCGTGCGCCGGTCGCGCGTTTGATCGCGGCCAACGGTCCGACGTGATCGCCGTGCGCGTGGCTGTGCAGGATCAGCTTGAGATCGCCGGGTTCGACGCCGAGTTCGCGCATGTGCGCGAGCAGCATGTCGGATGCCTGCGTCAGGCCGCCGTCGATCAGGACGGCGCCCGCATCGGTCTTCACCAGCAGCGAAGTGATCGCGGCCGTGCCGATCTGCCAAGTATGGTCGGCGATGCGCACCGGTGCGACCGGCTGTCGCCAGGATTCATCCGTTTCGTAGCGCTGGCCCTGCGGCAAGGGCGCTTCGGCGGCGAGGGAGAACGAGGAAACCAACAACAGGCCGCATGCGGCGAGGAACGAGGGCAGTCTGGGCATGTGCGACGGAGACGTGTGCGCGAAGAGGAGCGCTAGTGTCGACGGTCGTGAGGCTCAGAAACCAGTGGCGATGTCCCTTTGCGTCGCATCCGCGACGTAACCGCCGTCACCTGCATCACGCGCGGAAACGATGCGAACAATGAAAGTGTTGCGTGATGCGCGAGGCGATCAGAACTCGCGTCGCGGCATCGCCAGTCGGCCGCCGAGCAATGCGAACGGCATCGGCAGCAACAGGCCGAGGACGGTGACCCAGGGCGGTCCGGGAATCAGCATGCCGTACACGATCACGAGCACGGTGAGCAGCGCGCCGATCAGGGTCGCCGTGCTGCCGCGATGCGGTTTGGCGATGGCCGCGCCGAGCCAGCCGCCGAGCAGAGCCGCCAGTGCCCAGCCGGCGAGAAGACTGGAGAGGGCTTCCGTCGGCGCCGTGTTGACGTAATTCAGCACGTCGCCCGGTCTCCCGTTCGTGATGAACGAGGCCACCGCTTCAGGGGTGCCCGGCGCCGTTCCGGGCGGGGAGGGATGGAAATAGGCGTAACCGTACTGCGCGCCGTACAAAGCCAGCGCGGCCAGGATGACGCCGGCCAGAATCCCCAGGGTGGTGCGTAGCATCGCGCTTCCTCTGCGTTGATTGCTTTATAAGCATGGCGCGCACGGGTCGAACTGGCAACTATTTAGTGTCGTCCCGATCCGCATGCCGGCGGCGCGATGGGCGAGGCTGTCCGCAATTGCGTGCATCCGTCACAATGACAGCACAGCTATCCCCCGCCGCATTCCGGAGCCCGCATGAGCGGTCGTCAGCGCGAACTCAATTTCCGTTTCCTCGCCGAACCGGCCGACGTCAACTACGGTGGCAAGGTGCACGGCGGCGTGGTGATGAAGTGGATCGACCAGGCCGGCTACGCCGCAGCCGTGGGCTGGAGTGGGCATTACAGCGTCACCGTCGCCGTCGGCGGCATCCGCTTCGTGGCGCCGATCCGCATCGGCGATCTGGTGACGGTCTCGGCCAAGCTGGTGCACACCGGCACGACCAGCATGCATTTCGCCATCGACGTGCGCGCCCGCGATCCGATGCACGAAGGCAGCGACCGCCTGTGCACGCATTGCGTGATCGTGTTCGTCGCGATGGATGCGGTCGAGGGCAAGCCGACGCCGGTTCCGGCCTGGGCGCCGCAGAACGACGAGGATCGGCGTCTGGCCGAATACGCCACCCAGGTGATGGCGCTGAGCAAGGACATCGAGGAAACCGTCGCCCGCTATCGCAACGTCGGCGAATAAGAAAACAGGGCCGCCGTTTTAGGCGACCCTGTCGGATCTCACGGCTTCATCCGTGATTACTCGACCGGCGGCTCTCCGTTGGTGTTCGGGCAGTCCAGCACCTCAACGGTGCTATAGGGAGCGCTCTGCGCGCCCCAGGTGAGGTGATAGATCTGGCACTGCGAGCCCTTCGCCACGTTCCTGACGCCGATGACGTTCGTGCGCGCGGCATCGCTGTAGTACGTGACGATCGTTTCCTGCCCCGGCCCGGGCATCGGATATGCCCAGCAGGCCAGCGACACCAGGATCCCCCCTGCGAAGGTGCTCAATGCGACAACCTTCTTCGTTCGACTCATGCTGCTTCTCCTTCGGTTAGATGATTCAACGATTTGTTTCACCTACACCTCGGCGCGCCCATGGAAAGCAGGAGCGGCCGGGCTGCGTCCATCGCACAGCAGCCGGAGCATAAAAGGGCGGAAAAAAGAAAACCGCCACATAGGGCGGTTTTTTCAATGCTGCGGTAGCAGCGAAACTCAGATGCCGGACACGCGTCGCGCCTGCATGAACTTGCGGCTCCAGTAGCCCTCGGTGAGGCTGGAGATCGTCACGTCCTTGCCGGTGCGCGGGGCGTGCAAGAAGTTGCCGTTGCCGACGTAGATGCCGACGTGGTCGACGCGGCGGCCACGGCGGCTGAAGAACACGAGGTCGCCGGCGCTGAGCGAATCGCGGTCGATCTTCTCGCCGCTGGTCGCCATCTCGCGCGAGACGCGCGGTAGCTCGATGCCGAGCGCGCTGCGGAACACGTAGCCGACCAGTCCGCTGCAGTCGAAGCCTTCGGTCGAGGTGCCGCCCCAGCGATAGGGTGTGCCGAGCAGGGCGAGGGCGCGCTTGAGCACGTTCTGCACACGACCGCCGGTTTCGGCCGGTCCGGCCAGGGCGGGGGTGACGGCGCTGGACTGGGTGGCGGCGATCTGACGGCTGACGTCGTTCGCGAACAGACCACGGTCGGGCGCAGCGGCTTGCAGCACCGGAACCGGTGTGGTGGCCGTCTGGCTGAGGGAGGTATCGGGGGTCGGCTGATCGGCCGAGTCACCAGTCAGGCCGGTGCTGGCCATAGCCGGCGCGGCGGCCAGAAGACCGATGAGAAGAAGGGGAAATGTTCTCGCGAGGGGGGGAGTCGAGACGGCGCGGCGGCCTGAGGATGGGTCGTTAGTCGTCACGCGCAATTAATGAATGAATCGATGAGCAGGGATAGTGCCTTAGCAAACCGTTGATTTGGTTCAAAATTCGTTAGAAATACGTAAAGCGGGGCGTCAATTTGTAATAAAATTACTTCAGCACCCGTTTAGCTCCGCTGTAATGGTCGCGCCAGTAATAGCCGTCCAGGTAGTCCAGCCGGACGGTGCCGCCGGTGCTCGGGGCGTGCACGAAGCGCCCCTCGCCGACGTAGATTCCGACGTGGCTGACCTGACCGCCGCTGCCGAAGAACACCAGATCGCCACTGGCCAGCCGCTCGGGCGGGATGCGGGGCCCCTGATAGGCGGCGAGCTCGCGCGAGGTGCGGGGCAGGCGCAGGTCGAGCATGTCGCGATAGACGTAGTTGACCAGCCCGCTGCAGTCGAAGCCGCCTTCCGGCGTGTTGCCGCCGTAGCGATAGGGCGTGCCCACCAGTCCCAGCGCCCGCATCAGCACGGCGTTCGCGGCGACCGGATTGTCTGGCTGCACGGTCGCCCACGTGCGCGAGGGCGGCGGGGGCGCGTGCGGCCGCGCCTTGCGGACCTGCTTGTGCCCGCCGCAGCCGGCCAGTGCCAACAGAACGGCGCCGACAAGCAGCCACCTGAGAAGTCGAGACGGGGACACGCGGAAGCGGCGTGCGGGAGCCCCTTGCATGCCGCCTTGGTCGCCGAGGATTGGCGTCGGGTCGGCGGAGCCGGGATAATGCGCGGCATGATTCGTCACGGCCGCATCTTGGCCGAATCCCCTTCACGTTCACAAGCGGCGGTCGCGCCGCCTCAGCGAGTTGCCTGCCCATGAAAATAGCGAAAGACAGCGTCGTCCGTTTCCACTACACCGTGTCCGAGCAAGGGCAGGAGCCACTCGAGACCTCGAAGGAGCGCGATCCGCTGGCGATCCTGATCGGCCACGGCAACATCATCCCCGGCCTGGAGAACGCCCTCGACGGCCACGAGGCCGGCGACAGCTTCGGCGTCGACGTCCCCGCCGCGGAAGCCTACGGCGAGCGCCGCGAAGGACTCACCCAGCGCGTGCCGAAGAAGCATTTCGGCGAGCAGAAGCTGGCGCCGGGCCAGCAGGTCGTGCTCAACACCAACTTCGGCCCGCGCGCGGTCACCATCGAGAAGGTTGGCATGAGCGTGGTCGACGTCGACCTCAACCATCCGATGGCCGGCAAGGACCTGCATTTCGACATCGAGATCGTCGACGTGCGCGAGGCCAGCCAGGAAGAGCTCGAGCATGGCCACGTGCATGGCGACGGTGGTCACGCCCACTGAGCCCGTCTCACCCGGCGAATGAAAAACGGCCCGCTCGCGCGGGCCGTTTTCTTTTGCATGCCGCCGAAGGCGGGTGGATCAGTTGACGCTGACCGCGCTCCATGCGCGACCCACCGCGTTGTACTCCGCCGAGCCGGTGCCATAGAGATCACGCGCGGCGTTGAGCGTCGCCGTGCGGGCGCCCGGATAGTTCGTGGTGGACGTCATGTAGACGGTCAGGGCGCGATACCAGATCTTGCCGGCCTTCTCGCGTCCGATGCCGGTGATCGTGGAGTCGCCGTTGCAGACCAGGCTCGAAGCCGTCAGGTTGTAGCTCGTGCCCGAGCCGAAACCAGCCGGTACCACCGCGCCTTCGGCCAACAGATAGAAGAAGTGGTTGGCGACGCCCGAAGAGTAGTGATTGTTGGTGTTGGTGAAGCCGCGCTTGGGATAGCAGTCGGACGACCTGGTGTCGATCGACGGCTTGAACATGTAGCGAAGCGCCTTGGTGCCGTTCGGATTGTTGAGATAGATCTTTTCACCGACCAGGTAGTCGCCGGTATCGGCGCTGTTGTTGGCGTAGTACTCCACCAGGGCGCCGATGATGTCGGAAGTGCCTTCGTTCAGACCGCCGGAGTCCCGGGTGTTGTAGGCCAGGCCGGCCGTGGCACCGGTCACGCCGTGGGTCATTTCATGTCCGGCGACGTCGATGGCGACGACCGGTGCAATGCCCTGCGCGGCATTGCCGACGCCGTACTTCATGCTGGATCCAGTCCAGGAAGCGTTGACGCCGCTGTAGGCGGCGAAGGCGACATGGGTGTAGCTCTTCACGCCGACACCGTCGTTGAAGATGCCGTTACGGCCATGCACGTTCTTGTAGTAGTCCCAGGTGGTGGCGACGCCGAAATGCGCGTCCGCGGCTTCGCTGGCGCGATCGGACGTGGTGTTGTTGCCCCAGTTGTTGTCGGCATCGGTGAACAGCGTGGCGCCGGTGAGCGTGTCCGAATCGTGGGCGTCGTAGGTGGCGCCGCCGCCGCGGGTCGGATCAACCAGCTGATAGCCGCTGCTCGTCGAGTCGGTGGTGATGTTGATGTCGCCCAGGAGCAGGCTCTGGCCGACGCCGGTGACGGCGGCCGTCTGGATCTGGTTCCACGCATCCAGCACGCGGCCGTTCTGCGCGTCGATGAAGTAGCGGATGTTCGATTCGCCCTGCGACTTCGACACGCCTTGCACATTGATTTCATACGCGAGCACTGGCTTTTCACCGCCCGCATAGACCACCAGGCCCTTGCTGCTGATGCTGCTGATGCTTCCGTCGAAGTCGGTGCCGGCTTCCACCTTGGCCTGGTCGGCATCGATGCGCGGCGTCACGTCGGGACGTCCCTTGGTTTTCAGCGCCTGGCTGGCTTCCTTGAACTTGCCGTTCCGGGAGTGCACCACCACATCGCCGCCGATCACCGGCAGGCCACGGAAAGTGCGGCCGAAGCGCACGTGCTCGGTGCCGTCGGCGTCGATGATGGTGTCCTTGGCGGCGAAACCATCCTGGTCGGCACGCTGCAGGGCGTTGGCATTGGCGGGGCTGTCGATCAACCCTTGCGCGCGTTGCGCGACTGCGGAATGCACGTTGGGGGAAGCGGCGAAGGCGGAAAGCGGCAGCGCGATCGCGGACAGGATGGCGAGCTTCAACGGATGGACTGACATTTGCATTTCGTAGGCCCTGTGAAAGAAAGAAACATCGAACATGCCAGTCGCGGTTCGTGCCCGAGAGCGTCACGGCCGCACTTGCATTGCGTTAGGAGGTTGCTTGCACCAAGCGCGCTCTATTCACGGAACTGTCGTCTTGGTTTCGGCGGAAACGAACTTAGGAGAAATGATCGATCGCTGTCATGTTGCGAATGCAGCAGCGATGACTCGTGCTGCGGACGCAGCAACGCATGCATTTGTTCTGTTTTCGACGGCCGCATTCGCATGCGGTGCGATGGCCGTGCAAAAAAAGAACGGCCGGCGAATGCCGGCCGTCTTTTGCGCATGAAGAAATAAATAAAAGTGATCAGTTCACGTTCGCCGCGCTCCAGGCACGCGCCACGGTGTTGTACTCGGCCGAGCCTGCGCCATACAGCTCGCTTGCTGCTTCCAGCGTCAGCGCGCGCGCCTGCGGATAGGTGGTGCTGGAGGTGAATTTCGTGGTCAGGGCGCGATACCAGATCTTGCCGGCCTTGTCGCGTCCGATGCCGGCGATGGTGGTATCGCCGTTGCAGACCAGTTGCGACGGCGTAAGGCCGGAACCGGCGGGCACGACTACGCCTTCGGCGAGCAGATAGAAGAAGCGGTTGGCAACACCGGAGGTGTAGTGCGGGTTGTGCGCGCCGTCGGACTGGTTCGGATCGAAGCCGCCCGTGATGTAGCAGTTGAACGATCTGCCGTCGGCGGCCTGGTTGTACATGTCGCGCAATGCGGTGCCATCGGTGCGCAGCTTCTCGCCGATGCGGTAGTCGCCAGGATCGGCGGCGTTGTTGGTGTAGTACTCGACCAGGGTGCCGAAGATGTCGGAATTGGCCTCGTTGAGGCCACCCGCGTCGCCGGAGTAGGCGAGGTTGGCCGTGGCGGCGTTCACGCCATGCGACATCTCGTGGCCGGCGACGTCGATGGCGACCACCGGGCCGTATCCGCGCGAGGCGTCGCCGTCGCCGTAGAACATCGACTTGAACAGGGCGACATAGGCGGCATTGACGCCGGAGGTGCCGCCGCTGGAGGTCCGGAAGGTGGTGTGGGCATAACTCTTGATGCCCTTGCCGTCGTTGTACAGGCCACTGCGGCCGTGGATGTTCTTGAAGTAGTCCCAGGTCACGCCGACGCCGTAATGGATGTCGGTGGCGACCGTGGCGCGATCGCTGGTGGTGTTGTTGCCCCAGACGTTGTCGCTGTCGGTGTACAGGGTCGCGCCGAGCGTGGCGAGCAGGATGTCGAGCACGTTGGAGACGGTCGCGCCCTTGGCGTCGTAGACACTGCCGTTGCCGCGCGTGGTGTCGATGAGGTCGTACTTGGTCGTGCTCTTCTGATCGGTGGGGATGCTCAGGTTGCCGTAGTAGTACGACTTGCCGGTGCCGACCGCCGCGGCGGTCTGGATCTGGTCCTGCAGATCGAGCACCTTGCCGTTGTTCGCGTCGATGTAATAGGTCACGAATCCCGAGTGCTGGCGAGTGTCGTCGCCTTGCAGCGTCACCTCATAGGCCAGCACCGGCTTGGCGCCGCGCGCGTAGACCACCAGCTCGTTGCTGAAGACCTGCTGCACCTTGCCATTGAAGCGCGCGCCGGCTTCCACGGCGGCATCGTCCTTGTCGATGCGCGCGGCCAGCGAGGGGCGCAGCTTGGTGCGCAAGGTCATTTGCGCCGATTTCATCAGGCCGCGTTGCGAGGTGACCACCGTGTCGCCGCCGATGACGCGCAGGCCACGATAGGTGCGATCGAAACGCACGTGTTCGGTGCCGTCGGCGTCGACGACGCTGTCCTTGGCGATGAAGCCGTCGTCATCGGCGCGCTGCAGGACTTTGGTGTTGGCGGGAACGCCGATCAACCCCTGCGCACGCTGCGCGGCGGCGGATGACATGCCCGGCGAGGCGGCGACGGCGGAGAGCGGCAGTGCCAGTACGGTCAGGATGGCGAGCTTGAGCGGGCGGACTTGCATGTGCATGAGAATCTCCTTCGGAAGAGTGATGCGGGACATGCGGTTCGCGATCGGCGCGGCGATACGTTGCGGTCGCGTTCGTGCTTGTGTTGCGGGGGATCGCCTTGGCCAAAATGCCTGCGGGACAGGCATGGATCGATCGGAGGGCCAGGCCCGATCGACCTTAGGACAATCCTGAGACGTCTGTCATGTTGCGCACGCAGCAGCCCCGGATGTGTCCGCGAATGCCAGCGCACCTGGCGGCGCGATGGCCGAAATCCCCTTCGCGCCCGCCGGTTTCGCACCGGGTCGGTCTGGGCCACACGCGGCCCTCGCCATCGGGGCGATACGCAGCGATGCGCGAATGAACGGCGAAACTCCCACGCGGCCCATTAAACTGGCGTCATGAACCAACCCGATGACGTCCTGATCATTGGCGGTGGGGTGATCGGGCTGACCAGCGCGCTGGCATTGCTCGACGCCGGCCGCAGCGTGCGCGTGCTGGAAGCGAAGACCGTCGGCAGCGGCAGTTCGCACGGCAACTGCGGCACCATCACGCCCAGCCATGCCGCGCCGCTGGCGGCACCCGGCGCGATCGCCAAGGCGCTGCGCTGGATGCTGACACCGGATGCGCCGTTCTACCTGAAGCCGAGACTCGACACCGCGTTGTGGTCGTGGGCGCTGCACTTCGCCTCGCGCTGCAACGCGCGCGACTGGCGCGCGGCGATGGTCGCGCGCGCGGCGATCCTGAAAGCATCCCGGCAATCGCTGCCGCAATGGATTGAGCGTTACGGACTGGATTGCGAATACGCCGAGCAGGGCGTGGACTACGTGTTCCGCGATCCGCATGCGCTGGAGCACCTGGCGCAGGAGCTGCCGTCATTGGCCGAACTGGGCATCGCCTCCGAGGTCATCGATGGCGCCGCCTATTTGCGCAACGAGCCCGCCTTGCGCGAGGGCGTACACGGCGCGATCCGTTTTCCCGGCGATGCGCGGTTGCGTCCCGACCGTTACGTGGCGCAGCTGGCCCGCGCGGTGCGCGAGGCCGGCGGCGTGATCGAGGAGCAATGCCAGGTGCATGGCCTGCGCGAGGAAGGCGGCCGTGTGCGGGTTGCGACGTCGCGTGGCAATTTTGACGGCCGCGAACTGATCATCGCCACCGGCGCCTGGTCGCCGCTGCTGGCGAAGATGACTGGCCTGGCGCGGATTCCGCTGCAGCCCGGCAAGGGTTACTCGATCACCTACGATCGCCCGGCGCTGACACCGAAGCAGCCGATCGTGCTGTACGAGCGCAGCGTCTGCGTCACCGTGTGGGACAGCGGTTATCGTCTTGGCAGCACGATGGAATTCTCCGGCTACGACGACACGCTCAACCGCCGCCGCCTCGATGCGCTCGAACGCGGGGCGCGCGAATACCTGCACGACCCGGTCGGGCCGGTGAAGCGGGAGGAATGGTTTGGCTGGCGTCCGATCTCCGCCGACGACATCCCGATCATCGGCCGTGCGCCGCACCGTGATCGCATCTGGCTCGCCACCGGACACGGCATGCTGGGCGTGAGCATGAGCACCGGTACCGCGGAACTCGTCGCCGACCTGATCTGCGGCCGCACACCGCGATTCGATCCGAAACCCTACGCACCGGAGCGTTTCGCATGAGCGCACGAAAGAATGGCGGTGTCTTCGATTTTGATCTGATCGTGATCGGCGGCGGCTCCGGCGGTCTCGCCGCGGCCTTCCGCGCCAGCGAGCACGGCGCGCGCGTGGCGATGCTGGAACCGGGCGAACTCGGCGGCACCTGCGTCAACGTCGGCTGCGTTCCCAAGAAGGCGATGTGGCTGGCGGCGCAGCTGTCCGAGCACATCGAGCTGGCGCAGCAGGTGGGGTTCGACGTCGCGCGGCCGCAACTGGACTGGTGCGAATTCGTCGCCCACCGCCAGCGCTACATCAACAACATCCATGCCAGTTACCGCCGCCGCCTCGACAACAGCGGGATCGTCACGATACAGGCGCGCGGAAAGTTGGCTGATGCGCACACCGTGGTCGCCGACGACGGCGCGCGCCTGTCGGCACCGCATGTGGTGATCGCCACCGGTGCGCGCCCGCAGCGGCCACAGATTCCGGGCGCGGAGCTCGGGCTGGTGTCCGACGATTTCTTCCATCTGGTCGAAGCACCGAAGCGCGTGGCCGTCGTGGGCGGTGGTTACATCGGCGTGGAGTTGTCCGGTGTCCTGCAGGCACTCGGCAGCAACGTGGAGCTGTTCGTGCGCGGCGAGCGCGTGCTCGGTTATTTCGAGGCCGAACTGGCGACGCGTCTGGAGGAAAACTATCGCCAGTCTGGCGTGACCCTGCATCACGGATTTGCACCGGCCGGCGTCGAGCGCGCTGCGGATGGCCGCATCAGGATGACTGCCGGCAGCGGCAAGACGGCGGAAGGGTTCGATGCCTTGATCTTCGCGACCGGGCGAACGCCGAACAGCGGAAATCTGGGCCTCGAAACCGTCGGTGTCGCGCTTGACGAAGGCGGGCACATCCATGTCGACGATTGGCAGAACACCACGGTGGATGGGATCTATGCGATCGGCGACATCACCAACCGCCTCGCGTTGACGCCGGTGGCGATCGCCGCTTCGCGGCGCCTGATGGATCGTGTATTCGGCGGCAAGACGGAATCGCGGCTGGATTACAGCAACGTGCCGACCGTGGTGTTCGCGCATCCGCCGCTAGGCGGCGTCGGCTTGACCGAAGCCGAGGCGCGAGCGCGTCACGGTGACGAGGTGCATGCCTATCGCGCCGATTTCCGTACCATGCTGCATGCCCTGGCCGATTCACCGCAGCGCAGCCTGTTCAAACTGGTTTGCGTGGGGGCGGAGCGACGCGTGGTCGGCATCCATCTGCTCGGCGATGGTGCCGACGAGATCCTGCAAGGCTTCGCCGTAGCGCTCAAGCGCGGCATCGTGCTCGACGATCTGCGCGACACGGTGGCGATCCATCCCACCTCGGCGGAAGAAGTAGTACTGATGAAATGACGGGATTTCGATTCCGCATCGTGCGATCCGGTTGCAAGTCGGCTGCTGTCCGGCAGCGTTTATCTGGCGAGTTTTGAATCATGACCGACTCCATCTTCCATTTGCATCGCGGCACCGCGCCTTTGCTGATCAGCATTCCGCACAATGGCACGCAGGTGCCAGCGGAGATTGCCGCGCGCCTCACCGACAGCGCGCGCCGCGTGCCCGATACCGATTGGCACGTGGCCGATCTCTATGCGATCGCGCGCGAACGGCTGGGTGCATCGATGATCGTGCCGACGCATTCGCGCTACGTCATCGATCTCAATCGCCCCGAGGACGACGTGTCGCTGTATCCCGGCCAGAACACCACCGGTCTGTGCCCGGTGGTGCAGTTCACCGGCGAACCGGTGTATCGCGAAGGACAAGCGCCTTCGGAAGACGAAGTGCGCGCACGCGTCGAGACGTACTGGCGGCCCTATCACATCGCGCTGCGCGAGGAGCTCGATCGTCTTCTGGCTGCGCACGGTCGCGTCGTGTTGTGGGAAGCGCATTCGATCCGCAGCGTGGTGCCGTTCCTGTTCGAGGGACGATTGCCCGATCTCAATCTCGGCACCGCCGGCGGCACGAGTTGTTCGCTGGCGCTGCAGGAACGATTGACGGGGCTGTTGAAGAGTCAGAACGACTACAGCCATATCGTCAACGGCCGCTTCAAGGGCGGTTACATCACGCGGCATTACGGCAATCCGGCGGCCGGCATTCAAGCCGTGCAGTTGGAACTGGCGCAGCTCAACTACATGGACGAGGACAGTTTCGCCTGGGCGCCCGAGCGCGCGGAAAAACTTCAGGAACTGATCGGTCGATTGCTGGAAGCCACGCTGGAATGAAGCGGAAGCTGGCATGACCCGGCTGGAGGAGCCTCAGGCGAACACGGAACAGACGCCGGGCGCACCGATCGTCGAATCTCCGGGTCAGCCCGGCGCGACACCGCCTGTCCCGCACCGCCTCGATGCCGTCGGCATGCTGCTGGCGGCGTTCGGTGCCATCGCGTTC
Organism: Luteimonas panaciterrae; assembly: GCF_020511115.1. Taxonomy (GTDB): domain Bacteria; phylum Pseudomonadota; class Gammaproteobacteria; order Xanthomonadales; family Xanthomonadaceae; genus Luteimonas; species Luteimonas panaciterrae. Next base: position 143,832 of record NZ_JAJAVH010000011.1, read on the forward strand.
TCGGGCAAGGCGATCATCGTCAAGCTCGGTTATCGCTACGGCGTCGACGCGGTGACACTGCTGGCCCTGCGCATGCTGGTGGCGATGCCGTTCTTTCTGTTGATGGGCGTATGGGCGGCGCGGCGCGTACAGCCATTGTCGGGCGGCGATCGCTGGCGCATCCTGATGCTGGGGTTCTTCGGCTATTACCTGGCCAGCTTTCTCGATTTCGCCGGACTGGAATACATCACGGCGACGCTGGAACGCCTGATTCTCTATCTCACGCCGACCCTGGTGCTGCTGATCGGCGTGGTGATGTCCAAGCGCCGTCCGACGCGATTGCAATTGCTGGCGCTGGCGATCAGCTATGTCGGCGTGCTGCTCGCCTTCGGTCATGATCTGCAGGCCGGGAACGGCAGCATCGTGCTCGGAAGCGCGCTGGTGTTCGGCAGCGCACTGGCTTACGCGATCTATCTGTTCGGCAGCGGCGAGATCGTCGCGCGCGTGGGTGCGGTGCGCCTGACCGCGTATGCGAGCGTGGTGGCGAGCGTGCTGTGCATCGTCCAGTTCCTGTTGACGCGACCGCTGGAAGCGTTGCGGTTGCCGTTCGAGGTTTACTGGCTGTCGCTGCTCAACGGCACCGTCTGCACGGTGTTGCCGGTGCTGGCGGTGATGATGGGTGTGGCGCGGATCGGTTCGTCGCTGGCCTCGCAGATCGGCATGATCGGGCCGGTGTCGACGATCGTGCTCAGTCTGTTGATCCTGCACGAGCCGATGGGGCCGTGGCAGGTGGCCGGGACCGTGCTGGTGATGCTGGGCGTGCTGACGGTGACGCGGGTCCGTTCGACCTGAAGCCTGTTCTCAGGCCTTGGCGAGCGCTTGCAGCTTGCAGGCCGTCGCCCAATTGCGTGTGGTGAGGGCATCGCGGAATTTCGCGCCGACCAGGGCATTGGCGACGGTGCTTTCCAGAATCCCGTCCGGGCACCAGAGATAGAAAGCATGCAGGCCGAGCGAGCAATAAGTCTTGTCCGTATCGGCGAGGGCACGCAACGGCGCCGGGTCGGCATCGGCAGTCAGGAAGCCGAGCAGCATCCGCGAGGGATCGTCCATGCGCGCCACGAACGGATTGCCGGCGATGGCCGCGTCCAGTTCCTGCACGGTCAGCACCAGTACGTTGGCGGTGACGCCGGTGCGTTCGATCAATGCCGCGGCGATGCGTTTCGCGTTGGCGGCCGGCGCCGTGTGTCCGGCCTCGAATACCGCGTTGCCGCTGTTGAGCAGCGTCCGCACCTGCGTGAAACCGAGTGCTTCCAGCAGCGCGCGCAGATCGGCCATGGCGACGCGCTTGGCCTTGCCGACGTTGATGCCGCGGAACAGGGCGACCTGGACCGCCAACTCAGACCTCCAGCGTCGCCAGATCGCCCTTCGTTTCCAGCCAGGTCTTGCGGTCGCCGGCGCGCTTCTTGGCGAGCAGCATGTCCATCAGCGAGCGCGTTTCCGCATCGTCGTCGACGGTGAGTTGCACCAGGCGGCGCGTATCCGGATGGATCGTGGATTCGCGCAGCTGCAGGGGATTCATTTCGCCGAGCCCCTTGAAGCGGGTGACGTTGACGGCGCCCTTGAGCTTCTCGCGTTCGATGCGTTCCAGCAGCAGGCGCTTTTCTTCCTCGTCGAGCGCGTAGAACACCTGCTTGCCCACATCGACGCGGAACAGCGGCGGCATCGCCACGAAGACGTGGCCGGCCGCGACCAGCGCCGGGAAGTGGCGCAGGAACAACGCGGTGAGCAGCGTGGCGATGTGCAGGCCGTCGGAGTCGGCATCGGCGAGGATCACGACCTTGCCGTAGCGCAGGCCGGAGATATCGTCCTTGCCGGGATCGCAGCCGATTGCCACGGCGAGGTCGTGCACTTCGGTCGATGCCAGCACGCCCCCGGAGGCGACTTCCCAGGTGTTGAGGATCTTGCCGCGCAACGGCAGGATCGCCTGGAAATCCTTGTCGCGCGCCTGCTTGGCCGAGCCGCCGGCCGAATCGCCTTCCACCAGGAAGAGTTCCGTGCGCGAGAGATCCTGCGAGATGCAGTCGGCGAGTTTGCCGGGCAGGGCGGGGCCTTGCGTAACCTTCTTGCGGACGATCTGTTTCTCGGTCTTCAGGCGCGCGCTGGCGCGCTCGATGGCGAGCTGGGCGATGCGCTCTCCCAGATCGGTGTGCTGGTTCAGCCACAGCGAGAAGGCGTCATGCGCGGCGCTTTCGACGAAACCGGCAGCCTGGCGCGAGGACAGGCGCTCCTTGGTCTGGCCGCTGAACTGCGGGTCGGTCATCTTCACGCTGAGCACGAAGGCAACGCGGTCCCACACGTCCTCGGGCGCGAGCTTGATGCCGCGCGGCAGCAGGTTGCGGAAGTCGCAGAACTCGCGCAGCGCGTCGGTGAAGCCGGTGCGCAGGCCGTTGACGTGGGTGCCGTGCTGCGCGGTCGGGATCAGGTTGACGTAGCTTTCCTGCACCAGATCGCCTTCCGGCACCCAGGCCACGGCCCAGTCGGCGATTTCGGTGTCCTTTTTCTGTCCGCCGACGAACAGGTCCGCCGGCAACAGTTCGCGATCGACCAGCTCCCCCTTCAGGTAATCGCGCAGGCCGTCCTCGTAATACCACTCCTCGCGTTCCTTGGTGGCCTCGTCGTACAGCTTGACGGTGAGGCCAGGGCACAGCACGGCTTTTGCACGCAGCAGATGCTTGAGCGCGCGCAGGCCGAACTTAGGCGTGTCGAAATATTTTGGATCGGGCCAGAAGTGCAGGCGAGTGCCGGTGTTCTTCTTGCCGACGGTGCCGACGATTTCCAGCTTGGAAGCGCGGTCGCCGTCCTTGAACGACATCTTGTATTCGTTGCCGTCACGCTTGATGTACACGTCCACGCGCTTGGACAGCGCGTTCACCACGCTCACGCCGACGCCGTGCAGGCCGCCGCTGAAGGTGTAGTTCTTGTTGCTGAACTTGCCGCCGGCGTGCAGGCGGGTGAGGATCAGCTCGACGCCGGGAATCTTTTCTTCCGGATGGATGTCCACCGGCATGCCGCGACCGTCGTCGGAGACCTCGCAGCTGCCGTCGGCGAACACGGTGACCTCGATCTCGCGGGCGTGCCCGGCCAGCGCCTCGTCGACGGCGTTGTCGACGACTTCCTGGGCCAGATGGTTGGGGCGCGCCGTGTCGGTGTACATGCCGGGGCGGCGTTTGACCGGATCCAGCCCGGACAGGACTTCGATGTCTGCGGCGTTGTAGCGTGAACTCATTTACGGATTGAGACAGGTTTGTGAGGCGGCGCATAGCTTAGGCGATGTCGTCGCCGGCCGTCGTAGTGCGATCGGTCGTCGTGGGATCGAGCGGACGGGATTCAGTGTGCCGTGACTCGTTCAGCCGCGAGCCGATCCGGACGGGGTAGGGTGGGCGCGTCGCAAAAGGGGCTCCCCATTTCCCGATCCGCGACTACAGGAGAACTCCATGACCCATCGCAAAATCCTGCTGACCGCCGCCATCGCCGCTGCATTCGCGGCTCCGATCGCGTTCGCGCAGCCGCAGGACGCCGCCGACCAGGCCGCCAAGGCCGAACAGGCGAAGAAGTCCGCCGAGGCCGCGGAAGCCAAGGCCCGCGAAGCCGAGCAGAAAGCGAAGGACGCCGAACGCAAGGCCGCCAAGGCGCAGGCCGCGCAGCCGGAGGAAGAGGAAGAAGAGGAACGCAAGAAGCCGTTCTGATCACCTTCCCGTCCTTCCGTCACATTTCGCTGTTCTGATCCGAATGCCCCGGCCGGCCTGGCCGGGGCATTTTCGTGATTGCGGAGGTCACGCAAGGCCAGTATCGTGACCACAGAGCCGACAGGGCGGCATCTCGCTCCGTTCGCGTCAACCTTTTCATGGAGTGAATGCGATGAACCGTTCGATCGCTTTTGTCAGTGTTTCCTTGGCTCTTTCCGTTCTGGGCATGTCGCAGGCCGCCGCGCAGAGCCTGCCCCCGCAATTGCAGATGGATTCCCAGCGCGCCGGCGTGGCGAGCGAGGGGTATCAGCAGGGCATGACCGATTCGGAACGTTACGAGGATCGTGCCTCGATCCAGGCCGAGAAGATGAAGGAACAGCAGGCAAGCATGGCGGCGGCCTACGGCCAAGGCGGCGGCCCGGGCTATCCCGGCGGTGCCGATGATGGTTATGACGGCCGCGAGACGTACGGCACCACCGTGGGCAGGGCGGCGGCCGTCGACCTCGTCAACGCGGCGGCGGGAATCGCCAATCGCGCGATCCTGACCCGTGGAGACAACCGTGGCGCGGATCTTTATGTCGACCAGGACGGCATGATCCGGAACCGGGAACGGAACGAGAACGGCAGCCGGTGATTCTTTGAAACCTGCCGCTGCATCAGCGGCAGGTTTCGGATGAAAGACATTCGATCGAGCGTCGCTCGATTCTGCAACCTGAAGCGCAGCTTTCAACGATATCGCGCTGCCTACATGGTTCGATTTCCAGATGCAGCCATTCTGGCTGTCTGACATCTAAGTCGTTCATCAGCGCTTTCCTGCGCATCGAGCCGCCGATTGGCGGCTTTCCTTTTGCCGCACCGGATCGAAAGTGAATGAAGCGGCCGTTCATTCACCCGCGATACGACACCGGCTGCGTAGCGTGCGCCGCGTTGTCGAACAGCTGCCTTGCGGCTTCGCAACATTTCCCTTCGCATTCGCAGGAGATGGTACGAATGAATACTCGCAAGTTGATTCTGGCCAGCGTGGTCGCCTCGGTGCTGATGATGCCTTCCGCCTTCGCGCAATCGGTCGGCGTGGAAGCGAAGACGGGTGTCGGTGTCGGCGCTGACGCCGCCAAGGCAGGCGCGCAAGCCGACGTTGGCGTCGGCGTGGATACGGGCGCGGTCGGAGATGCCGCGCGCGGTGCCGTGAACACGGGCGGCAAGATCGGCAAGAAGGCGCTCAAGGCCGGCAAGCGCGTCGGCAAGAAGGCCGTGAAGACGGCGCACGACGGGGCCGACGCGACCGGCAAGCTGGTCGACAGGACCACGGGCGCGGTCTCGGGCGGTGTGGATGCCAAGACCGGCGTGAGCGCGGGTGTGGCCGGTCATGAAGTCAAGGCTGGCGTGGCCGCTGGCGCCGATGCAGGCGCGGGTGCCAGCTCAATCGGGCAGACGGCGGCCGGCGCGGTCGGCGGCGTGACCCGGGGCGCAGCGGGCATCGCCGGCTCCGCCCTCGACACGACGACCGATGTGGGCGCCGCCGCGACCGGCAAGGCCACCGATACGGCCGGCAAGGTCATCGGCGCCGCGGGCAACACCTCGATCTCGGCCGGCGCGGATACGTCCGTCGGCGCGAATGCCGCGACGGACGCGGCCAAGGCCGGTGCCGCGGTCGATGCCGAGGCCCGTCTGAAGGCCGGCAGCGCCGCCGAACCGGGCCGCTAAACCCGCACGTTCCCGACGCAAGACGCACCACACGCCCCGGCCCGCCCGGGGCGTTTTTTTGGTCTGCGGCGCAGGGCGGTTAGAATATGGCTTTACGGCAGCGGCCTTGCCCATGACTCCCCTGATTTTCGTGACCGGCGGCGTGGTCTCCTCCCTCGGGAAGGGCATCGCGGCCGCATCCCTGGCTGCCATCCTCGAAGCGCGCGGACTGCGCGTGACGATGATGAAGCTCGACCCCTACATCAACGTCGATCCGGGCACGATGAGCCCGTTCCAGCACGGCGAGGTCTACGTCACCGACGACGGTGCCGAGACCGATCTGGACCTCGGCCACTACGAGCGGTTCGTCAACGTTCGCCTGTCCGGCAAGAACTCGATCACCACCGGCAAGATCTACGAGAACGTGATCCGCAAGGAGCGCCGCGGCGACTACCTCGGCGCCACCGTGCAGGTGATCCCGCACATCACCGACGAGATCAAGCGCTGCATCGATGCCGCCACCGAGGGCTACGACGTGGCCCTGGTCGAGATCGGCGGCACCGTCGGCGACATCGAATCGCTGCCGTTCCTGGAAGCGATCCGCCAGATCCGCACCGATCGCGGCCCCGACAAGGCGCTGTTCATGCACCTGACCCTGGTGCCGTACATCGCCGCGGCCGGCGAGCTGAAGACCAAGCCGACCCAGCACTCGGTGAAGGAACTGCGCTCGATCGGTATCCAGCCCGACGTGCTGCTGTGCCGCAGCGAACAGCCGCTGCCCGACGGCGAGCGCCGCAAGATCGCCTCCTTCACCAACGTGTCGGAGAAGGCCGTCATCTCGGCGGTCGATCTCGACAATATCCACAAGATCCCGATGTGGCTGCACGCCCAGGGCCTGGACCAGATCGTGGTCGAGCGCTTGCGCCTGGAAGACAAGGCGCTGCGTTCGGCGAATCTGTCGGAATGGCTGGGCGTGGTCGATGCCGCCGAGCATCCGATCGACGAGGTCACCATCGCCGTGGTCGGCAAGTACGTCGACCACAAGGACGCCTACAAATCGGTCGGCGAGGCGCTCAAGCACGGCGGCATCCGCCAGCGCACACGCGTGCAGCTGAAATGGCTGGAATCGCAGGACATCGAACGCGACGGCGCCGAGGCAACGCTGGCCGGCGTCGATGGCATCCTGGTGCCAGGCGGCTTCGGTGATCGTGGTTTCGAGGGCAAGGTGCTCACCGCGCAGTACGCGCGTGAGCGCAACGTCCCGTACTTCGGCATCTGTTACGGCATGCAGGCGGCCGTGGTCGATGTGGCGCGCAACCTAGCCGGCCTGGAAGGCGCCAACAGCACCGAGAACGACAAGCAGTCGCCGCATCCGGTGATCGGCCTGATCACCGAGTGGCGCACGCAGGCGGGTGAAGTCGAGCGCCGCAGCGAGGAAAGCGACCTTGGCGGCACCATGCGCCTGGGCCTGCAGGAGCAGCGCCTGAAACCCGGCACCAAGGCGCGCGAACTGTACGGCAAGGACGTGGTCGGCGAACGTCATCGCCACCGTTACGAATTCAACAACCGCTACCGCACGCAGCTCGAGGACGTCGGCCTGGTGATCTCGGCCAAGTCGATGGACGATCTGCTGGTGGAGATGATCGAGCTTCCCCACCATCCCTGGTTCATCGCCTGCCAGGCGCATCCGGAATTCCTGTCCACGCCGCGTCACGGTCATCCGCTGTTCGTCGGCTTCATCCGCGCCGCGCGCGAGCACAAGGCCGGCGGACGCCTGCTCAAGGAGGCGAGCGCTTGAACCAGGGCGATCGACAACGACCCAATGCCAGCGGCGGCCTGCGCGGGCGGACTATCTCGTAAAGGACACCGACCGTGCATCACTCGCGCCTTTGCTCCATCCAGATCGATTGCAATGCCTCCGATGTCGACGAGGCGGCGCGGTTCTGGGCCGGCGCATTGGGCTTCCCCGTCGATCTCGATCACCCGGGCAGCCGCGCGAACTATCGCCAGCTGACCACCCCGGCCGGCGAACCGATGGTGCAGATCCAATTGGTGAACCACGAAAGCCGCGTGCACCTGGATATCGAAACCGACGATCTTCCTGCCGAAGTCGCGCGTCTGGAAAAGCTCGGTGCTACGGTACACAAACACCTGGAACGCTGGACCGTGATGCAGGCGCCGACCGGCCAGCGCTTCTGCGTCGTGCGTGTGCAGCGCGCCGGATTCTCACAGAACGCCAATCGTTGGAGCTGATTTCATCCTATGAACCTTTGTGGCTTTGAAGTCGGTCTCGACCAGCCGTTCTTTCTCATCGCCGGCCCGTGCGTGGTCGAGTCCGAGCAGTTGCAGCTCGACGTCGCCGGACAGCTGAAGGAGATCACCTCCCAGCTCGGCATCAATTTCATCTTCAAGTCGAGCTTCGACAAGGCCAACCGCACCTCCGGCAGCAGCTTCCGCGGCCCCGGCATGGAGGAAGGCCTGCGCGTGCTCGCCGAGGTGAAGCGCCAGATCGGCGTGCCGGTGCTTACCGACGTGCACGAATACACGCCGATGGATGAAGTCGCCGCGGTCGTCGATGTGCTGCAGACGCCGGCCTTCCTCGTGCGCCAGACCGATTTCATCAAGAAGGTCTGCTCGGCGGGCAAGCCGGTGAACATCAAGAAGGGCCAGTTCCTCTCGCCGTGGGACATGAAGCCGGTGGTGGAGAAGGCCAAATCGACAGGCAACCAGGACATCCTGGTGTGCGAGCGCGGCGCCAGCTTCGGCTACAACAACCTCGTCAGCGACATGCGCTCGCTGAGCGTGATGCGCGATACCGGCTGCCCCGTCGTGTTCGACGCCACCCATTCGGTGCAATTGCCCGGCGGGCAGGGTACCTCCAGCGGCGGCCAGCGCGAGTTCGTGCCGGTGCTGTCGCGCGCCGCGGTCGCGGTGGGCGTGGCCGGTGTGTTCATGGAGACGCACCCCAGGCCGGAAGAGGCGCTGAGCGACGGGCCGAATGCCTGGCCGTTGCCGAAGATGCGCGCGCTGTTGGAGACGCTGTTGGAATTGGACCGCGCCAGCAAACGCAGTGGGTTCCTCGAAGCATCACTTTGACGGAGTCGACGATGTCACCCGAAGAAGGCAAAGTCGCTGTTCTTGAGTTGAAATTGGAAATGCTCGAACGCAAGCTCACCAACTTGAAGCGCGAGATGGGTCTGATTGGCGTCTTTTTCGGAGTGAGCCTGCCTTTTTTGCTACGCCAGTCCAGTACGAACGGGCAGCTTGAAATGAGTGTACTCATGGTCAACGCTGTCGTGATTCTCGGGATTGCGTTGATTGCCATCCTGCGCGACCGCCGCGATGCCAAGCGCGACGCAGAACGCATGCAAAACATCTATCTTTCCATTCGCCCGACATCCCAATGACAAAAATCGCCAAGATCCACGCCCGCGAAATCCTCGACAGTCGCGGCAACCCCACCCTCGAAGCGGAAGTGACCCTCGACGACGGCAGTTTCGGCCGCGCGATGGTGCCCTCGGGCGCGTCCACCGGCACCAAGGAGGCCGTCGAACTGCGCGACGGCGACAAGACGCGCTACCTCGGCAAGGGCGTTTCGAGGGCGGTCGCCAACGTCAACGGCGCGATCGCGCAGGCGCTCTCAGGTTACGAGGCCGAGGATCAGGCCGGCCTCGACAAGCGCCTCATCGATCTCGACGGCACCGAGAACAAGGGTCGCCTCGGCGCCAACGCATTGCTCGGCGTCTCGCTGGCGAACGCGCACGCGGTGGCGGCATCGAAGAAGCTGCCGCTGTGGCGCTGGCTCGCCGGTGACCGCGCGCCGGTGCTGCCGGTGCCGATGATGAACATCATCAACGGTGGCGCGCACGCCGACAACAATGTCGACCTGCAGGAATTCATGGTGCTGCCGGTGGGCTTCGACTCGTTCTCCGAAGCACTGCGCGCCGGCACCGAGATCTTCCACGCACTGAAGTCGGTGCTGAAGGGCAAGGGCCTGAGCACGGCGGTGGGCGACGAAGGCGGTTTCGCGCCGGATCTGCGCAGCAATTCCGAAGCGCTCGACACGATTCTCGAAGCGATCGGCAAGGCCGGTTATCACGCCGGCGAAGACGTGCTGCTCGGTCTCGACGTCGCCTCCAGCGAATTCTACGACAACGGCAAATACCATCTGGTGGGCGAGAACAAGCGCCTGACCAGCGAACAGTTCGTCGATTTCCTCGCTGACTGGTGCGCCGAATACCCCATCATCACCATCGAGGACGGCATGGCCGAGGACGACTGGACGGGCTGGAAGCAGCTCACCCAGCGCCTGGGCAACAAGGTGCAGTTGGTCGGCGACGATCTGTTCGTCACCAATCCGAAGATCTTCAAGGAAGGCATCGATCAGGGCGTGGCCAACGCGATCCTGATCAAGGTCAACCAGATCGGCACGCTGAGCGAGACGCTCGAGGCCATCGCGATGGCCGACGCGGCGAAGTACGCATCCATCGTCTCGCATCGTTCTGGCGAAACCGAGGACACCACCATCGCCGACATCGCGGTGGCGACCACGGCCACGCAGATCAAGACCGGCTCGCTTTGCCGCAGCGACCGTGTCGCCAAGTACAACCAGCTGCTGCGCATCGAGGAAGCATTGGGGGCGAACGCCCGCTATGCCGGCCGCGACGCTTTCATCTCGTTGAAGCGCTGACGGCGGATGCGGGCGCTGCGTATCGTCGCATTGCTGCTGGTGCTGCTGCTGGCATGGCTGCAGTACCGCCTCTGGTTCGGCCATGGCGGCGCGGGTGACGTTGCGGATCTGCAGAAGCAGGTGCAGCAGCAGGAACGCGACAACAGCGGTCTGCAGCAACGCAACGACGCATTGGCGGCGGAAGTGAAGGACCTCAAGAGCGCCGACGGCGGTGCCGCGGTCGAGGAGCGCGCGCGCAGCGAGCTCGGCATGATCAAGCCGGGCGAGACTTTCTACCGCATCGTCGAGCAGCGTCCGCAGCAACCACCACAGGACGCGCCGACGCAGGAGGCCAAGCCATGACCTGGGCGGTCGTGCCCGCCGCGGGCAGCGGCAGCCGTTTCGGCGGCGACATGCCGAAGCAATATCTCACTGTCGCCGGCAGAACGTTGCTGGCACATACGTTGCAGGCTTTGCTGGCGCATCCGAATGTCGAGGGCGCGGTCGTGGTGCTGGCCGACGGCGATCTGCACTGGTCGGGCTGGTCTTCGTTCGAGGGCAAGCCGTTGCTCACCTGCATCGGCGGACAGGCGCGCGCGGATTCGGTGCTGGCGGGTCTCGCCGCGCTGCCGGATTCGGTGCGCATGGACGATTTCGTGCTGGTGCACGATGCCGCGCGGCCGAACCTGCAGCTGGCCGATCTCGATCAGCTGCTCGAACGCGGCCGCAACGATCCGGTCGGCGCGATCCTGGCTTCGCCCGTGCGCGACACGCTCAAGCGCGCGGGTGACGACGGCGGCATCGATCGCACCGAGCCGCGCGAACGATTGTGGCGCGCGCTGACCCCGCAACTGTTCCGGCGCCTGCAGCTCACGCGCGCGCTCGAAGGCGCGCGCGATGCCGGCGTGAACGTGACCGACGAATCGATGGCGATGGAGCGGCAGGGCCTGCGTCCGTTGCTGGTCGAAGGCGCCGAGGATAATTTCAAGATCACGACACCGGCCGATCTGGCGCGGTTCGAATTCATCCTCTCCCAGCGATCCTGAGAAGCACAGTCACGACGATGGATATCAGGATCGGACAGGGCTACGACGTGCATGCCTTCGGCGAAGGCGATCACGTCATGCTCGGTGGCGTACGGGTACCGCACACGAAAGGCGTCCTCGCCCACAGCGACGGCGACGTGGTGCTGCACGCCCTGTGCGATGCGATGCTCGGCGCGCTGGCGCTGGGCGATATCGGCAAGCATTTCCCGCCGTCCGATCCGCAGTGGAAGGGCGCCGACAGCCGGGCGTTCCTGCGCCATTGCAACGCGCTGCTGCGCGAGCGCGGCTGGCGTCTCGGCAATGCCGACATCACCGTGATCTGCGAGCGGCCGAAGGTCGGGCCGCATGCCGATGCGATGCGCGCGCTCATCGCAGGCGATCTCGGCGTCGCCGAGGACGCCGTCAGCATCAAGGCCACCACCAGCGAGAAGCTCGGGTTCACCGGTCGCGAGGAAGGCATCGCGGCGCAGGCCGTTTGTCTGCTCGTTCGCGCGTGAGCCGGATTCCAGGGCGAAGCATCGATGTCGGATGAGTCCAATACGCTTCCGCGTGCCGCGGGGACGCCGGTCTTGTCGGCGCGCATCCGAACCGTGCCCGAGGATTTCTTCGTCGAGGAGATCGACGGTTTCGAGGCGAGCGGCAGCGGCGAACATCTGCTGCTGACGATCGAGAAGCGCGGCATGAACACCGCGTTCGCCGCGAAACGGATCGCCGCATGGGCGGGCGTGGGCGAGGCGGCGATCGGCTATGCCGGGCTCAAGGATCGCCATGCCGTCACGCGGCAGCGTTTCAGCGTGCATCTGCCCAAACGCGTCGCGCCTGATATCGACTCGCTGCAGTCCGACGATCTGCGCGTGCTCGCGCACGCGTGGCATGCGAAGAAGCTGCCGCGTGGCGCGTTGGCCGGAAACCGGTTCGTTCTGCGGTTGCGCGAGGTGGCGGGCGATCGCGCGGTCATCGAAGACCGGCTGCGCACCATTGCGGATCAAGGTGTGCCGAACTACTTCGGCGAGCAGCGCTTCGGGCGCGGCGGCGGCAACGTCGTCAATGCCCTGGCCATGTTCGCCGGACGGCGCGTGCATCGCGATCAGCGCACGCATCTGCTGTCGGCCGCGCGTTCGGAATTGTTCAATCGTGTGCTGGCCGTGCGCGTGGCGGAGGGTTCATGGAATCGCCCGCTTGCCGGCGAGGTATGGATTCTCGATGGCAGCCGCAGCGTGTTCGGTCCGGAGCCGTGGAACGAAACGCTTGCCGAACGCCTGGCGTGTTTCGACATCCATCCCAGCGCGCCGCTGTGGGGGGAGGGGGCGCTGCGTTCGACGGAAGATGCCCTGGAGTTGGAGCAACGCGTGCTTTCCGACGAGATGTCGTTAAAGCTTCGATCCGGCCTGGAAAAGGCGGGGCTCAGGCAGGAACGACGCGCGACGCGTCTTCGTCCGCAGGCGCTGCATTGGGAGTGGCGGGAAGACGGGAGTTTGCAGCTGACCTTCGCGCTGCCGTCTGGCGCGTATGCGACGACCGTGTTGGCCGAGTTGGGCGAGTTCGCAGATGCGCATGATGCCTAAGGGCGTCTAGCAAAGACCTGCGCACGGCGTTTCGAAGTGCGACGCGCGATTTCAACGCGGCTTGAGCAATACCAGCACCGCGCCATTGCCACCTTGCGCCGCGGGCGCCGAGTGAAACGCCAGCACATCGGCGCGCTGGCGCAGCAAACGATCGACGAGATTCTTGAGCACCGGCACACGGCTGTCGCCGTGCAATCCTTTGCCATGAATGACGCGCACGCAGCCGATGCCGGCATCCCGCGCTTCCTTGAGAAACCGGCGCAGCAAGGCCTCGGCCTGCGCGCTGTCGGCATGATGCAGATCGAGTTCGTCCTGCGCGGCGTAATCGCCTTGTCCGAGCCGTCGCAGTACACGCGGCGGCACTTCGTCGCGGCGATAGCGCATCGCGTCGCCGGCCTCCAGGAACGAAGCGTCGAGCGCGCGCTGGAATTCGCTGCGCGCGTCCTCCTCGTCGCGCCGCGCCATGCTCGGGACCGGCGCCGGCTTCGTCGCCGTTGGCGGTGCCGGCACGGCGGGCAGTTCGCGCACGGGCCCGATGGCCGCGCGGAATAGGGCGGCATCGTCCTCGGATTCCGGGCCGGGCGGCGGTTCGGGGCTCCGTTTGGGTTTGGAGGGCTTGCCTGATGCGGCCATGCCCCAGCCTAGAAAATTTCCGCGCGGGTGTCAGCCAATGGCCGACATCCCGGCGCGTTTCGGGCGTCGGCGCCCGGAATGGCGGGCGGAAGCGAAAAAGGGCGGCGTTCGGGAAGCAGTTCCATTCAAACGCCCGTGTCCGTCTGGACTTCCCGAACACCGCGTGGAGCCAGTTCAGCACAGGCGGGCCCGGGGCGGCCGTCCCCCCTGTCAGAAATGACAGGGGCGCGAACGGCAAAAATGCGTTACATGCGGCGTTACATGGCGATCAGCCCCAGCGCCACCGCCCGTGCGCAGGCGGCGCGGCGGCCTTTCACCTGCAATTTGCGCGCCGCCTGCTGCAGGTGGAAGTTCACCGTGCGCTCGCTTAGATGCAGGATCACCGAGATTTCCCACGAGGTCTTGCCGGCCGCCGACCAGCACAGCACCTCGCGCTCGCGCAGGCTCAGCTGCGGGATCGGCTGCCGGTTGCGCACCAGCCGGTCGAGCGAGGCCTGCAGGCAGCTGACGAAATAGACCATCGCGCCGATATCGCGGCCGATTTCGTTCAGATCGTGGGTGGAATTGGTGGAGAAGGTGATGAAGGCCCAGTCGAGGCCGCGCGACCAGCTCGGGATCGTGATCCCGGCCGTCATGTCGAATTCGCTGGCGACCTGCACCTGCCGCCGCGCGCGTTGCAGCAGCGAGGGCATCGGGCGGATGTAGCCGAACTGCCCGCGCGTGTTCCACGAAATCGCCGGCAGCCCGGTCCGCGCATGCAGGATGCGGGCATCGTTGCGCGCCACTTCAGGCCGGTGCAGGGTGGTGTAGTTGTCACCCCATTCGTTGTCGTAGTTCTGGAAGTAGTGATAGCCGACACGATCCGTCGTCGGGCGCAGCAGTTTCGCCGCGAAGCCGTGGTGTTCGAAGCCCAGCGCCGACGCGAAATCCGAGGTGGTCCGCTGCAGCTCCTCCATCGAACCAGCGTTCAATACACGCTGGATGTGATCCCCGTGTTGCATGAACTCGTCCAGGGCGATCCTTGAGGATTCATCTTAGTCGTTTTCGTGCTCCCGACCAGAGACGCATATCCGTTATCATTCACACTTTCCACGGAAAGCCCATGCGCATACTCGTCAGCAACGACGACGGCGTCGACGCCCCCGGCATCCGCGTTCTGGCGGAAGGCTTGCGTAACGCAGGTCACGATGTACGGGTGGTCGCGCCTGATCGCGATCGTTCCGGCGCCAGCAATTCGCTGACGCTGGACATGCCGGTGCGCGTGACGCGCCTGGATCAGCACACCTGGCGTGTGGCCGGGACACCCACCGATTGCGTGCATCTCGCCTTGACGGGCATGTTCGACGACACCGCGTTCGACGGTGCCGCCGAGCCCGACATCGTGGTCTCCGGCATCAACAACAGCGCCAACCTCGGCGACGACGTGATCTATTCCGGCACCGTCTCGGCGGCGATGGAAGGTCGCTTCCTCGGTTTGCCCGCGGTGGCGGTGTCGCTGGTCACGGTCGATCACGATGCGCATCACTACGAGACGGCGGCGCGCGCGGCGATGGAGATCGTGGCGCGGCTGAAGTCCGATCCGCTGCCGGCCGACACCATCCTCAACGTCAACGTGCCCGATCTGCCCTGGCACGAGATCCGCGGCTTCGAAGTGACACGGCTCGGCAATCGTCATCGTTCCGAACCTTGCGTGCCGGCGCAGGACCCACGCGGCCGTAGCGTGTACTGGATCGGTCCGGCGGGCCGCGAGCAGGATGCGGGACCGGGCACGGATTTCCATGCGGTGCGCACCGGACATATCTCGATCACGCCGATCCACGTCGATCTCACCCGCTACCAGGCGCTCGATCAGGTGGCGAGCTGGGTCGGCAGCCTGGCCGCCGAATTGCGCGGGGAGGCGGGCGCATGACCGCGCGGATGCGTCTGGATCCCCAGGCGATCGGCCTGGGCATGACCTCGCAGCGCGTGCGCGATCGCCTGATCGAGCGCTTGCGCGAAGGTGCTCCCAACGGCGGGGGTATCCGCGACGAACGCGTGCTCAACGCGATCCGCACCGTGCCGCGCCATTTGTTCGTCGACGAAGCGCTCGCCACGCGCGCCTACGAGGACACCGCGCTGCCGATCGGTTTCGGCCAGACCATCTCGCAACCCTGGGTGGTTGCGAAGATGACCGAGGCCCTGTTCGTGGATGGCGCGCAGCCGAAGAAGGTGCTGGAAGTCGGGACCGGTTCCGGCTATCAGGCCGCGATCCTGGCCGCGCTCGGGCTGGAAGTGCATACGGTGGAACGCATCGGCGAACTGCTGCGCACCGCGCGCAAGCGTTTCCGCACGCTCGGCCTGAACGTCCGCAGCAAGCATGACGACGGCCGCATCGGCTGGCCCGAGAACGGCCCGTTCGACGCCATCGTCGTCACCGCCGCGGCGCCGGCGCTAGTCGACGCGTTGACCGAGCAATTGGCTCCGGGCGGCACGCTGGTCGCGCCCGTCGGTGGCGGCAACGCGCAATCGCTGCTGCGTCTGCGCAAGGATGCCAACGGCGTGATCGAGCAGACCACTCTGGCGCCGGTGGTATTCGTGCCGCTGCTTTCCGGGCTCGTCGATTGATGCGGGTGTCTCCCGCGGCGGTTTTCGCTCGTCATTCCCGCGAAAGCGGGAATTCAGCGACTTTCGTACTACTCCCGATAGTTCAGCAAAAGGCAAAGACACTGGATTCCCGCTTTCGCGGGAATGACGGCCTCGAGAACACGCTCGCATGAAGCTCTTCGCACCGCTCTACGAGCGCGCACTCGTCTGGGCGCGCCATCCGCGCGCGCAATCCCTGCTCGTCGGGCTGAGTTTCATCGAAGCGATCATCTTCCCGGTGATGCCGGAGGTGATGCTGGCGCCGATGTGCCTGTCGCAGCCGCGTCGTGGCTTCTGGTTCGCCGCGCTGAGCCTGGCGGGATCGATGGCGGGCGCGGTGGTCGGTTATCTGCTCGGTCATTACGCCTTCGAACTGGTCAAGCCGCTGTTCGAGACGCTGGGCTGGATGGATGCCATCAATCAGGGCATCCAGACCGTGCAGACGAAAATGCAGGAGTCGCCCTGGTCGGTCTTCTGGTTCCTCGTGCTCGGCGGGTTCGCGCCGATCCCGATGAAGGTCTTCACCTGGGCCTCCGGCGTGGTCGGCGTGCCCTGGCTGCCGTATCTCGCCAGCATGGCGATCGGCCGCGGCAAGCGCGTGTTCCTGATCGCGCTGGCGATCCGGCTGGGCGGCGAACGCGCCGAGCGCGCGCTGCATCGCTACATCGAGCCGATCGGCTGGGCCGCGCTGGGACTCATCGTGATCGGTATCGTCTACGTTGTATTCAGGGCGCATGCGGCATGAAGTGCCGTCGGAGACCGCAAGGGACGAGTATGTCGCGCAGGGTGTGGGTACGGATCGCGATCGCACTATTGACGGCCGTGGTGCTGGCCGGATGCAGCAGCACGGTCGTGCGCGACAAGCGCTCGGGCCGCGTGGTGTCGACGCCGAAGTACGGCGCCACCGCGGTCGTCAATCGCGGTGAGACGCTCTACCGCATCGCCACCAACAACGGCATCAGCCCGCTCGATCTGGCCACCTGGAACAACATCCCGCCGCCGTACACCATCTATCCGGGCCAGCGCCTGCGCCTGTATCCGGGCAGCGGACGGCGGCCGACCGCGTCGGTGCCGCCGCGCCGGCCCGGGACCTCGGCGCCCTCGCGTCCACCGACGCCATCCACGCCCGCGCCGGCTCCGGTGTCCGCCACGCCAGCCACCAGTCCTTTCGCCTGGCGCTGGCCGACCGATGGCCAACTCGTCGGCAGTTATGTCACCGGCGACCCCACGAAACAGGGGGTCGACATCGCCGGCAACAGCGGCCAGCCGGTGCGCGCCGCGGGTGATGGCGTGGTCGTGTATTCCGGTTCCGGCCTGGTCGGTTACGGCGAACTGATCATCGTCAAGCACAACGAGGAATGGCTGTCGGCCTACGGCCACAACCGCGCGCGACTGGTCAACGAAGGCCAGATCGTCAAGGCCGGCCAGCAGATCGCCGAGATGGGCCGCAGCGGCGCCACGCGCGACATGCTGCACTTCGAGATCCGCTACAACGGCAGGCCGGTGGATCCGATGCAGTACCTTCCGAGGCGGTAAGCGCCCGCGCGATGCGGTCACTCGCGCTTGTTGGAGACGCTCATGCGGTATCGGTGGATGTTCCTGCTTGTGTTGTTGTCGTCGGGAATGATCGCGTGCAATTCCATTCCACATGCCAATCAGGGGAAAAGCACCGATCCGGCGAAGGAGACCGCGACGCTCACCGTCGTCACCCTCAACCTCTGGCACGACAAAGGGGATTGGCCGCACCGGCGCGCGATCATCGTTGAGTCGCTACGCAAATCGCGGCCGGACGCGATTTTCCTGCAGGAAGTCTTGCAGGACGAAAAGCTGCAGAACCAGGCTGCCGATCTCGCGCAACTGCTCGGCTACGAACACCACTTCGTTTCGATCGATCCGCCGACGAAAACGCGCCGCTACGGCAATGCGGTGCTGACGCGCCATCCGGTGCTGGCGAAGGACGGCATTCCGCTCCAGCCGCCCGAGGATTATCGCGTCGCCGGACTGGTACGCGCCGACATCGACGGGCGTCCCGTGAATTTCTATGTGACCCATCTGAATTTCACCGACAAGACCGGCGCGACGCGGGCGCAGCAGATACGCGATCTGTTGGCCTTCGTCGATGCCACGCGCGGCGATGCGCCTTCGGTGATCGCGGGCGACTTCAACATCGCCGCCGATGCGCCGGAGCTCGCGCCGCTGCGCGCACGCTTCACCGACGCCTTCGCCGCGACGCATCCCGATGCGAATGCGCCGGCGAACACCACGCTCAATCTGCGCTACGACCATCCGCCCCAACGGATCGATCACGTTTTCCTGGAAACCGCCGCGTTCGAGCCGATGGAGACGAGGATCATCCTCGACCAGCCCGACAAGGCGGGCGTCTGGGCGTCCGACCACTTCGGGATGTGGGCGCGATTCCGGCGGAAGTGAAGCCGAATGCAGCGCATCCGGGAATGCCGGGATTACAGCTAGAGATTGGATCGCCGAATGATCATCGGCATGGCGAGGAACGCCCGCTGTAATCGCCGCCCCAGGTGCGATGTCCCGCAGTGTCCACGTGGATGTGCCGATCGTCGTAAAGCCCAAGCCCGAAACGACTCGCCGCACCGGACGCACGCCAGAACGCGCAAAGCCTGGCCACGCGAGTGGAATCTTCCGGCAGATCGAAATCGAGCGCGCTGTTGCGCAGATGCTGGCTGCGCGTGCTGCCACCTTCGCAGCGATTGAACTCGGCATCGCGATAGACCGATCCGACTTGGGCGTCTTCGAGCAATCCTCGGTGTCGCAGTTCCCGCACCAGGCGCAGGGTCGGAATCATGCGATCTCATGCCTCGCGCGGCGGCACCACGAATTCCGACGCATCGCAGGATCGCCAGTGGCGGCCGCTGCGCAGCAATTCCTGCATCGGCACCACATCGGCCACGCCCGCTTCGCGCAGATGTGCCGCGTAGGCATCAGCCGCGCGTACATGTCCCGCCTTGCGCCACGCGTCGTAGCGTTCCGCGGGCGAGGGCGCGAACCGGTCGCATGCCGCCAACAGCATGGGCAGCGCGACGAGACAGACAGCGACGCGAATCAGATGGCGGGAAATATGAACCCGGCGACGACGCGCCGGCCTTCGCTGGCCAGCACGTTGAACGTGCGCGCGGCCGCGGCGTTAGTCATGGTTTCCAGACCGATCCCTCGCGACAGGCAGGCGGCCTGCGCCTCCGGCGGCGGGAACGCTTGCGTGGCGCCGCTGCCGAGGATGATCAGTTCCGGCTTGAGTTCCAGCAGTGCGTCGAGATCGGCGGGCGTGAGCCGCGCGACGTCGGTCACCGACCATTGCTCGATCAGCGCGTTCGGCGAGATGACGAAGCTGGCGTGCAGCGTGCGTTCGTTGACCAGAGCGTGGCGCCCATCGGCGCCGCGCAGAAAATAGTCGTAGTCCGGGCGTTCCAGCAGCAATTGCACGGAGGGTCTCCTCGCGTTGACAGGCCCGAAGGCGGTTCAGGCGCGCGGCAGCACGATCTGGCGCTTGTCCTTGCTCGGCCGGTACAGGATGGCGACATGGCCGATCCGCTGCACCAGGGCGGCGCCGCTACGCTGGGCGAGTTGTTCGATCATGGCGTCGCGTGCTTCGCGGTCCTCGGCGGCCACCTTCACCTTGATCAGCTCGTGGTGCTCGAGCGCACCGTCGAGTTCGGCCACCAGGGCGTCGGTGATGCCCTTGCCACCGACCTGCAGCAGGGGCTTGAGGCCGTGCGCCTGGCCGCGCAGGAAACGGTTCTGGGCAGCGGTCAGGGCGAGCGACATGCGACGACAATCATCAGAGAGGGTGCTCAGAGTATCATGTCGCCCCGCAAAGCCCTGATTTGCAGGCATTTCCCCTCATCGCCCCATGGCCACCCGCAGCAAAAGCAGCCATCGCTGGTTGCAGGAGCATTTCTCCGACCCCTACGTGAAAAAGGCGCAGGCGGAAGGGATGCGTTCGCGCGCGGCCTACAAGCTGGAGGAACTGGTCGCCCGTGACCGGCTGCTCAAACCGGGGATGGTGGTCGTCGACCTCGGCGCCGCCCCGGGCGGTTGGTCGCAGTGGGTGCGGCAGGAGCTGGACCGCCTCGACGCCAAACATCCCGGGCGCGTGGTGGCCCTCGACATCCTGGAGATGCCGGCACTGGCCGGCGTCGAGTTCCTTCATGGCGATTTCAGGGAAGATGCCGTCTTATCGAATCTTGAGACCAGCCTGCACGGACAGCCCGTCGACCTTGTCCTGTCCGATATGGCCCCCAATAAGAGTGGCGTGGATGCTGTGGATCAGCCCCGCGCCATGCATCTGGCGGAACTGGCGATGGACTTCGCCGACCGTCACCTGCGGATCGATGGCGCGTTCCTGATCAAACTGTTCCAAGGCGTGGGATTCGACGAATACGTGCGGGAGCTGCGGCGGCGCTATGCCAAGGTGGTGATCCGCAAGCCGGCGGCCTCGCGCAAGCGGTCGCCGGAAGTGTATGCCCTGGCACAGGGCAAGCTGGCGCAGATGAAGTAAGGTAGCGGCGGTGCCGCGGAGCGAAATTGGATGAACGATTTAGTGAAAAACCTGCTGCTCTGGGTGGTGGTCGCCGTCGTATTGATGATGGTGTTCCAGAGCTTCAACCAGAAGGGAAGCAGGGCGGGCGACGAAGTCGACTATTCGTCGTTCATCACCGATGTGCGCAGCGACCGCATGAAGCAGGTCAAGATCGCCAGCGACGAACGCCATATCGAGTTCACGCGCAGCGACAATACCCAGGGCAAGACCATCGCGCCGTTGCGCGACGACAAGCTCATGGACGACCTGGTGATGCACAAGGTCGACATCGAGCAGGCGCCGCCGGAATCGGGCAACCTGCTGTGGACGCTGCTGCTCAACTTCCTGCCGGTGCTGCTGATCATCGGTTTCTGGTTCTTCATGATGCGGCAGATGCAGCAGGGCGGCAGCAAGGGCGCCATGTCCTTCGGCCGTTCGCGCGCCAAGCTGCTCAACGAAGACCAGACCAAGGCCACCTTCGCCGACGTCGCCGGTTGCGACGAGGCCAAGGAAGAAGTGGCCGAACTGGTCGAATTCCTGCGTGATCCGGGCAAGTTCCAGAAACTCGGCGGCAAGATCCCGCGCGGCGTGCTGATGGTCGGCCCGCCCGGCACCGGCAAGACGCTGCTCGCCAAGGCGATCGCCGGCGAGGCCAAGGTGCCGTTCTTCTCGATTTCCGGTTCCGACTTCGTCGAGATGTTCGTCGGCGTCGGCGCCTCGCGCGTGCGCGACATGTTCGAGCAGGCCAAGAAGCATGCGCCGTGCATCATCTTCATCGACGAGATCGACGCGGTCGGCCGCCATCGCGGCGCCGGCCTCGGCGGCGGTCACGACGAGCGCGAGCAGACGCTGAACCAGCTGCTGGTCGAAATGGACGGCTTCGAGGGTGGCGAGGGCGTGATCGTGATCGCCGCGACCAACCGCCCCGACGTGCTTGACCCGGCGCTGCTGCGTCCGGGCCGCTTCGACCGCCAAGTCGTGGTCGGCCTGCCGGACGTGAAAGGCCGCGAGCAGATCCTGCGCGTGCACATGCGCAAGGTGCCGCTGGCCGACAACGTCGAGCCGATGGTGGTGGCACGCGGCACGCCGGGCTTCAGCGGTGCGGACCTGGCCAACCTCGTCAACGAGGCGGCACTGTTCGCCGCGCGCGAGAACGCCCGCGAAGTGCGCATGGACCACTTCGACAAGGCCCGCGACAAGATCATGATGGGCGCCGAACGCCGCTCGATGGCGATGAGCGAGGAAGAGAAGACGCTCACCGCCTATCACGAGGCTGGCCACGCCATCGTCGGCCGCCTGGTGCCGGAGCACGATCCGGTCTACAAGGTCACGATCATTCCGCGCGGCCGCGCGCTCGGCGTGACCATGTATCTGCCGGAAGGCGACAAGTACAGCTTCAACCGCACCGCGATCGAATCGCAGCTGTGCTCGCTGTACGGCGGCCGCGTTGCCGAGGAGCTGATCTTCGGCGTCGACAAGGTCACCACCGGTGCGTCGAACGACATCGAGCGCGCCACCAAGATGGCCCGCAACATGGTCACCAAGTGGGGTCTGTCGGACGAGCTCGGCCCGATCGCCTACGGCGAGGAAGAGGACGAGGTTTTCCTCGGTCGTTCGGTGACGCAGCACAAGAACGTCTCCGACGACACCGCGCGCAAGATCGACGAAGTGGTGCGCAGCATCCTCGACAAGGCCTATGGCCGCACCACGAAGATTCTCACCGAGAACATCGACAAGCTGCACACGATGGCGAAACTGCTGCTGCAGTACGAAACCATCGACGCGCCGCAGATCGATGCCATCATGGAAGAGCGCGAACCGCCGCCGCCGGCCGGGTGGACCAAGCCCAACGGCAAGGAGCCGCGGCCGCTGCCGCCGATCGGCGGTCCTGCGGAGCAGACCTGATCCGGGGCTGCCGGACCATCGACCATTGCGGTCGAAGCACGAAAAGGCCAGAGTCCGCTCTGGCCTTTTTTTGTGAGAGTCCGGATGGATCAGGATAAGAGCGCGGAGGATAAGCGCCTGGACGATCAGGGCGCGGATCGGAAAGCTTCGAAGATCGGTGCCGGGATCGCCATCGGTATCGCGATCGGGGCCGGGTTCGGTGTGGTGCTCAAGAACATTGCCTTAGGCATCAGCATCGGCACGGCGTTGGGCATTGCCCTCGGAGCAGGTATGACTGGAATGAAGAAACAATAGGCGGACTCATGTTCGATGCCTCACCACAACTCGATTGCGCGGGGCGCGTGCTCCGGCTCGATCGTCCCCGCGTGCTCGGCATCGTCAACGTGACGCCGGATTCCTTCTCCGACGGCGGCGCGCATGACACGACGGAAGCCGCCGTCGCGCATGGCCTCAGGCTGGCGGAGGAGGGCTCGGACGTGCTGGACGTCGGCGGCGAATCGACGCGTCCGGGCGCGGACGAAGTGTCCGTGGAGGAGGAGTTGCGGCGGATCGTGCCCGTGATCGAGCGCCTCGCGCGCGAGACCGCATTGCCGGTCAGCGTCGACACCTCGAAACCGGAGGTGATGCGCGCGGCGGTCGCCGCCGGTGCCGGCATGATCAATGACGTCTACGCGCTGCGTCGCGAGGGCGCACTGGACACCGCCGCCGAACTCGGCGTGCCGGTGGTGCTGATGCACATGCTGGGCGAGCCGCGCTCGATGCAGGAGGCGCCCGAATACGATGACGTGGTCGGCGACGTGCATCGATTCCTTGCCGAGCGCATCTTCGCCGCCGAGATGGCGGGCATTCCCAAGAAGCGCATCGTCATCGATCCAGGTTTCGGATTTGGGAAAACGCGCGAGCACAATCTCGCATTGCTGGCGCGACTGGAGCGTTTCACCGAACTCGGCGTGCCGGTGCTGGCGGGGTTGTCGCGCAAGCGGACCATCGGCGATCTGACCGGTCGCGCGACGCCCGCCGAGCGCGTGCACGGCTCGGTCGCCGCTGCGCTCATCGCCGCGCAGCGCGGCGCGATGCTGTTGCGCGTGCACGATGTGGCGGCGACGGTGGATGCGCTGAAGGTCTGGAGCGCGGTCGCGGCCGTGCCGATGCCGCGCGGGAAGCCCGCAGCACCAACGATTGTCTGGCCCGATGACTAATTTGTTCGTTGCGATCGGCTTGTTGTTGATGATGGGTGCCACGGTCCGGTTCGTGGCGACTGGCCTGCGTAAGAACCAGATTCCTCTGCGACGGAGATTCAAGAAGTGGCGGGGATTGGTACCCGATGGATTCTGGGGGTTGGGCTAGGCATCCGGCGAAAGTCGTGAATCCAGGCCGCTTGGTTTTTCAATGCACATCGATTCCCGCCCACCCGCGATCGCCCTCATGGGCCCGACTGCTTCCGGCAAGACCGCGCTGGCGCTGGAATGGGCGCGGCGCTTCGATGGCGAGATCGTCAGCGTCGATTCGGCGCTGGTCTATCGCGGGCTCGACATCGGCGCGGCGAAGCCCGACGCGGAGGAGCGCGCGAGCGTTCCCCATCATCTGATCGACGTGCGCGATCCGTGGCAGACCTATTCGGCCGCGGAATTCGCCGAGGACGCACGCAAGGCCGTCGAGGACATCACCTCCCGCGGCAAGCTGCCTATCCTCGCGGGCGGCACCGGCCTGTACTTCCGTGCGCTGTTGCACGGCCTGTCGCCGATGCCGGAAGCCGATGCGGAAACGCGTGCCGGCATCGAAGCGGAAGCGAACGCGCGCGGCTGGCCCGCCATGCATGCCGAACTCGCGCGCATCGATCCGCCCGCGGCGGCGAAGATCCGGCCGAGCGATCCACAGCGCATCCAGCGCGCGCTGGAGGTGTACCGGCTGAGCGGCAGGCCGATCAGCGAATGGCAGCGTGAGGCCGTGGCGCCGGCGCGTTTGCCGTGCCGCGTGCTGAAGATCGTGGTGGCGCCGGCCGATCGCGCGGTGCTGCACGCGCGTATCGCGGCGCGCTTCGACGCCATGCTCGCGGCCGGTTTCCTCGACGAGGTGCGGCGGCTGCGCGCATTGCCGGAACTGCGGTCGCACCCGCGCCCGCGCGACCTGCCGGCGATCCGCGCGGTCGGCTACCGGCAGGCCTGGGAGTATCTCGATGGCGAGCGTCTCGATGGGAAGTCCCCGGCCGAGGAGTTCCGCGATCGCGCGATCTTCGCCACCCGTCAGCTCGCCAAGCGTCAGATCACCTGGCTGCGTGGCGAGCTGGATGCGCGCTGGTTCGATCCGGCCACGGACCGGGTGCGTCTGGAGGATGCGGTCAACCTGTTCTTGGGGTGAGGGCCGCGTGAGCCTCGCGATGCCATCCAGGCATCCGCTGTGAGGCCGAAACGCCCGGTCATGGGTGGTGGGGCGGGCAGTCCATTAGCCGGGAAAGTCGTGCCAGGGGCGGCAATCGCGTCAATTCACGCTCCTGAGCCCTCCACCCAGGGTACAAAAGAATTATTCCGCGACACGCGTCACCATCATGCCGCCAACATCGCTCAACTGTTGTATAACATCGTCAGCGCCGCCGTAGGGGTACGGGTCGGGCGTTGGGGGCGTAAGCCATAACAACAATAACCAAGCTGGGAAAAATTCAAATGTCTAAGGGGCAATCTCTGCAGGATCCTTTCCTGAATGCGCTGCGGCGCGAACGTGTGCCGGTCTCGATCTACTTGGTCAACGGCATCAAATTGCAGGGCACGGTAGAATCGTTCGACCAGTTCGTCGTGCTGCTGCGCAATACCGTCAGCCAGATGGTCTACAAGCACGCGATTTCGACCGTGGTGCCGGCCCGCAACGTGCGGGTGGGACCGGGCGGTGGTTACGTCCAGTCGGGTGAAGGCGGCTCCGCCGAAGGCGACGGCGACGGCGACGAATCGGAATAAACAAGGCAGCGCTGATGACGTCAGCGTTGCTTCAATCCGAACACCGAGAGGTTTGAACGCTCTTGTTTGAACGTTCCCGCAAGGGCGAACACGCATTGCTGATCCAACCCCACGCCGGCGGTCCGCCGGACGAGGGGATTCTGGAAGAATTCGCCGATCTCGCCCGTTCCGCCGGCGCGGGCGTCGCGGCGATACTCACCGCGCGCATCGATCGTCCCAATCCGGCCACGCTGATCGGCAGCGGCAAGCTCGCCGAGGTGAAGGCCGCGGCCGACGCCAGCGGTGCCGATCTGGTGCTGGTGAATCATCCGCTCACGCCGGGCCAGGAACGCAACCTGGAGAAGGCGCTCGAGCGGCGCGTGGTCGATCGCACCGGCCTGATCCTCGACATCTTCGCGCAGCGCGCGCGCAGCTTCGAGGGCAAGCTGCAGGTGGAACTGGCGCAGCTACGCCACATGGCTACGCGCCTGGTGCGCGGATGGACGCACTTGGAACGCCAGCGCGGTGGTTCCATCGGCTTGCGCGGTCCCGGCGAAACCCAGCTCGAAACCGACCGCCGCCTGCTGCAGAAACGCGTCGAACAATTGCAGAAGCGCCTCGACAAAGTCGAAGTGCAGCGCACGCAGATGCGCCGCGCGCGCGTGCGCAGCGAGATGCCACGCGTGGCGCTGGTCGGCTACACCAACGCCGGCAAGTCGACGCTGTTCAACGCGCTCACCGGCGCGGAGGCCTACGCCGCCGATCAGTTGTTCGCCACGCTCGATCCCACCGTGCGCCGCGTGGTGTTGCCGGGCGGAGACATCGTGCTCGCGGACACCGTCGGTTTCGTGCGCGATCTGCCGCACGAACTCGTCGCGGCGTTCCGTTCGACGCTGTCGGAAGCGCGCGAAGCCGATCTGCTGCTGCATGTCATCGACGCCGCCGATCCGCTGCGCGAGGAGCGGATCGCCCAGGTCGATGCGGTACTGCATGAAATCGGCGCTGGCGAGATTCCGCAACTGCTCGTCTACAACAAGATCGACCGGATCGGCGTGCCGGATGAAGGCGGCGATCATCCGGAAAGCGGCGATCGCCTCAACAGCATCCGGCCGCGCCATGATCGTCTCGGCGGCGAGGATGCGGATGCCGCGGTGCGCGATCGTGTCTGGATTTCCGCGCGCGACGGTCTCGGTCTCGACCTGCTGCGCGGCGCGCTGGCCGCGCGCCTCGGACTGCGCCGCGTCCAGGCCGAGTTGCGTCTCCCGCCTTCGGCCGGACGCCTGCGCGCGCGCCTGCATGCGCTCGATGCGATCCGCGAGGAGGCCCATGACGAGCACGGCTGGACGCTGTCCGTCGATCTCGCCCTCGCCGATGCCGAGCGTCTGGCCGGACAGGCCGATGGCGCGCCGCTGCGAACATTGTTGACCGAGGTCGGCGCGGACCCCGCCTAATCCGAGCCGGCGTGTTCCAAACCGCATGACCCGCGCCGGGAACTTGCAACCGGGCGGTCGCGCCCCGACATTCCAGTAGAATGCCGCGACCCGCCGCTCTGCGGAGACGGGCGTGGCGACTTCCCAGATTTGGAGCAGGCATGGCCTGGAATACCCCCGGCAGCCCCGGCAAGAAAGACGAGGACGGGTCCGGCAAGAACGGGCAACGCAACCCCTGGCAATCCAGGCGCGGCAGCGGAAACAGCGGCGGCGGTGGATTCGGCGATTGGTTCAACAACCTGCGCGGGTTCCCGGGCGGCACTCCCTGGCGCTGGCTTGGCCTGATCGTGCTGTTGTGGCTGGCCTACAGCAGCTTCGTACTGATCGCCGAGCAGCAGCGCGGCGTGGTGCTGCGCTTCGGCCTGTTCTCGCGCGTGCTGCAGCCCGGCCCGCACTTCAAGCTGCCGTGGCCGATCGAGAGCGTCTCCAAGGTCGAGGCCACGAAGATTCAGAGCTTCAGTGACACCAACGTCCTGGTGCTGACCGCCGACGAGAACATCGTGCGGGTCGAGGTCAACGTGCAGTACCGGATCAACGATCCGCGTCTGTACCTGTTCGGCACGCGCAACAGCAAGGAAGTGCTGGAGCAGGCCGCACTGTCTACCGTCCGTGAACAGATCGGTCGCTCCAACCTCGACACCGTGCTGGGCGCGCGCGAAGCGCTGGCGGTGTCGGCGAAGACACAGCTGCAGAAATCGCTGGATGCCTATCGCACGGGCCTGGTCGTGACCGAGCTCAACCTGCCCAACGCACGTCCGCCCGAAGAGGTGAAACCCGCCTTCGACGACGTCAACAGCGCGCAGCAGGACAAGGACCGCTCGATCAGCGAGGCGCAGGCCTACGCGGCCAAGCTCGTCCCCGAGGCGCGCGGCCAGGCCTCGCGCGTGCGCACCGTCTCCGAAGGCTACAAGACCGCCGCCATCGCGCGCGCGACCGGTGATGCCGAGCGCTTCTCGCTGCTGGTCGATCAATACCGCAACGCGCCGGACGTCACGCGCAAGCGCCTGTGGCTGGAAACCGTGCAGCAGGTGCTGTCCGGCAATCGCAAGGTGGTCGGCGGCGACAGCCGTCAGTTGATCTACGTGCCGATGTCCGGGCAGAGCAACGCGGCTGCCGCCACGACGCTGCCGGTCGTGTCCTCCGACATGATCGCGCCGACGGTCAGCGCCACGCCCGCCGACAGTGATCCACGCGGGGATCGCACACCACGTACGGGTCGCGACCAGGAGCCGGGCCGATGAAACTCAATGCCGTGATTCTGACGATCGTGCTCGCCCTGCTGGGGCTAATGAGTTCGGTCTACGTCGTGGCCGAGGGCCACACCGCCATCGTCCTGAACCTGGGACGGGTGACCCGCACCGATATCGAGCCCGGCCTGCACTTCAAGTGGCCGCTGGTGGAAACCGTGCGCGTCTTCGACCGTCGCCTGCAGGTGATCCCGGCCGATCCCGAGCGCTATCTGACATCCGAGCGCAAGGACGTGAGCGTCGACTTCTTCGCCGTCGGCATGATCCAGGACGTGCGCGCGTTCTATCGCGCCACCGGCGGCGACGAGGAGATGGCGGTGAAGACGCTGTCGCCGATCATCACCGACTCGCTGCGCAACGAGATCAACTCGCGCACGTTGTCGCAGGTGGTGTCCGGCAATCGTTCGCAAGTGATCGGCCCTCAGCTCGACACCATCAACAAGGGCGCGGCCAACATCGGCATGCGCATCGTCGATCTGCGCATCAAGCAGGTCGACCTGCCCACCGACAGCGATGTCATCAAGCAGGTATACCGCCGCATGAGTGCGCAGCGCCAGCAGGTCGCCAGCCGCCTGCGCGCGGAAGGCGAGGAGCAGGCGCAGGGGATTCGCGCCAAGGCCGACCGCGACAGCGCCGTGATCATGGCGGAAGCCGAACGCGACGCCCAGAAACTGCGCGGCGAAGGCGACGCGGAAGCGGCGCGCATCTACGGCGTGGCGGCCAACAAGGATGCTGCCTTCTACGCATTCCAGCGCAGCCTCGATGCCTATCGCGAGACCTTCAAGGACGGCAACGCCGTGATCGTGCTCGATCGCAACGATCCCTTCCTGCAATACCTGCGCAGCGACAAGTAAGAGCGACGGGATGCGAGACGGGTTCACGCGATGAAGGATCTGCTGGCGGCGTTGTGCATCGCCGCCGTTCTCGAAGGCCTGCTGCTGTTCGCCTTTCCCGACATGTGGCGGCGCATGGCCGAACAATTGCATGCGCTCGACAATCGCAGACTGCGTCAGGCGGGCGCGATCCTGCTGATCATCGGCTTGATCGCGCTGTACCTCGTTCGCAGCTGAAGCAAGGACAGTGGTGCTGGGGCGCCGCTGTCTGCCGCCATCGACCACGATGGCCGAATCGTTGAGATAGCGCGACGCCTGCGCGGTCCTTGCAGGGTTTTATCCTGCCCGTTGCTCATCGAGCCGCATCTGCCGTTGCCGCATCCGCGTTCTCGTCGACCGGCATGGAGCATTGCTTCGCGGCAAGTTCCGCATCCAGCAACTCGCCACGCTTGCGCGCGTCGCTCGCGATGCCGGCCGCGCGGCCGTAACGCACAGCCACCATCACCGGAAGGATGCCGCGCCAGGCCTTGCGTCGTTGTGCCTGTGCGAGGGTTTCTGTTTGACGTGCCTGTTCCCGCTCCCGCGCGAGTTGCTCGCAGCTCAGGGAGGGGAAATTGGCGACGGGAATCGAGCTGTGCGGGATCGAGGCGCACGCGCCGAGCATGCCGGCGGCAGCGATGGTGAGGCCGGTCCGACTCAGGTCGCGCCAAGACGGTACCTCTCTGGCGAACCTGATCGGGGAGGGGAAGGGGATCGGCATGGGTGCGCTCTTGGAAGGCCGCAAGCACGCTAACCGCCTTGATTGCGCTGAAAAAGAACAATAATCTGCATGAAGAGTGCAGAATGGCCACGCAATCGGACGGGTCGATCGCGATCACTTCGAAGGTGTCGTGGTCTTCCTCCGCGTCGCCGAGCGCCTGTCGTTTCGCGCGGCGGCCGAGGAACTCGGCCTCTCGCCATCGGCCGTCGGCCAGATCGTGCGCGCACTCGAACGCCGTGTCGGTGCGCCCCTGCTGGTCCGCACCACGCGTCGCGTCGGGCTGACCGAAGCGGGCGAGCAATTCCTGCGCGGCGCTCGACTGGCCGTGCAGGCGATGGGTGATGCCGCTCACTCGGCGCGCACGCTGGCCGATGTTCCGAGTGGTCTGTTGCGGCTCAGCGTGCCGCGCGCGGTCGCTTATCTGATCGTGGACGCGGTCGTGACGGAGTTCTGCAGGCGCCATCCGGCCCTGGATGTGGAGCTCTATGCCGACGATGGGGTCGCCGATCTGGTGGCTGACGGGTTCGACGCCGGCATCCGGTTTGGTGAGCTGATCGCCCAGGACATGGTCGCGGTCCGGCTGACACCGCCATTTCCGTTCACGGTGGTCGCCAGCCCGGACTATCTGGAAGCGCATGGGACGCCACGACATCCCGAGGACCTGTCCAGCCACCGCTGCATCCGTTTCCGGCAAGCGTCCTCGCATGGCCTCTATCGATGGGAATTCGCGCACGACGGCCGCAATTTCGCCGTGAACGTCGACGGCGACCTGATCGTCAACGACTCGCGGCTCAACGTGCTGGCCGCGGAATCCGGCGCCGGGCTCGCCTACAGCGCTTGGCCGCTGGTCGCCGGGCAGATCGCCGATGGCCGGCTCGTCCCCGTGCTGGCGCCTTACCTGCCGAGGACCGAGGGGATGTTCCTGTGCTATCCCAGCCGTGCGCAGTCGCTGCCGAAATTGCGCGCTTTCGCGGAATTCGCGCGGAATCACTTCCAGGTCTGATGCGAGGGCGGCCCTTTCAGGGTGGCGACGGCCCGACAAAACCCGGATAATGCACAAAAGCCGGATGGGCCGCTTCGCAGCTGGAGCAGCCCACCGGCTTTTTCCGTGCATGGCCTCCCGGTCGTGCATTCCCCTACGGGCAGGAGTTGAAGTGATGGGTCAATCAGTCGTGGTCTTGGGCGCCCAATGGGGTGATGAAGGCAAGGGCAAGATCGTCGATCTGCTCACCGAGGTGATCGGTGCCGTCGTTCGTTTCCAGGGCGGACACAATGCCGGCCATACCCTGGTCATCAACGGCAAGAAGACCGTGCTGCACCTGATTCCCTCCGGCATCCTGCGCCCCGATGCGCTGTGCCTGATCGGTAACGGCGTGGTGATCAGCCCGGCGGCGCTGAAGAAGGAAATCGAGGAGCTGGAGAGCGGCGGCGTCGACGTGCGCTCGCGCCTGAAGATATCCCCGGCCGCCCCACTGATCATGCCGTACCACATCGCGCTGGATCAGGCGCGCGAGAAGGCCGCCGGCGGCAAGGCCATCGGCACCACCGGCCGCGGCATCGGGCCGGCGTATGAAGACAAGGTGGCGCGCCGCGGCATCCGCGTCGCCGATCTGCATTACCCCGACCAGTTGGCCGAGAAGCTGCGCGCTGCGCTCGACTATCACAACTTCGTGCTGACCAAGTATCTGGGCGTCGACGCCGTCGACTACCAGGAAACCTACGACGAAGCCCTGGCCTTCGGCGAATACGTGCAGCCGATGAAGTCCGACGTCGCCGGCATCCTTCATGACCTGCGCAAGCAGGGCAAGCGTGTTCTGTTCGAAGGCGCGCAGGGTTCGCTGCTCGACATCGACCACGGCACCTATCCCTACGTCACGTCCAGCAACACCACGGTGGGCGGCGCGCTCGCCGGCACCGGCGTCGGCGCCGACGCCATCGACTACGTCCTCGGCATCGCCAAGGCCTATGCCACGCGCGTCGGCGGCGGCCCGTTCCCGACCGAACTCGACGACGAAGTCGGGCAGGGCATCCGCGACCGCGGCCAGGAATACGGCGCCACCACCGGCCGTCCGCGCCGCTGCGGATGGATCGACCTCGTCGCCCTCAAGCGCGCCGTCGCCATCAACGGCATCAGCGGCCTGTGCATCACCAAGCTCGACGTGCTCGACGGCATGGACAAGCTGAAGATGTGCATCGCCTACCGCTACCGCGGCAAGGAAACCGAGTACGCCCCGCTCGACGCCCAGGGCTGGGACGAGTGCGAGCCGGTGTACCTCGAATTCCCCGGCTGGAAGGAAACCACCCATGGCATCACCGAATGGGACAGGCTGCCGCCCGCGGCGCGCGCCTACCTGCGCGCGCTGGAGGAACTCTCCGGATGCCCGCTGGCGATCGTGTCCACGGGGCCGGATCGCGAGCACACGATGACGTTGCAGGATCCGTTTGCGTGATGCATGTCGCCTTGCGCGGAACCTTGGTTCCTCACAGGCCACGAAAAACCCCGCGCTGCGGGGTTTTTCTTTGAGAAGAATCCAATCTCGAAGACTCGAACAAATAACAGCAGGCTCTTCCAAGAGCCGCACTTACGATTGAGTGTGGATAGGTGATATCTACTATCTACCTACATCTGTTTTCACTCTGTTCTCGCTGATGCAGGAGATGCGATGTTCATTCCATTGCATCTTAATTTTGCGCAGTGATACGACTATGGATGCAAGGGATTGCTTATTTGACAGTCGTTGAAATTCATGTATAGAGTGCCAGCGCGGCATCACCTGAGAATGTTGCTGATGCAAGTCGGCTCACAATGGAGAGGCCGCGAGGCTTGAAATCGAGGTCCGGTGCGGCGGCGGTTTCAATATGCGAAGCAGCCGCTCGCCGGGTTCCAGTTCAGAACTCAAGGAGAGGACCAGGCAATGCAAAGCAACGATATCGTCTCGGGCTGGCTCACTGGCGCGGATAGCGTCGACGGCTACGAGAATCCAGCCGGGCCGCTGTATATCGAAGGCGAAGGCGCGGTTGACGAAGCCATGATGTATCCGGAGACGCACTCCACGTCCGTATCGACCTGTCCGAACGGCCGCTGCTACTGCTGCATTTGAGCGAACCGCAGAACCACCGACGCGCATCCTTCCTGGGGTGCGCGTTGTTTTTGCGCGACGCATAAGTCGCTTCCCACATCCTAAACACGAGACACGATGACCGAAGGCCATATCCCCGAGGGCTTCCGTCCGATCATCGAGCATTTCACGGCGGCCGCACGCGAGGAATTCGCGGCCAAGCTTGCGGAGCTCTCCTCCGGTATCGATGCAGAAGAGTCGCAGCTGATCCGTTCGGCTGCCGGACAAGCGCTGTATGCCAATGCGCGACTCAAGCTCAATCGTGTTCTGCTGGTGGAATTGCATGCCGCGAAGCACGAAGGCGAACTGACCGCGGAGGACGAGGCGGGCCGTTTCGGACAGTTCGTTGCCAAAGCATTACGCGATGAATTCGTGGAGCATTTGCGTCGCCGCTATCCACCGCTGATGCCGCGCCTGCAGCGGACGCTGAGCCAGCAGCGCGCCGCGATCGAAGCGCTTGTCGTACGCCTGGTCGCCGACCGTGCGGCATTCGCCGAGCTGCTCGGCCAAACACCCGGTCGTCTGATCGGAATCGCTCTGGATCAAGGTGATCTGCATGCGGGCGGGCAGACCGTGGTGCGGCTCACGTTCGAAGCCGGGCAGGTCATGTACAAGCCGCGTTCGCTTCGTATCGATGCGGTGCTCGACGGATTTCTCGCGCGCGTATTCGGCGACGCGGAACGCATCCGCGTGCCTGCGGTGCTCGATCGCGGTGATTATGGCTGGGCCGCTTTCGTCGAACACCGCTATTGCGATGGCGACGATGAATTGCGCAGGTTCTATCGTGGTCTTGGGCACTGGCTGGCGATACTGCGTCTGCTCGGTGGTACGGATATCCATCTCGAGAACCTGATCGCCGCGGGGCCGGTACCGGTAGCGGTCGACGTGGAAAGCCTGTTTGCCCTCGTCAAGCCGGTGGCAGCTTCGAATTACGGGCAGGCCTACGAGCTTGCCCAGACACTGATCCATAGTTCCGTCCTGCGCACAGGCATCGTGCCGTTTCGCACGCGAGCCTTGGGCTTCGGCCGCGCGGACCTTTCCGCCGCCGGCGCGCTGCCCGGTGAGCAGCCCCAACTGCATATTCCCGTCATCGCCGACGACGGTACGACCGATGCACGCGTGAAGATGGTCGAGTCGGACATGGCAACGTCGAAGAACCATCCCAGTCCGAACCCCGATGTTTCGCGTTACTGGGATGACATCAGCAATGCCTTCCTCGAAGCCTCGCAGCAACTGCGCCGGCTCGATGCCAATGGCGAACTCGAACCCTTGCTCTCTGCTTTCGAAGGCTGTCGGGCGCGCGAGGTTCGGCGCGCGACTCAGATCTATGTGGAAATCGGCCGCATGCTCTGGCATCCGGCTTCGTTGCACGAAGAAGACAAGGCGATCGAACGCGCCCGCGCGCTGTTCTCCCGCAGTGTCTCTGGCGTGGCGCCGTCGCACGAGGAGGTCGCCGGCGAAATCGAAGATTTGCGTCATGGCGATATTCCGATTTTTGTCGCGTCGCTGACGCGCGAGCGCATTGCCGAAACCCTGGCCAATTGGCGCGCGATGCGGATCGAGCTCGAGGAAATGACGATCCGCAGTTCGCTGGTCGTCACCCAGCTCAACAGCGGCACCGACGGGCCGAGCGAACGCGACAGCCGTTCGCACTTCGCCCGCCAGCCGCACGGTGCAAGGCTTGACGCGCGAAGGCGGGAGTTGGCCGCCGACACATTCGAGCGTCTGTTGCGATTGGCCGTGCGCGGCAATGACGGCTCGGCGACCTGGATCACGCCGGAAAGCTTCGGTACCAAGGGCTGGCATGTGCAGCCGTTGCGGGGAGATGTTTATTTCGGTCTTGGCGGCATGGCCGTCGCCTTGGCGGGTTATCGCCATGAAGTCGAAAGTGGGCGCGCCGACGCGGTGTCGGGTGTCGACGAGGCGCTCGAGGGTGCCTTGCGCGTCTTGCAGGCGATGACCGAACACGAGACGCCGCCGACCGTGGGCGGCTTTACCGGCTATGGCGGCCGCATTTGGGCCTGGCTGGTGTTGCATGATTTGTTGGGGCGGCCCGAGTCGCTCGCCAATGCACGCATGTGCGCGGAAGCGCTCGAGCAAAAGGGCTTCGAAGAAGACCGGCACCTCGACATCACCGACGGCACCTGCGGCGCCATCGTGCCCTTGCTCGGTCTTGCCGAGGCGACCGCCGATCCGCGTTGGCTGGCGTTGGCCGCACGGGCTGCCAGGCGTCTGGAGTCGACGGCACGCGTCGACGAACGGGGAGCGCATTGGTATACGCTGGATCTCCCCGATCCGATCGGTGGTTTCGCGCACGGTACCTACGGCATCGGATGGGCATTGGCGCGTCTGGCGCTGACCGGCGCCGGTGATGAAGTCGAACGTCAGCGCTGGAGCGAGCTCGCGGATGCCGCGTTCGCATTCCAGGATTCGCTGTTCGAAGAATCCGTAGGCAACTGGCGTGACGTTCGCATGCAAGCGGCGGTGAATTTTCCCACCTGGTGCAATGGGGGCGTCGGCATCGGCCTGGCTGCTGCCGATTTGTATGCGCGTAGTGGCGATCCTCGCCATCTGCGGGATTTACGCCGCGCGGTGGCGGCGGCGCGAGGGCAGTGGGGTTTCACGCACACACTCTGCCACGGCGATTTCTCCTTGTGGGAGTTGCTGGCGCGCGCATCGGTGCTCGATCCGGAAGCCTCGGACATCGATCGCGATGAGGCGACCGCGCAAGTCGTGTCGGGGATCGAGGAGCACGGCATCGTCGGCGGCATCACTCGCAAGGCGTTCACCCCTGGCCTGATGACGGGCCTGGCCGGCGCGATTCATGGGCTCAACCGCATGCATCCCGAATGCGATCTCGCTTCGCCGCTGTTGCTCGAATGCAGGCGGCAATCAGTGTCTTGAACGAACGATGTGATTTGATGGAAACGGCGATCTGAAGATCGGATCGCCGATTCCTTTGTTCTGGATCGCTTCTGCCTGAGCCGAGCATGCATGGGCTCGGCTTCAGTCGAGCTTCACCAGGTTCAGCACTGACGCGTGGCGGGATCAGCGGGATGCAAGCGCCGCGGAGAGTTTCTGCAATTGCTCTTTGCTCAATGGCTCAACCGGCTTGCGCTCCATCGGGAGTGAAGTGCTGCCAAACTTTGATTCCGCGGGGCCGATAGGATCGAAACAGATCCTTCCACAGTGCTGGCGGCAGAGTGCTCCGTCCTCCCACGCTGTTCCGTCATTGGGACAGATGTAGTAACCCGGTGGCCATTCTTGAGCGGACGCCGGGATGGAGAGGAATGCGGTTGAAAGCACGAACGCGATTGTGGCGAGACGAACAAGCGGTCTAAGCATGGCGACATCCTATGTGCGTTGGTGAGAGTGGCCCGAACCTGGTGCCACATGGCCGATTCTGTAATGGCCACAAACCGCGGATGCATAAGATAATCACAAATCAGATGTCGGAGATTGCGATGCCGATTGGCGATGTATGAGCGGGTAGGGTGGGAGGCTTCTCAGGTGTTTTCACAAGGATCGGTTGCGCCTGGGGAAGCGCAGTCATCAGGAAGACCAAAGCCGCTTAGAGTGAGCCAGCATCGGGAGCAT
Organism: Luteimonas panaciterrae; assembly: GCF_020511115.1. Classification (GTDB taxonomy): domain Bacteria; phylum Pseudomonadota; class Gammaproteobacteria; order Xanthomonadales; family Xanthomonadaceae; genus Luteimonas; species Luteimonas panaciterrae. The sequence goes on from NZ_JAJAVH010000011.1 coordinate 180,202, forward strand.
TAGCCGCGCCGAGCTGCTTCGATCGCCGCGATATCGATCTTTGTCATCTCCATCATGGCGTCGAATGCGCGCTTGGCTGCCGCTCGATCAGGATCGGTGATCGCGTCCATCAGAACGCGAGGCGTGATCTGCCACGACAGTCCCCATTTGTCCTTGCACCAGCCGCACGCACTTTCCTGGCCGCCGTTTCCGATGATCGCATTCCACAAGCGGTCCGTTTCGGCCTGATCGTCGGTCGCAACCTGGAACGAGAAGGCCTCGGTGTGCTTGAACGCCGGCCCGCCGTTCAAGCCGAGACAAGGAATGCCCATCACGGTGAACTCGACCGTCAAGACATCGCCCTGCTTGCCGTCGGGATAGTCACCAGGTGCGCGATGGACCGCTCCCACCGCGCTGTCCGGGAACGTCTTGGCGTAGAACTCCGCGGCGTCCAGTGCGGTGCCGTTGTACCAGAGACAAATCGTGTTCTTGCTGACCATCTCAGTTCTCCTATGCTCGACGGTTGCGTGCGTTCAAATTGCGCAGTAATTGGACTGCTTCGACGCTTGCGTGCCAAGGTGGCACGACTGCACGATCGCTCCGTGGCGCAGAAGCGGCGGCGCAGATCGGATCGCGGTGGCCATTCTGCTCCTGATGCCTGCTTTAAGGCTATATTTAGCGTTAAGCGGCTCAACAAACTGGGGACTACAGTGGCAAGGATTACCGGGATCGGTGGAGTCTTCTTGAAGTGCAAGGGCGATAGCGCCGCGCTGGCGGCGTGGTATCAAAAGCACTTGGGCATGCAACTGGAAAGTTTTGGTGGCGCCGTGCTCAGATGGCCGGATGACAAGGCTGAAGACCAAGGCCTCACCGTGTGGCATCTTGCGAGTCATGACAGCCAATGGTTCAGTCCGAGCGACTCGGCCTTCATGATCAATTATCGGGTCGATGACCTCGATGAAATGCTTGCGCAACTGCGAGCGGCCGATGTGGCGGTGATCGCGGGCCCAGAGTCACACGAGAACGGCAAGTTCGCGTGGATCATGGACCCGGATGGAAACAAGGTGGAGCTTTGGGAGCCGATGCTCTGGGACGACAAGAACAAGGGTGCCTGAAGCCATTGCCCGTGTCGTCTGACAATTCATTCAAGCCGACGCCACTTCGTGGCGCGGTTTGATTCAGGCGTTGTGGATGTCTGTCCTATCGGGACCGGGTATCCAAAGTCTTAGCCCTCCTTTTCGCCAACACTCACATTCGCCAGCTCGCCACCACCCGGCACGACGGTGATGCTGATCTGCGAAGGATTCCGGGCGTCGTGGTGAACCGTGTTGTGCGCGACCACGCTCTCGGTCTCGTCGTAATTGTTGCCGCCCGTGTTCAAATTGCGATCGAAGCGCGGGAAGTTGCTGCTGGAGATCGCTACCCGCAGCTTGTGTCCTGACTTGAAGTAATTGCTGGTGTCGATCGGCTGGAACGTGACCTTGTAGATATTGTCCGGTTGCATCCATGCGAGCGGCTTGTCGTAGCCGTCTCGATAACGCATGCGCTGGATGTTCTCCGTAATGTTGTAGGCCTTGCCGTCCGGATGCACGTCGATGATCTGGAAGGTGAAATCCGTGTCCTTGGCGCTTGAGGACACGTATAGCGTCACCGTGATCGGCCCGCTGACTTCCACGCCTTCCTTGAAGGGTTCCGTGTCGTAGACCAGGATGTCGTTGCGCGTCTCATGAGCGCGTTGGTCGAACGCCCCGAATTTCACCGCATTGCCTTGGCAGCAGCCCCCGCCGCCGAAAGTCGGTACGGGGTTCGAAGGGTCATAAACAATGGTATCCGGTCGGTCCTCGGTGTCGGGCTGCGACGTCAGCTTGCCGTCGCCGTACAGCGTGTTCGCCTTGCCGCCGCTGCTGAAGTGATAGGTGCGTGTCTCCGCGCCCTTCGGTGGCCAGGTGGAGGATTTCCGCCACTTGTTCTCGCCCATCACGTAGTAGAGCACCTTCGGCTGTTTCTTCAGCAGGCCGTTGTTCTCGCCTTTCAGGAAGTGATCGAACCAGCCATAGACCAGATTGTCGTAGTCGAGACGTGGGTCGCCCACGCTCAAGTCGCCGATCTTCGTCTCCTCCGTGTCGCGCGTGTATCCGCAATGCAACGAAGGCGAAATCACCGCGTACTGCTGCTCCGCGATGTCTTGGGGGGCGGTGCGGCGCACCCAGTTGTATGCCGCGAGATTCGGTGAGACCGATACGTCGTACCAGCTCATGAACCATAGCCCCGGCCGATTGACCTTCATGCCTTCGTGCCACAGACCGCCCTTGCGCCAAGCCGGATCGTTGGGCATGCGCGCGACCATGTTGCCGCCGGTCGGGATCGGCATCGGATCGGCAAACATGCCCGACGGGCCGTCCACGGATTTCAGGATGTCCTTCAAGGGCAGGTGCCGGAATGCCTTTTCCCAATCCACGTATGGCGTCAGCGGTTCCAGATCGAACATCTTCGATGCACGGATCAATTCGCTTTGCGGTGTGTTCGGCGGAAATACCGGCCGCACCTGGTTCTGCTGGTCATACAGCCAAGAAAGGAACAGCAGTTGCACGGCGCCACCGCGATACCAGTTGCCTTGTTCCCAGTAGGGGCCGACCTGGCCCACGCCAGCACCGAAGCCCTGGACATTGAAAGTGGTGAAGGCGGGATCGTCTTCCGAGACCACCGCCAGTTGCCATTCCGCGGTCGACGAGCAGCCGGTGGTACCGATCTTGCCGTTGGACCAGGGTTGCGAAGCCAGCCAGCGGATCGCATCGACGCCGTCGCTGACCGGCGCGCCCAGGATTTCGTAGTTGCCTTCGGAAAAGAAGTGGCCGCGCTCGTTCATCTCGACGTAGGCGTAGCCGCGCTTCACCGCTGCCAATTCGTCGCTCATGTCGTTCGGCGCGCCCAGCCTTACGTTCCAGAAATTGAAGTTGTATGGCGTGCGCACGAAGATGATCGGCACCTTGCCCTTGGCATTCTTGGGGCGGTAGATGTCGGCGGCCATGTGTTTGCCGTCGCGCATCGGCACCATGACCTTACGTTCGACGATGGCGATGTCCTGCAGCTGTTTCTCGGCATCGTTGCGCTGTTGGATCAGTTTGGCATTGGCGCTTTGCTGTTGCGCCAAAGCCGGTGCGCCGGCGGTCAGAGTCAAGCCAATTGCGGCAGCGGTGTGGACGAAATGCCGGCAAAGAGCAGCGTGTCGCATGCGGGTTTCCCTTCCTGTCCAGGACTGCCGAGTATCCATGATCCGGGCGTTTGAAAAATGTGCCATTTTTCCTGCCTTCGGCGGGCTTCTAGCCGCGTTGATCGCAAGGATCTCATTGGGTCCGGTTGATAGAGAACGAGCCACGAATAGCCGGATCCCAACAGCCAAGCGGATTTCAGGAGTCCTTACTCATTGGGTCGCATTGTCGCCAACCGTAAAAAGGCTTCGTGCTGATAGCGGCTCATGCGCAATTGCTGTCCCGTATCCATGGTGACGACGTGGTGGCCGTTGAACCAGGGATGGATGGTCTTGACCCGACGCACGTTGATGATCGCCGAGCGGTGGATGCGGGCGAAATGACGAGGATCCAGCCGGGTGGCGAGCGTCGTCATGGTCTCGCGCATTTCGTGAACGCGGTCGGCGAGATGAAGTTCGACGATATTGCGATTGGCCTTGATCCAGACGATGTCGTCGACGTTGATGAAAACGACGTGTTCGTCGATGCGAACAGGGATGCGTTCCAGATATTGGTCGCGCTGGCGCAGGGCGTCCAGGGCTTGCAAGATGCGAGCGGAATCGTCGCTGGCGGTTTGCAAGCGCGCCTTCGCGCGCCGCAGGGTCGCGGCGAAGCGGTCGCGGCTGAAGGGTTTGACGAGGTAGTCGACGGCATTGGCTTCGAACGCCCGCACGGCGTATTGCTCGTAGGCGGTGACGAAGATGACGGCCGGCATGCGTTCCGCCCCGATTTCGGCGACGACGTCCAGACCGGTCATCGCCGGCATCTGGATGTCCAGGAAAACCAGGTCGGGTGATTGGCCGCGGATCGCCGCGACCGCGGAGACGCCGTCGCCACATTCGCCAAGCAATGCGATGTCCCGATCCTCGCGCAGCAGTCGCACGATCGCGCGGCGCGCGATCGGTTCGTCGTCGACCACCAGCGCGGTGATGCTCATGCGGTGACGTGCTCCGGCATCTCGTCCGGTTCCTCGAGTTCACGAAAAGGCAATCGGATGCGGCAGGCCACGCCTTCCGGCCAAATCATATCCAGGCGGATTTCCGCATGATCGCCGTACAGTTCCTTCAGACGCAGCCGTGTGTTGGAGAGGCCGATCCCATGACCCGAGGCTGCGCTGTCAGATTCCAGCATGCTGTTGCGATTGCGCACTTCGATGCACAGGACGTCTCCTTCGCGACGACTTTCGATCTCGATACGATCGGCGCCGACGCGTTGACCGATCCCATGACGAATGGCGTTCTCGACAATCGGCTGCAGCATCAGGCTGGGAACGGCGCAATTCAAGGTGTCCGGTGCGACGTAGACCTGGGTGGTGAGGCGGTCCTTGAAGCGATTGCGCTGGATGCCAAGGTAGAGGTCGAGTAGATCCAGTTCGCGTCGCAAGGTGATTTCCTGGCCGTCGTAGTCTTCCAGGAAGGCGCGCAGCAGTTCGCTGAGGCGCAGCAGCATGTCCTCCGCGGACCGTTTGTCCTCGTCGAGCAGGGTGACGATGGCGTGCAACGTGTTGAAGAGGAAGTGTGGTTGCAGCTGCGTTTTCAACACTTGCAGCCGCGATTGCGCGAGTTCGGTGGCGAGATGGCTCGCTTCGACTTCCCGGCGCGATTTCTCCGCCTGGAAATGCAGCGAGTGCTGGAGCAGGACCAATGCCCAGTAGGTCAGCAGGCCGGTGGCCATGTGCTGGCCGATGAATTGCTGGATCTGCTCGAAGAACGAACTCGGTTCGAACAGGATTGAAACGCCGGCTCCGATGATGACGGCGATTACGGTCACACCAATGCCTGCAACCAGATGGAAGCGAATCGCGGACAAGCGTCCAGACGATTGGATCGGATGGCTTGCGGCAAGACGGAATACCAGCGGCGCGAGCGCGGCCCAGGTGTACCACTGGATCATCGACCAGCGCAGATAGACGAACGCCGACCAGACCTGTCCGCCGAGCAATGCGTCGTGAATCATTCTTTGCACGGCAAATGCCAGCACGATCAACGACCACAGTGCGAGGTAGCGGGTCGCGTCTATTTCCATGTCGCCGAGGCGGATCTTCATTGCGTCTTCCCATGTGGGACGCCTCATCGTAAGCGTATGAATCCGTGGATGAAAAGCGCCAAAGGGCATGGCTACGATTCGTGGCGCCGTGACGACGATTCGTCCCGGATTGATTGCCGGCCTTGTCGGAAGCGGGCCAGATGAAGGTGCCGGCGCAAGCGTCAGAAGTCTCTGCGGCCGGTCGTTGATAACCGACCCGGAGGCCGTTGCCATGCGAATGATCGCCGTTTCCTTCCTTGCCCTGTTGTCGCTCGCCGATATCGCGCACGCATATGCAGAGCCGTCTACCCGCTATCTGGAACTGATCAATCGTGCCCGCGACAGCATCGTCTCGCTGGCGATCGCTGATGAGGGAAGCGACGCGTTCCGCGATTTGCCCATCGATACGCCCTTGCAGGGTGGTGGTAACGCAACCACTTTGGCCGTCGCTGGTGAAGCCTGTCGTTACGACATCCGCGTCTCATTCCGGGATGGCAGGTCATCGCTCTACAAAGGCTTCGACGTTTGCCGCTACCGTAGTTTGCGTGTCCGCGCGCCATGAGTGGGCAGGACCGGGCAACATGTTGAAGACTCCCAGTGGCGTTTGTTCGCCATCGCGGGCGGATATCACTGTCTGTCCGCGTTTTTTTGATTCGGCTTTAACGGCTGTCTGCGCATGGTGGGACAAAAGCCAGGAGCGCGACATGCGATACAAGCACTTTCGTTTCGGCAAGGGATTCCGCGTGGCGTTCACCGTGCGCAAGACGCAGGCGGCGGAAATGATCATCGCGCCGGGCGACAGCGAAGGCGGGCCGGACAATCGCCATCGCGGCGCGGACCAATGGCTTTATGTGGTATCGGGAACCGGGCTGGCGATCGTCGAAGGCGCGAGGCAAAAACTTCGCGCGGGAAGTCTGCTGGTGATCGAGCGTGGCGAGCGTCACGAGATCCGTAATGTCGGGCGCACCTTGCTGAAGACGGTCAATATCTACTCTCCGCCGGCCTACCGGAGCGACGAGAATCCGCTTCCGGCGGGAAAGGGTTAACTCTCCGCAAAAAAGAAGGGGCGCCGGAGCGCCCCTTCTGGATCATGCTTCTTCCGCTTCTTCCTTGTACGCGTCTACCGGGATGCAGGCGCACATGACGTTTTTGTCGCCGTAGACGTTATCCACGCGCGCCACCGGCGACCAATATTTCTGCAGCTTGAGCACCGGCAACGGGAAGGCGGCCAGTTCGCGCGGGTAGGCGTGGGTCCACTCGCTGCCCGCCACCATCGTGGCGGTGTGCGGCGCGTTGCGAAGCGGGTTGTCCTCGCGGTCGAGACGCCCATCCTCGATGGCGCGGATTTCCTCGCGGATCTCGATCATGGCGTCGATGAAGCGGTCGAGTTCGTGCAGGGATTCGGACTCGGTCGGTTCCACCATCAGCGTACCGGCCACGGGGAAGCTGAGCGTCGGCGCGTGGAAGCCGAAGTCGATCAGGCGCTTGGCGACGTCCTCGGCGCTGATGCCGGTGCTGTCCTTGAGTGGCCGCAGGTCGAGGATGCACTCGTGCGCGACCAGGCCATTGCGACCGGTGTAGAGCGTCTTGTAATGCGGCGCGAGACGCTTGGCGATGTAGTTCGCGTTGAGCAAGGCCACCTGTGTTGCCTTGCGCAGGCCTGCGGTGCCCATCAGGGTGATGTACATCCAGCTGATCGGCAGGATCGAGGCGGAGCCGAAGCTGGCCGCGCTGACCATGCCGACGTCGCCTTCGCCGCCAAGGGTGCGCGGCAGGAACGGAGCGAGATGCGACTTCACCGCGCACGGGCCGACACCGGGGCCGCCACCGCCGTGCGGAATGCAGAAGGTCTTGTGCAGGTTGAGGTGCGAAACGTCCGACCCCCACTTGCCCGGCTTGGCGACGCCGACGAGGGCGTTCATGTTGGCGCCGTCGGTGTATACCTGACCGCCGTGCTGGTGGACGATGTCGCAGATCGCGACGACGTCTTCCTCGAACACGCCATGCGTGGACGGGTAGGTGATCATCAGCGCGGCGAGTCGGTCGGAGTACTTCTCGGCCTTGGCGCGGATGTCGTCGAGGTCGACGTTGCCGTTGCTGTCGCACTTGGTCACGACCACGGTCATGCCACACATGTGCGCGGATGCCGGGTTGGTGCCATGCGCGGATTCGGGGATCAGGCAGACGTCGCGATGGTTTTCGCCGCGCGAGCGGTGATAGGCGCGAATGGCGAGCAGGCCGGCGAATTCGCCTTGCGCGCCGGAGTTCGGCTGCAGGCTGACGGCATCGTAGCCGGTGCATTCGACCAGCATCGCTTCGAGTTCGTCGATGAGCTGCTTGTAACCTGCGGTCTGTTCGACCGGCGCGAGCGGATGGATGTTGGCGAACTCGGGCCAGGTCACCGGGATCATCTCGGCGGTGGCGTTGAGCTTCATGGTGCAGGAGCCGAGCGGGATCATGGTGCGATCCATCGCCAGGTCCTTGTCGGCGAGCTGGCGCATGTAGCGCAGCAGTTCGTGCTCGCTGTGATGGGTGTTGAAGACCGGGTGCTGCAGGAACGCGCTCTTGCGCGCCGATGTGGCGGGGATCGCGTCGGCGGTGTCGACGTCGAGCGCGTCGATGTCTTCAATTTTCGCGTCGAAGAGACCGGCCAGCACGATCACGTCGCTGCGGGTAGTGGTTTCGTCGAGGCTGATGCTCAAGCTGCCGCCGTCGATGCGGCGCAGGTTGACGCGCTGCGCCTGGGCCTTGGCGTGGATCGCACCGGCGTCGACGCCGGTGACATGCAGCGTGTCGAAGAAATCGTCGCCAACGGTGACGCCGGCCTTGCGCAGCGCGGCGGCCAGGATCGCGGTCAGACGATGCGTGCGGCGTGCGATGCGCGCCAGGCCATCAGGGCCGTGGTAGACGGCGTACATGCTCGCCATCACCGCCAGCAGCACCTGCGCGGTGCAGATGTTGGACGTCGCCTTCTCGCGACGGATGTGCTGTTCGCGCGTCTGCAGCGTGAGGCGATAGGCAGGCTTGCCTTCGGCGTCGATCGAGACGCCGATCAGGCGGCCCGGCATCGAGCGCTTGTAGGCATCTCGGCAGGCCATGAAGCCGGCATGCGGACCGCCGAAGCCGAACGGCACGCCGAAGCGCTGGCTGTTGCCGACGACGATGTCCGCGCCCCATTCGCCGGGCGAGGCCAGCAGGGTGAGGGCGAGCAGGTCGGTGGCGACAGCGACGAGCGCGCCGCGTGCGTGCGCGGCTTCGGTGAGCGCGGCGTAGTCGCGGATCGTGCCGCGCGTGTCGGGATACTGCAGCAGCAGGCCGAAGGCGTCGACGCTGGCGGCCTCGGCGTCGTCGCCGATGTGCAGGACGATGTCGAGCGGTTCGGCGCGGGTCTTGAGCACTTCGATCGTCTGCGGATGCACGCCGTTCGATACAAAGAACACGTCGGACTTCGATTTCGCCGAACGCTTGGCCAGCGTCATCGCCTCGGCGGCGGCGGTGGCTTCATCGAGCAGCGAGGCGTTGGCGATCTCCATGCCGGTGAGATCGGCCACCATGGTCTGGAAGTTGATCAGCGCTTCCATGCGGCCTTGCGAGATTTCCGCCTGGTAGGGCGTGTACGCGGTGTACCAGGCCGGGTTTTCGAGGATGTTGCGCAGGATGACGTTCGGCGTGTGCGTGCCGGAATAGCCCTGGCCGATGAAGCTCTTGAACACCTGGTTCTTGTCGGCGATGGCGCGGATCTTCGCCAGCGCCTCGACTTCGGTGATCGCCTCGGGCAGCGCCAGCGGCGCGGGCGACTTGATCTTGCCCGGCACGATCGCATCGGTCATCGCATCGAGCGAGTCGTGGCCGATCGCGTGCAGCATCTGCGCGATCTCGGCGTCGTTGGGGCCGATATGGCGCTCGACGAAGGCGGAGTGATATTCGAGTTCGCGCAGGGAAGGCGAGGTGCGCTGGGGCGGATTGTGATGGGGCAGGCCGTTGTTCGACATGGCAGGGGTCCGGAAGGGCTTCAGGAACATGACCGACAACGACAGCCGGGCCGATGACGGCCAGGCGTGCGTCGCCGCACGTTGGATGCCCCTCTGTCCTTTTGCCTGAGAGTTTGGAAGCGGTCCGCTTTGGACCCGCCTCGTGCCCCTTCGGCGCCGGTTCCGCGCCTGTGACGGCGGGGTCGGTCTCTCCAGAGTTTGCCGCGTGTGTTGCGTGTGGTCTTTGGGCCTGAGCGATTACGGGCGTTGCGCCTTCGGCAGCGGGTCCGCGCCCCGTCGAGGGCCGGCCCACTTCTCCCACGGGACTGCGGGCGAATTATAGCCTGCGCCAGGGGCGTCCCGGGCCCCAGCCGTCTGGGCGGCGTGACGCGGCCTTTCAGACGGGAATTCGTGCAACGGAACGTCCCAGCCGGGCAGCGGGGCCGGCAATTCTTTAACATATGCGGTCTGCGTTGTTCCTCACGTGTCTTCTCAAGGCCGCCATGTCCGCGCCGCCGCTCCAGGCTCCCTTTCAGCTTCGCCAGATCGACCACATCGTGCTGCGCGTGCGCGACAGCGCGCGCATGCAGGCCTTCTACTGCGCGGTGCTCGGCTGCACCGTCGAACGGCGCCAGGACGAGATCGGGCTGGTGCAGCTGCGGGCCGGACAGTCGCTGATCGATCTGGTGGACGTCGCCGGCAAGCTCGGCCGTGCCGGTGGTGCCGCGCCGGGAGCGGAAGGTCACAATCTCGATCATCTGTGCCTGCGCGTCGAACCGTTCGACCGCGAGGCGATCGTCGCGCACCTGCAGGCGCATGGCGTGCCGGTCGGCGATTTCGGCTCGCGCTACGGCGCCGAAGGCGAGGGGCCATCGCAATATCTGTCCGATCCCGAAGGGAACACGGTCGAGCTGAAGGGGCCGCCGGATACCGCCAGCGCCTCCGTCGCGAATTCCGCCTGACATGACGCCTTCAACGATACCGACGCGACGGCTCGCGGTGCTGCTGGCCGGGCTGGCGATGTTCGGCCCGTTCTCCATCGACACCATCTTCCCGGCGTTCCCACAGATCGGTGCGCAGTTCGGTGCCGACAAGCTGGTGATGCAGCAGACCATCAGCGCCTATCTGATCGCCTATGCGGCGATGAGCGTGATCCACGGTCCGCTGTCGGATGCATTGGGTCGGCGACGGGTGATCCTCACGGGGCTCGTGATCTACGTGATCGCCTCGATCGGCTGCGCATTGGCGACCGATCTGCCGATGCTGCTCGCGTTCCGCGTGCTGCAGGGCCTGTCGGCGGGCGTGGGCCTGATCGTCGGACGCGCGGTGATCCGCGACGTGCTGCACGGCGACGACGCGCAGCGCTTGATGAGCCAGGTGTCGATGATCTTCGGCATCGCGCCGGCGATCGCGCCGATCATCGGTGGCTGGCTGCTTGGCTGGGGCCGCTGGCCGATGATCTTCTGGTTCCTGGTCGCGTTCGCGTTGTTGCTGATCGCGACGACCTCGCTGTGGCTGCCGGAAACACATCCGAAGCAGGCGCGATTGCCGCTGCAGCCAAAGCCATTGCTACGCGGCTATCTGGGGATTTTCGTCAATCCGCGCTTCCAGCGCCTCGCCGCGGCGGGTGCGTTCAACTTCGCCGCGCTGTTCCTGTACATCGCCTCGGCGCCGGCGTTCGTGCTCGATCTGCTGAAATTGAACGAGCGCCAGTTCGCCTGGTTCTTCGTGCCGATGATCGGCGGCATGATGGTGGGTGCATTCCTGTCGGGGCGCGCGGCCGGACGTATCAGCGGTTCGCGGCTGGCCGGTATCGGCTTCGCCTGCTGCGGTGTGGCAGTGACCGCCAACATTCTCTACAACGTGTTCGCGCCACAGCTGAGCGTGCCGTGGGCGGTGCTGCCGGTGATGCTGAATTCCTTTGGCGTCGCGCTGGTGTTCCCGATCCTGACATTGGCAATCCTCGATATGTATCCGCGCCAGCGTGGTTCGGCGTCGTCGTTGCAGGCGTTCACGGGGCTGGCGATGAATGCCCTGGTGGCTGGCGTGCTGTCGCCGTTGCTGAGCGACAACGGATTGCATCTCGCCCTTGGCGCGGCCGTGTTCACCTTGCTCGGATGGCTGTGCTGGCGCTGGGAGATGGTGCGCAAGCATCATCAGGTGCCGGAAGTGCCGGCGGAACCCGCGGCGCTCGAGCCGACGGAGCGTTTGTAGACGCAAACACGGAATCGTCAGCGTTTTCGCGGCGGGCGATTCGCTGGTTTCCTTACAGCCTGACTAGCGTCTTGGCGATGATAAGCATCGAAAACAGCGACGACATGGTCGACGAACGCGCGCACCTTCGGCACATGCTGTCGATCGGGCGGCCACAGCAACCAGTTGTCGTTTTCGTCCTGCGCAACTAGCGCGTCCGCGAGCACGGGTTGCAAGGAACCGTTGGCGAAAGCCGGGAGCGCCGCGTAGCGTGCGATGGCGGCGATGCCGATGCCGGCCAATGCGGACAGCCGCACGGCTTCGGGATCGCTGAGCACGATCGTCTGCGGCACCTCGACACTGCATCCGCTCGATAGGGGCGGCAGCGGCCAGGGACGGATGCGGCCCTTGGTCGGGCTGCGATAGCGGATGCAGCGGTGGTGCGCGAGGTCGGCGGGTGTGTTTGGCGCGCCTTTCTCTTGCAGGTAGCTCGGTGACGCGCACAACAACGAGCGTTCTGGTCCAAGGTTGCGGCCGCGCAGACTGGAATCGGGTGGCGCGACGCCTCCGCGTAGTACCAGGTCGTAGCCTTCGGCGACCAGATCGACCTGGCGGCTGTCGAAATCAATGTCGAGCAGGATGTCGGGATAGGCGCGCATGAATTCGCGCAGCGACGGCAGCACGAGCGCGCGGCCGATGCCGGGTGCGAGGCTGATCTTCAGACGTCCGCGTGGCCCGGCATCCGCGTGCGCGAGCGAGGCTTCCGCCTGCGCGATCGCGTCGAGAATGCGGTCGGCATGTTCGAGCAGGAGCAGGCCGGTTTCAGTGAGGCTGAGCTTGCGCGTGGTGCGCGCGAACAGCGTGGTGCCGAGTCGGTCCTCCATGCGCCGCACCGCCTTCGCCACACCCGAGGGCGTGCCGCCCATGCGTTCGGCGGCCTTGGCGAAGCTGCCGGCGCGCGCGGTCTGCACGAAGGCGACGAGACCGCTGCTGGCGCGGTCACCGAAGACTTAATTCAGGATATTTTGTCGCGAATTATCCGACATGGCGGGTATTCAAGCAGGTATTGGGGACAAATTAGGCTGTTCGAACTTCCCAGGCAAGCCCACCGCCATGAACCGAGAAGTCGCTGCCGCCACCCTGATCGAGTCGGAATCCCGTTCCCGTCTGTTTTCGCCCGCGATGCTGGGACGACTGCGATTGCGCAATCGCGTGGTGATGTCGCCGATGCAGCAATACCAGGGAACCGCCGACGCGAGCGCTACGACGTATCACGCGCACCACTACGCACGCCGTGCTCGTGGTGGTGTCGGGCTGGTGATGGTCGAGTCGACCGCGGTCGCGCCCGAGGGCCGACTGTTCGGCGATGACATCGGTCTCTACAGCGCTGCGCATGTGGCGCCACTGCGCGCGGTGGTCGATGCCGTGCACGCCGAAGGCGCGGCGATCGCGGTGCAGCTCAGCCATGGCGGGCGCAAGTCCTTCCGCGGCGCGGGCGCGCTGCTGGCACCGAGTGCGATCGCTTATGACGACACTTACGGTGTGCCGGAGGCGATGACGCAGGCACAGATCGCGAAGGCCATCGCCGACTACGAACGCGCGACCCGATACGCGCTCGACGCCGGTTTCGACGCCATCGAACTGCATGCCGCGCACGGCTTTCTGGTCCATCAGTTCATGTCGCAGATCAGCAATCATCGCGACGATGAGTACGGCGGCTCGGCGCACAATCGTGGCCGTTTCTTGCGCGAAGTATTCGCGGCGATTCGCGGCGTGGTCGGGCCGGATTACCCGCTGCTGGTACGCGTGTCCGGCAGTGATTTCGATCCGGATGGACTGACGCCCGAGGCGGTGGCGGAACTGCTGCTGCCGTTGCGTGAGCTGGGGCTGCAGGCGGTGGACGTATCGGCCGGTGGCCTGTCGCCGAAGGTGCCTTACGGTATCGGTGTGGAATACCAGGTGCCGTTCGCGTCGACGATCCGCCGCGCGCTGGACGTGCCGACCATCGCCGTCGGCCTGATCCGCGGCGCCGATCGCGCCGAGGCGATCCTGCGCGAAGAACATGCGGACTTCATCGCCATCGGGAGGCCACTGCTGGAGCGTCCCGACTATGCCGATGATCTGTGTCGCGATCTGTCCGGGCGCGCGCTCGCGGCGTGATCCGAAACATGTGCTGACAGGTCGACGATTACTACGCCCAGGCCCGTCATTCCCGCCTTCGCGGGAATGACGAGAGGGTTCCAGATTCAGCCTTTCTTGGGCGCGGGTTTGGCCTTGTCCGACTTCGCCGCGGTTTGCGAGTTGTCCGCCGGCATCGTCCAGCCACAGGTCTGGCCTTCGTTCTCTTTCTTCAGCCATTCCTGCAGTGGGCTGAAATATTCCAGCATCGGCGCGGCGTCGAACTTGCCGCTTCCGGTGAGCTCCTGCATCGTCGCTTGCCAGGGTTGACTCGCGCCTTTGCTCAGCATCGCCCAGAATTTCTGCCCGGCGACCTTGTTGCCGTAGAAGCTGCAGTTGTACAGCGGCCCGTTGTAGCCGGCGGCGTTGCACAGCGCCTTGTAGAACTGGAACTGCAGGATGTGTGACAGGAAGTACCGGGTGTAAGGCGTGTTGCCGGGAACGTGGTATTTGGCGCCCGCATCGAAGAATTCCTCGCCGCGTGGCGTCACCGGCGCCACGCCCTGGTATTGCGCCTTCAAACGCCACCAGGCCTTGTTGTACTCGTTCGGCTTGATCGTGCCGTCGAACACGCCCCAGCGCCAGCGGTCGATCATCAGGCCAAAGGGCAGGAACGACACTTTCGCCAGCGCCATGCGCATCTGCGAATTGATCAGTGCTTCCTGGCTCTGTTGCTGCTCGCCGACCAGATCGATGGTATGCAGGTATTGCGGCGTCATCGCCAGCACGATGGTGTCGCCGATGGCTTCATGGAAGCCATCGTTGGCGCCGTTCTGGAATAGCGGCGGCTGCTTGTTGTAGGCGAGGTCGTAATAGATGTGGCCGAGCTCGTGGTAGATCGTGGTGAAGTCTTCCTCGTTCGCCTTGATGCACATCTTGATGCGCACGTCACCGGACATGTCCATGTCCCAGGCGCTGGCGTGGCAGACCACGTCGCGATCACGCGGTTTGATCAGCTGCGACTTCTCCCAATAGCTGGCGGGAAGCTTGGGCATGCCGAGAGAGACGTAGAAATCCTGCGCGCGCTCGTTCATGCGCCGCGCCTGCGCGAACTCGGCCTGATGCACGATGTCGGCTTCGCGGCCGGCGGGAATGGTTTCGTTTTCCTTGATCAGCAGATCGTTGAGGCCGGCTTCGTATTGCTTCTTCAGCGTGGCGGTGATGTCCAGATCGCCGGCATCCGGATAGGGTTCGAGGAAACCCCACAGGTTGCTCCAATCCTGCTGCCACATGTTGCCCATCAGGTGTGCCGGCAGCAGGCCGCCGCTCACCGAGCCCTTGCCGGGGTATTGCGTTTCCAGCTTGGTGCGTGCGTAGCAATGCAGCTGTTCGTACAGCGGCTTGACCTGTCCCCAAAGGCGATCGGTTTCGGCGGCGAATTCCGTCGGCGACATGTCGTAGCCGGAGCGCCACATCTCACCGGCGTCGGCATAGCCCATGTCGTGCGCGCCTTCGTTGACGAGTTCGACGAAACGCTGGTATTCGCCGCGCATCGGCTTGGCGATGGTGTGCCAGCCCTGCCAGGCTTCCAGTTGCTGGTTGTAGTCGCGGTTGTTGCGCAGCACGTCCTCGAGGTCGCCGAGCTGGCGGCAGCTCTTCGGATCGTTCGTGTCGCGACACCAGGTGCCCGCGCCGTACTGGCCTTCCAGATCGGTGGCGATGGCCGTGAGTTCGGTCAGCTTGGCCGGGTCCTTCGGCGGCGGCATCGCCGTGTTGAGCTTGAGCAGGTTGATGGCGCGCGCGGTCTGCGGCGACATCTTCTGGCCTTCGAAACGCTTGGCCTGTTCGAGCCAGCGGTTGAGCTGCGTGAGGAAACGTTCGTTGCCCTTGGCGGCCAGGAGTTTGGTGTCGTCGTTGATGTAGGTGCTCGACAGCCATTGCGAGGCGGTGAATTCCGGGTACATCTCCTTGTACTCGCGGTTGACGCGTTCGATGAACTCGTCGGCGGTCTCGTCCTTCGGGACGTTGTCGGCGCTCTGCTCGGTCTTGGACGAGTCCTTGCAGCCGGCGATCGTCAACGCGCAGGCAAGGGCGAGGAAGGCGGTGCGGGCGGCGAACGGGAGGTTGCGGCGATGGCTCACTGGCGAGTCTCGGGCACGCGCTACGAGGGCGCAGGTGCGGGCAGGCTAGTGGGCCAGGGAAGGGATCGCAAGTGTTGGAAGGTGGGGGAAATGCTTTCCTTGTTCTATATCAACAATTGTGTCGCGGCTGATATCGATGCGTATCGATCGGCTTCGGTCGGTGATGTGCTGCCATCCGTCGCGCGACTGCGCTGGCTTCGGGATGTCCGGCCCGGCCACCTCACCGCGCTGACGGCGCGGTTCGATGGCCGGGCGTTCGGGAGCGCGGCAGACGCCCTGAAGGCGTCCGCTAGCATGTGCTCCCTCATCCAAACGCCGGGTCGCTGAAGCTGGCTGTACCGGTCTCGACATGACCAGCGAGCCGGCGCAGATAGCCACTGTCACTGCTGGACGTGATGCTGAGGTCATACCAGTGATCGCTGCCGGCGATCGACCAGACGTCGTCCACGCTGGCGCCCGCGCCCAGCGCGTGCGTGCGCGCGGGTTCGCTGCTGTAGCGGTTCGGTTTCACCGTCAGCGTGCAGGTCGCGGTTCCTTTATTGC
This sequence comes from Luteimonas panaciterrae, assembly GCF_020511115.1. GTDB lineage: Bacteria > Pseudomonadota > Gammaproteobacteria > Xanthomonadales > Xanthomonadaceae > Luteimonas > Luteimonas panaciterrae. Next base: position 196,420 of record NZ_JAJAVH010000011.1, read on the forward strand.
GCAGGCGCAGCAAAAGTCGGCCGTTGGCGGCGTCGTAGATCGTTTCCACTTCCGGCTGTGCCTTGCCGGTGCCGGCCAGGAGGATGTCACCCTTGAATTCACGCAGGAATCCATTCGGCCCGAAGGCGCGCAGATCGTATTTGCCGGCGGTGTACTGCACCGAGCTCCAGTAGTCGGACAACTGCTTGCCCGCTTCCACGGTGTAGAACCACGGGCCGTCGCTACGGTTCTGCGAATAGACGTTGAAACCGGCGCCACTCGCGCCGCTGTTGACGAAGTCGAGCCAGTACTTGCCGGCGGCGATATCGACGCGGCCATGCACGTGCAGCGCATAGGGCAGGGCGCAGGCGGGGCGGCGGCCGCTTTCCTGGTTCGGCATGACTTGCTTGCTGGGCACGCGCGGCGGACTGAGCGCGCAACTGGCATCGGCGTCACCGATGCTGCCGCTGGTGTCGGGGAGCGCGGGCCATGCCGTCTCGGGATCCGCGAATTCGAGCGCGGTGGTGAGATCGCCGCAGACCGCGCGGCGCCAGGCGCTGATGTTGGGTTCCGGCACGTTGAAGCGCTGTTCGAGGAACCGGATCACGGAGGTGTGATCGAACACCTGCGAGTTCACCCAGCCGCCCTTGCTCCACGGCGAGATCACCAGCATCGGCACGCGCACGCCGAGGCCGACGGGCACGCCGTTGTAGTTTTCCGTGGCGGTGTCGACGGTGCTCAGGCCGAGGTTGCGATCGATCGCCGGCAGGTGCGGCGCGGCGTGATCGAAGAAGCCGCCGTTCTCGTCGTAGTTGATGATGAACACCGTCTTCGACCAGACCTCGGGATTGGATGCCAGCACTTCCAGCAGGCGCGCGGTCAGCGACTCGCCGTAGGCCGGCGTCGCGGACGGGTGCTCGCTCATGATGTAGGACGGCACGATCCACGAGACCTGCGGCAGCGTGCCGTTGCGGACGTCGTTGGCGAAGGCTTCGATCAGGTATTCGCCGCGCGAGCTGTCCTTGTTGCTGGCGTTGGAGCCGGGCACGACGGCGCGGCCGCGCTTGTACAGTTCGGAGGACGTGTCGAGCTTGCGGAAGTTCTTGAAGTACGCCAGCGAGTTGTCGCCGTAGTTGTCGTACTCCTGATACACCTTCCAGCCGACGCCGGCGTTCTGCAGGCGTTCGGCATAGGTGGTCCAGGTATGGCCGACGAAGTTCGGATTGTCCTTCGTCATGTCGCCGGTCCAGTTGCCGTCGTCGGCGTTGTTGACGGCCTGCGGGCCGTAATCGCCGACGGTCATGCCGCTGGTGCCGGTGAACAGATGCATGCGGTTCGGGTTGGTGGGGCCGTGATGCGAGCAGTAGTAGGCGTCGCACACCGTGAACGCGTCGGCCAGCGCGTAGTAGAACGGCAGATCTGCGCGAGTGAAGTGGCCCATGCAGAACTGGCCCTTGACCTGGATCCAGGCGTCGTAGTTCTTCCACAGCGAGTGCGAACCTTTCCAGCTGTGGTCGATGTCGGACAGGCACTGCGCCGCTGTCTTGTCGGTATCGAGATGGAACGGCAGCGTGGTGGTCTTGCTGCCGATCCTGTTCGGCTGCTGCCATACATTCTTGCCGCCGGGCAGCGGGATCGGGCGCGGATCACCGAAGCCGCGCACGCCGCGCAGGGCGCCGAAGTAGTGATCGAAGGAGCGGTTCTCCTGCATCAGAATCACCACGTGCTGCACATCGTTGATGGTGCCGGTGACGTAGGCGGCCGGTACCGCGAGCGCATCGCGGATCACCTGCGGCAGAAATTGCATGCCGGCCACGGCACCCGCCGAAGTGGCGGCCATTTTCAGGAAGTGACGCCGACGTTCAGACACCATGGGTTCGCCCTCGCGGATTGCGCAAAGGCGAAAGTATCAGGAAGTCGGTTTACAAAGGAGTGACGAGTTTCATCAGCCAAGGCGTTCGCGTCGCAACGAAAGAATTCCGCTGCGTATGGTTTCGAATTGACGTCTTTGTTTTCACGCTTTCGTGACGCGCCCGGTGCATCCGGCGAACAGATCGAATTCGGGCTGGTAGAGATTCGTGTGCACCTGCATCAATCCGAGCACGGAGTGGAACAGGTTGTCGTGGCTGGCCGGTTGCTGCGCTGTTTTCCGCAGGCAATTCGGGTCGAGCTTCTGATCGCGAAGGAAGTCCGGGGAGAACCACATCACCATCGGGATGTGGGTCTGTTCCTTGGGAGCGATCGCATACGGCACGCCGTGCAGGAACAGTCCTTTCTCGCCCAGTGATTCGCCGTGATCGGACGCGTAGATCAGCGCGGTGTCGTAGGCGTCCTGCTTCCTCAAGAACCCGATCGTTTCGGCGACAAGGTGATCGGTGTAAAGCAACGCATTGTCGTAGCTGTTGACGATTTGTTCGCGGTTGCAGTCGCCGAGTTCGTCGGTGTCGCAGGTGGGAACGAAACGGCGGAAGCGCGGCGGATACCGCTCGAAATATGCCGGCCCGTGGTTGCCGAGCGTGTGCAGCACGACGACGCGGTCGCGGCCATTGGGCGCGATGCGCGCGCCGAGGTCCTGCAGGAGGATTTCGTCGAAGCAGCGCTTGGCGTTGCACAACGCGGGATCCTTGCCATCGACGACGGATTCGAACGGCAGCCCATCGCAGACACCCTTGCAGCCGGTCTGATTGTCGCGCCAGAGTGTCGTCACGCCGGCACGATCGAGTACGTGCAGCAGCGATTGATGGCGGCGGATCGTGCTCTCGTTGTAATCGTGACGGCCCCATGGCGAGAACAGGCAGGGCACGGAGACTTCCGTGCTGGTGCCACAGGATTCGGTCTGCGGGAAGCTGATCAGATCAGGCAGCGACGCGAGTTCTGGCGTTGTCTGGCGTGCATATCCATCCAAACCCCAGTTCGCCGCCCGCGCGGTTTCGCCGAGGACGAAGACCAGCAGCCGCGGTTTGCTGCCGGGTGCACGCGATGCCTGTTTCGCGTCCTCTCCGATCGGCAGCAGCGGTGCATGCGCCTGTCGTTCGTCGACGAGCAGGACCTTGCTCGTAGACACGATGTAGTTGGCGGGCGTGACCAGATACCGTACTTCGCGCTGATTACGGATCAGCGCCGACAGATCCTTGAACGCGAACATCGCGCCCGCCACGCCAAGCAGCACCATCGCGACGAGGAAGCCGGCGCGGATCGCGAGCGCGCGCGGCCACGTCCGCTCGGGGAACCGCAGACGCCAGACGAGCAGACTGGGCAGCACGCCGAGCAGCAACAGGTAGGGCAGCAATCCGGGAACGATGAGTTCGCTGGCCTCGCGGGTCTCGGTATGCAGCACGTTGCGGAGCATGTCCGCATCGAGATAGAGGTTGTAGGCGTTCATGTAGTACGCCGCGCCCGCGCTGACCAGGAACAGCAGGGTCAGCAGCGGTTTCGCCGTCCAGCGACTGAGCACGAGACCGAGCAGGAACGCCTGCAGCGCGACGATCAGGATGATCAGCGTGACGACCAGACGCCAGGAGGCATCGAGATGCGCGATCGCGCGCCAGAAGCTGAAGTTGTAGCAGGCCAGGAAGAAGACGCTGACAAGCAGGGCCAACACTTCCAGGCGCATCGTCAGTCTGAAGGTGAGCCATTTCGGCATGGCGATGCGAGGCAATGCACTGCGGGGGAGCGTGCTCATCGCGAAGCCTCCTGCACAGGCTCGCTTCGCGTGATCGCAGCCGAGGCATTGCGTCGCGCGGCGAGGGCCGCGCGTGCCAGCGACCATCGCACTGTCACCCGATGCAACAGCAATGCCGTCAGCCAGCACAGCATCAGCGACCACACGTCATGCGAGAGGAAGTGCGCGCCACGCAGCTGCTGCGAGATGCCGAAGATCAACCCGGCCGCGAGGCCGACGCCGAGCCCGAACCATCGCCATGCAGGTCGCGTGCTCTGGAAGAAGAAATACAACGCCACCCAGGCATAGCCGGCGCTGGCATGGCCGGCGGGGAAGCAGCCACTGGAACGCAGCGAGGCGGGACGGGCGTCGAACAGGCCGAAGTAGGGGCGACCGCCGCCGTAGGCCGTGAGGTCCCACGGGCAGTCCATGTGCGTCGCGTGCTTCAGGTACGACACCAGCAGGGTCGAAACGGCCACGGACAAGGCCAGGCAGACGAGCGGGCGGCGCAGATGGGTCCAGTCGTCCCTGCGCCACGCCGCGATCGCGAGTGCCACCACCACCAGCCAGGCCAGCGCGCTGAGGCGCTTGCCGCCGACATGGATGATCTCGGTGGTGAGCACGATGTGTTGCAAGGCCCAGCGATGGCCTTCGAGGGCGAAAACCTGGTCCGCCAGCCAGCGGTCGCCGCCGAGTCCGAGCAACACGAAGTTGGCCGCCACGAAAGCGAGCAGAGGAAGCAGCAGTTGCCGTGTCACCCACGTGGGGGGCAGCCAGGCGGGCGCGACGCCGTCGGCGAAGCCGCGGCGTTGCGAGATGCTGCCACCGAGCGCCGAAAGCCGCGCTCCGGACAGGAAGGGGAAGTGCCTTGCGCTCCGCAAGGCGGGGATGGATTCGGACACGCTCGTTGACTCTGCCGGTCGTTCTTCGCGGCGGCATGTTGGTCAGCGCGCTGTCGGAGAGCGGTCGGAACGGTGTTGGCCGGGCGTTAAACGGCGGCCGCGGCGCGAAACGGTGGCGATTCGTTCAGCGGAGCTTGTGCGAACATGGCATTCCCACGTTTTTTCGACATGCGCCATGCACAGTAGGTGGGCTCGACGGAAGGGACGGCTGCGGGCCGATCAGGAGGTGGCGGGTCATGCGGCTGTTGGTCGTTGAAGACAACCAGAATCTGGTGGCGAACCTCTTCGACTATTTCGAGTCGCGCGGCCACACCCTCGATGCCGCGCCGGACGGGGTCACCGGCCTGCACCTGGCCGTCACCCAGGCCTACGACGCGGCGATCCTCGATTGGATGCTGCCGCGCATCGATGGACAGGAAGTCCTGCGCCGCCTGCGCGACGAGTACGGCAGCGGCCTGCCGGTGCTGATGCTCACCGCGCGCGACGAGTTGCCGGACAAGATCGCCGGCTTCCGCGCCGGTGCCGACGATTACCTGACCAAGCCGTTCGCGCTGCCGGAACTGGAAGTGCGCCTGGAGGCGCTGGTCGCGCGCGCCGCCGGCCGTGGCCGCAGCCGCACGCTGGAAGTGCGTGATCTCAAGCTCGACCTCGCCACGCTCGAGGCCACCCGCGCCGGCAAGCCGCTGCATCTGTATCCGGCCTGCCGCAAGTTGTTGGAGACGCTGATGAAGGCGAGCCCGGCGGTGGTGACCCGCGAGCAGCTGGAATACGCCCTCTGGGGCGACGACCCGCCGGATCGCGACATGCTGCGGTCCCACATCTACGAACTGCGGCGCAGCGTCGACGGGCCGTTCGACGTCAAGCTGATCCAGACCGTGCCGCGGGTCGGCTACCGGCTCGCACCCGAAGGCGGCGGCGCGGGTGCGTAGGGCGAGTCTCCAGCTTCGCATCACGGTCGGCGTGATCGTCTACATGCTGCTGCTGTCGCTGGCGGTGGTCTACCACGGCAACACGATCAACGAACGCGCGGAGCGGTTGTTGTGGCGTTCGCTGCTGCAATCCGAACTCGACCATTACCTGGCCAGGCATAAGGAAGATCCCGACTATCACTGGCGCGATACCGACGACGTCATCCTTTACGACAGCAACGAGCCGCGCACGATCCCGCATCGATTGACCACACTGTCTCCGGGGCTGCACGACGACATCAAGGTCGATGGCCGCGAACGCGTCGCGTTGGTCAAGGACCAGGCCGGTCGGCGCTTCATCGTTTCGCTCGACATCACCAGTTTCGAGGACGAGGAGCGCCATCTGTCCACGCTGATGGTGGGCTCCGCGTTGGGCGGATTGCTGCTGTCCGGCATTATCGTCGCCTGGGGATTGCGGCGCCTGGCCAAGCCGCTGTCGAAGCTCGCCACGGACATCGCCACCTTGCAGCCGGACCGTCCCGAGCAACGCATCGAACCGGGCCCACGAGCCAGCTCCGAACTGGTGGTGATCGCCGACGCGGTCAACGGCTACATCGAGCGCAACGCACGCTTCGTCGAACGCGAGCGTGCGTTCATCGACAGCGCCAGCCACGAGCTACGCACGCCGATCGCGGTGATCGCCGGCGCCAGCGAGATCGCTCTGGATCAGCTGACGCTGGCACCGTCGGATACCCCCGTCGCCACGCGCCAGCAGCTGCAGCGCATCCTGCATACCGCGCGCGGCGTGGAGCAGCTGATTTCGCTCTTGTTGGTGCTGGCGAAGGATCCACGGCGGCTGGCCGGCATCAGCGATCGTTTCCGCCTCGACCAGCTGCTGCCCGAGATCATGGAGGATCATCGCCACCTGTGTGCCGACAAGAACCTCACGCTCGAGCTGGCGCCGCTGCCGGCCTGCGAAGTGGTCGCGCCGCTGACGATCGTGCAGGCGGCGATCGGCAACCTGTTGCGCAACGCGATCGAGAACAGCGACCGCGGCACGATCGTGATTACGCTGCGGCCGGAAGCCGTCGTGGTGATCGACGATCCGGGGCACGGCATGTCGCCGGAGGAGATCAGCGCGATCTACGCGCGCATGGCGCGCGGTGGCGGACGCGAGGGGAATGGCATCGGCCTCGACCTGATCGCAAGGCTCTGCGAGCACCTGGGTTGGAATCTGAAGCTCGAACCGCGCGCGGAACGCGGGACGCGCGCGACACTGGATCTCGGGCGCACCTTGGCGACAGTGGGCAAGTCGCGCTAGTTTCGCGCTTCAAGCCGCGAGCGCGGGCAGCAATCCACGCTGCTGCAGCCAGCTTCGCGCATCCTCGGCATCGCGTTCGAACCACGCCCGCGTGGAGCCGAGACGGAAGGAATAACCCCAGGCATCCATGTCGCCCATCAGGCGCTCGCTGCCGACGCCGGGCAGCGCGTCGGCGAGCACGATCTGCAGATAGCAGGTCGCGTCTTCCTCTTCGACCGAATCGGTGGCGTCGGTATGCACCAGGACGCGCCGCTGCGGCGGCAGCACGATGAGATGGCAGGCCTCGTGCAGCAGCGAATGCACCGGTGTGTCATCGCGTGCATAGACCGTCGCACCGATCACGCCGGCTTCGGGATCGCCCCAGTAGCTGCCGGGAATCGGCGTATCCGCTTCCACGTGCGCCAACTGCAAGTCGTAGCGGGCGAGCAGGGCGCTGACGTCGCCGAAAGCGACGTCGCGCAGGCACAGCACGGCGCCATCGCCCTCGTCAGTGGTTGCGGGTTGTACGGTTCGCATGGAATTGCGCATCGTCTTCGCGTCAGGACCGGCGCACGATGAATGCTGTGACCGATGCCCTTCGAATGGTGCGTTCACTTCGAGTGGTGCGGCGCCGGCGGTGTTTTCTTACGAGGAAGCGGGAATGCGCTCTTCCGGAAGCGCCACGGAAATATCGAGCACGTCGTGCTCGCCTTCCTTGACCAGGTCGACCTTGATCGCGTCGACATCGATGCTGACGTACTTGCGGATCACTTCCAGCAGTTCGCGCTGCAGCAGCGGCAGGTAGTCGGGGCCGCCGCGCTTGGTGCGTTCCTGCGCGACGATGATGCGCAGGCGCTCCTTGGCGATCGAGGCTGTGTTCTTCTTGGTTTTCAGGAAGTCGAACAGTCCCATGCTCAACCTCCGAAGAGCTTGCTGAAGAAGCCCTTCTTCTCGAACTGGGTAAAGCGCATCGGCCGGCTCTCGCCGAGCAGGCGCGCGACGGCGTCGTCGTAGGCTTGGCCAGCCTCGGATTCGAGGTCGAGGATGACCGGTTCGCCCTTGTTGGAAGCGTTGAGCACGTCGCCGGATTCCGGGATCACGCCGATCGTTTTCAGGCCGAGCACTTCCTCCACGTCCTTGATCGACAGCATCTCGCCTTCCTCGACGCGCCGCGGGTTATAGCGCGTCAGCAGCAGGTTGGCCTTGGGCGATTCGCCGGCTTCGGCCTTGCGGGTCTTGGAGTCGAGCAGGCCGAGGATGCGGTCGGAGTCGCGCACGCTGGAGACTTCCGGATTCACCACCACGATCGCCTGGTCGGCGAAGTACATCGCCAGGAACGCGCCCTTCTCGATGCCGGCGGGGGAGTCGCAGACGATGAAGTCGAAGCCGTCCTCGCCGAGGTCGTTGAGCACCTTCTCCACGCCTTCCTTGGTCAGCGCGTCCTTGTCGCGGGTCTGCGAGGCGGCCAGGATGAAGAGGGTCTCGAAGCGCTTGTCCTTGATCAACGCCTGCTTCAGCGTTGCCTCGCCCTGCGTGACGTTGACGAAATCGTAGACCACGCGCCGTTCGCACCCCATGATCAGGTCGAGGTTGCGCAGGCCGACGTCGAAGTCGATCACCGCGACCTTCTTGCCGTGGCGCGCGAGACCGCAAGCGATGCTGGCGCTGGTGGTGGTTTTGCCGACGCCGCCCTTGCCGGACGTGACTACGATGATTTCTGCCAAAGCCTTATCTCCTGTTGATCGATGTGCCGCGCCCTCGCCAAGCCTGCGGGAGAACCCGCGGATTTTGTGAAGGGCTCCGCATTATTGCAGAGCGGCTATTTTGAGTTCTTCTTTTTCGAGCCAGACCTGCACGGCCTTGCCATGCAGGTCCTTGGGAATTTCGTCCAGCACTTTGTAGTGCCCGGCGACGGCGACGAGTTCGGCATGGAACTCGCGGCAGAAGATACGCGCCTTCTCGTTGCCCTGGGCGCCGGCCAGCGCGCGCCCGCGCAGGGCGCCGTAAATGTGAACGGAGCCGTCGGCGATCACCTCGGCACCGGCACCGACCGTGGTCAGGACGGTGAGATCGCGGTTGTCCGCGTAGATCTGCTGACCTGAGCGGACGGGGGTGGCTTGGATCATGCCGGGCTCGCCGCCGGGGGCGGGGGCCGCGGACCGGGGGGGCGGGGCGGCGGGTTCCGGAGCGGCCTGCGGCGATGGCGCGGAGGCCGCCTGCGGGGCCGGGGCCGGCGCGGCCGCCTCGGCCGAGGATTCGTACTGGGCGCGGAACTTGGCCAGCAGCGGCAGGCCGAGCTCGACGGCGAGCTTCTCGTTGTCGCTGCTGCCGTAGGCCAGGGCGACCGGCAGCACGCCGGCGTCCTTCAGGCCTTCGAGCAGGGCACGGGCGGTGGCGGCGTCGGGCGTGGCGGCGAGGCCGCCGAAATCGACGATCACGGCGGCGCGCGCGAACAGCTTCGGCGCGCGGGCGACGCGTTCGCGCATTTCCTGGGCCAGCTGGGCCACGTCGAGCGTGCGCACGCGCAGGTTGGCGATGCCGACCTGGCCGATCTTCAGTTCGCCGGCGAGTTCGTAGTTCGGGATTTGGGAAGAGGGTGTCGCTGCCATGCTCAGGTTCCCGTCGCGCGTCGGGCCTGCGACAGGTCGCGCGGGCGGGTGAGCCAGGGAGCGTTGGGCAATTCGTCGCCGTAATGCTCGCGCACCCAGGCGTAGCTGCACAGCTCTTTCATCAGCATCGAGGCGCGCACGCCGTTCTCGGGCATCACGTGCTGGCCGACTTCCTGGAAGCCGAAGCTGCCGTGGAACACGCGTGCCGGGTCGCTGTCGTGCTCGATGAAGACCTCGCAGGTCAGCAGCGGATAGCGCAGCTCGGCATAGCTCTGCACGTCGGCATAGAACGCGCGGCCCACGCCGCCGCCACGGCGGCGGCTGGCGACCACGATGCGGTCGATGTAGAAGAAGCGCTCGTGGCGCTGGCGGAACCAGTCGTAGTTGCTGCTGTCGTGGCCGGGATCATATTCGGGAGTGCGACCGAACCCCACCAGAAAACCGGCCATCAGCCCATCGCGCTCGGCGACGCGGAAATATTCGGCCGTATCGAAGAAACGGCGCAGCCGCGTCGCTTCGAGCGGCAGGATCACGGGGCCGGCGGCATTGTTCAGGGCAAGGATGGAATCCAGCTCGTGCTCGCGCACGTCGCGGATGACAATCGACATTCCAGAGTTCCTCGCTGCTTAAAAACGTCCTGGGCCGGTGGGACGCAAATGCATCGCACGACCGGGGCGGGATTATCGCATATGGACGAAGAAGCGCGTGCTTAGCGGACGCCTTCAAGGCGTCTGCTGCGCTTCTGAATGCCCGGCCATGGATGGCCGGGCCGGGCGGTCCGAAGCCGTGATGTCGCGCCATGGATGGCGACGGTGGAACACTCCGAAGCTGAAGCTCCACGTGCAAGCTCATTCAAACCGAAACCCAATCCAAAATCACCCTTCACCCGGCACTCCGACACATCAAAACCCAGCCGACAACTGCACAACCCACCCGGATTTGTTTCAAACTCGTAAAACAGACATGACTTTCGGTGGGGTCCTCACCCGCCGTTTGCGCCTAACATGTCAAGATGTTCGCCCGTCTCGACCACCGACGCCTGCTGCGCTACGCGGGCCTGTTCACCTGGATCGTGGTGGGCGTGCCGTTGCTCGTGTTGTCACAGCCGGCCGAACAGACGATCGAACTCGCGGTGCAGGCCGGTCCCAGTGCCGGTGAACCGATCTGGCAAGCCTGGATCGCCTGGGGATTGTTTGGTGCGAGCTACGCCTGGCTGACGCAGGCGCTGGGAGCACGCCGGGTCCGCATCTTCGATTTCATCGCGCTGCTATTGCTCACCATCAGCGCGGTGGCCGTCAGTTACTACACCAACAGCGGACTAGGCAGCATTCTGCTGATGGTGGTGGCCTGCGTGCTGCCGTGGCTGCTGCCATTGCCGGCGGGGATCGCCTGGCTGATCCTCAGCCAGTTGATGGTCATGCCGATGTTCCTCGGGATCGGCTTCTCGTGGGCGGAGGCGCTGTTGCAGTCGATCCTGTACGGCGGCTTCTGCGTCTTCATCTTCGTCACCAGCATGGTGGCGCGACAGCAGTCACTGGCGCGCGAGGACCAGCGCCGACTCAACGCCGAACTGCGCGCCACGCGCGCGCTGCTGGCCGAGAGCGCGCGCGTCAACGAGCGCACCCGCATCTCGCGTGAGCTGCACGATCTGCTCGGCCATCATCTGACCGCGCTGAGCTTGAACCTGGAAGTGGCCAGCCATCTCACCGAAGGACAGGCGCATGAGCACGTCGATCAGGCGCACACGCTGGCGCGGCTGCTGCTGAGCGACGTGCGCGAGGCGGTCAGCCAGATCCGCGACAACGACGCCATCGACATGGCCGCGACGTTGCTGCCGCTGGCCGACAACGTCCCCGGCCTGCATATCGACATGGCCATGCCAAGGCCATTTCTGATCGACGATCCCGAGCGCGCGCACGTCCTGCTGCGCTGCACACAGGAGATCATCACCAACGCCGTCCGCCATGCCCAGGCCCAGGTATTGCGCCTGCGCTACAGCTGGGACGGCCACGCCATCCGGCTGCACGCGCGCGACGACGGCCGCGGCGCCGAGGATGCCGCCGCGGTCGGTAACGGCCTGCGCGGCATCCGCGAGCGCCTGGCTGAGTATGGTGGCGAACTGGAAACCGAAACGGCTGCGGGGCAGGGCTTCGTCCTGCGCTTGCGGCTGCCGCTGGAACCCGGGACTCCGGTCCCCGCCGAGCCGCCGGCACCCGAGCCGGCTGTCAGGCTCGATAACGACATGGCGGCGGCGCCATGAACACCGTCGCGTGCGGATCGGCGCACTGCCTGCGTCATTCCGCGATCGAAACGCGAACAAAGTCTTCCAAGGAGTAGTGAGCATGATCCGTGTGTGTCTGGTCGATGATCAAACGCTGGTGCGGCAGGGGATCCGCTCGCTGTTGGCCCTCGACGGCGGCATCGAAGTGGTTGCCGAGGCCGGTGACGGGCGGCAGGCGGTCGAACTGATCCCGCAGGTGAAGCCCGACGTGGTGCTGATGGATATGCGCATGCCGGCGATGTCCGGCCTCGAGGCGTTGCAGGCGCTGGCGCGCCTCAATGCCTTGCCGCCAACCATCATCCTGACCACGTTCGACGACGACCAGCTCGTGCTGGCCGGACTGAAGGCCGGTGCCAAGGGCTATCTGCTCAAGGACGTCTCGCTGGAGCAACTGGTCGGCGCGATCCGCGCCGTGGCCGATGGCGGCTCGCTGGTGCAGCCGGCGGTGACCCAGCGCTTGCTCTCGGGCCTGGAACACATGCGTAACGATTTCGTCAGCCTCGATCGGCCCGATCCGCTCACCGATCGCGAAACCGAGATCCTGCGGCTGATGGCCAGCGGCTTCTCCAACAAGGAGATCGCCAATTCGCTGGGCGTGGCCGAGGGCACGATCAAGAACCACGTCTCGAACATCCTTTCGAAGCTGGGCGTGCGCGACCGCACGCGGGCCGTGTTGAAGGCCTTCGAGCTGCAATTGGTCTGATGCAAGGGCGATTGTGCGCCGCAACTCGCCCCGCGCCCCGAAAAACAAGGGCGGAACGGGGGGATGACGGGCTATGCCCTTGATTTCATTCCAGCCATTTGGCGTTGATCGATGCCGCGATCGGCTCCGCGGTTCCAAAACTTGCTACGATTGCCGGTCTGTGCCCGCCCCAGCCGGATAAGGTCCTGGAGAACCCTGAATGACCCGCCTCATCGAGATTCTGATTTCGTTCGCAATCGTGGCCGCCCTGATGCTGATCGTCGGCCTTGTGTTGCCGTCCGAGCGTCACTTGAGCGAAAGCGTCGAAACCAATCGCAAGATGAATATCGTTTTCGACACGATCAACAGCCTGCGCCGCTTCAAGGATTGGAATCCGCTGTTCCTGCGTGATCCCCGCCTCAAGACCGAATTGTCGGGCCCCGGTTCCGGCGTCGGTGCCAAGCTGAGCTACAGCTCCGATGTGAGGCAGATCGGCAACGGCAGCTGGGAGATCGTCGAGTCCGAGCCCGGCAAGAAGGTCAAGTACGCGCTCGATAATCCGCAGCGCGGCAGCGACAAGTTCATGACCTTCACCCTCAAGCCCACCGGTAAGGGCGCGGTGAAGCGCAACATCGAGATCACCCAGGAATACGACGTCAACTACGGCTGGAACCTGTTCGGCCGCTACGCTGGCCTCTACGTCAAGCGTCACGTCGGCGACGACATCAAGCTCGGCCTCGCGCGCCTGACCACGATGCTGGCCACCGTGCCGAACGTCGACTGGGCCGTGCCGGGCACCAAGATGCGCGGCATGCAGGTGGTCGAGCGTCCCGCCGAGGACCTGCTGGTGGTCAAGGCCGGTTCGATCGAGCGCAACAACGAGAAGATCAAGGGCTCGATGAAGGCCAACATGGAGTGGATCAAGCGCACCATGGACGCCAACGGCCTGGTCGCCGCCGGTCCGATGCGCATCATCTCCACCGAACTCGGCCGCGAGAACTACACCTTCGACATTGCCCAGCCCGTCCGTAAGGCCGGCGTCGGCGAGAAGCCGAAGACCGAGGAAGCCAAGCCCGAGGCCGACAAGCCGGCCGCCGATGCCGCCACCGCCGAGGCAGCCGCACCGAAAGCGGACAGCCTGACCCCGATCAGCGCCGCCGGCGACAAGCTCGACATCAAGATTCCGGCCGGCGCCCCGGTCGAATACGTGCAGACCAAGGCCGGCCGCGTTTCCGTGGCGTACTACACCGGCTTCATGGCCGAACTCGACAACGTCCGCAACGCGCTGCGCGCCTGGACGCTGACCCAGGGCTACGAAGTCGCGGATCGTCCGTACGAGATCTACAAGAACGGCATCGACAAGGCGTTCACCGCCGAGGGCGAGTACGAGGTCCTGTGGACCCTGAAGTAAGCGTTCGCACTCATCGATGAAGATCGACCGACGCGCCGCATCCTTGTGATGCGGCGCGTTGCGTTTGTGGAGGGCGGGAACATGTCGAACGAAGGGAACGGTGCGCGATGGCTGGTATCGGCGGGCGCCGTGCTCGCCGCCGCGGCCGTGGCGCTGTCGGCGTATGCCGCGCATGGCGCCGAAGGCGAGGCGCAGACGCGTTTGCAGACGGCGGCCGTGTTCGCCTTCGGCCACGGCATCGCGCTCGCGGCGTTGGCGCGCGGATCATTGCGCCGGCTGGCGTGGATCGCCCTGGTCGCGATCCTGTGCGGGACGCTGCTGTTCTCGGGCGCGCTGGCCCTGGCCGAGATTGCCGGCGTGCGCACGCGCACGGCGCCGTTCGGCGGCACGCTGCTGATTATCGCCTGGCTGCTTTACGCGATCGATGCTTTGAGGAAATAGGGCAGAAATTGCCCGCTTTTTCTGGTCTTATTGCCGGCGACTACGCTCGCCATTCACGACACCACACGCCATGCCACGACACGCCAGAGGATTCGATACTGACGCCGCCTTCGCGCACCTGACCAAGCGCGACCGCAAGCTCGGCACCTGGATGAAGCGCATCGGCGCGATCGAACCCGATCCGCGCTGGCGCAAGTCCTTCGATCCGGTCGACGCGCTGGCGCGCGCGATCCTCTATCAGCAGCTCAGCGGCAAGGCTGCATCGACGATCGTCGGGCGGGTGGAGGCGGCGATCGGCAGCAATCGCTTCCATTGCGACACGCTCGGCCGCATCGACGACGCCGGACTGCGCGCGTGTGGTGTTTCCGGCAACAAGACGCTGGCGCTACGCGATCTGGCCTTGCGTGAATCGCGCGGCGAAATCCCCGATCTGCGCCGCATGTCGACGATGCACCACGACGACATCGTCGCCGCGCTCATCCCGGTCCGCGGCATCGGCCGCTGGACGGTGGAAATGATGCTGATGTTCCGCCTCGGTCGGCCCGATCTGTTGCCGGTCGATGATCTTGGTGTCCGCAAAGGCGCGCAGGTCGTCGACAAGCTCGACGAGATGCCGACGCCCAAGGAACTGGTCGAGCGCGGCGAACGCTGGGGCCCGTATCGCACCTACGCCAGCCTCTATTTGTGGCGCATCGCCGATTTCGGTTCGCAAGCGAAAGAGCCCACGAAACGCTCGCAAGAATAGTCCGGCGGATCCCTAAGCCGCGGGCCGCAGCGTCGTCAGCAACCCGCGCGCGGCATTGAAGCGCGTGGCCGCATCGGGCAATTCCAGTTTGATGCGCAGCTTGTCCGGGCCATCCATCTGATAGAGCTTCGGTTGGCCCTGGATCATGCGGATGATCGCCATCGGGTCGACGTTCGGCTTCTCCACGAACTGCACGCGGCCGCCGCCCGGCCCGAGATCGAGCTTGCGGATGCCAAGTTCAGTGGCCTGCAGCTTGAGTTCGGCCGTGGCGAACAGATGCTTGGCCGCATCCGGCAACAGGCCGAAACGGTCGATCATCTCCACCTGCAGTTCGCGCAATTCATCGGCCGTGCGCGCGGAGCTGATGCGCTTGTAGAGTGTCAGGCGCGTGTGCACGTCGGGCAAGTAGTCGTCGGGGATCAGCGCGGGTACGTTCATCACCACGTCGGCGCCGCGTTCCTCGGGCATGTCGATGTCGGGCAGCTTGCCCTGCTTGATCGAGCGCACCGCGCGCTCCAGCAGCTCGGTGTAGAGGCTGAAGCCGACTTCCGCCATCTGACCGCTTTGATCCTCGCCCAGCAACTCGCCGGCACCGCGGATTTCCAGATCGTGCGTTGCAAGCGTGAAGCCCGCGCCCAGCTCGTCCATTGCCGAGATTGCATCGAGGCGCTTGCGCGCGTCGGCCGTGATCGAGCGCTGGTCCGGAATCACCAGATAGGCGTAAGCGCGGTGATGCGAGCGCCCGACGCGGCCACGCAACTGGTGCAACTGCGCCAGGCCGAACTTGTCGGCGCGATTGATGATGATCGTGTTGGCGTTCGGGATGTCGATGCCGGATTCGATGATCGTCGAGCACAGCAGCACATTGGTGCGCTGCTTGTGGAAATCGAGCATCACCCGTTCCAGTTCGCGCTCCGGCATCTGGCCGTGGGCGACGCCGATGCGGGCGTCCGGAACAAGCTCCTGCAGCTGGCGCTGCATGCGCTGGATGCTTTCGACATCGTTGTGCAGGAAATACACCTGGCCGCCGCGCGCGAGTTCGCGCTGGAAAGCCTCCCGCAGTTGCGCATCGTCCCAGGGCACGACGAAGGTCTGCACGGCCAGCCGGTGCGCGGGCGGCGTGGCGATGATGGCCAGATCGCGCAGACCCGCCATCGCCATGTTGAGCGTGCGCGGAATGGGCGTGGCCGTCAGCGTGAGCAGGTGCACGTTGGCGCGCAGCGCCTTCAACGCTTCCTTCTGGCGCACGCCGAAGCGCTGCTCCTCGTCGACGATCACCAGGCCGAGATCCTTGAATCGCACGTCCGGCTGCAGCAGGCGATGCGTGCCGACGATGACGTCGATCTTGCCCTCGGCAAGCTTGTCGAGCTCGGCCTTGATCTCCTTCGTGCTCTTGAAGCGCGACAGCACTTCCACGCGGATCGGCCAGTCGGCGAAGCGGTCGCGCATCGTGCGGTAGTGCTGTTCGGCCAGCAGTGTGGTCGGCACCAGCACCGCGACCTGCTTGCTGGCGGTGGCGGCGACAAAAGCGGCGCGCACGGCGACTTCGGTCTTGCCGAAGCCGACGTCGCCGCAGACCACGCGATCCATCGGTTGCGAGGAGGACAGATCGCGGATCACCGCCTCGATCGCGCTGTGCTGATCCGGCGTTTCCTCGAACGGGAAGGTGGCGGCGAACGGTTCGTACAGCGAGCGATCGACATCGAGCGCGAGCCCGGCGCGAGCCTGGCGCTTGGCCTGGATTTCCAGCAGCTCGGCGGCGACGTCGCGCACCTTCTCGGCGGCCCTGCGCCTGGCCTTGGTCCATTGCTCGCCGCCGAGCGAATGCAGCGGCGCGGTTTCCGGCGATGCGCCGGAGTAGCGGCTGATCAGATGCAGCTGCGCGACCGGTACGTAGAGGCGGTCGCCCTTGGCGTATTCGATTTCGAGGTATTCGCCGGGCTGGCCGCCGGCTTCGAGCGTGATGAGCCCGCGATAACGGCCGACGCCGTGGTCCTCGTGGACGATCGGCGCGCCTTCGCTCAACTCGCCGAGATCGCGAATGATCGCTTCCGGTTCGCGACCCGCGCGCTTGCGTCGGCGTGGCTGCGAAGCGCGCTCGGGGAACAGCTGGCGTTCGGTGAGGATGGCGATCGGCCCGCCGTCGATGCTGTCCGCATCGAGCGCGAATCCGTTGTCGAGCGGCGCGACCGCGATGGAGAACTTCGCGGCTTTCTTCGTGGCGCTGCCGCCGCGGATAAAGCTCTGGAAATCCAACAGCACTTCCGGCTGTAATCCCGCTGCCTGCAGCACTTCCAGAAGCGCTTCGCGCCGACCCGCCGAATCCGTGGCGATCAGCGTGCGGCCGGGGTAGGTGGCGAGGAAGGATTTCAGCGCGGCGGCGGGCGCGACGTCCTTGGCAGCGACGGGCAGATCGGGCGCGGGCTGGTCGCCGAGCGGCATCGCCTGCGCATGGCGGGGATGCTGCGCATTGCAGACTTCCACGCGCTCGGACAGGTTGAGCCGCTCGCGCAGCGCATCGGGAGACAGATAAAGCTCGTTCGGCGGCAGCAGCGGGCGTTCGATGTCGTGCCGGCGCTGCTCGTAGCGATCGCCGGTCTGCTTCCAGAAATGATCGGCCGCTTCCGAGACGCCATCGCACAGCAGCGGCATCGCCGCGGCGTCGAAATAGTCGAACAGCGTGGCGGTTGACTGCTTGTCCTTGCCGGAAGGCGCGAAGAACAGCGGCAGGTAGTATTCGATGCCGGCGGGCGCATGTCCCGACTTCAAATCCTGGAACAGCGCGCTGCGTCGCGTATCGATGTCGAAGCGCTCGCGCAGCGTGTCCATCGCGCGTTCGAGTGAGTCATCGTCCATCGGTACTTCGCGTCCTGGCAGCAGCTGCACGGCGTCGACCTTGTCGAGCGAGCGCTGGCTTTCCGGATCGAAGGCGCGAATGGTGTCGATGCTGTCGTCGAACAGCTCCACGCGATAGGGCGTTTCCGCGCCCATCGGATAGACGTCGAGCAGCGCGCCGCGCACGGCGAAATCGCCGGGATCGAACACCTGCGGCACGTTGCGGTAGCCGGCCGCTTCCAGGCGGCGTTTCTCGACATCGAGATCGAGTTTCTGTCCCACCTTCACGTCGAAGGCGCTGCCGACCACGTACGACAGCGGTGGCAGGCGCTGCATGAGCGTCTGCACAGGCACCACGACAATGCCGCGTCTGAGCGTCGGCAGGCGATACAGCGTGGCCAGGCGCTGCGACACGATGTCCGGATGCGGACTGAACTGGTCGTAGGGGAGGGTTTCCCAGTCCGGGAAAGGCAGGACGGGGAGCGTGTCGTCGTGGCCGATCAGCGTGTGCAGATCGGATTCGAGCTGATGCGCGCTCTGGTTGTCGCGCGCGACCACCAGCAGGGGGCCGTTATGCGCGGCGGCGGTGCGGGCGATGCTCCAGGCGAGCGCGCTGGCGCTGGCTGGCGCACGCCACCAGGCGCGCGGCCGGCCCGGTGAGGGCAGCAGGTCGGAAAGGGGGGCGGATGTCATGGAGTCCGATAGTTTAGCGGTACCGCACATCGGAGGCTGCAATGGCGTGCTATACAAACCGCGCCGGTTGCCATGCGGCCTCCATGCGGAGTGCGGATCGGATCGCGGCTTGCTGGATCATGGCTTGCCCGATCGCCGCACGCCCGATTGCAGCATGCGGGGCGTATGGACAACCGTTGCGTCGTCAATCAAACCAATCAAAGGAATCGAGCACATGAAGAGTATGAGGAAGGGCATGCGCAACGTGACCAAGCTGGCGCTGGCAAGTGGCGTCTTTGCACTGGGAACGCTGTTCTCGGCTATGGCGATCCCGCCTGTGCCGGCCAATGGCTGGATCACCTACACCTACTACAACGGTGAAGGCGAAGTGGTGGGCGAGCGTTCGGAAGTGGCCGGCTACTGCAACGGCATGCAACCCTTCGAATGGGGCGAGAGGACGCGGATCATGACGTGGCGTACGGGCAGCTGCGGTCCGATCGAGTAAATTCCAATCGAACAGATGGACGCCCCTTCGGGCGTTCCATGCAATCGGGCGCCGGCGGATGGGAATCCATGTGCCGGCGCCGCCATTTCACTCCAGATCCAGCACCACGTGGATCAGGCCCGGGGTGTCGGCGACTTCGCGGCGAAAGCCCAGTGATTGCACCAGCGAGAGCATCGGCAGGTTGCTCTCCAGCACGTCGCCGTAGAGATGCTTCAGCTTCTTGCCGCGCGCCCAGCGCACGAGGCGGCGCATCAGATGGCGGCCCAGGCCCATGCCGGCGATGTAACGGCTCACCAGGATCGCGAATTCGGCGTCCTGCGTGCCAGGAGCGATCGAGGCGCGGGCCACCGCGCCGATCAGCGCTTCTCCAGGCGGCAGCGGCTCGGCGGCGACCAGGGCGAATTCGGTCTTGGGATGCGGCTGGGTCAGGCGCTGCGCCATCTCAGGCGAGAGCTCCTTGAGCGCGTAGAGGAAGCGCTGGCGGATCTCGTCCGGCTGCAGCAGCCCAAAGCCGGCCTGTAACGGGCCGGCGTCATCGGCCCGAATCGGTCGGATCAGGAGGTCACGCCCGTTGGCGAGCCGGACTTCTTCATGCCAGGGCGGAAGACGGTTGCGAGCAGCCATTTGGCCATGCTCGCATAGGGAAAGTGAAGACGGACTCTAGACGGCATGCTGTGGGCGGCATGCTCAAGATGGCATGCCCTAGATGGCACATGGCCCATCTCATGCGGGACTAGGTTCGCGCTACGCACGTGGGCCCTGTCCCGTTCGTTAAGCCAGTGCGCCCTAGGCGTGCTTGGGCTTGCGCAGACGCGTGATCGCGGCAACCACGGCCAGCACGATGATGCCCGTCACGATGCCGACGACCGCATCGAAGAGCAGGCTCACCACCGTTCCCAGTGCGCCGCCGGTATACGGCTCGATCAGATGATGGAGCGCCGCGATGCCGTGGACGAGGATGCCACCGCCGACCAGGAACATCGCGGCGGTGCCGGCGATGGACAGCGTCTTCATCAGATACGGGGCGGTGCGCAGGATCAGCGCGCCGAAGCCATGCTTGAATCGCGCCCATGCGCTCTGGCGCGCGTCGCGGCTCAGCAGCAGGCCGAGATCGTCGAGCTTGACGATGCCGGCGACCAGGCCATAGACGCCGACCGTCATGATCAGCGCGATCGCGACCAGCACCGAGATCTGGCGCGTCAAATCCTGTCCGGCGACGCTGCCGAGCGAGATGACGATGATTTCCGCGGAGAGGATGAAGTCGGTGCGGATCGCGCCTTTGATCTTGTCCTTCTCGAACGCGATGATGTCGACCTTCTCGTCCTGCACCGCATGCACCAGTTGCGCATGGTGCTGCTCGTCCTCGGCCTTGCTGTGCAGGAACTTGTGCGCGAGCTTTTCCACGCCTTCATAGCAGAGGAATCCGCCGCCGAGCATCAGTAGCGGCGTGATCGCCCAGGGCGCGAACGCGCTGATCGCGATCGCGGCCGGAACGAGGATCGCCTTGTTGAGCAGCGAGCCTCTCGCCACCGCCCAGACCACGGGCAATTCGCGGTCGGCTTTGACGCCGGACACCTGCTGCGCGTTGAGCGCGAGATCGTCGCCGAGCACGCCGGCGGTCTTCTTCGCGGCCACCTTGGTCATCACCGACACGTCGTCGAGCAAAGTGGCGATATCGTCGATGAGGGCGAACAGGCTGGATCCGGCCATGGGATTGATGATTGTGCGGTTGTCACATTCTGGCATACCGCGGCGATCGCCAGTGGGGCGGATCAAGCCGGAAGCGAGCGGCTATCCAGGGGTGCGCAAATATTCCAGCCGCCAGGAAGCGCCGTCTTCTCCCAGTGCATCACACAGGATCGGCAGGGCGGGCGAGAGCCGCTCGTCGATCTTCCACGGCGGGTTCAAGAGCAGCATGCCACTGCCGTTCAAGCGTAGTGGCGAATCGTCCGGGCGCACCAGCAATTCGGCCAGCAATGCGGATTTGACGGGTAAGGCGGCGGCCTTGCGCAGGAACGGCAACAGGCTGCGCCGCTGCTTGATCGGGTACCACACGGCGCAGATCGCCTGCGGCCAGCGTGTCAGGATTTCTTCCAGCGCTTGGAGGACGCGGGGATATTCGGCCTCCTGCGCCTCGTAGGGCGGATCGATCAGCACCAGGCCGCGTGCGTAGCGCGTCGGCCCGATCCGGGGCGGCAACAGCGCCTTGATCGCGTCGTAGCCGTCGCGCGCATGCACGGCCACGCGCGCGTCGCCGGCGAACAGTGATTTCAGGGCGGCCGCTTCCCCGGGCTCGAGTTCGCAAGCGGCCAGGCGGTCCTGCGCGCGCAGGGCATCCGCCGTCAGCAGCGGCGAACCCGGATAGATGTCCCATGTTCCCGGCGAGTTGTGCGCCGCCACGGCACGCAGATAGCGCGTGATCGCTGGCGGCGTCGAACCGCCGTCGGCCAGGCGCAGGATGCCGAGATCGGATTCGCCGGTCTTGCGGCTCGCCTCGTCGGCCAGCACGTAACGGCCGCGCCCGGCATGCGTGTCGAGCACGAAGAAGGCAGCATCCTTTTCCCGCAAAGCATCCAGGATCGCCAGCAGCACGACGTGCTTGAGCACATCGGCGTGATTGCCGGCGTGGAAGGCGTGGCGATAGTTCACAGGGACGGATGCGCGGGAGACGGGAAAAGTATGGAGGTTTTACCGTTGCCCGTCATGCCCGCACCGGGGCGCGCTGCCGGTCTGCCGAGGCGGGAATGACGGAAAGGGGTTACGCTTTTCCCATCCCGGATCCGTCGTCCCAATGCCCAACATCCTGCTCGTCGAAGACGAAAGCGCGATTGCCGACACCGTGCTGTATGCCCTGCGCGCGGAAGGATTCGCGGCGACGCACTGTCTGGCCGGACACGAGGCGCTGCAGGTCGCGCGAGAACACACCTTCGACCTGGCCATCCTGGACGTCGGTCTGCCCGACATCGGTGGATTCGCCCTGTGCCGGGAACTGCGCCGCGATCGCGACCTGCCGGTGATCTTCCTCACCGCGCGTGATGCCGAGATGGATCGCGTGCTGGGTCTCGAACTCGGCGCCGACGACTACGTCGTGAAGCCATTTTCGCCGCGCGAGCTGGTCGCGCGCGTGCGCGTGGTGCTGCGGCGGGTCACGACGAGCGTGGGCATGACGAGCGCGGGCATGACGAGCGCGGGTGCATCGCAGCGACACGGCGATTTCGAACACGACAGCGAGGGTAAGCGCATCCGCTACCGTGGACGAGTGCTGGATTTGACCCGATACGAATACGGCTTGCTGGCCGCGCTGCTGTCACGCCCCGGCGCGGTGCTGTCGCGCGGACAATTGATGGACCGCGTCTGGGGCGACGCTCTGGAAAGCGGTGACCGCACCGTCGACACCCACGTCAAGACGTTGCGCGCGAAACTCAAGGCGATCGCGCCGGAGGTCGATCCGATCCACACGCATCGCAGCCTGGGCTATTCGCTGGAGATCAGCTGAGGCCGCGTCATGAAGATCGGTCTGCGCATCCTGCTCGGTTACTTCCTCATCGTCGCGCTGGCGGGGATTCTGCTGGCGCGGGTGTTCGTCCAGGAAGTGAAGCCCGGCGTGCGCCAGGCGGTGGAAGACACCCTGGCCGACACCGCCAACGTTCTGGCCGAACTCGTCCGCGACGATTTCATCGGCGGCAGCATCAACGACGGACGATTCGCCGAACGCATGCATGCGCTGGCGAAGCGGCAGGTGGGTGCCAACATCTGGGGGTTCAAGAAGGGCAAGGTGAGCTATCGCGTCTACATCACCGACGCGCGAGGCATGGTCGTGTTCGATTCGACCGGGCGCGACGTCGGCAAGGACTATTCGCGCTGGAACGATGTCTATCTCACCTTGCGCGGAAAGTACGGCGCGCGCTCCACGCGCGCCGATCCCAATGACGACAACACCAGCGTCATGCATGTCGCCGCGCCGATCCGCGATGTCGACGGCCGCATCATTGGTGTATTGACGGTCGCCAAGCCCAATCAGGTGCTCGCGCCATTCATCGCCCGCAGCCAGCAGGTGGTGATGAGATGGGGGTTGGTGTTGTTGGGGACGGCATTGCTCGTGGGCTTGATGGCCTCCTGGTGGCTCTCACGTCAGCTCGGAGGATTGCGCCGCTACGCCAATGCGGTCACCGCGGGCGAGCGTGCGCAGCTTCCCGAACGCGGCTTCGAAGTGCCGGCAGGCGAGTTCGCGGACCTGGGGCGCGCGCTCGAGACGATGCGCACGCGCCTGGAAGGCAAGCAGTACGTCGAGCAGTACGTGCATGCATTGACGCACGAGTTGAAGAGCCCGCTCTCGGCGATCCGTGGTTCCGCGGAATTGCTGGAACCGCATCCCGGTCAGCCGCCATTGCCTGAAGCGGACCGCGCGCGATTCGTGGCCGCGATCCGCGCACAGGGAGAGCGGATGGCGCAGACGATCGACAAGCTGCTGGCGCTGGCGGCAGTCGAGCATCGCCAGCGCATCGAAGAACCGGAAACCATCGATCTGGAAGAACTGCTGATGGATGCCGCAGCACAAGTCGAACAGAAGACCACCGATGCCGGCGTCACGATCATCCTGCCCGTCACGAACGATGCCACGATACGCGGCGATCGTTTCCTGTTGCGCCAGGCGCTGGTCAACCTGCTCGACAACGCGATCGATTTCGCACCGCGCGATTCCCGGATCGAAGTCAGCGTCGACGGCAACGACGAGACATCCCGCATCACCGTGGCCGATCGCGGCCCGGGCATTCCGGACTATGCCATCGGCCGTGTCTTCGAACGTTTCTATTCCCTGCCGCGTCCCGGCGGCGGCAGTCGCAGCAGTGGGCTGGGCCTGTGTTTCGTCGCACAGGTGGCGGATCTGCATGGTGGGCACGCAGTCCTGGCCAATCGCGATGGTGGCGGGGCTTTGGCAACTCTCGAACTGCCCAGGCGGTGACTTCACCCTGACTTCACCATGCCGCCATCGCGGCCCCGCACGCCTGCGGAATCCTGTCCTGCAACACGACAGAGGAGGATTCCCGTGCAACTCGTTTCCAGGATTTCGTCGATTTTCAAGATAGCCGTCGTTGTGGTGTTGACGCTGCTGATCCTGATCCCATTGAGCATGATCCGCAGCACGATCTCGGAACGTCAGACCTACCGCGAACAGGCGGTGGCGACCATCGCGCGCAGTGAAGCGGGAGCGCAAGGCGTGGCCGGTCCCGTGCTGGTGGTGCCTTACACCGAGACCGTTGAAGTCGAGGAAACCAACAAGGCCGGCGAAGTGGTGCGCAAGGTGAAGCGTGACGGCGAGAGCGGGCAGTGGGTCTTCTTCCCGAAATCGCTGGCGCTCTCCGGACAGATGACGCCCTACACGCGCCGCCTCGGCCTGCACGAAGTGCGGATGTTTTCGCTTGCCGGCACGATGGCGGCACGGTTCGACGTCATGATCCCACGCGATGTCGATCCCAACCTGCCGCGCAAGATCGGGCGGCCTTGGCTGGCCTACGGCATCGCCGACGTGCGCGGATTGCGCGGAATGCCGAAGCTACGGGTCGATGGCAAGGAAGTCTCGCTGGAGCGGGGGCTGGGTGCGAGCGATGCCCCGGGGCTGCATACACGTTTCGGAGCGCCGGCTGCGGGAGCACAAATGGCATTTTCGACACAATTGCAGATCGAGGTCGGAGGCAGCGAAGCCTTTGCCTTCGCGCCGCTCGGCGACAGCAACAAACTCGAAATCGATTCGCGCTGGCCGCATCCACAATTCAACGGCGCTTTTCTGCCGCGGACGCGTAAGGTGGATGGCACCGGCTTCAAGGCGACATGGGAAGTGTCATCGCTGGCAAGCAATGCGCAGGCGCAGTACCTGCGTGGCAGCCGCATCGGATCCGATCAGATTTCCGCGCTTGCTACCGGTGCTCCCGGCACGTTCGATCTGATGGGTGTCTCGCTCGTGGAGCCTGTCAACGTTTATTCCCAGGCCGATCGTGCCACCAAGTACGGGCTGCTGTTCGTGATGCTGACGTTCGTTGGATTCTTCATGTTCGAGTTGATCAAGCAACTGCGCATACATCCGATCCAATACGGTTTGGTTGGGCTGGCGCTGGCGATTTTCTTTCTGCTGCTGGTCAGTCTGTCCGAACACATCGCTTTTGGGCGGGCGTACCTGGCGGCGAGTGCGGCATGCATCGGGTTGATCGGGTTCTATCTGTGCAACGTCCTGCACAGCGTCGCGAGAGGCATCGGGTTTTCGGCGATGCTGGCGATGCTTTATGCGGCGCTCTACGGTCTGCTGGTATCCGAAGACAATGCTCTTGTGCTCGGCGCCGGCCTGCTGTTCGTGATTCTGGCGGCGATCATGGTGATCACGCGTCGCGTCGACTGGTATCGGACCACGGCGTTGCCGCAGTGAGAGAAGGAAGTGCCCGGTCAGGTGATCCTGGCCGGGCATTCGGCAGACACGCGGCATCGAACCACAACTGCCCGCTTCACCCAAACAGAGTCGCGTTCGGAATGAGCCACAACGAAAAACCAGCCAGACCGCTGCCAATCGCTGTCGCTGCCAACACGTCGCTGGGGTAGTGCAGACCAAGCACCACCCGCGACAGCGCCACGCTCGCCGCGAACGGCACCAGCACCCAGACGAGGATCGGATAATGCGCGATCGCGACCAGTGTGAAGGCGACGGCATGCAGCGTATGCCCAGACGGGAAGCTGAACTCGTCCAGCGGCGCCACCCACGCGCGGATGCGCACATCGGACGCGAACGGACGCGGCCGGCGTGTCCAGCGCTTCAGCCCTTTGTACAACAGCAACGCGATCAGGCCGGTGCCCGCCATGTGCGCGGAAGCGAACAACCCGTCGTATCCATCGCAGAGCACGAGGATCGCCATCAGCGCGTACCAGAACGCACCGTCACCGAGCCGGCTGACGATGGCGAAGAAGCGACGCACGCCGTCGCGCGCGCCGTATCGATTTGCCCGCAGGCACCAGCCCGATTCGCGGGCGAGCATGCGGCTACGCGGCGACAGTGCCTGCATCGGCGCCTCCTCGTGCTCGTGCGAGCCCTTCAAGAATGTTGTCGAATTCCGCCGCGACCTGCTCCGGCCGCAAGCTGGCGACCGCGTTGCGCGCGGCGACGCCCATCGCGGCTCGCAGTGCGGGGTCGCGCCCGATCCTGCAGGCGGCTTCGATGAAGCCTTCATCGTCGCCGTCGGCGATGGCGGCACCGTGCACGCCATGCCGCAGATATTCGTGCGCCGCGCCGTAATCGAATGCCACGGTCGGGAGCCCGCTGGCCATTGCCTCGAGCGTCACGTTGCCGAAGGTTTCCGAATGGCTGGGGAACAGGAACAGATCGCCGCTGGCGAAATGTCGTCCGAGCGATTCGTCGCGCTGCACGCCGCGAAAGATGAAGTCCGGATGCTCGCGCTGCAGGCGCTCGCGCGCCGGCCCATCGCCGATCCAGACGAAGCGCGCATCCGGCTGCACCGTCTGCAGGGCGCGGAAGGCGCGCACCGCCAGCCCCAGGTTTTTTTCCGCCGCGATGCGACCCACGTGCACCACGGCCACGGTGTCTTCGCTGATGCCCCATTCGGTGCGCAGGGCAGGGTCGCGCTTGGTGGGATCGAACAAGACCGTGTCGACGGCACGCGGAAGCAGCTTCACGTTGTCGAAGCCGTTCCCGGAAAGAAAGGACTGCAACTCGCGCGTCGGCACCAAGGTGGCGTCGGCGCCGTTATGGAAATAGCGCATCCAGCGCAGTGCCGTTCCCTCCAGGAAGGCCGCGCCGTAATCGCGCATATAGCTGTCGAAGCGCGTGTGGAACCCGGTAGCGGCAGGAATGCCGAGCTTGCGCGCTGCCCGCAAGGCCGACCACCCGAGCGGACCTTCCGTGGCGACATAGATGGCATCGGGGCGGTGCATGCTCCACAGATGCGACAACCGGCGCGTGGACGGGAATCCGAATTTCAAGCCTGGGTATTTAGGCAACCCCGCACCGCGCACGAACGTTTCATGTGCGAGGGATTGCTGCCCGACATGCTGGCGCGGCCGCACCAGCGACACTTCGTGTCCACGTGCGCGCAAACCCTGCTCCAACGACTGCACCGTCAGCGCAACGCCGTTGACTTCTGGTGGCCAGGTTTCGGTCACGATCGCGTAATGCATACGCGGCGTCCGGGCAGGGTTCGGGTGCCGCCATCGTGTTGTCGGCCGATGACGTCACGATGGCGCTTTGGTGACAGCTCTGCGACAGCCCTTATGTCATTGGTTTGACGTGCCGATTATTCACAAAGGGTTTATTGCCCTTTGGCTTGCTGCAATTGCTGCTCCAGCTGCGCTTTCAAGGCATCGTCGATTTTCAGCTGGCGCGCAAGCTCGTCGAGATAGGCGCGCTCCATGTAGCTCTGCTCATCCGCGGCCAGCAGACTGGCGAGGTACATCTCCGAGGCGATTTCCGGGGTGGTCGCGGCCGAGGCCACTTCGGCCGGGTCGAGCGGCTTTTCCAGTTCGGCATGCAGCCATTGCCGCAGTTGCGGGTCGCTGTCGATGCGGGTGAATTCGCCTTCGATGACCTCGCGTTCGTGGCCGTCGATGTGGCCGTCGGCCTTGGCGGCGGCGACCAGGGCCTTGAGGATCGCCTGGCTATGCTGCTCAGCCTGCGGAGGCGGCAGGCGATCGACGGTTTGCGGCTCGACGTTGGGCTGGCCCTGCTGCTTGCGATATTCGCCATAAGCCTTGTAGGCCAACACGCCGACCGCGGCGACGCCGCCGTAGAGAGCGATCTTGCCGGCGTGCTTGCGCACCTTCTTGTTGCCGAGGAGCAGGCCGAGCGCGCCGCCGGCCAGCGCGCCCTTGCCGAAATCGGCGTTGAGAAAATCCGTGCCGAGCACGCCACGCTTTTCCTGCTGTTGCGGGGCTTCCTGCCGGACCGGCGCCTTGTTTTCCAGCAGGCCATCGAGTGTTCCGCCGCCGAGACTCTGTTGCGCGGTCTTCAGCAGCTGATCGAGAAAGCCTTGGGTCTTCATGCGCGTCGCTCCGGAGTGGTCATGAAATCATGACCTATGGGCGGCGGCGATACCCTTCAAGAACGGCGGAGCGCGCCGGCGAGGCGGAATTCAGACCGTCTGCACCGCCAGCACGATGCCGAGCGCTTCCAGATCGTCCGGTTCGCCGGCGAGGTCGGCGCGCAGCAGCGGGCGCGATTCCAGCCAACGTTTTGATAACGCGATCGCCAGCGCGGGGCCCTCGGCGGCGGCATCGAGTTGCGGGATCGCCGCGGTCTCGTGGGCGCGATGCAGTAGTACGGCGATGCGCAGCAGGCCGGCGCTGCGGCGCGCGGCGGCGAGGAGGCGGTCGGGCAGGGCGTTGAAGTTCGATTTGGAGATCTTGCGCCGGTGCGCGCGCACGAGCGCGGCGAGAAATTGCTGTTCCTGGCGTGAGAAGCCGGCGATGTCCGAGTTCTCCAGCACGTAGGCGCCGTGGACGTGGTACTGGCTGTGCGCGATGGCGAGGCCGAGTTCGTGTACGCGCGCGGCCCAGCCGAGCATGAGGCGGTCGTCGGCGGTGAGTTGCCAGGTTCCCGCCACCTGATCGAACAAGTGCAGCGCGGTCTGTTCGACCAGGGAGGCCTGTTCGGGATCGATGGCATAACGCTGCATCAGCGCGGCGATCGAGGCATCGCGCGGATCATGGTCGCCGGCGCGGCCGACCATGTCGTGCAGCACGCCTTCGCGCAACGCCGCCTTGCTGACGACCATGCGGTCGATGCCGAGCGCGTCGAACGCAGCTTCGAGCACGAGCACGCCGCCGGCGATGATCGGGCGGCGATCCTCGGAGAGGCCGGGCAGAGTGATCGCGTCGATGGTCTCGGCCTGCAGCAGCCGGTCGCGCACTTGCGGCAGCGCTTCGGCGGTGACCGAACCTTTGGTGAGCTTCATCGCGGCGCAGATATCGCCGATGGCCTTGTTGGTGCCGGACGAGCCCAGTACTTCGTTCCAGCCGAGCGCACGGTAGATGCCGGCGAACTGCTGGAATTCCGCGCTCACTTCGGTCAACGCTTCCTTCCAGCGCTTGCGCGAGAGCTTGCCGTTGCTGAAAAAGCGTCGCGTGCTGGCAACGCAGCCGACCTGCAGGCTTTCACGCTCGACCGCGTCGAAGCCGCTGCCGATGATGCATTCGGTGGAACCGCCGCCGATGTCGATCACCAGGCGCAGTTGTCCCGGCTTCGGCGGTTGCGCGTGGGCGACGCCGAGATAGACCAGTCGCGCCTCCTCGCGGCCGGAGACCACTTCGATGGCGTGACCGAGCGCGTTTTCGGCCGGGACGAGGAAGCTCTGCGGCGCCGATAGCGCGCGCACTGTGTTGGTGGCGACGGCGCGCACGCGCTCGGGTGGGATGTCGCGGATGCGCTGGCCGAAGCGGGCCAGGCAGTCCAGCGCACGCTGGCGCACGTCGACGCGCAAGCCGCCCTTGCCGTCGAGGCCTTCGGCCAGGCGCACGGTCTCGCGGATGCGGTCGATGGTGCGCAACTGCCCGAGCATGTAGCGCGCCACCACCATGTGGAAGCTGTTGGAGCCGAGGTCGATGGCGGCGAGCAGTTCGCCGTCTTGCAGTGGTGCGGCGGCAGCGCGGGCGAGGGCTGGACTCATGCGCAGATTTTAGCCAGCAGAGCCGCTTGCGCCGAATGCGGCATGTCGCCGTTCTCCGGTTGCAACTTGCGGTAACTGCCGTCGCTCTGCAGTTCCCAGGCGTTGAGGTTGTCGGCGAGATAGTTGTCGAGAGCCTCGTCCTGCACGCGCGCCGCGAGTTCGGGATCGAGGATCGGGAAGCCGGTTTCCACGCGTCGCAGCAGGTTGCGTTCGAGCCAGTCGGCGCTGGTGCAGAACAGGTCGGGATCGCCGTCGTTGGCGAACCAGTAGACGCGGCTGTGTTCAAGGAAACGGCCGACGATCGAGCGCACGCGGATGTTGTCGGAGAAGCCGGGCACGCCCGGGCGCAGCGTGCAGGCGCCGCGCACGATCAGGTCGATGCGGACGCCGGCCTGCGAGGCGTTGTACAGCGCACGCACGACTTCGGGTTCGTTGAGGGCGTTCATCTTGGCGATGATACGTGCTGGCCTGCCGGCTTTGGCATGCTTGGTCTCGCGCTCGATGCGCTTGAGCACGCCGGTATGCAGGGTGAAGGGCGATTGCAGCAGCCGCTTGAGCTTGATCGCGGGCGCGAGGCCGGACAGTTGCTGGAAGATCAGATGCACGTCGTTGCCGATGTCGGGATCGGCGGTGATCAGGCTGAAATCGGTATAGACGCGCGCGGTACCGGAATGGTAGTTGCCGGTGCCCAGATGTACGTAGCGGCGCAGCTTGCGGCCTTCGCGACGCACGATCAGCAGCATCTTGGCGTGGGTCTTGAAGCCGACCACGCCGTACACGACCTGCACGCCGGCTTCCTGCAGGCGGTCGGCGAAGGCGAGGTTGGCCTCTTCGTCGAAGCGCGCGCGCAGCTCGATCACGGCGGTCACATCCTTGCCGTTGCGCGCGGCCTGGATCAGGTTCTCGACGATGGGCGAGTCCTTGCCGGTGCGGTACAGCGTCTGCTTGATCGCCAGTACGTTCGGGTCTTCGGCGGCCTGCTTGATCAGTTCCACCACGGGCGCGAAGCTGTCGAAGGGGTGGTGCAGCAGCACATCGCCATCACCGATGCGGTCGAATATGGTGTCGCTGTCCGTCATCAAGCGTGGCTGGAACGGCGGGAATTTCAGATCGGGGCGATCGACCTCGTCGTAGATCTGGATGATGCGGCTGAGGTTGACCGCGCCGTTGATGCGGTAGACGGCATTGTCGGTGAGATCGAAGTTGCGTAGCAGCGTCTGCACGATGGGCTTCGGGCATTGCGCGGCGATTTCCAGCCGCATGGCACGCAGGTAGCCGCGGCCCACCAGTTCATCGCGCAGGGCGAGGGCGAGGTTCTCGACTTCGTCCTCGTCGACGATCAATTCGGAATTGCGGGTGACGCGGAACTGATAGGCACCTTTCACCTCCATGCCCGGGAACAGTTCGTCGACGAATTCCGACAGGATCGAGGACAGGAACACGAAGTCGTATTCGCCACCGGAGACTTTCTGCGGCAGCTGGATGATGCGCGGCAGCGAACGCGGGGCGCGCACGATGGCGAGGTTGCCGGTTCGGCCAAAGGCGTCCTTGCCCTTGAGCACCACCACGATGTTGAGCGATTTGTTGAGGATTTTCGGGAACGGATGCGCCGGATCGAGTCCGAGCGGAGACAGGACAGGCAGGATTTCGTCACGGAAATAGGCGCGCAGCCAGCGCGTCTGTTTCGAGTTCCAGCTGTCGCGGCCGAGGACGCGGATTCCGGCTTCGGCGAGCGCCGGGCGAAGCTCATAGTTCCAGCAATGGTATTGCGCTTCCACCAGTTCCGCGGCGCGGTCGTGGATGCGCTTGAGCAGGGTCGCGGGAGCCACGCCATCGGTGGCGATGGGCATGCCGAAATCCTGGGCATGGCGCACGGTGGCGGCACGGATCTCGAAGAACTCGTCGAGATTGGTGCAGGAGATGCACAGGTAGCGCAGGCGTTCGAGCAGCGGCACCGTCACGTCCTGCGCCTGCGCCAGCACGCGGAAGTTGAAGTCCAGCTGCGACAGCTCACGGTTGAAGTACAGCGAGGGATCGCGCAGGGCATCCTGTTGCGCGTTGTCGGTCGCGGGAGTTTCGAGATTGGCGACGGCTGGAGGATTCATAGGAGGGCGGAAGAGGAGGGGGCTTTGTCGCGAACGCGTGTGCGCTCGGGACCGAAGTGACAGGAGAAGAGGCTGCCGCGACCGACTTCGCTCTCGATTTCGAGGCGGGCCTGGTGCAGCTGCAGGACGTGCTTCACGATCGACAGGCCGAGGCCGGTGCCGCCGAGTTCGCGCGAACGGCTGGTGGAGACACGATAGAAGCGTTCGGTGATGCGCGGCAGATGCGCGGCGGGGATGCCGTAGCCGGTGTCCTGCACGGAGAGGACGGCGCCGCCGTCATCGCTGCGCGCGAAACGGATGCTGATGCGGCCGCCGGCCGGCGTGTAGCGAACGGCGTTGGCGACGAGATTGGAAAAGGCGCTGTGCAGTTCCTTGATCGAGCCCCACAGGTCGACCTGGGCGACATCCTCGATCGTGATCTCGTGGCGACGCTGGCTCAGCGCTTCGGCCTCGCGCTTGAGCGTGGCGAGCATCGGCGTCATCGCCACGGATTCGTCGGTGAGGCTGTCCTGTGCTTCCAAGCGCGAGAGCGTCAGCAGGTCCTCGACGAGCTGGGTCATGCGCTGCGACTGGCGCTGCATCTCGCTGAGCATCGGTGCCCACTCGGGCTGGTCGGCGGGATCGAGCATGTCGAGATAGCCGTGCACCACGGTGAGTGGCGTGCGCAGTTCGTGCGAGACGTTGGCGACGAAGTCGCGGCGCATCTGTTCCAGGCGCATCAGCTTGCTGACGTCGCGCGCGACCAGCAGCCAGAGTTCGTCGGAGTAGGGGATCAGGCGCAGGCTGAGGCGGATCGCCGGATCGACGGGCGAGGGCGCGTCGAGCAACGGCTCGGCATGCCGCCCGGTGGCGAGCCAATGCGACACCGGCAGCGGCTGCAGGCGTTCGCTCAGTGGGGCGTCGATGTCGTCGGGATAGTGCAAGCCGAGCAGGTTGGTGGCGGCGTCATTGAACCAGCGTACGCGCTGATTGTTGCGTTCCAGTACCACCACGGCATCGGGCAGTGCGGCGGCGGCGGCGCTGTAGGCACGCAGCATTTCGACCAGGCGGTGCTTGCGTGAGCGGGTTTCGTCCTGGCTGCGGTAGAGCAGGCGGTCGAGTTCGCTCCACACGCCCGTGCCGGCGGCCGGCGGGGCGATCCATTGACGCGCGGTCAGCCGCGTCAGCACATCGCGCAGCTTCCAGTAATGCCAGGCGACGATGCCAAGCGCGGTGAGCGTGAGCACCGGCCACGGATGCTTGATCAGCAGCCCAAGCACCAGCGCGGCGACGAGGATCAGCGCCAGCTGGCCGAGCGTCTTGATCCAGGCGGTGCGGGCGTGAGGGGGCATGCGGGAATTGTGACAGACGGCGTTGGAACGTCAGAGTTGGCGCTGTCGCGTTCGCTGCTCCCCTCTAAGCAAGGGGAGGAACGCTCACATCGCGGCGGAAAAGCGATAACCCGCGCCGCGCACCGTTTGCACCATGCCTTCCAGCCCGGTCGGTTCCAGCGTCTTGCGCAGGCGGCGGATGTGCACGTCGACGGTGCGCTCCTCGACATAGACGCTGCCGCCCCAGACGTGATCGAGCAGTTGCGAGCGCGTATAGACGCGTTCGGGGTGGGTCATGAAGAAATGCAGCAGGCGGTATTCGGTGGGGCCGATCGACACGGGAGCATCGCTGGCGAAGACGCGGTGCGCGCTGCCATCGATGCGCAGCTGGCCGACCGCGACGCTGCCGTCCTCGTCGTCATCGCGCGAGCGGCGCATCACCGCGCGGATGCGCGCCAGCAGTTCACGCGAGGAGAAGGGCTTGACCACGTAGTCGTCGACGCCGGCCTCGAGGCCGCCGACGCGATCGTTTTCCTCGCCGCGGGCGGTGAGCATGATGATCGGCACCTCGCGGGTCAGCGCTTCGCGGCGCCAGCGCCGGGCCAGCTCGATGCCGCTGGTGCCGGGGAGCATCCAGTCGAGCAGGATCAGGTCGGGGACGCGGTCGGCGATGGACGCCTGGGCTTCGCGGGCGTCACCGGCATGGGCGGGCTCGTATTCACCCTTGCGCAGGGCAAAGGCCACCATGTCGCGGATGGCGGGCTCGTCGTCGACGATCAGGATGCGTTTTTGCATGCTTTAGCGGGGCAGAAGCCTGGACGCTGAGATTAGACGACAGTTTTGTGACGGTCACGTTACACCGATTACGGCCGCCCCGCCGGGGCTGCCGGCGCTAGACTCGGCCGCCTAGGGATCAGGGACTATTCAAGGAGAAGGGGTGTGAAACGTTTTCTGTCGTTTTTCGTCATCTGCCTGCTGGGGCTGGCCGCCTGTGCCAAGCCGTTGCCGGAGGATCGGAAGGACTATGTCGGCATCTGGACCGGCATCCGGGGTGCGGAGCAGATGACGCTCGCCATCGATGCCGGCGGCATGGTCAGCTACAAGCGCGAGAAGCCGGGCATGAGCAAGTCGGTGAACGCGCCGATCAAGGCGTTCGAGGGCGACGATTTCGTCGTGGGGGTCGGGCCGATGACCACGCGGTTCAAGGTGACGCAGCGGCCGAAGCAGGTGGAGGGCGCGTGGACGATGGTGGTGGATGGAGTTGAACTACGACGCCGGGAGCAGTGAGGGATTCATGCGTTTCTTCTTGCTCCGGCGATCCTGTTGAGCATGCCTTCTCCGGCTATCACTGCTTTCCCGACGGCATCCAGTCATCCTTTCGAGGGTGTCGACCTCTCGTTGCTAGCTCCAGAGGAACGACGGACGATCAACGAGGCCGCTCGTGATTTCCAGGACGTTGTTGCCGGCAAGGCACCGACCTTC
The DNA here is from genome assembly GCF_020511115.1 of Luteimonas panaciterrae. Taxonomy (GTDB): domain Bacteria; phylum Pseudomonadota; class Gammaproteobacteria; order Xanthomonadales; family Xanthomonadaceae; genus Luteimonas; species Luteimonas panaciterrae. The sequence continues at coordinate 230,906 of NZ_JAJAVH010000011.1, forward strand.
GCCAAGATCGACGAAGACATGCCGCTTCCCGCCGATGGCGGCACGACTTTTTACGTCGGCCGTGGCTACAGTCTTACCATCGTTCGTAGCTTGTCGAGCTTCGGCAAGCTCAATGGTTTCGTGTATGGCCCCATCATTACGTTCGACTCGGCATTCGCGCCCGGTAATGTCAGGCAGATCACCAACACGCGCTTCTACACTCTCGAGCAGATGAGAGATTTATTGGGTCGTCAGTAATCTGGGAAATTCACGGCCGACTACTGCGGCCGCACATCCTGATCCCGCATGCCTTGCCGCCGCAGCTCCAACACCGTCGGCGTGATCGCCGCGATGCGCGCATCGATGCGCGCGCGCGCGTAGTAATCCAGATCGTCGCGCCGCTTCAGATTGTTGAGCTGCACCAGCGCCTGCTCGGCGCGGCCATTGAGGTAGGCGGCTTCGGCGTAGGCCTCGCCGGCGCGAATCGGATCGCCGGCGATCTCGTTGGCGCGCGCGAAGGTGGTCTGGAACAGCGGGTCGTCGCTGGCCGAGCTCAGTAGCGGTCGCAGAATGGCTTGCGCCTGCTGGCCCGCGGCCTTGGTGTTGCGTTCGCCCAGCACGCCGGCATAGGTGAGGGCGACGGCGCGATTGCCGGGCATGCGTGAAAGCAATCCCTTGAAGCGCGTGTCGGTGGCGTCCTGTTTGCCGGCGCGCGCTTCGGCCTGCCCCATGGCGAGCGAGAGCCAGAGATCTCCGGGATATTCGGTCAGCAGCGCGCTGAGATCCGTCATCGCCGCGGCACTGCTGCCGCTGAGCAGGCGCGCGAGCGCGAGTCCGTAGCGCTGCGCGTCGCTGAGCTTGCCGTTGCGCGCCATGCGCTCGTATTCCTGCACGGCCGCCGAGGGCCTGTCGGCGCTGAGCACGCGCAGACGTTCGCGCACCCAGCCGTACTGGGTTTCGTCGTTGCGGTACAGGCCGTCGACCGAAAGATTGAGCGCGCTCGGCAGCAGCGGATTGCTGCTGGCCGGCGCCGAACTGATCGGGCCTTCCGGCACCGGCACCTGTTCGACGCGGGTCGCTTCCGGTGTCGCGGTGATCGCGCGCACGTTACGCTGCTTCTGGAGGATGCGTTCGGCGCGTTCCTTGGCCTCGGCGATGCGCAAGGTGGTGACCGGGTGGGTCATCAGGTAGTCGGGCGTGCGTTCCTTCTCGCCGCCGCGGTTCACGCGCGAGAGGGCCTGCATGGTCTCGAACATCTGCGCCATCGCGCGCGGGTCGTAGCCGCTGCGCGCCAGCGTCTGGATGCCGAGGCGGTCGGCTTCGGATTCGTTGGAGCGGGTGTAGTTGATCTGGCGCTGCGCGGCGATGCCCTGCGCGCTGGCCATCGCGGCCATGGCGGCGTCGCCGGAGGAATTGCCGCCGGACTGCGAGATCGCGATCGCGCCCAGCATCGCCAGCAGGATCGGAATGCTGTCGCGCTTGGCGCGTTCCACGCTGCGCAGGACGTGCTGCTGGGTGACGTGGGCGATTTCGTGGCCGAGCACGCCGGCCACTTCGTCCTCGGTGTCCGCCGCCAGCACCAGTCCCGCGTTGACGCCGACGTAGCCGCCGAGCGTGGCGAAGGCGTTGATCTGGCGGTCCTTCATCATGAAAAAGGTGAAGTCCTGCTTCGGATTGTCGCTGGCGGAGCCGAGGCGGGTGCCGAGCGTGCGCAGCCATTCGTCGACGAGCGGGTCTTCGAGGATGTAGTCGTAGTGGCGCAGTTGCGCCAGCATCATCTGGCCGTATTCCTTCTGCTCGGCCGGGCCGAGCACGGTGCCGGCGGAGGAGCCGATGTCCGGAAGCTTGGTCTCCTGGGCGGGCGCGCACAGGCTGGCCACCGTGAGCGTCAATGCGGTGGCGTACAGAAGCGGGGAGGGGATGCGTGCCAGCCGGTGTCCGATGCGCCGGACGAACGCCCGCAAGCGACCGGAATTCCGCCCGAAATCCCGCGATGCCGGAAACACCGTGCGTCGGATCACATCAATGAATCTGGTCAAGGGCACGGGATGCCTCGGCATCAACGATCTGGGAGAAAGCATGGATGCGCGCGCCTGAAGATTCCATAATTCCACCTGTACGCGGTCATCTGTGTTGCAGGCATGCCCCTGGGGAGCCGCGGCCAGGCACCCCATCATTCGACCATATCCCGCCTCCTTAGTTCAGGAGATCGTCTTGAACGCCCGCAATACCCCGGAAATCACCCTCTACACCGGTGCCGCCTGCGCTTACTGCGTAGCGGCCAAGAACTTCCTCAAGGGCCGCGGCCTGGAATGGAGCGAGGTGCGTGTCGACCTCGACCCCTCGCAGCGCGAAAAGATGGTGGCGCTGACCCACCGCACCAGCGTGCCGCAGATCTTCATCGGCAGCACCCACGTCGGCGGCTATGACGACATGATGGCGTTGCATCGCGCCGGCAAGCTCGATCCGCTGCTGTCCGGAGACGCCTCGTGAGCGCGGGCGGCGGTACGGGCGAGGACGATCGCGTCCGTCAGTTCACGGAATTCCGCAAGCGCATGAACGAGCGCATCCTGGCCGAACCCAACCAGGTAGTGCGCCGCTTTTTCGCCCTCGACACCCAGACCTATCAGGCCGGCGCGCTGGACGTGAAGACCAAGGAGCTGCTGGGCCTGGTCGCCTCGCTCGTGCTCCGCTGCGACGACTGCATCAGCTACCACGTCGCGCAATGCCGCGAGGCCGGCGTGAACCGCGAGGAGATGTTCGAGACGTTCTCGGTCGGGCTGGTGGTGGGCGGCAGCATCGTGATCCCGCATCTGCGCCGCGCCGTGGATTTCCTCGACCGGCTGGAGCAGGGGGACGCACCGGCTCCGGACGCGCACGACCATGATTGACTGGCTTTCCTTCTCCCTCCGGGAAGGTGGCGCGAAGCGCCGGATGAGGGAGTAAAAACTCCGCGCTACCGAGCGTTCTACGGCACGTCATTTCCCGCCCTCATCCGCCCTGCGGGCATCTTCTCCCAGGGGGAGAAGGAAAAAAGATGCGCTTCGGGCATAATATCCAGCTGATTTTTCGCCTTTGCGCCGCACGGACGCCGTGTGGCGCGCTTCTGCATGGACCCCACACCAATGACCCAGACGATTACGGTCATCCGCGGCGACGGCATCGGCCCGGAGATCATGGACGCCACCCTGCACGTGCTCGACGCGATGCAGCTCGGCTTGCAGTACGAGGAAGCCGACGCCGGCCTGGCCGCGCTCGAGAAGCACGGCGAGCTGCTGCCGCAGGCGACGATGGATTCGATCCGCAAGAACCGCGTCGCGCTGAAGAGCCCGCTGACCACGCCGGTGGGCGAGGGCTTCTCCTCGATCAACGTCGAGCTGCGCAAGCGTTTCGATCTGTACGCCAACGTGCGTCCGGCCAAGTCGTTCCCGAACACCAAGTCGCGCTTCCCCAGCGGCGTCGACCTGATCACGGTGCGCGAGAACACCGAAGGCGCCTACATCGGTGAAGGCCAAATGGTCAGCGAGGACGGCGCCACCGCCACGCTCACGCAGAAGATCACCCGCAAGGGCTCCGAGCGCATCGTGCGCTATGCCTTCGACCTGGCCCGCAAGACCGGCCGCAAGAAGGTCACGGTGGTCCACAAGGCCAACATCCTCAAGTCGACCTCGGGCCTGTTCCTGAAGGTGGCACGCGAGGTGGCCGCGCAGTATCCGGAAATCCAGTGCAACGAGATGATCGTCGACAACACCTGCATGCAGTTGGTGATGCGGCCGGAACAGTTCGACATCATCGTCACCACGAACCTGTTCGGCGACATCATCTCCGACCTCTGCGCGGGTCTGGTCGGCGGCCTGGGCCTCGCGCCCGGCGCAAACATCGGCACCGACGCGGCGATCTTCGAAGCCGTGCATGGTTCTGCGCCGGACATCGCCGGCAAGGGCATCGCCAATCCGTGCGCGCTGCTGCTTGGCGCCGCGCAGATGCTCGACCATCTCGGCCTGCCCGAGAAGGCTACCCGCCTGCGCGATGCGATCGTCGCCACGCTCGAAGCCAAGGATTCGCTGACGCCGGATCTGGGCGGCGAGGGCAACACGATGAGCTTCGCCAAGGCCATCGCCAGCCGCGTTTGACGGCTGTCGCGCTTCCCTCGAACGCGAGGGAAGCGCCTGACTTTCGACCGATGCCGCTTCTTCGCAGGCGGTGATAGCGTCCACCCCGACATTTCATTGCCGGGGGATTCCATGCGCGTCGCTCGATCCGCTTTCTTGTCGGCGATCCTCACCGCATCGGTCATTCCCGTCGCCGACGCACAGGACACGAGCGCGTCGCGAGCCGATCTCCACAAGCGGGTGGATGCGATCTTCGCGCCATGGGCCGGCACGCAGACACCGGGCTGCGCGGTCGGCGTTTCGCGTGATGGTGTGCCGGAGTACGTGCGCGGTTACGGCATGTCGAATCTGGAACATGGCATCGCCATCGCGCCGGACTCGGTCTTCCACGTGGCCTCGGTTTCCAAGCAGTTCACCGCGTTCTCGATCCTGCTGCTGGCGCAGGAGGGCAAGTTGTCGCTGGACGACGACGTCCACAAATACCTGCCGGAACTGGCGGACTACGGCAAGCCGCTGACCCTCTCGCACCTGATGCACCACACCAACGGTTTGCGCGAACAGGGGCAACTACTGTTCATGTCGGGCTGGCGTTCCGACGATGTGTTCGCGCAGGACGACATGCTGAAAGTCCTCGCGAAACAGCGCGGCTTGAATTTCGTGCCCGGCAGCGAGGTGAGCTACAACAACAGCGGCTATGTCCTGCTGGCGGAGATTGTGAAGCGGGTGTCTGGCAAGGCGCTGCCGGAGTTCGCGCGCGAACGCATTTTCGAGCCGCTGGGCATGCGCGACACGCAGTTTCAGGAGGATCACAACAAGATCGTCCCGCGTCGCGCCGCGGCCTATCGTTCGGACGAGAAGGGGGCTTGGCGCACGAGCATTCCCTCCGCCGACTACTACGGTTCGAGCACGCTGCTGACGACGGTGGGCGATGTGCTCAAGTGGCAGCAGAACCTGGTCGATGGCCGCATCGGCGGAAAAGATGTGCAGCGACAGATGCTGACTTCGGGCCGGCTCAACGACGGCACCGAGATCGGCTACGGCGGGGGGCTGCGCGTGCGCAGCTGCCGCGGGCTGAAGACGATCGGGCACGACGGTCTGGAAGGCGGGTATCGCGCCGACACTATCCTCTTCCCCGAGCAGCGCCTGGGCATCGTCGCCTTGTGCAACGGCACCACGATCGTGCCCGACGAACTGACGCGCGAGGTGGCCGAGGTCTATCTGGGCGATCAGCTCGGCACCGACATCAAACCCGAAGTGACCGTGCCGCCGGGCCGGCGCGAAGCGCTGGCCGGGACTTACTGGAATCCCGTGACCGACGAGGTCGCGCGTCTGGAGTTCAAGGATGGCGCCTTGCGTGCGGCCGGAGTGCGCGGAGCATTGATCCCCACCGGCGCAGAAACGTTCCGTGTCGGCGAGACCGTGCAGGAATGGTCCTTCCGCAACATCGGCGCGGCGACCGAGCTGAGCATCGTCGACTTCTGGCCGACCGCGCGGATTTTCCGGCGCGTGGACGAGCCGAAGCCCACGGCCGCGGCGCTGGAGGCGCTGGTGGGGCAGTACCGCAGCGACGAGACCGGGACGACCTACACGGTGGCACTGAAGGACGGCAAATTGCTGCTGCAGTGGCTGAAGCAGCCCGGGATGGCGCTCGAAGCCGTGGGCGGGGACCGTTTCGCGACAGCGCAATCGTGGACGGTGACCTTCACCCGCTCGACCGGGAACGCGGTGGACGGGCTGACGGTCACCAGCCGCCGGCTGCGTCGTCTGCAGTTGCAGCGGGTCGAGCCGGAACAGGCAGTCGCGGCCGCCTCACGGCAGGCCGGGGCGCGCTGATCCCGGTTTCGGGGCCGGGCCTCGTTCCATCCCCGCAAGGCGATCGTTCCGGCCATGCGCTGGACAGAGGGGATGCTGCGTCGCACAATTATCCAATCTTTTTATCCGGATAGAGCGATGAATGATCGCCCCAGTGTCCTGGCGCTGACGCCGCTGCTGCTGTTCCTAGCCGTGTTCTTCGGCGCCGGCCTCTGGTTCACCAGCCGCGGCGACACCATGGGCTTCTATCAGCTGCACGCGCCGGTGGCGATCCTGCCGGCGCTCGCGCTGGCGCTGTGGATCGCGCATCGCCGCGGCGTGCCGGCCATGGACAAATTGCTGGAAGGCATCGGTGATTCGAACATCATCCTGATGTGCCTGATCTTCCTGCTCGCCGGCGCGTTCGCGACGGTGACCAAGCAGATCGGTGCCGTCGACGCCGTGGTGTCGCTCGGCGTCGGCGCGCTGCCGCCGGCGCTGATCCTGCCGGGTCTGTTCCTGATGGCGGGATTCCTGTCGCTGGCGGTCGGTTCCTCGATGGGCACGATCGCGGCGGTCACGCCGATCGCGCTCGGCGTCGCCGATGCCTCGGGGCTGGATCGCGCGCTGGTGATCGGCGCGGTGCTGGGTGGCGCGACCTTCGGCGACAACCTCTCGGTGATCTCGGACACCGCCATCGCCGCCGCGCGCACGCAAGGCTGCAGCGTGCGCGCGAAATTCCGCGAGAACTTCAAGATCGCGTTGCCGGCCGCATTGCTCACGCTCGGCATCCTCGGTTTCGTCGGCGAGGCCTCGCCGGTGGAATCAAGCGAGCATGCTTCGCCGTGGCTGATCCTGCCGTATCTGCTGGTATTGGGATTGGCGATCGCCGGTTTCGACGTGCTCGTCGTGCTCGGTATCGGCCTGGTGTTCGCGGCGGTGATCGGCGCGATCTTCGCGGCGGATGGTTACAGCCCGATCCAGTTCACCGGCGACATCTACAGCGGCTTCGAGAGTGTCGTCGAGATCACGCTGCTGGCATTGCTGATCGGCGGCCTCGGCGCGCTGATCAAGGCCAGCGGCGGACTGGCCTGGCTCGCGGCGCAGATCTCGCGCATCGCGCGCGGCAGCACGGGGTTGCGCAGCGGCGAGTGGAGCCTCGCGGCATTGGCCTCGCTGACGGATGTCTTCACCGCCAACAACACCGTCGCGATCCTGATCAGCGGCAACGTCGCCCGCGATATCGCGGAGCGACACGGCGTGCCGCCGGCGCGCGCGGCGAGCTTGCTCGACATCTTCGTTTGCAGCGTGCAGAGCCTGTTGCCTTACGGCGCGCAGATTCTGCTGGCGGCGTCGTTGGCTTCGTTGTCACCGCTTGCACTGATCGGCAAGGCGCATTACTGCTGGGCGCTGCTGGGGGGGACTGTGCTGTTCATGCTGTGGCCGGGGAGACGGCGGGAAGCGGCGGCGCAGATCACGTAGTCGCGCGTGAAAGCCGCACGAACGCCATGCGCAGCATCATTGCGATGCAGATAAGAAAAAAGGCTTGGCAGCGATGCCAAGCCTTTCTTGTTTGGTGGGCCGTCAAGGATTCGAACCTTGGACCTATTGATTAAGAGTCAACTGCTCTACCAACTGAGCTAACGGCCCCGAACTGCAATGATAACAAATTGGGGTGGCTGAGGGGACTCGAACCCCCGACATCTGGAATCACAATCCAGTACTCTAACCAGCTGAGCTACAGCCACCATTGAAACTTCCGCGGAACGCCCGTTTTCACGGCCTGTTCTGGCGCGCCCGGCGGGACTCGAACCCACAACCACCGGCTTAGAAGGCCGGTGCTCTATCCGGTTGAGCTACGGGCGCGTGCATCCATGATAACGGCCACGCATGGATAGCGGGGCAGCTGGACGCGCGCGTCGTGGCCAGGATGGTCGGGGTAGAGGGATTCGAACCCCCGACATCCTGCTCCCAAAGCAGGCGCGCTACCAGACTGCGCTATACCCCGCCGGATCGAGCGGTTGGTTCGGATTCCCGGAGCGTCCAGCATTTAGGCCGGGGCACCGCGAAGGGCCGTCATTGTCCGGGACCCGCCGATAGGCTGTCAACGCACGCTTGAAACCGATTGCACTGTATCCTCATGTCTTCTTCAGCCAGCTACCCTCCTCGGCGAGGCACACACCATGATGCGCAGCGGCAATCCAGCCCTTAAGGAATCCACGTTCCTCGACCTCGCCAGCGGGAGCGTGGTCTCGCGTGACGGCGCGGCGATGACCCTCGGCGGCACCGTCAACAAGACCGGGCTCTTGCTGTTGCTGAGCCTGATCACCGGCGCCTTCGCCTGGAATCAGATCGAATTTTCCGCCTCCGGCGTGAGCAACGGCACGGCCTACATCTGGGGCGGCGCGCTCGTCGGCTTCGTGCTGGCGATGGTGACGGTGTTCAAGAAGGAGTGGGCGCCGGTGACGGCGCCGTTGTACGCGCTGGCGGAAGGTTTCTTCCTCGGCGCGATTTCCGCCGTCTACAACCACCTGTACCAGGGCATCGTGATGCAGGCGGTGATGCTGACCTTCGGCACGCTGTTCGCGCTGCTGTTCGCCTACCGCTCCGGGCTGATCAAGGCCACCGAGAACTTCAAGCTCGGCGTGGTCGCGGCCACCGGCGGCATCTTCGTGATCTATCTGGCGACGATGGTGCTGCGCCTGTTCAACATCAACATCCCCTACATCCACGATTCCGGGGTGATCGGCATCGGTTTCAGCCTGTTCGTGGTGGTGATCGCGGCGCTGAATCTGGTGCTGGACTTCGATTTCATCGAGACCGGGGTGGAGCAGGGCGCGCCGAAGTACATGGAGTGGTACGGGGCGTTCGGCCTGATGGTCACCCTGGTGTGGCTGTATCTCGAGTTCCTGCGCCTGCTGTCGAAGCTGCAGTCGCGCAACTGAACCGTCCGCGGCCTCCCGGCCGCGGGCCGGCGATGCGAAAGTGGCGGAATTGGTAGACGCCCTGGATTTAGGTTCCAGTGCCGCAAGGCGTGCGGGTTCGAGTCCCGCCTTTCGCACCAGCTTGATTGGCATCGCCAATCAAGCTCCCAAAGTTTGCGAGGCAAACTTTGGGCCCCAGGTGCATGCTTCCAAACCCCGCCGCTTCGCGGCGCCCCCTTGCTAAGGGGGCTTTTCTCCAGGAAGTGGATCGCCGAGGGCCAATTGGCGGGTAGGGGCGTGTTTTTGGGTCCGTCGGTCGCTGGTTTCGCTCGAATTAGTGGCGGGCGGGGCGGGATTCGGCCAAAATAGTCAGTTCGATTGGCCCGTCCCCAGGGTGTCCGCGCAAGCCGGCGTCGTGGTCGGCCAGCCGCTCACTAAATGTGCCCATCGCGTCGTCGGCTCCGACTCGGCCGGCGACAGTCAGGAGTTCAAATGCAGGTCTCGGTCGAAAACACAGGCAATCTCGAACGCCGCATCACCTTTCGCGTGCCCACCGAACGCCTGGATACCCAGGTTGGCGGCCGTTTGCGCGAGATCGCGCGCACGGCGCGCATCAAGGGCTTCCGCCCCGGCAAGGTGCCGGCCAAGGTGATCGAGCAGCGCTTCGGTCAGCAGGTCCGCGCGGAAATCCTCGACGGCCTGCTGCGTGAAGGTCTTGATGAGGCCGTGCGCGACAACGCGCTGCGCCTGGCCGGTGCTCCGCGCATCGAGCCGAGCCCCGAGGCCGGCGAGAAGGAACTGGCCTACGTCGCCACCTTCGAGGTGGTGCCGGATTTCGGCGAGATCGACGTGGCCAAGCTGCAGGTGATCCGCAACACCTCGGACGTGACCGAGGCCGACATCGACCGCATGATCGAGAACCTGCGCCTGCAGCGCCGCACCTGGAGCGCGGTCACCCGTGCCGCCCAGGCTGGTGACGCGGTCGACGTGGAAACCTGGTCGCAGATCGGCGATGAGCGCCTGCCGGCCGAGGGCGTGGAGCGTGGCGTCACCGTGATCGGCTCCGGCGGCATGTACCCGGACGTGGAGAACGCGCTGGCCGGGCTGAAGAAGGACGAGGAAAAGACCGTCGATGTGACCTTCCCGGCCGACTGGCGCGTGCCGCAGCTGGCCGGCAAGACCGCGCAAGTGCATCTGAAGGCCGAGCAGGTCTCCGAGGCCGTGCTGCCCGAGGTCGACGCTGCCTTCATCAAGAGCTTCGGCGTGAAGAGCGGTGAGATCGACCAGTTCCGCGCCGATATCCGCACCAACCTGGAGCGCGAGCTGAAGGGCGCGCTGATGAACCGCCTGCGTCGCGAGGTCGGTGAGCAGCTGGTGGCGGCCTATGCGAGCGTCGAGATGCCGCCGAAGCTGGTCGAGAACGAGGCCCGTTCGATGCTGCAGCAGGACGTCGAGCAGGCCCGCCGCCGCGGCCAGCAGGTCGAACTGCCGGAAGATGCCCACACCCCCTACCTCGATGCCGCCCGCAAGCGCGTCCTGGTCGGCCTGCTGGTGGGCGAGGTCGCCCGCCGCAACGAACTGCGCCTGGACCCCAAGCGTGTGAATGAGACGATGCGCCTGATCGCTTCGACCTACGAGGAGCCGGATCAGGTCATTGAGTTGTACCGCAACGATCCCCAATTGATGTCGGGACTGCAGAACCGTGTTATGGAAGAGCAGGTGATCGATTGGATCGCCGAGCGCGCCCAGCACACCGAACAACCGCTCACGTTCCAGGAAGCGATCCAGAACTGAGGCGGGTCCTGCGGGCCCCAGACCTTCAATCAGCAGGTAGAAAGATGGAAACCAAAGCTCTGAACCTCGTCCCGATGGTGGTTGAACAGACCAGCCGCGGCGAGCGTGCCTACGACATCTATTCGCGTCTGCTGAAGGAACGTGTGATCTTCCTGGTCGGCGGCATCGACGACCACGTCGCCAACGTGATCGTGGCGCAGATGCTGTTCCTGGAAGCCGAGAATCCGGAAAAGGACATCAGCCTGTACATCAACTCGCCGGGCGGCGTCGTCACCTCCGGCATGGCGATCTACGACACCATGCAGTTCATCAAGCCGGACGTGAGCACGATCTGCGTTGGCCAGGCGGCCAGCATGGGCGCCGTGCTGCTGGCGGCCGGCGCACCAGGCAAGCGCTACGCGCTGCCGAACTCGCGGGTGATGATCCATCAGCCGCTCGGCGGCGCCCAGGGCCAGGCGACCGACATCGACATCCAGGCGCGCGAGATCCTGGCCATGCGCCAGCGCCTGAACGAGATCCTGGCCAAGCACACCGGCCAGCCGATCGAAACCATCGCCCGCGATACCGACCGCGACAACTTCAAGAGCGCCGAGGCCGCGAAGGAATACGGCCTGGTCGATCAGGTGCTCGAACGGCGCCCGGAAGAATCGATCCAGCCGGCGTGAGCTGGTGTGATTGGCAGGATCAGGCAAGCGAGTCGGCCAAAAACAATGCAGAATCAGTTATTTGGCGGCTACGGCCGCTCTGATTCCGATCCCCGCATGCGCGTTGCGCAGCATGGTATTCTCGGGTCGTAGTCCTATGACCCCGCATCACAGATTGGCGAAAGCATGAGCGAAGACAGACCCGGCCGTTCCGGCGGCGACAGCAACAAGATTCTGTATTGCTCGTTCTGCGGGAAAAGCCAGCACGAGGTCCGCAAACTGATCGCGGGCCCGAGTGTGTTCATCTGCGACGAATGCGTCGAGTTGTGCAACGACATCATTCGCGAGGAACTCGAGGAAAAGGCCCAGTCGGCACGCAGCAGCCTGCCCAAGCCGAAGGAAATCCTCGAGGTTCTCGACCAGTACGTGATCGGGCAGCAGCGCGCCAAGCGCACGCTCGCCGTGGCGGTGTACAACCATTACAAGCGCATCGAGAGCCGGCAGAAGAACGACGATGTCGAACTGGCGAAGTCGAACATCCTGCTGGTCGGTCCGACCGGTTCGGGCAAGACCTTGCTCGCCGAAACGCTGGCGCGCCTGCTCAACGTTCCCTTCACGATGGCCGACGCCACCACGCTGACCGAAGCCGGTTACGTGGGCGAGGACGTCGAGAACATCATCCAGAAGCTGTTGCAGAAATGCGACTACGACGTCGAGAAGGCGCAGGCCGGCATCGTCTATATCGATGAGATCGACAAGATTTCGCGCAAGAGCGAAAACCCGTCGATCACTCGCGACGTGTCCGGCGAAGGCGTGCAGCAGGCGCTGCTGAAGCTGATCGAAGGCACCATCGCCAGCGTGCCGCCGCAGGGCGGACGCAAGCATCCGCAGCAGGAATTCCTGCAGGTGGACACGCGCAACATCCTCTTCATCGTCGGTGGCGCGTTCGCCGGTCTGGACAAGATCATCCAGCAGCGCAGCACCGAGGCCGGCGGGATTGGCTTCGGCGCGAAGATCAAGAGCTCCGAGCGCAAGACCGAGGTCGGCAAGGTGCTGGCCGATGTCGAGCCGGAAGATCTGATCAAGTTCGGCCTGATCCCCGAGTTCGTCGGCCGCCTGCCGGTGGTCGCCACGCTCGAGGAGCTGGACGAAGCCGCGCTGGTGAAGATCCTCACCGAGCCGAAGAACGCGATCAGCAAGCAGTTCAAGAAGCTGTTCGAGATGGAAGGCGTGGAACTGGAGTTCCGCCCCGACGCACTCGCCGCGATCGCGCGCAAGGCGCTCAAGCGCAAGACCGGCGCGCGTGGTCTGCGCACCATCGTCGAGTCGGTGCTGCTGGATACGATGTACGACCTGCCGTCGCTGGAGAACGTCAGCAAGGTGGTGGTCGACGAATCGGTGATCGAACACAAGTCCGATCCGTATCTGATCTACCAGAACACGCCGGTCCAGCCCAAGGTCGCTTCGGCCGAGTAAAGGTCGTTTCTACGGTATCCCCGGTGCGCCGTTCTGGCGCGCCGGTTCGCGTTCCTCGTCGTGCACGAGCCGCATTCTTCTAGTCCCGCGTTACGGCCAAAGAATGGCTGGCGCGATGCCTGTCACTATCTGAAGGTCGTCTGGCGGCGCCGGACGGCAACGTCTGCAGCCTGCACAACCGCAGCGGCGGCAGCGCCGACAACATCAACAAGACCTCTACCGTGAACGCTTCGTCGGAAGCCGCCAACGGCACCTGGAAGCTGCGCGTCAACGACAACGCATCGCCGGACGTCGACAGGATCGACAAGTGGAGTCTGCAGTTCTAGCGGAATACGCGGCCGTTCCGGTCTTCGACCGGACGGCCGGGTGAACCACATGCGTGGCCAGGCATCGGCCGCGATGAGATGCGGGTTTCATGCCGAAGTCCGGCAAAGGCGGCTGTTCGAGCGCAGGGCAGTGGCCTGTTTCATCGACATCCTTTGGATGATTTCGCGGTCTGCCGTCCTGCCACGGCGACATCTTTTTTTAGACGCGAACGCGCAACGGAATTTCGTCCACGGCGCAGTCGTGTCGTGCGCGAGGCCTTTTAAGCCCGTGAGAAGCACTCCAACTGCGCAATAACCAAATTTTCACTATCGGCCTGTTTTTATGTGAGAGTCGTCACATAAAAAGCATGATAAACGACGCAAATCGGTGGGCAGGGGGGCGCCATGCGTGGCTGCTTGCGTGATCGACATCACCGTTCCCACAAAGCAGACCGAGACAATGAAACCGACGCTTCACCGCAGCCGCCGCCACGGGCTGGCGCTTGGCACATTGACGATTGGCGTGCTGGCGATCGCAGCTTACGCGGCCAGCAACGATCCTTCCTTCGAGCTTTCTCCCACTTCCGACAAACCGCCGCCGTTCGACGCCAACGGACACGACAACAGCTTCCTCGCCGCCGTGCAGGTGCCGCCTGACGTCAACAAGGTCGTGCGCGGCGAGGCCCTGCCGCCGAGATTGCTCGATCTCGCGCGAAAGGGCGGCGCCTCGAGCGCCGTTCCGGACACCGGCGATCCAGTCAAAGGCACTTTCTCGCCCGTTCTCGACTGGCCGCTGATCGGCATCCACGCCGTGCTGACGCCGGAGGGACGCGTGCTGAGCTACGGCAGCGATGCCAATGGCACGCAGACTGGTTTGTTCGTCTACGACGTCTGGGACCCGGAACTCGGCCTGGACGCGGCATCGCATCAACTGCTGCCTAACACCACCAACGTCGACATCTTCTGTAGCGCGCAATTGCTGCTGCCCAGTGGCGACGTCGAGATCTACGGCGGCGACGTCACCGTCAGCGGCCGTTCGACCAACGCGCCGAATGCGGACGTCACGCTGTACCGGCCGATCGACGACAGTCTGACGCGTGCCGGCACGATGAACCGCGAACGCTGGTACGCCACCGCGACCACGCTGCCCAACGGCGAGGTCTACATCCAGGGCGGCACCGGTGGCGCCGACTACCCGGAAGTGCGTGGCACCGACGGAAGGTTCCGTCTGCTGACGGGCGCGCCGACCGGCAATCTGGCCAGCGGCTATCCGCGCAACTTCGTCAACAAGGACGGCAAGATCTTCGGCATCGCCAACAAAGCGATGTACGAAGTCGATCCGAACGGTGCAGGAACGATCACCGCGCGCGGCTCGTTCCCTACCGACAACATCGGCGGCACATCCTCGGCGGTGATGTTCGCGCCCGATCGCATCCTGCAGGTCGGCGGTGGCATCGATCGCATGGCGGCCAGCCGCAACGCCAGCCTGATCGACATCGGCACGGGCCTGCCGAAGGTGACCGCGTTGCCGCCGATGCAGTACGCCCGGCACTGGGGCAACGCCACGGTGATGCCCGACGGCCGCGTGTTCGTCTCGGGCGGCAGCGCGGTGAACAATGTCGACGACCACGTCGCCTACACCAGCGAGATCTACGACCCGCGCAACAACACCTGGACGCTCGGCGCCACCGCCAAGCAGATGCGGCTCTACCATTCCACATCGTTGCTGCTGCCGGACGCCACCATCCTCACCATGGGCGGCGGCGCGCCGGGGCCGCAGCGCAATCTCAATGCCGAGATCTACTACCCGCCGTACCTGTTCGACGCGCAGGGCAGGCGGGCGCAGCGGCCGACGATCCTGTCGGCGCCGATGACGGTGAGCGTCGGCCAGCAGATCGTCGTCGGCACGCCGCAGGCGCGATCCATCGGCCGCGTTGCGCTGATCAAGGCCGGCTCGGTGACGCACTCCTTCGACATGGACCAGCGTTTCCTGGAACTCCCGTTCTCGGTCTTCCCTGGGACGCTGAAGGTGAATTTCCCCGCCCAGGCCTACCAGACGCCGCCCGGCTTCTATTTGCTGTTCGTGATCGACAAGAAAGGCGTACCGTCCAAGGCGGCGATGCTACGGATCAATCCGCAATGAGCGGACCGTCCGCGGCTGGGACGGCCGGGTTCGTCCCGGCGGCGGAAAGGTCTGTCCGAGCCGTCTAAGATATTGATCCGAAAGGAGTCCTGTCATCCTGCCAAGGATGACAGGGTTCCCGCGCTTGCATCGTCCCGGCCGGGGCCCCATAACACGGCCATGGCGGCCGGATTGGCCGCCCGCTGTCTTCCTTCGGAGCCCCCATGACACACCCCACCGAACACGAAACGCTCGAACTGCCGGTGTTGCCGCTGCGCGACGTCGTCGTGTTCCCGCATATGGTGATCCCGCTGTTCGTCGGCCGCGACAAGTCGATCCATGCGCTCGATCAGGCGATGGAATCCGACAAGCGCATCCTGCTGGTCGCGCAGAAATCGGCCGAGGTCGACGACCCCGGCGCCGAGGACCTGTATGCGATCGGCACGCTGGCGCAGGTGCTGCAATTGCTGAAGCTGCCCGACGGCACCATCAAGGTGCTGGTGGAAGGCGTGGCGCGCGCGCGCGTGGACAAAGTCGTCTCGCGCAACGGTTCGCTCACCGGCACCGGCGTGGTCATCGATTCCACCGACACCCGCGAAACCCGCGAGGTGGAAGCGGTGGCGCGTTCGCTGATGTCGCTGTTCGAACAGTACGTCAAGACCAATCGCAAGCTGCCGCCGGAACTGCTGCAGACGCTCTCCGGCATTGACGAACCCGGCCGCCTGGCCGACACCATCGCCGCGCATCTGGGTGTGCGCCTGGCCGACAAGCAGCGCCTGCTGGAAACCATCGAGACCGCTGATCGCCTCGAGCTGCTGGTCGGCTTCGTCGACGGCGAGATCGACGTGCAGCAGATGGAGAAGCGCATCCGCGGCCGCGTCAAATCGCAGATGGAGAAGTCGCAGCGCGAGTACTACCTCAACGAACAGATGAAGGCGATCCAGAAGGAACTGGGCGAGATCGACGACGCGCCCAACGACCTCGACGAGATCGCGCGCAAGATCGCCGAGAGCGGCATGCCGAAGCCGGTCGAGGCCAAGGCCAAGGCCGAGTTCAACAAGCTCAAGCAGATGTCGCCGATGTCGGCCGAGGCCGCGGTGGTGCGCAACTATCTTGACTGGCTGCTCGGCGTGCCGTGGAAGAAGCGCAGCAAGGTCCGCAAGGATCTGAAGGCCGCGCAGGACGTGCTCGATGCCGATCATTACGGCCTGGAGAAAGTGAAGGAGCGCATCCTCGAATATCTCGCCGTGCAGACGCGCGTGAAGCAGATGAAGGGCGCGATCCTGTGCCTGGTCGGTCCGCCCGGCGTCGGCAAGACCTCGCTCGGCCAGTCGATCGCCAAGGCGACCAACCGCAAGTTCGTGCGCATGTCGCTCGGCGGTGTACGCGACGAGGCCGAGATCCGTGGCCATCGCCGCACCTACGTCGGTTCGATGCCGGGTCGCATCGTGCAGAACCTCAACAAGGCCGGCAGCAAGAACCCGCTGTTCGTGCTCGACGAAATCGACAAGATGTCGATGGACTTCCGCGGCGATCCGTCCTCGGCATTGCTCGAAGTGCTCGATCCCGAGCAGAACAACGCCTTCAACGACCATTACCTCGAAGTCGATCTCGACCTGTCCGAAGTGATGTTCGTGGCGACGTCGAACTCGCTGAACATTCCTGGCCCGCTGCTCGACCGCATGGAGGTCATCCGCATCCCCGGTTACACCGAGGACGAGAAGATCAACATCGCCACGCGCTATCTCGTGCCGAAGCAGATGAAGGCGAACGGCCTCAAGGCCGAGGAACTGAAGATCGCCGACGGCGCGATCCAGGACATCGTGCGCTACTACACGCGTGAATCCGGCGTGCGCAACCTGGAACGCGAGATCGCCAAGATCTGCCGCAAGGTGGTCAAGGAAATCGCACTGGCCGGTCCGCAACCGGCGGGCGCGAAGGCGAAGAAGGCCAAGGGCGGCGTCAGCGTCTCGTCGAAGAATCTCGAGAAGTATCTCGGTGTGCAGCGCTACGACTTCGGTCGCGCCGAACAGGAAAACGAAATCGGTCTGGTCACCGGCTTGGCCTGGACCGAGGTCGGCGGCGATCTGCTGCAGATCGAATCCACGCTCGTGCCCGGCAAGGGTCAGCTGATCCTCACTGGCCAGCTCGGCGACGTGATGAAGGAATCCGCATCGGCCGCGCTGTCGGTGGTGCGCGCACGTGCCGAACGCCTCGGCATCGAGCTGGATTTCCTGCAGAAGTTCGACGTGCACGTGCACGTGCCAGACGGTGCCACGCCGAAGGATGGCCCGAGCGCGGGCACCGCGATGGCGACTTCGCTGGTTTCGGTGCTGACCAAGATTCCGGTGCGCGCCGATGTGGCGATGACCGGTGAAATCACCTTGCGCGGCAAGGTCACGGCGATCGGTGGCCTGAAGGAAAAGCTGCTGGCTGCAATGCGCGGCGGCATCCGCACCGTGATCATTCCGGAAGAAAACCGCAAGGATCTGGCCGATATTCCGAAGACCGTCACCCAGACGATGAAGATCGTGCCCGTGAAGTGGATCGACGAAGTACTCGATCTCGCGCTGGAACGTCCGCTGACGCCGAACGCGGTTGCAGGTGACGTGAAGGAGCAGGTGAAAGAGCAGGTGAAGAAAATCCCACGCGTCCCGCGCAAGCCATCCGCCCCCGCGGATGTCAAGCATTGACATTCACGCGTAATGCAAAACGCCTGAAATCCGCGAGATTTCAGGCGTTTTTTGTTGCCTGGGCTGTAGGGCGCTGGTATAACGGCGCGGTCGCGAAGTAGGCATGTCGTCACATACCTGCTCGCATCGTCGACGGGAACAGCCCGCGCATTGCTGCACAGGGGAATCCAGTCATGACATCCCGCGGGACATTCGTCCTGCCCACTTTTCGTAAATGGAGCTTTTATCCAAATGAATAAGAACGATCTCGTTTCCCATGTCGCCGAGAGTGCTGGCCTGTCCAAGGCCGATGCGGGCCGTGCGGTCGACGCCGTCCTCGACGGCATCGCCAGCACGCTCAAGGGCGGCGGCACGGTCAGCCTGACCGGTTTCGGCTCGTTCGACGTGCGCAGCCGCGCCGCGCGCACCGGTCTGAACCCGCAGACCAAGGAAAAGATCCAGATCCCCGCCTCCAAGGCCCCCGTCTTCAAGGCTGGCAAGGCGCTGAAGGATGCCGTAAACTAATCGGCCCGCCACCGCCGCCTTGGCGACGGTATCGGGAGAATCCCGAATCGGGGGTGCTTAGCTCAGCGGTAGAGCGTCTCCTTTACACGGAGAGGGTCGGGGGTTCGAAACCCTCAGCACCCACCAGGTAAATGCAGATCTTCTCTACGAGCCCGCGCGATCCAGCAACACGCGATGCGCGGACTCTTCCAAGGTGAAGCGATTCATTCTTGGATGCTGTACAATTTTCGGACACGGTTGTTTCAAACGTGCCTTGTTTCAAAAACGCGGAGTGGTAGTTCAGTCGGTTAGAATGCTGGCCTGTCACGCCGGAGGTCGCGGGTTCGAGTCCCGTCCACTCCGCCAGTTATCCCGGAAGCCCCGCAGCGATGCGGGGCTTTCGCTTTTCCGGGGCCCCGGTTCCGGAATGCCCGCGCTTCCCGCTACCGCCGCCCGAAAAGCGGGCTTTTCGCCTGAATATAGGTAAACTGCGCGGTCCGTCCCGACGCACGTGCGCTTCCGATGCTGCAGAAACTCCGCGACAAGACTTCCGGCTGGTTTGCCACCGTGGTGCTGGCCCTGCTGACCGTGCCGTTTGCCTTCTTCGGCATGGAGCAGTACCTGTTCGCGCGCAACGTGACGTTCGCGGCCAAGATCGAGGCGCCGCCGCAGTGGTGGCCGTCTGCGCCGCAGTGGTGGCCGGTAACGATGTTGTGGCAGCGCGAGGAAATCGACGCCAACGATTTCAAGAACGCTTTCGAGCAGGCGCGCCAGCAGCAGCGGCAAGTCATGGGCGAGCAGTTCGACCCGCAAGAATTCGAGACCATGGAGAACAAGCGCAAGACGCTTGATCGCCTGATCGACGAGAAGGTGCTGGCGATGGCGGCCGGCCGCGCCGGCATCGCGGTCGGCGATGCGCAGGTGCGCGACGCGATCCAGGCGATTCCGGCATTCCAGGTCGACGGCAAGTTCGATGCGCAGCGCTATCAGCTGGCGCTGTCCGCGCAGTCGCCGCCGATGACGCCGCAGACCTTCCAGCAGCGCATCCGTGATTCGCTGCAGCAGTCGCTGGTGCCGACGCAGCTGGCGCAATCGGCATTCGTGACCGCGGCCGAGACGGAGCGTCTGCTCAAGCTGCTCGGCCAGAAGCGCGACGTGTCCTTCGTGATCGTGCCGCCGGCAGCCGAGGACACCGCGCCGGTGTCCGATGCCGATGCGCAGAAGTGGTTCCAGGACCATCAGGCCGAATATCGCGCGCCGGAAACCGTCACGATCGAATACGTCGATGTCGACGGCAGCACGTTGCCGGCGGCGACGGCGGCCATGAGCGAAAGCGATCTGCGCAAGCGTTACGACGAAGAGATCAAGGCAGGGCGTTTCGTGGAGCCCGAGCAGCGTCTGACCTCGCACATCCTGGTGCAGGTGCCGGCTGGTGCCGATGCCAAGACGCAGAAGGCCGCTGAAGACAAGGCGAAGAAGCTCGATGCCGAAGCCCGGCAGCCCGGTGCCGATTTCGCCGCGCTGGCGCGCGCCAATTCCGACGATGCCGGTTCCAAGGCCAGCGGCGGCGATCTTGGCTGGGTGACCAAGGGCAACATGGTGGCCCCGTTCGAAAATGCCTTGTTCGCGATGAAGGCGGGCGAGATCAGCCAGCCGGTGAAGAGCGAATTCGGTTGGCACATCATCCAGCTGCGCGAAGTGAAGACCGGCCAGCAGACGCCGTTCGAGGTGGCGCGCGCGCAGCTCGAGAAAGAGTCCGGCGAATCCGAGCGCGAGCGCGCCTTCAACGATCTCACCACCAAGTTCTACGATCAGGTGCTGAAGAATCCGACGGCGCTGGCGCCGGCTGCGGCCAGCTCCAATCTGCCGGTGCAGAAGCTCGGGCCTATCACCAAGGATGCCGCGAATGGGCAGGGCATCGCCGCCAATCCGGCTGTGTTGCGTGCGGCGTTCTCCGATTCGCTGATCCAGGACGGCACGGTGAGCGATCCGATCGAGATCGGTCCGAACCACAACGTGTTCCTGCGCGTCACCGAGCACTCGCCCGAGCGCGCGCAGACGCTGGCGCAGGTGAAGGACAAGGTCATCGCGGCGATCCGCGCGGACCGCCGGCACAAGGCCGCCGAAGCGCAGGCCGATGCCATGGTGGCCAAGCTCAAGGCCGGCGAATCGCTGGCGACCATCGCCGCCGCGCAGAAACTGGCGGTGCAGGACGTTCCCGGCCTGCCGCGCACCGCGCCGGTGCCGGATCCGGCCGCGACCAAGGCCTATTTCGAGGCGCCCGCGCCGGCCGCCGGCAAGGTATCGCCGGGCAAGGCATCGCTGCCCGACGGCAGCATCGTCGTCTTCGCCGTGACCAAGGTGACGCCGGGCGATCCGAAGGAAGCCGGCGAGCCGGAGCGCATGCAGCTGCGTCAGCAGTTCGGGCAGCTGATCGGCACCGAGGACGCGACCTCGCTGGTGGAAGCCTTGCGCAAGCGCATGAAGATCACGGTGGCCGAAGAGCGTCTCTGATCCGGCGTCCGCCGCACCCCCGCAACAGAAAAGCCCGGCGTGATGCCGGGCTTTTCGTTTCCGCTTCTGTCGCAACCCGGCGGCGTGTTCGCCGCGTACCGGCGCTGTTCTCAGTCCGGAGTTTCCGAGCTGTTGACGAAAGCGCTGGCCTTCTCGGGATCGATCGGGCGGATTTCGTAGGACAACCCATATTCGAGGCAGGGGTTGCCCGCGGCGAGCGCCGCGGCTTCTTCGAGGCTATTGGCGAGGATGAACCAGTAGCCTCCGATCACTTCCTTGGCTTCGGTGAACGGGCCATCGATGATCGCCTGCTTCCCGACGAGCTTGGCTTCCTTCGCGAGCCGCTGCCCGCGCTTCATCCGTCCCGCGTCGACGTGACGTTCGATCCAGACGTAAAACTCATCGATCGCCTGCTGTATCTGCTGCGGTTCTGCCGCGGCGTCCCATTTGCCACGGGAGATGACGAGATATTCGCCGGGAGCTGCGGTTCCGGACATGCGGAATTCTCCGATCAGTCGCCGCCTTCGATTCCGGTCATGCCGAGGATGTTGTAGCCGCCGTCGACGTAGGTGACTTCGCCAGTCACGCCAGAAGCGAGATCGGAGCACAGGAAGGCGGCGACGTTGCCGACATCCTCGATGGTCACGGTGCGGCGGATCGGCGCGTTCTGCTCGACGTGGCCGAGGATCTTGCGGAAGCCGGCGATGCCCGAGGCGGCCAGCGTCTTGATCGGGCCGGCGGAGATGGCGTTGACGCGAATGCCTTCCGGGCCGAGGTTCAGCGCGAGATAACGCACGCTGGCTTCCAGGCTGGCCTTCGCCACGCCCATCAGGTTGTAGCCCTGCAGCGCGCGTTCGGCGCCGAGGTAGCTGAGCGTCAGCAGCGCGCCGTTGCGGCCTTGCATCAGCGGACGCGCGGCGCGGGCCAGCGCGGTCAGCGAATAGGCGGAGATGTCATGGGCGAGGGCGAAGTTCTCGCGCGTCGCGCCGTCCAGGTACTGGCCGGACACGGCTTCGCGCGGTGCGAAGGCGATGGCGTGCACCACGATGTCCACGCCGTCCCAGTGCTTGCCAAGCTCGGCGAAGCAGGCGTCGATCTGTGCATCGTCGGCGACGTCCAGCGGCAACACGATCTTGCTGCCGTACTCCGCGGCGGCCTTGTCCACGCGCGTCTTGAGTTTGTCGTTGAGATAGGTGAAGGCCAGTTCGGCACCTTCGCGATGCATGGCTTCGGCGATGCCGGAGGCGATCGAACGTTCGCTGGCGATGCCGGTGATCAGTGCGCGCTTGCCTTGCAGGAAACCCATGGCGTTCTCTTGAAGTTGAGCTAGCGCTCTAGTTTGCCATGACGGCCGCGATCCTCGCTGTGGAGGAGCGCCACAAAGCGGAGGAGAATCGCAGGCTGGGGCTGGAACTTCGGTGTGTTATCTGGCGCTCGCGCCGGAGACCGACAGGACCTCGTCGATCTTCAGCACCATGCCCGGATGCAGCTTGCTGCCCATCGTGAGGTTGTTGCGCGAGAGCAGGGCGTCGCGGCTGAGGCCATAGCGCTGCGCGATGCGCCAGATCGAATCACCACGCCCCACCGTATGGGTGCGTGTGGGTGTCGCGGGTACCGATGCGGGATCGATCACGAGATCGGTGGCGGTGTCCGCATCGGCGAGTGTCGTCACCTTCGGTTCCTCGGGTTTCGGGGAGGGCGTGGCGGCGATGGTTGGGGTGGAAGCAGACGGTGTCGGTGTCGTGGCTGCGGCGGTGGTGGCGATCGGCGCCAGCACTCGCAGGTCACGGCCGCCGCGGACGATGCGGCCATCCGGGAAGACGGGGTTGAGCCGTTTCACGAGGCCGGCATCCGTGCCTTGCGCGGCTGCCCAGGCGTCGAGGCTGGGCATGCCGACGGGCAGGGGTGTTGGCGCCAGCACGGCGACCGGGCGGTCGAGTGCCTGCATCCAGCTTTCCTTGTCGTCGGCGCGGTCCAGCACGCAAGACAGGGCGTGCAGCTTGCGCACATAGCCCTGGGTGATGTCGGACAGGCCGACGAGCTTGTCGGGCTGCGCGTTCATCGCCTGCTGCCCGCTGCGCTTCAGGGCGCCGAGCAGGCGGTACTCGCCGGCGTTGAAGGCCATCACCGCCAGGCGCCAGTCGCCTGCGAACATGCCGTGCAGAGTCTTGAGGTAGCGCACCGCGGCCTGGGTGGATTCGACGGGAGACAGGCGGCCGTCGTAACCCGGGCGGATGGCGACGTCGTGATTGCGGGCGGTGAGGGCGATGAACTGCCACAGCCCCGCCGGGCCGGCACCGCTGCGGGCGCCGGGCTTGTAACCGCTCTCGACGAAGGGGATCAGCGCGTATTCGGTGGGCAGATGGGCCTGGCGCAGGGCGTCGACCACGTAGCCGAACAGGGCCAGGGAATCGCTGTCACTGGAGGCGAGCTGTTTCGGGGCGTTGGCGAAGTGGCGCTGCCAGCGCTCGCTGGTGTCCGGACCGCAGCTCGGGTCGGCCAGCCCTTCGCGGAAGCGGGCGTAGATCTCGCGGCCGTTGCGCATCGAGGCCGGCTGCGCGGGTGGCTGTGGTTGCGGCTGCGTCGCCGTGGGCGGCATCCCGGGGACGTCGGCGATGAGCACGGGAGCCTCGCCCGCGTTCGCGCCCGCACAGGCGCAGGCAAGCAGGACGCCGGCCGCGAGGCCGCGCAAGCTCAAGCCGCGGCTCATGCGCGGAATCCGTCCTTCCAGCGCCGCAGCGCGGCGAAGGTGGCGACACGGTCGCTTCCGGCCTGGCCTGCCTGGCTTTCGACGGCGGCGCGCACGCCGGGCGCGTCGACGCGCAGGAACGGATTGGTCTCACGCTCGACCGCGATCGTGCTCGGCAGGGTGGGTTGTCCGGCATTGCGCATGGCCTGGGCCTCTTCGATTCGGCGCAGGAGCGCCGGGTTGTCGGGTTCGACCACGCGCGCGAAAGCGGCGTTGGACAGGGTGTACTCGTGGCCGCAGCAGAGGCGGGTATCGCCGGGGAGGGCGGCCAGTCGGTCGAGCGAAGCCAGCATCTGCGCGGGCGTACCTTCGAACAGCCGTCCGCAACCGAGGCTGAAGAGGGTGTCGCCGGAGAACAGGAGCCCGTGGCCGCCGACGTCCGCGGCGTGGAACGCCAGATGGCTCACAGTGTGGCCCGGGACGGCGATGACCGCGAATTCCCAGTTCGCGATACGGACGCGGTCGCCATCCCCGACACGGCGGCTGGTGATGGCGATCCGGTCGTCCGCCGGGGCCAGGACGGGTAGGCCGGGCCAGCGCTGGCGCAGCGCGACCACGCCGCCGATGTGATCGTCGTGGTGGTGGGTGAGGAGGATGCCGACGGGCTCCAGGCCGTCCGAAACCGCGGCCAGGACCGGTTCGGCGTCGCCCGGATCGACGATGAGCGCGCGCCCGGCGTCATCGCGCAGCATCCAGATGTAGTTGTCGGCGAATGCCGGCAAGGCTTGCAACTGCATGGGGTGCTCTATTGGAAGGTCCGGCCATGGATGGCCGGGCTCTTGCGGAGGGATCCGCGTACGACTCCCGTAGAATTGCGACCATGCCCCCATCTCAATCCCCCGGTCAACCCGACAGCGCCGATAGCTGGTTCGGGACCCCACCGGGACTGATCCTGCTGGAAAGCGAGCAAGCCACCGTCGAACGGGCCGTGGCCGAGCGTCCGGCGCTGCCCTGGCTCTGGCTGGCGCCGCTGGTCCAACCCCTCGACATCGTCGGTCGCGGCCTCAAGCTGGCGGTATCCCGCGATGCCGACGGCAAGCAGACTGCCTTCTCCGGCGACATCCATTGCGGCCTGCCGCTGCCCCTGGCCAATGAGTCGATCGGTGTGGTCGTGCTTCAGCACGTTGCTCGGCCGGACGATGCCGGCCACGCCCTGCTGGCCGAGTGCGCCCGTGTGCTGGTCCCGGGCGGACGGCTGTGGCTGTTCGCCCTGAACCCGCTGGCCCCGTATCGCTGGCGCTGGCGCGGTGCTGGCTTGCGCGCTTCAGAGCCGCTGACCTGGCGCCGCCGCCTGCGTGCTGTCGGACTGGCGCCCGAGCCGGTCTCGCAGGGCATCGGGCCGAGCTGGAAGCCGCTGGTGTCCGAACATCCCCAGGACGGCCCAGGCCTGCGCGCGGCCTACGCCGTGCGCGCGGACAAGCGCAGCATGCCGCTGACGCCGATGCGCCGCCGCCTGCCGCTGCGGCTGCCCGGTTCCCACGGGGCGCCGGCGACATGAAGGAAGTCGAGGTTCATACCGACGGGGCCTGTCTCGGCAACCCCGGCCCTGGCGGCTGGGCGGCGCTGCTGCGCTACGGCACCCGCGAGCGCGAGCTGGCCGGCGGCGAGGCCATGACCACCAATAACCGCATGGAATTGATGGCCGCGATCGTCGCCCTGGAGACGCTGACCGAACCCTGCATCGTCGCGCTGACCACCGATTCGCAGTATGTGCGTCAGGGGATCACAGAATGGATGCCGGGCTGGGTGCGACGCGGGTGGAAGACCGCCGGCGGTGATCCGGTCAAGAATCGTGATCTCTGGGAGCGCCTGCACGCCGCTACGCTGCGCCACCGCATCGAATGGCATTGGGTGAAGGGCCATTCCGGCGATCCGGACAACGAACGCGTCGACGCGCTGGCGCGCGGCGAAGCCATCAAATGGAAGGAAGGAGTCAACGTCTAATGCGCCAGATCGTGCTCGACACCGAAACCACCGGTCTGGAATGGAAGAAGGGCAATCGCGTCGTCGAAATCGGCTGCGTGGAGCTGATGGAGCGCCGTCCCACCGGCCGCACCTACCATCAGTACATCCACCCCGATCGCGAGTTCGAGCCAGGCGCGCAGGAAGTCACGGGATTGACGCTGGAATTCCTGGCCGACAAGCCGCGCTTCGCCGAGATCGCCGATGCCTTCCTGGAATTCATCGACGGCGCCGAACTGATCATCCACAACGCAGCATTCGACATCGGCTTCCTCAACTACGAACTGTCGCTGCTGGGCGATCGCTACGGGCGCATGCACGATCGCGTGAGCGTGGAGGACTCCCTGGATCTGGCGCGCCAGCGCTATCCGGGACAGCGCAACTCGCTCGATGCCCTGTGCAAACGCCTGGGCGTGGACAACGCGCACCGCCAGTTGCACGGCGCGCTGCTCGACGCGCAGCTGCTGGCCGAGGTCTATCTGGCGCTGACCGCTGGACAGAGCGAGATCGGCTTCGGCAGTCCCGATGCCGAGGAAAAGCGCAGCGCCGGCATCGTGATCGCCGATGCGGCGCTCGGTCCGAGGCCGCGCGTGCTGGTGACCGAAGACGAACTCGCCGCGCATGCGGCCCGGCTGGACGTCATCCGCAAGAAAGCCGGGACTTGTCTCTGGGAGAGCTAGGGCACTCGGAGTTTGTGCGTTTTTCCCGGGATTCGCCGGGCGAGAGCGTTACAGCTTGCGCACCAGGACGACGGTGACGTTGTCCGAGCCGCCATGATCCAGCGCCGCGGCCACCAGGCCGTCCACGCATTCCTGCGCGCTGCACTCGGTGTGCGCGAGCACGCGTGAGATGCCGGGATCGTCGACTTCCTCGGTCAATCCGTCGCTGCACAACAGCAGCTGCATGCCGGCCGTGAACTCGCCGGACATGGTCTCGACATTCAACGATTGCGGATCGGTCACGCCCAGTGCCTGCGTCACCACGTTGCGCTGCGGATGCACGCGCGCCTGATCGACGCTGATCGTGCCCTGTGAAATCAATTCCTGCACGTAGCTGTGATCCTGCGACAGCTGCGCCAGCTTGCCGCCGTGCCACAGATAGACGCGGCTGTCGCCGACCCAGGCCACTTCGAAGCGTCCGTTGGCCACGCGCGCGGCCACGACGGTGGTGCCCATCGGCAACGCATCGCTGCGTCTGCGCGAGGCGCCGATGATCTCCTCGTCGGCGATGCGGATCGCCATCGCCAGCGGCTTGCCGTGGCGGATCTCGCGCACGATCACCTCGCGCGCCAGTGCGCTCGCGACCTCGCCGTATTCGTGTCCGCCCATGCCGTCGGCCACCAGCCACAGCCCCAGCTCGCTGTCGCCGTAATAGGTGTCCTCGTTCAGTTCGCGCCTGAGGCCGACATGGGTGAGGTGTCCAAACTCGATCATGAGTCGATCATGCGCGGCGATAGCGGTCGGTCAGTTGGGGGCGGTTCATCGCAGTGATGCAGTTTGCAGGCGCGTGCCGGTGCTGGCAACCGTGGCGTGTCCGCGAACGAAAAACGCCCCGTTCGGGGCGTTTTTCGCGACTCTGGCGGAGAGGGAGTCCGCTATAGATATGGCTGAATTGCCTAATTTATAGCGTTTTTATCAAATACTGCTTGATCATAACCATGATAATACCCATGATCAAAACTGCCCTGTTTTGTAGCGCATCCTTCAAAAATTCAGCCCTCAGCACGATTGTTCACGGCTTCACTAGTTGCTAGGGATGTTACTTGGTCGAGCATTACACTACGGGTCGTCGATAAGGTATGAACCTGCTGCGCAGGATCGCCAAGCGCTACGACTATTCGGCCCGAATGGATATCGCTGCACCATCGAAGGCGAGCAACCCAACAGCGCCGCGAATGATCATCATGCCGAGGATGGAGCGGAGCAGGCTAGCTTGGAAGTGGAGGAGAGAGAGCGGTAACCGATCGACCTTTCTTTCGGCGGCGTCCCACCCCTCACGGACTACCTCTTGGCCTCCTCCCATTCAAGGGGGCAATCGCCGCGCATCCATGCCCACTGCTCTTGCATTTCCTTGGATGCGTGGAACCAGCCTAGGTCGCCATAGAAGTCGTGTGAGATATGGCCGTAGGCACGGCAGAACGCCAGATCGTCTTCTGTTGCGAGCATGACACCCCCCTTGCGTCAGGCCCCCCTGCAATCCAAAGGCATGCTCCATGCCCTTGTAAGGCTTCGTTATTCGGCCGTTAGGGGATAGGACTGCGAGGCTCAGTCTATGAGACGGCCATCTCAAATAATGGCTTCCCAGAGCAGCAGCCTTAATCCTCGGGGAGCAAGTTGTATAGGTCAGACAGCGGCGGGAAAAAATCGCCGACATCACATTCCAACCCAACAGCGATCCGGGCAAGCGTCGGGACGGTGGGGGCGCGCTTGCCGTTTTCGATCATGCCGATATGGGCTCGGTCGAGGTCGATGCTATAGGCGAGCGTGTCCTGGCCAAGTCCGCGCATCTTGCGCACGGCCCGAATCCGCTTCCCCACTTCCTGCATGAGCGTAGGCCGCGACGGACTTTTCCGTTTCGGTGTGTCCTGCGCCCGTTTGGTGGTGGAGGAGGGCTTCTTCGTTGCCATTCCCAAACGGTAGGGTGTGCTGGTGAAACAACCTCTGTTAAAACTACCTCTGTTAAAACTACTCGAAACGGTCTAAGCTCGGAGTGACCCAGGGGAATGGATCACGCGCGCATTGCGCCATTTCAAGGGATGTGAATATGAAAATCACAAAACAAAATACGTAGCTCGGATTTTCCCTACAGAAACTGGGGCGCTCGTCTGACTGACTGTGAAATCAGACAGCGGCAATCTGCTAATCACCCCGGAAGCTCGCCCATTGATGCACCGCGCCGGTAGCGGATGCGCTCACTTGCTTCAAAAAAATGGGCGTCGCATTGAGCAAGCGGCAAAGCTGTGCCGGGGTTCTTACTCAACTTACGTGAAATCGGGCTCGCCGTTGCGAGTGGATCACTTGAAGGAATGGGGCATGAAACGTAAGAGTTATTTATTTGGCGTGATCGCACTTTTGTTTGGTGTGAATGCCAGCGCGCAAATGAACGTGGCAGAAGACTATGCGTCCTATCTCAAGGATGCCGAGAGTGTCGAACTACCAACGGAAGAATTCGGCGAGTCGATTGATCTCAAGTCGGGATGGGTGGACTTCAATATTGAGTTCGCGAACACCCCAGGAAACAATGATCTGAAAGTTTCAGCAGTCTATGGGTACCACTCAAAAGACAACGGGGCTAAGCCAGATTTCGATCTGGAGGAAGGCACGCCATATCTGACAGGAGTCTATAGTCGAGATACGGGTTGGGTCGTCGGAGAAACAAACAATTATTCAAAGATGCGGTGTTCCCATCCGGGAGTGGCTGCGATGGCTCCTGAAGTAGATAACACCGACGGCAAAGAGGGGAGTTTCTTCCCGGAAGAGTATTGGAAGGGCGTGCGCCTGGTTCTTCCCGGTGGTAGCGGTGGAATTCTGAACTCGATCGGCTCATCGGATACGGGCATCACAAAGCCGAGCACAGGCGGCCCTTACTACTGGGCAACCAACAGCAACTGGTTCTTCTCTTGCACTCTCATCGCAGAAGGAAGTGAGGGATTTGTTGGCATAGCACCGAACGGCGACAAATACTACTTCACTGTACCGAGCACCAAGACCGCACCATCGCTCAGAAAATACAACTATCTTGGGGAAACCGTCCTTCAGCGACTGGAGGTTAGGTTCTATGTGTCCAAGATTGAAGACCGTTTTGGAAATTGGGTGAAGTACACGACCAATGCGGATGGATCGCGCGTCGTGGAATCGAACGACGGGCGGAAGCTGACCTTTACGACAACAGCGGTATCGGGCTCATCTCAAATCATTTCGGTCACGGATGGGGTGAGAACGTGGACGCTGACGGACAACTACGATTCCGTGAATGGCAACAGTAACAACATCGAAGTGACGTACCCGGATGCATCGAAGTGGAAGCTTGTCAGAACCGGGACGATCACGAAGAACCCATTCTCTGGTAACTCATGCGGAAGCTACCAGAACCAGATGTATTCGGGAAACATCGATATCGAGGTGACATTGCCATCTGGAGCAAATGCGCTTTACGAATTCCAGCCGATACAGCTTGGATACTCCGATATGCCGTATGGATGCCACACGCCAGATATGGGGTTTGCAGCATCCAGTTCTGTAGATGCACCCAAGAGCGCTGAGATGGTTCGACCGATGGCGGGAGGCCCGACGATGGTTGTCGATAACCCGAACGTCACCAGTGCTATTGGGCTGATCAAGAAAACCGTGAGCGGTCCCGGCATCAGCACCGTCTCGTACAACTACGACTACGGACCCTTGAACAATTGCTACGCGAACCAAGGTGCGCCGGGGCAATGCACTTCAAGCTCTCCGACGACGCGGACTGTCACTGTCACTGAGTCCAGCGGGGATTACCGCAAGTATACCTTCGGGAATAAAACGTCTGAAAATGAGGGGTTGCTTCTCGCTGAAGAGGTGGGGCGGACTGATACGGGTGTCGCACAGAGAACGGTGACGCAGTGGAAGATCTTCGGCGCCATAGGCTTTCCTGAAATTGGTGGACTGAATACGAACTATTCCTTCTTGAGCACGCGTCGCGCACAGCCGCTTTCCACAACAATTACTAGAGACGGTGTTGACTTCACTAGAACAGTAAATTCGTTCGACGGATTTGCGAGGCCAACGAGTGTCACCAGATCAAGTTCGCTTGGCTATAGCCGTACAGAGGCGATCGCGTATCAGGACAACTTGGCGAAATGGACAATAGGCCAAGTCAAATCGATCACGTGTACAGCTCCAGAAAGTTGTGCCAACAAAGTGGCCTCGAAAACAGATTACGATGCAGTAACAGCGTTGCCTTTGAAGACCTATTCCTTTGGGGCATTGCAGAGGACATTAACGTATAACGCAGACGGAACACTCGCGTCCGCTTCTGACGCGCGGGATGGTACGTCACTCGATACGACCGTTAAGTACTCGGGATGGAAGCGCGGAATTCCTCAAACAGTGACGTATCCGGTAACGCCAGATCAGCCGGCGGCAGTTACGAAGACAGCGGTAGTCGACAACAACGGCTGGATCAGGTCAGTAACCGATGAGAACGGAGCGGGATACACCACGACCTACGACTACGACCCGATGGGACGGCTCAAGCTGATTGACTATCCCAACGGCGACAGTGTGGCGTGGACGAACACGACGCAGAGCTTTACGCCGTCTGCCGTGTCTTACTACGGGCTACCGGTGGGGGCGTGGTATCAGATCGTCGAAACCGGTAAGCGCAGGAAGGTAACGTTCTACGATGGTCTCTGGCGCCCGGTTGTCGAAGACACCTACGACAACACCAGCGACGCCATACGCGCCGAGACGAGAAGCATTGTCGTCAAACGCTACGACACGCAAGGCCGAATCGTGTTTCTATCGTATCCGGTACCTAGCCTCACGAGCTTCAATGATGCCAGCTTGAAGGGAACCACGACCAGCTACGACGCGCTCGACCGTTCGACCACAGTCAAGCAGGACTCCGAGCTAGGCGTGCTGACGACTACTACCGAGTATTTAACCGGCTTCCAAACGCGTGTCACTAATCCGCGCGGACAGAAGACAACGACCCGACATATGGCATGGGATCAGCCGACGACAGAGTTTCCAATCGCCGTGGACTATCCGGAAGGTGTGCAAACGGCGATCAAGCGCGATGCCTTCGGTAAGGCATTGGAAGTCACCCGTTCCGGCCCGGATCAGTAAGGAGCCACGACCATGAGAATCACTAAGACGATCCATACGATTGTGGGCCGGGATAGAAAGATTTCAGTTTTTGCGCATGACTGCGCCAAAGTGATCGCGCTGTCGGCTGCGCTGTTCCTATCCTCGACTTCTCTGGCCGGGGCAGCGGTTCTCGGCTATATCGACGGCATTACGCAGGTCGGCACGGACTACCTCCTCGGTGGGTGGGCATGCGATACCGGCGTCAATGCCTCCATCGATGTCCATGTCTACGTCGGTGGTCCTGCCGGGACAGGGACGGGCGTGGCGATTGCAACGGCCAACAAACCAAGTGAAACGGCGATTTCGACACGGTGCCAAACGACTGGAGTCTCCCATCGTTTCAGCATTCCGATTCCACTCGCGGTGCGCCGCGAGCACCAGGGCGAGACGATCTATGTCCACGGGATTTCGCGGAGCGGCGGATCGAATTTGACGATAGATAATTCCGGCGATTTCTTGGTGCCCGCACCTGTCTCCGTCACTCGTCGATACTTCTATGATGGGAACGAACGCCTGTGCGCGATGGTCGAGCCCGAGACGGGGACGCAGTTCTACCAATACGACACAGCCGGAAATCTAATTCGTACCATCCTCAGCACGCAGAGTGCGGTAGGGTGTTTGGTAGGTTTAAGCCCCGAGCCTACGATCGACCGTACATTTGATCAGCGCGGGCGTTTGAAGACGCTGACATTTCTGGATGGGAAGGGCGACCAAGCATGGACCTATACACCCGATAACCTGCCCGCTTCTGTGGCGGTGGTGAACCCGAATGTAGCCAATCCGACCAAGACGACCTACACGTACAACAAGCGTCGCCTGCTGACGGGTGAAGGGTTGAGCCATCTCGGCGGTACTTCTGCCTGGGGGGCGGGCTATGGCTATAACGCCAACGGCGACTTGAGCGTCATCACCTATCCAAGCGGCTTCTCTATCGATTACGCCCCCAATGCGCTTGGGCAGCCTACTAAGGCGGGCGCTTATGTCTCATCGGTGAAGTATCACCCTAATGGTGCAATCGCCAGCTTCGCCTATGGGAATGGCATCACGCATTCGATGACACAGAACATCCGGCAGTTGCCGGCCAAGAGCGTGGATAGTGGAGGGGTGTTGGATGACGACTACGGGTATGACAAGAACGGAAACGTCGACCACAAATGGGACAATGCGACTGGAGGTGCAAGTGGTCGCACGATGCAGTACGACGGCCTGGACCGACTCGTACAAGCATTCTCCCCGGCATTCGGTGGGGACAACTATGCGTACTACACCTACGATGGATTGGATAACATCCGAACGGCAAAGGCGCACGGCAACGACTATACCTACGCTTACGATGCGAAGTGGCGGCTGACCAATATCACCAATACAGTAGGCGGGGCGTCGGTCATTGGCCTGGGTTATGACGCTCGTGGCAATCTTGCCAACAAGAACGGGCAGACCTATATCTTCGACTACGGCAACAGATTGCGGAGCAGTGTCTCGCCGTCGTCGTATTGGTATGCCTATGACGGCCAAGGTCGACGTGTCCTAAGTTGTAGCCCGTCCGCTTGTAACTACCAGATGTACAGCCAAGCGGGGCAGTTGTTGATGACACAGGATGGTCGCGACAGCACGCGAACAGAGTCAATCTATCTTGGCGGCAGTCTCGTTGCATCGCACGAGTTGAACACGACTACCGGTGTTGTCACTGCCAAGTATCAGCATACGGATGCGCTCGGTAGCCCCGTGGCAACCACAGACGCAAATGGCAAAGTGACGGAGCGTAGCGACTACGATCCATATGGGAAGTTGCTCAACCGACCGCTCAAGGATGGTCCGGGCTATACGGGGCATGTCAGCGATGCAGCAACCGGGCTTAGCTATATGCAGCAGCGATACTACGATCCACAGGTTGGACGCTTCCTAAGTGTTGATCCGGTAACGGCGAATACAGGCACGGGAGGAAACTTCAATCGCTATTGGTATGCCAATAACAATCCATACAAATTCACGGATTCGGATGGCCGAGAAGCTGGGTGTGTAAATAATGGCTGCGGGATACAGGACGATCGATGGAACAAATTGGTTGCAACTCTAAAGAAGTTCTTTACTTCAAAAGAGTTCGCCGAGATGAGGTTGAATATGGCGATGGGAGCAGTCATCGTCACCGGCCCTGCTCGCGGAAACATCGCAGGCATGGAGCGGGAATCTATGGTGGCAGAACAGAGCTTCATGCAAGCAAGGGCACTGCAAGCAGCAAGAACTCCTCGTAATCCTGCGGCTTACAGTACTGCGTTTGAGATGCAATTAAGTCCGGCTGACTTTGGTAAAAATCGGTCTGTTCATTTCAATAGAGCTAACGCAGCACTAGACAACGCATTGCAGGCTGACAATGAGTTCGCCTCCATGATGCAAACACTTATACCGGGTGTTCAATCATCCGTTTCAAGTGTGGGTGGGCGATCGACACCCTCAGGGTGGACGTGGGAACATGCATCATCTTCTACAGCAGGAGGGCGCGTAGGAGTCATGCGCCTCGTCCCGTCAGAACAACACACCCCAGGTTCGGCTTGGTGGCGAGTCATTCACCCTGACCAAGGTGCAAGAGGAGGTTATTCTGAGTGGGCGATTCCAGCCGGTGCACCAAAGAACTAGAATGAGGCAGATGGACATCTCGGCATTGAACGTAAATGTGGGCGGTAGGCCAGTACTTGGTTACAAGGGGGATGGCTCCGTAATTCGAGAACTTGAGGCACTGGTAGGTGCCCCTCTTCCCGCTTCCTATCTTGATTTCATCCGAAGCGTGGATGGGGGGCATCCAGAGGTCGGTTGCTTTCCGGTTCCGGGAGGAGACTCCGAAAACTTGGTCGAGGTTGACTGGTTCTATTCGCTAGAAA
Organism: Luteimonas panaciterrae; assembly: GCF_020511115.1. Taxonomy (GTDB): domain Bacteria; phylum Pseudomonadota; class Gammaproteobacteria; order Xanthomonadales; family Xanthomonadaceae; genus Luteimonas; species Luteimonas panaciterrae. The sequence goes on from NZ_JAJAVH010000011.1 coordinate 265,179, forward strand.
CGTCGGGCGTAGAAAAGCTTCGTTTTGCGATAGAGAAGTATTGCCCAACTCTTGGGCCTCAAACCCTGCCGATAGGCAGAGATGGGGGTGGAAATCAGTTCTATCTTTTGCTGAATTCAGAGCCGCCGTCTGTGTGGATTTATCTCCATGATGAAGGTGGTAAAAGAGTCAAGCTTGCAGACACGCTTGAGATGTTTTTATTTGGGTTGATCCTTAACCCAGATTTAATTTGAGGGTGATCATGGATAGATATGCGGGAAAGCCATTTCTTAGACTTGTTGAGTGCTACGTCTTAGAAGCGATTGGACAATTAGACGAAGCGCAGAGAGATAGTCTCAGGGAGATGGAACCCAAACTGAGAAATCTTTATGGGGTTCAGGGCTCTTGGATCGAAATTGTTTCATCGCAAATGGAATTCCCTCCGTCACTGCCAGCACAGATAAAAGAGATTTGGGAAAAGGGGCTGGTGCGAGCTACAGAGCAAGGAATGCAGGTCGATCCTAATGAGTTTGCAATGGCGTTCGTGGATAAAAATTTTCCAGCTTAATCGATAGCGGCAGATGCGGAGACAAAAGGCGGCTTTATGCCGCCTTTTGTGTGTTGAGTTCCTGGATTCCGCGAGCTATCTAGTGCTGTAAAGAGCAGAGGCTACTTTGTAGAATTGCTCTTATAACTTAGTAGGGGCAAGCGCTTGAGTAGTAATCCAAAAGAGACGAGCTTCACTGAAAACTGGTTCGATCACAACACCCCGTATTGGAGCGAGTGGCTTGCTTCTTTTAAGGGGAAGGGTGGGCTTCGGGCTCTTGAAATCGGGAGCTTTGAGGGGCGATCAACGATTTGGTTCGACGAGAACATCCTCACGGCGGGCGATATCTACCTCGATGGGGAGTTGGAAAGCATGGTGCGATGCCGTCGGCGATACCCCGTGTCTTCAGAAGGCTAGTCCTCCCAATCGGCCTGAAACACGGGCGCTGCCGGCGACCTGGGGCATGTCGAAGCCAAGGTCGCGAAAGACAGTGAGCGTCGGCGCCATTGTGTTATCTGTGCTGTAAATATTGATCTTGGCCATCAATGTGGGATCCAAGCTAGCTGGTCTCGCCAAATGATTTTGGTTCGGCCGGTTTCTTTTGCCGATACCAGCGCGCTGACGATGGGAGCAAAAGCAAGGCGATTACGCTGAGCTGGAGAATGCACACGCCGGCATAAACAACCTGATGCAATGGGGCGGTCATGTATACAATCCGACGCGAAAACAGAACGAGTCCGATCGCCAGAAGCACTATTACGAGCCAACGCGCCCAGTTCTGTCGTGCGTAGAGGGATATCGCAAGGCCGATGATGATTAGAATCCCGATGGCCACTGCAACGGCAATGGGAATCGAGTTCGGAAGCGTCCCTCTCAAGATGAAGCCAATGAAGAGTGCAGTGACCCGATTAGCCACGAACAAAAAAAGCGCGATCGAAACCGTCAATGGACGTTTCGGTTGCGATGAGTCCGACAACATGGCACTCGGAGGAGCGTAGGGGTTTTGTGTCATTGCCCTGTGCAAAGGGTTTGGGCTGAATTTGGTGTTAGCACCCGCTTGGTTCGTCGCGAGCCTTTGTTGCGATTGCGACCAGAGCAGGTTGTTGGATAATCGATACCAGCAAGGCGCTGTAGTTGCGCTGATCGCAATCCACTCCCGTTTGGTAGGACGTCAGGAGAGTGGCCACCTTGCCGGTGACATGGCGTGTCCGAGAAGCCGAGAGCGCTTCGCGTTGCGGTTGACTTAGAAATGCGCGAATAGCCTCATCCGTGTTCCTCAGCCATATCTCACGGACAAGTCCGCGCTCGGAATCATGCGGTAAGACTTGCTGGCTGGTTTTGTTGGGTTTCAGGGCTACCCGATAGTAGCCAAGGTAGCCTTCACTGCTAGGTTCCCAGAAGACTTCAAATGTCCCTGAGACATGCACATCGCCACTGAATGTCGTCTCGTTAGGCTCGATAACGCCGGCTCGCTTCAACGGAGACGGTCGATCGGATACAAAGCGGGTTGAGTCCTGCGCGGATGCGCCAAGTGCGAGAGAACTGATCAGGCCAAATATTAGAAGTTGAAGCTTGGTCATCAATCTCCCCCTGAATTACGTCGCGAGTGAATCCTGACTCGGACACCGTCAGCTTATGCAACTAAGCGGCACCCTGTCTATCGGAAAGCTCCTATAAATGGACGAGTTCCTGATCCCTTGGCCACATCTGCTAGAGGTTCCAGGCGGGACGTCACACGGCCCGAGACTACGCGGGCCAGTACTCGATACAACCTATCACCGAACTCCGAGGCTCCGTACTTCGGATCTCGATCTTCATGTCAACTCTTTAGGAGCCCCATAGGGTAGGGGCTTTGCCGATGCGCATCCCGCGCACATCGGAGATTCCCATGAACGCAGCCGTCACCAGCATCAAGCCGCCCGGGCGCCTTCAGTCGGGCCAAGCAGGGCATTGCGTCCGGAAGGCCAAGCGCCAAGCCACCGAAGGCATGAAGGCTGACCGATCTTGCGCAATTGAAGTCCGGGGCGGTGCGCCTGGGTCAATTTTGCCTGCTTTCTGGTTTGCACGAAAACGAACGGCGACGCACACCAGTGAACGTCGGTGGACAGTGGAAAAAATGAGACTGAGTTGACTATCCATCGACGAGTTTGACAGCCCGGCATTGTTCCGATTCGATAGGGCAGCACAACCCTCCCCCAAAGTTGTGCCATGCCCTCTCCATCCCCCTCCATTGGATCTAAGTTTCAGAAGCAAGCTGCCGTTCTGGTCGAGCGCGGCTACCAGATCATTCCGATCCCTCGCGGATCGAAGCGACCTGTATTGACGGGTTGGCAAAACCTTATCGCAACGCCTGAGATGGTGACTGCCTGGTCGGCGAACGACTACATCGACGGCAACATCGGCGTGCTGACGCGTGACACGCCGGCCGTGGATCTCGACATCCTCGACGATCGCTTCGCGTTGGAGATGGAGCTCTACGTAACCGATCTAGTGGGCTACGGATTGGTTCGTGTCGGTCGTGCCCCTAAACGATTGGTCCTGTTCCGCACCAACGTACCGTTCACCAAGCGCAGCAGTCCCTTCTTCGTTGACGGCGCCGGACAAAAGCATCGAGTAGAAATCCTCGGCACGGGTCAACAGTTCGTCGCCTACGGCATGCACCCGGACACAGGGCGGCCGTACGAATGGATCAGCCTGGAAGGAGAGCCGGTGGATCTAGATGCGGCCGAGTTACCGACGATCACTGCCGCGCAGGCCGATCAGATCGTGGTTGAGTTCTGCCGGCGCGCGCAGGCACGCGGCTGGACGCAACAGGGCCGCATGTCGGTCGACCGGGGTGCTGACGCGGACAACGATCCTTTCTTCAATCAGCGGCCGACGCTCGATTTGACGATCGAGCAGATCGAGGAAGCGCTGGCCGACATGCCCGACGCCGAGGTCTACGACACATGGGTCCATGTCGGTATGGCCCTCCACCATCAGTTCGGCGGCTCGGACGAGGGCAAGGAACTGTGGGATCGCTGGTCCTCGGCGGCGCACAACTATGATGCCGACGAGATCGAGGAAAAATGGGCGTCCTTCGGCCACTACCACGGTACGCCGATCACCTTCGCCACGGTGGTCAAGTTCGCCAAGGAGGCTAGGGAAAAACGTAAGGCGGAGGAACACAAACAGGCCTACGACGCCTTCGTGGCCGAGATCTCCGCGTGCGGTGACTTCACGTCACTGCTGTACGGTATTGCGCCGAAGATCCGGACGAGCGATCTCGATGACGCCTACCGAGAAGCGCTGGTCTCGCGCGTGCAGGCCCGCAGCAAGAAGCTCGGCGACAACATTCCACTGAAGCAGGTGCGCGCGGTGGTGACGCCGCCACGCGCGCCTGCGCTGGCGATTGCCAGCAAGAAGGATCTGGAACTGGCGTTGGCGCACCGTGTACTCGAACGCTGTTACGCGAACGGGGATCACCTGTGCCGGTTCGCTAAGCTCTGGTGGGCCTACGTGCTCGGCGTGTGGAAGCGGGAGGATGAGGAAGTGGTCGAGCATCACATCCAGGAAACGCTGATCGAACTGGGCGACGCCGACGACGAAGAACTCAAGGCGCTTTACAACCGCATGGACAATAGCCGGGGTGATCGGCTGACCCAACTAGTCACGACGCTCTCCAAATGCATCGGCCGCCTCCTCGTCACCAACAGCGACGACGATCCCCTGAACCTGCGCGCCTTCAAGGCGCCCCGGGTTATGAACTGCCTCAACGGGGAACTGTGGTTCGACCACGTGGGTGAGATCGCCTTCTCCGAGCACGATCCAGCGCACCGGCTGACAGCGCAACTGCAGTGCCATTACGACCCGACGGCGACCTGTCCGACCTGGGATGGGGCGATTCGTCGTGTGTTCCAGAAGTGCCAGGACCCGGAGGCGGTGATCCAGCACTTTTATGAAGTGTTCGGCTACATCCTGCAGTCCACGCGCGAGGCGGCGATCTGGGTGCTGTTTGTGGGGCCGGGCGGGAACGGCAAGTCGTTTCTACTGAATGTGATCAGCCAGATCATGGGCCGGACGGTCATGGGTATGTCGATCAGCGAGATCTCGGCACAGAAAAGCGTGCATTTCACCGAAGCACTGACCGGCAAGCTGATGCTGCTGGATGACGACCTGAAAATGGGTGCCGTCTTGCCCGACGACCTGTTGAAGAAGTTCAGCGAGGCCAAGCTGGTGACCACAGACCCGAAGTGGGGCGACCATGTGGAGATTACGGCCAGGACGGTAGCGGTGATCCTCGCCAACACGTTCGGTGCAACGGTGGATCTGAGTGAAGGGTTGCGGCGGCGCGCGATGATCTTCGAGTCCACGCACATCCTGACGGCCGAAGAGAAAGACCCTGCGCACCTGCGCACGATCCTGGATCAGGAGTTGCCGGGCGTGCTGAACCACCTGGTGGCCGGCTTCCAGCGCTTCCTGCGCCGCAACAGCACCTTCGCGCCGCCCGCCGACTGCCAGATGGCGAAGGAGCACTGGCAGATCGCATCGAACGCGACCATGCGCTTCATCAAGACTATGATCGAGCAGACTGGCGACCCGTCAGACCTCGTCCGGCCCATGGCCGTGAATACCCTCTACCAGCACTGGATGCGTCTGGAGGAGCACAACGCCCGGGTGCTGGGGCGCAACAATTTTTATGGGGCGCTGACCAGCGCAGGGATCCCCCGGGTCTGGCGTCATGGCATCCACTGCTTCTCCGGTATCCGGCTGCGCCCGTTGGAGGATACAGAATTTGCGGCCGTCGAGGACGACGGGTTGAGCGAAGGGCTGTAGCCGCGTATTCCCAGGGACAAGGCGCACATCGAATGTTCACAGGCCGGCGAGCGCGATCGCCGGCCTTTTTTGCGGCTGGAAATTCCCGGAAATTCCTCGGCGCTCTATTTTTGCCAGCACCAATTGGCGAAATTGTTGCCTAAAGCTGTTTTCTGGGTGTTGTTATAGTGGTTTTTTTCTCTTCCTATTTATCGCGTATAGAAAAATAAATTCTCACAAGCGTGTTTTTTCTCCTATAGGGAGGGAAGTGGGAGAGCAAAAAAACCGCTATAACGACACCGGGAGGATTGTAGATCCAACCCCCACTCGCCTTGGAGAGAGATACAGGGGCAAGCCCCTGACGGAATGCTTGGCGACCAGGTGTCAACGGGGATACCGCCAATGACGAAAGTGGAGCGGTAGACTGCAGGCATCCCGGAGGCGCCGGGAACACGCGGGAGGGCGGCATGGGGTGTTGGGCGATTGGTTCGTTCGGGAATGACAGTGCCGCGGATTGGCTCGCGGATTTGTTGGAGACGAGCGATCTGGAAATGGTTAGAGAGGCGATCGCGAGCGTGCTTGCGGCGGACGGGTATGTGGAATCTTATGACGCGACGGAGGGGCTGGCCGCGATCGAGGTAGTGGCGGTCGCATTGGGGCGTCCGACAGAAAACGCGAAGGCACAGACCGCGTTATTGGAGTGGATCGTTCGCGTGCAACCAGCGCCGGAGCCGTCTCTTGTGGCCGATGCCCAGCGCGCCATCGATCGCATTCTCGCGCCAGGGTCGGAACTGTTGGAATTGTGGGAGGAAACTGAAGATCTCGACGAATGGCGTGCCGATGTGACTGGACTCCAAAGAAAACTGACTGACGGCATCCACGGAGGGGCAAATGGCCCCTGAAGAGATTGAAGAGCTAGAAGGTCGGCTGCGCCAGGCGCACGAGCATTCCCGAGAGCTTCACCGGATGGTGCCGCCGACGTTCCGGCAGTCGGTGCGGGAGACGCTTGCGCGCTGCGCGATCTCCATCTTGCTAGAACACCACTCCGGCGTTATTGCTTTGATCAAGACCGCGCACTATGCGAGCGCTGCGGCAATGCTGCGGCCGGTATTGGAGGCAGGGACAATTGCGTACTGGCTTCTGTATGCCGCTCCCACCGAACGAGTGCAGGCGATGGCTCTGGCGCCGTTGGAGGGGGCGGATCAAAACTCGGATACCCCGACTCTTGGCCGGATGATAAATGCCTTGGCGGATAGCTTGCCGTCGTTGCCTAGCGTGAGAGATCTTGCGGACGGGCTTGGAAAACCGAATGGACGATGGCTCAACAAGTACACTCATGGCGGGATTCCTCAGCTGAAGCGAAAAGGGCCAGATGAGCCGCCGTTTGGTTTTTCGGACATGATCCGGGCGCTCATCCGTGCGGATTTGTTTGCACTTGTCGGTTCTGCCGCAGCAACGGTTGTGTACGAGCTGCCCGAGCTTGAGACATACGTTGCTGTAAAGCATCGCCAACTGTTCGACGAGTATGTTTGGAGGTTCGACTTAGATGCGCCTTATGAGGAGTGGCAACCATTGCCTAAGACGATTGTCATTGACGATTGGGATCTGCCTAGTTGACGGCATCGAGATCGACGATCTTGTTCGTGAAGGACATTTTCAGAGCTCCTTCCGGACTGTCGACTGATCTAGCGCGCGATCGAGCGGAGAATGACGGTTGTCGCAAACATGGTCGTAGTACGGCGAGATCCCCAATCGTGAGAAGACAAGATCAGCGTAGGCGAAGACCGACCGGACAGCCCATTGAGCGCACCCCGCGCTGATCCATCCTTCGGGGGGCGAGACGCCATCCCCCTGTCGAAGTGGGAACCGACCTGCGATCTTCTTAGGGAGGTCGGTGCGATTGAAATCCCCAGCACGCGTCATCCCTTCAGTCCCCCAATCAAAGAATGACGCTTTGTAGTGCATCATGGCATTTCTCAGCCTGACTAAGAGCTGGATGTTCTCGTGGGCACTCTCGCCTTTGACCGGCGGCTTTCCGGCAGCACGTAAGATCAAATCGAATTTGGCGAGTATGTTGGCCAATTGGACCGTTTCGGTCCTGCCAAGCTCGGCGATGAGTTCCCTGGCGGGAAGAGGGATATCCTGAAGATGTCCGCCACTTTCTTCAGCGGCGTCTGCTAGCATTTCGTTCGTCAATGCTTCAAGAAACGCAACAGATAGGAAAAGCGTGGAAGTGACATAGGCCTTGAGCGCGACTGCTTTAGGATCATTGTCATTCCGCACCTTGGATTCGAGTTTAGTTGCTTGCTTCGAAAAGTATGCAGCTGCTTGAATGTGTTGGATCGAATAAAAGGCCTGCAGCGAAAATCCGATTGGTGTTGCCATCTTTTCTCGCCTTTTTGGCGGTTGCGCTGTCCCAAGCTGGCGCGCTTGTCCGGCTATGTCAAGGCGCCCCCGCAAGCATCGTCGGCACCGACATCGTCGCCGTGGTGGGGTCCGGCAATCAGCAGATAGGCCACATCGTGCTGGCTGGCATGTGTCCTTGAGAGGCAGGTGGGAGGCTGCGGCGTCTGAGTCTCAGCCTTCGCGACCGGCCCGTGGTTGGCTATAGCTATAGACTAGGACGCCACCTAGCCTGACGCCTGGACAGAATGTCTTCTTACTTCGACCGGAATCCTAGGAGCAAGGATGTCTAACAGTTCGCTTGTGCTAGACCCGGCGCATGGCACCATGATTTGCTATCTATGCGGTAAGCAAATTAACGGCTTGCGATCTAGTGGGGATCACATCATTCCTTCAACCCTAATTGGTCGTACTCAACCGAAGGTGCGTGGCTTTGATTACGCTGGAACACTCCCAACCCATGAAGAGTGCAACAACCGTTTCGGCCCAGAGACGTATGTCGCTAGGGCCATTGAACTGCTTGAGTTTCTGGATAAAGGCGAAGGAGCTTCAATTTTCCAGAACCGTTACCATCCGGAAATCAAGATCCAGATACTGGATGCGGATAGGCTCACGAACTTCACTAAACGCGATCTCATCTTCTTCAAATTTATCGATCTGCGTGACCTTTCTGACAAGGCTTGGTCGAAGCCCGATTTTTTTAAGGGGAAACAGAAAACCAATCCCACACGTGACGCGATGCTTGTCGCGTTATCAGTGTTAGCTAAGAGCGCTGCGGCGCTATTAATAAAGCGAAAACTTCGATCTGTTCCGCAACATTGGCACATATATGCCATACCTTATGGTGGCAGCGGCGGTGAGCAAGGATTTGATGAGTTGCTCGGCGAGGCAGTGCCCTTCGGTATCAGTGTCAAAGCTTGGGTACACCAGTTAGATGACGGGCCGGATTGGCTGGTTCTCTATCGCGCTAAGCATATGCTTGTGTATCTGATATTTGTCTTTCAGCAAGGCGACACTGGTGCGGTACTGAAGCGCCAGTTCCCGGATGCGCAGATACATGAATTTACTGGAAGCGCAGTCAACGATCTTTTGGTTGCTGGTTGGCGCTTGATCTAGCAATACCTTTGACTTCTGAGATAGGAGTGACGGGAGTGGATGCTGAAGAACGAGCCGAACTACATGAAAGATTGGAGCAGTCATTTGTTCATTCGGAACTGTTGCACAGAATGGCCCCCTCGGAGTTCCAGAAGCCGGTTAGGAGAATGCTGTCGAGATGTGCTACGTCAGTCGCTCTAGAGCATCATTCGGCTGTACTCAAGCTGATTGAGTCGGGTCACTTCGCCAGCGCCGCAGCGATGCTCAGGCCAGTCATGGAAGCTGGAGCTATCGCGCACTGGCTTTTATACGCCGCACCGACAGAGCGTGTTCAAGCCATGTCGCAAGCACCGCTCGAAGGAGCCCGTAGGGACGATGACACTCCAGTTCTGTCGGTGCTCATTAGGGAGCTTGCTGACGCGCTGCCATCGTTGCCCGGCCTCGCTAATCTGCAAGAAATACTGAGGAGTCCCGCAGGTAGTTGGCTTAACAAATACACGCACGGCGGAATTCCGCAACTGAGAAGGAAAGGGCCGGATGCTCAGCCTTTTGGATTACCGGATATGATCTTGGCGTTGATCCGCGCGGATATGTTCGTGCTCATGGCCTGCGCAGCGGCCACCGTGATCTATGACGTTCCAGAACTAGATGCATATGTGCCCTATAAGCGAAAAGCCCTGTTTGATGAAATGGTTGAGAAATTTGACCTTTCGATCCCGTTCGACGAGTGGGCGCCTCTGCCGAAGCAAATACTCATCGATGCATGGGATGAGCAGGAATGAGCCAAGGGAGAAAAGGGATGTTTCATTCGACCGGCAACCCGGCCGAACCCAAAAAATTGTCGAGAACCGCGCTCGGCGACACGCGCGGAAAAGCCCTATTCAGGGAAGGACCCGCGGCCTATTTCGACATAGGCCATAGGCCAAACGCCACGCGCCCCACGCCACGCGCAGCACCATCATCGCTATCCCCCTAGCGCTTTCAAGGAAGCGCGCTTAGAGAATTTTCTAGTGCGTTGTAGTGCTATGCCCAGGCAACAAAAAACCCCTAGAAAATAGGGGTTTTCTGTTCATTCGCCATTTAGTTGACGATCATGCAAATGCATGCACAAGCGCAGCGCACAACGCCATTTGCGCAAGCGCACTACGCGTTCACGTCACCCGCAAGCGCGGAAGTAATGCGCGCCATCGCCACATCGATCGCGGCCCACGCCTCGCCCAGCTGGCCGATCGTCTCTTGCGTGTGTTGTAGACGGGCCGTGTCCGTGGTGATTCGATGCAGGGCATCGAGCACGCTGCGTTCCTGCGTCTGTATCAACAGGAAGGGCGTGAGCGCACTTCGGCATTCGAGGCACGAAATCTTCCTGCCGAGTCCCGGTCAGGTGATCGGGCAGGTGCGCTCGACGCCGCGAAGTTCGCTTCAGATGCGGCGATAATGGACAGTCAACACGATTTGCACCACGATCACTGGTAGCTCCTCAGGTTGATCGAGGGTCGCGGCCTCCTCTATCTGGGCGAGTAGTGCATCGGGCATCTAACTGTCCGCCTCCATCATATCCTCATCAAGGACGTCGAGGTCGTTCGGATCGACGGCATCATCGTCTACAAGATCGACCGGCGGATGTAAAGCCTGCGGGTTTCCCCCTGGCCACGTGCTTGAGCGGTACGGCGAGCAGCAAGGTCGCGGCATGAGCAACGAGTACTTGCGGATCGGGGAGGCAGAAATCACGCTCAGCAGTGACCGCGGCTACTCAGTGGTGATTCCGATCGCGCTACGGCGCCGTGGCGCACGCAAGGCGGTCATCTTGCCCAATGGCGAAGGATGGGCGCCGACGTCCTGGAATGACGCACCCACGCCCTTGCAGCTAACGCTGGCGCGCGGTACCCGCTGGATCGACCGGCTGGCGTCTGGAGAGGTGGACTCGATCACGGCGCTGTCAAAACTGGAAGGCGTAGAGCGCGCGACGATGAGCCGTTGCCTGACGCTGACCACGCTGGCACCGGAAGTGGTGCACGCCATTCTCGAAGAAACGCTGCCGCCAGAGTTGACCCTGATGGAACTATCCACTGGCACGCCGATGGATTGGCAGGAGCAGCGCAAGCGCTTTCTTAAGCGTTAGCGTCCGAAGGGGCATCAATGCCGAGCACACATGTGCAATCGGTGCCGCTATACAAAGTACTCGTCAGCAGGTTGGCGAATTCGCTCCTGAGCTTATATTGCTGATCGGCATCGGTAGGGTAGTTGGTACCCATAGCCGTTTCTCTGTTAGATAAAAAGTTAACCCGACAGCCCCTGGAGCAGGGCATGCTGCCCGCTAGGCGCCATACGGCAAGGACATGAGGTTCAGTAGTGTTAGGCAAGAAATATTGGATACCAGTAACAGTGATCGCGCTGGCGATCGGCATCAGCATCTATCTGCATTCGACTAGCCAGAATCGAGAAGAGGTGACTCTCGACAGAATCGAAGTAGCTAATTCAGCAGACACTGGCGCTCTCCCTCCATCTACCCATGACGTTCAATCGATCAAGACTGGGCATGCAGGACGCAGGCTCAAGATGCAAAGCTACGACCCGCCGTCAGGCAACGCCGTAGACGTCATCAATCAACTGAAACCCCTTGCGGAAGCGGGAGATGCAAAAGCCTCTTTCCTGATCTATATGAAGCTTCATTCATGCCTGGGCGCGATGAGGCCGACAGATCCCGAGGTGCAAGAGGCGTACCGAAAAGCAGGTATCACGATCGATCAAGCGGCGACGGAAAGGGAACTGATCGAGTGCGAGGGATTGCAGGGGGAGGATTATTCAAGCCGTAGCAAATGGCTGGAGTTGGCGGCTGACAATGGTCTTCTTGAAGCGCAGCTGGCTTATTCGACAGATTCAAAGTCGATCATCGGTGGGGCGGCAGATAGACTCAAAGACCCAGATAAGGTCAAGAGATACAAGCAAAAAGCGAGCGCTTATCTTCTGAATGCCGCCAATCATGGCAGCGTGGAAGCTCTGATGTCGCTGAGTAGTTCATATCGTGAGGGGGTTCTTTTTGACAAGAACATGGTGAATGCCTACGCATATTACAAAGCTGCGCAGATGGCATCGCCAGAGCTGGATATGTCTAGTGTTCTTCGGTCCTACGAAAATCAACTGTCATCAGATGAACTGAAGAGGGGGGCGAACCTTTCCCAGGAAATTTATAACAGGTGTTGTAAGTGAGTTTTTTAACAAGGAATAAGAAATGAAGTTGAAAGGTTTGTTTGCGTTGATTCTCGTTGGGTTGATTTTCTTTACCCATCAAGCATTCAGCAATGCGCTGGGGCAACCAAAAAAATACGGTCCATATGTATGCGATAGCTGCGCTGAGATCGGGCGTCCGGTTCCTGATCGAGTCACTCAAAGCATCATCAATAAATATGAGAATGAAGTGGGGCCTGCTATCATCGGATTTTCACCCGGCGACTTGGTAATTGTGTGTAATAGCTCGATATGTGTGACCTATGAGCAAACCGAAGATGGAAACTATTATGAAGTCGAGGTCAAGAATCGCGTTCTTACGCGTCCACCAACGGGTGGGACTGGCGGCGGTGGTGGTGGACATGGCGGCACGCCCGGCGGTGGTGGTAGCTCAGGTTCCGTTAAAGTGGGCGATGTTGAACAAGTGAAAAAGTAAGATTCAGAAACAAGCGCGTAATAGTTGAGTAGCCCCGGAAGAATCCGGGGCTATTTCTTTGCTCGTTACTTATTTGAAGCGCCGTCAGCGTTATCTTAAGCGTTGTCGTCCGAAGGGGAGCCAAACCATTGATGGGTCCCGCCGTCCTTGAATAACGCGCCCACGTCTCTGCAGCTGGCGCTGGCGCGCGGTACCCGCTGGGTCGCCCGGCTGGCGTCGGGGGAGGTGGACTCGATCACGGCGCTGTCGAAACTCGAAGGCGTGGAGCGCGCGACGATGAGCCGCTGCCTGACGCTGACCGCGCTAGCGCCGGAAGTGGTGCACGGCATCCTTGAGGAAACGTTGCCGCCGGAATGGACCTTGATGGAACTGTCCACCGGCACGCCGATGGATTGGGCGGAGCAGCGCAAGCGTTTTTTGAGGAATGCATGAAACGATTTCGGTGGAGAGCGTGGTAGGGTGATTTTGCTGGCAGCACATACGGACCGGGCTGCTGTTCCGTGGCGGAATGTGGACCGACGGTGTGTGTGCCCTGGAGCTTGCTTCGGGGCGGCCAGCACTTCGCGGTAGGTGGAGCAGTCGTAAACGAGTCAGATGCGATCGGAAACGAAAAGGCCGGGTATGGCCCGGCCTTTGATGTACGTGCGCAGCGAAATTCAGATGCTAGCTGAAGTTCAATTGATTGATGGTGCCCAAGGACAAGCCTTGTGTCGGGCTCGGTGGGGATGCTTCCGATACGCAGCCGATCGTGCCGCCTTTCTGTCTGGCGCTCTCTGCAGCCGCTTCTGCTTTAGTTGCGGCAGCGGCGGCTGAATCAGCAGCCTGTTGCGCTGCGTTGGCAGCCTCCTTGGTGAAAGAGGTAGGGTTGGTTTTATCAATTGCTGCGGCTTCATCCGCCGCCTGCTGTGCCTTTTGGGCCTCAGTACTGGCACGGGCGGCTGAGGTTTCTGCCGCGCAGACATTCCCCGCCGCCGCAGCATCTTCAGCATTTTTAGCGTTTTCACGCGCCTGGAAATCGCTATCGGCTGCCTTCACCAACGATTCCGTTGCAGCATCGTCGGCAGCGTTGTCTCTTGAGTCGGCTGTATTCGCGCCGTTAGAGCCGTTGGCGCCGCCGACGCCTGATGTGGAATCACCCATCAGAATCACTCCTTTGATAGGAAGCAGGATTGCTCACGATCACATTCTGACACGCGTCAAGTGTTGCGACACCCTAGGGTGAACCCTAGGAATGCACTGGATCAGTCGGTGCAAGAGGTCAGGGAGTGTCAGGCAGCAGAGTGCAGGGCAATGACAGGCTGCACCGCGCGGAATTGCCCGGTCGCTGATGGGTGCCAAGGGAAGAGGCCTTCGCGCGAAGGCCAGATGATTTGATAGGCCGGAAAGGGTTTGTCCCTGTAGTACCAGCGCGCAGCGGTCGCGTGCTCTTCATAGCGGTCAGCCGAAACCTCGGCAAAGCAGCAACTGTAGTCGACGATCAGGGCGTCGGTGGGTTTGCTGAGATCAAAGGGTCTGCCGGATTTGGCCGCATCCGCAATATCAATCAGGATCGGGTGTGTGATCGTATGCGGCAGGCCGAAGATGATCATTTCGGGATGCCCATAGCTCTCATAGAGACCGATGGTGTAGGAGAACCCGGACTGCTCTTGATCCGCAAACACATGGTTGCAGTGCCAGCCATAGGTCTTGATGTTGCGCAGTACCGTCTGCCTGAGTTGTTGTATTGATTCGATGCGCGTCATGACCTTTGTCCTGTGGCTTTTCCCATGGCCGAATGTGGCGAATGCGGCGCGCGTATCCAAGCGGTGACCACGAGGCCGTTAACCTGCGTCACAGGATTGTCGATTCCAAAAATAGGGAATTCCCGAAGTGAAAGGACGCTTGTGATCCAGGTGTGACATGGATTGAGGCCCGTTGAAGGGCAAAATACGGGTGACGTGCCGGCGTATTTGCATGAAGTGATGTTTACTTGTGTCTCAAGATACAAAGCGATGGTCTATTGTAAATTCGGCACCTGCCGATAAACGATCGCGCATGTCTTCATGTACGATGATCTGGCATTCACGCGTCTTGTTTTTGCATGATGTCCTTCAGTCACGACGGAGTTTTATCGAGGCGACAATGGAAAAGTCATCAGGGGGAAGGACATGAGACGGGATCTGTTCTTTGATCAGGCGTTGCGCGGATTGAGTCGGTTGCAGAAGAGGGTGCGTCGATCGGCACCGGGATGCGCGCAGGACAAGTTGAAGCGCAGTGGACAGATGCCATGACAGCCGCCGACAAGGTCAATGCATCGGAGTGGCTTGCCTGTATCTACGCGACCAGGCGCGAAGGCCCGTACATCGTCACCTTCGCTGAGAACTATGTGGAGATGGATGCATTGCGAACGAGAGCGGTGCGGGTGCTCCCAGGAGATTGTGGAATCACCCAGCCCGCGCTTGTTGTGTGGTACCGGCCGTGCTGGAGCGAGGAGGCGGCCGTGTCTTTGGTCAACGAGATCAATCATCTGACGTGGCCAATGTGCCACTGGACGGAGAAGGCTGGCTTGTCCACAGGCGCCAATGACGTTCATAAGCTTGTGAGAGTAGTTTCCTCTCCTTTTATCCTCTCCCCCTAATCGCCTGGAGGAGAGGTCTTTTTTTGCCGGACTGGGCGCCGTTGCGTGCTTGGTCTCCATGTCATGGATGGTGCGCATTCAAGTGAGACGGACGTGCCGCGATCGCATCACCATCGAAATGCTAGGAGATCCAGTCCGTTATTTGCCGTCCGAAAGGGGCTGTCCAGATGGGAGGTCATCGACATGATTACTACCGCCGAAGGCCCGGGTGCGCTGGTACGCTTATGGCCGTGCCAACGCGGGTGCCATCCGTTCGCTGCCGCAGCGCAAAGTGCAGCAAGCAATAGAAGCGAATGAAGCAGGCGGCCGTTCCTCTATCCAACCAGGCGAAACAATCGGGCGTCATCCATCCTGAGCTCGATCGGAAATCAGTCGTTCCAGCCATGTGTAGTAGCCAGCGTAAGAAACCCCCAAACGAGACGTCGTCTGACTACTGAGCTCACTCTGTGCGACTCGAGGAATTGATTAGCCTGCGGGTCTTGCTCGTAATCTTCTTCGAAGACAGGCGTTAACTTCCTACTATTTACCTGGATGTTAGACCCTTTTCCAACAAGTGCCGGTATCGCCAGTTGGCCGTCCTGAAGGCGTTCTCAAGCTTGTCGGTTAGCTGTAATGCGGACAACTTGATACGCTGTAATAAGCGAACATCTGTGTCTCCGGTGCTGCAGCCACAATCTAACGAAAATCCAAGAGTCCGCCCCCGAGTCAGGGGCGGACTATCGGCTAAATACTCACGTTACACAATGTGCCGGAAAGAAAGCTCCTGTGGCAATCTTTTTTAGAAGGCATCCTAGAGCATCATCATTTCTTTGGCATTGGCACATAGTCCAATTTGACAACTATTGCCTCGCATGCGTTCGCAATAGCCTGTTCATCAAGCCGCACGGCTTCACATCCGTTAGGATTTTGTTGCGAATGCGACGGACATCGGTTAGCAGCATCTCGATACATATCTTCACAAAATGGCACCATACTCGTATTTAAAAGTTGCCGCCCTCTTGAACCTCCTTCCCCCGAGGTTGATGGGATCGCTCTTGTATATACATCAGCAGTATACCAAACACTAGCGCCGGGGGCTGGGGGGAGAGCAGGAGTAAATGGGGCTACATTCCAATCATGCGGCTGATTTTGTGTAAAATTTCGATTGGTCTCTGATAATTCAGAGGGAATATTAATATTATAATCTGGATGGCTAGCGTCTGGCTCATCGCTCATCCAAGCTTCCTCAACCGATTCAATTTGAGAAGCCGGAATTCCTCCGCGTCCAGTCCAGACCCACTCACGTTCCCAGGCAAAATGCTCTAAACCATTTTCTACTGGCGTGATAAGCCCTGTCTGGGCATCGGCAGGGGTGACGCCAGGAATTCCATTGTTTCTGGTTGCTCGGACGAATTCTTCCATGCTGTATTGCATATTGTAAAATTCGAAGCTTGGCCTGATCCTATATATATATACGTGATCTAGATCCGGAAGATTCTCTTCACTGTTAGCCATAGCGTCTAAAATATCTGCGGCAAAGCGTACAGCGGTTTCATGGTTGTCTGTCACACTCACAAACCTAGTATTAATCTTCGCTCCCCAGCGTGTATGTAGAAAGTGATCCACCAAATTACTACTATTCCCTCTTGGAGCGAATCCGTTTCGGAAAATATCATCAGGACCCCTCGTATCTACCCTGTACAGCCATGAATCTGGCTTGGCTGGTTGCGGAGGAGCGGCATTGGCGAATGGAAGAATAGCAATTGCTAGAAAATAAATGGAATAAACTAGGAAGCGTTTGAAACAAGTACTGGTCAATCTCATAAATTTCTCCAGTTTTAGGAGGCTGCAACATTCAGTGAAATGGCTCGTGAGAACTCTGAATGCCTCACAGGCAAAAGCCATTGGATGGCATCTGCAAATGCGGCACGTCTATAAACGTGCAACCCCCTTTGCCTCCCCACCCCTCTTTCACGTTTTAATTCCAGGAGCAAAAAGGCTGTCTTTATGAGGTGAAGACAATGTGACAGTTTCACGCGCTAATCACATCTGTCTGGCCGGCGGCCTTGCGCTCGACCAGGTCGTCGAACAGTTTGGCAACAGGACCGAAATCCATGACCGTCTCAGCGGCCGTAGGGCGGGGCGGGGTAACGCTGGCAGGCGCAGCTGTGGTCGGGCCTTCTGTGACTTTGCCTGTTGTCGAATGCGGCGTGCGTATCCAAGCGGTGACCGCGAGGCCGTTAATCTGCGTCACAGGATTGTCGATTCCTAAATTAGGGAATTCCCGAAGCGAAGGAGCACTTGTGGTCCAGTGCGAGATGGATTGAAGTGCATCGAAAACTGAAAATTATGATGACGTACCTGCGCATTTGCGTGAAGTGATGTTTGCTTGCGTCTCAATATACAAAGCGATTGGCTATTTTTAATTCGGCATTTGCCTACGAACGATCGCACATGTCTTCATGTACGATGATCTGGCGTTCACACGCTATTTTTTTGCACTATGTCCTTCGGTCACGACGGAGCTTTATCGAGGCGACAATGGAAAGGTCATCAGGGGAAAGGACATGAGCTGGGATCCGTTCTTGGATCTGGTGTTGTGCATGTTCGAGCGGCCGCTATGACGGTCGCAGCTGCATCTAACACATCGGAGTGGCTGGCCTGCATCTACGCGACCCGGCGCGAAGGTCCTTACATCGTCACATTCGCCGAGAACTACGAAGAGATGGACGCACTGCGGAAGAGGGCAGTGCGGGTCCTTCCAGGAGATTGTGGGATCACGCAGCCGGCGCTGGTGGTGTGGTATCAGGCATGCGGGAATGAGGAAGCAGCCGTAACCCTCGCCAACAAGATCAATCATCTGACGGTCTTGTGGCAGCGCGGATTGATCGAATCAGCCAATCCGCAGTGGGTGGATCTCGGAGCGGTCGCATCGGGCTGCCCGGTTGTCTACGCCATCCCGACTGAGGAGGGATTCCCCTACTATCAAGCGGTGCAGCTGTAGGAGTTTGGGTAGGCAAGATGATTACGATTGAGCAGGCACAGGAAGCCCTGGTCTTGGAGATGGCGCAGACCGCGCAACGGTACTTGCAACGGGACGGCGCCTTTGTCCCTTTCGGTGGGGCAATCACGCAGAACGGTGAATTCCTGCACACAATGGCCAAGGGACTGTCTGTCGAGGAAGCCGCATCACTTTGCGCGGCCAAGTTCAAAGAGCTGGTGGACCAAGGGACAGCGTTGACTGGCGGTGTCGCGGTGCATCGATTGGTGCCGGCGGGAGAGAAGAGCGAGCATCTGTTGATGCTTTTTATCTATGCGGCTCCGCCGCAGACCTCATGTACACGCCTCGCATATCGCGTCGAATTTCGGGAGCAAGGCGTAGCGACGGAGGCAATCGATGCGGTCTCCTACCTGCCATCGGCATTCGTCGACGCCGTGAATCTGGCTGCCAGCGTCGTGATCAATGAAGAAAATTTGAGGCCATTCGTGTAATCATGCGATTCGCCTCTGGGTTCATGAGGCTTTAAGAAGGGGCTGACAGGGATGACACGACTCCTTGATGATACTCGGGATCCTTGTCGCGAAATTCGAGGAGCTTGTTGCCAAGGTCGATGTTGATGAAGGCCTCCGCATAGCTGTCTGATCCATTGTGCTCAAAGAACGCCTTGATCTTTGCAGGTTCAGACTTGAGGCGGCGCGGATCGGTACCAAAGCTCACCAAGGTCACTTTGGTGCGGATTGCCATTTTTGACACTGGCCTGGCGAGCCCATACTCATGGGCAAGCAAATGCAAGAACGCGTCACTCTCCTCGCCAAGGCTTCGGATAGAACCGTTTCCCCAATACAGTGTCAGGTCGGCATCTTCAAGTGCTTGCGATCTCCACTCGTCCTCCAGATCAACTGCAATAGCGACGATCTGGCCGTTGATCTTACCCCGGGCAATTACAGTCAGAGCGCCGTTCTTTGAGAAACTGTGGTCGGCTATAGGTAGCTCAACGTCTACGAAAGGATCATCTTCCTTGATCAATTTACCAGCTTGAGGCTCTGCCGCTCCGGCGCGGCCAAAGATGCTCGCGAGAATGCTCATTAGAATGACTCGTTGGATCAGATTTCGAGCAAGCTCAAGAGTGGGCATGGAATTGTACAAAGGCTTCGGCTTCTAGTTCGCCGTCGGGGGAAATGCTGTTCCCGCTCTCGTCTCGGATCTCGTACTTATGCTGTATTCCGCCAATCTGTGTGCTGCCATCAAGCCCCAACAGGAGCGTGTACATGATGTCGGTTAGAACCGTGTCCAGGGCCGTATTAAGAATTTCAGTTTGAGATGCCGATAAGCTAAGACTGGCGATCTGCTTCGAGGCGAGAAGGTCACCTTTGCGAAGCAGCGTCAGATATGAGTCCTTCTCGTTTTTCCAGAAGTTGACGAACTGTGCGGCATTCATATCGATGGTTCCAAATACCGAGTCAGTTCTACTAGAGGTTGATAGCCGCTCGTCTCGGGGCTGGACGGAAGCGCTTCGACCTCGACGTAATGTACTTGCTCCGCTAGAGCAAGCTCACCTAATGCGCAGTCGAGCATGATGTATGTGCCGTTCAGATACTCTTGTCTGCGACTCTCTGCGAAATGAGCATATGCGACGCATATGCCTAAAGCACTGGGTGCGTCGGATAGTTTGACTGGCCTGAACCAGGTTGCTTTCGGGCTGAACGTAATGCCTGAATAATCGACGGTATAGTCGAAGCCGCAAGCAGGTTTGAAGGCAAGAAGGAACTTCGACATTTCGGAATCTGGCCTCATTCTGCTCGAACCAATTCCAGAAGAGGTGCTGGGCGTATCTTGAGTCGATCCGATCGGCTTCGCTATTGTCTGTTGTCATCTGTGGCCCAGTAACTTATGTGCGATCTCGTGCCAGCGGTGAGCAATGATGCCATGCTGCTGATCTAGCCAGAGTGGATGTTCGGCGGATTTCACAGTGAATAACGGAACCAGGCCTGGATCACGAGACTGGACGGATAGCTTGAGATTGAGGGTGTCGGGGTAAGCTGGAATTGAGCTAGACAGCCAGCCGAAGTACGGTGCGTCACTGCCTCTGTCTTCGGACACCCATCGGTCAGACATGTGCAGAAAGCTTTTCTCACTGAGAGAGGACCAAACCGAAAAGGCCAACGATTCTGGTTGACCGTGGATGGGAATCTCAATATGGCCGCGGATGAAGAACGCCTTTTCATCCACAACGCATTGATCTCCCGTCAGGTCGACACGACTTGCGAATTCACTCTCCGGAACGAGAAGTCGCCAGGGCGCTTCGGCTCCAAAGCAAAGCGGCAAACCATCTTCTTCCTTTCCGCATGTGGCGCATATCCAGTTCATGTTTTTCGTATGCTGCCCACGCAGCTCATTGCCTGAGTTGTGCAATTGTGTCAGCGATTCGGGGCAAATCTTGCGGTGTGGCAGTAAAGGTCACTACCATCACGGACATTCGGAGATCGCCGGTTGGGATGAATGTAATCCAGGGCTTTGGATCCCAAGGGGAAGACTT
The DNA here is from genome assembly GCF_020511115.1 of Luteimonas panaciterrae. Taxonomy (GTDB): domain Bacteria; phylum Pseudomonadota; class Gammaproteobacteria; order Xanthomonadales; family Xanthomonadaceae; genus Luteimonas; species Luteimonas panaciterrae. Next base: position 285,791 of record NZ_JAJAVH010000011.1, read on the forward strand.
GACGGCCATAGGAGGCCGAAACCACGATAGGCTGCCATGCACCGTGGAGGTCGTTCCTGTGTAGCGCAGATTGTCCGGGACGTCAGGATGGTTGCCGACGTACACATGGAATGCTTGCTTACCCGTCTTGTTGTTGATCGCATAACAGGACCAGAAATCAATGCCTTCTTTCCCCGTGATTGAGATGTCAAATTCTGAGGGCAAAGTTGGGCAGCCTAGCTCCGGAGCATTGGGATCGAATGGCTTCTCAAAAGTAGTAGGACGCTCGGCGGAATAGCCTGCCAAAGCTAAAAGCGTCAAAGCTGCGATGCTCTTGTTCATCTGTTCTATTCGTCAGCTATTTCGAGTACGGCAAGACGTTCCATCTCCGAACTACTGATCTGCAAGCCATTGTAGGTATGAAGCGGCTCCTTCTGGCGACAATTCTAGCGCCGCTTCGGCCACAGATACGTTACCTTTGACTATGGCGATTGCAGCAAGCACGCAGGCAACCATGTCGTTGCCCCATGGCCGTGATGCAGCGGCAGCCGCCAATGCGGGTAGCTGGCCCAATGCGTCAAAGTAGGCTTGCTTTAGATCTTCAGGGACGGGAGTGTCTTGGTGCTGTCGGCAGATTTCGACCCAGGCCGGGAACTGGAAGTATGAAGAACTTGTCTTTTCCGGGTTGGAGGCAATGGCAGCGACAACGTGAGGTACAGCAGCAAAAGACGCTGAATACACATCTCCTTGATGCGCCAGGGAACTCCAGAGCGAGAACCAGGGTTCCGAATCGTTGATGGCATCGGGGTGAAACGCTCGCTGTGGAGGAAATTCACGTCGGCAGAGTAGGGGGGCGCTATTTCGAATACGTTCTAGATTACAACCTCACTGAGTGAGGCTGATTGCTTTGTTGAGGAGAGAACATTCGAATGAAGTACAGCAAGCTTTGTTGCATAGCAGCGCTAGCCATTGCACCACTGACGGCTAATGCCGCCGATGGCACCATCTACTTCACTGGCTCGGTCGTGTCGCCGGGCTATCGGTGAATCGCACCGCGTACGCGTCGGCGAGGCAGAGAAACGCCGGGCCTTGCGTGAGGCTTGCGCCTATCAACAAGTTTGGAGAGAAGCAACGATGCGTCAACGCAGAATGAGTACAGTTTCCCGGCTGTCGTTGGCCCTGCTGGGGGCGATGGCGGCCATTACGACGACGGTTCCGGCGAGTGCGCAGGAAGCCCAGGCCGGCAGCGACCCGCTATTCAAGTACCAATGGCACCTGAGGAACTATGGTCAAGGCGCAGGGGTCATTGCCGACACGGCACCAAAGCACGGC
>NZ_JAJAVH010000109.1 GCF_020511115.1 Luteimonas panaciterrae
AGCATAACAGAGCAGAGCGCCGTCTACTGCGTGGCCTGTGCGGCCGGTTGAGTAGAGGGCTCAGGTCCCTTCTCGCGGTCGGAGTTCGCGTGCTTGTCGGTGTACTTGCCCGAGCGCAAGCCAAACGCGGAGTAGTCGACACCACGGAGTTCCCAGAGGAACACTGCCAGGAAGACGGGGATGGTGAAGATATCGAGGATACCGTACCAAATCATCTCAGAGG
>NZ_JAJAVH010000012.1 GCF_020511115.1 Luteimonas panaciterrae
GCAGCATGCGCTGTTCCTGGGCCGGGGCGTGCACTACCCGATCGCGCTGGAGGGAGCGCTGAAGCTGAAGGAGATCTCCTACATCCACGCCGAGGCGTATCCGGCGGGCGAGCTGAAGCATGGCCCGCTGGCGCTGGTGGATGCGGAAATGCCGGTGGTGGTGATCGCCCCGAAGGACAGCCTGCTGGAGAAGGTGAAGTCGAACATGCAGGAAGTTCGCGCCAGAGGCGGGGTGCTGTTCGTGTTCACGGACCAGGACAGCAACTTCGGTGAGTCGGAGGGAGTGCATGTGATCCGCACGCCGCGGCATGTGGGCGTGCTGAGCCCGATCGTGCACACGATCCCAGTGCAGCTGTTGGCCTATCACACCGCCCTGGCCCGCGGCACCGATGTGGACAAGCCGCGTAATCTCGCCAAGAGCGTGACGGTGGAATAGCGTTTGGCCAAGTGTCTTGCACGCGCCCTTGGTATGCGCCAGCGCGACATGGCACGATCGCACGGATGACCAGCAGCCCTTCCGCAGCGCAACATCTGCGCGACCTTGCCCGGCTGCGCCGTGTTCGCGATCGCATCGATCGCGAATACACGCAGCCGCTGGATGTCGAGGCACTGGCACGCGGCGTGCACATGTCGGCTGGCCATCTCAGCCGTCAGTTCCGGCTCGCCTACGGCGAGTCGCCGTACAGCTATCTGATGACACGGCGCATCGAACGCGCGATGGCGTTGCTGCGTCGCGGCGACCTCAGCGTCACCGACGTCTGCTTCACCGTCGGCTGCTCGTCGCTGGGCACCTTCAGCACCCGCTTCACCGAACTGGTCGGCGTGCCGCCCAGCGTTTATCGGCGCGATGCGGCCCGCGCGACGGCCGGGATGCCGCCATGCATCGCGAAACAAGTGACCAGACCGATCAGGAATCGAGAAGCGCCGACTCCCGAACCCGATCTAGCATGACGGCCTCATCCACACCGAGCACGCCCGCCATGGACATCAGCATTCATTCCTCCTTCCTTCCGCACAACGATCCGGATGCCGCCCTGACGTTCTACCGCGACACCCTCGGCTTCGAGGTGCGCAAGGACGTCGGGTACCAGGGGATGCGCTGGATCACGGTCGGCCCTCCCGGCCAGCCCGGGACCTCCATCGTCCTGTATCCGCCGGAGGCCACGCCCGGCATCACCGACGACGAGCGCCGCACGATCGCCGAAATGATGGCCAAGGGCACGTACGCCTCGCTCATGCTGGCCACACCCGATCTCGATGGCGTCTTCGCGCGGCTTCAGAGCAAGGGCGCCGAGATCATGCAGGAGCCGATCGAACAGGATTGGGGTTCCCGCGACTGCGCCGTCCGCGATCCCGCGGGCAACATGATCCGTATCCAACAACTGCGCTGATTCGAATCCGCACGAGGAGGTTTCCATGAGCCCGAAGAAAGACACGTCGAAGTCCACCAAGAGCACCGTTGCGGCCAGCAAGAAGAAGCCTGAAAAATTCACCGACGAAGAACGCGCGGCCATGAAGGAGCGCGCTCAGGAGCTGAAAGCGGAAGCAAGCCGCAACGCACGTGGAAAGAAAGCCAAGGCGGATGGTGAAAGCGACGTGCTCGCGAAGATCGCCGAGATGTCCGAGTCGGATCGCGCCCTGGCGACCCGGATCCACGCGATCGTCAAGGCCAACGCACCCACGCTGTCGCCCAAGACCTGGTACGGGATGCCCGCGTATGCCAAGGACGGAAAAGTCGTTTGCTTCTTCCAAAGCGCGCAGAAATTCAACTCGAGATACGCGACCCTCGGTTTCAGCGACACGGCAAATCTCGACGATGGCGCCCTATGGCCGGTCGCCTTCGGGCTCAAGAAGTTGACCGCCGCCGAGGAGGCGAGGATCGCCGAACTCGTGAAGAAAGCAACGAGTTGACGGCTCGCCGCCCTCTCTATCCTTGACTCAGGTTTGGAAGGACACGCGCCGGATTATTTTTCGGCGCGGCCGTTTTCCTGGTTTCGCGATTTGGCCGCCGTGCGGCCGCCCAAGTGAAAACCGCCTCGAACACGGGGCGCAATTGCTTCACTTCCTCGGTGACTTCGTATTCCACGCGCGGTGGAATCTCGGGATACACCGTTCTGCGAACGAGACCGTCGGCTTCCAGTTCCCGCAACTGCGCCGTCAACATATGTTGCGTCACACCCGGAATGGCGCGCCGCAATTCGTTGAAGCGATACGTGCGCCGGCTCAAAAGCCAGAGGATTTCCAGCTTCCACTTTCCACCGATTGACTGGATCGCCTTGCGCACTTCGTCGTGAAAGGCGAACACGCTTTCCTGCGAACCGGTGCAAATATCTTGGTCGGTATGGTTTTCCATACTAGGTCAGAAAAATAATCCTTCTTGAAGGAAACACTGTACGCCAATAGTTTCGTGTGCCCAAGGCAATATTCCCAAGGCACATGAAAATCCTCCATATCGATTCCAGCATCAATGGCGAACAGTCGTTCAGCCGCACACTTTCCGCCGCTGCCGTCGCGCGCCTGCGCGAGCTCGCCCCTCAAGCGCTGGTGACCTATCGGGATGTGGCGGCCAATCCCGTCCCACAATTCTCAGGAAACATCGCCGCGGGCATTTTCCAAGGACAGCAGACGCCTGAATTCCAGCGCGATGCGAAAGTATTGTCCTCGGTACTGGAGGAAGTCCTGGCCGCCGATGTCATCGTGATCGGCACGCCGATGTACAACTTCGGCATTCCCAGCCAGCTCAAATCGTGGCTGGACGCGATCACGATGCCCGGAAAGACATTCAGCTATAGCCAGGCCGGCGCCCAAGGCCTGCTCGGAGAAAAGCGCGTCATCATCGCTTCCTCGCGCGGCGGCATCTACGAACCCGGCAGTCCCACGGCAACGTGGGAACATCAGGAAAGCCATTTGCGCAGCCTCTTCGGTTTCCTGGGCGTGACGCAGATCGATGTCGTCCGCGCCGAAGGGGTCAGAGTCAGTCCGGAGCAGGCGGAAAAATCCCTGCAGAGCGGCCTGCAGCAAGCAGCGCAACTGCAAGCCGCCTGAATTCCCGCTCCCCTCTACTCGCCGATCTTGTCGATATTGTCGTTGAACAGATCGCTGTCGCGATCCTCGGTCAGTGTGTACAGCGAATACTGTTTTGCCAGCTTGGCACCACCGTCGCGAATCAGCGGTGCCCAGGTGAAGCGTGCGCGGTTCGGCGTGGAGCGTCCCTGCATCAAATCGAAGGGAATGGACACGTAGATGCCCTTGTCGAAGCTGCCTTCACCAAACTCCGCGGAGGAGACATTGGTGAAGGTGGCATAGGCACCCATGCGCACACCGTTACGGAACGAGCGTGAAACATCGAAGGTCACACCCCAATCACGTGCCAGATAACGTCCGGCGCTGACCGCGAGCGTGATGTCCTTGCCCTTGTAGCCGAGGTCGAAATAACCCGTGACGTGCCCGGTCACGACGTTGTAGTTCCGGAAGCTGAAATCCTGCTCGAAACTGCGCTGCTTGACCCAGTTGACGTCCGCGCCGATCGCCCAGCGTTCGCCAAACGGCCGATACAGCACTTCACCACCGGCGCCGCCGTACATGCTTTCCAGCATGCCGGCATAGGCCATTCCATACCAATCGACACCGAGCCGGCGCGTGGCGGTCAGCTGGAAGATCGGCATGGTGATGCGACGCGTGGTCAGGTACTCGCGGATATGCGTGCGCACGCGCGGCAGCCGGCTCGGCGCGGTGTACTTGAAGCGGTCGTAGTTGTTGACCGCATTGCCGTGCAGCGTTCCGTTGAACCAGAGATTGGGGGTGAAGCGGAATTCCGCATCGTAATTCGCACCCAGCTGATAGAGAACGAAAGCGTCCGGGCCGCCGATGTTCTGGCTGTAGCTGACCGAAAAACCACCGGTGTAGCGATCCGGCTCCGGCCGATACAGCACCTTCTCCGGCGCGGCCAACGGCGCGTTCTGCTCGACCGAAAGACGCAATGTTTTCAGATCGATGTCGTGATCGAGGAATGCGTTGAAGCGATTCCGGTCGACGCTGCTTTCGACCACCGGCAGCCCTTCGCGGGTCGACACCACGGTGAACCAGTCCGCGTCCGCATCGAGATGCTTGTCGAGGACGCGAGCAGCGCGACCGAGTCCCTTGGCCGGATAGAAATAACGGTCCTGCTCCCCGGTCACCAGCAACTCGCGCCCACGCAAGGCGATCTTCGAAACGCGGATGCCCGCATTGGCGTGCAACTGGCGACTGACCGCCGACCAGTCCACCTGCTCGGCGGAACGCTTCTCCGCGTCCGTCTCGGCGACACGCTCGGGTGGCGGCGGATCCAGCGCCTTGGTCGGACCACGCGTGTTGCCGATGTTCGTATGAAGTGTCAGGCCGAACATCGTCGTCGTGCCGCGCTCGTAGGCCACGCTCAGATCGAGATTGCGATTGACCCGGTAGACCACGCCCACGTTGAACGGCGAACGTTGTTCCAGCGTGCTGAACTGAGGCTCGTTCCGCCGGCTGTTCGGCCTGGGCTCGTGCTTGTAATCGTTGCCTTCGTATTCCAGTTTGATGACCCAGGGACTGCCCTGGCGCTGGTACACAACTCCGCCAAACAGCGACGGCCGCCCCCTGAAGTATCGGACCGTGTTGAATTCACCGCCGGTCCCCGACAGATCGTCGCGTCCTGGACGCGTCTTGAATTTGTCGTCGATGATCCCGAACGGATTGCTGAAATCACCCCGATTTCCGATGTAACCCCAGGCGAGCCCAAGGCTGGTATCGAAATCGCCGAAGCGCTTGCTGGCGACGACGAATTCGCTGCCGAAATGGCCGGTACCGCCGATATCACGGCCGCCGATCGCGATTTCTGGCCAATACCTGCTTTCCTTCATCAGGCGCAGCTTGGCGTCGATCGATTTGTCCTTGTATGACTGATCGCCGCTGAGCGATGGCGACAAGCTGTATGGTCGGTTGGTGACGGCGATGTAGCGGAAGCTCGTCTCCAGCCACTCGAACGGCTGCAGGGTCACGTTGTAGCGGGTGTAGGGCTCCGTGCGGTTGGCGGTGAACGTCAACTCGCCCTCCTCCGCCATGCGCGCCGAAGGCGTCTGCCAGAGACCCGCGCCGCCGAAATCGCCTTGCGTGGGCGCCTCGCCCGCGTATGCGGCACCGACGACGAGCCATCCGGTGCCGACCAGGAGAAAACTGCGGACCTTGTCCGCCGAAGGTTTCTCGATGCCGCCATGAGCGCGCGGCGATGAAACACCTTTTCTGTGCTTTGTGCGCCGTTTCCGCTGCCAGGCGTTCCGCTTCACGCGACCCTTCCTCACGGCCCGGAATTCGCGGCCGACAACGGCTGCGTCGCGAGGAATTCGGCCACTTCGCGGTTGAACGCGGGATCGATCGAATCGATCAGGCTCCTGCGCAGTGGCACGTACAACACAGCGCCCGGCGCGAGCGGGATCGGCGCGCCACGATTCCACAGCGCGATGCCCTGCTCGAAGACGCGTCCGTCGGGCTGGATCACCTGGATCGTGTCCTGATCCGCATCGACCGTGGCCACACAGCCCGGCAGATAGAGACGCGCATCCTGCAATGGAACATGCGGCACAACGCAATCGTGTTCGACCGCACCGACGATGCGCACAGTCTCCGGCCGCGCGGGGTAGACGAGACGATCGCCTTCGGACACGAGCAGGTTCGACGCCGCATCCACCTCGAGGACGCGGCCATCGAGCAATGCGGGCTGCCTGCCGGTCACCGGCAGCGCACGCAACTGGTCCGCCATGCGCGTCGCCAGATCGCCCGCGCTCGTGTCTCCGTGCTGTCCGGCCAACGTCTTCAGCAAGTCGAGATCGAACAACAATCCCGCCTTGAGCCGTGTCTGCTGCGGTACCAGCGAAGGCCGAAGCCACGCGGCGGCGGCCACGTAGGCATGCGACCGTACTTTCGCGGCCAATGCCGCGTCGTCGAGCCTTGCCTTGCCCTCGAGCGTGACGATGCCAGGAGCATCGACCTCACCCTCGACCTGGACGCGGGTTTGAGCAATCGCACTTCCCGCGGACACGATCGCCAGCATGGCGACGCCCCAGGCCGCCTTCCGAAGATTGAAGCGTGCGCGACTCTCCCGCTTCATTGCCTCACCGGACGATAAGGGCGCAATTGCACCAGCGTGATCGACTGTCCGGGCGCCACCGTCTGTTCGCTCTTCCAGATGAAGCCATCGCGCGGATCGACCCAGTAGCGATTGCGTGCGCTGAATCCCGCTGCCGCGGCCTCGACACGCTCTTCGACTCGCATCACCTGATGCGCGGCACCGAGAATCTCGATGGTGTCTTGCCCAGTGGAAGCCAGATGCGCCTGCACTTGCACGCCGAAGCGATATCCAGGTGTCCAGTCTTCGACGCGCACGTATTGCGTCGGTGTCGTCAGCCGATGCAGGCCGGCCACGAACGGATCATCCGCAGATGACATCGTATTGTCTAGGTTCTGCTTCAGGCCCGCGGTCTTGACGATGCGCCCATGCTCGATGAACACGATCACGCCGTTCGCGCCGTACCATGCCTCGCGCCCGCCATCGATGTTGCCGAGCACCAGCAGCGCATCGCCTTCCGGCGTCGATGCCAGCAACTGGTAGTAAGGCCGTGCCGCAACCTCCGCGGCTGTGGGCGTGAGCGTTGGTCGATGCCGAACCGCTTGCTTGAGGCTGTCGAGATTGGACAACGACAACGTCGTGCATCCCGCCAGCGTGACGACGATGAACAACCACGCCAGATGAACGAGCAGGCGCGCAGCGCCGTGCTTCATCCGGCGCCCCCTGTCAGGCAGTCGGTAGCGGACCGGCGTGCGCAAATGAGGGAGTCCCGGTCTAATTACTGCCGAGATCGTTCTGCGCACGCGCTGCGTTGCTGATGATGCCCGACAGCGGCAGCAGCTGCGCCAGGAAGCGGTTCCAGCGCGTCACGCCCGCAGGACCGACGTACACCACATCACCCGCCTTGACGCGGAACTGCGAGCCGATCGCGAAAGCCGCCGGTGAAGCGGCATCGAGCTGATACACCGTGGCCGGTTCGTTCTGCATGTCCTCCACGCCACGGATCACGTAGACGGACTTGCCCTTGGCCGTGGTCTGGTTGAGGCCACCTGCCCGTCCCAGCGCCTGTGTGAGGCTCAGATCGGTGGTCTTGAAGTTGATCGCCATCGGCCGCACCACCTCGCCGATCACGTAAGCCTCCTTGCGATCGTTGTAAGGCAGGAAGACGCGATCACCGCCCTTCAGATAGATGTCGGAAGCAGTTTTCCCATCACGGTTGAGCGCATCGAGATCGAGAGGATAGTCGCGTCCGTCGCGCGTGAGCACGAGCCCGGACAAATCGGCTTGCTCGGTATTGACGGTGGCGTTGCCGATCAGCTGCGAGAGCGTGAGCGGCGTCGAGGTGATCGGCTGGCGTTCCGTCTTCACGAAAGCGCCCTGCACCGTGACCATCTGGCTGCCGTATTCGATGACGCCGATGTCCACCTGCGGCGATGCGACGTATTGCGACAGCTCGCGCGTGATTTGGGCGCGCAGCTCTTCCAGCGTCAGTCCCGCTGCTTTCACATTGCCGACATAGGGGAAGAATAAGGTGCCATCAGGACGCACGAGACGCCCATTGGCCTGTGGCTGCTGTTGCGTGCCCGCGGCCATGGTGATTTCCGGGTGATCCCAGACGGTTGCGTACAGCGTGTCGCCGGCGCCGATGCGGTACGGTTCCGGCCGATAGTCGCGAAGTTCCGTGGGCAACTCGTTCTGCGGCGCGACCGCGCGATCCATCGCGATCAGCTTCGGCGTGATGGGCACGAGGACGATATGACCTTCCTCGACGGAGCCGTCGCGCACGAACTGATTTGTCGCCATGTGCTGGCCGGGCGCCCAGATGCAGCCGCTCAGGGCGGAGACGACAGCGACGGCCACGAGGCCGTTTAGCATTCTCATGTGAAATGATGATTCCTGATGACAGGCGAAGCGAAGGTGCCGGAAGCCTCCGGCACCTTCCCACATTCAATCGGGCGCGTGCTTGTCGAACCCGTGCTTATCGAATCCGCGCTTAGCGCGTGCCGGTGCTGCCGCCCGTACCGCCGGTGCCACCCGTGCCGCCGGTACCGCCCGTGCCATCGTTGCCACGGTTGTTCTGCCCGGATGCACCAGCGATCGCTGCCGCGACGCCATTGCCCGTGTCCGCCGGCGCCAGAGTTCCCTGCGAGGCGGATGCCGCACCCTGCGCACCCGGCAGCGTGGGCGATGCAGCTGTCGCAGGTTGCGATGCTTGCGACGCGGCCTGCTGTTGCGGCTGCTGTGATTGCTCGTTGGCGGCCTGGGCCGCTGCTTGACCGGCGAATCCAACTGCCAGCAACGCGAAGAAAATTTTGTTCATGAGACAAGCTCCTAGCGGATAAATGATCGTCAGAAGTGCAGTCCCCTGTTCGGAGTATAGCCTGCACACAGATGACAGAAAAAGCGCGTGAATGGACGTTGTTTAGCATTGAAGCGAATTGCGTCACGCAATTTGCGGATTGTGGGCGCTTTTCCTGTTTTTCACGCATCTCCAGACACTCAAACGCAATGAGCGAGAGATGTTTACAAGATGTTATTTGTTCAGATATTCGAATATTCATTCGTGCTTTTGAATATTCATTTTCGTAATCAGCAGACCAGCCCACTCTTTCAGCGCGCGACCACTTCGACGCAATGCGCTGCGTGTTGGCAACCATGTCTCGTGTCGATAGCGCGAGGATTCGTTCACGGCGACCGGGACCACTTCCAGCCCCTGGCGTCTGAACAGCAATGCCGCGCGTGGCATATGCATCGAGGAAGTGACGAGGAACACTGCCTGAACGCCACGCTCGCGCGCCAGTCGCGCCACGAATCTGGCGTTCTCGCGTGTGTTGCGACTGCGCTCTTCCAATATCAAGAAAGTATCGGAAACACCGAGATGCTCCATCGCCGTGGCCATGATGCGTGCCTCGCTCGTCGCATGCTGCGCTGGACCGCCCGATAGAATCACGGGAACGTGATGCTGTCGCCACAGACGAGCGCCAGTCGCGACGCGGCTGCTCGAAAGCACCGCCGCATCGACATCCCCGCCATCGAACCATTCCGGTGCGCCAGTGCCGCCACCGAGCACGACGATGGCATCGACATGCGCCGGCTTGTCCGACGGCACCGACAGCCCTTCGCGCTCCAACGACCGCATCAGCCCATTGGCTGTGATCGGGAACGACCAGATCGTCGTCCACAGCACCGCCACGACCAGGCACGCGCTCGCGATCCAACGCCAGCGCACCCCCCATGCCACCGCCGCGAACACCGCCAATGTCAATGACAGGTATGGCGGATAGCTCAGCGATGCGAGCGATGCACTCAATGCTTGCAGCATGACGGTACACGCGACCTCAGGCGGCCTGCCGCTGCGATGCCGGCAGTTCGGCGACGCGTGCCAGGATGTCCGCCATCAGCTCGGCCTGGCGATCACGTGAATAAGCGGGTGCGGCCTTCAAGCTGTTGCTGCGCAGGCGTGCCAGCTCGTCGGAATCGTCCGCCAGACCCGCAATCGCATCCGCCATCGCGCGCGCATCCTCGGGTGGTACGCAACGGCCGCAACCGGTTTCGATGACGATCTGCGTCGCTTCCCCTTGCGGAAGCGACATCAGCGCCGGAATGCCCATTCCCATGCCCTCGAACAGCTTGGATGGGATGACGCTCGCGAACACTTCGTTGTCGCGCAGCGGGATCAGTGAGAGATCGCACAGGCTCCACAGCTGCGGCATCATTTCCTTCGGCTGCCGCGGAATCATGCGGACATTGTCGAGACCGCGTTCTTCGACCAGCGATTCGACACGGGCACGTTCGGCCCCGCTGCCGGCGAAGAAGAAGGCGATGTCACTGCGCCCGCGGAGCAACTGGGCCGCTTCGATCACCGAATCCAGGCCATGTGCCATGCCATGCGTCCCGAGATAACCAACGACGAAGCGCTCCTGAAGATCATATTGCCGTGCGAGCATCTCGCTACGATCGCTGGGTATGTAACGGGACAGATCGACACCGTTCAACACGACATGGATCTTGGCGGGATCGATGCCGCGCCGTATCAGCTCGTCGCGGAATGCATGCGTCACCGGCACGATGGCATCGGCGGCACGGTAGAGGAACATCTCCAGTTTCTCGAGCATGCGCACCGCCAGGCTGCGCTTCATCGCCCCGACGGCGGTGATCGAAGCCGGCCAGAGATCACGCAGTTCGAACACGAAAGGCAGCCCACGCAACCGTGTGAGCACCCAACCGCCGAGCGCGCAGAAGAACTGCGGCGAAGTCGCCACGACCACGTCGGGGCGCCGCTCGAACAATCCCGCTACGACGGAACTGACCATGAAGCTCAGATAGTCCAGCGTGCGCTTGACGAAGCCTTCGTTGGCGGTGATATAGGTCTTCACCCGCACCACGCGGATGCCGTCCATGTTTTCGACGGATCGCAAACGATTGCGATAGCCGGAAAAAAGCTTGCCTTCCGGAAAATTCGGAGCGCAGGTGATGACGGTGACTTCGTGGCCGGCACGCACCCAGCGAATCGCATGTTCGTAGGTGCGTGTCGCCGGCGCATTGCCTTCGGGCGGAAAGTTGTCGGACAGGAACAGGATCCGCATGGCTTCAGTCCTGCCAAGCAAACAGTGTGGACAGCGGCATGCCCGGACGCAGTAGCGTGGCCTCGATGACCGCGCAGGAACGGCTGAGACCAAATTCCGGGTAGTACAACCCCGAGACGACCTGCACGCGGCGCCCGCCTTCGGCCGACCACTGGATGCGAAGCCCTGCTTCGTCCTGCAACGCGTCCTCGCCGACATCGAAAGTCGGCGCGACGCGGAAACGCGCGATCGCATTCTCGTGATCGCCCTCGACCATATCCTCCACCAGCAAGCCATCCGCGCGCAGATCCCAGCGCCGCCTGTGCAGCGGTCGCCCGCGCAGACGCCGATAGCCATCGTGCGCCGCGGTCAACCAGACGCCGCCACCCGACGCGCCGGCATCGACGGCGAGTGGGTGCGCTCGCCGGGCGACGCGGAAGCTGCTCCATACTTCCGACGAATCCTGGCCGTCGATCTCGACCGTGTTGTGCGCGGCGGTCCCGCGCTGCCACAGCCGCTCGGGGCCGGTGTCGTAGCAGGAAGTGCCGGCGTTGACGAGAACACGGCGTCCGTCGACCGACAGTTCGAAGCTGAGCGTATCGGCATGGGCGTGCCCGGGCAGGTAGTCCGGCCCGATCTCGCCGACATCGGCGATGACCACAGCGCGCTCATTCTGCAATCGCACGTAGCCCGACTCCTGCAACATCTGCACCGCGGCCGTCGATGGCGGCGGCGGCACGATCCCGAGGCGCGACGCGTATGCCGAAAGCTGCGCTAATGTCGGAGCGATGCCGTGCGCGGCATCGTTGAAGAATGCGATGCCGCCATCCGGATGCGTCATCACCGCGAGCCAGCGCAGCATACGAACCGCATGATCGCGCCAGATGCCGACGTCATGATCGCCGAAAGCGTTGGGATAGCGTTGCGAAAGCTGGATCAGATCGAGCAGATCCTCCAGCAGGATGGCGTGATACATCGGGCTGCGTTCAAAATGCCCGCCATCGGCGAGAATCTGCTCATCGAGTTCTCGCCGGAAACCTCGCAGACCCGCCTCGCGCCAGCGATCGGCCTCGTTTCCCTCGAAGAAGACACCCGCGAAGATCAACGCCTTGAGATTCGCCCACAGATGATTGCCGAGCAGGTGCCGCTCAAGCCTCCCGCGCAAGTAACGCACCTGCGTCGCCAGGCTGTCGAGCATGACGCGCTGCGCCGTTCCGTTGCCCGGACGCCGCTCGGTGCATTGCCACTTCACCCAGTTCACGATGCGCAGCGACAGGCAATAAGGTTCCCAACCGTTGCCCTGCCCTGGCGGATTGGCCACGATCCAGCGCGCAATCAAGGCGCGATGCCACTCGATCCGCTCCGCGGCGCCATCGGCGTTCAAATCGTCGAAATAATGCAGGTTGTAGAGCCACAGCTTGGGCAGCGCCGCCGTGTTCCACTCGTCGTTGCGCAGCGCATGCTCTTCGTTAAGGAAACGGAATCGCATCGGCCCGGACATCGAATCGGCGCGCGCACAGCCGCGCCAGTAGCCCGAACGCCTGGTCAGCGGCGACGCCGCGCGTACGTCGATGCGCGGCCGGTGCAGCCGATGCCACGCGCGTCCGTACACCTGCACCGGCCGCAGGTAGCGGACCGTATGCCAGAACTGCGCGGACTTCGACAGCCAGTTCATCCCGCGCTCAGACCGCGGCATCGAGTTCAATGGTGACACGCGCCACCTCAAAGATCTGTTCGACCGGAATCGGCACCGGCCCTTGCCCGCGGATCGCCTGCACGAAAGCCGCCGCGCACGCGACCTGCCCTTTGTCCTGACCCCACAGATTCATCTTGGCGAAACCCGGCCAGCCGTAGCCGCGCATGCGCCGGAAGTTGTCCAACTGCAGCACGCGTCCGGCGGTGAACACCTCCAATCGTTCCTTCGGGAATCCCTTGTGACCGTTGGCGAGGTAATGCACGGTGCCGAACGAACCATCGGCGAACTGCAATGTGAAACTGACACGATCGCTGCGAATGCCGACACCTGGCATGTTGCCGACCGCCGTCAGCTGATGTCCCGTGATCGGCGCGTCGGCGAGATAACGCAGCAGATCGACGAAGTGGCAGGCCTCTCCGATCAATCGCCCGCCACCCGTCTCGCTGTCCTGGGTCCAGTGCTCGGCAGGAATCGCGCCGGCGTTGACCGTCATCACGAACGACTTCGGTTCCTTCACACCTGCCAGCAGCGATTTTATCTTCTGCACGTGCGGCGAAAAGCGGCGGTTGAATCCGACCGTCAGCACCGGCGCGACACCGCGGCGCGCCCGGTCGGCATAGGTGTGCTCGATCGCATGCAGCTCGTCGAGCGTGAGACACAGCGGTTTCTCCACGAAGACATGCTTGTCCTGTTGCAGGGCGGCATGGGTCAGATCGGCGTGAGTACCGTGCTGGGTGGCGATGACGATCGCGTCGACCCCTTCATCACGCAACGCAGCGGCCGTATCGGTGCTCGCATTGCGGAAGCCGAACTTGCGGCCGAAATGCACACTGCTCACGCCGCCGCTCGACACCACTGTGTGCAATTGCGCGCCGGCCTTGGCGAAGGCCGGGATCAGCACGCGCCCGGCGTAGTTGCCCGCTCCCAGGAACGCCACCTGCGCGCCGCTCTCTCGCGGGACGGGAACAGCAGTGGGAAGCGGAACACTGCGTCGCAGCAATGTTTCCGCATTGCCCTCATCCCGTTCGTAATCGAGCAGGATGCCAAGCGAGGGTTCGCCACCGCCAAGCAATGCATATGCCTTCTCGGCCTGGTCGATGCGGAAGCGATGGCTGATCAATCCCGACACGTCGACCTTGCCGCCGGCCATCATGTCCAGTACCGCCTCGAAGTTGCGCTGTTCGGTCCAGCGCACGAAGGCCGCCGGATAGTCATTGCCGCGCTCTTCGTAGGAAGGATCGTAGCGTCCAGGGCCGTAGGAGCACGAGACCTGGAACGAAAGCTCCTTCTCGTAAAAATCTGCACGGGAGAGTTCCAGCCCGGTTACGCCCACGAGCACGATGCGGCCGCGCTTGCGGCACATGTGCGCCGCCTGCGTCACCGGCTCGTTGCTCTTGGTCGACGCGGTGATGATCACCGCATCCATGCCACGGCCGCGCGAAAACGCCGCCGCAGCGGCCTCCGGGTCCTCGCTGGCGGACAAATCCACGGTCTCCGCGCCGAATTCTCGCGCGAGCGCCAACTTGGCGCGATCGAAGTCGATGCCCAGCACGCGGCAACCGTGCGCGCGCAGCAGTTGCACCGTCACCAGACCGATCAAGCCCAATCCGGTCACGGCGACGCACTCGCCAAGCGTGGGATTGACGAGTCGGATGCCTTGCAACGCGATCGCGCTGAGCACGGTGAAGGCGGCGGCATCCTCGGACACCTCGTCCGGCACTTTCGCGCACAGGTTGACCGGCACCGACACCACTTCGGCATGCTTGCCGTTCGAGACGACGCGATCGCCGATCGAGAACCCGCTCACACCTGCGCCGACGCCGATCACGGTCCCGACATTGCAGTAGCCCAGCGGCAACGGCTGGTCGAGCTTGCTGCGCACCGCATCGAACGTGGCGGCAAGACCATCGGTGCGGACCTTCTCCAGCACCATGCGCACCTTGTCGGGCTGCTGACGCGCCTTCTGCAGCATGTTGGCCTTGCCGAACTCGACCAGCATGCGCTCGGTTCCCGCCGAGACGAGCGTGACCTCGCTGCGGATCAGCAGATGGCCGCGACGCAGCGCCGGCGCCGGGACATCGGCGATCTCGGTACTGCCGTCGCGCAGGTTTTGCAGGATCTGTTGCATGTTCATTCCGAATGGGGAGAGGTTGAATTTCTTGCCGTCGTCGCGGCGGGGATGGAAAGCCGGGCCTGGCCCGATCGCTGCTCGCCGAAGCATTCGCCGACGATCCGCGCCATCGCCTGATCCCAGGCCTCGAACCGCATCGCCGCCAGCGCTTCACGCTTGTCCTGCAGCAGTTCGGGCTGATCCGCCAATTTCCGCAGCAGTGCCGCGAGCGCCGGGCCATCGCCGTAGTCGCAGAGGAAGCAGGCGTCGAGTTCCTCGAACGGCGCCGAGGTTTCCAGCCCGCGATTGGTGATGAAGGGCACTTGCAAGGCGGCGCAGTCGAACCATTTGTTGGGTTCGGCGAGCCGATTGATTTCCAAGGCCGGGTCATACAGCGCCAGCACGACATCCGACGACAACAGCATCGCCAGCGCTTCTTCGTTGCTGACGATGCCGCGATAGGCAGGCCCCAGCTTTTCGGCAAGACGCTGCGCATCCGCGCCCAGCAGACGTCCGGCGGCGATGAACTCGATGTCCTGGCCGGCCGAGGCCTCATACGCGCGCAGCGCCATGGTCGCGCCGCGCTCCGGCGAGATCAGGCCGCTCACGAGCACACGCAGGCGTCCCTGCCGTGGCGGGATCGCCTCGCGCAGTCGCCACGCCTGTGCGATGACGTCGCTGTGCGGTGTATTGCGCACGATGCGGACGTTGTCCGCGTCTCCCGTGGTCACGCGCGAGGCGCCGGGAACGACGTGCAACATGGCACGTCTGCCGACGAAGGATTCGAGTCTTTCGATCACCCAGCGCGCGGGCTTCGGCCAGGCATAGCTCTTCGAGAGCTTGTCGCGATCGAGGAAGACGTAGCGGCATCCGGCCAGCGCCGCGGCCAAGGCACACGGTACCGCCGCATCCAGGCGCGAGCAGAAATACACGCCCGCTTTCGGCCGGAATAGAACGCGCAAGGTCAGCGTCGCCACCCACAGCAGATAACCGAGCGCGTTGACCGCACCGCCCCCCCAGGAACCGAACCGGAGCACCACCTTCACCTTCGGCAACGGCTCCAGCGCGCCATCGCGGCTCCACACCCAGAATTCGTACGGAACATTCGCGGCCTCCAGCACCTTCGCCAGCTTGCTCAGGTACGGATTCTTCAGATAGGGGTTGCCCTGGCCGAGGATGATCGCCTTCATGCCAAACTCCTCGACGTCCTGAAGCGCTTGTCGCCAAGCCATGCGACACCGCTCAGCAACAGCATGGTGATGAAATAGCGGCTCCATCCGCCCAGCAATTCCATGTACAGGAAGCCGAAGGCGAACATGAAGACCGAGTAGCTGTACATGACCACGCCAAGCGGCGTCACCGAGGATTGACGCGCGTAGATGTTGCGTGCCCACGCCAGACAGGCGCCGTTGAATGCGCCGAACAGGAAGAGCCCCAGCAGACCGAAGTTCATGTAGCCCTCGGTGGGCAATCCCGTGGTGTATGAGGTCAAGTTCTCGCCATCGAGCGTGTACGAGCCCGGATAGATCATGTTGCGCAACTCGGGGCCGCCACCGAACGGCTTGTCGGGCCACAGCGAACGTGGGATCGGATTCACCAAGGCCGCATAGATGGTCTTGCCGTAAAGCAGATCCCAACTGCGGTCGTTCGAAGCCAGCCAGACCAGATTCTCGGCATTTCCGAACGCGCCATTGAAACCATAGACCAATAGCGGCAGCGCGCCTTCACTGGCGACCTCGGTCACCGTGCCCGCGGAGGAGGTATCCAGTGTCGTCCTCACCTTGGCCCATAGCGACAGGCCGATCGCGATTCCCAGCAACGCGGGGAACAACAACACGATCCGGCCCATCCGCCCCGCGTAGATCGACAACAGCGCGAGCAGCACGATCGCGATCAGGATGAAGACGAAGTTGCGATTGCCCATCGCCACGAAAGCCACCGCCAGGGCGAAGACCGCACCCAGGATCACCAACAGGCGCAGGCGCGATGGTGCCCGCCCTTCTTTCTTTTCCGTGAAATAGTTCGTCACCACCACGGCGCCGTAGCAGATCGCGGTGAAGGCGAGGATGACCGCCGGCCCCAGGCCGCGCCGGAGCACGATACGGTCCTTCATGTAGGACGCGAGGTCGTATCCGCTGATCGTCTTCGCCAAGTACAGCACCGCGAAGAAGGAAGGAATCCCGAGGATCAGCAATGCGCGAAGATGCTCGCGTCCCGTCATGCTGTGGACTTCCGGCAAATCGCGGTGATGCAGACCGCCGCAGGCGCAGTAGCCGACGATTCCCATAAGGGTATAGATCAACGAGTTGACCAGCGCGCTGAACTTGGCATCGAAGGAATATGGGAACGGATAGGTCTGGATATCGAAGATTTCCTTCACCCACGGCATGAATCCGTAGATGAATGCCATGGCGAGGATGAAGGCATAGATCGGGCTGCGATACATGCGATCCATCCGGCTGCCAATCCTGGCGAACGCCAGCAGCCCGAGCAGTACGAAGAAGATGAAATAGAGCATGGACATGTCGGTCTTCCGTTCTATGCTCTATGGCTTCGATCCGGAGACATCGCGCTTGTAGACCTCGCGCGCAGGGTTTCCGGCGTAGACCGCGTAATCGGGCACGTCCTCGCTCAGCACCGCGCCGGCGCCAACGATCGCACCGCGTCCGATCCGCTTCACTCTCGGCAGCACGATCACGCCCGCGCCGACCCAGGCCTCGTCCTCGATCTCGAGCGGGCTGAACTGGATGGGGTTGCGATGCCAGTTCGAATATCCGAAACGGACGACGTGGTTGTGGGTGAAGATCTTCGCTCCTTCGGAAATCGCGACGTGCGCGCCGACGCGGACGCCGCCGGAATAGTCGATGTAACTGTCGGCTCCCAGCTCGACGCCTTCCGAAAAGGAAATCGAGGCGGTTGGACTCTTGTGCGCGGCCACCACCATGACGCGATCCGAAACGCTCATCCGCGGCGCCGCGAAGTGCCAGCGATAGACACGCCCCCGGAACGTGCGTAGGCCAGGCAACCCGAACACCGAAAGCGTTCTGACCAGGACGTAGCAGATCTTCGAAAGCCGCGTCATCGCGTTCGCCCTACTCGCCCCGTGCCGACAGCTTGTCGAGGTATTCGCTGACGGACCCGATCACCTTGCCTGGATTGCCGACCACGATGCTCAGGGGCGGGATCATTCCGCGCACGACGCTGCCCGCGCCGACGATCGACCCGGCGCCGATATCGGCACCGGGCATGATGATCGAGCCGGTGCCGACGAAGGCATGGCGCCCGATCTTCACCGCTCCGGTGCGGATCTTCGGCGGGTTGAAGCGGATGCCGAGTTCCTTGGCCGCCGTGTTAACCGCGGCATCGTGGGTCAGCACGCGGACGTTGCTCGAGATGGTGCAGCCATCGCCCAGGGTGATCAGCGAATAGTCGGTGCCGTCGAACCAGATCTTCGCCGACAGATAGTTCGGCGTGCCCTCAACGCACGCGCCTTCCGAGCGCAGGTACCACGCATACAAGCGCGTGACCAGGCCGGGCTTGATCAGCCAACCGACCCGGATGGTGGTCAAGATGATGCTTTTCTTCAGAAGACGAATGATGTTCATGATGCCGATTTTGATGAGGCCGACCTTGATGAAGCGCTATGCGCGCTCGGAGCGGGCTGACGGAGGCTCTTTCGTGTCAGGAAGGTAAACGCCAACAACTGGATGGACGAAGCGATGAAATAAGCGATGGCGAGTCCGGTCGCGCCCGCATGCAGCCGCATAGCCACCGATGCGGCGGCGAGCAACACCACGGCGAAGACCGCGTTGCCGGCGAGCAGAACGCCAGGCCGCCCGTCTGCGGTGGCCTTCCGCATCATGATCGCGGTGGGCGCGGTGACGACCGCGGACAGCAGCAGCCATTGCAGCGGCACCACCGAACCGGCATAGGCCGGCGCGAAACGCTGGATCACGAACGGCGCGAGCACCGCGACGACAACGACGATGACGGCTGTCGTTCCCGTCACCAGCAGAATGGAGCGACGCATCGCGGTGGTGACGCCACCGTGATCGTTGCGGCTGACCGCCGCCGACAACATCGGCAACGCCGCGTTCGCGATCACGCCGGCCCCGAACAGCAGCATCGAGCGCGCCTGATTGCCCAGCGAGAAGTTGCCGACCGCGGCGGTGCCGCCAATGCTGTGCGAGAGCATCACCATCGACAGCCAGACACTGGGCAAGGTGAGCAATCCCGCCAGCGAGGAAGGCAGGCCAAGCCGCCAGAGCACGGCCCAATCCTCGCGCCCGGTCGTGCGCCACTTCCAAGGCACCTGATGTTCCTTGCGATAACGGCGCACCACGCGTTCCTGGCTCAGGAAGATGAGCGACTGCGCGGCGATATAACCGGCGAGCGCCCAACCGACGCCGCGCTGCGAAGCCGCCGCGAGCATCATCAGGAACACCACCGGCGCCACCACCAGATTCGCCAGCGCCTGCTGCCTGACCCGGTGCAACGCCAGCGTGACGCCGTTCTGCACCGAGGTCAGGAATCCGGTGAGCACCAGCAACGACGATGCGGCATACGAGCCTGACAATCCTTCGGCTCCGCCGACCTTCGACGCCAGCAAAGGCGACAACGCCAGCAGCGGCACCATGAACACGAGCGATGCCACCAGCGCCGAGCCATACGACACGGTCAGCGCGGTGCCGAGCCGCGTCGGGTCTTCCGTCACCAATGCTTCCGCGGTGATCTTGGTCGCCATCTGCCCGAGGCTGAGCGCGCAGAACGTCGTGAACAGCAGCGCCGTGGTCTGGATCAGCGAAAACTGGCCGAACGCGGCCGGCCCCAGGAAATGGGCGATCGCCAAGATCCCGAGGAACGCCGCTCCTCTGGACGCAGCCATGCCTACCGCCGAGAACCCGGCAGTAGTGATCAGCCGTCGCATCACGACGGCGTTCTCCTTGCTAGCACTGGCGCAGGACTCAGTTCCAGATTCCCTTTGTGTCTACGATTTTTGCGCGCGCGGGCATTGGCTGCTCGCGGAATACCTTGTGATCGACCAGCAGCACCGCGACATCCGCGCGAGCGCTGGCGGTCGGCGCATCCACCAGGATTGCCTTGCCCGAATTGAGTCGGGCCGGCAGTTCGCTGATGTGCGGCTCGACCGCGAGCACGCGGCCCGGATGCCGCTCGGCGAGTTCGGTGGCGATCTCGAGCGCGGGACTCTCGCGCAGATCGTCGATGTCCGGCTTGAAGGACAGGCCGAACACCGCGATCGTCAGATCCTCGCCGGGCTTGCCGTCCGCCTGTACCTGCGCGATGGCTTCGTCGACCTTGCTCATCACCCAGCCCGGCTTGTCGTTGTTGACCTCGCGCGCCGTGCGGATCAGTCGCGCCTCTTCCGGCGCGCTGTCGACGATGAACCAGGGATCGACCGCGATGCAGTGCCCGCCAACGCCGGGGCCAGGCTGCAGGATGTTGACGCGCGGATGGCGGTTCGCCAGCCGGATCAGTTCCCACACATTGATCTTGAGCTTGTCGCAGATCACCGACAGTTCGTTCGCGAAGGCGATGTTGACGTCGCGGAACGCGTTCTCGGTAAGCTTGCACATCTCGGCCGTGCCGGCATTGGTGACGATGCACTCGCCGCGCACGAAAATCTTGTAGAGCGCGCAGGCACGCGCCGAGCAAGCGGGCGTCAGGCCACCGATGACACGGTCGTTCTCCACCAGCTCGCGCATCACATGGCCCGGCAACACGCGCTCGGGGCAGTAGGCCATGTTCACGTCGATCTCATCGCCGTGACCCGGCAGCGGAAAGCGCAGATCGGGCCGCGCCTGCGCCAGCCAACCAGCCAACTGCTCCGTCGCACCCACAGGA
The DNA here is from genome assembly GCF_020511115.1 of Luteimonas panaciterrae. Taxonomy (GTDB): domain Bacteria; phylum Pseudomonadota; class Gammaproteobacteria; order Xanthomonadales; family Xanthomonadaceae; genus Luteimonas; species Luteimonas panaciterrae. The sequence continues at coordinate 20,316 of NZ_JAJAVH010000012.1, forward strand.
GAAGTCGATTCGAGTACGACCAGGTCGCCCTTCTTCAGGACCGGCGCGATCGCCTTGGCAGCTGCTTCGATGTAACTCAAATCCGGCACGTGATCGCCCTTGAACGGCGTCGGCACCGCGATCAGGAAGGCATCCGCCGGTTGCGGCGAGGTCGACGCCTTCAGATAGCCGCCGGTGACCGCCGCGCGCACGGACACGTCGAGATCGGGTTCGACGATATGGATCTCGCCGCGATTGATGGTGTCGACCGCGTGCTGGTTGATGTCCACGCCGATCACCTGGACCCGCGCCGACGCGAAAGCGGCTGCGGTCGGCAGGCCGATGTATCCCAGGCCGATCACGGAGACGGTGTTGAAGCTCATTGCAATACTCCTTGGTTCCTCTCTTGTCGGAGGAAATGTGGTTCTGAATTGTTGGGCTCCTTTTTTTGGAGCCCGCATTTGTGGGATTCGCTCAGGCGGCGAGCAGCGATTCGCGCGAGTGCAACGCTGCCAGGGCATCGACAATGCGTTCGCAGGCCATGCCGTCTCCGTAAGGGTTGTGCGCGAAGCTCATCGCGTCGTACGCACTGCGATCGTCGAGCAGCAGGCTGATGCCCGAACTGATCGACGTCTGATCGGTGCCCACGAGCCGCACGGAGCCGGCCTCCACCGCCTCCGGGCGCTCGGTGGTGTCGCGCATGACCAGCACCGGCTTGCCCAGCGAAGGCGCCTCCTCCTGGATTCCGCCCGAATCGGTGAGGATCAGGTAGGACTCGTTCATCAGATAGACGAACGAGAGGTATTCCAGCGGCTCGACCAGATAGATGTTCGAGATGCCGTGCAGGATGCGGTTCACCGGCTCGCGCACTTGTGGGTTCAGATGCACCGGATAGACGATGTCGACATCGGGATGGCGTTGCGCGGTCTCACGCAGCGCATGGCAGATGCGTTCGAAGCCGCCACCGAAGCTCTCGCGGCGATGCCCCGTCACCAGGACAATCCGTCTATCCCGCGACAGGTACGGGAAATGCGCCGCAAGCGATTCCCGCAATGCCGGATCGTTGTCGATGCGGGCAACGACCTGCTGCAGCGCATCGATGACCGTGTTGCCGGTCACCGCGATGCGTTCCTCCGGAATGCCCTCGGCGATCAGGTTCGCACCCGACTGCCGCGTCGGCGCGAAATGCAATGCCGCGAGCGCGCCCGTCAGCTTGCGGTTCGCCTCCTCCGGCCACGGCGAATAGAGATTACCAGTGCGCAAACCGGCCTCGACATGCGCCACCGGGATCTGCTGATAGTAGGCCGCCAGCGTCGCGGCCAGCGTGGTGGACGTGTCGCCGTGCACCAGCACCACGTCCGGCTTGAACTCCTTGAGCACGCGGCGCATGCCGCTCAGGATCGCCGTGGTGATGTCGGTCAGGTCCTGCCCCTGCTTCATGATGTCCAGGTCGTACTCCGGACGCACACCGAACAGCTCGAGCACCTGATCCAGCATCTGGCGATGTTGGCCCGTGACGCAGACGCGCGCATCGAAACGCGGATCGTTCGCGAGCTGCAGCGCGAGTGGCGCCATCTTGATCGCCTCCGGCCGCGTGCCGAACACGCACAGCGTCTTGACCGTGCGTGCGCTCGGCACGCTGCTGCGCGCATGAGACGATGCACGATCGGTCAGCGGTACCGGCGTGACGCGACCGTCCTGCTCACGCAGCTGTAGCGGCGATGCGACGGACAGCACCTGCCCCGCCGGACGAACGACGGCATCGGCGACAGCCGGCGCGACGCGCACCCAGGCGCGCCAGGACACCATCGAGTACAGCAGCAGCAATCCGACGAACGCCAGCAGATTCACCACCACCGGCAGGCCTCGCAGCGAATAGCCGAAGGCCGTGATCACCAGCGCGGCCGCCACGATGATCGCCAACGATTCGCGCGGCGTGCGGCCGGCGTCGATCAGGATGTGATGCACGTGCTGCCGATCCGGTTTGAGGATCGATTGCCGCCTGCGCAGGCGCCGATAGACCACCGCGAGGAAATCGAGCACCGGCAGCGCGACGCACCACAGCGCTTCCACTGGCCGGATCTGCGCGATCGGCGACTGGCTGAAATAGACCAGGCTCCAGGCCAGCACATGCCCGATCAGCATGCTGCCCGCATCGCCCATGAAGATCTTCCGGGAACGCCAGCCGCCGAGGTTCACGAAGAGGAACGGCAGCAGCGCCATCGACAGCACGACCAGCAGCGCGGAGACATCGGTCGACGGCCCCTGCGTGAACATGAGCAACCCGAGGATGGCGGCGAGCCCAAGACTGCCGGCCAGACCATCGATGCCGTCGAGCATGTTGAAGGCGTTGATGAAGCCCACGGCCAGGAACAGCGTGAACGGAATGCCGAGGAGACCCAGATGGATGTTGCCGGTCCCGAACAGGTCGCCGAGATCGCGCACGTAGACACCGCTGCCCACGATCATGATCGCGGCCGCCGCCACCTGCACCACCAGGCGGGAGCGCGCGCTCAGGTCCCGCGCGTCGTCGATCGCACCGACCAGCACGATCAATCCGGTGCTGGCGAGCAGGCAGACCGTGAAGCGATCCGGTATGCCGAGATAGAGGAGCCCGGCGATCATGCCGGCGAAGAAGCACAGCCCGCCGATCACGGGCACATGGCCGTGATGGCGTTTCCTGGCATTCGGCTTGTCGACGAGCCCGAGCCGGGCCGCCAACGGATGCATCTTCCAGATTGCTAGAGACGTTGCAGCGAGAGCAATCGCCATCGCGATCGCGAGTTGTATGTCGGACCTGGCCATGTGGGGGAACAGCCTTGGATAAATGAAACGATGTGGTGACCGGTCTCCCCCTGTGGCCGACCGGATAAGCGCACTTCGCAACCTGTCGAAACAGGCCACGCGAACGTACGATGATCAGTTCAAATTACAGGTGCATGTCTACGCAATACACACGTTTCGAATCTGGAGATAAGTGCATAAAAATTTGTGAGCGTTCTCTAGTCGATTCATATCGAAGCCTCCTCTTTCACATCAACATCACGCGCGAATGAAAGGCGCGCATTTTGCTAGGCATCCGCCTTGCTCGACGCATATTCATATCCATATGCGTAATAGCTATCAGAACGCCGCTCCACTGCATTGAAGATCGCACCCTTCAACTCGACACCGTTCTGTACGAGACGCTGCTTGGCGAGCGCGAGCTCCTTCAACCTGTTCACGCCGAACCTCGCCACCAGCAGGCTGGTCCCGGCCTGATGCCCGATGATCGCGGCGTCGGTCACCGCCAGGATTGGCGGTGTGTCGATGATCACGAGGTCGTACTGCTCCGAGACGGTCTTCATCAGTGCCTTGAAGTTCTGGTGCATCAGCAGCTCGGAAGGGTTCGGCGGCGCCGGTCCGCGCGAGATGAAATGCACACCTTCCAGCGACGGCCAACGATGAATGGCCTTGTCGAGCTCGACCTTCCCGACCAGCAGCTCCGACAGACCATGCGCATTGTCGTGGCCCATGATCCGATGCAGCATGCCGCGGCGCAGATCGCCGTCGATCAGCAACACGCGCTGGCCGGTCTGGGCGATGATCACCGCGAGGTTGGTGGACACGAACGTCTTGCCGGCGCCCGGGCTCGCGCCGCAGATCATCAGCACATTGTTCTTGGCCTCGAGCATGGCGAAGTGCAGGCTGGTGCGCAGGCTGCGCAGCGCTTCGATGGCGAGATCGTTGGGCGCATCGATGGCCAACAGATACGGCTTGCCGTTGCCCATGCGCTGCCGGCTGACGCTTTCATGGTCACGCTGGTAGGGGCTCATCGGAATAGAGGCGTAAACCGGCAGACCGGACTGCTCGATCGCCTGCACGTCCTCGACGCCACGGTTGAGCATCTGCTTCAGGAACACCCAGGCGACGACCAGGAACGCGCCGAGGAAGGTGCCGATCACGATGATCCTCAGCTTGTTCGGCCGCACGGGCTGCGTCACGTCGACGACCGCCGGATCGATGATGTAGGCATTGCCGACCGTGCCGGCGCGCGCGATGTCCAGCTGCTGCTCCTGATTGAGCAGCCCGGTATAGGTCTGGGTGCTGACCTGGACGTCGCGGGTAAGGCGCAGCAGTTCCTGCTGGGTCTGCGGCAGATCGCTGGTCTTGTCGGTCAGCGTTTGCCGCTTGGCTTCGAGCCCGCCGATCTGCTTCATCAGCGCGCGATAGGCCGGATGCTGCGACGTGTAGCGGCGTTCGACCTCGGCCTGCTGCATCCTGAGCTGCGACAGGGTCGTATCGATGGCCACGATCTGATCCAGGATCGCCTTGGTCTCCAGGCCGATGTCGACGGAGTGCGCCTTGCTCTGGTACGCGTTGAGCGCACCCTCGGCCTTCTCCAGCTCGGCGCGCACCTTGGGCAGCTGCTCCTTGACGAAGCGCAGGCTGTTCGCGGCCTCGGCCGAATTGCGTTCGATGTTCTGGCGGATGTACTGCTTGCTGATCGTGGCGAGCGTGGCGGTGGCCATGTCCGGATCGCGCAGCTCATAGCTCAATAGAATGATGCCCGAGTCCTTGGCGTTCTCGCTGGCGGTGATGTTGTTCTGCACGGCGGCGATGGTCGCCAGCTGCCGTTGCCGCACGACGTCGAACTCGGTGCCCGGGTTCGCCTGCATCTTCGTGACGTGGATCTTCACCGCACCGTTGCGGATGGTCTCGCCGACGTGGCCCTTCGCCAGCAGATTGTCGTCATCGTCGTAAAGCTGGTACGCACCGGATTCCCCGGCCTCGAAACGCAGCGGCGTTCCGACCAGGGCGCCAGGCACTTCCAGCGTGTCGATGATCAACCGCTCGCCCCCCCATCCATAGCTGTTCATGCCCAGCCATGCCGGTGCCGGCCCTGCTCCGCCGGCGGCATGCCGCGCGATGAAGCCGCCGATCAGCGGAAACCGGCGCGGATGCACGTCGATGTCCAGATTCAATTCGTCAACGGCCTCGCCGATCACGGAACGCGAGGTCAACAACGCGATCTCGGTCACCGCCTGCGGCGCGGACTCGGTGAGCATCTGCGAGACATCATCCAGGCCCGGAAGCGTCGGTGTCTTCGGCTCGACCTGGATCATCGCGGTCGCCTGATAGACCGGCGAGCTCAACAATGCATAGGCCAAGCTGAGGACGAAGCAGATCCCCGTGACGGTCGCGATCAACCATTTGTGGTCGATCAACGTGCCCAGCAATGAAGCGAGATCGATCTCTTCGCTGGCGTCCTGCCTGCCTGGCAGCGATGGTTTCATCGGCATCTACGAGCCCTGTTTCATCCGGTATTGCATCCGGTATCCCCTGAGTTTCAAAGATAGGTGCGCCAGCTTTCCACCGCGGTATCGATCATGCGGTAGGTATGCTCGAACACAGCACGGTCCTGCTGATACGGATCCGGAATCGGCGCATCGTCCTGCCATTTGCCGAGCAGGAAGGTCTTGCCTCGCGCATGCGGCGCGATGCGATGGATGGCACGCACATGGCGGCCTTCCATCGCCAGCACCAGATCGGAGGCATCGATCAGCGAGGCGTCGAGCTGCCGGGCGACATGCCCGTTCGCCGACAACCCCTGGCTTTCGAGGATTTCACGGGCGACCGGATCGATCGGTCTGCCGCTCAACGCGGCCAGACCGGCGGATTCGACGCGAATGACCTTGCTGCCAACGCGGTGGCGCAAGAGAACTTCCGCAGTGGGACTGCGGCATATGTTGCCGACACAAACCATAAGGATCTTGGTGAACACGCGAGCCTCTTCGCTTTCCAGTTTCTTCGGAAGGCTCCGATGGGTGAAGACATGCGACACACCCATCCTGGTGAGCGCGCTTGGACCGCATGAAGCGATCAGACTGCGATCACCCACCTTGATCGCAGCACGAAATGTAAAAGTGAGGATATGAAAGCGTCAAGACAGTTTCTTGAACGATATGAATTTCGTTCAGTGCCGTGATATGCATCACACGCGAAGTGAAACTGCCTAGAAGTTTGTACACGATCCCGATGTATCCACGCATCGGTCACGCGCAAGAATGAAGATCAAAAATGAAAGGAAGAGATCGAAAAAAATTACATGCAGCGTTCGATTTCACTGCAACTGCTGCGCTTTTTCTACTCTCGCGCATCACACATGCACTCGTCCTGAAGCCTGACAATGAGCACAACGACACTATCGTTTATATTCGTGATAGAACTGTTATTCAGGGAAACGCGATCGTGATTCAAGGTCGGCACGCTCGCTTTTTTGCAATCGACCTTGAGCTGTTGACACGTCATTCGATGACCGCTATCGGACGACCACATGACAAAGCCAGTCCGATTGATCGCATCACCAGGACAGGTTTCCAACGAAACTTTTACATGAATATCTCGTCTTAGCGAGCACTTACGACTAGCGACAATCGGCCCACATATCAGAGCAAATTGTCAAGCCGCTCCGGACGAGCGATGGCAAACCCCTGCGCCTGATCGATCCCCATCGCGCGAACCAGCGCCAGAGTCGCTTCATCCTCGACTTGCTCGGCGATGGTGATCGCGCCGAGACGATGCCCGATCGTATTGATCGATTCGACGATCGCGCGATCGATCTCGCTGCCCGTCATTTCGCTGATGAGCCTGCCGTCGATCTTCAAGCCGTCGACTCGAAACTGCCGCAGATAGGTGAAGGGGCTGGTCCCTGTGCCGAAATCATCGAGAATGACGCGGCATCCGGCCGCGCGCACGCTGGGCACGAAGCGCCGCGCCGCCGAAAGATTGTTGATGATCGTGGCATCGGCGATCTCGAGATGCAGTCGTTCCGGCGCCAGCCCGGAAGCGGCAAGTTCCTCTTGCAGGAACGGCCAGAAAAACGGATCGCTGATCGAATTGCCCGAGAGATTGATCGCGATCGACAGATCCTCGATCGCGCACAAACGAGGCCCATAGTTCCGGAGTGTCGTGCGAACCACCCAGCGGTCCAGGGTCCCCATCAGATCGTAGCGCTCCGACGCGGGAATGAAGACGGCCGGCTCCACGATCCCGCCCTCGTCGTCCAACATGCGCAGCAGGATTTCGAAGTGACGGGCTCGCTTCCCTGCCCTCAAGTCCAGGGCCTGCTGGGCGAAAAGCTGGAAACGTCCAGCCTCGATGGCATTCCGGATGCTGGTCGCGATCCGGGTTTCGCGATGCTGCTGCGTCAGCGCGTCGTCGTCTCCATAGATCGCGATCTGATTGCGGCCAGCGGCTTTGGCTCGATAGCAGGCGATATCGGCCTGATCCATCAGCTCATCCGGTCGCAGCGCCTCACGGCCGACGATCGTCAGTCCGATGCTGGCGCCGATACGATAGGACACCTCGTTCCATGCGAATTGCAAACGACCGATGTCGCGCAATAGCTGCGTGGCGATCCTTTCTCCATCGCCGATCGCGCAGTCGCGCAACAGCAGCGCGAACTCGTCGCCACCGAGGCGGGCGGCCAGATCCTGGGAGCGGCAGCCTCTGCGCAGCAGGTTGGCGACCTCGCGCAGCAATGCGTCACCGGCGGCATGCCCGGCATCGTCGTTGACGATCTTGAAGCGGTCGAGATCGATGAAGCAAAGCGTGTGTTCACGTCCTGGTTGCCGGTTCGCCTCGCGTAGTTCGCGTTCGAACGCGGCGCGATTGGGCAGCCCCGTGAGGCTGTCATGGCTGGCGGAGTGCTCGAGCGCCTGCTGCAAGGTCCGCGCCTTGGTCACGTCCTGGAACACGAGCACGGCGCCGACGATCTCGCCTGCGGCCGTGCGCACCGGCGCCGCCGAATCGCGCACGTGACGCCGCTCTCCGGTGCGGCCGAGCAGGATGGCGTCGCTGTCGAGATGGAACGGACGCATTTGCCGCAAGCAGGTTTCGACCGGATCCGGAATGGTGTTCCCCGCGTCGTCGACCAGGCGGAACACCTCGGGCAACGGCCGTCCGATGACTTCGGACGCCGACCAGCCCGTCATCCGCTCGGCGACCGGGTTCATGAAGGTGATCCGTGCCTGGGCATCCGTGGTGATCACGCTGTCGCCGATCGAGTGCAGCGTGATCCGCAACCGCTCTTTTTCCTCGAAGATCGCGCTCTCGCCTTCCTTCAGGGCCGTGATGTCGGTATGCGTTCCGATGACGCGCAACGGCCGGCCATCCTCCGCACGCTCGATCGCCTTGCCGCGGTCGTAGATCCAGCGCCATGTGCCGTCCTTCGCGCGCATGCGATGTTCCAGGGTGAAATCGGGAGTGCCGCGATCGAAGTGATCATTGATGATCGTCCAGCAGCGTGGAAGATCGTCCGGATGCACGCGTTCGGACCATTCGCTCACGGTCGAACCGATCTCGTCCTCTTCGTAGCCCAGCATCGCCTTCCATTGACGGGAATAGAACACGTATCCGGTCCGCGTGTCCCAGTCCCAGATGCCGTCACCGGAGCCGTCGAGCGCGAACTGCCAGCGCAATTCGCTTTGACGCAGCGCCGCTTGTGCCGCCTTCACGTCGGTCACATCGCGCGAAATTCCAATCGTACCGATGATCTCACCACGCTCGTTCCTGCGCGGTGCCTTGGTCGAAGAATAAATGCGCAACACGCCATCCATGACCGCGACTTCCTCGATCGTGTATGGCTCGCCGCTTTGCATGACTCGGCGATCGTTTTCAATCAGCGGCTTCGATATCTCGGGGGGAAATATCTCGGTGTCGTGTCTGCCAACAATCTCCGCCCCCGACCGCCCCATGAGTTTCTCAACGGACCTGTTGGCGAGCAGATATCGACCGTCATGATCCTTGGCGAAGATCAGATCGGGCGTCCCGCTCATCACGGCTTCCAGCAGGATCAGCGTGTCGCGCCATTGCTTGGTCTGTTCGACCTGCTCGGTTACGTCCCAGTGTTTTCCCACGAGTCGAACCGGCGTGCCTTGGACATCCCGGAAGACTTTGGTCAAGGAACGAACATGCCGGATCGAAGTCGTTCCGGCGGGCCGGATCCTGAAATCGATCTCGACCGTCAAGGCGGCGCTGGATTCCTTCGTCTCGTACTCGCGCAACACCCGTGACAGATCATCCGGATGAATAAAGCCGAGCCACATCTCGCGCGTTCCATCGAACTTGCCCACTGGAACGTTGTAGAGCGCGTGCATCCGTTCGTCCCACACGCACAGCCCCGTCACCAGGTTGACATCGAAGATGCCGGCGCCGGAGGCTTCCAGCGCGACCTGCAATCGCTCATTCACGGTGGTGATCTGCGATTCCATCTCCTTCTGGCGGCTGATGTCGACGATCGTTCCGATCATCCGCCGGATGGAACCATCGGATGCGTATTCGACCACGCGGCCACGGCTCAGCACCCAGATCCAATGTCCGTCCGAGTGCCGGAGACGATAGGTCGAATCGAAATCGGGATTGCCGCTGACGCGAACCCGCTCGGTCGCTTCCGCCAGGCGTTCGCGATCGTCGGGATGCATCTTGCCGAGCCAGTCGGCGATGTGATGCACCCGCTCGTCGGTCGGCAGGTCGAGCATCTCCTTCCATTGCGGCGAGACCCAGACCATGCTCGAGGGAACGTAGAAATCCCACACGACCTGCTGGGAACCCTGCAGCGCCTGATTCCAGCGCCATTCCGCTTCTTTCAGATCGGCATCGACCTGCTGCTGCACGCCGATGTCGATGATCTGCAGGAGATAACGGAACGGAGAATCCGCAGCCACATCTTGCAGAGCGGAAAGCGTGAGCAGTCCACGCAGCGTGCTGCCGTCCTTGCGGATGCAGCGATGCTCGGCGCGATAGGCATTCGCCCCATCGGATTGCAGCGCGGCGAATCGATCGCGAACCGTTTCCCGTTCCTCGGGATGAAGCAGATCATCGACCGCCCAGCCCACGCATTCTTCCCAGCCGTATTGCGTCAGGGATTGAAACGCCGGATTCGCGTAGCGCCAACGTCCGTCCTGCCCGAGAAGCACCATGCCGATCGCTGCTTGATCGATGATGCGGCACAGAAAATCCCCCGGCTCGCGAAGCGCTGCCGAGCCACCTTGGGCATCTTCTCCGGCGGGTGTTTTCATGGTCTTGCCCTGGGAGCAAGCAGTTGCCGCATGAAGTGCCAGTTACCACAGCCCCGCATACGGGAATCCGCAGCGCATCCCAAATCCGGACTACCTGGCCCCCAGTCGCGGCGCCGCCGCAAGCCTCGATCGACACACCTCATTCGCGAAGCCTGCGAATGACAACCATCTCCACATCTCATGCCTGAACTGCAACGAATGAGATGAAATCGAACGGGGAATCATCGACATGCATGCCACAGCTGTTCGTTGGTACGATCAACCCTACTACAATATTTTTGTCCGGCAAACGCCTTTTCCCGATAAATTTCGGCATGCGCACCAACGAACCGGACATGCCTTGAACGGAGTGTTTTCGATAACACCCCTTTCATTCATGCAGCGCCTTGGTGTTCAGTGACGGCTTTGATGTTTCACATCACCACCACCGCCATGCCGTGTATTGAATGAATTAACGAATGTCCCGACTAGCGAGTAGCGAGTGTCTCGTGTCGGAGCAATGAGGGATTCCAGACGGCAAAAACCCCGCACCTGGCGGGGTTTCTGCAAGCATCCGAAGCGCTGCGCTTCGAGGACGTTCATGGGATGGTGCCGGAAATAGGATTCGAACCTACGACCTACGCATTACGAATGCGCCGCTCTACCAACTGAGCTATTCCGGCGGAAATGTGCCACGGCGACTGAGCCGGGCGTCGCGGACGGGGCCACGAGAAAGCGGGATTTTAGGTTTCACGGCCCCGCCGGTCAATCGACCAGCTGGACGCGCAATTCCTTGGGCAGGGCGAACACCATGCTTTCCGGCTCTCCGGACAGCTCCCGCACCCCAGCTGCTCCGAGCGTGCGCAGGCGATCGATCACGCCCTGTACCAGCACTTCCGGGGCCGAAGCGCCGGCGGTGACGCCGATGTGGCGCCGGCCTTCCACCCAGCGCGGGTCGATCTGCTCGGCCCCGTCGATCAGGTAGGCCTCCACACCCTCGCGCTCGGCCAGCTCGCGCAGGCGGTTGGAGTTGGAGCTGTTGGGCGAGCCGACCACCAGCACCAGATCGCACTGCTGGGCGAGTTCGCGCACGGCGTCCTGGCGATTCTGGGTGGCATAGCAGATGTCGTCGTTCTTCGGCCCCTGGATCGCCGGGAACTTGTTCTGCAGGGCCTGGATGACGCCGCGGGTATCGTCCACCGACAGCGTCGTCTGCGTCGTGTAGGCCAGATTCTCCGGCTGACCGACCACGAGCGCGGCCACATCGTCGGTGTCCTCGACGAGATAGATGCGGCCTGCACCGCCTTCGCGATCCCACTGCCCCATCGTGCCTTCGACCTCGGGATGACCGGCATGGCCGATCAGCACCACGTCGCGGCCGGCGCGGCAATGGCGCGCCACCTCGAAGTGCACCTTGGTCACCAGCGGACAGGTCGCGTCGAACACCTTGAGTTCACGCCGCGCCGCCTCGCCGCGCACCGCCTGCGAAACGCCGTGCGCGCTGAAGATCACCGTGGCGCCGTCGGGCACTTCGCCGAGTTCTTCCACGAAGATCGCGCCGCGCCGCTTGAGGTCGTCGACCACGTAGCGGTTGTGCACGACCTCGTGCCGTACGTAGATCGGCGCGCCGAGCGTTTCGATGGCGCGCTTGACGATCTCGATCGCGCGGTCGACGCCGGCGCAGAAACCGCGGGGATTGGCAAGGACGATGTCCATGGCGCCTAGTCTACTCCCCTGCCCCTGTACGGACGTCACTCGCAGGCTTGCGTTGGAACAGTCCGAACAGAATGATGGCCGCAGCGCCGCCGACGATGGCCGAGTCGGCGATGTTGAAGGCCGGCCAGTAGAAATCGCGCCAGTACCACTGGATGAAATCGATGACGTGGCCGTGAATCAGTCGGTCGACGACGTTGCCGAGCGCGCCACCCACGACCAGCGAGAACGGCAAGGCCGTCCGCCAGTCGCGGCGTGGCGTGCGTGCCAGCCAGTACGCGATCACGCCACTGATCACCACCGCGAGCGCGGTGAACAGATATTTCTGCCAGCCGCCGGCATCCGAAAGGAAGCTGAAGGCGGCACCGGTGTTGTAGGTGCGGTACCAATTCCAGAAGCCTTCGATCACCGGAATGGGCTGATACTCGGGCAGGCTGGACAGCACCCAGGCCTTGCTCCACTGGTCGAGCGCGATGATCGCCACCGAGACCAGCAGCCAGATGAGTGCATTGGGATGAGGGCGGTTGGACATTTCGCTTCAGCCCCTCCCTGCTCGGACAAGAGAACGCATCAGAACCATTTCCTGTCTTCGCCCGGCCCTTCGACATTGGACACGCAGCGCCCGCACAATCCCGGATGCGCGGCCACGCTGCCGACGTCGGCGCGATGCTGCCAGCAACGCACGCATTTCGGTTTCGTGGTCGGCGTCGCGGCAATGGCGATGCCGTGCGCATCGCTGTCGGCATCGATCGAGACATCGCCGCTGATGAAGAAGAAGCGGAGTTCATCGACCAGCGGCGACAGCCAGTTCTGATCGGAAACGCCACAACGTAGCGCGATTTCCGCCTGCAACGCGGCACCGATCTCCTCGGAGGCACGCATCGGCTCCAACACCTTCGTCATCTGCTCGCGCAGCGCGAGCAGCGCGTCGAAATCCTTGGCGGACAGCGCGGCGGTCTCGGGCAGCGGCTCGACGCCTGCGTACCAGGTCTCGAACAGGACATTGTCCTTGCGCGCGCCGGGCAGGTGACGCCACATCTCGTCCGCGGTGAACGAAAGGATCGGCGCGATCCAGCGCACGAACGCCTCGGCGATGCGGAACATCGCGCTCTGCGCGCTGCGCCGGCCACGCGAATCTTCCGGCATCGTGTAGAGGCGGTCCTTGGTAACGTCCAAGTACAGTGAGCCGAGATCGACGCTGCAGAAATTCGACAATGCCTGCACGATCTCGGCGAAGTCGTAACGCTCGTAGGCGTCGACGATCTTCTGCTGCACCTCCCAGGTGCGATGCACGATCCAGCGATCCAGCGCGACCATGTCGTCGAGCGGACGCAGATGCGCCGCCGGATCGAATCCATTCAAGTTGCCGAGCAGGAAGCGCGCGGTGTTGCGCAGGCGCCGGTAGACGTCGCCGCTGCGCTTGAGGATCTCGTCCGACACCGACATCTCGTTGCGGTAGTCGGTGGCGAGAATCCACAAACGCAGCACGTCGGCGCCCATCGCGCCGATCACCTTCTGCGGCTCGATGATGTTGCCCAGCGACTTCGACATCTTGCGGCCGTCGGCATCGACGGTGAACCCGTGCGTGAGCACCTGCCGGTACGGCGCGACACCGTCCATCGCCACGCCGGTCAGCAACGCGCTGTGGAACCAGCCGCGATGCTGATCGGAACCTTCGAGATAGAGTTCGGCCGGCTTGTGCAGCCCGTCCTGCGGACGTTGTTCGAGCACGCAGGCGTGGCTGACGCCCGAGTCGAACCAGACATCGAGGATGTCGGTGACTTTTTCGTAGCGCTCAGCATCGGCGCCCAGCAGCTCCGCGGCATCGAGCGCATACCAGGCATCGGCGCCCTCGCGCTCGACGCGATCGGCCACCTGGCGCATCAGTTCCGCCGAACGCGGATGCATGTCGCCGGTCTCGCGGTCGTAGAACAAGGCGATCGGCACGCCCCAGAAGCGTTGGCGCGAGATCGTCCAGTCCGGACGCGATTCGATCATGCCGCGGATGCGCGCCTGGCCCCAGTCCGGCACCCAGTCCACGTTGTCGATCGCGGTGAGCGCGTCGCGGCGCAGGTTGGCCTGCTCCATCGAAATGAACCACTGTGGCGTGGCGCGGAAGATCACCGGCGTCTTGTGGCGCCAGCAGTGCGGATAGCTGTGGGTGATGACCGAATGCGCCAACAGCGCGCCACTCTCCTTCAGCACCGCGATCAGCACATCGTTGGCTTTCCAGATGTGCAGGCCAGCCAGCACGACATCGCCGGCCGGCGGTGTCGACGGCAGATACAGGCCGCGTCCATCAACGGGATTCAATTGCGCCGCCGTGTATTTGTCGATCAGACCGTAGCGCTGACCCACGACAAAATCTTCCTGACCGTGGCCGGGCGCGGTATGCACGGCACCGGTACCCTCCTCGGCCGAGACATGCTCGCCCAGCAGCAGCGGCACATCACGTTCGGCGTAGAACGGATGCCGCAACAACTTCCCTTCAAGTCCCGCGCCTTTGCTACGACCGTGCACGACGACTTCGTCCACGCCATAACGCGACAGTGCCTTCTGCACGAGTGCTTCCGCCAGCACCAGCCAGCGCCGGCGCCCGGCATGCGCGGGGCCTTCGACCAGCACGTAGTCGAGTTCAGCGCCGAGCGTCACCGCGATGCTCGCCGGCAGCGTCCACGGCGTCGTGGTCCAGATCGGAACCGCGACTTCGACATCCTCAGGCAGCACTGCGCCGAACGTCGCGGCCAACTCCTGCGGCTGCTTCGCCACATAAGCGATATCGACCGCCGGCGATTGCTTGTCCGCGTATTCGATCTCGGCCTCGGCCAGCGCCGACTGGCAATCGAAGCACCAATGCACGGGCTTGAAGCCGCGCACGACGTGACCGCGCTCGACGATCTTCGCCAGCGAACGCACGATGTCCGCCTCGTAGCGGAAATCCATGGTGCGGTATGGGTTGTTCCAATCGCCGATCACGCCCAGGCGCTTGAAATCGCGACGCTGGCCGTCGATCTGTTCGGCGGCGTATTCGCGGCATTTGACGCGGAACGCGGCGGCATCGAGCTTGTCGCCGACGCGTCCAAACTTCTTTTCCACCGCATGCTCGATCGGCAGGCCGTGGCAATCCCAGCCCGGCACGTAGGGTGCATCGAAGCCCGAAAGCAGCTTCGACTTCACGATCACGTCCTTCAGCACCTTGTTGACGGCGTGGCCGATGTGGATCACGCCGTTGGCGTATGGCGGACCGTCGTGCAGCACGAACTTCTTCTCGCGTCCGGCCACTTCCTCACGGATGCGCGCGTACAGATCCTCCGCCTCCCAGCGCGCCAGCGTTTCCGGCTCGCGCTTGGGCAGATCGCCGCGCATCGGGAAATCGGTGGCCGGCAGGTGGATCGTGGCCTTGTAGCGTTGGGTGTCGTCGGCGGAATCTGCGCTCACGCGAATGTGACCTCTGAGAGTATTTCCCGCGCCCTGGCGGCATCGCGGTTCATCTGCGCGACCAGCGCCGGCAGATCGGGGAATTTTTCTTCGTCGCGAAGCTTGGCGACGAATTCGACTTCGATGTGCTTGCCATACAGGTCGCCGTCGAAATCGAACAAGTGTGCTTCCAGCAGCGGTTCGACACCGCCGACCGTCGGCCGCGTGCCGAAACTCGACACCGACGTCATCGGCAGTTCGCCCACGCCATGCACGCGCGTGGCGTAGATGCCGGACAGCGCCGGCGTCTTGTTGCCGAAGCGCAGGTTGGCGGTGGGAAACCCGAGCGTGCGCCCCAGCCGCTCACCGCGCACTACGCGCCCGCCGATCGTGTACGGCTTGCCGAGCAGCCGCGCCGCGGTCGCGAACTCGCCGGCCTGCAGCGTCGCCCGGATGCGCGTGCTGGAAACACGCTCGTCGTCGACCGATACCGGCGCGATCGCCTCGGCGGTGAATCCGTGCGCCGCGCCTTCGCGCCGCAAGGTGTCGAGATCACCCGCGCGGCGATGGCCGAAGCTGAATTCCGGCCCGACATGCACCTCACGTGCTTGCAGGCGCCGCGCCAGCACTTCCCGCACGAACGCTTCCGCGCTCATCGAAGCCAGATGCGCATCGAACCGCAGCAGGCCGACCAGATCGGCGCCGAGCGCGCTCAGTCCCTCGAATTTCGCACGCGCCAGGCTCAACCGTGGCGGCCGTGGCGCATGGCCCGCGGTGGCGAAGAATTCGCGCGGCAGCGGCTCGAAACTCAGCGCCACCAGCGGCACGCCACGCGCGCGCGCGCGCGCAGCGGCGTGGCGCACCAGCGCGCGATGGCCCAAATGAAGGCCGTCGAAGGCGCCGATGCAGACCACGCTCCCCTGCGGACACAAAGGACCGCCATCGACGTCGCGGAACAGCCTGCTCATGAACTCCTGACAAGATTTTGCGGCCGAACCGCAACTTTCAAGTATAGCGTGGGAGGCAGTTCTAGCCGCCGATCCAACCAAGTTTCTGGGAACAACCCCGAAGGAGCTTTGGTCAACGCTCTACCGACCGCTCAATGCCTCAAGTCGCGAGGCCGAATGCCTTGCAGCCACAGCAGCCCGCCGTAGATCACGGCACCGCCGCCGACCACGACCGCCAGCTTCCACACCCGCTCCCACCACGGCCATGCCGTCCAGTCCTGCCAGACCGCCAGCAGACCCAGCACGACGGCGGTCATGCCGATCGCCGCCACCGTCAGCTGACGCAGGAAACGTCCCCAGCCGGCCTGCTGCTCGTACACGGCGGCCCTGCGCAGGTACCACCACAGTTGCACCGCGTTGAGCCAGCCCGCCAAGGCGATCGCCAGCGCCAGGCAGGCATGCGCGCCCGGCAGCAGGCCCAGCGCCTCGAACGGCCGCCCGCCCGCCGCCTGCAGCGCCGCACGACCCGCGTCGGTCAACCACAGCGCCCCCGCCAGGAACAGCAGTGTGGCGACCACGTTGGCGATCACCGCCACCACCGCCGCCTTCACCGGCGTCTTGGTGTCCTGCCGCGAATAGAACGCCGGCGCCAGCACCTTGACCAGCAGGAACGCCGGCACCGCCGTCGACTGCGCCATCAGGCTGAGGCGGGTCATCGCGGTGTCTTCCACCGAGAATTTGCCGTGCTGGAACAGCGTCGCGGTCAGGGCTTCGGCGCACAGGATCAACCCGAGGCAGGCCGGCACGCCGATCAGCAGGCACAGGCGCAGGCCCCAATCCAGGGCCTTCGAAAAGCCGTGCGGATCGGTCGCGGCATGGCGCCCGGACAGATGCGGCAGGATCACGGTGCCGATCGCCACGCCGAACATGCCGAGCGGGAATTCCAGCAGCCGGTCGGTGTAGTACAGCCAGGTCACGCTCCCGCCGATCAGCAGCGAAGCCACCATCGTGTTGAGCAGCAGATTCACCTGCGCCACCGAGGAACCGAACAGCGTCGGCACCATCAATTTCATCACCCTGCGCACGCCGGGATGCCGCCCGCCCCAGCGCGGACGCGGCAGCACGCCCAGTTTCGCCAGCGACGGCAGCTGGAACACCAACTGCAGGATGCCGGCGACGAACACGCCCCAGGCCAGCACCAGCACCGAATGATCGAAGAACGGTGCCACGCCCAGCGCCGCCGCGATCATCGCCACATTGAGCAGCACCGGCGACAGGGCGGGAATCGCGAAACGCTGATAGCTGTTCAGGATGCCGCCGGCCAGCGAGGCCAGCGAAATGAACAACGCATACGGGAAGGTGATGCGCAGCATCTGGATCGCGAGCTCCCCCTGCTCCGTATCGACACCGAATCCCGGCGCGAACAGCGGCATCACCCAATGCGCGGCCAGCACCACCGCCGCCGTCAGCACCAGCAGGGCCGCCAGCAGGGTGCCGGTGACGCGATCGACCAGTTCCTTGACCGCCGCGTGATCGTGCTTGGCCTTGTACTCGGCCAGCACCGGCACGAAGGCCATCGAGAACGAGCCCTCGGCCGACAGCCGGCGCATGAAATTGGGGATGCGGAAAGCGACGAAGAAGGCGTCCATCGCCGGGCTGGCCCCGAAACTGCCGGCGTAGACCTGGTCCCGCACCAGCCCGGACACCCGGGACAGGAAGGTCATGGAGCTGAATACGGCCGTGGAGCGCAACAGGCCGGACTTGCGCGGCTGGGGGGCGGGGACGGCGGCGGAGGGTTCGGGGGCGCTCATCGCCAGCCTCCCGCCCGGGCGTCTGCCCTAAACTTGTTCTTGACGCAAGTCCCTGAATCCACCAGAATAGTTGGCTTGCTTTTCCCGGGCATGCCCGGTTCGTTTTTCTCAGACCCCATCTCTACACCAGTTTTCAGGATCCCATCGTGGCCAACATCAAGTCCGCCAAGAAGCGCGCCAAGCAGGCCGTCGTGCGCAACCTGCGCAACAACAGCCAACGTTCGCAGCTGCGCACCGCCGTGAAGAAAGTGCTCAAGGCCATCGAAGCGGGCGACGCCGCCGGTGCCAACGAAGCCTTCAAGATCGCTCAGCCGATCCTCGACCGTTTCAGCTCCCGTGGCCTGATCCACAAGAACAAGGCCGCCCGCCACAAGAGCCGCCTCACCGCGCGCATCAAGGCGATCGCCGCTTAAAAAGCCCGCACCCCGCAGGACGCTTGAGTCCTTCCTTGGGGTCGCTGCGAAAAACCCGGCTTCGGCCGGGTTTTTTGTTGCCCGCGGCTCAGACCGCATCAGGGGCGGCTCCGCTTTTGTCGGCTCCGCTTTCGCCGACGTCGCCTTCAGCGGCTTGCTCCGTTTCGCGCGCTTCCTCGCGCAAACGATCGAAGAAGGCCTGCACGTCCAGCATGATCGGCCAGGTGCCCTCGCGCCCGATCGCCGAGACCAGGTACCAGGGCTGATCCCAGCCGAGCGCGGTCACGATCTCCTGCGCGAGCGCCCGCGCCTCGTCCTCGAACATCAGATCGGCCTTGTTGAGGATCAGCCAGCGCGGCTTCTCCAGCATCGCCGGATCGTACTTGCGCAGCTCGCGCTCGATCGCGCGCACCTGCTCGACCGGATCGGCGTCGACCACGCCTTCCATCGGTGCGATGTCGACCAGGTGCAGCAGCAGCCGCGTGCGCTGCACGTGACGCAGGAACAGGCTGCCGAGTCCGGCGCCATCGGCGGCGCCCTCGATCAGCCCGGGAATGTCGGCGATCACGAAGCTGCGATGCGGCTCCACGCTCACCACGCCGAGATTCGGGTACAGCGTGGTGAACGGATAGTCCGCCACCTTCGGCGTCGCCGCCGACACCGCGCGAATGAAGGTGCTCTTGCCGGCGTTGGGGAAGCCGAGCAGACCAACGTCGGCCAGCAGCTTCAGTTCCAGCTTGAGCGTGCGCTCCTCGCCCGGCAATCCCGGCAGCGCCTTGCGCGGCGCGCGGTTCACTGAGCTCTTGAAATGCATGTTGCCGAGGCCACCCTTGCCGCCCTTGGCCACGAGCAGGCGCTCGCCATGACGGGTGAGGTCGCCGATCACCTCGTCGGTCTCGACGTTCGTCACCACGGTGCCGATCGGCACGACGATGGTGATGTCCTCGCCACCCTTGCCGTATTTCTGCTGTCCCATGCCGTTCTCGCCGCGCTGGGCGCGGAACTGCTTCTGGTGGCGGAAATCGACCAGCGTATTGAGGTTCTCCGACGCCTCGAGCCAGACACTGCCGCCATCACCGCCGTCGCCGCCATCGGGGCCGCCGAGCGGAATGAACTTCTCGCGACGGAAACCGACGCAGCCGTTGCCGCCGTTGCCAGCGGTCACGGTGATTTCAGCTTCGTCGACGAGTTTCATGGGGAGATTGTCGCAGTGTTCGGTGAAGTGGCGGAGAAGTGAGGAATCGGAACTGGAAAGGCTAATCGCTTTCGCCCTTGTTCGTCATTCCCGCGAAGGCGGGAATCCATGCTCGGATTCTGTCCTGAGCATGACATCTCATCTGAGCTGATCGACATGGATTCCCGCCTTCGCGGGAATGGCGAACAAAAACAAAGAACCCCGCCGCAGCGGGGTTCTTTGCGCAACAGCAACGATCCTTACGCCGAAACGATGCTGACGGTGCGGCGCTTCTTCGGACCCTTGGTCGAGAACTCGACCTTGCCGTCGACCAGCGCGAACAGCGTGTGGTCGCGGCCGAGACCGACGCCCATGCCCGGATGGAACTGGGTGCCGCGCTGACGCACGATGATGTTGCCGGCCTCGATCACCTGGCCGCCATAGATCTTCACGCCGAGGTATTTCGGGTTGGAATCGCGGCCGTTGCGCGAGGAACCTACGCCCTTTTTATGTGCCATGACTGCGACTCCTTACTTGTTACCGGAACCGGCAATACCGGTGATCTCGATTTCGGTGTAGTGCTGCCGGTGGCCCATCTGCTTGCGATGGTGCTTGCGGCGGCGGAACTTCACGATGCGCACCTTGTCGGCGCGGCCGTGGGACTTGATGGTGGCGGTGACGGTCGCGCCCTTCAGCGCGTCGCCGAGGGTGACACCCTCGCCGTCGCCGAGCATGAGCACGTTGTCGAACGTGATCTCCTTGCCCGCTTCGGCGTCGAGCTTCTCGACGCGAATCGTCTCGCCCTTCATCACGCGGTATTGCTTACCGCCAGTGACTAGAACTGCGTACATGACCAAGCTTCCTCTGTAGTTATTGTGGTCGCTGCCCGCCATCGAGGGCGAACAGAAGCGGAATTGTATGGGATTCAGCGAGTTACGGTCAACCCGGCCCGCCCCCTCTCCCGCCCCGTCCGGCAGGGGCCCGGACGGCCGGGTCTCAGCCAGTGAGACGCCCCATTCCGAGACTGGCAATCTTTTGATTTGCCCCCAAATCATCGGCTCGGTAGGCTGATCGATTGCTTCCTGCCGCCCTTCCCGCCCGGCCGCCCCGGGCACAGCCCAACCGGATCCCCCACCCGATGGCGATGGACACCATCCGCATCCGCGGAGCCCGTACCCACAATCTGAAGAACCTCGATCTCGACCTGCCGCGAGACAAGCTGATCGTGATCACCGGCCTGTCCGGCTCGGGCAAGTCGTCGCTGGCCTTCGACACCATCTATGCCGAGGGCCAGCGCCGCTACGTCGAGTCGCTGTCGGCCTACGCGCGCCAGTTCCTGAGCGTGATGGAGAAGCCGGACGTCGACCATATCGAGGGCCTGTCCCCGGCGATCTCGATCGAGCAGAAGTCGACCTCGCACAACCCCCGCTCCACCGTCGGCACCATCACCGAGATCTACGACTACCTGCGCCTGCTCTACGCCCGCGTCGGCCTGCCGCGCTGCCCCGACCACGGCTATCCGCTGGAGGCGCAGACGGTCAGCCAGATGGTCGATCAGGTCCTGGCTCTCGATCCTGAAAAACGCTACATGCTGCTGGCGCCGGTCATCCGCGAGCGCAAGGGCGAGCACGCGCAGGTGCTCGAGCAGCTGCGCGCGCAGGGCTACGTGCGCGTGCGCGTGGACGGCCAGCTGCACGAAATCGACGCCGTGCCGCCGCTGGCCCTGCGCCAGAAGCACACCATCGAGGCCGTCATCGACCGCTTCAAGGTGCGCGAGGACATCAAGCAGCGCCTGGCCGAATCCTTCGAGACCGCGCTCAAGCTCGGCGACGGCATGGCGGCGGTGCATTCGCTCGACGACGAGAAAGCGGATCCGCTGCTGTTCTCCTCCAAATACAGCTGCCCGGTCTGCGACTATTCGCTGCCGGAGCTGGAACCGCGCCTGTTCTCCTTCAACTCGCCGGTCGGCGCCTGCCCGACCTGTGATGGCCTCGGCGTGAGCCAGTTCTTCGATCCGGGCCGCGTGGCCGCGCACCCGGAACTGTCGCTGGCCGCGGGCGCGATGCGCGGCTGGGACCGCCGCAACGCCTACTACTTCTCGATGATCCAGTCGCTGGCCAAGCACTACAAGTTCGACGTCGATACGCCGTGGCAGGCACTGCCGGAGAAGATCCAGCAGATCGTGCTGTACGGCAGCGGCAACGAGCAGATCAACCTCACCTATCTCAGCGACAGCGGCAGCAAATACCAGCGCAAGCACAAGTTCGAAGGCATCCTGCCGAACCTCGAACGCCGCTACCGCGAGACCGAATCAGCCGCGGTGCGCGAGGAGTTGGCGAAATACATCAGCGAACGCCCCTGCCCCGACTGCGGCGGCGCGCGCCTCAACCGTTCCGCGCGCAACGTGTTCGTCGCCGATCGTGCATTGCCCTCGATCGTGGTGCTGCCGATCGACGAAGCACTCAACTTCTTCGGTGAACTCAAGCTGCCGGGCTGGCGCGGCGAGATCGCGACCAAGATCGTCAAGGAAATCCGCGAGCGCCTGAGCTTCCTCGTCGACGTCGGCCTCGACTACCTCACGCTGGAACGCAAGGCCGACACGCTCTCCGGCGGCGAGGCGCAGCGCATCCGTCTCGCCTCGCAGATCGGCGCCGGACTGGTCG
Source organism: Luteimonas panaciterrae (assembly GCF_020511115.1). Classification (GTDB taxonomy): domain Bacteria; phylum Pseudomonadota; class Gammaproteobacteria; order Xanthomonadales; family Xanthomonadaceae; genus Luteimonas; species Luteimonas panaciterrae. The sequence goes on from NZ_JAJAVH010000012.1 coordinate 42,473, forward strand.
GCGTGATGTACGTGCTCGATGAGCCGTCCATCGGCCTGCACCAGCGCGACAACGAGCGCCTGCTCGGCACGCTGACGCGCCTGCGCGACCTCGGCAACACCGTGATCGTGGTCGAGCACGACGAGGACGCGATCCGCCTGGCCGACCATATCGTCGACATCGGCCCCGGTGCCGGCGTGCATGGTGGCGAAGTCGTCGCCGAAGGCAGCTACGCGCAAGTATTGAAAGCGCCGCGTTCGGTCACCGGACAATTCCTCAGCGGCAAGCGCCGCATCGAGGTGCCGGCTCTGCGCCACAAGGCGCAGCCGAAAATGCAGCTCAAGCTGCTCGGCGCCTCCGGCAACAATCTGAAGGACGTCGATCTCACGATTTCCGCCGGCCTGTTCACCGCCATCACCGGCGTGTCGGGCTCCGGCAAGTCGACGCTGATCAACGACACCCTGTACGCGCTGGCCGCCAACGAGATCAACGGCGCTTCGCACAAGCCGGCGCCGTATCGTGAAGTGAAGGGTCTCGATCTGTTCGACAAGGTCGTCGACATCGACCAGTCGCCGATCGGGCGCACGCCGCGCAGCAACCCCGCCACCTACACCGGCCTGTTCACGCCGCTGCGCGAACTGTTCGCGGCAGTGCCGGAATCGCGCGCGCGCGGCTACTCGCCGGGCCGTTTCAGCTTCAACGTGCGCGGCGGCCGTTGCGAGGCTTGCCAGGGCGACGGCCTGATCAAGGTCGAGATGCACTTCCTGCCCGACGTGTACGTGCCCTGCGATGTCTGCCACGGCAAGCGCTACAACCGTGAGACGCTGGAAATCCTCTACAAGGGCCACAGCATCCACGACGTACTCGAGATGACGGTCGAGGACGCACTGAGGCTGTTCGAGCCGGTGCCCGCGCTCGCCCGCAAGCTCGAGACGCTGATGGACGTGGGCTTGAGCTACATCAAGCTCGGCCAGCCTGCCACCACGCTTTCCGGCGGCGAGGCGCAGCGCGTCAAGCTGTCGAAGGAACTCTCGCGCCGCGACACCGGCCGCACGCTCTACATCCTCGACGAGCCGACCACCGGCCTGCACTTCCACGACATCGAGCACCTGCTCACCGTGCTGCACAAGCTGCGCGACGACGGCAATACGATCGTGGTGATCGAGCACAACCTCGACGTGATCAAGACCGCCGACTGGGTGGTCGATCTCGGCCCGGAGGGCGGCCATCGCGGCGGCCAGATTCTCGCCGAGGGCACACCGGAAGATCTCGCACGCGAGCCGCGCTCCTACACCGGACAGTTCCTCGCCAAGATGCTCGGCGTGGAGAACAACAACAAGAAACCTTCGCGCAAGAAAGCCGCCGCCGCATGATGAGCCTCGACAACCGCAAGACGCTGTTCCGCCTGCCGATCGAGCTGCGCTGGCGCGATCTAGATGCGTTCAACCACGTCAACAACTCCAACTTCATGACGTACCTGGAGGAGGCGCGGATCCGCTGGTTCGACTCGTTCTACGACAACTGGTCGGTGGACGAGACCGCGCCGCTGCTGGCCGCCGTGCAGATGAACTACCGCGTGCCGATTCCCTACCCGGCGAGCGTCGCGGTGGAGCTTTACGCGGAGCGCGTGGGCAACAGCAGCCTGACCATCAGCCATACCATCGTCAGCGAGGACGGCAGCACGCTGTACGCGGACGGCCACGTGGTGATGGTGTGGATCGATCGTCGCAGCGGACGGCCGACGCCGTTGCCCGAGATCGTGCGCGCGGCCGCGGAGCGTTGAGGTTCTCGCGAACGCCGGAGCCCGTCATGACGGGCGGACAGGGATGAAAGCAGCCATCGGCGCATGAGCTGCTTTCGCTCCCCGGGGCGATGCATTATTTCTTCGCGGCTCCCGACAGCGGCACCACGATGCCGCTCGTCTCCTCGCCTTTGGCGCTGAACATCCCCGCATCGGTCAGCACCTGCACCACCACGTCGCGCTTTGGCCGCGCGCGTGCGCCTTCGCCACGCGCGATCGTCACGTGCGCCGCGCCATCCCTGACTTCAGCGCGATAAGTGGTGAGGCGGTAATCGCCTTTCTGGTAGCCGTATCCCTCGCCCGCGTCTTCATAGAGCTGGCCTTCCGCGACACCCTTGTCGTCGAGGTTGACCAGCAGCGTGAGCGGATCCAGCGATTCCTCGCCGGTGTGCTGCACGATCCTGCCCAGCGGCAGGATCGCGCCGCCACGCAGCTTCAGCTCCGCCTGATACGGATCACTGGCATCGCCATCCACCAGCGAGAATTTTCTCCAGGTGCCGGAAGGCAGTTTCGGCTTCCGCGCCCAGCGCGGCACGATCAGCAGATCGCTTCCCAGCAGGAATGCCTGCTCCTCCCCGCGCAAGGCAAGATCGCGAGGATCGGCGAAGAAGACGGGCTGCATCACCGGCACGCCGGTGAGCGACGCCTCATGGAACAGCGTGTAGAGATACGGCAGCAGACGATAACGGCGCTCGATCGCGATCCGCGCGGTTTTCTCGACCTTCGGCCCGAACGCCCACGGCTCCTTGCGCGGCCCATCCTTGATCGCGTGACCGCGCGAGAACGGATAGAACGCGCCCACCGCGATCCAGTGCGCCCACAAATCCGCCTCGGCCTCGCCTCCGAAGCCGCCGACATCCGGACCGCTGAATGGCTGTCCCGACAAACCGAGATTGATCGACATCGGAATCGACAGCTTCAGATGCTCCCACGACGAGGTGTTGTCACCGGTCCAGGTGGCCGCATAACGCTGCCCACCGAGAAAATTCGAGCGTGTGAGCACGAACGGACGCCGATCGGGATTGGCCGCCATGATGCCTTCCCGCGTGGCCTGCACCATCAGCAGTCCATAGACGTTGTGGTATTGCAGGTGTGGCCCCGGCGCCAGTTCACCGCCGCCGCGATGCTGGTTGTCGACGGGCATGGTGTGATCGGGCACGTTGAAGACGGCCGGCTCGTTCATGTCGTTCCAGACGCCATCGATGCCCTGCGCCATGAAGTCGCGATACAGACCCGACCACCATTGACGCGTCCGCGGACGCGTGAAATCGGGGAACACGGTCATGCCCGGCCAGACTTCCCCCTGATAGTTGCCGCCCTTCGCGTCCTTCACCCACACGTCCTGCGCGGTGCCGCTGTCGTAGACCGTGTAGCCCGGATCCGACTTCACGCCGGGATCGATCATCCATACGTTATGGAAGCCGCGCGCTCGCAGATCGGCGTTGAACCGCTTCGGGTCCGGGAAATGCTTCGGGCTGAAGGTGAAGACGCGGAAACCGTCCATGTAGTCGATGTCCATCCACAGCACATCGGCCGGAATCCTGCGCTTGCGGAATTCGTCGGCGATGCGCAGCGCTTCGCTGTCCGGGAAATACGACCAGCGCGATTGCTGGTATCCCAATGCCCAGCGCGGCGGCATCGGCATCGTGCCGATCAGGTGCGCCAGCTTCTTCATCACCGCCTGCGGTCCGGTGTCGTCGATCACGATCACCGGGAACGGTGGACCGTCGCTGACGAATTCGATCGCATCGCCGGTCGTCAGCTCGGCACGCCACGTGGTATCGAACAACACGCCGAACGCGGTGCCGTTCTTGCGCACACCCAGCACCCAGGGATGCGATTGATACAGACGACGGCCATCATCATCGGCGTAGCCGAAGTTGTCGGTATTCCATAGCTTGATGCTGCGGCCGTTACGACGAAGCGGGCCGGTGACCTCACCTGTGCCGTAGAAATCGGTATCCGGCGGCACCGCCACGCGGACGCGCGTCTTGCCGTCGCGGCGTTCGAACACCGGCATGATGTCCCATGCCTCGGGAAAAGCGAGCTTGATCTCGGGCTTCTTCGTCAGCGCCAGCGTCGCCGGATAATCGGTGACATCTTTCGGGAGGAATAGCGCGACTCCCGGTTCCAGCAACCCCTGCTTGCCGATCACGAGCTTCTCCGTATCCCGATCACTTACGGAAACGTTTGTGGACATCACGCCGACCAGAAAGCACAGGCACCACAGACTTCGTTTCAGTGCGTTCATGACACCTCCCGACGGCCGAGCCGGAGGCGAGTATGCCGTCAGCATCCCGCACGTGCGAGATGTTTCATGCGGTTTGGGACGCGCCGCTCATCCCGATGACGCGAAATATTCCGCGCATCACAAGCACGGAAAGAGAACTGCTTTCGTTCCCGGAAACGTCAAGGCGTGTTGGGCTTGCGCACTTCGAATTCACCGAGCAGCTTGCCGCCGCCGGACAGTTCGAATTCGACCACCACCTTGCTGCCGGCCTGCAGCGTCGCATGCGGCTTCATCAGCATCAGATGCATGCCGCCCGGCTTGAGCACCGCCGAGTTGTCCGGGGCGATACGCAGCTCGGGCACGGGACGCATGCGGTTGACGCCGTCGACCAGGCGCGTCTCGTGAAGCTCGACACTGCCGAAGGCAGGGCTGCTGGCGCCGGTGATCGTGACCGGCACCGAACAGCGATTCTCGATGCGCCCGAAGCCGGCCATCATCGGCATGCCGGCGGGACCGAGCCTCACCCAGCCCTCACGCACCTGCGGCTGACAGTCGCGAGCGAATGCCGGGGCCGAGACGAACATGAAGAGGACGGATGCGGACAACAGGAGGTGGCGGATGCGCTTCATACCCCTATGATAACGCCCTCCCCGCAACGAACGCTGGATACCGCGCATGACCGCACTGATCGAGAGCACTGACCACGGCCAGATCCGCGAATTGCGTCTGGCGCGCGCGCCGGTGAATGCCTTGAATCCCGAGTTGTGCACCGCGCTGGCGGACGCGGTCGCGCGCGCGGTGAGCGACGGCGTCGGCGGCCTCGTGCTCGCCGGTGGTCCCAAGGTGTTCTCGGCCGGACTCGACGTGCCCTACCTGCTGAGCCTGCAGGACAAGGTGGCGCTGAAAGCGGCCTGGGAAAGTTTCTTCACCGCGGCCCGCTCGCTGACCGAAAGCCCGATCCCGGTCGTGGCTGCGATCGCCGGTCATGCGCCGGCCGGTGGCTGTGTGCTGGCGTTGTGCTGCGATTATCGGGTGATGGCGAACAGCCCTTCGCCGGATCGCCCGTTTCAGATCGGCCTCAACGAAACCCGCGTCGGTCTGGCGGCTCCCGAAGGCATTCAGCAGCTGATGCGCCGTGTGGTCGGCACCTATCGCGCCGAACGCCTGCTGGTCGCGGGCGAGATGGTCAGCGCCGAGCGGGCATTGGCATTGGGGCTGGTGGACGAACTGGCCGAAATCGAACAGGTGCCGCTGCGCGCCCGCGCATGGCTCGAACAGCTATTGCAGCTGCCGCGTTCGCCGATGCTGCAGACGCGCGCGTTCGCGCGCGCGGACTTGATCGAGGCGCTGAAGCCGGAGCGCATCCATCTCGACATGTTCATCGATGCCTGGAGTGATCCCGATACGCAAGCAGGGTTGCGTGCGTTGGTGGCGAAGCTGGGGAAGTAAGCCGGTCAACAGGAAGCGCGGGTTTTGTCCGTCATTCTTGTGAAGGCGGGAATGACGAGCTTTATTTTTCACCCGTGGCAATCGGACGCGAAGGCTCTTCGATCCAACCACTCCATGAACCCGTGTAGAGCTTCGCTCCCGTCAGTCCCGCATGCGCCATCGCCAGCAGGTGATGGCAGGCGGTGACGCCGGAGCCGCACATCGCCACGACATCCCGCGGCGCATGCCCTTCAAACAATTGCGCGAACTCTTCGGCCAATTGTTCCGGGGATTTGAAACGGCCTTCGACAAGATTCCGCGCATAAGGCCGATTCACCGCGCCCGGCACGTGCCCGGCCTTGCGGTCGATCGGCTCGACTTCACCACGAAAGCGCTCGGCCGCGCGCGCATCGACCAACAGGCCGCCTTGCGACAGATGCGCTTGCACGGCCTCGGCATCGAGCAACCGATCACGATCGAATCGAGCCTCTGATGCCGCGCGATATGTCCGCGGCACAGGCTCGGGAATCGCGGTATCCACCGGCAACCCCTGCGCGTTCCAGCGCGACCAACCGCCGTCGAGCACAACGACGCGTTCGTGGCCCAATGCTTGCAGCAAAAACCATAGCCGTGCCGCATAGGCGCCATCGCCGTCGTCGTAGGCGACGACCTGATGCGACGGCGTCACGCCTCGCGAGCCCAGCCATGCCGTGAACGCGATGACGTCCGGCCAGGGATGTCTGCCCGCGCCAGATACATGCGGGGAACTGAAATCCGACAGATCACGATCAAGATGCGCATACAGCGCGCCCGGCACGTGCGACTGCCGGTACGCGGCTTCACCCGCACCGGGCGCGGCCAGCGAGGCGCGGGTATCGAAGACGACCAGATCGTCGCGACCGAGCGCATCCGCAAGGGCTTCGGCCTGCGCCAATGTTGTCCAGATCGCGGTCATGCGCTCGCCTGCTCGCCGACTTGTTCCAGGCGTTGCCGGAAGTTGTACAGAATCGCCGCCGTCACACCCCAGATGCGCTGCGTCGGCGCGCTGGGCGGACGACGGAACTCGGGAACGCGACGCTTCCGCCCGCGATATTCGACTTCGACGAGTTCGAGATTCTCCGGCGTCATCAACCAGTCGAGCGGCACTTCGAACACATCCGAGACTTCGTCCGGATGCGGCACGGCGACGAAGGACGGATCGATACGCGCCACCACCGGCAGCACGCGGAATCCGGTGATGGTGTCGAACAGATCGAGATACCCGAGCGGCCGCGCCAACTGCAGCGCGAGGCCGACTTCCTCCTGCGCTTCGCGCAAGGCGGCGGCGGCCGGACCGGCATCAGCGGATTCGATGCGACCACCCGGGAAGCTGACCTGCCCCGCATGGTGGCGCAGCGCATCGGTGCGCCGCGTCAGCAATACCTGCAAGACACCGTCGCGCGGAATCAGCGGAACCAGCACCGCGGCATCGGCGGGCTTGTCGCTCTCGAGCGGCAGCAGCAGATCGATCATCTCGCTGCGGTTCCAGGCGTCGCCGGACGGTGCCGTCTGCAATGGATGCAGGGCGCGTTCGATGCGCTGCAGCGGAATCTCCATGAGCGAATCGTCCGTCATCATCATGTGCGCGTGGCTCCGCGCTGTGGCAACACGACGCGCATCAGATGCAGGCGCTCGTCGTCGCTCATCTGCAGCCAGCGCGTGATCTCCGCGGAACTGCGATGGCACCCGTGACAGAACCCGCCCTCGTCGAGCGTGCATACTCCGATGCATGGCGTCGGAATCGCACGGATTGGGGTATTGAGAGGCAGGGCTGTCATTGCAGAAGTGAGGATACGGGAAAAAATTACGCCGGGTGAGGAGCCGCGTGTAGTCGATGCCCTATCGGCATCGACTGCGGCGACATCGAGCCACGCTGTCGGCGTGGCGAGGGCTTTACGCGCCCGGCCAGGGATGGCCGGGCCGGACATTCCGAAGCAGAACAGTCTCGCCAAGGATGGCAGCAGAGGATTTTCCCAACATTCGCAGCGGCAAACGAGTGCCAAAAAAATTGCGCCGGCATTAGCCGGCGCAATAGATCAGCAGCAAGTCATTTAATGCCCGCCTGCGCGGGGATGACTTGAACGCTATGCGTTCAAGTCACTTCACGCTGACCAGCGTGACGTTGAACACGACGGCCTGGTTCGGACCCACAGGCGACTGCGGCGTGTTGCCGTAGGCCTGCGCGGCCGGCAGCACCACTTCCCAGTTCGCGCCGGGCGTCATCTGCGTCAGCGCTTCGCGCAGACCGGTCAGCGGAATCTGGCTGACCTTCAGGCTCACCGGACCACCCTTCTGGCCTTGCGGCGGGTTGGCGGTGTCGACGAAGGTCTGTCCGTCCGACAGCGAACCCTTGTACTGCAGCGTCACTTCGCTGGCCTGGGTCGGCTTGGCGCCGCTGCCGGCCTTGATCTCGCGGTACTGCACGCCGCTCGGCAGCGTCTTCACGCCGGGCTTGGCCTTGTTCTGGGCCAGGAAGGCATCGCTCTTGGTCTTGTTCTCGGCCGAAACCTTCTCGAACGCGGCCTTGGCCTTGGCCAGCTGGCGGTCCTGCATGCTCTTGACCACGGTGCGCAGCTGATCGACCGGAACCGCCGGCTGCTTCTTGCCGTAGGCGTCCTGCAATGCCTTGATCACGGTGTTGATATCGACGGCTTCGCCATTCTCGACCAGATCGGCAACGTTGCTGCCCATGTCATAGCCGATCGCATAGCTCAGCTTGCCTTTCTCGGAGGTGGTGTCCTGGGCCGAGGCAACGCCGGCCGTCAGGGTCAGAGCCGCGAGGGCAGCGGCAAGCAAACGCAACTTCATGCTGATGAGTCTCCAGGAATTCCGTGGATGGGCCAACAAGACTTGGGGCGGTCGAACCGCCCCATTTGGACGGGGTAGGATACCTGCCGCCGGGCTGAATCGCCACTGACGACTGCCCTTACGACCCTCGCCGGCCCGACAAGTTCCTTGGAATGGCGGGTTCGTCGAAAATTCCGAGCCCGCGCGTTCCGTGCGGATTTTCCACCCAAATACAGGCTCTTATGTCCGATTCGCCCCTGCTGATCTCCGACCGTGACGGCGTCCGCGTCATCACCGTGCACCGTCCGGAAAAACTGAATGCGTTGAACGCGGCCACCTTGGACGCCCTGCACACCGCCTTCGACGCCGCCGCCGAGGACGCGGCCGTGCGGGTCGTGGTGCTCACCGGCGCGGGCCCGAAGGCTTTCGTGGCCGGCGCAGACATCGCCGAGATGGCCGGCCTGACGCCGGTACAGGGGCGCGATTTCTCGCAGCGCGGTCAGCGCATGATGCGGCGCGTGGAGCGCATGCCCAAACCGGTGATCGCGATGATCAACGGCTTCGCGCTGGGCGGCGGCCTGGAGCTGGCGATGTGCTGCCATCTGCGCATCGCCGCCGACAGCGCCAAGGTCGGGCAGCCGGAGATCAATCTCGGACTGATCCCGGGATTCGGCGGCACGCAGCGCCTGCTGCGGCTGGCCGGCCGCGCCGCGGCACTCGAACTGTGTCTTGCCGGCGCACCGATCGATGCCGCGCGCGCGCATCAGCTCGGCATCGTCAATCGCGTGGTGCCGGCGGCGGAACTGGACGCGGAGACGATGAAGCTCGCCACGCAATTGGCGACGGCGGCACCGCTGGCGTTGCGCGGCATCCTCGACTGCATCATCCACGGCGGCGAGACCGGACTCGAGGAAGGCTTGGAATACGAGACCGCGCAGTTCGGCCTGATCTTCTCCACCGACGACATGCGCGAAGGCACTTCCGCGTTCCTCGAACGGCGGAAGCCGGAATTCCACGGGCGCTGAAACTTCGATGTCCGCTCCCGCCGAACCGGATCACGTTGACGGCTGCGATAGCGAACTGCGCGCGCGGCTGATCCGGTTGCTGGATACCGACGACGTGGATGCCGCTATCGATGCCGGCTTGATGCAGTACGTGCCCTGCCCCGCTTGCGATTCCAACGATGCGCAAGCCGCGCTGGATTCCGCGCGCATTCGTGCGACGCAACGGCGACTGACCGACGCCTGGGCAGCGCGCGACCGCTATCACGCACGCAATGCACGTCTGCAACGCCGCGAAGCCGAACGCGCGGCGCGGCGCGCGCCCGCGCGCGCTCATGCTGATCCACGAACACCCTCGCTACCACCCGCGGCAGCGGCGGCGCTGGCACGCGCCAAGGCGAAGGCGGCAAGCAAGCCATGACCGCATCCAAGACCGCAGCAAATCGTCGCAGCAAAACGTTGAAACCCGACGAAGTCCGCGAACTGTTCTCGCGGCTGGCGGAACTCAATCCAAAACCAACTACCGAACTCGTTTACTCCACGCCGTACGAACTTCTAGTCGCGGTAATCCTGTCGGCGCAAGCAACCGACGTTGGCGTCAACAAGGCCACGCGGCATCTGTTCCCGGTCGCCAACACACCGGCGAAGATGATCGCGCTCGGCGAGGAAGGTCTGAAGCGCTACATCGCCACCATCGGCCTGTTCAACGGCAAGGCCGCGAACGTGATCGCGATGTCGCGGCAATTGCTGGAGCAGCACGGCGGCGAAGTGCCGCGCACGCGCGAGGCATTGGAAGCCTTGCCCGGCGTCGGCCGCAAGACCGCGAACGTGGTGCTCAACACGGCCTTTGGTGAGCCGACTATCGCCGTGGACACCCACATCTTCCGCGTCTCCAACCGCACCGGGCTGGCGCCGGGCAAGGACGTGCGCGCGGTCGAGGACAAACTCCTGAAAGTGGTGCCGGCCGAATATCGGCAGGACGCTCACCACTGGCTGATCCTGCACGGCCGTTACGTATGCAAGGCACGCAAGCCGGATTGCCCGCAGTGCGTGATCCGGGATCTGTGCCGGTTCCCCGACAAGACTCCCGGTGAGCGGGTGAAGACGGGCCCCTTCTGACGATTGCCGGCCCGCCGGGTTCGGCCTCGTCATCACTTGGTCATCGAAACGCAAACTCGACACGAGAGTCTTGAGGATGGCGTGTGTTGCGTCCCGTGCCGGCTGTCATCTCAACGAAATATTCACGCCATAACCTGCGCGGCGTCTCTCCACGCCCCAGGGCCCTGCCATGAAACTCTCCCGCTCCACCCTCGCGGTTGCCTTGCTGGCAGCCGTCGCCGCGCCCGCGGCGCACGCTGAAATCACTCTCGACGTCATCGGCGGCTCCGAAGTCAGCTTCGAAGGCCTGGTCCAGGCCGAAGGCAACTGGTACGACAACGATGTTCTCGATCTCAACAGCGGCGGTTCCAGCGGCGGCGCCGCCAGCGCCGGCTCCAACGGCAAGAACAGCGAGTTCGGCATCCGCCGTGCCGAGATCATCCTCAAGGGCAAAGGCCCCGGCAATTTCGAGTGGACCCTCGGCTACGACGCCAGCAGCAACAAGACGGCGAACGTGACCAATCCGTCCAACGACGACACGACCAAGGTCGGCTCCGACGTCGTCAGCAGCGGCAAGTGGCTGGACGTCAACATCAAGTACAAGATTGGTGGCAACGCCAACCATTACCTGCAGGTGGGCCAGTACAAGCAGCCCAACAGCATGGAAGAGCTGTCCAGCACCCGCTTCAACGACTTCATCTCCAAGGCCGCGGTCACCAACACGTATGCGGTTGCCCGCCGCACCGGTATCGCCTACAGCTACGGCGACAACAACTGGAGCCTGACCGGCAGCGTGTTCGGACGCGAACTGACGCGCAATCTGGGTGAAGGCTCTGGCTATGGCCTGCGCGGCACCTGGGCACCGATCAACGAGACCGGCAATATCCTGCACTTCGGCGCGGCCTACGTGACCTACGATGCCCAGGACGTCAACGGTATCAGCACGTTCCGTCTACGCGCGCGTCCGAACGCCGACCTGGCGCCGGTGCGCCTGGTCGACAGCGGCAATCTGCTCTTCGCCGACGACATCGGCATCTGGAGCGTGGAAGGTCTGTGGGTCAGCGGCCCGTTCAAGGTGCAGGGCGAGTACTACAACGCCAATCTGAAGCGCAAGAACGGCTTCGACGACTACAAGACCGATGGCGGCTACATCAGCGGCGTGTGGAACATCTCCGGCGAGACCTGGGGCTACAAGGCCGGCGTGCCGGTCACCAACCTGCCGGAAGATCCGAGCGCCGGTATGTGGCAGCTGGGCCTGCGCTACGACACCATCAACCTGGACGACGGTGTCGTGAAGGGCGGCGAGCAGAAGATCTGGACCGCCGGCGTCAACTGGTACTGGCGCTCGAACTTCAAGTTCGCCCTGAACTACGTCAAGGTGAGCAGCGAGCGCAAGGGCATCAGCGACGATCCGAACATCGTCGAAGGCCGCATCCAGTTCTATTGGTAATCGCTGCCGGCAATCCGGATAGCACCGCAAAAAGAAAGAGCACGGCCACTGGCCGTGCTCTTTTTTTGTTTGCGTGCCGGAATGACTTCGCTTACTTCGCGGCCGCCTGATCGATGAGCTTGTTCAAGGTCGCGTCGTTGCCGTAGCGCTCCTTCAGTTCCTGCACACTCACGCCTTCGCCAAGCTCCTGCTTCGCGGCATTCACGAATGCCGTGTCGGCGGTGCTGATGGCATTGGTATCGCTCTTGCCATGAGCATCGGCGACGCTCTTGGCAGCCGCATTGGTGTCATACGCCGACGACAGCGGCGCGCTCTGCGTGGCTTCGCCACCGATCGGGTTAGTCGCGCTCGCCGGCTTGCCGGCGGCATCGACGATCTTGTCGATGGTGGCGTCATCCAGCTTCACATGCTCGTCGGCCTTCAGGCGCGCCTTGATGGCATCCGGGCTGGAACCGCTGGCCAGCTCGCTCCGGATCGACTGCTCCAGATCGATCTTCGCCGCGGCGATCGCGTTCTCCTTACCGGTGACCTGGCTGTCGGTGCTGGCGCTCCTGGATTGCGCCTCCGACACCTGATGCGCCGCGCGCCCGGTGGACAGAACCTGATCAACCAGTTTGTTGAGATCGGGATCGTTGCCGTAGCGCGCCTTGATCTCATCGGCGCTGGTGCCCTGCGCCAATTCCTCGGTGACCGCGCCCTTGAAATCGTCCTGCGCCTTGGTCAGCTGATTCTGTTTGTTGGTGCTCTGGCTGTCGGTGCTGACATGCAGACCACGCGCCTCGTCGTAGGCCTTGGCGGCGGCGTTGGCGTCGGCGGCCGGCGTCAGCGGCGCGCCTTCGCGCGAACCGCCGAGGGGATTGGAAGCGCTCGCCGGCTTGGAGGCGGCGTCCACGATCCGGTCGATGTCGGCATCGCTGACATTGGGAAGATCCTGCGACTTCAGGCGCGACTTGATGTCGTTGGGATCGCCGCCAGCGGCGATCTCCTGACGGACGGCGGCATCGAGGTTGGCCTCGGCATCGGCCGTGGCGCTTTCCTTGCCGGTGACCTGGGAATCGGTGCTGGCCGGCTGCGACTTGGTATCGCTCAGATCGCGCGCGGCGGCATCGGTCTTCTCGGGCGAACCCTCCTTGCCACGCACGAACACCGTCTCGCCCGGATAGATCAGGTCGGGATTGCGTTCGGCGTACTGCGGATTGTCCTTGTAGAAGGCCTGCATGTTCGGCGGATTGCCGTAGCCGTTCTCGGCGGCGATCTGGCTCAGGTTGTCGCCGGGCTGGACCGTGTACGGCGTCGTGCCATCCGGCGGCTTGACCTCGCCCGATTTCACTTCGTCGATCGTGACCAGGGCCGAGTCGTTGAACTTCGGACCCGCATAGGAAATGTCACCGTTTGCCATGCTGGGAAACCCGCGGAAATGAAGGCTCCCACACGCTAACGCCGCGCGGTGCGGATGGCATCTGGGGGCGACCCTAGGCGAGCACGAATCCAGTACGAACTGGGTCACGGATCGGATCGCAGCCCTTTCGAGAGGGCAAACCGTCGGCGTGGCCACCCTTGCCATCAAATTGTCACGAAACCGTTATGGAATGTGCACAGCCGGGCGACGCCCGCCTCTTTCCTGCATCCCATCCGGGGGACACGTTCATGTTCAGCAAGATCAACGTCCGCATCGCCACGCTCGCGCTGGCGGCGGCCTTTACCGTCAACGCCCATGCCGCCGACGTCACCGGCGCGGGCGCCTCGTTCATCTATCCGGTGATGAGCAAGTGGTCGTCCGATTACTCCAAGGCGACCGGCAAGCAGGTGAATTACCAGTCGATCGGCTCCGGCGGCGGTATCGCCCAGATCAAGGCCGGCACGGTCGATTTCGGTTCCTCCGACGCGCCGCTGAAGCCCGATGACCTGGCCAAGTCCGGCCTCGCCCAGTTCCCGTCGGTGATCGGCGGCGTGGTGCCGGTGATCAACGTGCCGGGCATCGCCTCGGGCGCGCTGAAGCTCGACGGCGAGACCCTCGGCAACATCTTCCTCGGCAAGATCACCAAGTGGAACGATCCGGCCATCGTCGCCCTCAACGGCGGCGTGACGCTGCCCGACAGCAAGATCACGATCGTGCATCGCTCCGACGGCTCGGGCACCAGCTTCAACTTCACCAACTACCTGTCCAAGGTCAACGCGGACTGGAAGAGCAAGGTCGGCGAAGGCACTTCGGTGAAATGGCCGATCGGCATCGGCGGCAAGGGCAACGAGGGCGTCGCGGCCTACGTGAAGCAGATCAAGGGCGGCATCGGCTACGTCGAGTTCTCCTACGCGCTGCAGAACAAGCTCACCTTCACGCGCATGAAGAACGCCGCCGGCAACTTCGTGCAGCCACGCGACGATACCTTCCAGGCCGCCGCCGCGGGCGCCGACTGGGCCAACGCCAAGGACTTCTACCTGGTGATGACCAACGCCGCTGGCGAGAACTCCTGGCCGATCACCGCCACCAACTTCATCCTCATGTACAAGCAGCCGAAGAACGCGGCTAGTGCCAAGGACGCGAAGGAATTCTTCAAGTGGGTGTACGCCAACGGCGACGCCCAGGCCAAGGCGCTCGATTACGTGCCGCTGCCCGACAGCCTGGTGCAGCAGATCGAAGCGTACTGGTCGCAGAACATGTCTTACTGATGCTCTCTCCTGTGGGTCCTCTCCATGACCATGCGGGCCTTCGGGCCCGCTTTTTTTTGCGGGGAGTCAGCCGCGCTGCTGCGCCGCGAGCCGCAGGCCGAGCGCGATGAACACCGTGCCGGTCAGGCGCTGACGCCAGCGTCCGGCACCACCGCGGAAACGGCTTCCGAAACGACCGACCGCGAAGCTCAGGAACAGATCGTTGGCGAATCCGACTATCGCCAGCAGCGCGCCGAGAATCAGGAACTGCAGCCACACCATCCCGCGCTCCGGACGCACGAACTGCGGCAGGAACGCCAGGAAGAACAGCGCCACCTTGGGGTTGAGCAGACCAGTCAGCACCGAACGCAGATAAACGCTGCGCGCCGAGACCGGTACCGCCTCTTCTTCCGTGCCGGAAACATCGCCACCGCTGCGCCAGGCCTTGATGCCGAGCCAGATCAGATAGGCCGCGCCGCAATACTTGATCACCTCGAACGCCAGCGCCGAGGTCGCCAGTAGCGCCGACAGGCCGAGGCCGGCGGCAACGGCATGCAGCAGGGTCGCCGTCTCCAGTCCGAGCCCGGCATGCACGCCGCGGCGCATGCCGCCGCCGGCGGCGTTGGCCGCGATCCAGGCGGTGCCAGGCCCCGGCATCAGCACCAGTACGACCGCGGCGGCCAGATAGGCGATCAGGGTATGGGCATCGAACAACGGCATGAGGCGTCCCTGGATGGGGGCGCCCGGCAGAGCGCCCTAAGCCCAGTGTGCCGCTGAATCACCGATCGCGGCGACTCCGCCGTGGGACTGAGCATTTCAGGCCGTTTTCGCCGTCCCGGTGCCGCCCGTCTCGTTCGTCATTTGGTTGTAACAAAAACATCATTTCATATCGACAACCGCTGGCCATTGGCCGGCTACCTCTCGGAGTCGCCCATGAACCTCGCCCCGGTCCGATTGGCCGCATTGACCCTCTCCACCCTGCTCTTCGTCGCGGCCTGCAAGCCCGGCGGCGATCAGGCGCCAGCCGCGAACGGCAACGAGCCCGCCGCGGGCGCCGCGCAGAGCGGCGACAAAGTCACCGCCGAGATCACCGGCGCCGGCGCGACCTTCATCTATCCGCTGATCTCCAAATGGTCGGCCGACTACAACAAGACCACCGGCAACAAGGTCAACTACCAGTCGATCGGCTCCGGCGGCGGCATCGCGCAGATCAAGGCCGGCACCGTCGACTTCGGTTCCAGCGACAAGCCGCTGCCCAGCGATGAACTCGCGGCCGCAGGACTCGGCCAGTTCCCGTCGGCGATCGGCGGCGTCGTGCCGGTCGTGAATCTCGAAGGCATCGAATCCGGCAAGCTGCGCCTGACCGGCGCGCTGCTGGCCGACATCTTCCTGGCCAAGATCACCACCTGGAACGATCCGGCCATCGCCGCCGCGAATCCGGGCGTGACGCTGCCCTCGACCAAGATCAACATCGTCCATCGCTCGGACGGCTCCGGCACCAGCTTCAACTTCACCAACTACCTGTCCAAGGTCAGCGCCGACTGGAAGGCGAAGGTCGGCGAAGGCACCTCGGTGCAGTGGCCGGGCGGCGTCGGCGGCAAGGGCAACGAAGGCGTGGCCTCCTACGTGCAGCAGATCAAGGGTTCGATCGGCTACGTCGAACTCGCCTACGCGCTGCAGAACAAGATGACCTACCTGGCGCTGCAGAACGCCGCCGGCAACTTCGTGCAGCCGAGCGCGGAATCGTTCCAGGCCGCCGCCGCGTCCGCCGACTGGAAGAACGCCAAGGACTTCAACCTGGTGATCACCAACGCCGCCGGCGCGGATGCCTGGCCGATCACCGCCACCAATTTCATCCTGATGCACAAGCAGCCCAAGGATGCCGCGCGTTCGAAGCACACGCTGGAGTTCTTCAAGTGGGCCTACGAGCAGGGCCAGGACCAGGCGAAGTCGCTCGACTACGTGCCGCTGCCGCCGGAACTGGTGCAGCAGATCGAGGCGTACTGGGCGTCCGAGTTCAAGGGATGATCCTGGCCCGCGACGCGGGCCATGACGGCAAGACACAACATCCCCACCACAGCGGGAAAGAGCAGTCGCAGGGCATACGCACGACATGAACGCCACCACCCTTTCCGCACAAATCGCGCCCACCGGGCGCGACATCCGCGACGCGCGCAACGATCGCTTCTTCCGCTACGCGCTCACCGGCGCCGTCATCTTCGTGCTGGTGGCGCTGGCGAGCGCGGCACTGTCGATGCTGTGGGGCGGACGCGACGTGCTGTCGGAAGAAGGCCTGAGCTTCTTCTATTCCTCGGAATGGAATCCGGTCGAGAACAAGTACGGCGCGCTGGCGCCGATCTACGGCACCATCGTCACCGCGATCATTGCCATGCTGATCGGCGTGCCGATCAGCTTCGGTATCGCCCTGTTCCTCACCGAAGTGGCGCCGCGCTGGCTGCGCGGCCCGGTCGGCAGCGCGATCGAACTGCTCGCCGGCATTCCCTCGATCATCTACGGCATGTGGGGCCTGTTCGTGCTGGTGCCGGTGATGACCGAATACGTCACACCCTGGCTCAACGACAATCTCGGTACGCTGCCGGTGATCGGCCGCCTGTTCCAGGGGCCACCGCTCGGCATCGGCATTCTCACCGCCGGCTTCGTGCTGGCGATCATGGTGATTCCCTTCATCAGCTCGGTGATGCGCGAGGTCTTCCTCACCGTGCCGACGCGATTGAAGGAATCGGCGTACGCGCTCGGCTCCACGCGCTGGGAAGTGAGCTGGGACATCGTGCTGCCCTACACGCGCTCGGCGGTGATCGGCGGCATCTTCCTCGGCCTCGGCCGCGCGCTGGGCGAAACCATGGCGGTCGCCTTCGTGGTCGGCAACTCGGTCTCGCTGTCGGCCTCGCTGCTGGAACCCGGCACCACGATCGCCGCGCTGATCGCCAACGATTTCGGCGAGGCGACGCAGACCTACCGCTCCGCGCTGCTCCTGCTTGGCTTCGTCTTGTTCATCGTCACCTTCGTCGTGCTCGCCATCGCCCGCTTCATGCTGATGCAGCTCTCGCGCAAGGAGGGCAACTGATGAACGCCACCACGCTGACCGCCGAGCAACGTTACGCGGACAAACTGTACGGCCGCCGCAAGATCATCAATGGCATCGCCCTGGCGATGTCCTGCGTCGCGGCGATCTTCGGCCTGATCTTCCTCGCCTGGATCCTGTGGACGCTGCTGTCGCGCGGCATCCAGGGCATCAACTGGAAGCTGTTCACGGAGATCACCCCGCCGCCGATGGAAGAAGGCGGCCTGATGAACGCCTTCAAGGGTTCGTTCCTGATGTGCGCGATGGGCATCCTGATCGGTACGCCGCTCGGCATCGCCGCCGGCACCTGGCTCGCCGAATACGGCAACGCGCGCAAGCTGGGCACGGTGGTGCGCTTCGTCAACGACATCCTGCTGTCGGCACCGTCGATCGTGCTCGGCCTGTTCGTCTACACGCTGGTGGTGATGCAGCTGGCCGGCGGCGACTTCTCCGCGCTCGCCGGCGCGATCGCGCTGGCCTTCATCGTGCTGCCGGTGGTGGTGCGCACCACCGACGAGATGCTGCGGCTGGTACCGGCGCAGATGCGCGAGGCCGCGCTCTCGCTCGGCGTGCCGCAGTGGAAAGTCATCATCCAGGTGCTGTACCGCAGCGCTTCGGCGGGCATCGTCACCGGCATCCTGCTGGCGCTGGCGCGCATCAGCGGCGAGACCGCGCCACTGCTGTTCACCGCCTTCGGCAATCTCTACGACAGCAACAACATCTTCAAACCGATGGCCAGCGTCCCGGTCGTGATGTACCAGTTCGCCGGCAGCCCGTACGACAACTGGCGCACGCTAGCCTGGGCCGGCGCGCTGGTGCTCACCGTTTTCGTCCTGCTGGTCAGCCTCGGGGCGCGCACGCTACTGCTGCGCAAGCGCATCTCGCACGACTAATCCGCACGATCCATCCGGAACTTCCCCATGAACGATCTCCACCACATCGAAGACACCGCCCCCCGCAGGATCGCGACGCAATCGCGCGCGACCGAGCCCGCGGCGGCACCGGTCAAGATCGCGGCGCGCAACCTCGATTTCTACTACGACAAGTTCCACGCACTGAAGTCGATCAACCTCGAGATTCCGGAGAAGCGCGTCACCGCGTTGATCGGCCCTTCGGGTTGCGGCAAATCCACGCTGTTGCGCATCTTCAACCGCATCTACGCGCTGTATCCGAAGCTGACGGCGACCGGTGAGGTGCTGCTCGACGGCGAGAACATCCTCTCGCCGAAGTACCCGATGAACCGTCTGCGCAGCAAGGTCGGCATGGTGTTTCAGAAGCCCGTGCCGTTCCCGATGACGATCTACGAGAACATCGCCTACGCGATCCGTCATCACGAGAAGCTGTCGAAGTCGGAAATGAACGATCGCGTCGAGCACGCGCTGCGCCAGGGCGCGCTGTGGGACGAGGTCAAGGACAAGCTCTCGCAAAGCGCGCTCGGCCTCTCCGGCGGCCAGCAGCAGCGCCTGTGCATCGCGCGCGCGGTGGCACTCAAGCCGAGCGTCCTGCTGCTCGACGAACCGACCTCGGCGCTGGACCCGATCTCCACCAGCCGCATCGAGCAGCTGGTCGAGGAGCTGAAGGTGGATTACACCATCGCCATCGTCACCCACAACATGCAGCAGGCCGCGCGCGTGTCCGATTTCACCGCCTTCATGTACCTGGGCGATCTGATCGAGCATGGCGCGACCGAGACGATCTTCTCGAACCCCACCAAGCAGCAGACCGAAGACTACATCACCGGCAGATTTGGGTGAGGAATCGCGCTTAGCCGATGTCCGATCGGCAGACGACAACCTCAGCATTCATCGAAACGCATCCGAGAACCCACATGAGCACCCAGCCCCACGACCACATCGTCAAGAGCTACGACGAAGAACGCCGCCGCATCCAGAGCGACGTCCTGCGCATGGGCGAGATGGCCACTGCGCAACTGGAGGCCGCGCTCGATGTGGTCGAGCGACGCGACGACCGCGCCGCGGAACGCATCATCGGCAACGACGAGGAGATCGACACGCTCGAGCGCACGATCAGCCACGATGCCATGACGCTCGCCCTGCGCGGGCCGCTGGCGCGCGATCTGCGCGAGATCCTCTCCACCCTGCGCGTTGTCTCCGACATCGAACGCATCGGCGACTATGCCGCCAACGTCGCCAAGCGCTCGATCGCGCTCAACCTAGCGCCGCCGCTGCCGCACACCCGCGGCCTGCACGCGCTGGGCGCGCTCGCCGCGCAGCAGGTGCGCGACGTGCTGGAAGCCTATCGCGACAACGACGCCGAAGTGGCGGTGAAGATTCGCGAACGCGACGCCGACCTGGACGCGCAGTACACCGGCCTGTTCCGCGAACTGCTCACCTACATGATGGAAGACGCACGCGCCATCACGCCGTGCACGCATCTCCTGTTCATGGCCAAGAACATCGAGCGCATCGGCGACCACGCCACCAACATCGCCGAGAACATCTGGTTCCAGGTGCATGGTGAAGAGCCATTGCCGCCCCGCGAGAAGCGCGACGAGACCAACACGGCCGCCTGAGCGGCCTGATCGAAGCCACCCGACGCGGCAGACGTCTTGCTCCGCGCGGGATCATGCTGCACTGCAACTTCGATCGCGCGCCCCTGCTTCCGGGGATAAACCAGCGCTGAACCCATTCAGCTCACTTTTGCGGCGGCGCGCAACGCCCGCCGCACTGCCGGCCTCCTGTATTGCGTGCGGATGATCGTCATCCGCTATCTTGCGCACACAGGGAGCCCATGACCGATCAGTCCGCCGAGTCCAGCAATGCCGGCAGCGCATTCCAGCAGCAGCTCCAGCGCGCGCGCTCGGGCGATCGCGCCGCCCTGGAACGCGTGCTCGCGCATTCGCGCCAGGACTTGCGCCGTTATGCCGAATATCACTGCGAGATCAACGACGTCGAGGACGCCGTGCAGGAAAGCCTGCTGCTGATTTCGCGCAAACTCGGCGGCCTGCGCGCGCTCGAGGCCTACACCTCCTGGTTGTTCCGCATCATCAAACGTGAATGCAATCGCCTCAAGCGGGCGCGCCGGCATCTGGTGTTGCTGCCGACCCTCGAGGAGATCGACGGGCCGTACTACCCCGCCCCCGACGGACTGCTCCGCGACGTGGCCGCGGCGTTGGCGGCGATGCCCGCCCACTACCGTGAGATCGTCCTGCTGCGCGACCTGGAAGGTTTGACCATCGCCGAGATCGCCACGCAGCTTGACCTCCATCCCGAAGCCGCCAAGGCCCGCTTGCATCGCGCACGCAGCCTGGCGCGACAATACCTGTCCCCCGCACCCGAGATTCCCGAAGCCTTAACCGTTGCCGGTTAACATCACCACCCCTTGCGGGCCCAGCCCGCACCAATAGGAGAGAGCATCATGTCCAACACGAAGAAGCCCGTCGCACTCGCCATCGGCGCCACCCTTGCCGGCGGCTTGATGCTGTCCGGCTCCGCTTTCGCGTCCACGCAGCTGGCACAGGGTTACCTGCTGGGCGCAGCACAGGACACCCCCACCGCCGAGAAGGCGAAGGAAGGTTCCTGCGGCGGCGACAAAACGAAGAAGGAAGGCAGCTGCGGCGGCGAGAAAAAGGCCGAGGGCAAGTGCGGTGAAGGCAAGTGTGGCGAGGGCAAATGCGGTATCGCCAAGGCCGACACCGACAAAGACGGCAAGGTTTCGCGCGCCGAATTCACCACCGCCCATCCCGGTAAAGATGCCAAGTTCGACAGCATCGACACC
Organism: Luteimonas panaciterrae; assembly: GCF_020511115.1. Lineage (GTDB taxonomy): Bacteria > Pseudomonadota > Gammaproteobacteria > Xanthomonadales > Xanthomonadaceae > Luteimonas > Luteimonas panaciterrae. The sequence continues at coordinate 63,752 of NZ_JAJAVH010000012.1, forward strand.
AACAAGGATGGCTTCATCGACGAAGCCGAGGCAAAAGCACATCACGAAGGCAAGTGCGGCGCCGACAAGAAGGCCGGCGAAAAGGGTGCCGAGGGCAAGTGCGGTGAAGGCAAGTGCGGTGGTTCCGTCTGATATGAGTCATCGAACCTCCCCCTCTCGCAGGGGGAGGTTCGTCACAAGCGGCATGCGTTGCATGCCTTCTCCCTGAAGTTACTCTCGACTCCATGAGTCCTCAGCCTCTCGCTCCCGACGCCGCCGGACTGGGGCTGCGCAGATCCCTGCTCGATCCGCTGCAGGCGGCCATGCCCGGCACCTTCGATTTCCTCGAAGCCGCGCCCGAGAACTGGATCAGCGTCGGCGGCGTGCTCGGCGATCGTTTCGCCGAACTGATTTCCCGCTATCCCCTCGTCTGCCACGGCCTCTCGCTTTCCGTGGGCGGCCCCGCGCCGCTCGACGAAACGTTCCTGCGCAAGGTGCGCCGCTTCATGGACAAGCACTCGGTCTCGATCTACAGCGAACACCTGAGTGCCTGCGGCGACAGCCACGGCCAGCTCTACGATCTGCTGCCGCTGCCGTTCACCGAGGAAGCCGTCGCGCACGTGTCCGCGCGCATCCGCCGCACCCAGGACATCCTCGGCCAGCGCATCGCGGTGGAGAACATTTCCTACTACGCCGCGCCGTTCCAGGCGATGCCGGAGATCGATTTCGTCAATGCGGTGCTGAGCGAGGCCGATTGCCAACTACTGCTGGACGTCAACAACATCATCGTCAACGCGACCAACCATCGCTACGACCCCTACGAATTCCTGCACGCGCTTCCGGGCGAACGCGTGGCCTACATCCACGTCGCCGGCCATTACGACGAGGCCGAGGACCTGAAGGTCGACACCCACGGCGCCAGCGTCAGCGACCCGGTCTGGGATTTGCTGGCCGAGGCCTATCGCGTACATGGACGCAAACCGACGCTGCTCGAACGCGACTTCAACTTCCCGCCTTTCGAGGAACTGGTGGACGAACTCGGCACCGTGCGTCGGCAACTGGCGGAATTTGCGGATCCCTCCGCAAGAGCCTCTCGCCGCGCTGACGGCACGGCTCGGTCCGTGGCCGGACTTTCCAATGCAAAATCACGAAACTCATCCGCCGTATGAGCAGCCTGCAACAGCAACAGGATGCGCTCGCCGCCTACATTCGCGATCCGGATAACATCGCGCCGCCGCCCGGCATCGAGCCGCGCCGGCTGAAGATCTATCGCGAACTGTTCTTCAACAACGTCTCGGGATTGCTCGCCGGCAATTTCCCGGTCCTGCACCGCATCTACGGCGATGCGGGATGGCAGACGCTGATCCGCGACTTCTACCGCGACCACGAATGCCGCACACCGCTGTTCCCGGAGCTGCCGCGCGAATTCCTGCGCTATCTGGAAGCGCGGCTCATCGAGCCCTATGGCCAGCGCGGCGGCATCGCAGATCCCGTCTGGCTGTACGAACTCGCCCATTACGAATGGGTGGAGCTGGCGCTTCAGATCAGCGAAGCCTCCATCCACGACATTCCTCACGACTCCGACGGCGACCTGCTGGCAGGCAGCCCGGTCCTCTCCCCCCTGGCATGGCCGCTGGCCTACGCCTGGCCGGTCAACCGGATCGGCCCCGATTACAGGCCCGAAACGCCGCCATTGCAGCCCACGCTGTTGCTGCTTCGGCGCGAGAGCAACGGCAAGGTGAGTTTCCATGCACTGAGCCCGCTGACCTACCGCCTGCTGCAACGCCTCGACCTCGAACCGGAGCTGTCCGGCCACCAGCAGCTGCTGGCGCTTGCCGAAGAAGCGGCCGCCCAGGACCTCGACGCCTTTCTGCACGAGGGCCGGTCGATGCTGGCGCGGCTTCAGGAAGAAGGCACGGTGCTGGGGACACGCGCGTAATTCCCGGTTCCGGAACCGCGACTGCCGTCCCTGCCGCCAGCTTTGATAGGCTTGCGGCATGACGCAAGCCGATCCGAGCGCCGCCTTCCCCACATTCCGCAAGATGTCCGAGCGCTTCCGCGGCTTCCTTCCCGTCGTCGTGGACGTCGAGACCGGCGGCTTCGACTGGAATCGCCACGCCCTGCTGGAAATCGCCGTGCTGCCGATCGACCTCGACGAGGAAGGCCGGCTCATCCCCGGCGAAGGCGCGAGCGCGCACGTCATCCCGGCGCCTGGGACGCAAATCGATCCGAAGTCGCTGGAAGTCACCGGCATCGTCATCGATCACCCGTTCCGCTTCGCCAAGCCCGAGCGCGAGGCACTCGACCACGTCTTCGCAACGGTGCGCGCCGCCGTGCGCAAGTACGATTGCCAGCGCGCGATCCTGGTCGGCCACAACGCGCACTTCGACCTCAATTTCCTCAATGCGGCGATCGCGCGCACCGGCCACAAGCGCAGCCCGTTCCATCCCTTCAGCGTGTTCGACACCGTGACGCTGGCGGGCGTGGCCTACGGCCAGACCGTGCTCGCCCGCGCGGTGCAGGCGGCCGGCATGGAATGGAGTAGCGAGGATGCGCACTCGGCGGTCTACGACACCGAGCGCACCGCGCAGCTATTCTGCAGGATCGCCAACCAATGGAGCCGCGAGCGCGCCTAGGCGTGCAGGTCACCCGGTGCCGTCTCGTTCCCGCTGCAATCCTCCTGTTCGATCTGCAGCGTCGAATGTTCGATGCCGAAGCGGGTTTCCAGCATCTCGACTAGTGCGGCGCGTATCCGATCCGGTGACGCCTCCATATCGATGACGACGTGCGCGCTCAGCACCGGTTCGCGCGAACCCAAGGCCCAGGCATGCAGATCATGGAGCGAAGCCACGCCGGGTTGCGCCAGCAGCGTCTTGCGTATTTCGTCCAGGGACAATCCTTCCGGCACGCCCTGCATCAGCACGTTGCCGGCCTGACGCAGCAGCATCCAGGTGCGTGGCAGCACCCACAGGCCGATCAGGACGGCGACGATCGGATCGACTGGCGTCCATCCCGTAAGCTTGATCACGATCGCGCCCGCGATCACGCCGATCGATCCGAGCATGTCGGCCCAGACTTCGAGATACGCACCCTTGACGTTGAGGCTCTCGCCGCTTCCCGCGCGCAATAGGCGCATCGAGATCAGATTCACCACGAGTCCCAGCACCGCGATCACCAGCATGCCCGTGGAGGCGACTTCCGGCGGTTGCCGGAAGCGCCCGACCGCTTCCCAGAGGATGTAGATCGCGACCACGAACAGCAGGCCACCGTTGACCATCGCGCCGAGCGCTTCCATGCGCGCGTAGCCGTAGCTGCGCTTCGCGTCCGGCGGACGCCGGCTCAGCCGCACCGAGAACAACGAGATCGCCAGCGCGATCACGTCGGTCCCCATATGCGCCGCGTCGGACAGCAGCGCGAGGCTGTTGGTGACGATGCCACCCACCACCTCCGCCACCAGGAAGGCCGCGGTCAGGCCGAAGGCCCACCACAACGGTGTCTCGTGGCGGATTTCGCCCGTACCGTGATCGTGCCCCGCGCTCATGCGACATTCTCCTCATGCTCGCCACCGACATGCCTGCCTTCGGCACGCTTGCTTTCGACGCGATCCTCCAGCCACTCGTACAGCACCGGCAGCAGGATCAGCGTCAACAGCGTCGAACTGATCAATCCGCCGACCACCACCGTGGCCAGAGGCCGCTGGGTTTCCGCGCCGACGCCGCTCGACAGCAGCATCGGCACCAGGCCCAGAATCGCCACACTGGCGGTCATCAGCACCGGACGCAAGCGCAAGGCCGTGCCTTGCCGCACCGCTTCGCGCGGCGACAACCCCTTGCCTCGCAGTTCGTTGAGGAAGCTCACCAGCACGATGCCGTTGAGCATCGCCACTCCGAACACGGCGATGAAACCGATCGCCGAAGGCACCGACAGGTACTGCCCCGTCGCGAACAATGCCACCAGTCCGCCGATCGTGGCGAACGGTACGTTGGCGAGGATCAAGGCGGCGTATTTCACCGAATTGAACGCCGTGTAGAGCAGGACGAAGATGAAGAAGATCGTCACCGGCACGATCACCGCCAGCTTCGACAGCGCGCGCTGCTGGTTCTCGAACGCACCACCCCACTCGATCCAGTAACCGGGCGGCAGCTTCACCTGCTGTCCGATCGCGGCATTGGCCTCCTTGACGAAACCGTCGATGTCGCGGCCGCGCACGTCCATCTGGATCACGGCATAACGCTGCAGTTGCTCGCGACGCACGAAGGAGTATCCCTCCGCGATTTCAATCTGCGCCACTTCCGACAAAGGCACCACGGCGCCAGCCGATGTGCGCAGCGGAATCCGCCGCAACGCCTCCACCGAACCGCGAGTCGCCTCATCCAGCCGCACCGCGATATCGAAGCGCCTGACACCGTCCAACAACACACTGACCGGCTCGCCGCCCAGCCCGTTGCGGACGATCGTCAGCACATCCTCGGCATTCATGCCATGACGCGCCAGCTCCTGACGATCGACCTTGATGCGGATCTGCGGCTTGCCGACATTGGCCTCCAGCGACAGATCGGCCACGCCCGGCACTTTCCCGAGCACGCCCTTGATCTGCCCGCTCAAGCGATCGAGCTGCCCGAGATCGGTACCGTAAAGCTTCAACGCCAGCGTGGCGCGGACGCCGGAGATCAATTCCTCCACGCGCATCTGGATCGGCTGGGTATACCCGGGAACAACGTTGGGCACCTCCTTCTCCAGTGTTTCCTGCATCGCTTCTTCCAGTTGCTTGATGCTGCGGCCGCTGGTCCACTCCTTTTCCGGCTTGAGGGCGGTGTAGATCTCCATGTAATTGACGTCCGCGGTTTCGCCTTTCTCGGCGCGACCGATCATCGCCAGTGTGGTCTCGACCTCCGGGAATTTCTTGAACGCCTTGGCGATGATGTTGCTGGTCCGGATCGACTCGTTCAACGACGTCGATGGAATCCCGGTGACGCGCCACATGATCGAACCCTCCTGCAACTGCGGCATGAATTCCTTGCCGAGGAACGGGAACAGCGCCAGGCTCGCCAGCAACGCCGCCAGCGCGATACCCACCACCGCCTTCTTGCGGGCAAGCGCCCATTCCAGCAGCGGCTGGTAGCGGCGCTTCAGCCAGGCGACCAGCCATGTGTCCTTCTCTTCCTTGGGCTTGAGGATCATCGAGGCCAGCACCGGAATCAGCGTCAGGCTGAGCACCAGCGAACCCGCCATCGCGAAGGCGATGTTGAAGGCCATCGGCTTGAACATCTTCCCTTCCAGCCCTTCCAGCGAGAACAGCGGCAGGAACACGACGATGATGATCAGGATGGCGAAGGCGATCGGATTGGCGACTTCCTGCGCCGCCGCGAGCACCGCGGAAACACGGTTCACATGTTCACCGTGCGCACGACGCTCGGCCATGATGCGGAAGGCGTTCTCCACCATCACCACGGCGCCGTCCACCATCATGCCGATGCCGATGGCCAGACCCGCCAGCGACATCAGATTGGCCGACAGGCCGAACTGTCCCATGCCGATGAACGCGATCAGCATCGCCAGCGGCAGTGTCACGATCACCACCAGCGCGGATCTCAATTCACCGAGGAACAGGAACAGGATCACCGCCACGAGCAGCGAGCCTTCGATCAGCGCGCGCGTCGCCGTGCTGACCGCCTTGTTGACCAGATCGGTGCGCTCGTAGATCGGCTTCAACACGATGCCCTTGGGCAGGGCCGCGCGCACGACGTCCAGCTTGTCCTTCACCGCGGCGACGACGTTGCGCGCGTTCTCGCCGATGCGGGACAGCGCCATGCCGAGCACCACCTCTTCCCCGTCACGCGTGACCGCGCCGAAGCGTGGTGCCGGCGCTTCCACCACCTCGGCGACATCGCGTAAATAGATCGGCGCGCCATCCACGGCCTTGAGCACGATCGCGCCGATGTCCTCGGTCGACTTGAGCAGGCCGAGGCCACGCACCAGGAACTGCTCGCGCCCGACATCCATGACATTGCCGCCGACCTGGCCGTTGTTGGCGGGCAAGGCATTGATCACGTCGGCGAAGCCGAGCCCGCGCGCGTACAGTTTCTGCGGATCGATCCGCACCTGGAACTGGCGCTCGCCACCGCCCCAGGAACTGACATCGTCGACACCGGGAGCGGTCCGCAGGATCAGCCGCACCGTCCACTCCTGCCAGGTGCGCAGATCCATGTCGCTGACCTGCTGCTTGCTCACACCCGGCGCGCGCTCGATGGTGTACCAGTACACCTGCCCGAGACCGGACGTGTTCGGCCCCATGGATGGTTTACCGTAACCTTCCGGCAGGCGATCGCCGATTTCCTGCAGGCGTTCGTTGACCAGCTGCCGCGCGAAGAAGATGTCGGTGTCGTCGCTGAAGTACACCGAGACGTAGGACAGCCCGAACAGGCTGACCGAGCGGATTTCCTGCACTTTCGGCAGACCCGCCAGCGCGGATTCCACCGGCGTGGTGAGCAATTCCTCGACATCCTCCGCCGCCAGTCCAGGCGATTCGGTGTAGACGTTCACCTGCACCGGCGTGACGTCCGGGAACGCATCGATGGGTACGCTGCGCACCGCGCTGATGCCGAGAAAGGCAACGACCGCGAAGACGATCAGCACCAGGAATCGGTAACGCAGGGAAAGTTCGACAAGGCGGTTCAACATGACTCGCCTCCCGAACATTGAGCAGTGCGCACATCGCAGCAGCGCCGTCCGCGCGGCGAGGCATGCGCGCTCTTGCGGGAGATTCGCATGTCATCAGTGCCCATGCCCTTCTCCCAACTGCGATTTGAGCATGCTCGCCTTGACGGCGAAGGCGCCTTCGACCACGACGCGATCGCCCGGTTTCAACCCCTCCTCGATCGTCGTCACGTCGCCGACGACCGCGCCGGTACGTACCGACACCGCCTCGAGCGCGCTCGCGGTGTTCTGACGGAACACCACGGTATCGCCTTGCATCTGCACCAGTGCCGTGGTCGGGACGCTCAGTCTCGACGTATCGCCGCTGCCGGCATCGAGATAGACGTCGACGAAATCGCCGCCGTGCAGACGATCGTTTTCGTTCGGCACCTCGATCCGCACCACGGCATTTCTTGTGCTCTCGGAAGTGCGATGCGAGGTGCGCAGCACCTTGCCCGTGATGCGCTCGCCGCCAGCGACAATGGTCGCCTCGGCACCGGGTTTCAGGTCCGGCACTCTGCCTGGAGGCAGACGCGCGTCGACCCAGACCGTGCTTTCGTCGACCAGACGATAGAGCGCCCGCCCTGGTTCGATGCGTTCGCCGACGACGAAATCGTCCTCGGTGATGCGCCCCGCATGCGGCGCGCTGAGGGTGAACTGACCGTTGACGCTGCCACTCGACGTTCCGGGCAATCCATACGCCTGCGATTTCGCGCGCGCGCGGTCGACGGCGATCCTAGCCTCACCTATGCGCCGCCCCGAAACCGCTTCCGTGCCCAGCGCCGATACGCGGCGCCATTCCTGTTCGGCGATGCGCAGCTCGGCCTGCGCGTCGGAGACCTCGACACTGGCCAATGTCGCCAGCGGCGCTCCGCCGCGCACCTCGTCGCCGAGTTTCGCATGCCGCCGCACCACCAACGCCGCCACGCGCGGCGTGATCAGCGTGGTGCCGTAGGCGTTGTCGAGCACTTCGCCCGGCGCGCGCAGCTGTCCGCCGATCGCGGAAGGCGCGAGCGCCTGCACACGGATGCCGGCCGCTTGCATCGCGGCCGCATCCATCGAAACCGTGGTGGCTACACCTTCGCTTTCTTCGTGATCCTCTCCATCCTCTTGATGATCGGCCTCCGCCGCTTCCTCTTTCGGCTTGATGTCGGTCGCGGTCCGCTGTTTGTCGGTTTCCGCGGATGCCGATGCTTTCGACGGGGCTTCCTTGGAGCAGCCGGCAAGCGCGATCAGCAGCGATGCCGCGAGCGGCGTCAGGATCGTTCGCATCGATGCCATGGCTCGCGTTCTCATCATGATGTTCTCCTTCATTGCGCTTCCTCCAAACCGGCCCAGCGTTCGATGCGGCCAGTGGCGGCGAGATAGTCGGTGTAGGTCTGCCACAGACGCGCTTCGAGTTCGGCGCCAGCCAGGGCGGTGTCGAGCGACTGCTTCAGCTGCAGCAGATATTCGGATGTGGAGATCTCGCCTTCGCGCCAGGTGCGCTCCAGCAGCTCGGCGCGTCGCTCGACGTCGGTGGCGCGGCTGAGGCGCCATTGCTTCCATGCCGCCAATGCGGATGCATAGCTGTCGATCGATCGTTGCCGCTCAGCGGCGAGCTCCGCGGCGATGCGTTGCCGCTCCGCGTTCGCCGCATCCGCCTCCGCGTTCGCCGCGACCACTTCGGCACGATAGGAATTGCGCACGAACAGTGGGATGCTGAGCGAAACACCGAACACGTTGTCGCTGGCGCCGCCCATGCGGATGCGTCCGGCGTTGAATCCCACGGTCGGATCTGGAATCCGATTGCGGCGCGCCACCGCGATTTCCCGGTCGGCCGCGCGCGCCGCCGCATCGGCCACTTGCCATTCGGGCAGGCCTTCGACATCGGCATCGCTTACGACGGCTTCCGGAAGTGGCAGTCCATCGCTCGGCAACGCCAACGATGCGAGTGCGCGCTCATCGCCGCCGATCGAACGGAACGCCGCCTCGGCTTGCGCACGCTCGGCCACCAGCGTCGCTTGCTGTGCCTGCGCCTCGTCGTGGGCGAGTTGCGCGAGATCGCGTTCGGCGCCGGAAATATCGCCGGCCGCAAACTGCCTGCCACCGATCTCCGCGAAACGGCGTGTCAGTGCAAGCCGACGCTCGCCGACCACGACGCGTTGCTGCGCGCTCTGCAACGCGGACCAGCCCGCGAACCATTGCCTGACGAAATCACGTCGCCGCAGTCGCGCGTCGGCCATGCTCTGGTCGACGCGAGCATCAGCGGCATCACGGCGCGTGCGCCGCTTGCCGCTCAGATCGAGCGTCAGCGACGCACCCCCAGTGGTGGTGACATCCGTGCCTTCGTCGTCGCGGGCGAATACGAGTTCGGGGTTGTAGAGCGGTTGTGCCGCCGCATCACGGCGCGCTTTTGATGCCGCGAGCTGGGCCTCGGCAACACGCTGGCCCGGATAGCGCAGCCATGCTTCACGCACCGCGGCGCGAAGATCGGCGGGTGCTTGCGCCGTGTCTGGAACCGTTTTGGAGTATGAAGTTCCGGAGCGCGAAGTTTCGAAACTGGGTGGATCGGTCGCCCGCGCCGGCAACGCCAGCGCGCACGCGACGACCCAGGCGGCCACGGCCGCGAGTCGCACGAACATGAAGAATCCCTCGATGTGATTGCAAGAGTGAACATCGGCCGCTCAGCGGCCGGTCATGCACTCAAGCAACGATCGGGGGACGGAATGGAATGAAGGCACGCGCCTGCAACGGCAATTGCGGCTCGGCTTGCGGCGGATCAGCGATGACGGGGAAAACGGTGGCCGACGCGGCCGTAGGCCATGCCGACAACGGCATCTGCCCGCAGCAGTGTGCGTATTCGAGGAGCAAGTGCAGACTGGATGGATCGCTCTTCTCGCCCGCATCTTTCGCGGAGTCGTCCTTCGCGGAGCCGTCTTTTGCGACGTCGCCGCCATCCAGGACGGCATGCGTGCCGGTGGGATCGTGCGCCAGCTCGTGCAACTCGCCCACCGCCGCGAGCAGCGGCTGCAACACCAAGCCGAGCGACAGCAACGCCAGCAGACACAGGCGCAGCAGGGAAATCGGTCGGCGGTGGCGCTTTCGGCGAACCATGGGTGCAAGCCTAGCGAGAGGCGCGGGAGTTACACAATTTCACTTCAGGCCCGATGACCGGAAACATCCAGCCATGTCGCGATCACGCAGCGGACGCCAGTTTCAGGCCGATGATGCCGGCGACGATCAATCCCAGACTGGCCAGCCGCCCCGCATTCGCCGGCTCCCCGAGCAATACGATGCCGAGGATCGCCGTTCCCACCGCGCCCACGCCCACCCACACCGCGTAGGCCGTGCCGACCGGCAACGATTTCATGGCGACGCCAAGCAGGCCGAGGCTGATCGCCATCGCAGCGATCGTTCCGACGCTGGGCCAGAGCCGCGTGAAACCTTCGGTGTATTTCAGGCCGATCGCCCAGCCGATCTCGAACAAACCGGCGAGCACGAGAATGATCCAGGGCATGAGATCGCCTCCAATCGATGGGGCCGTCCCGGGATGCGTTGGAGAGGCGGGGCCGTCCCCGCTTCCTGTGTGGCGGTCACTTTCGCACGCGCGGAGCAGGCTAAGTTGACCGCCATGTAACCACGCGGCGAATGACTAAGGCGTTGGTGTTTTCGGCGCCCCGCCGCCTTTCAAGGTCCGCGCCAGGCCGTACACGCTGATCACCAGCCAGACCACCATCAGCAGGCACACCGCGATATTGAACTTGCCGTACAACGAAGCCAGCACGCCGGCCGCACCGAACAAATTGAGCAACTGATACAGCAATCCGTTGCCGTGCAAACGGCCCGCCTGCAGCAGGTAGTAGGCGAACAGCACCATCAACGTGCCAACGATGCCGACCCAGTCATACCACTGGATATTCATATCGATGTTCCCTCCGGAGTTGCTTTGATCTGATTCATTGTTGCCGCTGGCGCACGGCCTCGAACAGGGTGACGCCGGCCGCGACCGAAACGTTGAGGCTTTCCACGGCCGCCGAGGCAAGCCCCGGCATCGGGATTGTCACCAACTGATCGCAATGTTCGCGTGTAAGCCGGCGCAGACCGTCCGCCTCGCCGCCGAGCACGAAGGCGACGTTGCCGCGCAGGTCCAGCGCATATAGGGAACTCTGTGCTTCGCCGGCCAGGCCGTAGATCCACACGCCCTGCTTCTGCAGATCACGCAAGGTGCGCGAGAGATTGGTGACGCGCACCACAGGAATGCTGTCGGCCGCGCCGGCGGAGGTCTTGCGCACCGTGGCGTTGACCTGCACCGCCTTGTCCTTCGGAATCACCACCGCGGTGACGCCGGCCGCCGCCGCGCTGCGCAGACAGGCGCCGAGATTGTGCGGATCCTGCACGCCGTCGAGCACCAGCAGCAGCGCCCTGCCCTCGGCCGCTTCGACCAGCGCGGAGAGTTCGTGCTCGTCCCAGGTTTTCGCCGCGGCGTATCGCGCGGCCGCGCCTTGGTGGCGCAGGCCACCGGCTACGCCATCGAGCGCCTGCTGCGCGACACGGCGCACGTCGATGCCCATGCGTCGCGCGGCGCCTTCGATCTCGACGATGCGCGGATTCTTCGCGCCCGCTTCCAGCAGCACTTCACGGACGTGTTCCGCGTCGTGTTCCAAGGCGGCGGCGACGGCATTGATGCCGACGATCCATTGGTTGTCTTTGCTCATGCCTTGCCCTTGCCCCGACTTTTCCTTCTCCGAGCTGGAGAAGGAAAAGCAAACTCAGTATTTCTGCTTCGCCCGCTTCGCCGGCTGTCCACGCGGCGGCAGCGGTTTCGCGCCACGCTCCTCGACGAGACGGAAATCGATCTTCCGCTCCTCCAGACTCGCCTTCAGCACCACCACCCGCACGCGATCGCCGAGGCGGAAGCTGCGGCTGGTCCGCTCGCCGGACAGCGTCTTCCGCACCGGATCGAAATGGTAATAGTCGTTCGGCAGCTGGGTCACGTGGACGAGGCCGTTGACCTTGGATTGGTCCAGCTCGACGAACAGCCCGAAGCTGGTCACGCCGCTGATCACGCCGTCGAATTCGCCGCCGACGTGCTGCTCCATCCAGGCGGCGCGGTAACGCTCGTCGACTTCGCGCTCGGCCTCGTCGGCGCGGCGCTCGCGCTCGGAACACTGCAGGGCCAGCGCCGCCATCTCGCGCGGCGAATACAGGTAGCCGCTCGCCTTCTTCCCGGACAGCGCGTACTTGATCGCGCGATGCACCAGCAGGTCCGGATAGCGCCGGATCGGCGAGGTGAAGTGCGCGTAGGCCGCCAGCGCCAGGCCGAAATGACCCAGATTGTCGGGTGTGTACACCGCCATGCTCTGGCTGCGCAGCAGCACCGATTCGATCAGCGCGGCATCCGGACGCTCGCGCACCTTCTTCAACAGCTGGGTGAAATCGCGCGGCTGCAGCTTCGCCCACGGCGGCATGCGCAAGCTGAACTCCTTGAGGAATTCCAGCAGGTCTTCGTATTTCGATTCCGGCGGCTTGTCATGGACGCGGAACGGCGCCGGCACCTGTTTGTCGAGCAGGAATTTCGCCGCCTCGACGTTCGCAGCGATCATGCATTCCTCGATCAGCTTGTGCGCGTCGTTGCGCACCAGCATGCCGGCTTGCGTCACCTCGCCCTTGTTGTCGAGGACGAAGCGCGTTTCCGACGATTCGAACTCGATCGCGCCGCGCTTCTCACGTGCCTTCGCCAGGATCGCGTAGAGCTGGTGCAGGCGTTGCACGTCGGGCAGCAGCGCGCCGACCTGTGCCTTCGCTTCGGCATCGTCCTCGCCCACCGCTTTCCAGACCTGGGTGTAGGTCAGGCGGGCGTGCGAGTTCATCACCGCTTCGTAGAACTGCGATTTGGTCACCTCGCCATCGCGTCCGATTTGCATGTCGCAGACGAAGCACAGGCGATCGACCCTCGGATTCAGCGAACAGATGCCGTTGGACAGCGTCTCCGGCAGCATCGGTACGACGAAGCCTGGGAAATACACCGACGTGGCGCGCTTCTGCGCCTCATCATCAAGCGGGGTTCCGGGCTGCACGTAGTGCGAGACGTCGGCGATGGCGACGACGAGGCGAAACCCATTCCGGTTGGCCTCGCAATACACCGCGTCGTCGAAATCCTTGGCGTCCTCGCCGTCGATGGTGACCAGCGGCATCTTGCGCAGATCGACGCGGGCCGCGGCAGTGGCGGCATCGACGGCGAGCGGCACCGCGGTCGCTTCGTCGAGCACCGCCTGCGGGAATTCATGCGGCAGTTCATGGCCGTGGATCGCGGCCTCCACCACCAGCGACGGCGTGAGCTTGTCGCCCAGCACCGCGAGCACGCGACCGATCGGCGGACGTTGCGCGGTCGGCGGCTGCGTGATCTCGCAGACCACCAGCTGGCCGTGGCGCGCGCCCTCGCGCGCGTCGGCGGGAATCTGCACGTTGCGCTGGATGCGGCGGTCGTCAGGCACCACGTAGCTGACGCCGGATTCGAGTTCGAACCGTCCGATCAGCCGATTCAGGCGGCGTTCCAGCACTTCCACGATCGCGCCTTCGCGACGGCCGCGCCGATCCACGCCGGTGATGCTGGCAAGCACGCGGTCGCCATGCATGACCTTGCGCATCTCGTAGGGTGGCAGGAACAGGTCGTCGCCGGCGCCGGGAGTGCCGGGTTCGGGGCGCAGGAATCCGAATCCTTCCGGATTGGCGATCACCGTGCCCGGGATCAGGTCCAATCGCTGCGCCGGGACATAGCCGCCGCGCCGGTTCTGCAGCAGCTGGCCGTCGCGGAGCATCGCCGCCAGGCGTTTGCCCAGGGCGTCGAAACGGTCCGGCTCGGTGAGTTGCAGCTGCTCGGCCAGCGCTTCGGCCGTCTGCGGCCCGCCGGCATCGGCCAGCAGTTGCAGGATCGCCTCGCGGCTGGCGATGGGGCACTCGTAGCGCTCGGCCTCGCGCGCGGCGTGCGGGTCCTGGGGAGTGCCGCTCCTGCCCGATCCGCCATGCTGCGCTGACGGCTTCGCCTTGCCGGCCGGGGTGGGATGATCACGCTTGCCGGAATGCTTGCCTGGTCGCGGCTCGGGTTTTCCGGCCGATGCGGACATCGCCGATTCAGGCATCCATCCGGGGAGTTTGCGGGCCTTGCCCGACGCCTTCGCCCCGCCGCCGCGCTTCGGCGCGGCCGTCTTGTTGCCAGGGGGCTTGCCGCGGCTGCCGCCGCGCTTGCTGGGAGTTTTTGCCATTGCCGTGATGTTACACGTCCGGGCGCCCGGAACCCGCCCTCGCAGGTAACTCCGTTGACAACGGACGTCTCGCGCAGCAACATACGCGGCTCACCTGCCCAGGTGGCGGAATTGGTAGACGCACTAGTTTCAGGTACTAGCGGGTAACACCGTGGAGGTTCGAGTCCTCTCCTGGGCACCAGACTCCTGACTTCGAGCCACTTCGCTCGTCGTCGGCTCTAAACAGAAACCCCCGCCGAAAGCGGGGGTTTTTTGTTGGGTCACCCGCCGGCCTGCGGCTTGCCGGGCGGATTCTTGCAGTAGCTGTCGAAAGCTTCCGGCGTTAGTTCGAAGCCCTTCTCCTTGGCCAGTTCCCACGACCGCTCGCACTTGTTGGTACTGGCGCACCAGGCGTAGCCGGCCGAGGGAATGCATCCATGCGCGTCGCGGTCGGAACCGGGCGCGGGAACGGGTTCTGTCGCCGCCGATGGTTCGGTCTTTTGCTGCGGTGCCGATGTGTTGCTGGCGCAGGCCGCCAGGCCCGCGACGATCAGAACGATGACTGCTGCCGCATATGGTCGATATGGTCGCATCGGAACTCTCCCTCTCGTCGCCCCTGCTTCGGCCTGAGCCGGCATGGCGGGCATGTTCCGCGACTCTATCCAGCGGGTCGGTGTTTGACAAACGCTCCCGCTCACATTCCGCGCAACAAAGAACGGCAGTGGCCACCCTCGCAACCACTGCCGTTCCCGTCACCTGTCGTCAGCGGCTTTTGCTCAGGCCGCGCACTTGGTGAACTTGCCCGCCGCATCGCGGCAGCGCTTGGCCTTGGTTTGCGTTTGCGCCTGCGGGCATTTCTCGAACTTGCCCTTGGCATCGCGGCAGACCTGCTTGGCCTGGCCCGCGGCGGCGAGCTTGGTGTGCTTGACAGTCGTCGCCGCGGCGACGGGCTTGGTCGCGGCATGCGCGGGCGTCCATGCGCCGCCGGCCAGGCCGATGGCAACGGCGGCGGCGATCGGAAGCAGTAAACGGGTCATGGCGTTTCTCCGGAGGTATGCGGATGGTTTGCGGGATTGCGATGCGCAAGCTATGCGCGCGGACCATGCCGGCGGCTTTCCGCAGGATGAAAAAACGTTAATCCGACCCGGAGCGGCCGGTTAAACTGTGGGCTTGTCCACGCAACACCCGAGAACACACCCGCCAATGGCCGACCCCGTCCGCCCCGTCTTCCACGGCTTCGAACAAATCCCGCTGCGCGAATACGCCGAGCGCGCCTACCTCGACTATTCGATGTACGTGGTGCTCGACCGCGCCCTGCCCTTCCTCGGCGACGGGCTCAAGCCGGTACAGCGCCGCATCATCTATTCGATGAGCGAGCTGGGCTTGAACGCGGCGGCCAAGCCGAAGAAGTCTGCGCGCACCGTCGGCGACGTGATCGGCAAATACCATCCGCACGGCGACTCGGCCTGCTACGAGGCGCTGGTGCTGATGGCACAGCCGTTCTCGTACCGCTATCCGCTGATCGATGGCCAAGGCAACTTCGGCTCATCGGACGATCCGAAATCGTTCGCGGCGATGCGCTACACCGAATCCAAGCTGACACCAATCGCGGAAGTGCTGCTGGGCGAACTCGGCCAGGGCACGGTCGACTGGACGCCCAACTTCGACGGCACCCTGGAAGAACCGACCTGGCTGCCGGCACGCCTGCCGCACCTGCTGCTCAACGGCACCACCGGCATCGCGGTGGGCATGGCCACCGACGTGCCGCCGCACAACTTGAACGAAATCGTCAGCGCCTGCGTGCGCCTGCTCGACGATCCCGACGCCAGCGTGCGCGATCTGTGCGAGCACGTCCGCGGCCCCGACTATCCGACCACCGCCGAGATCATCACGCCGGCCGCCGATCTGCTGGCGATGTACGAAACCGGCAACGGCGGCGTGCGCGCCCGCGGCACCTACGTGAAGGAAGGCCAGAACATCGTCATCACCGCGCTGCCCTACCAGGTGTCGCCGTCGAAGGTGATCGAGCAGATCGCCGCGCAGATGCGGGCCAAGAAGCTGCCGTGGCTGGAAGACCTGCGCGACGAATCCGACCACGCCAATCCCGTGCGCGTGGTGCTGGTGCCGCGCAGCAACCGCGTCGACGTCGAACAACTGATGGGACATCTGTTCGCCACCACCGATCTGGAGAGGAGCTATCGCGTCAACCTCAACGTGATCGGTCTCGACGGCCGTCCGCAGGTGAAGAACCTGAAGATGCTGCTGTCGGAATGGCTGGTGTTCCGCACCGACACGGTGACCAAGCGCCTCACCCATCGCCTCGAAAAGGTCGAGCGCCGCCTGCACCTGCTGGAAGGCCTGCTGGTGGCCTTCCTCAACCTCGATGAAGTGATCCGCATCATCCGCACCGAGGACGAACCCAAGGCGGCCTTGATCAAGCGCTTCAAGCTCAGCGAGGAGCAGGCCGACTACATCCTCGACACCAAGCTGAAGCAGCTCGCCCGCCTGGAGGAAATGAAGATCCGCGGCGAGCAGGACGAACTGGACAGCGAGCGCGATCGACTGATCGCCATCCTCGGCAGCAAGGCCAAGCTGAAGAAGCTGATCAAGGAAGAGTTGCTGGCCGACGCCAAGAAATTCGGCGATGCGCGCCGCTCGCCGCTAGTCTCGCGCGAAGCCGCGCAGGCGCTGGACGAAACCGAACTGGTCGCCAGCGAGCCGATGACTGTCGTGCTCAGCGAGAAGGGTTGGATCCGCGCGGCCAAGGGTCACGATATCGATGCCGCGTCGCTGTCGTATCGCGAAGGCGACGGATTGCTGGCGGCGGTCAAGGGCCGCAGCACGCAGCAGGTCGCCTTCCTCGACTCCACCGGGCGCAGCTATTCCACGCTGGCACATACGCTGCCGTCGGCGCGCGGCAATGGCGAGCCGCTCACCGGACGCTTCTCGCCGGCGGCCGGCGCCTCGTTCCAGGCATTGGTGACGGGCGACAACGACACGCGCTTCGTGCTGGCGTCCTCGCACGGCTACGGCTTCGTCACGCGTTTCGAGAATCTCACGGGACGGCAGAAGGCCGGCAAGTCGATGCTGTCGCTGACGCCGGGCTCGGTCGTGGTGCAGCCCGTGGCGGTGACCGATGCAGCCAAGGATCGCATCGTCGCCGTCACCAGCGCCGGGCATCTGCTCGCCTTCCCCGTCGCGGAACTGCCGGAACTGGACAAGGGCAAGGGCAACAAGCTGATCGAGATTCCCAAGGCCAAGCGCGGCACCGAACGCGTGGTGGCGATCGCGGTGGTGTCGCCCGGCGGCACGCTGCAGGTGAAATCCGGCAGCCGCACCATGTCGCTGTCGTTCAAGGACCTCGACGAATACCTCGGCGCGCGCGCCTCGCGTGGCGGCCTGCTGCCGCGCGGATGGCAGAAAGTGGACGCGCTGTCGGTGGAATGATGGAAGCCGGGTTCTGGCAGCAACGCTGGCGCGACAACCAGATCGGTTTCCATCAGGCGCGCGTGTCGCCCCTGCTGGAGCAGCACTGGGATGCGCTGTCGCTGCCGCCGGACAGCCGTGTGTTCGTGCCGCTGTGCGGGAAGACACTGGACATGCCGTGGCTCGCCGCGCGCGGACACCGCATTCTGGGCGTGGAGCTTTCCGAACTGGCGGTGCGGCAGTTCTTCGACGAGAACGGGCTGTCGCCAGCGACGCATGCCTCGCGTTACGGCACGCACTACGTCGCCGGCCCTTACGAACTGATCTGCGGCGATGCCTTCGCGCTCGATACCGAAGTGCTGGCCGATTGCGCCGCCGTCCACGATCGCGCCGCCCTGATCGCATTGCCGGCCGATCTGCGCCGGCGTTATCTCGCCACCTCGTATGCCAGCCTTCCGGCCGGGTGCCGCGGTCTGCTGATCACGCTGGAATATCCGCAGCACGAGAAGGCCGGCCCGCCGTTCTCGGTCGATGACACCGAAGTGCGCGCCTTGTTCGCGGACGGCTGGACCATCGAGCCGATCGAGCGTCGCGACATCCTCGCGCAGGAACCCAGTTTCGCCGCCGCGGGCGTGACCGCGCTGCACACGGCCGCCTATCGCCTGCGTCGTAATACGCCTGCAACCTGATCACGGTTGGCGCACCCGGCACTCAGCCCGCGACCGGGCTATGCCTACAATGGCGGAAACCGAATCGGGGGATCTCATGGCCAAGTGGCTGAAGCGCGTCGTCGTCCTGTTGCTGGTCCTCGTGCTGGTCGCGGTCGGGACGGGTTGGTGGTTGTTGCGCGGCAGTCTGGCGACGCTGGATGGCGAGGTCGCGCTATCGGGATTGGCCGCTCCGGTGACGATCCAGCGGGACAACCTTGGCGTCGTCACCATCGATGCCGCCAACGCCGACGATGCCGTGCGCGCGCTCGGCTACGTGCACGCGCAGGAGCGCTACTTCGAGATGGACCTGCTGCGGCGCGCGGCCGCCGGCGAGTTGTCGGAACTGGTGGGCGCACGCGCGGTGGATCTCGACAAGCGACATCGCACGCATCGCCTGCGCGCGCGCGTCAACGAACATCTCGACGCATTCGCCAATGGCAAGCTGCAACAGCTGCGCGCCTACAGCGACGGCGTCAACGCCGGACTCGCCGATCTCAAGGTGCGCCCCTGGCCTTATCTGCTGCTGCGGCAATCACCGCAAACATGGACGCCGGCCGATTCCGCCCTCACCGGCTATGCGATGTATTTCGATCTGCAGGATTCCACGGACGAACGCGAATTCGCCCTGTGGAAGATCCGGCAGCACGTGCCGCCCGCGCTGTACGCGCTGCTCTCCCTCGACGGCACGCCCTGGGACGCGCCGTTGTTCGGAGAGCCCCGCGCGGATGCGACGCTGCCCGGCCCCGATGTGCTCGACCTGCGCAAGCTGCCGGTGCCTGCGGAACCGAAACCGTTCACGTCGAAGGAAGGTCCCGCATCGGGCAGCAACAACTTCGCCGTTGCCGGCGCGCTCACCGGCGACGGGCGCGCGATCATCGCCGACGACATGCATCTGGGCCTGCGTGCGCCCAACATCTGGTTCCGCGTGCGTTTGCGCTACCCCGATCCGCGCGCGCCCGGAGGCAAAGTCGACGTGCAAGGTTTCAGCCTGCCGGGCCTGCCCGCGATCGTGGTCGGCAGCAACGGCCACATCGCCTGGGCCTTCACCAACAGCTATGCCGACACGACCGACTGGAAGCAGGTCACGCCCTGCAAGCCGGGCGCGGCGGCGACATCCTGCGACGCGATCACCACGCATCGCGAAGCGATCCGGGTCGCGGGTGGTGCGCCAGTCGATTTCGACGTCAAGGAAACCGCGTGGGGGCCGATCCTGCACGAACAATCGGACGGCAAGGCGCTCGCGCTGCGCTGGACGGCGCATCTGCCCGGTTCGCTCAACTTCGGCGTTTCCGATTTCGCCACGGCGGGCAATCTCGATCAGGCACTCACGGTCGCCGAACACGCCGCGATTCCGACCCAGAACCTGCTCGTGGCCGACGCGCAAGGACGGATCGCCTGGCGCCTGCTCGGACCATTGCCGCAACGCACGCCCGGATGCTCCACACAACATCTGGTCGAAGGCACCGAACCGCCGGTCCAACCGCAGCCCCCCGAAACAGCCACTGAGGCGCCGCAGCCTGGTCACTGCTCGGATTGGAATATCTCGACCATCGACAATCCCCGCCTGATCGATCCTGCCAACGCGCGCCTGTGGACGGCCAACGCTCGCACGCTCGATGGCGAGGCGCTGCAACAGGTGGGCGACGGCGGCTACGATCTCGGCGCCCGCGCGCAGCAGATTCGCGACGATCTTCTGGCCAAAGGCAAGTTCACCGAACGCGACCTGCTGGCGATCCAGCTCGACGATCGCGCCGTGTTCCTGCAGCGCTGGTGGGAACTGCTGCGCAGCGAATCGACACGCGCACGCACGCCGGCCTTGCAAGCGCTCGCCGAGGCGTCGAAGACCTGGGAAGGCCGCGCCGTCGCCAACTCGGTGAGCTACCGCCTCGTGCGCGCATGGCGGCTGGCGGTGGTCGCACGCATCGCCGATGGCCTCACCGCGCCCGCGCAAGCCGCGCTCGGCGACGATTTCGTGATGCCCAAGCGCGCGCAGCTGGAAGGCGTGGTGTGGCCGCTGGTCACGCAGCGTCCCGCGCATCTGTTGCCGCGTCGTTATGACTCCTGGGATGCCTTGCTGGAAGACGCGGCCAAGGAAGTAAGCGATGAGCTGTCCGCGAAGGGACCGCTCGCCAGCCGCACCTGGGGTGAAGCCAACACCGCGCGAATCTGTCATCCACTGGCCAAGGCGATCCCGCTGATCGGCACGCGCTTCCTGTGCATGCCCTCCGATCCGCTGGATGGCGACCACAACATGCCGCGCGTGGTCGCGCCCGATTTCGGCGCGTCGGAACGCATGGTGGTCTCGCCCGGGCACGAAGCCGACGGCATCATCCACATGCCCGGCGGGCAGAGCGGAAATCCGCTGTCGCCGTTCTGGGGCGCCGGGCACGAGGATTGGGTGCATGGGCGGCCGACGCCGTTTTTGCCGGGCGAGACCGAGTACAAGTTGACGCTGAAGCCCTAGTTTCAAACCTCAAGAGCACAAAGCTCTTTTTGGCTCGTCATTCCCGCGAAGGCGGGAATGACGAGCAGCAGCTAAAGCGCTCCCAGCGTATCAGCGCTCTACAGCGCCGCGTTATGCACACCCGCCACCGCGCGCCCCGACGGATCGGCCGCATTCGCGAAACTCGCGTCCCAGGCAATCGCCGCCGGCGACGAACAGGCGATCGACTTGCCACCGGGCACAGTCTCGGCCGCAGCCGGTGACGGGAACGCCTGCTCGAACAAGCTGCGATAGAAATACGCTTCCTTGGTCAGCGGCGGATTGATCGGGAAGCGTTTGTCGGCGGCGGCGAGTTCGCGGTCGCTGACCTGCTTCTCCGCATGCGCCTTGAGTCCGTCGATCCAGCCGTAGCCGACACCGTCGCTGAACTGCTCCTTCTGCCGCCACAGGATCGACTCAGGCAGATAGCCGTCGAAGGCCTCGCGCAACACCGCTTTCTCGATGCGGCCGCTGGGCTTGTCGACCATCTTGGCCTGCGCGTCCATCTTCATCGCCACGTCGAGGAATTCGACGTCGAGGAACGGTACGCGTGGCTCCACGCCCCAGGCCATCATCGATTTGTTGGCGCGCAGGCAATCGTAGTTGTAGAGCGCGTCGAGCTTGCGCACCAGCTCCTCGTGGAACTCGCGCGCGTTCGGCGCCTTGTGGAAGTAGAGATAGCCGCCGAAGATCTCGTCGCTGCCCTCGCCCGAGAGCACCATCTTCACGCCCATCGCCTTGATGCGACGCGCCAGCAGGTACATCGGCGTGGACGCGCGGATGGTGGTGACATCGTAGGTCTCGATGTGGCGGATCACGTCCGGCAACGCGTCCAGGCCTTCCTCGAAGGTGTACTTGAAGCCGTGATGCACCGTGCCGAGCGCATCGGCGGCGATTTGCGCGGCGGCGAGATCGGGCGAGCCTTCCAGGCCGATGGCGAAGGAATGCAGACGCGGCCACCAGGCTTCGGAGACGTCGTCGTCCTCCACGCGCTTGCGTGCGAAGCGGGCGGCGCAGGCGGCGACCAACGAGGAATCCAGTCCACCCGACAACAACACGCCGTAAGGCACGTCGGTCATCAGCTGGCGATGCACGGCACGCTCGAAAGCCTCGCGCAGCTCCTGCGCCGAAACCTGCACACCCTCCGTCACTGCGTAATCGCGCCACGGCTTCTCGTAATACTTGACCAGCGAGCGCGTGGCACTGTCGTAGTAGTGGCCCGGCGGAAACTGCGCGACGTCCGCGCACAGGCCGGCGATCGCCTTCATCTCGGAAGCCACGCACAGGCGCCCTTCGCGATCATGGCCCCAGTACAGCGGGCACACGCCAATCGGGTCGCGGGCGATCAGGACGCGCTGCTGGTCGCGATCCCAGAGCGCGAAGGCGAAGATGCCGTTCAAACGGTTGAGGAAGTTTTCCGGCCCGCCCTGGTCGAGCACGTCTTCCAGATACAACGCGTTGATGACCTCGCAATCGGAGCCGGTCTGGAAGTCGTAGGCGTGCCGCAGTTCCTTCTTCAGCTCGCGATGGTTGTAGATCTCGCCGTTGACCGCGAGCACCAGCCGGCCGTCGGACGATTTCAGCGGCTGCGAGCCGCCGGCCGGATCGACGATGGCCAGGCGTTCATGGACCAGGATCGCGCCCTCGTCGGCATGCACCCCGCTCCAGTCCGGGCCGCGATGACGCTGGCGTTGCGAGAGTTCCAGCGCCTGTCGCCGCAGAGCGGGCAGATCGTCGCCCGTCTGCAGGCCGAAGATTCCGAGGATCGAACACATCGCGATGTCTCCAATTGGATTGCTTTATTTGGAAAGTCCGCACATCGAACCGTGCCGTCAGCGCGGTGAGGTGTGCGGGCTCTTGCGGAGGGCCCCGCATACGCCTAAAAACAAAAAACCCGCGCTGGGCGCGGGTTTCGGGGATGCTGGATGCTCGCTCGCACCTAGCCGCCGACCCGCCTTGTGGGCGCGCGGTTATTGGAACGGTTATTGACGTTCCGCTGGGCGTTGGCGATGGAGGTGACAAACGGCATGGGTCAGACGCTAACCGGTCCGCCGTGGGTTTGGCAAGCGCTTTCTGCCCTCTCCCTCCGGGAATCGAAGCCACCTCAAGCGGCCGAGGGTTGGGGTGAGGGTGCGGCGAAGTCCAGAGGGTTCAAACATCCGAACTTCGCCGCACCCTCATCCGCCCTCCGGGCACCTTCTCCCAAACGGAGAAGGATTAGAACTTGCCTTCCTGGAAATCGACGAAAGCTTGCATCACTTCCTGTTTGGTATTCATCACGAACGGGCCGTAGCGGGCGACCGGTTCGCGCAGTGGATGACCGCCGACCAGGATCAGCCGGGCACTTTCGCCGCCCGCCTCCATCCTGAGCAGATCACCGCCGCCAAGAACGCCGAGTTCGTGGGTCGCAAGCACGCGCACATCCTCGCCCTCGCCGAGCTTCGCCTCGCCCTCGAACACGTAGGCGAATGCGTTGTGGCCTTCCGGCAAGACATATTCCCAGGTGGCGCCGCGCTCGAGCGCGACGTCGAGATAGACCGGATCGGTCGCCGGCTGCGTGATCGGCCCGCGCACGTCGCCGACGGTACCGGCGATGACCTTCACGGTCACGCCGTTGGCAGGCGTCACCACCGGAATGCGCTCGGCGGCGAATTCCTGGTATTTCGGCACGGCCATCTTGTCCTTCGCCGGCAGGTTCACCCACAGCTGGAAGCCGCGCATGCGGCCTGCCTGCTGCTCGGGCATTTCCGAGTGCACCAGGCCGCGTCCTGCGGTCATCCACTGCACGCTGCCGGGCCCCAGCAAACCTTCGTTGCCGTGGTTGTCGCGGTGGCGCATGCGGCCATCGAGCATGTAGGTCACGGTTTCGAAGCCGCGGTGCGGGTGGTCGGGGAAGCCGGCCAGATAATCCTCGGGCTTGTCCGTGCCGAATTCGTCGAGCAGCAGGAACGGATCGAGGTCGGGAAGCTCGGCGCCGCCGATCACGCGGGTCAGCTTGACGCCGGCACCGTCCGAGGCGGCGGTGCCACGGATCTTGCGGGTCACGCGGGAGGCATGGAATCGAGTGGTGGCGTTCATGGCGATCTCTCGTCGGGGTCTAGATGCCCCAACTCTGCGGCCATGCCCGCACCGCCAACAGGGCGGCTGGTGGAACGGAGGGTTACATCGGCGCGGCGCCGACCTTCCGGTACACGTAAACGGTCGCCGGCGGGATGTTGCGCAGCACGAACGCGCCCCGCTCCGCCTCCAGACCCAGCGCCTCCGCCACCCCGGAAGCCAGCGGCGCCTGCGGGCCGTAAGTGAACTGCACCAGCCGTCCATCCTCGCGCAGGCAGGCGAATGCCGCGGCGTAGATGTCGTGCTGCACCCGTCGCGGCATCGACAGCACGCCCAATCCGGAGACCACCGCATCGGCCTTGTCCTCGCCCGTGAAGCCGTGCGCGGCCGCGATCGCTTCGAGTTCGCGCGCGTCGCCGTGGACGATGTGCACCTGCGGAAATCTCCGTTGCAGGCGGGTGTGCATGGCCGGATTCAGCTCGACGGACAGCAGATCCTGCGGCGCGATGCCATGGGCCAACAGACGTTCGGTGAAGACGCCCGTACCCGCGCCGAGTTCGATCACCCGGCGCGTCCCCAGCGGCAACTCGGCCAACATCGCCGAGGCCAGCTCCCGCCCCGACGGCACGATCGCGGCGGTGCGGCGGGGGTGCTTCAGCCATTGCCGCAGCAGAAACATCCAGTGGGGCATGGCGTTTTCGAACGTGTTGGTCATGCGGCCATCATGACCATGGAAGGATTCCAACTTTGTTAACCGGGCCTGTCCGTATCGGGCGCGCCGCTTCCTCTATTGATGCCATGGCGCTGTGACGATTCCGTGTTCGGCGCCGCCCCGACAGTCAGGCGCGGCGCAGCGCCCAAGTCCTGTGGATGCGTGGATTGCGAGCGAAATCCTGCGGAATGGTCTGCGCGCTGATGTCCTCGCACACGGCGAATTCGGCGACGGCATCGGCATCGAGCCGGAAACGGCGGAAGTTGTTGGAGAAATAAAGCACGCCTCCCGGCGACAACCGCGCCACCGCGGCGCGCAACAGGCGCACGTGTTCACGCTGCACGTCGAAATCGTCGGCGCGCGCGGAATTCGAGAACGTGGGCGGATCGCAGAAGATCAGGTCGTAGCGGCCACGGTCGGCTTCCAGCCAGCTCAGCGCATCCGCCTGCGCCAGGCGATGCGCGGAACCGCCGAAATCGTTTTCTTGCAGATTGTCGGCCAGCCATTCCAGATAGGTCGCCGACAGGTCGACGCTCGTCGTGGAAATCGCGCCCCCCACCACAGCCTGCACCGTCGCCACGCCCGTGTAGCAGAACAGGTTGAGGAAGCTCTTGCCGCGCGCTTCCTGGGAAATCCGCTTGCGCAACGGGCGATGATCGAGGAACAGACCGGTGTCGAGATAATCGAACAGGTTCACGCGTAGGCGCGCGGCGCCTTCGCGCACGACCAGCATCTCGCCTTTTCGATCGAAACGTCCGTACTTACTTCCGCCCTTGCCTCGCGAACGCGTTTTGGTGGCGATACGCTCGCGCGGCAGACCAAACACCTCGCGCGCGGCCGCCAACACTTCGCCGAAGCGGCGCCGCGTATCGGCTTCCGGAATGGAGGCCGGAGCGGCGTATTCCTGCACGTGCAGCCAGAGTGCCTCGGGATCATCGGCCTCCGTATAGACATCGATGGCCGCCGCGTATTCCGGCAGATCGGCGTCGTAGACGCGATAGCAATCGATCGCCTCGCGCGCGCGCCAGGACTTCAACGCGCGCAGGTTCTTGCGCAGGCGATTGGCGAGCATCTGCGCGCCTTCCGACAAGGCACGCGGCTCGGCGGACTCGCGCAATGCCGGCTTGATCGGATCACAAATGATCAGGCTGCATTCGAGGGCGCCGTTGAACAGCTGGTATTTCTTCTGCGCGCGCAAACCGGTGGCATGCGCGAGTTCCGCATCGCCGCAGAGGAGACTCGCGCGCCAATTCGGGACGGCCTGCCTCAGGCCATCGCCCAGGGCGCGGTAGAGCTCCGGATCGGCGGCGAGACGGGCGTCGTAGGGCGGATTGCACACGATCAGGCCGCGTGGATTCGATTGCACGGGCAGCACGGCGACATCGCGCACATCGAAACGGATCGCATCGCGCAATCCCGCGGCGGTGGCGTTCTCGCGCGCGATGGCGATGGCGCGCGGGTCGAGATCGCCACCGTCGAAGACATCGCGCAAGGCCGCGCGTCCGGCGCGCTCGCGCAGTTGGGCCTCCTCGACCAGCTTCGTCCATGTCGCGATGTCGAAGCCGTGCCAGCGCGTGGGCAATTCACCCGCGTATCTCAACAGGCCGGGCGCGACGTCCGCCGCCATCAGCGCGCCTTCGATCAGCAGCGTTCCGCTGCCGCACATCGGATCGAGCAGGCCGCCGCCTTCCGCGTAGAGCTTCGGCCAGCCACCGCGCAGCAGCACGGCGGCAGCGAGGTTTTCCTTCAGCGGCGCCTCGCCCTGCGCGCGACGCCAGCCATGACGATGCAGCGGACCACCACCCAAATCCACCGACAGGATCGCCCGGCCCTTGCGCACGACGAGATTCAGGCGCAGATCCGGCGCATCGACGTCCACGCTCGGCCGTGCGCCGCTTTGCGCGCGCATCGCGTCGACCACGCCGTCCTTCACCCGCTGCGCGGCGTAGCGTGCGTGCGTGATGGCCTCGCCCGCCACGTGCGCGTCCACCGCCAGTGTCATCGTGGCGTCGAGATGCTCGTGCCACGGCAACGCCGCCACGCCTTGGTACAGGGCCTGCTCGTCCGGACAGTCGAACTCCGTCAACGGCCACAGCACGCGGCTGGCCAGGCGCGACCACAACACCGCACGCTGCGCATCGACCTCCTCGCCTTCCACGTTGACACCGGCGATCGCGGCGCTGGCGCGCGCGCACCCCAGCGCCTGCAACTCGTCGACGAGCAGGTATTCGAGGCCTTTGGCGCAGGAGACGAAGAATTTCATGGAATTGCTTTCTGCTTTCCCTTCTCCCTCCGGGAGAAGGTGGCGCGAAGCGCCGGATGAGGGAGGGAAATCACTTTCCTGGGAGCGTATCTCGGCGAGTCAGTTCCTGCCCTCATCCGCCCCTCGGGCACCTTCTCCCGGAAGGAGAAGGAAAAGCAAATCAAAAGCGCCGCAACAACTCCGCGAACGCCTCGGCGGAAGCGGCGACGTGCGCCGACAGACGATGGCTGTCATCCACCATCAGCACGCGCGCGCGGCGCGGGTGTGCCCAGTCGATCACCTGCTGCGCGGGAATCAGCTCGTCGTCCCAGCCGTGGATGATCGACACCGGCACACGCGCGGCATCGAGCGTTGGCGCCGGCCCCATCGACACCGGCGGCGCCATCAGGAACAGGCCGACGACCGGCACCTGCAGCGATACCTGGCCCGAGATCCAGGCACCGAGGCTCGATCCCGCCAGCACGAGCGGACCACGCGCCGCCGCCTCGCGCGCCAGTGCATGTAGGCGCTGCAGGCGCGTGGGCACGTCGCCGAGTTCGCTGACCACGCGCCTGGCGTCCAGGTCGGTGTAATCGGGACGCTCGTGCGTCCAGCCCAGTTGTTCGGCGACCTCGGCCAGCGCCGTCACCTTCGTGGCGTCCGGTCCGCTTTCGAAGCCGTGCGAGAGGATGCAATGGCCGCGCATGCTCAGGCTTCCACCCAGGTCACGGCATCGCCGACACGGAACTTGCCGCCTTCGAGAATGCGCGCGCACAACCCGCCATGCCCGCGCATCGCGTTGTAGCCGCCAGGACCGAGCGCCGCCTCCATGCGCGAGCACGGATCGCAGGCATCCACGCCCTCAAGCAACACATCGCCGATGCGAAAGCGCCGATCCCTCAACGCAATCAGCGGAATGCCGGAGACGACGACGTTGCGGCGCAGGAGCGCGGGCGGCACGCTGGCGTGGCCGCTCAGCGCGGCGATCGTCGGCAAGTGCTCGGCCTGGATCAGCGTGATGCCGCGATTGCCGCTACCGCCGGCATACCGGTCTCCCGCCAGCCCGCCGCCGGCCTGGGCATCGACTTCGTCGACCTCGCGCATCGGCACGTCGCGCGCCGGGCGCAGGCCGATCCATTCGACCCGGCCCCCTCGCGGGAATTGCGACATCAGGCGATACAGTTCGGAATTCGGGGACGGGAGCGACATGCGCGAATGCTAGCATCGCCAAGAGCCTATCTCGGCAGGGAACATAGGTCGCGTTGTTCCGCTGCAGCCGCCGGGCGGCTACAGCGGAACAACCCTCCGGGCTGGGACTGTGTGCCCGCAGCGCAGCGTCATCGCTCAGTTGCGTATCGGCATACGCGCCCTCACTCTTCCTTGCGCTGCGGGCACACAGTCCCAGCGCAACCTATGTTCCCTGCCGAGATAGGCTCTATGACCACTGCTCGGATCGACCCGCTCCCCTACGTCGAAAAACTCGACCCGCGCCCGCTTTCGCAAATCGATCTGGTCGTCATTCACTGCACCGAACTCCCCGACCTGGCGACGGCGCGCGACTATGGCGAACGTGTGCTGTACCCGGCCAGTGGCACCGGCAACAGCGGCCACTGGTACCTCGATCGCGACGGCAGCGCCGTGCAGTACGTGCCGCACGAGCGCATCGCCCATCACGTGCGCGGCTACAACCCGCGCTCGATCGGCATCGAACTGGTCAACACCGGCCGCTATCCACACTGGCTGGATTCCCAGCACCAGGCGATGCAGGAACCCTATCCGCAGGCGCAGATCGCCGCGCTGCTGTTGCTGCTGGAGCGCTTGAGCGAAACCCTGCCGTCGCTGCGCTGGATCGCCGGCCACGAGGAGCTCGACACGACGACCGAGCCGGCCAGTGACGACCCGGCGCTGGAAGTCCGGCGCAAACTCGATCCCGGACCGCTGTTCCCCTGGCCGCAGGTGCTGGCGACGACGACGCTGCAACGCCTGCAACCGTCCGAACCGGAGGCCGGTCGCGGGGGGCCCGTATAATCCGGGTCTGCCCACGATACCGGCGCCCATGACCTCCCCCGTCTCCGAACTGATCGAACTGCTCTCGCTGGAACGGCTGGAGAACAACCTGTTCCGCGGCCAGAGCCGCGACATCGGCACCAAGTACGTGTTCGGCGGCCAGGTGCTGGGACAGGCGCTGTCGGCGGCGCAGGCGACGATGACGGCGCCGCGCGACGCGCATTCGCTGCACGCCTACTTCCTGCGCGCCGGCGACATCGAACACCCCATCGTCTACGACGTCGACCGTACCCGCGACGGCGGTTCGTTCTCGGTGCGGCGCGTCACCGCGATCCAGCACGGCCAGGTGATCTTCTTCTGCGCGGCTTCGTTCCAGGAACGCGAGGAAGGCGTCGAGCATCAGCTGTCGATGCCGGAAGTGCCCAAGCCCGAGGACATCGACCCCGCGCACGCGGTGCCGCAGGAAGTGCTGGCCAAGCTGCCGATCAAGATCCAGCGCTGGCTCGACCGCACCGGCCCGTTCGAATTCCGCCACGTCTATCCGCGCGACGAACTCAAGCCGCCGAAGCGGCCGCCGTTCCAGCAGGTCTGGTTCCGCCTCAGCGAGCCGGTCGGCGACGCGCCCGAACTGCATCGCGCCCTGCTCGCCTACGCGTCGGATTTCCAGCTGCTCGGCACCGCCACCTTCCCGCACGGCATCAGCTACTACCAGCCGAACGTGCAGATGGCCTCGCTCGATCATGCGCTGTGGTTCCACCGCCCGTTCCGCGCCGACGAGTGGCTGCTGTATTCGATCGACAGCCCCAGCGCGCAGGGCGCGCGTGGGCTGGCACGCGGCCAGATCTTCGATCGCGACGGCAAGCTGGTGGCGAGCACGGCGCAGGAAGGCATGATCCGCGTCACGACGGCTACCGACGCGACGACGCACGTCCCGGCATCGAAGCCGCCTCAAGCGGCTGAGGGTTGAGATGAGACAGGTCTTCTCCAGCGCTCGATTGGAAAACGTCGAGGCGGTCGCGAAGCTGCTCGAAGAAGCCGGCATCGAAACGCGCGTGACCAACGGACGCTCATACAAGAGCGCGATCCGTGGCAATTTCAGTTATCGCGACGACGGCAAGCAGCAGATGCCGGCGGTGTGGATCGTCAAATCCGAGGACCAGCCGCGTGCGCGCGAGATGCTGCGCGAAGCCGGACTGATGGATTCCTCGCGCAACGCGCCGGACAGTTATCTCGCGATGAGCTTCCGCAACGAACTGCCCGATCGTGGCGGCCGGAGTGCAAGCGAGCGTCGCGCCTTCCGCATCAAGCTCGGCCTGATCGCGGTGATCGCCGTCGTGATCGCGCTGACCTTCATGTCGTGGCGCTCGAATCGCACGCCGGTGCCGGCAACCGCGCCCAAGCCCGTGGCGATGGTCAGCACTGCGGAATTGCCGCGCGGCAAGACGCCGGTGCCGGACAGCCTCGCGCTGGCGGTGCTGCGCGGCGATATCCCGAAGGAAGCCGGCAGCCATGTCTGCATCGCCGTCGACGCGCGCGATCCCTCGCCCGCGCTGCTGGCCGCGCTGCCTCAGACCCAGGCCACGGTGCTGCCGGTCTCGCGCTGCCCGGCGCAGGGCAACGGCGACGCGCTGCCGCTGGTGCTGGCGGTGGGCCGCTACGAGAGCGGCGTGCCTTCGGGTTCCGGCATCGTCTATTTCGTGCGCCGTCGCGGCAACGGGCCGGTGGTGCCGCGCTGGTTCGAGGTGCGGCCGGAAGGTGACAGTTGGCGTGTGATCCAGCCGTTGTAAGAAGCTGACGGCCGCCGCGTGGTTGCACGCGGCGGCCGGTTCAACGTTGCACTCGTCGCAACAACTTTCCGAAACTTTCCGATCAGGACTTCGGCGCCTGCGCTGGCGCGGCCAGCATCTTCCCGCGCGGCCCATGACAGACCTCGCGGACACCGGCGAATTCTTCCGCGCTCAACTTGCCGTCCTTGTCCGTATCGGCCTTGACGAAGCATTCGGCCTGACGCTGTTCGGCGCGGGCCTGGAAATCCGCGCGATCGAGATAGCCGTTCTTGTCGGCGTCGAGTTCGGCGAAGCGTTCGGCCAGCTTCGGATCCGCGGCGGCTTCGGCGCGGCTGACGCGGCCGTCCTTGTCGTTATCGAGCGCTTTCCACTTACCCTGGCGCTCGTGGTGGCGCATGCCGCTGCGCGCCTGCGTGCGTTCGTCGGCGCTGAGCTTGCCGTCCTTGTTGGTGTCGATCTCGTCGAAGTGCTCGGAGAGCCGCGGGGCCGCCGCCGCTTCGCTGCGATCGATCACGCCGTCGCCGTTCTTGTCGAGCTGGGCCAGATGGCCGCGCGACGCGGCCGCGGTGCCGGTGCTATCGGACTGCGCGGCGAGCGCTACGCCGGAGGGCAGCAGGGTCAGCAGCGAAACGGCGAGTAGGGTCTTGCGGGTCATGTCGGGAATCTCCTGGTCGAGGCACGGCCGTGCCATGCCTCGATCAACGCGCGATCCCGGCAGCGGTTGACCGCCGCCCGCGGGCAACCTGAAGACCATGGACAGGAATCGCAGCCGTTGCGAGACGCCAGCGGTATGCTCCTCCCATGTCCACCGCCCTCGCCCGCACCGTCTCGATCCTCGGCCATCCCCTGGCCGTGCTGTCGCTGGCGTTGCTGGCCACGCAGGCGGGCCGCGGCTCCGTGGCGCAGGCGTGGCAGCTCGCCGCCGGCCTCGGCGCGGCCGCTGTGCTGGTGATGGCGTATTCATGGTGGCAGGTCCGCCGCGAGCGCTGGGGGCACGTCGATGCCAGCCATCACAGCGAACGCGGCAGCCTGAACCGTTTCCTGCTGATCGTCCTGAGCGCCGGCGCGGCCGTCGCCTGGATGGCCGGCGCCACGCGCGGCGTGCCGGCCGCGCTCGCGTTCTCGGCAGTCATCATCCTCGTCGCGCTGCTCACCGCGCGCTGGTGCAAGCTGTCGCTGCATCTGGCCTTCGCGGTGTTCGCCGCCTGCCTGCTGGCGCCGCTGGCGTGGTGGGCCACGCTCGCCGGTCTCGTCTTCGCCGCCTGCATCGCCTGGTCGCGTCTGTCGCTGTCGCGGCACGTGCCGCGCGACCTGGTCGCCGGCGCGGCGACGGGCGCCATCGCCGGTATCTCGTTCCTGCTGCTCCTGCGCGCGGGACAGGTCTAGGACGCCCCCATGCGCGACGTCGACGACCTGCGACTGTTTCACACCGGCGAGCACATCTGCGGCTACTGGCCGGAGCGCATCGCGCGCGATCTGGTGCTCGATCCGCGCGATCCACGCCTGCTGCAGGTGTACCCGCGCGCGCTCGGCTGGGGTTTCCGCCGTTCCGGCGACATCGTCTATCGGCCGCACTGCCCGAACTGCCAGGCCTGCGTGGCGGTGCGGATTCCCGTCGACGAATTCACGCCCAACCGCAGCCAGCGCCGCTGCCTCGCACGCAATGCCGACGTCGAGGAACGCGTGCTGCCGGCCAAGCGCAACGACGAGCGCTTCGCCTTGTACCGCCGCTATCTCGGTGCGCGCCATATCGGCGGCGGCATGGACGATCACGGCGCGACCGAGTTCGACCAGTTCCTGATCGGCAGCTGGTCGCAGGGGCGCTTCCTCGAATTGCGCCTGCATGGTCGCCTGATCGCCGTCGCGGTGACCGACCTGGCCGACGCCGCGCTGTCCGCCGTCTACACCTTCTACGATCCGGACGAAGCGGCGCGCAGCCTCGGCACGCTGGCGATCCTGCGCCAGATCGAATGGGCGCGTCGCGACGGCCGGCGTCATCTGTATCTCGGCTACTGGATCGATGGCCACGCCAAGATGGATTACAAGCGGAACTTCCATCCGCTCGAATCGTTCGATGGCAGGAAGTGGGTAAGGGATCGCGCTTAGGCGATACCTTCAGGGCTTCGACGCTTCAACGCACGCTCCATTGAAATCGTCTTCGTTTCCGGCGCACGCACGCTGTTCGTCGTCATGCACGTGCTGTTCGCATGGCGTCCCGATTTCGTGGCATCGCATCAAACTCTTTTGCGTCGCAACATGCCTCCGATCAACGCGCACGCGATCACGGATCGGATGCGATCCTCCTTGACGGCGGGAATGGCGGTTCGCAAAGTGCGCAGGCCTCAACCGGCCTGATGCGGACGACACAGATGCGCCGAATTCCCTGGCTATTGATTGGACTGCTGCTTTCCGCGACGCTCGTGCTCGTTCTCGCCTGGCAGAACCGCGAATTGCGGCAGCAGAAGGACGCACTCGAGAAGCGCGCCTTCGAGCCCTACGTCGGCATGTGGGTACCGGAGATTCCGGCCAAATCACTCGACGGTGCTGCCGTCGTGATCGGCACCGCGCCGAAGCAGTTCCAGGTGCTGTATTTCTTCACGTCCACCTGCCCGTATTGCAAGCAGTCCGCGCCGCTGGTGCGCAAGCTGGCCGAACAACTGGCCTCGGACTCGACCCGCGTCCAGATGCTGGGCGTGGCGGACGGCGAATCCGAAGCGGTGCGTCGCTACGTCAACGAACACGGATTCGGATTTCCGGTCACAACGCTGTCGGATCGCCGCAAGCTGGCCTTGTTCAAGGCCCAGGCCGTGCCGTTGCTCGTCGTCGTCGATGCGCAAGGACGCGTCAGGCATTCGCACCTCGGCGTCTTCGACCGGCAGGACGAGATGGATGCGATCCTGAAAGCGGTCACACCGTCGCAGGAAGCGAAAGCAGCGAAGGCTGCTGGTCCAGGATGAGGTCGACGCCGTCCCGACTGGAAGCACGCGTCAGTCCGCCGACAACCCCAGCAGTTTCCTGCGCGCGGCGCTTGGTGTCGTTCCGCTCCAGCGCCGGAAGGCGCGCGTGAACGAAGGCGGATCCTTGTAACCCAGCGCGGTGGCGATGTGCTGGATGCTGATATCGGGATCGGCCAGCATGCGCATGGCATCGCGGCGGCGCGCTTCGTCGAGCAGTTCCTGGAAGCCGGTGCCGAGTTCGCTCAACTTGCGCTTCAGCGTGCGGCTGGACATGTACAGCTGCGACGCGACTTCCGCCAGCGGCGGATAGTTGCCGCGCTCGCTCAGGCGAATCTTGGCGCGGATGCGTTCCAGCAGCGTCAACGACGGGACGCTGGAGATCGCCGCCTCGCGCTCGATCTGCTCCAGCGCATGCTGTGCGGCGCTGCGATCGGCGGTGATCAGCGGGCGATCGAGATATGCCTGCGGAAAGCGCACCTGCACCGACGGCATAGAGAAGCGCACCGTCGGCAGGCGTGACTTGTACTGGGCGAAGTAGTCCGGCTCCGGCCAGTCGAACCAGAGCTCACACCATGGATGCGCCTCGCCGATCAGGAAACCGAACATGCGGTATACACCGACCAGGATGCCTTCCAGGAAAAGCTGTCGCCACGAACCGAGATTGTGCGTCTCGTGCGCTTCGAGAATGGCCAGATCGCCATCGAATTGCAGAGTCAGCGTGACATCGCGCTGGCGCAAATGCTCGTAGCGGATCATCAGATCGATCGACTCGCGCAGGTTGCGCGCGCTCATCGCGGCGTAGCCGAGGTAGCCGTGCGCGGTCGGGATCGAACGCAGGCCGAATTCGATGCCGAAACCGACTTCGCGGCTCGCCGCCACCACACGGCGCATCACATCCGCAGCATCGCGCGCCATCACCCGCATGTCGGGGCTGTTCAGCATGTCCATCGTCAGTCGGCTGCCGACGAGGGCCGCTTCGACATCGACGCCCCGCTCCGCCGCCGCATCCAGCAGGATGCGCAGGTAGGCCGCTGGCAGCGAATTGCGCAGGGCCGGACGAGGGCGCGAATCGCCCGATGCGGTCGTTGGAGCGTGCAAGCGATGAGTTCCGGAGGTCGTCGGCATGAAGAGCGGAACGGGTCGGACGGCCTTAAATGCTAATCATGTTGACACGATGCCCACTGATTGCAAACGGCCCGCAGCGACGAAACTGCACGTTGCCTGATGTTGCACTTGCACATGCGACGCGCCTGCGCAGCGGCGACATTCGGCATCCGGCGCGCGAACGATCGACGATTCGATCTTGCGCCGTCGGCGATTTCGAGAGAAAAGCCCTGACATTCCGTTCCCTTCTGCCCGCGAGTCGAGATGAGCAACCCTTTGTTGTCCGGTATCCGCATCCTGGATCTGACACGCCTGCTGCCCGGACCGTTCTG
Source organism: Luteimonas panaciterrae (assembly GCF_020511115.1). Lineage (GTDB taxonomy): Bacteria > Pseudomonadota > Gammaproteobacteria > Xanthomonadales > Xanthomonadaceae > Luteimonas > Luteimonas panaciterrae. The sequence continues at coordinate 98,466 of NZ_JAJAVH010000012.1, forward strand.
CACCCTCTACCTGGCGCAGCTTGGCGCGGAGGTCGTGAAGATCGAGCATTCCGGCGGCGGCGATTACACGCGCGAGCTGTCGCCGGAACTGTTCGCCCTCGTCAATCGCGGCAAGCAGTCGGTGGTGTTGGACATGAACAGCGCCACCGGCGTGGCCGCCTTCCATCGCCTGGTGGAACAAGCCGACGTGGTGGTCGAGTCCTTCCGTCCCGGCGTGATGGACAAGCTCGGCTGCGGCTACGAGACGTTGAAGCGGATCAATCCGAAGCTGGTCTATGCCGCCATCACCGGCTACGGCCAGACCGGCCCATACCGCGATCTCGCCGGGCACGACATGAATTACTGCAGCTACGCCGGCGTCCTCGATCAGATCGGCCGCGCCGGCGACGCGCCGGCGCTGGCCAACGTACAGATCGCCGACGTCGCCGGCGGCTCGCTCACCGGCGCGATCGGCATCCTCGCCGCGGTGCTGGGCGCGCGCGCGTCCGGAGAAGGCTGCATGGTCGACGTCGCCATGCTCGATGGCACGCTCGCGCTGCAGCAGATCGCCCTGTCCACGATCCGCAGCGAAGGCAGTCTGCCGCCGCGCGGACGCGACGTGCTGACCGGGTCCCTGCCCAATTACCGGATCTACCGCTGTCGCGATGGCCGCTATCTGGCGGTCGGGGCGCTGGAGGCGAAATTCTTCCTGCGATTGCTGCGCGCGCTGAAAGCCTCGCTCCCGGCGCCGCTGCAATTCCTGTTCGCCTGGGTCGGCGATGGCAAACCGAAAACGAATGCCTCCGGCGGCGAAGCCGCTCCGCGCGATGGCGGTCTCGACCGCTGGACGGCACTGCAGCGCGAGCCGGAAAAACTCAAGAAGCGTCTCGCGCCGCTGCATTGGTTGCTGGCGCCGATATTCCGGCTGCGCACGCTCGAACAATGGCAGCGGGTGTTCGCCGAGGCGGATTGCTGCACTTCGCCCGTGCTCACGCTGGAGGAAGCCCTGCGCAACGAGCAGGTCCGCGCTCGCGAAATGGTTGAGGATTTCCGCGGCAAGCCGGCCCTGGCCTGCCCGATCCGCTTCGAGAATGCCGCGACCATCAAAGGCGATACGCCCGCGCTGGGTGCGGATACCTTGGCCGTTCTGCGTCGTTATGGAGTGAGTGAGTCCGAGATCGAGGCCTTGGGGTAAACAGCCGCGCTCGGCCGATGCCTTATCGGCATCGGCCGCGGCTCCAATCCTGGCCGGAGTTCGAACGACGCCGTCAGGCGGGGCACGTCCGAAAGCGGCGGAATGCCGCCAAGAGCGGCCCCGGTCACATCCGCCAATTCGTGGCCCAAAATGCTAAGCATTCTGGCGCGATATCGCCTCACCCGCGTGATTCATTCAAACGCATGATTGAAACCACGGGTCCGTCACGATGACGGGCCACGCACGCCACCGACGAGATTCCAAATGCTGCCCAGAACCCTGTTCGACGCCGGCCACGACGAATTCCGCCGCACCGCGAAGCGGTTCTTCGCCGAAGAGATCATCCCCAGGCACGAAGCCTGGGAAGAACAGGGACAGATCGATCGCGCCGTCTGGAACCGCGCCGGCGAACTCGGCCTGCTCTGCTGCGCGATCCCGGAGGAATACGGCGGCCAGGGCGGCGACCGCCTGTACAGCGTGATCATGATGGAAGAGCAAATGATGGCCGGCGCCAGCGGCGTCGGCTTCGCGCTGCACTCGGACATCGTCGCCAACTACCTGCTCCATTACGGCACCGAGGAACAGAAGCGCACCTGGCTGCCGCGCATGGCCAGCGGCGAGACCGTCGGCGCCATCGCCATGACCGAGCCCGGCACCGGTTCGGACCTGCAGAGCATCAAGACCACCGCCGTCGAGGACGGCGATGAGTACGTCATCAACGGCTCGAAGATGTTCATCACCAACGGCCTGCAAAGCGATCTGGTGATCGTCGCCGTGCGCATGGATGGTGGCGAGGGCGGCGCGAAAAGCATCAGCCTCGTGCTGGTCGAGGCCGATCGTCCCGGCTTCACCAAGGGCAAGCCGCTGAAGAAGGTCGGCATGAAGGCGCAGGACACCGCGCCGCTGTTCTTCGACAACGTGCGCATCCCCAAGAGCAACGTGCTCGGCGGCGAGGACGGGCTCAACATGGGGTTCATGATGCTGATGCAGGAGCTCGCCTGGGAGCGCCTGATCATCGCCATCACCTCGATCTCGGGCGCCGAAGCCTGTTTCGAGCTCACCAAGAACTATGTGCAGGATCGCAAGGCCTTCGGCAAGCCGGTGGCGAGCTTCCAGAACACGCGCTTCAAGCTGGCCGAGATGAAGTCGGAAATCACCATGGCGCGCGTGTTCGTCGACCGCTGCATCGAACTGGTGCTGAAGAACGAACTGCCGATCGACGCCGCGGCCGCGTCGAAATACCTGTGCTCCGACCTGCTGTGCAAGGTCGTGGACGAGTGCGTGCAGCTGCATGGCGGCTACGGCTACATGCTGGAGTATCCGATCGCCCGCGCCTTCGTCGATGCGCGGGCGCAGCGCATCTATGGCGGCACCAACGAGATCATGAAGGAAATCATCGCGCGGACGCTTTGATGCCCTCCTCCTTCATCTCGGTTTTCGCCGGGATGACGAGAAAAAAAGACAACAGCAAGACATCACTTAGAGACGAACACGACATGACAGACCAACTTCGCTTCGACGGAAAAGTCGCCATCATCACCGGCGCCGGCGCCGGTCTCGGGCGCTCGCACGCGCTCGCCCTCGCATCGCGCGGCGCGCGCGTGGTGGTCAACGACCTCGGCGGCAGCGCGCACGGCGACGGCAAATCCTCCTCGGCCGCGGATACCGTGGTCGCCGAGATCAAGGCGGCGGGCGGCGAAGCCGTGGCCAACTACGATTCGGTGGAGGACGGCGCCAAGATCGTGCAGACCGCGCTCGACACCTTCGGCACCGTCGACATCGTCATCAACAACGCCGGCATCCTGCGCGACGTCAGCTTCCAGAAGATGACCGAGCAGGACTGGGACCTGATCTATCGCGTGCATCTGCTCGGCACGATGCGCGTCACCCAGGCGGCCTGGCCGATCCTGCGCGAGAAAAACTACGGCCGCATCGTCGTGACCGCCTCGTCCGCCGGCATCTACGGCAACTTCGGCCAGGCCAACTACAGCGCCGCCAAGATCGGCCTGGTCGGCTTCGCGCAGACACTCGCCGAGGAAGGCCGGGCCAAGAACATCCACGTCAATGCGATCGCCCCGGTGGCCGCCTCACGCCTGACCGAAACGGTCATGCCGCAGGAAATCCTCCAGTTGCTGAAACCCGAAGCGGTCACGCCGCTGGTGGCCTGGCTGTGCCATGAGGACTGCGAGGAAACCAAGGGCATCTTCGAAGTCGGTGCCGGCTTCATCGGCAAGCTTCGCTGGGAGCGCAGCGAAGGCGTTTACTTCCCAAGCAATCGCCCCTTCACCCTCGACGATGTCGCGGCGAAGTGGAGCAAGGTCATCGACTTCTCCGGCAACAACAGCCATATCAGTACGCCGGCGGAATCGGTCAGCACCATCCTCGAAGGCGCCGCGCAGCCGCGCCTGGGCGGCAACGAGTTCATCGATCTGGACGAAGCCTCGAAGGACGTGATCGAAGCCGAGTCGTCATATGACGAACGCGATCTGTCGCTGTACGCGCTCGGTGTCGGCGCGGCACGTGATGCGCTCGATCCGAAGGAGCTGCCCTTCGTCTACGAACTCGGCGACGGTTTCCAGGCCCTGCCGACCTATGCGGTGATGCCCGCGGTCAACACCTACCTCAACCTCGCCCGCGACGGCCGCACGATCAAGGGGCTGAACTACGGCCTGGATCGCCTGCTGCACGGCGAGCAGTACACCGAACTGCTGCGTCCGCTGCCGCCGCACGCCAAGCTCAAGCACGTGGTGCGGTTCAAGACCGCCTACGACAAGGATCCGAACGCGGTGGTGATCCTCGCCGTGGACACGCTGGACGAGAACGGCGAGAAACTGGCCTACAACGAGATCACTAATTTCGTGCGCGGTGCCGGCGGCTGGGGTGGTGATCGCGGTCCGTCGAGCGAAGCGAACACGCCGCCCACGCGCGAGCCCGACGCGGTGATCGAGGAACAGATCGATCCCAACCAGACCCTGCTCTACCGCCTCTCCGGCGACTGGAATCCGCTGCACGCCGACCCCAACTTCGCCAAGGCCTTCGGTTTCGACAAGCCAATCCTGCACGGCCTGTGTACCTACGGCTTCGTCGGTCGCCATGTGCTCAAGGCCTTCGCCAACAACGATGGCCGCAAGTTCAAGAGCATCAAGGTGCGCTTCGCCAAATCCGTGTTCCCCGGCGAGACGCTGGTGACGCGGATGTGGAAGGAATCCGATCAGCGCATCGTGTTCGAAACCCGTATCAAGGAGCGCGACGAGCTGGCGATCAGCCATGCCGCGGTCGAGTTCTACGCCGAGATTCCGCAGACGAAGGCCAAGCCGGCCGCGATCGCAGCGGCCGTGCAGCCTACTGCCGTGGCGGCCGCTCCCGCCGCCGCGTCGCGCCTGACCGCGACCGATGCCTTCGAAGTGATCACCGCCTACGTCAACGCGCATCCGGAACTGGCGTCGCAGGTGAAGACGGTGTTCCAGTTCAAGGTGAAGAATCCGGATTCGGACTGGGTGCTCGATCTCAAGAACGGCAATGGCGAAGTCCGCCCCGGCACCATCGACAAACCGGATTGCACGCTCGAACTCGACGAAGAACACGTCGAGACCGTGGTGACCAAGCCGCTCGCCGACGTGCAGAAGCTCTACTTCGCCAACAAGCTGAAGATCGGCGGCAACATCATGGCCTCGCAGAAGCTGACCGCGCTGCAGGCGATCGGCGCCGAGCCTTACGCGCAGGCGAAGACCAAGCGCGCCGGTGCGGCCGCGACCGCCGCACACGCTGCTGCGCCAGCGCCGGCTGCAGCTCCCGCCGCACCGATCACACCGACCGCCGCCGACATCTTCGCCGTGATCGAGAAGCACCTCGCCTCGCATCCAGGCACCGGCGATCAGGTCAAGACGCTGTTCCAGTTCGAACTGAAGAACCCGGACGCGAGCTGGACACTCGATCTGAAATCCGGCAACGGCAAGGTCAGCCAGGGCGTCGCCGAGAAACCCGACGCCACGCTGGAACTGAGCAGTGACGATTGGCTGGCGATGAGCACCGGCCAGGTCGATCCGACCAAGCTGTACTTCGGCGGCAAGCTGAAGATCACCGGCAACATCATGGCCTCGCAGAAGCTCACCTTCCTGCAGAAGATCGATCCGAAGCTGCTGGAGGAAGTGCTCGCCGCGCGCGCAGGCAATGCAGCCCCAGCGGCCACCGCCGCCGCACCGGCCGCCGCGCCCGCGCAGCCGGCCGGCCCGACCACGGCCGACATCTTCAAGGTGATCGAAAAACACTTCGCGGCGAACAAGGGCCTGGGCGATCAGGTCAAGACCGTGTTCCAGTTCAAGCTCAAGAACCCCGATTCGGATTGGGTGATCGACCTGAAGTCCGGCGATGGTTCGATCAAATCCGGCACCACCGACAAGCCCGACGCGACGCTCGAACTGAGCGACGACGACTGGCTGGCGATGAGCACCGGGCAGGCCGACCCGACCAAGCTCTACTTCGGCGGCAAGCTCAAGATCACCGGCAACATCATGGCCACGCAGAAGCTCACCTTCCTGCAGAAGATCGATCCCAAGCTGCTGCAAGCGGTGCTGGCCGAACGCGCCTCCGCACCTGCTCCCGCGCCGGCCGCGGCACCGGCCGCAGCTGCACCGGCGGCCTCCGCGACGGCGGGTCGCGCATCCTCGATCTTCTCCTCGCTCCAGGCGCGCTTCGCCGCCGACGCCAAGGCCGCCAGCGGATTGGCGGGACGCATCGTGCAGTTCCATCTGCGCGAGCCCGCGGCCGACTGGGTGCTGGATTTCAGCGGTGCCAAGCCGAGCGTCGAATCCGGACGCGCGCCGAAGGCGGATGCCACGTTCACGCTCGACGATGCCGATCTCGCCGATCTCACCGGCGGCAAGGCACAAGCGCACGACCTGTATCAGCGCGGTCGTCTGCGCGTCGATGGCGATGTGCTGCTGGCGCGCGAGCTCGACCGCTTCCACACCTTGCTGTCATCCAACTCGAAGCCTCGCGCAGTCGAGGCTCTGACCTAATCAAGTTCGTCAAGGAGTCCCCCATGAGCAACCGCGTCAACGTCATCGGCGTCGGCATGACCAAGTTCACCAAGCCTGGCGCCAGCCCCGAGTATTACGAGATGGCCCGCGAGGCCGGACAGATCGCGTTGAAGGATGCCGGCATCCCATACGAGAAGATCCAGCACGCCTACGTCGGTTACGTCTATGGCGATTCCACCTGCGGACAGCGCGCCGTGTACGAGCTCGGCCTCACCGGCATTCCGGTGATCAACGTCAACAACAACTGCTCCACCGGATCGACCGCGCTGTGGCTGGCGCGGCAGGCGATCGAAAGCGGCGCCGCCGAATGCGTGCTCGCGCTCGGTTTCGAAAAGATGGAAAAGGGCGCGCTCGGCTCCAAGTTCGAGGACCGCGAAACCCCGCTCGGCCAGCACGCGCAGGTGATGGCCGATATCCAGGGCTTCAATTCCGCGCCGGCCGCCGCGCAGATGTTCGGAGGTGCCGGTCGCGAATACCGCTGGCAGCACGGCACCAAGAAGGAAACCTTCGCCAAGATTTCCGAGAAGGCGCGCGTCCACGCCAGCAACAATCCGTATGCGCTGTTCAACGAGAAGCTCAGCCTCGAGCAGATCCTCGCCTCGGACGACGTCTTCGACCCCCTCACCCGCTTCCAGTGCTGCCCGCCCACCTGCGGTGCCGGCGCGGCGGTGTTGTGCTCCGACGCGTTCGCCAAGAAGCACGGCATCAGCAACGCGGTCTACATCGCCGGCCAGAGCATGACCACCGATTACGCCTCCAGCTTCGAGCCGAAGAGCATGATCAAGATGGTCGGCTACGACATGAGCAAGCAGGCGGCGAACCAGGTCTACGAACAGGCCGGCATCGGCCCGTCCGACATCGACGTGGTCGAGCTGCACGATTGCTTCACCGCCAATGAGCTACTCACCTACGAAGCGCTCGGTTTGTGCGAGGAAGGCGGTGCCGAGAAATTCATCTGGGATGGCGACAACACCTATGGCGGCAAGTTCGTCACCAATCCTTCCGGCGGCCTGCTGTCGAAGGGCCATCCGCTCGGCGCCACCGGCTTGGCGCAATGCACCGAACTGGTCTGGCAATTGCGCGGCAACGCCGACAAGCGCCAGGTGAACGGGGCGCGCATCGCCCTGCAACACAACCTCGGCCTGGGCGGCGCTTGCGTCGTGACGATGTACAGGCGCGACTGACGGGGGAGAACGTCGACCGATGAAAGACACCGTGGGAGAGACGGCGGCCAGCATGCAGGAGCTGCCGGTCGAAATCCTGTTGCGGCTGGCGCGCGAGAAAGCGCACCAGCCGTGGCTGTTCCAACCGGTTGACGGACAGATCCTGCAATACACCTGGAGCGAGGCCGCCGAACAGGTCGGCCGTATGACGGCAGCCTTGCGCGCGCAAGGCTGGCCACCGGGCAGCCGCATCGCGATCTCCGGCTTCAACACCGCGCATTGGTTCCTGGCCGATCTCGCCATCCAGATGGCGGGCTACGTGCCGGTCGGCCTGTATCCGAAGCAGGCGCAGAAGATCACCACCTACGTGCTCGAACACTGCGACGCCAAGGCAGTGTTCCTCGGCCCGATGATGGATGGTCCGCAGTTCCTGGAAGCGATCCCGGACAGCGTCCTGAAGATCCGCATGCCGTACCCCACGGCGCCGCGCGGCGATACCGACTGGGACACGTTCAGCACCGGCTTCGAACCCGTGCGCGACTACACCGCGCCCGATCCGGATGCGCTGTATGTGCTGATCTACACCTCAGGCACCACCGGCCATCCCAAGGGCGTGATGCTCAGCGCCAGCAACATGCGTTGGCTGCGCGCGGCCTTCAACAACGTCGCACCGCAACTGTGCGAGAACGAACGCCTGTTCTCCTACCTGCCACTGGCGCACTTCCTGGAGCGTTTGGCGGTGGAAAGCGGCAGCCTGCTGTGGGGCGCGGAAGTGCATTTCCTCGAATCCATGGACAAGCTGGCGCAGCAGCTGCCGCAAGTCGCGCCGACGCGGTTCATCGCCGTGCCTCTGGTGTGGATGCGCCTGCAGGCCGGCATCCTGCAGAAGGTTCCGCAGAAGCGCCTGGATTTTCTGTTGTCGCTGCCCGTCGTCGGCCGCATCGTGCGTCGCAAGCTGCGCCGCGCCATCGGCCTCGACAACGCGCGCTTCTGCCTGACCGGCGCCGCGCCGATTCCGGTGACGACGCTGGAATGGTTCCGCGACAAGCTCGGCATCCTGATCCAGGAAGGCTGTGCTCCGACCGAGTCCGGCGCCTACGGCGCGGTGAACACCGCCGAGCACACCCGATTCGGATCGGTCGGCAAACCGATGTCCGATAGCGGCTTCCGCCTGTCCGAGGAAGGCGAGATCCAGCTCAAGCATCCCGGCGTCATGCTCGGCTACTACCGCGATCCCGAGCACACGCAGGAAGTCTTCACCGAGGACGGCTGGCTCAAGACCGGCGACAAGGGCCGCCTCGACGAGGACGGTTATCTGTACGTCATCGGCCGCGTCAAGGACATCTTCAAGACACAGAAGGGCAAGTACGTCGCGCCCGCTCCGATCGAAAGCGCGATGGCGCGCAACATCAGCATCGATCAGCTCTGCCTGATCGGCACCCAGCTCACGCAGCCGATCATGATCCTCACGCTGACGCCACACGCGCAGCTGCAGGACCGGCAGTCGCTGGAACGGGAATTGCTGGCCGACATGGAAGCGGTCAACCAGTCGCTGGAAGATCACGAGAAGATCGCCAAGCTCTATATCGTGAGCGAGACCTGGAACATCGACAGCGGCGTCATGACGCCGACCATGAAAGTGAAGCGCGACGTGATCGAGAACCGCTACGGCGCGCGAGTGCGCGAACATGCGCACAATCGCGGGCAGCTGATCGTTTGGAGTGAGTGAGCCTGGCGAGCCATAGGTTCACGTGCTCACGAATGTCCAAGCACTACGCGCCTGGACCGGGATGAGCAGCAAGGGCTGTCAGCCCGCGGGTTTCGTTTTCTCGCTCGATGCTTCCACGGCTTGCGCGGCTTTCGGCGCGGAAACCGTCGCCGTGGACGCGGCCGCCTCCGCCATCCGTGGCGTGAACCCGAACAGGCCATCGCTGTGCGTGGACACCACCATCCGCACCATTCCGGTCGGCACCATCAGTTCCAACGCCAATTCGCGGCCTTCCGATGAGCGCCCGTGCAAGGTCATCTCGATCAGCGCGCCGCCGGTGTCGATCTCGTTGCACACCACGTGCGGACCGGCCGGGCTGTCCTGCAGGTAGGGTTTGATCGCCTCCCCCAGGGCCTCGAGCGCCTGCGGGAAGAAGAACACGGCGTAGCCGTTGCTGTCGTTCATGCCTGTCTGCTCCGGGAAGATTCGATTCTAGGGTCGGTTACCGCAATTCCACGATCAGCGCCGCCGCGGCTTCGCGCGCCACGCCTCGCGCCTCGTCGACATCCGCGCCACGCGCCAGGGTGACGGCGACACGCCGCTGTCCTTCCACGCGCGGCTTGCCGAACAGGCGCAGCGCGGTGTGTGGCGCATGCAAGGCCGCCTCGACAGCGCTGAACACCGGCACGCCATGCCCCTGCGCCAGCACCGCGCACGATGCCGACGGGCCGATCTGCGCGATCCAGCCTTCGCTGTCGGCAGGGATCGGCAAACCGAGGATCGCGCGCGCATGCAGCGCGAATTCGCTCAGCTCCTGCGACACCAGTGTCACCAGGCCGGTGTCGTGCGGACGCGGCGAGACTTCGCTGAACCACACCTGGTCGCCCTTCACGAACAACTCCACGCCGAACAGGCCCCAGCCACCGAGATCGTCGGTGATTGTCTTGGCGATCTCCTGCGCGCGTGCCAGCGCCTGCTGTGACATCGGTTGCGGCTGCCAGCTTTCGCGGTAATCGCCGTCGCGCTGCAAGTGTCCGACCGGCGCGCAGAATGCGGTACCGCCGGCATGACGCACCGTCAGCAGCGTGATCTCGTAATCGAAGTCAACGAATCCTTCGACGATCACACGTCCAGCGCCGGCGCGGCCGCCGGTTTGCGCGTAATCCCAGGCATGATCGATCTCCTCCGCCGTACGCACCAGGCTTTGCCCCTTGCCGGAAGACGACATCACCGGCTTGATCACGCACGGCAGGCCGAGCGCTCGCACGGCCTCGTGATAATCCTCGCGCGTATCGACGAAGCGATAAGGCGAGGTCGGCAATCCCAGCGTTTCGGCCGCGAGCCGGCGGATGCCTTCGCGATCCATGGTCAGGCGCGCGGCGCGCGCCGTCGGAATGATGCGCGTCGCCGCGCCGGTGCGCGCGAACTCCTGTTCCAGCTGCACCAGCGTTTCGGTGTGGATCGCCTCGATCTCCGGCACCACCAGATGCGGCTTTTCCAGTTCGATCAGCGCGCGGATCGCGGCGCCGTCGAGCATGTCGAGCACATGACTGCGGTGCGCGACCTGCATCGCGGGTGCGTCGGCATAACGATCGGCCGCGATCACCTCGACGCCGAAACGTTGCAACTCGATGACGACTTCCTTGCCGAGTTCGCCGGAGCCCAGCAGCAGCACGCGCAGCGCGTGTTCGGAATACGGCGTGCCGATGACGACGGAGGAGGACATGCGGGGCCTTGCAGGTGCGGAAACCGGCATTTTAAACGCGTGGGCGCCGCCACGGCGGTTTCCTCGCGCCGTCGCGGTCGAAACCTTCTCCGCAACGCAGCGTCCCGCGAGGAGTATCCCGCGAGCAGTGCAAGTGCCTCACGGCCGCTTCCGCGAACGATTCCGCGATGCCATGCTGCATGCATGCCGAGGCCGCTTCGCGATCCGTTACGCCAGTTGCTGATGCCACTCGCGGTATTCGCCGCGCTGGCGCTGCTGGCGGCCTGCAGCGTGCAGAAGCCGCCGTTCGCGCAGCTGTCGGGCATGCTGATGGACGAGCGGCTCGACGAAGTGAGCGGTCTCGCCGCCTCGCGCACGCACGAGGACGTGCTGTGGATGCTCGACGACGGCGGTAACACGCCGCAATTGTTCGCGATCGGCACGCGCGGGCAATTGCTGGCGACCTTCCGCGTCGATGGCGCCGCGAACACCGATTGGGAGGATCTGGCGGCCTTCGATCTCGATGGCCGTCATTACCTCATGATCGCCGACACCGGCGACAACGGCGGCTTGCGGCGTAGTCTGCAATTGCACGTGATCGAGGAACCGGCGGCGCTCGACGTGCCGGCATCGAAGCGCGTATTGCGCCCGGCCTGGTCGATCGCGTTCCGCTGGCCGGACGGCGCGCGCGACTGCGAAGCGATCGCGGTCGATCCCGTGCTCGGACAGGTCTTGCTGATCTCGAAGAAGCGCACACCGCCGGAGTTGTTCGCGGTGCCGCTGCGCCCGCGCGACGATGCGGTGCAGACCGCCGCGAAACTGGGCACCCTCGCCGGCGTCCCCTTGCCCACGGAAGAAGAACTGCAGGCCAATCCGCGCATGGCCCGCATCCGTCATCAGGTCACCTCCTCCGACATCGCCCCCGATCGCAATCGCATCGCGGTGATGACCTACAGCGAAGTGTTGCTGTACCGGCGCCGCGACCGGCAAGGCTGGGCCGAAGCGCTCGCGGGCAAACCCGTCGTACATGAACTGCCCTGGCTGCCGCAGGCCGAGGCGATCGGCTGGGCCGAGGGGGGGCGCGGCCTGTTCGCCACCGGCGAATTCGCGCCGGCACCGCTGCTCTACCTCAACACCGATTGAGCCGGCGGCCCGCCCTCGAACTCAACATCATGAAAATCAATTGCTTACCAAAGCGATGAGTCGATCGCACCCGTTCGATTGACAATGTGATATCAAATTGATATCAATAATTCATCCACTCAGGGGATGAGGAGACACCCAATGAAAGAGAACCCGACCCGCTCGCTGCCCGGCATACCCGTCCTGTTGGTGCTGGCCGTCGTCATCTTGGTCACCGGCTATCTGTGCTTGAACGGCGCCGCCACCGAGCGCTGGGGAATGATCGCCGTGGCTCTGCCGATCAATGTGCTCGCCGTGTTCTGCCTGTTCGGCGTCTACATGGTCGAACCCAACCAGGCCGCGGTGCTGAGCCTGTTCGGCAAGTACGTCGGCACGGTGAAGGACAATGGCCTGCGCTGGAACAACCCCTTCTACTCGAAGAGAAAGGTCAGCCAGCGCGTACGCAATTTCGAAAGCGGCAAGCTCAAGGTCAACGAACTCGACGGCAGCCCGATCGAGATCGCCGCCGTGATCGTCTGGCAGGTGGTGGATTCCGCCGAGGCGGTTTACAACGTCGACGACTACGAGAGCTTCGTGCACATCCAGACCGAATCCGCGCTGCGCACGATGGCGACGAGTTATCCATACGATCAGCACGAGGATGGGCAAATCGCGCTGCGCAGCCATGCCACCGAGATTTCGAAGCACCTGAAGGACGAGCTCGGCGACCGCCTCGCCGACGCCGGCGTGCAGGTGCTGGATGCACGCATCAGTCACCTCGCCTACGCCCCGGAGATCGCGCAAGCGATGCTGCAGCGTCAGCAGGCCAACGCGATCATCGCCGCGCGCACGCGCATCGTCGCCGGCGCCGTCGGCATGGTCGAGATGGCGCTGGCCGAACTGCAGAAGAACGGCGTGGTGCAGCTGGACGAGGAGCGCAAGGCCAACATGGTCAGCAATCTGCTCGTGGTGCTGTGCGGCGATCGCGCCACGCAGCCGATCGTCAACGCCGGTACGCTGTACTGAGCCACAGCGCAATGACAACTCTCTTCATCGGAGAATAATCATCATGGATACCACGCATTACAGCGGAATAGCCGTCCTGATCGCGTTGCTGCCGATTCTGCCGCTGGCGATGTACTTGCGTCGCCGCGGCCAGCGCAAATGGCGGCGCGGGCTCGTCGCGGCGGGGATTTCCTCCCTCGCCCTGCTCGTCACGGGCATCGCGATCGCGACCACGCACGGCGCGCTCTAGCCCGGCCCCGGCACGCGAGATCGATGAGCGAGAAGAAAGCCTATCCGCTACGCATCAGCGCCGAAGTGCTGGCCGCGGCGCAACGCTGGGCCGACGACGAGTTGCGCAGCCTCAACGCGCAAATCGAATACGTGCTTCGGGATGCGCTGCGCAAAGCCGGGCGGCTGCCGCTCCGCAATGAAGATCAGCCGGATCAGGACGAGCCATGAGCACCCCCCTATCGGACAGGCGCATCAAGACGACGAAGACCACTCGCGACTTCCCGCTCGCCCCTTTGCATCGTCTCTCGTGGGGATTGCTGGTCGCGGTGTGGGGACTGCTCGTGGTCATCGCGTACATGCAGCCGCACCAGCAGTCACCAACGAATCCCGTGCCGTGGTGGCTAGTCGTGCCGTTCGCCATCGCGCTGGTGGTGATCGGTCCTTTGATCATGCTCCTGCACCGCCAGATCCACCTCAAGGACCGCACCCTCGTCGTCGCAGCTGCGGTGTTCTACACGCGCCGCATCGCGCTCGACGATCTGCTGCTGGACCGCGCTCGGATTCTCTCGCTCGACGAGCACATCGAATTCAAGCCGATCCTGCCACTGTTCGCCTTCGGCCTGCCGGGTTTCAAGGCCGGTCATTACCTGCTGCGCAATCGCCGCCGCGCGTTCTGTCTGCTGACCGACCGGAAACACGTGCTGATGCTGCAACAGCGCGACGGCAAGCTGCTCCTGCTCAGTCCGGACAAACCGCAAGCGCTGCTCGACGAACTGCGGAGCATCACGCGATCCGACGCGCCGCCGGCCCCTCGTCGCCCGTAAAGCGGACCACGGCAACTCGCCTCGCCCCGAACCTCCGAGGACGTGGCCAAAAGCACGTCACACGCCCTATGCTGCCGTCATGCACGCCCGTCCCCTGCACCTGATCAACACCCCGGACATCGAGCTGTGGCCCGCGCACCTGCTGCGCGCGCGCAGCAACCGCGACGCGCGCGCGCTCGCCCGCGCACGACACGTGCTGCGCCGCAAGCGCGATGGCCGCTATCTCGCCGCGGAACTGCCCGAGGGCCTCCTGCCCCTGGTGCAACGTTGGGCGCACGAACCTGGCGTCGACGAAGCGCTCGATGCGCTGGATCGCATCTCCGAACACCAACGCTTCGGCATCGACACCGTCGCCGAACTGCCCCTGCACCGCCTGCATGATCGTCTCGACACCCTCGACATCGACGCCGAAGGCTATGCCGCGCGCACCGGCCTCGCGCTGGTCGCCGAGCCGGCATGGCTCGCCTTCGCGGGATTCGACCGCTACCGGCGTCCGCTCTGGTTGCACGTCGACGCGGCGCGCGCATGGCGGAACATGCAGTCCGCCGCGCTACTCGAAGGCGTGCTGCTGGAATCGATCTCCGGATATCGCAGCCACGATTACCAGCTCGGCATTTTCGAACGCAAGCTCGCGCGCGGACTCAACGTCGACGACATCCTCGCCGTGAATGCCGCGCCTGGCTATTCGGAGCACCACTCCGGACTCGCGCTCGACATCGGCACACCAGGTGAACCGCCGGCGGAGGAATCCTTCGAACGGACAGACGCCTTCGCCTGGCTCGAACGCAACGCGGCCGCCTATGGTTTCGCCATGAGCTATCCGCGCGGCAATCCGCACGGCATTGTCTACGAACCATGGCATTGGGCATTGGTCCGCGCCTGATCGATGTCCTGTCGATATCGCCTGCGGACCAATGCCAGCCGGGAATTCAGAACCACGCCGTCAGCGCGGCGATGAAGAGGAATCTCCGAGGCCGGTGAAGCGGCGCCATCGAAAGCCTCGCCGCTTTATCCGACATCGATCGACAGCCAATCACTCTTTGGCTTGAAACGCGACTTCCTCGTAAGGCTGCACCACCACCCAGCCTTCGCCGGCAAACCTGAGCTGCATGCTTTCGCCAGAGCCGCGTCCGAACAGCGTTCCGAGCGAAATATCGGTGACGATCTCCGGCGTCAAGCCACCCGACCATGCAACGGTGGCATTGGGATCGGTGAACACCGGGCCGGTCGTCGCATTCACCGGCAAGGTGAGCGGCTCGTAGTGTGAGGTGATCGCAACGATGCCGTGACCGCTGAGACGCACATTGAACAAGCCGCCGGACAACATGCCCGCGACCTTGCGCATCATCGTGATCTGATTGTCGATGGTGGACTCGATGGCGAGCACGTCGTTGCCGTTGACGAAGATGGCTTCGCCCGCCAGTCGCAACAGCGTGATCTTCTTGCCGGCATCGGCGAGATAGACACGGCCATTGCCTTCCATCTTCATCAGCTGCATGCCCTCGCCGGTCATCGCCTTCTTCAGCAGATTGCCGAGCCCCTGCTCCAGCAGTCCCTGGCGGGTGAACTTCACGCTGCCCTTGCGCGCCACCATCGAGCCGGCCTTGGCCCAGACCAGGCCGTCGAGCCGCACTTCCAGAAGATGCGAGCTTTCGAGTTCGAACGCGTCGCCGCTGGCGTCCTTTTCCTTCGAGTGGGAAAGAAATTCCTGCAGGGTTTGCACAGCCATGATGATCCAGCTCCTTGTGAATGGTGGCGCGATCCTAGCGCAGATGCACGGTGCCCGTGCGCGTGTCAGAAGTGATACGTCGCACTGAGCAGGTAGTAGCGTCCGCGCGGATCGTCGTAGTTGGCCGAATAGCCGCCATCCTCGATCTGGTAACTGACCGGCTCGTGATCGGTCAGGTTCTGTACGTTCAAGGCGAAGCGCCAGTGCGGAATCCCGGACCAGGCCAGATCGAAATCGAGCGTCGTCGAGCTTGGCGTGGTGCAGCGATGTGCCGCCGCGTTCTCCGCGGGACAACTGGCCTGAAGCTCATCGGTCACCTTGCGCGTGCCGAACCAGCGCAGCCAGAGCGCGGCATTCCAGTCGTCGATGTTCCATTGCATCGATGCCAGCAGGCTCTTCCTGGGAGCGCCGTATCCCGCGTAATCGATCTCGGGCGCGCCGGCATGCGCGCGACGACGCAGTTCCTGCAGCCAGTCGCCGGAGATCCGCCACACGAATCGCCCGTGACGTTCCGTTTCAAGCCGGTACTGCGTGTCGAGCTGCCAACCACTCGACTCCGTCCTGCCGACGTTGCCGTAGTACTCGTAGATGTCGCTGATCCCGCCCGTCGCATCCAGCCTCACGCTGTCCTTGAACAAGGCGGAATCATCCTGCGGTGACACGACGCGAGCGATTTCGTTGCGGCGCTGGATGCGATAATGATCGAGGCTGATGCTCCAACGCGACGATGGCGACCAGACGAAGCCGAACACGGCGCTGCGGGATGTTTCTGGACGCAGATCGGGGTTCTCGATGGAGCTGCGGCCCACGAGGCAGCGGGTTTCGTCGATGGGGAAAGCGCATGGACCGGGCACATCGCTGCGCGGAACGGGACCGAAGCTCTCCTCGACATTGGGGCGTCGCAATTCGAACAGACTCGGTGCGCGATAGCCGGTGGCGAACGTCCCGCGCAGCGTGAGACTGTCGCTCACGCTCCACTTCAACCCGAGTTTCGGCGATAGCCTGTGACCATAACCTTCGCGATAGTCGACGCGCGCGGCGAGATCGGCCTGCAGGCGCTGCCATAGCGGCAGATTCACTTCGGCATACACAGCGGCATTGTCGCGACGGTCGTCGATCGCGATCTTCTCCTCCGCCGAAGCCACATCGTCGGCCAGCAGCAGGGCGTCGGGACGATGGCGCAGAGACTCGCGCCCGTATTCGATGCCGGCCGCGACACGAGCGACACCGCCAGGCAGCGGAAACCACGGGCCTCCGACGTTGAACGACGCCTGCTGCAGCACCGACTTGCCGCGCGTGGTGATGCGTGGCGAGATCGTGGCCAGCAATTCCGGCGAGTTCGGTCCCGAGAAACGGTATTGGTTCGGATCAAAGGCGCTGTTGCGCACCAGGCCATCGGTTCGGCTGACGACGCGGTTCTGGTGATGCCCCACGGTCAGATCCCATCCCCAATCGCCCCACATGCCACGGGCACCGGCGGTCACATCGAGCGTGTCTTCCTCGGTCTTGTTGCGGACCGGACCGAGATCGTCGAAGGCATAGTACAAAGGCATGCCGTCCGGGCTGTCGGGATGACCGAACCACGGCTGCACCTTGAAATGGACAGGAGCGTTGTGCAGCCATTGCGTGAGGCTGCCGGCACGCACTTCCGCATGCAGTTCGCCACGCTCGCCGACCGGCTGATGCGCATGCAGATAGAGGGTCGCGCGCCGCATCTCCGGCTGCAGGCTGGCGCCGCGCGGCGGATCGAACAGACAGCCGGCAGTCGTCGTCGGCGCGGCGCCGCGGCAATACGAACGCAGCAGACTGCCGTCGAAATCGTCGACGTAACCCAGCCGATAGCGCTCGTCGGGAAGACCATCGCCGCGCCGGTCCAGCGTGCGCCAATCACGATCGGCACCGAGCAGTTCCTCGCGCCGGAAATATTCGCCGCCGACGAAAACACCGCCGCCGCCACGCGTCTCCTGTCCCACGCCGAAGGACAGTCGCCGCTCCGCCGCGTCGCCGCGTTCGGACAGGCCGTAACGCATCGTCACCTCGCCGCCCTGCTGCGACGTGCGCAGGATGATGTTGACCACGCCAGCCATCGCGTCGGCGCCGTAGATGGCCGAGGCGCCGCCGCGAAGAATCTCGATGTGATCGACGATGCTGAGCGGGATGCTGTCGAGATCGACCAGGCCACCGAGATCGGATGAAACGAGGCCGTAGTTCGCCACGCGCTGGCCGTCGACCAGGAACAGCGTCGCACGCGGGCCGAGCGCGCCGAGACTGGTGGTGGCCGCGACCGCGAACGGCTGCTGCGCGTCATCGGCGCCGTCGGTGGACACGGAGATCGGGTGATGCGCCGCCATGCCGGGTTGGGCGCGCAGCAGTTCGAACAAGGTCTGCTTGCCGCTGGTCTCGATTTCCTCGCGCGAGATCACCGTCAGCGGGAAGGCCGAGACCATGTCGATGTCGCTGCGCGGAATGCGGCTGCCGGTCACCTGCACCGAGGTCATCTCGGTGGTCAGCGCCGGCCGCTCCGGTTTCGGCGCGTCGATCGCCACGCGCGGCCGCTGCGCCGGCACCGGCAGCGCCTTGAGGAGATAGGTGTCGGCATTCACGGGCACCGCGTGCAGGCCGCTGCCGCGCAGAAGGCGTTCAAGGGCGACGGCGGGGCTGAGTTCGAGCCGAAGACCCGCGCTACGACGTCCGGCCACCAGCGAAGGCGAGTACAGCAACTGCACGCGTCCCTGGCGCGCCAGGGTCTCCAGCGCGCCTTCGAGGGTGCCGGATGCGATATCGAAACGAACCGTGGTGCCGGGATCGGCGGCCAGCGCACGCGACGAGGGCCAGACCGCCCCCGCGATCAGGGCCGCCCACAGCCAGAGCGTGCAATGGAGCAAGCTGCGCGTACTGTTTGAGAATCGGGCCATGCAGTCCCGCGTCGTGGGGCGGCGCACAGCCGCAGCAATCCCCCGAGCGGTGGACACGTCCCCCTGCCACGCGGGCTGGGGCTATTCTGCCACGGGGGTCGCGTTTCGCGAGACGCCGTCGACGCGGCGGAGACGGCCGCTCATCCGTGAATGCGCGGGGCGTCCGCCCCGCCCGCCAGCCCGGGGCGATTCAGGACGAGATCGAGCCAGAATCAGACCGATCGTCGCCGATTCGGACGCGATCTACTTCGAACCAGCTTGCCGCTGCAACACGACCTCGTGCTCGTTGGTGCGTTCGGCCCGCAGCCCCCACCCCTGTTCCAGCGCCTTGGTCAGCGCGGCCTGGTCGCCGGCGTGGAACACGCCGCTGATGCGGATGCCGGCCAGCGACGGGTCGCCGAGCCGCAACTGGGTGGTCGAGTAGCGATTGGCCTCTTCCAGCAGCTGACCCAGCGGACGCTCGCGGAAAATCAGGTCGCCGCGCGGCCAGGCCTGCGCGGTTTCCAGGTCGAGCCCGCGCTTGTCTCCGAGCTTGCCGGCGACGTCGACGGCCACCTGCTCTCCCGGCGCCAGGGTCCGACGCGGCGCATCGGTGCCCTCGCCGAGCGAGACCTGCACGACGCCTTCGATCAAACCGACCTGCACGGCCGCGCCGGTGCCACGGCTCACCTGGAACGTCGTGCCGATGTCGCGCACGACGGTCTGGCCAGCCCGCACCAGGAACGGTCGCTGGTCCTTGCCGACTTCAATCTGCACACGCCCGCGCCGCACCTCGACCAGGCGCTCGCTCGCGCCGAAGCGGACGTCGATCGCCGAATCGGTATCGAGCAGCAAACGGGTGCCGTCGGGCAGCACCTGATCGCGCTGCTCGCCGATCGCGGTCGCGTAAGTCGTGGCGGGCACGTCCACCGGCTGCATCCGCCAGATCGCGGCACCGACGGCGACGGCGGCCACGGTGGCGGCGATCGACGCCATCGGCATCCAGCGACGCCATCCGCCCTGCGGCGGCATGCGTCGCGCGCCACGGGCGGCGGCGCGGATGAACTCGTCGTCCGCCAGTTGCGCGGCCAGCGCGTGGACGCGCTCGGCTTCCAGATAGGCATCGATGTTGCGGGGCGACTCGGCCAGCCAGTCCTCGAATTCCCGGTGCTCGGCGTCGCTGCAATCCGGCGCCATCAGACGCGCCACCCAGGCTTCGGCGCGGCCATCGCGCGAGGGCATGGGGGTAGTCGTGCTGTGGGAAGCCGTGCCCTGGGAAGTCACGTTCATCGCAGCCCCCCGTTGCCACCCGCGTCCTGCGGCAGGCAATCGCGCAGTACCTGCAGCGCCTTGCCGATGTGCTTCTCCACCGCCTTGACGGAAATGCCGCAATGCCGCGCCACTTCGGCGTAGCGCATGCCCTCGATCCGGTTCAGCAGGTAGACCTGCCGGCAACGCGGCGGCAGACGCAGGATGGCGTCGCGCACGCGCGCGAGCGTCTGTTCGTTGTCGATGCGCTCGTCGTGCGCCAGTTCCGTGGACGGCAAGGTGAGCATGTCGTCGTCGAAGCTGACATGCACGGCGACATGGTGCGACTGCCCGCGGCGACCGCGATCGTTGAAGACGTTCAGCGCGATGCGGTACATCAGCGCGCGCAGCTGGGCATGCGGCTGGTTGCGATAGCGCATCAGCCGCACCATCGCTTCCTGGGCCATGTCCCTGGCATCTTCCTCGTTCGCCCGCTTGCGCAGGAAGGCGATCAGCGCTTCCTGGTGGTCGCGCACGAAGGCGACGAATCCGGGAGAGGTTTCGTACTCGTCGGTCGTCTCGATTTCCTGCAGCGATCCGGGATCGCGCGCGTTCGGTGCCACCGAGCTCATGCGCCTGCGTCGCCACCCCGGCCGCGACGCCAGGGCATGAAGGTGGAAGGTGGCCGAACGCGGGCCGGGCACGCGGAAGGCGGGAACGGCGGTTGCGATCGTGACTGGGTCGGCATGGTTGCAGTTGTAACACGTTGCCAGAGGCACCTGTGTCAAGCCGCGCGGCGCTCCTGTCCGCAGCCTTGCTCCCTCGTTTTTTCGCAGCGTGACAAGTCTGTCCATGCCTACGGAAACGCGGATCGCGGCGTTTTCCCTACCCGCTTTCGCGCACGCCGCGCGATGCTTCGGATACGCGACGCGCAAGGAAGGCATCGCACACTGCTGAAAACACGCTTCCCGCGCGCTTTTCAAGTCACGAATTCGGTACAGGTCCGGAGTCGTTCCCGATGGCAGCCTGCTAGAATCTACGTGCTCATCGCCCCCCCACGAGACCGCCCATGACCCAACTCGCCTATCGCCGCGTCCTGTTGAAACTGTCCGGCGAGGCCTTGATGGGCGAGGAGGATTACGGCATCGATCCCAAGGTGATCGGCCGCCTGGCGCGCGAGGTCATCGAGGCGCAGCAGGCCGGGGCCGAGGTCGGCGTGGTGATCGGCGGCGGCAACATCTTCCGCGGCGCCGGCCTGGCGGCCGGCGGCATGGACCGCGTCACCGGCGACCAGATGGGCATGCTGGCCACCGTCATCAACGCCCTGGCCATGCAGGATTCGCTGGAGAAGCTCGGCGCGCGCGTGCGCGTGATGAGCGCGATCAAGATCAACGACGTGTGCGAGGACTACATCCGCCGCCGCGCCATCCGCCATCTGGAAAAGGGCCGCATCGCGATCTTCGCGGCCGGCACCGGCAATCCCTTCTTCACCACCGACTCGGGCGCCGCGCTGCGCGCGATCGAGATCGGCGCCGACCTGCTGCTCAAGGCCACCAAGGTCGACGGCGTCTACGATGCCGATCCGAAGAAGAACCCGGATGCCAAGCGCTTCGACACCCTGACCTACGACGAAGTGATCGCCCGCAACCTCAACGTCATGGACACCGCCGCGTTCGCGCTGTGCCGCGACAGCAATCTGCCGCTGCGCATCTTCGACATGGCGCAGCCGGGGCAGCTGCTGCGCATCCTGCGCGGCGAGCCGATCGGGACGCTGGTGCGCAATCGCGCCTGATCCCCTGGTTCAGCGCCGGGTTCACGCGCGGGTTCCGCGTTTGAAATAGTGTCCGCATCCGCGGCATGACAGCATCGCGGCCATGCACAGTCACAACCACGCCGATGCCCACGGCCATGCGCACGTCTCCTCGACGCGCGCGTTCGCCGCGATCACGCTGATCAACCTCGCCTACACCGTGCTGGAAGCCGGCTACGGCTTCCTGACCGATTCGCTGGCACTGCTCTCCGACGCCGTGCACAACCTCGGCGACGTGATGGGTCTTGGCCTGGCCTGGGCGGCGGCGGTACTGGCGCGACGCCAGCCGACCGATCGCCACACCTACGGCTGGCGCCGCGCGACGCTGCTTTCGCCGCTCGCCAACGCCCTGCTGGTGGTTGCGTTTTCCGGCGCGCTGGCCTGGGAAGCGGTGAGCCGGCTCAATGCGCCGCCGACAATTCCCGCCCTGCCGGTGATCGTGGTCGCGGCCATCGGCATCTTCGTCAACCTCGCGGCCGCGTGGTTCGTACGCGACGGTCATGCCCACGATCTGAATCGCCGCGGCGCGTACATGCATCTGGTCGCCGATGCGGCGGTGTCGCTCGCCGCCGTCCTCGCCGGTATCGGCATGTATGTGTTCGGATGGAGCTGGCTCGATCCGGTGACCGCGCTGCTGATCGGCGTGGTGATCGCCGCGGGTGCGTTCGGGCTGTTGCGCGACAGCTTCAACGCGGCGATGGACGCGGTGCCGACCAGCATCGATCAGGCCAAGGTGCTGGAATTCCTCGGCGCGCAACCCGGCGTGGCGGCGGTACACCATCTGCACATCTGGTCGCTGGGCGCGGGCGAGATCGCGATGACCGCGCATCTGGTGCGCCCCGAGAACAACGACCACGACGCCTTCATCGACCGCCTCGCGCACGACCTCGACCATCGCTTCGGCATCAACCACCCCACCTTGCAGATCGAACACGGCAAGGCCTGCGAGCACGATCGCCACGACCGGGCGCCTCACGCGCACTGACCAGGGAAGGACGGAATCGGGATGGCATTCAGACGCGATCCGGCCAGGTCGCGCGGCAATGCAGCATGAGTTTCCCGCCTCGTCGCGCCTGAAAAGGAGAGTCTGAGTTCGCGCTACGGCTATAATCCTTCGGTTACGTATTCGAAACCCGGAGCCAGTCGATGACGCCGAACGACATCAAGAAGGACGCGCAGACGCGCATGCAGAAGAGCGTGGAAGCCTTGCGCCACGACCTTGGCAAGATCCGCACAGGCCGCGCCTCGACGTCGCTGGTCGAGCACCTGAAAGTGAATTACTACGGCTCCGACATGCCGCTCTCGCAGGTGGCCAGCATCGCCATCACCGACGCCCGCTCGCTGACCATCACCCCCTGGGAGAAGCAGATGGTGGCCCCGGTGGAGAAAGCGATCCTCGCCTCCGACCTCGGACTGACGCCGAACACAGCCGGAACCGTGATCCGCATCAACCTTCCGGCCCTCACCGAGGAACGCCGCAAGGAACTCTCGAAGGTGGTGCACGGCGAGGGCGAGAATGCCAAGGTCGCAATCCGCAACATTCGCCGCGACGCCAACCAGCACGTCAAGGACCTGCTCAAGGACAAGGCCATCACCGAGGACGACGAGCGCCGCAGCGAGGACGAGATCCAGAAGCTCACCGACAAGGCGATCAAGGACGTCGACGAGGTGGTCAAGGCCAAGGAACAGGAACTGATGGCGGTCTGAGAGACCTGACCCGGATGAGCGAGTCCCCGCCCGCGCAGGCAATCGCCCGCGTTCCGCGCCATATCGCCGTCATCATGGACGGCAACGGACGCTGGGCCGCGCAGCGCAAGCGTCCGCGGGTGATCGGTCACCGCGCCGGCGCGCGGGCGGTGAATCTGTGCATCGATTTCTGCCTGGAGCGCGGCATCGAGGCATTGACGCTGTTCGCCTTCTCCAGCGAGAACTGGGGACGGCCCGAGGAAGAAGTCGGCGCGCTGATGAAGCTGTTCCTGGGCGCGCTCGAACGCGAGGTGGCGGAACTCGACCGACGCCAGGTGCGCATCCGCTTCATCGGCGAACGCGAACGCTTCGGCGAGGCCATCCGCGAGCGCATGGAAGCGGCCGAGGCCCAGACCCGTGCCAACACACGCCTTACCCTCACCATCGCCGCCAGCTATGGCGGCCGCCAGGACATCGCGCAGGCGGCACGCGCGCTGGCCGAGGACGTGGCCGCCGGCCGCCTGCGGCCGGAACAGATCGACGAATCGTTGCTGGCCACGCGCATGGCCCTGGCCGACCTGCCGGCGCCGGACCTGTTCATCCGCACCGGCGGCGACCTGCGCATCAGCAATTTCCTGCTCTGGCAGCTGGCGTACACCGAATTGTGGTTCACCGAGACCCTGTGGCCTGAATTCGACGCCGCCCTCCTGCAACGCGCCATCGACGACTATGCCGGGCGCGAACGCCGCTTCGGCCTGACAGGCGCGCAGATCGCCGCCATGGAAGAATCCGCGCCATGAGTCCCTCCCGTCCGGCCGCCTCGGCAGGCAACCCGTCCCGTGCTTCCCTCCGGCTTCCCTTCCCGGAGTCGGACGCATGACCAAGACCCGCGTGCTCGCGGCGCTCTTGATGGCGCCGTTGGCGATCCTTGCGATCCTGTTCCTGCCGACGCCGTGGATGGCGGCGCTGGCGGCGATCCTGTTCCTGCTCGGCCTGTGGGAATGGCTGAAGCTGGCCGAGATCGACGACACGCTGCAGCGCACCGTCCTGCTCGTTCTCAATCTGCTGCTCATGGTGCTGCTGCTGTGGGCCTCGGGCCGGCCGCTGGTGTTGCTGCAAATCGCGGCGCTGGTCGGCGTGGGCTGGTGGGTCGTATCGCTGTTGTGGCTGCGCTTCTACAACTTCGCCTCCGATCACGACACCCATGCGCGCGTGTTCAAGCTCGCCGCCGGCACGCTGGCGACCCTGCCCGCCTGGTGCGCCCTGGTCCTGATCCACAGCGATCAGCCTTACGGCCATCGCTGGCTGCTGACGGCGCTGATGATCGTGTGGGCGGCCGATTCCGGCGCCTATTTCGCCGGCCGCCAGTTCGGCCGGATGAAACTGGCACCGCGGATCAGCCCCAACAAGACGGTCGAAGGCCTGGCCGGCGGCCTGCTGGCCGGCATCGTGGTCGGCCTCGTCATGGGCTGGTACGCGGGCGCGACGGTCGTGCAGCTGCCGGCGCTGATGCTGCTGTGCGCGGTCACCGTGCTGTTCTCGGTGGTCGGCGACCTGTTCGAGAGCCTGCTCAAACGACATGTCGGGGCCAAGGATTCCGGCACCCTGATCCCGGGACACGGCGGCATTCTCGACCGCATCGACGGCGTCCTCGCGGCGTTGCCGGTGTTCCTCATCGGCAAGGAAATGCTGGGGCTTTGACC
Source organism: Luteimonas panaciterrae (assembly GCF_020511115.1). GTDB lineage: Bacteria > Pseudomonadota > Gammaproteobacteria > Xanthomonadales > Xanthomonadaceae > Luteimonas > Luteimonas panaciterrae. The sequence continues at coordinate 123,507 of NZ_JAJAVH010000012.1, forward strand.
GTGCAGAACGTTGCCGTTCTCGGCGCTACAGGATCGATTGGCGCCTCCGCGCTGGACGTGATTTCGCGCCATCCGGACGCGCTGCGCGCTTCCGTGCTCGCCGCCGGCAGCAACGTCGAGGCGCTGCTGGCGCTGTGCGGCCGCCACCGCCCCGACCATGCCGTGATCGCCGACGAAGCCGGCTTCGCCGCGTTGCGCGACGGTCTTCACGATGCCGGCCTGCCGACGCAAGCACACGCGGGCGCGGACGCGCTCGCGACGCTGGCGGCCGATGCCGGCTGCGACACGGTGGTCGCCGCGATCGTCGGCGCCGCCGGGCTGGATTCCACCCTGGCCGCGGCCGCCGCCGGCAAGCGCCTGCTGCTCGCCAACAAGGAATCGCTGGTGCTGGCGGGCGAACTGCTGATGGCCGCCGCCGACGCCAACGGCGCCACCATCGTGCCGATCGACAGCGAGCACAACGCGATCTTCCAATGCTTGCCGGCCGCGCACGCACAGACCGGGCACCTGGCTGGCACCCACGGCCGCTGCCTGCCGGCCGCCCGCGAGGACGTGCGCCGGATCGTGCTGACCGCCTCCGGCGGCCCGTTCCGCGGCTGGACGCGCGAGCGCCTGACGGCGGTGACGCCCGCGCAGGCGGTGGCGCATCCCAAGTGGTCGATGGGGCCGAAGATCTCGGTCGACTCGGCCACCCTGATGAACAAGGGCCTGGAAGTGATCGAGGCCCACCACCTGTTCGGCCTGCCCGGCACGCAGATCGACGTGTTGGTGCATCCGCAGAGCCTGGTGCATTCGCTGGTGGAATTCGTCGACGGCTCCACCCTGGCCCAGCTCGGCCTGCCCGACATGCGCACCGCGCTCGCCATCGGTTTCGCCTGGCCGCAGCGGATCGCGTCCGGCGTCGGCGGACTCGACCTGCTGGCTCACGGCCGCCTCGATTTCGAAGCCCCCGATCTCGATGCTTTCCCCTGCCTGCGGCTGGCCTACGCCGCGCTGGAAACGGGTGGCACGGCCCCCGCGATCCTCAATGCGGCCAACGAAATCGCGGTTTCAGCCTTTCTTCAGGGCCAGATCGGTTTCCTGTCCATTCCGGCCCTGGTCGAAGACGCGTTGACGGCGCTACCGTCGGCGCCCGCAGACTCGCTGAACGCCCTGCGCGAGGCCGATCTGCGCGCACGGCAACACGCTACTTCCGCCCTGCCCCACCACGCCCAGCGAGTCTGAGAACAGGTTCTCCGCATGCTCGAAATCATCGGCTCCGTGTGGTGGTACATCGTCGGCCTCGGCCTGCTGATCACCTTCCACGAATTCGGCCACTTCTGGGTGGCGCGCCGCAACGGCGTCAAAGTGCTGCGCTTCTCGATCGGCTTCGGCAAGCCGCTGTGGACGCGCATCGGCAAGGACGGCGTCGAATACGTCATCGCGGCGATTCCACTTGGCGGCTACGTCAAGATGCTCGACGAGCGTGAAACCGACGTCGCCCCGGCCGATGCCGACAAGGCTTTCAACAACAAATCGGTCTGGCGCCGCATCGCGATCGTCGCCGCCGGCCCGATCGCCAATCTGATCCTCTGCGTCGTGCTGTTCTGGGCGATGTTCGTGGTCGGGCGTCCCGATTACGCGCCGGTGATCGGCCAGGTGTCCGCCATCGCCGCGGAATCCGGATTGCAGCGCGGCGACACCGTGCTCGAAGTCGACGGCCGCGCCACGCCGATCTGGCGCGAAGTGCTGATGGCGCTGCTGCCGGACGCGCTCGATCGCAAGGACGCCACCTTGCGCGTGCTCGACGCGCACGGCAACGAGCGCACGCGCACGCTGAAGCTGTCGCGCATCCCCGAGGGTCGCGACGAACGCGCCGCGTTGTCCTCCATAGGAATGCTGGCGCGTTACGAACTACAGCCGCCTGTCGTCGGCCACATCGAACAAAAGAGCGCGGCCTGGGGTGTCCTGGCGGAAGGCGATCGCATCACCGCCATCGACGGCGAGCCCGTCCAGGTCTTCGAGGACATCGGCCCGTTGGTGCAGAAGCTTGGCGCGCGCGACATCGAGGCCATGGTGGAAGTCGAACGCGACGGAGATCGTCTTGCGCTCCCGATGAAGCCGCGTCTCGTGCCCGGCAAGGACGGAAATTCGAGCTTCTGGGCTTTCGGGATCAAACCGGCCAAATTCGAATTCCCTCCCAAGGACGCGGTCCAGCGTTACGGCCCGATCGAAGCGGTTCCCGCCGCCTTCCGCGAGATGCGCTACCAGACCAAGCAGCTGTTCGAAATGGCCGCCCGCGTCTTCAGCGGCCGCGTTTCGGTGCAGAACAGCATCGCCGGCCCGATCACCATCGCGCGCGTCGCCAATGCCTCGGCGCAGCAGGGCCTGGCCTGGTATCTGACCGTGCTGGCGCTGCTCTCGCTCAGCCTCGGCATCCTCAACCTGTTGCCGATCCCGCTCTTGGACGGGGGTCACCTCCTGTATTACCTTATTGAGTTGGTCAAGGGCAGCCCGTTAAGCGAGCGTGCGATGGCCGCCGGGCAATATGTCGGCCTTGCTTTGCTGGCTGGGCTGATGGGTCTGGCGTTCTACAACGACATACTGAACAACTTCGTGCGTTGACTGTCTGACCCGCAACCCCCGCCGTCGCCTCCCGCGCTGGCCTTGCATTTCACTGTGGACCTGTATTGATGACGCGTATTCCGACCCGCCGCCTGCTTGTCCTCGCCCTTGCATCGGCCACCGCCCCCGCTTGGGCCCAGCAGGCGACCGATCCGCAGGCCGCTTTCGGCATCGCGCCACCCTCCACCGCTCCCGCCGCTTCATCCGCGCCCACGCTCACGCCCGCGCCGGTGAACAACAGCAGCTTCACCGTCAGCGACATCCGCATCGACGGCCTGCAGCGCATCGGCGCCGGTACCGTGTTCACCTATCTGCCGATCGAGCGCGGCGACACCGTCGACCAGAGCCGCATCGCGCAGGCGGTGCGGGCGCTGTACAAGACCGGCTTCTTCGAGGACATCCGGGTCGATCGTCAGGGCGACATCCTGGTCGTCACCGTCACCGAGCGTCCGGCGATCAACAAGCTCACCCTGACCGGCAACAAGGACATCAAGAGCGAGGACCTGCTCAAGGGCCTGAAGGACATCGGCCTGGCCGAAGGCGAGACCTTCGACCGACTCGCGCTCGACCGGGTCACGCTGGAGCTGAAGCGCCAGTACAACAACAAAGGCAAGTACAACGTCGAAGTGACGCCGACGGTGAGCAAGCTCGACCGCAACCGCGTCGACGTCACCATCGCCATCAAGGAAGGCAAGGCGGCCAAGATCCGCCACATCAATCTGATCGGCAACGAGACCTACGAGCAAAAGCAGATCACCGATTCGTGGGAGTCGTCGGAAAGCAACTGGCTGAGCTGGTACCGCCGCGACGACCAGTATTCGAGCGAGAAACTCTCCGGCGATCTCGAGAAGCTCACCAATTTCTATCTCGACCGCGGCTACATCGACTTCAACGTCGACAGCACGCAGGTCGCCATCAGCTCCGACAAGCGCGACATGTTTCTCACCATGGGCCTCACCGAGGGCGAGATCTACAAGATCTCCAAGGTCGAGGTGAGCGGCGACACGATCCTGCCGAAGGAGCAGATCGAGCGCATGGTGCTGGCGAAGCCCGACCAGACCTTCTCGCGCGCGCTGCTGGAATTCAGCTCCGACCAGATCACGGCCACGCTCGGCAACATCGGCTACGCCTTCGCCCGCGTGAATCCGGACCTGGACGTCAATCGCGAAAACCGCACCGTCGGTATCAACATGCAGGTGGTGCCGGGACCGCGCGTGATGGTTCGCCACATCGACTTCAAGGGCAACACGCGCACCTCCGACGAAGTGATGCGCCGCGAGATGCGTCAGTTCGAAGGCAGCTGGTACTCGCAGGTGGCCATCGATCGCTCCAAGCTGCGCCTGCAGCGCCTGGGCTTCTTCGAGCCCGGCAGCGTCGACGTCGAAACCAAGCCGGTGGCCGGCAGCAACGACGAAGTCGACGTGGTCTTCAACGTCAAGGAAACCACCTCCGGCAGCTTCGTCTTCGGCCTCGGCTACTCGCAGCTGGCCGGCCTGACCACGTCGGTGCAGCTGACGCAGAACAACTTCCTCGGCAGCGGCAACCAGGTCTCCGTGGAAGCGCAGCGCAACGTCTACCTGAAGCGCTATTCGTTCTCGTTCCTCAACCCGTACTTCACCGACAACGGGCTGACGCTGGGCTACAACCTGTGGTGGCGCGAATTCGACAACTCCGAATACAACACCGCGCAGTACTCCTCCACCAGCGCCGCCGCCGAGGTCGTGTTCGGCCTGCCGCTGTCCGAGTCGGACTCGGTCCGTGCATCGTTCGCCGTCGATCGCAACGAGATTTTCACCTATCGCGGCAGCACGCCCGACAGCATCGTGAAGTACATCGACGCGCTCGGCGAACGCACCTTCCACTCCTGGCGCACAACACTGGCGTGGTCGCGCGACACGCGCAACGACTACCTGCAGCCGACGGCCGGCACCTTGAACCGCATCTCGCTGGAAACCACGCTGCCCGGTTCCACCGCCGAGTACTACAAGCTCAACTACGAATTCTCGAAGTATTGGCCCATCTCCAGGGCGCTGGTGCTCAACACCCGTTTCGAAGTCGGCTATGGCGATAGCTACGGTTCCGACAAGACGCTCGTCAGCTGCCAGGCGCTGCCCGGCGGACCGATGATCCCGCCGGGTGGCAGCAGCGTCACGACCAGCGGCAGTTCGGCCGGCTCGGGCAGCTGCCCGCCCGGCACGATCCAGACCGACAGCTTCACCGCCACCGGCCTGCCCTTCTTCGAAAACTTCTACGCCGGTGGCGCGCGCTCGGTGCGCGGCTATCGCGACAACACGCTCGGTCCGCGCGACGCACCCTACGGTTACATCGACGCCCGCTACATGCAGCCGATCGGCGGCTCGTTCAAGACGGTCGGATCGTTCGAAATGTTCTTCCCGAAGCTGTTCGACAGCCCGGCGGCGCGCATTTCCGCGTTCCTCGACTTCGGTAACGTCTACAAGGACTACGACAGCTTCGACGCCGGCGAACTGCGCGCTTCCTACGGTATCGCGCTGATGTGGCGCGCGCCGGTCGGCCCGATCTCGATCAGCTACGCGTTCCCGCTGCGCAACCAGGGCAGCAAGTACGACGCCAACGGCTTGCAGACCCAGGAAGCCGACGAAATCGAGCGCCTGCAGTTCACCTTCGGCGGCGCGTTCTGACGCCGCCGTATCGGTCGACTGCCATGGCCGGCGCTTCGTATACCGCCAGCGAACTTGCCGAGCGCTTCGCTCTCGCCCTCCATGGCGAGGGCACGGCGCGCGTCGACTCCGTGGCAACGCTGGCGAAAGCCGGCGCCGGGCAACTCGCCTTCCTGTCCAATCCGCGCTATCGCCCGCAGCTCGCCGATTCGGCCGCAAGCGTCGTGGTGATGCGCGCGGCCGATGCGGAAGGCTATGCGGGCACGGCGCTGATCGCTCCCGATCCCTACGTCGCCTTCGCCAAGATCGCCGCGCTGTTCGATCCGCCCGCGTCCGTGCAGCCGGGCATCCATGCCAGCGCCGTGATCGATCCGTCGGCGGACATCGATCCCGGCGCGCAGATCGGCCCGTTCGTCGCCATCGGCGCGCGTTCGCGCGTGCATGCCGGCGCGATCGTCGGCCCGGGCTGCGTGATCGGCGAGGATTGCGAGATCGGTGCCGGCTGCGAGCTGGTCGCGCGCATCACGCTCGTGCGTCGCGTGCGGCTGGGCAAGCGCGTGCTCGTCCATCCCGGCGCGGTGCTCGGCGCCGACGGCTTCGGCCTGGCGATGGATCAGGGCCGCTGGATCAAGGTGCCGCAGCAAGGCGGCGTGGTGGTCGGCGACGATTGCGAGATCGGCGCCAACACCACCATCGATCGCGGCGCGATCGAGGACACCGTGCTGGAAGAGGACGTCCGCCTCGACAACCAGATCCAGATCGGCCACAACGTGCGCATCGGCGCGCACACCGCCATGGCGGGATGCTCGGCGGTCGCGGGCAGCGCCGTCATCGGACGCTACTGCCTGATCGGCGGTGCCGCCGGCGTGCTCGGGCACCTGGAAATCTGCGATCGCGTGATGATCACGGCGATGAGCCTGGTGACGAATTCGATCCGCGAGCCAGGAGAGTATTCTTCCGGCACCCCCTTGATGAACAATCGCGACTGGCGCAAGAGCGCCGCGCGCTTCAAACAACTCGATGCAATGGCGCGCAAACTCGGCGCGCGCGATAAGGAATCCTGATGTCCACTGAAATTAGCCTGCCCCTGGATATTGCCGCCATCCAGCAGTATCTGCCGCACCGCTATCCGTTCCTGCTGGTCGATCGCGTCACCGAGCTCGAACCCGGCAAGCGCGTCCTGGCCTACAAGAACGTCACCTGCAACGAGCATTTCTTCCAGGGCCATTTCCCCGGCCATCCGGTGATGCCGGGCGTGCTGGTGATCGAGGCCCTCGCGCAGGCCGGCGGTGTGCTGAGCGAAGTCAGCCATCCCCGCAGCCAGGAAGGACGGCTGTCGTATCTGGTGAAGGTGGACAACGCCAAGTTCTCGCGCATGGTGGTGCCGGGCGACCGCCTGGAACTGGAGGTCATCATCAAGCGCACCATCCGCAACATGACGCAGTACTGCGGCATCGCCCGCGTGGACAATCAGCAGGTCGCGAGCGCCGACATCCTGTGCGCCGAGGTGAAGGTCTGATATGTCAGCCGCGGGCATTCATGCCAGCGCCGTGATCGATCCGTCGGCGCGACTGGGCGCCAACGTCTCGGTCGGCGCGTTCACCGTCATCGGTCCGGACGTGGAGATCGGCGATGGCACGCGCATCGGCGCGCATTGCAGCATCCTCGGCCCCACCCGGATCGGCCGCGACAACCACATCCACGGCCACGCCGCGATCGGTGGCGATCCGCAGGACAAGAAATACCAGGGCGAACGCGTCGAACTGGTGATCGGCGACCGCAACGTGATCCGCGAGTTCGTCACCCTCAATCGCGGCACCGGCAACGGCGGCGGCGTCACGCGCATCGGCGACGACAACTGGCTGCTGGCCTACACACACGTCGCCCATGACTGTCACGTCGGCAACAATTGCGTGTTTTCCAACAACACCACCCTGGCCGGACACGTCAGCGTCGGCGACTGGGTGATCATGAGCGGCTTCTCCGGCGCGCACCAGTTCTGCCGCATCGGCGCGCATGCCTTCATCGGCATGGGCGCGCTGGTCTCCGGCGACGTGCCGCCGTTCGTGATGGTGGCGCAGAGCGAGCAGGGACGCCCGCGCGGCATCAACAGCGAAGGTCTGAAGCGCCGCGGCTTCGACAGCGAACGCATCAGCGCGATCAAGCGCGCCTATCGCGCGCTCTACGTCTCCGGCGACACGCTGGAACAGGCGCGCGCCAAGCTCGGCGAACTTGCGCAAGGCAGCGAGGACGTCCGCGCGTTCCTCGAGTTCATCGATAGCGGCGAGCGCCCGCTGCTGCGCTAAACGCCGCATTTCTCCCTCATTGCATCAGGCAGCGAGTCCGCTTTGCCCTCTTCCGATTCCAGCTTGCCGATCATCGCGCCGAAACGCATCGCGCTATGCGCTGGCGAAGCCTCCGGCGATCTGCTCGGCGCCGGCCTGATCGCCGAATTGCGCAAGCGCTTTCCCGATGCGCAGTTCGCGGGCGTCGGCGGTGACGCGATGCGTGCCGCCGGCCTCGATGCCTGGTTCGATGCGCAGGAACTGGCGGTGATGGGGTTGGCGGAAGTGCTCTCGCACCTGCCGCGCCTGCTGAAACTGCGCCGCAACCTGCGCGAGCGCCTGCTGACGTGGAAACCCGATGTTTTCGTCGGCATCGATGCGCCCGATTTCAATCTCGGCGTGGAGCGCTGGCTGAAGGCGCGCGGCATCCGCACGGTGCATTACGTCAGCCCCTCGGTGTGGGCGTGGCGGGAAAAGCGCGCGGAGAAGATCGGCCTGTCGGCTTCGCGCGTGCTGTGCCTGTTTCCGATGGAGCCGCCGATCTACGCCAGGCATGGCGTGGATGCGCGTTTCGTCGGTCATCCGCTCGCCGACGAGATGCCGCTCGATCCGGATCGCGCGCAAGCGCGCGCGCGCCTCGGCCTCGTGCAGGACGCGCCCGTGCTTGCACTGCTTCCCGGTTCGCGTCTGGGCGAGATCGGCCGCCTCGGCGCACCGTTCCTCGCCGCGGCCGCGCGCGTGGCGGCGCAGTTGCCCGGGCTGCGGGTCGTCGTGCCCGCCGCCAATGCCGCCTGCCGCGCGGCGATCGAACGGCTGCTGCCGGATGCCGGAATCGCGGCGCCGGACATCCAGCTCATCGACGGCAACGCCCGCACGGCGATGATCGCGGCCGACGTCGTCCTGCTCGCCTCGGGCACCGCCACGCTGGAAGCGATGCTGGCCAAGCGACCGATGGTGGTCGGCTACAGGATCGCGCCGCTGACCTATTCGATCGTGAAAGGCTTCGGCATGCTCAAGGTCGATCGCTACGCGCTGCCCAACGTGTTGGCGGGCGCCGACCTCGCGCCGGAGCTGATGCAGCACGACTGCACGCCGGAGAAACTCTCCGATGCGGTGCTCGCCTGGTTCCGCAATCCGCATGCGGTCGAATCGCTGCAGGCGCGTTATCGCGAGCTGCATCTGGCGCTGCGGCAGGATGCCTCCGCGCGCGCGGCGGATGCGATTTCGGAATTCCTTGGCACGGGAACTCGGTGAAGGCCGGGACGACGCCCGCGGATGCGGGCGTCGCGTGAACTGATTCCTACAGCCAGGTTGAAACCAAAGCGGCGTTTCCACGCCGCTTCCGGATTCAGGCAAACGCCCGCCCAGGCTGCGCGATCGGCGCATCGATGATCTTGCGCGACTCCTGATCCTGTCGCTGCGTTTCCGCGTTCAACTGCTGCAGGCTCTGGTTCAACGGCTGCGTGGCGGCATGCGATTTGTCGACGTATTCGCGGTTCACGTCATGCGGATTGTTCGGATTGATCTGCACCGCGATCAGGCCCTTGCCGTCGGTGCTCGCCACGATCTTGTCGACCCGCTCCATCCCGGTCACCTTGGCTTCGAAGGCGATGGTGCCGGCGGCACGTTCCATCTGCTCGCGGTTCGCGAAGCCGCCGTTGGGGCCCAGCTTCTCCAGCGCCTGCATGGCCTGGTTGAAGATCGGATTGGCGCGGCCCAGGCGCTCGGCCTCGGACTGCGGCGCGGGCTCCGGCTTGGCATCGACCGGGCGCGCCGGGTCGGTCTGGCTCAGCTGCTGCGTCTTGTTCTTGATCGCATCGAGCGTCTTGGGATCGGCGATGCCGGTGGGGTCCAGCCCGTTCTTTTCCTGGAACGCCTTCACCGCATCGCGCGTGCCGTCGCCGTAATAACCATCCACGCCGATCGCCTTGCCGTTCGGACCGGTGACGCCGAGCTTGTTGAGGTTTTCCTGCAACCCGCGCACGGTCTCGTCGATCGAGCCCAAGGTCTTCGGACCGGCTTTGCCATCCACCGGCTGCAGATTGGCCCCGCGCTGATAGGCTTCCACCGCCTGTTTCGTCTCGGCCGTGAACTTGCCGTCCACCGCCAGCGCCTGGCTCTGGGCATCGACGTAGCCGAGGCCGGCGAGGTTCGCCTCCAGCTTGCGGACCTTCTTGCCGCTCTCGCCCTGCTCGAGCACGGCGTCGGACGACTTGCTCTGCGAACCACCGCCGAGCGCGGCCTTGGCCTGCTTGAGATCCTCGTCGGTCTTCTCGGTGTTCGGATCGAAGTCGCGCTTGCTCACCTTGGCGTGCGCGCGGTCGAGCGCTTCCTTCTTGCTCGGATCGCCGTAATTGTTCTCGTATTTTTCCGCCACCGACGCCGCTTTCGGGCCGTCGTAGAACGAATAGGTGCCCTTGATCTCCTTGGTCTTCGCCAGCAGCGCGTCGTAATCGCCGCCGTCCTTCAGCACCTTCTCCAGCTTTTCCAGCTGGCTCGGGAACTGGTTCGCGGTCTTGGCGAGGATGTTGATGGCTTCGAAGCGGCGATCCTCGGGGACATTGCTCCCGTGCTTGTCGAGGATCGACATCGCAGTCTGCGTCGCGTTCCTCACCTGCGGATAGTCGATGTTGCTGTGGATCCACTTCTTGCCTTCATCGGACGAGGCCCAGGCGTTGATGCT
>NZ_JAJAVH010000013.1 GCF_020511115.1 Luteimonas panaciterrae
CATTGCTCCCGTGCTTGTCGAGGATCGACATCGCAGTCTGCGTCGCGTTCCTCACCTGCGGATAGTCGATGTTGCTGTGGATCCACTTCTTGCCTTCATCGGACGAGGCCCAGGCGTTGATGCTGTCGCGGGTATCGGTATCGATGTAGGTGATAGAGGAGCGCTTGCCCTCGCCGTTGCCGTGCGTCAGCAGATCGGTGCGCAGCTGCGCGAGGTCGTCGGTGAATTTCAGACCGTGCTGCTTCGCATAGGCCGAAGCCTGCTCGATGACGGCATCGACATAGGTCTTCTCGCCTTCGTTGAGCTTGCGGTTCTCGATCGCGCCGAGCGGCCAGGTGCCGCGCTGTCCGAAATCGACCTGGATCGTGCCCATGCTGTAGCCGCTGTTCGCGGCGACCGCGCTGACCTGCCCCCATTCGCTCTTGTCGACGCCGGCGACCGACAGACGGTACGACGCGCTGCCACCTTCGGTGCCGCGACCGACGGTGAAATAGACCGCGCCCGCCAGGGCATCCAAATTTCTCGTATCGATGTTATCCGTCACAAATCACCTCCTGAGTGAGTGGGGATCAAAACTTGGCCAATTGAAGAGATTTCTCGAACTGGATCGACATCGGACCTTGATGGCTCATGCCGTTCCGTTTTTCCGTGATGCGCGAACCTGCTCGCGCCCGCCCTGTCGGTCTATCGCGAAAGGCGCGCGCTTGAGTGGCTCGCGATCAGACTTCCGGTGGTCATCCCGCGGAGCGGGCCGGTGCGTTTCGAGGGGATGTCATGTCAAACGTCGAAGCCGGCGCCGCGCTGACATGACAAGACCAGCTCCGGTCAGCCGACCAGAGGGATTCGCTGCGAGAGGGGTTCCCCGAAGCGGCAGGCCGCCGGTCGAGGCTTTCGATTCCTTTAGACTTCATCCGAAATGTTCCATGTCTTGCGGTGTCCCCAATCCTTGGGGACGTTCAGGTTACCGAAATTGATGGTTAATTTTCAGTTAATAGCAGGAATCGACGAGGCTGGACGCGGACCATTGGCCGGTCCTGTGACGGTGGCCGCAGTCATCCTGCACCCGGGCCGCCCCATCGAAGGCCTCAACGATTCCAAGAAGCTGCCGGAAGCGCGTCGCGAGGCGCTGTATCCGCTGATCATGGAACGCGCGCTGGCCTGGCGTGTGGAATTCGTCGAAGCCGGCGAGATCGATGCGCTGAACATCCTGCAGGCCACGCTCGTCGGCATGCGCAGGGCCCTGTGCGCGCTGGCGCCCGCCGCACAGTTCGCGCGCATCGACGGCAATCGATTGCCGCGCGATCTGCCCTGCCCGGCCGAGGCACTGATCGGCGGCGACGCGCTCGATCCGGCGATCATGGCGGCCTCGATCCTCGCCAAGGTCGCGCGCGATCGCGCCATGCGCGCGCTGCACGCCGACTATCCGCAATACGGTTTCGACGCGCACAAGGGCTATCCCACGCCCGCGCATCTGCAGGCGCTGTCGCTGCATGGGCCTTGTCCGCAACACCGCCGCAGTTTCGCGCCGGTGCGTGAATGCGGAGGGGCGTCGTTGTTCCCGCAAAACGCATCGATCGGCTGACTTGTTCAGCGCATTGACACTGCGCGTCACATGACTGCGGTGCCGCCGGAATGAACAATCCAGGCCCATGATGCGGCCTGCACACAAATGAAAAATCGCTAAGCGGTCTGCATCGCCGGTATGCGTGCTGTGCGTGGCGTCACGCCCGCATCGAAGGAAACGTGCGCACACTGAGGTCGCGCACGCAGCGTGTTCGTCTTGGCGATGCCGGACGCGCCACCTTCCCGGTCAAGGGCCGTCCGACGCAATGACAGGCCGGAATCCGAGGTGTTTCATGGCCATCTTCTACTCCTCCTCGATGCCTCCTCTGGGTGGGTCCGCCTCGCCGGATGGTGGTCGACAGACCAGCGTGGGCATGCCGGCGCTGCAACCGTCGGCGGTCGCCCGTTTCGACGCGCTGGTCCACGAACTGCACCCGGATGCGCCGCGCGTCGACGTCCTGCGCCTGCGGCGCCTGATCAACTGGCTGAACGACATGCCGCCGGAGCAGGCGGAATATGAGATCGGCGAACGGCTCCACCGCCTGCACGAACTGCGCGCGATGTGCGCGGATGCCGACTGGGATTGCACCGAGGCCCAGCGCATGCGGATGAAGAAGCTCAACGACTACGTGCAACTCGAGAATGATCTGATCCCGGACCACGTGCCATTGCTGGGCCGCCTGGACGACGTGCTGCTGATCGAGCTGACCTGGCCGGCGTTCGCCGAGGAAGTCGAGGACTACCGCGACTTCTGCGACTACCGCACCACGCGACACCCGACCGGCGACGGCGACGCCCAGCGCGCGGCCTGGGTCCGCGACCGCCTGGACGAACTGGCCCTGGCGTCGCAGCGCCTGCGCGTTCACATGCAGCACTACGGCCCGGACCCGCACGCGGCGGAACACAGGCCGTTCCGGGTGGTGTGATCCCGTAAGCCCGCCGTGATCCTGCCTGCCGGCCGGATCACGAGTGTTCGACACGCCCTCGCCCCCGTCGGCGCGAGGGCGTTTTCGACCGGATTCGCGCGCCAACGAACAAGCATGGCCGGCGCCCGGCGCTTTCGATACGGGCGGCGATGTCAAGCCTTGTTCCCGTCCGTCCCACGCCCTACCCTGCGGGTCGATCACCCGTTCGCAAGACCGGCCTTCGCGGCGCGACATCGCCTCGGACCGGTCTGCTGAGCCGCCTCGTTCATGCCCGCACGCTTCGCCCACCTCCACCTGCACAGCGAGTATTCGCTGGCCGATTCGACGATCCGCATCCCGGAACTCGTCAAGCGTTGCGCCGCGCTCGGCCTGCCGGCGGTGGCGGTGACCGACCGCAACAATCTGTTCTCGCTGGTGAAGTTCTACCGCGCCGCCGAAGGCGCCGGCATCAAGCCGATCGCCGGCGCCGACGTGCTCATCGCCGAAGGCGACGAGGCGCCGTCGCGGCTCACGCTGCTGTGCCGCGATCACGACGGCTATCTGGCGCTCTCGCGCCTGCTCACGCGCGCGTGGATGGAAGGTCAGCGCCATGACGGCGTGGTGCTGCGCCCGCACTGGCTGAAGGAGAACAACGACGGGTCCGCCGTGAAAGGCTTGTTCGCCCTGTCCGGGCGGCTGGCGCAGGCGGGACAGCTCGCCGAAGGCGGCCGCCACGATCTCGCCGAAGGCGTGCTGGCCGATCTGCAACGCACGTTCGACGACAGGCTGCATCTGGAAATCACCCGCGCCGGCCTGGAAGGCGAAACCGCCTACAATACGTTCGCGCTGCATGCGGCGTCGAAGCTCGGCATTCCGGTGGTGGCGAGCAACGACGTGCGCTTCCTCGACGAGAGCGGCTTCGATGCGCACGAGGCGCGCGTGTGCATCGCCTCCGGCCGCGTGCTCGACGATCCGCGCCGCCCGCGCGACTACACGCCGCAGCAATACCTGAAATCCGCCGACGAAATGGCGGAACTGTTCGCCGACGTGCCGGACGCCGTCGACAATGCGGTCGCGCTGGCGCAGCGCTGCAATCTCGGACTGCGCCTGGGCACGTACTTCCTGCCGGCCTTCCCGGTGCCGTCGGATCACACGCTGGATTCCTGGATCCGCAACGAAGCGCGCGATGGCCTGGCCAAGCGTTTGCAGAAGCATCCGGTCGCCGAAGGTTACACCCGCGCCGACTACGAAGCGCGACTGGAGCGCGAGCTCGACGTCATCATCAAGATGGGGTTCCCCGGCTACTTCCTGATCGTGGCCGACTTCATCAACTGGGCCAAGGACCACGGCATTCCGGTCGGCCCGGGGCGCGGTTCGGGCGCCGGTTCGCTCGTCGCATGGGCGCTGGGCATCACCGATCTCGATCCGCTGCCCTACGACCTGCTGTTCGAACGCTTCCTCAATCCCGAACGCGTGTCGATGCCGGACTTCGACATCGACTTCTGCATGGATCGCCGCGACGAGGTGATCGACTACGTCGCGGCGAAGTACGGCCGCGACCGCGTCAGCCAGATCATCACCTACGGCACGATGGCGGCGAAGGCGGTGGTGCGCGACGCCGGCCGCGTGCTCGGCTTCCCCTACGGCTTCGTCGACGGCATCGCCAAACTGATTCCGCTGACGCTGGGCGTCAGTCTCGACGACGCGCTCGGCCGCTCGGAGGCGGCGCAGCGCGATCCCGAATTGTCCAGCAGCGAACTGATCCAGCGCTACAACGACGAGGACGACGTCCGCGATCTGATCGACCTCGCCCTGCAGCTGGAAGATCTCACCCGCAACGCCGGCAAGCACGCCGGCGGCGTGGTGATCGCGCCGAGCCCGCTCAGCGATTTCTGCCCGCTGTTCGCCGAACACGACGGCGAAGGCCGCGGCCGCAATCCGGTCACGCAATTCGACAAGGACGACGTCGAAGCCATCGGCCTGGTCAAGTTCGACTTCCTCGGCCTGCGCACGCTCACCATCATCGACTGGGCGGTGAAGGCGATCAACACGCATCGCGCGCGCGTGCAGGAGGCCCCGCTCGACATCGCCTCGCTGCCGCTCGATGACGTGAAAGCCTATGAACTATTCGCGCGCGGTGAAACGGTCGCGGTGTTCCAGTTCGAATCCCGCGGCATGCGCGAATTGCTCAAGCGCGCGAAACCCGACCGTTTCGAAGACCTCATCGCCCTGAACTCGCTGTTCCGGCCGGGTCCGATGGATCTGATCCCGGACTTCATCGAGCGCAAGCACGGCCGCGCGGAAGTGAAGTATCCACACCCGCTGCTGGAACCCGTGCTCGCGCCCACCTACGGCGTCTTCGTCTACCAGGAACAGGTGATGCAGACGGCGCAGGTGCTGGCCGGCTATTCGCTGGGCGGCGCCGACTTGCTGCGCCGCGCGATGGGCAAGAAGAAAGTCGAGGAGATGGCGAAGGAGCGCAGCAAGTTCGAATCGGGTGCGAAGGAGCACCACAACATCGAACCGCGCGTCTCCGGCCCGGTCTTCGATTTGATGGAGAAGTTCGCCGGCTACGGCTTCAACAAGTCGCACGCGGCCGCTTATTCGCTGGTCGCCTACCAGACGGCCTGGCTGAAGGTGCACTACCCCGCCGAATTCATGGCCGCGGTGCTGTCCTCGGACATGGACAGCACCGACAAGGTGGTGATGTTCCTCGACGAAGCGCGCGCGCTCGGTCTCACCGTGCTGCCGCCGGACGTCAACGCTTCTAACTACATGTTCGAGGCGATCGACGAACGCACCATCCGTTACGGTTTGGGCGCGGTGAAGGGTGTCGGTCAGGGCGCCTGCGAGGCCATCGCGTCCGAGCGCCTGCGTTCCGGGCAATACGAGGACCTGCTCGACTTCTGCCGCCGCGTGGAATCGTCGAAGTTGAACCGGCGCACGCTGGAAGCGCTGACCAACGCCGGCGCGCTCGATGCGCTCGGCAAGAACCGCGCATCGCTGCAGCTGCAGTTGCCGGAAGTGCTGAAGGCCACCGACCAGATGGCGCGTGAACGCGAGGCCGGCCAGAACTCGCTGTTCGGCGGCTTCGCCGAACCCGCCTCCAGTTCGCGCATCGAACTACCGGAAACCGAGGAATGGCCGCTGGCGCAGAAGCTCAACGGCGAGCGCGACACCCTCGGCCATTACCTGAGCGGCCACCCGATCGATCCCTACCGTGACGAACTCACGCTGCTGGTGGGCACCGACCTCGGCCAGCTCGACGCCGTATGGGAGCGCGGGCAACAAGGCGGACGCTCCCAGGAAGGCCGCAGCTGGCGCCAGGAAACCACCGCGATCGTCGCCGGCATGGTGATCGGCATGCGCAAGCGTGGCGACTCACAGGCCTTCGTGCAGCTGGAGGACGGACGCGGCCGCATCGAATGCGCGTTCTTCGCCGAGGCCTATTTCGAGTTCGCGCAGCTGCTCACGCGCGACCGCATCCTGATCGTCGAGGGCGGCCTGCGCGAGGACGAGTTCAGCGGCGGCTTCTCGCTGCGCGCGCGGCGCTGCTGGGACTACCGCCAGCTCTGCCCGCAGAGCGCGCAGCAGCTGGCCCTGCGCCTGGACCTGCGCGTCCCCGGCCTGCTCGACCGCATCGAGCACGTGCTGGCCCAGCACCGCCCCGGCAACACGCCCCTGCGCTACGACCTGCTGCTCCCGGCCGGCACCGCCGGCACCCTGGATCTCAACGGCAGCAACGGCGTGCGGGTCGACGCCGACCTCGCCGGCAGCCTGCGCGCCCAGCCGGGCGTGCGGACGGTGCGGGTGGCCATGGGCAATCGACCCTGGGTGAGCTGAGACGTGCTTTGCGCGGCATTGCCGCGCAGTCTCGGCGAACGCCCGGCCAGGGACGGCCGGGCCGGGCGTTCCGAAGCCGATGAAGTTGCGCCATGGATGGCCACAACAAACCCGCCAAATCTGGCACCTGTAAACATTCACTTCTCCCCTCGCCCCCTCACCCCGGCTAGACTGTCCCCTTTCCCGCGGCCATCCCGCTGATGAACCCGAACTACCTGGATTTCGAGCAACCCATTGCCGACCTGGAGGCCAAGATCCAGGACCTGCGCCAGGCCAGCACCGGCCCGGCGGTCAATGTCGACGCCGAAGTACATGCCCTGCAGGACAAGCTGCGGCTGCGCACCGCGCAGATCTTCCGCGACCTCACGCCCTGGCAGGTCTCGCAGCTCGCCCGCCATCCGGCGCGGCCGTACACCTACGACTACATCCGCGTGATCTGCGACGAGTTCCAGGAACTCGCCGGCGACCGCGCCTACGCCGACGACAGTGCCATCGTCGGCGGCCTCGGCCGTATCGACGGTCGCAGCGTGATGATCATCGGCCACGAGAAGGGCCGCGATACCAAGTCCAAGGTGCGTCGCAACTTCGGCATGCCGCGCCCGGAGGGCTACCGCAAGGCGCTGCGCCTGATGAAGATGGCTGAGCGCTTCAAGCTGCCGCTGCTGACCTTCATCGACACGCCCGGCGCCTATCCCGGCATCGGCGCGGAAGAACGCGGCCAGTCCGAAGCCATTGCCCGCAACCTGCTGGAAATGTCGGAGTTGCGCACACCGATCATCTGCTCCGTGGTCGGCGAAGGCGGCTCCGGCGGCGCACTCGCCATCGGCGTCGGCGACCGCACGCTGATGCTCGAATACAGCACCTACTCGGTGATCACGCCGGAAGGCTGCGCCTCGATCCTGTGGAAGACCGCCGACAAGGCCAAGGACGCCGCTGAACAGCTCGGCTTGACCGCCAAGCGTCTGCTCGAACTCGGTCTGATCGACAAGATCGTGCGCGAGCCGACCGGCGGCGCGCATCGCAATCCGAAACAGATGGCGACACGGCTGAAAGCAGTGCTGCTCAACGAACTGGATGCGCTGCAGGGGATTCCGACCGACGAACTCATCGAGAAGCGCTACCGCCGCCTGCGCGGTTACGGTGCTTACGAGGCGGCCTGAAGCAAGAGCACGACGCGGCAACGTACACGGAATGTCGACGAGTCTGGTCCCATGCATCCCATCTTGATCCTGTCTGTCCTGCTGCAGATCACCTGCGCCGTGCACGTCGTGCGGACCGGGCGGCCGATGTACTGGATCTTCATCCTGCTGATCGGCTCGTACATCGCGATCGCGGTCTACCTGATCGCGGAAGTACTGCCGGACATGCGCAACAGCCGCGGCGCCCGGCGCGTGGTGCGCAGCGTGCACGATCGCATCGACCCCGAGCGCGGCAAGCGCAAGGCGAGCCGCCAGCTCGACATCGCCGACACCCAGGACAACCGCCGCCGCCTCGCCGAGCAGAGCCTGCTCAGCGGCGACTATCAGCAGGCGGCCGAACTGTACCGCTCCGCCCTCAAGGGTCTCTACAAGACCGATCCGAACCTCATGCTCGGGCTGGCCAAGGCGCAGTTCGCCCTCGAACAGCCGCAGCAGGCGAAGCAGACGCTGGATGAGCTCCTCGCAGCCAATCCCGACTTCCGCTCCAGCGACGGCCATCTGCTCTACGCGCGCACGGTCGAAGCCAGCGGCGACGTTGCCGCCGCGCTGCACGAATACGAAGCCGTCGTCGCGGGTGGCCATCCCGGCGAGGAAGCGCGCGTGCGCTACGCCTTGTTGCTCAAGCGCAACGGCGAACTCGCCAAGGCGGGCGCCTTGTTCACCGAGACCATCAAGCGAGCGAAACTGGCACCAAGCTACTACCAGCGCGAACAGCGCGAATGGATCGACATCGCCAAGCGCGAAGCGCTCTGAAAATCTACTGCTGCGTCGACCGGGTTTCCGGGCCATCGACGAATCCGTCGAATCTGCCGATCACCTTTCCTCGCAATGCCTCACGTGGCGCCGTGCCCGAGAAGCGACTGTCGTCGCTGCGGTCGCGATTGTCCCCCATCAGGAAATAATGGCCCGGCGGCACTTCCCAGTCGCCTTCGCCCTGATCGGCGAACAGTAGATTCTCCGTCTCCAGAATGTCGTGCGGATGGCCAGGAAGGTCTTCGCGCAATTCGATGGCGCCAGTCATCTCGGCATCCCTGCCGTACCCCTCGTAGACACCGATCCGCTCATAGATCACGGGCTTGCCATTGATGCTGAGCTGATTGTCGTCGTAGACGATACGATCGCCCGGCAAACCGATCACCCGCTTGACCCATTCCTGACCGGGCTGCCGCGGAGTTGAATAAATCACAATATCGCCGCGCTCTGGCTCATGATTGTTGTAATAGCCTGCGTTGCTGATGACGATCGTGCCCGCTCTCAGAGTGGGCGACATGCTGTTGGAGGGGATGCGATAGATGCCATAGCCGAAGATCCGCTGCCGTGGATCATGCGATCGCACTCCGAACGGATTGATCACGTACATGGCGACGCAGGCCAGCGGAATCAGCACCACCAGCGACAGCAATCCCTTCGCGATCCATTGCCTTGCGGTCGCCACGGCTTTCCCCCAGAAATCCGGGGCGACTCTAGCAGATCATTAGCGGCGACCGGCGCCCTTTCTCACCACGCCCGCAGATACTGCGCAGGCGCCTGCAACTCGCCTCCGAGCACCTTCGCGGCACGACGCGGGAAGTACGGATCGCGCAACAGCTCCCGCGCCATCACTACGACGTCGGCATCGCCGCTCGCGACAATCCGCTCCGCCTGTTCCGGCTCCGTGATCAAACCGACGGCGCCCGTCGCGATACCAGCCTCGCGGCGAATGCGCGCAGCGAACGGCACCTGATACCCAGGCTCGACTGGAATCTTCTGCAGCGGCGACAGACCACCGCTGGACGTGTCGACCAGATCGATGCCGAGTCCATGCACGATGCGCGCCAGTTCAACGCTTTCCTCGATGTCCCACCCGCCTTCGACCCAATCGGTCGCGGAAATGCGCAGCCACAACGGCAACCGCTCCGGCCAGACCTCGCGCACGGCCGCGATCACTTCGCGCAACGCACGGCTACGGCCGTCGAAGCCGCCGCCCCAGGCATCCTCGCGCCGGTTCGACAGCGGCGACAGGAATTGATGCAGCAGATATCCATGCGCGGCATGAATCTCGATGAGTTGGAAGCCCGCATCCAGCGCGCGCACCGTCGCCGCGCGGAAATCGGCGACGACCTTGCCGATGCCGTCGGCATCGAGCGCCAGCGGCAGTGGGTAATCCTCACTGAAGCGGACCGCCGACGGCGCCACCGTCTGCCAACCGCCCTCGGCCGGCGGCACCTCGCCATGCCCAAGCCAGGGCGCATGCGTGCTTGCCTTGCGTCCGGCATGCGCGAGCTGGATGCCCGGGATCGCACCCTGCGCCGCCACGAAAGCCGTGATCCGCGCCCAGGCCTCGGTCTGCGTGTCGTTCCAGAGGCCGGTGTCCTGCGGCGAAATCCGTCCTTCCGGCGACACGGCGGTGGCCTCGGTGATCACGGCGGCCGCACCGCCCACCGCGCGGCTGCCCAGATGCACGAGATGCCAGTCGTTCGGCACGCCATCGACGGCCGAGTATTCGCACATCGGGGAGACGGCGATGCGGTTCTTCAGGGTCAGGCTGCGCTGCGGGAACGGTGCGAACAGGGCGCTCATGCGGGTTCGGTCTGCGGACGGCATTCCACTATAGGCAAGCACGGGGATCGGCTCGGCATTGCCGGTGGATCACTGCATTGCGGCGACGTGGCAACATCACGCCATGAACGAGGCACCGCCGCCCGACATCCTCCCATTTCCGCCAGACACGGAGACGCGCGGCGTGCTGGTGGGTTTCAGCGGCGGCCTGGATTCCGGCGTGCTGCTGCACCTGCTCGCGCGGCAACCGGCGATGCGTGAACGCGGATTGCGCGCGATCCATGTGCATCACGGCTTGCATGCCGATGCGGATGCCTGGACGGAGCATTGCCGCGAGGTCTGCCTGTCGCTCGACGTGCCGCTGCGGGTCGTGCATGTCGAAGTCGACCGCGACAGCGGCCAGGGCATCGAAGCCGCCGCGCGTGCGGCGCGACGACGCGCATTCACCGAGGCCTTGAGCGAGAACGAAATCCTGGCCCTCGCCCATCACCAGGACGATCAGGCCGAGACCTTCCTGCTGCGTGCTCTCCGCGCATCCGGCACGGACGGACTGGCCGCCATGCACCCGTGGCGACGCTTCGGCCATGCCTGGCTGTGGCGTCCCCTGCTCGAAACGCCACGCAGCGCATTGCTGGCTTATGCGCAGGCGCATGGCCTCCGCTGGATCGATGACCCGAGCAACAGCAACGTCGACCACGATCGCAACTTCCTGCGTCATCGCGTCCTGCCGCTGCTGCGCGAACGTTGGCCGGAGCCCGAAGCGGCACTCGCACGTTCGGCGCAGCTGTCCGGTGAAACGCGGACACTGCTTGAGGAAGGCGATGCCACGGCGCTCGCAAGCGCACGCACCCTCGATCCTCAAGCCTTGTCCGTACCTCGCCTGCTCGCGCTGCCCCACGCACGCCGCGCGCGCGTGCTCAGGCGCTGGATCGAATCGCTCGTGCTGCCGCCTTTGCCGGCGCAAGGCGTTTCACAGATCGAAACCGTCCTGCTCACGGCCGCCGACGATCGGGAAAGCGAATTCGCCTGGCACGGCGCCGTCATCCGGCGCTGGCGCGACCTGCTGCATGCCAGCGTGCAATGCGCGCCGCTGCCGGAGGATTGGCATGTCACGTGGGATGGCCGGGCACCGCTCGTCCTGCCCGCAGGCGATTCGTTGTTTCTCGAAGGAGCGAACGGCTTCGAATCCCCGCTCGAAGCCGGCACGCGTCTCGGCGGTGAACGCATCGTCCTGCCCGGACGCGCGCATTCGCACGCGCTCAAACACGTGCTGCAGGACCTCGGCGTCCCGCCCTGGGAGCGCGAACGCCTGCCGATCCTCCGCGATACCGCCGGCGAGGTGCAGGCGGCGGGCGATCTCGTCTATTCGGCGACGTTCGATGCCTGGCTGCGCGCGAACGGCGCACGGCTGTGCTGGGCGCACTGAAGCCAGTCCGTTGCGCCATGAATGGCATCGATACATCCGTCGAAACATCCTTTGGACCGTTGACGTAAACTCCGCCCATGGCACGAAAATCCCCCGCCGAAACCTCCCCCGTCGCCGATTTCGAGAACTCGCTAGAAGCGCTCGAGCAGCTGGTCGAGAAGATGGAAAACGGCGAAATGAGCCTGGAGGAATCGCTGGCCGCCTACGAACGTGGCGTCGGTCTGTATCGCCGCTGCCAGCAGGCGCTGGAACAGGCCGAGCTGCGCGTGCGCCTGCTCAGCGATCCCGAGAATCCCGCCGCTGCCGAACCGTTCGGCACGCCGCGCGCCGAAGACGTCTGAGCCCGACCGCGTGAGTTCCTCTGCAGTCGACGCATCGATCGAAGTCTGGCGCCTGCGCGCCGATGCCGCGCTTACGCGCGTGCTGCCCGATCCCGGCATCACCCCGCACCGTCTGCATGCCGCGATGCGCCATGCCGTGCTGCTCGGCGGCAAGCGGATGCGGCCGCTGCTCGTGTATGCCACAGGTGCCGTGTTCAACGACGCCGCTCGCGCGGATGCGGCGCTGTTCGACGCGCCCGCCGCCGCGGTGGAACTGATCCACGCCTACTCATTGGTGCACGACGACCTGCCGGCGATGGACGACGATGCCCTGCGCCGCGGCCAGCCCACCGTGCACGTCGCCTACGACGAAGCCACCGCCATCCTCGCCGGCGACGCGCTGCAGTCGCTGGCGTTCGCGACGCTGGCCGACGCGCCCGCGAGCGCGGATGCACGCGTGGCGATGCTGCGCGAACTCGCCGCCGCCGCCAGCGGCATGTGCGGCGGCCAGGCCTTGGACATCGATGCCACTGGCGCGGCGGACACCACCGTGCTCGCCGATCTGGAACGCCTGCACGCCATGAAAACCGGGGCGCTGCTGCGCGCCTCCGTGCGGCTCGGCGCGATCGCGGCGGGTGCCGATGCCGAGGCACGCGCATTGCTCGATCGCTATGCCGACGCGCTCGGGTTGGCCTTCCAGATCCGCGACGACCTGCTCGACGTCGAAGGCGACAGCGCCACGCTCGGCAAGACCGCGGGCAAGGACGCGGCCCAGGCCAAGGCGACCTTCCCCGCCCTCATCGGCATCGAGGCCTCGCGCGAGCGTCTCGCGACGCTGGCGCGCACCATGCAGGATGCGTTGGAGCCTTTCGGCGAACGCGCCACGGCGCTTGCCGCATTGGGCCGTCGCGCCATCGAACGCACGCACTGAGCGTGTGCATCAAACCCCTCGCCCGTTCACGGGAGAGGGGTTTCATCGGAATCAGCGCAGCAAACGCAACGTCAGCGGATAGCGATACTCCTCGCCATTCCAAGCCTTGATCGCGGCGATGATGCTGCACACCAGCCACATCACCGCGATGGCCAAAGCCAGTGCCGCGAGCAGCAAGCCCGCCGGCGCGGTGACGATCGCGCCGATGCCCAGCGTCAGTACGGTCGCGCCGACCAGCACCACGCCGATCGCCCCGGCAATGCAGGCGTACAGGAACATGCTGATGTTGAAATTGACCGCTTCACGCGCATGCGCGGCCACGAACGCGGAATCGTTGCGCTTGATCAGATAAATGACGCCCGCGGCCAGCACGCCGGCCAAACCCGCAGCCCAGCTGGTAAGGAAAGCGAGCAGCAGCGCCGACAGATGTGCCATCGCCGCCCAGTGACGCTCGCTCTCGCCGACGGATTGCATGGACGAATCGTTGAAGGTGGTGTCTTGCATCGCGGCTCTCCGGCCGGAAACGTTCCGGCCCGCAACTCATGATCGGGGCATTCGCCAGCGACTCAATCCGACCGAAGTCACCCAACCGATGACCTACTCAGGCCCTGGACAGATGTTCAGGGGCGAATCAGGCCAGCAAGCCGTCCAGGGCGCGCACGCTCCTGCTGTTGGGAAAGATCTTCGTCTCCAGCGCCGACTCCGGCACGCCCAGATGCTCGCCTAGCGCGCCCTTGAACAACGCGCGCAGATCGGCGGTCGCGCGCAGATCGCGTCCTTCGTTCAATTGCGCCGGTTGAAGTCCTGGCCAATCGCCGAGCATGCGCCCGCCACGCACACCACCGCCGGCGACCAGCGCCAACCCGCCGGTGCCGTGATCGGTGCCGCCGGTGCCGTTCACCGCGACGGTGCGACCGAATTCGGTGACCACCACCACCATCGTGCGCGCCCAGGTGTCGCCGAAGCCGTCGCGCACGGCGCGCAGGCCGGCATCGAGTTCGGCGAACTTGCGTTGCAGCGCCGCGGCCTGGCCGCGATGCGTGTCCCAGCCGCTGTCCTCGACGAAGCCGACGCGCAAACCACCCGCGCCCGTCATCAGCTGCGCGGCCGCGGTCATCGCTTGCGGTAAACCGAACCCGCCGCGCTTGCCGCCCTGCATCTGATTGATCTCGGGCGCGTTGACGGCATCGGCGTACACGCTGGCGAGTTGCTTGTCCGCCGCATACAACGGTTGCAGCTGCTGCAACAGCGTGGCCTGGATTTCCTGCGTCAGCGGCGGCGACCAGGTCTCCGCGCGACGCGTGCCGCGCAGCGACAGCGGCATCACCGGCGCGAGCGCCACGCCTTCCACCTTCGGCATCGCGTCGACGCAACGCCCAAGCCAGCCATCGCGCGCGCCGTCGGGGCTTGCGGTGCCATTCTCCAGACAATCCTGCGCTTCGAAATGCGAGCGCTGCCGATACGGCGGCGCGATGGCGAGCATCGGCAGCAATTGGCGCTTGCCGTACAGTTCGTGTGCGAACTTCATCTGCGGATGCAGGGCGAAATTTCCGTCGAGCTTGAGCCCGTCCTGCACCGCGAGCGCGCCACGCGCGCGCTGGTAGGCGGGATCGGCGTATGGCGGCAGCAGATGCAGGCCGTCCATCGCGCCGCGCAGCATCACCACGAGCAGGCGTGTGTCCGAGGTCTTGTTCGATTGCGCGGCGAGCGCACCGACGCCCGGCCATACCGTCAGCAGCGCGGTACCGCCGACACCCAGCACGAAACGGCGACGAGAAAGATTCATCGTCAGGTCCTCCATTGGAAGGCGGGGCTGGCGAACAGCAAGGCATAGCCTTCCCGCGGCGAGCCCGCACGCTGCAGCATCGAAGCGAAGTCTCCACGCACCGCTGCTTCGCCAAGCGCTTCATTCGCCATCTGCAACGGCGTGCGGTCGCCGGTGACGCGATTGGCGAAGGTTTCGGCGATCTGCAAGCGCTTGCGCAGCGCATCGCCGGCCGCCCAATCGCCGGTCGTATCGGGGAAGCCCGCTGGCGAGCGCGGAGTGAAGATCGGCTGGCCGAGCTCACGCAACAGATTCGGCAGTGATCCCGGACGCTGATCGAGCGTGAATCCGCCCGCACGCATTGCCGACACCACGAAGTCGTCCGGTGTCTTGAACTTGCGCGCCGTCGGCGCCCAGGCGGCATCGTCGTCGATCAGCGCCGCATACAGCGCGACGAGTTGACCGCCGCTGTCGAGATAGGCCTTGGCCATCCGCCTTACCAATGCATCCGGCGGCGCATCGGCGACGAAATGTCGCGCCAGCTTCAGGCTCAG
Organism: Luteimonas panaciterrae; assembly: GCF_020511115.1. GTDB lineage: Bacteria > Pseudomonadota > Gammaproteobacteria > Xanthomonadales > Xanthomonadaceae > Luteimonas > Luteimonas panaciterrae. Next base: position 15,045 of record NZ_JAJAVH010000013.1, read on the forward strand.
ATGTCGCGCGGTGGCCGGATGCATGGCGAGATCGCGCAGCACCGCCCTGCCCTGTCCTTCTCCGTCTTCGGCATATTGCTTGCCCATGATGCGCCGCGCGCCCGGCTCGTGCGCATTGGCGCGGAACACGAAGCCGCTGCGCGCATCGGTGAGCTGACGCGGCGCCGGCACGCTCCAGCCAGTGATCGCGCGTGCGAACTCGGTGACGTCGGCCTGCGTGTAACCACCGTTCACGCCGAGCGTGTGCAGCTCCATGATCTCGCGTGCCAGGTTCTCGTTGAGGCCGAGCTTGCGCATCGGCATCCCGTCGCCGCCATTGTCGCTCTTGCGCTTCGCGCGCACGGCCTGCCAGTGCACCAGCTTCGAATCGCCACCAACCGAGGCGACGTTGTCGAGATAGCGCAGCATCGCCGGATGGGTTTCCACGGCGAGCAGCATGTCGCCGAAATGCCCGAGCACATGCGGGCGGATCGCCTCGCGCTCCATCGGCGCGGCATATAGGCGTGCCGTCGACTTATCGATGGAGACGGCGAAATGGTTCGACCAGAAACGGACCAGGCGTTCGACGAACGGCTGATCGGTGGTCACCGCATGACGATAACGCGCCGCGATGTCGGCAAGGCCGAGTTGCGTCAGCTCTCGGCGCTCCGGCGACAAGGGTTGTTTCGCAGGAGCCGCAGGCGTTTTCGCCGCCATGTCCGGCATCTGCGCGGGCGCCGGCGCTGGATCCGTGTCGTCCTTCTGCATGCGACGAAGCTGCTGATAGGCGGCCTCGCGCCGCAGCAGTTCAAGACTGTTCGGCAAATCCTGAAATGCCGTCGATGCCGGCTGTTTGCGCAACTGCGCATGCAGCCAACCACGTGCATCAGATGCTGCGGACAATTCACCGGGCTTCGCGCCAAGCCCGAATCGGTTGGCGGCACTGGCCGCCTCTCGTGCTGACATCGCACCGCTCCAGAAGCAGAGACGGCATTATCAACGCACGTGGTGGCGGTAAGTTGACCGCCACCGAACCGGAGAGATGCAGTTATTCGTTACAGAACGGTTATTCCGTGCTGAAGCGGCAACGCTGAGCATGTCAGCGTTGCCGGTCTTGTTCGCGCGGTTACTTGATCAGACGCAGCGCGAACGGATAACGATAGGCCACACCTTCGTTGGCCTTGATGCCACCGATGATGCTGAAGATCAGGCATGCCACCCATGCGGCCAAGTTGATCAGGGCACCGATCAGGATGATCGAAAGGATGATGCCGATCACATAGACGATCAACAGCGTGATCTGGAAGTTCAAGGCTTCCTTGGACTGGTCGTTGAGGAAGCTCTTCTCGGGCTTGTCCTTGTTGATCAGCCAAACGATCAGCGGGACGATAAATCCGAGAACAATGCCCGATAGATGCACGATCAGTGCAAGGGTTCTGTCTTCCTGCGGCGCAGCACCCGTCGGTGCTGGCGGAGGCGTGGTTGCTTCGTTGAAATCGCTCATCATGAACTCCCCGGAATGACGGGCACGGGGCATCCGCGCCCGAAAGCGGAAGAGTACATCGAAAGCACGCCGGCTGCGCGCTCAGTCCGAGCCGGCCACCGTCATCCGACCGACCAGGATCGAGCCCGTGCGCAGGTGCGAGCGAGGATCGATATCGCTTCCCACCGCCTCGATGCCTTGGAACATGCGCTTCAGATTGCCGGCGATGGTGATGCCGTCGACCGGATAGGCGATTTCGCCGTTCTCCACCCAGAAGCCACCCGCGCCGCGCGAGTAGTCACCCGTGATGCCGTTCACACCTTGCCCCATCAACTCGGTGACGAGCAGGCCGCGTCCCATACCGCGCAGCATTGTTTCCAAGCTTGCTCCGGACTGCGCGCCGCCATTGCCGGTGCCGCCGGCCGCGACCTCGAGATTGTGCATGCCGCCCGCGTTCGCGGTCGTCTGCAGGCCGAGCTTGCGCGCGGAATAGCTGCCGAGCACGTAACGCTGCAGTACACCGCCCTCGACCAGCGCCGATTCGCGCGTGGCCACGCCCTCGCCGTCGAACGCCGCCGAGCGCAGGCCGCGCATCAGCCACGGCCGCTCGACGATGGAGAACCAGTCCGGGAACAGCTGCGTGCCGACGCTGTCGACCAGGAAGCTGGCACGCCGGTACAGCGCGCCGCCGGAGACCGCGCCGATAAGATGGCCGATCAGCGAACGCGCCATCTCGGCGGCGTACAACACCGGATATTCGCCGGTGGGCAATTGCCGTGGCGACAGGCGTGCCAGCGCGCGTTGCGCAGCACGGCGTCCGATCGCGGCGGGTGATTCCAGGTCCGATTCGGCCAATGCAACGCTGTACCAGCCGTCGCGCTGCATGTCCTCGCCGCGACCGGCGATCAGCGCGCAGCCGATGCTGTGCTGGGTATCGCGCTCGCGGCCGATGAAGCCGTGGGAATTGGCGTACACGACCAGCGATTCGTTGCTGCCGACCGAGGCGCCGTCGGAATTGCCGATGCGCGCGTCGACGTCGCGGCCGGCGGCCTCGCATGCCAATGCGAGGTCGATCGCGCGGTCGGCATCGAGCGCCCAGGGGTGCCAGGTGTCGAATTCACGCAGGTCCGTCGCCATCAGTCCGGCTTCGGCGAGGCCCGCGGCGGGGTCGTCCTCGGTGAATTCCGCGATCGCGCAGGCCTGGTCGACGGTCGCATCGAGGCTGTCCTCGCGTAGATCCGCCGTGCTGGCACTGCCCTTGCGCTTCCCGAAATAGACGGTGACGCCGATGCTGCGGTCGCGCGTCGACTCCACGGTTTCCACCGCACCCATGCGCACGTTCACGCTGAGGCCGCGGTCTTCCGAACAGGACACCTCGGCCTGGGTCGCGCCGCGAGCGCGGGCGCGCGCGAGCAGCCGCTGCGACAACTCGGCGAGCGCGTCCAGGCGCCCCTGGCTATCGTCTTGGGTGGTTGCGGCGGCGGGATCGATGATTGCGTTCAATGGACTATCCTATTGCCTTGGTTCATGCCTTGATTGGATCGCTCGCGTCTGCGCGAAACGACATGATCATGCTGTTTTTCTGGAGTTGACGATGCGCGGGCGCGACGAAGCCACCGGCGAATTTCTTTCACCCAGCCGCACCCAGCAGCGGCGCGAAGCGCTCGACGTGCTGGCGCTGGCGCACCAGTTGGCCGATCTCGACACCGGCCGGCTGGCGAAGCTGCCGATCCCCGACCATCTGCGTCCGCACATCGCCGAGGCGCAGCGCATTACCTCGCACATCGCCCGCAAGCGCCAGATGGCGTATCTGGCCAAGCAGATGCGCCGCGAGGAGGACGAGACGCTGGATGCCATCCGCGACGCGCTCGACGCCGGCGGCGAGGCCGCGCGGCGCGAGAATGCGTTGCTGCATCGTGCCGAGGCCTGGCGCGAGCGCTTGCTCGAGGAAGGCGATACGGCGCTCGGTGAACTGCTCGCCGAGCATCCCGGCGCCGATCGTCAACGGCTGCGCACGCTGATCCGCAACGCGGGAGACGAGCGGGCGAAGAACAAGCCGCCGCACAGCTATCGGGAGTTGTTCCGCGAGTTGCGCGAATTGCTCGGAGTGGAAAAGCCGGAAGCCGAAGACGACGCGCAGGAAAGTTAAGCGCCTTTGCTCGTCATTCCCGCGTAGGCGGGAATCCATGGACGTTCGTTCCGACATCGAGAGACTTGAAGCAAAGTCCATGGATTCCCGCCTACGCGGGAATGACGAAAGGGAACGAGTCTCGCCCGTAGTCCCACTTTCGCCACGCCACTCGCTTCCTTGCAATCTCACGCCTTCGTCCCGCCCACCGTCAGCTGATCGATCAGCAAGGACGGCTGCCCCACGCCCACCGGCACGCTCTGCCCGTCCTTGCCGCAGACGCCGACGCCTTCGTCAAGCGCCAGATCGTGGCCGATCATCTTCACGCGCTGCATGGTCTCCGGGCCGTTGCCGATCAACGTGGCGCCTTTCACCGGCGCGGTGATCTTGCCGTCCTCGATCAGATAGGCCTCGGTGGCGGAGAACACGTATTTGCCATTGGTGATGTCGACCTGGCCGCCGCCGAAATTCACCGCGTACAGGCCGCGCTTCACCGAACGGATCATCTCTTCCGGATCGTCCTGCCCGGCCAGCATGTAGGTATTGGTCATGCGCGGCATCACCAGATGCGCGAACGATTCGCGACGGCCGTTGCCCGTCGGCTTGGCACCCATCAGGCGCGCGTTGAGCGTGTCCTGCATGTAGCCGGTCAGCACGCCATCCTCGATCAGCGTGGTGCACTGCGTCGGCGTGCCTTCGTCGTCGATGTTGAGCGAGCCGCGGCGATTGGCGAGCGTGCCATCGTCGACGATGGTCACGCCCTTCGACGCCACGCGCTGCCCCATGCGGCCGGCATAGGTCGAGGTGCCCTTGCGATTGAAATCGCCTTCCAGCCCGTGCCCGACCGCCTCGTGCAACAGCACGCCCGGCCAGCCGGAACCGAGCACCACCGGCATCACGCCGGCTGGCGCGTCGATGGCTTCCAGGTTCACCAGCGCCTGACGCAGCGCCTCGCGCGCGAACTTCTCAGGCTTGCCGTCGCCCAGCAGCTCTTCGTAGGAATAGCGTCCGCCATAGCCGGCGTAGCCGGATTCGCGGCGGCCGTCCTGTTCGACGATCACCTGGACGTTGAGCCGCACCAGCGGGCGCACATCACCGGCGAGCACGCCGTCGCTGCGCGCGACCAGGATCGTGTCGACGCCGCCGGACAGGCTCACCACCACCTGCTTCACACGCGGATCGGCGGCACGCAGCAATTTGTCGACGCGCCGCAGCGCCTCGACCTTGGCGGTATTGCCGAGCGCATCCACTGGATCCTGCGCAACGTACAGCGAACGTCCCGCGCCCGCGATCAACGACCGCGCGCTATGCGCATCGCCTTCCCGCGCGATGGCGCGCGCGGACTGCGCCGCCGCCAGCAATGCCTGGCCGTTGATGTCGTCGGAATAGGCGAAACCGGTCTTCTCGCCCGAGATCGCCCGCACGCCCACGCCCTGCTCGATCGAATGCGCACCGTCCTTGACGATACCGTCTTCCACCGTCCAGCTTTCGCGTCGCGCGTGCTGGAAATACAGATCACCGAAATCGATGCCCGGCCCCAGCAGGGTGCCGAAGGCGCGTTCCAGCCCCGATGCATCGAGGCCGGCGGGTGACAGCAAAAGGGACTGGGCGAGGACGAGAGGACTGTCTTGATTAGGCATGAATGTGAGGTTGGGGCGGCGCGGAGGGATCGCAAGCGATTCGGCGGCCGCGCCCACCGGAACAATAGGGAAATGCCAGATTAGCGCGTATCCGCCGTCAGCGTTTGTCGACGGCCGGTGCGCTCTTGCTGCTCGCCACTTCCACCTTCGGATCCTTCCAAGGCCCGGTGACGCGATAGGTCTTGGCGCTGACCGCTCCCAGCGGCTTGCCCAGCACCGCATTGGCCGCGGCCCCCACCGCCGCACCGACGGGACCGCCGACGAGCGCGCCCGCCACCGTCAGCAGATTGCCGGACTTCGGCTGCACCTCGATGGTCTGATCGAAGGTCTGCGAACGCAGATCGGCGGCGCCGCTGATCTGGATGTTGGCCGCGGGCCCTTCGATCTTCATGTCGTTGCTGCGCGCCTGGCCGGCACCGAAACTCACGCCACCGCCGATCCGGTTGAAGGCGAAGCCCTTGGAGAAGAAATCGCGGAAATCGAGCATCAACCGCCGCGGCAACTGCGCGACGCTGAGCAGGCCGAGCACGCGGCCCGCGCCGGGCTCCACCTGCACCAGCTGACCGTCCTTGATCATCAGCGACAGCGAACCTTCCAGCGCGGCGACCTTGAATCCGCCCGGCGCGCCCGGCCAGGCCGCGTCGAGATGCGCATCGCCATGACCGCCCGCGAGCCGTCCACCGAAGCCGAAGCCCGCCAGCAAAGCGCCGAAATCCCCGCTCTTCACGTCGACCTTGAGCCGCGTGCGTGCCCCGGCGCCGCGCCCGAGCCAATCACCACTCGCATCCACCTGTTGCTTCGATGCCCGCGTCTGCAGTTGCTCGATGCGCAACCCCGCCGGCACCGGACGCGTGCGCAGCGTCGCCTGCCCGAGCTGGGCCTCGCCGAAGCGCAGATCGTCGACGGACAGCTGCAGCGGTGGAATGTTCGCCGGATTGATCGTGTTCGTATCCTCGGCCGGCGGTGTGGCGGCGGCATTCGCTGCCGTCGTCGTGGATGGCTTGGTATCGGGCTTCGCCGTCGTCCAGTACAGACGATCGAACTTGCCGACGATCGCCGCGCCTTCCGCGCGCGGCAGCGTCACGGTGCCGGCCAGCGAGGCGCTATCGACCTGCACCGCCGTTCCGCCGGTGGCCGGCGACGCGGTGAGGCGGGCATTGGCAAAACTGCCGCCGACGAGATTGAGACGATCCGCGTTGACATCCACGCGCTGCAGCGACAGCCCCTTGCCCTCCCCGCCCATCGTCAGCGCAGCCCAGTCGATCGCATCGAGCGTGGGCGTGCGGCCGCTCACGACCAGACCCGACGCTGGCGGCGCCTCGGTCACCTGATGGCTGCCGAGTGCGATGCGGATGCCGGTGCGCCCGTTCGCAGTACGTGCGCGCAATGCCATCCGTTGCCCGAACGCGACCGAGATATCGCCTTCGCCGAGCGGCAGCGGCGTTTCGATCTTCGTGGGCAACGCCACTGACGCCGGTTTGTTCAACGGCGCCGGCAGCGCGAACCGCGTTCCGACCAGATCGGAGCGCAGTTGCAGCAGTGTCGGTGGCGAAACCGCCGATGCGGATGCCGGTGTCTTCGGAATCGTCACGCCGACCGTCCACATCGAACGCCCATCGACATGCGGCTTCAACCACGCCATGTCGGAGACGCGATCGAGCAGCGCATCGGCATCGCTCACGGTGTTGAGTTCGGCCTCGAACGCCTGCGACGCATCACGCACATGGCCCGGCCCGGTGCGCAGCGACAGTGTTCCGGGGCTTCCTTCGTGCAACGCGCGCATCCGCTCCGCGTCGAAGCCCTTCTCGTCGTATTTCGCCGTGCCGCGCACGTCCTCGAACGCGAGCTTCCAGCGCTTCTCGCCAAGCTTGGCGCCATCCAGCACCACGGTGCCGGCGATCCTCGGCACGTAGGGATCGGGCGCGCCGCGATGCAACGGGATATCCAGCGCGAATTGCGATGCGATCGGTCCGCTGGCGGTCAGATTGTCGAGCGTCTCGCCGATGCGCTTGTGCAGCGGGCTCTGCCGCATCAGCGTCAGTGCCGCGCCGGCATCTCCGGCGATGTCGGCGCGCACGGCAAGCTCGGCCTTGTCGAAATGCGGAATGCCGGCCTCGAGCTTCGTGATCGGCACACCGGCGATCGCGCCCTTGCCTTTCACCGTGAATCCGTCGGCGACGAAATTCACCTCGCCGTCAAGGTGATCGACCTGCGGCCACTCCGGCTGGAATTTCACGATCGCGCCTGCGAGATGCGCATCCGCTTCGAACAGGCCCTTCGCCGCCTGCCCCGACTCGCTGCGGAACGGCCAATCGTCGAGATCGCCGGACACCACGGCGCGACCGTCCTGCACATGACCACCCACCAGCCCGTTGTCGAGCCAGTGCACGGTGTTGACCGACATCCGGTGCCGCACCCAGAAGCGCTTGGCGACCGGCACGGCGATGTCGTCGAGCTTCGCGGCCAGATCGATGTAGGGCTTGGTGCCGTCGCCCTGGAACCATAGACCGCCGCGCACGTCGGCGCCGTAGCCGACGCCGTCGATGCGCAGCGCGCCGGTTTCCACTTTCCAGCCGGTACCTTCGCGCCAGCCAGCGACGCTGCCTTGCAGATGCACGTCGTGCGGCGCGCCGAAACCCGGCGGCCAATCGAAACGGAATGTCGCCGCCGGATCGAAGGCGAAGCTGAACCCATCGCCATCGCCATCCAGCGTGCCCGAGAGCCCGCTGATGCCAGGCGTGGTGCCGTGCGCCGCGAAACGCAGATTCTCGATGCGGCCACGCACATGCATCGGGCCATCGAGGCGGCCAGCGACTTCGATGCCGTGCAGCAGCGTCTCCGGCTTGCTGTCCAGCAGCCAGGTGCGCGTGCCCGGATCGAGGCGATCGCTCAAGGCCGCGAGCGCGAACAGCGGACTGGCATTGATGCGATCGGCCAGCAGCGCGAAACGCTTTCCGCCGGCGACGACGAGACCATCGAGCGTCTGCGGTTCGCGCTTGCTGCCCAGACGCAGACGCGAGGCATCGAAACGCCAACCGTCGGCATCCATGCGCGCGCGTCCGGCCACTTCCAGGCGTTCGAAATCGAGGAATGGCACCACCGTGCGGCCCGCGATCGCCGCGCCTTGCAGACGCAGATCGGTCAACTCGGATTCCACGGTGACGCCGGTCACGCGATGCTTGCTCAGATCGGCCCAGACTTCGATGCGGCCGCTGCCGCGCGCCACCCCGACGCCCGCGAAGTGCAGCAGCGACGTCCAGGCCGACAGATCGGTATCCTCGGCGATCAGATAGCTGCGGCCATCACCGCTGCGGCGATTGAAATCGGACCGGGTCTCGAACGTACTTCCAGCCGATGTGCCACCAGCCGATGTGCCACCAGCCGATGTGCCACCAGCCGATGTCGTGTCCTCGCGCATGCGCGCACGCGCCCCGATGCGGACGCGCTCGCCGTCCACGCGCAGGCGCAGGTCGATCTGCGGAATCTGCGTGCGGATGCCGATGCCGGGCGCATCGACACGCAACTTGCCGCCGATGACCTGCAATTCGCCCAATCCTTCCAGCGGCGCGAACGGGTCTTCGGTCGACTGACGCTCACCCGGCAAGCCGCGCACGTGCCAGCGGCCGGCATCGTCACGCTGCAAGGTGAGGTCGAGACCGCGCAGGCGCAGTTCGGTGAAGGAACGTCCCGGCAACAGGCCAGCGTATTGCGAGACGAGGATTTCCGCGGTGCCGATCTGCAACGTCTCCGTGCCGTCGCCGATGCGCAGGCCTTCGAGCTGCAGCAGCGGCCCCCGGCGCGTCCACTGCGTCTTCAGCCGATCGAAATGCACGGGACGATGCACCCGCTCGCCGAGCCATTCGGCCACCCACTGCGGATGCCGCTCGGCCAACGGCAGCAACTGGCTGACCACGCCGGCCGTCAGCGCCATCAGCACCAGCACGATCGCGATCGCGTACCACGCCCAGCGGCGGAGATGGCGAAGGTTGCGGCGCAGCGTCGACATCAGCCCGCCATTGCCAAGCGATACGACTTAGAGCAGCACGACATCGAACTGCTCCTGCAGATATTGCTCGTCGGCCTGGAAACGGATCGATTTGCTGAGAAACTCCTCCAGTTCCGCCACGGCCGCCGACTCTTCGTCGGTGATGCGCGCCACCACCTTCGGCGATGCGATCACCAGCAGCCGCGCGGCCTCGAACTGGCGCACGGCGCGCACGATCTCGCGGAAGATTTCGTAGGTCACGGTCTCGGCCGTCTTGAGCATGCCGCGGCCGCCGCATTCGTGGCAGGGCTCGCTGAGCTGGCGTTGCAGGCTCTCCACCGTGCGCTTGCGCGTCATTTCGACCAGGCCCAGCGGCGAGAAGTCGTACACCGTGGTCTTGGCGTGATCCTTCGCCAGCGATTTCTCCAGCGTGCGCAGCACCTGGCGGCGATGCTCCGCATCGTTCATGTCGATGAAATCGATGATGATGATGCCGCCGAGATTGCGCAGGCGCAGTTGTCGCGCCACCGCCTGCGCCGCTTCCAGATTGGTGCGGTAGACGGTTTCCTCCAGATTGCGCTGACCGAGGAAGGAGCCGGTGTTGACGTCGACCGTGGTCATCGCCTCGGTCTGGTCGATCACCAAGTAACCGCCGGATTTCAGCGGCACTTCCTTCTCCAGCGCACGCTGTATCTCGTCCTCCACGCCATACAGATCGAACACCGGCCGCGCGCCGCTGTAGTGTTCGATCTTCTCGGCGAGATCGGGCATGTATTGCGCGGCGAAGGCACGCAGGCGATCGCAGGTTTCCCGCGAATCGACCTTGACCCGCTCGACGTCGCGCCGCATCAGATCGCGCACCGCGCGCATCGGCAGCGTCAGGTCCTCGTACACGCAGGTCCCCACGCGCGCCTCGCGCACGCGCTGCTCGATCAGTGCCCAGGCGCGGCCGAGATAGGCGATGTCCTCCGCCAGCGCTTCCGAGGCCTGGCCTTCGGCATTGGTGCGCACGATATAGCCGTGATGGCTGCCATGGATGGCGAGTTCGCTTACGAGCGCCTTCAGGCGCAGGCGTTCGATCTCGTCCTCGATGCGCGCGGACACGCCGACCACGCGCGATTGCGGCAGCAGCACGAGATAGCGCGACGGAATGCTGATCTGCGTGGTCAGCCGCGCGCCCTTGCTGCCGATCGGGTCCTTCACCACCTGCACCACGATCTCCTGGCCTTCGCGCAGCAGTTCGCCGATCGGCGGCACGGGTGGCGGCGGCGGACGCACCGCGTCGTCGGCCTCGATGTCCTCGCCCTTCAGCGCATCATCCCGCAGCTCGGCCGCCGGCAGCGAGCGCATGACGTCGTTGGCATGCAGGAAGGCGGCGCGTTCCAGGCCGATCTCGACGAACGCCGCCTGCATCCCAGGCATGACCCGCTGGACCTTGCCTTTATAGATGTTGCCGACCACGCCGCGGCTCCAACCGCGCTCGATGTGCAGTTCCTGCAGCATGCCGTTCTCGACCACGGCGACGCGGGTCTCGCGCGGGGTGACGTTGACCAGGATTTCTTCGGTCATTACGCGGATCCCTCTGCAAGAGCCCGCACACCTTGCCGCGCTGACGGCGCAGCTGCGATGCGCGGACTTTCCAATGCAATTCCGAATTCCCGCAGCAGGCGCGCCGTTTCGTGCAACGGCAGCCCCATCACCCCGGAATAACTGCCGGACAGGTGCCGCACGAACGCCTCGGCCGCCCCCTGGATGGCATACGCCCCCGCCTTGCCGCGCGGCTCGCCGCTGGCGACATAGGCCGTGATAGCGGCATCGTCCAGCGCGGCGAAGCTGACCTCGGTGACACTGACCGCCTCGGCGACGCGCCCGCCCGAAGCCAGCGCCACCACCGAGATCACCTCGTGCGTGCGCCCCGACAGCCTGCGCAGCATCGCCTCCGCGTCGGCATCGTCGCGGGGCTTGCCGAAGACCTCGTCGTCCAGAACCACCTCGGTATCGGCCGCCAGCACCGTGGCGCCGGTGTCCACGCGCTGCAGGCCAGCCGCGGCTTTCTCGTGCGCGACCCGCTTCACGTAGCCTAGAGGCGACTCGCCAGGCTCGCGGCGCTCGGGGATATCGATGTCCAATACCTCGAACGCCAGCCCGAAACGGGCCAGCAGTTCGCGGCGGCGCGGCGATTGCGAAGCGAGATACAGCATCGGACAAGGATACCCTGCGACCCTTCAACGCCCCGGATGATGGATCATTTAACCCCGTTCCGACTCACGACCCGTTCACTAGGGACTGACAACCCTAGCCCTCGTCCGAAAAGGAGAGTTCCATGCCCCGCATCACCCTTCGCCCGTTGCTGCTCGCCAGCGCCCTTGCACTGAGTGTGACCACGATGACCACCGCCTGCGCCCAGAACCCCGCCCCCGCCTACGCCACCAGCGACGGCACCCTGCTCTCGGTCTCGGCCCAGGCCGAAGCCAAGCGGACGCCCGACGTCGCCACGCTCTCGACCGGCGTCGTCACCCGGGCCACGGACGCCAATGCCGCCCTGCGCGCCAACGCCGAGCAGATGACCAAGGTCATGTCCACGATCAAGTCCGCCGGCATCGCCGAGAAGGACATCCAGACCAGCGGCATCAGCGTCAACCCGAACTACAAGTACAACGAGAACCAGCCGCCGCAGATCACCGGCTACGAGGCCAGCAACACCGTGAACATCAAGGTCCGCGACATCAGCAAGCTCGGCAAGGTGCTCGATGCCCTGGTCGCCAGCGGCGCCAACCAGGTCAACGGCCCCAGCTTCGAGATCGACGAACCGGAAGCCGTCTACGACGAAGCCCGCCGCGCCGCGCTGGAGAAGGCGCAGAAGCGCGCCGAGATGTATGCCAAGTCGCTAGGCATGCAGGTGAAGCGGATCGTCAGCGTCAGCGAAGGCGCGGGTTTCCGTCCGCCGGTGCCGATGATGGCGATGCGGTCGGCCAAGGCCGAGGCGCTTGATGCTTTCTCGCCCGTGTCGCCGGGTGAAACCACGCTGAGCGCGAATCTCGACGTCGTGTTCGAGCTGGGTCGCTGAAGCACCCTCCGGCATACCGCCGCTCGCCATAGTTGGCGGGCGCGGAATCCGGGAGGCCAAAAGAAAGGCCCCTTGCTTGCGCAAGGGGCCTTTTGTTTACAGCAGTGAAACGTATTACTTGAAGTTGAACTTCGCACCGATGGTGAAGTAACGGCCAATCGCACCGCTCACGTCCAGCGGGTTGTAATGCAGGCCACCATAGGTGGTCAGATCCAGCGGAGCGATGCGGTCAGTCACGTTCTGAATCGAACCGAATACTTCCCAAGAATCCGTAGCCTTCCAGTTCGCCGACAAGTCGATCGAATAGAACGACGGAATTTCGCATCCACCCGGAGCATCGCGACCATCTGCATAAACCGTCGTGCAGAGATACTGCTTATTCTCCGAATCCCACTCGTGGTTGTTAAGCGGCTCGGTGTTGTCGAACTTGCCGCGATAGTTGACCACGCCGCTCACGCTCCAGTCTCCAACATCCCAAGTCAGACCCAGGTTGATGCGGTCCTTCGGTGTGCCGATGCAGTTGGTGACGTTGCAGTTGTCATGCGTGCCGGCGAAATTGATCGTCTCGCCATTGACCGTGCGCTCATAGCGAATCAGATGGCTCCACTGCATGTCGAGCCTCAGCTTGCCGTAGTTGCCGATGTCAAACTTCTGCTGGAAATCAAGATCGACACCACGCACCTTCGACGAATCGGCATTAATGTAAGGCGTAAATACTGCCAGCAAGGTACCGGAACCCGGGAAACCCGGAACCTCATCGTCGCCACGCACGAACAAGCCCTGCTGCAAAGCAATACCTGCGTCAAGCGGGATGATTTCATCCGTGCGCTCAATCTGCCAGCCATCGATCGTCAACGAGGTGCTCGATGTCGGCTGCAGCACAATACCCAACGAATAGCTCTTCGACTTCTCAGGCTTCAGGTTCGGATTCGCCTGGTTGGCCGCTGCGACAGTCGGCGTGCACGCTATGCCAGAAGCGATCGGCACACCACCCGGGCAACGCACTGGGTCAGCCAATCCGGTGAATCCGACAGAGAACCCATTGAGCTCGGCGAGGTTTGGAGCGCGGAAGCCTCTCGCGTAGCTACCACGGATAGCGAGCCAATCAGTCGGCTTCCATTTGGCACCGAACTTGGGCGTAAACGAATTGTCGCCATCCTTGTAGCTGTCGAAACGACCCGCAGCATTAAGCTCCAACGATTCAAGCACCGGGGCATTCAATTCGACATAGGCTGCAGTGACGGTCTGACTGCCCGAGAATGCCGAATAACCCAAGCCAACGATATCGCCAACATCGGTATAGGGTGTCGGGTTACGCGTCGCAGTCTGACGGCGCCATTCAGCACCCATCGCTATACCCAGTTGACCGCCGCGCAAATCCATCAAAGCACGCGACAACTTGAAGTCGACGAGGTCCAATCCCGTTTTGGACGAATCTTTCAGATCCGGGGACACTGCATCAAGCACCGACTGAGGCGTCAACCCGGCATTGGCACCAAGCCGCAGCCATCCACCATAGGCATTGTTCGGGTTGGTCAAAACTTCATGGAGAACGCTTTTACGAATATAGCCGCGCTGCGTTTGGTTCAACGAAGTCTGTGAGTGCATGTAACCAACGTCGTAGTCCCAAGCACCGGCAGTGCCTTTGACTCCGGCCAGGAAGCGCATGAAATCGTTCTGAACCTCTCCAGAGCGGGTCCCGACGTTGGCAAAGGTCGAATAACGCAGACGTCCATCCACACCAATCGGATTATCGGGATGAAGCGCACCGAGAATGGTGGCAGTCGGACCAGATGCGTTGTTGACGATACCGCCAGGGAAGCCGCCTGCACCGCTTACGCCGGAAGGCGTGGAGTCAAAACTACTCTTCTTGTTCGAATAGCCGAATTCGGTATACAGCTCCGCCGAATCAGACAGTGCAAAGGTGCCGCGCGCAAAGAAGTTGACGTAGCTTTCCTCAGGCATCATGTCAGACAGCAGATTCGGATCCCAGATACAGCCGCCGTTGGCATCCGTTTGATCGACTTTGCTAAACCTTGCGCAATCAGCAGCCGTTCCAAGTCCTTGCCAGGTCCCGTCCGGACGACGAATTGCACCAAGCGGAGAGGAGCCTGGGGTCAATGTGCCCCCCGGAAGCCAGCCAGCCAAATTACTATCCGTCAGCGCATAGCCCCAACGACGGGAATCACCACTGCCAATCCACTTGCGGTCCTTGCGGTCCTTGATCGTAATACGGTCCAGCTTCGAGCCTTCAATGTTGAAGAAGAAGTTGTAGCCGTCAGAAGACAGATCGCCGGTGCCCCAGGTCAGCGAACCTTTACGTTCACTGCCGCCACCGTCCTGCGACGTACCGTAGGACGCCTTCACCGTGGCGCCTTCGAAGTCTTTGCGAAGAATGACGTTGACGACGCCAGCGATCGCATCGGAGCCATAGATCGCGGAGGCGCCATCTTTCAGAACTTCGACGCGCTCCACGGCCTCGAGCGGAATCGTGCTGAGGTCGGTGAACGTCTTCTGGCCGTCGTCAGCCAAGCCGAACGGCGCCATGCGACGGCCGTTCAACAAAACGAGCGTCGAACCGGCACCCAAGCCACGCAAAGAAACGCCAGTACCGCCCGCAGCGAATCCGCCGCCGAAACTCTTAGGGATCGATCCTGCGCCATCGACAGTGAGGGTTTGCAGATAGTCGGCGAGACTGGTCTTGCCGGTACGGTCGATTTCCTGACGCGAGATGATTTGCACGGGTGAAGCTGTTTCAGCATCGGTACGGGGGATGTTGGAGCCGGTAACCTGGATGCGGTCGAGCGTCTTGGTTTCATCGCCTGATGCAGCATCCTGTGCGAAGGCGGTACCTGCAGTTGCGAACGCTGCAGAACCGACAGCGAGCGCCAGCGCGATGGCATCGCGCAGCGTGTGGGTCTTCGTAGTCATGTTGTTCTCTCTCTAAGGTCTTCAAGATGCGTGACAACCGTCCCAGAAACACGCTGGCACGAGCCATCAAGCTCAATAAACATCAATTATTTCAATAACTTACTGCATCCACGCATCATCCTTTTAGCATGGACAGCCGATTCTATGGCGGTTTCGGATGTAATTAAAGTGCCGTTAAGGGCGGCCCAAAGTTCAACCGCTCCGTAGAAGCAACAAATAGCTTGGGCCTGCTCACTGGCCCAACAGCGACAGGCCGCAACGATGCGGCCTTAGTGCTTTGGGGGGCAGATTACCCCCTCCCTCGCATTTATCCGGCGAACGTCAATGATCACAGAAAAAGTCGACTCTGGCCCTGATTCCATCCCTGTTTCCGCATCACTGATGATTCTGCACACAACTCAACAGCTTTGGCTGATTTTTAATATTATGAACCGCTGAGAAATCATCCAAATTCGAGAGATGTGGAATTATATAGACCTCATTATCACGCGACGCTATTAATTTGACAGTAATAACTCTTCCGGTCCCAAAATACAAATCGGCCGGAACATTTTTTGGTAACAGCATAATATAGCATCGACTTCCGTTTTCATCTTTAATGCGCAGCAACATCTCCCCTCGGGGATTCCTGTCAAGGGAATTACCATTATTTGGAATCTCCCTTGTTTCGTTTTTTTTAATGTCAAAAGAAATTTTTTTTGAAACAACTGTGAGATTCTTATCGTTATCATTATGAATAAAAATTCTTGGCTCTAACGGGCATCCCGCTAAAGTCATGGCTACAACCAGAATCATACATTTTAATAAAATACTCATGGCCTTGGCTCCCTAGAATGCGGGTTTCTTTCAAGAAAATCCGCGGGACCGTGATCCTTTCCATCAATCAAATAACCAGACATTTTTGAAACAGCGTGCGCTGGCAAATAAAGCGGACCCAATGATTCAGCTTGGATAGTATGCTGCATCTCTTCCTTACCAAGCGTCTCTTGGGACAAGAGCTGTACATTTGTTGGGTCAGAGCTTTCACCATATATAATAGCATTGCCTATCGTTATGGCGCCGGGCATGATCCAATCAGGCACGTTTTCAAATTGGATTGCATTATTATCAAATGTAATCTTCACATCCGTCCCAGTGACAAACCCAGCAATTGCTGCGCTACTCCCAACTGAATAGCCAATCGCTGTTGTGGATGCCGCATTCATCTTTCCTGCAACTCCTTCAACTGCATTCGAAATCTTCTCTGATTCCTGCTGAATAGCCTGCGACGCACTCACTTGAGCTTGGACTGTCTCAATGGTCTTTCCACATAAGTCACTGCCAGGCATGACGCAGCGTCCATCCGGATCAGTGAACTTGTAGGGATTGTTGTTCGCGTACCAGTACCGATTGAAGTTCTGCCCGGGCTTCTCATAGGCAGTAACCGGATCGGTGGAGAGGAACCGACCGATATTGGGATCGTAGTACCGCTGCTGCATGTAGTTCAGCCCG
>NZ_JAJAVH010000014.1 GCF_020511115.1 Luteimonas panaciterrae
GGCCAGGATCCGTTCTACCGATACGACGGCAGCACACCGCTGGAAGACATTGCACCTGGCACGGTGTTGAAGACCCGCACCATCCCTTACCACGTCATCGGGTTTCCGCTGCCGATCAAGAACACACAGCTGTTGTATCGCTCGACGGGACAGCTCGGACAGGCGACGGTGAATGTCACGTCCGTGGTCCAACCGGTTCTGTACTTCGGCCCGAAGAAGCTGGTCTCGTATCAGTCGTTCTACGATTCGCTCAATCCCGATGATGAGCCGTCGTATGCGATCTCGGGCGGGGTGACGCTCGGCGGGTTGATCCCGAATGTCGAATCGCTGCTGATCGCTCCGCTTCTGAGCCAGGGTTACAGCATCACGATCCCGGACACCCAGGGCCAGCAGGCAAACTTCGCGGCCGGGCCGGAGTACGGCATGAATACCCTGGATTCCTTGCGGGCCACGTTCAACTCGCGGGAAGTCGGTCTGCCCAGCTATACCAAAGCCGCGCTGATCGGCTATTCCGGCGGCGCGATCGCAACCGAATGGGCGGCCGAGCTTGCACCCGGTTATGCGCCCGACATGGACAAGCGCATCATCGGAGCGTCGATGGGCGGCGTGCTGGTGCAGCCGTTGCACAACCTGCACTACGTCGAAGGCAGCCTGGGATGGGCCGGGATCATGCCCGCAGCACTCATCGGCATCGCGCGCTCGTTCGATATCGATCTGAAACCCTATCTCAATGACTACGGCTTGA
The DNA here is from genome assembly GCF_020511115.1 of Luteimonas panaciterrae. Taxonomy (GTDB): domain Bacteria; phylum Pseudomonadota; class Gammaproteobacteria; order Xanthomonadales; family Xanthomonadaceae; genus Luteimonas; species Luteimonas panaciterrae. The sequence goes on from NZ_JAJAVH010000014.1 coordinate 746, forward strand.
CGCTCAACGAACGGCTGCAGAAGGCCTCGATCATCAACGTCCTGTATCAGTATCCCGGACTGACGTGGAGCGCGATCGCCAAGCCGGAATACCAGATTCCGGAGAAGGTCCCGGTACTCGTGGAAGCCGCGAACGATCTGATCATGAGCACGGGCGGCACACCGTCAGTGCCATTGCATATCGTGCAGGGCGCCGCTGGAGAACTCGAAGGAACGCTGGGCAATAAACCGGGCATCGGCCGCGGCGACGGCGTCATGATCGCTGGCGACGTGCGGACGCTGGCCCGCGATTATTGTTCGCGCGGCGTCAAGGTCCAATACAGCGAGAATCCGTTGCTCAGCCATGTCGGGGCCACCTTGCAATGGATTCCCGAGATGCTGCTCTGGGTGAACGGCCGGTTCGCGGGTTTCGCGGCGCCGCAAAATTGCTCGCAGATTCCGGTCGGGAATCCGGTGGAGCCGACGCCGCTCCCCTGAACATTCAGTCCACTGAAAATTTGACGTAACTTGCAAGCGCTGCGCACTCAACGCAGCGCTTGCCTATTTGGGCGCCGAGCCGAAACGGGAACGGCATCCAAACATCTGCCTACACCAAACCCTTCGCCCATTCTTTGAGAATAGAAACGTACAACTCCGGTTCCGCCTCATGCAGGGCATGTGTCTTGTCCGGCAGAGATTGGTAGTCGAAGCGCTGTCCCGCCTTTTCGACCAAAGTACGTGCGTAGTTGATTTGAAGATCCGATGCCACCCCGTGCAGCTCGCCCGTAACAGGGTCAGCCCCGCGGTAATGGTGAGTGAAAAGCATGGGCACCTTGGCCGATTGCAGTATCTCCTTTTGGCTGCAGCCGGCCGTCGCGGTTCCGGAAAGAAAGGCACGCCCCCACTCCGGATCATATTCCTTGAGGTTCTGCGGCGGGCCATCCGATTTTGCAATCCATGCCAGCACCCACGGGGGAATTTTCGAGGGCGCTGCGGCGATCATGCCTTCCCAGTCACCAACGGACCATTGATCGCCCAAATAGGTACTGAAAAGCCAGAACAAATTGCTGACCGCCGATTGATGCAAGCCATTGCCACAAGCGGGAGTGAGTTCGGAACTGAAGATCGGCGCATCCTCCAGGTACACCGCGCGCACCAAACCTGGCGGCGCGTAAGCAGCGAGCCATGCGGCAACGACGCCGCCCGACGAATTCCCGGCAACGATGGCCGGACGCCCGATGACCAGCTGGATGAAGCGAACCACATCGTTGGCGATGTTATCGACGGTATAACGGCCTGGCGTTCGTGTCGTTTTTCCCTGGCCGCGCAAATCGACCGCATAAACACGGTAATCGGCCGCCAGCTGCTGCATTGCGGCCTCGTAGGCCCACCAGGATTCAGCCTGCGCAGGAAGCAGCAGGAGTGCCGGGGCCGATTCCTCGCCGGCCACGGCGTAGTTCATCACGACCTCGCCGAGATCGATCGTTGCCTCCTGAAAGGCATGTGGAATGTAAGTTTCTTTTGGAAAATCTGGACCAAATCGCAAACCCATGGCAATTCCTCATCATTGAAATGACATCAATCAACAGGCATACAGCCGCACCTACTGCAATCAAAAAAATCCGACGCACGCCTCACATAATCCAGCATACGAGTGGATACTTTTCGTTGCAATTAGGTTTAATTAGGGCATTTATCGCCGCGTTCCATTCGCGGCGAAATCCTGTCTGATGACGAGAATGAAATGCGATCAGGATATTGGAGGAAACCCCACGATCCGTAAGGATTTCTCTTGAAGTAATTGCGGATCAAGCCACCGACATCGCAGCCGCATGCAATGCTGAAAATCCCTTCGTCGTGGCGTCGGCGGCATCGACGGTTGCCGAATTCAGATTCAAGCGCGCCAGCGCTTCCGCGTACATCGCGCAGACCGGGCCTGCGCCAATCAATGTGATCGTTTGATCGGCTGTGAGTGGATACGTGGCCTGGACATCGGCGATTTCCGCACCGATGAGCAACCCGCGCAGGTACGATGCCGCGTCGTCACGCGCGAGTTCCTTGCGAATCACGCGCGCGCGGGCACCAAACAGCAAAGTGCCCAGCCCCAGCGCGCCGCGCGCGCCTGCCTGCACGCCTGCGTGAAATGCAGGGCCGGGGGTCGCCGGCGCGCCAACGATCGACGCGAGCAAACCCGCGGCGGTGAGTCGATCGAAGATCTCGCCGGACATCGCCGTCATGAATTCCTCGACACGGCCATCCACGATCCGCACCCATTTGCTGTGCGTCCCGGGCAAGGCAACCATGCCGTCGCGCGGCAGACGACCCGCGCACAGCAGGCCGAACAGTTCGGTTTCCTCGCCACGCATGATGTCCGGCGCACCGTCGGCGGCACGACGGCAAGCCAATCCCGGCACGATGCGCATGATGCGTCCGGCGATGCGCGTGGAATGCAGCCGTGACGCGAGTCCATCGAGACCGATCGGACAATCGACGTAAGCGACTTCCTCCCAACCGATATTCGAACCGATCATGCCGCAGGCATACAGGCTTCCCACGTTGGGCCAGCGCTGACCGACCTGCTCGACCCTGGCTTCCATGGCCGGCCGATCGAGCGCGGCGATGGCGGATGCCTCGATCCAGGCGTCCTGCACGACACCGGCTTCGTTCAACAAATACGTGCGGAAATTGGAGCTGCCCCAGTTGATCGCGATGAAATCCTGCCCCATTCGCCGTCCTCAGCTCCGCGTCATGCCGGCGCCGCCGTCGACCGGAAAAACCCCGCCGGTGATCCAGCGGCTTCCTTCGCCCGCCAGGAACAGCGCCAGTTCCGCCACATCCTCCGCGGTGCCGAGACGGCCGAGCGGATGCCGGCCGATGTTGCGCATACGCGCGGCTTGAGGATCATCGGCGCGCTGGAACGAAGCCTGCAGCATCGGCGTATCGATCGAAGCCGGCGCCACGGCATTGACGCGCACCTGCCACGGCGCGAATTCGAGCGCGGCGGTGCGCACCAGCGATTCGAGTGCCGCTTTGCTCGCCGCATAGGCGGCCAGATTCGGCGTGGCGAAACGCGCATTGATCGACGACACGACCACCACCGAACCGCCGCCGAGATCACGCATGCCGGGAACGCAATGACGCAGCAGGCGTACCGCGGACACGACATTGCTGTCGTAGATGTCCAGATACAACGCATCTTCCGAATCGAGCACCGATCCCGGCGGACAGACTCCCGCGCAGTGCACCAGGATCGTCGCCGCGCCATGTGCCGCCGTGGCGGCCCGCACCGCCGTCGCCAGGGCTGCGTCGTCGCGCAAGTCGGCTTGCAGCGACAACGTGGCTTCCGGCGCCGGCCGCAGATCGATGCCGCCGACGCGCACACCCTGCTCGCGCAACCGGCGCGTCACTTCGGCGCCGATACCGCTCGCCGCGCCGGTGACGATCGCCGCACGACCGGCCAACGATACGCCGTTCACCTCCACGCCTTCCTGTTCTGCATATCTGCCCTCAGAAACGCCAGGTCATCGTCGCCATGTAGTTCCGGCCATATACGACGTTGGTGCGTAGCCCTTCGTCGCTGCCGTCGTAGGTGCGCTGCTGGCTGTCGAGCAGATTGCTCGCCTCCACCTGCAACGAAAGCCGGTCGCTGAAATCGTAGCCGATCGAGGCCGCCAGGTCCGAATAAGTGTCGTTGTAGATGCCGGTGGCCGCGGCCGACAAGCCCACCAGATACTTGTCGCGCCAGTTGTACGCGACACGGGCGTTGAAGGGACCGGTTTCGTAGTAGAGGATCAGGTTGGCGTTGTTCTTCGACAGGCCCGGGAACGTCAGCGACCGCCCGGTGACATCCTTGATCGGCGTCTTGGAGTCGATGTAGGTATACGTGGCGACGACGCCGAAATTGCTCAGCGCGCCCGGCAGGAAGGTGAACGGCACCTGCGCGAGCAATTCCGCGCCCTGGATGGTGGCCTGATCGCCGTTGACCTTGCGATTGATCAGATAGTTGACGCCACCGTAGGTCTCGGCGTTCTGGCGCTGCACGATGAAGGTCGACACGTCCTTGTAGAACAGGCCCGCCGAGAGCAACGCGCCCTCGTCGTAGTAGTACTCCAGCGACAGGTCGTACTGATCGGCCTTGAACGGATCGAGCGCCGGCGCACCGCCGACACCGGTACCGGGCGTGATCTGTACCCCACCCTCGAACACGGCGTTGTTGTACAGCATCACGCCGTTGTTGAGATCTTCCGTGTTGGGGAACGCCACCACGCGCGCCGCGCCGCCGCGCAGGACCAGCTTGTCCGTGATGTCGAGCTTGGCGGTCGCCGAAGGCAGCCACTCGCGATCGGTGCGGGTGTAGTCGATGGACTGCGGCACGTTGTTGACGCCGAGCAGATAGCCGCGCGAATCCAGTTCGCGTTGCACGTAGCGCACGCCGACGTTGCCCGTCAGCGGCATGCCGCCGACCTGGGTGTCCCAGTCGAGCTTGGTGTAGCCCTCGAAGAAATCCTCGTTGATGTCGAAGGTGCTGGCATAGGCCTGCGGATTGTTGATGCCGTCCAGGCACTGCGGGTCGCGACTGATCTGAGGCAGTGCGCCGAACGCCGCGCAACCACTGAACGCCTCGCGGTAGCTGGCCAGGAAGCTGCGTGGCAACCCGTCGAACTCGCCGCGCATGAAGTTGTTGTTGCTGTACGTGCGCAGGAAATCACCGAGCGCCGTTGCCGGAATGCCACCGGCGGGGCGAATGTCGGCGCGAGAGGGATTCTGCTCGCTCTCCAGCTTGTTGTAGCGGACGCCGAAATCCAGCGCGCGCACTGCGCCCGAATCGAAGCTCCAGGTCCAGTCGGTGCGCAATCCGCGGTTGTCGGTCTGGGCGCGGTAGTCGTTGTCGAACAGGATCGACAGGCGCATCTGCGACGGATCGGTCAGATCGACGCCGCTGATGTTGAAGCTGCCGAAATCGCCATCCCGCAGATCGAAGTCGACCACCGAGGTGATGCCGGCCATCGGTTGCAGACGCATGTAGCGCTGGTGGTATCGGGCGCTGGAACGGCCGTAGGATGCCTCGACCGAGCCGTCCAGATGCTCGCTCGCATTGAAGGTGGCCTTCAGCGCCGTCGACCAGATGTCGCTGTCGATGTCGGCGATCTCGGTGTTGGCCTGCACCGGGCCGGTCGAACGGCCGGCGACCAGGATGTCGTTGTCCGAATAGACCGCATTGCTGATGTTGGCGCTGGGATTGAACGCCAGCCAGTAGCGATCGCGATTGGCGTTCTGCTTCGAATAGAAGGTGTCGGCGGTGATCTCGACGCCGTCGACGGGACGCCATTGCAGGATGATGCTGGCGCCGACCTTCTTGCGATCGTCGTCGATGGCCTGCGCGCGCATGTCGGTGCTGCCGAAGCGCGTGCGCGTCGGGTCGTTGTTGCTGTCCTTAAAGGCCGCGTAGCCGGAGAAGGTGTCGAGCCCTTGCTGCACCACCTCGCGTTGGCTGTAGGTGGCGGCGAGCATGGCGCCGAAGCGCTGATCCTCGGAACGCAGGGACAACAGCGCGAAGCCCTGCCCGCCGCTCTTGCGCGCCAGCTCGTCATAGCTGCCGGAGAAGCTCGCGACGTTCTGCGTGCCGTCGCCGTACAGCGGCAGGCGCGTTTCGATGTCGATGATGCCGCCCAATCCACCCGCGATCTGATCAGCGCCGGCGAGTTTGGTGACCGACAGACGTGAAATCAGTTCGGAAGGCACCAGGGTCAGCAAGCCGTAAGTCGATGTGTTGAGCTGATCGAGGCCGTTGCCGCCGCGCCCAGTGGCGTCGTAGATCGGACGGCCGTTGTAGAGATAAACGTTCTCGCGCAAGCCGCGCACCAGCACGTCGCTGCCCTGCCCCATGCCGCGTTCGAGCTGCACGCCGGCGACGCGCCCCAGCGATTCGGCGACGTTGGTGTCCGGGAGCTTGCCGATGTCGTTGGCGACGATCGCGTCGACGATCTGCGGCGAATCGCGCTTGATGTCGCGCGAGGCTTCCAGGCTGCCGGCGATGCCGCGCACGGTCATCCGCTCCATGGTCTGGACGCCGTCCTGACCCTGCTGTGTCGCGGCGCCTTGCGGTGGCCCGGCCTGGCTCTGGTCCTGCGCGGTGCTGCCGGTTTGCGGTTGCGGTGTCGGCGCCCGTTCCGGAGTGCTCGGTGTGTCCGGAGCAGCGGATTGAGCAGTTGCCGGCAGCGAGGCGAACAACACCTGCGCAAGCAGCGACGACAGGATCGTACGGCGGGTATTGCGCATTACGGTGTCCTCCCTCAATGGGGAGCGAACCGGGCATCGCCACCCTGCATGCCGCACGTTACCGCGGGCATCCGGCTGGCCGATCAGAGCGCTCCCTCCCGGTCGCTCCTTACCTCTACGGATTTGTCGTTCGGAACCGCCCGTCCGCTCAGGCGGCTCCGTTGCCATTTGTCGCTATTATAGCAATAATAATCCGCAGGGCAAGACCCAGGCAACACGGCCCCCGGAGCTTCGCCGTTCCGGAGGCCGGTTTCATCGATTTCCATCTGCAAGTTCAAGGACACGGCGCATGAAGAAGCCGGCTGGCGTATTTCCCATACTCCCGACGATTTTCACTTCTTCGGGCGCGCTCGATCTGGACGGCACTCGCAATGTGCTCGAATACATCCTGGCCGCCGGCGCAACGGGCGTCGTCTTCCCCGGCCTGGCCAGCGAATACGACATGCTGTCGGTGGACGAGCGACTGGAAGTGACGGCGGCGCTCGGCGGCTGGATCAACGGACGCGTCCCGCTGATCGTCGGTGCCAGCCATCCCGATGCCGAGGTGGCGGCGCGTCTGGCGCGCGCCGGCGCGAATGTCGGGGCCGTCGCCGCCATGGTGCTCACGCCACACGCGCACGCGGGTGATCCCGAAGCGATGGCGCACTACTTCCACAACATCCATGCCACATCCGGTATCGCGATCATGCTGCAGAACGCGCCCGCGCCGATGGGGATCGGGCTGGGCGTGGCGCAGATCGCGGCGCTGGTGCGAGCGGTCGAGGGAATCCGCTACGTCAAGGAAGAAACCGCGCCTTCGGGCCATCGCATCACCGCGCTCGCATCCGAGGCCGGCGATGCGCTCGATGCGGTGTTCGGCGGCGCCGGCGCGCGCCACGTGATCGACGAGCTGCAGCGCGGCGCCATCGGCACCATGCCCGCTTGCGAGATCACCGAGGTCCACGTGGAGATGCTGGCGCGCTTCCAGCGCGGCGACGTCGGCGGCGCGCGCGACCTGTTCGAACGCACCCTGCCCCTGCTCAACATGCAGGCGGTGTTCCGCTGGCGGCTGACCAAGGCGGTGCTGCTGCGGCGCGGCCTGATCGACAGCGATCACGTCCGCGCGCCCGGACCGGCGCTGGACAGGTACGATCAGCACGAACTCGATGCCATGCTCGCACGCATCGCCGATCTGGTCCCCATCGACGGCGTGTCCGAGCACCGCGCCCGCATGCCCGCATGAATCCTCTCGTCACCAAGGTCGAAACCTTCATCGTCACCGTGCCGCGCGACACGCCCTACCTGGGTCCGCTCGGCCCAGGCGAGCGCGTCAACGCGCGCGGCTACGTGGTACGCAAGGGCAATGGCACGATCTATCCGTCGCTCGATCGCTCGGTGGCGGTGCGCGTGACCTGCGCCGACGGCAGCGAGGGCTGGGGCGAAACCTATGGCATCTGCGCGCCGCGGGCGACCTGCGAGATCATCAACGACCTGCTCGCGCCCGAGCTGATCGGCCGCAATCCGGAAGACGTGGAGCGGATCTGGGACGATCTGTACGGCCTGATGCGCGTGCGCGGCTGCAACTCGGGATTCCATGTCGATGCGATAACCGCGCTGGACATCGCGCTGTGGGACCTGCGCGCCCGCGCGCATGGCCTGCCGCTCTGGCAGATGCTCGGTTCGCGGCAACGCGAGCGCGTGCCGGGTTACCTGTCGGGATTGCCCGCTTCGACACTGGAAGGGCGCGTCGAGATGGCACGCCGCTTCCGCGAACAGGGCCATGACGCGTTCAAGATCCACGCCGTGATCAGCAGCGAAGGCATCGTCGAGGAAGTCGCCGCCTTGCGCGAGGCACTCGGTGACGACGCGTTGCTGATGGCCGACCTGCACTGGAAATTCTCGGCGGACGAAGCACTTGCGCTGATCGAACAATTGGCGCCGTATCGCCTGCATTTCGTCGAGGCGCCGGTGAAGCCGGAGGACGTCGCCGGTCTGGCCTGGCTCTCGGCGCATTCGCCGACGCCGATCGCCGCCGGCGAGGAGTGGTACACCGAATACGAAGTGCGCTTGCGGTTGTCGCAGCAGTCGGTGCGCTTCATCCAGCCGGAGATGGGACACACCGGCATCACCCAGTTCCTCCGCATCAACGCACTGGCCGAAGCCGACGGCGTGCAGACGGCACCGCACGCGACCATCGGCACGGGACTGTTCCTCGCCGCGAGCCTGCACGCTTCGGTCACCGTGCCCGGCCTGTGGCGGCACGAATGGCAACACTCGGTGTTCGCGCGCGCGTTGGAACTGCTCGACACCGATATGGCCTACGCCGATCGCAGCTATCGCCTGCCCGGCGGACCGGGCCTTGGCGTTCGTCCCGGCCAGCGCTTCTGGGATTACGCCGAACCGTTGTCCTGATCCGACGCCGCGGCATTCGTGATCAGTCGCGAGCGCGGCGCCGACCGCACCGCCAGCCATGACACGCCCAGCGCCAGCGGATGCAAGGTCGCCATGATCAGGAAGCTGCGATCGAAATTGCCTCCCGCGACGAGGTTGCCCACCACCTGCGCCGACAGCATGCCGCCGAACGCGCTGCCGGCGCCGATGATGCCGAACGCCGTGGCGATATAACGGGTCGGATACAGATCCACCGCCAGCGCGCCGATATTGATCTGGAACACCAGATGCGCGAACACCACCAGCGATGCGATCGCGAACAACAGCGGCAAGGTCGGATGGAAGGCCGCGAACACGCCGATCGGCGCCAGCATCGCCGCGCCGGACATCGCCAGCATGCGGCTGCGCACCGGCGCCATGCCGCGCTTGATCATCGCGCTGGAAATCCCGCCGCCACCGATGCTGCCGATGTCGGCCGCGAGATAGACCAGCCATGCCGACGCCGCGATCGCGGTCAACGTCATACCGCGCTGGTCATTGAGATATTTGGGAAACCAGAACAGGTAGAAGTACCAGACCGGATCGGCCACCGCGCGCGAGAGCGCGAACAGCCATAGCGAACGATCGCGCAGCAGATCGCCCCACAGCGCGCGCTCGCCGCGCGCGTCGGCCGGCCGTGGCGGGCGTGCTTCGCGCGGATGCAGCCACAGCCATCCGATCAGCCACACCAGTCCGGCCGCGCCGGTGACGAAGAAAGCCGAACGCCAGCCATAGGCCATCGCCACGCCGCCGATCAGCGGCGGCGCCAGCGTGGCGCCGATCATCGCGCCGGCGGTGTAGATGCCGATGGCGAGACCGCGCTCGGCGGGCGGAAAGCGTTCAGATACCACCTTGGCACCGACCGTGTAATTGCCGGGCTCGCCCAGGCCAAGCGCGAAACGCGCGGCACCGAGCTGCCAGACATTGCGCGCCAGGCCCGTGAGCAGATTGGCGATCGACCACCACGTCACGAACAGCGTCAGCGCCCAGCGCGAGCCCAGCCAGTCCGTGATCCGCCCCGCGGCCAGGAAGGCCACCGCGTAGGCGAGCAGGAATGCCTGGACGATGTGCGCGTATTCCAGGTCGCTGATATCGAGATCGGCCTGGATGGTGGTCGCGAGGATCGACAGCGCCTGGCGGTCGAGATAGTTGAGGATGGTCGAGAAGAACAGCAGGGCGAGCAGGATCCAACGCAACCAGCCGCGCCCCCCGCCTCCACCCTCTGTCATCGCCATGCCCACACTCCCCGCCAGGACGATCGGGAAAGTATTACTAAATTAGCAACAAAGCAAATAACGATGCGGTGAGGCGCTCAACCAATGCTCTGCGCCGCCGAGCGCAAGGCCTCGACCAGCTCGGCGGTGGCCGACTCGGGAATCCAGCCGGACATCGCGATCCCGGCATACACCGGCGTCCCGACCGTCACGGCGACGATGTGATGGTCGCGATCATCGGCCACATGCACGCGCGCGTAGCCCTGCTCGCGCGTGCGCGCGAGCAATTCCAGCAGGCTGTCGATGCCGGCCGGGAACCGCGGGATCTCGCGATCGGCATACAGCTCGCGCACGTCCTCGTCCTGCAGTTGCGACAGCAGCACGATGCCGATGCCGCTGGTGGTGGCCGGCAGCAGGCCGATGCGGCCCAATCCGCGTGCCGCCTCGATGCCGGGCGGCGCGTGGAACAGATAGCTCACGCTGTCGTTCCAGAGCACGCCCATCGCCACCGTGTGGCCGAACCGGCGCAATCGTTCGAGCACCGGCAACGCGCGCTGGATCAGGCCGGACGCGAACAGGCTTTGCGCGGCCAGCACGTGCATGCCCGGGCCGGAGGTGTACTTGCGATCGGAGGTCTGGCGCACGATGCCCATGTAGGCCAGCGTCTTCAGCAGCCGGTTCACGCGCGTCGCGTTGGCGCCGAGCTGACGCGCCAGTTCGCGGCATCCGATCGGCTCGGGCGCCGAGGCCAACGCCTGCAGCGTCAGGATTCCATCAATCAGGCTCTGGTTCGGCTGGGCATTCGGCTTGACGCGCATGTGTGCAGATTAGCCGTGCCGCCTGCGCGCGGCTAGAGCATCGCTGGCATCGTACCGTTCTTCACGCCAATCCATGACGCACCTGCCAGCGTCGCGCCAGTCCCGGCCAGCCGGCGATCGGCAACGACGGATCGGCGCGCAGTCCGACACCGTGATCACCCTCCTCGAACAGATGCATGTCGGCGGCGCCACCGGCCACCCGCACCGCCTGATACATCAGCACGGACTGTTCGACCGAGACTTCGCGATCCTGCGCCGCGTGGATCAGCAGTATTGGCGGCATGTCCGCGGTCACATTCCGTTCGAGCGAATAGGCCGCCAGCTGCGCCGCCGTCGGCGCGGCGCCGAACAACGCTTCGCGGCTGCCCGCATGCGCGCACTCGACCATCGAGATCACCGGATAAAGCAGCACCAATCCGTCGGGACGCGCCGGCAATCGGTCCGCTTCATCGCCGGCCGGATAGACATGATCGTCGAAACGGATGGCAAGACTGCCCGCGAGATGCCCGCCGGCCGACGCACCGAAGACCGTCACGCGCTTGGGATCGATAGCCCATCGGCCCTGTCCGCCATGACGGATCAATCGCATCGCGCGCTGTGCATCCTGCAACGCGACGTCGGGCCCGGCGCCCCAGCGGTCCACGGGCAGCCGATACTTGAGCACGAACCCCACGACACCCAGCGACGCCATCCAGCGCGCGTACTCGTATCCCTCATGATCGATGCCGACTCGCTGATACCCGCCGCCGGGAATCAGCAGCACCGCCGCGCCCGTCGGCTCACGCGGTGCGAAATACGACAGCGTCGGATACGTCACCCGATGCGCCACACGTTTGCGCAGCCCGTTTTCGAGAATCTGCTCGTCGACGAATTCGGTGATCGGCGGCGCCGGCAATCCGGGCATCGCATCGGGCCAGAGCGGCAGCACCTGCGTCGGCTCGATCGTGGAAGCAGCGAAGTCGCGATACGCCGGTGCGGCGACGGGCGCGATCGAGGATTCGCGGCGCATCGCATCCATCGTCAGCGTGCTTTCCTCTTCGCTTCGGCGCCGCGCCAGGCCGCGATGGCGCATTCGGCTGCGCGCGCGACCGTGGCGGCGTCATCGCCCGGACGATACAGGCTGCTCCCCAATCCGAAACCGGCGACGCCGGCGTCGAGGAACGGCGTCAGGTTGTTGTCGTCGATGCCGCCAACGGCGAACACGAGCGTTTCGGCCGGCAACACCGCGCGCCATGCCGAAACGGTGCCCGCGCCAAGCTCGCGCGCGGGAAACAGCTTCAACGCGGCCGCGCCGGCCGAAAGCGCCGCGAACGCCTCGCTCATCGTGGCGACGCCCGGCATCACCTCGACACCTCGCTCGCGTGCCGCCCACACCACGTCACTGTCGAAATTCGGCGCCAGCAGCAAGCGGGCGCCCGCATCGACCGCCTGATCGGCCTCGGCGGCGGTCAGCACCGTTCCGGCACCGATCAGTGCGCGGTCGCCGAAGGCAGCCGCCAGCGCTTCGATACTTTCGAAAGGCGATGGCGAGTTCAACGGCACCTCGATGATCGTGAAGCCGCTGTCGATCAGCGTGGCGCCGATGTCGACCACTTCATCGGGATGCACGCCACGCAAGATGGCGATCAGCGGACACGAGCGCGCGGCGTCGGGCAGCGTCATCATCGCCGTGGCTCCACCCCAATGATCGCTCTGATCACGCCACGCCCTCCTCGAACCTGATTTCCTCGAACTCGATCGAGCCACCCCAATCCACGCCGCGAACGCGTCCGTTCGGCGCGAACAGTGTTGCCTCGACTCGCGTCGCGATCGTTTCATTCGGCGCGAGACCGATCGCCGTGCCACGCTGCGCCGCTTCCGCGAGCGAGGGCAGATCGCAGGCGGGTTCCAGCGCGATCATCCTGCGCGCGCCGTACCACGGGTAATCGCCTTCTCCACCCAGCATCCGCCACAGCCCCAGCACCGGGAAATGCTGCTCATTCCAGCGCAGCGCGACACCGGCGCCACGACGCGCATTCGACACGGCGAACCAGCCCTCGCTCACGCGATCGAAGCGCGTGAAGTCATGCAGCTTCGTCGCGTCGTCGGGCACGATCAAAAGATCGGCAGCGGCTTCGATGCTCACGGGAAGATCGATGCGCGTGCCCGCTTCGATGAGCGGCGCACCGAAGGTTGGATGATGTCCCCACAAAACCTCGATCCGATGCCCCGCCTCGTTGGTGATGCGCTCGTCCAGCCGCAGCGTTCCGCTGCCCTGCTCCAGCGACACGCGACGTTCGACCGCCAGCGGCGTGCGTCGCAACCGCGTGTGCAGCGTGATCGCGATCCGCTCCGGCCGATCCTCGTCGCACGTGACCTCCCAGGTGAGGAAGGTCGCTTCGCCATGCTGGCCATAGTCGGCGCCGCGATGCTGGCAAGGCATGGGACCGTTCGGCAGCATCAGATACCAGCCACCGGGGAACTGGTCGCGGAAGGCACCGACGGCCAGCGGCGACGAAGCGCCATCGAGCGCGTGCGGCAGTCCCGCCGGCGCCTGATGCAGCATTTCGGTGTCGGTCGGCTTGTGCAGCAATTCCAGGATGTCGCCGCCCTTGTCGGCGCACAGCACGACCCGCAGCGTCTCGTTTTCGAGCGACAGGCAGCGGCGGCCGCGCCACACGAAATCGCGCAGGCGGCAGCCCGTATTGCGGTGCTGGCCGAAGCGCGGACTGTCTTCTTTCATCGGCGACCCCTTGTGTGACTGTATAAGTAACATTAAATTGAAATAATGACAAAACTTGCCGCATACCGATTGATATGTTGCTAATTTAGTGATACTGTCCGCGCCCTCATGGAGTGGGGAGAGTGAAGGTGGCGTCAGCGACCGGATCTTGGCAGGCGGCCGGCTCACAGGCCGGCCCGCCCTTGCCCATCGCGCCCGAACGGCAGTTGCTCGTCCGCGTCGCCGCGACGACGGCCCGCTGGAATTTCCGGCTGTGGGGCTTCGGCGAGGCGATCGCATTGCGTGGCCTGATCACCGCTGGTGATGTGCTCGATGATCCCACCTACTACGGATACGTGCTCGGCCTGATGCGCGGCTGGCTCGGACGCGGCGTCGCGCGCACCAACGAAGATCATGTCGCGCCCGGCCGCGAGTTGCTCGCGATCTGGGAGCGCGAACGCGATCCGGCGATGCTCGAAGCCGCGCGCGCACTGGCCGCGCTCAATGCCGGCTTCACGCCGGGTGCCGCCACCGGTGCGCGTTGTCATCGACCGGATACGCCCGGCTGGCGTCACCAGATCTGGGTCGACTGCATGGATATCGATGGCCCGTTTCTCTCGCGACTGGCGATCGCGACCGGCGAGGACCATTACTTCGACCAGGCCGCCGACGAACTGCTCGGCTACGCACGCGCGCTGCAGGACGACTCCGGCGGCCTGTTTCGTCATGGCCACGAACATTACGCGGGACGCAACGGCGCCTATTGGGCGCGCGGCAACGGCTGGGCACTGATGGGCCTGATCGAAACGCTTGAAGTGTTGCCGCGAACGCATCCCGCGCATGACGAATTGCGCGACCGTCTCGCCTCGCTGGTCGCGGAACTGACCGCGCGCCAGGATTCGACCGGACTGTTCCATACCATCCTCACCGATCAACGCAGTTATCTGGAAACCACGCTCGCCGCGATGATCGCGGCGACGCTGCCCGTCGCGATCGCATGCGGACTGATCGACCGCGCCTACGCCACCGTAGCTTCACGCGCGCGCGCAGCCGTCATGCGTCATGTCGATGAAAGCGGCGCGCTCGGATTGGTGAGCGATGCGACGCCGGTCGGCGAACCCCATGTCTATGCGACCCGGCCCTTCGGCATTTTCCCCTGGGGCCAAGGGCCGCTCCTGCTCATGCTTGCGAGGAGCGCGAAGTGAAGATCGTCCGTGTCGAAGCCGTTCCGATCCAGGCCCAGCCCACCGATACGAAACCTTATTGGGGCAGCCGCGCCTGGGGCAGCGAACGGCACGGACCTGGCGAGCTTTCGACAGAATATCCGCCGCCCTTGCGCCGCCGCTTCGTCTATTCGAAGACGATCGACACCGTGGTCGTACGCATCGAAACCGATACCGGCCATGTCGGCTGGGGCGAGGCGAAGGCACCGGTCGCGCCCCAGGTCACCGCGAAGATCATCGAATTGCTGCTCACGGATATCGTCCTCGGTGCCGATCCCCGCGAGACCACGGTGTTGTGGGAGCGGATGTACGCCGGGATGCGCGTGCGCGGACATCGCGCGGGCTTCTGGCTCGAAGCGATCAGCGGCGTCGACATCGCATTGTGGGATCTCGCCGGGCAGGCCGCCGGGGCACCGATCTCGACGCTGCTCGGCGGACGCATGCGCGATGCGGTGCGCGTCTACGCCTCGGGCCTGCCGGCGCTGCCACTGGATGCACCGGATGAAGCGCTGGCCGAACTCGTCGATGAAGCACGCGCATTGCGCGAAGCCGGCTATCCCGGCGTCAAGATCGCGATCGGTCGCGGCGTGCGCGGCGATCTGCGCACGATCCGCGCGATACGCGATGCGATGGGCGAGGATTTCGCCATCTACGCCGATGCCGCGGGCGTCTACGCGCGCGCCGACGCGATGCGGCTGGGCCGCGAGCTCGAAGCACTCGGCGTCGGCTTCTTCGAGATGCCGATCCCGCCCGAGGACGTCGAAGGCTATGCCGAACTCGCGCGGGCGCTCTCGATCCCGATCGCGCTCGATTCGATCATGTCGCGGCACGAGGTGGTCGAACTCATCCGCGCCGGCGCGATCGACATCGTCCAGCCCGACGTGTGCCGCGCCGGTGGCATCACCGAATGCCGCCGCATCGCCGAACTCGCCGACGACTTCGGACTTGCCTTCCAGCCGCATGTCAGCATCGGCTCGGCGATCCATGTCGCCGCCAGCGCGCATCTCGCGGTCGCGATGCCGAACAGCCTGGTCTGCGAATACTGGATCGGCCGCAATCCCATCGGTAACGCCGTGATCGAACAGCCGATCACGCTCGACAACGGATACCTCGCCGCGCCGCAGGCACCCGGCCTCGGAATCGCCATCCGCGAAAAGGAATTGCTCAAGCATCGCGCATGACGCGCGCAGGCGGGCTGGTCGGCCCCCGCCACCTATCCGTGTGCCGACACAGGAGAAACGCATGTCTAGCTTTCCCGCTCGTGGCATTCGGTTCGCATTGCTCTCCACGCTCGTTCTGGCACCCACGCTTCACCAGGCCGCGCATGCAGCGCCGCCTTCTTCGCTCTATGGAATCGCATGGGAAGACACCTTCACCGGCGCAGCAGTCGACGAGACGCGCTGGTACTTTCGCAGGGATGCAAAGCTGAAAAGCTTTCAGAAGAAAGAAAACGCCGTGATCGTCAACGATCAGCTCAATATTTTGTTGAAAAACGAAACGAATGTCGTCGACGGCATCACCTACAACTACACAGGCGGCGGCGTCATCAGCAAGCAGCAATTCGGTTACGGTTATTTCGAGGTCCAAGCACGCACCACATCCAATCCCGGCTGGCACAGCGCGTTCTGGATGATGGCCGGCGACGGCCATGACACCTATGCGGCGGGTCGCTGGCTCGAAATCGATCAGTTCGAAATCGAGACGGGAGCACCCAAGGTCATCCAGAGCGGCCTGAACATCTGGGATGGCGTAGAAGATGGCGCCAGCCTTGGAGCTCCACGCTGCCCCAATAAGATTCTCACCACATCGTCGGCTGATGATCTCCATACCTATGGCGCGGATTGGCGCGAAGGCGCGATCGATTACTACTTCGACGGCGTCAAATATTGCACCGTCGCGTATCCGACAAACACCTACCGCCAGGATCCGGTCAATATCTGGCTGACCATCATCGCCAACGGCGCCCAGGTGGTCACAGGCGGCACGCCTCAGATCTTCGACAGCGTCCGCTTCTACAAGCGCGACCAGTACATCATGAACGACCGCCCCTACGGTTACAGCGAAAGCGGCGGAGGTTGGGCCGACAGCACGCTCACCGGTTTCGGCAAGATACCGCAGCGCTATTCCTGCACCCCCGGCGATACCGCCACTTTCGCACCCGGCTTCAACCAATCCGGCAACTACCAGGTCTACATCTATAAGGTCGTGCATCCGAACGCGGACACGCAGGCGGAAATCACCGTGCACGGCGCGACCAGCACCAGCACGACCTCCGTGAACTTCACCACCGGCAGTTCCGGCTGGATCGACCTCGGTCAGTTCTACTTCAACTATGGAAACTCCGGCACCGCGCAGTACGTCAAGAACACTGTCCGTTCCGGCTGCCAGCGCTCGGGGGCTGTCAAGTTCGTCCGCGTCCCCTGATTTCCATCACGAGGAATCTCTCAAGCATCGCGCGTGACGCGCGCAGGCGGGGGTCGGCCCCCGCCATCTTTCCATGCGCCGACACAGGAGAAACGCATGTCTAGCTTTCACGCTCGTGGCATTCGGCTCACATTGCTCTCCGTACTCGTTCTGACACCCACGCTCGACCAAACCGCATACGCGGCCCCACCCTCGCCGCTCTACGGCATCGCGTGGGAAGACACCTTCACCGGCACCGCCGTCAACACATCGCTCTGGAACTTTCGCACCGATGCCAAGCGGCTGAGCGTGCAGGAAACGGACAACGCGGTGATCGTCAACAACCAGCTCAATCTGCTGATGGAAGCCGAGACCAACGTCGTCAACGGCGTTACCTACAACTACACCGGCGGCGGTGTCGTCAGCAAACAGAAGTTCGGTTATGGCTACTTCGAAGTTCAGGCGCGCACCACGTCCAATCGCGGCTGGCACAACTCGTTCTGGATGATGGCCGGCGACGGCCAAAGCACCTTCGCGGCCGGACGCTGGCTCGAAATCGACCAGTCGGAAATCGACTCGCAGAGCCCGCGCTCCATCCCGAGCGGCCTGCAGATCTGGAATGGTCAGGAAGGTTCCGGGAACAATACCCCCAGCCGTTGTACGACTTACACCGTGCCCAACGGCGGATCCACTGCGGATGGCCTGCACACCTACGGCGCGGATTGGCGCGAGGGCGCGATCGACTTCTATTTCGATGGCGTCAAGTACTGCACCCGGAGTTATCCGACGGATACTTATCGCCAGGATCCGATCAATATCTGGCTGACCGCGCTTGCCTACATCGCGCCGGTGGACACGGGCGGTACCGCTCAGATCTACGACAACGTCCGTTTCTACAAACGCGATCAGTATGTGATGAACGGCCGCTACGGTTACAGCGAAAGCGGCGCGGGCTGGGCGGACAGCACCATCACCGGCTTCGGACTGATGCCGCAGCGCTACTCGTGCACCGCCGGCGATGCCGCCGTGTTCGCGCCCGGTTTCAACCAGTCCGGCAACTATCAGGTCTACATCTACAAGGTGGTCCATCCCAATGCGGACACGCAGGCGGAGATCACGGTTCGCACCGCATCGGGTACCCAGACGTCCTCGTTGAATTTCAGGACCGGTAGTTCCGGCTGGGTCGACCTCGGTCAGTACCACTTCAATGAGGCAAGCACCTCTGCTGGACAGTCGGTCACGAATACCATCCACACCGGCTGTCAGCGCGCAGGCGCCGTCAAGTTCGTTCGTATCCCCTGATATGTGCGCGGGAAAGGCGCACAGCATCGGTCTGTGCGCCTTTCCTTTCGCGCCAGAGCCATCCAGGCGAAGCACGCAGATCCAGATATAAATCTCGTCATACATGCCTATGATCGTAGTCACCGTCGGTGTGTCACGACATCTCGTGTCGTTGTATCCTCGACAGCCCTCGCCTGATCGATCGCGTTCTGTTTGACGTCGGCGCAGGCTTTTCGCAACGCATGGACATCGAATGGATATCGCAATCGCCACCAGTGCCGAACTTCGTGATCTCGCCGAGGATGATCGCGGCCTGCTGACAGCCTTCGCCGCCAGGGGACTCGACGCGCGCCCCGTGGTCTGGAACGATCCGGCAGCGTCATGGCGTTCCGCGCGCGCCGTCGTCATCCGCTCGACCTGGGATAGTCACCTGCACGCGGCCGCCTTCCGCGCCTGGGCCGAGACGGTCGAGACGATCTCAGTGCTGCACAACCCCGCGCGGCTGGTGGCATGGAATCTACACAAGGGCTATCTGCGCGAACTGGCGGACCAGGGCATCGCGATCACGCCAACCCAATGGTTCGCTCGCGGCAGCGTGCCGAATCTGGAGCGCGTCCTGCGCGAAACCGGATGGTCGCAACTGGTCGTCAAGCCTGCGATTTCAGCGGGCGCGACCGGCACGCACGTCGTCGATCACGACAATGCCGCTGCGCTGCAACCGGTCGTGGATGCGTTGTCGTCGGAGAACGACCTGATGCTGCAGCCGTACCTCAGCACATTCGAGGTGCAAGGCGAACGCTCCTACATCTATATCGATGGCCGGCTCAGCCATGCGGTGCGGCGGCCGCCGACGTTGACTTCCGCGCGTCGCGGTTTCGAGGAGCCGCAGGCGATCGAAATGCCCGATCCGCGGGAAGTCGCGATCGCCGACACCGTGGCCGCCGCGTTGCCCGAAGGCTGGCTCTATGCGCGTGTCGACGTCGCCACCGATGACGACGGCCTGGTGCGGGTGCAGGAAGTCGAGCTCATCGAACCATCGCTGTTTCTCGGATTGGCGCCGGGCGCGACCGAGCGTCTGGCGGATGCCATCATCGCGCGGCTGCAACGCTAATCCCGCTCGGCGGCAATCGATCCGGGCTGCCACGCGGCAATCCTGTGCTCTCCCGGATCAGGCAAGGCCGCGCCTCCTGGCAGACGGATCCTGAAAGTGGTCCCGATACCGACCTCGCTCTCCACATCGATGTGACCCGATGCATTGACGAGGAGATCGCGCACCACCGCCAATCCGAGCCCGGTGCCCTCCCCGTTCGGTTTGGTGGTGAAGAACGGCTCGAAGATGCGCGCGCGCACCTCTTCGTTCATACCATGACCGGTATCGCTGAGCTCGAGGACGATGGAAGAAACATCGTCCCGCAACTGCTTCAACGCGATCGAGAACCGCCCGCCTTCAGGCATGGCGTGATCGGCATTGGCCGCGATGTTCAGGATGACCAGTTCGAAATGCGTGCGATCGAAGTGGATCGGAACCGGTCGTTCGGGAAGCGCGAAAGCGATCTCGACCGCCGGATCGAACAGTTGTCGTAAAGGCAGCTGCATTTCGCGCAGCGCGATGCACGCGTCGAACGTTTCAGGCCGGGCCAGATCCCTGCGGCTGAAGTTGAGCAGCTTCTGGCTGATCGCCATCGCACGCCGCGCGGCCGAATCCACGCCCCCGAGCATCTTTTGCAGCTCTTCGTCGTCCGAGGCGCGCCCGGCGAGATTCGAATAGCCCAGGATCAGGCCCAGCAGATGATTGAAATCATGCGCCACGCCGCTGGCCAGGCGGCCGATGGTTTCGACTTTCTGCGCATGGATCAGCTGCACCTGCACACGCTCGCGTTCGGCGATCTCGGCCTGCAGCAGCCGGTTGGCCTGTGCGAGCTCGTCGCCGCGGCGCATGGCGACGCCCAGGCTTTCGCGCAGCGCCGCGATGCTACGGTCAACCACGATCGCGACGAACAGGAAGATGACGGCGCTGATCGCCGCGTCCACGCTCAGATTCATGACCGACGCGGCCGCTTCCACCTTGGCCTGCACATCGCGCCAGACGCCGATCGCGAACGCCAGCACGGTCCATCCATACATCAGCCACAACGCGCTGCGATTGACCATCAGTCCTGCGATGACCAGCCACATCACCTGCACGGGATGTTCGAAGCGGTTCGCGTCGAAACCGTTGCCCGCGTACGACAGCATCATCGCCACCGCCACGACCACCATCAGTTGGCGCACGGCCCATTGCAGGCGGCCATGGCGGATCAGGACGAAACTGAAAATCGCCAGCGCGCTCAGCGCCAGGCTCAAACTCAGGCTCAACGTCTCGCCGCGACGCCACGGGATGCCGCTCATCAATCGATAGGCCCACGCCAGCGGCGGCAGGACACCGAGCAGCAGCAACACGATCTGCAGCATCGGTGCGTTGCGGCGGTCGACGGGATCTTCGATCGGCACGCGCGCCAGCCAGGCGGAGACCGCCCGCCATGGACCCGCACGCCATAGAGGGGCGGAAGAGCGACTGCTCATGGGATTTGTTCCGTATCGCGCCGGACTTTCGCTGCGCGATTGAGTGAGAGGAATATAAACCCCTGGTCACCGGCTTGACACCGCGGGACATGTGATCGCGTTCCTAGAAACCGAACGTCATCGGCCGCGATGCGGCCAGTCCTCGATGGAACGGCTGCCGGCACCGACCTTCAGTCAGTGCCGGAGCGATCGAACGCGACGGGGCGGCGTGCGAACGCGGTAATCACGGCTCGCCGGTGGCGGTCACCGTGCAAGTCAAGGTGAACTGCATCGAGCCGCCTGCCGGGAAGGTGGGAATCGTGATGCCCGATCCCTGCAGATCGGGCACGCTCGGCGAGACCGGACAGACGGCACCACCGGTCGCGGCGCCGCACACGAGTGTTCCGGCGCTGCAGTCGACGCCCGCGATCACCGGATCGGTCAGCACCGCGCCGTCGCCAGGTCCCGGGCCGTCGTTGTTGACCGTGATCGTGTAGATCACATCGTCGCCGCTGCGCAGCGTGGCCGGATTGGCGGCCTTGTCGATGCGCAGGTTCACCGTCGGCATGTTGGTGAACGTGCAGACGAAGCTCTCGCCGCTCGCATCGATCAGGCTGCCTGGAATCGTGTACGCATTGCCGGAACGGTTCCCCACCGGCGTACCGCTGGAAGTACAGACCACATCGTCAAGCAACCAACCGGTGGGCAGCGAGTTCTCGGTGATGACGACGTCGGTGCCGAAGGTGCTGACCGTGAAGGGCTCCACCGTGCCGGTCGAGGAAGCATCGCCGTCGACCTGGGCGGGCGTATCGGCCGCGGTGGTGGTGACCGTGCCGCTGGTCTGCGTGGTGTTGGTCAGGCCGAAGCCGAACGGCCCGCCCGCGACGACGCGCGTGACCTTGTTCAAGCTCACCGAAGCGGGATCGCAGACCGTCTGCGGCAGCGCGACCTGTGCCAGGAAGGCCTGTGCGGCTGCCCCCGACTTGACATGCACGATGATCTCGTTGAGGCCGCTCTGCCACGGGCCAGTCAACGTGCCCGCAGCCTGGTTGCCAGCCTGGTAACCGAGATACAAATAGGGGTCGCTGGCGCCGTAATTGGAATGGACGTTTTGCGCCACACCGTTGATCCAAATTTCGTAGATCGCATTGTCACTGTAGAAATCCAGCCTCGGATCGAAAGTCGCCGGATTCGTTCCCGGCAGCAGATTGACCCGATAGCGGTAGAAAATATCGTAGTTCACGCCAGTGGGATGAATCGCATCGGCGGCGTGGGAGATCCAGTTGGCATTGCCGTAAGGCGAGGTCACGTAGACCGGCGGCGGATTCGTCACCACGACCGCGGTGTTGTAGGTCAACCCGGCCGGCGGCGCGCCGGTGACGGGCGTCGTCGTCAACGCAACCTGCCAATAGGTATCCGGACCGGACGGCAGGCGCCCGCCTGCGCCGTCGTAGGCGGTATTGAGCAGGCTGGCATCGCTGGTGCAGCTGATGTTGGCGATGTTGGAGGACGGCGGCGGGAACTGGGTATCCGTATCGCTCGCGGAATTGTTGGCGGAATTGGAATCGGCCGTGCCGGCCGGCGCGGTCACGGTGGCCGTGTTGGCCAGATTGCCCGAGAAAGTCGACGGCACGAACAATGTCAGCGTATAGGTCACCGATGCATTGGCGGGCAGATTGGCGGTGGTGTTGATCGCGCCGCTGCCGCTGGCCGCGCCGCACGCGCCGCCGCCGGTGGCGCTGCCGCAGGTCCAGTTGGCCGAGGTGATGCCGGTCGGCAGCGGGTCGGTCACCTGCGCACCCTGCACGCCGAACGGCCCGTTGTTCCTGACCACGATGGTGTAGGTGACGTTGGTGCCCGCTGTGTAGGTCGTGCTGTTGTCGGTCTTGGTGATGGCCAGATCGGCCGGGAAGTTCAACGGGCTGGTCGGGCACTTGGTGCCGTCGCCGGAACCCGCCGGCGCATTGGAGATCAGCGTGCCCCGGCCGGTCGTCGTATCGAACCTGTAGAAACCACCACTGTTGAGACGGCCGAAGATGCCGTTGCTGGCGCTGATCATCGACCCGAAAGCATCGGCGCCGTTTGCAACCATCGACGGTCCGACCGTGGTGACGGCACCCGTGGTGGGATTGATGCGGTTGATGTCGTTGGTGAGCTGGTCGTGCGCGTACAGCTGCCCGTTGTACCAAGCGAGGTCCGCCGACGCGATGGCACGATTGAGCGTGATCAGAGTTGCCGTTCTCGTGGTGAGATCGACCCGCCACAACTGATTAACGGAAGCATTGTCCTTGATGTAGTAGAAACCGTCCGCACCCACCTCGCCCGAGGCGATGCCCGTCCCGCTGGCGTTGATCCCGCCGCCGGCGATGGCGCCCACATCCTGCACCACGCCGTTGGCGGCGATACGCAACAGACGATAAGTGCCGGAGACGTCGTCCCATCGCGTCGCGAAAATATAGTTGCTCGCGGGGTCGTAGCCCATGGCGTTGTAGCCAGAGGAATACGGCGAACCAATCGCGGGATAGGTGAACGGATTGGTGCTGACGTCGATCCTGTGGAGCTGCGTCGGCACGTTCACGCCCAGGTACATGTCGGCAGTACAGGAGCCGAAGCTCGGCGGCGTGGCGTTGACGAACGAACACGTGAAGCTCTCGCCGGGCACTACTGCCGTTGCCGGAATCGTGATCTGCCGGCCGCTCAAGGTGCCCACCGCCGTGCCTGCGGAGTTCGTGCAACTGGCGGTGCTGAAATTCCACAAGGTGGGCAGCGACGATTCGTTGACAGTGATCGCCACGCCGACGGCGGAAGCGGTGAAGTCGGTGAGCGCGGCGTTCGGATCGCCATCCACCACCGTCGGCGTGCCGGCGGCGGTGGTCGTGACGCTGGCCGTGGTGCGGCTCGTGTTGGTCAGGGTGAAGCCGAACGGACCACCCGATCCGTTCTGAGTGGTCTTGGTCAGTGTCACCGTCGGCATGGTGGCCAGCATGACGTCGTCGATACCGAAGTCGTTGCCGGTGGCAGTGACATTGGCATTGTTGATGCGCAGGTTGACGGATGTGGTCGTGGCGCTCGTGGTGAAGATCACCATGCGCCGGATCCAGGCATTGTTGGTATCGGGATAAGCGGGATTGACGGTACTGACGACGGTGATCGTGCCGGCGTCCGGCGTGATCGCCTGCGTCAGTACGGGGTCGCTGACCTGGTTGACCACCATCGTCCAGTACGAGAACACATAGGTCCTGTTCGGCTCCACCGTGATCGCGGAAACAGTGCGCCACACCGCCTGGCCGGCAGTGTAGGTGCAGGCTCCGCCGCCGGCGGTGTTGTGATACAGGTAATGCGTCGACGCGGCGCCGTCGGAAGCGGAGTCGCCACCGGCATTGACGATGGCGCCGTTGAGGCAGGTGTTGAGCCAGTTGGCATCGGCGGTACTCTGCGCGGTCGGCAGCGTGGTGTTGGCCGAACCGAAGGTCTCGCGAAATACGATCTGCGCCCGTGCCTCACCGCTCCACAATGAAGTCGCCGCAAGACTTGCGAGCAAGACAATCGCTGCGACCCAGCGTATTGCTCCGCGCCGATGCGTCGCCTGTGTGTTGATTGATGCAGCGTGGGAAAAATCGCCGATGCCAAGAGCGGCATCGGCCATGCGGGCACAATTGACAGCCATATTCAGTAGCTCCCCACAAAGTTGAGAAACCAACCTTTGTGGTCATAGTCGAAATCAGTCAGGTCGTCGCTGAAGTCAGTGAAGTTGTAGCCGGCACCGATCCGCAGATTGCGGCCCAGGTCGCGATCCACGCCAAGAAGCCATCCTTGGCGCACGCCGCCGTCCTTGACGTCCAACCGGCGATATTCGGCCAACGCATGCCATTTCTGGCGCAGCTCATAACGAATCTGCCCGGCCACGAAGGTGGTGGCCGAGTCGAACCAGGGACCGGTGCCGCGGCCAAAACGGACTTCACCTTCGCGTCGCGCCAGCTTTCCGGCGAACTCCCAGTGATGATCCAGCTTGTACACGCCTTCCAGCGACAGGATCTGCGACTTCTGGTCGTAGGTGGCACCGTTGACCTGCGCCAGCGTGGCCAGGTCGTACAGATAGGTGTAGCGACCGAACACGCCCCAACGCGTGCTGTTCCACGGTCGCCAGGCGAACCCGAAGTTGCCTTCGATGAACTTCGCGCCGGCGTTCGGATCGATCTCGTCGTCGGTGTCGGAATAGTTGAAGCGTGCCGCGATGCGCCAGCTCTCGTTGATCTTGTGCAACAGGCGATTCGTGCTCACCCACTGCCGCCGCCGCTCGGCGCCTTCATCGCGACGCCATTCCAGCTTGCTCTGCCAGTCGGTGTCGGGTGAAGTGCGGCCGCCGCTGATGCTGACCGCGCGGCGGTCGACTTCACCGCCGTCACTGTTGGTCAGCTCGCCGTCCGACAGCGTGAAGCCCAGATTCCAACCCTGCGCCGGATAGAAATCCATGCCGAAGGTATGCGCCAGCCCCGATTCCTGCCGGCTCTTCAGGAACTGGCTTTCGTTGAACAGGTTGATCTGCTGCGACAGCCGCCAGCGCTGTCCGAGCGTCCATCCATTCTGGCGGGTGGGATTGAACAGGGAATCGTATTGCGTGCTGTCGGTCGAATAGGTGTAGTTGCCGTACACCGAATGCTCGGGATTGAGCCGGTATTCGGCGTTCACCTGCGCGGCGTCGCCGCGATCGCCGTGGGTGACCTCGGCGCCGACCGTGGACAGATCGCCGAACAGATATTTGC
The DNA here is from genome assembly GCF_020511115.1 of Luteimonas panaciterrae. Lineage (GTDB taxonomy): Bacteria > Pseudomonadota > Gammaproteobacteria > Xanthomonadales > Xanthomonadaceae > Luteimonas > Luteimonas panaciterrae. Next base: position 26,356 of record NZ_JAJAVH010000014.1, read on the forward strand.
CGCCGACGGTGTAGGCGTCGTTGTCGGCGTAGGTACCTTCTTCGTCGATGGTGAATTGCGCGGTGCCGTACAGGTCCAGCGCCGTGCCGACCTTGTGCGCGTAGCGCAACGCCGCGAGCGTGCCGGACGCGTCGCCCGTCAATCGCTTTTCCTCGATCCTGCGCAGCTCCGCGGTGAAGGTGTCGAAGTCGGTGGCGCGCCATTCGCCGGTGATCTGTGCCTGATCGAGCGATTCGCCACCACGCTCGGCTTCGCTGTAGCGCGCGTAGAGGCCGAAGCTGGGCGTGAACTGGCCGAGCAGTTCGACGCCCTGCTCTTCCACGTCCAAGCCCTGATCGAAACGGCTGACCGAATAGCCGGCACCGACCCGACGCCACCAGGCACCGGCGCTGATGTCACGCGCGGTCCAGCCCAGCTCACGGAAATTGACACGCGCTTCGATCGCCTTCGCCTCGCCTTCGCGCGGACCGACCGGATTGAGCTGAGTGAAGGTGAAGCCGCCGTTGTCGGAGAAGAACACCGGCGCGCTGAATGATTCGGTCTGGCTGTACTCAGCCTTCAAGTACGTGCCGCGACCAGCGCGCAACGTGAGGTCGCCCGCGGCCAGCGTGTAATCCTCGCCGGCGCGGTTCTCGTCGACGTAGGTGGCGCCGACACCGATGTGGTCACCAAACCAGTGCTTCCCACGAAAACCGGCGGTGATCTCGTCGGCGTCGAAGCCGGACGGTACCCACTCGTAATCCGCGATCAGGCGCTGCTCGTAACCATCGAGCGGCGTGTCGCGCGTGATGGTGCGCAGGTTCTCGCGGGTGATGATCGCCAGCGGCCGCGTCAGCAGGACGCGGCCCTGCAGTTCGTCGATCTCGTAATCGGCGCCGCGTTGCAGCGTCACCCGGTTCTCGACGCGTCCGGTGGTGATGTCGCGGATTTCGAGCACCACCACGTCCGAACCCGGCAGCAGGTCGGCATGCTTCAGGTAATACAGACTGCCGCCGGTGCCGATGAACTCGCTGTGGCCGGGCGCGGTCTGCGCCTCGGAACCGAAAACGCGCAACTCGGTGCCCGGATCGCCCCAGGCGTTGCTGCCGCGCGAGCGCCAGTTGAGCGCCGCGCCATACAGCGAGCGCACATACTGGCCGTATTCGGTGCCGCTGATTCCCGTGTTGTAATTGCCCCACAGCGCCTGGTTCTTGTCCCAGTCGGCGCGCAGGTAGAAGCGACCCATCGTGTCGACATCGCGATAGGTGGTGGAGTCGTCGCCGTACACCGGGTAGTACAGATCCGGATCGAGTCGGCGGAAGATGTCCTGCGGATCGGCCTGGCCAAAGCCATCGAACAGATGTTCCAGATCGCGCTCGGTGGTATCGGCCTGCGCGGTAATCAGGTATTTGCCCTTGAGCTTGGCCTTGCCGTAGAAGGCGAGGCGGCCATCGCTGATCACGTCGTCGGCGTAGCGGCTGTCGACCGTGAACGGATCGACCGAGCCGCTGATCTTGTTCTGCCACACCGTCACGTCGGCCAGACCGACGCCGAAAAGATAGCGGCCGGTGACGTCGACGCTCAGCGTATGACGGATGCCCTGCGGATCGCCCGCCGGCTTGCCACCGAGGCCATCACTGCCGCTGCGCAGCTCGACCGCGAAATCATGCTTCCCCACCGGCATCAGGTATTCGGCGACGAACTTGCGTTCCAGATCGACCGGATAGCTGTCGCCGTTGATCAGCAGCGTGTATCCCGGCGGCAGGTTGCGGCCCTGGATGCGGATGCGTGAGCCGTAGATCGGGATGTTCTGCTGGCGCAGGCCGTTGCCGGAGAAGGCCTCGTCGATCAGTTCCTGACTCTGTGCCTGATCGATGGTCAGCGATGTACCGAGCGACTTCTCGATGCTCTCGCGCACTTGTCGTCCACCGCGCTCGGCTTCTTCCGGCGTCACCAGCTGCAGCGTGCGCGGCTGGGTCTCGTCGAAATGTCCTTCCTTGTCGTAGGCGCGCAGCACGTAGATCAGTTCGTCGCCGGCGCGGAAGCGGTGCTGGGCCGGCAGCGCGCCGTCCCAATCGGTATTGGACACGGCGGCGACATCCAGCGGCACCGTGGCCAGCGGCTCGACCAGATCGGTATCGACGGCGCGATAGATCTTCAGTTCGTAGCGCTCGATGAAGGACGAATAGTTGCTACGCACATAGAACTGGACCGGCTTGGTAATGGCGCGGCCGTCGAACGCCACGAAACCCGGCGCCGAAATCGACAACTCTGGCTCGCTCAATGCGGGGTCCTCGGTGGCCCAGATCACGCCGCCGTTGTCCAGCTGCAGATTGAAGTTGCCGGCAACGGTGGCGCGGCCCGACGACGGCATGCCGATGTCGACGCGACGATCCGGCTGCAGCACCGCCGACGAGGCATCTTCACCGGCTTTCGTCACCGGATCGCGCTCGCCGACGCTGCGCAGCTTGAAGATCAGGCCTTCTTCCGAGCTGCATTCGTTGCCGGCGCAGTCTGGCGCGTCCTGCGTCGTGCTGGACGTCGCCTCGGGTTTCGGCGTTGTTGGCGCCTCCTGTGCCGCGGCCAGTGGTGGCATGCCCGCGAGCAGGCTGATCAGGGTGTAATCGAGGAGCTTCATCTTGATCTTCATGGCCTGCCCCTCACTTGCCGCTTCCGGCAGGGGCTGCCGGTCCGTTGCTGGATTCCACGCGCACACGGGCGCGCACTTCCGCGCTCAGTCGTTGCGCGAGCGCTTCGTACACGGCTTTCGCCCTTCGCATCCCCAAGGCGAGGTTGTAGGCATCAGCCCCGCGCACGTCGGCGTGGCCGACGACCGAGACCGTGCCGCCGCCGACCTTTTCCAGGTGCGAGGCGATGCGATCCAGCAAGGGCTCGAATTCCGGCCGGATCGCTTCGCGATCGGTGTCGAACAACACCGTGCCGAGTCGCGGACCACTTGCGTCCACACCCGCGACCAGGCTGTCCGGGTCGGTCACGGTGGTGCGCACGCTCACGCGCAGCGTCTTCGCCGTTTCGGGTGGCAGCTTCGCCAACAATGCGGTCTTCACCGCGGTGGCGCGGTCGAAGGCCAGCCCTTCGCTCTCGCCATCCGCACCGATCACCACCTCGCCACCGTGGTACTCGGCGATCTTCGCGGCGATCTGTTCGATCGTCGACAGATAGCGTTCGCGTACTTCGGCGCTGCCGGGCGCGAAGATCACTTCGCCCAATTCGAGTTCAAAGCGTCGTTCGCCGCCCTGGATCGACTCGACCGGCAACTTCGCGCCGAAGTCGAACCGCACCGGCAGTCCGGGCGTGATGCGGCGGACCAGCGGATTGTCGGTGGTGATCTCGGTACCCGGCGGCAACGTCGCCGGATCGACCTTGAGGATGAAGTTGCGCCCGCGCTCCCACGCGCCACCCGGAATGCCGGCCAGGTGATAGCGGCCGAACTGATCGGTCTCCACCAGCAGCCCATCGACCGAAGCGATGCGTACGCCAGGAATGCCGCGCTCGTCGACGCCGACGTTGCGGATGATGTAATCCACCACGTAGCCGCCCTCGCCCTGCGCAATGCGGCGCTCCACTTCCGGCATCGCGGCGTTCAATCCCTTCGCCGCCTCGCCTTCGAGCGAACGCGTGGTCGCGCCGGCGGCATCCATGCGCACGCTCACGCCCTGCTTGGTGTCGAGCACGAAGTCGCCGGTGAAATCGGGACGCGTCAACCGCTGGCGCAGCACGATCTGGCGGCGCTCGGCCGGATCGGCGTTCGATTGCCGCGCGCCAATTTCGCCGAGATCAATGCCGTGCAGCAGCGGCGCGCTGGCATCGGGCAGCGGCTGCGGTCCCGCGCCGCGATCGATCGTGGTCGAACCCGGCACGTAGGCCGATGGATCGAAACCACCCTGCACGCGCACGCCGGTGAGCGCGGCGCTGTCCTGCCAGCCGTCGCCGTCGCGGTCGTCGAAGACCGTGCCCAGGATCAGGCTGTCGTCGATCAGCGGATCCGCCGCCAGCGTCAGTTCCGCCGTGGCGATGTTCGACAGCGGGCTGCCGCCTTCGGAAATCGCCTGCGCCTGATTGATCAGCACGCCCGGCCGCACGCCGGCGCCGATCCGCATCAGATACATCAGCGTCGCCGATTTTCCTGCCTCGATGTCGATTCCCTCGAAGCGGATCGGGTTGTAACCGCTGACCGTCGCCGCGTTGTCGCCGTCGACGACCGACAGCGAGCCATCGACGTAGGTGAAGCCGGCCGGCGGCGTGTCGACGAGGGCCGCGCCGGTGACGTTGACCGTGCCGACGTTCTCGATCGTTACCGTGTAGCGCACCAGATCGCCGATCCGCGCTTCGCGCACGCTGCTCGTCTTGACCACGCGCAGTTGCGCGCTGTCGATCACCTTGTGTTCGGTCTCGCAGACCTGGCATTCGGGCTCGTAGTTCTCACCACCACCGCCGTTGGCGACCACGGCGTTGTTCACCGTGCCGCCGGCGTTGGGATTGATCGTCGCCGGATAGGTGAAGGTATACGTGCCGGGAACGGTGCCGCTGGGCAGCACGCAACGCAGGCCGGCGCCATTGGGGCTGCAGCCCGCTGGCAATGCGCCGAGGGTGAGACCGGCACCCGGCGTGTCCTCGAGGACGACTTCCGATGTGGTCGCCGCACGCGACACGTTCACCGTCAGCGTGTACTGGATCGTGTCGCCGACGTGCAAGGTCGCGTCACCGCTCGGATCGGCGCTCTTGATGATGTTGACCACCGGTTCGGCGATCGGATGCTCGGTGCCGCAACCGGTGCAATCGGGTTCCTCGCCGCCGCCACCTTGGGCGACGACCTGGTTGCCGATGCTGCCGCTCGCGTTGGCGTCGACGCGCGTCTGGTAGACGAAGGCGTAGCTGCCCGGCGCGGTGCCGGCGGCCAGCGTGCAGACCAGTCCGTTCGCGTTCGCCTCGCAGTCGCCGCCGGCGGGCGCCTGGATCGAGCCCGTCTGCAAGGTCTGGCCGGCGGTGAGCGTATCGGTCAGCGCCAGCGCTTCGGTGGTGGCGGCGTTCGCGACCGTGACCGTCACCGTGTAGGTGATGATCTGGTTCGCCTGCACCGTGCCGCCGCTGGCCGGGTCGGCGCTCTTGCGCACGGTCAGCTTGGGCGCGACCGGATTGGTCGTCGTGCAGTTCGTGCACGTGCCGGTGTTGGTGGTGACGCTGTTGCTCACCGCGGTGGTGGCATCGGCGTCGACGGTCGCCGTGTACGTGAAGGTGTGCGTGCCGATGGCCGCGCCCGCGGCCAGGGTGCAGGTGATGATCTGTCCCGTCGATGTGCAGCCGGCCGGCAGCGTGCCGACGGTCAGACCGTCGCCCAGCGTGTCGGTCAGCACCGCATCGGTCGTCGTGACGGCGTTGGCCACGGTCACCGTCAAGGTGTAGGTCAGCGTGGCGCCGGCCGAAACGGTGGTGCCGCTGGCGGGATTCACGCTCTTGCTCACCGTCACCGTCGAGGTGAGCGGATTGGTCGTCGTGCAGTTCGTGCACGTGCCGGTGCTGGTGGTAACGCGGTTGTTCACCGCGGTGGTCGCGTCGGTGTCGACGGTCGCCGTGTAGGTGAAGGTGTGCGTGCCGATGGCCGCGCCCGCGGCGAGTGTGCAGGTGATGACCTGCCCCGCCGCCGTGCAGCCTACGGGCGGCGTGCCGATGGTGAGGCCGTCGCCCAGGGTGTCCGTGAGCACTTCCGGCGCGGTCGTGGCGGCATTGGCCACGGTCACCGTCAGCGTATAGGTCAGCGTGTCGCCGACCGAGACCGCCGTGCCGCTGGCGGGGTTCGCGCTCTTGCTCACCGTCACCGTCGAGGTGAGCGGATTGGTGGTGGTGCAGTTCGTGCACGTGCCGCTGCTCGCGGTGACGCTGTTGCTCACGGCCGTCGTCGCGTTGGTGCCGACCGTGGCGGTGTAGACGAACGTGTAGGTACCGATCGCGCTGCCGCTCGCCAGTGTGCAGGTGATCACCTGTCCCGACGCCGTGCAACCGGCGGGCAGCGTGCCGACGGTGAGGCCGGCGCCGAGCGTGTCGGTCAGCACCTCGACGGTCGTCGTGGCGGCGTTGGCCACGGTCACCGTTAGCGTGTAGGTCAGTGTGTCGCCGGGCGATACTGCCGTGCCATTGCCGGGGTTCACGCTCTTGCTCACCGTCACCGTCGGCGTGACCGGGTTGGTGGTGGTGCAATTCGTGCAGGAACCGGTGCTGGCGACGACGCTGTTGCTCACCGACGTGGTCGCGCTCGCATCGACCGTCGCGGTGTAGGTGAAAGTATGCGTGCCGATCGCCGCGCCGGCGGGCAATGTGCAGGTGATCACCTGCCCGGCCGCCGTGCAGCCGGCCGGCAGCGTGCCGACGATCAGGCCGGCGCCGAGCGTGTCGGTCAGCACCTCGTTGGCTGTCGTGACGGCGTTCGCCACGGTCACCATCAACGTGTAGGTCAACGTATCGCCGACCGACACGGCCGTGCCATTGCCCGGGTTCACACTCTTGCCGACCGTGATGGTCGGATCGACCGGATTGGTCGTCGTGCAGGTCTGGCAGGTGCCGCTGCTCGGCACCACGCTGTTGCTCACCGACGTGGTGGCGCTGGTATCGACCGTCGCGGTGTAGGTGAAGGTATGCGTGCCGATCGCCGCGCCTGTCGGCAAGGTGCAAGTGATGACGCGTCCGGCGGCCGTACATCCGGCCGGCAACGTGCCGACGGTCAGTCCAGTGCCGAGCGTATCGGTCAACACCACGTCGGCGGTCGTCGCCGCGTTGGCGACGGTCACCGTCAGCGTGTACGTCAGCGTGTCGCCGACCGAAACGACGGTGCCGCTGCCCGGGTTCACGCTCTTGTTGACGGTGACGGTCGCATTGACCGGGTTGGTCGTCGTGCAGTTCGTGCACGAGCCGGTGCTGGCGGTGACGTTGTTGCTCACCGACGTCGTCGCATCGGCATCGACCGTCGCCGTGTAGGTGAAGGTATGCGTGCCGATGGCCGAACCCGCGGCCAGGGTACAAGTGATGACCTGCCCCGCCGACGTGCAGCCGGCCGGCAGCGTGCCGATGGTCAGGCCGTTGCCGAGCGTGTCGGTCAGCACTTCGGCGGTCGTCGTGACGGCATTGGCCACGGTCACCGTCAACGTGTAGGTCAGCGTGTCTCCGATCGAGACGGCGGTGCCGCTGGCGGGATTCACGCTCTTGCTGACGGTGATGGTCGGATTGACCGGATTGGTCGTCGTGCAGATCACGCAGACGCCGCTGCTCGGCACCACGCTGTTGCTCACCGACGTGGTCGCGCTCGCATCGACCGTCGCGGTGTAGGTGAAAGTGTGCGTGCCGATTGCCGAACCCGCAGGCAAGGCGCAGGTGATGATCTGACCGGCGTTGGTGCAGCCCGCGGGCATGGTGCCGGCCACTAGCCCATTGCCGAGCGTATCGGTCAGCACTTCGGCGGCGGTCGTCGCGGCATTGGCCACGGTCACCGTCAGCGTGTACGTCAATGTGTCGCCGGGCGATACCGCCGTGCCGCTGCCGGGATTGACGCTCTTGTTCACCGTGATGGTCGGATCGACCGGGTTCGTCGTCGTGCAGGTCGTGCAGGTGCCGGAACTGGGGACGACGCTATTGCTCACCGATGTCTCGGCCGTGGCGCTGACGGTCGCGGTGTAGGAGAAGTTATAGGTGCCGATCGCGCTGCCGGCGGCGAGCGTACAGGTGATCACCTGTCCCGCCGACGTGCACCCGGCCGGCAGCGTGCCGACGGTCAGGCCGTTACCGAGCGTGTCGGTCAACACTTCCGGCGCAGTCGTGACGGCGTTGGCCACGGTCACCGTCAACGTGTAGGTCAGCGTGTCGCCAGGCGACACGGCGGTGCCGCTGGCGGGATTGACGTTCTTGCTGACGGTGACGGTCGGATTGACCGGATTGGTCGTCGTGCAGGCCTGGCAATTGCCGGCACTCGGCACGACGCTGTTGCTCACCGACGCCGTCGCGTTCGCACCCACCGTCGCGGTGTAGACGAATGTATGCGTACCGATGCCCGCGCCCGCGGCCAGCGTGCAGGTGACAACCTGTCCCGCGGCCGTGCATCCGGCCGGCAGCATGCCGATGGTCAGGCCTGTCCCGAGCGTGTCGGTCAACACTTCCGGCGCGGTCGTGACGGCGTTGGCCACGGTCACCGTCAACGTGTAGGTCAGCGTGTCGCCGACCGACACGGCGGTGCCGCTGCCGGGATTCACGCTCTTGTTGACCGTGATCGTCGGATCGACCGGATTGGTCGTCGTGCAGGTCGTGCAGGTGCCGGAACTGGGCACGACGCTATTGCTCACCGATGTCTCGGCAGCGGCGCCGACGGTCGCGGTGTAGGAGAAGTTGTAGGTGCCGATCGCACTGCCCGCGGCGAGCGTGCAGGTGATCACCTGCCCCACCGACGTGCATCCGGCCGGCAGCGTGCCGACGGTCAAGCCGGTGCCGAGCGTGTCGGTCAGCACTTCGGCCGTGGTCGTAGTCGCGTTGGCCACGGTCACGGTCAATGTGTAGGTCAGCGTGTCGCCAGGCGACACGGCGGTGCCGCTGGCGGGATTGACGCTCTTGTTCACCATGATCGTCGGATCGACCGGATTGGTCGTCGTGCAGGTCGTGCAGGTGCCGGAACTGGGCACGACGCTGTTGCTCACCGACGTCGTCGCGTTCGCGTTCACCGTCGCGGTGTAGACGAATGTATGCGTGCCGATGCTCGCGCCCGCGGCCAGGGTGCAGGTGACGACTTGTCCCGCAGCCGTGCAGCCGGCCGGCAACGTGCCGACGCTCAAACCGGTGCCGAGCGTGTCGGTCAACACCTCGTCGGCGGTCGTGGCGGCATTGGCCACATCCACCGTCAGCGTGTAGGTCAAGGTGTCACCGACCGACACCGCGGTGCCACTGGCCGGATTCACGCTCTTGCCGACCGTGATCTTCGGCGCGAACGTCGTCGTCTCCGTGCAATCGTTGCCGGCGGCGGCGCAATCCACGTTATCGACGAGCACCGCGTTGTCGATCGAAGTGACGCCATTCGGTATCTGACTGGCTACCTGCACCACGAAATCGAGCGTGATGCTGCTCCCCGCCGCGACGTTAACCGCGAGGGTATTGGGACAATTGCTGCCGGCGCAGGTGAAATCGTTGGCCGCCGTCACCACGCTCGTATTGGCGGGCAGCGTCTCGACCACGTCACCCGGGAACAGCGTGGCGACCGCGCCGCCGCTGTTGGTGATCTGGATGGCATACGTCAACACATCGCCGGGCGCGACCCTCGCGCCGCTGCCCGCCGGCGCGCCGTTGATCTGCGCCAGCGACTTGGCCACGGACAGCTGCGGATCGCCGAGCGTGGGGAACGCGCACGAAGCCAGATCGCGCGAGGCGACCGCCGTCGTCGGCGCCGCCAGCGTCACCACGCCCGTTCTCGGGTCGTAGGCGTAGTAGCTGCTCGAAGTCCCGTTGTCGGCCACGTACAACTTGCCGTCATCGGCGAACGCCACGCCCGCCCACTGGATCGTGCTCGGCGAACCATTGAGCAGCGGGCGCGTCTGGCGTATTGCCTGCAATCCCGCGCTGAAATCGATCCGGTAGAGATCCTGTCCCGAGGACATCCAGCCCGCGCCTTCCCCGTCGAAGGCGATGTCACCCGAACCGTTGCTGGTGGGCGCGAAGTCGTAAGTCAGAACGCCGATGTTCTGGACCGTGTAGCCGAAACCGGCCGACGCGGTCACCCGCCACACTTCCGGCGTCGCACCGCCACCGATCATGTAACCGACGCCGGCGGACGTCATGCCCGCGCGCGCGAAGTCGGGCGATGCGAACGGCGCCGTGGCCTGATACCAGCCGCCGTTCCCGGAGTCGTAAGCCCACAGGATCGTGTTCGCGCCCGTGCGTGAGACGAACAGTATCCGGTTGTGCACCGGATCGACCATCAAGCCGTTGAGGTTGCCGGCCACGGTGAAATCGAGTTGTGTCGCGAATGCATCGCTGCTCGCGCCGGGTTCGTAGCGCGAAATCCGCACTCCGTTGGTCACACTGAAGACTGGTTTGTTGCCGCCGGCGGGACAAAAGTCGTAATCCGGAATGGCGGGCGCCACCGAAACCAATGCGTTGTCGTTACGCGCGCAGTTCGGATTCGTGGCGGCGTCCGTGCACGACAGGCCCACGGGATTGACGATCCGCGCCACGTTGTCGACGGAAGTCTGCGCGAACGCCGGCTGGACGACGGCCAGCGCCAGAGAACAGAAAAGGACGAATCTATGGAAGACGTGTCTACGAAAGACTTGGCCCAGCAAAAGGTGCGCCCGCGGCAGATGCGAGGCTAGGACGTCATAGGTCGATCGATTCATTCCACCGCTTCCCAGGCTTCACCGCCCGATATGGCGGCCGATCGAAGCGCGCCGGCATGCGCGCGCCCCCGGGAAAAGGCAACGGATCTACTGCTTAAGACTGCTGCAGGCCTGCTCTCGCAAAGGCCTTCCCCCCGATGCGAACTTTAAGCAGGCGCATCATGGGACTACACGCACTGTAACTTTCTGAAACTCACAAATACTCATCTTTTCGCCTCATCTTTTTGCTATATATGAAAGCGGGGATGCGGTCTTCGAACGGACCGGATCGATGGCTCCGACGAGGTGCGGTCAAGCAACTTGCAAGTTGTGACCTGCATGGCATTTCGGAGTAAGCGAATAGTTCCGAGTGATTCAAGCGCCTGCGCGCACCGCGCGCGAGGCTGTCGTATGCATGGGGGACGCAGGGAATATGGGCGACGACGCCAAACGATGGATTCTCGTGGTCGAGGACGACCCCGGGATGCGTGACGACATCCTCATACCGGGATTGAAGGATGCGGGCTTCAACGTGGTGGGCGCCGGGAGCGCGGCCGAAGCCTATCGCAGCATGCTCTCCCGCAAGTTTTCATTGTTTGTCCTGGACATCGGTTTGCCGGACGAAGACGGCCTCACCGTGGCCCGGCATCTGCGCGCCTTGACCGACGCCGGCATCGTGATGCTCTCTGGCCGCAAGCGGAAGAACACCGATCGCGTCCGCGGTCTGGACGAAGGCGCGGATGCCTACATCACCAAGCCGGTCGACATCGACGTGCTCACCGCCACTTTGCGCAGCCTGCTGCGACGGATGGAGCAGCCGCGAACCACGCGGCGCGAGGACATCTTGCCGCCGCGCTGGCGCTTCGACATGGACGGCTGGAACCTGGCCTCTCCCGCCGGAGCACGGGTGCCGCTGACTCATCCCGAAAGACTGGTCGTCGAGCTGTTGGCCGCCTCGCCGGGTCTGACCGTGGCGCGCGACACGATCATCTCCAAGCTCGCGCGGGATATTCACGAGTTCGATCCTCACCGGCTCGAAATGCTGATCCACCGCTTGCGGAGAAAAGTGTTGTCGGCGACCAACGAGGAGCTGCCGTTGAACACGGTGCGTGGCGTGGGTTACGTCCTGCTCGCGAACTGAGTGAAACGATGCGGCGAAGATCGCGCCGCGATCAATCGCCTATGTCTACTTGCTGATGCGGAAGCGGCGCACAGGCGCTGTTTGGATCATCCTCTCTTCCGTGGCGTGGCAATGCCTGTCTAGCATCACGCGCTGGATTTCTTGCGTCGCTTGGGAATCGCACGAACTGCTTGCGCATGCGATGCCCCTTGGACGCCCGGCTCGACGTAGCGCCCGCGGACCACAGCCTGGAGCGCCGCTTTCTTCGTGATCGCGAAGGCAGTCTGCGCGACGGACAACAATGCCGCGTCCAGGCCGGTGCGTTCGAAATCGGCGGCCATGTGCATCTGCCGGTAATCGAGATTGGCGCGCAACAGTTGCCGCAGCGTCACGGCATCCCGGTGTCGCTCCGCCATCAATGTCTTGACGGCAGTTTCGGCAGCGATCGCGCGGCCGACCAGATAGGCCGCAGCTTTCTGCGTCTCCAGTAACTCCATGGGTGCCTCGGTAACGGGGGAAGGCGTCCATGAATCTATCTCCCGGAAGTGAGAGAAATGTGATTCACGTCACTTTCATTCCCGCGCATTCCGGTGCGCGGGAATTCTCGCAAGTTAGTGAGACAAAGAAGCCGATACAGATAAAAGTTTTTAAATACAGATACTTATAAATCTGCATAGCCCGTAGCCGGCGGTTTTGTTGCTTTAGCAACATGACGAACGTCACAAATTCGATCTAAGTTCGACCACCCTTCCGATCGCCCTCTTTCTTCAACAGAGGAGGACCGGCTGAAGGCCCAGGAGTGCTGCCTGACCGGCACGTTATTCGACAAGGACGGCACGACTCCGGCTTCGACCGGCCCGTTGTCCCCATCACATCATCACAGGGTCCCGTAAATGCAAGTTCACCCGCTCAAGCTCGCCATTCTTGCTTCGCTTGCGTTGCCGCTGTCCTCGTTCGCCGCTTCTCCCAACGCCCTGTCCGCCGTCACGCAGCGCGCGAAGGGACTGATCGAGGTTCCCGCCAACGCCAAGGCGTTGCAGCGTGCCGATCAGGACGGCTTCACCGCCAAGGACACCATCATCGATGCCGACGGCACCGAGCACGTTCGCTTCAATCGCAGCTATCGCGGCCTGCCCGTGATCGGCGGCGACGTCGTCGTGCATTCGCGCAACGGGCGTTTCGAGAAAGCCAACCTGACATTGAAGAACACGGCACGGCCGGGCGTGACGCCGCGCATCTCCGCCGACGAAGCACTGATCGCGGCCGGCGCGGCATTCAACGGCACCACCATCGACGATGTCAGCAGCCGCGGACTGGTGATCTACGCACGCGGCGCCAAGCCGGTGCTGGCCTATGAAGTGCGCGTGCGCGGCGTTTCCGACACGCAGGGCGAGGCCGACATGCGTTACTTCGTCGACGCGCTCAACGGCAAGGTGCTCGACGGCTGGAACATCATCAAGACCGCGGCCGCCACCGGCACTGGCCAGACGTTGTTCCTGGGCGATGTGCCGATCACCACCGATTCGACCAGCAGTGGTTTCCAGATGGTCGATCCGACCCGCGGCGGCGGTAACACCCGCGATGGCAAGGGCCGCGAGATCAGCACGATCTACAGCTCGGCGGCGATCCTCACCGATGCCGACAACAACTGGGGCAACAACACCGCGTCCGTGTTGGCGAGCGAAGCCTCCGACGCGCATTACGGCGTCGCGGCCACCTGGGATTTCTACAAGAACAACTTCGGCCGCACCGGCATCTTCGATGACGGCGTCGGCGTGAAGAGCATCGTCCACGTGAAGTTCCGCATGTCCACCGGCGGCACCACCGGCGTGAATGCCGGCTGGTATGGCGCACCGTATAAGTTCATGGCCTACGGCATGGGCGACACCTCGACCTATTACCCGGTCGTCGCGCTCGACGTCGCCGGTCACGAGATGACCCACGGCGTGACCGAAGCCACCGCCGACCTCGCCTACTCCGGCGACGCGGGCGGCTTGAACGAAGCCAGCTCCGACATCATGGGCACGATGGTGGAGTTCTCCATCAACAACGCCAACGATCCGGGCGACTACCTGATCGGCGAGAAGATCTACCGCAGCAACGCAGATGGCAAGAAGGCACTGCGCTACATGTTCCTGCCGAGCGCGGCGGATGGCGAAAGCCATAACTGCTATCCGTCGGGTGGCTTCCCGGCCGATAGCCAGCGCACCAACGATCCGCACTTCACCTCCGGCGTCGGCAACCACTTCTTCTACCTGCTGGCGGAAGGCGCGGTGTCGCCGAGCGGTTTCAACTACACGGCGAGCCAGCTGGTCTGCAATGGCGACACCACCCTGACCGGCATCGGCCGCGACAAGGCGATGCGGATCTGGTACCGCGCGCTGACCGTGTACATGACCTCCAACACCAACTACCCCGGCGCACGCACGGCGACGCTCAATGCCGCGCGCGATCTGTACGGCACGGGCTCGGCCGAGTACGCCGCGGTCGGACGTGCCTGGAGCGCGGTTTCGGTGAACTGAGCAAAGAGGCATGTCTCATCGAACGGCCCGCGCATGCGGGCCGTTCGTTTTTTGTTCCAAGGATTTTTCCCGGTGCCAACGTGCCGAAAGGCGGCTTGAACGGCATCAGGCGGTGAAGCTAAGCTCGAACCGGCTGAAGGAGACATCGCCATGAGTACGCTTCGCCACCGCGGCCGGATTCTGTTCCTCGCCGCGCTGGTCGTTCCCCTGTCCGGATGCGCCGCCATGCTCGCGGCGGACTACTACCTGACCGGCAAGTATCGGGAAGACAGCCACATCCACGTGAAATCCCATACGCCCGAGGAAGGCGAACCGGTGAACGGCGGCGGGCCGATGTCCGTCACGATCGACTATCGGGTGGGCGACTTCGAGAAGGACCGCAAATATTTCGTGCTGCTGTGCGACAACAGCGAATGCACCGGCGCCCCTCTGCTCGCGCATCCGATCCTCAAGCGGACCGGAGACGTCACGCTGCAAGCGAACCTGCCGGCCAACCAGAAACGCGCGGATGGCGCGCTGATCGATCCAACGGTCTGGATCGTGCTGGTCAAGGACCAGCCCGTCTACAAGATGGAACGGTGCGAGGACTGCCTCAGCCGCTGGCGCACCAACAGCCTCGCGCAAGCCGTCGCCTCCTGGCGTTAGAAAACGTGACCGGAACGTCGCTTCCGGTCATCGAACCTCACAGCCCTTTCACGACCCGTGCGCCATCTTTGGTCGCGGGCACTGCCGTTTAGCGTGAATACGCTCATGGTCGCGGCCGCCCTAGATTTCATTTCTCTTCCCCAATGCCATCTTCGGATGGCTTTTTTTTGCGCGTTCGCCTGCTTGGGAAAGCCATTGGTGCGGCGCCGATCACCGCTCTCGACGAAGCGACGCCTGGTCAGGCGTCGCTTCGGAATGAACAGTCGCGCGGACTATCTCCGCTGACTTGATGCAAACGAAAGAGTCAGAATTCGTGAGTGTCGGCAAATTCGCCGATCAGCTGCGCGACCTCATCCGGATGCGACAGCTCCACCCAATGTCCGGCATCGATGCGCCTGATCAGCGGATAGCGAACCGCCGAACCCAGATCCGTCGCGGTGGATTCCTTGACGTAGGCATCGCGGGTGGGAACGATGATCTGCACGTTCTCGACCGCGATACGATCGTAGGTCGGCGCCAGCAGCCGTTCGGTCACGTTGGCGCGATACAGGTTCACCGCCGCGGCGCCGTCGCCCGACGCGTACGGTTCACGCGTGCCGCCCTCGAGGAAGACCGTGAACTGCAGCAAGGCCTCCGGCAGTCCCAGCGCCCACGCGATCTCCGGCAGCAGCGGCAGATTGAAGAACACGATGTAGGCCGATGCGATCGCCTGCTGGACGAGGTTGCCCCATTGCAGCGGATTGAGCAGATTCCGTCGCAAGGCCTGCCCGGTCAAATCCACACTGGGTCCGGAAATGCTGGTGTACGAAGCGATCCTGCCGGCGAACGATGTCTTGGCCACCGATTCCCAACTCTGCACGGCGCCCCAGTCGTGGCCGACCAGATGCACCTTGCGGCCACCGGCCGTCGCATCGAGCACGGCGCCAAGATCCGCCGACAGCAGTGAAAGCTTGTAGGCGGCCTGCGTCGAAGGATGATCGCTGTTGCCCGAACCGCGTGTGTCGTAGGTGACCACGTGATAGCCGGGCGCCAGTCGCGCGACCACCTGATCCCAAACCTTGGCCGTGTCCGGATAGCCGTGCACCAGCACGACGGTTGGCGCCACCGAAGCATCCGGACCGTACTCGTACACCGCGATGCGGGTGCCATCACTGCTGGTGACGATCTGGTTGCGAGAAGCCGGCACCGCGAGTGTGGCCTGCGTGCGCGCGGCGATGGCTGCCGCCGGCGAATCGCCACCGGATGCTTGCGCCTGCCCCATGGCGGGCACGGCCAACATCATGCCGAGCGCGAACGATGCGAGTGTCCGCGCCAATCCTTTTCCGGCAGGTTCGGATCGTTTCGCGGGCGTGCCCGCGGAATCGTGAATCGTCTGTTTGCTCATGTTTCTTCCTCTATGGATGGAAATCGCGATCGGAAACGATGCTCCAAACGGCCGGATTTCCCTCCACACCAGGCCCCCTGTTGAATGCTTCCACGTGCGATACAGCAACAAACGGAGAATCAAGACGTGGTGAAAGAAGAACGACGATTCACCGCATGACTCAAGAGAAAAATTCATGTCGTGAGCAAAAAGAATCATCATGAATGACGATTCGCACCCGCATGTCGCTTCGCATTGGATGTCTCGATGCCATGCGTCATCGACTTCAAAGGTTTGCAGTCGCGTTCTGTGGCGGACTTTCACATCACGACGACAACACCTTGCCTCGCCCGAGAACGAATCGCGATCGAGCGCGCCCACTCGAGCGCGTGCGTGATCGGTTAGCCGCACGGGCCTGATCGCCCGCCCTCCGTACTCTCACCCCGGTAAAAGTCTGGTGCCCGTTCCCACCCATCCGGCCAGCCCAATCCCTCACTGACTGTGTTCCAAACCGCCCCATACGTCGCGGTATCGTCGTAGTATCCTGCGCCGCATCCCATTCCCAGGTGGACTCCCGGTATGAAGCGCTGGCTGGTGTTCGTGGTGTTCGCGTCGTTGTTGACGGCCTGTGGTGGCGGCCCGGTCCGGCGCGTGTCGGAGCCGGCCGCGAGCATCCAGCAACTCACCGTGCGGGCGGACGGCAGCTGGTCCGTGGATCTGCGGCTGCAGAACTACAGCAGCATCCCGATGCGTTTCGACGCCATCAACCTGACGCTCACCCTCCAGGACCAGTCCGCCGGCGTCCTGCAAGCCAACGCCGGCATCTCGATCGGCCCTGAGTCCGCGGACGTGGTGACCGTCTCCCTGACTCCCTCGTCACTCGCCCGGATCGCCATCGCGGACGCGCTCAGCGACAGGCGCGGCGTGGCCTACTCGCTGGAAGGCACCCTGCAGGCCGTGCCCGAGGAAAAGAAATCCCAGACCTTCACGCTCAAGAAGCGCAACAACACCTTGAACCCCGTTCCCGGCCTGCCCGGCGTGTTGCGCTGACACAACAGAACACCGCACGCCACTGCCGTCGCGTACACCGCCGGCACGGCGCCATCCTCGCCCCTCTTCTCCGATATCCCGACCGATCATGTCCACTTACAACGCACCGCTGAACGACATCCGCTTCACCCTCTTCGACCTGCTCGATGCGGAGGCATTGTTCGCACGCCTTGGCAAGACCGAGGCCACGCGCGACATCGTCGACGCCGTGCTCGAGGAGTCCGCGCGCTTCGCCGAAACGGTGCTCACGCCACTGAACCGCGTCGGTGACGAAATCGGCTGCAAGTACGACAAGGCCACCGGCGCGGTGACCACGCCGCCCGGCTTCAAGCAGGCCTACGAACAGTTCGTCGAAGGCGGCTGGTCGGGGCTGGTGTCGCCGGAGGAATTCGGTGGACAAGGTCTGCCGCACCTGGTCGGCATCCCGCTCGAGGAAATGGTCGACGCGGCCAATCTCGCCTGGGGCAATTTCCCGCTGCTCTCGCACGGCGCCACCACCGCGCTGATGCACCACGGTGAGCCGTGGCAGCAGGACATCTTCCTCAAGCCGCTGATCAGCGGTCAGTGGACCGGCACGATGTGTCTCACCGAACCGCACTGCGGCACCGACCTCGGCCTGCTGAAGACCAAGGCCGTGCCACAGGCCGACGGTACCTACTCGATCAGCGGCACCAAGATCTTCATCACCGCGGGCGAGCACGATCTCACCGACAACATCATCCACCTCGTGCTCGCGCGCCTGCCCGACGCACCGGCCGGCAGCAAGGGCATCTCGCTGTTCATCGTGCCGAAGGTGCGCGTCGCGCGCGACGGCACGCTCGGCGAACGCAACGGCGTGCGCTGCGGCGCGATCGAGCACAAGATGGGCATCCACGGTTCGGCGACCTGCGTGCTCAATCTCGACGAAGCGCAGGGTTATCTGATCGGCCAGCCGCACAAGGGCCTGATGGCGATGTTCACGATGATGAATACCGCGCGCCTGGGAGTCGGCTTGCAGGGTCTCGGCCTCGCCGACCGCGCCTACCAGAATGCGTTGCGCTACGCGCGCGACCGTCTGCAGATGCGTTCGCTCTCCGGCCCGAAATTCCCCGACAAGCCCGCCGACCCGATCATCGTGCATCCCGACGTGCGGCGCATGCTGCTGACGTGCAAGGCGCTGACCGAAGGCGGCCGCGCGCTGAGCTATCACGCCGGAACGCTGGTCGATGTCCTCAACCACAGCAGCGACGAGGCCGAGCGCAAGCAGGCCGACGACCTGCTCGGCTTCCTCACGCCCATCGTCAAGGCCTGCCTCACCGAGTGGGGCGTGGAATCCACGTATCACTCGCTGCAATGCTTCGGCGGCCACGGCTACATCCACGAGCACGGCATGGAACAGCTGGCACGCGACGCCCGCATCACCACGCTGTACGAAGGCACCACCGGCATCCAGGCGCTCGATCTGATGGGACGCAAGATCGCGCAGCTGCAGGGCGCGGGCCTGCGCGTGTTCCTCGGCATGATCGAGGAGTTCTGCAAGGCCAACGAAGGCAACGAGGCGTTGCGCGAATTCGTCGAGCCGCTGCGCGCGAAAGCCGGCGAATGGCAGACGCTGACGCTCGGCGTGGGCAAGCGCGCGATGGCCAATGCGGAAGAAATCGGCGCGGCCGCCTACGACTACCTGTTCTATTCCGGCTACGTGGCGCTGGCCTACTGGTGGGCGCGCAGCGTGGCGGCGGCGGATGCGTCCGCGCAGTCGCAGGCATTCAAGGATGCCAAGCGCGAGACCGCGCGCTTCTACTTCGCCCGTATCCTGCCGCGCACGCTGACGCATGCGGCGGCGATCGAGAGTGGCACGGCGCCGTTGATGGCGATGGATGCCGAACGGTTTGGGTGAGCGACTGCGTTTAGCCGGCGCCACAAGCGCCGGCTGCGGTCGCGAATGCCCGGCCATGGATCTGGAGCCGCGCCGTCAGCGCGGCGACAGGCCCGGGCGATCCGAAGCCATTACCGCACCGCCATGGAAGGCAACACAATCCTTCCAAGCCTCAACAATGAGCTGCCTACATCGATTGCAGCCACAAACACCCAGCACGGATTTGAAACTGAAATTCGCGACAGGATCTCCGGCAACCAGCCACACTCTTCCCGCTATCCAGCTTCCCCGCGCCTATACACAAAAAGTAAACAAAGGCGTATAAGCTATCCCTCCCATGGAGCCTGACAGAGCGAATCTTCGCCTGATCCGGGCCGGGGCCTTCTCGGAACCGGCCGACCTTGCTTCGGCCTTACCACCTCGCTCCCCTGCCCGCCTCGACGCCGTGCGTCTGCTTTCGCTGGACGCGCATGGCCGTGTGCTCGACTGGATGAGCTGGCAGGACGCCACCTGCCTGTACGCCCGCGGCGCGGTCGCCTGGACCCTGGGCGATCCCTGCCTCACCGTGCGCGGCGGCATCTGCCGCGTCACCGGCGAGCGTAGCAGCCTGGAACTGCATCCGATCATCGCCGCGCGCGGGCATGCCCGCCCCTCGGCGCTCGATCCCACGCCGGCGCTGACCAACGCCGCGCTGTTCGCGCGCGATCAGCACCTGTGCCTGTATTGCGGGCGCGACTACCCGCGCCAGATGCTCACCCGCGACCACGTCAAACCGATCTCGCAGGGCGGCCGCGACACCTGGGAGAACGTGGTCTCGGCCTGTTTCCACTGCAACTCGCGCAAGGGCGGGCGCACGCCGCAGCAGGCCTCGATGCCGCTGCTGGCGGTTCCGTACCGCCCGAGCTGGGTGGAGCACCTGATTCTGAGCAACCGCAACATCCTCGCGGACCAGATGGCGTTCCTGAAGAACCATCTGCCCAAGCGCAAGCGGCAGTAACGCCCGCGCTGGCGCCGCGCTCCGCCGCCAACGACGCACTCCTCGACTTCAACCGACCCGCCGCGGCTTAACGGCACGGCCTCCCGTCTGCTCGTTTTCTTGCCCCTCCCCCCGGCCGGGAGGGACAATGGGCAATATGATCGACTCCGCCCGCTATCCGCGCCTCTCGCGCATCGACAGCCCGGCCGACCTGCGCAAGTTCGACGAAGCCGAACTCCCCGCCATCGCCGACGAACTCCGCGCCTATCTGATCGAATCGGTCGGCAAGAGCGGCGGCCATTTCGGCGCCGGGCTCGGCGTGATCGAGCTGACCACCGTCCTGCACTGGCTGTACGAGACGCCTGACGACCGCATCGTCTGGGACGTCGGCCATCAGACCTATCCGCACAAGATCCTCACCGGCCGCCGCGACACCATCCATACCGTCAAGCAGAAGGACGGCGTGGCGCCGTTCCCCAAGCGCGAGGAAAGCGAGTACGACACCTTCGGCGTCGGCCACTCATCGACCTCGATCTCGGCCGCACTGGGCATGGCGATCGCCAACGCGCGCGCCGGCAACGAGCGCAAGGTGGTGGCGGTGATCGGCGACGGCGCGATGACGGCCGGCATGGTCTACGAAGCGCTCAACCATGCCGGCGGCATGGAACCCGAGCCGAGCATGCTGGTGATCCTCAACGACAACCGCATGTCGATCAGCGAAAACGTCGGCGGCATGACCAAGATGCTGGGCCGCATGACCGGCAGCCGCACGCTCAACGCGATCCGCGAGGGCGGCAAGAAGCTGCTCGGCGACAAGCGCAGCAGCGGCACAGCGCGCTTCGTGCGGCGCTGGGAAGAACACTGGAAGGGCATGTTCGTGCCGTCCACGCTGTTCGAGGAAATGGGTTTCCATTACACCGGTCCGATCGACGGCCATGACGTCAAGGCGCTGGTCAGCGCGCTGAAGACGTTGAAGACGTTGAAGGGCCCGCAGCTGCTGCATGTCATCACCACCAAGGGCAAGGGCTACGAGCTCGCCGAGGACGACCAGATCGGCTATCACGCCGTCGGTCCGTTCGATCCGACGCAGGGCGTGGTCGCCAAGACCGGCGCCAAGAAACCCACCTACACCGACATCTTCAGCGACTGGCTCTGCGACATGGCGGCGGCCGATCCGAAGCTGCTCGGCATCACGCCGGCGATGCGCGAAGGCTCGGGGCTCGTGCGTTTCAGCAAGGAATATCCGGATCGCTACTTCGACGTCGCCATCGCCGAACAGCACGCAGTGACGCTCGCCGCCGGCATGGCCTGCGAAGGCGCCAAGCCCGTGGTGGCGATCTACTCGACCTTCCTGCAGCGCGGCTACGACCAGCTCGTGCACGACGTGGCGATCCAGAACCTCGATGTGCTGTTCGCGATCGATCGCGGCGGCGTGGTCGGCCCGGACGGCGCCACGCATGCCGGCAATCTCGACCTCTCCTATTTGCGCTGCGTGCCCAACATGGTGGTGATGGCGCCGAGCGACGAGAACGAATGCCGGCAGATGCTCTCGACCGGCTTCGTTTTCGAAGGGCCGGCCGCGGTGCGCTATCCGCGCGGCACCGGCCCCGGCGTCGCCATCCGCCCGAATCTCGACACGTTGCCGATCGGCAAGGCGGAACTGCGCAAGCGCGGTTCGCGCATCGCCCTGCTCGCCTTCGGCGCGGTCGTGCCGGCGGCGGAGAAAATCGGAGAGGAACTCGGCCTCACCGTGGTCAACATGCGCTTCGTCAAGCCGCTGGATCGCGACCTGATCCTCGAACTGGCCAGGACGCACGAAGGCTTCGTCACGCTGGAAGACAACGTCGTCATGGGCGGCGCCGGTTCCGGCGTGGCCGAACTGCTCAACGCGGAAGGCATCGCGATGCCGGTGCTGCATCTCGGACTGCCGGATGCCTTCCAGCATCACGCCAGTCGCGAGGATCTGCTGGCCGAGGCCGGACTCGATGCCGCCGGCATCCGCAACGCCGTGCTGTCGCGCTGGCCGATGCTGGCAGGAAACGTTCCCACGCTCGCCAGCATGGCGGGCTGAAAAAGAACGCCCCTATTCGACGACTTCGTCGGGCGCCTGCACCGTATAGCCCTTGGCCCGCAAGGCATCGAGATATCCGTTCGGTGCCAGCATCAGGCTGATCGGCAACACCGCGAAAGTCGAAGTGTTGTTGCTCAGCGAGGCCTCGGCGGTCTTCAGCCAGACGGCGCGCATCTGCGCGGGCAGGTCGTGCATGCCCTGCTTGCGCGCCACTTCCGTTTCCGTGAGCGCCGCGGTGCAGGCCGTGAACTGATTCTGCGACGGCAGATCGCGCAGCGCGGCGACATCGCCCACTGCCCAGGCGTTCGCGCGCGCGGCCATGTTTCCGAGATCGCCTTCGATGCGATCCAGCGTCTTGTTGAAACAATCGGAGTCGTTCACCACGCCCTTGGCGAATTCCTTGACCGCGTTCTTGGCATCCTTGATCTTGATCGTGAGCACGGGCTCGGTGATCTTGATCTTGTGTTTCTTCGCCGCCTTCTTCACCACCGGCCAGACGATGCCTGTCTGCACCATGCCGGATTTTTCGATCGCCTTCTCGTACAGCTCCATCGCCGCGAACACGGGCCGCATGCGCTCGACGCCGCGGTCGCTTCCGATGTAGCGCGCCTTCAATACCTGCCAGCGCGCGTATTGCTGCGCGGGCACGACGTCCCGCAGCGTCTTGTCATCCGGAATCTTCGGCGCCTTGAGCAAGGTCGGCAGCATGAACATCGCGCGGAACATGCCAATACCCGTTTCGACCTTCGGATAAGGCGCCGACAGCACTTCCTGCGATGCGGCGACGACGCGCTCCGTCTCGGCCGACTGCCATTCCATTCGCTTCGGCAATGGCGACAGCGTGCCGAGGATCCACATGACATGATCGCCTTTCGACACCTTCCACAAACCGGGGCCGGGCTGCACGCCGGAGACCACGACGGTGTCCATGTCGACGACTTGCGGCTGTTGTTGCGGCTGTTGCTGTGTCGTCGGCGAAGTAGCCAACGGCTGTTGCGCGATGACCGGCGATGCCGTGAGCGCCAGCGACACCGCCGCCAGACAGGCGCAAAGAATTCGACGCATTCGGGTTCCGTCCTCAAGGCGTGGGAAACGCGTGCAAGTGAAGCACGCCCAGCCGTTCGAGTTCGTGAGCGAGCACGCTGCCGTTATCGAGCAGTTCAAATCCCTCCCAGACGAAGCCCGGTGCGACCGTGCAGGCGACCAGGGTGTAGTCGCTCAATGGCCGGGCCGCCTGCCAGGTACCGGCCGGGACGATGACGAGCGGTTGGCTGTTCTCGGCCAGCGCATCGAGGCGGGTGCGGGTGAGCTTCGCGGTCGTAGCATCGTACTGCAGCAGTTCCAGGGCACCGCCCGCCTGCCAGTGCCAGCTTTCCTCGGCGTCGACGCGGTGCCAGTGGCTGTATTCGCCGCGCGCCAGCAGATATTGAATCGCCGTGAGCGCCGGCCGCGGATACCCGCCGTATTCGACCTGCGCGGACGCAGCGTGGATGCGCCGGAAATGCCCGCCTTCCGGATGCGGGGCCAGGTCCAGCGATCGGATCAGATGGGCGGCACGGGCGTGCATGCGGCGATCGTAGCTGTTCGCCAGTGCCGAAAAAGGAAGAGCCCGCACGTGGCGGGCTCTTCCTTTGGGGTAGCCTCTACCGAATAACGCCAAAAAACGTAGAAACTGCGCGGATTCTCCATTTCGTATCTCAGAAGTTGCCCCCAAATATGCCCCCGAAACGCCCTGACTGCAGTGAGATAGTGCGGGACGACTGCGGATGTTCGTCACGGCTCGCCCATCGTCGGCCCCGCCGCAGCTGCCCTGCTGCTTGATCGGTACAGGTCCACTGCTGTCACACGACCCGGTTCGACACTTACGGGGAGCAATCCGAGCAGAAAGGAAGGTTCCCCATGGACACAGAAGGCGGCATAAAGCCGCCTTAGTGTTGCTTGATCTTTCATTCAGGGACTTGCATCTACGTCCACAACTGCCGTCCCCCACGAATGGAGCAAGCCCGCCATATTACGGACCTGTCGATACCGCCCTACCTAATAGTGAACGCAAAGCAAGTACATTCAAGAGAATAAGAAACAGGATTGATTCTGCAACAACTAATAGATATCCCTCGATTAAGCGGGGGACGTCGCTGGTGGCCACCGCGAACGTGACCGCGGCGAACACGATGACAGTGTCGTTCTACAACCCGACAACAGCGGCTGTGGATCTTGGGAGCAGGACAATGCGGGCGAGAGTGTGGAGACCTTGATGGAAAATTTCGTTCAATCAAAAAAAGCCCGCCATCAGTGCGGGCCTTGTTCATCTGCAGTTGGATATTCAGTGAATTCAACCCGCAATATGGTAGGTATAGATTCCTGCCGTTATAGGCTTGTAGCTTGGATCACCATTCTTGGCAGGAGAAAAAGAGGATTGCGGATCCAATATAAATACGCCGTGCTCTTCAACGTGAAATTTAGACGTACTGATGTAAACGCCCTCTGGCCTGCGGGATACCTCTAATGGTTTAAGAGAAGACACCGACGCGGGCCACTTAGACGCCGGAATATCTCCAACCTCATGACCAAGCAAAACCCCGCTGTCCTTAGCTATCTCTTGAGCCTGCTGCAGAGAAACGCTTGGCGCGCACCCCGCAAGGAACATAGAGAAAGCAGCGCATAAAAACCATCCAAAAAGCTTCATATCTTCCTACCCTTAACCAGGGAACAATCGCCCACTCTATTTTGTATGTGGAATACCTTGATCATATGGCGCCCATCTGACATTACTCTGAGCGCCAGGGCAATCTGCTGCGGCCGGATCATCCAAAGGAAGCAACTCATATTCTGTCCCCCATTCATTGCTGTTCTTGGCACCATTTTCCTTTGCCCATCTCTCAAAAGCATCCGCCAAACTCTCCCCCTTCCCAACGCTTTTGGCAAAATTTATGCCTGCGTCATTACTAGGGAGATCTTCTGGCGAAAAACCACTGTGATAGTCATCAAGACCGACAGCCTGCCTAAATGTTTGCCACGATTCTGCGACATAACCCAGCGAGGTTGCGTACCATGAATAGAGATTATTATCAATAATCAGATGAGCAGCTTCTGCAAAGTGCCTGGAATCTACCCATCCGTATGTTGAAGTATAAAAATATCTCTTGTACCCCCGTGGCCCATAAAAATCGCTGATTTCGCTCAAACTCCTTAGTTTAAGCTGCTGATACATAGTAAACCATCCAGTTGCCCCTTTTTTATTAGGGGCTTGTCCTAGTGGGTCCACATGCATGTTTGGTGAATTTTCACCGTAAACGTAAGGATTGATCCCTCCATCCAGCCCAATTGGATCAACTTGCAAGTACTTACCTGTGTTCGAATCATAGTACCGATTGATGTTGTACCAGAATCCGCTCTCCGCATCGTAGTACTGCCCTGGGAAGCCCACATTAAGGCCTCCGATGGCATCAGTCGGCACCGAACGGTTGAAAGCATAGTTGTTTGCCCGCCACCTCACCGCTTTTGCAGCATCGGTCGCAATCTCAGGCCGCCCCAGGTGGTCATTGTGGATGTAGTAAATTTGACCGTTCCGGACCAAGCCGACCAACTCACCGCCGAACCATAGGTAGCTCGTCCATACATCGCCGTTGTCCAAATGCTCGGCTAACAACTGATTCCCCGGCGCATAGGCGTACCGGGTCGTCAACCCTCCCGCGATCTTGGCCACCCGCTCGTTAAAGACATTGTAATTGTAGGCGCCGACCGTGACCCCATTCCTGCTCACCGACTGCAGACGGTTGAAGCCGTTGTAGGTCAAGACAAGTCCGTAGCCACTGGTCGTGTTGCCCACACCGTCGTATCCAAAGGCGGCGGTCTGTCCCCCACCGATGGTGTTCAGGCGGTTGCTGTCACCGGCCACCAGATATGTGTCGGTGCGGCTGGACGTCCCACTCAGTACGGCTTTGGTCCTGTTACCGGTGTTGTCATACGTGTAGGTCCAGATGTCATTGAAACCAGTGCTGAACTTCTGCAGGCGCGAGATGCCGTCGTACTCAAAATCCAGCGTGGTGCCAGAATTGCCGGCATTGGTGACTTTGTCGATACGGTTGTTTTCATCAAAAGCGTAGGTCAGGCTTTGCAGCGGGCCGTTGTCGACGCTAATGGTCGCCACTTGGCCATCCTTGTTATAGCCGATCAGGCGCTTGAGGCCATTGCCATAGGTCCAGCTGCTGGCCGACCCGAAGGGCTCATAAGCAGCACCGGTGATGATGCTGCTCTTGGCCGTTCCCTGAGTCACCGTCATCGACGTCGGTTTGTCCAGGGTGTATCCGTACTCCACCAGAATTTCGTTCGGATAGCGCATCGCGACGAGGCGCCCGGCGGCGTCGTAACCATAGCCGGTGCGATAATTGGTGGTGACGCCCCCGACTGTGATGATTTCATTACGGCGCGCGATCTGGCCATCAGGCATATAGTCGAAATGTGTGTTGGCGTTTGTAGCTGTCGTGTCGCACAACCGGCCCTTTCCGTTCGTACAGGTATCGTAGGCGAAGGTTTGCACCACACCGCCCACCGTACTCTTCGTGACCCGGTTCAAAGCGTCGTATTCATACGTCACCATGACGCTTGCCCCACGAGCGTCGGTGCGTGTCTTGAGGTTGCCGGCACTGTCGTAGGTATAGGTCGTGGTCTTACGATCCGGGCTGACCTCCTGCGTCACATCACCAAAGGCGTTATAGACATACGATGTACTCAGCCCCCGTGGATCTGTGACCTTCTTGACGTTGTCGTACACGTCATACTCATAGGCCGTCTCGGCGTGTATGCCGGCCTCATCCCCAATCGTACTGGCCAAACGATTGAGGGCGTCATAGCTCTGCCGGGTTCGATAGGTGAGCGGATCGGTGATGGTGTCCCGATTGCCGTTCGCGTCATACGTGAAGTTGGTGATGTTGGAGATTGCATCGCCGTCTTCCAGTGCGGTTTGTTGCCCTAACGTATTGAACTCACGCGCGAGCGTGCGCTTCACGGCTCCGGCCACATCTTTTGTGTCTTCCTGCCACCGGTTTCCTGCCTTATCCAAGGTGTAGACAATCTTGTTCTTCGCGCTGTCCTCGATACCGGTCAGTCGATGTGCCGTGTCATAAGTGAGCACGTGGTACGCACCATCCGGGGTTGTGATCTTGCTGACCTGCCCGGTGGTGGAGTACTCGATGCTCGTGATCTGATCATCTGTCTCGACAGCATCGTTGGCGCCGCGAAGTTTACGGGTTGTCAGCCAACCACGCGGGGAATACCCGTAGTCGGTCACAACACCGTTGGCGTCTTTCGCGGAAAGCGGGCGACCCGCACTGTCGTACTTCAGGATTTCAATCACGTGCCCCGCAGCATTGACGACCTTCCAGAGGTCGCCCTTGCGATACGTACAGGTGGAGGGAGATGTACTGCAGTTAGGATCATCGCTGACCCGGTACTGGTAGTTCGTGACATCACTGACATCCGTGCGTGGACCGTCGACTGTTCTCAACAAGCCCACCATCGGACAGACAGTATCGACCGACTCACAATACCCATAAGTCGTGGTGCGAACCGCGTTGATGGCCGTGTCCTTGACGCTCATCGTGAGCGGCTGCAATCGGGCATTACGCGTGATCCGAACCTCCCGATTGCCGACCTTGGTCAGAATGACGCGGTTACTGGCGAGGTCGCGGCGCTCCTCGACAGTGCGACCTTCCGCCTTGCCATAGGCTTCTTCCACGGTATGGGTGCTGGCCGGCAGATTGGTGACGGGGTCCGTCATCTCACCATAAGAGTGCTGTGTTTCAATGTTCTTTCGGTCGATAACGACCTTCAAGCGGCGGCGAAAATCTCCCGATTCGTCGTAATAGGTTCGCTTGATCGTCCCCGCGCTATTTTGCGTATCGTCCACCTTGCGGGGCAGCCCTGTGGCGCTCGTCGCGGTCAGGCTGTAATCCGTCTGTAGCCCTAGGGCATCCGTGATCAGCGCGCCTCCTGCAGTGGTGTAGCTCAGCACCAGCTTGTCTACGTCACCAGCCAGCTTGCTGGTCGCGATCCTGCCCATGGTGTCGTACTCGAACCAAGCATAGCGCTGATTGTCTTCTGCGGTGATCCCCGTCAGGCTGAGGGGGAAGTTGGAATTCTCATAGTGATAAGCACGGAAACTACCTCCGGGATAGCTTGCGGTTTTCACCTGGCCTGTCGTGGTATAGCCATAGGTCACCAGGGTTGCGCCGCCCGATGCAATTGTTTGGATGACCGTGGTGTCAGGACTCGCCCCATAACCGATAACCAGCGCGCGCCCAGTTGAATGCGTGATGGTGACGAGACGGCTACGATTGTCATAGGCGTAGACAAGCGATGTTCCATCTTCGAAATCCTGCCGTTTCAACTGGCCATTCGGCGCGAAGGTCAATACCTTGTCGGAACGATAGAGCTTCCAGTCAGTACCGCTCGCTGCGATACGGTCCCCGCCCCCATCGAAGGCTTCATAGACGGTGCCGATCTTCTTGAAGGGGATTTGTGTCCCATCCACATCAATCAACCCGATTAACACCGTGGCATCCGATGAGCTTTTATCCGGCCCCATCGTCAATTGGATGTTGTGAGAATTCGTCCAGCCGGAGCCGAAGCCACCACGCGCCGTGGACGTCGACGAATGATAAGTACGGCTGAAGGTGATCCAACCCAGATCAACATCCGTCTCAGTCCCCGACTTATCGCCAGTAGCTGGATTGCAGCCGCCTGGAGAGTCGCAGTTGCTTACTAGCGGCTCGGACCAATAGAACAAATAGTTTGCGAATGCGGTCTCCGTGGCTTGTTGCATACCGCAGGCATTCAACTCCGGGCGCCATTCCATGATGGCGGTGTTGGGGCAATCGACGGACCGGGTCCGTTGTGCGTATGCACCACTGTTCACCAAAGGGCTGCACGACGAACCTGCAACGATATAACGGGTGATCGTGTACGTCCGGTCCTCGCCTTCGTTTTCACCGTTGGCTCCGGTGCCAGCTCCGCCTCCCGGGATACCAACCCATTGGCCATTCCCGACCACGGTCGTTGCAGAACACCCCGCACCCGGCGGATTGGCATTCTTCATCGCCTGGATCATCGCGTCTTCGGATGCGTAATTCGTGCTGCCCCAAAGATAGGCCCAGGGCGTTCTGTTCACATCTACCGGTTTCAACCGGTAGTTGTAGAGAGTCTTGTTGGGAGTGGTGATCTGGTCTTTCACTTCAAACGTGAAAGCGCCATATTGCTGTTTGTCCTGAAACAGATTCTCAATGTCGATCTGTACGTCACGTTCTTTTAAGCGCTGAGTCGATGGCATGACCTTGCTCAACCATCCTTTTGTTACCTCCTGCGCGAGCGCGGATGGCGCTAATGACACAGCCATCAAGACGGCAAACAACAGCCCCCACCTCGGGTATGACTTCCGATGACTTCTACTCATTTCCAAACCCCTTATTGACCAGCGCCAAGATCGACACGATGCACCGAACCCACCTTTCCTCTTCGAACGGTCTACCGCCACGCCACCAAATCTCGCCCCGACTTCGCCATCATCCTCTTATGACAACAAGCTATCTGACGATCTCAGCGCTCCTAAGAAACCGCATTACCGCCCCCATCTAAAGACGGCTGAGAGCGCCAGATTCCGTCATTGCTTAGAAGAAGGGCCCTCCTCTCGCATCGTTCAGATATCGCCAGATCCCGCTTTCGCCACTAGTTTTGAGGATGACGATACTAAGTACCTCTCGCACTCAGAATTTGGCATGTCATGCTGTAGGAGAAATCCGAACTGGCTGAATACGCGAGCGTCCCTCCTTGTCTCTTTTGACGCCTTAACCATTGGCAGCTGCCTGTTAGCCATCATGTGACTTATAGTCCGTGGATCAATAAGCCAATTCACTCCACCTTGTCAAGGTGGACATCACCCCATTCGTCGGCCCCGCCTTCCGTCAGCTTCGCGAGCGCGCGAACTTGAGCCAGGAAGGCTTTGCCCTAGAGGCTGGCCTAGACCGGACCTATGTCAGCGGCATCGAGCGCGGCGTCAGGAACCCGTCCCTCAAGTCCATGCAACGCCTTGCTGAGACGTTGGGGGTCTCGCTGGATAAGGTGTTTGTCTTGGCTGCGCGGCTGGCGAAAGAGCAAGCGTCATCACGAACAGGTAGGCAAGGCCGCACCTGATTCATCGTTACCCCTGTAGTCGTCCGAGATGTATTGAACCGTATCGGCATCTCATGCGACGAGACGGGATTCCTTATGATGAAAGAACACCGGGAACATGACCTCCGGTGTGGATTCGTATCGCCGCACCTAGCCCGACGGGGCGAAAAACCGGTCCACCCTGCCGGTCTGGTGCGGCGTCTTTCTAGGGGGGCGAGGGGCGCATGGAAAAGATCAAGCACGTTGGGAACTTGCCGCAATGGTTCAACATCTCCAAATTCCAATTCTTGAGAAATGCAGACGCGGTCGTTTGGGCTGACGTACTCGGCACACTTCTTAGTCTCCGGGAATTTAATTGGTCGGCGTCCGGCTATGACAAAGCAGCTATCAATGAAATATTTGCAGAATTGGAAATTTTCGATGCCGCAGATACAGCATGGGATCGGCCTTGGCTAAGCTATACGACGGATCCTGATAATTTTCGCTTCCGCAGCGTCGGCGCGCTGAGTGTCAGTGTGGTCGCTTATATGGCTTTGGAGTTGGAACAGATTCCAGAAGCAAAACCAATTATTGAATATCGCCGCTTGGCTTTAGATGTGGCCAATGGGAAGCGCGTGCGTCGCAAACCTCGCATGAGCATCGAATCCGTCGAGTATGGTAAGCGCCCATTCTTCATGGCGCTGCGCGAAGCAATGAAAAAGAATGGCGATCCCAAGCAACTGACCACAAGCCGCGCAATCTGGGTGGATATGGACCTGCCAGATGCAATTTTGATTGAAGACTTTAAAGCATGGTTGGCCGCTTCGAGAAGGCTCGATTTTCACCGAGCGGCAACAAAAGCCTTTACACGTCATGACTTCGCCAAGTGGTATGACGATGCCTATGTGCCGCTTGCATTAGTTTTGTCTTGGGCGCGTGCAACGGGGGTTGACATCACAAACGGAGTGCTCGCTGATGCGTTGTATCCGACTCGACGAATAGACTCCGACAAGATGCGGCGCACGATCCGGCCAGCCTGCGAAGAATGGCTCTGCAACGAAACGAGGCTTGCCTTGGCAGCTCAAGCGGCAAAAGAGGACGAGCAAAATTTGCCGACAAAATAGGGCAGCCTAACTTTGTAGGCATAGACAAGGACTAGCTAGCTTGCTGGCAAAGTTAGGCGGTGGAAATTTGCCTTCCACCTGAACAGCCAATCGTAGACCTTCTCTATCGCTGCATCTCGCAGTGCCCGCTGCCGTCCGGTACGGGTGATCGATTGAGAACAAAAACGATGACTGAAAGCCTGTTTCTTCAACCTCCCACGGGGGGCTTGACCCTTGAACGTCTGCCGAACGTGCTTGCACGCACTGGCCTGTCCCGCGCCGTCATCTACCGGCGCATCGCTTCCGGTGAATTTCCGGCCCCCGTCAAACTCGGCGAGCGCGCCTCCGCGTGGGATGCCCGCGAGGTGGACCGCTGGATTGCTGAGCGCATTGCCGTGCGCGATGCGACGGGGGCCACATGAGCCGGCTTCCGGGGGGATGTCCCCTAACTATTGGTCCTGAGAACAGGAACCCTTCTTCGGTCTCGATCGGCCTGCGGCTCACTGGCAATCGTTGTCAGTGCGCCGCCTGCGGTCTGCTGTTCTCCAGCGTCCGGGAGTTCGACCGGCACCGGACCGGCGCCTATGCGCGGCCGGGAGAGTTAACCCACAAGCGCCGATGTCTCACCCCAACCGAACTTGCCGAACTGGGGTGGCGAACGAACGCCCAAGGCTTCTGGATGCAACCCCGTCCAGGACATGCGCCGGTAAGGGTAGAAGCCCCATCTAGCCCCACACCCGCTATAGGCGTACAGGGGAGCCGCTATGGCCCGTAAACCCAAGCCCGGCGCGGACCGCTGGGCGGATATCAAGGGTGGCATGGCGTTCGTTGTGCCGGTGCAACTGACTAGGCACGAGAGCTGGCGGCTCATGTCACCCTGGGCACACAAGCTAGTAGCGGACTTGTCTACCCAGTACACCGGGTACAACAACGGTTATCTGTGCGCCGCTTGGACCTTAATGAAGAAGCGAGGCTGGAAGTCCCGCACAACCCTAGCCAAAGCCTGTGCGGAGCTGGAACACTATCGAGTCATCGAACGCACCCAGCAGGGCGGCAGGAACCGGCCGAACCTCTACGCCTTCACCTGGAGACGTATTGATCGGATCGAGGGCCGCCCCTTGGATGTGGGAGCAACTCTTACATCCAGCAATGCATGGGATGCGCCCCTGGTCCCTTTCCGCTATAGACCAAAATTCAGATCTTCATGCCCACTCAATGGGCTAGAGAGCCAATGACAGGCCCAGCGGATGGATTCAGTGTGGCCATCTATTGGGCTTAAGAATGATTACAAGCCCAGCCAGCGGGCCTATGAGTAGGTAAAAAACACTTCGCCTTGACCACCTACTGGACACCTAATAATTGTTACCAGTACATAGAGCCGTGAGTGTTAGTAGTACGCACTAGCTCATGGCTGGATGACCGCTGCCCGCCAAAAGCGAACACTGACGGGCTAAGGTCGCGGCTTGCAATTGTGCCCTCACGCACTGAAGCCCGCTGATCCATTGTCCAGACCTCGTTCTCGCCATGCTTGCTGAGGCCAGGCCTAATCGGCAAAATGCCACAATGGCGACTTTTAGCCTTGGCCGATATCAATGAACGGCGAAACCCGGTTGGCCAAATTTGCGGATGCCCTTACGAAGAAGGGAGCGAAGCCGTCCAGTGGACAGGATGTAAAGAGTACGACCGATCATGCCCTGATAAACGGCCATGCAAATGACATGGTCTATAAGCTGCTGCCACGCAAAGATAGGCGTGTGCATGGTGTGTTTTTCTCGGGTTCAACGTGGGCACGAGCCCTCGTGGAACAGTTGAACATTGAACAATGGTCACGATTCCTGGACCCAAGTGCAGGCACGGGCGATCTCCTTCTGGAAATCTGTAAGGGCTTGCCGCTAGAAGAGACCTCAACTCTCACAATCAAAGCTTGGGAGAAACGTCTCGGTGCGATTGATCTCCGGGAATCCTTCCTAAGGATTGCGTGGGCACGAATCCAAGCTTTGGCGATGACTCGTCATAGAGAAACGATAGACACATCACATTTCAGGCCACTCCCGCGAAGTTTTCGCGCTGGGAACTTATTCACAACGCCTTTGACGTTGCATTCCGGCGATTGCTTGGTCATGAACCCGCCGTATCAGCGCATGTTAGCGGGCCGTGATAGCTACGTCGGCGCGGGGAAGCGATCTGCGGCCGCTCTCCACGTCGAATACGTATTGCGTTCAGCACCAGAAAATGTCGGCCTGATCGCCCTCGTTCCTGATGTTCTCCGTAGCGGAAGCTCGTATAAGGGCTTTCGCGAAGCACTCAGAAATCGCATGGAAATTACGAGCTTCAACGGACACGGAAGTTTTGGCGGAGATGCCGATATTGATGTGGCGATCCTTCGCGCGGTAACGAAGAGCCTTGCAGTGAAAGTCTCTGCAGTGGAGCTTCTTACGCCCAGCCAAAAATCTACTGGAACCCTGGAGAAGGTGGCGGATCTTTGCAGTGTTGGCGTCGGACCGGTGGTCCCACACCGGACCGAAGAAACAGGAAGGCCACACGGATATCTGACTGCGAGAAATTCGCCGATCTGGGGGGCAGTCGAGACGCCTACAGAGAAAGCACGGTTTGAAGCACGCCTGCAAAATGGTCCATTTGTGGTTGTGCGTCGAACATCCAGCCCAAAAGACAAGCAGCGCGCACGCGCGACACTCGTCCGCGGCAAGGGACCATGGCTGGTCGAAAATCACCTGCTGGTGATTAGTCCTCGGAGCGGAACGATCAAGGACTGCCAGAAGATCATTAAGAATTTCAAGGATTTCCGCACAGATGAATGGCTAAACCATCACATCCGTTGTCGCCATCTCACAGTTGAAGCGATTGCGTCCGTGCCAATCTGGGATGGCGAGCAGGCTTAGGGGCAGCATAATCATGATTCCAGCATCAAGCAGCTTTCGTTTCGCTCCCTCTATCCTGACACGGCTGGGCGAAGAACTGGTTCCCAATCTTGACCAAGCGATTATCGAGCTTATTCGAAACGCCTACGATGCTGACGCCTCACTCTGCACGATCGAGCTTAAGGATGTAAAGCAGCCTGGGGGGACAATTGTGCTCTCAGACGACGGCATCGGAATGCGGGTAGACGACATTAGGAATGGCTGGCTGATACTTGGTGGATCATCCAAGGAAAGCAGCAAGCTCACGCCCATCCGCGGTCGACGCACTGTTGGAGACAAGGGATTAGGCCGTCTCGCTGCGCTGCGCGCAGGCGCTAAAGCGCTGATGATCACTCGGCACATGGATGAAAACGAGGCTTATGCTGTAGAGGTCGATTGGAAGAATTTTGAATCCGTTCGTGTTGTCGAAGATGTTGTCCTGCCCATCACGCTTGCTGAGCGGGATAGCCCAGGCACGACCATCACGTTGACAGGAATAAGACGTGCACTTAACCGTGCGGAGGTCGATCGACTTGGACGCAGCATTGTGCTTCTCACAAGTCCTTTCGACGGAGGAAGCGACTTTCGCGTGAATTTGACAGCCCCTGAGTATCCGGAGCTCGAAGCACGTGTCAGGAATGCATATCTGGAGGACGCTGAGTTCATCCTGCGCGCCGAGATACGCGATGACGGTACGGCGTTCGCAGAGGTACGTGATTGGAAGAATATACTTCTTTACAGTGCGGAAGCCCCCGATTGGCTTCCCCGACAGCCCGCCAGCGAAGCTAAGTACAACGCTCCGAGAACGATCTTTGAACTCTACAATTTCGTTTTCAATAAGAATGCATTTGCTGGCAGATCGTCGACGATTGGCGAGGTCAGGCAATGGCTGAAACTCGTGGGCGGTGTTCATTTCTATCATCGCCATTTTCGAGTTCCTCCATACGGTGATCCTGGTCACGACTGGCTTGACATGAACCTGGCTCGTGCTCGAAGCCCAGAGGAACGGCCATCGACCAACAACAGCGTTGGGCGCGTTGTTGTTGACGATCCTGACGGCATTCTGCGCCAGAAGACAGATCGTTTCGGATTTATCGAAAGCGAAGAATTTTTAGAAATTAGGCGCTTCGCCAAGAACGCTCTTGAATGGTTCGCCAGACGCCGCCTGCGCGATGCTGAGGCGCGTCGGGACCTCGAGAAAGAAGAGATGCGCCGGGGACCTACCGAGGCTAGAGCGGATCTGGAAAGATCGATCACCAGGGCTATGCCGGCGCAAGAACAGGAACGCGCGATCAGGGCGCTTGATCGCATGCAGCAGACCTTTGAGAAGGCTCTAAAATCTACTCGCGACGATCTCGTTCTTTATCGTTCCCTGGCTACTGCAGGCACAACTGCCGCTGTATTTGCCCATGAAGTTGGGAAACCAATTCGTACTATTGCCGGCTCCCAGAAGAGTATTCGACACCGCGTAAAATCTCTTAAGCCAGCAAGGACCGTCGAGAGGCTAATCCCGGCTCTGGATCGAATCGTGAGTGCATCTAACCGTCTAACGCGCTTCGCAGGAATGCAGATCGATTTTCTTAAGCGCGAGAAGCGCCGACACGGCGCTGTGGATGTTAACAAGGTTATCCACCAACTTCATGATCTCTGGCAACCAGTACTGCGCGACGCCAAGATCGTTTTGCACTTCGAGCCGCACGATGTAGAGAGTGCCGTAATGTTTGGCGCTGAAGCACTGGTGGAAACAATCATCACCAATTGCTTAACAAACGCTGTAAGTGCGTTTGAGCAACCGGGTGCCCGTACTAAGGACCGTCAGGTGCATCTACGGGCTATTGCCGAAGGCAACACTGTTGCCATAGAGATTGAAGATAACGGTCCGGGCATATCGATGGATATTGCTGATATCTGGCTTCCCGGAAAGACCACTCGTCCGGAAGGAACAGGGTTCGGCTTGACAATCGCTAAGGACTCGGCACTCGACCTCAGCGGGACCTATGCCGCATCCAACACGCCTGACGGAGGAGCCAAGTTTCGCTTTGTTTTTCCTCTCATGTCCAACTACAGCTAATTGGAACTGCCATCATGCGCGCGATAAAAACGGTCGCAGTCATAGACGACGACGACGATGCAGCGGAGACAATTATTGGGGCTCTTGAAGACGGAGATTTCACAGCATTCCGCCAAGAAGCGCACGAGTCCATCGAGGAACTCGTGAACGCCATAGTCACAAGTTCCGATGCTGCAGTTTGTGATCATCGGCTTCGGTATGGCGGTTTCGCCGATATCTCAGGAGCCGATCTGGCGTCCAGACTAGTACTTAGGGAGCACCCGACGATCCTGGTAACCCAGTACCTTGATCAGGATGCCGATATCGCAATCCGCAGCTATAGACCGAATCTTCCTGTCGTCCTAAGGCGCGAAGACGCCGATGAGCCGGACGAGCTACGCGATGCCTTTGCCCGTTGTGTTGTGGAGATTACACGTGGCCGAAAAGATGACCGGATCCCACAGTTAACGCTGCTGGAAGTTCTTTCCATCGAAAAAGTGAACGGCGCTAAGGTGATAGATGCGGTTGTTCACGGCTGGCACTCCTCGAACGCAGTCCGGTTTCCGATGTCGCTAGTAAAAGAAGCTGACAGAGACGGCATCAAGCCTGGTGATACGCTGAGTGCAATGACGAACCTGCGGACAGAAAAGCAGATCGATTTGTATTTTGAGGATGTGAAGCTTGCCCCAGCGCCGGATCCGAACGATGGCCTCGAGTGAGCTAATTGTTGTAGACGTTGGGCATGGCAATTGCGCCATTATTCAACATGGCACTGAGGCCATCGTCATTGATGCCCCAGCGAAGCCCATCGTCGCGCGAATTCTGGATGAGCTCGGCATTCAATCGATAAATTATTTAGTCCTATCGCACGCAGATGCAGATCATCTATCCGGCGCGGTCCCTCTGATTCTCAATCGGGAACGCCCCGTTGCCCATGTGTATGTCAATCCGGACAGACGGACTTCGCAGGCGTGGTTGCGATTTCGCCAAGCTGTAGCTACTGCACACAAAGAATTTCAGACCGCCACGACGGTCCATCCTTCGGTAAGCACTGCCGATTCTGGCACTATCACTATGGCTGGAACCACCTTGCACATCGTGCATCCACAACCTGAAATGTGCTTGACCGGCACGGGCGGAATCGATATCGATGGACAGAAGGTCACGGCAAATAACATGTCTGCCGTAGTTTTGGTCGAGCACAATGGGAACAGGATTTGTTTGCTAGCTGGTGACGCAGACCGACGCAGCCTCGATCGCATGGTTGACAACAAAGCTAACCTGCATGCTCAGATACTGATCTTTCCACACCACGGCGGACGCGCCGCCGTCAGCGACAACCGGAGTTTCGCCCGCGACCTTGTCGCATCTGTCGAACCTTCAGTTGTACTGTTCTCGCTCGGCCGCGGTTCTCACGGCACCCCTCGCCCTGAAATTGTTGCCGGCGTCAGAGAAGCAATGACCGAACAGCCGTCTCCCTACATCGCTTGTACCCAACTCTCCGCGCGCTGCGCAACAGTGTTACCAGCATCTGCGCCGAGAGTGCTCGATTCACGATCTGATGGATTCAAGGATAATAGGTGCTGTGCTGGAACGTTGACTCTTTCCTTGGCAGATGACGGCTTAGCTAAATTACTAGCGGACCTAGCGGAGCATCATGGGAACTTCGTGACCAAAGAGGTGCCTGGGGCGCTTTGTCGAAAGACATTGACAGCACGATGATTGTTAGCTGGAGCATGCCACGCGCCGTTCAAACAGACTAATTGCGAACATCCGCTTTGTATCGATAGTTGGCATAAATTATCAAGTCTAAAGTAGAAGAAAATAGACACGCCGCTCCAAGCTTATGGCCTCGGCTTTGGGCAAAGCCGTGCGGCCCGAATTTAATACTGGGTAGAAATTGATCCGGCCCCAGACCTTGGGGATGCGGACGCCTTTTGCAGGACTGGAATGGACCTAGAAGGTGCGCCGGCAGGAATAGAAGGCCATCCTAGACTCTGGCCGCTATAGGGGTGGCTCCCACCCGCTAGAAGGCCGTGAAATGCGGTTCGGCGCACCCAAGAGAGTTTTTGGACATAGAAAAAGTATGTGCCTGGGGCTGTGCCCAAGGACGGAGTTTTCTGACACTGTAAAAAGGAGATCGGCGTCTCAGCCAGCCGCGTTTCGCCGACTGAGAACAAGGCGGAACAATGAGAGGAGTTTGCGTTCCGGTTAGAGCGCCAACCCCGCCGATGCCTCTGTCTCACGCGACCCGAGGTTTCTTTATCGGAATGACCTTGTCCGCATCGTTTCGCAGCGCGTCCAGATAATCCGCCCATGCCTGCATCATCTTGCGGCGTTCGGCCAGGTGCGCTGTGCGATTGTAGGCGCGGCCGTTCGGATCGCGGACGGCGTGGGCAAGCTGGTGTTCGATATAGTCGGGGCGGAAGCCCAGCACCTCGTCCAGAATGGTACGTGCCATCGCGCGGAAGCCGTGACCGGTCATTGTGTCACCATCGAAGCCCATGCGACGTAGTGCAGCGGTCACGGTGTTCTCGCTCATCGGCCGATCCTTGCCGCGCACGCCCGGAAAGACGTATTCGCCGCGCCCGGTCAGCGGATGCAGGTCGCGCAGGATTTCCACGGCCTGCGACGCCAGCGGCACGATATGCGGCATCCCGGTCTTGCTTGCCGTGTAGCGCCACTCGCCCGCATCCAAGTCCATGTCAGCCCAGCGCGCGCGGCGCAGTTCCCCAGGGCGCACGAAAAACAACGGGGCCAGCTTCAATGCAGCCATGACGACTGGGGTTCCCTGATATCCGTGCAGCGCGCGCAGCAAGGGAGCAACTTCTGCCGGCTCGGTCAGGCTGGCAAAATGTCCGCCCTGCGGCTGCGACAATGCCCCAGCCAATTCCGCCGCCGGGTTGAACTGCAAGCGCCCGGTGGCAATACCGAAGCGGAACACCTGGGTCGCCAGCGTGCGCGCACGGTGTGCGGTCTCCACAGCGCCGCGCCGCTCGATACGCTGCAATGCAGCCAACAGCATCAGCGGCGTAATGTCGGCTATGGGTACACTCCCGATGTACGGCCCAAGGTCTTTTTCCAGCAGGCGACGCTCACGGATCGCCGTGCCGGGAGCAAGCTTCCCCGCCCGCTTCGCCATCAATTCGGCGGCGATGACCGCAAAACTATTGGCCGCACGCTCTTTGCCTGCGGCCTTTTCGGCTTTGCGCTGGATGCCGGGATCGCCGCCAGCGGCCAGCAGCTTGCGCGCCTCGTCTCGCTTGGCGCGCGCTTGCGCCAGCCCGACATCGGGATAGACCCCGAGCGCCAACCGCTTTTCCTTGCCCCCATAGCGGTATTTCAGCCGCCACCACTTGCCCCCAGCGGGCGCGATTTCCAGATATAGGCCGCCGCCGTCGAACAAGCGCAACGGCTTGTCTGCGGGCTTTGCTTTGCGAATGGCAGCATCGGAAAGGGGCATGGGGGCATCTCACTGGGGGCATCAGGCTGGCACGTCTCTCCATCTGCCCCCATATTTGCCCCCAGTTGCCCCAAGATTGCAAGAGCCGGCACTGGACGCCCCAAGACTCCGAGACAACAAAAAACCCGCATTTCTGCGGGTTTCTTGGACTTTCAAAGCCGTCACGAGACGGTAATTTGGTCGGGGTAGCCGGATTTGAACCGACGACCACTTGTCCCCCAGACAAGTGCGCTACCAGGCTGCGCTATACCCCGGTGCGAGGGATTATACCCTCTGGTCGATCACTCTTTGGAATCTTCCTGCCTGTCTCCGGTCCGCGGGCCAGATTCGGCCGACTCGGCTAATCCCGCTGATTCCTGCCCGGCAACCGGCGGCAAGGCGATCGGTGGCGGCGCCTCGCGCTTCCGGACTACAAGCCAGATCACGAGCACGATCACCGCTACGGGAACAAGGAAGCAACCCAGCGTGATCAGCCAATGAAAGATGCTGAAACTTCCCATGTCTTTCCTTCCTCCTTGAATGCAGGCAGGAAACGCAGACTGGATCAGCGGCGCAGCAGCTGCAGGATCTCCTCGAGCTCCATCCGCACCTGCTTGACGATCTGGCTGCTCAGCGCCGATTCCTGCTTGGCGCCATCACCTTCCAGGCGCAGGCGCGCACCGCCGATGGTGTAGCCCTGCTCGTACAGCAGGCCGCGGATCTGCCGCACCATCAGCACGTCGTGACGCTGGTAGTAGCGGCGGTTGCCGCGGCGCTTGGCCGGGCTCAGGCTCGGGAATTCGGTTTCCCAGTAGCGCAGCACGTGCGGCTTGACGTCGCACAGCTCGCTGACCTCACCGATGGTGAAGTAGCGCTTGGCCGGGATCGGCGGAAGTTCGCGATTGCTGCCGGGATCAAGCATGGTCACCGCCTGCGTAGGCTTCCACACGTTCCTTCAGCTTCTGTCCGGGACGGAACGTCACCACCGTGCGCGCGGAAATCGGAATTTCCTCGCCGGTCTTGGGATTGCGTCCGGGACGTTGATTCTTGCGGCGCAGATCGAAATTGCCGAAGCCGGACAGTTTCACCTGCCGCCCCTGCTGCAGCGCTTCGCGCAGCACGTCGAAGAACGCGTCGACGAATTCCTTCGCCTCGCGCTTGTTCAGGCCGACTTCTTCATACAACCGCTCGGCCATTTCCGCTTTCGTCAGTGCCGCCATGTCTGCTCCTTTACAAACCCTGATGCCATCCATGACGCAGCCCACACTGTCTTCGGACGTCCTGCCCCACCGTCCATGGTCGGGCATTCAGGAATCGCGCAGTGCCTGAAGGCACAGCGCCACTCCTTCAACTTCTGATCCGCCCCCCATGCGTGGACGCCAGGGCAGCCGTCACTTCGGCCACCACCACATCCACGTCGCGGTCGGTCAGAGTGCGGGAATCGTCCTGCAGAATCAAGCCCATGGCGAGACTCTTGAAACCGGTTTCGACCCCCTTGCCGACGTAGCGATCGAACAGGCGCAGCTCGCGCAGGCTGGTGCCCGCGGCCTTGCGCACCGTCGCGGAGATCGCCTCCCAGGCGAGATTTTCCGGAACGATGAACGCGAGATCGCGTCGTACCGAAGGAAATTTGGACAGCACGCCAGCGCGCGGCAACACCCGCTGCTGCAATGCGTCAAGCCCCAGCTCGAAGGCGATCACGGGGTGATCAAGGTCGAGGGCACGCTGCAATCGGGGGTGCAATTCACCGATCCAGCCTACCTGCACGCCGTCGCGGAACACGTCCGCCGAGCGGCCCGGATGCCCCCACGGCGCGCGTGACAGACGATATTCGAGCTGCGCGCCGGAGAGCGCGGCCAGGCTGTCGAGATCGCCCTTGAGATCGTGGAAATCGACGGAGCGCGATGCGACACCCCACTGCTCGGATGCGGCGGGACCGTAGACGGCGGTGGCGATGTGCTTCGTTTCTACAGGGCCGGATTCAGGCGTCTCATTCGCCGCAAATACATTGCCGACTTCGAACAGCCGCACCCGCGGCTGCTGACGCGCCACGTTGCGCGCCAACGCTTCGACCAGCCCCGGCAACAGACGCGTGCGCATGATGCCGAGTTCGGCGCTCAGCGGATTGGCCAGCGGCACGCTGCCTTGCGCGACATCCCAGCGCTGCAACAGCGCGGCATCCACGAAGGCGTAGTTGATCGCTTCCAGACAATCGCGCGCGATCAGCTGGCGGCGCAGTTCGGATTCGCCCACGAGCGTCTCGCTCGGCGTC
The DNA here is from genome assembly GCF_020511115.1 of Luteimonas panaciterrae. Lineage (GTDB taxonomy): Bacteria > Pseudomonadota > Gammaproteobacteria > Xanthomonadales > Xanthomonadaceae > Luteimonas > Luteimonas panaciterrae. Next base: position 68,228 of record NZ_JAJAVH010000014.1, read on the forward strand.
ACCACGCCCGCCGTGCTGCCTGGCAGCGTGGTCGGAATCGTGTCGTAGCCGTGGATGCGCGCGATCTCCTCGATCAGATCTTCCTCGATCGCGATGTCGAAGCGGCGCGTCGGCGGCGTCACGCGCCAGCCGTCGGCATTGGATTCGACCGCGAGACCGAGCGCGTGCAGGATGCGCTCGACTTCCGTATCGGCCACCGTCAGGCCGAGCACGCGCGCCAGCCGCGCACGCCGCAGCGTCACCGGCTGCGGGCGTGGGAGATATTCGGGCAACACGGCTTCGGTGATCGGGCCGGGCGCGCCGCCGGCGATCTCGACGATCAGGCGCGTGGCGTGCTCGATCGCGATGCGCGGCAGTTCCGGATCGACACCGCGTTCGAAACGATGACCGGCATCGGTATGCAAACCGAGCTTGCGCCCGCGACCGATGATCACCGCCGGTGTGAAATGCGCCGCTTCCAGGAACACATTGCGCGTCACGTCGGTGACGCGGCTGTCGTAGCCGCCCATGATGCCGCCGAGCGCAACGACGCGCTGCTCGGCACCGGCGCCGTCGGTGATGGCGAGGAACTGTTCGTCCAGCGTCACCGTCTCGCCGTTGAGCAGCTTGGTCGTCTCGCCCGCGCGCGCATGGCGCACGCCGACCGGCCCGCGCAGCGTGTCGCGATCGAAGGCGTGCATCGGCTGACCGATTTCCAGCATCACGTACTGAGTGACGTCGACCAGGAACGAGACCGGACGGATGCCGCTGCGACGCAGACGCTCGCTCATCCACAACGGTGTCGCCACCGCCGCGTTGACACCCTCGATCACGCGGCCGCAGTAGCGCGGCACGTCGGCGCCGGCGTGCAGTTCCACCGGCAGGGCGGCATCGTTGAGCGCCGGCATCGGTGTCACGTCGAATGACGTCACCTTGCTGCCACAGGCCGCGGCGACGTCGTAGGCGATGCCGCGAATGCCGAAGCAGTCGGCGCGGTTGGGCGTAAGCTTCAGTTCGATACTGGCATCGGGCAGGCAGAGCACTTCGGCGAGCGGTGCGCCGATGGGCGCGTCGTCCGGAAGCTCCAGCAGGCCGGACGCATCGGCATCCACGCCCAGCTCTTTCGCTGAGCACAGCATGCCGTTGGATTCGACACCGCGCAGCTTCGCCGCCTTGATGACGATGTCGCCGACCCTGGTGCCGATCGTCGCCAACGGCGCGACCAGACCAGGGCGTGCATTCGGCGCGCCGCAGACGATCTGCAGCAGTTCGCCCTTCCCGGCATCGACCTGGCACACCTGCAGGCGATCGGCCTCGGGATGCTTCGCGCACTTGACGATACGCGCCACGATCACGCCATCGAGCGATGCGCCGAGCGGCGTGATGTCCTCGACTTCCAGGCCGATCGCGGTCAGGGTGGCGGCCAGCTGCTCGCGTGTGGCGTCGACTTCGACGTGTTGGCGGAGCCAGTTTTCGGAGAATTTCATTGCTTACTCATCCGGTCAGCGTTGAGCGGCGGCGGAAAGACAACTCTTGTCGTCTTGCCGGCCGCTCGCCGTTTGTCTTCAGGCGAACTGCTTCAGGAAACGCACGTCGTTGTCGAAGAAGCTGCGCAGATCGTCGACGCCGTAACGCAACATCGCATGCCGCTCCACGCCCATGCCGAAGGCGAAGCCGGTGTAGCGCTCCGGATCGATGCCGCAGTTGCGCAGCACGTTCGGATGCACCATGCCGCAACCCATGACCTCGAGCCAGCGCGTGCTGCCGTCGGCCTGTTCCCACGCGATGTCGACTTCCGCCGACGGTTCGGTGAAGGGGAAGTAGCTCGGGCGGAAGCGCATGGCGAAATCGCGCTCGAAGAAGGCGCGCTCGAATTCGGCGATGGTGCCCTTCAGATCGGCCATGCTGGCGTGCTCGTCGATCACCAGGCCCTCGCACTGATGGAACATCGGCGTGTGGGTCTGGTCGGAATCGGAGCGGTACACCTTGCCGATCGCGATCATGCGCAGCGGCGGCTTGTGCTGCAGCATGTAGCGGATCTGCATGTTCGAGGTATGCGTGCGCAGCAGGCGGCCGTCGCCGAAATAGAACGTGTCGTGCATCGCGCGCGCCGGATGATGCGGCGGGAAGTTCAGCGCCTCGAAGTTGTGCCAGTCGTCCTCGATTTCCGGGCCGCTCTCGATGTCGTAGCCCATGCGGCCAAAGATGTCGGCCATGCGCTCGATAGTGCGGCTGATCGGATGCAAACCGCCGCGCGCGGCGTCGCGACCGGGCAAGGTCACGTCGATGGTTTCCGCCGCCAGGCGCGCATCCAGCACCGCGGCGTCGAGCGCCGCCTTGCGCGCCGTCAGCGCTTCGCCGATGGCGTCGCGGGCACGGTTGATGACCTCGCCCACCGCCTTGCGCTGATCGCCGGGCAGCGCGCCCAGCGATTTCAGCTGCGCGGTGATGCTGCCGGACTTGCCGAGCAGTGCCACGCGCAGCGCTTCGACCGCATCGGGTGTCTGCGCCGAGGCGATGTCGGCCAGCGCCTGCTGTTTGATTTGTTCGACGTCACTCATTGATTCGATTCTCGCAAATCCCTCACCGTCGCACCGCGAGTGCGAGATGACGGATAGAAAACGAACGCCCAAACGAAATGTGGGGAAGGACTTGCGCCCTTCCCCACGTATTCGGCGATTCGCACCGCCTCGGTATTGCTTCTGTGGAGATCGCGGATTACGCCGCGAGCGCGCCCTTCGCCTTTTCAGCCAAGGCCGCAAAACCCTTCGCGTCGTGCACGGCGATATCCGCCAGCACCTTGCGGTCGAGGGTGATGCCGGCCTTCAGCAGGCCGTTCATAAATCGGCTGTAGCTCAGGCCGTTGATGCGGGCCGCGGCGTTGATACGCGCAATCCACAGCGTGCGGAACTGGCGCTTTTTCTGCTTACGGCCGATGTAGGCGTACTGCAGGGCCTTCGTCACCGCCTGCTTGGCGACGCGGAAAACCTTGCGACGGGCGTTGTAGTAGCCCTTGGCCTGCTTCAGAACCTTCTTGTGACGGCGGCGTGCCTGCACACCACGTTTGACTCGTGCCATTGTTCAGCCCTCCTCAGAGATACGGCAGCATGCGGTCCAGACGGCCGCTGTCTTCGGCACGAATGTGATTCGTCTGCCGGAGGTTGCGCTTCCGCTTGGTCGCTTTCTTGGTGAGGATGTGGCTGCGGTTGGCGTGGCCTGCCTTGTACTTGCCGGAAGCGGTCTTCCGGAAGCGCTTGGCCGCGCCCCGATGCGTCTTGATCTTGGGCATAGCGATTTCCTTAGGGATTTTCTTCGACTGGCCTGGGCGGTGACTTGACGCCACACTTTCCGTCCTGCCCGTGCCGGCTTGTAAGTCACTGATTCCAAAAGAAATCCGCGACAGGTCCAAATACAGCAAAAAACAACCCGGCAAACCGGGCCGAGCATTATGCCCTGCCCTGGTTTCCCTTGCAAATCAGGAGGTTCGCTCCGGCTTTGGCGCCGGGAGCGGATGCCGGTTACTTCTTCTTCGGGGCGATCATCATCACCATCTGCCGGCCTTCCAGGCGCGGGCGGGATTCGATGACGATGTCCTCGCCGAGATCAGCCTCGATGCGCGCGGCCATTTCACGGCCGAGTTCCTGATGGCTCATCTCGCGACCGCGGAAGCGGATGTTGACCTTGATCTTGTCGCCCTCTTCCAGGAAGCGGCGCATATTGCGCAGCTTGATCTGGTAGTCACCTTCGTCGGTGACCGGGCGGAACTTCATTTCCTTGATCTCGACCTGCTTCTGCTTCTTCTTGGCCTCGTTGGCCTTCTTCTGCTGCTCGAAGCGGAACTTGCCGAAATCCATGATCTTGCAGACCGGCGGATCGGCGTTGGGCTGGATTTCAACCAGATCCAAGCCTTCGTCCTCGGCCATCTGCAGCGCTTCATCGCGCGTGAGCACGCCGATCATTTCGCCGTCGGACCCAATCACGCGCACGCGTGGGACGCGAATTTCGTTGTTGCGGCGATTCTGCTTTTCAGGGGTACTGATGTTTCGATCTCCAAGATGACTCATGCCGGATGCATTCCGCATCCGGGCCTACCGCGCACGCCCGAATATGGGCATGCGCGATCAATGCTTCAAGCAGCCGCGCCTTCATCACGCGGACGGCTCGACTCAATGCTACGCAAGCGCGCGGCGAAGTCTGCGACAGACATCGAGCCCAGATCTTCCCCCGTTCGCGAGCGCACAGCGATGGCCGCGTTTTCCTTTTCGCGGTCGCCCGCTACGAGCAGATACGGCACGCGCTGGAGCGTATGTTCGCGAATCTTATAGCCGATTTTTTCGTTCCGCAAATCCGATTCGACCCGGAAGCCTTGATTTACAAGGGTTTTCCGAACCTCCTCGACATAGTCGGCCTGATTATCCGTGATATTCATCACAGTTGCCTGCACCGGAGCCAGCCAGGCCGGGAATGCACCAGCGTGGTGCTCGATCAGGATGCCGATGAACCGCTCCATCGAGCCGACGATGGCCCGGTGCAGCATCACCGGCGTCTGGCGCTGGCTGTGCTCGTCCACGTACTCGGCGCCGAGGCGGCCGGGCATCATGAAATCGACCTGCATCGTGCCCAGCTGCCAGGTCCGGCCGATGGCGTCCTTCAGGTGGTACTCGATCTTGGGACCGTAGAAGGCGCCCTCGCCCGGCAGCTCCTGCCATTCCACCCCGCAGGCCGACAGGGCGCTGCGCAGGGCGGCCTCCGCCTTGTCCCAGGTCGCGTCGTCGCCCAAGCGCGGTTCCGGGCGCAGGGCGATCTTGATCTGGATGTCGTCGAAGCCGAAATCCTGGTAGACCGCCAGGGCCTGGCGATGGAAAGCGGTGACCTCGGCCTCGATCTGGTCCTCGCGGCAGAAGATGTGGCCGTCGTCCTGGGTGAAGCCGCGTACGCGCAGGATGCCGTGCAGCGCGCCCGAGGGCTCGTTGCGATGACAGGAGCCGAACTCGCCGTAGCGGATCGGCAGGTCGCGATAGCTGTGCAGGCCCTGGTTGAACACCTGAACATGGCCCGGGCAGTTCATCGGCTTGACCGCGTAGGTGCGCTTCTCCGACTCGGTGAAGAACATGTTCTCCTTGTAGTTGTCCCAGTGGCCGGACTTCTGCCACAGCGACACGTCCAGGATCTGCGGGCAGCGCACTTCACCGTAGCCGCTCTCACGGTAGACGCGGCGCATGTACTGCTCGACCACCTGCCAGATCGACCAGCCCTTCGGATGCCAGAACACCAGGCCCGGCGCTTCTTCCTGCAGATGGAACAGGTCCTGCTGCTTGCCGATCCTGCGATGGTCGCGCTTCTCGGCTTCCTCGATGCGCTGGATGTAGGCCGCCAGCTGCTTCTTGTCGGCCCAGGCGGTGCCGTAGATGCGCTGCAGCTGCTCGTTCTTGGAATCACCGCGCCAGTACGCACCGGAAATGCGCGTGAGCTTGAAGGCCTTCAGGAAGCGCGTGTTCGGCACGTGCGGACCGCGGCACATGTCGACGTATTCCTGGTGGTAGTACAGGCCCATCTGCGTCTCGTTGGGCATGTCGTCGATCAGGCGCAGCTTGTAGTCCTCGCCGCGCGACTTGAACACATCGATGACCTCCGCGCGCGGCGTCATCTTCTTGACCACGTCGTAGTCCTGGTCGATCAGCTCGACCATGCGCTTCTCGATCGCGGCCAGGTCGTCCGGCGTGAACGGGCGCTCGTACCAGATGTCGTAGAAGAAGCCTTCCTCGATCACCGGACCGATCACCATCTTCGCGGTCGGATACAGCTGCTTGACCGCATGGCCGACCAGATGCGCGGACGAATGGCGGATGATCTCCAGCCCCTCCTCGTCCTTGGGCGTGATGATCGAAAGCGTCGCGTCGTGGTCGATGCGGTCGCTAGCATCGACCAGCTGGCCGTCGACCTTGCCGGCGAGGGTCGCCTTGGCCAGGCCCGGGCCGATGGATTGGGCCACTTCCATGACGGAAACGGGATGTTCGTATTCGCGGCGGCTGCCGTCGGGGAGCGTGATCGTGATCATTGGGTATCAGGCGGATGCGCATATCTCCGACACCCGCTGGAATCGGAGCATGGGCTTTGGCGTTGGGAAGTCCGGCCATCGAACCACGCCGTCAGCGTGGTGAGGTGGCCGGGCTCTTGTTCAGGGACGAACGTAACGGTCAGCGATGGGCGGTGGTAGTGCTCATGTCGCACGCTCGGCCGGCGTTTCCGCGGGCCACCTTGTCCCTGGGTGGATGGCCGAATTCTAACGCGGATTTAGCGCTCGGAAAGCCCCATCGGCGGCGGGCGTATCATTCTGCTCCCCATCACGACCGTACCTCGACCGCGCCGCATGACGACCCGGGGCAAACCGACATCGCTGGACATCGCCCACCTGGCCGGGGTCTCCCAGCCGACGGTGTCGCGCGCGCTCAGCGGCAGTCCCATGGTCAACGAGGAGACCCGCCGCCGCATCCTCGCCATCGCCGAGCAGCTGAACTACAAGGTCGACAAGAACGCCTCCAACCTGCGCCGGCAGCATTCGGGCACGATCGCCCTGCTGTTCTTCGAGGATCCGACGCCCGACGACTCGCAGATCAACCCGTTCTTTCTCTCCATGCTCGGCTCGATCACCCGCGCCTGCGGCCAGCGCGGCTACGACCTGCTGATCTCCTTCCAGCAGCTGTCCGAGGACTGGCAGGCCGAGTACGAGGACAGCCACAAGGCCGACGGCATCCTGCTGCTCGGCTACGGCGACTATCTCGAATCGCAATCACGACTGCTGCGGATGGCCGAGCGCGGCACGCACTTCGTGCGCTGGGGCTCGGCCTCGAAGGACCAGCCCGGCGTTTCGATCGGTTGCGACAACGTGCAGGGCGGACACGACATCACCGCGCATCTGATCGCACAAGGGCGCCGCCGCATCGCCTTCCTTGGACATGCCTCCGAGCACTATCCGGAATTCCTGGAACGCTATCGCGGCTATACCGCGGCCTTGCACGAGGCCGGACTGGAGCCCGTGGCGTCGCTGCAAGCCGATGCGATCACGACCGAGCAGTCCGGTTATGAGGCTGCCATCACCCTGCTCGCGAATGGCGAAAGCTTCGACGCCGTTTTCGGCGCCAGCGACCTGATCGCCATCGGCGCCTTGCGCGCATTGGCGGAACACGGACTGCGCGTTCCCGGCGACGTCGCCGTCGCCGGTTTCGACGACATCCCCATGGCCAGCCTGGTGACGCCGGCATTGTCGACCGTGCAACAGGACACGCGCCTTGCCGGCACGCTGCTGGTCGAAAGCCTGCTGCGGTTGATCCAGGGTGAGCAGGTCGAGAATCAGACGATTCCCGCGAAGCTGATCGTGCGGGCCTCGACGGGCGCTTAAGGGCTCGTCATTCCGGCGCAAGCCGGAATGACGAGCGACAACTAATTCTTCGACTCGGCCGCCTGGGATCGCGATTTTCTCGTCATCAGTTCTTCCAGTCGCGCCCGAAGATCGCTCCTGGTGATCGGACCATCGAAGAAAAAGACGCGCACGCCATGCGCAGGGACTTCAGCCGCCAGCGTTTCCTGCACCTTCGAATCACGGCCACCGAACGCATCGCGCCATGTCCCGGGCTCCAGATACTCACGAGCCTCCATGCGCTTCGCGGCATTTCCCTTGTTGAGCATGACGAGCGCGACCTGATGCTCGCCGCCATGCGCATACACACGGTAGAACACCGCCTCATCGCCCTTTAGACGCACATTCAACTGCAAGCCGCGCTGCAACGCGGGCGAAGCCTGCCGCACCGAGGCGATGCGCGCCAGCGATGTCCGGATCGGATTCCCGCGCGCGGCCTCGATGCGCCCCTGGCCGAAATAGTTGCGATTGCCGGCGTGCTCGGCACGCCCGCGCATGAATCCGACTTCGGATCCGTAGTAGATCACCGGAATCCCGCGCGCGGTGAACAACCAGTTGTGCGCATCGATGAACCCCGCATCCGTGGCATCCAGCCGCGGCATGTCGTGATTGTCATAGAACGTCATCAACTCGTATGGATTGGCGAAGGGTCCGTTTTCCAGATGCAGCGGCTCGACCAGATTTTCGAACCCTGCGTTGGAATGACCGAATACCTCAGCCAGCTCCGCATTCAGCGGAAAATCCAGCACGCTGGTCTCGCCATGCCCGCGCCAGGTGTGATGGGCGATCTTGTTCGCGTCGTAATCAAAGGCTTCGCCAAACATGAAAAAGCCGGGATGCTTGGCGCGGATGCGGCTCGTGAACTTCTGCCAGAACGCATCCGGCATCCAACCGATCGTATCGATGCGGAAGGCATCGGCGCCCTGCCCGATCCACTGCTCATATGCGCCAGCAAGATAGTCCAGCACCGCCGGGTTGTTCTCGTTGAAATCCGACAGCTCCGCCAACCCGCCGCCGGTGTTGTAGAAGGCATGCAAGGGATTGTGCGCGGGATCGAGCTTCGACGGCGGCAGGTTCTGATGGTCCGCCAGCAGCTTGCCGTCCTTGTCGAAGATCTGACCGAACTTCGGCTGCGCCTTCGGCATCGTGTACGCAGGCGAACCATGGTTGCCGACGATGTCCAGCACCACCTTCAGGTCCTGCGCGTGCATCGCCTTCGTGAAACCGGCGAAATCGAGGCCTGGGCTCGGCAGATGCTCGTCGACACGGTAGAAATTCACGCCCCAATAGCCGTGATAGCCGGCCTTGCCGCGATCCGTCAGGAAACTGCCCCACGTGACGGGCTTGCCGCCGGTGAAGGCTTCATCGGGATTATCGACGATGGGCGTGATCCAGACCGCATCGAACCCCATCTCCCGGATGTAGCCGGCGTTGTCGAGGATGCCTTTGAAATCGCCGCCGAGGTAGCCGATGTTATCGCTCTCGCCATTCGGACCCGAGATCGGAATATCGAAAGTGCGATGTTCACCGCCTTGGTCGCGATGATCGTTTCCGGTGTCACCATTGACGAAGCGGTCGGTCACGACGAAATAGATCGCGTTCGCCGCGAACGGCTCCAGCGTTCCGTAATAATCATCAGCCACCACGCTCTTCTTCGGTACAGCGGAATCACTCTGGGGCTGACAACCAGCGACCGCAGCCGCCAGCGCGAACAATGCCAGACCAGCCAGCGAGCGCACCATCATCGCGCCACCGAAGTTTGTGACACGGGCGCGGGCTGCGGAACGCGCAGCACGCAAAGCCCCGCGACAACCAGGCTGATGCCCCCGATCGTCAACGCCTGGATCGGCGCTCCGCCGAAGAACGTCTTCAAAAGCACACCCAAAACACTGGCCGCCACCAACTGCGGAATCACGATGAAGAAGTTGAAGATACCCATGTAAACGCCCATCTTCTGCGCCGGCACGCTGTCCGAGAGCAAGGCATATGGCAGCGACAGGATCGATGCCCAGGCGAAGCCGACGCCCGCCATCGACAGCAGCAGCCATTGCGGATCGCGGATCACCGTGATCGACAGCAGGCCCAGCCCACCGAGCACGGCATTGATCAGATGGCTGAAACGAATGCCGAACATCCGCACCATCCACGGAATCGCAATCGCGGCCAACGCCGCGAAGCCGTTGTAGGCCGCGAACAACACGCCAACCCAGTTCGCGCCCTCGTTATAAGCCGCAGACGTGGTATCGGTGCTGCCGAAGTGCATCTCGGCAACCGCCGAGGTGGTGTAGATCCACATCGCGAACAACGCGAACCAGGAGAAGAACTGCACCACCGCCAGCGTGCGCATGGCGGCCGGCATCTCCTGCATGTCGTCCACGATATTGGTGAAGGCATTCGTGGAGCGCAACCAGGTCCGGATCAGCAATGCGGCGCCGTAGAAGATCATGAGACCGGCGAGAATCAGCAACTGCTTGTCCAGCCTCCACTCCACGATCCCGGCAACGGCAGCGATGCCAGCGACGAGCCACGCAAGGGCATGACGCCGGATACGCTTCGGCTCGAAATCGCGCGCGGGTAATGGCGGCGCCTCATCCCAGGCTTCGAGGGTCTCCGGCGGATATTCCCGTGTGCGCAGCACCGTCCACAGGATCGCGAGAAACAGTACGGCGCCGCCGAAATAGAACGCATAACGCACGGTATCCGGCACCTCGCCAGGCCCCGCCGTGTTTCCGACGCCAGCCTTCGCCAGCAGCCACGGCAGCAGACTCGCGATGACGGATCCGATCCCGATGAAGAAGCTCTGCATCAGATAGCCCGTCGGACGTTGCTTCTGCGGCAGCTGGTCGCCGACGAAGGCGCGGAATGGCTCCATCGAAACGTTGATCGAGGCGTCCAGTATCCACAGCAGGCCAGCCGCGATCCACAAGGTCGGCGAATTCGGCATCGCCAGCAATGCAAGCGTGGCGAGGATCGCGCCCACCATGAAATACGGACGCCGGCGTCCAAGACGCGTCCAGGTCCGGTCGGAGAAATAGCCGACGATCGGCTGCACCAGCAGCCCGGTCAGCGGCGCCGCGATCCACAGCATCGGGATCTCGTCGACGTCGGCGCCGAGTGTCTGGAAAATGCGGCTGACATTGGCGTTCTGCAGCGCGAAACCGAACTGGATGCCCAGGAATCCGAAGCACATGTTCCAGATCTGCCAGAACGACAGCTGCGGTTTACCGGTCATGCACTACACCAGTCGGCGATGCGGACAGCATACAGACTCGCGCGGGAGCGTTTGCGACGCTCCCGCGCGATCGGTCAGAACTTGGCGCTGAAACGGATGCCGTACATCCGCGGGGTGTTGAGGTAGCGGATGTTGACCGAGTTGTTGATGAAGCCCTTGCCGGAATAGACCTCGTCGGTCAGGTTCGAGATGAAGCCGTCGACGCGCATGCTCTCGTCCTGCCCGAAATTCAGGCCAGCCGAAACGTTGACAGTGGTGAAGCCGTCGACGTCGTCGCGCATGGCCAAGCCGTTCAACGGCGTCGGCCCGAAGGCGTCGTTGTTGTTGTTGAACTTCATTTGCTCAAGGGGGATTTCTCTAACCCCGACACGGTTGCCCGCGGTGTCGTAGACACCTGCGAATCCCTTGCCATTGAACGCCGTCAAATAGTACTTCGATCGATACGACAAGTTGATCGTCCAATCGAAAGAACCAATCCCACCCCAACTCACATCTACAGTCTGCGAAAGGTTGAGGTTGACGTTGTACTTCGAAGTGAATGGAAGGCGATTCCCATCGATCGGCACAAACAACCCATCATCGTCACAGCCACATCCCGGGGTTCGCGTATCGAGAATATCCGAATTCTTAAATTTGGTATCCAGATACGTGAAGTTGTACCCGAGATCGATGCCGTGGGCGAAACCAAACTTCCCCTCCAACTCTAGTCCAAGAACCCTAGCATTTGCTGCATTGTCGTTGTAGACCAAACGTTTCGTGGCATTGGGATTACCACCGTTTGGGTTTGGGATATCGATCATGTTCTGCAACACCTTGTCCTTATAGTCGTAGTAGAACAAAGCGGTGTTCATACGCACGGGCACTTCGCCCCAGGTCATGTCGCTCTTCAAGCCAACCTCATAGGAAGTCAGCTTCTCTGGCTTGAAGGTGGTGGCTAGCTTGGTGCCATTGTCTAGAAACAGCGGTCGATTCAGGCCGCCGGAACGCGTACCTGTGGACACCGTGGCATAGAACATCATGTCGTCGGTGATGTCGTATTCGACGCCCGCACGCCAGTCGACGAAGCTGTCCTTGTAGACGTCCTTGCTCGTGCCGTTGGGGAAGTCAGACGTGATCCGGACCTCGATCTGGTCGTGGTACGCGCGCAGGAAATCGTCCCAGTTGTCGTTGGCGCCCCAGTTCGCGATGCCATCCAGGAAGTAGTCCACGGAGTTGGGGCCGGGCGTGCAACCGCTGGCACCGCAGACACTCGGCGTGTTGAATGAACGCTCGCCCGGCGCCTTCAACCGGAAACCCGGTGAACCGATGACGAGATCGGATGGCGTGATACCGAAGTCGGCGAACAACTCTTCCGGCACGATGAACTGGTACTGCGCGTTCGTTTCCTTCGCGGTCTTCTTGTCGCGGGTGTAACGGGCGCCACCGATCAGGCGCAGCTTGTCGTTGACGGCGAAACTGAGATCGGCGTAGACGGCATTCGATTCGACTTCCGAACCGTTGCCGCGGTTTTCGCCGCCCAGACCGTTCTGCCAACCACAGATGGTGCCGGGGCGATACCAGTCGCAATCACCCCAGTAGCCGTTGCCCACGTCCCAGGAGACGTAGTCGTATTTCTCGCCGTAGTTGAACAGGCCCGCAGACCAGATCAGACGGCCGGTGTCGCCGAAGAAACGCAGCTCGTTGACGCGCGAACTGGACTTGTCGGCCTGATAAAACGTGTCATACCACTGCAGGCGATTCGGTGCGTGATAGGCGTCCGCTTCCGAACCGGGATACACCGGACCGAGCTGCCATTCGCGCGAGGCGTTCTTGTTGTAGAAATCGTACTTGCGATAGGACGTGTTGAACTCCACCGACACCGCATCGTTGAAGTGGTAGGTGAAGGTGCCCGAGATGCCCTTGATGTCGTTGGTGCTGTAGCCCGGCCGGCGGAAGTACTGGCGGAAGGGGTCGTCGAGATCCTTGATGTCGTAACCGGCGGACAACGCACGCTCGGTGAACATGCCGGGATCGCCCGTGCCCTTCTCCTTGACGTTGTCCAGCATCATGTAGGCGGAGAATTTATCGTTCGGCTGCCACAGGAACGATGCACGCACGGCGGTGTTGTCGATCGCACCCGGTCCCTCGTAGTCGAAGGGATAGCCGTTCTCGATGTAGGAATCGCGCTTCTCGTTGAACAGCGCGATACGCGTGGCCAGCGTTTCGGTCAGGGGAACGTTGACCACGGCCTCGAACTGGCGGAAGTCGTAGTTGCCGACGCCGAGTTTCACGTTGCCGCCGAACTCGCCCAGCTGCGGCTGGTTCGGGATCACGTTGATCGAACCGGCGGCGGCGTTGCGGCCGCGCACCGTGCCTTGCGGGCCCTTGTTGACTTCCACGCGCTCGATGTCGAAGAACATCGGCCCGATCGAACGCGGGCGCGGCAGGTACACGCCGTTGTAGTAGGTGGCGACGGCGGGATCGGAGGAGAAGTCGGAATCGGAAGCACCGATGCCGCGCAGGTACATCTCGTACTTGCCTTCCTGCTTGGTGATCTGCAGCGCCGGCACGACGGCCGAGAGATTGCGGATGTCGGTGTTGACGCCGAGCTTGTCCAGCTGCGTCGCGGTGAACGACTGGATCGTGCCGGAATACTTCTGGATCGACTGCACGCGACGGTTACCGGTCACCTGCACGGTTTCGAGCGTGGAGGCTCCAGCAGTGGCCGTTTGCGTTTCGGCAGCGGGTTGCGTGTCCGCGGGCGCAGGCGTCGATTCCTGGGCAACGGCGGAAAAGGCGAAGCCTGCACATGCGGACGCCAGCGCGGCGGCCAGCAGGTCACGCTTTGGAAAGCGAGACTTGAACATCAGACGTACCCCCTCCGGGTCGTTGATATGGATTTTTTTGCTGCGCTTGCGGATGCGAGGACGATCGCGCTACGCAGTTCCTAACCGCCCCCTCGGCGCGGTGGCAATGGTGTTACGCCGAGGTGACGGAAACAATTGCATGCATACGTATTCATTGCGTCGAGATCGTTCTTCGACGCACAAGCAAGATTTCGCTGCATCGCAGCATTTTCGAAAGCGTTTACAAACCCGATGAATCCGGAGATTCGCGACTCGCATTACCTCAAACGCGCGAATAGCACACCGTGCGCCGGAAGGCGCACCGCTCCACTCTCGAACGTCCCGGAAGGCAAACCATGGCCCTCCAACGGAGCAGCATCCTGCAGTGGCAGGCTTACTTCGGCTTCCGCGCCGGAAAGATTGAATGCCGCCAGTACCCGCTCCCCTTCGTGCTCACGCTGGAAAGCCAGCACGGGCTCGGGTGTCTCGAACATCTGGATCGCGCCATTGCGCAGTACTGGTTGCGCGCGGCGCCAACGCAGGAACGTCTGAAATGCCTGCAATACGGACTCCGGATCGCGCTCCTGCGCAGCGATCGAACGCATGCGATGCGACTCGGGAATGGGCAGCCAGGATTGCCCGTGGCTGAAACCGCCATCGGCATCGTGGGTCCACGGCATCGGCGTGCGACAGCCGTCGCGGCCTTTGAAATTCGGCCAGAACGCGATGCCGTAGGGGTCGCGCAATGCTTCGAAAGGAACTTCCGCTTCCGGCAAACCGAGTTCCTCGCCCTGATACACGCAGACTGACCCGCGCAATGAGCAAAGCATCGCATTGAGCAGCTTGGCCAAGGCAGGCGGCGCGTCTTGCCCGCCCCAGCGACTGGCCACGCGCCGCACGTCATGATTCGATAGCGCCCAACACGGCCAGCCTTGATCGAGCCCTGCTTCCAGGCGCGAAACCGTGTCGCGGATGTAATGCGCGCTGAAATCGTCGGTCAGCAGCTCGAAGCTGTAACCCATGTGGAGGCGCCCTTCGCGCGTGTACTCGGCGGTGATCGCCAACGAATCCTCGGACGAGATTTCGCCAAGCGCCGCCGTACCTGGATAGCGATCGAGCAGCGATCGCAGCTGTTCGAGAAACGGCAAGTTTTCCGGCTGCGTATTGTTGTAGTAGTGATACTGGAATGCGTAGGGATTGTCGGGACTGAAGCCGCGCCCCACTCGCTTTTCCAGCGGTTTCGGCGGGTTGTCGCGCAGCTGTGCATCGTGGAAACAGAAGTTGATCGCATCCAATCGCAGGCCGTCGACGCCACGATCGAGCCAAAATTTCACATTCTCCAGCGTCGACGCTTGCACTTCCGGATTGTGGAAGTTCAAGTCCGGCTGCGAGGAGAGGAAATTGTGCAGGTAGTACTGGCCGCGCCGCGGCTCCCACGTCCAGGCCACGCCACCGAACAGCGACATCCAGTTATTGGGCGGCGTGCCGTCTTCGCGCGCATCGGCCCACACGTACCAGTCGGCCTTGGGATTGTCGCGGCTCTGCCGGCTTTCGCGGAACCAGGCATGCTCGCTCGAAGTGTGGCTGAGCACCTGATCGATCATCACCTTCAAGCCAAGCGCATGCGCCTTGTGGAGCAGGCGATCGAAATCCTCCAGCGTGCCGAACAGCGGATCGACCGCGCGATAGTCGGCGATGTCGTAGCCGAAATCGGCCATCGGCGACTTGAAGAACGGCGAGATCCAGATCGCATCCACGCCGAGGTCGGCGATGTAGTCGAGCCTGTCGACAATGCCGGGCAAATCGCCGACGCCGTCACCGTCGGTATCGAGGAAACTGCGCGGATAGACCTGATAGATGACGGCGCCGCGCCACCATTGCGTATCGCTCATCGCTTGCCCGAATCGAGGTGTCGAAACCGGGGCGAAGCATAAGCCGCCTCGCAGTCGTGGCAGCGGCTTTGCATACGTATTCACCGGTTGGTCCGGCATGCGCCGGATCAACCCCCAAAGTTTGCTTTGCAAACTTTGGGCCCCAGGTGCGTGACATCCATAACCCCGCCGCTGTCGCGGCGCCCCCTTAACTTAAGGGGGCTTTATCTCCAGGCATATTTCGACGCGTTAGAGGCGCTTGGCTAGGTCCGCGCGTAGTCCGGCGAGGTCCTTGGCGAAGGTGGCGATACCGTCGCGCAGCTTTTCGGTGGCCATGGGATCGGCGGCGAGGTCACGCTGGTATGCCTCGGCATCGATCGGTGCTTCCGTCGATGCACCGGCGGCGCCGGGTGACACGAGCTTGCGCGTCAGCGTGCCGGTATCGTCCTCGAGCGCCTGCAACAGATCGGGCGAGATCGTCAGTCGGTCGCAGCCGGCCAGTGCTTCGATCTGCGCGGTGGAGCGGAACGAGGCGCCCATCACCACGGTCGACACGCCGCGACGCTTGAATGCGTCGTAGACGCCACGCACGAAACGCACGCCGGGATCGTCATCGATGGTGGCTGGCTTTTCGCCATGCGCCACGTACCAATCGAGGATGCGGCCGACGAAGGGCGAGATCAGGAACACGCCGGCTTCCGCGCAGGCCAGCGCTTGGGTGCGATTGAAGATCAAGGTGAGATTGCAGTCGATGCCCTCGCGCTGCAACTGTTCGGCGGCGCGAATACCTTCCCAGGTCGCGGCGACCTTGATCAGGATGCGCTCGCGCGGAATGCCGATACCGTCGTACATCGCGATGAAGCGGCGGGCCTTGGTAATGGTCGCTTCGGTGTCGTACGAAAGATCGGCATCGACTTCGGTGGACACGCGTCCCGGGATCAGTCCCGAGAGCCGCTTGCCGACGCCGACGGTCAGGCGATCGGCCACTTCCGCGGCGATGCGCCCGGGATCACCGGATTGCGTGCGTCCCCACTGCAGATGTTCCTCGATCAGATCGGCGTAGACGGGCAGATCCAGCGCCTTGCGCACGATGGTCGGATTGGTGGTGCAATCCACCGGCCGCAGGCGTTCGACCGCGGCGTAATCGCCGGTATCGGCCACCACCACCGACATTTCGCGCAGCTGCGCCAGCTTGGAGGCGGTATCGGGAGCGAGATAGGAAGCAGGATTCGTGTTCATGCGGCTTGGCGTCTACGGGGGAAGGCTTTCCTCAGTATCGCGCAAGTCGCATGGATCATCACGTCCCGGGTCATTTCTGGATCACGTCTTGGATTCAGCTTCCTCGGAGAAATCGCGCCAAGGCATCTCCGACGCTTTCAGCGACTCGGCATGCTGCCCGAGCGCCGGCGCCGCGGATGGCACCGGCCCCGGCGTGCGCCCGAACTTGATCGGATGCGTAACCCCGCGATAACGCCCCACCAGCGGATGCTCGAACGTGCCCACGATGCCTTCGGCGAGCACCTGCGGATGTTCGAACATGTCCTCGATGCGGCGGGCCGCGGCGCAAGGCACTTCATCGCCGAACAGTGTTTCCCATTCATGCGCACCGCGCGTGGCGAGCGCTGCGTGTAATTGGGGGATGATTTCGGCCGCATGCTCCGCACGCTTGCGCACACTGTCGTAACGCGGGTCATCCGCGAGCGCATCCAGCCCGGTTTTCGCGCACAGCGCTTTCCAGAAATGCGCGGTGTTCGCGGAAAGATAGAGATAACCCTCACCGGTCGGATGGATGCCGGTGACGCCGCCCGAGCGCATGTCACGGCCAATGTCGAGCGCCTCGCCCTCGGCCCAGATCATCCGCGCCGATTGCATCGTCAGCGCGCTGCGCAGCAGGGAAACACCGACGTACTGGCCCAGACCGCTGCGTTCGCGCTCGTACAGCGCCGATGCCACGCCGGAAGCCAGCAGCGCGGCCGCGTAGTAGTCCACCACCGAGCCATAGATGATTTCCGGCGCGCCACCACGCTTGCCCTGCAGCGCGCACATGCCGGTCATCGTCTGCAACACCTGGTCGTAGCCGGCCTTGTCCTTCATCGGGCCGGTCTCGCCGTAGCCGGTCACCGCGCAGTAGATCAGGCGTGGATTGATCAAGTTCAGGCGATCGTGATCGATGCCCAGCCGCTTCGGCACGCTCGGCCGAAAGTTGTGCACTAGCACATCGGCCTCGCGCACCAGTCGCAGCAGCGCGGCGTGGTCCTCCGACTTCTTGAGGTCGAGCACGAGGCCGCGCTTGCCGCGATTGACGCCGAGAAAGGCGCGGCTTTCGCTCGACAACGTCGATGGATACTGGCGCAGGTTGTCGCCATCCGGCGGCTCGATCTTGATCACGTCCGCGCCCTGATCGGCGAGCAGCGTGCAGCCGTAGGGGCCAGCGATGTAGGCACTGAGATCGAGCACGCGCACGCCGCTCAGCGGCCCGCGGGCCTCCTGGCCGTGCTTCGCCGGATCAGGCGGAGAGGTTTGCATACGTGGGGGTCGTAGGGTCGCCATGGCTGCGTCCTTTCACTCTGCGCAATGATGCGCCTGAGAAACAGGCTAGCTTCATATGTTCTGGCGCTACAAATTATTGCGAAAGCGGCGATGAACGCGTCACGACGCGGGTGTCTGGGCCTCGTCTTCCGGGGCCAGCTGCATCCAGGTGAGGCGCCAGGCGCCGTCGCGGCGGCCGCCGGTGACGTAATACGGCTGGAAGACGATCGGCGCGCGGTATCCCGGATCCAGCCCGATGCGCGGCGGATCGCCGTCGCGCACGGCCGGCAGCAGCCGCAGCCATTGCGTTTGCGGTGTCTTCGGAAGCCGCAAGGTTTCCTCGATCTTGAACCCGTCGATCAGTTCGCTGGCATACACCAGCGGGCCGCGCGTGATCGCGAGATATTCGAAGCGCAGCACCTGCTGTTGCACGGGGCTGCCGTCCGGCGCGCGTGATTCCTGGACGTTGCGGTTGATCGCGCGATGCATGCGCGGCTCCATCGGGAAAAGCGCGGAGATGGCGTCTCCAGGCTGCCACTCGCGCTCGATCACGGCATAGCCGCCGGGTTCGACGGCATAGTCCTCGGCCGCGACGCCGCCGACGCGCAGCTTCGCGCCTTGCGCCCATGCGGGAACTCGCAGGCGCACCGCGAACCTCGCCGCGCGCTCCGGCTCGATCGCGATGCGAATCTCGCTGTCGAACGGATAGACCGTGGTCTGCTCGACCACGATCCGCCCCGCCTTCTCGTCCTCGTACAACGCACGGCCCGGGCCGAGCAGATTGATGACGATGCCCTGCCCCATCGATACGCCATAAGCGATCGCGGGCAACTCCTCCAGCGCCATCGCGCCACTCGATTTGCAGCAGCGCCAATACGTGGTGTGCACGCGCTTGCCGTTCGGGAAGACGTAGTAGCACCAATCCTCGCCATCCGGCGCTTGCGCGCCCAACAAATCGTTGTAGGCGGAGCGCTCGATCTCCTCGGTATAACGCGCTTCGCCGGTGATCGCGAGTAGCTCGCGATTCAATTGAATCCACGCCAACGTCGAACAGGTTTCCACGTAGCCGTAGGGGCTGAACACGCCGGCGGGATTGAATACCTCTCGCGAGCGATGCGCCACGCCGCCCCAGGGACCGCCGCCAAGCGTGAGGTGATGATCGCGGATGCTGCGCCAGAGATTGTCCACGGCAAGCCGAAGATCCTCGCGTCTGGTTGCCTTGTGCAGTTTGGCCAACCCCACCAGGTTCCAGGCCAATTGGTAGGCCTTGCCGGTCGCGATCTCCGATGCGTCGATGCCTTCCACCGCGCGCGTGAGCAATGCAAGCGCGGGATTGGCATCCGCCTGTCTCAAGATGAGCAAGGCCAGATCCAGATAGCGGCGTTCGCCGGTGACGAAATACAGCTCGGCCGCGGGGTCCATCAGTACGGTCGCCGACATGCCGTGATGGTTGCCGAGTTCGTTGATATCGATCCCTTCGGCATCGAGGGTCCGCCAGCAGAGATCACCGATCTTGCGCGCGGCTTCGAGATAACGCGGCTCGCCGAGATGCCGGTACGTTTCGATCAAGCCGAGGATCAGATAACTATGCGTCCAGATATCCCAGGTCCGCACGCTCGGCGCGCCGTCCCAGGTACCGGGTTTCGGTGGCTGCTTGCGCATGAAGCGCCGCTCAGGCGCGTAGGTGCCGAGATAACCATCCGCTTCCTGCACCGAAACCAGATAGTCCGCGACCTGGCGCAGGTTTGCCTCAAGCTCCGCATCGCTGCTGCGCGCCACGGCTTTCGCGGTCGCGATCAGCCACTTCCCGGCGTGTTCTCCGTACCAGTCACCCTCGTGATTGTCCTGGCGACGCTCCGGCGCAAATATCGCGATCGCCGGACTGGTCTCGTCCACGATGAAGTGCGACAGGCGGCCACGCCGGTTCGCATCCAGCGCGTCGCCAAGCAATCCTCGCAGTTGCACCTCGCGCAGGATCATGGCCGGCGCGCGTCCACCACGCAGCGGAACCCGACGCAACCGGAACGATCCTTGCACGGCGCCATCAGCAGATACTTGCCGTGCTGGTCGAGCCGATAGGCTTGCGGGAAATACCAGTGCGAGGTCTGCGGCTGATAGGCACTGCCGCCGCGCAGCACGGCGGCGCGCGTGTGTTCGTCGACGTATTCGTCGGTCCATTGCCAGACGTTGCCGACCAGATCCAGCACGCCGAACGGACTGGCGCCTTGCGGATGCGCATCGACGTCGTCGGGAGCGATCAGTTCGCGCCCGCGATTGACCTGGGGCACCGCATCGTCACGCCAATCGTTACCCCAGGGATACAGTCGCCCACCCGTGCCTTGCGCCGCGTACTGCCATTCCCATTCGCGCGGCAGGCGTTTGCCGGCCCACTGCGCGTAGGCGCGCGCGTCCTCGAGCGAAACCCAGATCACGGGCTTGTTCCCGTGTCCCGCCTGCGGCGCGCCATCGCGCCAATGACGCAGGAAGTTGTGCGCATCGCGTGGCCGATAACCGCTGGCATCGAGGAATTCTTTGAACTGCGCGTTGGTCACCGGCGTGCGATCGATGAAGAACGGTTCCATCCGCATGCGCCGGCGATGGCCGCGCCGCGGGCTGTCCTCCCAGGGATATTGCACGTCCGTGCCTTCCCAGGTCTGGCCTTCGATCTCGATTCCACCAACGACGAAATCGAAATCACCTTCTGGAATCTCGACCATGCCGGACGGAGCCGCATCCACCGGGGCGGTGGGCTCGATCGGCACCAACCGCTGCGGCAACGAACGCCAGACGTTGGAAAACGATTGGAGCGGCGTCGCGGCGCGTTCGCGCATGCCTGCCAGAAATGCTTCCAACCCATCGACGTCGACATCGCCCGCCAATGCCAACACAGCGCCGAATCCACGCCCTTCGAGCGCAAAATCGAACACCGCATATCCCTCATCGAGACGCGGCTGCAACGCGGCGCCGTTCCATGCATCGAAATAGCGCGCCCCCTCGTCATGCGGTATCGCGATCTGTTCGCCACCGACCGTGTACTCGTTGCGATTGACCAGAGTCCACAGCGTCATGCCGGCACCGGGAAAACGGCTCGCGAACACACCGGCCTGCAGGGTCGGCTCGTAAGGTCGCCACTCCGTGCTCACCATCAGCGCCGCGAACTTGCGCTCGATGGCGGCGATGCGGCGCAATGCTTCGGCATCGCGCGGCGTGAGCTGGTTCCAGATGCCCCAGATGTTTTCCCAGGCGTTGTAGCCGACGCCGTTGAAGAAGATGTACTGGAGATCGTTCGTTCGGTCGCGCCCCCAGCGGTTCTCATAGTTGATCATGTGGCGCGGTTCCAGCCACTTGAACTTGGCGACCGAAGGCACGACGTCGGCGGGCACTTTCTTGCCCCAGCTCTGCACGTTCCAGATCAGCTGCTCTTCCGCGCTGATCGTCGATTCCGGCTGCAACACCACGGGATGCCCCAACGCATCGCAGGCATCGAAGAACGCGCGCGGAACGCCGTTGTAGGTGTCACCATTGACGCCATCGGCACCCACCGCCGCGACCAGGTCGGCGATGCTCTGCCAATCGTTCTTCTCGGGCGGACGCGTGCCGTTGTCCCAAGGCATCGTGGGCAGGAACACGCGGACGCCGCGCTGGTGGAAGTCCTCGACGGCGCCGCGCAGACCTTCGACTCCACCGGGCAGATCATGGGCCAGATCGGTCTTGTTGCGATCATCGATACCGATGTTCGGATAGACGAACCAGATCAGCACGCTGTCGATGCCGCCGAAGCGCTGCTCGAGATCGTCGAGATAGCGGTCGACCGTGTACTTTCCCGCCACCGGATCATAGAAGTAACGATCCTCGACCATCATCTGCGCATGCACGAAATTGCGCTGCGCCCATTGCAGCTCCGGGCGACGATAGTTGGCATCGTCGTAGCCGATCCGGGTCAGGTGTTCGCGGCGCCAGTCGATCAGCTCCGCGATCCAGTCGTCCGCGGTGCTGTTGACGTCGATCTTCCAGTGTCCGATCTCCGCGAACGGCCAGCCCGGCGCCTTGCCAGGCAGCGGCAGGTAACGGCCCGTCGTGACGTGCGAGAACTTGTACTCCGTCTTCACCTTGCGTCGCGGCGTCTCGGGCGATGTCGTCTTCAGTGCGTCGGGGGAGTCGGAGTCGCTGCTCATGTCAGGGATGCAATGCGTGGTGGAGAGAAGTGTCGCGCAAGACCGCAGTAGGTGGCGAGCGCATCGTACGCGGCTTCCGGTTCGGGCGTGGCCGAGATCAGCAAGGCTTCGACCTCTTCCTGCGTCGGGATACTGGTTTGCGCGCCCATCCGGGTGCAGGCCAATGCCGAGGCGGCGCAAGCGCGGCGCATGGCATCGTCGAGCGTCCCGCCCCGAGCGAGCGATGCGACAAGCGTTCCGCAGAACGTATCGCCGGCCGCCGTGGTGTCCATCGGATCGATGCGGAAGCCGGGCTGCAGGCGAATCCCGCCATCCGCATAAGCGCAACAACCTCGCGCGCCCAGCGTGACGATCACGCATGGCACGCCGGTCGCGACGAGCGCGGCGGCGATGTCGCCCTTGATGCCGGTGACTGTCGCCAGCTCGCCCTCGTTGACGATCAACACATCGATCACGGCCAATAGAGATTCGGGCAATTCGCGCGCCGGCGCGGCATTCAACGCCACGCGAACGTTCGCGGCCTTCGCGGCGCGCGCCCAGTCCACGACCGTGTCCAGCGGTGTTTCCAATTGCAGCAACAGTGTGTCGATGCCCGCGAGATCCGGCAGATGCTCTGGCCTCAACGCGGCATTGGCGCCAGGAGCGACGATGATCGCGTTCTCCGCATCGTCGGACAGGCAGATGAAGGCCGTTCCGGTGGCGCGATCCTCGCGGCGAACGATTTCAAGCTGCACACCGGCGTCCCGTAGCGATGTTTCGATCGGCACGGCGAACGCATCGGCGCCGAGTGCGAGCAGCATGCGTGTGCGCGCACCACCCGCGCGTGCGCTCGCGACAGCCTGATTCGCGCCTTTCCCGCCGGGGAACGTGGCGAAATCGCGCCCGAGCACAGTTTCCCCGGGTGCAGGCACGTGCGATGCACGCACCACGAAATCCAGATTCGCCGATCCCGCCACCAGAATCGCTCCACTTGCAGCCACCATCATCGCTCCAGGCTTTCGTAGACCAGGCGATAGAAATCGCGGCTGATTCTCGGCAGATCGTGAACACCCTCGCGCGGAAGATGCTGCAGCATCAGGATCGCCACCAGATGTTCCCGCGGATTGATCATGTAGGTCGTGGATGCGGCGCCGGACCAGCCGAACTGCCCCATCGCCCCACCTTGTTCGCGCTTGCCGGGGTCGGTCACGACGTAGCCACCGAAGCCGAAACCTTCGCCCGCACTGAACTGCGTGACCGGCGGATCGAGCATGGTGAGCTGGTTGCGCAGCATCGACGCGACCGTTTCGCGCTTCAGGATGCGGACATCGTCCAGCGTGCCGCCATCGAGCAGCATCTGGCAGAAGCGCGCGTAGTCGGCCGCCGTCGAATACAAGCCACCGGCGCCGCTGGGATAGGCATTCAAGGGAGCTCCTGGCTCCACCGCGCTGGGACTGGTATCCAGTACCAAGCGACCATCCCGCCCCATCGTGGTGAGATCGATGACGCGCTTGCGCTTTTCCGCAGGCACGTTGAAACCCGTATCGCGCATGCGCAACGGATCCAGGATGTGCTTGCGCAGATAGACCTCGTAAGGCTCCTTGCTCACCACCTCGACCAGACGCGCCAACACTTCCAGCGCCGCGCCGTCATAGCCGAAACGCGTACCGGGCTGCGCTGCCAAAGGCGCACGGCTCAGGCGTTCGACGAAACCGCGCAGATCCTTGGCGCCATGCGGATCGATGCGCTCCAGCGCTTTCACCGCCTCCTCATCACCATCGAGGCCGGCTGGGAATCCCGCGGTGTGGGTGAGCAATTCGCGGATCGTGATCTGGCTACGCGCCGACGCCAGCTTCGGTGCATCGGCCGTGCCACCGATCATCACCTGCGGTTTGGACAATTCCGGCAGGTACCGCGCGACCGGATCATCAACTTCGAGCTTTCCCGCTTCCGCCAATTGCAGGACGGCGACCGATGTCACCGTCTTGGTCATCGAATAGATGCGGAAGATCGCATCGCGCGGGAGAATCTCGCGGCGCGCGAGGTCGCGGTGGCCGTAGGCCCGCCAGTCGACGATATGGCCATCGCGCGCGATCAGAACGACACCGCCGAGATAACCTTGCTGATCCGTCGCTTTCCGCAGGAAGCGCTCAAGCCTCTGCAATCGTCGCGGGGAAAATCCTTCCGATGCGGGCGTGGCAAGGGGCAGCGGTGAACGCACCGCCGCCCCTTCGGTGGCTGCCTGCTTGCCGAACGCCTGCGTCCCGGCAAGCGCCAGTCCGCAAGACAGTAAAACGAACCAGCGCATGCCCGTACAGTACTGCGATCGCGCTCCTACCACGTGAACTCATGCGTGAACGAGATCATCCGCCCGCGTCCCGCCCAGTAGTTGCGGAAGCCCGGCACCTGCGACCAGCTCAGGATGTATTGCTTGTCGGTCAGGTTTTCGACACCCAGCGAGAAGCGGCCATATTTGTCGGTTTTGTAGTTCACGCCGAGGTCGAGCAGCGTGTAGCCCTTGGTGTGTTCCTCGTAGGTGAACTCTCTTCCATCGTATTCGCGCACGTCGCTGCCGGACAGGTCGCGCGAGAGCAACGTGGTCGACCCCAAGGTGATGTCGCCCTTCGGCGAGAACTTCCAGCGCACCGTCAGGCCGATCTTGTCGGGGTTGACGTCCAACGCGCCCATCGGCTTGTTCAAGCCACCCGCGGACCAGCGCCCGGCCGGATCCTCGGTCCAGAACGCGGTCTTGCCACGGATACGCGAATACAACGCGCTCACCTTCCACGCATCGTTGATGTTCCAGTCGCCGGACATCTCGATACCCTTGATACGCGTCGGCGCGCGGAAGAGCACATAGTCGTTCGTGGCCGGATCGATCGCGAAGGATGTGCCGTAATCGGAGCGGGAATCGTAGTACGAAGCGCTGAACGAAGCCTTCTCGCCGACCCAGTTCACGCCATACTCGCGGTTGTTCACCACCACGGCTTTCAGCTCACGGAACGTGGAGTCCACCGAGGCTTTGGGACAATCCGGCTCGACCTCGTACGGCGCTCCGGGACAGGAGACGTTGCGCAGCGGGATGCCGACATTCGGCAAACCGAAGCCCTCGCCATAGGCCGTGAATACCGACCATTGCCCGTTGATGCGCCAGATGGCGCCGAGATTGCGCAGCGTCTCCGTATACGTGAGCTTGCCGCCGGTAACCTCGCGGCGACCGCGATACCAGGTGGTGGTGTAGTCGTCGACCTCCAGCTCGCCGTCCTCGCGGCGAAGCCCGCCACTGATCGTGAACGGACCGATGTCGTAACTCAGCTGCGCATACGGCGCCACGCTGGTGTACTTCATCGGCGGCACCCAGGTGCGATCGGTGAGCGCAAGACGCTGCTCCGCTTCGTCGCGCACCCAGTCGATGCCGGTGCGCAGCTCCAACCCTTCCACGTTGAATAGCGAGGAACGCACCCAGGCGGTTCGCAGGCCGACTTTCTTCGTATCGATCTCCGATTGATCCCAGATCAGCCCGTCCGGCCCGTTGGGTGGAATCAGCGGGTCCTGACGATCCTCGCCATTCTCCGGCGGATAGCGCATCGCCTGATCGGCCCAATAGGCGTTGGCGCTGAACGTGCCGCCGAAGACATCGCCGTCGGTGTACATCAGGTTGAACTGTTCGAAGTCGTTGAACTCGGCCTTGCTGCCGAAGATGTGGCCGCGCTCGGAGGTATTGGGTTTCGGATTCGGGCAATCCACCGGATCGTAATACCGGCAGCCGTCCACCTGGATGTAGTCGCCGTTGCCTTCGATCTTGAAGTGGCTGTAGGTCGCCTGCAGGCGCTTCTCGCCGTTTTCGCCGAAATTGAAGCCACCTTTGAGGAACAGGTTCTTGGCCACCGAATCGTTGACAGAACCGCTGGTGTTCATGCCCAGACGGCGACCATCGGCGTCGTAGCCCATGCCGCGATCGATGACCGACATGCCGACCACGAGATCGTAGTTGTCCTGCTTGCGCATGAAGTTCAGGCCGACCTTCCAGCCTTCGCTGTCGTCGGCGAACTGGGTGGAATAACGCGTCAGCAAACGGAATTCGTTGCCTTCCTTGGTCGGTACCGCGGAAATGTAGTTGATGATACCGCCGGCCGCGCCGATGCCTTCCGACGCCGACGGACCATTGATCACTTCGACGCGATCGACGATGCCCATGTCGGTGAAGGTCGCATTGCGGCTGCCGTCGCGCAGCGGCGATCCCTGCGGCACACCGTCGAACAAGCGCAGCGCGACGCGGCCGCGCAAAGTTTCGCCGGCATTGCTCATCGCCTGCGAGGCTTCCGCGTAACCCGGCACGGTGCGCGCCAGCACCGCGGTCGCGTCTTCCGTGACCAGCAGCGTGTGCTTGATCTCTTCCTTCGACACCAGCGTGATCGCGCCGGGAATCTTGTCCACCGCCTTCGGTGTGCGCGTGCCGGTCACGACCACCTTGTCGAGATCGGTCGCTCCCTGCGCCGGGTTCGTGCCGTTCGCAGGCGCCTTCTCCTCCTGCGCATTGGCGTCGGGCGGAGTACTTTGAGCGTTCTCCTGTGCACGGGCGTTCTCGACAGGAACGCCTGCGAACAGGAGGCAGGCGATCGCTGCGGAAAGCGGCTTGATCATCGTCGTGTCTCTCGAAGTTCCGGTGGCTGCGGGAGCACGACAACACCACGTGCTCATTCGGCATTGATGCGACACAACGCGTCACACCTGTACCGACGGCAGCCTATGCGCTTCGCTCGATATGTGAAATCCGCGTGAACTATGTTCAGAGGCTAGTTTTTGTTGCTTACGCCGATAGGAAATCTTTGTTGCGACGCAACAACGCGCAGGTCCCTCTGCAAGAGCCCGCACTTCCATGTGCGGACTTTCCAATGCTCACTCCGTTTAGCATCGCCCCGTCGGTGAAAAACTCACTGCATTGTCTTGCGACTTTCTTCGAGCAGCACGTTGACGAGACGGATACGCACGCTGGAACGCGACCAGACGATACCGATGCGCCGTGGTTCTCCCGCATCGGGCAAGGGCAATCGCACAAGGCGCAATCCTTCCGGCCAGGGCCGTGCCCAGTCGGGCACCAGCGAAACGCCCAGCCCGCGATCGACCATCACTGCGATGGCATTGAGTCCATTGAGCTCGAAACGCTCACGCGGAACGATGCCGGCGCGGCGCAGATAGTCGTCGGCCAATCGTCCGCCCCACTGGTTGCGGTCGTAGCGGATCAGCGGTTCGTTGGCGAGCAGTTCGTGCGGATCGCGTCCCGCCATCGATTGCGGCGCGATCACCACCAGCGGTTCCTCGCGCAGCAACTGCCAGTCGCAGGTCTTGGGCAGGGTGAACGGCGCCTGCAGCACCAATGCCGCATCGAGTTCTCCGGTTTCCACCGCGCGATACAGCTCGGCGGAATATCCCGGACGGATGAAGACGTTGATCTCCGGGAACTGCTCCACCATCCGTGCCAGGATGTCCGGCAGCATCCCCGCGAGCGCGGTCGGGCATGCGCCCAGGTGCAGCTCGCCGGACACGGCGCTGTCGTTGGCGATGCTGCGCAGATCGGCGACGCCACGCAGCAGTTCGCGCGCGCGCTGCAGGATGCGAGCGCCCTCCTCGGTCATGCTCACGGTGCGGCCGACGCGCGCGATCAGGCTGGTGCCGAGTTCGCGCTCCACCGTGCGGATCTGCTGTGCCACCGCCGCGGGCGTGATGTTGAGCACGCGCGCCGCCGCCGCCATCGATCCCTGTTCGACCACGGTGACGAAAGTATTGAGGAACTGGGTTTCCACGTTGTCGATCCGGGCGGGATTGCAAAGACGTAATTGCAAGGAATATCCAGGCCGCATTGGCCTTCGGGACCGCTTGTCCACCGTCTCCGCCGATGCGGAAACGACGGCAGAGTTTACAGGCTTTCCGGCGCCTCTTTGTCCGCACCGGCGATGGCTGGCGCGGCTGGAGCGGCATCCTGGCGATAGATCGTCAGCCCGTGCAGAGAACGCGTCGGTGCCGGGAACAGCAGGCTCGCCAGATACCCGATCACGATGCAGAGCAGGATCGAGATCGCCAGGTAGAAGTACGGATGCACCAAATCGAACGACCACGCCACCAGGGTCAGGCAGATGCTGGAGCCGATCCCGATCGCCACGCCTGGCGAGTTCGCCCGACGCGTGAACATGCCCAGCGTGTAGGCGCCGGCGAATCCGCCGCCGAGCAGACCGGCCAGCTCGATCGACACATCGAACAGGGAATGGATGTCGAAGCGCGACATCAGCAGCGCCACGCCGATGCCGACCAATCCCACCACCACGGTCATGATCTCGGCGAACAGCACACTTTGCTTCGGCGTCGGATTTTTCGCGATCTTCTCGTAGAAATCCACGGAGATCAGCGTGGCGACACTGTTCATGATGCTCGACAGCGTCGCCATCGCCGCGGCGAAGATGCCGGCGATGATGAGCCCCGTGACGCCGGTCGGTAGTTCCGCGGCGATGAACAGCGGGAATGTGGCATCGATCGGCAGCAAGGGATTCATGCGCTCCGGATGCGCCTTGTAGTAGACGAACAGCGCGGTGCCGATCATGTAGAACACGAAGCCGCCGGGAATCATGATCGCGGCGAAGGCCCAGATCGAGCGCCCGGCCTCCTTGTCGGATTTCGTCGACAAGGTGCGCTGCATCAGCACCTGGTCCTTCGGGAAGGTCAGCACCACATCGAACAGCACGAGGAAGATGAAGCCCCACACTGTCGCCTTGGTGAGATCGAAGCCGAAATCGAGCAGGTGGAACTTGTTCTCGGCCATCGCCGTCGAGTAGAACTCGTCGAAGCCACCATGCAGTTTCCAGATGATGAAACCGATGGCGAAGATCGCGCCGCCCATCTTGACGATGACCTGCACGACATCGGTCCAGATCACCGCCTTCATCCCGCCCATCGCGGTGTAGATGATGGTGAAGCCGCCCATCAGGATCACGCTCCACACCACGCTGATGCCGGTGATGGTGGCGATCGCCAGCGCAGGCAGGAACAGGATCACGCTGAGCCGGCTGCCGATCTGCATCACGATGCACAGGGCGCTGGCGAGCATGCGGATCGCGGGATGAAAGCGCGTTTCCAGATACGAGAACACCGACATCAGGTTAAGACGCCGCAGGAGCGGGACGATCCAGACCGCGACGAACATCAGGCCCAGCACCGCGATCAGATTGTTCGTCAGATATTGCCAGTTGCTCTCGAACGATTTGGCCGGAATGGCGATGAAGCTGATCGAACTGGTGTTGGCCGCGTACAGGCTCACGCCCGCCGCCCAGAACGGGATGCTGCGCCCGCCGACGAAGAAGCTCGCCGTCGAATTGCGCTTCTCGCGCAGATAGAAGTACAACCCGATGCCGAGCATCGATGCCAGATAGATGGCGATCACCAGCCAGTCCTGCCATTTCAGCAATTGCCGGCTGGGCTGGATCTGGGCGTAGGCGAATTCGATGCGTCGCCCATCCGCCGCCGATCGTGCCCAGAAGACACCATCGCGCCAGGCGGCCGTCGCGATCGGATCGGTAGCGGTCGCGCCCGGCAATGCCGTCCAGGCGCCGGTGATGATCTGCAGCGTCATGGGAGTCGCCAGCGCATCGCTTCGCGCCGGATCACGCACCAGGTAAAGCACGTGCGCCTGACCGATCGCGCGCGCTGAACCCGCCACGATCGCGCCGGGAACCCGGCCCTGCTCCGTCCAGCCTTTTTCGCTTTCGCGCGTGGACCAGCGCCACAGATGCTCGCCTCCGCCGGATGCATCCGCCACGGTGACGAACACGGCCGCCGTCTGCACCGCGAACGATGTCGCCACGCCCGAAGGCCATCCCGACAGACGCGTCCACTGCGGTTTTTCCGCTCCGATCGTGATCCGCAGCATCTGCGGCCGCGTACCTTCGTTGCCCACGACGTACAGCGTGTCGTCCTTCAAGGCGCCACGTGCGTTTTCCAGGGGAACAGGAAGCGGCGGCAAGGGTTGCAAGCTCACCCTATCGTTGGCGATGCCGATACGGGCGACACCGATCACCGCTCGCGATTCCGCTGCGGTGATCAGGGCATAACTCTGCGCTTCGTTACCGAAGAGACCGGCGATATTCGTGGAAGCAGCTCCGCTTTCCCAGCGAAGTCGCGACCATGCCGATCCATCCGGCGACAACCTCCAAACCGAATCGCGCAGGATCGCGAGCGCATGCCCATCCGCCTGCGCGACACCGATGATTGGCGCGTCTGCGTCGAGCACCGGAAGCGTTCCGCTCCGCATCGGCGCCAGGTTTTCCGCGAATGCCGGTATTGTCGCGAGCAACAGACACGCAGCCACGAATCCTCGAATCATCCTGAAAAACATCATCTGCATCATCGCGCGGCCGCAACGATGGCCTGGGCGCGTTTGAGGAACGGCAGATCGATCATCTTGCCGTCCACGACGAAAACGCCACGCCCCTGCTCCACCGCCGTCCGCGCGGCGTCGACGATGCGCCGCGCCGAAGCCAGTTCTTCCTCCGATACCGCGAACGCCGCATTGGCCAAAGCCACTTGCCGCGGATGGATGCAGCTTTTGCCCACGAATCCGAGCCGGCGCGCCATTTTCGCTTCGGCCGAGAACCCCGCCGCATCTTCCAGATCGGCGAAAGCCCCGTCGACGGCGAACACGCCGGCCTGGGCCGCCGCCATGCGCACGGCGAACATCGTCGCGTGCACGTTGGCGATATCGTGACGATCGACGCCGTGTGGCTCGAACAGATCACCGAGACCGAGCTGCAATCCCGCCACGCGCGGACTGGCCACGGCGATGTCCGCCGCATTCGCCATGGCTTTTGGCGTTTCGATGTTGACCAGCAGCCGGATCGGCTGCGACACCGCGTTCGCGGTCTCGGCACGCTGCAGGATTTCGACCGTCGCATGCAATCCGGCGGCCGACTCGATCTTCGGGATGTTCAACAACGCCACGCCATCATGCGCGACGGCGCGCACGTCTTCCTCGAAATGGCCGCTGCCGGGTCCGTTCACGCGGACGATGATGAGCTTGGCGGCATCGCGGGCCGCATCCGATCGGATGAATCCGGCCACCGCGGCTCTCGCCTCCGCCTTGCGTTCGTCCGCGACCGAATCCTCGAGATCGAGCGACAACGCATCCGCCTCCCCGGCCAGCGCCTTGGCGAACAGTTCCGGCCGAACACCCGGTACGAACAATTTGCTACGCATGGGGCTTCGCCGTCATGCGCGGAGTGTGCGCCAAGAGACATCACATTTTGGATATCCCGGCCATATTCAAACGATAGGGATTCTTTTGATTGCCGCATGTTGCTCACAAGCAAAAACCCTTGCGCAGACCTGTCCGTTGGCGGGTCGAGCCGACCAGCGCCGCGCTTGCTGGCCGCCATCGCGTGTGAAACGGCAATGCTAGAGTATCGGCCAGGGGCGATACACATCCGGAAGCGTCCAGGGATCACGGGCTCCGCGTTTGCGGGACCGAGGGAGATTTATGTTTCTGTCGATGACAATCGCATTGGCCCTTGGCTTGTCCGGGCAGGCGGACCCGGATTCCATCGAGCCGGGCAAGGCCGGCACCGCTCAGCTCTATGCGGAGTGCGCCGGCTACTACGATTTCATCGCCGACTCGCAGGAGAGCAGCGCCAGGAAGCAATCCGCGGACATCATGCGCAACATGTCCAGGAACGCGGTGCTGATCTCGCGACGCATCTACACGTCGGACTGGCAGCTCAAGCACCCGGACGGCAAGCGCCAGGCCATCGATTGGGAACGCGAAGCCATCGCTCCGCACAGGAAGCGTGTGAAACTGATGCTGCTCGCCCTGGACAGACAGGACGATCCGTCCATGCGCGACAGCTATGGCTCGAAATGCGCCAGGCTCACGGAGATGACCGACCTGCTGCTGAAGTCGATCGAGCGGCAGACTCCTGGCAAGTAAGCGGGCTCGTCCCAAGACCATGGGGCCGGACCGGCGGCCACGCCCCAGGAAACGGCCCCGCCGATCCTGGCTCGCTTGTCGCTCCCCCTGCCCCCAGGCTAGAATTCGCGTTCCTTCGGGCGGTTAGCTCAGCGGTAGAGCACTACCTTGACATGGTAGGGGTCACAGGTTCGAACCCTGTACCGCCCACCACGCATGTGGAAAGCGTGGGATTCTCGAGACGGCGCGGCCTGGCTAGGCGGCGCCGTTCGCGTTTCCGGGCCCGACTCAGCTGGCCAACGTAGCTTCCTTGATCCGACGAATCTGGTCGCGCACCCGAGCCGCCGCCTCGAACTCCAGATCGCGGGCATGCTGGTACATCTCCTGCTCCAGCGCCTTGAGCCTGGACGCGAGCTGGGCCGGATCGAGCACGGCGTATTCGGCGGCCTCCTCGGCCACGCGCTTGGCCTGGCCGCGGGCGCGCTTCTCGGCCGCCGGCACGCTGCGGGCACCTTCCATGATGTCGACGATCGGCTTGGCCACCGACTTCGGCACGATGCCGTGCTCGGCGTTGAACTCGAGCTGCCTCTGTCGACGACGGCCCGTCTCATCGAGCGCGGCCTGTATCGAGCGCGTGATCGTGTCCGCGTACAGGATCGCCTTGCCGCGCAGGTTGCGGGCGGCGCGGCCGATGGTCTGGATCAGCGAGCCGGACGAGCGCAGGAATCCTTCCTTGTCGGCGTCGAGAATCGCCACCAGCGATACCTCCGGCATGTCCAGGCCTTCACGCAGCAGGTTGATGCCAACCAGCACGTCGAATTTGCCCAGGCGCAGGTCGCGGATGATCTCCACGCGCTCCACCGTTTCGATGTCCGAGTGCAGGTAGCGCACGCGCACGCCATGCTCGCTGAGGTATTCGGTGAGGTTCTCGGCCATGCGCTTGGTGAGCGTGGTCACCAGCACGCGATCGCCGAGCGCGACGCGTTCGTGGATTTCGCCGAGCAGATCGTCGACCTGCGTCGCCACCGGGCGGATCTCGACTTCCGGGTCTATCAGTCCTGTCGGCCTGACCACCAGCTCGATGATCTGCCCTTCCGTCTTCTCCTGTTCGTACCGGCCCGGCGTGGCGGAGACGTAGATGCTGCGCGGCGAGCGCGCCTCCCACTCTTCGAAGCGCAGCGGCCGGTTGTCCAGCGCCGACGGCAGGCGGAAGCCGAATTCCACCAGTGTTTCCTTGCGCGAGCGGTCGCCCTTGTACATGGCGCCGATCTGCGGAATGGTGGCGTGCGATTCGTCCACGACCAGCAGCGCGTCCGGCGGCAGATAGTCGAAGAGGCACGGCGGCGCTTCGCCCGGCATGCGCCCGGTCAAGTGCCGCGAGTAGTTCTCGATGCCGTTGCAGTAGCCGACCTCGGCCATCATCTCCAGGTCGAACTGCGTGCGCTGCTGCAGGCGCTGCGCCTCCACCAGCTTGCTCTGCGCGTAGAACTGCTCCAGCCGCTGCGGCAATTCCAGCTTGATCGCTTCGATCGCATCCAGTGTGGTGCGTCGCGTGGTGACGTAGTGCGATTTCGGATAGATGGTGTAACGCGGCAGCGTCCGCTGCGTCTCGCCGGTGAGCGGATCGAACAGCGTCAGCTTCTCGATCTCACCGTCGAACAATTCGATGCGGAGCGCCTCGGTGTCGGACTCGGCCGGATGCACGTCGATCACCTCGCCGCGCACGCGATAGGTGGCACGGCGTAGCTCGGTGTCGTTGCGGGTGTACTGCATCTCGGTCAGACGGCGGATCAGCTCGCGCTGATCGATGCGCTCGCCCTTGACCATGTGCAGCACCATCTTGAAGTACTCGCTCGGATCGCCCAGGCCGTAGATCGCCGACACCGTGCAGACGATGATCGCGTCGCGCCGTTCCAGCAGCGCCTTGGTCGCCGACAGGCGCATCTGCTCGATGTGCTCGTTCACCGAGCTGTCCTTCTCGATGTACGTGTCCGAGGACGGGACGTAGGCCTCCGGCTGGTAGTAATCGTAGTAGCTGACGAAATACTCCACCGCGTTGTGCGGGAAGAACGCCTTGAATTCGCCATACAGCTGCGCGGCGAGCGTCTTGTTGTGCGCCATCACCAGGGTCGGTTTCTGGATCTCCTGGATTACGTTGGCGATCGTGTAGGTCTTGCCGGAACCAGTCACGCCCAGCAGCGTCTGCCGGGCCAGGCCCGACTCGAAGCCGTCGACCAGGCGCGCGATCGCCTGCGGCTGATCGCCAGCCGGCTGATAGGGCGCGACGAGTTGGAATCCCGCGCTGGTGGATGCGTCGTTCATACGGGCGCCAAGAGTCAATCCAGTAGTTTAGCGGCTTCCCGACACGGGCTTCGTCAAGCAGGAAGGCCGCTTCGAGCAGCCCGCCGGGAGATCGTTGCCGACAAATCCGGCCGGGATATCCCTACATCCCGCATCGCCGGGCGCCGATTCTGCGATCCGCCCATGCTCCGGAAAATCCGTCTCAAGAATGGAGACCGGAGCAGGACATGAAACGCAGTCAAACAGGCTTCACGTTAATCGAGGCGATCGCCGCCGTCGCCATCATGGCGATCGTAATGGGTGCCGGTGTCCCTTCTTTCAAGCGGATTCTGACCTACCAGCGCGTGGCTTCAGGCATGTCCCTGCTCTCCACCTCGCTGGCGTCGGCACGCATGGCGGCGATTTCGGCGGCCACGCCGATCACCGTCTGCCCGATCACGACCGGCAGCCGCCGCTGCCGTCAGGACAGCGTCTGGGACGGCGGCTGGATGGTCTTCCGCGATCGCCTGCGCAAGGGACAGCCTCGAAGCGACAAGGATGTCCTTCAGGTGATCGAGCGCTCCGATCGCCATTTGGTGCTGTGGAGCACCGCCAGCCGGAAATACGTCCGCTTCCAGGCGGACGGACGCGCCGGTGGCAACAATCTGATCATCCGGATCTGCAGCGACGGGAAACTGAACGGCGAGGTGGCGGTCAACAACGTCGGCCGGGTGCGATCAAGGCGTGTTTCGGGCGACCGCCCCTGCGGGGACCGACGCTGAGCGGTGCCGACGCTGAGCGGTGCCGACGCTGAGCGGTGCCGACGCAAAAAAGGCCGCTTTCGCGGCCTTAAGTGCTTGAATTCATGGCGCCCGAAGTTGGACTCGAACCAACGACCCCCTGATTAACAGTCAAGTGCTCTAACCGGCTGAGCTATTCGGGCGGGGGACGCAATATTAATGGCGAGGTCGTGCGCTCGCAACCCATCGTGCGGTCACGGCCGCGATTAATGCGGGTTGGATGCCCGTTTCGACCGTGCCATGCAACTGCGGCATGGCGCGAGCATCAGGATCACCAGCACTCGGCCGGCTCGGTCGGAGTCTTGGCGCCCACGCTGTTGACGCCCAATTCGCCGCACCTGTCGTTCGTCTGATCCGTTCCGTCGACCGGCGTCGCGGTCAGAGTGAATGCGTCCGCATCCGCGTCGTCTCCGTCACGAGCCAGATTGTAGAAGGGACGCTCCGAGTTCCGAGGCGAGATTTTCTCCTCGTCGGGAATGGTCGCCCAGAATCCCGCATAGGTGTTGTTGACCGTGTGGAAGCGTTCGGCGCGCTGCGTCAGCTCCACCAGATCCGCCTTCGCCTGCGCACGGCGCGACTTGCGCACGTACTCGACGTAGGACGGATACGCGATCGCGACGATGACCGCGATCACAAGGACCACGATCATCAGCTCGATCAACGTGAAGCCGCGGGACTTGCGCATGTTTGCCACCGGAAGAGCGATCATGGACATCATCCCACCTATCGGACCTGTCGCCAGGATTGACGGCCGCAGGGACGCGGCAAGTAGAGCGGATCCGCACCCGGCGCGCGCAGCACGAAGGTGCACATCTTGGCGTTGATGCGCTGCTGCAGGCAGCCCGGCGTGGTCGGATCGCACAGGGCTTGCAGCTCTTCCAGCGTCGGCGTCGGCGGCACGAACACGTTGGTGTCCTTCACGGGCGGCATGTTCTTGCCGTCCTTGTTGAGGGAGATCGCACCGCATTCGCCCGTGCACACCGGGTTGCCACCGCGAGAGTTCGAGACACCGGACATGCCACCCGCACCCGTCAGCAGGTTCAACGCATACAGCCAGTTGATGCCGCCACCGGCCGAACAGGTCGTGTCCACGCCTTCGTAGGTGGTGAAGATCACCTTGCCGTTCTGGATCCTCGGCGTGCCGATGAAGCGCTCGCCCTTGCCGGACGTGCCTACCTTCAAGTCGATGTACCAGCCGCGCTTGGTGCCGTAGGTGACCAGGTTGTTCGAAACATCACGCGTGTCGTAGCCACCGGACGTCGCGACATTGGAAATGGTCTGCTCGACCAGCATGTCGCGGCCGGTGATGCGATCGTCGCTCTGGTTGTCCCAGATGCCGTACAGGCTCTGCACCGGCGGATTGTTGCTGACGGTGTTGTCGCCCACGGCGAAGTAACGGCCGGTACCGAACAGGATGCTGACGCCACCGCTCGGTCCGCTAGTGACCTCGATGCCGCCGGTGATCGGCTGAGCGACGGTACCGATCTTCGCCGTGAACAGCGGCTCCCCGCTGTAAGCCACGGTCCAGTTGGCCGGGTTCGTCTCGGTCAGATTGAACTTCCACACATTGCCTTGCAGGTCGCCGCCGTAGACGGTGTCGACGATGCCGTCATTGTTCGCCAACGCCACCGGCGCGACGCTCATCAAGCCGTTGCGCACGGCGTAGGCGGTACCGGTGGGCTTCAGGCGCGACAGCACGGTTCCGTCGTTGGCGTCGACGACGAACAGCACGGGCGCACCGGAATCCGAATTGACGCCGTTGCCGAAGATCGCCACCCAGCGCGGCCGCCCGCTGCTGCCCTTGATCGGCACGATGATGGGCTTGCCCATGACCATGCCGAGATCGTTGATCGTGCTGCCGCTCAACTCCCACAGCGCATCGTTGGCCGTGAAGCCTCCGGGGTTGGACACGTTCAGGCCGAACACCGATTTGCCGCCCGCTCCCGTGGCGCCGACGAGCAGCGTGCGCCAGTTGCCCGTCGAGGTGGACGGCACGTCGGAAGTGGTGATGGCGCCATCCACGTAATAGCGATGGAGCAGGTTCGGATCGGCCAGGCTCGCCAGATGATCCAGCGAACCGGAAGGAATGAAGCCGAAAAGCTCGGTGCCGCCCGTGGTGTCGTTCTTCGCGTTGAAGGCATGCAGCATGCCGTCGTTGGCGCCGACGTAGATGACCGGGTCGCGGGAAGCCTTGGTTTCGAGATAGGTCCTGTAGCTCTCGCCCAGCTCCCGCTTCCAGTCCACCGTGGTGAAGCTCGCCCAGGAGTCGTAGCCGTAATCATCGCGCGGCGAGGCGATTTCAGGCGTCGAGTTGATGATGTCGCCCAGCGCGGAGCTGCGGTTGCGCAAGGTTTTGTTGGGATCGCCGCCCGTGCCACGTTCGTTGGCGTGGTCGCCCTTGATGTAGGCCACCAGGTTGTTGACGGTGTACGTGCTGCGGAACCACGTGGGAATGATCGTCATGCCCATTGCCGCGAGCTTGGCTTCGCGGGTTCCACCCGGGATGTTGTTGCCCGTAAATGTCCTGGACATGGCGGGCGTGCGCACTGTTCCGTCGGCTCTGATCTCGGTCGGCACGCTCACCATGAAGATGTTGTCGCGGCTGGACGCGGGTGGCAGCTTGGCCGCGGCGCTCCAGATCTCGTTGCCCGCCGAACCATCGGGATTCACCTGGACTCCACGCACGTTGCCGATCCAGTCGTTGACCGATTTGTCGGTCAGTTCGTATGTCGCTTCCAGCGTGAACGAATTGCCGGTGATGCGCGCGCCGCCGCCGGCGCCGCCCGTCGGCGCCTTGTTGCCCGCCGCTTCCGCGAAGATGCGATCGAGCTCGGACTTCAACTTGGACGGGTCGCGGGCAAGGAAGTAGTTGTCGGGCGTTCCCGCCACGCGCTTGTCCCACTCGCCCGCATCGGGCTTGTTATTGCCGTTGGCATCCTTGAAACCGCCGTACTTGGCCGCGTACCAGAGCGGGCTTTCCAGCAGCTTGGCGTTGCTGGTGCCGACGGTGAACTTCATCACCTTCGGCTTGTACCAGTCCGTGCGCGGCTCGTCGGTGACGGTCAGGATCGAGCCGTCGCTGCTGCCAGGACGCAAGGCGAGGCGATAGACGCCATCTCTGTTCGATCCCGTCACGGCGAAGCCGGTCATCATCGCGTTGCCGGCGTAAGCGGACAGGTTCTCGATGCGCACCAGCACTTCATTGGCGGCCACATTCGGCGATCCGCCTGCGCAGACGGGCGAATCGGAACGCCAGCAGATGTCCTTGCCGGTGTAGCCGGTGTTCTTCGGGTTGGTATTGGCGTCGCAGGTCGCGCCGACACAGTAGGTCATCATCGAGACCACGTCGTTGTCGTGGTCGTTGCCCCACAGCGAATCTTCCCAGACCAGGGAGAAGCTACCCGCATTTCCGTTGGCCGTCAGCGCGCGGCCATAGACGTGCTGTGGCGAGACTGCGGACGTCTTCGCGCCCACGCCCACCGATCCCAGGAAGCAGGTGCGCCAGTTCCTGTCCCGATTGCTACCGTCGATCAGGGCTTGACCGGACTTGTTCGCCTGGCACAGCGGCGACAGCGTGATCTTGCCGTTTCCGATCGGAATATCGAATTTCGGCAGGTTCTCGGCCATCGCCACCGCATAGGTCGTCACGGTGTTCTTGTAGCTGGCCGGCTTGTTCTGCAAGCCCGGCCGCATATCGGTGATCTTCGCCTGGAATGCCAGGCCCGACATGAGATAGCTGCCTTCGATCGACGGCACATCCGGGCACATGCCTCGCGCCTTCGACAACTCGCTCAGCGGCTTGGCGGTACAGATGTCTTCGTGAGTATTGACGGAATTGCCGACGGCGAGCTCCGCCTGATTGGCCACGACACGGCCGATCATGTAATTGCCGTTGATGTTCTCGTTCGTGCCCAGACCATCGGTCGCGGTGGCGGCGCCGGCGATTCGCGGCACGCCCGGCACTTCGTCGCTGTCGAACGACGGCAGACCCGAGGACATCACCAGGATGTTGCAGGTCGCGCAGAAGGAGTTGCCGCCCTGGGCCGTGGCGCGATACGGGTCGAGCCAGGTGAGCGTGGAAGGCAGGCCGGTCAGATCGGTTCCGCCGGTGAAATTTCCCGTGGCCGTGGTTTCGCCCGCCACGTAGCGCAGCGCTTCCGCATACATTTCGGCCAGCGGATTGCCCCAAGCGCTGCAATTCTGAGTGCCGGTGCCCGGATTGTTGAGCGAGCCATTTCCCGCGTCCGGATATCCCTGACGATTCAGATAACCCCAGTTGTTGCAGTCGTTCCAGACACTGCTGTAATTCCACTGCGTCAGCTTGAAGCGCGACAGCGTATTGATGATGCCTTCGGCATTGTCGGTCTGGTTACAGAAGCGGCCATTGCTGAGATCCACTTCATCTCCGGCAATGCAGCCCGTGTTCGTGCCGCTGTTGCCCGCCAGCTTGCCGATATTGCGGCGAAGCACGCCGCCACTGCGCGGCTTGGAATACGAACCGCTGACCATGCCGAAACGCAGGCGTCCGGTCTCTCCGTACGTCTGGAGCAGTCCGACCGGCTTGTAGCTGTCGGTGGTGCCGCTGCTGTATTTCTGGCAGAAGCTCTCGCGGCGATTGGTGGCGGCTTCCGCCGGATCGCAAACTTCCACGCGAACGGTGTAGGTGCTGTCGACGCCAGTAGGACGATCCGGGTTGTCATTGCCGACGGTGCACTGCTGCAATGCCGTGGCCGCCCATTCCGACCAGTTGCCCGACTTCACGCGCATGAAGGGAGCGCCGGTACTGCTGGTGCTCGTATTGCAGAACGACTGCACGCCCGTGAGCGGCGCGTAATTGCCGATATCGGCGCCGCTGTACACCTTCACCCAAGCATGCAGGTCGCTCGGGATATTGGCGCGCTCCAGCACCGTGGTCGTGTCGTCGGTACTGCGCTGTCCGCCGTAAAGCACGAAACGCAGCACGTCGAGGCGACTCATCGTCACCCAGTTCAGGAAGTTGCCGCTCCAGCGTCCGGTCTGTCCCGAGCAGGAATGGCCTGTCGCCGGACCGGTGGCCTTGAAACGGCCAGAGCTGTAGCTGTAGCAGAGCTTCGAGTCGAAATAGCCCGCGTAATCGAAACGGTCCTGATAGGTGATGTCCAGCAGGCCATCGCCGTCCAGGTCCGTGTAGTCGGTGTAGGCCTTGTTGAACAACTGCTCGTCGCGCGACATCACGAGCATCATCAACGGCGGATCGCTCTGGCCGGAGAACAACGGCACCTGCGACACGTCGTAGTCGTTGCTGCCCGCAGTGAGATCGACGCTACGGGTGACCAGCAGCGTCACCAGAAGTACGACCGCGGAAAGGCGGAACCATGTTGGGATGGTCATAGTTGTCTCCGCGGTCCTCAGGGAATGAACACTGTGTCGATGACCGCACTGGCGCTGGGGTTGTCGTCATCGTCGTTGGTGTCGCTCGCCAACGCCGTGATTTCGTAGATGTTGCCGGTCTCTTCGTTTTCCTTGTTGCCGATGCGGCGGCTGGAAGCCGCGAAGCAGCGATCGACACGCCGGATATAGGTATCTTCATTGACGTCGCCCAGAGGGCGCGCGCTGTCGTTGCCGTCGGCCCAGCTCGCCGGATCGAACGTCGGCGAACACACTTCCTGATCGGCGGCGAAGGTGCCGGTGAGTCCCAACTTGTCGCTGATGTCCGCTTCCGAATCGCGCGCCGCCAGCTCGGCGTTCTGGAACGCCAGATTGACGCGGTTGTAATTGGACGACATGCGCTCCTGCATGCCGATCACGCGCATGCCGGCGATGCCGATCAGGGCCATCAGGATCAGCATGATCAAGGCCACGTACAGCACCGCGCCTCGCTGCTTGTAGGGAACCATCGACTCGGTGTTTCGATTCTTCATGGCGAGCCTCGCGTCAATTCCCGTACAGCCGGTTGCGCAATGCGACCGTGGATTGATAGACGGTGCGATAGCGGCCATCGTTGGGCAGCGTGAATCCCACGCCCAGGGACGATGGCGAGACGGCCGCCTCCGCCTGGGCCGACCCGGCGCGACTATCGCTTGCGGCCAGCAGCCCGACCTGCACCAGACCGACCCGGCGCCAGCTGTTGTCCGCGGGCGTGACCGCGTTGACGGTTGCCGCCGTGCCCACGCGATCGACGTAACCCGTCGGCGGGTTGGCGGCGTTCAACTCGCGATCCTGGCCGTACAGCAACTGCAGGTTCTCGACCCCTTCGACCAGTTCCTGCTGGTCGGATTCGAGCGTGCCGCCTGGCGTGGTCCGGAATCGCACGCGATAGAGAGCAGGCCGCGGATTCGCATCGTCGTTGAGACCGATGTAGTACACGACGCTCTCGGCGCGATACAGCATCGCCTGACCCGCGGTGAACACCTTGCTGAAAGAGGTTTCGTTTTCCGGCGCATCGTCGTCCATGACGATCATCCCGGTGGTGCTGTCTTCCCCCGCTTCGAACACGGTGGCATTCATGCAATCGGCCACGCCGAACAGGCCGGGATTGTCGACGCCGCTACGCAGCACGTCCCAGCGCGCGGCATCGAATGAGAACGTCGGAGCGCCACCCGAACCACCGATGGCGGTGATCGGCACGCCCTCGGGAGCGAAATAGCGCAACGCGATGATGTCGCTGCCGGCGATGCGATTGTCCGTCGCATCGGCGATCTCGGCCGGCAACGCGGGAGTGAACGCCGTGCCGCCCGCCGTGGGGTTCTCCGAGATCGTCACGCCGGTGGCGCCAGGCGCGGTGCCCGTGGCCTCGTAGCCGCGAATCGATACCCCGAACTGCAAGCCTTCCTCGGCGCCGGCACCGAATGTCGTATCCAGCCCGCTTGGAGACTGCTGCGCGTGCGCCTGATCGTTGACGCAGCCGAAATGCCCGGCCATGCGGATATCGCGCTGCAGGTAGTCGACCGCGAACCGGCCATTCTCCTGCGTCCGGCTCAAGCCTTCCGACAATTGGTAGGACGCGCGCGAAGCACTGAACACCTGCAACAACCCCAGCATCAGGATCGTGCCGATCAGCATCGCGATCATGAGTTCGATCAGGGAGAGGCCCTGACTGTTGCGCCGCATGTTCATAGCCGGGTCGTCGCCTCGAAGGTGAGCGGGTCGGAGCCGACGGTCCAACGCTCGTCATCCCAGCTGATGGCCACCGTGACCTGATCGTCAGCAGCCTGGGTCACGCTGGCTGTCGCGCCGGCACCCAGCGTCCTGCCCAGGCGGCAGCGCCACGCCGTGAGGTACTGCGTCGTGGTCAAACCGTTGCCGACGGCCGGCACGCAGGACGTCGCGCTGGTCGTGGCCGTATAGGTGCCCTCGTAGGCGGCGACATTGATTCGATTGACTCGGATCTGATCGAGCAGCTCGTACGCCATGTTCGTGGCCTGGGTACGGTAGTTCGAGCTTTCCGCATAGCGCACGCTCATGGTCTGCAGCATCGCCAGACCGAGCAGTCCGAAGGACAGCACCAGGATCGCGATCAGCACCTCGATCAGGCTGAAGCCGCGCATGGCGCGCGCGGCACCCATGCGGTGATGTTGCGAACTCATGAGCAAGCCTCCCTGGGCTGGGCGCTCGCCCGGCCCGTGGTCGTGATCTCCAGCCTGACCTGCAGATCGGAGTTCCCGCACTCCTTCGCCCGGAGGACGACTTCCTGATCGTCCGCGTTGGCGCGTCGGCCGCGGTTGTCGAAGGTGATCACGCCATCCTCCGGCCCGGTGATCGTCATCCTGTCGTTCGCCTCGACGAAGCGCACGAGCGTTTCGCCGGCATCGATCGTGCCGTCACCGTTGGTGTCATCCCAGACCAGCCATCCCCCGCTCCAGTCGTCGGCGCAGGCGGCACCGTCCGTGCTTCCGCAGACGCTGGCCGGCCGCGCGCTGCGGATGGCCTCGCTGCGCGCGAGCGTGAGTGAGGCGATCATTTCGTTGGTCGCCGTGGCGAGACGATTGGAGCGCATGACACCCTCAAAGCTGGGGAACGCGATAGCAGCGAGGACTGCCAGCACAGCCACTGTGATCATCAGTTCCACGAGTGTGAAACCGCGTGCCGGCCCCAATCGCATATGTACCCCCTCCCCTCGATATGCCAAGGTTAGCGGCCCGCCATCGGCGGGCAAGCGGATTCGGGACAAGCGGTCGGATGGCTCCGACGGACGCATGCGACCGGCCCACTCGTATCATGTGACCCAATGCCCACTTCTTCTCCACAACGCAGTCCGCAGCACAGTCCGCTCGACACCTTGTGGCAAGCGCCCGCGATCGCCTGGATGCTGTTCGCCGGTGAAGCGTTGGCGCTGGTTCTCGCGCTCGCGCCAAGCAGCGAGGAGCATCGACTGCGTTATTTCGGACTGGTCTCGATCGCCATCCAGTGGACGCTGTTGTGGACGCTCGCCGCCACTTACCTGATTCGCAAACCGCTGCGCGTGCTTCCGCCGCAGCGCATCGCGTATGTCGTGCTCGCCATCCTGCTGTTCAACACCTGGGGCATCACCGAACTGATCGGATTCCTGTTCCGCGACACCTGGCAGATCACGCGCGAGCAATGGTCGTGGACGCAATGGCGCGTGCTTGGAATCATCACCACAGTCG
Source organism: Luteimonas panaciterrae (assembly GCF_020511115.1). Lineage (GTDB taxonomy): Bacteria > Pseudomonadota > Gammaproteobacteria > Xanthomonadales > Xanthomonadaceae > Luteimonas > Luteimonas panaciterrae. Next base: position 111,867 of record NZ_JAJAVH010000014.1, read on the forward strand.
GCATCTTCGGCCTGGCCGCGTTCCAGAACCAATGGCGCACGCGACAGATGGCGCTGCGCGCCAAGCAGTCACAACTGGAAGCACTGCAGGCCCGCATCCGCCCGCACTTCTTGTTCAACACCTTGAACACGGGTGCGGCGCTCGTGCATCAGCAACCCGAGGCCGCCGAACGCGTGTTGCTGGATCTGGCCGATCTGTTCCGGGCGGCATTGGCCGGCCCGCGCGAGATTTCGCTCGACGACGAACTGTCGCTGGTGCGCCGCTATCTCGAAATCGAAGCGTTCCGGCTCGGCGACCGATTGAAGATCCACTGGCATCTCCCACAAGCCATGCCCGCGGTCAACGTTCCCGCCCTGTCGATCCAGCCGTTGGTGGAGAACGCCATCCGGCACGGCATTGAGCGGATTCCCGCCGGTGGCGATGTCGAGATCGCGGTGACCGTCACGCCCAACGCCGTGACGGTCCGCATCACCAACCCCGTGCCGCCCGCCGGAGAGCGCTCGCATGGCCATCAAGTGGGCTTGAGCGCCTCGCAGGTACGCATCGAAGCACTGACGGGCGGCCGCGGCAGCGTGCGAATCCAGAGCGACGGACAGCGGTTCTACGCCACCGTGCGGCTGCCTCTCAATTCGAGCGAAGCGAGCGGGAGCTAGCGCCCCCGCCTCAACAATTCAGCCGGATCAGGCCAGCACTTCGTAGCACGGACGATATTCGCCCGCGATCTTCATGCGACGCTGCTCGACGAACGCGCGCAGCAACGCATCCAGCGCCTGCATCATGTCGGTGTCGCCGTGGATCTGGAACGGCCCGAACTGCTCGATGCGCCGCATGCCGTCTTCCTTGACGTTGCCGGCGACGATGCCGGAGAACGCGCGACGCAGATCGGCCGCCAGCTCGTGCGGCTTGCGCCCATGATGCAAATCGAGCCCGGCCATCGCCTCGTGCGTGGGCGCGAACGGCTGCTGGAACGTGAGCGGAATCGTCAGCGCCCAGTTGAAATAGAACGAATCCTTCTGCGCGATGCGGTACTCACGCACCTTGGCGATACCGGTCGTCATGCGCTTGGCCACGGCCGCCGGGTCGCCAACGATGATCTCGTAGCGATCCGTCGCCGCATCGCCGAGCGTGAGACGGATGAACTTGTCGATCTGCTCGAAGTACGGCGCCGCCGCCACCGGTCCGGTGAGGATCAGCGGGAACGGCAGCTGCGCGTTTTCCTCACGCAACAGAATGCCGAGCAGATACAGGATTTCCTCCGCCGTGCCGACGCCACCGGGGAAGACGATGATGCCGTGACCCAGGCGCACGAACGCTTCGAGACGTTTCTCGATGTCCGGCATGATCACCAGGTGATTCACGATCGGGTTCGGCGATTCGGCCGCAATGATGCCCGGCTCGGTGATGCCGATGTAGCGCGTGCGGCGCTTGCGCTGCTTGGCGTGGGCAATCGTCGCGCCCTTCATCGGTCCCTTCATCGCGCCCGGGCCGCAGCCGGTGCAGATGTCGAGCCCGCGCAGGCCGAGTTCGTAGCCCACGTCCTTGGTGTATTCGTATTCGTCGCGGCTGATGGAATGGCCACCCCAGCACACGACCAGATTGGGCTCGGCCGGCTGCAGGATGCGCGCATTGCGCAGCAGGCCGAACACCGCGTTGGTCAGCCCCGCGGAAGATTCGAGGTCGGCCGCGTACTCCGGCCCCAGCTCGATGGCGGTATAGGCCAGGTCGCGCACGACCGCGAACAGCAGCTCCGCGACGCCGCGGATGATCTCGCCATCCACGAACGCCATCGCCGGCGCGTTGATCAGATCGATGCGCACACCGCGATCCTGCTGCAGCACCTGGATGTCGAAATCCGGATACAGCTCCTGCGCGGCGCGCGGATCATCGGAAGCGCTGCCGCTGGTCAGCACCGCCAGCGCGCAGCGGCGCAGCAGCTCGTGCATGCCGCCGCTGGAAGCGTCCTTCAGCCGCGCGACCTCGTCACGCGAGAGCACATCCAGCCCGCCCTTCGGATAGATCCGGGCGTTCACCACCGGCAGCGCCTTCGCCGCCGTACTCGTCTCGGTCATTTTCATCGTGTCTCTTCTTGATACCGCCGGACTTTAACGCAAACCCGGCGGCAAAAAAACGGCCGGGTCGCCCCGGCCGTTTTTCGTTGCTGCGGCTCAGCGCTACATCAGAACTTGTAGCGGAAGCCCACCTGCACCGACCACTGCGAGACACCGACGTTGAAACCGTCGGCATCGGCGTTGGCCACGGCCGGCGCCTCCGGGCTGGTGAAGTTGTAGATGTACTTGCCGCTCGTGGGATCGATGCCGGTGGCACGCAGCACCGTGGCGTCGGCGAAGAAGCCGTAGTCGTAGATGTGGCCCCAGTCCTTGTCGATCAGGTTGCCGACGTTCTGGATGTCCAGCCAGATCTCCGACTTGTGACCCTTGAAGAAGCCCGGCAGCTCCTGGCTGATGCGGATGTCGAAGGTGTTCACCCAATCGCCACGGAAGCCATTGCGCGGCGCTGCCTGGCCGGCGTAACGGGCGAGTTCGGGATGCTTCGACAGCCATTCGAAGAACTGCTGCTCCATCTGCGCGCCGCCACTGAACACCACGTCGCCAGGACCCGCCGGCACGTAGAACAGATCGTTGACGCGGCTGTCGCCGTTGACGTCATTGGAGTAGATGTAGCTGAACGGACGACCGCTGCGGCCTTCGTAGAACAGACCGATGCTGGTCTCGTAGTCGCCGAAGAACTTGTGCTTCCAGTTCAGAGCACCGGTGAGGCGATCCTTGATCTCGTAACGGGCCGTGTCGGCCTCGTCCTGGTTGATCTGGAAGATGTTGTTGTAGTTCCAGCCGGAGGTCGCGGTCGAGCTGGTCAGGCCGCTGACTTCTTCGGCATTGGTGTGGGTGTAACCCAGCGACCAGGACCAGTCGCTCTCGGCGCTCCACGGCTTTTCCAGGCTGACGGTGAACTGGTTGCTCTTGCCCTTGTCGGTGTTGTCGAGCAACAGCACATCGCCGAAGCGCGAATCGCGATTGGCGCGGGCGCTGCTGAAGGTGTTCGAGTTGCGCCAGTACAGCAGACGGCCGTCCTGACCCACGGACGGGCCGGTCTGGCTGGCGCTGTTCGGCGCGCCGACGTCCAGACGCTGGTAGTACAGCGCCGACTTGACGTCGGTGAGCAGCAACTCGGCCGAGAACACGATGCCGTACCACGGCAGTTCGTGGTCGATCGCCAGGTTGGCCTTCCACACCGACGGCAGTTCGAAGTCTGGTGCGATGAAGTTGATGTTCTGGCGCGGGGTCGACGGCGTGCTGCCGCTGGCGAACTCTTCGACCTGGGTGTAGTTCAGACCGGTGGTGTTGTAGGCGTTGCTCAGCCACACCTGCGGCGAATCACCCTGGAACAGACCGACGCCGCCGCGCAACTGCGTCGGACGCTCGGTGGCGAAGGTGTAGTTGAAGCCGAAGCGCGGCTGCCACAGCCACTTGTCGCCGCCGGTATCGCTGTTGTCGTAGCCGTAGACTTGCTGCGCGAGCGGGTTGTATTCCGGATCGCTGTCGATCTTGAAGCTGTCGCCGCGCACGCCGAAGGTCAAGGTCAGCTTGTCGTTGACGTACCACTTGTCCTGCACGAACAGGCCCAGCGACTTGTAGGTGTAGTCGGCGGCCATGTTGTTGACGTCGCCGCCAACCGGATTGCGGAACTGGCGGTAGCTCCAGGTGCCGTTACGGAAATCGTTGAGGCTGTTGTAGATGTAGGAACCGTCGACGAACGGCGCGTAGAGGTTGAAGATCTCGTTGGTCGCGTAGTCGAAGCCGAACTTCACTTCGTGATCGCCGAGGTTGAAGATACCGGCGCCGTAGTAGTTCCAGGTCTTGGTGAACAGATCGTTGTACTGCGAGTTCGATTCCGTGCCGAGCCACAGTGCCGGGTTCTGGCCGACGCCATCCGCGTTCGGGGCGCCGTAGGCGATCTTGACTTCCGGCGTACCGGAGGTCGGCGTGTTGCGGATCGCCGAATAGTCGCGGTACGAGACCTTGAACTCGGTCGAGAAGGTATCGGTCCAGTCGCTGAACAGCTGGGCGACGTAGCTCTCGACGGTCTTGTCGTGCTGATACCAGTAGGAGCTCAGCGAAGCGGAACCGGTGTTGCCGGCGTTGAAGCCGTTGAGGCGCAGCTTGCTCTGCTCGAGCTTGCTGTAGCGGAAGTCGGCGCGGTGCTGGTCGTTGATGTTCCAGTCCAGCTTGATCGCGTATTCCTCGAGATCGGTATCGCTGTTGCTGCTCAGGCCGCCGGCCTCGAAGCCGCCGAAGTTGCTGTTGCCGGCGCGGGCGATATCCGCCGCTTCGGTCGCATCCGCCGGATCGATCCGGCCAATGCCCAGCGGGCTGTTGGCGATGTCGGCGCCGGGCGCCGCCTGCTTGAACTTCTCGTAGTTGGCGAAGAAGAACAGCTTGTCCTTGACGATCGGGCCGCCGAGGGTGAAACCGTAGGTTTCTTCCTTGGTGAAGCCGTTGAAGGGCTCGCCTTCCGGATCGTCGCCGAACCAGTCGCCGTCACGGTAGGTGCCGTACACCGAACCGTGGAATTCGTTGGTACCGGACTTGGTCACGGCATCGACCACCGCGCCGGTGCCACCGGTGATGGTGACGTCGTAGTTGGCCAGATCGACGTTGATGGCTTCGATCGCTTCCATCGACACCGGCTGACGGCGCGTCGGCATGTTGTTGCCTTCCAGGCCGAAGGTGTCGCTGGCGGAGACGCCGTCGATGCGGATGGCGTTGTAACGCGGGTTCTGACCACCGGCGCTGATGCTGCCCGAGGCGCGGTCGACGAAGGCCACGCGCGGATCGAGGCGCATGTAGTCCTGGATGTTGCCGCCGATCGACGGCAGCGCGTCGATGGTCTGGCGCGTGACGTTGGTGCCGGTGCCCATCTTCGAGGCGCTGAACACTTCCGAGCCGCCGGCGGCGATCGCCTGCACGGTACCCAGCGTGGTGACGTCGTTATTCAGCTGCGCATCGATCGTGCTGATCTGGTTCAGGGTGAGGAAGACGTTCTCTTCCGTATCGGTACCGGACCCCGCCTTGTTGACGGTGATGCTGTACGGACCACCCACGCGCAGACCGCGCGCGGTGTAACGACCGTTGGCGTCGGTGGTGGCACGGCTCACGGTGCCCGACTCGACGTGGGTGATGGTGACTTCAGCCCCCGCAACCGGCTGGCCATCGGCGCCAGTGACCAGGCCGCCGACGCCGGCGGAGGTGCTTTGTGCAAAGGCGGGCGCTGCAGCGAGCGCGGCGATCAGACCGAGCGACAGCTTGGAGAGTCGGACGCGGGATTGCTTCATGGGTGATGGCCTCGAAAGCAGTTTTGGACGATTGGATGAATGACGCGCGCAGACGCGCATCAAAGAAGAAATTTCGAAATGGGATGTCCCCAACCCCTTGCGTCCCTGCACACGGCCGTCACGCGGGGTTAACAACAGGTTAACACGATAGCCGGGCTGCATGACAGTCAAATGACTGTTTTTCGCAACCATCACAGTGTGCCCGATCCACGCCAGAATTTCGTGGAGCCAGGACTCTAAAAAAGACATTCCGGGACTTGAATGTCGACATCCGATGACCGTGATCTATCGGCATTGTCTGCAGGGATGCCTCAGCAATCCCCGCTAAGTACTTGTCGATTCGTTTCGACGTTCAGACAGTCGGCCCAAGCCGCAGATAGGTACTGATGCCGTCGAGGAACATCTGCACGGAAATCGCCACCAGCAGCATGCCCATCAGGCGCTCGATGGCGATCAAGGCACGGCCGCCGAGCAGTTTGTAGAGCATGGTGGCCGAGAGCAGGATCACCGCCGTCGCTCCCCAGGCGATCAGCAAGGCAATGCTCCAGTCGTCCAGACGCGCGGGGTCGTTGCTGCCCATCAGCATGACCGCGGCCATGCCGGAAGGTCCGGCGATCATCGGGATTGCGACTGGCACGATGAAGGGTTCGCCGCCGGGCAACTCGCCCATCAAGCCTTCCGGTGGCGGAAAAATCATGCGGATACCGATCAGGAACAACACGATGCCGCCGGCGATCGACACCGATTCCTGACGCAGATGCATCAGCTCCAGCGCGTACTTGCCGAACCACAGGAACAGCAGCAGCACCACCAGCGCGATGATCAGCTCGCGGATCAGCACCATGCGCTGACGTTTGGGCGTGAGCGGCCGCAGCAGGCTCAAGACCACCGGCACGTTGCCGAGCGGATCGAGAATCAGGAACAGCAGCAGCGCGGCGGACGCGATCGTCATGCGCGCACCGCGGGCGGCGCGGCCCAGATCGTGCCGCGATGTTGCTTTCCGGCAGCCGACAGCAACGTCACGCAGGCATCCGCGTATGCCGCTGGATCCAAGGCGAGCCGGTCGTCTTCTTCCACATACGCTTTCGAACGCAGCGCGGTGCGCATGCCGCCCAACTGCAGACCACTCACGCGCACCGGGGTGCTGGCGAGTTCCGCGTGCAGCATCCCGACCAGGGCCGCACTGCCCTGCTGCGCCAATCCATAGCCGCCCCAGTAGGCGCCACCGCTGCGCGCGGGGTCGTCGAGGGCGAACACCACCGCGCCATCATCCGCACGCTTCAGCAGCGGCAGGCAGGCCTGCGTGAGCCACCAGCGCGCGGTGAGGTTGACGTGGATGGCGCGGGCGAAGTCGGCGGGATCGGTGCGTTCCATCGCCGCCAGTCCCTTGAACTCGGCGGCGCAGTGCAGCAGTCCGTCGAGACGGCCAAGCCCCGATTCGATGCGCGCGGCCAGTTCGGCGTAATCGTCCGGCGCGGCGCCTTCGAGATCGAGCGGATAGTTGGCCGGCTCGGCGGCCGTCGTTTCCTGCCGGATCGCGTCGTAGACACGATTCAACTTCGGCACCTTGCGGCCGAGCAGCACCAGCGTCGCGCCCTCGCGCGCGCAGGCGAGCGCGGCCGCGCGACCGAGGCCGCCGTAGGCGCCCGTCACCAGAATGACCCTGCCTTTCAATGCGGAGCCTTCCTGCATGGAGCCGGCGTGCGCGCCCTGCGATGTGGCTTCGCCGTCGGTCCGCACCGCGCTCACGCCTTTTGCACTTCCGAGATCATGCGCGCGAGTTCGCCGGATTCGTACAACTCCAGCGTGATGTCGCAGCCGCCGATCAACTCGCCGTGGATGAACAGCTGCGGGAAGGTCGGCCAGTTGGAATAGCGCGGCAGGTTGGCGCGGACTTCCGGCTCCTCGAGCACATTGATCGTGTGCAGCTCGGTGGCGCCGGCGGCCTTCAGCGCCTGCACGGTGCGGCTGGAGAAGCCGCACATCGGGAATTGCGGCGTGCCCTTCATGAAGAGAACGATGGGATGGCCTTCGACTTCGGCCTGGATGCGTTCGAGAACGGCCATGGTGAAAAACTCCTGGAGACACGGTCGCGGCATGCGCGAGGGCCGTGGGTCGTGCTTGTGGGGGTGGAATTGCATATTGTAAGCCCGGACGCCCGCATCATCGGGGCTGTCAAACCAGGGGCCAGCCTTTTCAACCCGACCGGAACATGACCCTCGAAATCCCTTCCCTGCCCTACACGACCAGCGCCCTCGAACCGCATCTGTCCGCCGAGACGGTGGAAAGCCATCACAACCTGCAGAAGGCGCATCTGGCGCAGGTGAATGCCGCGATCGAGGGCACCGAGCTCGCCGAAGCGGCCTTGCAGGACATCGTGCGCAAGGCGCAGGGCAACCTGTTCAACCATGCCTCGCAGGCCTGGAACGATGCCTTCTACTGGGCGAGCCTGAAGCCGGCGGCCGGCGGGGGTGGCGGCGAACCAGCGGACAAGCTGGCGGACGCCATCACCCGGACTTTCGGGGATTTCGCGCGCTTCAAGGCGCAATTCGCCGCGATCGCCGAGCGCACGTTCGGCTCGGGCTGGCTTTGGCTCCTGCAGCGCGGAGACGGCACGCTGAGCATCGCCGCCACCGCCAACGCCGCGACACCACTGACCGGCGACGACACGCCGCTGCTGGCGTGCTGCCTGTGGGAGCACGCCTACTATCTCGATTACCGCCACGCGCGCTCGAAGTACGTCGAGGCGTTCTGGAACATCGTGGATTGGCGCACGGTGGCCGATCGCATGAAGTGACGCGCCCCACTTCGCTGGACACGAAAACGCCGGGCATCGCCCGGCGTTTTCGTGTGGATTGTCCGATGCATGCCAACCCGTAATTTTTTCGGACGGTTTGTCGAATTCGGTTTCGGTTGCTCGTCGTGATCGTGAAAGCCGGCAAAGCGACCTGCGGAACCAATCGATCTGACCCATCCCCGGGTCGGACTAACGCGAGGAGAAGGTGATGAGAAAGTTGATCCTGACGATGGCCATGTCGCTCGACGGCTTTGTCAGCGGCCCCGAGGGCGAAATCCAATGGATATTCAGCGGCGATCAGGAAGCCATCGCCTGGAAAGTGGAGAACTTGTGGAACGCCGGCCTGCTCATCATGGGCAGCCGCTCCTTTCAGGCCATGGCCTCCTTTTGGCCAACTTCCACCACGGTGTTCGCCCCGCCGATGAATCAGATTCCCAAGGCGGTCTTTTCAAAACAGGGAACGATGATCCTGCAGGCGGCCGCCACGGCCAAAGGACCTGGAGACTCCCACACCGGCGACACCGAAACCGGGCAGCTTCAACCCGGCGCGGAAAGCTGGGCGGAGGCCTACGTGGCGAGCGGCGACCTGGCCCACGAAATCGCCAAGCTGAAGGCTCAGGATGGCAAGCCGATCATCGCCCTGGGAGGCGCCAGCTTCGCGCGTAGTCTCATCGCCCAGAATCTGGTCGATGAGTACGCCCTGATGGTCTATCCGATCGCGCTGGGCAAAGGCCTGCCGATCTTCTCCGACCTGCCCGCTCCGAGGCCACTCGAGCTGGTCAGCTCGAGGGCCTTTCCGGGCGGCGCGGTGGCGCAGATTTATCGGCCGGCCTGATCTTCAACGGCCAAACGGCGGCACATCGCTCGAAAACGATCAGCCGAGCAGATGCGTCACGCCAGCGCGCTCTTCCTCAAGCTCCGCCAGTGTCTTGTCCATGCGCTCGCGGCTAAAAGCATCGACCTCGAGATTCTGCACGCGGGTGTATTCACCATTGGCCGTGGTCACCGGCACGCCGTAGATCACGCCTTCCGGAATACCGTAGCTGCCGTCGGACGGCACGCCCATCGTCACCCACTTGCCATTGCTGCCCAGCACCCAGTCGCGCACGTGGTCGATGGCGGCGTTGGCGGCCGAAGCGGCCGACGACAGGCCGCGCGCCTCGATGATCGCGGCGCCGCGCTTGCCGACCTGCGGGATGAAGGTGTCGCTGTTCCAGGCCGCGTCGTTGATCTTGTCCTTCAGCGAAGCACCGCCAGCGGTGGCGAAACGGTAGTCCGGATACATGGTCGGGCTGTGGTTGCCCCACACGATCAGCTTCTCGATGTCGCCGACGGCGACGCCGGCCTTGATGGCGAGCTGGCTGAGCGCGCGGTTGTGGTCCAGGCGCAGCATCGCGGTGAAGTTCTTCGCCGGCAGGTCCGGCGCCGACTTCATGGCGATGTAGGCATTGGTGTTGGCCGGATTGCCGACCACCAGCACCTTCACGTTGCGGCTGGCGACTTCGTTCAGCGCCTTGCCCTGTTCGGTGAAGATCTTAGCGTTTTCCAGCAGCAGATCCTTGCGCTCCATGCCCGGGCCGCGCGGCTTGGCGCCGACCAGCAGGGCGACGTCGACGTCCTTGAACGCGACCTTCGGATCATCGGTGCCGATCACGCCGGCCAGCAGCGGGAACGCGCAGTCTTCCAGCTCCATGATCACGCCCTTGAGCGCGGCCTGGGCCTTGTCGATCGGCAGTTCCAGCAGCTGCAGGATCACGGGCTGGTCCTTGCCGAGCATTTCGCCGGAAGCGATGCGGAACAGCAGGGCGTAGCCGATCTGGCCGGCGGCGCCGGTGACGGCAACACGGAGTGGAGTCTTCATGAGGGGGTTCCTTTTGCTGAAGGGTCAAAAGTGAGGGACAAGACCCGCGGCGACGCGGCCGCGGGCCGACGAAATCAGAGGCGATATCCGAGCGGTTCGAGCAGCTGACGGATTTCGCTGGGCTGGTAGCCATGCACGACGTCCTGCCCGACGATCAGCACCGGCACGCCCTGCAGACCCATTGCCTGCATCGCCTGGTCGCCTTCGGGCGTGTCGACGTCGAGCATGCGGTAACGCACGTTCGCCAGTTCGAAATCCTTGCGCAGCTTCGCGCAATAGCCGCACCACTCCGCCATGAGCATCACCACGCCGGTCTCACCGGTACCCATGCGCGGATCGCCGGGTTGCAGCTGCACCTGCGTCTCCGCGCCGGGCAGGAAGGGCAGCTTCCCGCGCGAGTATTGATACAGACCACCCGCCAGCCCGAGCACCAGCAGCAGGATGAGGATGCGCATGCCGATCGCCGTCGTCGTGTTCTAGCGCCGGACTCAGACGAGTTCGGCGAAGAATTCCTGGAAGCGCTGCAACCCGGGCGCCAGCTGCGGCGTCGGGCAGGTGTAGCTGATGCGCAGCGCGCGCGGCTCGCCGAACGCCGAGCCCGGCACGCAGGCCACGCCCTTGCTTTCCAGCAGCGCGTTGCAGAGGTCGAAATCGTTCTCGATCTTCTTGCCGTTGTGCGACTTGCCGAAAGCCACGCTGATGTCCGGAAATGCGTAGAACGCGCCCTGCGGCTTCGGGCAGACCACGCCCGGAATCGCATTGAGCGCGGCGAGCACCTGATCGCGCTTGGCCTGGAACTCGGCGTTTTTCTGCGTCGGCACGTCCTGCGGCCCGGTCAGCGCGGCGACTGCGGCGGCGGTGACGATTTCCGGAATGTTGGTGATGTGGTTGGAGTTGAGCGTGGTGATCGCCTTGGCGATCGATTCCGGCCCGACCATGAAACCGACGCGCCAACCCGGCATGCCGTAGGTCTTCGACAGCGAATCCATGAAGATCAGGCGATCACGCAGTTCCGGGCGGAAATGCAGGAAGTTGTGGTAGCCGATGCCGTCGAACACCATGCGGTTGTAGATGTCGTCGGTGAGGATCCACGTGTCCGGATACTTGGCCACCACGTCGGCCAGCGCCGCGATTTCTTCCTTCGTGTACACCATGCCCGTCGGGTTGGACGGGTTGTTGAACAGGAAGAGCTTGGGCTTCTTCGCCAGCGCGGCGTCGAGTTGTGCCGGCGTGAGCTTGTAATCCTGCTCGGGCGGGCACGGCAGCAGCTGGATGTCGGCGTTGAGGATCTCGGCGATGTCGAGATAGCTGGTCCAGTACGGCGTCGGGAACGCGAAGCCGTCGCCTTCGTCCAGGATCGCGTCGCAGATGTTGTACAGCACGTGCTTGGCGCCGATGCCGGTGGCGCAATTGGCGCGCGTGTAGCCGGTCAGGCCGACCTGTTCGATGTGCTTGAGAAAGGCATCCAGCAGCGCGTCGGCGCCGCGATTGCTGCCGTATTGGCCGGAATCCTTCTCCAGCGCCGCGCGCGCGGCTTCGTACACGTGCGGACCGGGGAGGAAGTTGGGAACGCCGATGGAGAAACTGATGATGTCGCGGCCTTCGGCCTTGAGCTGCTTGGCCTTTTCGGCCACCTGCATGATCGCGCTGGGCTTGGCGCGACCGATGCGCCGGGAAAGTGCGGGGGGCATGGGGGGAGCTTGACCTGGTGGGGACCCCCATCATTGTAACGGCGCGGCCGCCTCCGAGGGGCCTTTCCGCGCCATTTCCCCGCCGGTTGCGGGTCGCGGCGCCGGATGCCGAGGCGTTCAGCGGATCGCCGTGACGCCCGCCGCCTGGTTTGGATTCTGCAATCCCTGCTTCTGCAACAGCTCGATCTGTGCGAGCAACCCTCCCAGCTCGCGCTGCCTGACCTGCTTGACGAGCGCGCCGGCATGCACGGCGGCGTTGTCGCGCTGATCCTCCGCCGTCAGCACGCGCACCTCGCTCATGCGGATGGCCAAGGCTTCCAGCGTGTCGGGATGTGTCTCGGCGAACACCACGGCGTTCTTCAGCGCCACGTGGGCCTCCTCTCCACGATGCAGGGCCGACAAGGCTTCCGCACGCAACGCGTCCACGAGCGCGAGTCCCGATTTCGAATCGTTGTTGCGCAGGATCGGAATGATGCCCTGGAGCAGCGGCAAGGCTTCATCCGGCTTGCTCTCGCGCAGCGACAGAACCGCCAGCTCCATCTCGATGCAGGCGGTGGTGTAATCCAGCTTGTCGCGACGCGACGCCGACAATGCCGCTTGCAGACGTGCCCGCGCGCCCGCGAAATCGCCGCTGTCGCGCAACACCTGCCCAAGACGCATCAGGGCTTCGGCTTCACCACTGCGGTTCTTCAGCCGCACTTCCACCGCCAGCGCTTCTTCCGCCAGACGGCGTGCTTCCGCGTATTCGCCGCGCAGGCGCAGCAGCTCCGCCATTTCGCGCCGCGACCACGCGCCCTGCCCTTCCAGACCGTTGCGTTCAGAGACCGTGATCGCGTCGCGATAGCTGGCCAGCGCCGCTGCGGTCTGCCCCATATCGGCCTGCAAGGTGCCCAGCGCGCTGAGCGTCCAGGCTTCGCGTTCCGGATCGCCGAGCTCGCGCCCGAGCTGCAGAACTATTTCCAGCCGGTTCTTCACTTCGCCGCGCTTGTCCTGCTCCCAGGCGATGTTGGCGAGATTGGACAACGCGGCGATCTCGCCCGATTTCACGCCCGCGCCCTCGAACAGCACCAGCGCCTGCTGATACAGCGGCGCGGCGCGGGCGAAATCGCCATGATTGAAGTAGTAGCTGCCCAGCTCGTTATGGATGCTCGCCTGCCCCAGCGGATCCCTCAGCTGCCGGTACAAGCGGGCCGCCTCGCCGTAGTCGTCCAGAACTGCAGCGTTGTTACCGAGTTTGTCTTGCGCCCATGCGCGATTGCGCAGCGCCAACGCGATCAGGTGCGGCGCCTGCAATTTCTGCGCACTCTTCAAGGCGCTTTCGGCGGCCGCCAGCAGCGCCGGATAGTCGTCGCGCGCTTCGGCAAGATCGGCCGCGCACAGATCCACGCGCGGATCGTTGCCGCTGCCGTTGCGGCGCAGCGCCGCCAAGGTCGCGAGCGCCTGGTTGACGTTGTCACCCTTGGCCTGGGCACGCGCCAGCCCCAGTCCATATTCGATTTCCTCCGGGTAGAAGCGATACAGCGCCTGATAGGTCTCGATCGCCTGCGGCCAGGATTTCTCCGCTTCGTACATCTGCGCTTCCAGCGCCAGGCGCATCTCGCGCGGCGCGCCGCCCGCGCGCGTGAGCGCGGTGCGCGCGACCTCGGCCGCACGCTGACCATAGCCCTGCTCCTGCAAGACGCGCGAAAGCGCCAGCTGCGCTGGCAGGAACTCCGGCGCGCGCGCCACCGCCGCGCTCAGGCGCGTGCGCGCGGCATTGCCATCGCCGCGGCGCGCGGCGAGCACGCCCTCAGCGTAGTTCTCCAGCACTTCGGCATCGTCGCTGGACGTGGCCTTGCGCGTGGCGGCGAACGCGGTGGTCAGGCGTTGCAGACCGAGATCCTGGCGCAAGCGTTCGCCGGCAGCGCTCGCCAGTTCGCCGAGACGGCTGCGATCGCCTTCGACCTCGATGGTGTGCAGAACGGCACCGGTGACGGCATCGAACACCTGCAATTCCACGCCGAGCTTGCCCGGCGCTTGCGCGGAGAGATCGCGGTAGCGCCCGGCGATGGCCAGACCGACACCCACCTGGTTGTGCAGACGTTCCAGCAAATCGCGATCGGGCTCCTTGCCGGCGCCGAGCGGCGCCAGTTCCGACAGACGACGACCCGAAACGATCTGCAGGCTTTCATTCAGCGCAAGCTCGTGATCCAGCAGCTCCGACAACGCCGCGCCCAGCCATGCGCCACCAGTGCCCGGATTGCCAGCATCGGCGGGGCCGACATCGAACAGCGCGACCAAGGTCGAACCGTCGATCGCGGTCCCGGAGACGTTCACCGGCGTGGCCGCGGGGCGCATCCACCACCACGCGCCCGCCAGTGCGACGACCAGCAATGCCGCCAGGGCGGACCATGCCCACGCATGACCACGCCGCTTTGACGCAACGGCCGGAGCCGGCGGCACAGCATCGACGAGCGTGATGTCCGGTGTCTCCCGCGACGAAACCGTCGTTACGCTCGCGACGCCATCGCCGTCTTCATCACTGGCTTCCGCGGCAACGGATTCGCTCTCGGCGATCTTCTGCACGGGCGCGATGAACCGGTACCCCTGCTTGGGCACGGTCTGGATGTAGGCCTCCTCCCCATCGCTCTGCCCGAGCGCGCGACGCACCTGCCAGATGTGGCGGCCGAGGCTCGCATCGGTGACGACCGTGTTCGGCCACAAGGTGGCGAAGAACACATCGCGCCCGACCAGTTCGCCCGCATGGCGCACCAGCAATAGCAAGGTATCGAACACCTTCGGCGGCAGCTCGACGATTTGTTGTTCGCGCCAGAGCCGGCGCTGATCGGCTTCCAGCAGAAAGCCGCCGAATCGATATGCCTCTTTCGCGGCCATGCCTTACCCGAAAACGTGAAGCCGGTCGCCCCTGTGCCGCCATTTTCAGCGATGGCGAAAGAAAAATCACAAAGAAAAGAAATTTTCTTCCGGGCCGGAGCCGATCGCGATCACTACGGTAGCGCCTCGAATCGCGGCGATGAACAAGCATCGTCGCATTCAGCGAATCCAAGACAGTCGTCCAGACATTTTCATTCACGCATCGGCGCTTCCACTCGGAGACACCTCATGACCGGCACACCATCACCCGCACTCGTCCTGCTGTTGGCCGCTGCCGCCGCGGGTGCGGGTTGCAGCCAGCGCGACCAGGATCGCGCACCTGCAACCGGGAACACCGCCACTCACGCATCGCCAGCAGCATCGGCGAAGACCACGCAGGCGCCGAGCCAGGCCAGCGCCACCAAAACCCTGCTCAAACCCGGCCTGTGGCGGGTCGAAGGACCGGAGTTCAACGCGTTGAGCGAGCAAGGCAAGGTCTACCTGTGCATCGACGCCGCCAGTACGGCGCTGATCGATCCACCGACGCCCGCGCAGGCCAAATGCACCACCGACCACGGCTCGCCGAAGCCCGGTCTCTATCTGGGCAATTCTGTCTGTCACTTCGAGGACAAGGTCGTCACCACGCGCGTGCGCATCGACGGCGACGACCTCTACTTCCGCGACGCCACCATCCAGCCGCTCCCGAGTGACGGCGAGAGCGGCGAAAAGATCAGCCACTTCGCCGAACGCGTCGGCGACTGCCAGAAGGATCAGGCACCGGGCACCGCCTACACGCAGGCCTACGGCGAGGACGTCATGCATCCGGTCGAATTGCCGGAATCCCTGCAAGCAAACGGCTGACACCGCGCCGGTTCTGCATCACTTCAGAGCCGCATCACCTCAAAGGAAGCTTCCGGAAGGATTCGGAAGCCGCGGGCCAGGACGGCCCGCGTGCATGTCCTGCGCTTGCGCGGACGTGGAAGCGAGTACCGAAATCCCCCACTCGCACCGCCAGAGCCAACCCAGGAAGGAGAGGCTCGGGCCCTTTCTCCTCACAGCATGCCCCCGCACATCACGTACAGGAGTTTTCGCAGCATGAATTTCCGCCACGCATTGCGCCCCCTTGCGCTTGCCTGCCTCGTCACCGCGCTGTTCTGTTCCATGGCGCAAGCCCAGGAGGCGGCCGAACAGGAAGCGGCCACCGCGTCCGCTCGCGACATCGACGGCGCCAAGGATCACCCGCTGGTCGGTCATTACGAAGGCGCCGGCATCCGCGCCTACAAGCAATCCGAATTCGACGAAGCCGCGCTGCTGCAGGCGCCGGTCGATTATCAATCGATGGTCGATCGCGACGCCGTCGACGACCGTTCCGGCACCGAATGGCTGAAGCTCGAAGGTCGCCACACCAAGATCCGCTACGAAGCGCCCGCCGAGCGTTCTTCGCTGGAGCTGTTCCGCAACTACGAAGCAAAGCTCAAGGCCAACGGTTTCGAGCAGGTGTACGCCTGCAACGACAACGCTTGCCTCGCCGGCGCGCATAAGGACCCGAGCAATCTCGGCGATCTGCTCGACAACTTCGACATCGCCGACAACGGACGCCACTACGCCAACCATGCGCGCTACGGCCTGTACAAATCGGCGCAGCCGCAAGGCATCACCTACGTCGCGCTGCTGGCTGGTGACAGCGACGAAGCCCACATCCTGCCACGCGTGCTGGTGGACGTGGTGGAAACCAAGTCGATGGACTCCGACAAGGTCAAGGCCGTCGCACCCGCGGAGAAAGCGCCGGAAGCGCCTATCGTCGAACGCAAGGAACCGGCGATCCAAGATCGCGAACCGGTCATCCAGGATCGCGAGCCGAAGATCCAGGACCGGACGCCGGCCGTAAAGGAAGCCCCCGTCGAGGAAAAGAAAGCCGCGACCGACTCGCTCGGCGAAGCGACGCCGCCCATCCAAAGCAAGGCGCCGGAAGTGAAAACCTCCAGCGCCACCGAAATGGCGAGCGCCATCGCCAGCACCGGCAACATCTCGGTGTACGGCATCCTCTTCGACTTCGACAAATCCGACATCAAGCCGGAATCCAAACCGCAGCTTGATCAGATCTCCGAACTGCTGAAGAGCGACGGCACGCTGAAAGTCGCGGTAATCGGCCACACCGACAGCATGGGTACGCCAGCCTACAACCTGGCGTTGTCGCAACGCCGCGCCAACGCCGTCGTTCAGGCATTGACTCGCGATTACGGCATCGCCGGCGATCGCCTGCGGCCGCAAGGCAAGGGTGACACCGAGCCGGTCGCCAGCAACGCCACTGATGCTGGACGCGCGAAGAATCGTCGCGTCGAGCTGGCCAGGCTCTAAGTCAAACCGCGCCCACGCATTCCCGCGAAACCCACGAGTAGCCATTCGATGATGCGCTTTCACAACATTCTCCTGATGACGTCCCTGGTCTCGTGCGTCGGCATCGCCGATGCCACCGATCGATATCGTTCTTCATCGAACGACGCCTCCACGACGCGCGTCTCTGAAACCTGCCGCGATTGCGGCACCGTCGAGCGCATCGAACCGGTCGACGCACGCCGGCATCGTCGCGGCAATGCCGTGCTGCGTGCCGTGGGCGGCGCGCTCGGTGACATCGCCCTGGACCACATCAACGACGACGTCGCCACCGTCGCGGATGCCGCGCGCGATGCGGCGACGGAAGACAGCGACGCCGACGAAGACGACGGACAGGACTACGACATCACCGTCCGCATGAACGATGGTCGCCGGCGAGTGATCCGGCAGCACGAGCTTCCCGATCGCATCCGCGAGGGCACGCGCGTGCGCGTGAGCGGCGACCGCATCGTCGTCGCCCGCTGACCGCACGGACATCCAGGCCCTCCAAGGAACCACTTCTTCGTGACACGCCCTCTCAAGATCACCATCGCCGCCGTGGTCGCGATCGTAGTCCTGGCCATTCTCGCGATTGCGATCGTTTCGCTCTCCGCTGCGAGCAAGCAAGAACGCATCATCGACGTGGCGGTCGCGCCGATCGTCCATCCCACCACGTCCGCGGCACTCGCGCATGGCGAATATCTGTATCGCTCGCGCGGCTGCATGGAATGCCACGGCGCCGACGGCCACGGACGCGTCTTCATCGACGATCCCAACGGGCTGTACGTGAAAGCGCCGAACATCACACCCGGCGCCAGCAGTCCGACCGCGAATTACACATCGCGCGACTGGGTGCGCAGCATCCGCCACGGCCTGAATCCGCAAGGACATCCGCTACTGATCATGCCGAGTGAGGACTACAACCGTCTGACCGACGACGATCTCGCCGCATTGATCGCCTACGTGCTCCGCCTGCCACTGGCCCAAGGCGGACAAGCGGAAATCCGGATGCCGCTGATGGTGAAGTTCGCCTACGCCGCGGGCCTGATGCAGGACGCGGCCGAGAAGATCGACCATCGCCTGCCGCCCGCGCGACCGGTGCCTGCCGGCGCGACCGCGATGCATGGCGCCTACGTCGCCAACATGTGCATGGGATGTCATGGCGCGGATCTGTCCGGCGGCAAGATTCCCGGCGTGCCGCCGGATTGGCCCGCCGCTGCCGATCTGCGGCCGAGTGCCAACGGCGCGATGGCGCGTTACCGGCAGTCCGATGCCTTCACCAGGATGATGCGCACCGGCTTGCGCCCCGACGGCAGCCAGGTCAGCAAGGTGATGCCCTTCGCGTCGCTGGCGCAACTCGACGACACCGACCTGGCTGCCCTGCACCTCTATCTGCAAGCCCTGCCGGCGGCAAATCATCGATGACGACGACGCCACGCAAACAGCGGCCTTCCAAGCCCGAGGAAACTCCCGTGCCAAGACACAAACTCGCAATCGCCCTGTTGTTGTCCCTCGTATCGTCGCTGCTTCCCACGGCGGCATGCGCCCAGCAGAATCCGCACTCTGCAACCGGGATCTCTGCGCAAGAGGTTGAAACACTCCAAGCCCGATACGACACGCTGGACAAGCGCGTCAAGGAAATCGAAAAGCGGCTCAGTGGTCTGCAATTGGCCGAGGAGCAAAGCCAGACCGCGGCATTGGCCAAGCGCGTTGCCGCGCTGGAATCGAACGCGCTGGAATCAAAACAGAAAGACAACCAAGTGCAAGCACCATTCACGGTGGTGGACGACAAGGGCGTGCCGATCATGCAGGTCACCGCCGGTTCGGTTCGCGGCCTTTACGTGCTCGATGCCGCGGGCACCACCGTCAAGGGCGTCGCCATCGAAGGCGGCGACAAGCCCGGCATTCGCGTGATGAACTCAAGCAGGCAAGGCTGGTTCGGCGAAATGCACGATGGAACACTCGGCGCCTACATCGCCGGCGACAGCGGCGAGAACGACATCAAGACATTGATGAGCGAGGACAAGGGCTTCGAGGTGCGCAAGAACAATCAGCGCATCGCCAACCTCGGCATCACCG
Source organism: Luteimonas panaciterrae (assembly GCF_020511115.1). GTDB lineage: Bacteria > Pseudomonadota > Gammaproteobacteria > Xanthomonadales > Xanthomonadaceae > Luteimonas > Luteimonas panaciterrae. The sequence continues at coordinate 130,871 of NZ_JAJAVH010000014.1, forward strand.
AGAAAGGAAACGTGGCACTGCGGCTGTATTCGAACGCGTCCGGGCCGAAGAATCCGCTCGCCGCCGTCGGCGTGAGCAACAGCGACAACGAAGGCGGTGTCGAGATCCGGGATGCCGGCGGCAAGCTGCTGGCCAAGGTCGGCAGCGATGCGAACCGCAATGGCAACGTCAGTGTCTTCCGCGATTCCGATCGACCGATCGCCTCGTTGCGCGCCGAGAACGACGGTGGCGGACTGGTCGCGGTCTGGAACGATCAGGGCAACGCGATCGCGAGCCTGTCGAAAGGCGCCAACGGCGGCGTGCTGGAACTCACCAGCCTGGGCGGCGAGCCGATGGTGCAAGGCGGCGTAACCGGCGCGCAGATCGGGGTGGTGCGCGCGGGGCCGGCGTCGACGCCGGGCGGGATCATGGGGATGGGGGTGCCTGGCAGCTTCATCATGGGGAAGCGGGAAGGCGGCGGCAGCGGGGAGTGACTGCCGGGAAGCCCCTCTCCCGCTTGGGGAGAGGGGCCGGTGTGTGGGCGTCTCAGGCCGCCAGGATCTTGTTCCACTCGGCCACGCGCTCCGCCTTCGCGGCCAGCGCGGCATCGGCGTCGCCTTCGATGCGGACCGACTTGATCGTATCGCCCTGCTTCACCTTGTCCACGGCCTCCAGGCCTTCGACGACCTTGCCGAACACGGTGTGCTTGCCGTCCAGCCAGGGCGTGGCGACGTGGGTGATGAAGAACTGGCTGCCGTTGGTGTTGGGGCCGGCATTGGCCATCGAGAGCACGCCACGTTCATGTTTCACGCCGTTGCGGGTCTCGTCCTCGAACTTGTAGCCAGGGCCGCCGCGGCCGGAGCCTTCCGGGCAACCGCCCTGGATCATGAAATCGGCGATCACGCGGTGGAAATTCAGCCCGTCGTAGAACCCGCGCTTGGCCAGATTGACGAAATTGGCCACCGTCAGCGGCGCCTTGTCGGGGTACAGCTCGATCTTGATCGGGCCACGGTCGGTGTCGAAAACGGCATGCAGGGACATGCGGGGACCTTCTGTTTGGGATGGGACAGGTCCCGGAGATAAGGGCCGGGGCGGCCCGATTCAATGGATGGCCCCCATCGCCACCTTTGACGCACCGCAACACGCTATAATGATGGGCTACCTTCACTACACCTGTCCGCGCCCCGCTCCACCGCTGTGCGCGCATCTCGTCATGTCCATCGAACGCCTTCGCAACATCGCCATCGTCGCCCACGTCGATCATGGCAAGACCACCCTCGTTGACCAGCTGCTCAAGCAGTCGGGCACGCTCAGCGAGCGCGCCGTGGTCCCCGACCGCGTCATGGACAGCAACGACCTGGAAAAGGAACGTGGCATCACGATCCTGTCCAAGAACACCGCGATCCGCTGGACCGACCCGAAGACCGGCGAAGCCTGGCGCATCAACATCGTCGACACCCCCGGCCACGCCGACTTCGGCGGCGAGGTCGAGCGCGTGCTGTCGATGGTCGACTCGGTGCTGATCCTGGTCGACGCGATGGACGGCCCGATGCCGCAGACGCGCTTCGTCACGCAGAAAGCGTTCGCGATGGGCTTCAAGCCGATCGTGGTGGTGAACAAGGTCGACCGTCCGGGCGCGCGTCCGAGCTGGGTGCTGGACCAGACCTTCGATCTGTTCGACCGCCTCGGCGCCAACGACGATCAGCTCGACTTCCACACCGTCTACGCCTCCGGTCTGCAGGGCTACGCCGGCCTCACCGAGGACGTGCGCGAAGGCGACATGACGCCGCTGTTCGAAGCGATCACGCAGCACGTGCCCGCGCCGCCAGTCGATCCGGACGGCCCGTTCCAGATGCGCGTCACCTCGCTCGACTACAACAACTACGTCGGCATCATCGGCGTCGGCCGCATCCAGCGCGGCAAGGTGAAGACCAACCAGTCCGTCACCGTGATCGATCGCGAAGGCAAGACGCGCAACGCCAAGGTGCTGCAGGTGCTCGGTTTCATGGGCCTGGAGCGCGTGGAAGTCCCCGAAGCGCAGGCCGGCGACATCATCGCCTTCAGCGGTATCGAGGGTCTCGGCATCTCCGACACGCTGTGCGCGCAGGACGCGGTCGAACAGCTGCCCGTGCTCACCGTCGACGAACCCACGATCTCGATGACCTTCCAGGTCAACGATTCGCCGTTCGCGGGCGTGAAGGAGCGCAGTGGCGGCAAGTTCCTCACCTCGCGCCAGCTGCGCGATCGCCTCACTCGCGAGACGCAGCACAACGTCGCGCTGAAGGTCGAGGACACCGCCGACGCCGACAAGTTCAAGGTCAGCGGCCGCGGCGAACTGCACCTGTCGATCCTGATCGAAACCATGCGCCGCGAGGGCTACGAGCTCGCCGTGTCGCGTCCGGAAGTGATCATCCGCGACATCGACGGCGTGAAGCAGGAACCCTACGAGCAACTCGTCGTCGACATGGAAGAACAGTTCCAGGGCGGCGTGATGGGCCGCCTCGGCGAGCGCAAGGCACAGCTGCAGAACATGGAACCGGACGGCAAGGGCCGCGTGCGTCTGGAATTCCTCATCCCCGCGCGTGGACTAATCGGGTTCCAGACCGAATTCCGCACGCTCACCGCCGGCACCGGCCTGCTGTTCCACGTCTTCGATCATTACGCCCCGCGCGCGGAAGGCGACATCGGCCAGCGCATCAACGGCGTGCTGATCTCCAACGGCACCGGCCCCTCACCCGCCTACGCGCAGATCGCGATGCAGGAGCGCGGCCGTCTCTTCATCGAGCCGGGTGAGGAAATCTACGAAGGCCAGATCGTCGGCATCCACTCCAAGGACAACGACCTCACCGTCAATGCCTTGCGCGGCAAGCAGCTGACCAACTTCCGTGCCGCCGGCAAGGACCAGGACGAAGGCCTGATCCCGCCGATCAAGCTGTCGCTGGAACAGGCGCTGGAGTTCATCGACGACGACGAGCTGGTCGAAGTCACGCCCAAGGCGATCCGTCTGCGCAAGAAGCTGCGCACCGAAGTCGACCGCAAGCGCGCCAGCCGCGCCGCGTAATCGTGCCGCACAATCGCGCCGCATAGAAAACACGCATGGAAACCGACGTGCACTACAACCCGGATCCGCACGCGCATCCGGGCCTGCACGCCATCGCGATCTTCGAAGCCGCCAAGGGTTTGCTGGCGATCTTCGTCGCCAGCGGTCTTGAACTGCTCGGTCCCGCGCCACTGGTGCGCTGGCTGCGCGAACTCACCGGCCGCTTCCAGCTCGATCCCAATCACGGTGCCTTGGGCTGGCTGACGCAGGCGATCAATCCCGACTCGGTGCATACCGCGGCCGCGATCGCGTTGATCTATGGCCTGATGCGCATGCTCGAAGCCTGGGGCCTGTGGCGCGCCAAGGCCTGGGCCTCGTGGCTGGGCTGCATCAGCGCGGCCGTGTACCTGCCGCTCGACGTCTACGCCTTGTTCAAGCATCCGGGCTGGCTGTCGGTGGCGGTGCTGGCCCTGAACCTGCTCGTGGTGTGGGTGCTCGGGCGCGATCTCGTCAGGCGGCGGCGCTAAACCTCCAGCCCGTCATCCCAGCGAAAGCTGGAACCCATTTTGTTTTTGCTTCGCTTAAGCACGCACCCGTAATAACAAGAGCAACAGCAAAATGGGTCCCAACTTTCGCTGGGATGACGTCACTCCGCGTTTGCCGCATGGCAGCAAACATTTGAAAGAAGTGCGCTAGGCGAGCGGGTACGAGCAACCGTATCCTTGTCCGACATACCCGCCCCTCTAGTCGTTCCTCGCCAACAGGAGCCCGCGATGTCCTCGCCTCGCCATCCGATGTACGCGTTGTGGCTGTGCGCTTTCGGTTTCACCGCGCAGGCGCAGGACAGCGCTCCCAAGCCGGACTTCAGCACGGCGGCCGCCTCCTTCGCTTATGAAGAAACCGACATCGCCGCCCTCCAATCGCGCATGTCGCGTGGCGAATTCGACAGCGCGACGCTGACCCACGCCTATCTCATCCGCATCGCCGCGATCGACGATGCCGGTCCGGCGTTGAATTCGGTGATCGAACTCAATCCGGATGCATTGAAGGAAGCCGCGGCGCGCGACGAGGAACGCAAAGCCGGGAAGACGCGCGGACCGCTGCACGGAATTCCGATCCTGCTCAAGGACAACATCGATGCGACGCCGATGGTCAATTCGGCCGGATCGCTCGCGCTCGCCGAGCACAAACCCAAGCACGATGCTTTTCTCGTGCAACGCCTGCGTGAAGCCGGCGCCGTGATTCTCGGCAAGACCAATCTCAGCGAATGGGCGAACTTCCGCTCCTCGCGCTCCACCTCCGGCTGGAGCGGACGCGGCGGGCAGACCAAGAATCCATATGCGCTCGATCGCAATCCCTGCGGTTCCAGCTCCGGCACCGGGACCGCGATCGCCGCCAATCTCGCCGTCGCCGGCATCGGCACCGAGACCGACGGCAGCGTGATTTGTCCGTCGTCGGTGGCGGGACTCGTCGGCATCAAGCCGACGGTGGGGTTGGTGAGCCGCCAGGGCATCATCCCGATCTCGCACAGCCAGGACACGGCCGGACCGATGACGCGCAACGTCGCCGATGCGGCGCTCCTGCTCACCGCGATCGCGGCGCGCGACGACGCCGATGCCGCATCGACGCAGGCCTCGCGTCCGGCATCCATCGATTATTCGACGCACCTGAAACCCGATGCATTGAAAGGCGCGCGCATCGGCGTGCTGAAGGAACACGGCGTCAATTCACAACCCGATGTCAACGCGGCATTCGAACGCGCGATCGACACGCTGAAGGCCGCCGGCGCCACGATCGTCGAGACCAAGATCGCCACCGCCGGACAATGGGACGATGCCGAATTCGAAGTGCTGCTATACGAATTCAAGACCGATCTCGAAACGTATCTGCGCCAGAGCGATGCGCCGATCAAGACGCTGGACGAATTGATCGCATTCGACAAGAACCACGCCGCGCTGGAAATGCCGTGGTTCGGACAGGAGCTGTTCGAGCAGGCGCGGAAGAAAGGTCCGCTTACCGACAAGGCCTACCTCGACGCGCGCGACAAGGCGCGTCGCCTGGCCGGCAAGGAAGGCCTCGAGGCCGCGCTCGAGAAAGACAAACTCGATGCGCTGATCGCACCGGCGACCGGGCCGGCCTGGCTGACCGATCCGGTCAACGGCGATCACTTCACCGGTGCCGGCTACGGCGCGGCGGCGGTCGCGGGCACGCCCAGCATCACCGTGCCGATGGGCGACAGCCATGGCCTGCCGTTCGGGCTGATCTTCATGGGCCGCGCCTGGAGCGAGGCACGCCTCATCGAGCTGGCCTACGCCTTCGAGCAGCGCACGCATGCGCGCAAGCCGCCGCGGTTCCTGAAGACTGTCTCGCCATAGCGCCTCGGCTTATTCGGCGGAACTGCTGCCGGCGAACCGCTTCGGGCTGTCGCATGAATTCCTGAGAACAGTGGGTTTATGGTAATTCTCGTTACTCTTTGAGAATTTACAGCATTTCGTCACATTTTCTTCACGCATTGGGTATAGTGGGCGCGTCAATCAGCGGCCACTGCCGGTTCGATGCGATTCGTCGGACGCCAGTGCGGCCAAGGGGAATCGCATGAACAACTCTTCGGGGCACCGCACCAGCGGCAAAGCACGCTGGCTCAGGGCTTTGTGCGTGCGTCTGGGAATCGTGGCGACATTCGTTCTCTCTTTCCCGATCACGGTGCAGGCACAGACCACCGTCTTTCTCGAGAACTTCGAGAACGCCATCAACAACACCGCCACCGGCGCCCAAGGCTTCTCGGTGGCCGGCGCCAGCTACGTCGGCACCACGCCTCCGGGGCAGACATACACGGCCGCGACCGACTGGCTCAACGGCGCTTTCTGTAATGGCGTCATCCTGAGCGCGAACAATTCCACCGCGCCGGGCTGGGCCACGGCGCAGAACAGGTGCCGCCCGGATTCGGGCGCGCAGTCCTACAACGCCATTCGCACCCTGGCCCGCGGCATGGGCAATCGCTTCGGCGGCGGCGACAACAACCACGTCCTCAGCGCCTACACCGAATGCCCGAACGGCACCTGCACCACGATCGGGTCCGGCGCCACCAACGGCGTGATGTTTCGCACCAACAGCCTGATTCCGGTTCCGGCCAATCACTTCTACACATTCTCGGTCGACATCGCCGCCAGAAGCTGCGGCGCATCGGGCGGCGATCCGCTGCTGCAGTTCCAGCTGATCGACGGCTCGGGCGGCTCCACCAACATCGGCGGTCCGCTCAACGCCTGCGGCGCCGGCGGAACATCGTCGAGTGTCGCCAATTTGCAGACGTCGCCGTTCCCCGCCACCGTCACTGTCTACACGCAAACCCTGACCACGACGGCCGCGCTCAAGTACACAGGCACTTCGCTCGGCGTGCGGCTGTACAACAACAACGGCGCGACGCTCGGCAACGATCTCTCCGTCGACAACATCCGCGTGCTCGACGCCACGCCGACTCTCAGCAAGTCGTTCTCGCCCAACCCGGTGACGGCCGGCGGCACTTCCGTACTGACGTTCACCATCACCAATACCAGTGACAATCTGGCCAAGCCCGCCTGGAGCTTCACCGACAACCTGCCCACCGGCATGACGCTCGCCAACACCACGGTCGGTGGCACCTGCACGACGGTGACCACCAACGCCACCACCGGCGCCTCGTCGATCACCATCAACGGCAGTCTGCCGGCGGTCGCCTCATGCACGGTGACGGTGAACGTGCGCGTCGCCAGCAATGTCACCACTGCGTTGCAGAACTGTCCGGCCAACATCACCGGTCTCAACTTCATCATCGCGCCCACCAGTTGCGCCGTCTTGAACGTCAACCTGCCCGTGAGCCTGGGCAAGACCTGGGTCAGCGCGGTCGCCGGCAACGCCGTCAACCTGACGATCAGCGGTAGCGGCGTGATCGACGCCACCGCGGGCACGTCCACGGCGCCGTCGACGACGACCAATGCCACCGCCGGCGCCGCTGCGGGCAGCACGGTGACGCTCGCCGAATCCTTCAGCAACGGCAACGCATCCAGCTATGCCACGACCCTGGCCTGCGCCAAGACGAGCGACGGCAGCGCGGTCGCGGTAAGCGGTTCGGGTTTGAGCAGAACGATCGTCATGCCGACCGACAGCGGCGTCACCTGCACGTACACCAATCAGCTGCAGACCAACCTGACGATCACCAAGACCAACACGCCGGCCAGTGGGGCGACCGACCAGCCATCCGATACCGTGATCAGAGGCGTGGCGACCGCCTATTCGATCGTCGCGACCAACAGTGGCTCGGGGCCATTGACGGGCGCCGTCGTGCGAGATCCCGCGAATGCAAGCCTGGTCTGCAATACACCAGTGCCATGCACCGGCGCGGCCTGCCCGTCGGCGACCGTGCCGCTGGCAACGCTGCAAGGAAGCGGCGTCACGTTGGGAACCCTAGCCGCAGGCGGCAGCGTCACCTTCACTTTGACCTGCGTGCCGCAGTAAGCAAAAGACGAGACATCCGGGCGAACTCTCTTCGCATTCGGGACATCACGAAGCGCGGCCACGCATCTCGCGCGGCCGCACTAGGGCATCGTCACGCCGGCCGAGGCGCCGCGAGCTGTGACTGCTTGCGCACGATCAGCATCGCCGTTTCCAGCGCCTGCTCGTAGTTCAGGCGCGGATCGACGGTGGAGCGATAGGCGCGTTCGAGATCGACGTCGGTCAGATCGCGCGCGCCACCCGTGCATTCGGTGACGTCCTCGCCCGTCAGTTCCAGATGCACGCCGCCCAGGCGTGTACCCGCCGCTGCGTGCACGTCGAAAGATTGCTCGATATCGCCGCGAATCTTGTCGAAGCGGCGTGTCTTGAAACCGTTGCTGGTCGATTCGGTGTTGCCGTGCATCGGATCGCAGATCCACAGCACGCGGCGACCGTCGCGCTTCACCGCTTCCAGCAGCGGCGGCAGCTTCTCCGCCACCTGCGATGCACCCATGCGATGGATCAGGCTCAGCCGTCCCGGTTCGTCATCCGGATTGAGCACGTCCATGAGCTCGAGCAATTGATCCGGCGTGACCGACGGCCCGACCTTCACCGCGATCGGATTGCGGATGCCGCGGAAGTATTCGCTGTGCGCGCCATCGACCGCCGCGGTGCGCATGCCGATCCACGGGAAGTGCGTGCTGAGATTGAACCAGCCCCACTGCCGCGGCACCTCGCGCGTTTGCGCTTCCTCGTAGGGCAGCAGCAGCGCTTCGTGCGAGGTGTAGAAGTCGACGCGGTTGAGGTTGTACACCTGCGAGCCGGACAGCGTCTCCATGAACTTCACCGCATCGCCGATGTTGGACACCATGCGGTGATATTCGTCCGCGAGCGGCGAATGCTTCACCCAGCGCAGGTCCCAGTATTCGGGATGGTGCAGGTCGGCGAAACCGCCGTCGATCAGCGAACGCACGAAATTCATCGTCATCGCCGAACGCGCATGCGCCTTGACCATGCGGCGCGGATCGGGCGTGCGCGCTTCCGGCGTGAACTCAGGGCCGTTGATCACGTCGCCGCGATAGCTCGGCAGCGACACGTCGCCGCGCGTTTCCAAATCGGCCGAACGCGGCTTGGCGTACTGGCCGGCGAAGCGACCCACGCGCACCACCGGCAGGCGCAGGCCGTGCACGAGCACCAGGCTCATCTGCAGCAGCACCTTGAGGCGGTTTGAGATCACATCGGACGTGCAGTCGCTGAAGCTCTCCGCGCAATCGCCGCCCTGCAGCAGGAAGCGCTTGCCTTCCTGCGCCTCGGCGAGCTGCTGCTTGAGCGCAAGGATTTCCCACGAGGTCACCAGCGGCGGCAGCGCGCGCAATTCGTCCTGCACGCCGGCGAGCGCCACGGCGTCTGGATAAGCCGGCAGCTGCAGGGCCTTGCGCGAGCGCCAGCTATCGGGCGCCCAGTCGGCGGGAAGATTCACGGTGCGGAGAGTGCGATCGGAGGACGGCATATTCGTATTCGAAAAATCCGCACAGGCAAGTGCGGGGAGTGGGAAAGCAGCGCATTGTTGCGGCGCAGCGAAAGCATCATCTGCCTGAAAAACGCCGTCTGCAACCCTTGCTTTCGCAACTATTTAGTTCGCCTCGATCGAAAAGCCCAGCCCGCTCACCGTGCTGACGGCATGGCGAGCTTAGCCAGACTTTCCAATGCCCAGCCGCTCAGCGGCGACGGAAGGCGGCCGTCAGGACCAGCAAGGTCAGCAGCACGAACCAGAGCAGGCTCCAGGCCGGCATCGACAGGCCCAGGAAGGTCCAGTCGACCTTGGCACACTCGCCGGAACCGGTGAGCACCTTCTTGATCACCTCGGTCAGCGGATTGGCTTCCATCATGAACGACAGCGGCGGGCCGCATTCGGGCACCTGGTCCGCCGGCAGGTGCGTGATCCAGACATGGCGGGCGGCGATGCCGATGCCGACCAGCGCCGGAATCAGAGCGAGCACGCCGTAGATCGCGCGTCCCTTGCCGCCGCGCGGCGCATGCAAGCCGGCGATCAGCAGCACCACGCCGAGCGCCGCGAAGGCGATGCGCTGGAAGATGCACAGCGGGCACGGCTGCAGGCCCCACTGGAACTGCGAGAAGAGCGCGAAACCGATCAGCGCGGCGCAGATCGCGAAGCCGAGCAGGCATTGCGCACGGAAAGACCAGCGGGAAATATTCAACGGCATCGGGAACGACCTGGAGTAATCGGGCCGGGTTCGTCTTCCTCGCGGGAAGGGAATCCGGGGCGCGTCAACATAGCAAAACCCAGGATGGGTGCGGGGGATCACCATGGCCCGCATCGCACCGGCGGATCACGTCGGCGCGGCACCGAGAGACAAGCTCAGCACCGAGGGGACGTGCCACGGATCGGCGAGACGCAGACATCCGTAAGCAATACCAGCCAAACCGACCATCAATCCCAACGGAAGTTCCGCGATCGAGCGTCCGCCGCAGCGCCAACCCGCACCCTGCGACTGCTCGATCAGCCCACGTCCGAGATCGCGGCAGCGCGCCAGCATCGCGGCATTGTGTGCCTGGACAGCCCATTGCAGCGGCAATTCCAGATTGCCGAACTGGCCGTGGCACAGGCAGTGTCCGCTGGCGAAACCCTCCGCCAGTGTCTTCTCGACGCAGCGAAGCGTTTCCCCGTGCCATGCGGTATCGCGCGAGGATTGCGGCCACAGCAGCCGCGCCAGACCGACACCCGGCGCGCCGTGGCACCAGGAATAGGTATCGCCCTGCCCGTCTTCGTCAGCACCTTCATCGAGGTCGTACCAGCGCCCACCCCGCGCTTCGTATGCCGCGCGTTCGTAGCGCAACACATCCAGGGCAAGCGCGAGACATTCGGCATCACCTTGCGCATGCGCGTAACGCGCGAGCGCCGCGCCGATGCCCGCGCTACCGTGCGCGAAGCCGCTCAGACGGCGCCCCAATGCCGCGGGACAAGGCCAGTGGACGCCATCGGCATCGCGTTGCGCCGTTTCAACCAGTCGCGTCGCGCATGCGGCCATCGCGGCCGTGATGTCCGCGCCTGGCCTACAGCGTTGCATCTCCGATAGCACCAGCAGGCAGCCGCCCGCACCGCCGATGAGATCGAGTGCGTCGTCGTCCGCGATCCGTTCGGCGATGCGCGGCAGCCAATCCTCTGCTTCATCGATCAGATCCGGACGCCGCCAGCGCAGGCCCGCCGCGAGCAGGACGTAGAGCCACCCGCTCAGGCCGGTGTAAGGACCGATCGCGGTCATCGCCTTGGGATCGTCGCGCAGCATGCGCTGGCTGGATTCGAGCGCGGCTTCCGCCGCCCGCGTGAAGCGCGTCAATCCGCTCTGCACGCCGAGCTCGCCGAACAACAACATCATGCCCGTCGAACCTTCGTAGAGCGTGGCGCCCATCGGGGCAATCACCGGCTGCGGACTGTCGTGGTACTCCGGCTGGAAGAAGACGATCTCGCCGCGATCGCGGAACGACAGACGCAGCAGTTCATCCCCGAGCGCGATCGCCGTATCGAGGAAGATCCCGTCATCAACATGGGAGACATCGACTCGGCGCGACTTCGCCGCATTCTTTTCCGTTACAACTGCCGGACGGATGCTTTCCAGCGATTGCCGTAGCGCGTAGCGCTGCCGTTCCAGATCGCGCGGCGACAGTCCGCGCAACCGGCGCCGCGTTTCCTTCCAACCAGAGCGGACGAACAGCCGCGGAACGACGTGCCCCTCACCATCCCGCACGTCGGTGCCGTCGACGCGTATGCGGAATCTCGGCACATCCCCACGCAGCAGTGTCTCGCGCTCGATGGCCTGCGTTCGCGTCAGGAACGGCCACTCTCGACTGCCGACTTCCAGCCGCGACAACACCGCGTCCCGCTCGGCTTCCGAACGCAAGTACTGCGGGTGCGACATCGCGTTCAACAGGCGCGCGTAGATGTGGGTGGAGCGCACCAGCGCGCGCGTTTCCAGGCGCGCGAACGGAGCCAGCGGGCCGTCTTCCTCGCACAGGCGCGGCTTCAGCACGAGCAGGCCACGATAGGTGTCCTCGAATCCCGAGACCATCGCGTCGGCATGCTCATGTGGCGCGATCCTGGCTCCGTCTGTGAGGAACGGTAGATTCGCACTCGGCTGCGTCATCGTTTCCATGGGCGAGAGACGCAGCTGATCTGTCCCCTCGCCCGTTGCCTGCCGCACCGTGCGGCGATGTTCGCCCCAGGCGAGGCCACTCATGTCGTGGGCATCGGGATCGTTGCGCTCGAATGGCAGCAGGCCGGAAAACAGGATCGAGGGCGCATGCGGTGGATGACGGCCGGTCACCGGCCCGCGCCGGCTGAGCCAAGGCTGGAATACGGTTTCCAGATCGATCAGCACCGGATGTTCACCGCAGGCGATGACGTTCTCCAGATGCAGATCGGTGCAGCTCAGCAGATAGGCGATCGCGACCAATCCGCCGTAACGACGATAGTAGGCGGCCGCCGCACCGGCATCGATCAGTGGCGCGTGCTCGATCCATTGCGCGTAACCGTATTCGCCGCGATCGAGTGTCGCCGCCGCCCTCTGCAACGGTTCGATACCCCGCTCCGCCAGTTCGGCGAGGAAACGCGCATACGCCACATCCATCGCCAATGAGCGCGGTTTGTAGAGCATGCGTCCCGCCTCGAAGCGGAGCCGCACGACGCTGCCGCCGTGATCGTGGCGATCGCCCAAGCCCGCCGCGAATGCGCACAGCCGTCCCGGCGTCTCCGCATCGGCGAGCAGCGGCGCCAATCGTGGATAGTCGTCGGCCAGATGTTGCAGGAGACGGCCAAGGAAGTGTTCGGCCTGCGTCGCCTGCCGAGCGATATCCGCCTGCAGCAGCGGATACCGGGTATCGAGTGCGCGACGGCCAGCCGCACTGTCGATCCATTCGAGGAAGTGTTCGAAACGCTCTTCTGGCGTTTCACCTTGTAGCGCTTGCTGGTGCCGCGCGACCGCCAGTTCCAGCAACAGCGTGCGGCAGCTCCACGAAAGCGCCGGTTCCGCGAAAGCATCCGCGATCGCGTGCCGCAATTGTTCGAAATCGAAGCGATCCGGCCAACGTCGCGCCGCCGAGGCCCACCGCGCCAGTGCGCGTTCGCGCATGGGGGCGAGCATCGGCTCCGCCCAGCGCAGCAACGGCTTCAGCGCCGTGTCGTCAGCCATGCTTTATCAGGGGCTCTACGAAGCGGGGCTTCTCCCATTGCGGGAGAAGGGCCGCCAGATCCCGCATCGCGAATCTCAATCGCAGAAGATGCAGGTGCGCCAGCAGGTGTTGGCCGTGGCCATGTTGCCGGCCTTGTCCACCAGCTTGTCGTCGCTGAGATCGGCAGCGCCGATGCTCTCGCTCAGCAGCTGGTCGAAGACCTCCTGGGAGATTTCGGAATTCGTAAGCATGTTAAAGACTCTCCAATTGATTGCGTCGTAACGCGTAAGGGCGGTCTTCTCGATTGCTCCTTGTCGCGCATCCGCCTGCATGCGCCAACCCGGTCCGAAGGCGGCGTTCTATCACGGCTGCGGTTAGGGAACGGTAATGCCTGCGTGGCGGGCGTCACAAACGAAAACCCCGGCACAGGGCCGGGGTTTTGTTTTTGCTCTTTTGGAAAGTCCGACCATCGAGCCGCGCCGTCAGCGTGGCGAGGTGGCCAGGTTCCTACGGAGGAACCCGCATTACGCCTGCGGACGATCCACCAACTCGACGTAGGCCATCGGCGCATTGTCGCCGTCGCGGAAGCCGCACTTGAGGATGCGCAGGTAACCACCGGGACGCTCGGCATAACGCGGACCGAGCTTGGTGAACAGGTTGCCGACGGCTTCCTTGTCGCGCAGACGCGAGAAGGCCAGACGACGGTTGGCGACGCCGTCACGCTTCGCGAGCGTGATCAGCGGCTCGGCGACGCGGCGGAGTTCCTTCGCCTTGGGCAGCGTGGTGCGGATCAGCTCGTGCTTGAACAGCGAAGCGGCCATGTTGGTGAACATCGCATCGCGGTGCGCGCTGGTGCGGCTGAATTTGCGTCCGGATTTCTGGTGGCGCATGGTCGTGATTCCTGATGAATTTTTTTACTTAGCCGAGCATGCCGTGAGCGGAAACGCCCGCCGGCGGCCAGTTCTCGAGCTTCATGCCGAGCGAAAGGCCACGCTGGGCGAGGACTTCCTTGATTTCGGTCAGCGACTTCTTGCCGAGGTTCGGCGTCTTGAGCAGTTCCACTTCGGTCTTCTGGATCAGATCGCCGATGTAGTAGATGCTCTCGGCCTTGAGGCAGTTGGCCGAACGCACGGTCAGTTCGAGGTCGTCGATCGGGCGGAGCAGGATCGGGTCGACGCCGGCGGTGGCGGGCTTGGCGGCGCCGCGATCGCGGTGCGTGAAGTCGCCGAACACCGACAGCTGGTCGGTGAGGATGTCGGCGGCGGTGCGCACGGCTTCCTCGGCGTCGATCGTGCCGTTGGTTTCGATGTCGAGCACGAGCTTGTCGAGGTCGGTGCGCTGTTCCACGCGCGCGGCTTCGACTTCATAGGCAACGCGGCGCACGGGCGAGAACGAGGCGTCCAGCATCAGACGGCCGATCGCGCGGGTTTCTTCGTCCGGACGACGACGGGCGGCGGCCGGCTGGTAGCCGAAGCCGCGCTCGATCTTCAGGCGCATGTTGATCGACGCATCCTTGGTGAGATGGCAGATCACATGCTCGCCGTTGAGGATCTCGACGTTGTGGTCGGTCTTGATGTCGGCGGCGGTCACCACGCCCGGACCCGACTTGCTCAGGGTCAGCGTGGAGCTGTCGCCGGTGCCCATGCGGATTGCGATGTCCTTCAGGTTGAGCAGGACCTCGAGCACGTCCTCCTGCAGGCCTTCGATGGTGCTGTATTCGTGCAGGACGCCGTCGATCTCGACCTCGGTGATCGCGAAGCCGGGGATGGACGACAGCAGCACGCGCCGCAGCGCGTTGCCGAGGGTGTGACCGTAGCCGCGCTCGAGCGGTTCGATCACGACCTTCGCACGGTTGCCGGCGAGACGTTCGATCTGGGGGCCGCGGGGGCGCAGGACCTGGTTGGCATTAGCCGTCATGTTTGTGATTTCTCCTGCGGTGAACCATCGGGCTGGGGGTGCCGATGGCTTGGCATTACGCTTTTTGGCGCTCCCTCCGGAAGGGAGCGGCCGACGCGCATCGCACGTCGGCCTGGTCCGTGGGCGGTTCCGTCGTTACCGGGGCGGAACGCCCTCAACACCGATTACTTCGAGTACAGCTCGACGATCAGCGCTTCGTTGATGTCGGCCGGCAGGTCGCCGCGATCCGGCACCGCCTTGAACACGCCGCTGAACTTCTTCGCGTCGACCTCGACCCACGACGGCGTCAGGTCCATCGTGGAGGAGACCGTCAGGGATTCCTGCACGCGAAGCTGCTTCTGCGCGCGCTCGGACAGCGCGATCGCGTCGCCGGCCTTGACCTGGTACGACGGCAGGTTGACGAACTTGCCGTTGACCGTGACGCCGCGGTGCGAGACCAGCTGGCGCGCCGCCGGACGCGTGACCGCGAAGCCCATGCGATAGACGACGTTGTCCAGACGGGTTTCCAGCATCTGCAGCAGGGTTTCGCCGGTGTTGCCCTTCTTCGTCGAAGCCTTCTTGTAGTAGTTGCGGAACTGGCGTTCCAGCAGACCGTAGATGCGCTTGACCTTCTGCTTTTCGCGCAGCTGGGTGGCGTAGTCGGACAGCTTGCCCTTGCGGGCGGTGGCGCCGTGCTGGCCGGGTTTCTGCTCGAGCTTGCACTTGGAGTCCAGCGCGCGGGCTGGGCTCTTCAGCGAGAGGTCAGTGCCTTCGCGGCGAGCGAGCTTACAGGTGGGACCGATATAACGAGCCATTCTTCTTCAGCTCCTCAGACGCGACGCTTCTTCGGCGGACGGCACCCGTTGTGCGGGATTGGCGTCACGTCGATGATGTTGGTGATCTTGTAGCCGACGTTGTTCAACGAACGTACGGCCGATTCGCGGCCCGGACCCGGGCCCTTGATGCGCACTTCCAGCGACTTCACGCCGTAATCGAGCGCGGCCTTGCCGGCCTTCTCGGCGGCGACCTGGGCGGCGAACGGGGTGGACTTGCGCGAGCCGCGGAAACCCGCGCCGCCCGAGGTCGCCCACGACAGCGCATTGCCCTGGCGGTCGGTGATCGTGACGATGGTGTTGTTGAAAGAAGCGTGGACGTGGGCGACGCCGTCGGTGACGACGCGCTTGATCTTCTTCTTGGTCTTGGCTGCTGCCGGCTTGGCCATGTTTGTCTACCCCTTACTTCTTGATGGCCTTGCGCGGACCCTTGCGGGTACGGGCATTGGTCCGGGTGCGCTGGCCGCGCAGCGGCAGGCCGCGGCGGTGACGGAGGCCGCGGTAGCAGGCCAGGTCCATCAGACGCTTGATGGCGATGCCGACCTCACGGCGGAGGTCGCCCTCGACCACGAACTTGCCGACTTCGGCGCGCAGGCGCTCGACTTCCGGCTCGGACAGGTCGCGGATCTTGGTGTTCGAGGACACGCCTGCGGATTCGCAGACCTGCTTCGAACGGGTACGGCCGATGCCGTAGATGCTTTGCAGCCCGACCCAGACGTGCTTCTGGGCAGGCAGGTTGACACCTGCAATACGCGCCATGCGCGGATCTCCAACTGGTTTGGCGGTCGGGTATCCGGGGGAATCCGGAATCCGACGCAGTGAACACGAAATTCTAACAGGGTCTCGGCTTCTTAGGAAGCCCCGGGCGGCAAGCCACCCATGGACTCCGGCATGGGGAGTGTGCCCATGCTCCGGCGACGGACCCTTGCTGGACGAGGCCCCCGGTTACCCGGGTTTCCCGCCCGCCCCTCGCCACTCAAGCGCGGGGACTGGCATCGGCCCACCCGCGCACGAGACCGCCGCGCGAGTCGCCCATCTGGTTCTCCCCGAGGTTGTGGGAGAAACCGTTGTTCTTCACGTCGTCGCCCCATTCATGCGGGCGCCGGCGGTTCAATCTTTCAGCTGCGCGAGAGTCCTCGCGTGCCGCCCTTCAGGTTCGCCTTCTTCAGCAGGCTTTCGTACTGATGCGACATCAGATGTGCTTGGATCTGGGCGATGAAGTCCATCACCACCACCACCACGATCAGCAGCGAGGTGCCGCCGAAGGAGAACGAGGTGCCGAGCTTGGTGCGCATCACTTCCGGCAGCAGACAGACCAGCACCAGGTAGACCGCGCCGGCGGCCGTTAGCCGCGTCAGCACGCCATCGATGTAGTCGGCCGTGGCCTTGCCCGGACGGATGCCCGGAATCAGCGCGCCGGATTTCTTCAGGTTGTCCGCGGTTTCCTGCGAGTTGAACACCAGCGCGGTGTAGAAGAACGCGAAACCCGCGATCAGCACCGCGAACAGGATCATGTGCAGCGGCTCGCCCGGGGCCAGCATCTGGCTGATCTTCTGGAGGGTCAGCTGCAGACCGCCGGTGGCGCTCTGGCTGCCGAACCAGGTGGTTATCGTCGACGGGAACATGATGATCGACGAAGCGAAGATCGCCGGGATCACACCCGCCATGTTGAGCTTCAGCGGCAGGAACGAGCTCTGGTTCATGTACGCGCTGCGGCCACCCTGGCGGCGCGCGTAGTTCACCGTAATGCGGCGCTGGCCGCGTTCGACGAACACCACGAAGAAGGTGAACGCCAAGACGATGGCCACGATCATGATCACCGAGATCGGGCTCATGTCGCCGTTGCGCGCCTGCTCGATGGTGTTGAGTACCGCGCCCGGCAAGCCAGCCACGATGCCGGCGAAGATGATCAGCGACACGCCGTTGCCGACGCCGCGCTCGGTCACCTGCTCGCCCAGCCACATCAGGAACATGGTGCCCGCGGTCAGCGCGACCACGGCGGTCAGCACGAAGCCGATGCCGGGCGTGTAGACCGCCTGCACGCCGGTGCCGGCGCCGCTCTGCAGCGCGGTGGCGATGCCGGCCGCCTGGAAGACCGCCAGCGGGATCGCGCCGATGCGCGACCACTGGGTGATGCGACGGCGTCCGGATTCGCCTTCCTTCTGGATCGCCTTCAGGCTCGGCACGATCTGCACCAGCAGCTGCACGATGATCGAGGCCGAGATGTACGGCACCACGTTCAACGCGAACAGGCTGAAACGCTGCAGAGCGCCACCGGAGAACATGTTGAACATGTCCACGATGGTGCCCTTCTGCGCTTCCATCAGCTGCAGCATGGCGTCCGGGTTCACACCCGGGACCGGGATGTAGCAGCCGATGCGATAGACGATCAGCGCACCCAGCACGAACAGCAAGCGCTGACGCAGCTCGGTGAATTTGCCCAAGCCGCCGCCGATTCCGGCCATCGCACTGCTGCTGCGTGACATGCCCTGCTTACTCCTCGATCTTGCCGCCGGCCGCTTCGATCGCCGCGCGCGCGCCAGCCGTGGCCAGCACGCCCTTCAGCACGAGCTTCTTGGAAACGTCGCCCTTCTTGACGATCTTGGCGCGCTTGGCCGTCGTCGGCACCAGCTTGGCCGCACGCAGGGCGGCGAAATCGACCGTGCCCTCGAGCGAATCGAGCTGATACAGCATGACCTGCGCGGTGTCGTTCTTCAGCTTCGAGCGGAAGCCGACCTTCGGCAGGCGCTTGCGCAGCGGCATCTGGCCGCCTTCGAAGCCGGCCTTGATCTTGCCCTTGCCCGCGCGCGCGAACGAACCCTTGTGACCGCGACCCGCGGTCTTGCCGAGGCCGGAGCCGATACCGCGGCCGACGCGGACGCGTTCGGTGCGGGCGCCTTCGGCAGGCTTGAGAGTGTTGAGCTTCATGTGATTACTCCTCGACCCGCACCAGGTAGTGCACCTTGTTGATCAGGCCGCGCACCTGCGGGCTGTCTTTCAGCTCGCGGACGTCGTTCAGTTTGTTGAGGCCGAGCGCCTTCACCGACAGGCGATGCTTCGCCTGCGAACCGCGCATGCCCTTGACCAGACGCACCTTGACGGTGCCGCCGTTGTTGGTTTCGTTCTTCTTAGCCATGGAGGATGTCCTCCACCTTCTTGCCGCGCTTGGCCGCGATCTTGCTCGGCGAATGCATCGCCTCAAGACCCTTGACCGTCGCACGAACGAGGTTGATGGGATTGCGCGAACCGACCGCCTTGGCCAGCACGTTCTTCACGCCGACCGCTTCCAGCACGGCGCGCATCGCGCCGCCGGCGATCACGCCGGTACCTTCGGAAGCCGGCTGCATGAACACGCGGGCCGCGCCGTGGCCGGCCTTCACCTGATGCCACAGGGTGCCGTTGTTCAGCTCGACCGAGGTCATGTTCTTGCGCGCGTATTCCATCGACTTCTGGATCGCGACCGGCACTTCGCGCGCCTTGCCGTAACCGAAGCCGATCTTGCCGTCGCCGTCGCCCACCACCGTCAGTGCGGTGAAGGTGAACTGGCGGCCGCCCTTGACGGTCTTGCTGACGCGGTTGACCGCGATCAGCTTCTCGATCATGCCGTCGTCGATTTCCTCGCGGTCGCGGTTGCGATCACGATCGCGGCCCCGCGGTGCACGTTCTTCTGCCATTTCGATATCTCGGTTGTTGAGGAATTTGCGGCTTCGCCGCTTATGGTTGGGATATGTCGCGGATGTTTCACGGGACGGAGAACTCCGTACCGCGCCCGGCGCAGCCCGCGCCGGCAGGTGACACTAGGCGTGGGGACGATGCCCCACACCTTCAAGCCTTAGAACTGCAGACCGCCCTCGCGAGCGGCGTCGGCCAGCGCCTTGATGCGGCCGTGATAACGGTAACCCGAGCGGTCGAAGGCGACCTTCTCGATGCCGGCGGCCTTGGCCTTCTCGGCGATGATGCGACCGACCTTGGCGGCGGCTTCAGCGTTCTTGCCGTTCTTCAGACCGTCGCGGACGTCGGCCTGCGTGGTGCTGGCGGCGGCCAGAACCTTGGAGCCGTCGGCGTTGAACAGCTGCGCGTAGACGTGCTGGCCGGTGCGCAGCACCGACAGGCGCGGCACGCCGAGGTTACGGATGTGCGCGCGGGTCGACTTGGCGCGGCGCAGGCGGGCGATTTTCTTTTCCATTGCTCTTATCCTCGAAAGCTGAAAGCGCGGGGCTCTTGTCGAGCGTTACGCCTTCTTGGCTTCCTTACGAATGATGTTTTCGCCGGCGTACTTCACACCCTTGCCCTTGTAGGGCTCCGGCGGACGGAACCCGCGAATCTTGGCGGCGACTTCACCGACGCGCTGCTTGTCGGCGCCGCTGACCACGATTTCGGTCTGGGTCGGCGTGGCGATGGTGATGCCTTCCGGGGCCTTGAACAGCACCGGGTGCGAGAAACCCAGCGACAGGTTCAGGTCCTTGCCCTGCATGGAGGCGCGGTAACCCACGCCCACCAGCTCGAGCTTGCGCTCGAAGCCTTCCGAGACACCCTTCGCCATGTTGGCGAGGATGGCGCGCAGGGTGCCGGTGATAGCGTCATGCGACAGGTCGACCGGCGACAGGTTGGCAACGCCGTTTTCCAGCTTGATTTCGACACCGGCCGGCTTGGCGATCGACAGCGTGCCTTTCGGGCCCTTGACGCTGATGTTGTCGCCCTGGACGTTCAGTTCGACGCCCTTCGGCAGGGCGATCGGCTTCTTGGCTACACGAGACATTGTTCTGGGCTCCTCGTTACGCCACGAAGCACAGGACTTCGCCACCGACGCCGTGCTGGCGCGCCTGCGCGTCGGTCATGATGCCCTTCGACGTGGAAATGATGGCGATACCGAGGCCGTTGAGCACCTTCGGCAGCGCGTCCTTGCCGCGGTAGTTGCGCAGACCCGAGCGCGAAACGCGCTGCAGGCGCTCGATCACCGGGCGGCCTTCGAAATACTTCAGCTCGATCTCGAGTTCGGCCTTGGCGCCGTTCTCGGTCACGCGCAGGTTGCCGATGTAGCCTTCGTCCTTGAGGACGTTGGCGATGGCCACCTTGGTCTTGGACGACGGCATCTTCACCGTCGGCTTGCCGACCGCGGCCGCATTCTTGATGCGGACCAGCATGTCGGCGATGGGATCAGTCATGCTCATTGAATATCACCTTTGAGTAGCACCGATATCCGCTTTCGCGAAAATCTTGGGGTTGAAAAACTTTTACCAGGAAGCCTTGCGCAGGCCGGGCACATCACCACGCATGGTGGCTTCGCGCAGCTTGTTGCGGCCCAGGCCGAACTTGCTATAGACGGCGCGCGGGCGACCGGTCAGGACGCAACGCGTGGTCTGGCGCGACGGCGAGGAATCGCGCGGCAGCTTCTGCAGCTTGGTCGCGGCTTCCATCTTGTCTTCGTAGCTCGCCGTCTGGCTGTTGACGATCTTCTTCAGTGCGTCACGCTTGGCGGCGTACTTCTTTGCCAGCTTGGTCCGCTTCGTCTCGCGGTTGACCATGGAGGTCTTAGCCATTATTCAATCCTCGAGTATCAGTTGCGGAACGGGAAGCGGAAGGCTTCGAGCAGCGCCTTGGCTTCTTCGTTGCTGCGGGCCGTGGTCGTGATGGCGATATCCATGCCGCGGATCGCGTCGACCTGGTCGAAGTCGATTTCCGGGAAGATGATCTGTTCCTTCACGCCCATGTTGTAGTTGCCGCGACCGTCGAACGAACGACCGGACACACCACGGAAGTCGCGCACGCGCGGCAGCGAGATGTTGATCAGGCGATCCAGGAACTCGTACATCTTGGCACGGCGCAGGGTGACCTTGCAGCCGATCGGCCAGCCGTCGCGAATCTTGAACGAGGCCACCGAGACGCGCGACTTGGTCACCACCGGCTTCTGGCCGGCGATCTTGGTCATGTCGGCAACGGCGTTCTCGAGGATCTTCTTGTTCGCGGCAGCCTCGCCCACGCCCATATTGAGCGTGATCTTGGTCAGGCGCGGCACCTGCATCGGATTGGTGTAGCCGAACTTCTCCATGAGCTTCGGCGCCACTTCTTCCTTGTAGAACTTTTCCAGACGGGTCGTCATTTTTGCATTCCTCAGGCGTCAATCGCCTCACCGCTCGAGCGGAACACGCGCAGGCGGCGTCCATCCTCAAGCACCTTGGTACCAATGCGCTCGCCCTTGCCCGTGGCAGGATTGAACAGCATCACGTTGGAAACATGGATCGGCGACTCGCGCTCGATCACGCCACCCGGCTGGTTGATCTGCGGGTTCGGCTTGGTGTGGCGCTTGACGATGTTGATGTTCGACACGACGACCTTGTCGCCGAGCACGCGCACCACGTCGCCCTTCTTGCCCTTGTCCTTGCCGGCGGTGACGATCACGTGATCGCCTTTCTTGATTCGATTAGCCATTGTCTTGTCCTCCGCTCACAGCACTTCGGGTGCGAGCGAGACGATCTTCATGAACTTCTCGGAACGCAGCTCGCGGGTCACAGGCCCGAAGATGCGCGTGCCGATCGGCTCGTGCTTGTTGTTGAGCAGCACGGCGGCGTTGCCGTCGAAGCGGATCAGCGAACCGTCGGCACGACGCACGCCCTTGCGGGTGCGCACGACCACGGCGTCATAAACCTCGCCCTTCTTGACCTTGCCGCGCGGGATAGCGTCTTTGATCGACACCTTGATGATGTCGCCGATCGCGGCGTAACGGCGCTTGGAGCCGCCGAGCACCTTGATGCACATCACTTCCTTGGCGCCGGAGTTGTCGGCCACATCGAGGTGGCTTTGCATCTGGATCATGGTCTGCCCTCCTCTTATTCGGCCGCGCGGGCGACGATCTCGACCACGCGCCAGTTCTTGGTCTTGGACATCGGCGCGATCTCGACCACGCGCACCGTGTCGCCTTCATTGCAGGCGTTGTCGGCGTCGTGGGCGTGGAGCTTGGTCGAGCGACGGATGTACTTGCCGTACAGCGCGTGCTTGACCTGACGCTCAACGAGCACCGTCACGGTCTTGTCCATCTTGTTGCTGACGACGCGGCCTTCGACCGTGCGCAGCTTCTTTTCAGTATTTTCTGTCATGTCAGCCGTTCCTTATTTCTGCGTGCCAGATTTGGACTGGCCGAGCAGGAAATTCACCCGCGCGATTTCGCGGCGCACCCGGCGCACGTCGTGGGGCTTGTTCAGCTGACCGGTCACCTTCTGCATGCGCAGCGAGAACTGCTCTTTCTGCAGATCCAGCAGGTGGCCCTGCAGGTCGGCGGCGGATTTGCCGCGGAGTTCTTTGATCGTGCTCATCAGCGCACCGTCCGGGTGACGAATTGGGTGGTCACCGAGAGCTTGGCGGCGGCCAGGCGGAACGCCTCGCGCGCGGTTGCCTCATCGACGCCCTCGATTTCATAGATCATGCGGCCGGGCTGGATCTGCGCGACCCAGAACTCGACGTTGCCCTTACCGGAGCCCATTCGGACTTCGATCGGCTTCTTGGTGATCGGCTTGTCCGGGAACACGCGGATCCACATCTTGCCGCCGCGCTTGACGTAGCGGCTGATCGAACGGCGCGCGGCCTCGATCTGGCGCGCGGTCAGCTGACCGGTCTGCGTGGCCTTCAGGCCGTACTCGCCGAAGCTGACGGCGTTGCCGTTCCATGCCAGGCCGTCGTTGCGGCCCTTGTGCATTTTGCGGAATTTGGTTCGCTTGGGTTGCAGCATGATTAGTCCCTCGCCTCGTCGCGACCGCCACGATCCGCACGGTCACCGCGCTCACGGCGCGGACCACGCGGACGCTCGCGATCACGATCACCGCGCTCGTTGCCGCGCGGCGTGTCGTCCTGCTTCTCCTGGCCAACCTGGGAGAAATCGAAGATTTCGCCCTTGTAGATCCAGGTCTTGATGCCGATGATGCCGTAGGTGGTCTTGGCTTCGGCGAAGCCGTAATCGACGTCGGCGCGCAGCGTATGCAGCGGCACGCGGCCTTCGCGGTACCACTCGGAACGGGCGATTTCCGCACCGTTCAAGCGGCCGGCGACGTTGACCTTGATGCCCAGCGCGCCCAGGCGCATCGCGTTGCCCACAGCGCGCTTCATCGCGCGGCGGAACATGATGCGGCGCTCGAGCTGCTGCGCGATCGACTCGGCGACCAGCTGTGCATCGAGCTCGGGCTTGCGCACTTCGGTCACGTTGATGTGCGCCGGAACGCCCATCAGATCGCTGACGTCCTTACGCAGCTTCTCGATGTCCTCGCCACGCTTGCCGATCACCACGCCCGGACGGGCGGTGTGGATCGTGACGCGCGCGGTCTTGGCCGGGCGCTCGATCAGGATCTTGCTGATCCCGGCGGCAGCCAGCTTCTTGCGCAGCATCTCGCGGACCTTGAGGTCGGCGGCGAGGTAGCCAGCGTATTCCTTCTTGCCGGCGTACCACTTGGAATTCCAGTCTTTGGAGATACCCAGACGGATGCCGGTCGGATGAACTTTATGACCCATGACTTATTTGCCCTCGCCGACGACGACGGTGATGTGGCTGGTGCGCTTGAGGATGCGAGTACCGCGACCCTTGGCACGCGCCATGAAACGCTTCAGCGCCGGACCTTCGTCGACCGTGATCGTGGTGATCTTCAGTTCGTCGATGTCCGCACCAGCGTTGTTCTCGGCGTTGGCGATCGCCGACTCCACCACCTTCTTGATCAGGTGGGCGGCTTTCTTGTCCGAGAACTTCAGCAGGTTGACGGCGCGCTCGGCCGGCAGACCGCGTACCTGGTCAGCGACCAGACGGGCCTTCTGCGGCGAGATGCGCGCGGTCTTGAGGATCGACGTGCGCTTGTTGATCTCGGTGCGCGCCCGCTTCTGCTCTTCGTATTTTTCGCGAGTTGCCTTATCCACGGTGCGCTCCTTACTTGCCGGCTTTCTTGTCGCCGCCATGACCCTTGAAGGTCCTGGTCATGGCGAACTCGCCGAGCTTGTGGCCGACCATGTTCTCGTTGACGAGCACCGGAACGTGGTTCTTGCCGTTATGTACGGCGATGGTGAAACCCACCATCTCCGGCAGGATCATCGAACGCCGCGACCAGGTCTTGATCGGTCGCTTGCTGCTACCGGCCGCTTCCACCTTCTTGATCAAGTGGTGGTCGACGAACGGGCCCTTTTTCAGTGAACGTGCCATGGTCGATTAGCTCCTACGGTCGCGCACGATGAACTGCTGCGTCCGCTTGTTCTTGCGGGTCTTGTAGCCCTTGGTCGGCACGCCCCACGGCGTGACCGGATGCGGATTGCCCTGGCCGGCCTTGGCCTCACCACCGCCGTGCGGATGGTCAACCGGGTTCATGGCCGCACCGCGAACGGTCGGGCGCACACCGCGCCAACGCTTGGCGCCGGCCTTGCCGAGCTTCTCCAGATTGTGCTCGTCGTTGCCGACTTCGCCGATGGTGGCGCGGCACTCGGCCGGCACCTTGCGCATTTCGCCCGAACGCAGGCGGAGCAGCGCGTACACGCCTTCACGCGCGACCAGCTGCACCGCGGCGCCGGCGGCGCGCGCCAGCTGGGCGCCCTTGCCCGGCTTCATCTCGATGCAATGCACCGTGGAACCGACCGGGATGTTGCGCAGCGGCAGGGTGTTGCCGGCGCGGATCGGAGCATCGTTGCCCGCGATCACCTGGTCGCCGGCCTTCAGGCCCTTCGGCGCGATGATGTAGCGGCGCTCGCCGTCGACGTAGCACAGCAGCGCGATGTGCGCGGTGCGGTTGGGATCGTATTCGATCCGCTCCACGCGCGCCGGAATGCCTTCCTTATCGCGCTTGAAGTCGACGATGCGGTAATGCTGCTTGTGACCGCCGCCGATGTGGCGGGTGGTGATGCGGCCGTGGTGGTTGCGGCCGCCCGTCTTGCCCTGCTTCTCGAGCAGCGGCGCGTGCGGAGCACCCTTGTGCAAATTCGGCGTCACCACGCGGACCGCCGAACGGCGACCTGGAGAGGTGGGCTTGAATGTCATCAATGCCATGGATTAATTCCTCAGACCTTGGCCGTCATCACGTCGATCGACTGACCATCGGCCAGCTTCACGTAGGCCTTGCGCCAGTCGCCGCGGCTGCCCTGGCGTTGACGGAAGGACTTGTTCTTGCCCTTCACGTTGACCACGTTGACCGCTTCGACCTTGACGTCGAACAGCTTCTCGATCGCAGTCTTGATGTCGGCCTTGGTGGCCGTCTTCGCGACTTCGAAGGCGTATTGGTTGGATTCCTGCATGCGTGCGGTCTTTTCGGACACGCGCGGCGCACGGATCACGCTGTAGAGATTGGCGCTCATGCCAGCCACTCCTCGATTTTCTTCACCGCGTCGGTGGTGATCAGGACGCTGTCGGCGCCGACGAGGCTGACCGGATCCAGGCCCTGCACGTCGCGCACTTCCACATACGGCAGATTGCGCGCGGACAGGTACAGGTGCTCGGAAGCCTCCTCGGTCACGATCAGCGGACGCTGGCCGAGCTCGAGTTCCTTCAGCTTGCTCACCAGACCGCTGGTCTTGGTCTCGCTGATGTCGAACGCATCGACAACCTTCAGACGGCCCTGGCGGTTGAGTTCCGACAGGATCGCCGCGATCGCGGCGCGGTACTGCTTGCGGTTGACCTTCTGCTCGAAGCTGCGCGGCTTCGCAGCGAAGGTGACGCCGCCGCCGACGAAGATCGGCGCGGTCAGCGCACCGTGACGAGCACCGCCGCCCTTCTGCTTCTTGGACTTCTTGGTGGTGCCGTTGACTTCGGCGCGCGTCTTCTGTGCCTTGGTGCCGGCGCGGCCCGCATTGCGGTAGGCGACGACGACCTGATGCACGAGGTCTTCGCTGAATTCACGGCCGAACACGGCGTCGGATACCGACAGCGTTTTCGAACTGTTGTTAATGGCGAGTTCCATCATCAAACTCCCTTGCTCGACGGACGCACGATCACGTCGCCGCCCGGAGCACCCGGAACCGCGCCCTTGATCGCGATCAGGCCGCGCTCGACATCGATCTTGACCACTTCCAGGCCCTGCGTGCTCTGCTGCACGGCACCCATGTGACCGGACATCTTCTTGCCCGGGAACACGCGGCCCGGCGTCTGGCGCTGACCGATCGAGCCCGGTGCGCGATGCGACAACGAGTTACCGTGCGTCGCGTCGCCCATCTTGAAGTTCCAGCGCTTGATCGTGCCCTGGAAGCCCTTGCCCTTGGTGACGCCCTGGACGTCGACGATCTGGCCGACTTCGAAGATGTCGGCCTTGATCTCGCCGCCGATCTGGAAGTCGCCGATCTTGTCGGCTTCCACGCGCAGTTCCCACAGGCCACGACCGGCTTCGACCTTCGCCTTGGCGAGGTGACCGGCTTCCGGCTTGTTGACGAGCGCAGCGCGGCGCACGCCGACCGACACCTGCACGGCGCTGTAGCCGTCGGTATCGAGGGTCTTGATCTGGGTGATGCGGTTCGGGGTGGCCTCGATCAGCGTCACCGGCACGGACTTGCCGTCCTCGGTGAAGACGCGGCTCATGCCGGCCTTGCGACCGACCAACCCCAACGAATATTTCTTCGCGGACATGGTGGCGGCCTCAGGTGAGCTTGATCTGCACGTCGACGCCAGCCGCGAGTTCGAGCTTCATCAGCGCGTCCACGGTCTTGTCGTTGGGGTCGACGATGTCGAGCACGCGCTTGTGCGTGCGGGTTTCGTACTGGTCGCGCGCGTCCTTATCGACGTGCGGGGACACCAGGACGGTGTAGCGTTCGATCTTGGTAGGCAGCGGGATCGGGCCGCGCACTTGCGCGCCGGTCCGCTTGGCCGTTTCGACGATCTCACTGGCCGAACGGTCGATCAGACGATGATCGAACGCTTTGAGCCGGATCCGGATCTTTTGGTCCGCCATGACGGAATTCCTAGGTTGAAAGAGCGACAGGCTTTGCGGCTGGGTGCGCAAAACCCCATGAAATCAATGACTTTCCGAGACATAAGGCCCGCGCCTCGGGAGTATCCCTTCAAAAAACGAGGCAGGTTGGTCGCCCAACCCGCCCAGACGGAGAATCACAGACGCGACGACTGGCTCCTCCCTATATGCTCCGAACATGCTTCGGAACGGGTGGAGCCTTGCCTCGCGACATTTCCCTGTCTGGCGAAAACGAGGCGCATCCGGCGCCTCATTTCGCGGTTTCCCGGGCCGCCAAAGGCGAATCGGGAAGTGGTCGAACATTATAAAAGGGTTAGAGACGCTATTGCAAGCGTTCGCCCCCAATTTCCTGCCGGACCTGCTGTAGGCCCTGGCCGGAAATAGAGAGGCCCCGGCCGAAGCCGGAGCCCACTCGGACTTACTTGATGATCTTGGCCACCACGCCCGCGCCGACCGTACGGCC
>NZ_JAJAVH010000015.1 GCF_020511115.1 Luteimonas panaciterrae
AAAGAAATGAACTCGGCCGCGCAGCGGACGAAACGCTTTTGCTCCTACAATCCAGCCATACACCGCCAAAACCAGTAGCAAACCTAACAATGACCAACATCGCCCTCGCCATCATCGGCGGCACCGGCCTATACAAACTTGCGGACCTGCAGGACGTGGAAACCCACCAGCCGGTCACCCGCTACGGCGCGCCATCAGGTCCGATCAGGATCGGAACCCTCGCGGGCAAGCGCGTGGCATTCCTGGCGCGTCACGGTGAAGGACATTCGGTCCCGCCGCACAAGGTGAATTACCGCGCCAACCTCGCCGCGCTACAGGCGCTGGGCGCGACGCGCGTGCTGGCGCTCAATACGGTCGGCGGCATCACCGAGCGCTTCGGTCCGCGCGTGCTGGCTTGCCCGGATCAGATCATCGATTACACCTGGGGCCGCATCTCGACGATCTGCGAGGAGGAGGGCACCGAGGTGCTGCACGTGGATTTCGGCGATCCCTACACGCCGTCGCTGCGGAAAACGGTGGTCGCGGCCGCGAGCAGGGCCGGTGTCGCGCTGGTCGATGGCGGCTGCTACGGCGCCACGCAGGGGCCGCGGCTGGAGACCAAGGCTGAGATCGCGCGCATGCGCCGGGACGGTTGCGATCTGGTGGGCATGACCGGGATGCCGGAGGCGGGACTCGCGCGCGAGCTGGGTCTCGAATACGCCTGTCTGGCGATCGTGGCCAACTGGGCGGCAGGGGCCGGGCCGGACAGTGATGAGGTGATCACGCTCGATGATGTGCTCGCCAACGTGGCCGCCGCCTCGGCGGGGTTGCCGGCCCTGATCGGGGAGGTTTTGTCGGGCCAGGGATGATTGCCAGCCGCGGATTTGCTTTGCATACTCGCGACCGTGCGCGTTCAGGGGGGCCATCGGGCGCGCACGCTTGGTCATACAGACAAGGTAGGGAGAGACATGCAGTACGGCACAGTGAAATGGTTCAACGACGCCAAGGGGTTCGGATTCATCGCGCCAGAGGATGGCAGTGCGGATGTGTTCGTGCACTTTTCGGCGATCAATTCCAAGGGCTTCCGCAGCCTGCAGGAAGGCCAGAGAGTCAGCTACGAAGTCACGCAGGGGCCGAAAGGCGCCCAGGCGGCCGGGGTCGTTCCGGTCGCTTGAGCTTGCAGGTCTTGTGATTTCTCGAGCCCCGCTTCGGCGGGGCTTTTTCTTGCGAAGGATCGTTGGCATGAAGCCGTTACAGATTGCGATCGCCGGTTACGGGACTGCGGGACAGGCGGCCGCCGTGTTGCTGTCGCGCGATGGTCATCGCGTGGAAGTATTCGAGCAGACGCCGCGGCCCGGGCCGGTGGGGGCGGGATTGCTGTTGCAGCCGACCGGGTTGCAGGTGTTGTGGCAGATGGGGCTGTTGCCGCAGGCGCTCGCGCATGGCGCGCCGGTGCGCAGGCTCTATGGGGAAACGCCGCGGGGACGCGCCGTGATGGACATGCGTTACGCGGGGCTGGATTCGCGGATGTTCGGCCTTGGCATGCAACGCGGCGCGCTGTTCGCCTTGCTCGCGCAGGCTTGGACCGAGGCCGCCGAGGCCTTGCATCAAGGCGTGCGCATCGACGCCGCCGAGGAAGAGGGACGCCGCATCCGCGACGCGGACGGTCGCTGGCATGGTCCTTTCGATCTGGTGATCGCCGCCGACGGTTCGGGGTCGCGGTTGCGACAGCATGTCGATCCCGCCGGTCTCGATCGCGTCTATCCCTGGGGCGCCTTGTGGTGCCTGCTTCCGCGTGGCGATTGGCCGTGGGCGGACGAGTTGCGCCAGCGCTATGTCGCCGCTCGCAAGATGATCGGCATGCTGCCGGTCGGGACGCGCCCGGACGACGCCACGCCGAGGCTGAGCTTTTTCTGGAGCCTGCGGACCCGCGATTTCGACGATTGGCGGACACGTGGCCTGCCATCCTGGCGCGAGGAGGTGGCGCGCATCTGGCCGGAAGCCGATGCGAGACTCGACGGCATGGAAGATGCCACATCGCTGGCGCGCGCCGGTTATCGCGACACGGTGCCGAAGCGCTGGCATCGCGAACGCCTGGTGCTGCTCGGTGATGCCGCGCACGCGATGAGCCCGCAATTGGGGCAGGGCGTCAACATGGCGTTGATGGATGCGTTGGCGCTGCGTGATGCGCTGCGCGTCGAGTCGGAAGTCGCCGGAGCGCTCGCGCGCTACGAGCGTGCGCGCCGCAGGCATGTCGCCATCTATCAGTTCTGGAGCCGCTGGCTGACGCCGCTGTTCCAGTCCGAATACGATCTGATCGCGAAGCTACGGGACATCAGTTTCCTGCCGCTGGGCAAGCTGCCGGGTGGGCGTGGCCACATGCTGCGTGTGTTGAGCGGCACGCAGTTGGGGATGTTCGGAACACTAGCCTTGCAAGCCGAATTCATCGATGCACTGCATGCGAGCCTGCCTCCGGGAATCGAGAAGCAAACTGCGCAAGTCGGCTAACGCAGGATCGGGATGCGTGAGATATCCGCATCGATGGGCGTTTTAACCAAAATCGAACACATCTCCTCTCAAGAGGCTGGAATTTGATGGACAATCCGGATTCCTAACAGGACGTCAGGTAGCGATGAAAGCAGAACTGCCGCAACTCCCGCCCTTCGAGACCCATGCTGTCGACAACCAGCCGCCGGAGTTCGCGCCGCGCGATCTGTGGGCGGACGATGTCGTCCTGCGCGAGGCCGTGACGCGTGAAGGCGGCGCTGCGTTCGTCGATCGCATCGCGGCGTACGGTGCCGTGGCGGGTAGCGAGCAGTACGCGCTGAGTTTCGATGCGCATCGCGACAAGCCGCGGCTGCGCACGCACGATCGTTACGGGAATCGCATCGACACGGTCGAGTTCCATCCCAACTATCACCGGATCATGCAGGCGGCGATCGAGAGCGGCGTCGCCGGACTGTCCTGGGCCGAACAGGCTCTCGACAAGCATGCGCCCGGTTCGCACGTCGCGCGCGCGGCGTTGAGCTATCTGCATCATCAGGTGGAACCGGGCACCAGCTGTCCGCTGACGATGACGCATGCCGCCGTGCCGGTGCTGCGCCATGCGCCGGAGTTGAGCGAGTGGGTGGACAAGGTGGCGGCATGCCGCTACGACGCCCGCGATGTGGCGATCGCCGACAAACCCGGCGTCACGCTCGGCATGGGCATGACCGAGAAGCAGGGCGGCAGCGACGTGCGTGCCAACACGACGCGCGCCACGCTTCTGTCCGCTTCGGACAATTCGTATGCGCTCGTCGGGCACAAGTGGTTCTTCTCCGCGCCGATGTGCGATGGCTTTCTGGTACTGGCGCATGCGCCAGCGGGTCTGAGCTGCTTCCTGATGCCGCGACGCCTGCCGGACGGCACGAAGAACGCGTTCCGGTTGATGCGATTGAAGGACAAGCTCGGCGATTGGAGCAATGCGTCGAGTGAAGTCGAATTCGTGGATGCGGTGGCCTGGCGCGTTGGCGAAGAGGGTAGGGGCATCGCCACCATTCTCGAGATGGTGATGCTCACGCGTCTGGACTGCATGCTCGGCTCTTCCGGGCAAATGCGCATGGCGCTGGCGCATGCGCTGCATCATGCCGCGCACCGGCGCGCATTCGGCAGGCGCTTGATCGAACAGCCGTTGATGCGCAACGTGCTGGCCGATCTGGCCATCGAATCCGAGGCCGCGCTGGCGCTTTCGCTGCGCGTGGCACGTGCCGTCGATGCGGCCGAGCGCGGCGGTACCGATGACGCGAGCCGCTACGAAACCGCATTCGCGCGAATCGCCACCGCCATCGGCAAATACTGGATCTGCAAGCGCACGCCCGCTTTCGTCAACGAGGCGCAGGAATGTCTTGGTGGCGCGGGTTACGTGGAGGAGTCGATCCTGCCCCGTCTGTATCGGCAGGCGCCGTTGAATTCGATCTGGGAAGGTTCGGGCAACATCCAGTGCCTGGACGTGCTGCGCGCCTTGGCGCGGGAGCCGGACACGAGCATCGCCTTGTTCGCCGAGCTGGAATCGGCGCGGGGATTGCACAAGGCCTACGACGATGCCTTGGTCGTGCTCAAGGATGCATTGTCTCCGGGACGCGTCGAGGAGGCCGGTGCGCGCCTGTTGACCGAGCACCTGGCATTGGCCTTGCAGGCATCCATCCTGTTGCGCGCCGGCAGCCCGGCCGCCGATGCGTTCTGCGCGAGCCGTCTTGGCGGCGAGCGGGGGCTGGTGTTCGGGACGCTGCCGTCAGCGCTGGATTGCACGAGTTTGCTCGAACGCGCGCTTTGACGACGCGCGAGCTTCGATAACGAATAAGGAAGGCAGGATGCCCGGCAGGAATCTGGTGAAACATGCGCTGGTGATGGCTTGCATGGCCATCGCCTCGGTGGCGATCGCCGCGACACCACCGGCGATGGTGCCGGTGTCTCAGCGCGCGGACCGCATCCATGTCGACAAGTCGGAGCGGCGCATGCAATTGCTGCGCGGGGGCAAGGTGCTGCGTACCTACCGCATCCTGCTTGGCGATGCGCCGGTGGGACACAAGCATCAGCAAGGCGACGAGAAGACGCCGGAAGGCGACTACCGGATCAGCGGACGCAATCCGAACAGCCGCTTCCATCTGTCGCTGCGCATCTCGTATCCCAATGACGCCGATCGAAAACAGGCCCGGAAGCGCGGCGTGGATCCCGGCGGCGACATCATGATCCACGGCGGTAACAGTGTGCTGTATCCCTTCGACTGGACCGACGGCTGCATCGCCGTGAGCAACAAGGAAATCGAGGAAATCTGGAGCCTCGTGCCGACCGGCATTCCGATCAGGATCGATCCATGAGCGTCTGCACGCGACTCATTCCTTCTTGATCGCGTGCCCGCCGAACTCATTGCGCATCGCCGCCAGCAGCTTGTCGGCGAAGGAATCGTCATCGCGCGAGCGCAGGCGTTCCAGCAACGACAGTGTGATCACCGGCGCCGCGACGTCGAGCGCGATGGCCTCGGCGGCGGTCCAGCGGCCTTCGCCGGAATCGGCGACCCACGGCGCGATGCCGTCCAGTTCAGGATTCTTGCGCAGCGCGTCGGAAGTGAGATCGAGCAGCCACGAGCGCACCACGCTGCCGGTGCGCCAGATCTCAGCGACCTGATGCAGGTCGAGCGAGAACTCGGTCTTGTGCTGCATGATGGCGAAGCCTTCGGCATAGGCCTGCATCAGGCCGTATTCGATGCCGTTGTGGACCATCTTGGTGAAATGTCCGGCGCCGCTCGGGCCGACACGGCCCCAGCCCTTGTTGGCGGCCGGAGCCAAGGTTTCGAAGATCGGTTGCAGATGCTGCACGACGGTGTCTTCTCCACCGATCATCAGGCTGTAGCCTTCCTTCAGACCCCAGATGCCGCCGCTGGTGCCGCTGTCGACGTAGTGGAGATCGCGCGCGGCAAGTTCGCCGGCGCGGCGCATGGTGTCCTTGTAATAGGAGTTGCCGCCGTCGATGATGATGTCGCCGGGCGCGAGCAGCGGGAGCAGGGAAGCGATCGTCGTGTCGACGATCTCGCCGGCGGGCACCATCAACCACAGCACGCGTGGCGCGGGCAGTGCACGGACCAGCGCTTCGAGCGAATCGGCGGCGACGATGCCGCGCTGCGACGCGGCATCGCGCGCTGCTTGCACCGCATCGAAGCCGTGCACGCGATGACCACCGCGCAGCAGGCGTTCGGCCATGTTGGCGCCCATGCGGCCGAGGCCGATCATTCCAAGTTCCATGGTGACTCCGTGCGTGGGAAACGGGCGGAATTGTCCCACGCGATGCCGCATCGTGTCCGTCAAGGGGCAGGACGGAGCGTCTGGTCCACGGTTGGGGAACCAGGTTGTCGCTCGCCATTCCCGCCAAGACGGGAATGACGAATGCAAAAAATCGTTCTAGTCGAGGAACTGCAGCTTCGCCAGATCGGCGTACAGGCCGCCCTGCGCCAGCAGTTCGGTATGCGTGCCCTGGGCCACGATGCGGCCGTGATCCATGACCACGATTCGATCCGCCTTGAGCACCGTGGCCAGGCGATGCGCGATCACCAGGGTGGTGCGGCCGGCCATCAGGTTTTCCAGCGCCTGTTGCACCGCGCGTTCGCTCTGCGCATCCAGCGCGGAAGTGGCTTCGTCGAGCAGCAGGATCGGCGCGTCCTTCAGCAGGGCGCGGGCGATGGCGATGCGCTGCTGCTGGCCGCCGGACAGGCGCGCGCCGCGTTCGCCGAGTTGTTCGTCGTAGCCGTTCGGCAGTGCGGTAATGAATTCGTGCGCTTCCGCGGAGCCGGCCGCTGCTTCGAGTTCGGCGTCGCTCGCTTCGAGGCGTCCGTAGCGGATGTTGTCGCGGGCGCTGGCGGCGAAGATGGTCGGATGCTGTGGCACCAGGGCGATGCTTTCGCGCAACGCCGATGGGTCGAGCGTGCGGATGTCGACGCCATCGACGGAGATGCTGCCAGACTGCGGATCATGGAAGCGCAGCAGCATCGCGAGCACGGTGCTCTTGCCGGCGCCGGACGGGCCGACCAGGGCGACGGTTTCGCCGGGCGAAACGTGCAGGGTGAAGTCTTCCAGCGCCGCCGCGTCCGGCCGCGACGGATAATGGAAGGCGACCTGGTCGAAGTGCAATTCGCCACGCACCGGTTGCGGCAACTCCGCCGGCTGCGCGGGCGTGGTGATGTCGGTGCGCTCATCGAGCAGCTCCGAGATGCGGCTCATGCCGCCGGCGGCCTTCTGCAGTTCGTTCCAGGTTTCCGCCAGGGTGCCGACCGAGCCGGCGCCCAAAAAAGCGTACAGGACGAACTGTCCGAGCGTGCCCGCGCTGAGCGTGCCGTTGACGACGTCGTGAGCGCCCGACCACAGCACCAGGACGATCGAGCCGAACACCAGTGTGATGGTCGTGGCGGTGACGGTGGCATGCATGGTAATGCGACGCCGCGCTGTGGCGATGGTGGTGGCGACAGCGTCGGCGAAGCGGCCGCGCTCGTAGGGCTCGCGCGCGTGCGCCTGCACGGTGCGGACCGCGCCGAGCGCTTCGCTGGCCAGGGCATTGGCGTCGGCGACGCGATCCTGGCTTTGTCGCGCGATCTTGCTCAGCCGACGGCTGCCGATGATGATCGGCAGCACGCACAAGGGAATGCCGATCAGCGTGTAAGCAGCCAGGCGCGGACTGGTGACCATCAGCATCACGATGCTGCCCAGCATCATCACGCCGCTGCGCAGCGCCACCGACATGCTGGAGCCGACCACGCTGCGCAGCAGTTCGGTATCAGCGGCCAGGCGTGAAACCAGCTCGCCGCTGCGGTTGCGTTCGAAGAACGACTGCCCCAGCCCGATCAGGTGCGAGTACAGCTGCATGCGCAGATCGGCGACCACGCGTTCGCCCAGCAGCGAAACGGTGAAGAAGCGCGCCGCGGTGGCGAGGGCGAGCGCGATCGCCACCAGGAGCACCAGGAAGAAGGATGCGTCGATGTTGTCGCTGCTGGAAAACCCGTGGTCGATCATCTGGCGCACGGCCAGCGGCAGGGTCAGGGTCGTGATGCTCGAGGCGGCCAGCGCCAGCAGCCAGGCGACGAACAGCGCCTTGTGGCGCATGACGAAAGGCCATAGCGCGTTCAGGCTGCCGATACGGGATTTGGGTTTTTCGGATTCCGGAGCTGCCGACATCAATGATCCTAGAGAGGTGCACTCGTTCGCATGGGCGGATGCCGAACGGGCGGCACCAGACGCGGCGACGGCCACGGCTTACGATCGTTCGAAGCGTACCCGATCCCGTGTGGCGTCTCTGAGATGGTCTTTCAAGGTGTCGACGCGGTCCGCGGGCAGGCGCAGCCGCAGGACGGCGCCGGCGACATCGAAGCTTTCGTCGAGCTTTTCCGCATCGAAAGCCGCCAGCGCGGCATGGATGTGACCGAGATCATCAAAGCCGGCCTGCACTTTGATCAGGGCGTACTCGATCAGGGGCACGCGTTCGGCGCGGCGCAGGCATTCGGCGGCCGCGCCGCCATAGGCGCGGACCAGTCCGCCGGCGCCGAGCTTGACCCCGCCGAACCAGCGCGTCACCACGACTACCGCGCGATCGATGCCCTGGCCGTCGATGGCCGCGAGAATCGGCCGTCCGGCGGTGCCGGCCGGCTCGCCGTCGTCGCTGGAGCGATATTCGCCGCCGATGCGATAGGCCCAGCAGTTATGGGTGGCGTCGGCCGCGGACACCGTTTCGACGAAGCGCAGCGCGGCTTCCGCCGAGGTGACCGGCGCGGCGTGAGCGAGGAAGCGGCTGTGCTTGATCTCGATCGCGTGCGACGACGCGGCCGCCAGGGTGTGCAAGCTCATTCCGACAGCAGCGGGCGCAGATCGTCCGGAATCGCGGCGTCGGGATAACGGCGTCGGTACTCGCGCAGGCTGTCGCGCGCGGCGTCGCGGTCGCCCTGCGTGACCAGCTCGCGCACGCGTTTGAGCCAGGCTTCGCGCACTTCGGGCGAATCGGCGGAGGCGGGTGGTTCGTCGTCGATCGGCTGGTCCTCGAAGCCACGGACGCGGGAGCCGGTGACTTCGATCCTGTCGAGGGCCTGGGCCTGCTTCTCGGATTCTTGTTTCTGGCGCTGCTGACTTTCGTTGCTGCTATAGCTGTAGCCGGAGCGCGGAGCCACGGTTCCGCTGGCGGCGCTGTCGGATGTGGCCGGAGCCGATACTGGCGCTGGAGCCGCCATCGCACCAGGAGATGGCGCCGGTGCGCGGCGCTCTTTATTGGTTCGATACAGCTGATCCGAAGCGGCTTGAGGTGCTGGCTCCGCGTTGGCGGGCGCCGGCAGGATTCCCGAGGGCGGTTCCGGTGCAGGCGCCATGAGGACAGGCGGCTCCTGGGGCGGCGGAGGCGGTGCCGCGGGTGCGGCGCTCGGCGCTGTCCGTGTGGCATCCCCGGCATCCGGCGCGGGTTCCACGGCGAAGACTTGCTTCACCTCCGCTGCTTCTTCGTTTTGTTCTCGTGGCGCGCTCTGCTTGCTCGCCTTCGCCTGCAGAGTGTCGGTGACGGCCTCCGGGGCCGCGACGGCTTGTGCTGCGACCTCGGTGCTGGACTCATCGTGCTGCACCGCCATCGCGGCCTGGTCCTCGGCCGACGGCCCTCCGGCGTTGACCTCGGGGCGCGGAGGAATGCCCGGAGCTTCCGAGGTCATGACCCGCACCTCGTCGACCGGCCGCAACTGCCAGGCCAGGCCGAACGCGAGCGCCAGCGTCGCGGCGACGCCGAACACGGCTGGCCAGCGCCGACGCTGTGTGCGTCGGCGCGCGGACGTGGCGCGTGTGGCCGCCGCGGCGGCGGCCGCTTCCGTGGGATGTGGCGCCGCGACCGCTACCCGCGCGGCACGCAGGATGCTCGCGTCCAGCGCAGGCGATGGCCCACGCTGCGGCGCGGTGCGGGCGATCTGCTCCGCCAGCGCGCGCTCTTCGGGCGTCAGCGCCGCGTCGCCGCGCGGATCGGTGCCGGAGTTGTCGTGTGGGGTATTCATGCTTGCGGGGCCTCGGCGGACCCCAATCGGGTACGTAGCTTGTCCATCGCGTAGCGCAATCGCGATTTGACGGTTTCACGGCCGACGCCGGTGATGGCGCCGATTTCCTCCAAGGTCAGTTCCTGTTCGAGGCGCAGCAGGATCACTTCGCGTTGTTCGTCCGGCAGTTCGTCCAGCGCCAGCTGCACCAGGCGTCGCTGCTCGAATTCCGACAGGCTACGCTCCGGCGTGTCGGGATCGGGTATGCGTGCGGCGCGTTCGTCGGCGTTTTCCGGTGCGGGCGGGCGATGCTTGAGCGCACGCCAGTGGTCGCCGAGGCGGTTGTGGGCGATCCGGTACAGCCAGCTCGAGAACGAGCCATCCGGCTTCCAATCCAGACGCGCGGCGATCACGCGCTGCCAGATGTCCTGGAAGAACTCGTCGGCGAGCGCGCCGTCGCGCAGTTGCCGCAGCAAAAAGCGATGCAGGCGCAGGCGGTGGCGGCCGTAGAGCTGCTCGAACGCCGGCACGTCGCCTCCGGCATAGGCCGCCATCAGCGATTCGTCGCTGGGATCATCATTGACTGCGGCGCTGGCGGCGGCGACATCGTCCATGCGCGGCAGGGTAAGCGTTGCGGCGCCAGAGGTGAAGCCCGCGTTACGAGCGGGCGCCGCCCCGCATTTCCCGCCGGCGCGCGCCGTGAGGGGAAATGCGGGGCTGTCGAGCCGGGCCAGGGACAACATCGGTCTATCCGCGACATGCGAGGCGCGAGGCCACTCAGTCGGCGATCATGCCGATCTTCGGCGTATCGCCGGCGGTCAGCGCACGCGCTTGCCCGACCAGTTCGACGAATTCGGCGCGCTGATGCCAGCGATCCTCGCCTAGCGCGCCACGCGCCGTGCGTGTGATGTCATCCCACGTCCAATTGCCGAGATGCGTGCCGCCGCGCAGCGCATCGGCATAGGCGGCGACGGCGCTGGCGAAGCGCAGGGTGTCGCTCGGCGTGGCGCGCAGATCGCGGCGCAGGATGGGCGTGGCGATGAGCCGGCTCTTCTCCTCACCGGGGCGCTTGTAGCGCAGACGCAGTTCGGCGAGCTCGTCCGTCTTGGCGCCGGTGGCCGGCTTCGCTTCGTTGCCGTAGCGCAGCGCCGGCAATTGTTCGGCCCCCGAACCCGCAGGCGTGATCTCGTACAACGCGGTCACTTCGTGCCCGGCGCCGATGTCGCCGGCGTCGACCTTGTCGTTGCTGAAATCCTCACGGCGCAGCACGCGGTTCTCGTAGCCGATCAGACGATATTCGGCGACCTGCGCGGGATTGAACTCGATCTGGATCTTCACGTCCTTCGCGATCGTGAGCAGCGTCGCGCCCATCTGTTCCACCAGCACCTTGCGCGCTTCCTGCAGCGTGTCGATGTAGGCGTGATTGCCGTCGCCGACATCGGCGAGCTTTTCCGCCAGCGCATCGTTGTAGTTGCCCTGGCCGAAACCGAGCGTGGTCAGCGCGATGCCGGACTTGCGCTGATCGGCGACCAGCGTTTCCAGCGCGCCCGGATCGGTGACGCCGACGTTGAAATCGCCGTCGGTGGCGAGGATCACGCGATTGACGCCGTTCGCGACGAAGCCTTGCTTCGCCATCGCGTAGGCGAGTTGGATGCCGTCGCCGCCGTTGGTGCTGCCACCGGCTTCGAGACGATCGAGCGCGGCGAGAATTTCGCCCTGCTTGTCGCCCGAGGTGGGTGGCAGCACCAGTCCGGCGGAACCTGCGTAGACCACGATCGACACGTGATCCTGCGGCCGCAGCTGTCGCGCCAGTTGCGTGAACGCCTGTTTCAGCAGCGGCAGCTTGTCCGGCGTGTCCATCGAACCGGAGGTGTCGATCAGGAACACCAGGTTGGACGGCGGCAGCGTCGCTTTCGGCACGTCGTAACCCTTGATGCCGACCATCAGCAGCTGGCGCTTGCCATTCCACGGCGCCGGACTGAGCTCGGTGGTGACGCGGAACGGCGTCTCGCGCGTGGACGGCGCGGGATGGCCGTAGCTGAAGTAGTTGATCATCTCCTCCGCGCGCACCGCATCGGCCGGCGGACGCGTGCCTTGCTTCAGCATGCGGCGCACGTTGCTGTAGCTGCCGGTGTCGACGTCGATCGAGAACGTGGAGACGGGCTGCTCGCTCGCGCGATGCACGGGGTTGTCCTCGTGCTCGGCGTATTTCTCGGTGTTGCTCGGCTGCCAGTAACCCTGCGGCGGAGGCGGTGCGGCGGGAGCGCGCGCATACGCCAGAGCGCCGACGTTGGCCTTGGCCCGCGGCTGCATTTGGGGGGTGACGGCGATGGCATCCAGAGATGCGGCGGCTTCCGCTTTCGGCGGCTCGGAAGCGGGCGTGGTGGACGTAGGGACGACCTGACGCGTCTCTTCGTTGCCAGCGACCGATTCCTTGACGGTTTCGGTGGTCGTGCAGGCGGAGAGCGCGATGGCGCAGAGCAATGCGGAGGCGAGCGTGCGGCGTTGCATGGGAATCTCCCGGAGTGGACGGGAGGGTGAACGCACGAGGCCGCGAAACGGGGTTGAGCCGGAACCGCGAACCCGCGGCGGATCGATCCGCCGCGGGCCTGACGCGATCAGTGGATCAGAGCCGGCAGATCAGAACCGGAAGTCGAGCTTGGCGTAGTAGTAGCCGCCATTCGTGCCGAAGGGCAGCGTTTCCCAGCCGTACTTGAAGCCGAGCTGGGGGAACGGAGCCCCCTTCACCGGATCCCACTTGTCGGGGTAGGCATCGAAGACGTTGTTGGCGCCGATGGTCAGCTTGAGGCTGTCATTGAAGCGGTAGCCGATCGCGATGTCACCGAGCCATTCGCCGCCCCAGGTTTGCTTGATGCCGGGCGTGAAGCCTTCGCCGGAGACGCTGCCGAAATAGTTGGCGCGCGCCAGGAAGCTCCAGTCACCGACGGTGTAGACGCCTTGCAGCACATGATGCGCACGCGGCTGGCCTTGCTCGATCAGCGTGACCTGGGTGTCGTCGAAGAGCTTGTCCGGCGGCAGGATCGCCGACTGCGACTTGCGCTTGGTGACTTCGGTC
Source organism: Luteimonas panaciterrae (assembly GCF_020511115.1). Lineage (GTDB taxonomy): Bacteria > Pseudomonadota > Gammaproteobacteria > Xanthomonadales > Xanthomonadaceae > Luteimonas > Luteimonas panaciterrae. The sequence continues at coordinate 12,573 of NZ_JAJAVH010000015.1, forward strand.
TTGTTCCAGTGCAGCAGTGCGGTCAGGTCGAGGCGCGAACCCTCGCCGAATTCCATGCTGTGCTCGCCGACGATGTCGATGCCTTGGGTCTTGGTGTCGATCGCGTTGGTGAAAAACAGCACCTGGCCGACGCCGAGCGGATTGAGGATGTTGGCGATCGGGCAGTTCGGATCGCCAGGGCCGACGCAACCCGACTCCGGCACGATGTTGCTGGAGAAGATGATGCGATCGTCGATGTCGATGCGGAACACGTCGACGGTGAACGTGGTGTTCTCGTTGGGCTTGAAGACCACGCCCAGCGTGCCGCTGACGGATTCCTCTTCCTTCAGCGGCTGGATGCCGAAGGCACGCGTCACGTCGCTGTCCTGACGTGCGGTGAGGGTATCCACCAATACGCCGCTTGGATCGAGGTTGGTCGAGCGCTGGCTGTAGAACAGCTGCTGTACGCCCGGCGCGCGAAAACCGGTCGCGAGGGTGCCGCGGATCGCGAACTTCTCGGTGGCGTCGAAGCGTAGTGACAGCTTGCCGGTGGTGGTGTTGCCGAAATCCGAGTAATCCTCGAAGCGGACGGCCGCGCCGATCAGGAAACGTTTGGTCAAGCGCGTTTCGGCATCGAGATAGACGGCGTAGTTGTGGCGTCCATCATCGACGGCTTCGGTCGGCGAGAAGCCCGGAAAGCCCTGCATACCGGGCTGCGCCGTTTCGCCGGCCTGCCCGAGAATCGGGATGCTGCGATCGTTGGTGCGCCCATAGGTGTAGGAGACGGGATCGCCGGGCGTGATCTTGTAATCGTCCTTGCGATATTCGACGCCGGTGGCCAGATACAGCGGTTCTTCGCCGATGCCCCAGTTGATCGGGCCGCGGAAATCGAGGTTGAAAGTGGTCTGATCGGCCTGCAGCGTGCCGGTGTCGGCGCTGGTGGGGGATTCCGCATAAATGCCGCCGCCGGGCTTGGGCTCGTACCACCAGCTGACGTTGACCGAGTTCGATTCGACGAATCCGAACTTGTTGCGTCCCTTGTTCACCGACACGTCCCAGTTCCAGCTTTCGCCCAGCGGCGCGCGATAGCCCAGCGCCAGCGAGGTGTCCTCGACCGTGGTGAGGATGTTGGGCAGGAAGCCGTCGGGATAGAGCTCGGGCACGGTGCGGTTGTCGCCGGCGCTGCGGAAGAAGCCGGAGGAATCGCCCTTGCGCTTGGAGTAGCCACCGAACCAGTACAGCTCGCCCTTGCCGATCGGCAGGCCGCCGTTCAACCACAGGTAGGCGTCCTTGGCGTCGGCGTCGCCCAGGCGCTGCGTCACGCGCGGAGGATTGACGCGCAGGGTGTCGGGGCCGGCGCGGTTGGTCTCGCCGCGGTCGCGGTATTCGAAGGTGAAATTGAGGAATCCGTCGTCGGCGAGCGCGAAGCCGGTGTTGATGCCGCCATGGATCACCTCGCCGTCGCCTTTGTAGGTCTGGCCGATTTCCAGCGAGCCGGAGGTGTCGGTGCTGCGCTTGAGCACGATGTTGATCACGCCGGAAATCGCGTCGGAACCATATTGCGCCGCGGCGCCGTCTCGCAGCACTTCCACGCGCTCGATCGCCGTGATCGGGATCGCGTTGATGTCGGTACCGGCCGAACCGCGGCCGATCGTCTGCTGCACGTTGACCAGCGCCTGCTGATGGCGGCGCTTGCCGTTCACCAGCACCAGCACCTGATCGGGACCGAGCGCGCGCAGCGTGGCAGGGCGAAGGATGTCGGTGCCGTCGCTGACGAAGGTGCGGGAGAAGTTGAAGCTCGGCTCCAGCATCTGCAACGCCTGGCCGACTTCCTGCACGCCGGCCGCCTGCAACTGCTCGCGGCTGATCACGTCCACCGGCGCCGGCGCTTCCGCGGCGGTGCGGTTGCGCGCGCGCGAACCGACCACTTCGACCGTGTCGAGTTGCGTGGTCTTGGTTTCGGCGGATTGATCGGCCGGTTCTTGCGCGCGCGCGGCGGCAGGCAATGCGGCAAGCAAGGCAAGACTGAGTGCGCTCAACGGCATGAGCGCGCGTGCAGTCGTAGCATGGCGTTTGAAGGTCATATCGGCTCCCGGTGGCGACGCGCGCAATCGCTGGCGCCCGGATGAGCGCTCTCCCCGCGATTACGACGTTGTTATATCTGGATCCCCCGGGCCGGCTTGTAGCATCAGCACGCCGGATTGTGAAGCTTCCATGACGCGTGTGCATTCGCAGCAACGTGCGAAATGCCGATTACAGAGCGCAGGTTTTGAAATGAAAACGGGCACGAAGATGCGGACAGCGCGTGCGATGAAGTGCACGGACGTCAAAACATTGCCGGATGTCTCGTTCCGCACGCGACGCCTTGCGGCGTCGTGTGACGAAGAGTGTCGATTGGATCGTTTTGTCGCGTGAAGGAAATGTGTAGGCGAGCCGTGCCGAGTTCGCACTGGCTCAGCTGCGGATCACCAGCAGACGCGGCTCGCTCATGTCTTCGATCGCATAACGCACGCCCTCGCGGCCGACGCCGGAATCCTTCACGCCGCCGTAGGGCATATTGTCGACGCGGAAGCTGGGCACGTCGCCGACGATCACGCCGCCGACCTCGAGCCCGTCCCAGGCGCGCATCGCATGCGCGATGCGGCCGGTGAAGACGCCGGCCTGTAGACCAAAGTCGCTATCGTTGACGCGGGCGATGGCGTCCTCGAAATCGTCAAAGGACTCCAGGCTGGCGACCGGGCCAAAGGCTTCCTTGCGATAGAGGTCGGCATCGCGCGGCACGTTCTCGAGCAGCGCCGCCGGCAGCAGGTTGCCGATGCGTTCGCCGCTGACGAGCACCTTCGCGCCGCCTTTCTTCGCCGCCTTGATCCAGGATTCGACGCGCTGCGCGGCGGCTTCGTCGACCATCGGCCCGATGAAGGTCTTTTCGTCGCGCGGATCGCCGGATTTCAATTTGGCGACGGCGGCCTTCAGTTTCTTGCGCAGCCTCTCGTACACGTTGGCGTGAGCGAGGATGCGCTGCACGCTGATGCAACTTTGTCCCGACTGGTAGTAGGCACCGAACACCAGGCGATCGACCACCGCGTCGAGATCGATGCCCGGATCATCGTCGATGATGCAGGCGGCGTTGCCGCCGAGTTCCAGCGTGACCTTCTTCTTGCCGGCGCGCGCCTTCAGGTCCCAGCCGATCAGGCCGCCGGTAAAGCTGAGCAGCTTGATGCGTTCGTCCTCGACCAGCAGGCTGGCATCCTCGTTGCTGCAGACGAGCACCGAGAACGCGCCGCTCGGCAGATCGGTCTCGGCGAGGATCTCGCCGATGATCAATGCGCCGATCGGCGTCTTCGGCGCGGGCTTCAGCACGAACGGGCAGCCGGCGGCGATCGCCGGTGCGACCTTGTGCGCGACCAGATTCAACGGGAAATTGAACGGTGTGATGAAGGCGCATGGCCCGACCGGTACGCGCTTGACCAGGCCGCGATAGCCGCGGGTGCGCGGGGAGATTTCCAGATCGAGGATCTCACCGCCGAGGCGAGTGGCTTCGCCGGCGGCGATGCGGAAGGTATCGATCAGGCGCGTGACTTCGCCGCGCGCATCCTTGATTGGTTTGCCGGCTTCGATGCACAGGGCAAGCGCGAGTTCCTCGAAGCGCTCCTGGAAGCGACGCACGCAATGCTCGAGCACGTCGCGACGCGCGTCGTGCGGCATCGCCGCCATCGCCGGCGCGGCCTTGTGCGCCGCCACGATCGCCTTGCGCACGGTCGCCGCATCGGCGAAGGCGACGCGTGTCGCACGCTTGCCGGAGTATTTGTCGAGGACTTCGAGATCGGTGTTGGCGGCGACCGCCTTGCCGGCGAGATAGTAGGGGTAGCGTTTCTTCAGCATGGGGGATTCGCTCTGCGTGCCGACGGCGCGACTCGATGCACAGCATCGCGCATGCGGCGTGAAAGATCGGTTGCTTGACAGCGATATAGCGCGTTGTTGTGCATCAGATTTCGGATTCCACGCGCACGAGCAGGCGACCATCGCTCAGGCGTGCGTCGAGGCGATCGCCGGATTGCGCATCGCCGACGACGCGCACCACGCGGCCGTCCTCGTGCTGCAGGATCGCGTAGCCGCGCGCCACGGTCGCCAGCGGGCTGACGGCCTCCAGCGAGCGCGCCAGGCCGCGCAGACGCAGCGCTTCTCGTTGCAGTTGCCGCGCGATGGCCGCTTGCGGACGCGGCGCGAGCGCGGACAGGCGATCGCGCAGGATCGCCAGGCGCCGGCGCGGATGCATCGCGCGCAGCACGGCATCGGCATGGCGCAATTTGGCGATGTCGCGATCGACGCGGGTGCGCCAGGCTGCCGACAGGCGCCGGATCGCCTCGCGCTGGCGATCGCGCAGCGCCTGCAGGCGTGCCTGCGGGCGCAAGGCGTTCAGCCGCAACGCGGCGCGGTCGGCGCGCTGCATCGCCGTGCGCATCCGATGCAGATGCAGGGTTTGCAGACGCTGGTTGAGATTGGTGAGTTGCGAGAGCAGGTCGCGACGATCGGGTGCCAGCAGTTCCGCGGCGACCGACGGTGTCGGTGCACGCAGGTCGGCGGCGAAATCGGCGAGGGTGAAGTCGGTTTCGTGGCCGACCGCGGACACTACCGGCACCGGCGATGCAGCAATCGTGCGCGCCAGCGTTTCATCGTTGAAGGCCCACAGATCCTCCAGCGATCCACCGCCGCGCGCGAGCAGCAGCGCGTCGTAGCGGTTTGATGCCGCCGCGCGTTTCAGCATCGAAGTGATTTGCGCCGCCGCCGTCTCGCCTTGCACCGGCACTGGCAACACGTCCACGTCCAGCAGGGGGAAACGCCGCGCCAGCACGCTCAGCACGTCGCGCACGGCGGCGCCGCTGGGCGAGGTGAGCACACCGAGCCGGCGCACGTAGGCGGGCAGGGGACGTTTGCGTTCGGTGTCGAACAGCCCTTCGGCCTGCAGCTTTGCGCGCAGTTCCTCGAACGCGCGGCGCAGCGCGCCTTCGCCGGCTTCCTCGAGCGAATCGAGGATCAACTGATAGTCGCCGCGCGCTTCGTAGAGAGTGAGCCGCCCGCGTGCGAGCACGCGCAGGCCCTCGCGCGGCTGGAATCGCAGCCACTGGCTCTTGGGCTTGAACAGGGCGCAGCGCACCTGGGCGCGTGCGTCCTTGAGCGTGAAATAGAGATGGCCCGAGGCCGGCCGTGACAGATTTCCGAGTTCGCCTTCCACCAGCACGAGCGGGAAGGCGTCCTCCAGCAGATTGCGCGCCAGCGTGTTGAGCTGGCTGGGCGTGAGGACGTTGTCGCGGTCGGGAGGCGGCATCACGACAGCCTAGACCACGTGGGCGCCGGCGTCATGTTTCAGGGGCGCATGTGTCAAGAGACGGCGGACCAGGCGATGGTCAGGGTTTCGCCGCGCGCCATGCGGTTCAGGTGTTCGGCGACGACGTCCTGCAGCCGCGTGACGTAAGCGGCATCCGCAGTTTCGATGGCGGCCTCCAGCGTCTCGTCCGTGGCGTTCAGGCGCACGCGGGTCTGTGCGTCGAAGGCGATGTCGCCGTGGCCTTCGCTGGATTCCACCGGAAACTTATGGCTCCAGTGGGCGCACAGGCGCTTGATGAGGCGGGCGCCGTCGGTGGTGGGAATGGTGGCGGAAGTCGTGGCCATGCGCGGCTCTGGGGGAGGTCGAACTTCAGGATCTGGGCATGGTCGAGGATTGCAAGGCGGCCGGTGCGCCGAGGTCGCGGGAAGCTGCGTTGCAGGCGTGAGGCCGTGATCCGGGTCTCAGGCCCGCGTTGGGCGCGCTGCGGCGCGCACTTGTACAGCATGCACTTGTACAGCACGCGCGGGGCATGATGGCGGGTAAAATGCCGTTTGACGGCATCCGAGCCGTGAGCCCCATGTCCGATACCGAGTCCGCCCCCGATCAGATCCTCGCCGCGAGCGATCATGCGATCTTCATCCGATCGTCCGGAGACGTCTCCGGTGCGCTGGGCGCCTGCTTCGGCGCGCGCGGACTGATCCTGACCGAGGATGCGTTGTCGAAGGAGTTCTTCGAGCTCGGGACCGGCCTGGCCGGCGAACTGTTCCAGAAGTTCGTCAACTACCGGATTCCCCTCGCGATCGTGATCGAGGATTTCTCGGCGCACGGAGTTCGCTTCTCGGAGCTCGCCCGCGAGCACGCGACGCATGGCGCGGTTCGCTTCGTCCATTCGACCGGAGAGGCGAGGGCGTGGCTGGAATCCCTGCCGCGGCATGAGATGCTGTTCTCGTGATCCGCGGCCTTTCACCGAAGCCGGAACCCTCGCACGGCGCCATTTGATCGACGCCATTTGATCCAGACACCGATCCAGAGACCCATGTCAGCCCAGCCCTTGCCCTGCCACCAGGAACCGCTACCGGCCTTCGGCCCGCAGTCGCGCCGCGCCACGCGTCAGGTGCATATCGGCGGCGTCGCCGTCGGCGGCGATGCGCCGGTGGTGGTGCAGTCGATGACGAACACCGACACCGCCGACGTCGCGGGCACGGTCAAGCAGGTGGCCGAGCTTTGGCGCGCGGGCTCCGAACTGGTGCGGGTGACGGTGAACAATCCCGAATCCGCCGCGGCGGTGCCGAAAATCGTCGAGAAGCTGGCGATGATGGGGATAGAAGTCCCCATCATCGGCGACTTCCACTACAACGGCCACCAGTTGCTGACCAACGAGCCGGCCTGCGCCGAGGCGCTGGCCAAGTACCGCATCAATCCAGGCAACGTCGGCTTCGGCAAGAAGAAGGACGTGCAGTTCGCGCAGTTGATCGAATTCGCGATGCGCTACGACAAGCCGGTGCGCATCGGCGCCAACTGGGGTTCGCTGGACCAGGCATTGGCGGCGCAGTTGATGGACGAGAATCATCTGCGCGCCGACCCGTGGGACGCCGGCCGCGTGCTGCGCGAGGCGCTGATCAGGTCCGCGCTGGATTCGGCGGCGCGCGCGGTCGAACTTGGCTTGCCGGCGGAGCGCATCGTGCTCAGCTGCAAGGTCAGTGGCGTGCAGGAATTGATCGCGGTGTATCGCGATCTCGCCTCGCGCTCCGATTTCGCCCTGCACCTGGGCCTGACCGAGGCCGGCATCGGCAGCAAGGGCATGGTCGCTTCCAGCGCCGCGCTGTCGGTGCTGTTGCAGGAAGGCATCGGCGACACCATCCGCATCTCGCTCACGCCGGAGCCGGGTGCGCCGCGCACGCAGGAAGTCGTGGTGGCGCAGGAGTTGCTGCAGACGATGGGTCTGCGCGCGTTCACGCCGATGGTGACGGCATGTCCGGGCTGCGGGCGCACCACATCGGAGTTCTTCCAAGAGCTGGCCAAGGTCGTGCAGCAGCATGTGCGCGACAAGATGCCGGAGTGGAAGGTGAGCCATCCGGGCGCAGAGAACCTGACGCTGGCGGTGATGGGCTGCGTGGTGAACGGTCCTGGCGAGTCGCGGCATGCCAACATCGGCATTTCGCTGCCGGGCACCGGTGAAGCGCCGGCGGCGCCGGTGTTCATCGACGGCGAGAAGTCCGTGACCTTGCGCGGCGAGAACATCGCGCACGAGTTCGTGGGCATCATCGACGACTACGTCGAGCGCAAATATCGCCGTGCCGAAGCGGCCGGTTGATCCAAACTCGGCCCTGCGGGAAGAGGCGCGGGTCGGGGCCAGCTTCCTGCGTCGCCATGGCTGGCGACTGTTGCTCCTGTTCGCGGGCGTGCTGTTGCCGCTGTGGCTGTTCGTCGAGCTGGCCGACGAAGTGCATGCATCCCAGGCGCTCATGTTCGACGAGCCGATCCTGCTGTTCGCGCACGAGATCGCGCGATCGGGATTCGATCACGTGTTCCTGCTGTTCTCCGCGTTGGGCTATCAGTACGGCGTCGTGCCCATCGACATCATTCTCGTATTGGTGTTGGCGGTGCGCCGAAGGTTTCCCGAAAGCGTCTTCGCGGCCGCGGCGCTCGGTGGTTCGGCGCTGCTGAATATCGCGACCAAGCAGTTCTTCGCGCGCGAACGTCCCAGTCTGTGGGAGTCGATCGCGCCGGAAAGCAATTACAGCTTTCCCAGCGGCCATGCGATGGGGTCGATGACCCTGGCGCTGGTACTGATCCTGCTCGCCTGGCCGACGCGCTGGCGCCGGTGGGTCGTGGCGGCGATGGCGGTGTTCGTGCCGATGGTCGGACTGTCGCGGATCTATCTGGGCGTGCATTACCCGTCGGACATCCTGGCCGGCTGGTCCGCGGCGGCGGTGTGGACGGTCGGTGTGTATTCGCTGGTGTTCAGGGGCTTGCCGCCCTGGAAGGCACTGGCGAACAAGTCGCGAACCCACTAGCCGGTTGAACGCCCGCGGGACGGTTACTTGTAAGCCTGCTCGCGCGCTTCTTGCAGTTGTTGCCGCAGATATTGATCACGCGTCATTCCGCCTGGAATTTCGTGCATGGTCATCACTTTCCCGACGATCTCACGTTCCTGCGACTTGTACTCCTGGAATTTCGTGTCGTTCTGCAGCTGCGAGGCCCATTCGGCCCCGCGCCGCTCTGCATTCTGGCGATAGTTCTGCACCAGCGCGGCGATCTGTTCGGCACGGGCGACATTGTCGGGCTCGTTGGCCTCGATCAGGCTCGCACGCAGCAGCATCGCCTCGCCGGCGGAAAGCTGCCTCGATTTCTCGTAGGCGTCGATCCAGGCCGTATAGACGCGGGTGAATTCCGAACGCTTCGCCGGTGTCATGCGCGGGGCATCGCGCAGGAATTGCTTGATGTTCGCCTCGAAAGCCTTGCGGACGCGCATGTCCTGCGCCTGCGGTGTGGCCTCCAGGGCGGCCAGCTGCGTATTGGTCGGAGCGGGGGCGGCCTGGGCGCTTGCCGCCGCGGCCGCGGGCTCTTTCGGGAGCTTCGATTGCGCGACAGCCCAGATCAAGCCGCCAGCGGCGAGGAGTATCAGCAAGTATCCCAGGAGTCCGCGCTTCATATGTCCTCGTGCGAAAGCGGGGGATGCCCGCTTCCGCACGAGCGTCCCGTCAGAGCAATTGATCGATGAGCCAGTAAAGCAGATTGAATGGCTTATTGCGATCGGCGGTGTCGTCGGCTTCGGAGGCGTCCAGCACCTTGCCCTGGCCGTCCAGCACGCTGTCGATGAAGTTCTTCAGCTGCAGATTCTGCGCCTGGATGTCACCGTTCTTGAAGTCGATGATGGTCGTGCAGTGGCTCTCGTTCACGGCGCGGTACTGCGGGAAATAGCCGCCGAAGTTGTCGAGCCCGTTCAGTGTGAAGCGCAGGTTCCCGGTGTCGACGAACCATTTGCCGTGGATCAGCTGTTCCTTGGTGGCCTGGTCCGGGGCGTTCTCGATTTCCGGATAGAACCGCTCGTAGGAATAGCTGGAGAAGTTCAGATCCTGCCAGAAATGGGTATGGCCGAGCCGGTCCTGCGCGAACTTGGACGACAGCGCCGGATAGATCGTGCCGAGGTCGTTCTGGTCGAGCAGCGGCAGTAGGCTGGCCAGGTACGGCACCGGGCCGTTCGGCGCATCGAGGCCCCAGGCACTGCGGATCTTCAGGTTGAGCGGCTGCGAGGGATATTGCTGCGGATCGCCGTTGACGGGCGCGGAGTACACCGGGCCGGAGTCGTCGATCAGGAAGCCCTTGTCCGGCGCGATGTCGTTGCGCAGGCCGACATAGTTGGTCAGGCTGCCGACGCCGCCGGCGCTGCAGCCGGTGGAGAGCATCTGCGTCGGACGCGGCAGGTTGTCCTTCAGCCACGCGGTCACCGCGCGCACGTTGCGCAGGCCGTTGTGGTGCCAGATCAGCGGTGCGTTCTGGCCGGTGGGATCGTCGTACACGGCCACCTTGTCGCCGCTGTAGATGTCGCCGGTGCAGTAGGGCACGTAAATCATGTTCCACTGCTGCGTCTTCACCGAATCGAACGGACTGATGCGCGTCACGAACGGGCTGACCAGGCTGGAACCCGGATTGAGCAGGCTCATGTAATCGTCGGGAATGCCGTTCGGATTTCGCGCCCCGCGGATGCCGGTCGCACCCGTGCAGCTGCCGTAATCCCAGCAGGCGCCGCCGCCTTCCATGTAGACGATCGTGTTGCGCGTGTTGGCGACACGGTTGACGAAGAACTTGTACGGCGAACCGTTGCCGCACACAGCGCCGGTGCCGGGCGCGAGTTGGATCGTTTGCCAGGTGCCGTAGGCGCCGGGATCGAAACCGTCGGCGAATCCCGACGTTGGATTGCTCAGCAGCGGATAGGTGCCTTGCCGCTGCTCCGGCTTGACCTTGTTGTCGGCCGGTGGTGGCGAGACCAGGTTCACCAAGGTCTGCCAGAAACTGTAATCGCCTGCTTCAGCATGCGCCGATTGCGCGGCGAACGCCGTGACTGCGGCGGTCGCCAGGACCAGGGGCAAATGTTTGGGCGCGCGCTGTTGCATACCAGTAGCCATGATCCACACCTCCGGAAATGGATTGAATGACAATTGCAATGACACGGATGGTGTTGCAATCCATTGCTGCATCCGTCTTCGTACGGCATGTCGCTTCGTACGGCGGCGTATGGAGTAGCACCGCGTTTGTGAAGGGGTCAATCACAAATCGCCCGGAATGAGCGACGTGGCCGGAAATGCCACGCTCCTTTGCCGGTTTGCCCCCGGTACAGCGTGCGCCACAGCCATGCTGCAGCGCAGGAATTCGTGCGCTGCAACATGATTTTGCGGCGACTACTCGCCCGGTTTGGCTGCTTCCACGGGCGCGGCGGTGGCCGCGCGCTGCGCCAGCACCGCCTCGCGGTGGGCGATGTAGGCGTTGGCGGCGAAGATGATCGCGGCGCCGATGAGGGTCGCGCGACCGAGTGCTTCGTCGAAGAACAGCCAGCCGGCGAAAGCGACGATGGGCAGCTGCATGAAGCTGATCGGCGTCAGCGCCGACACGTCGCCGAGCTTCAGTGCGCGCGTCCACAGCAACTGGCCGCCGGTACCGAACACGCCGGTGCCGATCAGCCACAGCCAGGCGATGCCGCTCGGCCATTCCCAGACGAACAGTGCCGGCACGAACGACAGCGGCACCCAGAACAGATAGGTGTAGAACACGATCGTATCGGCAGGATCGATAGCCGAGAGCTGCTTGATCTGGATCGCCACCACCGCGCTCAGCACGGCCGCGAGCACCGCCACCAGGCTGCCGGCGGTGAACGCGTGCGACCACGGCTGCACGACCACCAGCACGCCGATGAATCCCACGAACACCGCCGCCCAGCGCCGCATGCGCACGGTCTCGCCGAGCCACAGCACGGCGGCGATGGTGACGAACAGCGGCGTCGAATAGGACAGCGAAATCGCCTGTGACAGCGGCAGATGGCCGATGGCCCAGAAACCCGCCAGCATCGATCCGATGCCGATCGTGCTGCGCAGCAGATAGCGTGGCAGTTGCCGCGTGCGCGGAAAGCCGCGTGTGCCGCGCAGCAACAACGGCAGCAGCACGAGCAGGCCGAAGGCGTTGCGGAAGAAGGCGATCTCCAGCGTCGGCAGCGACTGCGAGGCGAAACGGATGGTGATCGCCATCAGGCCGAACGAGAACGTGCTCGCCAGCATCAGCAATGCCGCGCGGATGGGAGGGGGCAGGGGAGGGGACATCTAAGGATCGTGTGGTTTCGGTTCGCGATGCCTGCGGCGCAGGATCGAAGTTGTTCTTGTCTGTCTGTTCTTCGCGATCCGTGTCGTGTCTCAATCCCAAGCTCTCAGTCCCAGATGCCTTGCACGATGCGCGGCTCCGGTTCCAGGGACACACCGAAGCGTTCCCGCACCGAGGCTGCGATGCGGCGGGCGAGGTCGAGCAACTGCGCGCCGGTGGCATGGCCGTGGTTGACCAGCACCAGCGCATGCTTCTCGGACACGCCGGCATCGCCTTCGCGCGCGCCCTTCCAGCCGCAGCGATCGATCAGCCACGCCGCCGACAGCTTGCGCGTGTCCGCGCCGCTGCCGGGGAACATCGGCAGCGAAGGATGCTCCGCTTGTAAAGCTTCCGCGAGCGCGACCGGCACGATCGGATTCTTGAAGAAGCTGCCGGCATTGCCGATCACGGCCGGGTCCGGCAGTTTGCGGCGGCGGATGCGGATCACGGCCTCGGCCACCTGCGATGCGTTCGGTGCCGCGATGTCCATTGCGGCGAGTTCGTCGCGCAGGCCCGCGTAGTCGAGCGCGGGCGCGGCCTCGCGCGTGAGGTTGAATTCGACCGCGGTGACGATCCAGCGCGCCGGATCGCGCTTGAACGCGCTGTCGCGATAGGCGAAGGCGCAATCTTGTGGGCTCAGCCGTTGCAATGCGCCGCTCGCGCGTTCGAACGCCTCGACGCAATGGATGCGCGTCTCCACTTCCACGCCGTAGGCGCCGATGTTCTGGATCGGCGCCGCGCCGACGGTGCCGGGGATCAGTGCGAGGTTTTCCAGTCCGCACAGGCCGCGCGACAGCGTTTCCATGACGAAGCGATGCCATTCGACGCCGGCGTCGGCGCGCACGATGGTGTGATCGCCTTCGTCGGCGAGGATGTCGATCTCCCGCGCATCGATCGACAGCACGGGAATGTCGGGATCACCGGCGAAGAGCAGGTTGCTGCCGCCGCCGAGCACAAGCGGCGCGGTGCCGGCCAATTCGTTGGCGAACAGTGACGGCAAGGCGGCGGTGTCTTGCACCTCGACCAGCAGCGGCGCGCGCACGGCGACGCCGAAGGTATTGCGCCGGGTGAGATCGGCGTCCGCGAGCAATCGATAGCCAGCCGTCATTGCACGATCGGCAGATTGCCGCGGCTGGGCATTTCCTTGCGGCGCCGGATCGCGGCATTGCATTCGCCGATCAGTCCCGGTCCGCGATAGATCAGGCCGGTGTAGCACTGCACCAGTGTCGCGCCCGCGGCCATCTTCTGCACCGCGTCGGCGCCGGAGAGGATGCCGCCGACGCCGATCAACGGAATCTCGTCCGGTAGGCGCGTGCGCAGCATGCGCAACACCGCCGTCGATTTCTCCAGCAGCGGGGCGCCGGACAGGCCGCCGGTCTCGCGCGCGAGCGGATGCGATTGCAAGCCCGGGCGCATGACGGTGGTGTTGGTGGCGATCACGCCGTCGACCTGCAGATCGGCGAGCACGCGCGCGGCGGCGGAGATATCATCTTCGGACAGATCGGGCGCGACTTTCACCAGCATGGGCACGCGCTTGCCGTGCTTGCTGCCGAGGCGTTCCTGCGCTTCGCGCAGCGCGCCGACCAGGCGGCGCAGGGCCTGTTCTTCCTGCAATTCGCGCAGGCCGGCGGTGTTGGGCGAGGAAATGTTGACGGTGACGTAGTCGGCGAGCGGATAGACCCGCTCCAGGCAGTACAGGTAATCGGAAACGGCCAGTTCGTTCGGCGTGTCCTTGTTCTTGCCGATGTTGATGCCGAGCAGCCCAAGCTTGCGCCGCGCGCGCGCGACGTTGGCGACCAGGGCTTCGACGCCTTCGTTGTTGAAGCCGAGCCGGTTGATGATCGCGCGCTGCTCGGGCAGGCGGAAAATGCGCGGCCCCGGATTGCCGGGCTGCGCTTTCGGCGTCACCGTGCCGACTTCGACGAAACCGAAGCCGAGGGCGAGCAGGGCATCGATGTGCGCGCCGTTCTTGTCGAGGCCCGCGGCGAGGCCGACCGGGTTGGGAAAGGTGAGGCCGAAGGCGCGCGTGGGGAACGGTGTCGGCTTGCGCGCCAGCAGCGGCGTCATGCCGGTGCGGTAGGCGGTTTCGAGCGAGGCCAGGCCGAGCCCATGCGCGCGCTCCGCGTCGAATCCGAACAGGAAGGGGCGGGCGAGTCTGTACATGTCAGCTCAACGTGCCCACGAACACGCGTGTCTGATAGTCGAAATCGACGCGGCCGCCGGTCGCGGTCTCGTCGAACAGCGTCTGCAATGCGGCGATCATCGCCTCGAAGCGCGGATGCCCCGCTTGCGGCGCGTACGAGGACGACAACAAGCGCCCGCGCAGGCCATCGAAATCGATGCGCTGGCGATTCGGAAACCGCGCCATGCCATGGAAGCCGGCACCGAACCAGCGCTCCATCGTCTCGTCGTCCTGATAGCGCTCGGCGACCCCGACGTAGTCGGTACCGAACTCGCGCAGCAGGCGTTCGTAGCCTTCCAGGAATGGCGAGCCTTCAAGAAGCCGCGAATTCCAGTAGACGACGGCAAGTCCATCCGGGCGCAGGATGCGCGCCCATTCGGCGCGTACCTTGTCGGGATCGAACCAATGGAAGGCCTGCGCGGCCGAGACCAGATCGACGCTGCCATCGGCGAGCGTGGTGGCTTCGGCGGTCGCCGCCGCCCATTGCAGGTTCGGATAATCCTTCAGCCACTCGCGCGCCGCTTCACGCATCGCCGCGTTCGGTTCGACGCCGGTCACCGGGTGTCCCGCTTCGAGCCACATGCGCGTGGAAATGCCGGTACCCGCGCCGATGTCGGCGACATGCCATCCCGCATCCACTCCCTCGGCCTGGCGCAGCCAGTCCAGCAACGCCGGCGGATAGCTCGGCCGATAGCGGACGTAGTCGTCGACGCGGCTGCTGAAACGTTCGGTGGGAGCGGGGGAGGCGTCAGTCATGGCCTGTCGGCTTCACGTCCTATGTGTTTTGTTTACGAGCTTGCGTACGGGCGTGGCGGCTCATGTTCTCGAGCCGCCTTGCACCCTGATGCTTCCCTGCATGTGAATGGGACGATATGTCAGGCACGGTCGCCGCGTCAAAGATCGAACTTGATGCCCTGCGCCAGCGGCAACGCGTCGGAGTAATTGATGGTGTTGGTCTGACGGCGCATGTAGGCCTTCCAGGCATCCGAGCCGGATTCACGGCCGCCGCCGGTTTCCTTCTCGCCGCCGAAGGCGCCGCCGATCTCCGCGCCGCTGGTGCCGATGTTGACGTTGGCGATGCCGCAGTCCGAACCCGAGGCGGCAAGGAAGGCTTCCGACGCCTTCAGATTGGTGGTGAAGATCGCCGACGACAGCCCCTGCGGCACGTCGTTCTGCTGGGCGATGGCATCGTCCAGATCGCGATACTTCATCACGTACAGGATCGGAGCGAAGGTTTCGGTCTGCACCACCTCGGCGTCGTTCGACAGGCCGGTGACGATGGCCGGCAGCACGAAGTTGCCCTTGCGGTCGGTCAGCGCCTTGCCGCCGCTGGCGATGGTGCCGCCCGCGGCCTTGGCCTTCTCGATCGCGGCGAGGTAGGCCTTCACGGCATCCTGGCTGTTGAGCGGGCCCATCAGGTTGGCCGGATCGGTGGGGTCGCCGATCTTCTTCTCGACCTGGCCGTAGGCCTTGACCAGCTTGTCGAGCACGTCGTCATGGATCGACTCGTGCACGAACAGCCGGCGCGTGGTGGTGCAGCGCTGGCCGGCGGTGCCGACGGCGCCGAATACGATCGCCGGGATGGCGAGCTTCAGATCGGCGGTCTCATCGACGATGATGGCGTTGTTGCCGCCGAGTTCGAGCAGCGAGCGGCCCATGCGCTGCGCCACGCGCTCGCCGACGTTGCGGCCGACCTTGGTCGAGCCGGTGAAGCTGATCAGCGGGATGCGGCGGTCGTCGACGAAGCTTTGCGCGAGCTCCGTGCCGGCATCGTTGAACAGATAGAAGATGTCCGGGAAGCCGCCCTTGCGCAGGGCTTCGTTGCAGATCTTCATCGCCGCGATCGCCGACAGCGGCGTCTTCGGCGAGGGCTTCCAGATCGAGATGTCGCCGCACACCGCCGCGACGAAACTGTTCCAGGCCCATACCGCGACCGGGAAGTTGAACGCGCTGATGATGCCGACCAGCCCGATCGGATGCCATTGCTCGTACATGCGATGGCCGGGGCGTTCGCTGTGCATGGTCAGGCCGTAGAGCTGGCGCGACAGCCCGACGGCGAATTCGCCGATGTCGATCATTTCCTGCACTTCGCCGTCGCCTTCCGGCTTCGACTTGCCCATCTCCAGCGCGACCAGCGAACCCAGTGCGTCCTTGTGCGTGCGCAGCGCCTCCGCGCACAGGCGGATGGCTTCGCCGCGGCGCGGCGCGGGCGTGGTACGCCAGATCTTGAACGCAGCCTGCGCGCGGCCGATCAGCGTTTCGTAGTCGGAGTCCGACGATGCCTGCACCCTCGCCAGCACGCTGCCGTCGGTCGGATTCACAGGTTCCAGCACGCCGGCATCGGTGGTCTTCGACCATTCGCCATTGCCGAGATAGGTGCCGGACTCGTTGTCGCCGAGGCCGAGAGCGGTGAGGACGGGGTGGGTCATGGAATAAGGCTCCTGAAAGCAATAAAGGCAAAGCAGTTGAAGGCCCGAGTGCGTGCCCAGGCCGCTGAGCATTGGAAAGTCCGCACAGGGATGTGCGGGCTCTTGCGGAGGGACCCGCATAGCTGGCGCCCCCGGCGCGATTCGAACGCACGACCTTTCCCTTAGGAGGGGAACGCTCTATCCAGCTGAGCTACGGGGGCTTGGCCCGCAATTTTCGCATGAACGTCGTTGATCCGGGAACCAAAGCACGGAATCGGCGCATGCATGACCGGGTTGTGACAGGTGGCAAGCCGTGGCGGTCGGGTACTATGATCCCTCGATCCAAGGAGGACGACCCGATGACGGAATACAGACATCCCATCCTCATCAAAGGCGGGTATCAGGTCATGGCCATCACGGAAGGCCGGGAATACGATCCGAGCGCGGTCGTGGCCTACGCTGTGGTGACCCTGTCCGGCGCCAAGATCCGGCACGAACTGTCGATCGACAGCGCCATGACCTGGATGGACCGGCTGGTCGATGAGGAAGCGCAACGACAGGAACAGGAGAAAGACCGTCCGGTGACGGAGCGCCCGAACAAGCGGCGGTCCTCGAAGCGGGCGGGCAAGGGCACGGGCCGCAAGCTGCTGCGGTTCCTGGGCTAGTAGTTCGTGGGTTAGAACAGACAACGAGCGGGCAGCACGGCACCAAGATCGGGGGCGATACGTTGAAGGGCAAGATCATTTTCGCGGCAGTGTTGGGGCTGCTGACGTTTTTCGTCGGACTTTATCTGTCCGGATATCTCACGCTTCTGTTCCTGAAGCTGAACTCCGGAATCATGAAGTGGAATACCTACTGGACCTACTTCCGGGCGCTCGACCTGCCATCGGTCAAGCCCTATGTCACCAAGATCAAGCTCGCCGGCGGTATCGGCTTCGGCCTGCCGTTCCTGGCCTACGCCGCGATGCTGATCCTGATGTTCAAGCCCAAGCCCCGGTCCACGCATGGCGAGGCCCGCTTCGCCACTGGCAGCGATCTTGCCAAGAAGGATCTGCTCAAGCCGTCCAAGAACGGCATCGTCGTCGGCAAGTTCAAGGGCAACCTGGTGCGCCTGGGCGGCCAGCAGTTCGTGATCCTCGCCGCTCCCACGCGCTCGGGCAAGGGCGTGGGCATCGTCATTCCGAACCTGCTCGACTACCAGGAATCGATGGTGGTGCTGGACATCAAGCAGGAAAACTTCGACCTTACCTCGGGCTGGCGCAAGTCGGTCGGCCATGAGGTCTTCCTGTTCAACCCGTTCGCCGAGGACCGGCGCACGCATCGCTGGAATCCGCTGACCTACGTCTCCAACGATGCGGCCTTCCGCGTCTCCGACCTGATGAGCATCGCGGCGATGCTGTATCCGGATGGCTCGGACGACCAGAAATTCTGGGTGAGCCAGGCGCGCAACGCTTTCATGGCCTTCTCGCTGTACCTGTTCGAGAACTGGGACGACGAGCAGCAGACCGGCTTCCCCGGCACGCATGGCACGCCCACGCTGGGCGCGATCTACCGTCTGTCGTCCGGCGACGGCACTGACCTCAAGAAATACCTCACGGGGCTGTCGCAGCGGCGCTTCCTCAGCAGCAATGCCAAGGCGGCCTTCGCCAACATGCTCTCGCAGGCGGACGAAACCTTCGCCTCGATCATGGGCACGTTCAAGGAGCCGCTCAACGCCTGGATCAACCCGATCCTCGATGCCGCCACCGCTGCCGACGACTTCCGCCTGGACGAGGTGCGGAAGAAGAAGATGACGATCTACATCGGCATCCAGCCCAACAAGCTGTCCGAATCGCGCCTGATCATCAATCTTTTCTTCAGCCAGCTCATCAACGTCAACACCAAGGAGCTGCCGCAGAACAACAAGGAGCTCAAGCACCAGTGCCTGCTGCTGATGGACGAGTTCACCTCGATCGGCAAGGTCGACATCATCGCCTCGGCGGTGTCGTACATGGCCGGCTACAACGTCCGCCTGCTGCCGATCATCCAGAGCATGTCGCAGCTGGACGCCACCTACGGCAAGGACGTCTCGCGCACCATCATCACCAACCACGCCCTGCAGATCATCTATGCCCCGCGCGAGCAGCAGGATGCCAACGATTATTCGGAGATGCTGGGCTATACGACCTTGCACAAGCGCAATCGCTCGCGCTCCCACGGCCAGTCCGGAAGCGTGACGATCAGCGAAGCGGAAGAGCGCCGCGCCCTGATGCTGCCGCAGGAACTCAAGGCGATGGGCTTCGACAGGGAGGTATTCCTCTACGAAGGCATTCCGCACCCGGTGATGTGCGACAAGATCAAATACTTCAAGGACAAATATTTCACAGAGAGACTTCTGCCCAAAACAGAAGTGCCCAAGCTCACGTTCTGAGATGGGTGTCAGTCCGACGCACGGTTTAACGATAAACACATCTTGACCGCGCGTTACGTTCCGGGCTAACTTCTCCTGAACAAACCCGAACGCATCGTGATGATCGTCACGATTTTCGTGGAATAGGATGTCAAGGGGCGAACAAGGAGCCGGTTCGGCGGGGGTGTTGAGTGGTGTCTTCAAATGCGACCGTGACAGAGGTCGCAGTAACAGGGAATCGTTGTCAGTCGGGGAAGGCATATGGGTAGCTTTGTGCGCGCGGGTGTGGCACCCCCATTGACGCGTGAACTCCCGGGGAGTATCTGTTCTTCCCTCATTCATTTTTGTCCAGGATCCGTTGAGGCGGCTCGTTCGAGCCTGCTTGGCGGGTTTCCGCTGCGCACGCCAAACGGGCGCATGTCGGTCACTTCAACCTCATCGATTGGTGAAGCGTGAAACGTAGAACTTCCTTCCGCTTTCTTGTGCTTGCAGGCGCGGCGATCGCGTTGCTGGGATGCGCGACGCGCCCGGCCCCCGATTTCCACGGACGTTGGAAGCCGGTGAACCATTTCTCGGAAACCACCGAGGCAATCCCACTGCAGCAGACATATGCCTTCTATGCCTCTCCGATGGATGGCACTTTGAAGAACATGCTCACCCGGTGGGCCAGGGATTCGAAGCTGACGCTCTCGTATCTGCATCCCTACGACTTCACGCTGTACGCGCCTCTGGCCGATCTGCGCACCAGCAATCTGCAGGAAGCCGTTTCCGCCCTCAATACCGCCTATGCGGCCGAGCACGTGTCGGTGACGACCGACGGCAGGCAGATCGTGGTGCGGGCGACGACAGCGTCGGCCGATCAAGCTCCACCGCCTGCCGCCGAGACGCCGTGATGATCGAAGGTCTCGATTCGCGGACAGAGCGCGCTCGCGGCTCCGCGTTCGTCATTTCCATGGGGGGCGACGCATGATGCGGCGAGAGAAAAATCAGACGGCGAAGACCGGGGAGATCATTTCGAAGTCGGTCGACTTCGAGGTGACCATCGCCGATATCGCGCGTCGCAGCGAAAAGCGTGCCTGGTGGACCGCCTTCAGCGCGATCTTGATGGCGCTGATCCTGGCCAGCGGCTATTTCCTCATGCTGCCGCTGAAGGAGAAGGTGCCGTATCTGGTGATGGCGGATGCCTACACCGGCACCAGCACGGTCGCCAAGCTGCGCATGGACTTCAACACCAACGCCATCTTCAGCAGCGAAGCGATCAACAAGAGCAACGTGTCCCACTTCGTGGTGGCCCGTGAATCGTTCGATCGCGACAACCTGATCCGCAGGCGCGACTGGACCACCGTCAACGCGATGGCGGCGCCGAACATCAGGCAGGCCTACAGAAGTCTGTTCGATCGCAGCAATCCGCAAAACCTGTTCGGCGCTTACGCCGGCAACGAGGCGATCCGCGTCGTTCTGATCAGCGTGCAGTTGGCCGGCACGCCCAAGATCCAGGTCGGCAAGGATGCGCCGCAGAGCAGCGCGACGGTGCGCTTCCAGCGCCTCCTGTTCAACAAGGAGAACGGCACGTCCAAGGTGCTCGACACGAACATCGCGGCCATCCAGTTCACCTACCGGGATGACCTGGAGATGGAAGAGCCGCTGCGCATGGAAAATCCGCTCGGCTTCTGGGTGACGGGTTATCGCGTCGACAAGGAGTTCGTGTCTTCTCCGCCGCCGCAGCAGATTGAGGAAGCTGCGACCGTGCCGGCCAATGCCGCCACTCCAGCGGGCGCGGCCATGACGGATCCGGCGGCAGCGGCGAATCCCTCGGCTCCCGGCACTCCAGGAACAGCGAATCCCGCTGCTCCCGCCGCAAATCCCGCCACCACGCAACCCTCGCCGAGTCCTTGATATTTAATGGAGCAACATTCGATGAATCGCCCCAGTAGACATTGCCTGGCAGGGATTTTGTTCCTGGCCATGGCCTGTGTGGCGCTGCCAGTCGGCGCGCAGGCCATCCAGGAATACGAATACGCGGACAACACCATCTACACGATACGGACCGGCCTCGGCATCACGACCCAGATCGAACTGAGTCCGGACGAGCAAATCCTGGACTACAGCACCGGTTTCACCAGCGGCTGGGAACTGACGCGTCGCGATAACGTCTTCTACCTGAAGCCGAAGAACGTCGACGTCGACACCAACCTGGTCATCCGCACCGCCACGCATTCCTACGTGTTCGAGCTGAAGGTGGTGGCGACCGACTGGCGCGCGCTGGAGCAGGCCAAGAACCAGGGCGTCCAGTACAAGGTCCTATTCAAGTATCCCAACGAGACCAAGTTCGTGGCGGAGGCCGATGTCGCCCCCGAGATCAGCACGGAACTGCGCTCGGACAGGGAATACAACTTCAATTACGACTATGCCGTGCGCGGCAAGAAGCTGACTTGGCTGGTTCCGGCCAGCGTCTACGACGACGGGCGTTTCACCTACATCAGGATGCCCGATCTGAGCAAATTCCCAAGCGGCAATTTCCCGGCCGTGTATGGGCGTGAACGCAAGAACAGCGAAGATTTCGTCGTCAATACCACGGTCGAGAACAACATCATCGTCGTTCACGGCATTTATCCGTTCTTGGTCATTCGACACGGCAAGAACGTCATCGGCGTGCGCAGGAACCAAGCACAATGAACCAGAACATTCCTCCGAATCAGCCAGGCTCTCCTGAGTACGGATCACCGCAGGGCGGCGGCTACGAGCAGCAGCCCGCGAACCCTTATCTGTCGCAGCAGGAGGCCGCGCCGCCGCCTGATCTGGACGCCAACGCGCCATTCCTGAAATCGCCACGCGACCGCAAGGTCGACGCGAAGATGCTGCTGTTCGTCGGCGCCGCGTTGCTGCTGCTGATCCTGCTGCTGTTCTTCATGTACAAGCGTGCGACCGGTGGCGAGGACACGCGAGCGAAGGCGGACGATCAGGAGAAGGTCGCTGTGCCGGACCTGCCGGAAGTGATCAACACGCCGCCGCCGCTGCCGCCGCCGGCACAGGAGCCGACGCCGCCGATCGGTCTGGCTCAGGAGCCGCAGCTCCCGCCGGCTTCTTATTCGCAGCAGCCCGGATCGGAAGGTCCGCCGCAGCCCACCGGTCCGTCCTTGATGGAGCGACGCATCATCGGCGCCGGCGGAGACAGCTCGGGTGGTGGTGGCGGAGGAAGCGCAAAAGACGCCGCGATCAGTGCCGCGCTCGACCAGCAGATGGCAAGACAACAGCAGGCCTTGCAGGCGGCTGGTCTTGGCGGCGCGCCGCCGGCGCAGAAGGAGTCGCTGATCAGCAAGGCCGCCAATGCGCAGACCCTGCGTAATCCGGACACGCTGCTCGTGCGCGGAACCTTCATCCGCTGCGTGCTCGAAACCCGCATCATCACCGACATCCCGGGCTTCACGTCCTGCATCGTCACCGAGCCGGTCTACTCGATCAACGGCCGCAAGTTGCTGTTGCCGAAGGGCTCCAAGGTGCTGGGTGCGTACGACACGGATGCGAACGGTCCGCGAGTCGCGGTCATCTGGGACCGGATCATCACGCCGAACGGCTTCAACGTCACCATGAAGAGCCCTGGCGTCGACGGTCTCGGCAGTGCTGGCCATCCCGGCAAGTACGATGCCCATTGGCCGAGCCGGATCGCTTCCGCGCTGATGATCAGTCTTGTGGCGGATGCCTTCAAATATGCGGCGGCCGAGCACGGGCCGGTGCAGAACGAAATATCGAACGGTGGCGTCGTCGTGCAGTCTCCGTATGAGAGCGTGACCGCAAAAACGATGGAAAGGCTGGCCAATCAGGCCCTGACGAAGAGCATGAATCGTCCGGCCACGGTCACCATCAACCAAGGCACGATCATCAACGTGTATGTCGCGCAGGACGTCGATTTCGCCTACGTGCTGCCGAGAATCGGTCGCTGATGTTGATGGGGATGGTTGGCAGTGGAAGATGATTCGCCGCTAGCGAAGGTTTCCAACGACTTTCTGGAGTATCAGTACCAAGTACTCGGGATCTTGGATTACATGGCTTCGCCGGATGTGACGGAAATCTGCATCAACCGTCCCGGCGAGGTGTATCTGGAAACCCGGAACGGCTGGGAGCGCGTCGAGGTACCGACGCTCAACTTCGAACGCGCTCGCCAGTTCTGCACCGCCGTCGTCAACGAAAGCAACACCGGTCAGCGCATCACCGATACCGACCCGGTGGTCTCGCTGACGTTCCCCACCGGGCAGCGCGCGCAGTTCGTCATCCCGCCTGCCTGCGATCCGGGAAAGGTTTCGATCACCATCCGCCTGCCGGCCAAGCAGACGCGGACGCTGCAGCAGTACCAGGACAGCGGCTTCTTCGATCAGATCCTCGAACAGAAAGGCACCGTCAGCGAGCACGACCGCGAGTTGCTCGAGCTGCGCCGTGAGCGCAACTACGCCGAGTTCTTCAAGAAGGCGGTCTCGTACAAGAAGAATGTCGTGGTGTCGGGCGCGACCGGCAGCGGCAAGACCACGTTCATGAAGTCGCTGGTGGAGCACATCCCGGCGGACGAGCGGCTGGTCACCATCGAGGACGCCCGCGAGCTGTTCATCAGTCAGCCCAACGTCGTCCACCTCCTGTATTCCAAGGGCGGGCAGAGCACCAGCAACGTCACCGCGAAGAGCTGCATGGAAGCCTGTCTGCGCATGAAGCCGGACCGGATCATCCTGGCCGAGCTCCGTGGCGACGAAGCTTTCTACTTCATCCGTAACTGCGCGTCCGGCCATCCCGGTTCCATCACCAGCTGCCATGCCGGTAGCCCCAGCCAGACCTGGGATCAGCTCGCGCTGATGGTGAAGGCTTCCAACGAGGGGTCGGGTCTGGAGTTCAGCACCATCAAACGGCTCCTGATGATGACCATCGACGTCGTGGTCCACATCAAGGCGCATGCGGGCAGCCGTTACATCACCGGGATCGACTTCGACCCCGAGCGGAGCCTCGCGGAATGAGCGCGCCTGTGACGTTCGTCTCGACACGAATTGCACCTCGTTGCAGAGGCGAAAACGTGCATGTGAAGGCGTTCGTTAAGATTGACTTGTCAGCACAGCCGTGCATCATGTCGGAAAGGAATTTCCGGCGATGGGGTAGGGAACATCCCCGCCGCCGGTTGTCGCTGTGCATGGGCTTCGCTCTGCATCGACGGGGGAAGGAGTGGAGTGGGTATGTTGCCTGACATGGATCTCGCGAGTTGTCCGGGCTTGGCGGTCTCGATGGACGTCATGCACCATGTCGTGCGCGTCGAATCCTCATACAACCCTTACGCCATCGGCGTGGTAGGCGGGCGTCTGGTCCGGCAGCCGAAGACGCTGCCCGAAGCGCTCGCCACCGTGCGCATGCTCGAAAGCCGCGGCTACAACTTCTCGCTCGGCCTGGCGCAGGTCAACCGCTACAACCTGGCCAAGTACGGCATCGGCTCCTACGAGCGTGCCTTCGAAGTGTGTCCGAATCTGCAGGCCGGCTCGCGCATCCTGGCCGAGTGCTATTCACGCTCGAAAGGGGATTGGGGCAAGTCCTTCAGCTGCTACTACTCCGGCGATTTCTCGACGGGGTTCCGGCACGGCTACGTGCGCAAGATCTACGCTTCGATCCAGAGTGGCTGGACCGGTCGCAGCGTGGCCGTGGATCCCATGGCCATTCCGCTGGCGACTGATCCGGTGGCGCGTCGCGTCGCCGCCACGCAGATACCGGCTCCGGCACCCGCAGCGGCGGCGGCAGCGTTCCAGGCACCGGCACCCGCGGTAAGCGCGCCGCAGGCGAACACGGCCGCGCAGCGGATGCCGGCTTCCACTTCCCGGTTGTCCGCAGCCTATGCTGCTCCTGTTCAAACGGCGCAAGCGCCTCAAGTTGTTCCCGCGCCCGTCAATCCTAGTGTCACGTCCATCAATTCTAGTATCCAGCCTAGTATCCAGAACTCCGAGACATTGGCCGTGGCAACGGCGGGACTCCCGCCAGCGTTGGATCGTCCGGTCATGCTCGGTGCCGAGGATCAGCCGCCGCAGCTGCAACCGGCGGTCGCCGCATCCGCGGCATCCGGAACCGTTGTTGATAGTGCTTTTGTTTTTTGAGTTTCGTTACCTAGTGAGGCAAATGAATGCCTCGTTTCTACCCACCCAACAGAGGGATCAAGCAATGAAGTCATCCACCAATATGATCAACCAATCGCGCGCAAACGCATGGACGAGGTTCGCCGTCGCCGCCCTGGTGCTGCTGCCGATGTCGGTTTGGGCGCAGGACGAAGCGACCGGCACCTCGGGTGCCGTCTGCTCGTTCCTGACCAACATCAACACGATCCTGAACATCGCCTCGATCGCGGTGGTGACCATCGCCATCATCTTCGCCGGCTATCAGATCGCGTTCGCCCACAAGCGCATCTCCGACGTCGCCCCGATCCTGATCGGTGCGGTGCTGATCGGTGGCGCGGCTCAGTTCGCCAAGATGATCCTGCCGGACAACTTCTCGAACAACTGCGGCGTCGCCATCAACATGCTGCAGAGCCTCCAGCCGATCTATGCATAAAAATGTAGTTTTCCGGGGATGCACTCGCCCCGCCATGTTGTTCGGCGTGCCTTACGTGCCGTTCGCATTCGGTGTGGGCGGGGTCTTCCTGCTGGCGATCTACACCAACTTCTTCCTGTTGTTGTTGTGTCCCATCGTCATCTGGGTCATGCGGATGATGGCCAAGCGCGACGAGATGATCTTCAGGCTGCTGGGGCTGCGTCTGCAGTTCAAGTTCCTGACGCGCAACCGCCAGTTCCACAATGGCATGTGGGTGTATTCGCCCAACCGGTTGCGGGATGAGAAAGACGACAAGAAGAAGAAAAAAGGCAAGTAGTTCCCCGGAACGCGAACGCCCGCAAAAGGCGTTCGCGTTCCGGTGCTTTACCGATCACGACACCGAACACAACGCGACACCGAATGACGCCGCCACGGAGCTCCCGGTGCGGAACCCGGTCCCCGGGTCCATGGCGGTGATGTCCTAATGCTCCCCGAGGCGACGTATGCCCATCTTCAGCCGCGATACCTCCATCGACGAGTTCATCACGCTTTCCACCCATGTCTCGCCGACGGTCGTCAAAACAACCGGTGGCGACTATCTGATGACCTGGCACCTTGGCGGGCTGCCGTTCGTCGGTAGGGAAGAGTGGGAAATCGAGCACCGGCACAACACCTTCAACCGCATGTTGCAGACCTTGCGGGCGCCTGACTTCGTCAACGTCGCCTTCTGGGTCCACGACATCCGCCGCCGCCGCCGCGTCAACATGCGGCCGCGCTTCGATCATGTCTTCAACCAGACGCTCTCGGATGGCTATTACGAGGCGCTCTCGAGTCAGAAGATCATGCAGAACGAGCTGTATCTGACGATGATCTACCGCCCGATCGTGAGCGGAAAGCGCTTCGTGGCCAAGACCTCCGATACCGCGCAGCTGAAGGCGGAGGAAGAGCAGGCGGTCGGCAAGATCCTCGAGCTGGCGGGCAACGTCGAAGCCGTGCTCAAGGACTACGCGCCATATCGTCTTGGTGTCTACGAAGCCGACAACGGCATCGTCTTCTCCGAAACCCTCGAATTCTTCGGTTACCTGCTCAATCGCATCGACGAGCCGGTGCCGGTGCTGAAAGCGCCTGTCAAGGATTACCTCGGCGTGAGCCGGCTGATGTTCTCCGACAAGACCGGCGACTTCATCATCAATACGCCCACTGGCGTCAATCGCTACGGCGCGATCCTCAATATCAAGGAGTATGCCGAGGGCACGTATCCCGGCATCCTCAACGGCCTGAAGTACCTCGATTTCGAATACGTGCTCACCCATTCCTTCAGTCCGATGGGGCGGCACGATGCGTTGAAGGTGCTCGAACGCACCAAGGGCCAGATGATTTCCTCGGGCGACAAGGCGGTCAGCCAGATCGTCGAACTCGACTACGCGATGGACCAGCTCGCCTCGGGCAACTTCGTGCTCGGCGAGTACCACTTCATCATGACCTTGTACGCGGACACCCAGGAGCAGCTCTCGCAGCAGATCGCCACCGCACGCGCCGAGTTGTCCAACGCCGGCTTCGTGTCGGCGAAGGAAGACCTCGCCGTCGTGTCCTCGTTCTACTCGCAGTTCCCAGGCAACTGGAAGTACCGCACCCGTCAGGCCAGCCTCAGCTCGCTGAACTTCCTTGGTCTTTCGCCGCTGCACAACTTCGCCACCGGCAAGAAGGACAACAATCCCTGGGGCGAGTGCGTCACCACGCTGCAGACCACCAACGGCCAGCCGTATTACTTCAACTTCCACGCTACGCATCCGGCCGAGAACTCGCTCGGCGAGAAGGCCATCGCCAACACCATGGTGATCGGTAAGTCGGGTACCGGTAAGACCGCGCTGATCAACTTCCTGCTCAGCCAGGTGCAGAAGCTCAAGCCGACGCCGACCATCTTCTTCTTCGACAAGGACCGCGGCGCCGAGATCTTCGTGCGCGCCTGCGGTGGCAACTATCTTGCGCTGGAGAACGGCCAGCCGACCGGCTTCAACCCGTTCCAGTGCGAGCGCAACGAAGCCAACGTCCAGTTCCTGGCCGACCTGATCAAGGTGCTGGCCGGCAAGCGCGAGTACAGCGCGCGCGAGGAGGAAGACATCTTCCGCGCCGTCGAGAACATCCTCGACACGCCGCCGCATCTGCGCACCATGACCAACTTCCAGAAGAGCCTGCCCAACATGGGCGACGACGGCCTCTATGCGCGTGTGCGCAAGTGGACCGCCGGTAACTCGCTGGGTTGGGTGTTCGACAACCCGAAGGACGAGATCGACCTGCACAAGGCCAACATCATCGGGTTCGACTACACCGACGTCATCGACAACCCCGAAGTGCGCGTGCCGGTCATCAACTATCTGCTGCACAGGCTGGAGGAGTTGATCGACGGCCGCCCGCTGATCTATGTCATGGACGAGTTCTGGAAGATCCTCGACGGCTCCGGCGGCCTGAAGGAATTCGCCAAGAACAAGCAGAAGACCATTCGTAAGCAGAACGGTCTCGGCATCTTCGCCACCCAGAGCCCGGAGGATGCGCTCAAGAGCGACATCTCCGCCGCCCTGATCGAACAGACCGCCACCCTGGTGCTGCTGCCCAATCCGAACGCCAGCCGCGAGGATTATGTCGACGGTCTCAAGCTCACCGATGCCGAATATCAGGTGGTGAAGAGCCTCGACGAGCGTTCGCGCTGCTTCCTGGTGAAGCAGGGCCACGGCGCCAGCGTCTGCCAGCTCAACCTGCGCGGCATGGACGATGCCCTGGCGGTGATCTCGGCCTCGACCGACAACATCGACATCATGCATCGCATTCTGGCCGAACGGGCCCGCGCGGAGGGGGTGAGCCCCGACGATCTCAAGCCCGAGCAGTGGCTGGATACCTTCTATGACCAGCGCAAGGGTTCGGGCAAGGGACCCAAGGCGTCGGGTCGGACGGCCAGTCATGCCAATGCCTGATTGCCCCGCCGATGGCCAGCTTCGCTTGCCGGTTTCAGTG
The DNA here is from genome assembly GCF_020511115.1 of Luteimonas panaciterrae. Lineage (GTDB taxonomy): Bacteria > Pseudomonadota > Gammaproteobacteria > Xanthomonadales > Xanthomonadaceae > Luteimonas > Luteimonas panaciterrae. The sequence goes on from NZ_JAJAVH010000015.1 coordinate 40,760, forward strand.
CGGGCAGGCGGGCTGGACGGGCATCGGACGAACGGGTGTTTGGCGGCCGTAAGTGCTAGTTTCAGTAATCAAATTTGTGTTATTTTTACCTTGTAGAAGTACGACCAGCCCGGCGTGGTACGCCGGTGGTAAAGGACCCAACCCAAACTAGGGGCTAGTATCATGACGATCACTACTGCACAGACTTCTTCGCGCCGTTCCGGTGCCTCCGTCCGCCTCAAGGCCGCCGTCCTGACGGTTGCCCTCGGTTTCTCGCTGACTGCCGGCAATGTGCAGGCGCAAGCCGTGGTCGAGATCGGCGGCAACCTGTTCACCAACATCATGAATCAGGTCAACACTGCGCTCACGCAGGTCGAGGCCGTGGGTGAGTACGCCGAGACCGCATCGCGCTGGACGCGCGAGCTGCAGCAGTTCCGCGACATGATGAACAGCATCGACAGCATGGTCAGCACGCTGGGCCTGCCGATGGGTGTGAACCTGAAGAAGGTTCCCGAGAATTTCATGGTCGCCGAGAAGTGCGGCGGCAACCCGGGCGACTTGGGCGGCATCCTCAGCAGCGCCTTGGGTTCGCTGGTCGGTGTCAGCCTCGAAGGCAAGATCAAGCAGCAACAGATGGAGGTTTGCGTCAGCGCCCAGCGCATGCGCAACCGCCAGTACAACGAGATGGTCGACTACATGACCACCACGATGGGCCAGATGAACTCGATGAAGTCCTTGCTGGCTAATTTCCGTGGTACCGGTACCCGTACCTCGGGCCAGATGGACGGCGCGATCTACGAGGTCCAGAAGACCAACGGTGAAATGGAGCAGGCCAAGAGCGAGTTCGAGTCGCGCATGAAGGCCTATGACACCTACATCGCGGCGATGGACAAGACCCAGGCGGTTCTGGCGCAAACCACGCTGCGTGGCAAGCCCAGCATCATGGGCGAGGTGATCAAGACCGCAGCATTGGCGACGGCGTTGAAAGTAGGGGATTGATATTGGCGATCGGTGGTTACCGACATCCATTTGATCCTGACGAGGTTTCCATGGCTACTTCTCAATCGCCGCGCCGCCGCCGTCGCGTCACTCCCTTGCGCGTGGCCATCCTGGCTGGCGCGCTGTCGCTGGGGGGCGCGAGCACGGCCAACGCGCAGTTCTGTTATGCGTTCTGGATGTTCGGTGCGCCCTGTCCGATCATGGAAAGCGGCGGCGCCCTGATCGCCAATGTCAAGAGTCAGATCGACACGCTGCTGCGTCAAATCGAAGCGCTGGCCGAATATGGGGAAAAGGCCTCCCGCTGGATTCGTACCCTGCAGCAGTTCCAAGACATGATGAACAGCATCAACAGCATGATCTCCACGCTGGGGTTGCCGGCGGGTGTCGCGCTCCAGCGCGTGCCAGAGAACCATATGGTGGCCGAAAAGTGTGGTGTGAACGGTGATATCGGTTCGGTCCTGTCTAGCCTGATGGGCGAGATGGTCGGTTTTGGCATGAACGACAATACCAAGCGCAAGCAGCAGGAGCTGTGCGTCAGTATCCAGCGCATGCAGAACCGGCAGTTCAACGAGATCGTCGATTACATGCAGGACAGCATGGGGCAGCTCAATACCCTGCGGTCGCAGTTGGCGTCCTTCCGTGGCACCGGTACGCGCACTTCGGGTGAGATGAGCGGCTCGATTTACGAGATCGAGAAGACCAACGGCGAAATCGAGCAGAAGATGGGCGAGTTCCAGGCGCGAATGACGGCCTACAACACGTACATCAAGTCGCAAAAGCAGGTGCAGGCGACACTGGCGCAGGCCACGCTGCGCGGCAAGCCCAGCATCATGGGGGAAGTGGTCAAGACCGCGGCATTGAAGACGGCCCTGTCGGTGCCCTGAGGGCATCAGGCGGGCTTTTGGGGCATAGATTGGCAAGGAGCAACAAGTGATGATGGATTTACAGGGGATCGCAGTAGCGGTCGGACTGCTGGACATCTGGCATTGGTTGAGCCCGAAAGTAATTTCGATCGGCTCATTCGGTGATTACGTCTTTTTCAAGTTCATCCTCGACTTCCTGGAAGACAAGATCCAGGACCTGACCGAAGGCATTGTCGGGCGAATGATGGACCTTGTCGCGATCATCGCGACGGCTGTGCTGACCATCTGGATCATGTTCCAGGGCTACCGCATGGTGACCGGACAGATGCGCGAATCGGCGGTGGCGCTGGTGACCAACACCGCGCGCGCGGTCGTGATCGTGGGCGCGGCAATCTCGTTCTCCCTCTTCAACGGCAGCCTGACGGAATTCTTCACCACCGATCTCAAGAACGAGATCCACTACGTGGTGACAGGCGAGAGCGGCGGTCCGGAAGACAAGATCGACGAGAACCTGGGCTGGATGCAGGTGGCCATGACCAGCCTCGACATGCTGGATACCGTGGGCGATCCGGGACTCAGCAGCGAGAAAGACCGCGCGGGCCTGTTGATCGGAATTGGGTCGGGCGGCCCCGCGATCGTGGCGGGCGCGATGCTGCTCCTGTATCAGGTGGCGATGGCGATGTTCATCGGCTTCGGGCCGTTGTTCATTCTCTGCCTGCTGTTCGATTTCACCAAGAGCCTGTTCCAAAGATGGTTGTTCTACGGAATTGGCACCTTATTTAGCATGGCGATGTTGAGCGCGATGACCTCGATCGCACTGGACATGGTGACGCGTGTGGCCGCCGCCATGTGGGGCAGTGCCATTGCTGGCAATCTGCTCTTGGGCGACAACATCGTTGGCGGTTACAACAGCCAAGCGTTGCAGCAAGGCGGCATGGGCATGATCCTGACAATGCTGATCCTGACAGTACCGCCGATGGCAGCGAACTTCTTCCAGGGAACGTTGGGCTCCTTCCTGCCTTATGCTCAGATTAGTGGTGCGGCTGGCGCGGCGTCGATTACGAGTCGCTATAGCACCACTAGCCAGCCGGGTCCGCAAGGACAGCCGCCTGGGTCGTACCAGCCTTCGCAACCAAGCGGAGGGACGGGCCAGCAGACATCCACTGGTAATCAGACAAGTGGATATGGAAGCCAAGCTACTAACACCTATGCGGCAAGTGGTGGTGCTGGTGCTGGAACGGGTGCAACCGCTGCTTCATCAGATCAGGTGAAACAGGGCTCTCAGCTAGCAGGTCGAGATATGTCGACATACTCGTCAACTGGAACTCAGCTCCCGCAAGCAACTCCTATGGCCCCTGAACTTCAGCATGGACCGACAAGCTATGGCCCTGGAGCTAGCAGTTCCACGGGAGGTGGCGGCACCCTCGCCGGTGGCCCGACCGGTGGGGGAACCCCGACCAGTCCTGGTTCACCTCAGGCTAAGCCATCTGGACCGCCTAATAGAGGTGACGTTTAACGGCTGGAGGAGGCAGGCATGAAAGCCAAGGTGTTGTTGATGATGGGCTTGCTGGCTCTGAGTGGCATGGCTTATGCCGAAGGTGGTTGCCCACAAGGTCAAACACCTAGGCTGTACGGAGATGTCTGGGGCTGTGCGCCGGGGGGAACTGATGCCCCGATTCAGGAGACTCAGGTTGCGCCACAGCCGACAGGTGAGTGGAAAACAACCTGGGGAGCAATCGGTGGTAATGCCCTCAAAGGTATTTTGGGCGCAGCTGTAGGTCTGCCGTCTGAAAAAGAGGCCGTACAAGCCGCACTTGCCGATTGTCGTGCCAAGGGCGGCGGAGCCGGCTGCAAGCTTGATATTTCCTATTACAACCAATGTGCGGTGCTGGTGACTGGCAACAAGGTCTACAACACGGCAAGCGCGGCGACCGTGGAAGAGGCTTCGCAAATAGGCATTAACAAGTGTGCCAAGGAAGATGCGAATTGCCGGGTTTTCTATTCCGCCTGCAGCAAGCCAGAGTTTGTTAATTATTGAGCAGTTAGCAGGCCCGTTCCGCTAGCTGGCATACAAAGCCCCCGCATTGCGGGGGCTTTGTTTTTTGCGGCCAGATTCATTCCGTTCACTGTCAGTGGGTAAGGATTCCCTGATAGACAAAACAACCGAGAATGGGCAGTATCTTGTGGCAAGGATTCAGTTTGTATAAGCCAGCCGCACAGCAGCGGAGGGAGCCAGTATGAAGATCGGAGTGCTGTTGATTGGTCTGCTAGCGATTGGGCAGGCAACCGCTCAGGAGTTGCTTTGCCCAGAGACGGGAATCCCGATGTCCCAGGATCCTGGCTGCATGACACCAAATTACAATGAGGGGGCTGGCAATCAGCAAACTCCGCCGGCTTATGGGTATGACTACGTGCCGCCACCGCCTCCGGACGATGGCTGGGTCGATACCTATGGCGCCGTTGCCTTCGGCATCAAACCTGGTCAAGGCCCTTTTTATTGGTTCGCGGGATCGAACCGATCCTCGGAAGAAGCCAATTCGCAAGCATTGGGAGCCTGCAGTAGGGACGGGGCGCAGGGCTGCATGCTCGGAGGAACGGCCCTGAACGGCTTCCTGGGCGTCGCGACGAGCGATGACGGAAGTCTTTTCGCCTCATATGCCGGCAGGGAAGACAGCGTTGATTTCGCCGCGATCGGCAAGTGCAAGTACGAGGGGCACAAGGAAGGCTGCCGGTTCTTGAAGGCACAGAACTTTTCGCGGCGAAGAAAGTAAGCCTGGGGACAGGGAGATGGCCGTCGATTCCCGACGATTGCGTCGAATCCGAAATGGCATCGGTCAGCGGTTGGTGAACGCGCCTGCTTTGCTGTGTATTGGGGCGTACGAAGTTAAACGGCACGGATTATCTGGCCGATTGGTGGCATGTCCGGCCCTGGCATTGAAGAAGTTCACTGCGGTACGATACCGCCCGAGTGCGATGGCGAGTCCCACGAACGAGCGGCCAGGATGGCTGCGGATTCGCCCGACAGGCTGGTACGGAAGTTGCTCTGATTCTGTCCGCCGCGAACGTCGCCTCGGTGCGCCAGGGAAGGGGTTTCGATCATCGAAATTCCATTCAGGGGTGGCACTGAAATTCGGTACGCCGGTCGGCGTGCCAAGCGTTGCAGGATCGCAATATGCTGGAGTTCGTTTGCCGCTTTTCAAATTACCCGGCTGCCGCTGCTGCGGAGGTGGGCGTTCGTGCGCGCGCCGGAAACAGATCTGGACCGAACACGGGCGACTCGCGTTACTGTTCGCGGGTCGTATCGCATTCCTTCCTGGGAGCCGCATGATGAAACCCATCCAGCACGTCAGCTTTTTCGCCCTGCTTGCCCTGTCGGCCGCTGCCTGCAGCGCGGGGAACTCGGCTGCCGCCGATCAGGCGGGAGCAAGCGGGCAAAACCCAGCGCCGTTCGCTGAAGCCAAAGCCGACGCTGCTCAAGCTTCGTCCGGGAACGCGACGAAGGGAGCGGCGGTGCAGAAAGCGCCTGCTTCCGCCGGAGAGGTGATCAACGGCATCGCGATCATGCCCGGCGTGGAAAGGCTCTCCTACATCTCGCCGCGTTACTACGGCATCCGCGAAAGCTACGACGCTTGTTTCACGCAGGCACAAGGCGCGGTTCCGGCACAGGGGGAGTGCGCCGATGAAGAGTTTGCCTATCAAGACGCGCGCTTGAACAAGGCATATCGCGCCCTGTTGTCGACGCTGGAGACGAGCAAGGACGAAGCAAAGCCCGCGGCGGCGCCGGTGCAGGAAGCGCAGCGCGCATGGCTGGCGTTCTATCAGAAGGATTGCGCGGTACGCGCGGCACGGTTCGGATCGACCGCGGCACCGAGTACGGAGTCGATATGTCGGATGGAAAGCGTCGCGCGCCGGGCGCAGGAGTTGGAAGATTGGCGTGGCGATTATGCGGGGAACCGCGCGCAGTAAGTCTGTACGCGGTTGCGAGGAAACGTGACGACCGGGTTAGGGACGTTCACCGACATCAACATGGATCAAGTTGGAGATAGCAATGACCAATGAGCGTTTCACGGGAGGAGATTCCCTGCAACCGGGCACGATGGAGTACTACGTCCATCGCGCGATGATGAAGAACGAGCTGAGGAACGGCGAAGGTGCCTACGAAATCAGCAACGCGCAGCGCGCGGCCAGCGGCCCGAGCTTCGGCCCTTTCCAGTACGACGTCGGGGCGAATCAAGACGGACGGAATCTGCTCGAACGAATCGCGGGCACCGCCACGGATGCGGCGGGGAAACGCATCATCGACGACACCGAACTCGCCGACATTCGGGCGCATCTGTACAAGCCCTTCAGCCAGTTCAACGAAGACGATCTCAAGGTCTACAACCGGCTGAAGCCGGAACTCGACCAGATGCTGAGCACGACGGCGGGCATGGAGGCGATCAACAGCGACTACATCACCCGGCTGGACACCAAGATCAAGCACATGGACGAGGTGATCGATGGCATCGGAAACGAGGCCAACAAGAAATTCCTGCAGGACAGCCCGCTGGCGAAGCTGATCATCCTGGATACGCAGAATCAGTACGGCCCGGCGGTCAACGACGGGTTGAAGCAGTTCGCGGGCATGTCGTCGAGCGATCCCGCGATGGACATGCCGGGACGAAAGGCCAATCCCGAAAAGATCCAGGTGCAAGGCGACTTCGGCCTGGATGACATGATCCGCTACAAGCTGGAAACGCAGTACGGTCAGAATGACGGCGGCGCGCGCGACGTGCTGCGCCGCATCTCCAATCTCGTCGATTCGGTCGGCGCGGAGAACGTCAAGCTGTCGGACGAGGACAAGAAATTCCTCGAATCGGGATTACGGCAATATCTGGTGGACAACGGCCGCGATCCGGAAATGCTGAAGGATCCGGCCCTGAAAGGCTTGCGCGATCTGGGCGTATTCCCGGACCGCCCGCTCAAGCTGGACGATACCGGCAAGGACGTGAGCGCGTTGCAGGATCGCCTGGGCAAGCTGGGTTTCACCGCCGAGGGAATGGAGGCCGGCAAGTTCGATGCCGCGACCAAGTCATCGGTGGAGGCGTTCCAGAAGGACAGAGGGTTGACGGTGACCGGCGAGGCCAACGTGGAGACGTTGAAGGCGCTCGACGAGAGAATCCGTGCGGTGCAGGAAGATCTGAAGTCGCTCGGATACAAGGATGCCAAGGATCGCCCGCTGAAGGTCGATGGCGATTTCGGCAAAGGCACGATCCATGCGCTGCAGAATTTCCAGCGCGACAACGGACTCGATCCGACCGGCATCGCCGACAAGCAGACCATCGACGCCATCGCCAAGAAGCTGCCGGACGCGAAGCTGTCCGCAGGCCGCGACGCCGGCGAAACGACGCAGACGACATCGGCCAACGAACAGCTGGGCAAGAACAATCCGATGTACCAGCAGGCGTTGCAGCAGTTGGAGAAGCTCGGTCCGCAGGCGGGCCTGGCCAATCCGGAGGACCGGCAGCGCGCGGCCGCGGCGATCGCGTTCGAGGCCAAGGTGGGCGGCATGAGCCGCATCGACGAGATCGTGCCGAGCACCAATGGCCGGGGCGTGATCGCCGTGCAGAACAATCCGAACAACGCCGAGGACGTCAACCGCGCCTACGTCGACAAGGCGACCGCGGCGCAGCAGCCGCTGGCGCAGAGCCTGCAGCAGTTCGATCAGGAGGCGCAGCGCCAGCAAGCGGAGCAGGTCCGTCAGGATCAGCAGCGCACGCAGCAGCATGCCAATCCTGTCAAGGCGGCTTGAGACGATGGCGGCTTGAGATGATCGTGATCGCGCAAGGTCAAGGGGAAGGCGGCCGGATCCCGCTCAGGCGGGGTCCGGTCGGCCGTGATTTCTCGGTGGCGGCGATGGCGCCATACCCTGCCGTTCGGGAGTGGCGAGGGCGTCGTTCCGGAGGTTTCCTTGTAAGATCGTTCCCGGTTTCCCCCGACCCCCAGGACGCGACGGCATGACGCACGGCAAAACGCTTCTCTTGGCGCTGGCGGTTTTGTTGGTCAGCGCATGCGATGCCAAGCCCCCGGAGGGCGCGTCCGCCGCGCCCGGCGACAAGGCGGCGTCTTCACAGAGTAGTTCCGCTCCTTCAACACAACAGGATGTTCCGACAGTGCCCAACGACAACCAGAATGCCTCCGCCATCAAGCCGCCATCCCCGGACAGCGTGCTGTACATGATCTACAAGAAGGACGGTGACGGGGCCACTTCGTACGAGGTCGACTACGGCAGCTGGGTGACCTACTGGTACGGCCATCAGTTCGATTTCAAGGGCAAGCACTACTTCACCGGTTTCGCCTACAAGACGCCGGAAAAATTCGGCGAGGAAGAACAGGACGCGCCGGCCGATCCCGAAGGAACGGTGGCGATCTCGCAGGCCACCTTCGAATTGACCAAGCCGCAGGACAAGGCGCCGTGGGCGCTGCGGGAGGCGGATGGCTTCGTCGGCGAGTTCGGCGCCTACGGCAAGGCGAGCGATATCGATGAGACGCGCCAGCCGCAGAGCTACGAAACCCAGGACGGCCGGTTGCTGCTGGCGGTGCCGACGACCACGTTCTCGACCGGTGTGGCGACGGCGGGCTTCGCGCTGTTCGTGTTCGATCCAGCCGAAGTGAACAAGCTACGCGACAAGCACTGGGCCTACATCGGCAGCATCGTGACCGGATCGGACAACGAAGCGGCCTGCGACGAAGGCAAGGTGATGCCGTGCGCGAAGAGCACCGGCGCGCTGGCGTTCCTGGCGCCCAAGCAGGGCAGCGGTCTGCCGACAGTGCAGGTGACGCCGTCCGGAACGGTGATCGATGCGCCGGGCAAGACGCGCACGCTGGGAGCTTCCGACGTCGCGACCTACGCGTACGACACGGAAAAGAACAGCTACAACCCCTAATACTTTTTCATTGTTGACCGAGAACGCGAGACTAAAGGACGAGTCCGGTTGGCGCATCGCGGCACGACGCCGCACAACACCAAGAGGAGCCAGAGATGGCACAGGATTACAGCAGAAGGGAAGTTCTCGACATCATCGAACGCGTCGCCAACGACCGGGGCATATCCCGCGACGATTTCCTGCGATTCGCGTATATCGAGACCGGTGGCAATTTCAACGAGCGCGCGCACAACCGCGGCAGTGACGCCAAGGGTCTGTTCCAGTTCGTGCCGGGAACGGCGGCCCAGTACGGGATCACCGGTCGCGAGTACGATCCGCAAGTCAACACCGATGCGGCCGCGCGCTTGTATTTGAACAACCGCCGCGATCTGGTCAATACGCACGAGCGCAATGGCCGGCCGTATCTGTCCGGCGCGGCGGAGCCGAACGGTCTGGACATGTACCTCGCGCATCAGCAGGGCTCGGGCGGCTATCGCTCGATCCAGAACGCGATCGCGACCGGCGAGTTCAGCCTCTCCAGCACGCGCCGCAACATCTTGGCGAACGTCAGTTCCGACGATTTCGAGCGGCTGACCGGTCACAAGTACCAGGACTTCCGCAACATGCAGCCGCGCGAGATGGCGACGGCGTTCACTCACTATTGGGATGCCAAGTTCGATCGCGTGCGGATTCCCGAGAAGGACATCGAGCCGATCACCGCTGGCCAGCAGCCGGTCCAGACTCCGACGACGCCGGCGGCTTCCGCATTGGCCGACGGCGTGTTGCGCAAGAACGAGCGCGGCCCGGAAGTGATCAGCATGCAGCAGTCGCTCAACCAGCTCGGCTTCCGCGATGGTCGCGGCCAGCAGCTGGAGACGCGCACCGGCATCTATGGTGATCGTACGGCCGAGTCGGTTCGGAGCTTCCAGCAGGCGAACCACATCGAGCCCACCGGCGTCGCCGATCGCCGCACGCTGGACGCGATCAACGCCCAGCTGCAGCTGCCGGCCGAAAGCCGCAATCGTCCGCCGGCCCCACAGGCCGACGGCAACTGGCCGGCGCCCGGCAACACCACCATCAACCGCGCCGACAAGCACGGTGAAGGGCATGGCGAATTCGGGACTTCCCGCGCCGGCGGTACCCGGACGCACAAGGGCGTCGACATCCAGGGCAACGTGGGCGATCCGATCCAGGCCTACGCCGGCGGTACCGTGCGCGTGCAGCCGAACAACGGCGGCGCCGGCAACACGGTCACGATCGATCACGGCAACGGCGTGGTGACGCGCTACTTCCATCTGAAGGACATCAACGTCCAGGACGGCCAGCGCGTCGAAGCCGGCGCGCAGGTCGGCACGATGGGCCGCACGGGCAACACGCCGCGTCAGGGCGACACGCATCTGCATTTCGAGATGTGGCGGAACGGCCGCGCCGTTGATCCGATGAACTATCTGACGGTGCCGGGCCGCGAGCGCGCGGCGCAGCCGACGACGGAAGCCCCGGCTCCCAGGCCGGCGGCTCCGAGCAACGCCGAGCTGGGCCGCGACAACCCGCTGTACAACCAGGCGCTGGCGCATCTGGAGAAGCTGGGCCCGAACGGCGGCTTCAAGAACCGCGACGAGATGGAGCGTGCGGCGGCGACGACCGCCTTCGAAGCCAAGGTCACGGGCCTCAGCCGTATCGATGCCCTGGTGGCCAGCACGACCGGGCAGGGCCTGATCGCGGCGCAGACCAATCCGAACAACCCGCACGACACCCAGCGCGTGTACGTGGACAAGCAGCAGGCGGTGGCGCAGCCGGTGTCGGAGCGGTTGCAGCAGTTCGATGCCGAGGTCAAGGCGCAGGAGAAGAGCCAGCCTGGCCAGACGCAGGCAGCGCAGCCGCAAGGGCCGAGTTTGTAAGCCTCGTTCCACGGTTCGCAATGCGCGATGCAAGAACCCCACTTCGGTGGGGTTTTTGCTGTGTCCGTTTCAGGCCGAGCGGGGCGGAACCCTGGCGGCGCAGGGGCGAGATGCGACGCCCATCGCGAATTGCGACAGTTGGCGACAAGGAGGCAGCGGCGAGCAGCCCGTAGTGATAAAAATTGTGGGGCGGGCCGCCGCTTGCACGCGGCTCGTGTCCGGCCCTTGCCGGACACCATCGCTGATCACTCAAGTCATCACGCTCTCTAGGGGGGAGACATGAAGACGCAGATCGCCATTTTCATGGCGTCATGTTTATTGCTGTCCGGCTGTACCAGCATGCGCGAGAACATTCGCGATGCCAGGCCCGATCGAGTACCGCTTCCGATTTACACGGCCGCCAAGGACGCTAAAGAAGATCCTGACGTCAAGCGTTACTACGGAGATCCCACGAGCCTCATTGAAAACTTCGAGGACGCCGCGAAAACCGCGCGTAGACAGGACGTGCTGCCTACGAAGGTCGATCTGCAACGCTACATGTACCTGGGCTTCGCCTTGTCCGAGGTCTATTGCGGCGTTTATATCAACCAGCTCACGAACGCATACAGCCATCAACGTTTCGCGCGCAGCACGACATCGGATGTCGGTGGCCTGACGGCACTGGGGCTTGGACTTCTGAAGAATTCCGCGCAGATTGTGTCTCTCGCCGCGGGCGGTTTCGCGTTCGCCGACAACGTGTTCCGCAACTACTCGTCCTCGTACATGCCGCCGGACAACATCAGGAAGAACTTCGATGTGCTGTATCGGGCGCGGGGTCAGTTACTCAAGCAGCTGAGCACGGAGGATGTGAGCAACGTCGCGCAGGTCGAGGCGAGGATCAATTTCTATGCATCCACGTGCACGATGGCCTGGATGGAGCGGTTGGTGTCCTCGGTCGCGGAAACGGCGACGGATGCTCAGATTCAAAAGGTGCTGGATCCTTCGAATCCGACAACAGAAGTGCAGGCCCCTTCGAATCCAGCGGAACAGGTGCAGCCCCCTCCGAAGCCTGCGGGACAGGTACAGCCTCCTTCGAGCCCCGCGTCCACGTCGGTCGAATCCAATCTGAGAAACGTGCCCGAGCCCACCAAGCCGAAGACGCCTTGAGTGAACTGCAAACAAAAAAAGAAGCCGCGGATCACCGCGGCTTCTTCGTTTCTAGCGAGGGCAGGGAAGCGGCTTACGCCAGACCGGCCTGCTTCATCACTTCGGCGGCATAGTCCTCGACCACCTTCTCGATGCCTTCGCCGACGGCCAGGCGCTGGAAGGAGATGACTTCGGCGCCGGCGCCCTTCAGCACGGCTTCGACGCTCTTGTCGGTGTCGAGCACGTAGGGCTGGCCGTACAACGTGACCTCGTTGACGATCTTGGCGATCTTGCCGCCGATGATCTTCTCGAGGATCTCGGCCGGCTTGGCCTTGTCCTTCTCCGACATCTTGGCCAGTTCGATTTCCTTTTCCTTGGCGACGAACTCGGCCGGGACGTCGGACGCCTTGATGTGCGGCGGGTTCATCGCCGCGATGTGCATGGCCAGGCCGCGCGCCAGATCGGCATCGCCGCCCTTGACCTCGACCAGCACGCCGATGCGGCCGCCGTGCACGTAGGCAGCGACGTTGTTGGCGCTGTCGATGCGGGACAGGCGACGCACCTGCACGTTCTCGCCGACCTTGGCGATCAGCAGCGCGCGCGTTTCCTCGACCGTGTTGCCGCCCGAGGTCTTGGCCGCCTTCAACGCTTCGGCGTCCTGGGCGCCGCTGCTCAGCGCGGTCTTGGCGACTTCATCGGTGAAGGCGACGAAGTTGCCGTCCTTCGCGACGAAGTCGGTCTCGGAATTGATTTCCACCAGCACGGCCTTGCCGCCGTCCTGCGCCATCGAGATGCGGCCTTCGGCGGCGACGCGGCCGGCCTTCTTGTCGGCCTTGGCCAGGCCCGACTTGCGCAGCCACTCGGCGGCGGCATCGATGTCGCCGTTGTTTTCGGTCAGCGCTTTCTTGCATTCCATCATGCCGGCGCCGGTGCGCTCGCGCAGTTCCTTGACCAGGGAAGCGGTGATTTCAGCCATTGGGGGTTACCTCGATGTGTTTAGAGATGTCATGCCCGCGAAAGCGGAATTTCAGCGTCCTTGCGCTTCGGCAAGCACGCGATGGCGGCACGAAATCGCTGGATGACCAGCTATTCGGCTGTTGAAAACCCCGCTTTCGCGGGCATGACGAACAGAAGTGACAGCCGCGCAGCATTGCGCGGCTGCGTGACGGCCGGATTACTCGGCGGCCGGCGTTTCGGTCAGGCCGTCGTCCTTGGCGGAAGCGCGCTTGGGCGGGCCTTTCTTCGCCGGAGGAGCGCGGCGTGCGGACTTGCCTTCGCCATCGGCTTCGACGAACTCTTCTTCGCGCACGGTCGCTGCCTGCGGCGCGGCGGCCTTGCCTTCCAGCACGGCGTCGGCGGCGGCGCGGGCGTACAGCTGCACGGCGCGGATGGCGTCGTCGTTGCCGGGAATGGCGTAGTCGACCAGGGCCGGATCGTAGTTGGTGTCGACGACCGCGATCACCGGGATGCCGAGCTTCTTGGCTTCCTTGATAGCGATGTCTTCATGGCCGATGTCGATCACGAACAGGGCGTCGGGCAGACGGTTCATGTCCTTGATGCCGCCGAGCGAGGCGTCCAGCTTCTCGCGCTCGCGACGCAGGCCCAGCACTTCGTGCTTGACCAGCTTCTGGAAGGTGCCGTCGGTTTCGCCGGCTTCCAGTTCCTTCAGGCGCGAGACCGAAGCCTTCACGGTGCGGAAGTTGGTCAGCGTGCCGCCCAGCCAGCGTTGGGTCATGTAGGGCATGCCGCAACGCTCGGCTTCTTCCTTGATGGCTTCGCGCGCGCTGCGCTTGGTGCCGACGAACAGGATCATGCCGCGCTTCTGCGCGATCGCGGAGATGAAGTTCATCGCGTCGCCGAACAGCGGCACGGTCTTTTCAAGGTTGATGATGTGGATCTTGCCGCGGGCACCGAAGATGTACGGCGCCATCTTGGGATTCCAGTAGCGGGTCTGGTGGCCGAAGTGCACGCCGGCTTCCAGCATCTGGCGCATGGTGATCTGGGGCATTGCTTGGTAACTCCTGGGTGTGGAATCGCGGGCATCGCACGCGATGCCTTCAACAATTCCGGGGTTGGGCCTCCCCGACTGCCGCCGTGACCGACCTTCTCGCGAAGGACCCCGGCACGGGTGTTTGCAGCGGGTGTGTATTCGCCGGTGACGCCCGGCGTGGGCGACTTCCATGGGCCAGGGGCCCACAAAGCCGCGGAATTATAGCCGGAGGGGGGATTCCGCTGCAAACCGATCCCTGGACCGGCTTCAGGCCCCGGAGGCCGGCTAATAGGTGATCGTGACGGTGATGGTGTCGCTGTAGCTCCCCGCCGCCGGGGTCTGCGGGGCGGGAACGCGGCCGTAGACGGTCAGGGTCTGCGGCGTGCCGGTCCCGGTGCCCTGGGCGGTGTCGGTGTTCAGGGTGTTGCCCCAGCGCAGGCTGCGGGAGGTATCGCGATAGAGCTCGTAGGTCACGTAAGTCGTCGAGGTCGACAGTTTCATCCGGCGCACGCTGCCACTGGCGTAGAGGCCGTTGTTGAGGCCCACCTGCCAGGCGGTGCGGCCGGTGCAGGTCATGCCGATGGTCGTGGTCTGGTCGACATCGCTGGTGATGAAGCCCGGGACGCTGCCGAAATCCAGGTCGGTGGTGGTGTAGGCCTGGCACTTGGACGGCACGGTGGCCGTGACCGTGAACGGGAAAGCGCCGGTGGGATTGGCACCGCCACCACCACCGGACGTGCAACTGGCCGGATAGGAGGCCGTGCCGAGCAGGGTTTCGTTGTAGCGATAGTTGAGCGAGGTATGGATGCCGGTGAATTGGTTGTTGTAGTTGCCGGCGATGAACAACTGTGTCGGCACGCGTCCGTAGATCGTGACCGTGATGGTCTGATTACCGCCGAGCAGCGGCACGGGGTAGTCGAAATCGAGTTGCAGCGGAGTGGGGATGGTCGCGTTGCCGAGCGACCCCCAGATTTGCGTGCGCGCCGCGTTGGTGTAGAGCTGGAACTGCAAGGCATCGTTATTGGTGTTGAGCATGCGCCGCGGATTGAAGTTGCCGCCGCCCTGCACGCCATCGCCGATATTGAGGCACATGCGCACCTTCGCGTTGGCGAGGAGTGCGAGCCCGAAGGTCGAGCAGGTGACATCGAATGTCGCGGAGACGTCCGTGTTCCCAGTCGTCGACACCGTGGCGAACGCCAGGGAGGGAGAGGTGGCGGTGCAGGTGGTGGCGGCTTTCGCGGCCGGTACGAAAGCCGTGCCCCCGGCAAGCAGCAGCATCGCGAACAGCAGGCGCAGGCAGGATGACATCATGGCGATGCCGCCTTCCTACAGGACAGTGGCCCGATGCGGGGAATCGCCTGGCCGTCGGCGGGATAGTCGAAGTTCACTTCGCACGATCCGCCATCCGGCAGTTGGATACGCAGATTGTTGTGCGTGTCGAGCGTGTCGAGATAGGTCTCGCCGTCGTAGCCGACGATGGCGGGTTCGTTCAGACCCGACGCATGCACGCGGCTGCCCAGCGGCAGCGGCGCGCCTGAAGCATCGTGCAGGATCACCACGGCCGCGCGCACCGGCTTCATGCCGAAGCGCACGCCGATGCCGGAGCGATCGCGTGGCGTGGCCAAGGTTTCGACGCGGTCGATGCGCAGGTTGGCGGGCAGGTCGAGCGGGTCGATCGACAGCTTGTTGTCCTGCCAGGCGCGCAGCGGCGTGACCAGCAGCATGCCGTCCGCATCGGTATGCCCGACCAGGCGGTTCTCCAGCTTCACCGGCACGCCGGCGAGCCCCTCTGTCGATACCACCGCGAAGGCATCGGTGATGTTGCGCGAGGCGAATGCATGACCGCCCATCCACACCAGGCTGCCGCTGGCACTGGCATAACCATAACTGTGGCCGTCGAAGCCGGCGATGCCCGCGCCGTAGCGTCCATAGGGCGAGATCCAGCCGATTTCCGCGAGACCGCCTTCGCCATCGTCGCCGGTGCGTGCCTGCACGCGCCAGCCGTAGCTGCGGTCGATATCGCCATCGCCCGGTACGGGCCGCGAGACGTCGATGACGGCGTTGTCGCGCTGGCCCGTGCGTTGCAGCGACAGATTCGCCTGGCGATCGTCGCCGAGCGCCACGCTGATGCCGAGATAGAAAGTGCGATCGTCGTGATCGTCGAGGTTCTGGTTGTACGACAGATTCGCCGCCCAGCCGCGCCGGAACGTCTGCGACCAGAACAGGCCGGCGTAGCGCGAATCGATCTGCTCCGATACTTCCTCGCCGTCCTGCGGTTCGGTGCGGGGATAACGCAGACGCAGATAGCTGACGCTGAAATTGCCGAGCCTCGGCACGGTGACGCCGGCCAGCACGCGATCGCTGATGTCGGGCGGGGGCGATCCGTACAGCGAGGCGATGTCGCGGTAGTCGCCGTGCGTGCGCTGGCTTTCGAGGGAGAAATTGAAACGGTTGTCGTTCCAGCCGTAGCCGAGCGCGGTCTGTCCGCCCTGCGCGCCGTCGAGCGCGCTGCGCGCGTAGGACGCGTTGAGCACGCCCGCGCGTCCGAGCAGCCAGAGCCCGCCCAACCCCGCGTTGGCGAGTCCGCCACCGCCTTCGCCGTGTGCCTCGAAGGTGAAACTGTCGCTGACACCGTAGCGCAGGTTGCCGCTGCCCACTAGCTCGCTGGCGTAGGAGAAGGAGCGGATGCCGTAATCCTCGCGCACCACGCCGGCGCTCAGAGACCAGTCCGACAGTCCCTTGGCCAACAGTTGTTGCGTGGCATAGAACGGAAAATCGATCGTGCGCGTGCGCCCGAACGCATCGGTGACGATGATCTGCGCATTGCCCACGCCATTGATGCCCGGCACGGTGGCGAGCTGGAATGGACCGGCCGGCACCTCGCCGCTGTACTGGCGGATGCCGTTGACGTACAGATCGACCGCCGAGGGCACCGCCGCTTCGCCGAGAAAGGCGGGCAGGGGCGTGGTGATGCGATAAGGCTGCAGGCCGAAGTTGCGCCCGATCTGCACGCCGCCGAGCCGCACCGCGCGCGTCCAGTCGAGGAAGCCGCTGTAGGTGTCACCGAGCGTGAGGCTGATCGCCGAATCGGGAAGCGACAGTTGCCAGCTGGTGTCCAGGCGCACGGTCTCGCCGCGCCAGCCGTTGTTTCCATCGCGGGGGCCGTGCTCGTTATAAGCGTGCCCGTCGTCAGTACGCTCGCGATAGGCGCGCGTGACCGCCGAATTGCTGAAGACGCCACTGCCGATGCCGAACACGCGCAACTCCGCGGTGGCGGTGAGGTTGCTCGCATCGCGCTCGTGGCTGGCGTACAGATCGTAGTTCAGCAGCATGCCGGGCGAGGCGCCGGCTGGATTCGAGGCGGCGCCCGAGGGCCGGTTCAACACCGCCGTGTCGAGCGAGAGCAGCGACAGCGGCGCATCGAGACTGATGCGTTGCAATGCCGCGTCGTAACGCACGGACAGGCCGGGCAGCGTGCCCAGATCGATCATCTCCGCCGGATCGCGTCCGGGCAGGGCAAAACCAATTTCGCGCAATGTCGCCGTGCTCGCGCGCATCCGCCCGTCCGCGCCGCGTACGAAGCGGGAAAGCCGGCCGGTGTCGCTCTGGTTGAGCGTCACCTGCAGGTACAACTCTTCATCGCGATCGGTACGCGCGGGCGCCATCGCCGGATCGAGCGTGACATCCGCCAGCAGTCGAGCGCTTTCTTCCGCAGCGGCACTCTGGGGCAACCCCGTCAGCAACAAGGCGGACGGCAGCAGCAACTCAGGGCGCAGCCTGCAAAGCCAACGGCTGGAGAGTGGCCGCACCGTTGATCCTCGCAATGAAGGTGCCGCCCGTGAAATGGGAGGCGGGAGATTTCAGCGGCCAGCGCATGGTTTGTCCGGCGAGCGCGTATCCGAGCAGGCCAGGCATGACCGGTGAGGCGGTCTGGGCATCCTTGCCATAAGCGAGATCGGCGATCTGCGCATGTTGCGTGCCGCGATTGCGCACTTCGAGAACGCCGATGCCGTCCTCGCCGCTGATCAGGCGGGTTTCGAGCGCGGGCGTTCCTGTCGCGCCTTCCGGCACCACGAAGATCGGGATCGAATAGCGCAGCACGAACTGCAGGCCCGGACGCTCGGGAGTCGCCGTGGGCAATTCATCGACGATGACGCGATAGGTCGTTTCCGCCGCCACCGCTTCCGGTGTCGTGCGGATGATCCGCACGAGCTGTTTCTGGCCTGGCGTCAGCGTCTGCGTCGCCGGACTGACGACCAGATCATGGGTGGTATCGAGCGATTCTTTGCCGTCGGCCTGCGTCCAGCGGAACACGCGCAGTTGTACCTGCACCGGCGCCTTGCCGCTGTTGCTGAGCCACAGCACGTCGGCGTTCTGGCGGCCCTGCATGGTCAGCGAGGTCGGTGCGACCTGGAGGCTGGCCGCGGCTGCTGTCCCCGACCACAGAATGGCCAGCAGCCACAGGAGACCGGCCGCGCTTATCGCGGCCGGAAAGCATGGTGCGGCCGGAAAGCATGGTGCGGCCGGGAAACGCGGCACCCCGAGGCGATGGCCGTTCCGTGCCATGCGCCGTTACTCAGTAGATGATCGTGGCGGTGATCGTGTCCAGGTAGGCACCCGGCGCGGCGTTGTTGGTGCTCGGATTGGCGACGCGGCCGTAGACGGGGTAGGCCTGGTTCAAGCCGGTGCCAGTAGCCGCCAGGGTGTTGGTGCCGACCGTGCTGCCCCAGACCGCGGTGCGTCCGGCGTTCTGATACAGCTGGTAGGCGACGAAATTGTTGGTGGTGACCGCGCCGTCCGTGTTCTTCATGCGACGGGTGTTCACGTCGTTGGCCGTGGACGCATTGAGGCCGGCGTTGAGCGCGATGTTGTACGGCGTCAGCGGACTGCAGCGAGCGGTGACGCTGCCATTGGCGTCGACGTTGGCGGTCGAGTCGTTGGCGACGCTGCCGAAATCGACGTCGGTCGCGGCGGCGGCGGTGATCGTGCAGGCCTTCAGGATCGTGATCTTGACGTTGAAGGTGGTGGTATCCGCGGCGAACGCCTGACTGCCGGCGGCGAGCAGGGCGGTGGCGAGCAGGGTGGAAGTCAGCAGACGCATTGGAGTCTCCGAAGCCATGAACCGGGGTGCGGGCCGGCGGAATTGCCGGGTAACCGGATTCGAAGCACGTTGCATGCCAGTGCCTGCGTCCGTGTCGCACCGGCGGCATTTTTCAATGCCGGATGTTGCGAGGGTGTCATCAACGACAGGAATCTGCCTCTGTAACTTGTTGATTCAGTTTGATCAAGTTCACGCTTTATGAAAACAGATTGTAACTAGCTGATTTTAAAGGCCGGAAAATTGGTGATTTTAGGGGGCTAAAGCTCCAAATGCGTCACTTTTTGACGAAAAATTAACTATTTCGCTTCATGCCACCCGCCAGCCAGGGATGCGGCCACCGTGGGAGACGCCCGGCGCGCGGCCCAGATGACAGCGAGCGCGGGAATGAACTCTGCCGCCTGAAGCGCGGTTCCTGCCGCAAAGGCACGAGTCCATTCAGGCATTGACTCGATCGGCGATAATCCCGGCATGTCCATACAACTCAAAACTCCCGACGAGATCGAGAAGATGCGCATCGCCGGCCGTCTGGCCGCCGAAGTGCTGCAGATCGTCGCTCCGCACGTGAAGCCCGGCGTCACCACCGAGGAGCTGGATCGCATCTGCCACGACCATATCGTCAACGTGCAGCAGGCGATCCCCGCCAACGTCGGCTATCGCGGTTATCCGAAGACCATCTGCACTTCCGTCAACAACGTGATCTGCCACGGCATCCCGAGCGAAGCGAAGGTGCTGAAGGAAGGCGACATCGTCAACATCGACGTCACCGTCATCAAGGACGGCTGGCACGGCGACAGCAGCCGCATGTACTACGCCGGCACGCCCTCGGTGATGGCGAAGCGACTGGTGGAAGTTACGCGCGAGGCGATGTTCCGCGGCATCCGCATGGTGCGGCCGGGCGCCACGCTCGGCGACATCGGTCACGCCATCCAGAGCTACGCCGAAGGCGAACGCTTCAGCGTGGTGCGCGAATACTGCGGACACGGCATCGGCAAGGTCTACCACGACGAACCGCAGGTGCTGCACTACGGCCGCCCCGGCGATGGTGTGGTGCTGCAGCCGGGCATGACTTTCACCATCGAACCGATGATCAACGAAGGTTCGCGCTACACCAAGGTGCTGCCCGATGGCTGGACCGTGGTGACCAAGGACCGCAAGCTGTCCGCGCAGTGGGAGCACACCGTGGCGGTGACCGAGACCGGCGTGGAGATCCTCACCCGATTGCCGGGCGACGACAATGAGCTCTAGCGAGAAGCCCGCAGATCGCAGCCGTGCCATCCGCGCGGCGAGGTGTGCGGGCTTTTGCGGAAGCGCGCGCATCACATGAAGACTGCCGTCTCCGATGATGCGGCGACAAGCGCGGAGACGCAGTGGGCGCAGGAGGCGCGCGCCGCGCTCGCGCAAACCGATGCGCGATTGGCGAAGCGCTTCGATCAGGGCGAGCGCGTGGAACGGCTGGTGGCGCTGCGTGCGCGCGCCGTCGATGAACTGATCCGGCAGGCCTGGTCGCGCTGCATTCCCGAGGATTCCCCGCTGGCGCTGTTCGCGGTCGGCGGCTATGGACGCGGTGAGTTGTTTCCGCAATCCGACATCGATCTGCTGGTGCTGGCCGACGAAAACGCACAGCTCGATTACGGCGATCACGTGTCCCGCTTCTTCGCCTCGCTCTGGGACGCGGGCTTGCAGGCGAGCCACGCCGTGCGCTCGCTCGCGCAATGCACGCAGGCGGCGGCCGATCAGACCGTGCTGACCGCCTTGCTGGAAGCGCGTCCGCTGGTGGCGCGGGACGCCGATCGCGGCGCGCTCGCCGAAGCCATCGCGCCCGACAAGGTGTGGCCGGCGCGTGCGTTCTTCCTGGCGAAAGTCGAGGAGCAGCGCAAACGCTACGCGCGTTTCGGGGACACCTCCGACAACCTCGAACCCAATCTCAAGGATGGCCCGGGCGGCTTGCGTGATTTACACACCCTGGGCTGGATGGCCTTGCGCAGCTTCGGCGTGCGCGAGCTGGAACCGTTGATCGGCCTCGGCCATCTCGGTGCCGACGAGGCCGTCGCGCTCGAGCGCGAGCGCCGCAATCTTGGTCGCCTGCGTTACGGTCTGCACCTGGTGGCCGGCCGGCACGAGGAACGTCTCGGTTTCGATTATCAGAAAGCGCTGGCCGCGCATCTCGGCTTCGCCGATGACGCGCAGAATCTCGGCGTTGAGCAGATGATGCAGGGCTTCTACCGCAGCGCCGCGATCGTGCGCCGGATCAGCGAGCGCCTGCTGCAACGGTTCGAGGAGCACTTCGACGGTGCCGCGACGCCGCAGCCGCTCGACACCCCGCATACGGAACTGCGCTTCGAATCGCGCCGCGACTATCTCGCCGCCACCGATCCGCAGTGGCCGCACGACAGCGGCGCATATACGAGCCCCGACGAGGTTTTCGCCTTGTTCGCGACATGGGCCGCGCACGACAGCCTGCGCGGCCTGCATTCGCAGACAGCGCGTGCTCTCGCGGAGGCGCTGCCCAAGCTGCCGGCTTACGACACGACAGGGCAGGGCGCGCGCGATGCCTTCATGGCGCTGCTGCGTGGTCCGCGACCGGTGAAGACGCTCGAACGTATGGCACGGCTCGGCGTGCTCGGACGCTGGCTGCCTGCGTTCGCGCAGGTCTCCGGGCGCATGCAGTTCGACCTGTTCCACGTCTACACCGTCGATCAGCACACGCTGGCGGTGCTGCGCAATCTCGCCATCTTCTCCTCCGGTACCGCCGACGAACGTTTCTCGATGGCGCACGAAGTGTGGCCGACGCTGCGCCGGCCGGAACTGCTGCTGCTCGCGGGGCTGTTCCACGACATCGCCAAGGGACGCGGCGGCGATCATTCCGAACTCGGCGCCGACGATGCGCGCGAGTTCTGTCTCGCTCACGGCTTGTCCGACAGCGACACGGCGCTGGTCGAATGGCTGGTGCGCAAGCATCTGCTGATGTCGGTGACGGCGCAGAAGCAGGACATCTCCGATCCCGCGGTGATCCATCGCTTCGCCGCGGAAGTCGCCGATCGCGAGCGGCTGGATTATCTCTATCTGCTCACCTGCGCCGACATCGCCGGCACGTCGCCGAAACTCTGGAACGCATGGAAGGATCGCCTGCTCGCCGATCTGCGCATCTCCACGCGTCTGGCCTTGCGGCAGGGGCTGGAGCATCCGGTCGCTGCCGCCGAGCGCATCGAGGAGACGCGCGCCGAAACACGCCGCATGCTCGCGCTGCAGCAGGTCGGCTTCGCGGAAATCGATGCCCTGTTCCGACGTTTTCCCGAGTACAGCTTCCTGCGTGCGCGCCCCGACCAGATCGCCTGGCAGGCGCTGGCGCTGCGCAACTGCGAACCCGGCGAGATCGCGGTGGCGGTGCGTTCGCTCGCTGCGGGCGATCATGCGCTGGAAGTCTTCGTGCATTCGCCCGATCGCGACGGCCTGTTCGCGGCGATCGTCATCTCGCTCGACCGGCTCGGCCTGGCGATCCAGCAGGCGCGTGCGCTGGATGGCCCCGGCGGCACCATCTTCGACAATTTCCAGGTGCTGCCGAGCGATGCGCGCGCCACGCCCGACATCCGTGGCATCGAAAACCGCCTGCGTGAAGCGCTCAATGGCCCGCTCGATCGCATCCAGCCGGCGCGCCGGGCGCAGCCGCGTCATCTGCGCCATTTCCGTCTCGCGCCGCGCATCACCTTCGATGCCGCGCCCGACGGCCGCAACACCGTGCTCAGTCTGATCTGCAACGACCGCCCCGGCCTGCTCGCCGACATCGCCCACGCCCTGCGCAGCCAACGCGTGCGCGTACATGACGCGCGCATCGCCACTTTCGGCGAGCGAGCCGAGGACGTGTTCCGTATCAGTGACACCGGCAACCGCGCATTGGACGATACCGCCTGCGCGGCGCTGCATACCGCATTGTTAGTCCATATCGATGGAGAATCTCCCCCATGAGTCCCCCCCGGAGCGCCAAGAAGACGGCCCCCGAATCCGTGAAGAAGAAGACGCCGAAAAAGAAAGTCGCACCAAAGGCACCCGGCGCCGACGAACTGAAATTCATGATCGAAAGCGCCTGGGAACGGCGCACGATGCTGACGCCGGACGAGATCGACGGTTCGACGCGTCCGACCGTGGAGCGCGTGATCGACGGCCTGGAAAGCGGCGAATTCCGCGTCGCCGAACCGGACGGTAAGGGCGGCTGGGCCGTCAACGAATGGCTCAAGAAGGCCGTGCTGCTGTATTTCCGCACGCAGGAGATGGAAGTCGTCGACGCCGATCCGGCGCCGTTCTGGGACAAGATTCCGGCGCGCTTCGCGGGCTATGACGAACATGCCTTCCGCAAGCTCGGCGTGCGCGTCGTGCCCGGCGCGGTCGCGCGCCGCGGCGCGCACATCGGCAAGGACGTGGTGCTGATGCCGAGCTTCGTCAACATCGGTGCCCATGTCGGCCCCGGCACGATGGTCGATACCTGGGCGACGGTCGGTTCCTGCGCACAGATCGGCAAGGATTGCCACATTTCCGGTGGCGCCGGCATCGGCGGCGTGCTCGAACCGCTGCAGGCCTCGCCGACGATCATCGAGGACCATTGCTTCATCGGCGCGCGCTCGGAAGTGGTCGAGGGCGTGATCGTCGGCCATCACAGCGTGATCGGCATGGGCGTGTTCCTGGGGCAGTCGACGCGCATCTACAACCGTGCGACCAAGGAGATTTCCTATGGCGTCGTGCCGCCGGGCAGCGTGGTGGTGGCGGGTTCGCTACCGGCGGCGGATGGTTCGCACTCGTTGTATTGCGCGGTGATCGTCAAGCAGGTCGATGCGAAGACGCGGGCGAAGACTTCGGTCAATGATTTGTTGCGGGGTCATGCGCAATGACCACGCTCTACGGGCTGAAGAACTGCGATACCTGCAAGAAGGCGACGAAGTGGCTGGACCGTTTCGGTGTGGCCTATGAATTCGTCGACTATCGCGACAACAAGCCTTTGCCGGAGACGCTGGTGGAATGGGCGCGCCAGGTCGGCGGTTTCGACGCGCTGATCAACAAGTCCTCGACGACCTGGCGGCAGTTGCCGGACAACCGCAAGTCGCCGGGTTCGGAATCCGAGTGGAAGCTGTTGTTGCGCGAATATCCTCAGCTGATCCGGCGTCCGGTGGTGGTGACCGACGACGGCGTCGTCACGCAAGGCTTCAGCGACAACGGCTTCAAGAAACGGTTCGGAATCTGAGGGTCGTTTCCGATGAGAGGTTTCCGCGAGGCATTGCCATGACCGACGTGCTGCAACTTGCCCAGGCGCTGATCCAGCGCGCTTCGGTGACGCCGGAGGATGCCGGCTGTCAGTCCCTGATCGCTGAGCGGCTGCAACAGGCCGGTTTCGTCTGTGAGCATCTGCGCTACGGCGCCGTCGACAATCTCTGGGCGACGCACGGCAATGGCGGTCCGGTGCTCGTCCTGCTCGGGCACACCGATGTGGTGCCGCCGGGACCGCCTGAAGCCTGGACGAGTGGTCCGTTCATACCGACGATCCGCAATGATGTGTTGTACGGACGCGGCGCGGCCGACATGAAAGGCAGCGTGGCCGCGTTCGTGGTCGCGTTGGAGCAGTTCGTGGCGTCGCATCCGGATCATCCCGGTACGGTCACGCTGCTGCTGACCTCGGACGAGGAGGGCGATGCGATCGACGGCGTGCGCCGCGTCGCCGAGACCTTCCGTGGTCGTGGCGAACGCATCGATTGGTGCATCACCGGCGAGCCTTCTTCCAAGGAAAAGCTCGGCGATCTACTGCGCGTCGGTCGGCGCGGCACGCTGTCGGCGACGTTGACGGTGAAAGGCGTGCAGGGGCACGTGGCCTATCCGGAGAAGGCGCGCAATCCGATCCATCAGGCATTGCCGGCGCTGGCCGAACTCACCGCGCGCCGCTGGGACGAAGGTTTCGAGACGTTTCCGCCGACCAGTCTGCAGATCAGCAATGCGCATGCCGGTACCGGGGCCAACAATGTGATTCCCGGCGAGCTGCAGGTGCTGTTCAATCTGCGCTACAACCCGAACTGGGATGCGGCGCGGTTGGAAGGCGAGTGCGAAGCGGTTCTGCGCGCGCATGGACTCGAATATTCGATCCATTGGCATCGTGGAGGAGAACCGTTCTATACGCCGGAAGGTCCGTTGCGTGCGGCGGCGCGCGAGGTGCTCGCTGGCTATGCGGGTACGCAGCCCGAGGAAAGCACGGGCGGCGGGACTTCCGATGCGCGTTTCATCGCGCCGCTTGGGGCGCAGTGCATCGAGGTGGGGCCGGTGAATGCAAGCATCCATAAGGTGGATGAGCATGTGGCGGTGGGGGATCTTGAGGCGCTGCCAAGTTTGTATCTAGCGCTGATTCGGAAGCTGTTGTTCGATAGCTGATTCTTTTGCTTGGGTGTCATGTGACTTCACACAATTCGTGAAGTCGCGTTCCGAGTTCAAGGAAACTGCCATAGATGTCTGGGTCCGCATCGAACCACTCTTGATGGGTGGCGACATAATCCACAATCGGCTGCAGCTTCCGATAGATCATGGAGACGCTGCTTGGGTCGCGCTCTTCACGTGCAATGAGAAGTCTCAGAAACGGGCTGGCTGCATCCGAATTCCCTTTGGCTTCTGAAGACATCAGATACTGCGCGAATGCAAATATGTAGTATTGAAATGCGCGCCTGGGCATGAACAGGAGTTCGTCTGCGCGATCAATCGATTGGGTGCCGCCGAATAAATGCAGTATCTCTTCGTTGCTTTTGCCATACATCAGTCGATGGGCGTACTTCACGTCTAGATCTGATTCGTAGCCTATCCAGTCGTTTTCCCCTGGGATTTTGAGGGGGATTTCCTTCTTGGCCATGGCTTGATATCGAAATATTCCGATCTGTTGAGTATTTAAGTGGCACGCAGAAAAAAGCCACGCCCATGGGCGTGGCTTTTGCGTGAACCGACATGGGATGTCAAGCGCGCTCGTTGCCCAACCACCGATAGATGATCCCGCCGATCAATCCACCCAAGATCGGCGCCACCCAGAACAGCCACAGCTGCGCGACGGCGCCGCCGCCGACGAACAGGGCCACGCCGGTGGAGCGGGCCGGGTTCACCGAGGTGTTGGTGACCGGGATGCTGATCAAGTGGATCAGGGTCAGGGCCAGGCCGATCGCGATCGGGGCGAAGCCCGCCGGTGCGCGTGCGTGCGTGGCGCCCATGATCACGATCAGGAAGACCGCGGTCAGCACGACTTCGGTGAGGAAGCCGGCCGCGGCCGAGTAGCCGCCGGGGGAGAAGGCATCGACGCCGTTGGTGGCGAAGGCGCCGGCCGAGGTCGGGTCGATGGTGAAGCCGCTCGCGCCGCTGGCGATCTGGAACAGCACCCAGCCCGCGGCGATCGCGCCGACCACCTGGGCCACGACGTAGGGCACCACGTCCTTGACCGAGAACCGTCCGCCGGCCCACAGGCCGAAGGTGACGGCAGGGTTGAAGTGTCCGCCGGAGATGTGGCCGAACGCGTAGGCGCCGGTCAGCACCGTCAGGCCGAAGGCCAACGAGACGCCGAGCAGTCCGATGCCGAGCGGATTGCCGTCGCCTCCGAACTTGGCCGCCAATACCGCGCTACCGCAGCCGCCCAGCACCAACCAGAAGGTGCCGAGGAATTCGGCCGCCAACCGTTTCGTAAGTTGCATTGAGGGAACCCCCGTGGAAAAGCCGCCAACCGGCCGGTGCAAACCCTAATCCAAACAAAGGGTGAGAATGTTGCTGTTACGTGAAGGCCGTCACGGAGTTCACAACGGCTTTGAAAGCTTGCTATCCTCATCACATCGCGGCATGGAGGCCGTGTGGGGATCAGGGACGCGGGACGTGGTCATTCCGTCTCGTTCGTACCGAAGTCCATGCTTATGATGTCGGCCTTGCCGGCAGCTTCGAGCTGCGCTCAGGAGGAGTGAGAAGATGACGGAAGTGGATGTTCACCAGATATTCGCCGATCCGCGCGTGGCCGAACTGGCCGAGGCGGTCGCCGAAGGCGATGCCGCGCGCGTGCAGCGCCTGGCACAGGGCACCAACCTGCAGGCGCATGGCGACAAGAACGTCACGCTGCTCGAATGGGCGGTGTTGAATCAGAGTCCGAAGGGTTTGAACGCGCTGCTCGTCGCCGGCGCGGATCCCGCCGAGACAGGCATCGATGGCAGCAACGTCGTGCATCTCGCGGCGATGGCCAAAGACCCGATCTACCTGCAAACCCTATTGGCGCATGGCGCCCATCCCGACACGCCGCACAGCCAGACCGGCGCCGCGCCGCTAAGCGCCGCGCTGATGGGCGAGCGTCCCATCCAGTTCAAGGCATTGCTCGCGGCGGGCGCGAATCCCAACCACGTCGACCGCCAGGGCAACACCGCGTTGCACGTGGCCGGCAAGATCAACGAATCCGGGCATGCGCTCGAATTATTGCTGGCCGGCGCCGATCCGGTCGCGCGCAACACGCAGGGCGCCACCTTCCAGCGTTATCTCAACATGACCCCCGTCAACCTGCTCACGGACGAGAGCCGGCGTGATCGCGAGGCCGTCCAGGCCTGGCTGCGCGAACACGGAATTCCGGTGGAAGGGGATTGATTCACAGCACCGGAGACGCCGCGTGGCGATCTCCGGTAACAAAACTAGTCTCGACAACTTTTAAGGACATAAGGGGAGATTTCAGGATGAGCCAGCAGACCAGTATTCCCGCGGCCGGTGAAGGCCCTTCGTTCGCTTCGCAGGTGCGTGGCCAGGATGCCAAGGAGATCGACCTGACGCTCGCGAAGCTCATGGCCGATCTGTACGACGATCACTACGGTCGCGATCGTCCGACCAACGTCGATGGCTGGAGCGCCTTGAGCGACGACCAGCTGAAAGCGGTGGGCATCGACCCGAACAAATTGCACGATGAAAGCTCGGGCTTCCGTTCGCTGATCTACGGCGATGGCAAGGGCCATTACGTGCTGGCGTTCTCGGGCACCGACGAAGGCAAGGACTGGCTGACCAATTTCCGCCAGGGCCTCGGCTTCGAGGATGCACAGTACAACCAGGCCATGGCGTTGGCGAAGGACGCGCGCGTGGCTTTCGGCGACGAAGTCGTCATCACCGGACACTCGCTCGGTGGCGGTCTGGCCGGCGCCGCGGCGATCGCCAGCGGTATTCCCGCAGTGACATTCAACGCCTCCGGCGTGCACGACAAGACGATCCGTCGTCTCGGTCTCGATCCCGATGCGGTCAAGGAGTATGCCGAGGATGGCCTGGTCCGACGATACGCGGTGAAGAACGAAATCCTCACCGACCTGCAGGAAAAGAGCATCCCCTTGAAGTGGGCGATGCCGGACGCGGTCGGTCACAAGATCGAGCTGCCCGATCCGAATCCACAGAATTTCTGGCAGAAATTGAATCCGATCAGCGACATCAAGCACGACGTCAAGAACCACTACATCGATGCCGTGATCAGTGCGATGGCGTTGGCGAAGCCGGAATGGTCGCAGGATCGCGGCACGGTGCTCTCCGACAACGGAGCGAGCGGTGCGCGTTCCGCTGGAGCGTCGCTCGCCGATCCCAATCACCCCGGATATGCGTTGTTCGACCAGTCGTTGCGTGGCTTGCAGAAAACCGATATGGCCGCTCTCGGCTTGCGCAGCGAGCAGGATGTCCAGAACGCCGCCGCGAGCGCCGCGCTGGCGGCGAAGAACAATGGCTTCGATCGCATCGACCATCTCGTGCCGGATCGCAATGGCAGCGGCTTCTTCCTGATCGCCGGAGACCTGAGCGATCCGGGGCATCGACGTGTGTTCGTCGATGCAGAAAAGGCGCGCACGCAGCCAATGGAACAGAGCGCGGCGCAGCTGCAGTCGCCACAGCCCGAGCATCTGCAGAGCGAGCGCGAACAGCGGCGCACGATGTCGGTCTAACTAGCTGGTTTTCTTTTTGGCGCACCGAGCGTAGTCGCGATCATGCGACTACCCTTCGGTGCGCCGTTTTTCAATGAGCATGGTGATTCTTTGGCATCGCCAATGACTGTCGCGAGAAGCCGATGACTGACCGCGCGGACTTTGCGCCGATTGAAAAATGAATCCTCCGTCACGGCAGAAAAAACACCGTGACCTTATCGTCCCGCAACTGAGCGCAAACCAAGGCAAGGGGAATTCGAGATGGCGAGGCAAACTTTATGGAGAGCCACGCTCGGTGCAGCCGATGCAGCCGTACCAAGAGCGAGCACCGCCCTCCCGCTGGCGCGAAACCTCGAGGCGCTCGACCTGGGAACGAGCTCGGCGGTTTCCCTGGCGAGCAAATTCCGCGGTGTCGAGCCGAAGCTGGCGGACATGACATGCGCCTTGCTCTCGAAGGAAGTCTATGGATCGCCCGCCATCAACCCGATGCTCACCTGGAGGCCGGTGGGTGATGACAGGCTGGCGAGACTGGGCATCGATCCCAGCATGATGTCCACGAGAAGCGGATTCCAGGCACGTCTGTACGAAGATCCGGACCTGGGCGGCATTCTCGCGTACAAGGGCACGAGTTCGGCCAGGGATTGGCTGACCAATCTCAAGCAGGGAGCCGGACTGGATTCGCCTCAGCACAACGAGAGCGTCCTGTTGGCCAAGCTGGCGCAGAAAGCGTACGGACAGGATCTGATCTTCGTCGGACATTCGAAGGGCGGCGGTCAGGCGGCGCTGGCGTCCGCGGTGACCGGCAATACGGCGATCACCTTCAATGCGGCGGGCGTGCACGACAAGACCCTCACGGATCTGGGACTCAATCCCGAAAAGGTCCGGGACATACTCAAGGGCGGGCAGGTCAGGGCCTATTCCGTGGCCGAGGAAATCCTCACCAGGACGCAGGAAAATTGGCAGGGCTGGGTGCCCACCGCGCTTGGTCATCAGATCAAGCTGGACGATCCGAATCCGCGTCAAGGTCTGGTGTCGTACGTGCCGGGCAACAAGACCGTGCATGACGTCAAATCCCATTTCATGTCGAACGTCATCGACGGGCTCACGCCGTATCTCGATCCGCTCGCGAGAATGCGTGCGATGGAAATGCTCGGTTCTTCCGATCCGCTCTACAAGCAGGCACTGCAGGCGATCGAGGCGACCGGTCCCGAGAAATTCAACATCAAGAACCCGCGGGAACTGCAGAATGCCGCGGCGGCGGCAATGGTCGTCGCCAACGCCAACGGGCTGGAGCGCATCGACGGCATCATGCCGAGTCTCAACGGCAAGGATTTCTTCGTCCTACAGGGCGATTTGCAGAGCCCGGCGCATCAGCGGGTTTCCATGAACACGGCAGGAGCGTTGGCGCAACCGTTGCAGCAGAGCATCCTGGAATTCATGCAGGCCCGTGACCAGGCGCCGCACATCGCGGCGGCGCAGGATCTGTCGCAGCACCGGCAAGGGCCGCATCTTTGAACCGTCACCCAGGTGGCAGGACCGTGTACGATCTCGCCGGAACACGTCGCTGTTTCGGGGCATGACAACAGCAGGAATTGGATATGGCAAGCATTGATATTCGCGAAATATTCGAAGACCCGTCGGTCGCGGAACTGGCCGAGGCGATCACCGCGAAGGACGATGCGCGCGTGCGGCAACTCGCGCCGAAAGTCGATCTGGCCGCGAGAGGCGATCAGAACGTCACGCTGCTCGAATGGGCGCTGTTGAACCAGAACGTGTCGGCGATGAATATCCTGCTCGATGCGGGGGCCGATCCGGCGCAGACGGGAGTCGACGACAGCACCGTCGTGCACATGGCGGCGGCGGCGAACGATCCTGTCTACCTCCAGGCCTTGCTCTCGCACGGCGCCGATCCCAACGTTCCGGACGCCGGAAACGGAGCGACGCCGTTGAGCGCCGCCTTGATGGGCGATCGCACCGATCAGTTCAAGATGCTGCTCGCCGCGGGCGCGAACCCCGACCATCCCGATCATGGCGGCAATACCGCCTTGCACGTCGCCGGCTTGATCAACAGGCCGCAACGCGCGATGGATCTGCTGGAGGCCGGCGCCAACGCCGCGGCCAAGAACGCGCAGAACGCGACGTTCGAGGAATATCTTTTCGTGACCGATCCCGAACTTCTGAACGAAGAAAAGAAGCGCGAACTGGATGCCTTGGTGACCTGGCTGCGCGCGCATCCGACTCAAGGAGCGGATGGCTGATCATCCTGGCGCGGGAGCCCCGCGCCAGCAAGCGGCATGAGTGGAAGGCGGAATCGCGGAATTAGCGTTCCGGTAGCGGAATGAACTCGTCGTCGCCCGCGATCTTGCCGAAACGGCCTTCGAGCCAGTCCTGTCTGGCCTGCTCGATGCGTTCCTGCGACGAGGACACGAAGTTCCACCACATGTGGCGATGGCCATCGAGCGGTTCGCCGCCGAACAGCATAGCTTTCAGTGGCGTTTTCGCGCGCAGCACGGCACGGCTGCCGGGGTCGAGCACGATCAGGTGGCGTTGCGGGATGTCGGCGCCGTCCAGCTGGGCTTCGCCTTCGAGGATGTAGAGCGCGCGCTCGACGTGGTCGGCATCGATCGTGGTTTCCGCGTCCGGCTCGAGATCGATGGCCACGTTGAGGATCTCGCTGAAGGCACGCACCGGCGATTCCTCGCCGTAGGCACGTCCCGCGATCAGGCGCAGCGACGCGCCGCCGCGCGCGATGCGCGGCAGCGTCGCGGCGGGATGGTGATGGAAGGACGGCGTGGTTTCCTCGTCCGGCTTCGGCAGGCCGACCCAGGTCTGCATGCCGTGCACCGGATGCTCGTGCTCGCGCAACGTCAGCGGTGTGCGTTCGGAATGGGCGATGCCGCGGCCGGCGGTCATCCAGTTGACGTCGCCGGGCGTGATGTCCTGGTCCGAGCCGAGCGTGTCGCGATGCGTGATCGTGCCGCTCCACAGAAACGTCACCGTCGCCAGGCCGATGTGCGGATGCGGGCGCACGTCGATGCCGCGCCCGCGTTCGAACACCGCCGGCCCCATGTGATCGACGAACACGAACGGACCGACGCTGCGTGCCTGGAGTGTCGGCACGGCGCGGCGGACTTCGAAACCGCCCAGGTCATGGACGCGGGGAGCAATGATAGTGGTCATGCCGGAATCCCGAGGGGAAGAAGGGCGTCAGGATCGCACTTCATGCAACGCCGCGCATGGGGAGCCGCGCAACGAATCGTCCCGTAGGTCGATCTTGGAATTAAGGCGTGGGTTCCGATCGCAGCTGGGCTTGCGGATCGGCACCGCGCGCCAGCGATTCCAGCGTCACGCGGCGGCCGTCGAGATCCTTGCTGCGATCGCCACGGCCGGTGTGCAGGATGAAGGACTGCGGGCTGCCCGAGCCGCCTGTCCATTCGAATTCGACTTCCGCGTCGCCGGCCCACACGCACCGCACGTCCGGTGCGCAGCGCGAGTCGTTGACGAGCTTGACGTAGCGCAGCGTGCTCTTGTCGGGAAGCGCGACCTGTTCGCCGTGCGCGATCGCGAAACTTTCGCCGTCCTGCACGGTGCGCTGGCCGCTGGCGCCGGCGGGCGAGGTGGAACACGCGGCGAACAGAAGCGGCAGGAAGCCCGCGTACAGCATGGGTACGAATCGACGGCGCATGATCGATCTCCTCGTGGGATGGTTCCGATCCGGATGTAGCGATCTGTGGAGGTTGATTCTAGAGGTCGAGTTCGGGCTCAGGGTGAACGTTGTCCCGATCGCGGCGCGAGGCGAGCCTGTCGGCGAGCCGCGTCGGTTCCGGCAGCCGGTAGGTGGTGACGTAGCGCATCACCAGATCGGCGACGGAAGCCAGCGCGACGCGATGTCCGGGCGAGACGAAGAGCGGATTGCAGTTCGGCTTGCTGCGCAGGATCCAGCCGATCTGGCGACCGCCTTCCCGCAAAGCGGTGTAGGCGCCGCGTACCTGATGCGGCTCGGGGCCGCTGCCGGTCAGCAGCTTCTTCGCCACGCCGATGCTGGGAAGGCCGGTGGCCACGCCGAAATGCGCGGCGATGCCGAGCCCGCGCGGATGCGCGATGCCATGGCCGTCCACGAACACCAGGTCGGGTTTCTGCCGCAATTGTTCGAGCGCCTTGAGCAGGGCGGGAAGCTCGCGGAACGACAGCAGGCCCGGCACGTAGGGCATCGAGGTGGGGAGGCGCGCGACCTGCATGTCGATCGGCTGCATCGTCTGCGCGTCCAGCAGGACCGCGGCAGCGCGCGTGGTCGCGCCATCATCCTCGAAGCCGACATCGAATCCGGCCAGCACACGCAAGGATTTCGGGAACTCGTCGCGCAGCACGACCGCCTTCGCCAGCTCCGCCTGCAAGGCGCGCGCGGAGGCGACACTGCCGTCCCAATCGCCGAAGATGTCGTTCGCCGTCATCCCGATACCATGGCGGCGATCATGGTCGCGATCAACCCCGGCGAGCGACTCATGTGGAATCGTTATGTGGATGGTTCGACGCGCGGCGTTGCAGAGGGATCAGGCGTCGGGAACGCGCGTCCGGTCGTCTCCCGCGTGGTCGGCAAGCTCGGCATCGCGGGATGCCCCCTTCGCGACCACGCTGGTGGCCGTGAGACCGCCGCTGACGTTGCCCACCGTCGCGAACACGTCGGGAATCGTATCCACCGCCATCAGCACCGCCAGCGGCTCCACCGGCAGCATCATCGCCTGCGTCACCGGCATGTTGGTGAACATGAAGCTGACTTGTCCCGGGAGGCCGACCGAACCCATGCTGATGATCACCGCCAGCCCGATGCCGGCGACCAGATGCATGGTCGGAATCTCGATGCCGTACAGCCATGCCACGAACGCGGCCACGCCCATGTACTGGATCGGGCTGGTGATGCGGAACAGCGACACCGCCATGGGCAGTACCAGCGAGGTGACGTGCAGAGGATAGCCGAGCCGTTCGCGCGCGCTGTCGATCATCGCCGGCAGCGAGGCCAGCGACGACTGCGTGCTGGCGGCGATCGTCTGCGCCGGCAGGATTGCTAACGCGAAACGCTTGAACGGTTCGCCGCCGGCGACGCGCGCGACGACGTACAGCATCAGCGTCACCGAGATGTAGAGGCAGCATTGCATCAGGATGTAGCCGCCGAGCGCGCCCAGCGTCTTCAAGCCGACCTCCGCGCAGACCGCGAGCACGAGCGCGAACACGCCCAGCGGCGCCACCCACAGCACCCAGTGCACGATCACGATCATCACGTCGGCCAGGCCCTGCACCAGTTCCAGCATGCGCGCCCTGCGCTCGGCGTTGATGCGGGTCAGGCCAAAGCCGAAGAACATCGAGAACACCACCAGCGGCAGCATCGCGCTCTGCGCGGCGGCGGCGATGGCGTTCGAGGGAATGATCGCCGCGATCGAGGCGCCGAGCGTAGTGGCGTCGGCATTGGGAGCGGCCGGTGCCAGCGCGGTGCGGAAAGCAGTGGCCGCGGCTTCGTCGTGCGGCAGCAGTGACAGCAACAGCGGCGCGGCGAAAGCGGCGAACGCGCTCGCCAGGGTGAGGAGGATCAGGAACACGATGATGGCGTTACGCGCCACGCGTCCGGACGCGGCGGCATTGCTGGCCGTGTTCACGCCCAGTACCACCAGCGCGGCCACCAGTGGCACCACGGTCATCTGCAATGCGTTCAACCAGAGCCGGCCGATGGGCTTGACGAACTCGGCCGCGGTGCTCGCGGCACTCGGATCCCAGATCGCCAGCCCCAGTCCGATCGCTGCGCCGAGCAGAAGTCCCAGCAGGACCCGTGTGGTCATCGACATCGTGCGGTGTGCTCCTTACGGCGCTGGCAACTGCCAGGTGGTCTTGAGGCGATCGTATTCGTTTTGCGGCAGCAGCACGAATACCGGATGTGCTTCGGGCCGCAGCCAGGCGTAGAGGCGCTGCATCGCCGGTTCCGCCATCGCGGTGCAGCCGGCCGTGGTCTGCCCGGGCGCTTTCCACAGATGCGCGAAGATGCAGCTGCCGGCGCCGGCGCGGCCTTCGCGGTTGTGTTCGATGACGAAACCGTTCTTGTAGCGCTGATCGCCGCTGTTGTGCAGGTCCAGGCGCATCGGTTCGCTGGAACCCTCCACCGCGGCCTCGCCGACCTGCTTCGCGTCGACGATGCGGTTGTAGAGCGGGGATGCGGGGACGTCCATGCACCAGTTCGTGTCCCGCATCTGCGCGTAGGGCAGGGCGGTCTCGGCGCGTTCGCCGTAGCCGAAGGCCTCGCCGATCGCGAACACGCCGGCGGGCGCGCGTCCATCGCCTTCGCGCTTCACCGGCGCGTCGGCCTGTATTGGCTGCGGATGTAGTCCCAAGCCCCAGGCCGAGCCGTTGCGTCCGATCGTGACCGGGATGGAGTCGCCATCGGCCCGCCAGCCACCGTCCTGTGTTTTCACGTAGGTACGCAACGTGCCGTTGTCCGCGTTCCAGTCCGCCGTGGTGACCACGATCATCTGGCTGGCATTGCTCCATGCGACCGCCTGACCGCCACCGGCCTTCGGCGATTGGTGCGCGCAAGCGGCAAGCACGAGCGTGGCGATTGCGAGGGAAACAGAGGCGAATCGGCTGAAAGCGGAAGATCGGTTCATCGGCGCTCAGTGGTCCAGCATCGGCTGGATGCGTTCGAGGTTGATGCCCAACTGCTCGAAGTGTTTCGCGTCCTCGCACAGCAGCAGGAAGATCAGATCGAGCAGATGTTGCAGGGCGGATTGGTAGAGCAGCGGTTCGATATGCGCGCGGTCGTCGTGCGCCGAGACCAGCAGTGAAAAATCGGCGTGCGCCTGCAAGGGATTCGCCGTGTGACGCGTCACCGCCACGGCCCTGCCGTGATGTTCGCGGAACAGGTGCGCCACCTGGCACAGCGCGGCCTGGCGGCCGTGCTCGGAGAATACGATCAGCACGTCGCCGGCACCGGCACTGGAAATGCTGGATGGCATCAGCGCCGGATCGAAATGATGCACGGCGAGGATGCCGAGCAGCGACAGCTTCATGGCGAACGCGCGCGCGGCGATGCCGTCCGACCCCTGGCCCAGCACGAACACCTTGCCGGCCTCACGGATGGCATCGGCGATGGCGTCGATGCGTTCCGGCGGATTGATCAGCCGCGTTTCCTCCTCGGCGCGGGCCTTGGCGTGCCAGAGTTCGCCGGCGAGCGCCGCATGTGGATGCGTGTCGTTCGGGTCCGGCGTGGTTCCGTTGCTGTCGTCACCGGCATCGCCGCGCGCGACCGAGACGCCGATCGAGTACTTGAGGTCGGGATAGCCCTTGTAGCCGAGCTTCTGGCTGAACTTCACCACGCTCGACTGGCTGATGCCGAGCGCGCTGGCCAGTTGCTGCGAGGAGTAGTCGCGCAGCAGGTGCGCGTTCTCGAGCAGGAAATCGGCGATACGGCGTTCGATCGCCGACATCTGGTCGCGCTGTGAGCGGATTTTCAGCAGCGGGGACATCGCCGCGGGCCCCTTGTCAGACCGTCATCGCTTCGAGTCCGCGAATCTCGCGGATGCCGAGCCCAGGCGCATCGCTGATCGAGATTTCAGACTCGTTGAAGATCACGCCGCCGTCGACCGGATTGAACGCGCACAGCGAGGGGCCGTCGAGATCGACCTTGGTGATCACATCCGACTTCGCCACCGCCAGATGCACGGCGGCGGCCACGCTGATGCTGGTCTCGATCATGCAGCCGATCATGCATTGCACGCCGTACAGCGCGGCGATGTCGGCGATGCGCACCGCGTTGGAGATGCCGCCGGTCTTCATCAGCTTGATATTGATGATGTCGGCGGCATGCAGCTTGATCAGATCGATGACCTGCAGTGGGCCGAACACGCTTTCGTCGGCCATCACCGGCGTGTGCACGCGGTCGGTGACGTACTTCAGGCCGTCGATGTCCTGTGCCTTCACCGGTTGTTCCAGCAGCTCGAGTCGGACGCCGGCATCCTCGAGTGTCTGCACCGCGTAGACCGCCTGTTTGGCGGTCCAGCCCTGGTTGGCGTCGAGGCGGAGCAGGGCGCGGCCCTCGACGGCGGCGTAGATCGCCTTGACGCGCTCGATGTCGACGCCGATGTCCTTGCCGACCTTGATCTTGAGCGATTCGAAGCCGCGTTCCACGGCTGAAAGCGAATCCGCCACCATCTTGTCGATGTGATCGACGCTGATGGTGATGTCGGTGGTGATCACCGGCTCACCGCCGCCCAGCATCTTGTACAGCGGCGCGTCGTACAGCTGTGCCCACAGATCGTAGACGGCGATTTCCACCGCCGCCTTGGCGCTGGTGTTGCGCTCCAGCGCGGTCTGGATCAGGCGCGTGATGCGGTTGAGGTTGGCGATGTCCTCGCCGATCAGGCGCGGCGCGATGAACTTGCGGATCGCCTCGATGATCGAGCCGTGCGTATCCCCCGTGATCACCGCGGTGGCCGGTGCCTCGCCGTAGCCCACATGACCGGTATCGGTATGGATGCTGACGACGATGTCCTCCACCGTCTCCACCGTGCGCAGCGCCGTCTTGAAGGGCGTTTTCAGCGGGACGCGCAGCATGCCGAAGCGGATGTCGGTGATTTTCACGGGAGAGCCTTCATGCGTTCGTCCAAGATTGTCTTAGGGCCGGATGCGCTGGATGTTGGTGATGCGGTCGACGTAGGTCTGCTTCTGGTTGATGCGCAGCGGCGGCAGCGGCGTCACCGAGACGCCGTTGAGATCGCCGCGCACCAGCTTGCCGGACGAATCCAGCCAGGCACCGCCGTTGGTGTCATGGATGACGTAGGGCATGCCGTTGTCATTGCCGATCACCATCATCACGTGGCCGGGGATGTAGACCAGATCGCCGATCTGCAACTGCTTCACCGCCGCCGCGCGCTTGCTGCGGTCGGAAGGTTTGAAGGTGAGGCGGTTCAGCGCCGGGCTCACGCTCTGATCGCTGGTGTTGCGCGGCAATTGCACGTTGAAACTGCGATACACCTCGGAGACGAAGCTGCTGCAGTCGCGCGTGCCGTAATCGTTGCCCCAGCCGTAGCGTTCGCCGAGGAACTTGAAGCTCTGGCGCAACAGATTGGCCGGTGTGAGCGGCAGATAATCCGGTGAAACGTCGGCCGTGCGCGGCAGCAACGCGGGCACGGTACGCAGTGTGCCGTCGTCGTTGCGCACCGGCAGCTCGATCACGTACGAGGTATAGGCGGCCTGGCCGTTGACGCTTTGGTTGCCGGGCCATTCCTTCAGAAGCGGAACGCGCACGCCCATGTCGAGCTGCAGATCCGAGACCTGCGGCAGGTTCGGCGTGTAGACGGTGCGGACGGTGGCGCCGGTGACGATCAGGTACGGCACCTTGCGCACATAGCTGAAGACCTGCGTCTTCGAGCCTTCCGCCACCGCTTCCTTGTCCACCCAGGCCGCATAGAACGTGCCGACCACGAACCACCACTTGCCGTCGCGGCTTTCATGCGCGATCACCACCGGTGTGCCGGGGAAGAAGGCGGTTTCCTGGAAGCGGTCGAT
The DNA here is from genome assembly GCF_020511115.1 of Luteimonas panaciterrae. Taxonomy (GTDB): domain Bacteria; phylum Pseudomonadota; class Gammaproteobacteria; order Xanthomonadales; family Xanthomonadaceae; genus Luteimonas; species Luteimonas panaciterrae. The sequence continues at coordinate 79,083 of NZ_JAJAVH010000015.1, forward strand.
GTCGGTCTCGCCACGCGCGCTGAACACGCGTTGCGTGGTGGGGAAGGTGCGCAGGTCGGCGCGTTTCACGATCAGGCCATAGCGCGTCGACTGCGATTGCGGGACCGCCTGCAGGTTGAGGCGATCGATCCAGCCGTCGACGGTCTTCTTCGGAATCTCCTTGCCGCTGCTGTCGTACAGCGTACGCGCCGGTCGCACCGACAGCGCCTTGATCCAATCCGTGACCTGCTTGCTGTCGAGCGTGGTGGGGATCGACTCGATGTTGTGCAGGGAGGGATCGTTCTGCTGCAGCTTGCGGTTCTGCGCGGCGATGGCGCCGCGATCGAGGATCACCTTGCTGGCCTGCGGCTGGCGGCTGATCCAGTACTCGGGGTCCAGTTGCGAAGTGTCCACGCCGACCACGCCTGTGGCCACGCCGGCGGCGCGTGCTGGCGAGAGCGGCGCGAGCGCGCCCGCGCATAGCATCAGAAGAGCGGCGACGAAGGCGGATATCCCGTGTCTTTGGGGCATGCGGAGTGGGGAAGTCATGGCATCGGGTCTGGGCAGATGAAGAGAGTCATGTTGGCGCGTTCATTGTGAACGGACGAACGGTCTGAGCACCACGAATTGCGCGCCATCAGATCCTTGTTTGGCCCCCACGATGCCCCCTCTGCCCGCCAAGCGCTTCAAGGCGTCGGCGCGCATCATGGAATACATATTTCTTAACTTGCAAGTTTATGGAATAAATTATTGACCCTAGCAGGGCGCCATGTTAAACAGATGTGACAGGGGAATTTGAGCGTCGGCCGTCAGGCCGACCGTCACGGGGCGACCAGGCGCGGCATGGCGTGAATCACACCTTGGCCAATCGGACTCCAACGCCCGGCGTGCCGTGGGCGCGCGGGCGCCGGCTGGCGGCCATCTTTTTCTTAATGGTCTTGTTCGCACCCGTCCTGGCTGGCATGGGCAAGACGGCGCCGACGCCGCTATCCGAGGTCATCGCGGCCATCGATGCCGGCCACTTCAAGGCCGCCGAATCGGATATCGCCGCGGCGTTGCAGGATTCCCGGCTGACGGCCAAGCAAAAAGCGGCCTACGCGTTCCAGCGCGAGCGCATGCGCCGCATCCTGCTCGATTTCAGCCTCATCGAGGATCAAGTCCGGGAGCGCGTGCGCAAGCAGATCCCCGACCTGACGGACGCGGAATTCGCCAAGTGGAATGCCGCCGGCCTGTTCGAGCGTATGACCATCGACGGCCGCACCGTCTATTTCAGCCGCGCGCCCTCGAATCTGTTCCGGCTCAGCCCTGAAGCGCTGTCCCGCCGCGATTCGCAACTGTCGCGGCTGGGCAACGCCAACGGCCCGATGGAATCGCCGAATCCGCACCACAGCGAGGTACGCGACGCCGCGCTCGCGCAGCACACTCGTCACGTCGCGCCCAGGCGCTTGCAGGTGACGCAGTCGCTGACCGTGCATGCCGATGCGGTGCCGCCGGGTGAGACGTTGCGTGCCTGGATTCCGTATCCGCGCGCGCTGCCGGGACAGCAGGAAGACATCCGCTTCCTGCGCAGCGAGCCGGCACGGCACAAGATCGCGCCGGAATCCACGCTGCAACGCACCGTCTATCTGGAAAAACCGGCGCGGAAGGGGCAACCGACCGTCTTCTCGATCACCTACGAACTGATGGTCTACGGCCAGTACGTCGACATCGATCCCGAGCGGGTCGTCCCGGCCAAGATCACGTCGGAGCTCGCTTCCTTCGTCGCCGAGCGGCCACCGCATGTCGTGTTCACCGACGCCATGCGGCTGTATTCGGCGCAGGTGGTCGGCGATGAAAAAAATCCTTACCGCATCGCGCAGAAACTCTTCGCCGCCGTCGACCGGATTCCGTGGGCTGGCGCGCGCGAGTACTCCACGATCACCAACATCAGCGACTACACCCTGCATGCGGGCCACGGCGATTGCGGACAGCAGACCCTGCTGCTCATCACGCTGCTGCGCCTAAATGGCATTCCCGCCAAGTGGCAGTCGGGCTGGATCTATTCGGATGTCGGCTACGACAACATGCACGACTGGGGCTGGCTGTATCTCGCGCCCTACGGCTGGGTGCCGATGGACGTCACCTTCGGCAAGCTCACGGGCGGCGCTCCCGAAATCGAGAACTTCTACCTCGGCGGCTTCGACGCCTACCGCATCGCGTTCAACGACGACTACAGCCGCGACTTCGTTCCGCCCAAACGCTTCGAGCGTTCGGAGACCGTCGACCTGCAGCGCGGCGAAGCCGAATGGCGCGGCGGCAATTTGTATTTCGATCAATGGGATTACGACTTCGCATGGAAGATGCTGCCAGGGGCGGGCAGCGACAAGGAAGAGCGGGGCAAGCACTGAATCAACGTTTCGCTGATGGCAGCGCCATCGGCACCACCATTCATTACGGCATCGGACGGGGAGAGCGTCATGAGCAAGCACTACAAGAATCCGCGCAAGCGCGCACTCTGCATGGCGATGGGGCTATGCCTCGCATCGCTGACGGCCATGCCCGTCATGGCGCAGAACACGACCGGTTCGGTGGTCGGACGCACCGAGCCCGGCACACAGGTCACGATCACCAATCCGCAGACCGGCTATACGCGCACAGTCACCGCCGACGCCAACGGCAACTACCGACTGGCGTTGCTCCCGACCGGAAACTACTCGCTGCAGACCAGCAAGGACGGCGCGCCTGTCGGCAATGCCGTCCCCATCACCGTAACGCTCGGCAACGCCACTACGGTCAATATCGGGTCGGCGGATGCGAAAGATTTGGAGACGGTCGTGGTTACGGGCTCGCGTGTGATCAATGCGGTGGATGTCACGTCCACGGAGTCGGCGACGAATGTCACGCGTGAAGAGATTGCTCGTTTGCCCGTTGATCAGAATGTGACTTCGGTTGCCTTGCTTGCTCCGGGCGTGGTGCAAGGGAAGTCCAGTCTGGGAGGGCAGGGGCTGTCGTTTGGCGGTTCGTCCGTAGCCGAGAATACGGTCTACATCAATGGTCTGAATGTCACAGACTTTTACAATAGGGTTGGATTTTCATCTGTTCCGTTCGCGTTTTTTCAGGAATTTCAAGTCAAGACAGGCGGCTATTCGGTCGAGTTTGGTCGTAGCACTGGCGGTGTCATCAATGCCATTACCCAATCCGGTAGCAATGAGTTCAGGTCCGGTCTGGGCCTGACGTTCGAGCCGCGTGCTTGGCAGTCTTCGGCAAGGAATCGATATGATGGCAATGGTCAACGCTATATCACCTCGAGCGAAGACGATTACTCGCGCACAAAGCTCAATGCTTACGCCTCTGGTCCACTCATTCGTGACCGTTTGTTTTTTTTCGCGATGTATGAGGTGCGTGATTATCGGCCGAATAGCACGAATGATGCCGGATCAATCTTCTATTCGGGTCAAGCCAATGATCCATTCTGGGGCGGGAAGCTCGACTGGCAGATCACTGATCGCCATTCGCTCTCGTTCTTTGGGTTCTCCGACAAGAACAAAACCGTAACGGATGTGTATGACTATGATTTCGATACGAGCAGAGTGGAAGGTCAGACCAATCAGACTGTTGAGGATAGCGGAGGAAAGAACTGGGCGGTCACCTATATTGGAAGCTTCACCGATAACTTCTCGATGAAGGCACTCTACGGCGAGAACGATCGTGAGCGTTCAGCTAGTAGTGCGAATGATATTGAGTGTAACCGCGTCTTCGAGAACAGAACTTCGTCAAATGGAATTCCATCCAATCTGCGAGGGGATCGTGGTTGTACAACTGCGACTCAAGTAGTAACCGCAACCGATACACGAAAAGCTGCAAGATTGGATTTTGAATGGAGCATTGGCTCGCATTTATTCCGATTTGGTGCGGATCGTGAGGAAAACACCTCGGTGCAGGAGCGCTACTATCCAGGTCCGAGGCGGCTCCGCTATGACGTGTACTACCGCACGCCGGGATCTTCGCTAAATGGCGGTACCGTGCCGGCGAGCGGCTTGGTGGTGCGGACGCGCCAGAATGAGGTCGAAGGCTCATTCAAGACGATCAATTCCGCGCTCTATTTGGAAGACAATTGGTCCATAACAGACAATCTGTTGCTGAACATTGGTATCCGCAAAGAGGCATTTGACAACCAGGATAGCGATGGTCGCAGTTATATCAAGATCGATGATATGTATGCACCAAGATTTGGCTTCTCTTGGGATATGAAGGGTGACGGCACTACTAAGGTGTTCGGTAATCTAGGTCGTTACTTCCTCCCCGTGGCTAATGTCATCAACATCAAACAAGCCGGCGCCTTTCTTGATGAGAGGCGATGGTATGAATTTCTTGGTTATCAAGACCTAGTAAGCGCGAGCTATGGTCAGCCTTATGCGCTTCCGATTCTGGGCGGTCAAATTGGGGGGGTCGACAACTCTCAGGGCGATGGCACCGTGGGAGACCTGCGTTCGGAGGTCGATCGCGACATGGATTCGGTCTATCAGGACGAATTGATCCTTGGGCTCCAGTCCATGATCAGCGAAAAATGGTCCTGGGGTGTCACCGGAACATATCGAAAACTGCATAATGCGATCGACGATATGGAGATTACCGCGACTCCCCAATGCGGCGACGGAGGGCCTGGGTTCGTAATGGCCAATCCAGGCAAGGTTGTCACGGTTTTTGGTGATACGAACTGCGATGGGGTCAATGACGGATGGATCGATATTGACACCTCCAAGGAGGGATGGGCGCTCTACGATGATGATGGTAATTACATCGGCCAGCGCGGCTGGGGGAAGCCGGAGCGTACCTACAAGGCGCTAGAATTGCAGATAGATCGCGCCTGGGATGGAAAGTGGGCATTGAATGCTTCCTATACGCTCTCGTATAGCGAAGGTAACGCCGAGGGTCCGGTCAATTCAGATACCGATTTCGCCGATAGCGGACGAACGGAAAGCTTCGACAATCCCTGGGTCAATTATCGCAGTTATGGATACTTGGCTAACGACAGGCGTCATCAGTTCAAGTTCCGCGGAAGCTACGCCATTACCGAAAACCTTACGGCGGCTGCAGCACTCAATATTCATTCCGGTGGTCCGATCACCGCCTTTGGCGCCGGCAATCCATTTGACGCCACCGATTTTCATAGCCAGTACATCTGTGTGGAAAGGTGTGGTGACGCCCCTAGTCAACGTGTTTATGAGTACTCGCCACGCGGCGGGCGTGGCAGGACGCCATGGATTTATGGCTTGGATCTCAGTCTTGCCTATAAGGTTCCGATCCCAACCGACTTGACGGTGAAGCTGGCTGTCTACAACGTGTTGAATCAGCAGCGCGTGCTGACTGTGGATCAAGATCTTCAACCGCAAGACAGTATTGGTACGAATAATCCTTTGTTCGGCTATGGCGAATCGTTCCAATCTCCTCGTTATGCGCAGTTGGTTGTGAACTGGAATTTTTGATGGATTGACGCAGGCATGGCATCGTGAAAACAGATTGCCATGCCTGCCGATAACTGAGGCAGGCAGATGTTGTTGAGAAGGATCAGGTGCTTCGCTGGGGTGACGCTGCTGTGCGTCATTGCGATTGTCTTCTCATTGCCGGCTGAATCTTCGGCGATCTCAACGAATTCAAAGGAAAGTCTCGACAAGATATATGATGATGTTGTAGCTCGTTATCGATTGCCCGGTCTTGCCGTAGGCATCGTTAAGGAGGGGGAGGTCGTCTATGCTCGTGCTGTTGGTGACGCGAGTAGTAATCGCAGAATCGATGCCGACACCCTCTTCAAGATCGCCTCCAACAGCAAAGCCATGACTGCCGCGGTATTGGCGCGCCTAGTCGATGCCGGAAAACTGAAATGGGATGATCCGGTCATCAAGTACCTGCCGGATTTCCGCATGTACGACCCGTGGGTGACGCGCGAGCTGCAGGTGCGCGATCTGCTGATCCATAACAGTGGCCTCGGTGCCGGCGCCGGCGATCTGATGTTGTGGCCGGAGCCGAATCTGTTCACGCGCGAGGATGTGATTCATGGCTTGCGATTCCTGAAGCCGGTTTACAGTTTTCGTTCCCGTTATGCCTACGACAATTCTCTCTATATCGTCGCGGGAGAGGTGGCGGCCGCGGCCAGCGGTATGCCCTATGAAGCATTGGTGCGAAAGGAGTTGTTCGAGCCGTTGGGCATGACACGATGCCAGGTCGGGGAGTGGAAGCGGGATGTGGTCGGCAATGTCGCGCAACCGCATGTCCGCAAGGAAGGGCGGTATGTGCCGGGACGCGTCGATGACGAGGTCATCCTAAACATCCCGATGGCCCCGGCTGGCGGAATTCGCTGCAGCTTGAATGACATGCTGAAGTGGATCTCGATGTGGCTGGAGCCGGACAGGTCCGGTCTGATCGACGGAAAGCCATGGCTATCCGCCGAACAACGCAAGGCGGTCTGGTCCTCGCAGATGATCATGACGCTCACACAGCGCATGCGGGACTGGGACGACAGTCATTACTCCGCCTACGGCTATGGCTGGCGTCTGGCCGATGTCGATGGCACGCAAAAGGTATCCCATACCGGAACCTTGTCCGGCATGTATTCGGCGGTGACCCTGCTGCCCGAAAAGAACGCCGGCTTCGTGATCCTGATCAATGGCGACGCCGATGATGCGCGTACCGTGCTCAATCAGGTGCTGGTCAAATACTTCACGGCGCCCGAACAGAAGCGGACGGTGGCGTATTACGCCGATCTCCTTGAAGCGGAGGCTGGTGCCTCTGAAAAGGATGAAAAGAAGGCGGAAGTACGAGAGCGGCAGCCGGCTTCGGTCGCTGAAATCAGGAGCAAGCTTGGTGTATATCGCGATCCCTGGCTGGGCGAAGTCGATATCTGTCCGGTGGGAAAGAGTGTGGTTTTCTCGGCACGGAAGTCGCCGAGAATACGGGGCGAAGTGATGCGGGCAGGTCAGCGCTGGCTCGTGGAGTGGGAAAGTGATGGGCCAGACGTCGGGGCCTGGTTGGATTTCTCGTCTCCTGCCGATGGCAGCGGCACCGCGTTGAAAATGTCGAAGGTCGATCCGGAAGGCGATTTCAGCAACGACTTCGAGGATCTTGCATTTGAACGGATCGGCGCATGCCCAGGGTTGCATTGAAACGCTGGTGCTCCGCCATGGTTCTCGTGGCCCTCGCAAGCTGCGCGAGTGTGTCCACGAAGGATGCGCCTGAAGTCAACGACGCCAGGACGCCCGAGGAAGCAGGCTTCGTCAGCATGCGGGCGCTTGTCCCCGATCTCAGGATGGAGATTCGTTATGCTGGAAGCCACAATTTCGTCGGTACGCCGATCGAGGGTTACGAGGCGTCGGAGTGTTATCTGTTGCGGCCCGCGGCCGAAGCCTTGCAGAGGGTGGAGCAGGCGTTGCGCGAAAAGCGGCAGCGGCTATTGATCTACGATTGCTATCGTCCGGTCCGGGCAGTTGCGCATTTCATGCGCTGGGCGCGCGATTCTGGCGATCAGGCTCACAAAGCCGAGTTCTATCCGGCGTTGGATAAATCCCGTCTGGTCCCGCAATACATCGCGGAGCGTTCCGGCCATAGTCGCGGAGCGACCATCGATCTGACCCTGATGCAGTGCGACGCGGATGCGCACTGCACGCCGCTGGATATGGGAACCAGCTTCGATTATTTCGGCGAACTCGCACACACGGATTCTCCGAATGTCTCCCAGGCGCAGCGCGAGAACAGGCATGCACTGCGGGCCGCGATGGAGCGGGAAGGATTTCGCAACTACCCGGACGAATGGTGGCACTACAGCCTGGTGCCGGAACCGACGCCGAAGACGGCTTATGACTTCCCCGTGAAATGAAGTTCGTCGTGGGCGGCGTTTCGAGGCGGTGCGGTCACGCGGGACGTTCGATGAGGTCGCTGTTGCCCAGGGCCAGTGAAGCGACCGGATTCGCGCCAAGCGTCCGGTTGACGTGGGAAAGATAGATCGCGCTCATCAGCCTGGCCGGGATGATGTGGTCATCGATGTTCGACTTCAGTTGCGATCGATCGATCCTGCCGCTGATGAAGAAGACGAATTCCCGCAGCGCTTCCTTCTTGACCTGTTCGATGTGCAGCCTGCTGTTGTCGAATTTGGCCAGGTCGCCGGCGCGGTACAGGCGATAAGGTTCCTTGTCCCCGGTGATGGCCGAGTTCCGGAACACTTTCACGTCGAAGTGGTTGTTTCCACCGGCATGCATGTCGGTGTGATCGTTGGTTTCGTGCTTGTCGTTCGCTTGCCTGGATTCCAGCACGATGGTCTGGTACGGGCCGCAAACCACTTCGTGCGTCTCATGCTTTACCCGGCCGGCGGCCTTGTAGAGATCGGGGCGGGGCCACAGCCAGTGGCGGCGCGAGAAGCCGTTGTGGCGCAGGTCAATCTGCGCCTGTCCGATGATGTCGCCGCCGGCACTGAACTCGATCAGCGTCTTGGCGTCGATCTCGCCGATCTTCGGCGAGGCGGCCACGACTTCGGCGTCCGAATGGAGCGCCGCACCTGCGTACTCGTCGCCGAAGATGCGTTCGTATTCCTGCCGGCGCACCTGTTTCACGAATCCGGCCGGTTGCAGGAAGCTGGAATAGACGGAGGCGCCATCCGGTGCGGTTTCCCGCGTGTAGCCGGCTTTGAAGAAGCGGTAGACGGCATCGATGATGTGGTATCCCGAATGCGAGACCTTGCCGTACCCCTGATTGAACGGGTGATAGTTCATTTGCAGGATCTCGGTCGGGAAACGCCATTTGCCGTCGCAGTGCGACGACGAGACCGAGGTGACCGGGCAGCCGGTGAGATCGCGTATCTCGCGGATCAGGGAGAGGGTGAGGTCGAAGGCCGGGTGCCAGCGGCGATGGCTGTTGACGATCAGGCAGAGCGGGCTTTTGGCGGCGGCGCGTTCGTAGCAGGCGAGGATCTCGGTCGCATCGTCAGCGATCAGCTGTGCCTGCCTCGCGTCGCTGACCGCGTTCGCACGCGTGGTGACCGGTTTGTCGAGCAGCACACTGAGACCGCGCGACAGCGCCCAGAGTGCGTAAGCCCGATGGCTCAGCGGCTCGGTGCTGATGATGACGGCATTGATGCCGCGTTGATCGGTGATGCGATTCAGTTCCGACTCGACGTTCGCGGGGAGTTCTTCGGTGAACGGCGACACGAACAACGTATCGGCGTCGAGCTCCTGCGAGCGGACCAGGGTGTCGATCCGTTCCCGTTCGCTTTCCAGTTCGACGATGCCCGAGAGCCGAACCGCGAGGCCGTCGCGTTGCGCAAGTTCGTGCGTGTGGCGCACATAGGTGCGTTGCGCATGTGGTCCGAGTCCGATCAGGAGGATGTTGACGACTTCCTGGATGGAGCGTGCTGCGGTGGAGTGGGGTGTCGTGCTGGAAGTCATACCGGACGCGGGAAGCGCGGGGTTTGGGTTCGTGGATGCTAGGTCGATCGTGGGCCGGGCGGGCACAAAAAAACCGACGAAAGAATCGCCGGTTCTGGGAATCGTGAGGGAAGAGAATACACGAATTGCCCCCGTTTTTTCGGGGGCAGAGTTCGAGGCGTATCACCTTCGGTGGCGATACTCTGGCTCGTGCATTCAGCCAGAGTTTTTTGGGCTCCGGCCGTGATCTTTGTTCGAATCTTGATGGGTAATGCGTCAGATCCGAATCGGGGGCCGCTCAGTGATGGCGAGTGTCATCGTTTTCACTGCCGACGACACCGTCGCGATCCTGATCGCGTCCAGTCTGGTTGCGACGCTGCTGTTCCTGTATGTCACGATCCATTTGCGGGTTCTGCGCCCGGCTTGGATTGGGTTGTTCCGGGTGCCGGGGAGGCGTGTGGTTACGGTCGGTCTGGGTTTGGGTCTGGGGTTTGGGATTTCTCATGGGGGATACCTCGGTTGTTGGCTGTTCCAGCGGTGACACATCTGTGCACTAATGGAAATGGTGGTTTCAGTGGCTGCTCTTCCTGGCGCGCGTCCTTGCCGCCTTTTTCGCGGCCGCGGAGCGTTGCCGCGGGCCCTTGGTCCTGGCCGCTTTCTTCGCTGCCGCGGAGCGATCCTTGGCGGTTCGCTTCTTGGCCGCCGATTTCGCCTGACGTGAAAGCGCCTGTTTGGAAGCGGACTGGCTGCCGGCACGCTTGAGCACTTTTTTCACAGCCTTCGACCGTGTGCGCGATGGTGCTTTCTTCGTGGTCTTCTTGGCTGCCGTCAGATCTTTCTTTGCTTTTTTGCGGGTCGCTTTCTTGCCTTTCTTCGGAGCCGGAAGCTCGACGCCAGCGCGACGCGCTTTCGAGAGCCCGATGGCGATCGCCTGTTTGGTCGATTTGGCGCCATGCTTTCCTTTCCGGATATGTTCGATTTCTTCGTGGACGAACTCTCCCGCCTGGGTACTTGGCGATTTGCCTTCGCGTTTGTCCTGCTTGGCCCGATCGAGGGTTTTCTTCTCTGGCATGATCTGACTCCATTGCGGTTTCAGCCGGTGCCGGGGCTTTCATGGGCGATCGGTCTTATGACGGGCGTCAAACCCGTTCCTGTTCGCTTCCGAGCGAATGTCCGATCGTTGCAATGGAAAGCGTCCGGACTGAGCGCTTGTCGGCGGGACGCAAAGACGAACCGGTCGAAGCGGCCGGCTTCAGCAGTCCTGCGAAACCTCCTTCGAACTCGCCAGCTGTTGATTCACTGTCGCACCGCGGCTGTTCGCCATCGGTGAATCGCGCATCTATGGCGCGTAATCGATAGGGGAAGAATGTGTGAATCGCATGGGCGCGGTCGCAGAAAACGTTTTCCGCCGAGATGATGGGATGCGGATGTATCTGTACCGAAGAGAAAGCTTGGACATGGCACCAAGGCGGGGTTGCTCTAACCCCACAAATGGCCCCAAACCCGAGCTTATGCCTCAAGCGCCATGGGCCTGGCGTATCAAAAGTGAACCCGCCGGGGCGGGGACCACAGAGGGAAGCGATCGCTTGTGCTAGCTTGCAATCGATGGCGCATAATCTGCCGCATGCGAGCCGTTCTGTAGGACGATGGAATAAGGTCCAGGCGGGTCGTTTCGGTTTTCGTTACCTTACCCACGAGTACTGGGGGCAATATGGCCACACCGCACAACACACTCATCTATGCGATCGCTGCAAGTCTGCTGATACCGACGGTTGGACCAGCTTTGGCTGCTGGGGATGGGGATGGCAGCGGGGGAAGTTCGTCCGGTGGGCACGGTCTGGTGGTGCCGCCACCTCCTGTCACGACCGCCGGCATGGGGCAGCCTCAGCCGCAGACCCCTGACATCAGCCGGGATCCTCGCTGGCATGCCTATAAGTTCGAGCAGGACGGCATTCAATACCTGCAGGTGAACGACGGCGACGGAAACGTGCGGGTCACCCTGGGCATCATTGATGGCACTGTTTGGACATTGCCGATGGGCCGGGATGCTGGCCGGGTATCCACGTCACAGCGCCGTCTGGTCACGCCGGCGAATGCCACGCGCTCGGTGGTCTATCACACCCCGGACTTCGAATTCGTTGCCTACGTTGGCACCAATGGTGTCGTCTGGGCGGTCGAAGAATCCGACGGTACCCCGTAAGTCGGCGAGGCTGTCGCTGTTTTAGCGACAGGTTCGCTCAGCAACAGGCAGATGCGATTACGGCGGCAGCGGACGGTGCCGCCGTAAGCCAGAGCACGTCCCGCCAACGTTTCGACGGCGCGCCTGGATGTTTCAGGTCCAAGATTGAGTGAGGTGTCGAGCAGGGACACGGTGATGGCGATGCCACGATGCGCGCCTCGCTGTCCGCAACGCGCCCGGATCAGGATCGTCCCGGATTCCAATTCCAGCAAGAGCGCGACGGCGTCACTGACGCTGCGATAAGCCGCCAGCTGCATGCCGAGGCCAAGCTGGCAGGGGTCACCTTTCAAGCGTGGCGTGGCGAGCCGGCCAGTCTGTTCCCACACGCCGGCGATGGCGCTGGATTCCAGCACCAGGTAGAGGCCGTAGTGCTCGATTTCCGACGGGTAGACCAGACTCAGCTGTTCCCGGAACAGGCGCGACTGGATGACGCTGGTGCGCAGCATGTCCATCGCCGCGGCGTGGTGGCCACGCCCTTGCAGCCATTGCACCGCCTTGCGGAAGGAGATGTCCATGTCCTCGCCGATGATCTTCATCCGGATCGCGCGCTCGCGCATCTCGCGCTCGCTGGAGATGATGCTGGTCCTGGCGATGGTGATCGCTTGTTTTTCGATCAGGCGATGGTGCGTGAACTTGTGATAGTGATGCGAGATCGTCGCGCCGAACCACAGCAGCGCCGTTCCCATGACGGCGAGGATTTCCTGGGCGATGAATGCTTCCGCGTCATGGAATCCGCGTACCCACGGATTGTTCATCGTCGCGCCGATGGCCAGGTTTACACCGATGACGCCGATCGCCGCGCCCCGCCAACCATGCAGGCAGGTGAGCGCGATCGCGGGCAACACCATCAAGACCCGAATGCTGTTTGCCTGCAGACCATTCGCATCCGGCGCCTGGACCAGATAGAGGCCCAGCAGGAACGAGATGGTGAAGAGCGCGAAGAACGCATCCAGGCGCAGTTTTCGGGCGGAAGGAAAAGACTGATTGCGTTGCTTCCACAGCAGGGCCAGCGGCGCCAGCATCAGGATGCCGAGGTAATCGCCGATGAAGAATCTGAACCAGATCTCCCAAGACACCGGCTCGCTCTTGGGCGACATGAGGAAGTAGGTCGCTGCAATGTTCAGGGCGCTCACTGAAACAGCGGCGAGCGCGGCAACCGAAAGCAGCCAATCCTGACGGCCTGACGCACGAATTTTTTCGTGCTTGTACACGATGTATCCCACGGTCGGCATCAGTACGGCGGATGCCACGATCGCCCAGATGATTCCGAAGTCATCGACCATCGAATGACGGAAATAGGCGAACGCCAGGTATTCCCCGACAAGCAGGTAAGGCCAGGTGCGATACGGGAAGAGCAGTAGTGCCGCGACGCGCAAGCCCGCCGGCAGATACCACTGGTCCATCGAGATCTGGCGCAGGACCAAGTAGCAGACCGCATAAGCCACGGACACCAGAAGGCCACTCGGCCTCAAGCTCAGGCGAAGTTCCTTTTCAAGCCAAGCAAATCGTGCGGTCATCAGCCCCCCTTTTGCTGAAATGGTGAGTCAGGGGCGTGTTATGAAACTGCGAAGATGCCGACCCACCGCACGAGAGAATCCCTTCCCACGGCCCCATCCGTCAAGCGAACTCGGTCGGGGAATGCGCATCACGATCCCACAAATGATGATCTCCACATCGATGAATGCGGGCGATAAGCCGAAGTAGACAATTGGATACTTGTTGATTGGCGCGAAGATATCGAGCCTTCGCAAGGAATGAGGAATCGGATTCCTGAGATCAAAACCGACGAAAGCTCGTCAGCCCCGGATAGCGGACATCAGTTGAAAAAAGATGCGCGATTGGCGGCAGCAATGCGCCGTAGCTTCTCCGGATTGCGCTGCACATAGATGCGCAGGATGCGCTCTCCGTCGGTGTCGTAGGCCTGTACCGACTCGAGCTCCTCGCCAAAATAGCGCAGCACGCCGAGGCGGCCATTGATCGGAGCGAGCCTGATCCGCAATTCATGCTTGCGGCGCAGCGTGCAGGCGAAGAGAAGCTGGGCGACGCGCTGCCCGCCGATCATGGGTTTCGGGAAGCTGGTCACGATACCGCCGCCATCGCCGACCAGGGTGGCGGACTCGGCCATCATTTCCTTCATGGCCTTGAGGTCGGCGTTGGACCAGGCCTCGGCGAAGCGCCGCATCAGGCGCTGGTGGGCTTCCGCCGAGACGACGTAGCGTGGCCGTTCCTCGCGCAGCTGGCTCTTGGCGCGGTGTACGATCTGGCGGCAGCTGGCCTCGCTCTTGTCCAGGGTTCTGGCAATGTCGATGTAGTCGGCATCGAACACCTCGCGCAGCAGGAACGCGGCCCGCGCTTCCGGCGCGAGCCGCTCCAGCACCGTCAGGAAGGCGATCGACAGGTCGCTCGAGGCTTCCTGCATCTCCTCGGGCGTGGCCGGGCCGTCGGTGAGGATGGGCTCCGGCAACCAGATGCCCACGTAGTGCTCGCGATCCGTGCGCGCCCGGCGCAGGCGATCGATGGAACGCCGCGTGGTGGCGGTGACCAGCCAGGCTTCCGGATCGGTCACCTGGCCGGGATCGGTGTCATTCCAGCCCAACCAGACGTCCTGGACCACGTCCTCGGCCTCGGCCAGCGAGCCGAGCATGCGATAGGCCACGCCGAGCAGGCGCGGCTGCAGCTGGGTGAAGATGTGTGTGGGACCTTCCATGCAACCAGGACGGACCAGAAGGCCGGATTGTGACGCGTCCGGTGCCCGGCGGGCGTGTCGCCCGCCAAACAACCGCCACGCCCCGGTCAGGGCACGGGGATCAGCGCGGGCTTGCCGGCATCCTTCAACAGGAACACGAGGAACTTCGCGGACTTCTCCTTGCTGGCGTTGCGGCCGACCGTATGCACGTCCTCGGGCCCCTCGTGGAAGCTCTGCCCGGGCGTCAGCGTGACTTCCTTGCCGCCGGCCACGCCCATCACGATCGAGCCTTCGAGCACGTAGATGAAGCCATGCGCGTCGTGGCGATGGACCGGGTCGGCGCCGCCCGGCGGGTATTCCACGGTGAGCATCAGGACTTCCTTGCCCGGATACTCGGGCAGCGCCTGGGTCATGACCTCGGTGACGGCGGGGGGAGGGGCGTCGTTGCCTGGCTGGCCGTGGGCCGCGACGCTGCCTGCCCACAGCAGCGCCGGCAGGCTCAGTAGAGGATGGATGCGCATGCGATGACTCCTGTGTCTGCCGTCGCGAGGCGGCGTGAGGATGCATCGAATCCGACGGACGCACGTGGCGCCCGGTGATTCGACATCAGGACAGCTCGGCCTTGTCGAGGCCGAAGGCTTTGTCGGCGGTTCCTGGCACGGTGCGGAAACCGACGTTGGCCCGGTTCCAGGCGTTGATCGCCATCACGTCGAACGTGAGGTCGGAGATCTCCTTCTCGGACAACTGCGTGCGCACGCGCTCGTAGACGTCGTCCGGCACGCCCTGCGCGGGCAGCTGCGTCAGCACTTCGGTCCAGGCCAAGGCCGCGCGCTCGCGGGGAGCGAACAGCGTCGACTCGCGCCAGGACGCGAGATGGTGCAAGCGCAACGGGCGCTCGCCGTGGATGGTGGCTTCCTTGATATGCATGTCCAGACAGAACGCGCAGCCGTTGATCTGCGAGGCGCGAATGTTCACCAGATCACGGATCGGCTGTTCGATCGTCGAATTCTTGGTGAGCATGCTGAACTCGACGAACTTCTTGAACAGCTCCGGGGACTGCTGCTGGTAATCGAGGCGTTGACTCATGACGAAATCTCCATCGCTTGGGGGAAAACCGATGCGGGTGATCGCGATCGATTCGGAGACAATCTAGGCGCCACCATGATGGGTCGGTAGGCATCCGCGCGGACGCGCGGTGTTGAGCAGGGCGCACCAATGCGCGGCCGTGTCACAAACCTGGTCGCTCGAACGACCTTGATGCATGGCGACGCCAAAACTCGATCAGGATGCCCGTCCCACGTCGTCGAATGCCGATCGGATCTGGTCCGAATTCATGGCGGCGCTGGATACGCTCGCGCCGGATGTCCGCGCGGCGTTCCTGTTGCACGAGATATTCGAGACCAACTACGACGACATCGCCAGATTGATCGGGCAGCCGGCGGAGACGTGCCGTGGCCATGTCGAATATGCCCGCGAGCATGCGTTGCCACGCATGCCGTACGGGCAAGCGAAGGTGCCATCGCGATGAACGCAGTGCCCCAGATTCCAGCGGATCACCGCGATTCGTTATCGTCCAGCTTCTCCGCCAGCTATGCCGGCGTGGTGGCATTCATCACCGTGGCGACCGAAGGCAGCTTCGCGCGCGCCGCGGATCGCCTGGGTGTCGGCCGTTCCGCGGTGAGCCGCAGCGTGCAGAAACTCGAAGGCCAGCTCGGCACGCGATTGTTCTCGCGCACGACACGCTCCACTTCGTTGACCAGCGAAGGGGAGCTGTTCTTCGAGAACTGCCGCCCCGGTGTGGAGCGCATCGTGCAGGCGCTGGAAGAGATGCGGGATCTGCGCGAAGGCCCGCCGCGCGGGCAATTGCGGATCAGTTCGCCGCATGGCTTCGGCCGCAAGGTGCTGGCGCCGCTGATGGCCGAGTTCCGCATGCGCTATCCCGGCATCGGGATCGAACTGATGCTGGACGAGCGCGCGGTCGATCTGGCCGTGGATCGCGTCGATGTGGCATTTCGCGATGGCCGCCTGGACGACAGCCAGGTGATCGCCAAGCAGCTCATCCCCATGCAGATGTTCGTCTGCGCATCGCCGGACTATGCGCGCCGGCATGCGTTGCCGACGTCGATCGATGAACTGGAGACGCACGCCTGCATCAGTCGACGATTGCCGAACGGCCGCCTGCAGAGCTGGGAGTTCAAGATCGACGGACGCCCGCACAGCGTCATGCCGCAGGGCGATATCGTCCTCAACGATGACGATCTGCTGCTGCAGGCCGTGATGGACGGGCAGGGGCTCGCGCAGCTGCCGGCGTTCCAGGTCTGCGACGCACTGCGGAAAGGAGTGTTGGTGGCGTGCCTCGGCCAATTCGCGCCCGACGATCGGGGGCACTATCTGTGTTACCTGAGCCGGCGGCAGTTGCCCAAACGCATCCGCGCCTTCATCGACTTCATCACCACGCAGGTGCGCGCCTTGAATCTGGACCATGCCATCGAGATGACACAGATCCGGAGCGATTCGATCCCCGGCGAAGACATGCGCCGCGACAGTCATGCCGGCGTCGCGGCCTGACGCGCGTGATTGGTGCGCGTTGGTAAACATCGTGCATCCGGGTGGATGGCTACTGCGGGCGAAGCGGGACTCCTAGCATCGTCCTTGTACGCGCCGGGCCGTGTTCAACAGAACAACGGCTTGCTCCCCCAACACACACGAGAGGTGGATCGTGAAATTCGTCGTCATCGGCGGTACCGGATTGATCGGAAGCAAGGTGGTCTCGCGTCTTCGCGACCAGGGGCATGAAGTGATCGCCGCGGCACCGTCGACCGGAATCAACATCCTGACGGGCGAGGGACTCGATGCCGCGATGGCGGGCACCGATGTCGTCGTGGACCTCGCCAATTCGCCATCCTTCGAGGATGCGGCGGTCATGGACTTCTTTCAGACGGCCGGCCGCAATCTACTGATGGCCGAAGCGAAGGCGGGAGTCGGCCATCACCTGGCGCTGTCGGTCGTGGGCACGGAGAAGCTGTCGGCCAGCGGTTACTTCCGCGCCAAGAACGCGCAGGAACAACTGATCCGTGCATCCGGCATTCCCTACACCATCATCCATTCGACCCAGTTCTTCGAATTCCTGCCCGGCATCATCCAGTCCGGAGCCGAGGGCGGAACGGTTCGCCTGTCGCCCGCGCTGGTGCAGCCTATCGCATCGGAGGATGTCGCCGATGCGGTCGCGCGTCTGGCCATGCAAGCGCCGGCCAATGGCATCGTGGAGATCGCGGGGCCCGAACGCGAGCCGTTGTCCGGTCTCGCGCAGCGATTCATGAGCATCGTCCAGGACCCGCGCGAATTGATCAGCGATGCGCATGCGCGCTATTTCGGTGCCGAGTTGCAGGACGACACGCTGGTCCCGGCGCAGGCGACCTGGCAGGGCGCGTTGAACTTCGAGCGTTGGCTCGAGAAATCCGAATATGCCCGCTACGCGCCGCGTGCGCAGGCCGGATAACGAACGGCGTGGGCATTCCAGGCTGAGCCGTCCACTGCGCCGGCTCATGAATCAGCGCGCGGAAGTCAGCACTGGTCAGCGCGGCCACGCCGTGCTCGGCGACAACGACAGGGGCATCACGAACTCATGAGCCCGTTGCAGCCACCACCGACAAGCCTGCTGGACAAGTACCACGGCGAGGAAGCCCAGCCGCTCTACATCGGTCGCGTGCGCGTGACGGGAGGCGAGGCTGCGCATGGGCGCGCATCGGGCGTCGTCAGATCCGACGACGGCGCGCTCGAGGTGGACCTGCGCTTGCCCATCGAACTCGGAGGACCCGGCGGCGGCAGCAATCCGGAGCAACTGCTCGCGGCGGGCTACGCCGCCTGTTTCCACGGCGCGCTGACGCTGCTGGCAAAGCGGGCGGACATCGTGCTCACGGATCTCACCGTGGATGCCGCGGTGACGTTCGCGCGAGATCCGATGGACGGTCTGTTCCTGTTGTCGGCGGACATCCGCGTCAGTCTTCCCGGCCTCGACCGTGCACTCGCGGCGGAGCTGGTCCGCAACACCGAGCGCATCTGCCCCTACGCCAAGATGTCCCGCCACGGCATCGATCATGTGGTGGCGGTCGCGCTCGACCACGAATCGCCGGGTTTCGACGACGAAGCATCCCGCTGACGACTGCATCGGGAGGTGCGCTCATGCATGTGGGAAGCGTGCCGGTGTCGTCCAGGCTGATGGACGATATCGTGGTCTAGATATGCCCGGTCCGTTAGCTCGGCAAGCTCAGTCGCAGCTTGCGCAGCAAACGCGCCAGTTCGGTGCGTTCGCTTCCACTCAATATCTCCACGACCTGCCGGGCTTGCTCGAAACGGATGGCGATCACCTTGTCGATCAGCTTCAGTCCCTTGGTGGTGAGAGCGGCGGCCAGCGAGCGGCGGTCACCATGGACGGCATTGCGTGAAATCAGGTCGCGACGTTCCAGACGGTTCAGGCATGCAGTCATTGCTCCGGAAGTCAGCAACACCGACTTCCGCAACGCCGTCGGTGTCAGCTGATAGGGCGCACCGGAGCGACGCAACGTCGCCAGCACGTCGAGGTCGGTATAGCTGATACTGGTTCCCCGCAGGCATTCATTCGCGGCGGTTTCCAACAAGCGTCCCAGGTGCAGGATGCGTCCGACCACCGACATCGCCGAAGCATCCAGATCCGGGCGCTCGTGTCGCCAATCGTCCAGCAACCGATCGATGAGATCCGGAGATATATTTTCGCGTTGCTTTTTTGCCATGGTCAAAGTATATCCACGGCAAGTATCTTGACGTGAAGATTCTGGCGAATGCTCTCGCATCGGCATCATCGCAGTGTTTCGCGGCCTGTTTAGCCATCTTGGGCGCCAGCATTCAGCAGCTCCCGGATCTTTGCCTCGGTCGTGGCGTACTCGCCCTCACCGAAATGCTGGTAGACGATGCGACCTTCCTGGTTGATCAGATACAGCGCCGGCCAATACCGATTGCCGTAGGCATTCCAGGTCGCATAGGCATTGTCCTGTGCCACCGGGTAGGTGATGTCGAAGCGCTGCACCGCAGCGCGCAGGTTGTCCAGCTTCTTCTCATAGCCGTACTCGGGCGTGTGCACGCCGATCACCACAAGACCTTGGTCGCGATACTTGGCGTGCCATGCCTTGACGTAGGGCATGACGTGCACGCAGTTGATACAGGAGTAGGTCCAGAACTCCACGAGAACCACTTTCCCGCGCAGCTGGCTCAAGGTTTGTGGAGGGCCATTGAGCCAATGGCCGATGCCTGTGAATTCGGGTGCGATCGGCGCTCGCGATGCATGGTCGGTCTGAGTCTGGTTGGCCTGGACATTCGGCGAACAGGCGGCGGTGATCATGCAGGCGGCCAGCAGGGGGATGAGGGGGGCAGTCTTGTTCATGGTCAGAATCCTTGTGCAATGGAGGGAAGCCATCGGGTAGCCCAGGCCGAGACGAGGACGTCGTACTGCAACAGCTGCAGCACGGCAACGCCGACGGCGATGGCACCGAAGAGCCGGCGGAACAACGTGGTGTGCGCACCGAAGAGCGCGAGCCGGGATGTGACCCAGTTGCCGCCATAGGCGATCAGCAACATCGGCAATCCGGCGCCGGCGGCGTACAAACCCAGAAGTGCGGATGCCTTGGCCGGTGCTTGTGCACTGGCCGCCAACGCCAGTACCGAAGCCAGTACGGGCCCGGCGCACGGCGTCCACGCCAGTCCCAGCGAGGCGCCGATCAGCAGTGCACCCAACGCACCGGCGACGGGTGGACGGTGCGCGGTGGCGGGGATGTATTTCGCGTGCCATTGCTGCACGCGCGCGACCAGTGCATCGAAAGGCGCGGGCCAGAAACACACCAGGCCCGCAAACAGCAACACGATGATGGATATCGTGCGGATGTCGCCTTGCAGGTCGCCGGACGATGCCGATAGCGCGCCGATCAGCAATCCGCTGGCGGCGAAGGTGCCCGTGAACCCGATGATCACCAGTAGCGGACCACTGGAGCCACGGCCCGCGCTCGTGGCCAGGATGATCGGCAGGATGGGCAGGATGCAGGGAGACAGGATGGTGGCCATGCCAGCAACGATGGCCAGTGCGTACTCGATCATGGGATTCGCCTAGTTGCGCGGTGGAAGCGGCATTCCACCGCGCGCATGTCGCCGGTCTTTATTCGCGAACGGCGTTTTTGTATCCGTTGTCGCGCGGATGCCGGCGCGGAGGCATGCGGTTACACGCCGGCCTCATGCCACCCGGATTTGCACGTCGATATTGCCGCGCGTGGCCTTCGAGTAAGGGCACGTGCGGTGGGCCTCGTCGACGAGCGCCTGTGCCTGACTGGGCTCCAGTCCTGGCAGCGATACGGTGAGTCGCGCTTGCAACTGGAACCCTTCGCCGACCATGCCGAGATCGACCTCGGCATCGATGGCGGCCGCGGTCGGAAAGGGAATCTGCAACTTGCGCGCCGCTTTCTTCATCGCGCCTTCGAAGCAGGCAGACCAACCGGCGGCGAACAATTGCTCCGGGTTGGTGCCGGGGCGTCCGCTTCCGGGTGGAGACAGGGCGATGTCGAGTTGCCCATCGTCGCTGCGGGCGCGTCCCTCGCGGCCGCCGACGGTGTGGGTCTTGCCGGTGTACAGAATGGTATCGAGCGTGGTCATTAGAATGTTCCTCATGGGTATGGCGCCGTGCTCATGGCGCGTAGCGGGTGAAAACGTAGTCGCGATCCTTCACGCGGGCGGCGTGACAGGCATGGCAGGTGCGGTGTTGCGCTTCGTCCACGGGTTGGCCATCGATGAAGCGCCCGTAACCCCAGCCTCCCGTTGCGGCATAGCGCTTCGAATCCTTGACCATGACCTGCACGGTGGTGGCCGCACCAGGAATGGAAGCGGGTGCGAAATCCGGAGACTGGGTGTGTTTCCAGGCGAGCTTGACCAGCACCGTGCCGTCCGGGAAAGGACGGATGTTGTCGCGGTAGGCACGCATGGCTTTCGGATTGCCCACGACCACGCGCAATTCGTTCAACGGCGCGGCTTCCTGTGCTGGCGCGATCACCGGCCAGTTGCGATAACCATCGGGAAGCTTCACGCCGTAGATCGGAGCGGCCGGGCGTTTGTCGTGTCCTATCGCGATTCCGGTCAGGATCGCCGTGAGGCCTGTGGCAAGTGCAAGGAGAATGAGATGGATGCGCTTCATCGGGGTGCGCCTGCGTCGCGTGTCAGAGGTGAGTGGCGTCGATCACGGCCTGGGCGAAATCCCGTGGCGCTTCCTGCGGCGGGTTGTGCCCGATGCCGCCGTGGAAGGTGCGGTGCTCGTACTTGCCGATGAACTTGCCGGCATAGGTCTCCGGCAGCGGATGCGGGGCGCCGTTGGCATCACCTTCGATGGTGATGGTGGGCACCGTGATCGCTGGCGATGCCGCCAGGCGCCGCTCCAGTTCGGCGTACTTGGGTTCGCCCTCGGCGAGGCCCAGGCGCCAGCGATAGTTGTGCACGACGATGGCGACATGGTCGGGGTTGTCGAGCGCCGCGGCACTGCGATCGAAGGTGGCGTCGTCGAAGGCCCAGCGTGGCGAGGCCAGCTGCCAGATCTGCTTGGCGAAGTCGTGCGTGTAGCGGGTGTAGCCGGCGCGGCCGCGCTCGGTGGCGAAGTAGAACTGGTACCACCATTGCAGCTCCGCCTTAGGGGGCAATGGCTTCATGCCGGCTTCCTGGCTGCCGATCAGGTAGCCGCTCACCGAGACCAGCGCCTTGACGCGCTCCGGCCACAAGGCAGCCACGATGTCGGCCGAGCGGGCGCCCCAGTCGTAGCCTGCCAGCGTGGCGCGTTTGATCTTCAACGCGTCCATCAGTGCGACGACATCCGACGCAAGCGCCGCGGGTTCGCCGTTGCGCGGCGTGTCGGCCGAGAGGAAGCGCGTACTGCCGTAACCGCGCAGATGCGGCACGATCACGCGATAGCCTTTGGCCGCCAGCAACGGCGCGACTTCGGCATAGCTGTTGATGTCGTATGGCCAGCCGTGCAGCAGGATGACGACATCGCTTCCGGCGGATCCCAGTTCCGCATAGCCGATGCTCAAGTCACCGGCCTCTACGTGTTTGTCGGCGATCAACGCGGTGTGTATTGCCGCGACCGTGGGTGACAGCGGCGCCGCGCTAGCGAGGCTGGCAAGGAACAGTTGCGTGACGAGCAGCCCGGTGGCGAGCCCGAAAGCGATACGGAGTGGACGTGCCGACGGGCGACGAGGGGTGATGTTCGATTGCATGGACATTCTTCCTGGATGGGATGAGCGCAGCGGTCTGTGCGGTCGGAGGAGGGATGCGGGAGACAACGCGCTTGGCCGCGAGGTCTGCCGATATGCGGATTGCGTGGAACGGGCCGGAATGGGCGGCGGGCTAGATCACCCATCCGCCATCGAGGGTGAGGCTGGTACCTGTCATGTAACTGGCGTCGTCGCCGGCCAGGTATGCCGCCAGTGCGGCGACTTCTTCCGGTCGGCCGACACGCTTGGCGGGACTGCGCGCGACTACCATGTCGAGGAAACCGGAAGTGATGTCGGTTTCGATGGGGCCGGGCTGGATGTTGTTGATGGTGATGCGCCGCGGTGCGAGGTCCAGGGCGAGTTCGCGCACCAGCGTGGCGACGGCCGCCTTGGTCATGGCGTAGACACTGCTGCCCACGATGCCGCCGCGCACGGCCGTGTTGCTGCCAATGGTGATGATTCGGCCGCCGTCACGCATGCGCTTCGCGGCTTCCTGGATCGCCAGGAAGACGCCGCGCACGTTGACAGCCAGCATCTGATCGAATGTTTCCAGCGGGAACTGGTCCAGCGGGCTTCCACGATAGACGCCTGCATTCACTACGGCGACCTGCAATGGACCGAAGTGATGGACGGCTTCGGCGGCCGCATTGGAAATCGCATCGGCATTGGCACTGTCGGCTTGGAGCGCGATGGCCTGGCCGCCACTGGCCTGGATCCGGGCGACGACCTCGGCGGCCTTGTCCGGGCGGGAGACATACGTCAGCGCGACGGCGTGGCCCTCGCGAGCCAGGCGCTCGCCGATGGCGGCGCCGATGCCGCGCGAACCGCCGAAGACGAGGGCGGATGTTGCAGGGAAGGGGGGAGTGGAGTGCATGGGAGTGTTCTGTGGGGGAGCCGTTGGCGAGGTGGCCATTGCATCCAGCCGGCGTATCGCCTGCGTGTCCTCAGTGCCCTGGATTTGTCAGGCATTGGCACAAATGAGGCCTCCGATACATGCCGATACAAATCACGAGGATTTGTATCCGAATGTGTACGGAAGGCTCCGGGACGCGATCGCTTACGAAGCGCGGCGCGAGCGACAACGCGCCGATACAGCGAGGCAGTGCAATGGCGTTTCCTTAACCGCGAGGCGTCTTCCCCATGTTGCGATCCACTCTTCTGGCCTTGTTGATGACCGCACCCCTGGCCGCCACCGCCCTCGAGGCGAGCGCGCGTCATGTCGATTCCGGAAAGCCCACCGTGATCCTGGTCCATGGCGCGTTCGCCGATGCGTCCAGCTGGGACAAGGTGGTAATGCGTTTGACCAGGCAAGGACTTCCGGTCGTCGCGGTCGACAATCCGCTGACCTCGCTGGAGGATGATGTCGCAGCCACCCGACGCGCGATCGATGCGGCACCGGGCAAGGTGGTGCTGGTGGGGCATTCGTGGGGTGGCACGGTGATCACGGCGGCCGGCGACGATCCCAAGGTCAGCGCACTCGTGTACGTGGCCGCATTCGCCCCGGATGTCGGGCAGACGTCTGCGCAGCAGGGCGAGCATTTTCCCGTCGCGCCGGGCCTGCAGCGGTTGCAGGAGCATGACGGTTATCTATCCCTGTCGCGGGAAGCGGTCGCGTCCGGCTTTGCACAGGACCTCAAGCCGGCCGTGGCGCGGCGGGTCTTCGAACATCAGTTGCCCTTGAAGGCGGCGGCGCTTTCCGAACCGGTCCGCGTTGCCGCATGGAAGTCGAAACCGAGCTGGTATGTGGTGTCCCGCGAGGACCGCATGCTGTCGCCACAGTTGCAGGCAGCCACCGCGTCGCGCATCGGCGCTCACACGCGTTCGATCGCGGCCAGTCATGTGTCGCCCTTGTCGGCGCCACGCGACGTCGCCGATGCGATCCTCGAAGCCAGCGGCCTGAAGCCGGTCGATGGCACGCCGCTGGAGAGGAGGGCGGCTGACGGCGCACCGTAGCCAGCACGCAGGCTGTGGCCGTCCAGGCGCTACTATCACCATGCACGGCCAGACACCGTCCGATCGCTACATTTTGAAGACCAGACACGATGTCCCACACAGACCACATTCTGATCGTTGATGACGATCGCGATATCCGCCAGATGGTCGGCGATTACCTGCGCCGCAATGGCCTACGGGTCAGCCTGGCCGCGGACGGGCGCGAGATGCGGGCGGCGCTGGAGACCAGCGACATCGATCTGATCGTGCTGGATATCATGATGCCGGGCGAAGACGGACTCACCCTGTGCCGCAATCTACGCGCCGGCAAGCATCGTGCGGTGCCCGTGGTCATGTTGACGGCCCGCGACGACGAGACCGATCGCATCATCGGTCTGGAAATGGGCGCGGACGACTACGTCATCAAGCCGTTCTCCTCGCGCGAGTTGCTGGCGCGCATCAGCGCCGTGATCCGCCGCACGCGCATGCTCCCGCCGAACCTGCAGGTGAGCGAGGCCGTGCAGTTGATCGGCTTCGGCCAGTGGCGACTGGACACCACCGCACGTCACCTGCTGGACGAAAGCGGCACCGCCTATCCGCTCAGTGGCGCGGAGTTCCGCCTGCTGCGCGTCTTCATCGACCATCCGCAGCGTGTGCTGAGCCGTGACCAGTTGCTCAATCTGACCCAGGGGCGCGATGCGGAAGTGTTCGACCGTTCCATCGATCTGTTGGTCAGCCGCTTGCGTCAGCGCCTGGGCGACGGCGCGCGCGAGCAGACCTACATCAAGACCGTGCGCAATGAAGGCTACGTGTTCTGCCAACCGGTCGTGCTGATCGGCGAGAACGCATGAGCATCAGCGAGGCCAGGCGTCGCACACGCTGGTTGCCGCGCACGCTGAGCGCGCGGCTGGCCCTGATTCTGGCGACCGGTCTGCTATTGGCGCACGCACTTTCCTTCGCGCTGTTGTTCTACGAGCGCGCCGACGCCACGCGATCGATGATGCTGACCAGCCTCGAACAGGACATCCCCTTGAGCGTGGCGCTGCTTGAACACCTGCCCCCGGCCGAACGGACACAGTGGGTCTCGCGATTGGAGCGCCGTACCTATCGTTATCTCCTGCGTCCCGCGCAACCGGGCACGCCGCTGGCCAGCGATCGCGCACGACAGGTGACGAGACTGATCGACGATGCCCTGGGCCATCGATATGCACTGCGGCCACGCGCCGTATCGGTCTCGCCCGAGCGCTACGAAGTGGAACTGACGCTGGCCGACGGGCAACCGCTGACCATCGAAGTCACGCCGTCGCTGATGCCGATCGCGCGATGGTTGCCGTGGGTTTTGATGGCACAGGTCGTCTTGTTGCTGGCCTGCGCCTGGCTGGCCGTGCGCCTGGCCATCCGTCCGCTGGCGCGATTGGCCGCGGCCGCCGAACGTATGGATCCGGCCGGTACCGGCGATCCCTTGCCGCAGGATGGTCCCTTGGAAGTGACGAAAGCGGCGCAGGCGCTCAATGTCCTGCAGTCGCGCGTCGCCGCCCATGTATCGGAGCGCATGCAGATCCTGGCTGCGATCTCGCACGACCTGCAAACCCCGATCACGCGCATGCGCTTGCGCGTGGAATCGATGGACGAAAGCCTCGTGCAGTCGCGCTTGCTCGAGGATGTTGATCAGGTCAGCCAGTTGGTGCGTGAGGGCGTGAACTATGCGCGCAGCGCCAACGTCGCAATGGGGCCTGCGATGCGCCTCGACGTGCAAGCCTTCCTCGATAGTGTGGTGGGCGACTATCAGGACGTGGGTAAGGCCGTGCATGGCATCGAGGGCGATAGCGCCTCGCTGCAAACCCACCCGCAGGTCTTGCGTCGCGTCGTGCAGAATCTCATCGACAACGCCTTGGCCTACGCCGGCAGTGCGGAAGTGCGGCTGCGGGTGGATGCCCAGGGCCACGTGTGCATCGACGTGCTGGACCGCGGTCCGGGCATCCCCGAGGACCAACTGGAGGCGGTGCTGCAACCCTTCCGCCGCCTGGAGCCTTCGCGTGGCCGTTCCAGTGGCGGCACGGGATTGGGCCTGGCCATCGCGCAACAACTCACCAGTGCGCTGGGCGGCCATCTGCGGCTGGCCAATCGCGAAGGCGGCGGACTACAGGCGACGGCCGTGCTCGGGACGAAGGCGTAGTGACCGGACGCACATTTGTCCGGTGGGCACTCCTTCGGGGATGAATCGCTTTCCAGACAAGAGTAGTGTTTACAGAAGCCGCCTGGGGTGGTGCCCTTGATGTCCAAGGTCACCTAAGCGGCGGCCCGTTGTAGCGTTGGGAAACGCCCGTCAACTTCGGAGCTTCTGCCATGTTGAATATCAGTCCGTTCGGCATGTTCCACACCTTCATCGCGCTGATTGCGGTGATCTCTGGTCTCATCGCACTGTTTCGTTATGGCGAGATCGGCACCCGCACGCGGTCCGGTGCGCTTTACGTCTGGTTGACCGTGGCCACGGCCATCACCGGTCTTTTCATCTTCCGGCACGGCGGTTTCGGCCCACCACACATACTGGCGATCCTGACGTTGCTTGTGCTGGCGATCGCCTATGCCGCCGAGCGGTACAGCGGTTCCGGTGTTGCACGTTATCTGGCCGTGCTTGGCTACTCGCTCACGCTGTTCTTCCATCTGATCCCGGGATTGACTGAAACCGGGACACGCGTGCCGATCGGTGATCCTGCTTTTACCGGTCCGGAAGATCCGACGCTGAAGGCACTCGTCGGTGCCGGTTTTTTCGTCTACCTGGTAGGTGCGGCGGTGCAGGTGGCGCGTATTCGGCGCTCGCGCCGGTTGGCGATCTCCACCTGAGCCATTGGTCGCGTCTTTCCCCATGAGTAAGACCGAGTAAGACGAGTCCGATCAGAACGCCCACCGCATGACCAATTGGTAGCTTGGTCCTGCTTCTTCGGTTTCCAGTTCGTACTCGTCGTAATCACGGTCGATCTGGTCGGCCAGGTTATCGAACTTGTGGAAGAATTCGTCCTTCGATGCGTCCAGTAGGTTGGCGGCACTCAGGCGAACCGAGAGTGTCTGGCCGAAGCGTTTCTCGACGAATACTTCCAGATCCGCACCGTATTCGGTGGTTACTTCTTCGGACAGAATGCGGCTGAAGGCGTTACCTTGCTTGCGGTAGGTCGCGCCGAAGCTGGCGGCCAACGAAGGCAAGTCCTGGATGAAGCCGATGTTGTAGACGTTCTTGGCTTGATCGTTGAAGCGGCGCTTGCCGAGGAAGTCCGTGACCTTGCTGTTGAGGTAGGTATAGTTGAGGAACACGCCGGTATTGGGCATGTCGAGCGCGGTCAGCGGAGTCGACAAGTCGAATTCGACGCCGTAAACCTTGCCGTCGCCCACATTGGCTGATGTGAACAGCCAGCTTTCCGGATCGAACTCGAAATCGGCTTCGGTCGAGCCAGGGTTTTCTTCGAGAAATTCCTCCAGATCTTCTTGGTAGCTGTCTTGCGCGTCCTCACTCCAATTACCGGTGTTGACCAGTTCGATCAGATTCTTCACGTCGCGATAGAAGAAGTTCACACCGATCACGCCTTGCTTGCCGAGGCGGTGTTCAAAGCCCAGGTCGATGCCGTTGGCGGTTTCCGGATCGAGATGCGGGTTGCCGATGTAGTCGTTGTCGCCGAATTCTCCGTTCAGCAAGGCTGGGATCAGTTCGTTGAAGTTTGGCCGTTTGACGCTCTTGGCCAGCGACAGGCTGATGCGGTCGGCATCGGTCAGATCCCACTTCAGGTGCAGTGAGGGCAGCAGCTCGTTGTAGTCGTTCCTGGCGGAACCTTCGACTTCGTCGTCTTCGCTATAGCGGATCTTGGATTTGGTGGTTTCGTAACGCAGGCCGGCTTCCCATGAGAATACCTCGCCTTTTCCCGAAAGCATGATGTACGGATCAACACGGGTCTCCTCGATCAACGAGCCGATGGTGTTGTCTAGTTCGTAGACGACCGGTTCGCCTTCTTCCTCGCCTTCCCACTCGTAATTGGTGTAGGCGATATCGCGTTTCTTCTTGCGGTAGTCCACGCCGAATTCGAGCTCAGTATTGCCGGCGGGGCGCTTGTGCGCGATCTTGAAGCTGGTCTCGGTGTCGTCGGCTTCCACCGCCGAGGCCTCGGCTTCGGATGCGTCCCACTCGCCATTGACGTACTCGTGCGACTCCTCGCGCTCGGCGCTATCATCCTCGAACTTGGCGTAGCCCAGATCTAATTCGGTGGTGCCGCCTGCCATGTCGAACTTGTACTCCGCGCCAATGCCCCAGTTCTTCTGGTCGATGGGGTTGAAGCCAGGCACATTGGCTTCGATCACGTCCTCGTCGTCGAACTCGACCTCATGCGAGACTTCTTTGACGTCGCGGTCGGTCTTGACGTAGAAACCGTCGATGCTGATGCGTCCGGTCTGGCCGACGTCGGCGGTGTAGGAGATGTTGGCCGAGTAGTCGCGGCCGTCCTTCACTTCGGTCTGATCCTCCCAACTAGCCAGTTCCGCACGCGAGGGATCCGTGAAGCGGTCGGAGCGCTTGGTCTTGGCGCGATAACGGTCTTGCACATTGATGCCGGCAAGAATGCGACCGCCCAGGGCCTCGCCACTGGTCACGGCACCGAAGGTGGGATTCACTTCACCGTCGTACCAGCGATTAACGCCGATGCGGATATAACTACCATCGAAAGCGTAGGCATCGCGCAGTACGATATTGATCGTGCCAGCGATCGCGTCGCCACTGCGGTTGGCGCTGTTGCTGCGTAGGATTTCGATGTGATCGACCATTTCGGCGGGGATGCGGTCCACCCAGAACGAGCGGTCGTCGCCAGCGCCTGGCACTTTCTTACCGTTGATCAGCACTTGGGTGTACCCGGCAGCCATGCCACGCATCATCGCGCCATCGAATTCCATGATGTCGGAACCGACGAAGGTCACACCGGGAACGCGCTTGAGCATGTCGCCCACGGTATTCGGCTCGAAACGCTGGAAGTATTCCAAGTCGTAAGACAGGACTGGCTCGATGTCGGTGGTCCGGTTGCGGTAGGCGATCTCGCCTTGCACCACAACCTTGTCGAGTTCCTTCACCCCCGTGTCGGCGGAACCGTCTGGGGCGACGGTCTGTGACCATGCATGGCCTGCGGGAAAGAGTGTGACACAGGCAAGCGCGCGCATAAGGCCGAGGCCCAAGGCGTGGTATTTCATGCAGGGATCCCCGTAAGTAAAGCTAAACGACCTTTGTACGTAGGGAAGATGGCCGGAATATGACCGGATTGCCGAATGAGTTGGTCGCGTGAAACATGACCGACATGCATCATGCATACATTCGGCCGTTTGT
Source organism: Luteimonas panaciterrae (assembly GCF_020511115.1). GTDB lineage: Bacteria > Pseudomonadota > Gammaproteobacteria > Xanthomonadales > Xanthomonadaceae > Luteimonas > Luteimonas panaciterrae. Next base: position 108,934 of record NZ_JAJAVH010000015.1, read on the forward strand.
TCTGACACGATGGGGACACCGCAGTGACGATCCGTATACTTTCTTTTGTCGCGCTGCTGTGGCTCGCGGCCTGTTCTACTACGTCGCCATCTGTCGCCCCTGCTGTGCAGGCTGTGCATGAGAGCGAGGGCGACGAGAAGGACAAGGATGATCTCCTTTTCAGCAAGCACCAGGCCGACATCCCCCATGTCGTGGTGAAAGAGGCTTGGATCAGCACAATCAAGCCAGAAGACAATGTCGATTCGCCAGCCAGCTGGTTGCAGGACGGCAAGATGATGGTCGCGGCCACGGCCAAGTCCACCGACCAGCTCATCATTTACGACGGCGATACGGGGCAACGCTTGCGCACCGTGGGTGGTTCCGGCAATGGGTTGGGGAAATTGAACCGTCCCAATGGCATTGCCACGGTGGACGACAAATATGTGTTCGTCGTCGAGCGCGACAACCACCGTGTGCAGATGTTCGCCTTGCCGGATTTCCAGCCGCTACTGACCTTCGCCGACGCCGACCTCATCCAGCCCTATGGTCTGTGGGTGCGCAAACGGAGCGAAGGCTACGAAGTGATTGTCAGTGACAATTACACGATGGGAGAAGACGCCAATGGCGACGACATCATTCCGCCGCTAGTAGAGCTGGGCAAGCGCTTCCGTCGTTATGAGGTGCATCAGGAGGGGCGGGGATGGGTGGCCAGCGCCAATGGTTACTTTGGCGACACCAGCAAGGCTGGTGCGATTCGGGTGGCCGAATCGCTGTTTGGCGACGAAGCCAACAATCGGCTGCTGATCGCCGAAGAAGACGTGGCCACGGGAACCCGATTGCGCGAATACACGCTCGATGGCAAGTACGCTGGCCGTGATGTCGGCGCGGCCAATTACAAGGCACAAGCTGAAGGTATTGCATTGATGGATTGCAAGGGGGGCGGCGGCTGGTGGATCGCCAGCGATCAGTTCAATGACCGCACTGTGTTCCACCTGTTCGATCGCAAGACGTTGGAACACGTCGGTTCCTTTGTCGGCCACAGTACCGGGTTGACCGATGGCGTGTGGTTGGACAGGCGCGGCGATGCGCGTTTCCCGCAGGGCGTGTTCTACGCTTCGCACTTGGACATAGCGGTATCCGCGTTCGATTGGCGTGACATCAGTAAGGCGCTGAATCTGCCGGAGTGCATGTGATGATCAGTCGCCGATTCCCCGGGGCAGCGTTAATCCAGATGCGCCCGCGACCACCTTGCGCATGCTCGAGAGGGCGGCAGACGAAAGTGAACCGCGCGCTAAAACAGCGGGAGCCTTGCCGCCGATGTCTGTCAGCGATGTATATGTCAATCGCGTCCCGGTGCCTGTCGGAGTCATGAGCCACTCGCCACGCGAGCGTAGCGCAATGCAATCAGGCTTCGGCTTTTTCCCGACATAGTCGAGGGATGCGAACTTCACCCGTATCTCGCCATTGGCAAGAGCCTGCCGTTCAAAGCGCATGGAGTAACAACGCTCGCTGATCATCGGCGCGCTGAGGACGTCGGACCAGACCGTAACATCCGGCCCTCGCTGGACAAACGTACGGCTGATGTTCTTGTTCTTCTCATCGAGATACTTTCCGAACATGTAGTCCGCGATCATTTCCGGCGAAGCTTTCAATGAGGTGGTGACACGAAGCTCATCGAAACGTTCGCCTGCAATGCGTCGGGCCTCCATCCGGATACCGTTCTTGTCGCTGACGGTTCGCCACTGCTGGGTCTGTGCGTCGGCGGTCACCGGCCATGCCGCCGACAAGAACAGGAGGCACGCCCAGGCCTGGGTGATCCACTGCGGAATGGTCGGATTCTGATATGTGATTCGTGTATGGAGCGAATCCATTTCTCGTCTCCCGCACCTGAGCTGTTGCGCGGATTCGATGCCAAGGTCATGACAGGGTCAAGACAGCTGACGGTTTTGATGGTGGCGCTGTGTTCAGACTCACGCCAAACTTGTCTCTAAGGTCTTGATTCAAGACGCGGTCACTGTTGGCTGAAATCAAACATCCAGCCGCTCTGTCGTGTCACTCGATTCGCCATGAGCATGGCATCCAGGCGCTGTAGCACATAAGGCCGATCATGCTCTTCAACGTGATCCAGTATCTGTTGCGCAAGCGCACTGAACTGTGGCCAGAACAATTTTTCATGGCGAGGGGTCTGTAGCCATGATGGGAGCATGTCTGCCAGGTGATCGAGTTCCGTGTCTAGTTGCGCCCGCGTATTCATGTCATATGGCGCGGCCAATACGCCTCTACCTGATGCGCGGCGCCATCATCAACCAGCTGGAATTGGAAGTCAGGCTGATCTCGTCCATCCAGTCGCAGCATTGCGGGCCCTGCATCGCACTGTATTACCCGGATTGAGTAGAGGCCGGTCCCATGTCGATACTGCAGCTGGTATTCCGTCCAGTCGGCAGGCAGACAAGGTTTCAGCGACAGTCTGTCGCCTTTGCGCTGCAGTCCCAGAAGGGATTCGATCAAGAGTCGGTACATCCAGCCTGCCGAGCCGGTATACCAAGTCCATCCGCCGCGGCCGACATGCGGCGCCACGCCGTAAACATCCGCGGCCAACACATACGGTTCTACTTTATAGATCGCGGTGGCGTCTGTGCCCTGGGTGTGATGGATGGGATTGATCATGCGTGCCAGCTCCCACGCCCGTACCGCATCTCCCTGCTGGGCGAACGCCATTGCCGCCCACACCGCAGCATGCGTGTACTGGCCGCCGTTCTCGCGTACGCCGGGCACATAGCCGCGGATGTAGCCTGGATCTTTTGGCGTCTTATCAAAGGGTGGGTCTAGTAGTTGGATGATTCCAGCATCGCGCTTCACCAGGTGGCGCTCCAGCGATGTCATGGCCTGTCGCGCACGCGCGGGGTCGGCGGCACCCGACAGCACCGACCAGCTCTGCGAGATCGAATCGATCTTGCATTCATCGCTTTGGGCAGAGCCAAGCTGCGTGCCATCGTCGAACCAGGCGCGGCGATACCACTGACCGTCCCAGGCATGGGATTCCAGATTCTCGCGCAGGCGTTGCGCCTGTTCCAGGCAATAGCCGGCAAATGCGTCATCGCCACGTGCGCGTGCCACATCTACGAACTGCTGCAGAGTGTCGTAGAGGAAGAAACCCAACCACACACTTTCGCCACGGCCAGCTTCGCCGACCCGGTTCATACCGTCGTTCCAGTCTCCGGTGCCGATCAACGGCAGGCCGCGTTCGCCCAGAAGATCACATCCGCGTCGCAGCGCTAGCACGCAGTGCTGGTAGAACGATTGTTGTATGTTGGATGCGATGGGTGTGTCGTAGTAAGACTCTTCATTGGGGTTGACGGAACGTCCATCGATGAAGCGAACCTCTTCATCCAGCACGCTGAGGTCGCCGGTAATCTGCAGGTAGCGGCAGGCTGCCTGAGGTAGCCACAGGTAGTCGTCCGAGCAACGCGTGCGCACGCCGCGGCCCTGGGGTGGATGCCACCAGTGCAACACATCACCTTGCGGAAACTGGTGGGCCGCGCACAGCAACAGGTGTTCACGGGTCAGCGCCGGCTTCGCATGAACGCTCGCCATAGTGTCCTGCAGTTGGTCGCGGAAGCCGAACGCGCCACCACTTTGATAGTAACCACTGCGTGCCAGGTAGCGGCATGCCAACGTCTGATACATCAACCAACCATTCGCCAATGCATCGATGCTCGGATCTGGCGTTTTCACCTGCACGGTGGTCAGCAGCTTGTGCCAATGGGTCCGAACCGCATCTAGCGCATCGTGCGCACACTGCGCACCTTCCACTCTGCGGGCCAGAAGCAGTGCTTCACCATGGTCCTTGCCGATACCCAGGCGGAAGATCGTTTCTGACTCCTGTCCATCGGCCAGTATCAGCGGAGCCTGGATGGCGGCGCACGGGTCCAGTCCCACACCCAACCGGCCGGACAGGCGCTCGCGGCGCAAGGCCGCCGGATCGCTCAGGCTCCCGTTACGGCCCAGGAACTCCGTGCGATCGGCGGTGAAGCTGCAACCACTGGCATCGGTATCGAAGAAGGCGACGCGTCCGCCGAACTCCGTGTTGTAAGGATTGCGCGCGGTGAGGACGCCGCTAGCGGCATCTTGTTCGCTGATGATGTGCATCTGTGATTTGCTGCGGAGGTCGCCCAGTATCCATTCCACATAACCGGTCGCGGTAAGGCGGCGTTCTCGGCCGGAAAGATTGCGCACCTTCAGCACCGAGAACTTGACCGCATCCTCGAGCGCCACGTAGAGCCATAATTCGCTGGCAATGCCGTCTTCTAAATGTTCGTACACGCTATAACCGAAGCCGTGCCGCGTGCGATAAGCACCACGTCCATGATATGGCAGAGGGGTGGGCGACCACACGTGCCCGGTATCCTCATCGCGTAGATAGAACGCTTCGCCGCCGCTGTCGACGATCGGGTCGTTGTGCCATGGGGTCAGGCGGAACTCATGCGCATTCTCGAACCAGGTGTAGCCGGCCATGCTTTCGCTGACCACTGTCCCCAGCTTCTCATTTGCCAGCACGTTGGACCACGGCGCCGGTGTCGGGGCATCCGCACGCGTGATGATCACGTACTCGCGCCCGTCGGCGGAGAAGGCGCCGGTGCCATTGTCGTAGAGGAAATCATCAGCCACGGCATCGAATGGCCATGTGTCTGTCGCTTTCCTCGCATCGCTGGGAGAGGGGAGGCCGGTCAGTGCCTCTAACTGGCCGATGTCGCGCGGTTCCTCTCGCGGGCCTTCGGGCAGCAGGGGCGGAATCGTCCGCTCCGTTGGCTCGTGACGGCCGAGCTGCGCAGCCAGCGTTCCCTGTTGGTCGCTGATGATCACTCGCGCCACCGATTGCAGCAGGATGCGATCTTCATGCGACATCTGGTGACTGGGCCGCACGAAGATGCCGCCGGGGCGGTCCAGCACATTGGCTTCCGGGTCGGCCGAGATCATGCTCAGGATATGGTCCTGCAACTGCTGCCGGTAGCTCGCTTGGCTTTCGTTCCAAATCACCAAGTCGGTGCGCAGTCCTTTCAGGCGCCAATACGCATGTGCTTGCACCATCTGGCGGACCAGCTCGATGTTGTCCGCGTCGGAGATCTGCAGCAGCACGATAGGCAGATCACCGGAGATCGCATGGCCCCACAGCCCGGATTGACCACGTTGGTTCTGTAGCAGGACATCCGCGTCCGCGCGTAGAAGTGGATGTGCATAGACGATCAGCCCGGCCAGGCGCTCGTAGAGCTGCGCATCGGCCTGAGATGCATTGATCTGGCGTCTGACCACCTGGCTATGAGTCCAGGCCAGGTCGAAAACACGGTCCGCCAGGCGGCGGTCGCGGTACTTGTCGATTAGCTCGTCGCAGACGTGATGATCCATTCCCACGCCGTACACCATGTCGATCATGGCGGTTTGTCCCGGTGCCAGCTCGATGCGGCAGCGGATTGCGGCGATGGGATCCAGCACCGATCCTTCGCTGTTCGAGAGTTCCTCTTCTGCACGAAGCGCATGAGGCGCACGTGGTGTATTGCCGCGACCGAGGAAGCGCGCACGGTCGGTTTCATATGAGATCGCGCTGATGTCGGCATCATGTACCGCGATCAGGTGGAACATCCACGGCGGTACCTCGTCGTGCGCGCGAGGCCGGCGCGTGCATAGCAGCGCTTGCTTCTCCCGTACGATTTCCGACTGCACGAACAGATTGCTAAAGGCCGGATGCAGTTCGTCAGCGATGGCGGGTGCCAGAACCACCTCGGCGTAGGTGGTGATCTCGATGGTTCGCGTGCGTCGGCTGCGGTTGCTCAGGCGCAGCCGGCGCAGCTCTATGTCGTCTTCGGCGGATATTGCGATCTCCAGGTGACTTTCGTAGCCGCGCTTGCGTCCGCGGAACTCGGCTTTGGCATCAGAGAAAATCGCTTCGTACTGCTCCACTGGCACACAGGTCGGCTGCAACGAGGTGGACCAGAACTCGCCGCTTTCCACATCGCGTAGATAGCAGAAATTGCCCCAGTGGTCGCGCGTTCCATCCTCTCGCCAGCGCGTCACCGCCATGTCCTTCTGGCGGCTGTAACCGCCGCCGGCGCTTGTCAGCAGGCCGTGATAACGCCCGTTGGAGAGCAACTGCACGGCCGGGCGCGAGGCGCTCGGATTTCGGAAAATGCGTAGCTGTGTTTCAGTTTCGACCAGTGCCGCGTGCGCCCCAAGAGTCTCGGCCTCGTGCGGGTGGAACACGCCGGTATGCGGGATGCGTTCCTGTAACAGCAGCAAGGTCGCCTGAAACTCAGTATCGGCCACGAAGCGTCGCTGCATGGGCTGCTGGCGCAGCAGATGAGCGAGTGAAAGAAACCCCATGCCCTGGTGGTGGGCCATGAAGGAGCGGACCACCACGTATTCCTGCCCATGCGGCACGCGCGAGGGCGTGTAGTCGATGGATTCGTAAAAACCGAAATGGCCGCCGAACCCGAGCGATGCCATGCGTTGCAGGTTCTGGCAGGCTGCTTCAGGCGCCACCATCAACGCCATCGCGCTGGCGTATGGCGCAATCACCAGATCCTGGGCCAGCCCGCGCTTCAGGCCCAGCCCGGGTACGCCGAACGCGCGGTACTGATAGTTCATGCGCGCATCCATCGTGTTGTAGCCGGATTCCGAAACACCCCAGGGCACGTTGTGCTGCGCGCCGTGCGCGATCTGTGCTTCCACGGCGTGGTGCGATGTCTGGTCTAAAAGTGTGTCGGGATAACTGGGCATGACCAGCTGCGGCATCAGGTACTCGAACATCGATCCGCTCCACGACAGTAGCGTGGCATCGCCATTGATCTCAGTCAGCAAGCGGCCCAGCGCGAACCAGTTTTCCTGTGGAAGCTTTCCTTGTGCGATGGCCACGAAACTGCACAACCGCGCCTCGGATGCCAGCAGATCGTAATAACCGCTATCCAGGCGATGTTCGTCGAGGTTGTAGCCGATCGACAGCAGATGGCGTGAGCGGTCATAGAGAAACTCGTACTCCATCAGGGAGAACTGCCCGGCGATGTGCGCCAGACGTTCCAGTTGATGGACACGATCGCTAGCTCGCTTTCTTATGAGCGGGTTGGCGGATTTCTCCTGCAGCTCACGTAAGGTGGGCATGCGTTCGTCTTTCGCAGTCTCGGCGGGAATGTCCTGCGACGGCAAGTCGGGAACGAAAAACTTAAGCTCCGCGTATGCGGACTGGCATGCTTCGGCTAAAGCCCTTGGCCAATTGGGGGCGTTCTGGTCTTCCGATATCTCAGCGGGCCAAGCCGCCGCGATCTCGGCTGCGCATTTCATCAGTCGTGTCAGTGTGCTTTCCGCAACGTGGATGTTTGCGGGCGACTGCACCAATGCAGGCGCCAGTGTGGTGCGAAAGTCGTTCACAGCTTGCGATAGCACGTCGTTGTCGAGGCGCGCGGATTGACGTGTTTCTTCCAATACGCCGAGGGTGTCGGCCAATCCCGTGAACGTGTTGGGTGCCAACACCGGTGCGTCGGTCAACGCAAGCAGTCCTTGGCGCAGCGTCAGCAGATGGCCGGCCAGGTTGCCACTGTCGACCGTGGAAATGTAGGCGGGGGGCAGGGGGCGCAGCGTTTCGGTGTCGTACCAGTTGTAGAAATGCCCGCGATAGCGCGGCAAAATTTCCAGCGTGGTGAACACCAGGCGCGTGCGTTCCATCGCGCCGCCCGCCTGCAGGTAGCCGAAATCGTATGCCGACAGATTGGCCAACAGTGATAGACCGATATTGGTCGGCGACGTGCGGCGCGCCACCGTCAACGTGGGATGTTCCTGGATGTTGTCTGGCGGCAGCCAATGGTCCTCGGCGCGCACGTAGGTTTCAAAGAATGCCCAGGTGCGGCGTGACAGTTTTCCAAGGAACGCCAGTTGGGTCGCGGACAGATTCGCTCCGCGATAAGCGGGAGGGCGTCCCAACCACGCCATGATCGCCGGCGACAGCAGCCACAGCATCAGGAAGGGCGTGGCTCCCCAGAGTGACATCGGTTGCACGATGGCCAGCAGTACCGCGACGGCCACGGCGAACAGCGGCGCTGGCGCCATGCTGCGCAGTTCCGCTCCCATGTCGCTGCCCAGGCTGCGCTCCACTTCACTGGATGGATTCCATTGCAACAAGTGTCTGCGCGTGATCGTCATGCGCCACAATGTGCGCATGATCGCGCCTGCACTGAAAAAAGCCTCGTAGGGCAGACAGGCCAGATTGACCGCAGCACGCAGCAGTTGTCGCAGCGTGGACTTGCCCACCTGCACCAGATGGGCTTCCAGCGGCATGTCCACAGGGATGGCGAAGACATCGCGTAGTGCCGGCACCAATACCGGCGCCAGCCACAGGCTCAACAGCCATGCCGTCCATGTCAGTGGATCTGGCGAGAACATCCAACCAAGCACTAGCAGCGCGGTAGTGGCCGCCGGCACCAGGCTTCGGCGCAGATTGTCCAACAACTTGCCGCGGGACAACCAGGACAAGGGGCTGCGTTCGTAGCCACCATCGTGACGTGGCACCCAGGGCAACAACCAGGGCAGCAATTGCCAGTCGCCGCGTATCCAGCGATAACGCCGCTTGACGTCCGCGGCGTAGCGAGAAGGATAGTCTTCGAACAAGCTCACGTCGCTGACCAGTCCGGCGCGCGCGTAACAGCCTTCCAGCAGGTCATGGCTGAGGATGCGGTTGTCCGGGAAGCGATCCGCCAGCGCACGTTCGAACGCATCCACGTCGTAGATGCCCTTGCCGATGAAGGAGCCTTCGCCGAACAAATCCTGATACACGTCCGATACGGTGCGTGTATACGGATCGATGCCTGGTTCGCTGCCGAACATGCGCGCGTAGCGCGATCTCCGGCGCCCACTGAGGCTGGTGCCGACGCTGAGTTGAAGGATGCCGTATCCGCGCACCACGCGCCGTTGATGTGCATCGAAGCAGGCCTGGTTGAGCGGATGGGCCAGGGTGCCGATGAATTTGCGCGCTGCATCGCGCGGCAGGCGGGTGTCCGTATCGAGGGTGATCACGTAACGTACCTGTGTCAGCACGTCAGTCTTGCCGACCACCTCCATAAAATCTTCGGCGGAACCACCGCGCAGCAACCGGTTCAACGCCGCCAGCTTCCCGCGTTTGCGCTCGTAGCCCATCCAGCGCCTTTCCCGCGCATTCCATACGCGCGGCCGGTGGAACAGGAAGAACAGGTCGCCACCACCTTCGTCGGTGTGCTCTGGCGCATAGCGATGGTTGAGCCGTTTGATTTGCTGCGCCGCACGCGTCAGCAATGCCGCATCGGTCGGCAGTGACGCTTGATCCGCGTCCAGGAAGTCCGTCAGTAAGGCAAAGTGCAGGTGCTGGTCGCGGTTGGCCAGGAAGCGCACTTCCAGTCCTTCGACGAGGCTGTCCACACCTTCCACGCTTCCCAGCATGCTGGGCACCACCACGAGCGTGCGCGAATCCGCGGGGATTCCTTTCGAAAAATCCATCCGTGGCAGCAGCCGTGGCGATACCAACAAGGTGGCGGCCCAGTTGACCAGGGCTATGCCCAGTTCGCTAAACGCCAGCACCGCCAACGCTGCCATCAGCCATAACGGTATGCCGTACCGGGGCTGGGCGGTGGTCAGCAATCCCCAGGTGAGCAATCCGATGATGGCGGCGATCGGAACCAGATAGGCGAGCAAGGGAAAGCGGTGAGGCCGCAAGTGCACGGGGCGGCTTGCGGGCTCGGATGCGGCGAGGGCAGCCTGCGTCTGCGCCACGCCGTCATCCACGAGGTAAAAACCCACATGCGCCTGAGGTGTGTTCGGGTCGGCATCGGCGGATGCCTGTGCCAGTCGCAGCACGATGTCCGCCACATCCTTCTCACCGACGCCTGCCTGGCGCGCGATTTTCTCCACCACGTGCCGGTAGCTGTCGCGGGTACCGAAATCCATCAGTGCGTAGATGCGGGCGGGGTCCTGGCGCAGGCTATGCTCAACCGCGCTCATGTCCTCGACGAATTCCCGCCAATCCATGTTGGCCAGGAAACGCAGGCTACCGATGCTGTTGCTGATCGAGACCTGATCGGCGGCTTGCTGCTGGCTTTCCAGGTGCACCAGTTCTTCGATGCGATGGCCGCCGTCCGCGACCCACTGCTCCAGCCAGGTGACCGGTATGGAGAGCACTCCGCCACGGCCCTGCAGTCCACGCGTCAGCTCGGAGACGAACGCGCCCGATAACGGCGGGAGGGAGCGCGCCATGTCGGCGATCACCAGTACCACGTCCTTCGGGCTTTCCGCCGCCGCCTGGTTCAATCGTTCGGCCCATTCGCTGGCCAATCGATGATCGGCGCCATCGCGCATCACACGCACCGCCATCCGTCGCAGGTTGTCGATCAGTGCGAGCCGCAGCATGATGGGGATCGCCCATAGCTCGCCCAGCTTCAGCGGGGTGATGGACTGATAAGCGGCGACGAAGCGGCTGATGGCTTCCGCATCGATGCGGCCATCGCCATGCGCGATGGCTTCGAGCGACAGATCATAGACGCGCGGCAGGCCAGCGGAAGGCCCCTGGCTCAACGACGGCAGCTGTCGGCTATAGCCTTTGGGAAGGTGCCTGCGCGCCGTGTGGATCTGCTCTTCGATCAGATAATAGTTGTCTAGCAGCCACTCGCCGGCGGGGGTGATGCGCATTTCGTCCTGCACCATCTTGGTCAGCAAAGTGCAGGCGTCATCGAGCAAGCCATCGTTCTCTGCCAAGCGATCCAGGAGGCGATCTGGACCAGGCTGCGCATGCACGCGGTGCGAGTGAGCCAACACCCGGCCGTGCGATTCCATCTGTTCGACATTGAATAGCCGCGAGCGCAGCGGTTCTTCCACCTGCAGCGCTTTTTTTGTCGCTGCGCGTCCCCAGCGCCACAAACGTCGGCGCAGACGCAACCAACGACTCAAGACCCTCCAGACCTGGGACATCAGGTACCCTTTGAGGGTGGGGCGACTAATAAGGACTCCATCGTTGCATTCAAGATGGAACAAAGACGTTAAAAGCGCGCACGTCTCCCGCCTCGTAATGTTTGCAGGCTGGCCGTGGGAGTTTTCGGCGCTTGGCCTGCGTCATCCCGTGACCGAGCACTAGCTTTGGCGCGATAACTTAACATTCTCCTGAATGTTTTCTGCTGGCCAAGGGCAGGCGCATATCTGCTTTATTAGAACAAGATGGGCTTTCCGTCCTCTCGAATCCGGCGTCGCGAACTGCGCAGACCTCAGCAAGAAATGCATCATCGTTCGCTCAATGGAAATGGCGTTCTACATCCACGCAACTGATTCAGACCGGCCTTGGCAGAAAGCGATCGAGCCCGTTGTAGCGTTCGCGCCATGCCGACATGGGCTTGGCATTAGTGCTGGGAATGCCTTGTGTCGGGAATTTCTTGGCATCCTTGATGTCCGATGCGATCAAGAATTTCAACGATGCGGATTGCTTGCGCAATAGGCGATCGTTGTCCGTCGCTGCACTCAAGTTGGCAAAGAGTTGTTCGAGAGTAATATCCTGGCCAATCTTGATGGATGCATACTCCTTCTTCACGTAGGAGGTGATCCTGTCGAAAACGCCAATGTCGGCATTCTTCAAGGGTGAGATGGCTGGCATTGCCTCACTCTCAGCGCTTTGCGCTGCGCGATCTTGTTGATGAGCGGGAGTGGTCGTGCTGGTAGCGGTGTCTCGTTCTGACGTTTTCATGGAGTTCTCTTCCAAAAATGATATGAGCGATAGTGGTCGGATTACCTCCCGATTCCGAATTGACAACGGTGCCGGATCGGTCGAAACGCAGGCCATGAACGGTCCGCTTCCTCTCCAAGGGCCTTGCAAAGGTCTTGTAGGGCGCAGCGGAATACAGGGTTGACGAGGTCCTGCGGATTGCCGCTTCTGATGCTCGTGGGGTAAGCCGATTTCGATCTCTGGAATACGAGATCATCGCGACTCATGCCCTGATCCAGCAGCTGCAGAGTAGGCTCAGTGCGGGAAGTGGGCGGAAATGCATCACCCTGAGTCGCCGTTACGACATTGCGCCGTAGTGCTTGGTGATAATGCGCTATTGCGCGTTACTAATCTGTGATTCTTCGACCAGGTTCGCATCGCGGTTACCTGACATTGTGCAGTTAGCTCGGAACGATCGTGGAAGAGGCAGCAGGTAGAGGCTCGCGTCCTGCTCGCAAGTTCAAACTGGCGCAGAGATTTGGGGGTTCGATTGCCTATACGCAATTGGTCAGTCCGATCACAGGTCAGAACTGGGAGAGGGCGTTGAGGTAGCGCCTGACCTCAAGGTGCCTGCAGCCAATGCGTTTCCGGCAGCAAGAACTACGGCCTTGACCATGCCGATGGAAACAACGGGTGACCACAGGCGCTGGCAGGGATGGCCGGACTTGCCCAAATCATCGCCGTAGGTGCCAGGCGACGAACGGACGTCCGGCTCAAGGCAGCGGACGCCCTGGTCAGGACCAAGGTCCCAGCACTGGGAAATTGACCGTCCGTCGTCCCATGGCATGGATTCGTACCCCGCCTTGCGATGTGGCGTATCGTGCTGGGATGCTGCATCAGTTCCTCAAAGCGAATCGACCGGAATTGATTGCCCGTTGCCGGGCCAAGGTGGCTGCGCGTTCGCTGCCTGGAAAGCCGGAAAGGGAGCTCGACCACGGCATCACCGTGTTTCTGGACCAGCTCATCAAGACGCTGCGGGTTGAACAATCAACGGAGCCGATGCGAAGCCGGAAAGTGTCCGGTCCAGCCGGCGGTACGCCGTCCCTGTCCGAGATGGGCGAGACGGCGGCGCAGCATGGGCGCGAATTGCTGCAGCATGGCTTCACTGTCGATGAGGTCGTTCACGACTATGGCGATCTGTGCCAAGCGGTCACGGACCTGGCCTTCGAGCAGGGCGCATCCATCGAGGTCGACGAGTTCAGGACCTTGAATCGCTGCCTGGACAATGCCATCGCCGTTGCCGTGATGGAGTTCGGGTATCAGCGTGATTTTGTCGTGGCCGACAAACAGGCCAATGAATTGAACGAGCGGCTGGGCTCCTTCGCCCATGAGCTGCGTAACCTGCTAGCCACCGCAACGCTCGCGGTGGCCGTGATCAAGGAAGGCAATGTCGGACTGTCCGGCGCGACTGGCACGGTTCTGGACCGCAGCCTGGTAGGGTTGCGCAATCTGATCGATCGTTCCCTGGCCGAAGTCCGGATGGAGGCAGGCCTGCCTGTCGAGCACCAGTTGTTCTCGCTCGCCGACTTCATTGCAGAGGTCAAGATGTCGGCGTCCCTAGAGGCGCAGCTTCACGACTGCATATTGATCGTGTCGGTGGTCGATCCGAGACTCGCGATCGCAGGCGACCACGACTTGCTCATGTCGGCGATCGGGAACCTGCTGCAGAATGCGTTCAAGTTCACCAAGCCCAATAGCGAAGTGACATTGAACGCTTACGCAGCCGCCGATCGCATCCTGATCGACGTGGAGGACAATTGCGGCGGCCTGCCTGCAGGCGATGCCGAGCGGATGTTCCGTCCCTTCATTCAGAACGATACGAACAAGTCTGGTCTAGGGCTGGGCCTGTCCATCGCGCGGCGCAGCGTCGAGGTCAACGGTGGCGTGCTAAGCGTGCGCGATGTTCCCGGCTCGGGCTGCATCTTCACCATCGACCTGCCTAGACATGCGCAGCCGGATACGACATCCAGAGCGTTTTCCGACCTAGTGCTCGGATAAAGAGCGCCTTGCATTAGATATGAGGGATAAGTCTTGCTGATCTCTGTGTCTACGGAGATTGCATACGGTGTTGGTACGCCGTTCACTAATTTCGGCTTTAAGGCGGACTTGGCGTGTTAGCGTCCGGATTAGGATGCGCTGTCTGGAAGCGTCGATCCGTTGCAACGCTTCCTTTCTTCTGAAGCATTGCATCATTTTTCCCAGAACGTAAGCGAAGCAGGAGATGTCATGGGTACGCGTTCAAGAGAATGGGCATTGCGGGATCGCCGGATTGCCGCGGGACAAAATTCCACAGCCTTGCGCAACGTTAAGGAACGCTGGCGCTATAGCGATGTCAGCAGCAGTCGGGAATTCTTCAACATGGAATCCGAACTGCACCATTGGCGTGGCGTATACGGAGATCCAAGTGGTGGCCAGATCATGGCGCGCATAGACTTCGAGCCCGCGGTCAAGCTGGGGTTGGATGCTTTCCTGCGCGCGGGAAGCAAGACCATGTGCGAGTTGGAAGAGGGGTTGTCTCAGTCCTATGAACGCACGCGAGGTGATTCACGCCTGGAGTGGCAGCAGGCCCGTCCCATCGTGGAAGCGGTGATGCGCCGGCTCAATCGTGTCTAGCCGTTGTTCACCTCTTGCCTTTGTCCTTGATCGAGTCGGATCAGGTCTTCGTAGTAGAAAATGGTGGGTCTCACCCACTGTCCTGACTAGGCCTTGCGGCATGTTCGATGCAGAGGCAGCCGGTGCACCGAGCCAATAGTGGCTTGGGCGTAGCGCGCATCTGTTTCGCCTGTGAGCAAGATGGCGAACGCCGACCAAGGGTCAACATGCCGAACCATTTGCACCGTGCCGCTAGTAGTCCACGCCTTAGCCAATCCTCATCGTGATGAAGTTCGCTCATGATGAGGGGGCAAAACTGGCTTGCCGCCCTGTTGTGGTGAAGTCGGAAAGCTGGTTTTGGCGTTTTTATCGTTCTCGACGCTAGGGTCCGAGTCGGTAGCCGAGCAGGAGCCGTCTTCTGGATTGAAGTGATCGTTACCGTTTTTTGCTGCGCACTTGTCACCGGGAATGCGCCGACGGTCTGGATTTCCTCTTCCCGGGATTGGACAGCGACACCAATGTCGGCATCCAGTTCGATGTGCGTTGGGAAGCGCGATAGCCAACCATGCGATCTGATCAACCTGTGGGGATGTTCGATAAATTGGCTTGTGTGCACCGGGATTCACTTGGAACTTTGTGCGTAGACATAACCTTGGCTTCCAACCCTAGGACCAGATGCTAGGCTTTGTCCAAGGAAGCCTAGGAGCTCCAATCAGATGATGCGCAGTCTCATTGCAATGCTCGTTCTCGCGACATCCTGCTTCGTGGTAGCGGGCCACGCGAAAAAGTCATTTGCCCCGGTAGAAGCGCGAATTCCTTTCCCGCCTAGTGCATTTGTCGGCAGTGATGGTTTGAACCATCTGGCCTATGAGATGCATATCACCAACTTCTACGACGATACCGGGCCATTGAGGCCCATGAGCTTGAAAGTCTTCGCAGACGATGCAACCAGTCCTTTGCTGACGATGTACGAGGAGCGATTGTCTCAGGTGATCAGGCCTGCGTCGTCGAATCAAGCAACTTTGCCAATTCCTCCTGGCCGACGCGCCGTTATCTTCATATGGATCACGCTGCCGATCGGTGCGGCCATACCTCATACGCTGCGCCATCACATTGATTTTATTAACGATAAGCAAGACGCCATGGTGCTTGATGGTGCAGATGTGCGTGTCAGCGACGAGCCACCGATGACGATTGGCCCGCCGTTGCGCGGAGGCCGCTGGTTGGCGCATGAAGGCCCGGGTGCCGCTCAATCGCACCATTGGGGCAGTCTGGTAGCCGCGAATGGCCGACTCACCATTCCGCAGCGTTATGCCTTTGACTTCGTCGGGCTCGATTCGACGGGGCATGCAATACGGCCGGAGGTAAAAAATATCCAGGAGTCAGCCTATGCTGACTGGATCGGTTACGGTACCGATGTGCTTGCAGTAGCTGATGGCGTCGTGCGTAGCGCCCGGGATGATGCAGAGGAGCATCGTCCTCTTGAGCCGCAACCCGAGCCCGCGTCGCTCACCACCGACGTATTGTTTGGCAATTATGTTGTGTTGGAAATCGCGCCTGGCACGTTCGCCAGCTACGCTCATTTGCGTCGCGGCAGTCTCAGAGTGAAGCCCGGCGAGCGGGTGCGTCGTGGGCAGGCGCTGGCGCAACTAGGTCAATCCGGGAACTCTGCCGCACCACATCTGCACTTCCAGTTATCGAATGCCGCGACATTCGAAGGCTCGGAAGGAGTTCCCTTCTTGTTCGATGACTTCGGATTCCTAGGCCCGGAATCTGAAGCTCAACTATTCGGGAAAGGGGAGCCGTGGAAACCAGCCGCGATCGAGCATCGCCGCGGACAGATGCCATTGAACGATGTTGTGGTTCAATTTCCGAGTCAGTGATATCGGGTTTGGTGCCCACGAAGAAACCGAATGATTGCGTGGTGCTAGCCGTCCCCGGAGGCAGACGAGCGCGCTTGCGTTCACGTGCCCAAGCGAACGGTTTACGGCTTGCATCTCATTGCCTTGGAATCCAGGCCGACACGCCCTCAACATATCCGAGCAGATCGGGCCTGAGGGACCGCTATCGACCAATTGGCGGACAGATGACCGGCGACGCCGGTGCGCCGCCTCGAACTAGTCCGGACTTGTTCCACTCGGGTCGCTATGTAAGCGTTCCGGCTTTCGAATTGTTAAAAGCGCTGTGTTATTGCCTATGGTTTTCGAAGGACTTTCAACAGCCAGTCCCGCATCTCACGCATGTCGGCTTTCGCGTACAGCACTGGCCCGGATACGGCCAACGCCGCCAACTGTTCGCGACTGCCCGCATTGGCCTCTGCGTCGACGAAAGCCGTCCTTTGATCGGAGGGTACTTTCCGCAGGCGCCTTTGGGCACTGTCCAAACGCTCTCCCAGCTCCGCCGCTTCCAGCTTGCCGAGGTTGCCCGCACTGCGCGGTGCGGAGTCCGCGGCCCAGGCGCGCGCGTCCTTCCACAGATCCAGGTTCTGATCCCATTCCTGGATCCCGACGCCGGAATCAGTCCATGTCGGGTTGAACAACAACTGCTTGCGGTCCAGTTGCTTGTAAGCGCCGTCGACGTAGCACTCGATTTTCTGGTCCGAACCGGAAGAGGCCAGCCGCACGAAGAAAGCGCCCAGCTGCGAGTCGACGCCGCCGGAGAATTTCGTCTTCGCCTCGATCCTCAACAGCACGATGTACCGACCCGCGAAAGGCATCAGGATGGCGCCGTCCACGTACTCTTTCCCGCCGAGGCGGAACCGGTCGGCGTAAACCAGTCCTTTCTTCGCCAACGACTTCGGATCGGCGCTGGCGAATTTTCCCAGGCCCTTGGTGAGCTCGATTAGGCTGGCGCGGCCGTCGTCGGTCAGGTAGACGTTGTCTCCGTTCGCATCGAAGAATCCGGTGCCGCCTGACCACCTTGTGGTCTTCGGGTCGATCCCGCCGACCGAGGAGTGCACGTAACGGACGAAGTACGACTGCATCTCGACCGCGGCATTGAGCGGCTCGGCGAGCCTGCCATGCACGCTGGGCGCCCGCAGCATCAGCCGCTCCCAAAGGCGGCCGACGAACTGGTCGACCGTGATGGTCCGGCCCTCGAAATCCTTCGCCGTCCGGGCGATGGCGTCCAGCACGGCCTTTTCGTTGGGGATGCCAGCGACGTCGCGCGGGATCGGATTCTCCCGGATGAAGCGGAGCATGTCGTCCGCATGCAATTTCGCCGCTTTCGGCTTGGCGGCCGATTCGACCGCGGCGGCTAGATTCCTGGCCCTTTTCTCGCGCTGCTTTTTCGGGAGTCCACCCGGGATGTCAGCTTCAGTCATGCCCTTGACCCGGGGAGCGACGGCACGGACGGCGCCTTTGGGCGTGTACACGCTCATGAAACTGCGCTCATGGGGCCCTCTTGACCGGGGCGAACACGATCGCGCCTTCGGTGGCCACGGCCCCGATATCGTCGGCCAGATAGTTCAGCTCGAGCGTGCGCCGGAACAGCACGATCTTGTTGGGGATCCCCAGGCGCAAGCCCAAGGCGGCATCGGCCAGGCGCGCGGTCTTCTGCTTGAGCAGCACGAGCGCGAGCTGCGCGCAGATTTCCCAGCCCATCGCGCCCATCGAGTCGAGCGTGGGCCCTATGGCGCGCAGGGTTTCGGGCGTTTCGAGTGCGAGGCCGGCGACCACCTGGCGCCACTGCTCGCGCGCGTCCGCCGATTGCGCCATCACCTCCACCACGGTCAGGGAGAGGACCAAGGCGGTCGCGATTGCATCGGCGCCTTCGATGAACGCGAAGACCGCCGCGACCCCGGCCGGCGCCGCGGCGCCGCCGCTGGCGAAGGTCAGCGCGACGAATGCGACGACCGCGGTGATGGCGGCGATCCAGTTGACGATGGCGAACAGGGTCCGGAACCGTTGTTCCTGCCCGCGCAACTCCTCCATTTCCGCTTCGAGCGCATGCAGGTAATGCGTCGCGACACAGGCATGGAACAGGCTGCGATTGCCCTTCTTTTCGCTCATGGCGTACTCGCGCACCAGCGGAAGGACGCTCAGGACGGTATTGCACTTAGGCTCGAGCGCGAACGCCAGCAACGCTTGCTCCCATGTTGCGCGCAGCGTCACCACGCGCTTCATCGCGTTGCCGAGATCCCACGATTCCAGATTGCGGCGCGCGACCACTCGTTCGGCCCCGATGAGGCCCGCCGTCCCCGATTGCCGGGACGTGTTCCAGGTCTCGCCGGTCTCGGGCGCGAGACCGCCGGGCTTGGCGGCGAGTTCCGCGACGCCGTCCAGCCGGGTGCTCGCGCATAGCGCATCGAATTGGGAGATCGCCTGTTTCAGGGTCCGCACGATTTTGCCGCCGACGAACTTCTCCCTGTCCCCGGCCGCATTGTCCGCGACGAACCAGCTGCTGGACTTGTCGAAGCAATCGGCCGTCGCATCGGCGACGAATACGGCCGCCGGACAGAGTCCGTGCAATTCGCCGAGCGCCGCCGCCGCATCCTGCATGAACTGCTTCTCGCGCTCTCCCCAGTTCTTGGCGATCAGCGGATAGTCGTTGTCGTTGACGCCGGGGACGTAATTCCGGCCCATGCCCGGCACGCTTTTGCGTTCGTCCTCGCTCTTTTTGCGTTTCCGGTTCAGCGCGTGGTACTTGTCGAGTACCGAATTAACTTTGTCCCAAGTGTCCTTGTCCGGGAACAGGAATGAATGGTCGTTGATGGAAAACCGCTTGAACGTTCCGCGCCACTCCGCCAGGCGCTTGCTCGTGTCCTGCCAGCGGCGGATCGCATGGACTCCAAGTTCGGCTTCGATCGATGCGAGTTCCATCGCGATGCGGTTGCGCAGCAACAGGCAGGCATCGCGAACCAATCCGGCCAGGGCAGGGTTGGGCGGGTTGCGCTTTTCCAGCAGGGCGAGAGTATCGAGCAGCGCCGGCCAACCCCATAGCGCATAGATCGACGCAACCTGCCGGAACAGGCTGTCGTCCACCACCAGTTCGATCTCGCGGGCATCGGCATCGGGCAGCACCGGCAGCAAGATGCCGATCCGCTGCGGTTGGGCGGATTTCCCAAGGTAGTTTGCCCAGCAATCGCGCCGCCACAGCTGCTCGACGGGAGCGAGCTCCTCGAGCAGTTGTTCGACGCTTTCCGCCGCTTCGGCGGCGCCGCCTTCGTCGAGCATGATGCTGACTGCGAGCATGGCAGGCTCAGACGGGTTGGTCGGGATCCGCGAGATCCTCCGGGATGGGGGAACTGCTGTCCTGCAGATAGACCAGGCTCGTGGGCACGCTGAACGTCCACGGATCGCCGTCCGGGGCCGC
Source organism: Luteimonas panaciterrae (assembly GCF_020511115.1). Lineage (GTDB taxonomy): Bacteria > Pseudomonadota > Gammaproteobacteria > Xanthomonadales > Xanthomonadaceae > Luteimonas > Luteimonas panaciterrae. The sequence continues at coordinate 128,573 of NZ_JAJAVH010000015.1, forward strand.
GCCGGCCAGGTCGTCCTGTTGCTTGCGGATTTCTTCGTGGATGGGAATGAATAACGGGTCGCCGATCACCGGCGACGGGCCGCCTCCCCAGGGCTCGCGCGTGGACAGGAAGTACATGACGGCGTCGTAGTACCCGGGCGTCACGGCCACCAGAACGCGCGCGGAGCCGGCGCGCAGGAAGGAGGTCATCGCGCTGTCAGCGTAGTCGAGCCGGTTCATCAGCTCGATCCATTTCTTCTGACGGCTCCAGAAGTAGGGGTAGAACAGATAGGAGATCTGCTGCCATTCGAAGGCTTGCTCGAGGAACTGGGTGAAGCGTCCCTTCTTGCGCGAATCGGGCAGATGCATGAACGGGAATTCGATATCGAAGTCGAGCGATTCGAACTTCGCATAGGGGGTTCCGTTGTCGTCGCCGGCGGAGAAGGTCGGGTAGGTCATGCCGGCCTGGCGTTCGCGGATCGGCTTCAGCGTGCGGATCAAGTCGTCGGACTCGTCCCAGTCGAACTCGTGCGCGATCATGCTCATGCACTGGCGCTTCAGCTCTTCCTTGATGACGCCGAGATTGAAGGCCTCGGAACGCCCCTGGATGAGGTCGTTGACCGTTTGGGCGCGGAGCGCATCCAGCGCCTGGAAGTACTCGTTCTTCGCCGCTTCGTAAGACGCCAGTTTGGGCGCGTTGGCGGCGGCGGCGCGCTCCTCCTCGATCCCGTGGATTTTTCTGTAGACGTCGGCCTGGAATCTGGCGGTCGACGTGTCGGTCAGAACACCGGTGATGGTGAGTTTGTAGAATTCCAGATCGTTGAAAGAGAGCGTCATGGTCGTATCGTCGCCCGGCAGGAGGACGCCGGGATTGATCGGAATGACCTTCTGCTGCATGTACCAGCCTTCCACATTGTCGTCCTGGTGGCTCCAGACTTCGGCGCCACCAAGGGTGATGACCATGCGGTTGTACTCGCTGGGATAGAGCTCGCGCTGGCCTATCCGGGAATCCGGCTCTCCCGAACCGCGGCGGCCCCGGAAATCGACGACGCCGTTGAGCCTGATCTCCGACAGCATCTTGCCCGTCGCGCCTGCGAGATGCACATTGAAGGAGTACGCCGAAGGCGCGTTCTCCGTTTCATGAGGAAACGTTGTTTTTTCGTAGTAGTTCGAGTTGTTGGCCTGGTTGATGATGTCTACGGGGATTTGCGCGACGGGGTAGGTGAACTCGGAAAGGTCGTACGAAACCGCAAGGGCATTGAACACCGCGGGTGAGATGTCCGATGGGGTCAGCACCCTGTTCTCGTAAGGATGCGGAATGGTCACCTCGTCCAGTGCAGGCGCCGTGGGAGGGCGAGGCAGCCTCATATCCTTGGCCACGGCCTGAAGCCGGGATTCGACCAGGAACGCCGCAGGCTCCGGGATGACGAACTCGATCATCCAGCGCTTGCCGTAGTTGTACAGCCGCGCCTCGTACTTCTTGTCCAGCCAGCGATAGATGCCCGAGACGTGCTTGGCCGTGGCGTCGGTATTGATGTATTTCTGCTTGTCGATATCGACCGTCTCATAGGTCGAGGTGACCGATCGGGATTGGGACGTTTTGCGCTCGACCGCTGTGACCGCCTTGTCCATGACCTCCCGGGCGAAGGCGTTGGCGCTCTTGCGGGTCGACTCCGAGGAATTCGAGTAGGCGAAGCCGGCGCCGATGCTGGTCTGGATCTTGTAGCTGCCCATGTCGTAGGCGATGTTCGTGTCGGCGTTGGCCTTGGCTTCCAGCTGCGACTTGAGGACATTCTCCGCTTCTTGCTTGATGTCGTACTTGTCGGTTGATTGACGTTCCGAAGACGTCGTCTGGCTGGAGTCGCTGGAGTAGGTCAACGTATCGACGCTGCGCTCGGTCACTTGCGAACTGCGGGTCTTTTCCTCGCCCTTCATTATGTTGACGATCTTCGCGATCTCGCCGACCCGGTAACCCCGCAGCCATTGCTTGACCACCTTCAGGTCGCCCAGATAGGGCGTGATGGCGTTGAACTTGCCGATCGAGTAGTAGCCCAGTTCGGCGACGATCGGCGGAATCACCACTTCGGCCTCCAGGCAGGTGCGCAGGTCTTCGGCGCTGCCGATGAACGCGTAGGCCTGAAGAGAGAGCGGATCGGCCCGCAGGTTCCTGTGTTCCTGGAAAATGCCTTCGAACAGCGTCGCGTAGTAGTCGATGTCCGGGAAAGCCGGAAGCTCTCCGGCCCGCGCCGCGGCGAGGCAAGCGTCGACCGCGATCAGTTCGAGCGCATGCAGCACGCGAATTCCGTCCATGATCTCGCTCAGGTCGACGTCGACGATCCGGCGCAGGATGTAGAGTTGATAGAGGGTGTCCCACAGCGCGGTGCGGGCGAGGTGGAACCGGTTGTTGTAGGTGTGCCCCTCCGATAGGTACACCATGCACCAGACGCCCTGAGAGTCGCTGAACAGCTGGTTGAGCTCGGCGATCAAGACGTTCTTGTCGAAAGCCGTCACATGCCGCAAGAGGATATCGCGTACCTGCGGCAGCCATTCCCTGGAATCCCACGCCGGCGAGTCGATCAGCCGGGTCGGCAATAGGTAGAACTTATCCCCGGTTGGGGTCGCGATATGGACCTTGTCGTCGAGCTGGCGGACGATGTCGATCGTCCTCCCGGCCACGGGCGCGGTACCGAGCTGCGGCTGCAGCATGACCATCTGTTCGAGGACGCCGGTAACGACCGCGGCGTTGACTTGCTTGGGACTGAGCCCGCCGACGACCTGGAAGACCTTTTCGTAGACCAAACGCCCCACTGCCGAATCGCTGTCTGGACGGAACGGCTCCCGGCGTGATCTTGTGACCTTGTAGTCGGCGGCTACGTCTCCGTTTTCGTCCAGGTACTCCAAGGTCTGACGCTCGAGATTGCCAGTATCCCAGACGTAGCCCCTGGTCGAACTTGGCCTGTCGGTTGCCTCCGGAGCGCGAAGCGCCATGAACTGGAAGACATTGATCTTGTCACTACTGCTCACTTCGCACCTTGAGGTTGTGTAGCGGTATACAGCATCCGGGGAGGGCTGCGTCTAGGCAGCATGGGGTGTATCGGGTAAGGACAGCGGAGAAAAAGCATTCGGACGGCCAGCCCTTCGCACTACCACGTGACCGCCCGCAAGGAGCCTTGTCTCGCGTATGGCAGTGCGACTTGCATTGGCCGTAGGCGTTCTATGCCCGCTTGGGTGCAAAACGGAAAATCGGGATAGAAGATGACATCCCTGAGCTGCCGGGTGTCCGGACAGGAATTTTCGAGTGGTCGAGAGCAAGGACTTCTGGAGGCCCGGTAGCGCGGGCATCTCTAGAAGATGCACCATCGACTTATGTTCTGCGAGCGGGCAGACAGCCTGAATAAGTGGCGCAGACGGCTATGACGTCGTTCTGAAGCTTAGGCTTCCCGGTGAGAATGGCGAGGTGCTGGAATGCCAGGACAGCAAGTCCGTTGCTGCTACGGAAAGCGGGTTCGGCTTGAATGAATTGTTAGGTGCGCTGGCCGTCATTCCGCATCGGCGCTGCGGTGAACGCGGATTGCATCAGCGTGTCCCAATCGCGGATCCGTACACCGGCGTAGATGCGTTGGGCGGCGTAGGGCGGCGAGGTGAAGCACAGCGCCGCCTGCTCGCCTTGCATCAACTGGCCGACGAGCGCGGCATCGCCGGCGTCGCCGCAGACAAGCCGATGCGCGCCAAGTTGCCAGATATCGCCGGAACGAGCGACATCTGCAGCGGATTCAGACGTGAAGTCTTCTGTTATGCACGTGGCCTTCACGCCTGCATTCGCATTTGAATCGTGTACCAAGCGGCAGTTCCGATAAGAAGATCGCGAGTTGGTGCCAGGCTTGATCGGGTTCTCGGTTTCGCTGCAAAGGCGCGTGTAGACCGGGCGTGCGGTCGCCAATGACCGTGTCACTGGGGGATACGGAATGTGCATCCGAGCTACGATCACGGCTGTGCTCGTTATGAGCGCGCTTACACTGATGCCCTTGGTCCCTGTTCATGCACAGGGATTGGGCACGCTGGGTGGCAATTTCTGCGCTGCTACCAATACCAATAACGCTGGTGCCGTCGTCGGAACATGCCGCGACGTCGATGGCCATGTGGGCGCCGTCTACTGGGCGCCGGGCACTGAACTTCCGATACCGCTGTCCACGTTGGAGCCGGACGGGCCTTGTAGTGTGTACGACATCAATAATGCTAACGTCGCTGCCGGTAATTGCGAGCAAGGTGCTGCCGGTGAGTTCTTCCCGGTACGCTGGACGCTGTCATTGCCAAGCAGTCTGCCGCAGCGATTGAATCCGCTGCTGGGGCACGTGAAGGCGCGTGCCAGGATCATCAATCATGCCGGTGTGGTGGGCGGAGCCAGTCTCGACGGCAGTGGCAGCCCGCGTGCGGTGATCTGGCGGGCAGGACAAGCCTCTGCGGTCGAACTACCCGAGTTGGGATTGTTGCCGCCGCTATTGTCCAGCAGTGCGGGATGCCAGATTGCGGACATGACTGACGATGCCAGTCCGGTCGTGGTCGGGACTTGCTCGCTGGATGAAGGCGGCAGCATTGCGGTGCAGTGGAAACCGGGCGTGCTGGGCCACACCGTAAGCCGGCTGCCGCGCCTGCCCGATGGTTCCAACTGCAGTGCGGCCGCAATCAATCAGAATGGGCAGATTGCCGGCACCTGTGAGACCGAAGACGGCGATATCGTCGCAGTACGGTGGGCGGCTGACGGCACGCTGACATATCTGGACGATCTGCAGATGTCAGGCCCGTCCCGCGAGCAACTCATGGTCGTCGACATGAATGAGGCCGGGATTATTGTCGGCAACTACCTGACGGACGAGGGGTTCAGCCGAGCGTTCGTGTGGTCACCCGTCGACGATCCAGAGAGTGAGGAGGCGCTCGATATCGGTGGGTTGGGCGGGTTCTGGACGATGGTCACCGACATTGCTGACGACGGCACCTTCACTGGTGAATCCGAGACCAGTGAGGGAGCGCTTGAGGGTCTTATCGGTAGCGTGTCACAGCCAACTGTTGGTATCGGCACGCTAGGCGGCTTTACCAGTGCGCCTGCTGCGCTCAGCGACAGCGGTAATTACCTAGTGGGCACCAGTCAGTTGCTACTAGGGTATGAACATGCATTCATCTTGTCAGCCGCGCAAAAAAAGCTAACACCCGACTCGATTTCTGAGACAGTCAACTATGCATTAGTTGGTGGCTATTGTCCGCCTCGGTCTAGAAAGCAGGTTAACCTGACGTCATATGATGATGTGGTCAGTTACGTAAAGAACGTAAGGGTTCCTCTTCGGGCCATCGGCAGAATGGTGACCAGCCCGTGTCGGAATGATTGATGTCGACGAGAACGAGCGCCGCTATGGCCGTTTAGGCCCCATTGGCGACTGATGCTCAGCTGCAATTCCCAGCAGCACTTGCGGCCAGCGCGCGCGTAATCAGCACGACTGCGCGCGCTGGCCTTACATCAGCTACCTATGGTGGTGCGCAGGGTGCGTACCTTTGTGCGAACCGGAGTTCGCACCCTGTCGCTATCGAGGTTTCGCGGCTGTGCCTCCCGCTTTGTTGCAGTGC
>NZ_JAJAVH010000016.1 GCF_020511115.1 Luteimonas panaciterrae
CGTTCACGTGGGGCTTGGTGCGCTCGAACTTACCCTTGGCCATGGTTGCTTCTCGTTGAACAGTTGGATGACTGGAATGTTGCGTTGGTGGCCCCGCGCGCAGGGCGCGGGCTTTGTATGGTGCTCACGAATGGAATCGAACCATCGACCTCCTCCTTACCAAGGAGGTGCTCTACCGACTGAGCTACGTGAGCGATGAAATGTGTCCGTGTTGCAGAAAAATCAATGCTTGAAACTGCAATGTCTCAAAGGCAGCAACGCCAAGGAGCAGCAATGGAGCGGGAGACGGGAATCGAACCCGCACTAGTAGCTTGGAAGGCTACAGTTCTACCATTGAACTACTCCCGCGCCGTGATGCTTGACCTGGTTGCTGAAACGCATCGGGCTTGGTGGAGGGAGGTGGATTCGAACCACCGAAGGCGTAAGCCAGCAGATTTACAGTCTGCCCCCGTTGGCCGCTTGGGTATCCCTCCGGTCGTTGCGTAAACCCGTGAAACAGCCCGCGATTTTGACGCTGAGCCGTTTTGATGTCAACGGCTGTTGACGGATTTCTAATTGTCGGACGGGCGTGCCGGGGCTTCCGTCCGCGCCTGCCGCGCCCCGACGGGCATGGGCAGCTTCTCTTCCGCGTAGATCGCCACGTGCGGGATCCCGTCGGCGCCGATCCAGCCCCGGAACATGCCGTCGGTGTTGAAAGGCATGGCAACGCTTCCGTCGGCGGCCAGCACGATGGCGCCGCCGTCCCCGCCCAGGGCGGGAATCTGCCGGTTGATGACCGCCTCGCCGGCCTGCGCCGCGGTTTCGCCACGGTAGGCCATGCGCGCGCAAATCTCATGAGCTGCCGAGACGCGGAGGTAGAACTCGCCCCAACCCGTCCCCGAGACCGCGCAGACGGCGTTGGCGTAGGTCCCGGCGCCAATGATCGGGGAATCCCCGACCCGGCCGTAGCGCTTGTTGGTCATCCCGCCAGTGGACGTGCCCGCGGCCAGGTGGCCCTGGGTGTCGCGGGCGACGGCGCCGACGGTTCCGAAATGTTTCGCGGTGTCCGGATCTGAATAGGCCCGCCCGGCCTTCTCTTCCTTGAGGGCCTTCTGCAACTGCCGCCAACGCTCCTCGGTGCGGAAATAGCCCGGATCGACCAGTTCCACCCCCTGCGCCTTGGCGAAGGCTTCGGCGCCCTCGCCCGTCAGCATCACGTGCGGGGAATGCTCCATGACCGCCCGCGCCAGCAGGATCGGATTCTTGACCCGGCGCACGCCCGCGACGGCTCCCGCCTTCAGCGTGGCGCCGTCCATCAGCGAGGCATCCAGCTCGTTGCGGCCCTCATGGGTGAAGACCGCGCCCTTGCCGGCGTTGAAGTGGGGATCGTCCTCCAGGACGGTGATCGCGGCCGTGACCGCGTCCAGGGCCGGCTTGCCGGCGGCCAGCTGCTCGTGGCCCTTGCGCAGAGCCAACGCCAGGGCCGCCCGAACCTGTTTCTCGGACTCCGGCGTCATGCCCTTGCGGATGACTCCGGCACCACCGTGGATGGCGAGGACCGTGTCGCCGGCAGGCTCGCCCGCGAACGCCGGCAGGCACAGCAGCGCCACGGAGACGGCCAGAAACCCGCGCACCGCCTTCATCGTGCCCTTCCTCCGGAGCGATCTTCCGGAGTCGATTCTAAGGGCTGACCGCCGCTCTAAGACTGGCGATTCCCGCCTCAGACGTTGAAGCGGAAATGCAGGATGTCGCCTTCCTGCACCCGGTATTCCTTGCCTTCCAGACGCAGACGACCGGCATCGCGCGCGCCGGCTTCGCCCTTGTACTTGATGAAGTCGTCGTAGCCAATGGTCTCGGCGCGGATGAAGCCCTTCTCGAAATCGGTGTGGATCACGGCCGCTGCCTGCGGCGCGGTGGCGCCGGCCCTCACGGTCCAGGCGCGCACTTCTTTTACGCCGGCGGTGAAATAGGTCTGCAGACCGAGCAGCTTGTAGGCGGCGCGGATCACGCGGTTCAGGCCGGGCTCGTCGAGACCGAGATCGGTCAGGAAGGCGTCGCGATCGGCGTCGTCGAGCTGCGAGAGTTCTTCCTCGATCGCCGCCGACACCGGCACCACTTCCGCGCCCTCGCCCACGGCGCGCGCGCGCACGGCGTCCAGGTGCGGATTGTTCTCGAAGCCATCTTCCAGCACGTTGGCCACGTACATCACCGGCTTGAGGGTGAGCAGGAACAGATCGCGCACGATCGCCTTGTCGTCGTCGGACAAGCCCAGCGCGCGCGCCGGCTTGCCGGCGTCCAGGCCCGCGCGCACGCGGGCGAGCACATCGACGCGCGCCTTCGCATCCTTGTCGCCGGTCTTGGCCGAGCGTTCGGCGCGCTGCAGGGCCTTGTCCACCGATTCCAGGTCGGCCAGTGCCAACTCGGTATCGATCGTGTCGATGTCAGCGATCGGATCGACTTTGTTGTTGACGTGGATGACGTCAGGGTTCTCGAAGCAGCGCACCACGTGCGTGATCGCATCGACCTCGCGGATGTGCGCGAGGAATTTGTTGCCAAGCCCTTCACCGCTGGCCGCGCCGGCGACAAGGCCGGCGATGTCGACGAATTCGACCGCCGTCGGCACCACCTTCTGCGGCTTGACGATCTCCGACAGCGCGTTGAGGCGCGGGTCCGGCACTGGCACCACGCCGACGTTCGGCTCGATGGTGCAGAACGGGAAATTGGCCGCGGCGATGCCCGCCTTGGTCAGCGCGTTGAAAAGCGTCGACTTGCCGACGTTCGGCAGGCCGACGATGCCGCATTTGATGCCCATGAGAATCCGGGTAGTGAGAAACGGGAGACGGGAGACGTCGCAAGGCAATAGCTCCCGTATCGCGTCTGATGACGCCGGTGATGATCAGTCGTTGTTCTTGCTTTTTCCTCCCGCCTCCCGCTTCCCGTCTCCCGGAACCGTGTGCAACCGCTTCATCGCTTCGTTGATATCGCCCTGCACCGCCAGCGGCAGCACGTCGAGCGCATCGTCGATGGCGCGGGCGATCTCGATGTCGTCGCCGCTCGATGCGCGGCCCAGCACCCAACCGGTGACTTTGTCCTTGTGGCCGGGATGGCCGATGCCGATGCGCAGACGATGGAACTTGCCGTGCCCGAGCAGGCGGATGGTGTCGCGCAGGCCGTTCTGGCCGCCGTGGCCGCCATCGAACTTCAGGCGCGCGACGCCGGGCGGCAGATCGAGTTCGTCATGCACCAGCAATGCTTCTTCCGGCTCGATCTTCCAGAAGCGCAGCGCCGCCAGCACCGACTTGCCGCTCAGGTTCATGAAAGTCGCCGGCTTGAGCAGCCACACCGAACGACCGCCGATCTCGGCCTTGGCGCTTTCGCCGAACAGCTTGCTGTCGATGTTGAAACGCGCGCCGGTCTTGTCCGCGAGCGCGTCGACAAAACGGAACCCGGCGTTGTGCCGGGTCCGTGCATGTTCGGGACCGGGATTGCCCAGCCCGACGATGAGTCGCAAGCCTGCCATCGAGAGAAACAGCCGCCGCGTCCGTCACGGGCGCGGCGGCGGCGACGATTACTTGTCGCCTTCTTCCTTCTTCTCGCCGTTGGCGGCTTCTTCGCCTTCCGCGGCCGGCTCTTCTTCGACGCGGGCGTGACGAGCCACCACGACGGCGACGTCATGGTCGGCACCGAGCTTCAGCTCGGGGATTTCCACGCCCTTGGGCAGCTTGATCTGCGACAGGTGGACGGTGGTGCCGAGCGCGAGATCGCTCAGATCGACCTCGATGTACTCCGGCAGGTCCTTCGGCAGGCAGCTCACTTCGATTTCGTTGAGCTCGTGCGTGACCACCACTTCGGCGGACTTGCCGGCCGGCGACTTGTCCTCGTTGAGGAAGTGCAGCGGCACGGAAACGCGGATCGCTTCGTTCTCGCTCACGCGCTGGAAGTCCAGGTGCATGATCAGCTGCTTGAACGGATGGCGCTGCATGTCGCGCAGGAGCACTTTCTGCACCTTGCCGTCGACTTCCAGATCGAGGATCGACGAGTAGAACCACTCGTGCTGGCTAGCCAGCCAGGTCTTCTCGTGCTCGAGCTGGATGCTCTGCGGATCGGCGTGACCGCCGTAGATGACAGCCGGAATCTGCGCCGCACGACGCAGGCGGCGGCTCGCACCTTTCCCCTCGTCCTTGCGACCAGCGGCCGTGATTGTGTGTTGGGTTGCCATTGCTGTTTACTCACTTGTTTGCGATGAACCGCCTCGCGGCGGGGATGAGACTCTTCCGCGACCAGAAGAGCCCTGAAGCGCCGGCCGAAGCCGGTTTGCGGAGCGGCCAGGCCGCCTCGCGAATTGCGTCAATCCAAATACAGCGAACTCACCGACTCACCGAACGCGACCCGGCGGATCGTCTCGGCGAGCAGCTCGGCGACGCTGAGCTGGCGGATGCGGCCGCAGCCCCTGGCCGCCTCGGTCAGCGGGATCGTGTCCGTGACCACCAACTCGTCGAGCTGCGATTTGTTCAAGTTGTCGATCGCCGCGCCCGAAAGCACGGGATGCGTGCAGTACGCGACCACCTTGGTCGCGCCCTGCGCCTTCAGCGCCGCCGCCGCAGCGCACAAGGTGCCCGCGGTATCGACGATGTCGTCGACGAGCACGCAGATCTTGCCCTCGACGTCACCGATGATGTTCATGACCGTGGCCACGTTCGCCTTCGGACGGCGCTTGTCGATGATCGCGAGGTCCGCGTCGTCGAGGCGCTTGGCGATCGCGCGGGCGCGCACCACGCCGCCGACGTCCGGCGAGACCACGATCAGGTTGTCCGTGCCGTGCGCGCGCCAGATGTCGGCGAGCAGCAGCGGCGAGGCGTACACGTTGTCGACCGGGATGTCGAAGAAGCCTTGAATCTGGTCGGCGTGCAGATCCACCGTCAGCATCCGGTCGGTGCCGGCGGCGGTGATCATCTTCGCCGCCACCTTGGCCGTGATCGGCACGCGCGAGGAGCGCAGGCGCCGATCCTGCCGCGCGTAGCCGAAATACGGCACCACCGCGGTGACGCTGCCGGCCGATGCGCGCTTGAGCGCGTCGATCAGCACCAGCAGCTGCATGAAGTGCTCGGCGGTGGGCGCGCAGGTGGGTTGCACCACGAACACGTCCTGCCGGCGCACGTTTTCCTCGATCTCGACCTGCACCTCGCCGTCCGAGAACGTCGAGACCAGCGCCTTGCCCGGCCTCACCCCGAGTTCGCGACACACCGCCTGCGCCAGCGGCTTGTTCGCATTACCCGAGAAGATCAGCAAGTTGCTCTCTTCTTTCATTTTCCTGCTCCGCATCGCTCTGACCGAAGGGGCTCACTAGAACCACATGCCGAAACATGCGGGCTGATTTTGAAAATCCCGCACACGATGATCGACGTGCGAGCTTTTCTTGTGGAAAGCCCGCGCATGAATGCGCGGACTCTTGCGGAGGGACCCGCATATGGCAGGGGCGGCAGGATTCGAACCTGCGAATGCCGGGATCAAAACCCGGTGCCTTGGACCTCTTGGCGACGCCCCTGCACTGGAAACTGCTGTAGGAACGCTCCTACGAATTACAAACTCACGACTTACGAATTCATGACAGCCGATACGTTTCGAGCGCATCCAGCAACGGCGATCGCGACGCGCCTTCCACCACCCAGGCCTTGAGCCCGGAGGGAAGTCGCGTCAGCGCAGCCTCCGCGGATTCGCGGTCGGCGAATTCGACGAAGCAGCCGCTCCCCGACCCGGTCAGACGTGGCGAACCCACCTGCGACAGCGCGGCGAACACAGCCTCGACGGCCGGTTCGCGGCGGCGCAGCACGGGCTCAAAAGCGTTGCCCAGTGAAGCAGCATTGCCGAGCCTGGAACCCGAAACGAAGTCGGATATTGTCGCGGGCGGAGCATTCCTCGTCAATTCAGATGCTTGGAACAAGGCCGCGGTGGCGGCATGGACGCCGGGATCGGCCAGCAGATACCAGGCCGGGGGCAGGTCCAGCGCCGTGAGCGCCTCGCCCACCCCTTCGGCCCAGGCGTTGGTGCCGCGGACGAAGACCGGGACATCGGCGCCCAATTGCAGGCCGAGAGCGGCCAGGCGGTCGGTATCGAGTCCGGCGCCCCAAAGCTGGTTCAGGGCCACGAGCACGGTGGCAGCGTCCGAAGAGCCGCCGCCGAAGCCGGCACCGGCCGGAATCGCCTTTTCGACGACGATGTCGGCACCTTTCCGGGAATTAGATTCGGATTTCAGCAATTTGGCCGCTCTGACAGCAAGATCGTCGGCTTCCGCCACGCCATCCACTGAAGCGCCGTGCCGCGCGACCACGCCATCGTCGCGCACCCGCAAACGGATCGAATCCCCCCAGTCCAAGAGCCTGAACACGGTCTGCAACAGGTGATACCCGTCCGCCCGGCAGCCGGTGATCCGCAGAAACAGGTTCAGCTTGGCCGGCGCGGGCCAGGCGGACCAGCCGGTTTGATCATCGGCCGCGTGGGTCATTGCTCGGTCGCGCCGTTCCAGGTGTCGACCACCAGCTTCACCCGCGCCCGATCGCGCCGGGCATCGAGCCGCTTCGGCAGATCGCCCTGCTTCGGCCATTCGTAGTCGATGCCCCATCCGGCCTGCTCGATCTTCACCGGCCGGCCATCCCAGCCCGGTTCGATCTTGGGCTCGGCGGCACCCTGGGCCTGCAAGCCGCGCAGCCAGTCGGCGAGCGCCGTCACCGGAATATTCCAGCCGGTGGCCTGGAACAGCAGTCCGGCCGCATCGGGACCTTGCCGCGTGCCGCCTTCGAGGCCTTCCAGGCGCGCGCCGTCGGGGCCGCCGGTCAGGCGCCAGCTCTGGCGCGTGATCGGAGCGCTGAGCGCGACTTCGTAACGATCGCCCTGCTGGCGCCATTCGATACGGCCGCTACCGCCGTTGCGGCCGTTGGAAACGGCGATGCGCCCTGTGAACGACCAATCGCTGATCGCGCGCAGCCGCGTCGCGCGCGCGGCTTCGCGCGCGCCCGCGTCGGCGAGGACGCCCTGCGGCGGCACCTGTCCGCCCCGACGTGGCGTCGTCGTACACGCGGCAAGGGCGAGCACGGCCGCGGCAAGCACGAAAACCCGCAGCGTCATGCGCCCGTCTTCTCCAGCGCGCGCTTGAGCGCACGATTGTCAGGATCGAGCTTGCGCGCTTCGTCGAAATACTTGCGCGCCTCGTCCTTCTTGCCGCTCATCCACAGCACTTCGGCGATGTGCGCGGCGATTTCCGGGTCCTTCGACAGCGTGTAGGCGCGACGTAGTTCGACCAGCGCCTCCTCCTTGCGGCCGAGGCGATACAGCACCCAGCCGTGGCTGTCGATGATCGCGCCGTTGTCGGGTTCGGCGACGCGCGCGCGATCGATCAGTTCCAGCGCCTCGGCATAACGCGTGGTGCGGTCGGCGAGCGTGTAGCCGAGCGCGTTGAGCGCGCTAGTGTTGTCGGGTTCGGCGACCAGGATCTTGCGCAGATCGGCTTCCGCGCGCGGCACGTCGTCGCGGCGCTCCCACATCAGCGCACGCGAATACAACAGCGCGCTGTCGTCGGGATAGGCGGCCAGACCGCGCGCGTAGGCATCGAGTTCGCCCTGGTCGTCCTGGTCTTCCTTGCGCAGTTCCGCTTCCAGCAGGTAGGCGTTGCTGCGCGTTTCGTCGTCGATGGAAGCGTCCGACTGCATCGCGCGCAGGTCGGCAAACGCCTGGTCCTTGCGCTTGATGTCGTGCAGCAGCTTGGCCGAGTGCAGCCGGGCACGCATGCGATCCTGTCCACCCGGGATGCTGCCGTACCAGTTCAGCGCCTCGTCGTAACGTTCGAGGAATTCCGCGACCTGCCCGAGCAGCAGGCGGCGTTCGGAATCGGGACTGGCGGAATCGCGATTGAGTTCGTCGTAGAGCGCCTGCAACGCCGGCTTGTCCTTGGCCTTGTCGAGCAGCACGGCGCGCAGGCCCCAGGTGTCCTCGGTCTGCGGTCCGTTCGCGAGCACGTCGGCCGCGGTCTTGGGATCGTCGAGGTTGTTGTATTCGCTGGCGACGAGCATGCGCAGTTCCGGCATGAGCAGCGCGCGCTCGTCGATCGCGGCCAGTGCCTGGCGTGCTTCCTCGGGCTTTCCGGCCTGACGCAGCTGGTTGGCGTGCAGCAGGCCCACGCGCGGTTCGTTGGGGAAACGCTTGATCACGTCCTTGACGACGCGCTCGGCCAGCGCGGGCTCGCCCAGCTGCTGTGCCAGTCCGCCCACGGTCAGCCACGCCTGCAGTTCGTTCGGGACGGCGCCGGCGTCGACCAGCTGCCGCAGCAGGTCGGCGGCCACCGTCGGATTGCGGGTGCCGGAGCCGATCGCGCGGACCGCCTCGCGCCAGCCATCCGGATCGGAGTCGCGCATCATCGCTTCCAGCAGCTTGCGCGCAGTACGCACGTCGTCGTTGCGCAGCGCGAGGATGGCCTCGGCCTTGCGCATCCCCAGCGACGCCGGCGCGCGCTGGCGCCACAGCGCCAGGGCCTGCTCGCTGCGGGCGTTGTCCTTGGCGAGCAGGCCGATGCGGGTGGCGCGCTCGGCCAGTCCGGCATCGCCGTCGGCGCTGCGCGCGGCCTGCAGGTACCAGTCGACGGCTTCCTCCAGCCGCCCGGCCTGCAGGGCGTATTCGCCGGCCAGGGTCGCGGTCAGGGTGTCGGCGGCCGGCGTCTTGGCCGAGCGTGAAGCCTTCGTTTCACCGGCCGGGCGGTCCAGCGCCAGCGCAGGGGGCGCCAGAACGACGGCGGAGAGCAACAAGGGGAGTGGGAAGAAAATCCGGGGAAAACGCATCGGGCACTGCCAGGCCGTAGAATGACGGCCTCATGAGAGGGAGCTTATCGCACGCAACTGAACGAATGAGGCCTCGCGCTTAACCGATGCTCCATCGACATCGGTCGTGAGACCGAGCCGGCGGACCGGAAGTTTCGAACGCCATCACAGTTGCACCACAGCCGGTATGGCGCCATTTCCACTGTTGTCATAGCAAGCCCACCAGCCAGCCATGAGCCTGTTCGTCCTCGGCATCAACCACCAGACCGCACCGGTCGCCCTGCGTGAGCGCGTCGCCTTTGGCGACGACGCCGTGCCGGGCGCCCTGTCGGCGCTGCGTGCGCTGCCGGGGGTCCATGAAGTGGCGCTGCTGTCCACCTGCAACCGCACCGAGCTGTATGCCGAAGCCGACGGCGACGGACAGGTGCTGACGGACTGGCTCGCCACGCACCCGGCCGACGGCAGCGGCGACCTGCATGCCTATCTCTACCGTCATCGCGACGCCGACGCCGTGCGTCATCTGTTCCGCGTCGCCACCGGCCTGGATTCGCTGGTACTGGGCGAGCCGCAGATCCTCGGCCAGGTGAAGCAGGCCTGGGCCTCCGCGCGCGGTGCCGGGACGCTCGGCGGACAGCTCGACCGCGTCTTCCAGCACGCCTTCGTCACCGCCAAGCGCGCGCGCACCGAAACCCGCATCGGCAACAGCCCGGTGTCGGTGGCCTCGATGGCGGTGCGGCTGGCGCAGGAATCGTTCGCGCGGCTGTCGGATTCGGTGGTGCTGCTGATCGGTGCCGGCGAAACCATCGAACTGGTCGCACGCCATCTGTCGCAGGCCAAGGTGAAACGCCTGCTGGTCGCCAACCGCACCTACGTGCACGCGCAGGAGTTGGCCGCACGCCACGACGGCGTGCCGCTGCCGCTGGAGGAACTCGGCCACCATCTGTTCTCGGCCGACATCGTCTTTTCCGCCACCGCCGCACGCGAGCCGATCCTGTCGCGCGCGCAGGTCGCGACCGCGCTGGCCGCGCGCCGGCACCGGCCGATGCTGCTGCTCGATCTCGCGGTGCCGCGCGACATCGCCACCGATGTCGCCGAACTCGACGACGTGTTCCTCTACACCGTCGACGATCTCGAACGCGCGGTGGAGGACAACCGTCGCGGCCGCCGCGAAGCCGCCGACGAGGCCGAGGCCATCGTCGAACTCCAGGTAGCCCGCTACGCCGAGACGCTGGCCGCCGGCAGCCGCAACGAACCGCTCAAGCGCCTGCGCGCGCATGGCGAATCCACGCGCAGCGACGTACTGGCCAAGGCCAAGCAGCAGCTGGCCGCCGGCCACGCGCCGGAAGCCGTGCTCGAATTCCTGGCGCACACCTTGACCAACCGTCTGCTGCATCCACCGACAGCGGCGCTGCGCGAAGCGGCGGTGACGGGCGATATCGATCTGCTGCGCGCGGTCGACAAGCTGATTCCGGAAAGCGGAAATCAGGCATCGGAAATCGCTGAAAGCGGAACATCGAAAGTGAGTGATCGGGAATCGTAGCGACGACAATTCCGTTCCTGTCGCCCTCGTTTTCCGATCCCTCACTTCCCGGTTCCCACATCCCATGCTCCCTACCCTGCGCCGTAAGCTCGAAGCCCTGGCCGAGCGCCGCGACGAACTCGAACGATTGCTCGCCGATCCTGGCGTGGTCGGCGATCAGGAGCGCTTCCGCGCCTACTCGCGCGAATTCGCGCAGCTGGAACCGGTCGCGCGCGCGCTCGCGGACGAGGCGCGCGCGCGCGAGGACCTCGCCGCCGCCGAGGCGATGCGCAACGATCCCCAGCTTCAAAACGAGCCCGGCCTGCGCGAGCTGGCCGACGAGGAGATCGACGCCGCCAACACGCGATTGGCCGAACTCGACACCGCATTGATGGCCCTGCTCGTCCCGCGCGATGCGCGCGACGACGGCGACCTGTACCTGGAAGTCCGCGCCGGCACCGGCGGCGACGAAGCGGCGATCTTCGCCGGCGATCTGTTCCGCATGTACTCGCGCTACGCCGAACGCCAGGGCTGGCGCGTGGAAGTGGAATCGGCCAATCCCGGCGAACACGGCGGCTTCCGCGAAATCATCGCGCGCGTCGAGGGACGCGGTGCCTACGCGCATCTGAAATTCGAATCCGGCACACATCGCGTGCAGCGCGTGCCGGAAACCGAATCGCAGGGCCGCATCCACACCTCCGCCGCGACGGTCGCGATCATTCCGATCGCGGAAGACAGCGCGCCGATCGAGATCAATCCCGCCGATCTGAAGGTCGACACCTTCCGCTCTTCGGGCGCCGGCGGCCAGCACGTCAACAAGACCGAATCGGCGATCCGCATCACCCACGTCCCGAGCGGGGTTGTCGTCGAATCACAGACCGAACGTTCGCAACACGCCAACCGCGACAAGGCCATGAAGCGCCTGCAAGCCATGCTCGCCGAGGCCGAAGCGGCGAAACAGGCCGCGGCCACCGCCGAGACGCGGCGCCTGCAGGTCGGCAGCGGCGATCGCAGCCAGCGCATCCGCACCTACAACTATCCGCAGGGACGCATCACCGACCATCGCATCGAGGGGCTCACGCTCTACGATCTGCCCAACGTGATGGAAGGTGCGCTGGATGCGTTGATCGAGCGTCTGTCGCGCGAACACCAGGCCGACGAGCTGGCGCAGTTGACGGCTGCGGCCTGAGTTTTCTCGTCATTCTCGCCTGCGCGGGAATGATGAGCCCTGGGCTCCTCGTCATGAGAAACTGGAGCGATGAAGACCTCCATCCGCCGCGCCACCCTCGACGATCTCGATGCTCTCACGCCCCTGTTCGATGCCTACCGCGGTTTCTATGAGCAGCGCTCGGAACCCGAACTCGCGCGCGACTTCCTGCAAGCGCGCCTGCAACGCGGCGAATCGGTGATCTTCCTCGGACACATCGACAACACACCCGCCGGCTTCACCCAGTTGTATCCGATGTTCTCCTCGGTGCGCGCCACGCGCATCTGGATCCTCAACGATTTGTTCGTCGCGCCGGAGGCACGCCGCCACGGCGTTGCCCAAGGCCTGCTGCAGGCCGCCGCGGATTTCGCGCGCGCGGACGGCGCCGCCCGCCTCGAACTGGAAACCACGCCGGACAACCTCACCGCGCAGGCGCTGTATCGCGCGCAAGGGTGGCAGGCATTCGACGACACCTTGCGCTTCCGCCTGCCACTCGTGGATTGAACGGAGCGCACGCGATGCCCCATCGCGACGACCCGCGTCGCCTGGCCGCCAGACGCGCCATCGAGCGCGAACCGCGCAATGCCATGGCCTGGGTCCTGCTCGCGGAAGCCGAGCTGGATGCCGGCGACGCCAACGCGGGCGCCGCCGCGGCGCAGCGCGCGATCATGCTCGCGCCCGGACACCCGGAAGCACTCGCGCGGCTCGGTTACGCGCAATGGATGCAGGGCCGCCACGCCGAAGCCGCCGCGAGCCTGCGCGCGGCCTCACGCAATGCGCCGAACCATCCCGGCATCGCGCTCTGGCTCGGCCATGTCCTGGAGGACGTCGGCGAAGCCGAGGCCGCCAACGACGCGTACACACACGCCTATCGGCTCGCGCCCGATCCGGCGATCGCCGCCTATCTGTTGGCGTGGCGGCGCCGGCTCTGCGATTGGCGCGATCTGGATCGGTTGACCCAACAAGTACGCGAAGCCGTGCGCCAAGGCCGCGCCGTAATCGAGCCCTTCGCTTTCCTCAGCGAAGACGCCAGCGCCGCCGAGCAATTGCAGTGCGCACGTTTGCGCGCAGGCGCAATCGCGGGCAGCGTGCGCCCGCTACCCGCGTCGGCACCGGTGGCGGGAGCACAGATCGCAAGAGCACCGCTCCGCATCGGATTCCTGTCCAATGGTTTCGGCGCGCATCCGACCGGCCTGCTGACGGTCGCGTTCTTCGAAGCGCTCGCCGCGCATTCCGACATCGAGACGCATCTGTTCGCATTGAATCGCGACGACGGCAGCGAAGTACGCCGGCGCCTGCAAGCCGCGGCGCACACGCTGCACGATGTCGCGCAGCGCCCGCACGCGCAGGTCGCCATGAACATCCGCGATACCGGCATCGAAATCCTCTTCGACCTGCGCGGCTGGGGCGGCGGCGGCACGCCGGAAGTGCTGGCGATGCGTCCGGCGCCGCTGCAGGTGAACTGGCTCGCGTATCCCGGCACCTCCGGCGCGCCGTGGATCGATTACGTGCTGGCCGATCCTTTCGTCCTGCCGTCATCGCTTGCGGCATCGTTTTCCGAACGCTTGGCATGGTTGCCGCGCTGCTTCCAGCCTTCCGACACCCGTCGCGCCATCCCACAACCACAACCACGCGGCGCCTATGGCCTGCCGGAACATGGTGTGGTGTTCTGCTGTTTCAACAACAGTTACAAATTGAATCCATCGAGCTTCTCGCGCGCGCTCGCGGTGCTGGCGCAGGTGGAAGGCAGCGTGCTGTGGCTACTGTCCGGCCCCGGCAGCGCTGATGCGCGCTTGCGCGCGGCCGCGCAGGCGGCCGGCATCGACGCCTCACGACTGGTCTTCATGCCGAAGCAACCGCAGGCCGAATACCTCGCGCGCCTGCAACACGCCGATCTGTTCCTCGACACCAATCCCTATAACGCCCACACCACCGCATCGGATGCCTTGTGGGCCGGCTGTCCGGTACTGACGCGGCCCGGCGACACCTTCGCCGCGCGCGTGGCCGGCAGCCTCAACTATCATCTCGGCCTGGACGAGATGAACGTGCGCGACGACGCCGAGTACATCGCGCTCGCGACCGCGCTCGGCCGCGACCCCGAACGCCTGTCCGCGCTGCGCGCGCGTCTACGCGAGCGAGTGACCACATCCGGATTATTCGAAATGACCGCCTTCGCCGCCGACTTCGCCTCCATCGTGACGCGCATGGCGGAACGCCGTCGCGACGGCCTCGCGCCCGCCGATCTGGCCGACACGGCTCGAAGCTGACTCAATCAAGCGGCTTCCTGAGCCGCTCGGCCTGTTCGACCCAGACTGCCTCGGAAATCCCAAGCACCTTGCCTCGCGCCTTGAGCAACCGACCGCCGACGATGACGGTCTCGACATTGCGCGGTTGGCCGTTGAAGACGATCTGACTGGGCCAATCGACCTTGGGCGCGAAATTCGCCGCCTCCGGATCGATCACGATCAGGTCCGCGCGCTTGCCCGGCGTCAGCGATCCGATCTCGTGTTCCAGCCCCAGCACTTCCGCGCCTCCGAGCGTCGCCATGCGCAACACCTGCGCCACCGTCGGCGGCGTCGTTGCACTCAACCGGCTCGCGCGCTGCAATCCGACGGCCGCGCGCATCAGGTTGAACATGTCTGTGGTGTCGTTGGTGCCGCCATCCAATCCCAATCCGATCTTGATCCCCGCCTGCAGCAATTCCGGCATCCGAATCACGCCAGAAGCCAGGCGCATGTTGCTCAACGGGCAATGAGCGACGCGCACACCGCGACTGGCGAGCAGAGTGATCTCCTCGTCGGTGAGATGGATCGCATGGTTGACCATCAAGTTCGACTTGATCGCCCCGGCCTGCTCCAGCGAAGCAATCTGGCCGTTCTGGCGATCGGCGATGTTTTCGTGCAGATGCACGTTGGTATCCACACCGAGTTCATCGGCCAACCGCACCATGCCGGCCAGCACCGCTTCGTTGCCACTGCGCGCGATGCCGCACAGTTGCAGATGCGCCAGCGGGTTGTGGTCGATCACCTCTTGCTTCACCCGCCTGATATTGCCCTCCTGCGCCGGATCGAAGCAGTAGGCGAACACGAAGCGCAGTCCTGAGTCGGTCAACGCGCGCAGATCCGCATTGGCGAATCCGGCGTTGAACGCGTGCGACCAGTCGGTAACGGTCGTCACACCCGTGGTGATCGCATCGAAAATGCTCAAGCGCACGGCGGCGTAGGTCTGCTCCGGCGTCATGCGTGGTCCGACGTCGCGCATACACGCGGACAGCCAACCGACCACGGTCTGATCGGTGCCGCAGTCGCGGATCATCGACTGCCATAAATGGGTATGGGTATCGACGAATCCCGGCATCACGATCTTGCCGCTGGCATCGATCACCGTGGCGCCGGAGGCCGGCAGTTTCTTGCCGACCTGCACGATCCGGCCGTCCTCGAGCAGGACATCCGCCTTCTCGAGCGATCCCAGCTCGCCCTGTCCCAGCTGCGGGTCCATGGTCAGCACCAATTCGGCATTGCGCACCAGGATTCGTGATCCCTGCGCGTTCGCGAGCGAAACGCAACCCAGCGCGAGCAGCAAGGCGGCGGCGAAGCGGCCCGCCAGCCGCCGCTGTCGTGATTTCATCATCTCTTTCTCGTCGTGGAGGCCAGATCGCGCAGCTTGGTGCATGGCGCATCCACGGAAGATCAAGAAACAATCCCCGCGATATGACAGCGAGAGGGCTTCCGCTGCCGGGTCCGGCCATTGACCCAAGCGGGCCGGCAAGGCCTACACTTCGCCCATGACCGCTTCCCCCGACTTCATTCCCCTGCGCCTATGCCTGCTGACGGTATCGGACACGCGCACCCTCGCGAACGACAGCTCCGGCGATTACCTCGCCCAGGCCCTTGGCGCCGAGGGCCATGCGCTGCACGAGCGTCTCGTGCTTCCCGATGATCGCTACCAGTTGCGCGCCGTGGTGTCGCGCTGGATCGCCGACGTCGCCGTCAACGGCGTCCTGGTCACCGGCGGCACCGGCTTCACCGGCCGCGATTCCACGCCCGAAGCGCTCGCGCCACTGCTGGACAAGGAAATGCCGGGCTTCGGCGAACTGTTCCGCGCGATCTCGTTCGAGGAAATCGGCACGTCGTCGCTGCAGTCACGCGCGTTCGCGGGACTGGCCAACGGCACTTTCGTCTTCTGTCTGCCAGGTTCCACGTCGGCTTGCCGCACGGCGTGGGAGAAGATCATTCGCGCACAGCTGGATGCGCGCACCAAGCCTTGCAATCTCGCTACGCTACGGCCCCGCTTATTGGAAAGTCCGCATATGGATGTGCGGGCTTTTGATCAGGGACGATCAAAGGACCCCTCTTGAACATGCCTATCGCTACGACTCTACGGTTACTTGCCAAGGCACGCGGCCTGAGCGCCACCGATATCGCCACCGCGATTCCGCGCGCAGGTGCGGCCACTGTCTCCGCCTGGCTGCGCGGCGAAAAATTGCCCGGCAAGGATCAGCTCGACGCGCTTGCTCGCACTTTCGGCGTGCCGGCCGGCGCGTTGCTCGCCGAACTCGCCAGCCAGCTCGATCCGGCGCGCACCAAGGGCGAGCATGCCCTGCTCGCCGCCTATCGCGCGCTCAACACACGCCAGCAAGGCGCGCTGCTGGAAGTCGCGCGCAGCATGGCCGACCGCAAACCGAGCAAGCGATAGGCGAACGGTGATGAAGAAACTCAAGCGCAAGGAATACGAAGAGCTGCTGGAGCCGTTGCAGAACGAGCTCGCCGCGATGGCGCGCTGGCTCGCGCACTCCGGCCGCCGCGTGGTGGTGATCTTCGAAGGCCGTGACACGGCCGGCAAGGGTGGCGCGATCGGCGCGATCACCGAGTATCTCAATCCACGTCAGTGCCGCGTGGCCGCACTGCCGAAACCCAACGAGCGCGAGGCCACGCAGTGGTATTTCCAGCGCTACATCTCGCATCTGCCTGCCGCCGGCGAACTTGTTCTGTTCGATCGCAGCTGGTACAACCGCGCCGGTGTCGAGAAGGTGATGGGATTCGCGAAGGATGCGCAGGTACGGGCTTTCCTCAAGCAGGCGCCGGTTTTCGAGAAGTTGCTCGTCGACGACGGCACCCTGCTGTTCAAGTACTGGCTGTGCACCGACCAGGCCGAGCAGGAAGAGCGCTTTGCCGAACGTCTTGAAGACCCGCTCAAGCGCTGGAAGCTTTCGCCCATCGACTTGGAAGCGCGCAAGCATTACGCCGACTACACCAAAGCACGCGAGGCGATGCTGAAGGCGACGCACACCAAGCATGCGCCATGGACCCTGGTCGATTTCAACGATCAGCGACGCGGCCGCCTGACCCTGATCCGCGATCTGCTCGCGCGATTGCCGGAAACGAATGTGCCAGAAAAGAAAATCGATTTCGAGAAACTGACCGGCAAGCCACAGAAAGAACGTTTCGGCATCCTGAAGCCGATCACCTCTTTCAATACGGACTGATCGGCGCCTCTCCGATGAAATGACGCGTTATCGCCCTTCCTGCGATCGGCGATAAGGATGAAACAGCTGTAGCAGCCACGGCTTCTGCGCCAGGATCAAGCTCACACCCATGCGCTCCTGCGCAGGCAGCGTGGCATCGCGCGCCAGCAGGCTGTCGAATTCCTTCGCCAGTTCGCCCAATCGCTGCCGCAGATGCTTGATGCCGGCGCTGCTCAGGCTGCCGCTGAGCAGGAACAGCGCATCCTGTTCGCCATCGAAGGGATCGGCGAAAAAATCGCCGAGCAGGTGATGACGGAAATAGCGTTCCATCGGCCCGTCCGAAAGCCAGCGGAAATTGCGCGTGGTCAGCGGACGGCCGCGATTGCCGGGCATCAGTTCGATGATGCCGAGACGATCCAGGCGCACCAACAACGCCGTCCACTGCGGCGTGGTGAAGGTGAAATGCGCCTGCACGTCTTCCTGGCGCCAGCGGTTCAAGGTCAGGAACATCGCCAGCAGCAACTGCGGATCGTCCACCAGCGCCTGTTCCTGCTCCTCGCTCAGGCTGGCCAGCGAGACGCGCCCGCGCGCCGCCTCCGCGCTGAGTTCGGCCAGACCGACGTCGAGCACGTCGCAGATTTCCTCCAGCCGCTGCAGGCTCATCGCCCGCAGCGAGAACATGCGCTTCACCGCGGCCTCGCTCAGGTGCAGACGCAGGGCCAGATCGCGGTAGGTCAGCGACTGGGCGCGCAGAATCCGCTTCAGGGCCTGGATGAGATCGACGGCGACGGTCATTGAGTATCGAAATCCTATTCCTGGCGGCGATCCTGGCGAAACCTCGTCGATGATTATTGACCGGCCCCGAACGCGGGACAAGGCTGCGCCGCAGTCCACCGCCGAGTCGTCGCCATGTCGCGCCCATCCGCATCGCCGCTTCGATTCACTCTCGCCCTGGGCTTGCTGATCGCCACCCTGCCCGGCTTCGCCGCTGTGCAGTCCGATGCTGTCAGCCGCCAGTCCACCGCCAGCCTGGATGCCTCGATCGAGGTTCCGGCCGCGGTCGCCACGGCGCTGTCCGAGGGGGCCAAGTTCGTCGTCACCGGTGTCGCCGCGAGTGGCGAAACGGTCGCGATCACCGTGTCTGCGGTCGGCACCGGCGTGTCCTTCGTGGTGCGCGTTTCGGCCGAGGCGGCCGGGAGGATGGCGCTGGTGGCCGGCGTCGCGGTCAGCGTCACCGTGGTCGCGACAGGATGGTTGCTGAGCGCGGGCGGTGAAGACCTATGCTTCATCCCCAACGAACCGGCACGCGAACTGATCCATACGCGCAGGCTCGACTCATGAAACGCTTGCTCATGATCGACCTGGTCAGAAGCATCGTGTCCAAGACAAGTTTGTCCAAGACTGGTCTGATCGCCTGCGCCGCGATCGTCTTCCTTGCAATCCCTGCGCCGGGACACGCCGGAACCGCATGTGACGAGCGGATCATCGATGCGGCGAAGCTGGCGGACGCCGCGGAAACCGCATTGCGCACCGCGGCGGCGCTCGATCGCGGTGAGGCGCCGATGGCACTGGTCGCACGCGTCGGCACCGATCTTTCCGCGCATGGCCTGGTCTACAGCCACATCGGCTTCGCGTTGCGCGATCATCCGGACGGCCGCTGGACCGTGCTGCATCTGCTCAACGATTGCGGCACGGATCGTTCGGACCTACACGCGCAAGGATTGGTGAATTTCTTCGCCGATGATCTTGTGAACCAGGATGCGCGCATCGTCTGGTTGCAGCCCGAGATTTCAGCACGGCTGGCCGAACACCTGCGTGCCTTGCCGCGTCAGGCCTTGCATCAACAAAACTACAACCTCATCGCCAGACCAGGCAGCGCCGACTATCAGAACTCCACTGCCTGGGTGCTGGAGACGCTTGCAGTCGCACTGCCGGCTTCGATCCCCGCAAAGAATCGTCGCGAGGCGTATGCATTCGTGCGAAACGATGGCTTCACTCCCGACCGCATCCATATTTCCTACGGCAAGCGCATCCTCGGCGGCCTGTTCTCGGCCAACGTCGCTTTCACCGACCACAGCGTCGGCACGCGCCTGTCCGGCGACTATCCGGTGGTGACGGTGCGCTCGATCTTCCATTATCTCGATTCGCGCGGCTATGCAATCAAGCAGACCGAATGGCGCAACGGCGTTCTGCAAGCCACACCGGGACCAGGTTAGTGGTCTCCGTGCCGACCTCCGCCTCTCAACCGAATCCGGTCACCCCTATGAAACGCACCACTTTCGTATTCGCCAATGCCACGATGGCGGCACTGCTGGGTTATGGCGTAAATCTCTTCACCGGGGTTCTTGATCTTTCCGATCCGGAAGATTCGGGACTTTATTGGACAATGTTGCTATTGGCGGCGGTATCGGCCGGACTCTCTGCCTTCTTCTTTTCCAGCGGCGCGCAACCTTACCGGGCTCGCCGTCTGCTGCAAGCGGTGGTCATCTGCGTGGCCGCCTATGTGCTGTATTCCGCGCTTCTGGTGGTCTGGGGCATGATCTTCGGAACCTTGGATCCCCCTGGCGCCCTGACGGTAGCCGGTTTCTCCCTCCAATACACCGGTCTGCCGGCGCTGGTGTTCGAATACATCTTGCTCTACGTGGCTGAGCGCCCCCGCCCCACACCGGCCCGCGATCCGGCATGAGCCATCAACTCGTGACGAAACCGTCGCCAGCGTCATCCATGCGCGCGGGCTCACGCGCGAGCGCATCCACACGCGCATGCGGGGGACCGTGGCGCAACCATTCGGCTAGTGTTTCCAGCGCCGCGGCATCGCCTGCGGCAAGCACTTCGACGCGGCCGTCGGCAAGATTCCTGGCATAGCCGCGCAATCCGAGCCGCGCCGCCTGTTCGCGCGTGGAAGCGCGGAAGAACACACCCTGCACCTTGCCTGCGACATAGAAGCGTGCAGCCGATTCAGTGCGTTCAGGCACTCGGCTTGCCTCCCACCGTGGCGATCTCGGTTTCGATTTCCTTCGCGGTGACCGGGCCGAGGAAATGCTTGGCGATCTTGCCATCCGGTGCGATCAGATAGGTCATCGGCAAACCACGCGGCGTGGCGAAATCCGTCGGCGGATCGTAGACATCGACAATCGCGATCGGATAGACCACCGGATGCTTCTGCAGGAAATCCTGGAGTTCCTTCGGCTCGATCTCCTCGTAGGCGAGTCCGATCACGTCGATGTTCTCGCGCATCGCATCGAGCGCCGACAGCTCCGGCATTTCCTTACGGCACGGCGCGCACCAGGTGGCCCAGAAATTCACCACAACCCACTTGCCGCGGTGCGCGGCGAGGTCGAACTGCTTGCCATCGAGCGTGGCGATGCGCAGGGTTGGGATTTCGGGTTTTGCCGCCGCGGTGTCGTCGGCTGGCTTGGCCGGTTGCGCGACGGGCGGTGTCTGATCTTGCGATGGCTGCGTCGTCGCAGGTTCCGCGGCCGGCTTCGGCGTTTCCTTGCCTGCTTCCGTTTCGGAGCGTTTGCAGGCGGACAGCGCGAGTGCGGCGAAACAAACGGCGAGCAGAACACGTTTCATGGGGATTCCTTGGGAAGATCGTACAAACCGGAGACGCGACGCTTGAGCAGATCGCGCAGGGGAACGCGCAGTTCGTCCAGGATGCCGATGGCCGTCACGCCCAGCGCATCGTCGCGACACGGCAGCATGGCCTCGCCGACCGGGATGCGCAGGTTGCAGGCTTCGTAGAGTTCGGCGAGCGTCAGGTCATCGAGGTCGCGCGCGAGCACCCACTCTCCGGATTCCGCGCGCGTCAGCAGGCGGATCTCGCTGAGCTGGAACAACACCTGCTGCACCAGGGTATCGGTGAGCATTGGTTCCAGCTCCTGAATCTCGTCACTGTGCAGGCCGCGGCCTTCCTGCCGTGCGTTGACGAAACGGCCCAGCATGCGCAGCAGCGCGTAGATTTCATAGCCGACAGGCAGGCGCATCGAGGCCGGTTGATAGCGGAATGCGGAGATCGACGAGGCGAACGAGGCGCCAAGCAGCACCGCGATCCAGCTGAAGTAGATCCACAACAGGAAGATCGGCGCCGAGGCCAGTGTTCCGTAGATCTTCTGGTAGGAACCGAAATTGACCAGATACAGACCAACGCCCCACTTCATGATTTCCAGCAGGATCGTCGCCAGCAGGGCACCGGCGACGGCATATCGCCAGCGCACGGTGCGATGCGGCACGACACGATAGAGCGCCGTGAACGCGGCCAGCTCGATCAGCATCGGCGTCAGACGCAGCATCGTGCTTTCCAGCCATTGGCCGGATGCGGTCTTGAAGATTTCCAGGGCGAAGAAGCGCGTCGACAGCGCCAGACTGGCGGTGGCCACCAGGGTGCCGAGCGTCAGCACGGTCCAGTAAACGAGGAAACGGCTCAGCTGCGGCCGCGCCGCCTTCACACGCCAGATCCGGTTGAAGGCGGATTCGATGCTGTTCAGCGTGATCAGCAGCGAGACGACCAGCGCGATGACACCGACGGCCGTCAGCTGCCCGGTGTTCTGCGAGAACTGCAGCAGATAGCTTTCCACCGCCCGCGCCGCGCTGGGCACGAAATTGGAAAAGACGTAATTGCTGAGCTGGGTACTGAGCCGATTGAACACCGGGAACGCCGACAGCACGCCGAACACCACCATTGACAGCGGCACGAGCGCGAACACGGTGGTGTAGGACAAGGCGCCCGCCGATTCGAACAGGCGGTCGTCGAGAAAGCGGCGCCACAGAAAGCGCAGGAAGGTGCGGTTGCGGGCGCTGTCGCGCAGGCGGTCGCTCCAGCGATTGAGGGTATCCAGCGGTTCCATCAGCCGAAGGGTAGCAAAGTGCGCGTTCGGGTTCGCTGCATCGCGGCCCTGGCTCCCGGCCGCCAGCCCTGCAACACTATCGCGATGGCCGATATCCTCATTCTCTATTACAGCCGCGGCGGATCGGTGGCGAAGCTGGCGCGGCACATCGCGCGCGGCATCGGCGAAGTCGCGGGCATGCACGCACGCCTGCGTACGGTGCCGCCGGTGGCCGCGGTCACGCAGGCGGCGGCGCCACCGGTGCCCGAGGAAGGCGCCCCCTACGTGAGCGCACAGGACCTCGCCGAATGCGTGGGCCTGCTGCTGGGCAGCCCGACGCGGTTCGGCAACATGGCCGCGCCGCTGAAGCATTTCATCGACGGCCTGGGCGCGGAATGGGCCAGCGGCACGCTGGTGGGCAAGCCGGCGGCGGTGTTCACTTCCACCGCGACGATGCACGGCGGCCAGGAATCGACCCTGCTGTCGATGATGCTGCCACTGCTGCATCACGGCTGCGTGCTGGTCGGGCTTCCCTTCACCGAGCCGGCGCTCACCACCACGCGCGGCGGCGGCACGCCCTACGGCGCCAGCCACATCTCCGGCGCACAGGACGATCCGACGCCGAGTGACGACGAGTCCGCGCTCGCGCGCGCGCTCGGACGCCGCGTCGCGCAGATCGCGGCCAGGCTTTCGACATGAGCACGCTGATATGAGCCTGCGCCCCGCCCGCATCGTTCTGGCATTGGCGCTGTTCGCGCTCTCGGTGCTGTTCTCGTTGTGGTTCTATGAAGACCGTCATCGCATCGCCGTCCTGCTCATCTTCGTGCTGCCGCCACTGCTGTTGTTGATCGGCGTACTGCGCGGTGGCGCCAAGGCGGCGTTCTGGAGTGGCGTCGTCGGCCTGTTCTGGTTCTCCCACGGCGTGATGGTGGCCTGGAGCCGCCCCGCCGAGGGCGGCTACGCATGGTGCGAGATCGTGCTGGCGCTGCTGATTATCGGCGCATCGAGCTGGCCGGGCCTGAAAGCGCGTTTCAGCAAGCCCAAGCAAAAGCAGTCGGAGTAAAATTCACCCTTCGCAGGCGTGTGCCCTGCCCCACTTCCGGACATCCGCATGGACGAGCTGCTCATCGTCACCACCGGCGGCACCATCGACAAGGTGTATTTCGACGACAAATCCGACTACCAGGTCGGCGAGCCGCAGATCGGCCACATCCTCGAGGAACTGGGCGTGGCGTTCCGCTTCCGGGTGATTCCGATCATCCGCAAGGATTCGCTGCACATCAGCGCCGAGGATCGCGAGCTGATCCGCGCCACCATCGCCGCGCAGCCGACCAGGCATGTGCTGATCACGCACGGCACCGACACCATGGTCGACACGGCGAAGGTGCTCAGCGGCATCGAAGGCAAGACCATCGTGCTGACGGGCGCGCTGAATCCGGCGCGCTTCCGCGGCTCCGATGCCGAATTCAACATCGGCTGCGCGGTCGGCGCGGTGCAATCGCTGCCACCTGGCGTGCACATCGCCATGAACGGCCGCATCTGGGATCCGCTGAAGGTGCGCAAGAACGTCGCCGCCAATCGTTTCG
Organism: Luteimonas panaciterrae; assembly: GCF_020511115.1. Lineage (GTDB taxonomy): Bacteria > Pseudomonadota > Gammaproteobacteria > Xanthomonadales > Xanthomonadaceae > Luteimonas > Luteimonas panaciterrae. The sequence goes on from NZ_JAJAVH010000016.1 coordinate 23,386, forward strand.
AGGCATCCAATTAACGCGATGGATGCCGGCGGCGATCCACGCATGGCCGGATTGCCGGCCGATGCGGTCCAGCGCCTGCATGGCGCGGCGCGCGCGATTCGCGATGGCGCGTTCGACATCGCGCAGCGATTGCTCGGCGAAGTGCTCGATGTCGCGCCCGAACATCCGGAAGCCCTGCGGCTGAGCGGCATCCTCAACAATCAGCGCGAGCGATATGCCGATGCACAGGCGTTTCTGTTGCGTGCGCTGGCGCAGCGCCCGGATGATCCCTACATCTTCATGGATCTCGGCAGCGCGCAGCAGGGCCTGGGCGAGCGCGATACCGCGCATGCCTCATGGCAACGCGCCTGCGAACTGGCGCCACACGAACCGATGCCCTGGTTCAACCTCGGTCGCAGCCTGCAGCTGGAAGGCAGCACCGAAGCTGCGGTGGGTGTACTGCAACGCGCCTCTGAACTTTCTCCGGACCTGTTGCCCGCGCGCATCCTGCTCGCCGATGCGCTGGCGCATCTGGGTCGTTTCGATGAGGCCGATGTGGAGTACCGTGCCGCGCTGCAACTGCATCCGGCCTGCGGCGACGCCTGGCGCGGGCTCGCCAACATCAAGATGCGGCCGCTGTCCGAACGCGATCGCGAGGAACTGGCACTGCAGTTCCGTCGCGCCAACATCGCCGAAACCGATCGCATCGCGATGGGCTACGCACTGGGCAAGGTCTACGAAGACCATGGCCGGTATCCCGAAGCATTCTCGGCTTTGAACGAAGCCAACTTCCGCATGCGACGCTTGTCGCCCTGGGATGCCGACGGCTTCCACACCTATACCGATGCCGTGATCGCCGCGAGCGAGACGCTACCGGCGCCATTGGACGCGACCTTGGGACGCGAAGCGATCCTGATCGTAGGCCTGCCGCGCTCGGGCTCCACCTTGTTCGAACAAATCCTGGCCGCGCATCCGCAGGTGGAAGGCGCCAGCGAACTCAATGATCTGGGTGAGGTGATCCGCGACGAATCGATCCGTTGCAACGAGCCTTTCCCGCGCTGGGTCGCCGCCGCCACCGCGCAGGATTGGCAACGGCTGGGACAGGACTATCTGCAGCGCACGGTGCGCTGGCGCGCGAACCGTCCGTACTTCACCGACAAGATGCCGGAGAACTGGCTGTACGCCGGCGTGATGCGCGCCATGTTGCCCGGCGCGCACATCATCGACACGCGACGCGATGCGCTGGAAACCGCCTGGTCGTGCTTCAAGCAGCAGTTCTATCGCCTGCCGCACTTCGCTTGCAGCCTGACCGACATCGCCGCATACCTGCGCGACTGCGAGCGCGCGATGACGCATTGGCGCAATGCCGATCCGCAGCACATCCGTACCCAGTCCTACGAAGCCTTGCTTGCCGATCCCGAGAACGAGATTCGCGCACTGCTCGACTTCTGCGGCTTGCTCTTCGATGCGCGCTGTCTCGATTACCACCAGGCCACACGCAGCGTGCGCACACCCAGCGCTTCGCAGGTGCGGCAGCCGTTACGTCATGACACGGCGCGTTCCGCGCATTACGGGCCCCTGCTCGATCCGCTGCGGGCAGCTTTGCAAAGCTGATCCATATTTCGTTCGCGGAAAAAATTGCGGCCGTCTCACGACGGCCGCAATCGTGTTGCATGCCCTCTCGGGCCTTGAAACGACTCAGTTCGGTGAACGCGTGGCCTTCAGGTTGATACCGGAAGCCGCGGTATAGCCGCGCACGCGAATGTAGTACGTGCTGCCCGAGGTCGGATTGTTGAAGGTGCAGGTCTCAGTGTTGCCGCCGGTGTACGGACGGCAGTTGTAGGTGCTCGTGGTCGGTGCCGAACCCACTCGCACGTACAAATCACCATCGCCCGTGCCGCCCGAAGTGGCGACGACCAGCTTGGTCGTACCCGCCGGGATTCCCACGGTATAGGTCGACGACCAGGCACCGGAAGCAATCGCCGGCAGGTTCACATCGAGCACGACCACGCCATCAGTGGGAGTTCCGGCGCAGCTCACGCCGACCGACGTGAACGCCGCGGTGACGTCAGCCTTGGTGAGGCCGAGATCCGTCGCCGCGGTCTCCACGCCGCAAGCGCCCTGGTTGAAGTTCGTGCTGGAAGTCCAGTACAGGTCGTTGGCGCGTGCGAACACCTTGAACGCATTCACGGTGCCCCAGCCCGGCTTCTGTGCCAGCAGATAAAACGCCTTGTTGTACACACCGGACGAATAGTGCACGTCCAGACCGTTGTAGTAATCGGCGGCGTTGTCGATCGACTGGCCATCCTGCGGCGGATTGTTCATGTAGCGCAGGGCCTGACCGGCCGCCTTGAAGATCTCGGCACCCACCCAGAAGTCGTTGCTGCCCTTGAAGTAGAACTCGGCCGCTTCACCGGCGATGTCGGAGTAGGCTTCGTTGATGCCGCCCGACTGACCGGAATAGGTCAGGTTGGAGTTCTGCTCGGTGAAGCCGTGCGAGACTTCGTGCGCCGAAACGTCGAGACCGACCAGCGGATAGAACGTGCTGGCACCGTCACCGAAGGTCATCGACGAACCGTTCCAGAACGCGTTCTGATAGTTGTTGCTGTAATGCACGCGCATCATCAGCTGGAAGGTCAGCGGCGGCTTGCCGATGTAGGCGTTGTACATGTTGTAGACGACACCACCGAAATAATGCGCGTCGTTCAGCGGCGAATAGGCGCCATTGATCGTCTTCACGGTGTTGCGCGGGCAGGTGTACGAGAACGCGGTGCTGCCGCTGGTGCCGTGGTTGAGGTTCACGGTCTTGACGTTGGTGTTGTTCATCGTGCATGTGGTGCCGCTCTGCGTCACGTCCAGGTAACCATAGTCGGTGCCGTACTCGTACTGACCGGTCTTCTGATTGCCGCCGGGGCCGGTACCGATCAGGGCATGCTGCAGGTTCTCGTAACGATGCAGGACCTGACCCGAGTTGGCATCAAGGATGATGACCGGACGCGTCGGCTTGCCGCCCTGGGCACTGTCGGCGAAGAAGGTCACGACATAGGCCAGATGCGCGCGGCCGTTGTCGTCGACGTAGATCATCTTCGTGCTTTCCTCGCGCTCGATACGCGAGGCGAGCAGCTGCTGGCCGAGCGCGATGCTCTTGCCGAGGTTCAGCGCCTGCGTGCGGCTCAGTTTCGACGCGGTGCTGGTGATCTCGCTTTCCAGGCCGGTGATGCGCGTGCCGAACAGGTTGCGCGCATTGCCCTTGCCGTCCTCGCTCACGACGATCTGCTCGCCGTAGATCGGGATGCCTTGATAGGTCTGCTGATAGCGGTGATAGGTTCCGAGCTTGTCATGCCGTGTGCGGATTTCGCGCAGCGAGGATCCGGTGTCGAGGCCGACGAGTTCGGCATGACGATCGGCAGCCTTCGCGGCCACACCCAGGGAAGCGCTGGCCCTGGCGTACTGGCTGTTGAGCTGCGCGAGATTGGCTTTCTGCAGGTCGTCGCGATTGGCGGCTTGTGCCGAGAGCGCCGACAGGGCGAGCGCGAGCGGGGTGACGGCGATGAGCTTCAGGGAACGATTGCGGGAATTCACGATCTGTATCTCCTCAAGGTTGGATTTGCGATCGCCCGAATGGGCGTCTCTCTCTGTGCTATTCCAACTGCACGTCGATGCGGCTTTGCATGCCACGCGACGTTTCCGCTGCTGTTCGAGAACACCTCTCCTTCCCATCCCCAATGGGTCAGGTGTCCTGCGCAGCTCTTGGGGTTACGCGGTGTTGTGTCCGACGAATGTGATGCCAATGCACATCCACGCTGTATCCAGCGCGGCAGCGCCATGATCGATGCCGGAGACCCACGCCCACGCGCCGGCACCACGCGTCATCACCATCGGCCGGGAAGCCGACGGCGGTTGCCGCGAAGTACGCAAACGAATAGACATGAAGGTTCCGACCTCCGCACGATCAGCCATGGAGAGCTGCACGTCGGGTTCGAGTCGAACCATCCTCCCGACGTAAAAATGGACGCAAGACGTTCCGCGTCCTGAAACGACCTTATCGAAGGTTTCAAACTCGATTCACGCCGCAGTTGCAGCAAAAACGAGCGTGAAATCGTGATGGCACCCCCAAAACAACCATAAGAACAATTTCACGTGCAACTGATCACGACGCACGTGTAGAGCGCGTGAAAACGTAACGTGCGCGAATTCGCACATTGATTGGTCCGCGTGACAAAAAAAGACCCCAGGGCTACCGGGGTCGGAGAGGCCCGACATTGTCGATGCGCTCGCTTGAGCGCAACGCTTCGGGATTCGAACGTGGCGTTGCCGCGACTGCTTGCGGACTCGAGAACCTGACGCTAAGCGACACCACCAGTAGCGATCAAGCTGCAGTGCAATACGACGAAGCAATCAACATGAAGCAACCGACATCATGAGAGTCAGGCACGAACCAGGATCTGCATGGCGCCGGCAATCTGATCTCGATTGCATTCGCATCCATTGTCACCATCAGCCGCAGTCGCAAAACAAAATCCCGGCGCCAGGCCGGGATTTTGTCCGATGCCTGCCGGCATCACCTCAGAACGTGACGCTCCAGCTATTGATGTAACCGGTGTCGCCGCTAGCGTTGTCGTTCACCCGCAACTTCCAAGTGCCGTTGAGCGCTTCGCTCGACAGGTTGAAGGTGAAGGTGCCCGTCAGGTTGTCGGCGCTGCCGCCCGCGTAGTTACTGATGTTGTACAGACTGCCGTCCGGCGCCACCAGATCCACCTTCAGATCTCCACGATAGGTGTGGACGATGTTCACCGAGACCGACGCATTGGTCGGCGCGTTGCCAGTGCGGCCGGACACGGCAATCGGGCTGTCCACCGTCGCGTTGTCGCTGATGGTGTAGTCCGTGTTGTTGGTATAGGTCTGCGCGCTGCTGCCGGCGGTGTAGCTGCCGGTCAGGCTGAGACCGGAGAACGTCGAGTAACCGCGCACCAGGACGTGATACGTGCCGGTTTGGGCCGTGGTGATGTTGCAGGTCTCGGCGTTGGTGCTGCCTTCCGACTTGCAGTCGTAGCTGGACGTGGACGGCGCGCTGCCGAACTTCACGTACAGATCGGCATCGCCGCTGCCGCCGGACGTCACGAACTTCAGATTGCTGGCTCCAGCCGGAACGCTCAAGGTGTAGCGCAGTTCGGTGCCCGCGCTACCGGACAAGCCAGTCACCGCCACACCATTGGCCAGCGTGCCACCGGTCGGCGGCGGCGTGGTGCCCGTGGCCGCGTCGACCGCCGCCTTGGCATTGACGATGCCGGCACCAATGGCTTTGTCCGGCGTGCTCGGGAATGGCCTGACGCTGCCCTTGATCAGACTTTCGATCTGCGCCGGTGTCTTGGCGCCGCCATTGGCGGTGGCCGCAGCCTGCATCAACGCCACCACGCCCGCGACGTGCGGCGTCGCCATCGATGTGCCGCTGTAGCTGGCATACGTTTCCGAACCCTGCGTCTTCGAACCGGAGTTGAGCGTCGAAAGAATGCCGGTGCCCGGCGCGGCCAGGTCGACTACCGATCCATAACTGGATTCCTGGAAGCCGGTGCTCCAGATCGAACGCTTGCCCTGGCTGTCCACCGCGCCCACGGTGATCACGTTGTTGCAGTTGGCCGGATTGTTTTCCGAGGCGTCGTTGGCATCGTTGCCCGCGGCCACCACGACCGTGGTACCGCGACCAACCGCACCATTGATCGCATTCTGCGTGGTGGTGTCGCAAGCGCCGTAGCCGCCGAGGCTCATGTTGATGACCTCCGCCGGATTGGCGTTGGCCGGCACACCGCTGACCGTGCCGCCCGATGCCCAGATGATGGCGTCGGCGATGTCGGAGGTGTAGCCGCCACAACGTCCGAGCACGCGGATGGGCGAGACCTTCGCACCGTAGGCGACGCCGGCGACACCCTTCGAATTGTTAGTGACCGCAGCGATGGTCCCGGCGACATGCGTGCCATGCCAGCTGGAGGAGGAAGACGGCGGCGCGTTGGAACCGCAGTACGAGTTCTCGTACCAGTCACCCGGATCGTTGGGGTTCGAATCACGGCCGTCGCCGTCCACCGACACGTCGGTGTCGCCGATGAAGTCGTAGCCGGCCACGAGGTTGGCGCTGAGATCGCTATGCGGCGTGATGCCGGTGTCGATCACAGCCACCACCGTGCCATTGCCGTTCGTGATGTCCCATGCCTGAGGTGCGTTGATGCCGGCATCGGCGTCGGTATAGCCCCACTGCTCGCCATAGCGAGTGTCGTTGGGCGTCAGCAGCGCATGCATCATGCGATCGACCTCGACGTATTCGACGTTCGGGTCGGCGGCGATCTGCCGCATCAATGCTTCGGCCTCGACACGATTGAGTTTGCGGTCTGACTTCAGCACGTCGGATTGGATCGCCAAACGGCGCAGATGCGTCAGACCCAGCGCCTTGCCCTTCGCGGCGGGCAGTGCACGCGCGGCCGTGCTGGCGGCGCGACGCACGGTCGCGACGTCGGCCGCCTCCGGGCTGCCGCTGCGATATTTGACGATGAAACGGTCGAAATGCTCATCACTCTTCAATCCGTTGAGATTGATGCGATCTGCGGCGAACGAAGACATGGATACCAGAGAAGACAACGCCACCGCGGTAGCGGCCGCGAGCGCATGCACGCGCACGCGACGATTCGAAATTTCAAACATGAGAGCACAACTCCTGAACGTATGTGTGTGCCGCGAGCGCGGCAGACAAGGCCCAACGGGAACAGACACGGCGATGGCCGCATCTCCCCTTTCCTCATTGGGAACCTGGACGGGAACCCGGAAACCGGGTTCCCGTCCGACGCTAAGGAAGGCTTATCTATCGTTCAAGCTGCAGTCGCAGCATTCGATTCCGCAACGCAATTCGAGGCAATCACCCTACCCTTGCGATTGCATGCGGACAGAAACACGCTTCTTTTCACAGTTGCGTGTTCGCGCATGCAACAGACATCATCTTCAATATGGACGCAGTGCTCAGAACGTGACGCTCCAGCTGTCGATCTTGCCGGTGTCCTGCGATGCATTGTCGTTCGCGCGCAGCTTCCACGTTCCGTTCAATGTTTCACTCGACAGATTCAACGTCACCGTCTTGTTGATGTTGTCGGTACTGCCGCCGCTGCGGTTGTGGATGTTGTACAGCGTGCCGTCCGGCGCCACCAGATCGACTTTCAGATCGCCGATGTAGGTGTGCACGATCGCCACCGTCACCGAGGCGTTGCTCGGCGCGCTGCCGGTGCGTCCCGACACCGAGATCGGGCTGTCGACTGTGGCGTTGTCGTTGATGGTGTAGTCGCCGGTGTTGCTGTAGGTCTGCGTGCCCGGGCCCGGGCCAGGACCGCCACCACCGGTGGTCTTGCCGAGTTCACCGAGGAAAGCCAGGCCAAGCTTTGCGAACTTCGCGCTGTTGGCCGCGCTGTTGCCCATGTTGGTGAGCGTGTCACTGGAGGTATGGATGTATGGGAAGTACTCGCCTGTTTCGTCGCCGGCCTCGAACATCATGGCCGCGGGGAAGCCGGCGCTGGTCCAGGAGGCATGATCGGAGCAGCCGTAACCGCAGGTGTAGGTGCCACGCGTGAGCCCAAGCGGCTGGAGATACGTATCGAACAGGTCGGTGAGGAACTGCTTGAGCGCCGTATTGCTGTTGTCGGTGATTAGCTGCATGTCGACGCCCGTGCCGACCTTGTAGTTGGTCATGTCGAGCTGGAGCACGCCGACGACATTCTTGCCCTGCGTCTTGAACGATTGCGCGATCGCGTTGGAGCCACGCAGACCGACTTCCTCGGCGGCATAGCCCATGAACATGACGGTGCGCTTCGGCTTCCATCCGCTGGCAGCGGCGACGCGAATCACTTCGGTAAGCGTGGCGATGCCGGATGCATCATCGTCGGCGCCCGGCGCGTTCATGTTCGAGCCGCTGCCGCTGGAACTGATCGAATCCAGGTGTGCGCCCAGCACGACGATTTCGTTGGGTAGTTCATTGCCCTGGATGGTGAGGATCACCGACGGCTGCGTGGAGCAGGTGCTGCACGTGGTGAACAACGCGGCTGAGGCGTCGGTACGGCCGCTGACCAGGCCTGCCCAGGTGTCGCGAATCCAGTTCGCGGACTGTTGACCGGTCGTGGTGGAGTAATAGCGGTTGTTGTACGAGGTCGAGAGGTGGCTGATGGTGCTGAGGATGTTCGACGCCTGTACCTGCGACAGCCACGGGTTGACCGTCGTCTGGTTGTCGATGGTGTAGCTGACGAGCGCGGCGCGCTGTACGGCCTGCGTGGTCTGATCAGAGCGGATGAAGGCTTCCGCCTCGGCCAGCGTGTCGAAAGCGAAGAACCCGCCGCAGCGCTTCTCGCGCGTGTGGATCGTCTCGCTGATCGCGGGCAGCTGATGCGCCTTGACTTCCGAGATCACGAGGGAATGACCGAAGCTGTCCTTGCGCGCGAGGCCAGTGCGCGCGGAACTCTGGATGCCGGCGCGATAGGTTGCGTCCGAACTCACCAGATAAACCGGTGCGAGTGCATCTTCTCCAGTGGCTGCTCCAGCGCCTGATACCGAATGACCGATCACGTTCTGCGCCGAAGCGCTTGCGAAACAAAGCGGCGCACAGACCGCCAGCAACCCTGCAAAGGTTCGAAGTGATTTCATGAAGTCGCTCCTGCTCTTCCGTTGACGAGTGTCATCGGATATGGATGGTTGGTTGGATGCGATGATGGCCTCGTGAAATGCGAGGCATAGCGACGCTAAGTGACGCTTGCAACGACGATCAAGTTGCAGTCGCAGCATTCCGGCCGCATCAAGCGTGAGATGGCTCACGGTTCGCGCCAACAAAAAACCCCGGCACGTGGCCGGGGTTTTTCGCTGTTCTCGCCGACTAACGGCGGATCAGAACGTGACGCTCCAGACATTGAGCTTGCCGACGTCGCCGTTGGCGTTGTCCTTCACGCGCAGATTCCACGTGCCGTTCAACGCCTCGCTCGACAGATCAACGGTGTAGGTCTTGTTGATGTTGTCGGCACTGCCGCCGGTGCGGTTGTGCAGCACGTACACACTGCCATCGGGCGCGATCAGATCGACCTTGAGATCGCCGATGTAGGTATGCGTGATATCGACCTTCACCTGGGCGTTGTTCGGCGCGTTGCCGGTGCGGCTGGCGACCGCGACCGGGCTGCGGAACGAGCCGTAGTCGGTGATGTTGAAGTCGGTATCGTTGGTGTACGTCTGCGTACCGCCGCCGCCACCGCCGCCGTAGTCGCCCACCAGGGTCACGCCCGAGTAGGACGAATACGCCTTCAGGCGCACGTAGTACTTGCCCGCGGTCGGCGTCGCGAACGTGCAGACCTCGCTGTTGCCGCTCTTGTAGGGACGGCAGTCGTAGCTGGTGTCGGTCGGCATGCTGCCCAGCTTCACGTACATGTCGGCATCACCGGTGCCGCCGGAGATCGTGAAGGTGAGGTTGGACGAACCTGCCGGCACGTCCAGCGTGAAGGTCAGCGCCTTGCTCGTCGCCGCGGCAAGACCCGTCACCGCCACGCCCTTTTCCAGCACGACCGGATCCGGATCAGGCGGCGGGCCGCCACCGCATTCGACATCGACCGCGGCGAACGCCGCCGTGACGTCGGCCTTGCTCCAACCCTGATCTTCCGCCGCGGTTTCGACGCCGCATGCGCCCTGGTAGAAGTCGGTGGTGGTCGTCCAGTAGTCGCGGTTGGCCACTGCGAAGGCGAGGAATGCCTTCTTGGTATCCCAACCGGTGGTGTGCGCCAACGTGTAGAAGGCCTTGTTGAAGACGCCGGACGAGTAATGCACGTCGAGGCCGTCGTAGTAATCGTTGGCGCTGCCGATGGAGTCGCCGTCCAGTGTCGGATCTTCCATGTAGCGCAGCGCCTGTCCGGTGGCCTTGAAGATCTCGGCGCCGACCAGGAAATCGTTGCTGCCCTTGAAGAAGAATTCAGCGGCTTCGCCGGCGATATCGGAGAAGGATTCGTTGATGCCGCCCGACTGGCCTTCGTACTCGAGACCGGAGTTCTGCTCGGTGTAACCGTGCGAGACCTCGTGCGCGAGCACGTCCAGGCTGACCAGCGGATAGAACGTGTTGAAACCATCGCCGAACGACATCGTCTGCGTCGACGGGCTCCAGAACGCGTTCTCGTAGTTGGTGCTGTAGTGCACCTTCAGCGTCACCTTGCCGGTGAGCGGGGACGCGTTGAGGTAATCGCTGTACATGTCGAAAACGACATGGCCGAAGTAGTGCGCGTCGTTGAGCGGCGAATAGGCGCCGTTGATCTCCTTCACCGTGTTGCGCGGGCAGGTGTACGTCCAGGGCGTGGAGCCGCTGGTGCCGCCGTTGAGATTGATCGTGGTGACCTTGTCCGAGTTCATCGTGCAGTTGGTGCCGCTCTGCTCGACGTCGAGGAACCCGTAGTCGGTCCCGTACTCGTACTTGCCGGTCTTGATGTTGCCGCCAGGGCCGGTGCCGACTTCTGCATGCTGCAGGGCGTCGAACTGCCTGAGGACGTTGCCGTTGTCGGCGTCGATGAAGATCACCGGATTGGTCGCGGCGCCGCCCTTGGCGGAATCGGCGAAGTACGACACTTTGTATGCCAGACGCGCGCGGCCGTCGTTGCCCACGAAGACGACCTGCTCGCTGCGCTCTCCCTCGACACGCAGAGCGAGCTGGCGATCGCCAAGATTCACGCTCTTGGCGCGCGACAGTGCCTGGCTAGCCGTCAGCTTCGGCTTGGCACCGGACAGTTCGCGCTCCAACCCTTCGATCTTCTGGCCGAACAGCGTGCGGACGCGTCCATTGGCGTCTTCGCTCACCACGACCTGTGCGCCGTACACCGGAAGACCTCGGAACTGCTGCTGGTAGCGGTAGTTGCGCACACCATTCGGCAACGTGTGCGACTTCAGCGGACGCAGCGTCGACTCCGCACCGAGCGTCAGCAGTTGCGCATGGCGCTGTTCCGGCTGCTTGAGAACGCCGACCGCGGCCACGCTGGCGCTCGGTCCGGCATTCAGTTGTGCGATGTTCTCTCGATGCAGGTCCACCTTCGTCGCCGCTTGCGCGGACAGGGCGGCGCAGGCGAAAGCGAGAGGGGTGATTGCAAACAATCGCAGAGGATGTTTCTTGATCACGTCTGTGGTTCTCCTAAGGGTTGGATATGCGACCGTCCATCCGGGCGGTCTCTCTCGAGCGTTTCCAACTGCGGAACGTCCGCCGGCCCCCTCCCGGGCGCGAAGTCCGCACTGCTGTTCGAAGGTCCGGCGCTGCACGATGCCCGGCAGGTGCCGGCATCTCCGGGCCCTGCGCAGTTTCAGTTCTTGCCTGACATCACCTTCGACGAAGAGACACCAACCCATGCCCAGGCTCCTGCCGGCACGGCTGCGAGGCGGTGGCGAGATTCCCCGGAAGCGCATTCGATGCCGACCGTTCGCGGCGCGTCCATGCACACGCGCGGCCGCAGCCTGCGCGCCTGAGGACGGCCTCGGGTTGGGTACGGCATCAAAACCCCCGGATTCAAACCGCATCGCGGACCGGCGGCGTTGTCGAAACGGCACCGCCGGAATAAAGACACGTGAAGATCACGTGTCCATGAATCGACCTTAAAGGACAACGGGGGTGCGGTCCATGCCGCAAACGGCGCGATACGACATTCCTCGCGCGCCACTCATCACAGTTTTACGACGCGACCGTTACAGCCGCAACGGAATAACGGACCTATAACATCCCGGTTTCGAGACGCGCCGCTTCCGACATCATGTTGCGATTCCAGGGCGGGTCGAAGACGAGTTCGACGTCGGCCTCGGCGACCGTCGGGATCATTTCCAGCTTGCTGCGCACATCGTCCACGAGGATGTCGCCCATGCCGCAGCCAGGCGCGGTCAGGGTCATCTTCACTTCCACGAATCGGTTGCCGTCGTCGCGACGGGAGACGTTGGCTTCGTAGACCAGGCCCAGGTCGACGACGTTGATCGGGATTTCCGGATCGAAGCAGGTGCGCAGCTGTTTCCAGACCAGCACCTCCACCGCTTCGTCGTCGGCGCCGTCGGGCAGCGACAGCGGCGACGGCGGTTCCTTGCCGATCGCATCCGCGTCGTGCCCGGCGATCCGGAACAGATTGCCCTCGATGAAGACCGTGTAGCTGCCGCCCAGCGCCTGGGTGATGTAGCCGATGCTGCCGGCCGGCAGGGTCACGGCCTCGCCTTGCGGCACCAGGACGGCGGCGCAATCGCGTTCGAGTCGGACGGGTTCGCTGCTGCGGGAATACATGCGGGGGAAATGGTGGCGGCGGCAACGCCGCGCAAGGTGCGCATTGTATCGGCGGCATAGGCGGTATGCTGTTCCGTTTTGCGACCGGCACCGTTCCGCATGGCCTCCGCTCCGCCAGCACCCCGACCCGCTTCCCGACCGCCTTCCCGCTTCCCGACGCCGCTGACGCTGGTGCTGCTGCTGATCATCAGCTGCGGCATCGCCGCGGTCTGGGCGCTGGTCTCCCTGTACACGGGCAAGCAGAGCACCTGGATGGCCGTGGTCGCCGCCTTCGACGCCGTATGGGTGCTGCGCGCCTGCCGCGTGCGCGCCGGCTGGGGGCGCGCCGCCAGCGCGGTGCTGGGCACGATCGTGGCCGTGGCCTTCGCCAACTGGAGCATCGCCGCCACCCGCATGGGCCTGCCGCTGGGCATCCCGCCCTGGGATTCGTTCGTGCGGCTGGGGAGCGACCACGCCTGGACGCTGATCTCGCTCACCAATTCGGCGCTGGACGTCGCCTGGATCGGTGCGGCGCTGGTGGTGGCGGCCGTCGCCGGACGCTGACCGGGCCGCGACAGCCGCTAGCGCAGCACCACCGACAGCTGCTGCTTGAACAGCCGCTCCGGGATGTAGTTCAGATAGCCCAGATAGATCGCCTGATCGATCAGGGCACCCTTGTTCTCCACCGCGAACTTGCCCTTCATCGCGTCGATGTGGTTTTCCACCGTGCGCGGGGACAGAGTGAGGATCGCGGCGATCTCCTTGATCGTCTTGCCGCGCACGAGGAAGAACAGCACTTCCGCCTCGCGCTGGCTCAGCTTGATCGCGCCGCGCTGATGGTGGTCGAGGATGTAGCTGCCCTGCCCGGTCAGATGGCTTTCGAGCTGGATGCCGGTCTGCACGCGCCCCAGCAGCGAGCCCAGCTCGACGGTATGGGCCGAAGTGATGTCGGCGAGGTGGAAGATCGTGCCGACCACCTTGCCGTTCTCCTCGTCGACCAGAGGCGTCTTCGTGGACAGGTAGGCACGCCATTCGCCGCCGGCGAAAGGATGGATGTCCAGCACGCGCAACGGCTGCATGCTCAGCATCACTTCCTTGTCCTGCGCCCGGAACAGATGCGCGCAGGCCACCGTGTCGCAAGGCATGTCGAAATCGGTGCGGCCGATCGCTTCGAGATTGTGTTTCAGCCCGACGGCTTCCGTGTAGCGCGAATTGGCGTAGAGGAAGACCGAGTTCTCGTCCTTGCAGCCCCAGAGTCCGGGCATCTGGTCGAACAGCGAACGCAGCCGCGCGTCGATCTCGTGGGTCATGCCGGCGCCTCCTCTCGCGCGGGTGCGGACGGCACCACGAACCGGTCGCTGCCGAGATGATCCGGACTGCAGGCGAACAGCAGGATCAGCGGATCTGTGCCGGTGTTTTCCAGCTGGTGGGCCATGCCTGGCGGAATGCGGAACAGCGCGCCGCTGCCGATCGGCTGCGAATCCACCTGCGCAGGCGCCTCGGGATGCCAGGTGCGGATCGTGCCGACACCGCCGAGGATGATGTAGATCTCGTCGCCCTGTCGGTGGTAGTGCGGATTCACCGAACGGCCTGGCGCGATCTCGGTGATGTAGTAGCTGCAGGCCGGGTCGTCGAGAACGTTGGCGATGCGGATGCCGGCGGTGTCATCCTGGCGCGTATCGCTGGCCAGCAGGCTGAACGCGTTGCGGATGGTCAACGGTACGAACGAGGTTGCGTTGGCAGCGGAAGAACGGGCCTTCATGCCCGGAGTATGGCATGCGTCACGGTGCGGATCATGGCGAGGCGGGCGGTGCCGAACGTGCCGAAAAGAAAGCGGCACATCCCTGTGCCAATCCGTGCCCCAATGGGCCAGGGCTAGCCTACTTTTTACGCGGATGCGGGCGGTACGGCATCCGGGCAAATCACGCTTGTCGCCTTTGCGAAAATCTGTTAACTATCACGCTTCCCGCATGGCCACCTGCCGCGATTTCCGCGGACGGACGCAGTCCCGATCCATCGAAGCGGTAGGCGGCGACCTGTTCTTGGCGCTAAGCACGGCGGAGAATTCCCCCAGGGTGCCGGCCACGATCTGGTGATATTCGGTATCAACGGTAGAGCCGTTGTCTTGATCGTGTGTGTAGACATCACCACGATCCTCCGTCGTTATATTCAGACGGGTAGTCTCCGAGGGGCGGCGAGTCGACTCTGCGCGTTGAATTCGGCAGACAACCGTGACAGGAAGCCCAATTCAAACTGGGGCCGCTCCTGACCTTCCCATGCAAAATCGATACGCCTGTGCATGGATGCTTGCGAGTCACCGGGTTACGAGCGGATCGCGCACTGGCGGCAACGGCATTCTTTGCGCAATATCGCCAAAGTCACAGGGGAAGACGGCATGAACGACACACTGCACGGCACGCGCGCGTCCAGGCCATGGCGATGGCTGCTTCTAGGCGGAATCGTGCTCGGCACTCTCGATGCGATCTTCGCGATCGCGTTCTGGTATCCGAAAGGCGTCACCGCCACGCAGATCTTCCAATCCATCGCCAGCGGCCTGCTCGGCAAGGCCAGTTACGAAGGCGGTGAGGCAACGGCGTGGCTCGGCGCCGGTCTGCACTACTTCATCGCGACGACGATGGTGGTGGTCTATTACCTCGTCGCGCGCTGGTGGCGCATGCTCGTTCGCCATCCCATCGCCTACGGGTTGCCGTATGGCATGGCGCTGTATCTGGCCATGAACTTCGTCGTGCTGCCGCTTTCCGCTGCCGGAATGCCGAAGTTCAACAACCTGCCGTGGGTGGGCAGCAGCATCGTCATGCACGCGATCTTCGGCGTGATCTGCGCGCTCACGGCGCGCAAGGCCATACGAGGCTGATGCCGACGACGGCGTGGCTCAGTGCCCGCCGCCGTCCAGTGCTTTCAATTCGCTGACCAACGCGTTCGCCATCTCGCTGCCGTCGCCGTACAGCATACGGGTGTTGTCGGCGTAGAAGAGCGCGTTCTCGATGCCGGCGAAGCCGGTGCCCTTGCCGCGCTTGATGACGATGGTGTTCTTGGAATTCACCACGTCGAGAATCGGCATGCCGTAGATCGGCGAGGCCGGATCGGTCTTCGCCACCGGATTGACCACGTCGTTGGCGCCGATCACCAGGCTCACGTCGGTGTTGGCGAACTCGGGGTTGATGTCGTCCATGTCGGCGATCAGATCGTAGGGCACGCCCGCTTCGGCCAGCAGCACGTTCATATGGCCCGGCATGCGGCCCGCCACCGGATGGATGGCGAATTTCACCTTCACCCCACGCTCCATCAGCTTCTGCGTCAGCTCCCAGATCTTGTGCTGCGCCTGCGCCACCGCCAGGCCGTAGCCCGGAACGATCACCACGCGCTCGGCATACGCCATCATCGCGGCGACGTCACCGGCCTCGATGGGCTTCTGCGTGCCGGTGATCTCCTGCGCTTGCCCGCCACCGCCGAAGTTGGAGAACAGCACCGACTTGATCGAGCGGTTCATGGCCTTCGCCATCAACCGTGTCAACAGGATGCCCGCCGCACCGACCATCATGCCGGCGATGATCAAGGCTTCGTTGCCGAGCACGTAGCCTTCGAACGCCACCGCCAGACCGGTGAAGGCGTTGTAGAGCGAGATCACCACCGGCATGTCGGCGCCGCCGATGGGCAGCGTCATCAGCACGCCGAGCGCGAGCGCGGCGACGAAGAACGCGACGATCACCGGCACGCCGAGCGAGTGGATGGCCAGAGCGCCCAGCACCACCGCGGCCAGCGCCACCAGGCCGTTGAACATCTGCTGCCCGGGGAAGGTGTAGCGCTTGTCCATGCGGCCTTCGAGCTTGGCCCAGGCGATGATCGAGCCGGTCAGCGACACCGCGCCGATCAGCGCGCCGATCACCGCGAGCACGAGCGTGACGAGCGGCGGCTCAATCGACATGCCGATCGGCGTGCCGGTCACCGCATCGACTTGATAGACGCTGTTCAACGCCGAGAACTTGAACAGTTCCACCGCGCCGATCGCCGCCGCCGAGCCGCCGCCCATGCCGTTGAACAGGGCCACCATCTGCGGCATGTCGGTGATCGCGACCTTCTTGCCCCAGACCCAGGCGACCGCGGTGCCGATGGCGGTGGCCACGACGATCAGGCCCAGATTGTGCAGACCGGGCAGGAAGAATGTCGCCACGGTGGCGATCAGCATGCCCACGCCCGCCCACTGGATGCCGCTGCGCGCGGTCTTGGGCGAGGCCATGCGTTGCAGGCCGAGCAGGAACAACGTGGCGGCGACGAGATAGCTGGCCTTCACCAGAACGGACAGCCACACCATCACTTCTTCTCCGGCTGCTTGGAGGACTTGAACATGTCCAGCATCCGCTCCGTCACCACGTAGCCGCCGGCGGCGTTGCCCGCCCCGAGCAGCACGGCGAGGAAGCCGATGACTTTTTCGAGCGTGGTGTCGGCGTGACCGAGCACCACCATGGCGCCGATCAGGACGATGCCGTGGATGAAGTTGCTGCCGGACATCAGCGGCGTGTGCAGGATCACCGGCACGCGCGAGATGATCACGTTGCCGGCGATGGCGGCCAGCATGAAGATGTAAAGCGCCACGAACCCGTCGCTCACCGCTTGTCTCCCCGCAACCGAAGTTCCCCGCATCATAGAGCCAGTCGTGTGATTTTGGGGACGTCGCGGGATCGGGGCGCGCACATGGCTGTCAACCGATGCCGCGACCAGACGTTTCCATTGCAACCAACCCGATCCGTTCGCAGACCCGATGACATGGCCTCGGCCGCGCGCCCGCAAGCGAAAACCCCGCCCGTTTCCAGCGGAATCCCGGCTGATTTGCGGAATGTTTCCCGGCATGCGGCCGGCACCGGCGCCGCGACAGCCGCGGTTGCGCGTGGGCACCTTATGCTCGTGCCGGTGAGCGCAGACGCTGCCCGCCTCGATCCCCCGCCCGCGCCGGAGGCGGTCAGCCTGGACCAGTTCCTGGCCGACACCGGGCCGCGCGCGTTCCGCTTCGCCGAGCTCGGCCTGCGCCACCGCGAGGACGCGCTCGACGTCGTGCAGGAGGCGATGATGAAGATGCTCGCCTATCGCGACCGGCCAGCCTCGGAATGGTCGCCGCTGTTCTGGAGCATCCTGCGCAGCCGCATCATCGATGCCCAGCGGCGCCGGACGTTCCGGCTCGGCTGGCTGTTCAACGCGGGCGATGCCGGCGACAGCACGCCGGATTGGGCCGACGACCATCAGCCGGATCCGGCCCGGGCGCACGACAGCCGCGAGGCCTACGCGCAGTTCGTCACGGCGCTGCGCGAACTGCCGCGCCGTCAGCGCGAAGCGTTCACGCTACGCGTGCTGGAAGAATTCGACGTCGCCGATACCGCGCGCATCATGGGATGCAGCGAGGGCTCGGTGAAGACACACCTGTCGCGGGCACGCGAAGCGTTGCAGCGGCGACTGGAGGATTTCGCATGAACGATACGCCTGAAAACCAGATGCATCAGAACGACCAGGATTCTAAGGAGCACGCTTTCAAAGAGCATGCTTTCGACGCCGCGATGCGGCAGCGCTACGCCGAGGCGACGACACAAGTGTCGGCGCGGACCCAGGCGCAATTGCATCAGCGCCGTCGCCAGGCGCTCTCCACGCCACGACGGGCGGCCTCACCCCTGCGCCGTTATGGCTTGGCGGGCGCGACCGCATGCGCGGCATTGTTCGCGGCCGTGCTGGGCCTGCAATGGCAGCAGGAAAACCGAGTGCAGCCCACGCTCGCGGCACCATCGGCCCCCATCAGCGCGGACGCCGACGATGACGACGGCGGCCTGTACGACCAGAATCCTGATTTCTATCTTTGGCTGGCCTCCCAGGACGCCCAGTCCCTCGCGATGGAGTGACGCATTCATGACCCGCCTCGCCCCCCGTCGGCTTCTCTCTGGCATGTTCCTCGCGCTGCTGCTGGGCGCCCATGCCGTGAACGCGGCACCGCCGCCCCTTCCGCCTCCGCCGCCACCCGGCTCAGTATCGATGCCGGACTGGGAGCACCTGTCGCGGGAACAACGCGAACTCCTGCTGGCCCCCGTGCGCGAGCGCTGGAATTCGAATCCGGACGAGCGCGCACGCATGTTCGAACGCGCGCGACGCTGGCAGGAAATGACGCCGGAACAACGTGTGCGCGCCCATCGCGGCATGAAGCGCTGGGATCACATGCCACCGGAGCAGCGCGAGCAGATGCGCGCCATATTCGAGAAGCTGCGCGCATTGCCGCCCGAGCAGCGCAAGGCACAGATGGAGCGCTTCCGCGCGATGACGCCGGAGCAGCGCAGGATGTGGCTGGAGAAGCAGCAACTGACGACGCCGTAGACACCGAGGCGACATCGATCGCCTTGAGTGTGTTCGTCAGACGGATGTGAAACATGCAAAGAGCCCTCCTCATCAAGAAGGGCTCCAAAGCAAACCTGCAGAAGCGCACTAATCGTTCTTGCGCTGTTCGGTGGTATCGCTGGACTTGCGCACCCTAGAAGTTCTCCTTGTGCTCGTTGTCCTTTGCTTCCTGCTCGTGGTGCTTCTGATCTTCCCCTTTCAACCGCGTGCCGCCGTGCTCCTTTCTACTCCTTCGGCAAGCGATCACGCCGGAGCGGCGGCGGCCTCGGCGACGCGGGCCGATTCGGGCACTGCCGGCCACACGGTCTTGGCCAGCAATTCATCGTTCCAATCGAAGGCGAGCGCGCCGTTCTTCACCAGCAGCGAAACGAAATTGAACACATTGCGCGCGTACATCTCGCTTGCATGCAGCGCGCCGCTGCTGGCGAGGTTGAGCGGGCCGGCAATGGTCACGCCATTGCTGTCGATCGTCTCGCCGGGCTTGGTCAACTCGCAATTGCCGCCGGTCTCGGCGGCGAGGTCGACGATCACGCTGCCCGGCTTCATCCCTTCCACCATCGCGGCGGAGATGATCTTCGGCGCCGGACGCCCCGGCACCGCGGCGGTGCAGACGATCACGTCGATGCCCTTCAGATGCTCGGCGAGCCGGCGCTGCTGCTCGGCGCGCTCCTCGTCGGTGAGCTGGCGCGCGTAGCCGCCCTCGCCCGCGGCGCTCACGCCGAGGTCGAGGAACTTGCCGCCCAGCGATTCGATCTGCTCGCGCGTTTCCGGGCGCACATCGAAGCATTCCACCTGCGCGCCGAGCCGCTTCGCCGTCGCCACCGCCTGCAGACCGGCGACGCCCGCGCCCACGATCAGTACCTTCGACGGCCGGATCGTGCCGGCGGCGGTGGTCAGCATCGGGAAGAAGCGCGGCGCCAGCTGCGCGCCGATCAGCACCGCCTTGTAGCCGGCCATGCCGGCCTGCGAACTCAGCACATCCATCGCCTGCGCGCGCGTGGTGCGCGGCAGCCGCTCGAGCGGGAAGGCCAGGATGCCCTTCGCGCGCAACGCGTCGGCGCGCGCGGGATTGGCATCGGGTTGCAGGCTGCCGATCAGCACCGCCCCTTGCTTCAGCGTCGCGATCGTCTCGGGCGGCGGCGCTTGCACGCACAGCACCAGATCCGCATCGGCCAGCGCCGCCGCATCGACCAGCTCCGCGCCGGCCTCCGCGTAGGCCTGATCGGCGATGCTCGCGCCCGCGCCCAGGCCCCGCTCGGCACGCACGCGCGCACCGGTGGCCACCAGCTTCTTGCAGGTTTCCGGCGTCAATGCCACGCGGCGTTCACCCGGCGCGGTTTCACGCACAGCTGCGATCAGTACCGTTCCAGTCTGGACGACTCCGGTTTCCACTGCCATGCAACGCTCCGCTGGGGGGTTTGCCCTCATCCTAGCGAATCGGATCGGCCCCCGCGATGTCCCGGTGGCAGAATAGGAACTCGTTTTATCCGAAACCATCGTACTTAAATAGGCTCACCCCCACGTGACCCCACTCGAAGTCCTCGACGCCCGCCGCTCCGTTCCCGCCAAGCAACTCGGCGAACCCGGGCCGGACGCCCCCACCCTGCTGCGCATGCTGCGATCGGCCGTGCGCGTTCCCGATCATGGCAAGCGCGTGCCATTCCGCTTCCTGCGCATCAGCGGCGATGCGCGCCAGGCGCTGGGCGAAGCGCTGGTCGCGCGCACGCTGGAACTCCAGCCCGACGCGCCCGAAAGCGCGATCGACAAGGATCGCCACCGTTTCTCGCACGCGCCGCTGGTGATCGCGGTCGTCGCCGTGTTCGATGCCGACGACACCCAGATTCCCGAACAGGAACGTCTGCTCAGCGCCGGCTCGGTCTGCTTCGCCCTGCTGCAGGCGGCGCAGGCACTGGGTTTCGGCGCCAGCTGGCTGACCGGCTGGCCGGCTTACGACGCCAAGATCCTGCAACTGCTCGGACTCGGCCCGCAGGAGCGCATCACCGGCTTCGTCCACATCGGCACGCCGAAGCTGGAGGCGCCGGAGCGCGAGCGTCCTGATCCGAGCTCGCTATTGAGTGATTGGGTGAGCGACCGCGCTTAACCGATGCCCTATCGGCTGCGGTCGCGAACGCCCGGCCATGAATGGCCGGGCCGGGCGCTCCGAAGACGGAAAGTTGCGCCACGGACGGCATCCGAGTCTTATTGCCGATTATGAAGAAGCCGCTGCATCTGATCGACGCCAGCCTGTACGTCTTCCGCGCCTGGCATTCGATGCCGGACGAGTTCCACGATGCCGACGGCTGGCCGACCAATGCGGTGCACGGCTTCGCGCGCTTCCTGATCGAACTGCTCGAACGCGAGCGCCCGCGCCACATCGTGGTCGCCTTCGACGAAGCCCTCGACAGCTGCTTCCGTAATGCGCTCTATCCCGCCTACAAGGCCAATCGCGCACCGGCACCGCCGGAACTCAAGCGCCAGTTCGCCTACTGCAAGGCGCTGTGCGACGCGCTCGGACTGGTCGTGCTGGCGCACAGCGACTACGAAGCCGACGATCTCATCGGCAGCGCGCTGCATGTCGCGCGCGACCATGGCCACCGCGGCATCATCGTCTCGGCCGACAAGGATTTGTCGCAGCTGCTGTTCGAACATGACGAGCAATGGGACTTCGCCCGCGGCCAACGCTGGGGCATGGCCGGCGTCAAGGCGCGCCACGGCGTGGAAGCACATCAGATCGCCGACTACCTCGCACTGAGCGGCGACGCCATCGACAACATCCCTGGCGTCCCCGGCATCGGCGCCAAGACCGCGGCCGTGCTGCTCGCCCACTTCGGCAGCCTCGACGCCCTGCTCGAACGCATCGACGAAGTGCCGTACCTGCGATTCCGCGGCGCCGCGCAGGCGGCGATCAAGCTGCGGCAGCATCGCGAGCAGGCGTTGCTGTGCCGGCAGCTTTCCACCATCGCGCTCGACGCCCCCCTGACCGGTTTCATGCCACCGTTCCTGCGTAACCAGGCCGATGCCGCCACCCTGATCGCGCTCTGCGAGGCGATGCGTTTCGGCCCGCTGACGCGCAAACGATTGCAAGCCGTGACCGACGTCGACTTAACGGCGTCATCGAATCCGTCGTAGCATCACGCAACCAAATTTTGCTCGACATCCCATGACCGACACCCCTGAAATCCTCTACCAGGGCGAATGGCTTCGCCTGGTGAAACGCGACCACTGGGAATCCTGCGAACGCACGCATGGCAAAGACGGCCTGGCCGTACTCGTCATCGCGGTGACGCCGGATGACCACGTCCTGTTCGTCGAACAGTACCGCGTGCCGCTCGGCGCCAGGACCATCGAGATGCCGGCCGGACTGGTCGGCGACGACGACGCCGAGGACACCCTGGAAGACGCCGCCCGCCGCGAACTGGTCGAGGAAACCGGCTGGGAGGCCGGCCGCGTCGACGTCCTGCTGATCGGCCCGACCTCGGCCGGCATGAGCAACGAACGCATCGCCTTCGCGCGCGCCCGCGATCTGAAGAAAGTCGGCGAAGGCGGCGGCGTCGGCAGCGAGAACATCACCGTCCACAGCGTGCCGCGCGCGAGCGCGCCCGCGTGGCTGATGCGCAAGCACGCCGAAGGCTTCGAGCTGGATCTCAAGCTCTGGGCCGGGCTGTGGATGATCGAGCACAATCCGGATGGTTCGCCGGCGATCTGAAACGCTTCACTCCGTCGAACGAAAGACCGGACTTCACGAACACCGCACGGCATCCACCGTGCGGTGGCGCCATCCTCAATCCCGCATCTGCTCCAGTTCCATGCCCTTGGTCTCGCGTACCGCGGCAAGCACGAACGCGAACGAGAGCAGCGCGAACGCCGCATAGAGACCATAGGCGAAGCTGAGGCCTATCTCGGCCAGCTTCGGGAACGTTGCAGTGATCGCAAAGTTGGCCAGCCACTGCGCGGCCGCCGCCACCGCGAGCGCGATGGCGCGGATGCGGTTGGGGAACATCTCACCCAGCAACACCCACACCACCGGTCCCCAGCTCACACCGAAGAAGATCACGTAGAGATTGGCGGCGACGAGGGCGACAGGCCCCCACGGATGCGGCAACTGGATGTCGGCACCACCGCCCGCCGCCTGCGAGAAACACCACGCCATCACCGCCAGCGTGATCGTCATGCCGGCCGAACCGATGATGAGCAGCGGCTTGCGGCCGATGCGATCGACCAGCGCGATCGCGACCAGTGTCACCAGCACGTTGGTGATCGAGGTGGCGACGGTGATCTTGAACGAATCGGCTTCGCTGAAGCCGACCGAATGCCACAGCGTCGACGAGTAGTAGAAGATCACGTTGATGCCGACGAACTGCTGGAACACCGACAGCAGGATGCCGATCCACACCACCGGCAGCAGTCCGCCACCGGCCTTGCGCAGATCGCTCAGGCGGGGTCGATGCTCCGAGCGCAGACTGGCATCGATCTCGTCGACCTTGTGGTGAAGCGCCTCATCGTCGGTCAGGCTCAGCACCTGCCGCAACACGCCAGCGGCCGCGGTCTTCTCGCCCTTCGCCACCAGATAGCGCGGCGATTCGGGAACGCGCAACACCAGCAATCCATACACCACCGCCGGCAACGCGGCGACGAGGAACATCCACCGCCACGCATTCAAACCAAACCACAACGGCTGCGCCGCGCCGCCGGCCAGATGCGCGAGCAGCGCATCCGAAGCCAGCGCGACGAAGATGCCGAGCACGATGGCGAGCTGCTGCAGCGAACCGAGCCGCCCGCGCACGTGCGCGGGAGAGATTTCGGCGATGTACGCCGGCGCGATCACCGAAGCGATGCCCACGCCCATGCCGCCGACCAGGCGCCAGAACACCAGATCCCAGACGCCGAACACCAGCCCCGAGCCCACCGCGCTCACGGTCAACGCCACCGCCGCCACCTGCATGGTGCGCACGCGACCCCAGCGGTCGGCGAGCGGCCCGGCATACCAGGCGCCAATGGCCGAGCCCAGTAGCGCGCACGACACCGCGAAGCCGATCAGCGTCGCGTCGAGCTTGAAATCACCGCGGATCGCGTCGACCGCGCCATTGATGACCGCGGTATCGAAACCGAACAGGAATCCGCCGAGCGCCGCGACCGCGGCGATGGCGACGACACGAGCATTGGTACGCGCCAAAGGCGATGTCGCAACTGCATTCACGGTGATTCTCCTACGGGCCTCGGCCCACTGAGAACGCCACCTGCGTTCGCGCCGAACGTTACCGGGTTATCGGCCGGACGTCATCGCATACGTATGCGCCGCGGGCAGGCGGTCACGCAAACCGGTCGGTCGCCCGAACCAGCGCGTCAACGTTCTCCGCCTCGAAAGCGGAATGGCCGGACGCGGGCGTGATGGTCAACTGCGACTTCGGCCACGCTTTGTGCAACTCCCAGGCGCTCTGCACCGGGCAGACCACGTCGTAGCGACCGTGCACGATGACGCCCGGGATGTCGGCGATCTTGTGCGCATCGCGCAGCAGCTGATCCTCCACCTCGAAGAAGCCGCCATTGACGAAGTAATGGTTCTCGATGCGGGCGAAGGCGAGTGCGAATCTGGCGTCTTCGTGCCCCGTGACGAAATCCTGGTCGACGTGCAGGAAGGACGTCGCGCCCTCCCACACGCTCCATGCGCGCGCGGCGGCCAGCCGCACGGATTCGTCTTCGCTGGTCAGGCGGCGATGGAAGGCGGAAATCAGGTCATGACGCTCGACCGCGGGGATGGCGGTGATGTAGTGCTCCCACGCATCCGGGAACAGCCGCGACGCGCCTTCCTGGTAGAACCATTCCAGCTCCCAGCGGCGCAGCATAAAGATGCCACGCAGCACCAGTTCGGTCACGTGTTGCGGATACGTCTGCGCGTAGGCGAGCGCCAGCGTCGAACCCCATGAGCCGCCGAACACCTGCCATTGCTCGATACCGAGCTTGACGCGCAGCTTCTCGATATCGGCGACCAGATCCCAGGTGGTGTTGTCGACCAGATCGGCATGCGGCGTCGAACGTCCGCTGCCGCGCTGGTCGAACAGCACGATGCGGTACTTCGACGCATCGTGGAAGCGGCGCATCTTGGCGCTGCAGCCCGCGCCGGGGCCGCCATGCAGCAACACCACCGGCTTGCCGTTCGGATTGCCGCATTGTTCGTAGTAGAGCGTGTGGCGATCGTCGACCTGGAGCGTTCCAGTGTCATAGGGTTCGATGTCGGGATACAGGTCGCGCATGCGGCACCTTCGATCAGGGATTGTCGGAGTGTAATGGATGACAGGTAATGAATGAGGAAAGCCATTGCTCGTCATTCCGCGAAAGCGGGAATGACGAGCGGAAGAGATCGATCACTCCTTTCACCCGTCGCTCAAACGCGAACCCGCCCTATCGTCACCCGATCGCGGGCTTCCAGGTCGCGCAACGTGGAGACATCGACGAATCCAGCCGCGATCAACAGCGCGCGCACCGACTCGCCCTGCTCGTATCCATGCTCCAGCAACAACCAGCCGCCAGGCCGCAAATGCTCCGGCGCATCACGAGCGATGACGCGGATGGCGTCGAGGCCGTCCGTGCCCGAAGACAATGCGAGCCGCGGCTCGTAACGCAAATCGCCTTCGCGCAGATGCGGATCGTCTTCCGCGATATAAGGCGGATTGCTGACGACGACGTCGAATTTTTCGCCAGCCAGCGACGAGAACCAGTCGCCGCGACGGAATTCCACATTGCGGATTTCGTGGCCATGCGCATTGGCGAGCGCCAGTGCCAGCGCGTCCTCACTGACGTCGACCGCGATCACGTGCGCGCGCTTGCGCTCGCTCGCAAGCGCAAGCGCGATCGCTCCGGTCCCGGTGCCAAGATCGGCGATGCGCGCTTCGCGATCCGCCGGGATGCGTTCGAGCGCGGCTTCGACCAGCAATTCGGTTTCCGGGCGAGGAATCAGAGCCGAGGCCGTGGTTTCCAACTCCAGCGTCCAGAAACCACGCCTTCCCGTCAGATAGGCGATGGGTTCGCCGGCCTCGCGTCGTGACAGCAGGGTCTGGAAGCGCTCCAGCACCCCCCCCTCGATCGCATCATCGCCATGCGTGTAGAGCCAAGCACGGTCGTAAGCGCGCAGCGCGTGCAGCAGCAACAGCTCCGCCTCGGCGGGCTCGATGCGTGCACGCGCTTCGCGCAGGCAGGCAGTGATCGTCGGTGTCGCGATGTGCCTGCCCTCGCTTATTTGCCCGCGAACGTCGGCGCCTTGCCCGCGCGCGCGTCCACCTGCGCGGCGCAGAGCTCGACTCCCTCGATGGCCTGCGTCAACGCACGCGGGCCGCCTTCGATGGTTTCCATGCGCTTGGCGAACTTGGTCTGCAATTCCTGTGCC
The DNA here is from genome assembly GCF_020511115.1 of Luteimonas panaciterrae. Taxonomy (GTDB): domain Bacteria; phylum Pseudomonadota; class Gammaproteobacteria; order Xanthomonadales; family Xanthomonadaceae; genus Luteimonas; species Luteimonas panaciterrae. The sequence continues at coordinate 49,407 of NZ_JAJAVH010000016.1, forward strand.
TCCTCGCGGCTGCACATGCCCATCGCGTAGAGATCGAGCAGACGCGCACCCGCTGGCGCCAGCTTGGCTTCCAGCGTCTTGAAATTGCCGTCGAGCCACTGCCGCAGCGCGATGCGGGTTTCGGGTTTCTCGCCCTGGCCCATGAGGATGTCGGGAATCTCGTTCCTGCGCAGCAAGCCTGCCTCGAGCGCCAGCGCGCGTGCGCGTTCGGCCAGTTGCGGATCACGCGAACTGCCGAGCGCGGCGGCCAGATCGCCGCGCAGTTCTGGATCCTGCGTCGCGCGCAGATGCTGTTCGGCGGAATCGAATGCCGCCTTGCCGCCGTCCTGCACCGCCACGGTCATGGCGAGGCCGCGGATGTCGCGCGGCGCGGCATCGGGCTTCAGCTTGCCGTCGCCGTCCAGACCGAGCACGGCGCGCCCTTGCGTGGCGAGCTGTTTGCGGACCGCCGCATCGTCGAGCGTGCGCGCGAAGAAGCCGATCAGCCTGCTGCGCAGGATGCGGGTATCGTCGGCTTCCTTGCCCTGGAACGACGTTCCCAACTTCTCCAGGCGTGGCCGGTAGATGTCGGCGATGCCGGCGCGGAATGCCGCGCGGGAGGCGTCATCCTTGAACAGGCGTTCGTCCATCCACCTGACCTCGCCCATTCCCGTCGTCACCGTCTGACGCACGTCGGCGTTCGCGAATTGCGGCAGCGTCTTGACCAGATCGCTCGGCGTGAGATCACCCGCGTCGTAAGCGGCGATGGCCGAGTCGGCGAACATGCGCTGCTCGCGTTGATCGAGCTTCGCGAAGGCGCCGGACAGCGCCTGCTGCAGCTTCGGCGCGAGCGAGAAACGGTAGTAGCCATCGCCGTGCGCGTTCGGCATCACCCAGGCCGGACAGCTTTGTGCTTGCTTGAGTTCGACACGCGTCTGCGCCTCGGTCACCAGCGTGCATTCCTCACGCACGGCGTTGCCGTCGGCGTAGCGCACGCACAGGGGAATGCCCCATGTCTGATCACGGCTCGCGCTCGAACCGAGCGGCAGATAGCGCTGCTGCTGCACCGTGATCGCGGGCTTGCCCGCGCCGCAGGCCAGATCGACCTTCACGAACGGCACGCCAGGCTGATCGATGAAGCTGGCGAAAGCCTTGGCGACGCGCTCGGGCTCCTTGCTCTGCTCGGCCACCGACTGGATCAGCTCCGCGCTGGTGGCATTGCCGCGCGCATGCGCCTGCAGGTAGTTGCGCACGCCGTCGCGGAATTTGTCCTCGCCGATGTAGTGCTCGAACATGCCGAGCGTGGCCGCGCCCTTCTGATAGGTGATGCCGTCGAACGCGGACTGGATGTCGGTGAAATCCTTGATCGGCTCGTGGATGCGACGCGTGGTGGCGAGCCGGTCGGCGTCCATGGCTTCGATCACGCCTTCCAGCAGATCGCGATCGATGTGCGATTCGGGCCGGAGCTGGCCGTGGATTTTGTTGCCCATCCAGGTGGCGAAGCCCTCGTTGAGCCAGATGTCGTCCCACCAGCGCATCGTCACCAGATCACCGAACCACTGGTGCGCGAGTTCGTGCGCGCTGACACCCCAGTAGGCCTGGAGCAATCTCGCGCTGGAATTCTCGTCCGGGAACATCAGCACATCGCGATAGACGATCAGCCCCGCGTTCTCCATCGCGCCCGCCCAGAAATCCGGCGCGGCGACGTTGTCGAGCTTGTCGAACGGATACGGGATGCCGAAATAATCTTCCAGCCCCTTCACGATCGCCGGCGTGTGCTTGAGCGAATACGCCATGCGCGCACCCTGCCCCTTCGCGGCGATGCCGCGCAGCTTCAGCGGCGTGGTACGCGAGCCATTGGGCGCGATGTCGGGACCGACGGGGACATCCCAAGGACCGACCGCGAAGGCGATCAGATAGCTCGGCAAGGCTTCGGTGCGGCGGAACGTCACCTTCTTCCAACCGTCGGCCAGCTGTTCGGTCTTTTCCTCGGCCGTGTTCGCCACGGCGACGTCGTCCTTCGGCACGATCAGCGTGATGTCCCACGGCTGCTTGAAGCTCGGCTCGTCGAATCCGGGGAACGTGTTGCGCGCGCCCAGCGGTTCCATCTGCGTGACCACGTAGTCGCTGCCGTCCGGCTTGACGCGGTAGGCGCCTTGCAATTCACCGAACGGGGCGTCGTATGCAATCTCGATCGTCACCTTGCCCGCCGGAATCTGTTCGCCCGCGCTGAGCTTGAGCACGCCGGAGACGTCGGCGTTCTCCGTCTTCAACGCGATGCGTTTGCCATCGGCGAGCACCGCCTCGGCCTTGTCGATCTTCAGATCGCGGCCATGCATCCAGATCGTGTCGGTCGCTTCCGCCACGTTCGCTTCGATGCGGGTCTTGCCGCTGAAGCGTTGCTGTTTCGGATCGAGCTTGAGTTCCAGTTGCACCAGCGACGGCACCACCGTGCGCGGCAGCGGTCCCTTGGGCACCTGATCGGCGGCATGGGCGATGCCGGCACAGGCCAGCAATGCACTCGTCAACGTACTGATCCGGAACGTTTTGCTGCGAAGCAGATGCATGGTCTGGCCTTGGCGGTAAAAGGCGCGAGCGTACGTCGGACAGGGGGATGCGGCATGTGTCGTTAGTTACATCGCACCCGCATCGTGCGGCTGCACCACCGATCGCACCATGCATCAGCCGTGCATTCTCTTTTTGCCACTTCGCCCGTGAACAATCCGGCGATGCTTGCGAGCCAGGCATGCCGTCAAATCGCTCGACAAGCAGCGGCATGCGATCGGCCACCATCGAGCTTCGCGCTCGCTGCGCACCCGGCGCCCTTCCGGACTGGCCAGCTCATGCGAAATAGAGCCCGACCCGGCACCCCGCCCCACATCCCACGCGAAATGTGCGAAAGCACAATCCGATTGTTTCAATAGGCAAAACCTATTGATAGTATATCTATTATCAATTTCACATATCGATAGGCACCGCCTAAGCTACTTCAACGCCGCGGCCAGACCCGGTGCCTCTCCCTCCCCCTTCACCCACCTGTAAAGGAACCTCGATGTCCCTGATCAATACCGAAGTGCAGCCGTTCAAGGCTACCGCCTACCACAACGGCGAGTTCGTCGAAGTCACCGATGCCTCGCTGAAGGGCAAGTGGTCCGTGTTCGTGTTCTACCCGGCTGACTTCACCTTCGTCTGCCCGACCGAGCTGGAAGACCTCGCCGATCATTACGACGAGTTCAAGAAGCTCGACGTCGAGGTCTACGGCGTCTCCACCGACACCCATTTCGCCCACAAGGCCTGGCACGACACCTCCGACGCGATCGGCAAGGTGAAGTACCCGCTGGTCGGCGATCCCACCGCCAAGCTGGCGCGCGCCTTCGACGTGCTGATCGAGGAAGAAGGCCTGGCCCTGCGCGGCACCTTCATCATCAACCCGGAAGGCGTGATCAAGACCGCCGAAATCCACGACAACGGCATCGGCCGCGACGCCAGCGAGCTGCTGCGCAAGATCAAGGCCGCGCAGTACGTCGCCTCGCATCCGGGTGAGGTTTGCCCGGCCAAGTGGAAGCAGGGCGAGAAGACCCTGAAGCCGTCGCTGGACCTGGTCGGCAAGATCTGAACCTGCAACACCGTGGCCGGAGCACGCTTCGGCCACGGACTCGCACCAAGCCCCCTCAGGTGCGAGTGAAGAGGCGCGAAGGCGGGCCGGTGCCGTCCCCCTCCCCCGCATCCCGCTCGTTCTTCGCCCCTCTTCACTCTCTCCTATCGCTTCGCGGCGTAATCCCCCCAGCCAGTCGAAGCCAACGCAAGATGGAATCCATCCCCATGCTCGACGCCGAACTCAAAACCCAGCTCAAGGCCTACCTCGAAAAGATCACGCAGCCGGTGGAACTGGTGGCCGCGCTCGACGAGAGCGAGAAATCGCACGAGATGCAGGCGCTGCTCGACGATCTGGTGGTGCTGTCGGACAAGATCACCCTGGTCGAACATCGCGGCGGCGACGTGCGCATTCCGTCGTTCTCGATCTCGCGTCCCGGCGAGGATCTCGGCATCTACTTCGCCGGCATTCCGCTCGGTCACGAGTTCACTTCGCTGGTGCTGGCGCTGCTGCACGTCGGCGGACATCCGTCCAAGGCGAGCGCCGAAGTCCTCGAGCAGATTCGCCATCTCGAAGGCGAGCACGTCTTTGAAACCTACATCTCGCTGTCCTGCCAGAACTGCCCGGACGTGGTGCAGGCGCTCAACCTGATGGCGGTGCTCAATCCGAACATCCGCCACGTCACCATCGACGGCGCGCTGTTCCAGGACGAGGTCGACGCGCGCGAAGTGATGTCGGTGCCGACCGTCTACCGCAACGGCCAACCATTCGGCCAGGGCCGCATGGGCGTGGAGGAAATCATCGCCAAGCTCGACACCGGCGCATCCAAGCGCGAGGCGGCGAAGATCGACGCGCGCGATCCCTTTGACGTGCTGATCGTCGGCGGCGGCCCGGCCGGTGCCGCGGCGGCCGTCTACGCCGCGCGCAAGGGCATCCGCACTGGCATCGCCGCGGAACGCTTCGGCGGCCAGGTGCTCGATACGCTCGGGATCGAGAACTTCATCTCGGTGCCGGAAACCGAAGGTCCGCATATGGCGGCGCAGCTCGAGCAGCACGTGCGCCAGTACGACGTCGACATCATGAATCTGCAGCGCGCGGAAGCACTCGTGCCCGGCCCGGACTACACGACGGTGAAGCTCGCCAACGGCGCGTCGCTGAAAGGCAAGACCGTGATCCTCTCCACCGGCGCGCGCTGGCGGCAGATGAACGTGCCCGGCGAGGAGCAGTACCGCAACAAGGGCGTGGCCTACTGCCCGCACTGTGATGGCCCACTGTTCAAGGGCAAGCGCGTGGCGGTGATCGGCGGCGGCAATTCCGGCGTGGAAGCGGCGATCGATCTCGCCGGTATCGTCCGGCACGTCACGCTGATCGAGTTCGATGCCCAGCTGCGCGCCGATGACGTGCTGCAGCGCAAGCTCAAGAGTCTCGGCAACGTCACCGTGATCACGTCGGGACAGACCACCGAAGTGCTCGGCGACGGCCAGCGCGTCAACGGCCTGATCTACAAGGATCGCGTCGGCGGCGATGCGCATCGCCTCGAACTGGAAGGCGTGTTCGTGCAGATCGGCCTGCTGCCCAACACCGAATGGCTGAAGGGCACGGTGGCGCTGTCCCCGCGCGGCGAGATCGAAGTCGATGCGCATGGCCGCACCTCGGTGCCGGGCGTGTTCGCGGCAGGCGATGCCACCACCACGCCGTACAAGCAGATCGTGATCGCGATGGGCGAAGGCTCCAAGGCGGCGCTGAGCGCGTTCGATCACCTGATTCGCACCACCGCGCCTGTGGAAACGGAAGCGGCGGCCGCCTGAACATGGCACGCATCGGAGGGATGCGGTTATGAATCTGCGCGATCTCAAATATCTCGTCGCCCTTGCCGATCACAAGCATTTCGGCAAGGCGGCGGCGGCGAGCTTCGTCAGCCAGCCGACGCTGTCGACGCAGATCCGGAAGCTGGAAGAAGAACTCGGCGTGGCGCTGGTCGAACGCGCGCCACGCAAGGTGATGCTGACCCCGGCCGGGCGCGACGTCGCCGAACGCGCGCGCCGTATCGTCGCCGACGTCGAACAGATGCGCGAAGCGGCGCGACGCAGCCAGGACCCGGAAGCGGGCACGGTGCGCCTGGGCATCTTCCCCACGCTCGGTCCGTATCTGCTGCCGCATGTCGTGCCGCTGATCCGCGCGCGTTTTCCGCAGCTTGAACTCTTGCTGGTCGAAGAAAAGAGCGACGTGCTGCTGACGCAACTGCGCGAAGGCCGTCTCGATGCCGCGCTGCTGGCACTGCCGCTGCACGACGATCAATTGCATACCGAATTCCTGTTCGAGGAACCGTTCCTGCTCGCGGTACCGGAATCGCATCCGCTGGCGCGGCAGGATTCGCTATTGCTGAAGGAACTGGCCAACCAGCGCCTTCTGCTGCTGGAGGATGGTCATTGCCTGCGCGAGCAGGCGCTGGATGTCTGCCATCTGTCCGGCGCCACCGAGAAGAGCGAGTTCCGCGCCACCAGCCTGGAAACGCTGCGGCAGATGGTTGCCGCCAACGTCGGCGTCACGCTGCTGCCGACACTGGCGGTGAAGCCGCCGGTGGCCCGATCGGAAAGCATCCATCTGCTGGGTTTCCGCGATTCCCATCCGAGCCGCGAGATCGCCATGATCTGGCGCAAGAGTTCGGCGATGGATGCGTTCCTGCGGCAGCTGGCCGAAGTTTTTCGCGATCTGCCGAAGGACTTGCTCGAAGAACCGACGAAAGCGCTGCCGGGACGCGCGGCTTAAAGCTCTGCCCTTCCGCGAAGCGGGATTGGCGTAATCCTCTCGCTCGTCATTCCGGCTTTCGCCGGAATGACAAGTAAAAGCGACAGACAGCTCAGGCTTCCAGCCCGATCTGACAACTCACGCCGGTACCACCCAATCCGCAGTAACCATGCGGATTCTTCGACAGATATTGCTGGTGGTCGTCCTCGGCGTAATAGAACGTCGGCGCGGGGAACACGATTTCCGTCGTGATCTCGCCATAACCGGCTTCACTCAGCCTGCGCTGATAGGCGTCACGACTGGCGACAGCGGCGTCGTACTGCGCCTGCGTCTCGCAATAGATCGCGGAACGATACTGGGTGCCGGCGTCGTTGCCCTGGCGCATGCCCTGGGTGGGATCGTGGTTCTCCCAGAACACCTTGAGCAGATCGTCGAAGGACACCTTCGCCTCGTCGTACACCACCAGCACCACTTCGGCGTGGCCGGTTTCGCCGCTGCACACTTCGCGGTACGTGGCGTTTGGGGTGTAGCCGCCGGCATAGCCGACCGCCGTGGTGTCCACGCCGGGAATCGACCAGAACTTGCGTTCGGCGCCCCAGAAGCAGCCCATGCCGAACTGCACGCGGCTCAGTCCGGCGAAATCGCCGCGCAGCGGACGTCCGTGAATGTGGTGAGCGTTGTGCAGCGGCATTTCGCTGCTGCGTCCCGGCAGCGCCTTATTGGGTTGCGGCATGCGTTGCTTGTAGGCACCAATTCCGAACATGGTCGGCTCCGCGGAGGGGGGACGAACACAATCTGCGGCTGCGAGCGAAGGATTCAAGATGCCGCGGCACCCGAGTTGTGCGGGTGCATCAGGACGATCCGAACCGCTCTTGTAACCTAGCCGCGTCAGGGTATGCGGGGGGCGTGCCCGAGCCGCAACGCCGCCATCCAGCCCTGGAGTCCGCCATGCCCGCCGATCCGATGTTCCGCTCCCTTTCCCACCTCGCCGCCGGCCTGCTCGTGCTCGGCACCCTGCTCGCTCCCGTGGTCCATGCGGCGGATGAATTCGGCACCGACTGGGACGATCCGCGCACCGCCGATCCCGCCGTCGCGCGTCCGGATACGAAATCCTGCTCGGTGCAGATCGTCGATCACGGCTTCGACAATTTCGATCCCTATCTCAGCAGCATCGCGCCGCCACCGGGTTGCCCAGGCCCCTGGAACAAGATCGTGCTGGAGATGGACGGTGCGGTGAAGGGCGTGCAATACGACCGGATCTCGCACCTGGAGATCGGCGGTGTCACGGTGTTCCGCACCAGCACGCCCGAGCCCTCGCGCGAAGGCATCCAATGGCACGTGGAGAAGGACATCACCGCCTACGCGCCGCTGCTGAAAACGCCGCAACCCACGGCGATGTATCTCGGCAACGTCGTCAACGACACTTACACCGGCGTGATCTACGTGAAGGCGCGCGTGGTGTTCTACCAGGCCGACCGCAAGCATCCGGCCGCGCAGACGGCCGACGCGGTGCAGCCGCTCTCGGCGCCGCGCCGCGACGGCGCCGACCTGATCGGCGACTACGTGCTGCCGATCGATGCCGAACGCTGGCAGGCCGAGGTCTATGCCACGGGCTCCGGTGGCGGTTGCGAGGAATTCTGGTACTTCATCGCACCGACGAGCACTGGCTATTCCTGCCCGGGTCCGGGCCCGTATCGCGAAGTGCAGGTGCTGATCGACGGCCGCGTCGCCGGCATCGCCATGCCCTATCCGCACATCTACACCGGCGGCTGGTCGAATCCGTTCCTCTGGTACGTGATCCCCGCGCCGCGCGCCTTCAACATCGAACCGATCCGCTACGAACTCACGCCCTTCATCGGGCTGGTCAACGACGGTAAGCCGCACGAGATCCGCTTCCGCATCGCCGGACTCGACCCGAGCGCCAGCGGCTGGGAAATGCAGCCCAACCTGCAGGTCTGGCGCGATCCGCACGGCCGGCGCACGCAGGGCGGCCTGCTGACCTACAAGCTCGGCGACATGCAGAACGCGCCGGTGTTCAGCACCTTGCCCGACGGCCGCTCGCAGGTGGCCACGCGCGGCGGGCACCAGCTTGAAGTGAAGGGATGGCTGCGCGGCTCGCGCGGCTACCGGCTCGTCAGCGTCAAGCGCGCCGTCGGCAATACCAACACGCACACCTGGGACGAAGGCGAATACCACGACGGCGTGGTCGGCGACTGGAACGACACGTCGGTGGTCACCACCACCTTGCCGGGACGATTGCCGGAAGTCTCGACCGATGCGCAATCCTTCGGCTTCGACGGCATGATCAGCTTCGAGCCCGTCGCGGGCCAGAGCTACTACCGCATTACCACCCGGCTGAAGATCTACGACAAGGCCAACGCACTGGCCCTCGGCGGCGCTTCCCTGTTGCCACGTTGGCTGATCAAGGACAACAGCTTCGACGGCGAGGCGGGCTGGAATTACGGCGTGCCGCGCGACCAGCGCCATGCCATCGGGCATTCCACCCAGCGTCATCGCCACAGCAGCAATGCACTGCCCTGCTACGACCGCACGATCTCGCAACAGAACGGCTTCGTGAGCACCGACAGCAACGGCTGTCGCTGACGCCCTTCGCCCGCTCCCACGCACGGGAGCGGGACCGAGCGCTACGTCGGCTGCTCGGGCAACCGCGAGCGTCCCTTCAAGCTGGCCAGGAAGATGCCGGCCAGCGTGAAGGCCAGCCCCAGCCATTCGCGCGACGTGGTGAGGCGATCGAACAGCGCCACATCGAGCAGGAAGGCGACGATCGGCTGCAACAACAGCATCAGGCCGATCACCGCCACGCGCAGGTGCGACATCGCCTTGGAGATCAGCACCCAGCTCAAGCAATGCCCGATGCCCGCCAGCGCGAGCAACACCAACAACGACTTCAGCGACGGAATCGCGAACGACGTTCCCTCCGCCACGCCGGCCATGCCAAGCGCCGCGGCCCCGATCAGCGACACGATTCCCAGCACCTGCGCCACCGGCGCCGGGCGCGACGGATCGACATGCGCCACCTGCTGCGTACGCCGCAGCCCGACATTGAAGATCGCATACGACAGGCCGGTCGCCAGCCCCATCCAGACGCCCCAGCGGTACGCAGGCGGCAGCGTCGCCCAGCTGCCGCCCAGCATCAGCCACAGGCCGAAGAACGACAGCAGGATGCCCATCAGGAAGCGTGGCCCCAGACGCTCCCCGAACAGCAGCACACCAGCCAGTGCCATGAAGAACACCTGCGCGTTCGCCAGCAGCGTCGACAGCCCCGGCCCGATCAGCAGGATGCTGCGATGCCAGAGCCACAGGTCGCAGGCGAAGATCGCGCCCGGCAACAGTGCCCACAGCCAGACGCGGCGCGGCAGCGACTGCCATTGCCGCGTCGCGCGCGCATAGAGCAGCACCAGCACGCCGCCGAACAGCAGGCGCCAGAAGGCGGACACGGTCGGGGGCGTTTCCGCGATCCGGACCATCAGTCCGTTGGTACCGATGATGATCGCGCCGATCGCCATCCACACCAGCGCTCGGGATTCGGTCTTGTGGGGGGCTTGCATGGGGGAATTTCGGTGGCCGCGAACGGCGGCAAGCGCGCACGCTAGCACGAGCGGGCGTTTTCTGACCGGGATGTCGTGCGCGGGCGCGCGCCGCCTCGGCTAAACTGGCGGTTTCCCCACAGCGTCCCTGCCGCGATGAGCCATCCGTCCCGCCCCGCCACCGTCGATCCCGCCGCCGTCCCCGTGACGACGGTGCAAGACGCGACGCCCGCGATGCAGGCGGCTGTGAAACAGGATTTCATTCGTCAGATCGTTCGCGACGACCTGGCCAGTGGCAAGCACCACGCCATCCGCACGCGTTTCCCGCCCGAACCCAACGGCTACCTGCACATCGGTCACGCCAAGGCGATCTGCCTGGACTTCGGCATCGCCGAGGAATTCGGCGGCGTGTGCAACCTGCGCTTCGACGATACCAATCCGGCCAAGGAAGATCCCGAATTCGTGCAGGCGATCCAGGACGACCTGCATTGGCTCGGCTTCGACTGGGCCAACCTGCGCCACGCCTCCGATTACTTCGAGGTGTACTACCTCGCCGCGGAAAAACTGATCCGCCAAGGCGACGCCTTCGTCTGTGACCTCAGCGCCGAACAGGTGCGCGAATATCGCGGCACGCTCACCGAGCCCGGCCGCAATTCGCCGTACCGCGATCGTTCGGTGGAGGAAAACCTCGACCTGTTCCGCCGCATGCGCGCGGGCGAGTTCGCCGACGGCGCGCGCACGCTGCGCGCCAAGATCGACATGGCCAGCGGCAACATCAACCTGCGCGATCCGGCGCTGTACCGCATCAAGAAGGTCACGCACCAGAACACCGGCGACGCCTGGCCGATCTATCCGATGTATGACTTCGCGCACGCGCTCGGCGATGCCGTCGAAGGCATCACCCATTCGCTGTGCACGCTGGAGTTCGAGGACCATCGCCCGCTCTACGACTGGTGCGTGGACAAGGTCGATTTCGCCCACTCGCCCGAACTGCTGCAGCCGCTGCTCGCCAGCGGCCTGCCGAACGAAGCCGCCAAGCCGCGCCAGATCGAATTTTCGCGCCTGAACATCAACTACACCGTGATGAGCAAGCGCAAGCTGGTGGCGCTAGTCGGCGAGAAGCTGGTCGACGGTTGGGACGATCCGCGCATGCCCACGCTGCAGGGCCTGCGCCGCCGCGGCTACACGCCGGCCTCGCTGCGCCTGCTGATCGACCGCGTCGGCATCAGCAAGCAGAACTCGGTAATCGACTTCTCCGTGCTGGAAGCCTGCCTGCGCGAAGACCTCGATGCGCACGCGCCGCGACGCATGGCGGTCATCGATCCGCTCAAGCTGGTGCTGACGAATCTGCCGGAAGATCACGTCGAAACGCTGACATTCCCCAATCATCCGAAGGACGAGTCGGCGGGCACGCGCGGTGTTCCGTTCTCGCGCGAGCTGTGGATCGAGCGCGAGGACTTCGCCGAAGTGCCGCCGCCGGGCTGGAAGCGCCTGATCCCGGGCGGCGACGTGCGCCTGCGCGGCGCCGGCATCATCCGTTGCGATGAAGTGATCAAGAACGACGCCGGCGAGATCGTCGAACTGCGCGGCACGCTCGATCCCGAATCGCGCCCCGGTATGGAAGGCGCCAACCGCAAGGTCAAGGGCACCATCCATTGGCTCAGCGCGGCGCATGCGAAGGCGGCGGAAATCCGCCTCTACGATCGCCTGTTCGCGGTCGCCGATCCGGACGACGAATCCGAAGGCAAGACCTATCGCGATTATCTCAATCCCGACTCCAAGCGCAGCGTGCGCGGCTACGTCGAACCCGCCGCCGCGGAGGCCGCGCCGGAGACGTCGTTCCAGTTCGAGCGGCTCGGTTATTTCGTCGCCGATCGGCGCGACCACCGTAGCGATGCGCCCGTGTTCAATCGCAGCGTCGGATTGCGCGACACCTGGACGACGAAAGGCTGAGATCGTCAAACGCGCGGAACGCGTGAGATTTTCACCCGTTCCGCGCGCTCCAAAGCTTTCTCCAGACTGATGCGTCGATGCAATTCAGCGCCGGCGCGTCAAATCGGGCACGCGTCCGGAGCAAGCGAACGGCACGAAAGGTAAGATTCCCGCTCCCGTCCGCGTCCTGCAGAACGCCGGCCATCCTCGCGGAGTCTTCTCATGAACAGAATCGCGCTCCTGCTCTGCCTCGCCCTGTCGGCCTTGCTGCCGTCGGCTTGCGCGTCGTCCTCGGCCGGCGATCCCGCCGGACAGACCACGCCACCGCCGATGAGCACGCCCTCGCCACCGGTCCGCAGCGCCATGCCGGCGCTGGATGTTTCCTGCCGCACCAATGACGACTGCGCGGTGAAGAACGTCGGCAACTGCTGCGGCGCGATGCCCGCCTGCGTGAACAAGGACAGCCCGACCGATCCGGCCGCCGTGCAGGCGCAATGCGCGCGCGAAGGCCGCATGAGCGTCTGCGGCTTCCGCGAAATCAGCTCATGCCAATGCAATGCGGGCCGCTGCGAGCCCTCGCAGGAATCGCGCGAGAAGACACTCATCCCGTCGGAATCCAAGGAGCCAGTCCAATGATGTTGTACGCACAAGTCCACCTCACGCTTCCGGTCTGGGTGCAGGACGCCGTCGATGCCGGACGCCCCTATCCTTCCGACCACGACAAGGTCGCGCTCGCGGTCGACCTCTCGCGGCGCAACATCGAAGCCGGCACCGGTGGGCCCTTCGGTGCCGTGGTGTTCGGTCCCGAAGACCGCATCGTCGCCATCGGCGTCAACGTGGTGCTGCCGCAGCATACTTCGCTCGCCCATGCCGAGAACATGGCCTACATGCTCGCGCAGCAGCGTTTGCAGCGCGCGCGCTTGAACCTCAACGAGCAGGGCGAACGCGACGGCTCCTACACCTTGGCGACGTCCTCGCAGCCGTGCTGCCAGTGTTACGGCGCCACGGTCTGGGCGGGCATCGACCGCCTGTTGATCGGCGCGCGCGCCGAGGACGTGATGGCGCTGACCGAGTTCGACGAAGGCCCGCTGCCGGCCGACTGGATCGGCGAGCTGGGCAAGCGCGGCGTCGAGGTCACGCGCGACATCGCGCGCGAGGCCGCGTGCGACGTGCTGCGCGAGTACGGCACGCGTGGCGGCGCCAAGTACTGAGCCACACCATCACAATGCCGAATTTCTTTCCCCGTCATTCCTGCGAAAGCAGGAATCCAGTGCCTTTGCTGCAACATGTCGACTGCCAAGCTGAAAGTCGCTGGATTCCTGCTTTCGCAGGAATGACGGGAAAGGAGCATTGCAGGCAATGACGACGGGATTGCTCTGCTACTGCCGCGCCGGCTTCGAACCGGAGCTCGCCGCCGAACTCACCACGCGCGCCGCGGAAGCCGGCTGCGCGGGCTATGCGCGGACCGAGCGCAACAGCGGCCATGTCTGCTTCATATGCGACGATGCCATTGCCCTGTCGCGCGCGTTGCCGTGGCGCGATCTGATTTTCGCGCGGCAAAAGCTCGTCCTGATCGGCGAACTGCGCGGACTCGATCCGCGCGACCGCATCACGCCGCTGCTGGAAGCGTTGCCGCCATTGCCTTCCGAATTCGGTGCCCTGCTCGTCGAACACCCCGACAGCGATGAAGCCAAACCCTTGGCCGGGCTCGCGCGCGCCTTCGGCAACGCCCTGCGCCCTGCCTTGCGCAAGGCAGGACGGTTGACTGCCACCGATCACCCCGCATCGCCGCGACTGCATGTCTGCTTCATCGCGGGCGATCACGCCCTCCTCGCCCAGGCCGATCCCGCCGACAGCGCTCCCTGGCCACTCGGCATCCCTCGCCTGCGCCTGCACCCCGATGCGCCATCGCGTTCGGCGTTGAAACTGGAGGAGGCGCTGCTGACATTGCTGGACGATCACGAACGTGCGCAACAACTACAGTCCGGCATGCGCGCCGCCGATCTCGGCGCGGCTCCCGGCGGCTGGACCTGGGTATTGACGCGTCACGGCCTGCACGTGAGCGCGATCGACAACGGTCCGCTGCGCCAGCACGTGCTCGACACCGGACTGGTCGATCACCTGCGCGCCGACGGTTTCCATTGGCAACCGTCGACGCCGCTCGACTGGATGGTGTGCGACATGGTCGAGCAGCCGCGCCGCGTCGCCGAACGCATGGCGACCTGGTTCCGCGAGGGCTGGTGCCGGCATGCGATCTTCAATCTGAAACTGCCGATGAAGAAACGCTGGGACGAGACGCAGCTTTGTCTCGATCTGTTCGCCATGCAGGCGCAGCGGCCGTTGCGGATCCGTTCACGCCAGCTGTATCACGACCGCGAAGAAATCACGGTTTTCGCGACGACACGCCAATAAAAGCGTGCTCGATCGCGCCTGGCGCGGATCACCGATCGTGAATTCGCTCTGAGTGTTATCTCCAACGTATTCATTATTTTACGTCCGCTTGATGATCCCGCGCCCAGGATGCGCATGTCCTCACAAGCAAGGGCACGTCATGAACACTTTCAAGCAATGCACGCTCGCGCTCACACTGCTCGCGGCCTGCGCGGGCTCGGCCATCGCCTTCGCCCAGGATGCGGTCACGCAGGATCAGGTACCGCCTGCCGAACCGCAGACGCAACCGATGCCGCAGCAATCGGCGCCAACCACGCAGACACCACCTCCCGCCGCCGCGGCAACGGGTCAGGTCACGGTGAAGTCGGTCGAACCCAATTCGATCGTCGGCGACTACAAGATCGATTTCGACGCACTCGACAAGAATCACGACGGCTGCATCAGCCGCGCCGAGGCCAAGGTCAATGCGACGCTCACGGCGGAATTCCGCGCCGTGGACGAGAAGCACAAGGGCTGTCTCGACAAGCAGGCGCTGGCTGGCTGGATCATGTGATGCCTGTATTCACCCTTCCCCCTCCGGGGAAGGTGCCCCGAAGGGGCGGATGAGGGCGGAAAATCACTGGCCAAAGAACGCTCCCTGGCCAGTCATTCCCCGCCCTCATCCGGCGCTACGCGCCACCTTCTCCCGGCGGGAGAAGGGAAATCAAAGCCTGGCGGCGCGGCGCCACAGCGCCGCCGTCACCGGCGGCAGTTTTCCGGCAAGACCGAGCAGTTGCCCGCGCAGCAACGTGCGATGCATGCCGTCGCTGGAGAAAACGCGATTGATGCCGTCGAACGTCCATGCGGCGACCGCGTTCTCGCTCTTGCGCGTGCGCGCCCAGCGCGCGAGGCGCGAAGGCGATGACCAGTCGGCGTTGCGTGCGAGCGCGGCGGCGACCGCATCGCGAAGTCCGGCGACATCCCGCAATCCGAGATTGACGCCCTGCCCCGCGAGTGGATGCACCACGTGCGCGGCATCGCCGATCACCAGCACGCGACCCGCCACGTAGCGATCCACCAGCTGCCGGCGCAGCGGGAACGCGACGCGGCGCGATGCCGGGCGCACTTGCCCGAGGCGCGCATCGAAGGCACGCGTCAGCGCCTGCGAGAAAGCGGCATCGTCGAACGCCAGCACTTCGGCGGCTTGTCCTTGCGGCAAAGTCCACACGATCGAACTTTGTCCGCCGACGAACGGCAGGAAAGCGAGCGGACCGCCCGGCAGGAAGCGCTGCCATGCGGTGTCCTCATGCGGGAGGTCCGTTTCCACGAATGCCACCACGCCGCGCTGCGCGTAATCGTGCGCGGCGACTTCGGCGCCGGCGAGTTTGCGTAGCATCGAATCGGCGCCATCGGCGGCGATCGCCAGTCGAGCTTCGAGCCGGCTGCCATCGTCGAAACGCAAGGTGACACCAGCGTTTTCCGCGCCTTCGCCGTCCTGCTCCAGGCCTTCCACGCGCAGCGGCGCACGCACGTCGACACCCGCCTGCGGCAGCGCCGCCCAGAGACGATCGACCAGCAGGCCGTGCTCGACGATCCAGCCGAGCTCGCGTCGTCCGAGCGCATCCGCGTCGAAATGCAGTTCGCCACCGCCCGCGGCATCCCACACGCGCATGTGGCGATAGGGTTGCACGCGCGCGGCGCGTACCTGCGGCCATACGCCAAGGGTATCGAGCAGCGCCGCATTGTCCGGCGCGAACGCGTAGACGCGCAGATCGGGCGAAGCGGCGGACCACGCCGATGGCTCGGCCGCTTCCACCAGCACGACATCGAGTTCCAGCCGCGCCAGGGCCAGCGCGCAAGCGGCACCGACCACGCCACCGCCGACCACCGCGACATCCACGCGCCTGCTTCTGGAACGCCTGCTTCCAATGTGTCCGCTTGCAGAGTGCATGCTCATCGCAATTCACCCCTGCACAGCGCCGGCACGTCGCCGCGATAGCCCATCGCACCGCCGACCAGCAGTGCCTGCGCGGACGGAATGCGGTCCGCGGCCAGCATGCCCAGGCTTCGCAGCGGACGCAGCAGCGCCGCATCGTTGGCGGTGAGTTTCGCCAGGCCGTCGGTCATCGCCAGGGTGCGTTCGCGATCTTCGCGACGGCGCCTGGCGTAGGTTTCAAGCAAGCCGGCATCACCAGGATCTTTATCGGTAGACCCGCCGCCCAACGTCTCGATCAGCTCGGCCAGCGTCAGTGCATCGCGCAGGCCAAGGTTGAAGCCTTGCGCGCCGATCGGATGCAAGGTCTGCGCGGCATTGCCCACGAGGATGGCGCGGCTCGCGGTCGTGCGCCGCGCGACCACGCGTACCGCGTCGTACACGCTGCGCGTGCCGACGGAGAGGAAGCGTCCCGCGCGCCACCCGAAGGCGCGCTGCGCACGCGCGAGGAACGCTTCGTCGGACAGCGCGCGCACATCCGCCGCATCGCCGCGCGCGACACCATGCACCAGGCCATAGTGGCGATCGGCACGCGGCAGCAATGCGGTCGGACCATCGTCGCCGAGTCGCTCGAACGCGGTGCCATCGGGCGCGCGCTCGGTGCGCAACCGCGCGACGAACAGCGTCTGCCCGTAATCGTGTTCCTCCGCCGCGATGCCGAGTGCATCGCGAACACCGCTGCGTGTGCCGTCGGCGGCCACCAGCAGTTTCGTGCGCAGGATGTGTTCGCCGGCATCGTCGGCCATGCGGACGATGCGCTCGCCATCCTCATCAATGTCGGTGCCGACGAATCGGGCGGGACGGAAGCGCGTGAAGCGAACCAGCTCCTGCAATCGCGCTTCGAGCGCCTCGCCGAAATCGCGCGCGACCACGACCTGCCCGAAGGCCTCACGGCCGTAATCGGCGGCCTCCAGCTTCACGCGTCCAAAGTCGCCACTGCGGCTGGCGTGGATGCGCCGGATCGGCGCGCCGGGAACCCGCAGCTTCGCCAGCACGCCCAGCGCCGTCAGCGCATTGATGGTGGCGTCGGCGAAACTGAGGTTGCGTTCGTCGAACACCGCCGGCAGCGCGCCGGCCGGGGTGGCCTCGATCATGGCCACGTCCAGGCCGAGGCGGTCCAGGGCGATCGCCAGGCTGGCGCCGACCAGGCCGCCACCCACGATCACCACGTCGTAACTTGCCTTCATCACGACATGATAAAGCCCCGGGCGGGCACAGTCCGCTAGAATGACGGCCTGAACCGTCGCCGCGTCCGGAGCTTCCCGCCTCATGAACACCACCCTGCAACGCGCCATCGTCCTGTCGCTGCTCGTGCTGCTGATGGGGGCGACCCGGAGCCACTATTTCTCGCACTTCGCGCCGGTGCCGGACGCTTCGTGGGCGATCTTCTTCATCGGCGGCTTCTATCTGCGCGCCTGGACGCGCTGGGCGTTCCCGCTGCTGATGGTGCTGGCGGTGGGCATCGACTGGGTCGTGATCACCGGTCAGGGCATCGGTTTCTGGGAGCACTACTGCATGTCCCCGGCCTACTGGTTCCTGATCCCCGCGCATCTGACGATGTGGCTGGGCGGCATGTGGATGCGCCAGCACTACCAGGGCGCCAGCGTCCCCGCGCTCGGCCGGCTGGCGCTGAGCGTGGTCGCCGCCACCGCGCTGTGCCATCTGCTCGCGCAAGGCAGCTTCTACTGGATCAGCCGCAACGTCGCCGAGCCGACTTTCGCCGGCTGGTGGCAGAACTACGCGCAATGGTTCCTGCCCTACCTGCAGAGCACGGCGACCTTCGTCGGCGTGGCGGCGGTCGCGCAGGCCGTGTCGGAGCGAATCGCCAAGACGTCCCACGTCGAAGCGCGGGACGCCAAGCACCGCTGATCTAGCGCTGCCGATCACGCACTGCTGATTACTGATCGCCGTGGGCAACCGGCTCTCGAAGATCTACACCAAGACCGGCGACGACGGCACGACGGGCCTCGGCGACGGTACCCGCACGCCGAAGGATTCGGCGCGCGTGGCCGCCTACGGCACGGTCGACGAAGCAAATTCGACGATCGGCCTGCTGCTCGCGTCGTCCGAGGTTCCCGATGACATCCGCGAGCTGCTCACCACGGTGCAGCACCAATTGTTCGATCTGGGTGGCGAGCTGTGCATTCCCGGCCATGCCGCCATCGACGATGCCGATGTCGAGCGCCTGGAGCAGCATCTCGACCACTACAACGAGGCACTGCCGCCGCTGAAGGATTTCATCCTTCCCGGTGGTGGCGAAGCGGCGGCGCGCTGCCACGTCGCGCGCACGGTGGTGCGCCGGGCTGAACGTGAAACAGTCACGCTTTCCCGCCTGGAGACAGTACGGCCGCAGGCGATCCGCTATCTGAACCGGCTGTCCGACCTGCTGTTCGTGCTCGCGCGCGTGCTCGCCCGCGCCAGCGGCCATGGCGAGGTGCTGTGGGCGCACGAACGACGCAAACGTACCCGCAACTGACGCGGCCACGACTGAGCCGGGAGTAACATCCGGCCGGAACTCCCCGCCCGGCCCCGCTCTTGCACATCTACACCCATTCCGCGTGCCTGCTGCACGACACCGGCCCCGGCCATGCCGAGCGGCCGCAGCGGCTGGGCGCGGTGATCGAAGCGCTGCGCACCGGCTTCGACGATCTTGATTGGTGCGAAGCGCCACGCGCCACGCGCGGGCAGCTGCTGCGCGCGCACGACGAACGCCTGCTCGCCAGCGTGCTGGAAACCAAGTCCGATCATCGTGTCCAGCTTGATCCGGACACCGTGCTGTCCCCGGCTTCGGCCGAAGCCGCCCTGCGTGCCGCGGGCGCGGCCGTTGCCGCAGTGGATGCTGTGCTCGCCGATGCCTGCGCCACCGCGTTCTGCGCCGTGCGGCCGCCCGGTCATCACGCCACGCCCGAGGCGGCGATGGGCTTCTGCCTGTTCAACAACGTCGCCGTGGCGGCCATGCACGCCCTCGACAAGCACGGTCTGTCGCGCGTGGCGATCGTCGATTTCGACGTCCATCACGGCAACGGCACGCAGGCGATCTTCGACGCGGAACCGCGCGTCCAATATTTCAGTTCGCATCAGATGCCGCTGTACCCGGACACGGGAGGCGTGCGCGAGCGCGGTGTCGGCAACATCTTCAATGCGCCACTGACGCCGGGCACCGGCAGCCGTGGATTCCGGACCGCCTGGAGCGAACGCCTGCTCCCCGCCCTGGATGCATTCGCGCCGCAGCTGCTGTTGATCTCGGCGGGCTTCGACGCGCACTGGCGCGACCCCCTCGCGCAGTTGCAGCTCGATGCCGAGGATTACGCCTGGATCACCGGCGAACTGCGCACGCTCGCCGCCCGTCACGCACAGGGCCGCATCGTGTCCATGCTGGAGGGCGGGTACGACCTGCAGGCGCTGCGCGAGTGCAGCGTGGCGCACGTGGGCGTGCTGCACGGCTGATCCGCCGCCTCTATGGCGCTCGGCCCGCGCTTTGGCGGGCATCGGGCCCGGATCATTCAGCTAGCGTTTTGCGGGGAACGCCCGCGCATTGCCGCTGCGCGGGGGATGCGTCAAGCTAGCGGTCGTTTTGGCTGAACGGATGCCTGCGTGCGCCGAGTTTTCCGACTGCTGCCGTTGCCGTTGTGCATCGCCTTCTCGCTCACCGCGCAGGCTGCCGACGACCCGCCCGAGGACTACTCCCTGTGTCCGGTGGATGACGCAGTGCCGTTCTTTCCCGACGCCCAGCCGCCGGTCGGATCACCCGAAGACCGCACCAACCTGCCGACCGACGTCAAAAGCGAAGGCGCCCAGGGCGTCAGCGGCGAGACGGTCACATTCCAGGGCAATGTCTCGCTCAAGCGCGGCGACCAGTTCCTGGGCGCGGACAACCTCAGCTACAACCAGCAGACCGATCAGTACGTCGCCGAAGGCAACGTGCGCTATCAGGATTCCAGCATGCGCATGCTGGCCGACCGTGCCACGGGCAACCAGGACCAGGACAAGCACAAGATCGATCAGGTGCGTTACCAGCTCACTTCGCGCCGCGGCAACGGCGGCGCGAAAGAAATCCAGATGGATGGCACGCACGGCAAGCTGATCGGCTCCTCGTACTCGACCTGCCCGCCCAACGACCGCCGCTGGGAACTACGCGCGCCCCAGATCGATCTCGACACCGAAGAAGGCTTCGCCACGGCGCGCCACGCCACCGTGCGCATCGGCAAGGTGCCGGTGCTGTACATGCCCTGGTTCAAGTTCCCGATCGACGACCGGCGCCATACCGGCTTCCTCATGCCGAACTTCGGCCAGTCGGGCCGCAACGGTTTCGATTACCGGCAGCCGATCTACTTCAATCTGGCGCCGAACTACGACATGACGCTCGAACCGCGCATCATGACCAAGCGCGGCGTGATGCTGGGTACCGAGTTCCGCTACCTGACGCGTACCGGCAAGGGCACCTTCAACTTCGACTTCCTGCCTTCGGACGACCTCACCAAGCGTGAGCATGACGAGGAGCTGGACGATTTCACGCGCGAGGGCTATTCGCTCGAGAATCGCCGCAAGAGCGATCGCGGCCGCTTCTTCTTCGTCGGTTCGCAGAACATCACGCGGCAATGGCAGGCGCTGGCGAACCTGAAGTGGGTGAGCGATCCGCGTTATCGCGACGATTTCTCCAACACCCTCACCAATCAAGCGTCCTACAGTTCATCCAGCGATATCGGCTTGTACGGCCGTGGGCGCTATTGGGACGCCAGCATCACGGCGTCCTATTACCAGCTCACCGACTACACGCTGCGCGAGGCCATCAATCTCCCCTATAACCGCATGCCGCGGCTCAACTTCAATTGGGAGCAGCCCTTCAGCCGCTGGATGGTCGCCGGCCTCAATACCGAAGCGACGCGTTTCGAGCATACGGGCGACGGTTCCACCGACGTCTTCCGTACGATCACCGCCACCGAAGCCGCGTGCACGAGCAAGGGCGGCGCCTTCCGTCCGGGCGACATTCTCGACAACGGAGTCGAGTGCCTGCAGACCGTGAAAAACAGCAGGCCGGGCGGCAGCCGTCTCGACTTCAAGCCGTATGTCAGCTTCCCCATCGGCGGCGCCGGCTGGTTCATCACGCCGACGCTGGCATGGCGCTATACCGCGTATCAGCTCGAAGACGAGTTGGCGACACAGATCGCGGGACAACGCGCCGCGGCTTACGTCAGAAGCACACCGGAAAACGACGTCGTCACTCCCGCCCTGATCACGCGTTTCTACGACGACAAGCCGACCCGCAGCCTGCCGATCGGCTCGCTCGACGCCGGCCTCTACTTCGATCGCTCCACCTCCTGGGGTGGCGAGAGTTTCCTGCAGACGCTCGAACCGCGCCTGTTCTATCTCAATGCGCCCTATCGCAATCAGGATGGCCTGCCGCTCTTCGACACCGGCGATCTCACCTTCAGCTGGGGTCAGTTGTTCCGCGACAACCGCTTCTCTGGCGCCGATCGCCAGACCGACGCCAATCAGCTGACACTCGCGGTCACCAGCCGCTGGCTGCGCGAATCCGACAGCCGCGAAAAACTTTCGCTCAGCTTCGGACAGATCATCTACTTCGAGGATTCCAAGGTCCTGCTCGCCCCGAATCGGCAGCCGATCGAAAAGGGCAAGTCCGCGTGGGTGGCCGATGCCAATTACGCGATCAACGATCGCTGGACGATCGGTGGTTCCTACCAGTGGGATCCGAAGGACAGCACCAAGGATTTCGTCAGCCTGCGCACGCGCTATCTGGTCGGCGACAAGGGCATCATCAACCTCGCCTACCGCTATCGCCGCAATCTCGGCTACGACCCCACCAGCACCAATGAAGATGTCCGCAATCCGGACCTGATCGATCAGATCGATTTCTCGTTCCTGTATCCGATCACGCAGTCCTGGAGCATCGTGGGTCGCTACTACTACTCGATGCGCGACAACCAACTGCTCGAAGGCATCGCCGGTATCCAGTGGGACAGCTGCTGCCTGGCCGCGCGTCTGGTGGGCCGCCGTTACGTGCGCAATCGCGAATCGGAGATGAACAGTTCCATTCAGTTCGAACTTGAACTGAAGGGCCTGGGCTCGGCCGGCCAGAAGACGGAGAACCGCCTACGCCGTGCTATTCTCGGCTACTACCGCGACGACCTCTATCTCGTTCCGCCGGCCCAGATCAGCAACGATGGCGTCGACAACAACGACGTCGATCCCACCGACACTCTCATCCCATGAAAAGACTGCTCGTTACCTTTCTCGCCGCCGCCGTATCGCTCGGCGCCATGGGCACGTATGCCCAGTCGGAACAGCCGCTGGATCGCATCGCGGCCGTCGTCGATGAGGACGTGATCCTGCAAAGCGAACTCGACCGCGCGCTCAACAACGTGCTCGCCCAGTACGCCAACCGCCAGGACCAATTGCCGCCGCGCGACATCCTGCAGCGCCAAGTGCTCGAGCGCCTGATCCTGGTGAAACTGCAGACCGCCGACGCCGCCCGCACCGGCTTGCGCGTCAGCGATCAGGAAGTGGACAACGCCATCAACAACATCGCCAGCCAGAACAAGCTGACGCCTGATCAGCTGCGCGCGCAACTCGCGCGCGACGGCATGTCGTTCGAGGATTTCCGCAGCTCGCTGCGCGACGAGATCCTGACCCAGCGCGCACGCCAGCGCTTCGCGCAGACGCGCATCAGCGTCAGCGAGAGCGAAGTCGACGCCGCCGTCGCGGCGCAGGCCAAGGGCGGCACGCAGTACCACCTCGCGCACATCCTGATCTCGCTGCCGGAAGGCGCCACGCCCGAGCAGACCGCCACCGGCCAGCAGAAAGTCGACGGCATCAAGGCCCTGATCGACAAGGGCGAGATGACATTCAACGCCGCCGCCGTGCGCTACTCCGACAGTCCGAACGCGCTGGAAGGCGGCGATCTGGGCTGGCGCAGCGCCGACGAGATTCCCAACGCCTTCGCCAGCACCATCACCAGCCTGCAGCCGGGGCAGGTGATTGGCCCACTGCGCGGCCCGAGCGGTTTCCAGCTAGTGCAGCTGATCGAAACCCGGCAGGCCGACCAGACCGCGAGCCAGACCGTCACCCAGTACCACGCCCGCCACATCCTCGTGCGAGGCGACGACGACAAGGCCAAGGCGAAGATCGACACCCTGCGCGCGCGCATCATCGGCGGCGCCGATTTCGCCAAGACCGCTCAGGAAGATTCCGACGACACCACCACCAAGACCAAGGGTGGCGATCTCGGCTGGTTCACGCAGGACCAGTTCGGTCCGGAATTCGGCACGCAGGTCAGCGCGCTACAGGACGGTCAGGTATCGCAGGCGTTCAAGACCCAGGCCGGCTGGCACATCGTGCTGCGCGAAGGCACCCGCCAGACCAATGTGACCGACGAGAACCGTCGCGCCCAGGTCCGCGAGAGCATCGGCCAGCGCAAGCTGGAAGACGAGTGGAACCGCCATCTGCACGAGCTGCGTGGTGAGGCTTTCGTCGACATCCGCACCGTGGGCACCACGGCGCCGGCTGGCGATGCGACTACGCCCGCTCCCGCAGCCCCGGCCGCCACCGAAGCCGCACCGCCCAAGAGCGGCAGCTGACGAGATGACACCCGCCCGGTTGGCGCTGGTCCCGGGCGAGCCGGCCGGCGTCGGGCCGGAACTGTGCGTGCGCGCGGCGCAGCAGCCGCGCGAAGACTGCGACATCACCGCCTTCGCCGATCCTCAAACGCTGCAGATGGCTGCGGACGCGCTGGGATTGCCTCTGCGACTGCTCGATCCCGATCAACGGCCGCAACGCCCCGGTGATCTGCCACTGATCCCTGTCGCGAACGCCGCTCCAGCCATTTTCGGAACGCCCGATCCTCGCAACGCCGCTGCGGTGGTCGGTGCCTTGCGCAAAGCCGCGGATGCCTGCCTGTCCGGCACCTTCCACGGCATGGTCACCGGCCCCACCCACAAGGCCATGATCAACGCAGGCGGTATCGCCTACAGCGGCACCACCGAACTGCTGGCCGAACACGCCAACCGCGACGTGGTGATGATGCTGGCCAACGACATCGTTCGCGTCGCTCTGGTCACTACCCACCTGCCGCTGCGCGCCGTGGCCGACGCCATCACGCCCAAGGCGCTCGAACGCTGCCTGCGCATCGTGCACGCATCCCTGCGTGAGCGTTTCGGCATCGCCGATCCCACGATCTGCGTGCTCGGGCTCAACCCGCACGCCGGCGAATCCGGCCATCTCGGCCGCGAGGAAATCGAGGTCATCGAACCGACGCTGGCACGCCTGCGCGCCGAAGGCATGCGCCTGCACGGCCCGCTGCCGGCCGACACCGCCTTTCTGCCGGCGAAGCTGGCCGGATTCGACACGGTCGTTGCGATGTATCACGACCAGGGTCTGCCGGTGCTGAAGTACAGCGGCTTCGAGCGCGCCGTGAATCTCACCCTCGGCCTGCCCTATCTGCGCGTCGCGGTCGATCACGGCACCGCGCTCGATCTCGCCGGCAAGGGCGTCGCCGATGCGTCGAGCCTGTTCGCGGCGATCGATACCTGCGCGCGGCTCGTGCCGCACCAGCATTAGCTTAGGCGGCCACTCGTCATCCCTGCGAACGCAGGAATGACGGGCAACAGCGTATGCTTTCCTCAACTTCTCACATACTTTTCCGCATGCAAGAGATCGCCTGGGACGACTTCATGAAAGTGGAACTGCGCGTCGGCCGCGTGCTGTCGGCCGAGCCGTTCCCGCAGGCGCGTAAGCCCGCCTTCATCCTGCAGGTCGATTTCGGCCCCGAAATCGGCGTGCGCAAATCCAGCGCGCAGATCACGGCCTTGTATACACCGGAGCAACTGATCGGCCGCCTCGTCGTGGCGGTGGTGAATTTCCCGAAGAAGCAGATCGGTCCGCTGATGTCCGAATGCCTGGTGACCGGATTCCACGACAGCGAGGGCCGCGTCACCCTGTGCATGCCCGAGAATGAAGTGCCGCTCGGCACGCGGCTGCTGTGATCACATGAACCTCCACTTCCGCGAACCGGCGAAGAAATCCCTCGGTCAGCACTTCCTGCACGAGCGCGGCATCGTCGAGAAGATCCTGCTCGCGGTCGATCCGAAGCCCGGCGATCGGCTGGTCGAGATCGGCCCCGGCCAGGGCGCGATGACCTTCCCGCTGCTCGACCGGCACGGCACGCTCACCGCGATCGAATTCGATCGCGACCTGCTCGCTCCGCTGACCGAACAGGCGCGGGCGCATGGCGCGCTCACCCTCATCCATGCCGACGTGCTCAATGTCGATTTCACCGAGCTGGCCGGCGACGGCGGCCCGATCCGGCTGGTCGGCAACCTGCCCTACAACCTGTCCTCGCCGATCCTCTTCCACGCGCTCGATCACGCCGCGGCGATCCGCGACATGCACTTCATGCTGCAGAAGGAAGTGGTCGACCGCATGGCTGCCGGTCCCGGCAGCAAGGTCTATGGACGGCTCAGCGTGATGCTGCAGGCGTATTGCCAGGTGTCGGCCCTGTTCACCGTCGCGCCCGGCGCGTTCCGGCCGCCGCCGAAGGTGGATTCGGCGGTGGTGCGGCTGGTGCCGCGGCCGGCGGACGCGGTCGGCATTCGCGACCCGCGCCGTTTCGCCGATCTGGTGCGCGCCGCGTTCGGACAGCGCCGCAAGACCCTGCGCAACGCCCTGCAGACACTGTGTGACAGCGATGCGATCACGGCGGCCGGGATCGACCCGCAAGCGCGCGCCGAGCAGCTTCCCGTGACCGATTTCATACGCCTGGCGAACCAAACCGGGACCGCGTAGTCCAAGACAACGCTGAAAATCAGCGTTGCCGCGGTACAGGGATGTGCCGCTCGCGAATCAATCACGCAAGTGGTTGATTCGCGGAAGCGAGTCCAGGCTTAGCCTGGACTCGCGATTGCTGAAAAAGTCCTGGATGGACTTTTTTAGCATTACTCCTAGTATTCAGACATTGCGCTTACACTTCCGACATGGACGAGACATCGGACTACACCCTCGAGATTCAGATCTCGACCCGCTACCTCGACGAGGAATCGGCACCCGAGGACGATCGTTATGTCTTTGCCTACACGATCCGCATCCGCAACCTGGGCCGCCTGCCGGCGCAGTTGCTCTCGCGCCATTGGGTGATCACCGATGCCAACGGCCGGATCGAGGAAGTGCGCGGCGACGGCGTGGTCGGCGAACAGCCGCGCATCGAACCCGGCGAGCAGTTCACCTACACCTCGGGTGCGATCCTCGCCACCGCCGTGGGCACCATGCAGGGCAGCTACGACATGATCGGCGACGACGGCACGCATTTCGATGCGCCGATCCCGCCGTTCACGCTGTCGATGCCGCGAACATTGCATTAAGGCGACCCTAGCGAATGGCCGTCTGGGCAATCGGTGACCTGCAGGGCTGTTACGCCCCCACGCAGAACCTTCTCGAGAAAATCGCGTTCGATCCCGCGCAGGACAAGCTCTGGTTCTGCGGCGATCTCGTCAATCGCGGCGGCGAATCGCTGGAGACGCTGCGCCTGGTGCATTCGCTGCGCGCCAATGCCGTCTGCGTGCTAGGCAATCACGATCTGTCGTTGCTCGCGATCGGCGAGCGCCAGGAAAACGAGCAGCGCAAGGTCAACCCCGACTTGCAGCGTGTGCTCTTCGCCGAGGATCGCGACACCTTGCTCGACTGGCTGCGCCAACAGCCGCTGTTGCATGCCGACCGCGAACTCGGTTGGATGATGGTGCACGCCGGCCTCGCGCCGAAATGGACCACACAGCTGGCCGAGCAATACGCGCGTGAAGTCGAACAAAAACTGCGCGGCGACAGCTTCCGAAAACTCTTCAAGCGCATGTACGGCGATCGCCCGCACTGGGCGCCGAACCTCACCGGCCTCGATCGCGATCGCGCCATCATCAATGTCTTCACCCGCATGCGCTATTGCACGCCGCGCGGGCGCATCGCCTTCGAGGAAAAGAATGCGCCCGGCTCGCAGCAGCCCGGGCTGTACCCGTGGTACGAAGTGCCCGGTCACGCGCCGCGCGATCTGAAGATCGTCTGTGGCCACTGGTCCACGCTCGGCCTGTTCATTGGCCACGGAGTGCATGCCATCGACACCGGCGCGGTCTGGGGCGGCAAGCTCACCGCGCTGCGGCTCGACAGCGAAGACCTGCGCATCGTGCAGGTGCCGGGACGCCCGGTGCCGCCCCCCGTTCCGCGAACGACCTGACTTCTCCGACATGCTGCAACGGATTTGCGGCTTCGCACTCATCGGCGGCATCGCGCTTGCGGCCTGCACGCCGGATCGGCCGCAGGGTGATACGGCTGGCGCGAAGAAACCGGCGGTGGCGCAAAATCCCGTCACGACGGCCACGCAATCTCCGCCATTGGTCCGCGCCGCGCGCAGCCAAATCGGCGCGACCCGCGTCTACGATCCCGCCTACGTCCGCCTCGCCTATCCCGGCGGCGATGTCCCGTTCACGCGCGGCGTCTGCACCGACGTGGTCATCCGCGCCTTGCGCACGCAAGGCATCGACCTGCAACAGCGCATCCATGAGGATCGCCTCGCGTACTCCGAGCACTATCCGGCGCGCTGGCGCGGGCTCGCGGCCGACCGGAACATCGATCATCGCCGCGTTCCGAATCAGATGGTCTGGTTCGACCGGCAAGGCTGGCGGCAACCAATCACGGCGCGGGCTTCCGACTATCGTCCCGGCGGCATCGTCGCCTGGGATCTCGGGCGTGGCGTGCTGCACATCGGCATCGTCTCCGATCGCACCACGCACGACCGGATTCCCTTGATCCTGCACAACATCGGCAGCGGAACGCAGGAAGAAAACCTGCTGTTCGGTTACAAGATTATCGGCCACTACCGGCCGGTGCTGTCTGCCGTGCCCGGCTAGGCGCGCCGGTATTCCACGAACTCGAATGCGAACGCATGCTTCGCATCGGCGGCATGTGGCTCACGCGATACCGCACCCCAGGCATCGCGATCGAATTCGGGAAAGAATGCATCCGCGCCCTCCACGATCGTGTCGACGTGGGTCAGATGCAGCACCGTCGCCGCCGGCAGCGTCAACGCATAGATTTCGCCACCGCCGATCACGCACAGTGCCTCGGAGTCTTGCGTGGCGACTCGCGCTTCTTCCAGCGAGGCGACCGCTTCCATGCCCTCGAACGGTACTTGCCCGGATCGCGTCAGCACCAGATTGCGACGCCCCGGCAGCGCGCGCCCCAACGACTGCGCGGTCTTGCGCCCCATCAGCACCGGCTTGCCCAGCGTCAGCTGCTTGAAGCGCTTCAGATCGTCCGGCAGATGCCAGGGCAACGCATTGCCCTCGCCGATGGCGCCGCGACGATCGAGCGCGGCGATCAGTGCGATCACCTGCGCCATTGCTGACGACGACGCACTGATTCGGATGTCGATATGGACCTGGCTTCGATGTCGTCGTAGATGCGGGCGGCGCCGCTTCTCACGCCCCACACGAAACCCAGCGCCGCCAGATAGAAGATCACGAATGTGGCGCATTCAACCGGATGCTCGGCGATGCTGGCGAGCAGGCCGACCATCGTCAACGGCTGGCTCGCCAGGAAGATCGCCCTGGCCACCGCGATCAGCGGGACCACGAGCAGACCGCTGATCAAGCTGATGCTGACGCCGTTGGCCACGGCCATCAAATGATCGGCGAATTTCTCTCGCGCTTTCGCCGTTTTTCCGAAACTGTCCGTGGGCATGCGGCTCACTCCTTTGAACGCTACACCGCCACGGGCGCCTTGATCGCCGGTAACGGGTCGTAAGCGTGAATCTCGATGTCGTCGTAGGTGAAGTCGAACAGATCGGACACGTCGGGATTCAGATGCAGCTTCGGCAGCGGACGCGGAGTGCGCGTGAGCTGCTCGCGGGCCTGCTCGAAATGATTCGAATACAGATGCGCGTCACCCAGCGTGTGGACGAAATCGCCCACGCGCAGCCCCGTCACCTGCGCCACCATATGCGTAAGCAACGCGTAGCTGGCGATGTTGAAGGGCACACCGAGGAAGATGTCGCCGCTGCGCTGATAGAGCTGGCAGCTGAGCCGGCCATCGGCCACGTAGAACTGGAACAGCGCGTGACAGGGCATCAGCGCCATCTGCGGCAGGTCGGCGACGTTCCAGGCCGAGACGATCAGGCGGCGCGAATCAGGATTGCGCTTGATCTCCTCGACCACCCATTTGATCTGGTCGATCTCGCCGCCATCAGCGGTGGCCCAGCGACGCCATTGCTTGCCGTACACCGGGCCGAGTTCGCCGCGCGCGTCGGCCCACTCGTCCCAGATGGTGACCTTGTTGTCGCGCAGGTAGGCGATGTTGGTGTCGCCCTTCAGGAACCACAGCAGCTCGTGCACGATCGAGCGCAGATGCAGTTTCTTGGTGGTGACCAGCGGGAACCCTTCCTCGAGATCGAAGCGCAGCTGCCAGCCGAACACGCTGCGCGTGCCGGTACCGGTGCGGTCCGATTTTTCCGTTCCGTGCTCGAGGACGTGTCGCAGCAGATCTAAGTATTGCCTCATGGGTATTGCTTCATGACGATCTCAGGCCTTTTCGGCGGCTGCCGGCGGCTGCGGTTGCAGCGTCGGCGCGCGGTGCGATTTCCAGAGCCAGAACAGACCGATCAGGATCAGCGGCACGCTCAACAGCTGTCCCATCGTCAGCCAGCCGAAGGCAAGATAACCCAGGTTCTCGTCCGGCAGGCGCACGAATTCCACCGCGAAGCGGAACACTCCGTACAGCAGCGCGAACAGCCCGGAAATCGCATAGCGCGGACGCGGACGGCTCGAGTACCACCACAGGATCACGAACATCGCCACGCCCTCGAGCGCGAACTGGTACAGCTGCGAGGGATGACGCGCATACATGTTCAACGCGCCTGATTCGAACTGCGCGCGCAGCATCGTCGGATCCAGGATCAGCCTGGATACTTCCGGGTCCTGCGGGAACACCACGCCCCAGTTGCCGCCGGTGGCCTTGCCCCAGAGTTCGCCGTTGATGAAATTGCCCAGGCGCCCGAAGCCCAGGCCCGGCGGCACCAGCGGCGCGACGAAATCGGCCACGTCGAAGAAATGCAGCTTGTGGCGCCGCCCCCACCAGAACATCGCCACCACCACGCCAAGCAGGCCGCCGTGGAAGCTCATGCCGCCTTGCCAGATCTTGAAGACCTGCAGCGGGTGCTCGATGTAGGTGCGCAGGTCGTAGAACAGGATGTAGCCGATGCGGCCGCCCAGCACCACGCCGAGCATGGCGTAGAACATCAGATCGCCGTAGGCGTTGGCGTCCACGCCCGGCAGACGGCCGGCGCGCACGCGGCTGCGCCCGAGATACCAGGCCGCCACGAATCCCAACAGATACATCAGTCCGTACCAATGCACGGCCACGGGACCGATCCGGAACGCGATCGGGTCGATCTGGTGCAGATAAAGCATCGGGCGAGGCACTCCTGGTCAATCCAAGGTGTCTATTGTGCCTGTCGGAGCGATGGCCGGACACCGAAGGCCGGCCGGCGATCGCTCAATCCAGCGCGCTAATCGAGCAGATAGGGCCGGTCCGGCAGCTCGTTCTCGTCCGCCTCGCCGGGCACGCGCGGGAAATGCGCCGCGAGCAGGTCGGAGGCCGCCGTCACGCCCGCGATCACCGCGTCTTCCGCGTCGCCGGCCTTCAGGCGCTCCTCCATCAGCTGGCAGACGCCGCGCCATTGTTCGTCGCTGACCAGACCTTTCAGGCCGCGATCGGCGACGATCTCGATGCGATGATCGGCCAGAAGCAGGTAGAGCAGGACGCCGTTGTTGGCCTCGGTGTCCCAGACGCGCAATTGTCCGAAGACCTGATGGGCACGGTCGCGCGCCTGCATGCCGCGCAGCACCGCCCTCGCCGGCAGTCCGGCCTCCACCGCGAAGCAGACCTCGCCACGATGGCGAGCTTCTCCCGTCTTCACTGCGTCGGCGATGCGGTGCAGGCTGTCCTCCGGGAACAGGCGCCGGCTCGAAGGCGGGAACAGATGACGCAACAGGCGCTTCATCACCACCCCCCCGAGGCGCCACCGCCTCCGCTCATGCCGCCGCCGCCCGACCAGCCGCCTCCGCCGCCGGAAGAGCCGCCACCCCATCCTCCGCCACCACCCCAGCCTCCGCCGCCGAAGCCGCCCCAGTCACCGCCACGCGCGAAGCTGCCGGCCGGCAGCTTGACCAGGCCGTAGAGGAAGCCAAAGAAGGCGGCCACGCCGCCGAGCACCAGGAACGAGGAAATCAGCCAGGCCACGCCACCGGCCGCGACGCCCGTCAGCAGTCCGCGAATGCCCGAGGGCGTGCGTCCGAACAGGCCGCGGGCGATGTTGGCGACGATGAACGCGGCGAACAGGGCGAAGATCCAGTCGCCGCCGCCGCCCTGGCCGCGTGCGTTCGCCCGTGTGTCCGCCATCGGTTCCGGCAAGGGCTCGCCGTCGATGAGCTTGGTCAACGCCGCGGTGGCATCGAGGATGCCGCCGCCGTAATCCTCGGCGCGGAATTTCGGCACCAGATATTCCTGAATGATGCGCCCGGCGGTGATGTCGGGGATCGCGCCTTCCAACCCGTAGCCGACTTCGATGCGCACCTTGCGATCGTTCTTGGCGATCACCAGCAGCACGGCGTCGTCGACGCCCTTGCGCCCGATCTTGTATTGCTCGAAGGCGCGCACCGCGTACTGCTCGATGGTCTCCGGCTGCACGCTCGGCACCATCAGCACCTGCAGCTGGCTGCCCTTGCGCTGCTGCAGCGCGAGGGCCTGCTGTTCGAGTTGCTGCTTCTGCGCGGCATCGAGTGTGCCGGTGGTGTCGACGACCGGCGAATCCAGCGCCGGGATCGGCGCCAGCTGCTGCGCCCAGGCCAGCGCGCAAGGCAGCAACAGCAGCAAGACGAACAGACGGATGGCGGTCAGCCGCGGCAATTCGAACTCCCGGGGCGCCGCTTCCGCGACGGCGGAAGCGGCTTTGGCCCGATCAGGCTCAGTTGGCCGGCTGCGGCGCGGGCGCCTGCTGCGCCGGCGGCTGCGAATTGCCGAAATCTACGCTCGGCGCGTTCTGGATCTGCGCTTCGTTCTCGACCGCGAAGTTGGGCTTCACCGCGTAGCCGAAAATCTTCGCGATCACCACCTGCGGGAACGAGCGGATGTAGGTGTTGTAGTCCTGCACCAGCTGGATGTAGCGGCCGCGCGCCACGGTGATGCGGTTCTCGGTGCCTTCCAGCTGCGTCTGCAAGCCGATGAACTGCTGGTCGGCCTTCAGATTGGGATAGTTTTCCGTCACCACCATCAGTCGCGACAGCGCCTGCGACAGATCGCCCTGCGCCTTCTGGAATTGCGCCAGCGACGCGGCATCGTCCGCCTTGACGTTGATCTGGCTGACCTTGGCGCGCGCCTCGGTCACCTGCGTCAGCACCTGCTGCTCGTGCGCGGCATAACCCTTGACCGTTTGAACAAGGTTGGGGATCAGATCGGCACGACGCTTGTACTGGTTCAGCACCTCGGACCAGCCGGCTTTCACGGCCTCATCCTTCTGCTGGATCTCGTTGTAGCCGCATCCGGACAGCAGGGCGGCGAGCAATGCGATCAGGACGATCCGCATGGGCGAAAGGATACGCATGGGCGATTCTCCAGCTGGTTGAACGAGCCTGTTTTGAGCAGGCATGTCGAGCGGCACTCCGACAGCATATGGGGCCGCTGCGGCCTGCATTCCAGCACCCTGCGGGTGACGACGCAATCACATACGGCCGTCACCCGTCGCCGAAAACGATTACCAATCGCCCGCGCCGGGCACGTGGTGCTGGGAAGCGCGGCGGCGCATCAGCAGGTTCAGCCACTCCACCAGCACCGAGAAGCCCATCGCGAAGTAGATGTACGGCTTGGGCACGTGCACGCCGAAGCCATCCAGGATCAGCACCACGCCGATCAGCAGGATGAAGGCCAAGGCCAGCATCTTCACCGTCGGGTTCGAGTCGATGAAGCGGCCCAGCGGATTGGCCGCCAGCAGCATGATCGCCACCGCCAGCAGGATCGCGAACACCATGATCGGAATGTGCTGGGCCATGCCGACCGCGGTGATCACCGAATCCAGCGAGAACACGATGTCGATCACGGCGATCTGCGCGATCACCACCCAGAACACCGAGGAGGTCTTGGTGGTGCGCGGGTCCTCGTCGTGACCGCCGCTGATCAGGTCGCGGATTTCCATCGCGCCCTTCACCAGCAGGAACAAACCGCCCAGGATCAGCACCAGATCACGGATCGAGATGCCCATGCCGAAGAGCGTGAACAAGTCCTGCTCCATGCGCGCCAGGAAGGCGAGCATGACCAGCAGCATGATGCGCGTGATGCAGGCCACCGCGATGCCGATCTTGCGTGCGATCGGACGCTGGTGTGCGGGCAGGCGCCCGACCGCGATCGAAATGAAGACCAGGTTGTCGATACCGAGCACGATTTCGAGCGCGCTCAAGGTCACCAGTGTCAGCCATGCATCGGGGGAAGCGAGGAAGCTCAGATCCATTCGTTATCTCTTTTTTAATTCAATTGTCGAAAAGCGTGTGCTGCGCAAAGGTAAGTTGCCTTCCTTGGCGCGAGTGTATTGGCTCTGGATGACCGGCCCGGCCATCCATGACCCGGCGTTCGCCGACGCTGCGCGGCAATGCCGCGCAAACTCGCGTCAGCTCACCCACCGGGGCAACAGGATCGCCGCCCAAACCAGCGCCACGTTCAACAGCAGCACGAACACCGCGGCCGATCCCATGTCCTTGGCGCGTCCGGCCAGTTCATGATGCTCCGGGCCGTAGCGTTCGATCACCGCTTCGACCGCGGAGTTCAACAATTCGATGCTCAGCACCAGCAGCACCGAACCGATCATCAGCGCCCGCTCGACGCCGTTCTCGCCCAGCCACCAGCCTAGCGGCGCCAGGATCACGAACAGATAGACCTCGAGCCGGAACGAGGATTCGTGCAGCCAGGCCGCGCGCAGCCCCTGCATCGACCACTTGGCCGCGAGCAGGATCCGCGCCGGACGGCGTGGCAGGTGGCCGAATTCATCCGCCATCGCGCAGCCGCCGGTTCAGCGCCGCGCCGGCACGACGGAACGCGACAATGAAGTCGCGCCCTCGGCGGAGATGCGGTGATGGACGGAGGCCAGCGCGTCGGTCGGTAACATGCGGCGGGGTCGGATGCGGCCTGCGGCCAGATTGCGTATTTTGCCACAGGGCGGCTGCCGGTACGTTTGCAATCGCGGCGGTGTCCTGCTATCCACGGACGCTTCCCGCCACTGCCCGAGACGCCATGCGCCCGCATCGGTTCTTCCTCGTCCTGCTGGTCGCATCGTTGCTCGCGACTGGTTGTGCCTCGCCCGCCGATGTCGGGCGTTCCGAAGCGCCCACCGAGGCCGCTCTCGATCCCGTCTCCTCCCCCGAGTGGACCGCGGACATGACCCGCTTCGCCGAGCAGGACGCGGCGAATCCGCCGCCCGCAGCGCCGGTGGTCTTCACCGGCAGCTCCTCGATCCGCCTGTGGACCACGCTCGCCGAGGACTTCCCCGACCTGCCGGTCCTCAACCGCGGCTTCGGCGGCTCGCAGGTGCGCGATTCGGTCTGGTACGCGGATCAGGTGGCGATCCGCTACCAGCCGCGCCGCATCGTGCTCTACGCCGGCGACAACGACATCAATGCCGGGCGCGCGCCGCAGCAGGTGTCGTCCGATTTCCGCGCCTTCGTCGCGCGCATCCGCCGCGATCTGCCGAAGGTGCCGATCGTCGTGCTCTCGATCAAGCCCAGCCTCGCGCGCCTGGCGCAGCTGCCGCGACAGCGCGAGGCGAATGCCCTGCTGAAAGCGGACGCGGCCGCCCTGTCCGGCGTCACCTTCGTCGACATCGCCACGCCGATGCTCGATGCCGACGGAAAGCCGCGCGCGGAGTTGTTCGGCGAGGACGGTCTGCACATGAATCGGCAGGGATATGATGTCTGGCGGAGCGTCGTCGCGCCGTACTTGCGTTGATCGCGACGTGGGGCCGGCGCACGCGGTGAAACCAGCTGTCGGGAAACAGTCCGCCGAAAAACAGGAAATAGAAACAGGAGATGTCATGAGCGACACCGACATCGTGCTCCAGACTCGCGATCGCGAGCACCTGCGCCTGCTCGCGATCTTCCACTACGTCTTCGCCGGCCTGTCGTTGTGCGGGCTCGGCTTCATCGTCGTGCACTTCGCGATCATGCGCACGGTCTTTTCACCGGAGCATTGGCAGCCATCCTCCGGCGAACCGCCACCGCCGGAACTCATGTGGATCTTCTTCTGTTTCTATCTCGTGTTCGGTACGATCATCCTGGTCGTCGGCGTGCTCAATCTGCTGGCCGGGAATTTCCTGCGCGCCCATCGCAACCGCACGTTCTGCCTCGTGGTGGCGGGAATCAACTGCCTGCAATTCCCGTTCGGCACGGTGCTCGGCGTGTTCACGCTGACCACGCTCACGCGCGATTCGATGCGCGAACTCTTCGCGCAACCTCCGGCGACGGGTTGACCGCGACGCGTCAGTCGCGGGCACTTCAGGCGCCAGCGCTTCAGTCGCGAAAAATCGCCGTCCCGCGCGAGCCGTCCGGCCGGATCCAGCCGCGATACATCCCCGCCGTGTTGAACGGCATCGCGATATTGCCGTCCGCATCGAGCGCGATCGCGCCGCCGTCGCCGCCGAGCGCGGGCACGGTGTCCATGATCACCGCATCGGCGGCCACCTGCAGACTGTCGCCGCGATAGGCGACGCGCGCGGCGATGTCGTGCGCCACCGCGCAGCGGATGAAGAACTCGCCCCAGCCCGTGCCGGACACACCGATGCGCGCATCCGCCCAGGTACCGGCGCCGATCAGCGGCGAATCGCCGACGCGGCCCCAGCGCTTGTTGGTCATGCCGCCGGTGGACGTCGCCGCGGCGATACGTCCCTGCGCATCGAGCGCCACCGCGCCGACAGTGCCGAAATACTTGCCCTTCAGGTTTTCGCCCGCCGCCGCGTCCTCGCGCTCGCGTGCCTGCGCCTGCTGCCATTCGCCGCGACGGTGTTCGGTATCGAACCAGGTGTTCGGGACGCGCACGATCTCGCCGCGGCTATCGGCGAACGCCTCCGCGCCGGCGCCGATCAGCAGCACGTGCGGGGAATGCTCCATCACCGCCCGCGCCAGCGAGACCGGATTGCGTATCGTCGTGACGCCCGCCACCGCACCGGCGCGGCCGCTGTGCCCTTCCATCAGGGACGCATCGAGTTCGTGCCGCCCTTCCGCATCGAAGACCGCACCCTTGCCGGCGTTGAAGCGCGGCGAATCCTCCAGCACGCGCACCGCTGCCTCCACCGCGTCGAGCGCGCTGCCCGCGCGCGACAGGACCGCATGGCCGGCATCCAGCGCCGCGTCGAGATCCGCGCGGATACCCTGCTCCTGCTCGACCGACAGCTGCGCGCGCTCGATGACGCCCGCGCCTCCGTGAATCACGAGTGCCGTGGGCCTGGTGGTTGCGGTCATGGTTGGAATCGGTCGCTGAACGGTTGCGCAGGATACCGTCTCCCGCGCTGTCGCCGCCCGCCTGGCGAAACGGCTCGTGCTGCACGATCTAAACAAGCCGCCGCAAGTGTCTTCAGACTGACCGAAATCGTCCTCATCCGACCAAAGCTTGGCCGATGATGCAATGCGGCAACAGAGTTCCGGCCGCCCCCGTCTACCGGTGGAACGATGCAGAGCGCGCCGTAGTCGAATCTCGGAGTGCGTCCTGGGTCAACATTCTGTATCGTCGCCCCCTACGCAGGGGAACGGCGACCGAACGCCTCGTTCGGCACCGGGGCGATGCGAATCGCAGGAAGCGCATTCACATCGCTATCGGATAAATCCGTTTTGGGAGGACGTGTGACAGACAGTGTCGAACAGGTGCTGAAGCAGCCGCGTGGCGATACCGGAGATCCGCCGCCTCCCGCGCCGCCTTCCGATTCGTTGCAGAACGCGACGGTCGCGCCGTTCTTCGAAGGCTTCGTCGACGGCGTCAGCGACGGCGTGATCCGTGGCTGGGCCTGGTTCCCGCAACATGCCGGCCATCGCGTCGTGGTCGAGGCCGTGATGCATGGCGCTGTCGTCGCCACCACGACGGCTTATCGATACCGCTCCGATCTGGAGAGCGCGGGCAAGCACGACGGCTATTACGCCTTCGCGCTCCCCTTGCAACACCTGGCTCGTACCGACGCCTCGGTTTCGCTGCATGCGCGGCACCCCGACGGCAGCAGCATCGAACTGTTCGGCAGCCCGCTCCCGAGCACGATGCTCAGCGACACGGCCGCCACACGCACGCCCGACAAGCCACCGATCGCTTTGTGCAACGCCGAATTTTTCGGCTACCTCGATACGACCTCGCACAGCAGGATCGGCGGCTGGATTCACAGAGCCGACGGCGCGCCGCAACGCGTCTCGCTGGCGGTTTACGAAGGCGATCAGTGCCTCGTCACTTTCGATGCCGATTTGTGGCGAAGCGATATCGCCGATCTGCAGCAGGGCAACGGCTTCTGCGGCTTCAGTGTTCCCACGCCCGAATCGCTGCGCGATGGAGAACTGCATGAGATCGACATCTGCATCGCCGAAACGCGCCAGCCTCTCACGGCCCGCCCGATCCGCATTCGCGAAAACAAGCGCACCATCGCCGCGCATCGTACGGCACTCGCGCCCATCGTCAGGGACGCAGTCGCGCCGGAAGTCGACATCACCTTCATCGTCAACTTCTACAACATGCGCCGCGAGGCCGAGCGCACGCTCACTTCGCTGAGCCGCCGCTACCAGCGTGGCATCGACGGTGTCACGTACGAAGTGCTGTGCATCGACAACGGCTCCAACCCGCCGCTGGACAAGGCATGGGTGGAGAGCTTCGGACCGGAGTTCAAACTCTTCCGTCCGAACCAGCTCCTGCCCTCTCCTTGCGCCGCGATCAACGAAGCCGCGCGCCAGGCACGCGGTGCACATCTGGCCATCATGATCGATGGCGCCCACGTGCTGACCCCCGGCGTGATCCGCGAAGCGATCGACGCGTTCTCCACGGATCCGCATGCGATCGTGGCGGTGCGCCATTGGTTCATCGGTGGCGATCAGCGCTGGCTTTCCGCGGTCGGCTACACGCGGGAGATGGAGGACAAGCTGTTCGAACGCATCCACTGGCCCGCGGACGGTTACCAGATGTTCTTCATCGGTGACCCCATCGGTGAAAACCCGGAGCCGTGGCTCAATGCGCTGATCGAGAGCAACTGCCTGTTCCTACCGACGGGCCTGTACGACCGCATCGGTGGCATGGACGAAGGCTTCAGCGAGCCCGGCGGCGGTTTCGCCAACCTCGATCTGCTCAAGCGCGCCGCCTCCGGCATGACGGGCGAGATCGTGTCGCTGATCGGAGAGGCGACTTTCCATCAGTTCCACGGCGGCACCACCACCAATGTCGACGACGACGAAAAGGATTTCCGCGTCCGCACCTACCAGCACAACTACCGGCAACTGCGCGGAGAGGAATTCCAGGCCATTCCGCGCGATCGCATCCGGCTTCGCGGCCGTATCCACCATGATGCGTCGGTGTCGGTCCGGCAGCGTCCGCTGTTGCCGTTGCGACTGGGCATCACCGACAAGACGCGTCCCGGCAACATCGAAATGCATTTCGATCGCGGCGCGCAGATCTATCTGCAAGCGTCCTACGCCGAATCCAATCTGCATCGGAAAACCACATGGCTGGGCCAGCCGGTCGGCGTGTCTCCAGCGGATCTGGTCAACTTCCAGGAGATCCTCAGGACCGAACGCCCGCAGTGCATCGTGACCACGTGTTCCGAGCACGGCCTGATCCTGTTCCTGGATTCGATGTTGACGATGTTCGGCCTGGAGGATTCCAGGATCGTCGTCGTCACGGACGAGCCGCTTCGCACGCAATTGCCGGCCAGGGTGCGCCTCGTCGTCGGCGATGCCTACTCCGGCGATACCTTGTCCGCGGTCCGTGGCCTGGTCGGCGCCGACGAAACCAGCCTCGTGTTCTTCTCGCCGCGCAAGGAGGATTACATTCCGGTGGAGCAGCTGCGTGCGTACGCGCAGTTCGTCTCGTTCCGGTCCTACCTCATCTTCCTCGGCTCGGTCTTCGGCCAGCCTTGGCTAGGTTATTCCTCCTATTGGTTCCAGAGCGCGATCAACGGCTTCGTAGCCTCGTCGGCATTCGTCATCGACAAGACGTGGAACCAGCATCTGATTTCCACTTCACCGAACGGTTATCTCCGCCGTGTCGGCGATGTCGGCCCCTTCGACGCCTACGATGCTTCCCTGGACAACTTGGATTCGCAATCAGGTCACGCCCCATGAACCGTTTCTGGTATCGCCACCTTCAGCCCATCATCGAAACCGTGCGGCCCAGCCGGATCATGGAAGTCGGCGCGGATCGAGGCTGGAACACCCAGCACATCCTCGAATACTGCCGCCAGCACGATT
The DNA here is from genome assembly GCF_020511115.1 of Luteimonas panaciterrae. Taxonomy (GTDB): domain Bacteria; phylum Pseudomonadota; class Gammaproteobacteria; order Xanthomonadales; family Xanthomonadaceae; genus Luteimonas; species Luteimonas panaciterrae. The sequence goes on from NZ_JAJAVH010000016.1 coordinate 89,085, forward strand.
GCCACGTCGACATCATCGATCCGGCGCCGCAGCCTTCGCTGCACGAAGTCATGTCTCGCTATGGCGACGAATACACCTACCATCCGTTGCGCAGCGTCGAGGCCATCCCGTTGGTGGCGACTCCCGACATCGCCCTGCTGGATGGCGACCATAACTGGACCACCATCTACAACGAACTGACCCTGATTTTCGCAGGCGCCGCCGAAGCGGGCGTCAAGCCGCCGATCATCCTCGCGCACGACTGCGCTTGGCCCTACGCGCGCCGCGACATGTACTACAAACCCGACGACCTCGATCCCACGGAACGGCACCCTTACGCCTACCGCGGCATCCTGCCCGGCGTCTCCGAACTGGTTGAGGAAGGGCTCAACGGCGTTCTCGCCAATGCCACGCATGAAGGCGGCCCGCGCAATGGCGTCCTGACCGGCATCGAGGATTTCATCGCATCCTCCCCGCATCCGATCCACGACTTCATCCTGCCGTTCTTCAACGGCCTGGGCATCTTCGTGCCGGAATCGCGCATGACGCCGCAATTGCGCGCGTTGATCGACAGTTTCTTCACGGCCGAAGCATTGCTGCAGGCATGCATCGCGATCGAGAACGACTCCATGCACCTGCGCGCGATGCTGCAACAGACCGAGGGACGGCTGACACGTCGCACGGACGCGCTCAAGCGCGCGCGCGAATTGCTGGCCCAGCAGGCCGCATTGATCGAAACGCTACAGGCCCGCATCGACGACGCGGACACCGTCCTCGCGAGCTGAGATTCCGCAGCTTGTCCAACGGCCCGGTCGCATGCGCACGATGCGACCGGGCCGTTTTCACGCGGCGCGCGCCGATCGTTTCAGATGACCAGCGGCCCCTGCTGCACCGGATAGCTCGACGGTGCGAAGAACCAGGACTCGATCGCCCAGCGATCCTTGGTGCGGCCCGGCGGCAGACCGGTGCGGTGCAGGAACAGATGATCGAACAGCAGCGCATCGCCGGCCTGGAATTCCGGCGTAGTGATCGGCGTGCCCTCCGCGCTGATCTCGGCCAGGCCATGCCCCACCGACCACGGAAAGTAGGCGCCGTGGGTGCCGGTTTCGAGGATGCGCGGAATGCGGCGCGGGACGACGTCCAGCCCGGAAGCATCGACGCCACAAGGCGTCAGCGCGACCCAGACATTCATGCTGCGCACGTCCGCGCCGAGGAAGGCGCCGTCCTGATGCCAGTCGGTGTGGTTCAAGGATGCCGCGACGCGGCGCAGCGTCGACTTGCCCATCGACAACGCCGGCCGCTCGCCAAGATATTCGGCGATCAGGCTGACGATGCGCTTGCGTTCGAACAGCTCGATCAGATTGAACAGATTGCGCGGCGAATCTGCGGTCCACACGGCGCCCGAGGATTCCACCCACTCGCGGGATTTCCCCAATTCGGTGCCTTCCGGATGCGGGTACGGCGTGTACCAGGCCGCTTCCTCATCCGTGGCATGTCCACCGAGCGCGGCATCGCGCGCGGCCATCGCCCGGTCGATGCCGGCCGCGTAACGTTCTGCTTCCTCGACCGAGAACAGCCCGCGCACGAGGACATGGCCGTGATGCAGGATGCCGCCGGCAAGCGTTTGCAGATTCAGCTGATCCGGCGTGATTTCATACAGTCCGCCCACGCCGGGACGCGGATCTTCGGCGTACGGCGGCCACTCCGGCCGTGGCTGTGACTTGTCCAGATCGGCGAAGGCCGCGCTGCGCCATTGCACCAGGCGGGATTCCAAAGTCGCGTCGCGCTGACGGCGAATTTGTTCAACGGCGCGGTCGATCGCCTCCAGATAGCGACCCGACGCGGCCAGCCGCTCGGCTTCGCCGAACACCTGTCGTTCCGCTTCGGGCGCGATGCGATCGCTTTCCAGGAAAGTTGACATGACCTCTTCCCGTTCCGAGACGAGACAAGGATAACAGTTCGACGGTGACGGGCAGAGGCTTCTCGACGCGCCCGCTCATCACGTCATCCACGTTCATGTCCGCGATGCCGCGATGCGGCATCACTGCTGTCGCAATGCCTCGATCGGATCCAGCTGCGAAGCCTTCCGCGCGGGGTAGTAGCCGAAGAACAAGCCCGTCGCGATCGAGAACGCGGCCGCGAGCCCGACGACCTGAACGTTCAGCGCCACCGGAAGCTCGCTGAACTTGCCCACCAGCAACGCGCCGACGATGCCGATAGCGATGCCGATGACGCCGCCGATCAGCGAGATCAGCATCGCCTCGGCGAGAAACTGCCGGCGCACGTCGCTCGGCGCGGCGCCGACGGCCATGCGCAGGCCGATCTCGCGGATGCGCTCGGTCACCGAGACCAGCATGATGTTCATGATGCCGATGCCGCCGACGATCAGGCAGATGGTCGCCACCGCGCCGAGCAATTTCGACATCAGATCGGTGGTGGCGGTGCGCGTCTTCACGATCTCGCTGATGTTGCGGACGTTGAAGTCGTCGTCGTCACCGGGCTTGATCTTGTGACGCTGGCGCAGCAGCGCCTCGATCTCGGTCTGCACGTAGGCCAGGTCCTTGGCGTCGGCGACGGTGAGCGAGATCTGCATCACCGCGCTCGGGGGCAGGCCCATCATGCCCATCAGACGGCGGCGCCCGGTTTCCAGCGGCACCATCACCACGTCGTCCTGATCCTGGCCGAAGCCGCCCTGGCCTTTCGGTGCCAGCGTGCCGATCACGGTGAAGGGCACGCGGCCCAGACGGATGGTCTGTCCGATGCCGTCGTCGTCACCGAACAACGTGCGGCGCACGGTGTCGCCGAGGATCACTTCCTTGGCCGCGCTGCTGTAGTCCTGCGCGTCGAACAGAGCGCCGTTGGCCACGCTCCAGCCGTTGATGTCGAAGAAATCCGGCTGTACGGCCTGCCAGTTGGTCGCGGCGTTGTTTTCCGCGTACACGACCTGGGTGCTGCCGCGCAATGCACCGGCCACGTATTGCACTTCCGGGATTTCGGTGCGGATCGCGTCGACGTCGCCCTCGGTAAGCGTGAAGAAACTGCTCGCGCTCATGCGCACGCCGCCGGCACCGCGACCCGCACCGGGATTGATGTCCAGGCGCTGCGACCCGAGACCGGATACCAGCTTGTCGATCTCCCGCTGCGTGCCCTGCCCCACCGACACCATCACGATCACGGCGGCGATGCCGATGATCACCCCGAGCGAGGTCAATGCGCTGCGCATCCAGTTGCCGCGCAAGGCATAGATGGCGGTGCGGAGGATGTCGGTGAAGTTCATACAAAGCCTCTTGGTCGTAATGCTCTGCCATCCTTGGCGCAACTTAACTGCCTTGCGGATCGCCCTGCCCGGCCATCCTTGGCCGGGCGCTCGGAGCCGCAGCTGATGCCGATAGGGCATCAGCTAAGCGCGGCCCCTCCCCCTTCGGGATGCAGCTCGCCATCGTGCATGACGTAGATGCGATCGGCGTGCGCGGCGACGTCGGCATCGTGGGTGATCAGCACCACGGTGTGGTCCTCGTCGCGCAGGCTCTTGAACAGCGACAGGATTTCCTCGCCGGTGCGGCTGTCGAGCGCGCCGGTGGGTTCGTCGGCGAGCAGGATCGGCGGACGATTGATCAGGGCGCGCGCGATCGCCACGCGCTGCTGCTGGCCACCGGACAATTCGCTGGGACGATGGTCCGCGCGTTCGGACAGACCCACCGCGGCCAGCGCCTCGCGTCCCAGGCGCAGACGCTCGTGCGGCGGCACCTGCGCGTAGGCCAGCGGCATCGCGACGTTCTCCAGAGCATTCATGCGCGGCAGCAGATTGAAGCCCTGGAAGACGAAACCGATCTTCTCGCGGCGCAGCATCGCCAGTTCCTCGGCATCGAGGGTGGCTACGTCGACACCGTCACAGGCGTAACGTCCGGTACTCGGCGTATCGAGACAGCCGATCAGATTCATCAGCGTCGATTTGCCGGAACCCGACGGCCCCATGATGGCGACGAAATCGCCACGCGCGATGCGCAGGTTCACGCCCCTGAGCGCCACCACTTCCGCCTCGCTGCCGGGCGAATAAACCTTGCCCAGGTCATGCGTCTCGATGACGGCCGCCGCTTCCCGGCCTGTCGCAGCCCGGCTTGTGACAGCCTCGCTCATTGCGCGGCACGCTCGCCGGTGACGACCTGGTCGCCCTGACGGACGTCGCCGGAAATCTCGGTGCTGGTGCCGTCGCTGACGCCCACGCGCACCATGATCCGCTGCGGCTTGCCATTGACGAGCTTGAACAGCGGCGCGCGCTTGGCGCCGATCAAGGCCGAGATCTGCGCGTCCCATTTCTTCTGCTGGTCCGCATTGAGCGTGGCGCGGAAGGCGGCGAATTGCTGATTCATGCGTTCGGCCATGCGCTGACGCATCTGTCCCTGCGCATCGCCGCTGCCGCCCATCGTGATGCGCATGCCGCCCGGCCCACCGCCGCGCCCGAACAGGGTGCTGCCACCGTTGCCGGCCTGCGGCGCCGTGCGCGCGGCGATGCGCTCACGCACGGCAGCGATCGCCTTGTCGAATTCGGCCTGCTGCTGTGCATTGAGTCCGAGTTCGGCCGCGGTGCGGCTGAGATCGTCGACCATGCCGCTGCCACCGGCGGCCCGCGGTGCTTCCGGTGCCGCGTTGTCGTCTTCGGCTGGCTTGTAGCGCAGCGCCGCGTTCGACACCTTGAGCACGTTGCTGCGCTTGCTCACTTCGATTTCGGCATTCACCGTCAGGCCTGGCAGCAATGTGCCGTCGCTGTTGTTCACGGTCACGATGACCGGATAGGTGACGACGTTGTTGGTGGTGGTGGCCGACAGCCGCACCTGTTCCACCGTGCCCTTGAACTGTCGATCGGGAAACGCATCGGCGGTGAAGGACACCGCCTGCCCGACCTTGAGCTGGCCGATGTCGGACTCGTCCACGGCCAGCTCGATCTGCATCTTGCTGAGGTCCTCGGCGATCTTGAACAGCTCCGGCGTGTTCAAGCTGGCCGCCACGGTCTGACCGGGCTCGATTGAGCGCGTGAGCACCACGCCGTTGACCGGCGAGCGGATCACGGTGCGTTCGAGATTGATGCGCGTGGTCTGCGTGGAGGCGGTCTGCGAGCGGATCGTCGCCTGCGCGGCGTTCACCTGCGCCTGCGCCTGATCGCGTGCGGCGCGCGCGAGGTCGACGTCGCTCTTGGCGACGAGCTGTTGCTGGACCAGTTCGGACTTGCGCTGGAAATCGAGTTCGGCATTCCGCAGTGTCGCCTGCGCCTGCCGCAGCGAGGCCTCGGCGTTGGCGATCTGCGCCGCGCCCTGCGTGATCTGCGCCTCGTAGCTGCTGGGATCGATGCGGGCGATGACCTGGTCTTTCTCGACCTTGTCGTTGTAGTCGACCAGCACGTCGGTGACCTGTCCTGAAATCTGGCTGCCGACGGTGACCGTGGAGATCGCGCTCAAGGTGCCGGTCGCGGAAATCGCCACGCGGATGTCGCCGCGTTCCACCGGCGTCGTGCGCCAGGCGCCTTCCTCGGCCACGGCCTTGTGTTTCTGCCAATACCAGAGCCCTACTCCGACAAGGGCGAGGACCGCCACGACGATCACGATGCGGCGCAATGTGCGCGAAGATGACTTTCGGGCGCTTGACTGACCTGCTCTTGACGGACTTGTTGTGCTCATGCGGTCGCTATGGTGAGAGCCGATACCCAACAACGCGTCAGGCCGGCCTTGGTTGACAGGTGCGTGGCGGGCGTATTTCGAGGGAGGGTTCGGGCTGGGTCAATGGCAAGTGCCCGAAAGCGGGATGGAGCGCCGTAAGCAGGATCGCATGCTGTGGCGAAAGTTCCCGATTGCGCCGACTTTCGTTCCGGCGCCGGTCGGGCGCTATCCGATCAGGTGCCTGGTGAACCCGATCGTCGCCGTGGTGCCGACGCCCGGCGCGCTATCCAGCGTGACCTGCCAGCCGAAGCGCTCGCCCAGCCGACGCACGATCGACAGGCCCATGCCCTTGCCTCCGCGCCCGAAGATGTCGGCGCGATAGAACGGGTCGTAGGCCTTGCTGAGGATTTCCGGCGACATGCCGATGCCGGTGTCCTGCACGATGATGCGATCGTTCTCGAGGATCACCTCCACGCGGCCCTGGTCGGTGAACGTGCAGGCGTTGTCGAGCAGCTTGTCGAGGATCACCGCCAGCGCGCGCGGCGAGGCGTACAGGCGCGGCGAGGCATACGCGGTCACCACCAGTTCGACCGGCTTGTTGCGCAAGCGCGCGCGTGCCTTCTCGGCTTCGTCGTCGACCACGGCGCTGACGTCGAAATCCTCCAGCAGCGCGCTGTCGCCGTCCTCGCGCGCGAGGATCAGGAAGGCGTCGATCACCGCTTCCATGTCGCGGCCGGCGCGCTGCATGCGCGACAGCGCGCGCTGCGACCGCGGCGAGGTTTCCGGATCAGCGATCATCATGTCGGTGGCGACACGGATCACGGTGAGCGGCGTGCGCAGTTCGTGGCTGGCGTCGCGAGTGAAATCGCGCTCGCGGCGGACGAAGTCGTGCACGCGCTCGATGAGTCCGCGCAATGCCGCGCTGAGCTGCCCGACCTCGCTGCGGTCGTCGTCCGGAACGCGGCTGCGCGCCAGCAGATTCGCCATGGCGCCGGTGTCCGGGTCGCCAGGCTGCCAGCGCGAGACCTGCTCGGCCAGCCAGTTCACCGGCGTCACCAGACGCTTGGAGATGCGGTAGGTGACCCAGGTCGCGGCGACGACCGCGAGCAGCGCCAGCAGGATCGAGATCGTGGCGGTCCAGATCACGGTCGCATCGGTCACGGGAAAGGACATGACGATGTACAGCCGCCCCTGCGGCCGTTGTTCGAGCAGGACCTTGTAGCGCGTCCCCGGCAACTTCGACACGCCGGGCTGGATGCCGCGCAGTTCCCGCGGCAATGCATTGGGCGAGGCGCCGGGCGCCAGAAAATAGCTGCGCACGGTCGAGGTCGTCGGCAGCGGGAAACGCGGATTGGTCGCGCGGCCGGTCCAGTAGTACTGCGCCTCGGCGCGCAGCCGCTCCACGCTCGCCATCTCGCGGACGATGGCACCAGCGACGACGATACCGATGGCGATGGCAAGACTCATCAGCACCGCCTGCAAGATGAAGGCGTAGCGGAGCTTGCGTGGCAACCCCTGGGGCATGGCGGGACCGTGCGGAGGGTCCGCAAGCTTACATCAAGACTCCCTCCCGTCAGGAGGGGGGTTGCTCGATGTCAGCGATGCGATATCCAGCGCTCTGCACGGTGTGCAGGAGCTGCTTGCCGTAGGGCTTGTCGATGGTCTTGCGCAGGTTGTAGAGGTGGCTGCGCAGGGTGTCGGAATCCGGAAGGCTGTTGCCCCAGATCTCGCGCTCGATCTCCTGTCGGTTGACCACCCGCGGCGACTCGCGCATCAGGATGGTCAGCAACTTCAGGCCGATCGGCGAGAGCTGCAGTTCCACCCCGCCACGCGTGGCGCGCAGGGAGGCCGGATCGAGCACCAGATCGGCGACCTTCAGCACCTCCGAGCCGACCTGCCGGCGCTCGCGGCGGATCAGCGCGCGCAGGCGCGCCTCCAGCTCCTGAATCGCGAACGGCTTGGTGAGGTAGTCGTCGGCCCCGGCACCCAGGCCGGTGAGCTTCTCATCGAGGGTGTCGCGGGCGGTCAGCATCAGCACCGGCGTCGACTTGCGCGCCTCCTCGCGCAGGCGCTTGCAGACTTCGATGCCGTCCAGGCGCGGCAGCATCAGATCCAGCACGACCACGTCGTAGCTGTTCTCGGACGCCAGCCGGTAGCCGTCGAGCCCGTCGGTGGCATAGTCGACCTCGAAACCCCGCCCCTCGAGGTACTCACCCACCATCTCCGAAATATTGCGGTTGTCCTCGACGATCAGGACAAGCCCGCTTGGTTCTTGTGATCCGCGCATACCTGCTCCTGAGTCCCGAGACTGTGCAAGACGATCTTCACCAGCGTTCCCGCCTTCACGACCATCCTGATGCCCCGGAACCCAATCGTTAATGAAGGCCCCTTCAGCTTTGTGAAGGGTGGGGGGCCGCGAGTGGAGAAAGCGTGAAGGCGGTTAACCTTTTCACCCCATCCGACCCCTCCCTGCGACCTTCCACCATGCCGACCCTGTCCGAACGCCTCCTGCCCGTCATTCTGCTGATCGGTTCGAACGTCTTCATGACGTTCGCCTGGTACGGGCATCTGAAGTACAAATCCTCGCCCCTGATGCTCGCGGTGCTGGTGAGCTGGGGCATCGCCTTCTTCGAATACTGCCTGCAGGTGCCGGCGAATCGCCTCGGCAGCGCCGTGTACTCGGCGCCGCAGCTCAAGGGCATGCAGGAAGTGATCACGCTGCTGGTGTTCGCCGTCTTCTCGGCGACCTATCTCGGCCAGGCGCTGAAGTGGAACCACTGGGCCGGCTTCGCGCTCATCGCGGTGGCGGCGTGGCTGATCTTCCTGGAGTGACTTCCTGGAATGACGGTCCTCAGGGCGTCGCGGCGAGCGCCTCGAGCTTCTTGAAGGTCTCCGCCGCCGACGCTCCCACCGCCGACCCGGTATCGGTATGCGCACGGCGGTGCGACCACGAGTGGTAGTCGTTCTGCACCACGAACACGTTCTGCCCGCGCGTCACGTAATCGGTCTTGATGCTCAGGATCACATGATCGATGCGATCGAGCCCGGCCTGCTTGGCCACCAGCAGCATGCTCGCGGCCAGTCGCTCGCTGGCCTCGTCCGGCGTCCGGCCCAGGCTGGCATCGAGCTTGTGCACTGCGGCCAGGCTCTGCCGGTACAGATTGTGGTCCGGATGCGTGGCGCTGGTGGGATCGAACGACGGCGGCCTGGGCGGTGAAGCCGCGGCACGCGACTCCATCCGCGGCCTGGGCTCGCTCGGCAGGGCTTCCGGCGTCTCCGCATCCTCGCGCGGCCCTTCGAAACGGAAGCGGAAGGCATCGATCTGCTTGGGATCGAGCATGCGCAGCGCGACGCCCGGCGCATCCCCGTCCTCGAACACGTGCACTTCCACGCCCATGATCTCGCCAAGGGTGGCGTACACGCTGTTGTCGTCGACGCCTTCCTCGCCCGCGTCCGGATAGTCGGCATCCTGGCGATTCAACAGCGGCAACAGCGAAGCCGCCGAATTCCATCGCAGCAGCGCCTCGGTCGCGTCACCGACGAATACCGCCAGCGTCTTCTGCCCTTCCCAGTACAGCGCGCTGTCGTTGAACTCGGTGCGCTCCGGCGCCATCCACAGCCCTTCCACTGGCGCATGGATGTAGTGCCACGCCTGCAACGCATGCCCATCCTTCGCATCCAGCCCGAACTGCAGCGCGGCGCCCGTGGCGCGATCGGTGATCAGGCCGTGCAGTTCCGCCAGGGGTATTCCCGTCGACAGATCGCGCAGCAACCAGTAGTTGTGACTGACCGATAGTTCCTTGACGCGGTACAACCGCGCCTCGATCGAATATTTCGCCATTGCGGTGGTGTCTTCTTCCGTGTGTCGCTGTTTGCGGGTAGAGGGGACTTAAAAAAGCGGGCTTAGAACTTGATCTTCCCGGCGATGATGTCCTTGAACATCACCCAGTCGCCGATGAAGGAATAGATCGGATGCTTGAACGTCGCCGGACGATTCTTCTCGAAGAAGAAATGCCCCACCCAGGCGAAGCCGTAGCCGCAAAACAACGCGGCCAACAGCCACCAGCCGTTGCCCAGCACGATCGCGGCGACCACCAGCCCCAGCACGCCGCAGCTGCCGATGAAATGCAGGCGTCGCGAGGTGCGGTTGCTGTGCTCGCTCAGATAGAACGGATAGAACTCTCGGAAATTGGCAAAGCGTGACATGACGGCATTCCTCTAACGAATCGCTCTCGCCCACGTGCGGTTGCGCAAAAACACGGCCAGTGCCGCCAGCAACCAGAGCAGGCCGAACGTGCCGGTGAACCAGTAATCGCGGCCGCTCTGGTATTCCACCCATGCCGAATACAGGAAGACACCGCCCATGATCGCGATCAGCAGCGGCGCCGACCACAGATAACGGCGGCCCGCCGTGTAAGCCGCGCCGGCTTTGTGGTTCAAGGCTTCGATGTGACCGATGCGGATGCTGCATTCGCCCCCGCAGGACAAGCCGAAGCCCAGATCCTCGGCGCAACCCTCCGCGCAAAGCCCTTTGCCGCAGCCCCGGCAGACGCCCACCGCGGCACGATCATGGTGCTTGTAGCACTGCATGGAACCTCCCGTTCTCGATTTAGGAATCTCAAGGCAATGCGAGATTGCTCAGCTTCCCTGGACCTTCTCCTTGGCCTTGGCCCGGTCCCAATACGCATCCTGCACCGTCAGCGGCAGTTTCTGCAACTCGACGCCATCGGCTGCCGCCAGCGTCTCCATCGCCCGGAAGCGACGCTCGAACTTGAGATTGGCGCGGCGCAGCGCGTTGCCGACATCCACCTTGGCGTGACGCGCGAGATTGGCGCAGACGAACAGCAGATCGCCGATTTCGTCCTCCAACCGGTCACGCGCGCTTGCGTCCTGCGGATCGGCCGCGATGGCGGCGAACTCCACGCGCACTTCATCGATTTCCTCATGAAGTTTCTCGATCACCGGCTCCGGCCCGGGCCAATCGAACCCAACCCTCGCGGCGCGATTCTGCAACTTGATCGCACGCTGCCACTCCGGCAGCCCGCGCGAGATGCCGGCCAAGGCTGAAGTGTCGCTTTCACCGGCATCGCGACGCTCCGCCTGCTTGATCTGCTCCCACGCCAACTTCACCGCATCGGCATCATTGTGCGCTGCACTGCCGAACACGTGCGGATGACGACGCAGCATCTTTTCGCTGATCGCATCGACCACGTCACCGAAAGCGAAGGCACCCTCCTCCTTCGCCATCTGCGCGTGGAAGACCACTTGCAGCAGCAGATCGCCGAGCTCGTCCTTGAGCGCTGTCAGATCGTTGCGATCGATGGCATCGGCGACTTCGTACGCTTCCTCGATCGTGTATGGCGCGATCGTGGAGAAATCCTGCTCGAGGTCCCAGGGGCAGCCGCCATTCGGGTCGCGCAGGCGGGACATGATGTCGAGGAGGTTTTGGATGTTGTTTTCTGCCACGGAAGAGTTTCCGGTTGCTCTTTGGTTGGAACCTTAAAGCAAAAGCGTTCCGTCCGCTGTCGCAGCTTTGCTCGTCATCCCAGCGGAAGCTGGGATCCATTTGGCTGTTGCCTTTGCTGTTGCTGTTGAAAGATCAAAAGCGTTTCGCCCCTGAAGGGGCGAGTTCATTTCTTTTGGTAAGCCCCACTGCACGCGCAGGAGCGCGTGCGAACGGCGAAGCCGGCTCCGAAGGGGTGAGCGCCATGGATGGCGCGAATCAAAGAAACGAAC
>NZ_JAJAVH010000017.1 GCF_020511115.1 Luteimonas panaciterrae
ACCACATCGCGATTTGCGATCGCACCAACGATGCCGCACATAAGGGGATGACCTGCTTGTTTGGGGGAGCCGGAAGTCTAGGCGGCGGCGATGACATTGCGTCGTCAATGCATCGCACGCTGCCTCGCGGAATGCGTGTTTCGTGATCGCGGTGCAGGGCGTCGGCGACTTGCGTCGCAGCTGAACCTGAAGATGGCGCAGCGCGATATTCGCGCAGTCTGAACGAGGGGCGCGTCTCGCGCTGAGCGACGCGTTGCCGTTACAGTGCCGTTCGTTTCCCATTCCCAGAACAAGCGCCTCCTGCCTGATGAGCAAGCCCACGAGCAAATCCGCCGGCAAAACCCGCACCGCCTATGTCTGCGGCGAGTGCGGCGCCGAATACAGCAAATGGCAAGGGCAGTGCGGCGAATGCGGCGCCTGGAATTCGTTGAGCGAAATCGCGCTCGGCTCCGCGACGACCTCACCGGCCGCGCGCCGTTCCAGCTGGGCCGGGAAGGTCGACGCGCCCAAGGTGACGGCGTTGAAGGATGTCCGCCACAGTGAAGATGCGCGGGTTTCCACCGGCATCGGCGAATTCGATCGCGTGCTCGGTGGTGGTCTGGTCGAGGGTGCGGTGGTGCTGGTGGGTGGCGATCCCGGCATCGGCAAGTCGACGCTGTTGTTGCAGGCATTGGCGCAGATGGCGGGCGTGCTGCCGGGACTGTACGTCACTGGCGAGGAATCCCTGGCGCAGGTCGCCGGGCGCGCGGTACGGCTCGGTCTGCCGCTCGATGGATTGAACGCACTGGCCGAGACCGGCATCGAGCGCATTCTCGAACAGGCCTCCGCATTGCGTCCGAAGCTGATCGTCGCCGACTCGGTGCAGACGCTGTGGACGGAAGTGCTGACCGCCGCGCCCGGTTCGGTCAGCCAGGTGCGCGAATCCGCCGCACGACTGGTGCGCTATGCGAAGGAAACCGGCACGGCCGTGTTCCTGGTCGGGCACGTCACCAAGGAAGGCGGCATCGCCGGCCCGCGTGTGCTCGAGCACATGGTCGATGCGGTGCTGTATTTCGAAGGCGACAGTGGCAGCCGCTTCCGCGTGCTGCGCGCCTTCAAGAACCGCTTCGGCGCGGTGAACGAGCTGGGCGTATTCGCGATGGGCGAGAAGGGATTGCGCGAAGTTCCCAACCCTTCCGCGATCTTCCTCTCCGGCGCCAGTGCGCAGCAGCCTGGGAGTTGCGTGATGGTCACGCGCGAGGGCACGCGGCCATTGTTGGTGGAAGTGCAGGCGCTGGTGGATGCCTCGCCGCTGTCGAATCCACGCCGCGTCGCGGTCGGCCTCGAGCAGAATCGCCTGGCGATGTTGCTGGCGGTACTGCATCGTCACGGTGGCATCGTCGTCGGCGACCAGGACGTGTTCGTCAACGTCGTCGGTGGCATCCGTGTGCAGGAAACCGCGGCCGACCTGCCGGTGCTGCTGGCGGTGTTGTCGTCGCTGCGTGATCGTCCGTTGCAGGAGAAGACGATTGCTTTCGGCGAAATTGGATTGAGCGGCGAGATCCGGCCGGTGCCGAACGGCGAGGAGCGCTTGAGGGAAGCGGCCACGCACGGCTTCAAGCGCGCGATCGTGCCGAAGGCGAATGCGCCGAAGGCGGGGAGCTACAAGGGCATGGAGATCATCGTTGCGGAACGGTTGTCCGACGCATTGTCGGCGGCGAATTGAGGCATCGTCCGCCGAGGACTCTCACGGCTTCGGCGGAGCGTCCTTCTCGTCGACAGGCAAGCCGAGATCGCGGCGGCTTTCCCGCAGGAAATCAGGCAGCGGCGGCCGCTTCCAGCCCTTGTCCAGCACGAATTGCTGGCACTTGCGTTGCCATTCGAGCATGCGGGGCTGCACGGGCAGCCAGAAGATGTCTTCCAGGATAGGCATGCGTCCACGCTGGGAGTCCCATTGCTTGCCGGGTGGTTTCTTCAGCAGCAGCGTCGGGTCGCCGCCTTGTTCCAGCAGCCAGTAGACCTTGTCGAAATCACCCAGTCCCGAGTACCAGCCCATCACAGTGTCGAAACCGAGGTTGATGTCGGAACCGGCGGCGCCGGACAGACTTTGGTCGATACGTGCACCACGCTGCACCAGCAATTGCACGTTCTCCCAGCGATTGCGCAGGAAGGCGACGTAAGTCAGCGGCTCGTAGTTGCTGTTGAGGGCATTGGGATCGCCGCCGTGGTCGAGCAGCATGCGTAGGTAACGTGGATCGTCTTCGCCAGCGGCGAGGACCATGGCGTTGTTGCGCGGCCTGCCGTCGGTCTGGTACCGGCGCGCGTTGGGATCGGCCCCGGCCTCCAGTAGCAGTCGCAAGCCTTCCAGGTCGCGTGCGAGGATCGGCCAGGCCACCAGTGGCATGCCGTTGGCGGTGAAGGTTTGATCGGGATTGATGCCTCCCTGACGGATCAGCCGCCGGATTTCGTCGGCACGCCGCTTCTCGACCGCACGTATCAGAGGCTGCGCGGGCCCCTCGAAGTCCGCGGCCGCGTTCCATCCGCCTTTGGCGGGCGGCGCCGCCGCCGGCTGGGCTGAACAGGCCACCAGGGGGGCCAACAGCAATGCAAAGGCGAGGCGTCGGAGGTCGTTGACTGTCATCCCGCATCCCTACGATCGGCTGGGGCCAAATGTACCAGCCATTGACAGGGATGCTACCGGATGCCAGTTTTGGCATGACGCTGCCCAGGGGAAGGAGCCGCAGTGACAGGACCGAACGGACCGACCGATGACATGCTGGTGGGGTCGCCAGCACCGCGTACTCCCGAAGAGAAGGCGCAGCTGCTGAAGCAGCAGAGCGATTTCGTCGACCAGTTCCGCGAGCAGGCGAGGGTCCATCGCGACCCAGCCCTGACCCAACACGCCGACGCCCTGCAACGGCAATACCATGCCCGCGAGATGGGCGGCCTTGCGACCGACGTCTACGACTCCGCCGAGCATCGCGGCGCGCCCCCGGTCGGCTGGCTGCGGGCCAGCGAACATCCGGAACTCTTGCGTGAGCGCTACGGCATGCCCCTCGATGACCGCTTCATCAGGGACATGCTGCAGCCCAACGATTCGACGTTCCGCGCCGAGATCTACATTCCCGATCCCAATGTCATGGGTAGGGACGCGCGGCCGGTATTGGCGTTCAAAGGCTCGAACGGACCAGTAGTCGCCAACGAAAACGGGCAGACGGTGGTGCGCCACTCCGAGACGCAGGACTGGGTGACCAACGGCCGCCAGGGCCTGGGGTTGGAGACCGACTACTACAACCGCGCCATGTCCCTTGCCAAGGCGCTAGATCGTGGTGGCCTAGGCAGGGATTTCGAAATCACCGGCCACTCCCTCGGCGGCGGCCTCGCCTCGGCCGCCTCGGCAGTGACCGGCGCACCGACCATCACCTTCAATGCCGCCGGCCTGCATCCGGACACGGCGCAGCGGTACGTGCAGCAGCATGGCGGTGCCGTACACGACACCGGGCGCTCCATCACCGCATATCAAGTGGCCGGCGAAGTACTGACCGATGCGCAGACGGGCGTGCAGCGCATGGATGCCATGCGCCGGCAGCAGCTCAACGATGTCGCCAGTCAGGCCGCCGCGCTGACGCAGCTGCCGGGCGCGCGTGAACTGCTCGACAGTCAGTTGCGCCAGCAATTGCCGTACAGCGAGACCGCGCGGCGAGAAGCCGCCGATCTGGTGACGCAACTCGCCAGTCCGGCCGGACAGCAGGGCCTGCGCAACATGCCCGTAGCGGCCGGTCACGCGCAGCCGTTGCTCACGCCGATGACATGGCAGGGCGATCGGCTGGTCGATCGTCCGCGGGAAATGGCGCTGAGCGAAGTCGCGCAGTTCGGCAGGCCGTTGCTGGATGTCGCCTCCGTCGCGATGAGCGGCGCGCGTGCCGGTCGCACGCTTGGCGAAGGCGTTGCCACCGCCGGCGATCTGACCGGGCGCGGGCTCGATCTTCTAGGTGACGGCCATCGGGCCGGCTTGCAGGTCACCGGCATAGTGGGGCAGACGGGGATACAGACCGTCGGTCAGCTCACCGGCATGCAGGTGCGCGCCGGTGGCGAACTGGCGGCGCAGGTGCGACTGGTTGGCGGCAATCTCGCCGCCGGCGTCGACATGGCGCAATGCGAAGCCGCGCGTTGGAGCAACGCCACCACCAATCTGCTGTTGCGTGGCGTCGGCAACTGGGTGCCATCCTTGCGTGACCTTGCCGACGGACGCGATCGCGAAACCGCGCTGTACTGCCAGGCGCAGATGCAACAGGCCGGCGCGGAAATCACCTCCGCACGCAATACCGCGCAGGACATCCGAACGGTGGCCGGACAAGGCGCCACGGTGATCGAACGCGGTGCTGCCGAAGCCGGTACCGGTTTCCGTCGCGAGGCGAACCGTGCCGGCGATGCAGTGAACGCCGGCTTCGATGCGATTGGCGATCGCGTGCAACGCACCACCGCGATGGCCCCAACGGTGGGTGCCGCGGGCGGCACGCTGGTGGGCACCGTGGTAGGTGCCGTTGCCACGCACAATCCGAGCACGCCTTCGGGCATTCGCAACATCATCGAGAGCGGCATTTTCTTCGGCAACGCACAAGGCGCCGCCGGTGAAGCGGTGCAGCGCCATCTCATGCAGGAGACCGTGCTGCCGAGCATGGATTACCGCACGCGCCAGCTCGAAGCGGAGGCCCTGGAGCGGATGCGCTCGCACCAGCGTGGCGATCGCGCCGCGTTGCTGGACGACCCGAGCCATCCGCGCCATGCCACGTTCCGCAGCGCCAGCGATGGCGTGCATCGGCTGGATGCGAGCTTCAATCGTCAGTCCGACGAGCACAGCAAGCAATTGGCGGGCGCGCTCACGGTGGAGATGACGCGCCTCGGCCTGAACGAAGCCTCGCATGTCGTGCCCAGTCGCGATGGCAAGCTCACATTCGCAGTGCAGGGCGCGCTGGATGATCCTGGGCACCGCCGCGTCAGTGTCGACACCACCGTCGCGATGAGCACGCCGCTGGCCGAGAGCACGCAGCGCGTGGCCGAGATCGATGCCACGCGCACGCGCGAGCAGACGCTCGCGCAGACCGTGGCGGCGCCGGAGCCCGAACGCGAACGCATCGCTCCGCGCAGCATGGGCTGACAATGAAAAGGGCCGGGAAACCGGCCCTTTTCGTATCCGCTCGCGTCGCTCAGTGCCCGCCGGCCGCCGCACCGGCGGCCTTCGCCACGAACGGCGGCTTCGCGATCCAGACGAACACGATCACCACCAGGAAGATGATGCCGAGTAGGTGGAAGATCTCGTTGAAGCCGATTTGGGTCGCCTGCTGGGTGATCATGCGATCGAGCATGAACGCGCCGCGCTGCAGATCGCCGCGGCCGAAGGCCGCCACGGTTTCCTGCATCGAGGGATCGTAGGCGCTGATGTGCTCGGTGAGTTGCGCGTGATGAATGGTGGTGCGGTTGTTCCACGCCCATGTCGTCAGCGATGCCGAGAAGCTGCCGCCAAGTGTTCGCACGAATGTGGCGAGGCCGGAGCCTGCGGCGATCTCGCGCGGTTCCAGGTCGGACAGCAGGATCGTCAGCACCGGCATGAAGAACAACGCCACGCCCAGGCCTTGCAGCAGCTGGACTTCCGCGACGTGCTGGAAATCCACGTCAAGATTGAAGTAGCTGCGCATGAAACTGGTCGCCGCCATCACGATGAACGCGAAGGTGGCAAGGATCCGCAAATCGAAACGCATGGCGTACTTGCCGACCAAAGGTGTCAGCAGCACCGGCAGGATGCCGAGCGGTGCCGTGGCGAAACCGGCCCAGATCGCGGTGTAGCCGAGATTGCGCTGCAACCACAGCGGCACCAGCAGGCCGACCGCGAAGAAGGCCGAATACGCGACCACCATCGCCGCGGTACCGCTGGCGAAGTTGCGGTGCCGGAACAGTCGCAGGTTGACGATCGGGTCCTTCTCGGTGAGTTCCCAGATCACGAAGAATGTCAGTGCGATCACCGACACGATCGCCAGTATCACTATCCGGGTGGAGTTGAACCAGTCGTCGTCGTTGCCGAGGTCGAGCAGGACCTGCAGCGCGCCGACACCGATGATCAGCGAGATCAGGCCGGCATAGTCCATCTTCGGTTTTTCCAGCACTTCCGGGCGGCCGCGCAACTGCGTTGCGACCACGGTGCTGGCGAAGATGCCGATGGGAATGTTGATGAAGAAGATCCATTCCCAGCTGTAGTTGTCGGTGATCCAGCCGCCGAGGATCGGGCCCGCGATCGGCGCCACCACCGTCACCATCGCCAGGAGCGCGATGGCTTGTCCTCGTTTATGCGGTGGATAGAGCGAGATCAGCAGCGCCTGCGTCACCGGATACATCGGGCCGGCGACGAAGCCCTGCAGCGCGCGTGCCACCACCAGCATGCCCATGCTTTCGGCCAGGCCGCACAGCAGTGATGCGATCGAGAAGGCGAGCGTCGCCCAGACGAACAGTTTCAGTTCGCCGAAGCGACGCGTGAAGTAGCCGGTCAGCGGCAGCGCGATGGCATTGCTGACCGCGAACGAGGTCACCACCCACGTCGCCTGGTCGGCGCTGGCGCCGAGGTTGCCGGCGATAGTCGGCAACGAGACGTTGGCGATGGTGAGGTCGAGCACCTGCATGAACGACGCCAACGCCAGACCGATCGTGGTCAGCGCCATGTTCGGCGGGCGGAACGCGACCTGGGGGGCGGGCGCGGCAGCGGAAGCGGTTGTGGACATGGCGGTCGCAGTACGAAGTGATCAGGGCGAAGCGATCAGGGCACAGTGATCAGAACCGAATCAGCGCGAACCGGCGGCGCTGCCACGCGTCGGCAGGTTCTGCTCGATGATCTGAGTGATCACGGCATTGGCGTCGGCGAGCTGCTTGGCGTAGGCCTGCGTGGCGAACAATGGCTTCGCGGATTGCTTCGCGGCAGCGAGCACAGGGCCGCTCTGGTCGCTGATCGACACGTCGACGCTCATGCTCAGGCCGATGCGCAGCGGATGTTCGGCCAATTGCTTCGGTTCGATCTCGATGCGCACCGGCACGCGCTGCACGATCTTGATCCAGTTGCCACTGGCGTTCTGCGCCGGCAGCAGCGAGAACGCACTGCCCGTGCCGAGGCCCAGGCTGGCGACCTTGCCTTCATAGGTGACGTCGTCGCCGTACAGATCGGCATGCAGTTCGACCGGCTGGCCGATGCGCATCTTGCCGAGCTGCGTTTCCTTGAAGTTGGCTTCCACCCACACCTGCTCCAGCGGCACGATCGTCATCAGCGAGGTGCCGGGCTGCACGCGCTGGCCGAGCTGCACTTGCCGCTTGGCGATGTAGCCGGAGACCGGTGCGACGATCGCGGAGCGTTGCAGGTTCAAATAGGCTTGACGCAGCTGTGAGGCCGCGGCTTCCACCTGCGGCTGCTTGCTGAGCGTGGTGGCGTCGACGAGGGCGCGGCTGCGCGAGAGTTGTCCACGCGAGGACGACAGTCCCGCTTCGGCGGAGGCGAGCAGGTCGCGCGCATGCGCGAGCTCCTCACGTGAAACCGCACCGCTGGCGACGAGGCCTTCGCGGCGCTTCACGTCGGCGCGCGCCTGTTCCACCGCGACTTGCCGTGCCTGCAGATCGGCCTGGCCGGCATCGACCGTGCTGTACAGGCCACGCACCTGACGCACGGTGTTGGCGAGATTGGCGATGGACTGGTCGTAGGCGACCTGCGCATCGTTCGGGTCGAGATGCACGAGCGGCTGACCGGCCTCGACCTTCATGCCGTCGTCGGAATCGATGCTGATCACGGTGCCCGAGGTCTGCGGCACGATGCTGACGATGTTGCCCTGGACGTAGGCGTCGTCGGTGTCCTGATGCCAGCGGGCGATGAAGAAGTAGTAGGCGAGCCAGCCGAGTCCGGCCGCGATCACGACGATGGCGAGGATCAGCAGGGCGCGACGGCGCTTGCTGTTCTTCGGCGCGGCCGGCGCGGCGGCGGGTGCGGAAGCTTGGGGATTGGGTTCGGTGGTCATGGCGTGGAGGCCTTCGCAATATCTTGAGTAGAAGACGATTCGGGCGCGGCGAGCACGAGGCCGCCGCCGAGAGCACGGTCGAGATCGACTGTCGTGGCGTAGCGCTGCGCGCGCAGCGTGGCGACCTGCTGGTCCAGCTGCAGCAGCGGACGCTGCGCCGACAGCACATCGAGCTGCGTGCCGATGCCGGCGCGGTAGCGGCTATCGGCGAGCTTCCATGCCGCCTGCGCGGCATCGCGCGCCTGCGTCGCGGCGACGATCTGGTTGTCGAGCGAACGCGCGCTCTGCACCGCGTCGGTGACTTCGTGCAGCGCGCTCACCAGCGTCTGGTTGTAGTTGGCGACGGCGAGGTCGTACTGCGCGTCGCTCTTGGCCAGATTGCCGCGCAGTCGGCCGCCGTCGAAGATCGGCAGGCTGATGGCGGGGCCGCCGAGGCCGAGCAGGGCGTCGCTGCTGAAAAGATCGGAGAGGCCGGACGAAGCCAGGCCGACGATCGTGTTGAGGTTGATGCTCGGCTTGAACGAAGCCTTGGCCGCGTCGATGCCACGGCTGGCCGATTCCACGCGCCAGCGCGCGGCGACGACGTCGGCGCGATGGCCGAGCAGTTCGCTGGGCAGCACCTTGGGCACGGCGGGCGTTGGCGCCTGCAAGAGTTGCGGGCGGGCGATGTCGAGCCCGCGATCCGGTCCCTTGCCGAGCAGCGCGGCGAGCGCATTGCGCACGGCATCGATCTGCTGCTGCGCGGCCTGTGCCTGCTGCTTGGCGGACGCGATTGAAGTTTCGGCCTGACGCAGCTGCAACTGATTGTCGAGCCCGGCCTTCACGCGTTGCTGGCTGAGATCGTACAAGTGCGAAGCGCGCTTGCTTTCGCGATCGGCGACATCGAGTGCATCGAACGCCTGCGCCAGCGAGATGTAGGCGCGGGCGACGTTGGAGGACAGCGTGAGGCGCGCGGCCTGCGCATCGATTTGCGTGGCGCGCGCTTCACCGACTTCGGCTTCGTACTGCGCGCGCTTGCCGCCCCACAGATCGACCGGCCATTTGAAGTTGAGCATCAGCACCGTGCTGCCCATGTACTCACCACCCATCGGTGGCTCTACCAGGGTTTCCGGCAGTTGCACGCCCGAATACTGGGCACTGCCGCTGAGCGTGGGCTTGCGTTCGGCATTGGCCAGGTTGGCCTGCGCCTGCGCCTGGCGCAGACGGGCGTCGGCGGCGGCCAAGGACGGGCTGTCCTGGAGCGCTTCGCGGATCAGCGTGTCGAGCTGCGGATCGCCAAGCGCGGTCCACCAGTCCTGGGTGGGGAAGGCGGCATCGCTGAAGCTGAAGCCGTCGAGGCTGCGCGAGGTCTGCAGGCTGTCGGCCTGCGTCAGCTTGCCTTCGGGCGCGAGCCCGTGCGTGCTGGCGCAGCCGGCGAGGAACAATGCGGCCGCCAGCGCGGTGACCGCTGGACGCCAGGGAGAGAGCGCGAGATGTCTGGGCATGAGTTCAATCACCTGAGTTCAATCACCCGTGGGGGAAAGGTTGTGGCGGACGCGTTCGAGCAGATGCATCAGCTGATCGCGTTCGTCGCGGGAAAGGCCGGTGAGGGCGAATTCGAGCACGCGCTCACCGCATTGCTTGATATCGCGCCAGATGTTCAGCCCAGCCTCGGTGAGGTGGATGTGGAGGGCGCGACGATCGGCCGGATCGGCGACGCGCGTGACCAGGCCCTTGGCCTCGAGCTTGTCCAGCAGGCGGGTCATGGCTCCTGGATTCAGCTCGGCGGTGCGGGCCAGGTCGGTGACGCTGATGTTGGTGGACATCGCCAGCTTCTTGATCGTCACGTACTGGCTGAAGGTCAACGGATGGCCGGCGAGGGCGAGCTCGTGCTCCATCCGTTCCCAGATGCCGTCGCGCAGCTGGCGGATCAGCAGGCCAAGGGTGGGGCCCGAGTGGGTCGAGGCGACTGGGCAGGGGGGGATCGTCATGGCGCGGCATGTTGATACTGCGTGCAATATTTGTCAACGCAAATATTGTTCCAACAATGGAATGCCGCATTGCAGCATCCCATTCAGGTTGGGTTTGCCCGCCCGGACGTTTAGCGGGCGAATCCTCCGCCCTTGCGCAACGCCAGGCTTTGGTTGAGATCGTCGAGGGTGCCGGTGCGCCCGTGCACGCCGACGATGCGCTCGACGAACAGCCCCTGGCTGGCGGTGATCAGTGTCGACAACTCCCCGGCGCCGTCGAAGGCGGGCGGGACCGGACCGACTTCGGGCAGATAGAACAGATCGCCCTGGAACACGGTGCGGGAGGCGGGCGCGTAGGCGACCAGCATGCTCGAGGCGTGGGTGCTGTTGATCGCGTAAAGCTTCAGCGTGCGTCCGCCGAGGTCGAGTTCATCCGTGTTGTTCACCTCGCGCAATTTGAGTTGCGCGCTTGCGCTCAGCTGGCGCTTCAGCGCCACACCGGCACCTGGGCCGGTGACGACCTCGATGCCGTCCTTGAGATAGGCGCGCAGCCCGGCCACATGATCGCCATGCGGATGCGACACCACGACATAGGCGATGCGCTTGCCGGGCGCGGCCTTCTCGATCACGGCCTTGACCTGTTCGGCTTCCTCGACGCTGACCGGCGCGTCGAAGACCGCGATGGCGCGATCGCCCACCACGAAACCGGTGTGGTAACCCGAGGGCGCACCGTCGATGCGATAGGCACCTTCGCCAAGATCGGTGGCGCGCAAGGGGCTGCGGTCCGCGGCTTCGGTATAGCCATCGGGCAGGTTGAAGACCTCCGGGGAAGGCGCGGGCATGAGGAGCGTGGTCACGTCGTTCCAGCGCGTCGCGACCCTGTCCCCGTCGTATTGGGTGATGCGGGTGGGTTGCAGCAGGGTTTTCTGCTTCTGATAGCCGACGTAGGTGAAGCGGCGCGTGCCCGACGTCGCCGACTCGATGCGGCCGCTGGCGGTATCCAGCGTCAGCGTGGTCGGGCGGCCGGCGGCGTCCTTGAAGCTCACCTCGATGCGTTGCGTGGCACCGGGTTCCGCGTTGCGGGCGGCCGGCTTGCTCACGGGTTTCCGGTTCAACGCATCGCGCAACAGCAGCGCGGGGGAGAGGAACAGCAGGTCCGCGTAATCCTTGCGTGCGCTGGCGGCATCCTCCTTCGAGATCTCGGTGCCATCGCGCCATTGCAGTTCGTCGATGGTGGACGAACCTTGCGGCGAACCTACGGTGAGGAAGGAGAACACGATCGATCCCGGATAGAGCGTGCGTGTCTTCAGGCGGAAGCGGCCGTCCTCGGTGAGCACGACCGATTGATCGGAAGGGACATCGGCGAACGCGGCCGCCGCGTCGCGCGCCTGCTCGGGCCGGGAGGTGCTGCCGCGCATGCTCAATTCCATCGCCGCGCCCGGCGGTAGTGCGAACTGCTTCTTCGCCAGTTCGAGCGTGGCCTTGGCCGGATTGGGCGGCGCGCCAGCGGCGGAGGCATCCGTGGTCAGGAGAACGGTAGCGAACGGCGTGAGGGCGAGCAGCCCGAACAGCGCTAGCGCGCGGAGAGTGGTCATGTTGGTGCGTGTCATCCCTTTCCCCTGTGATTCCGAGTGCGGCATGTTGCGGGCTCGCCCGCGGGCCGCGACGTGCGCGAAGTCGTAGTTTCCGCAATCCGTGCGAGAGGGGGTGGCCGGTCAGGTCCGGCGCAGTACCACTTCCAGCACGAACTTGCTGCCGAAGAACGCCAGCACCAGCAGGATCATGGCCGCGAGCGTCCAGCGCACCGCCACCGCGCCGCGCCAACCGTAGCGCCAGCGGCCGAACAGCAGCGCGCCGAAGGCCAGCCACGACAGCACGCTCAGCACGGTCTTGTGGATCAGGTGCTGGGCGAAGAGGTCCTGGACGAACAACAGACCGGTCAGCAGCGTCGCGGTCAGCAGCACGAAGCCGACGGCGATGGTGCGGAACAGCAGCATTTCCAGTTCGGTGAGCGGCGGCAGCGCGCGCAGCCAGCCGTGGAATTCGCGCCGGCGCAAGGCACGCTCCTGCACCCACAGCATGATTGCCAGCAGCGCGGCGATCGCCAGCGTGGCGTAGGCGAGCAGCGCGCACCAGGCGTGCAGCTGCAGGCGCCAGTCGAGCCCTTCGGCGAAATGGTGCCCGTACCAGGCATAACCGGTCAGCATGATGGCGGCGATCGGGAACACCACCACGCCCAGCGCCGCGGTGCTGCCGCGCGCGCCGACCAGCAAGGTCAGCAGCGACATGCCGAGCGTGACCAGCGACAGCGCCGAGAAGAAATGCAGGTCCGTGCCGCCGGCGTTGCGCCATACCAGCAGGTGATACACGCCGTGCAGGCCAGCGGCCAGCACGGCCGGCAACAGCCACAACCACGAACGCTTCTCCCCGCCGCGGGCAACGCCGCGCACCAGCAACAGGGCCGCAAGCAAATAGGCGACGACGGCGATGAGAACGATTGTCATCTGCTCAGTGTCGCACACGGCGAGGAAAGTCGGGAGCCGGCCGATGGAGGCCGCAAGACAAGTTGCGACGTCCATTCATCCCGGATGACCAAGCGCCGCTCCCCTTTGGCTAGAACGCCTCGACCTTCGCCTTGCGCAACCCGGGTTTCAGCTGCCCGGCCCAGTCGCCATCGTTGGCCACCTGCGCGTTGGCGCACGAGGCGTCGAGCGCGGCGAAATCGAGTTCGGCGTAGGCCCAGACCTGATCGCCATGCGTCTGTGCCAGTACACCGTCGGCGGGCAACCCGCGATCCATCGGCGCGTACACGGCGGCTTCTCCGGTGTTCACATCCAGCGCGGGACTCCATTCGGCCATGCCGGCGGTGACCGATTGCGCGACGAAGCAACGGTTCTCCAGCGCCCGCGCCAGGCAGCCCACGCGCACGCGTGTGGCGCCGGCCTCCGTGTCGGTGCAGCTCGGCACCGCGATCAGGCGCGCGCCGGCTTCGCATTGCGCGCGCACCGGCAGCGGGAACTCGCTGTCGTAGCAGACCGAAATGCCGGCGCGGACCGGGCCGAACTCGAACACCTTCAGCGCGTCGCCGCCTTCGATCACGCCGGCCTGCTTTTCGAAGCCGGTGAGTTGCAGTTTGTCCTGGAAGCCATGCCGGCCCTCCGGCGTGAACCAGTAGGCGCGATTGCGATACCGGCCGTCGCCGGCCGCGAGCAGGAAGCTGCCTGCCTGCACATGCAGGCGCAGTCGCGAGGCGAGGCCTGTGAACAGTTCCAGCCATCGTGCGTGCAAGGGTTGCAACGCGGCGAGAGAGGCATGCAAATCGCCACGCACGTCGTCGCCGAAGCTCGCGCCCAGTTCCAGTGCCAGATATTCCGGCAGCACGGCCAGTTCCGCGCCTTGCGCGGCGGCGGCCTCGAGCAGTTGCATCTGCTTGGCCGCGAAGGCTTCGAAATCGCGCGGCGCTCCGATCGGATATTTGGCGACGGCGATCTTCATGCTGCCGGCTCCAGCGGCCGCAGCCAGAAGGTCAGCGGCTTCTCGCTCTCGTCGCTTTCGCCGATTTCACGCCAGGACAGGTGCATGGTCATGCCGGGTCGGCGCTGGTAGCCGCGCTTGAGCCAGAACATGTCGTTGTCGCGGTGATTGCCGGGCCGGCGTGGATCGTCCTTGGCGCGGTCGACGGCGGCGAATGCGGTCCAGCGGAAGCGGCCGAGCGCCCGCGCATGCGATTCGCGCTCGTCGAAGAAGCGATGGCCGATTCCAAGTCCGCGATATTGCGGCAATAGGACGGATTCACCGAAGTAGAACACATCCTCGGGCGCTATCCCGCGTTCCACGAAGGGCCGCTGGAACACTTCGCCGTCGTGGTCCAGCGGAATGCCGGTCGAAGCGCCGATCACGTCGTAGCCGTCGAATGCGATCACGAACACGCTGTCCGGCGACTGCGCATACGTCGCCAGATATTTTTCTTCGTAGGCCTGATCGCCATCGTAGAGATAGGGAAACGTCCGAAAGACGGAGATGCGCAGCTTCGCGACCGCTTTCAGATACGCGCCGACTTCCGATCCGCGGAAACACTCGATGAGTGGTGTGCTGGAACCGACCATGGGAATTACGCGGATACCTGCGCGATCCAATCCTGCAGATTGTAGTAGTTGGTGACGCGCGCGATCTTGCCGTCGCGGATGTCGAAAAAGGCGCCGCCGGGCAGCACGTAACGCTGGCCCTTCGCGGGCGGGAGGCCTTCGTCGCTGACTTTGTAGGTGCCGTGCACGACATACTCGGCTCCGGCGCGCGTGCCATCGGTCGAAACCAGTACCACGATGTCACGCAACTGTTCCGCGTAGCTGCGGTCCATGCGGCCGAGGAACGCACGGAAGGCGTCGATGCCGATCTCGCGCTCGCCCTGATTGAGATCATGTGCGACGCCGTCGTCGAGCAAGGCGAGCATGGCGTCCCAGTCGGCGCGGTTGAAGGCATCGTAATAGCGGTGGATCAACTCTGAAGTGGCGCTCACGGTCGGCTCCCTGGATAGTAGGGGGGAGTATATAGCGAGAGGCGGGTCGGATTCCGGGCGATACGTCTCGGCGGGGCGAGGCACGGCCGCCCGGTATACTTGTGGATCGTTTCTTTCCTTCTCTCTCATGTTCGAATCCCTCACTCAGCGCCTCTCCGGCACCATCGAACGCCTGCGCGGCCGCGGCCGCCTCACCGAGGACAACATCCGCGAAGCCACGCGCGAGGTCCGCATTGCGCTGCTGGAGGCCGACGTTGCCCTGCCGGTGGTGCAGGCGCTGATCGAGCGCATCAAGGTGCGCGCGGTCGGCCAGGAAGTGCTGAAGTCGCTCACGCCCGGCCAGGCCCTGATCAAGGTGGTGCGCGACGAGCTGACCACCGTGATGGGTTCGGCGGCGAGCGACCTCAACCTCAATGTGCCGGCGCCGGCCGTGATCCTGATGGCCGGCCTGCAGGGCGCGGGCAAGACCACCACCGTCGCCAAGCTCGCCAAGCACCTGAAGGAAAAGCGCAAGAAGAAGGTGATGGTGGTGTCGGCCGACGTCTACCGTCCGGCCGCGATCGAGCAGCTGAAGACGCTGGCCCAGCAAGTCGACGTCGCGTTCTTCCCGTCCAGCGCCGATCAGAAACCGGAAGCCATCGTCCGCGCCGCCATCGACGACGCGCGCAAATCCTTCGCCGACGTGCTGATCGTCGACACCGCCGGCCGCCTCGCCATCGACGAAGCGATGATGGCCGAGATCAAGGCGCTGCATGCCGCGGTGAAGCCGGTCGAAACCCTGTTCGTCGTCGACTCGATGACCGGCCAGGACGCGGCCAACACCGCCAAGGCGTTCTCCGAAGCGCTTCCGCTGACCGGCGTGGTGCTCACCAAGACCGACGGCGATGCGCGCGGCGGCGCGGCGCTGTCGGTGCGCTACGTCACCGGCAAGCCGATCAAGTTCATCGGCGTGGGCGAAAAGCCCGACGGCCTCGACGTGTTCCATCCCGACCGTGTCGCCAGCCGCATCCTCGACATGGGCGACGTGCTGTCGCTGGTGGAGCAGGTCGAGCAGCAGGTCGACAAGGACAAGGCGCAGAAACTCGCCGAGAAGGTCGCCAAGGGCAAGAAGTTCGATTTGAACGACATGCGCGACCAGCTCGAACAGATGCAGAACATGGGCGGCCTCTCCGGACTGATGGACAAGCTGCCGGGCATCGGACAGATCCCCGACGCGGTGAAGAACCAGGTCACCGGCAAGGAAGTGCCGCGCCTGATCGCCATCATCAATTCGATGACGAAGAAAGAACGCCGCAATCCCGCGCTGCTCAACGGCTCGCGCCGCGCGCGCATCGCCAAGGGCTCCGGCACCACGCCGGCCGACGTCAACCGTCTGATGAAGCAGTACATGCAGATGGAGAAGATGATGGGCAAGCTCGGCCGCGGCGGCATGAAGGGCATGCTGCGCGGCATGCGCGGGATGATGGGCGGCGGTGGAATGCCGTTCCGCTGAGACGTTCATAGCCGCGATGACTTCGCCGCGCGCCCGCGCAACCGCATTCTGCGAACGCTTCGGCCTGCGCACGCCAATCCTGCTGGGACCGATGGCGGGAACGCCGCAGACGGCACTGTCGATCGCGGTCGCCAACGCCGGTGGAATGGCAGCGCTCGGCGCCTTGATGCTGACGCCCGCGCAGATCACGGCATGGATGCACGATTTTCGCGCGCGAAGCGACGGGCCTTGCCAGATCAATCTGTGGATTCCGGATCCGCCACCCGTTCGTGACGCCGAAGCGGAGACGGCGGTGCGCGGATTCCTCGGTCAATGGGGACCCGCGGTCGCGGAGAACGCCGGCGATGCGAAGCTCCACGATTTCGCCGCACAGTGCGATGCGACACTGGAAGCGCGACCGGCCGCCATCTCCTCGATCATGGGCGTGTTCCCGCCCGATGTCGTCGCGCGCGCCAAGGCCGCCGGCATCGCCTGGTTCGCCGCCGCGACCACGTTGTCGGAAGCATTGCAGGCGGAAGCCGCCGGTGCCGACGTCATCGTGGCGCAGAGTTTCGAGGCGGGCGGACATCGTGGTGCGTTCGACGCCGCCAACGCCGAGCGACAGGCGACCGGTCTGTTCGCATTGCTGCCGCGCATCGTCGATCGCGTGCGCGTTCCGGTGATCGCAGCTGGCGGCATCGCCGATGGCCGTGGCATCGCAGCGGCGCTGACGCTGGGCGCGAGCGCGGTGCAGATCGGCACTGGTTTCCTGCGCACGCCGGAAGCGGGCATCGCGTCGAGCTGGGCCGATGCCATCGCGGCGGCGGAGCCGGAGGATACCTGGCCGACGCGCGCATTCTCCGGACGCCTCGGCCGCTCGCTGGCGACGGATTACGTGCGCGCCGCGGCGAGCGAGGACGCTCCGCGTCCTGCCGCCTATCCGGTGCAGCGTGGCTTGACCGCCGCGATGCGCGAGGCCGCGGCGAAGTCGAACGACGTCTCGCGCATGCAGGCGTGGGCCGGGCAGTCGGCATGGCTGGCGCCGGCATTGCCGGCGGCGGAATGCATCGAGCGTTGGTGGAATGAGGCGGAAGCGCTATTGCCGTCGAAATGATCGCGGATTCTTTTCTTCGTTGTCTGATAGGAATCTCTGGACAATCCAACGCCCGTCATTCCGGCGAAGGCCGGGATGACGAGTTCTTCAACGCCTTTGAAACTTCGGCAGGCTGATATGTCTCTCGTGTTCTGCAACGGCCATCCCGCCACGACGGAAGATTTGCGCGCGCTGGCGCTGCGCAACTACAACCACTTCACCGTCATGCAGATACGGGGCGGGGCGGTGCAGGGATTGCAGCTGCATCTGCAACGACTGCAGGCGGGCACGCGCGAACTTTTCGCGATGGAACTCGATCCAGGCCGTGTCACTGCGGATTTGCGTCATGTTCTCGAAGCCGCGAACGCGAATGACTGCTCGGCGAGGATCACGGTGTTCTCTCGCGATTTCGATATCGACGATCCCGGTCGCGTGAGCAACATCGACGTGCTGATCGCCCTGGGGCCGCCATCCACGGCGACCACCTCGCCGCTGCGCGTGAAAACCTACCGCCACGAACGCGTCCTGCCACAGATCAAGCACGCCGGCACGTTCCCCTTGTTCCATTTCAGGCGGCAGGCCCGGCTCGACGGCTACGACGATGCGCTGTTCGTCGATGCGGAGGGGCGGATCAGCGAGGGCTCGATCTGGAATATCGGTTTCTGGGACGGTGCCCGGGTGGTCTGGCCGCAGGCCCCGGCGCTGCGGGGGATCATGGAGCAGTTGGTGGAAGCCGGGCTGCGGGATCTGGGGGTGGAGCAGGTCCGGCGAGAGGTGGTCCTGGCCGACCTGCCGGGCTTCCAGGCAGCGTTTGCCAGCTATTCCCGCGGCATCCACGCCCTGGCCGCCATCGACGGCGTCCCGCTCGACACCGGCCCGGAGCTGCCTGGACGGCTGGCCGAAGCCCTGGCGACCAGGCCCTGGGAGCCGATCTGACCGGCCGGCCGGGCTGGTTTCCCATCACCGGGTGAGTGGCTTATAATTTCCGGCTTACCTCGCCGTCCTGGCGACTGGGCAACACAGGAAGAAATACCGTTATGGTCAAGATCCGCCTCACCCGTGGCGGCGCGAAGAAGCGCCCCTTCTACCACATCATCGTCACCGACCAGCGCAGCGCGCGCGACGGTCGCAACATCGAGCGCGTGGGTTACTACAACCCCGTTGCCTCCGGTAACGAACAGCGCGTCGTGCTGGACGTCGCCCGCGTCGACCATTGGGTCGGGCAGGGCGCGCAGCTGACCGATAAGGTTCGCAACCTGTACAAGGAAGCGGCCAAGGCCGCGGCTGCCACCGCAGCCTGATCCTTTGCGGCCGCGCGCGTCGTGGCCGCGATCAGTGTCATGACCTCCGAAACACGCCCGGCCTTGTCGGGCATGGTGCTGTTGGGCAGGATCCACGGCGCGTTCGGCGTGCGCGGCGAAATCAAGCTCGAATCCTTCACCGAACCGCCGCGCAGCATCTTTCGTTATCAGCCCTGGACCTTGCGCGACGCGCAGGGCCGCGAGCGCGAGCTCGCCGGCGCGCGCGGGCGCGAGACCGCGAAGGGATTGGTCGCCGTCTTCCCGGACGTGGAGGATCGCGACGCGGCGGAAGCCATGCGCGGCACCGAAGTGTGGGCGCCGCGTTCCGTCCTGCCGCCGCCGAAACCCGGCGAATACTACTGGGTCGATCTCGAAGGTCTGCGCGTCGTCAACACCGAAGGTGTCGATTTCGGCGTCGTCTCGCACCTGTTTTCCACCGGCGTCAACGACGTTCTGGTGGCGAGGGGCGAGCGCGAGCGCATGATTCCCTTCGTCGAACCGGACTACGTCGTGTCGGTAGATTTCGAGGCCGGCGTCGTCACCGTCGATTGGGATGCCGACTTCTGAAGGGGCGGGGAAGGAGTGAGAGACTAGCCGTGCGGCATTCGCGTCCTATCCTTGTCTCCACCTGAGCATCCCACTTCCGATGCGCATCGACATCGTCAGCCTGTTCCCCGAATTCGTCGCACAGCTCGCCAGCCATGGCGTGGTCGGACGCGCGCAGGAGCGCAGTCTGCTCGTGTTGCACGGCTGGAATCCGCGCGACTACGCCGAGGGCAACTACCGCCGCGTCGACGACCGTCCCTTCGGCGGCGGTCCCGGCATGGTGATGATGATCGATCCGCTGCGAGCTGCATTGCAGGCAGCGCGTGCGGCCGATCCGCGGCCGGTGAAGACGATCTACCTCAGCCCGCAAGGGACGCCTCTCACGCAAGCCAAGGTGCACGAGCTGGCCGGGCGCGAACGCCTGCTGCTGCTGTGCGGCCGCTACGAAGGGGTCGACGAGCGCCTGATCGCGGCCGAGGTGGACGAAGAAATCTCCATCGGCGACTACGTCCTCTCCGGCGGCGAGCTGGCGGCGGCTGTGATCGTCGACGCCGTGGCGCGGCTGCAGGACGGCGCCCTCAGCGACGCCGAATCGGCCGCCCAGGACAGTTTCGAGGACGGCCTGCTGGACTGCCCGCACTACACACGGCCAGTGGAGCATGCTCTGGGCGACGTCCCGGAGGTGCTCTTGTCCGGCAACCATGCCGAAATCGCCCGTTGGCGCCGGCAGCAGGCCCTGAGCCGGACCTGGGCACGACGACCGGATCTGCTGGACGAGGGCGCACTGTCGCCGGCCGACCGCCGCCTGTTGGAGGCGTTCAGGGCCGGAAACGGTTCCAAATAGGCCGGATCGGGGCAATCGGAGTATCCGGGCTGCAAGCCGGCCGATCCGCCGGCGGATCGGCGGCGCGAACCCGGGCCAATCGCAGGTAACTGATTGCCCTGAAAAGAAAAATATCGCTATAATGCCCGGCTTCGCTCCACCCAAGCCATGACGCGGGTCCACGTGCACTCGCGCAACAACCACTCCAACAGGCAATTACAACCCGGACTCGTGCCATGAACAAGCCGTCGATCCACACCCTGCTGCAGAGCTTCGAAACCGAACAGGTGCA
Source organism: Luteimonas panaciterrae (assembly GCF_020511115.1). Lineage (GTDB taxonomy): Bacteria > Pseudomonadota > Gammaproteobacteria > Xanthomonadales > Xanthomonadaceae > Luteimonas > Luteimonas panaciterrae. The sequence continues at coordinate 20,016 of NZ_JAJAVH010000017.1, forward strand.
GCGCAAGCTCCCGGACTTCGGTCCCGGCGATACCGTCGTCGTCAACGTCAAAGTGAAGGAAGGCAACCGCGAACGCGTGCAGGCCTACGAAGGCGTTGTCATCGGCAAGAAGAACGCGGGTCTGAACTCCGCTTTCACCGTGCGCAAGATTTCGCACGGCTACGGCGTCGAGCGCGTCTTCCAGACCCACAGCGCCGCTATCGACTCGGTGCAGGTCAAGCGCCGCGGCGACGTGCGCTCCGGCAAGCTGTACTACCTGCGTGGCCTGGAAGGCAAGAAGGCGCGCATCAAGGAAGACCTGGCCGCCCACGCCAAGGCGAAGGCCGCCGCTGCCGCCGAAGCCGCCGCCGAGTAATCCACTCGCGCGACGCGACATCGCACGAAAGGCCGCCCAGAGGCGGCCTTTCGCGTTTCAGACGCTATTAGGGCGCACCTGCCAAATGAATGAAGGGTAGGAGGGGCGTAGGCTGCTTCTATGCAGACCAAAACCCCTCCTTCCCTGAAATGGCTTGTAAACAAACGGGCGCGGCTGGCCGGGACCATTGCCCGCTATGGAAATGACGCTAAAACCGCTCGTTTGTTCGCTGGCGATCTGGACAATCGCATCCGAGAACTACGGAAAGACCTACGGGCAATCGATCGCGCGCTAGGGATGCATGAAGTCGGTCTAGACCCGGACACTATCGCGGCGATTGGGACTCAAAAAGAGCTCCGGCTGTTGCCGCCAGGGCACCTAACGCGCCGCATCATGACATGCTTGCGGCACGCAAAGGGCCGATGGCGTTCAACGTCAGAGGTCATGGCCCATGTCGTAATTAACGCTGGGCTCGAAGTCGATGCTGCTAACCAAGCACAGGTGCGATTGTGCGTTCGGCGCCGCCTTAAAAATCTCCATGCTGCCGGACGGGTTGTCCGGCAGCATGGAGCAAGAACATCGAGAGAAGGCTATTGGGCGCTGCCGACTTATGACGTTGCCTGATCGAGACCCTCGTTCATGAGGATTTCTGTGCCCCGATGCTTACCTTGGTAGTATCCGCGCCACCAGCGGGAGTAGCCCGTCGTTAGCCCCTTCGTCAGCAGTTCCTCAAATTTCTGACCAATTGTGCGACGACGCACGTCTTCACGCCACGCCATTTCGCAGGACAAGTCAGCCAAGTAGGTTTTGCGGATGCCATGACCGATGCCATATTCCCATCGGCGCAACCTGCTGAAATAAGATTCAGCCTGATTCTCGTTGACGCCCTCAGGCGTGGACCATTCCACTTGATGATTGACTGTGAAATGGTCGTTCGTGGCTGAGACCATGGCATAAGCTGTGTTTTCATCCGTCATGATCGTTGCACATGGGCTGACGTAACGACGAATCAGCTCGGTCACAACCGGGCCGCTTTCGGCGAGAGCTACGACGGATATGCTTCGTACAGCACCTTTACCAATGTCTCCTGTCTCACGGAGTGTCATCACAACGCGCCTGTCCTTTACTCTCCTTTCCCAGTTCGAGCGAGTGGTCCCCGTGGCATGCCATGGCTTCCTTCGGCCAGTTGCGTTTCCGGAAATGCGATCTGCGATCAGTTGATTGTTGCGCCTTCCTCTCCGATTAGGTTTCCTAGGTTTTCCTCCAAAGTATCCGCCATCGATGTGGACCGTTCCTGCCAACGGCCGCAAGTCCTGACTACGCATCAAGGCCTCACGGAATTTTCCGATCATGATGTTGGCCCCCTTGTTGGAGTAGTTACTAAGCCGGCAGAGATGGACTCCTGCGACGCCCTTCACGCTAGTTACAAAGTAGAAAGCAAGAATAGCGATGGTGCGCAGCGATTTCTTGTGACTGGCGAACATCGTTGCCGACGTGACCGAAAATTGCCGCCTACAGGCTTTGCATCGCCATTGCTGGCGATTGGGAAGAACATAGTGGTTATCCCATGCGCCGCAGCCTGGACAGGCCTGATGCGTCTGACTACCCCAACGCAAACGGCAGAACAGATCATGGATGTCTTTGTCTGACATCCCGTAAATCATGTCGATTGTGAAGTCTCTATAGGTTGAACTACTTAAAAAATGTTGAGCCATAACCTTTCTCTAGTTGGCCGGCGCCAAATGGCGGGGCATGCATGCCCAACTGACGTTCCGGATTGAGATGGAAAGGGCGTACCCGCCCGTTCGCGCCTGGTGAGGGGCACGTTGACTTTTGGGAGGGTGGGAAGGCACTATAGCGAGGCAGTCTCTACTGCTTGCCAATTTGGAGCCCGTACCCCTGGCAGGGGGTGCGGGCTTCGTGCTTTCTAGCCCTAAGAAAAAAGCCCCGTCGGGGCTAAGACGTGTGGCGGCTAGGCGATAGGAATTCCTGGGAAATTTAGGGACCCCGATCTAAACATGATACGAGCTGGATTTCAAACGTAAGTCATTGATTTTTCGTGGTGACAAAGTCTGAACTGAATAGGGGAAATTGATGGTTGCGTGTCACCACGGATGCGATGGATATTCTCGCGTTTGGTTTTCGATCTGTGCTCGGACGTGATCAGGGGCATTGCACGACAAGTTCTGCGCAGAGCAGGCGGTTGTGCGTGAAGGCTGCTTTCATCTCAAGTCATTCAGCATCAGGCCAGACACGTTCCATTGCTCCGATCTCCGAGCGAACGTAGGATGTGATCGAACTTCCGGCCTTACGATTCCAAAGGCCCAATTGCTTGCCAGGAGTGGCCGGCCAGATAAGAAGAAGGAATTTGCGGTGGCAACACATCGTCATCTCTCGCTAAGAGTGCCGAATACCGGATGCAAGGGATGGGGAAGACATGCGTTGCAAAAATGCATGATCGAAGGCATTCCGGCGAGCTTGCGAGATCGCCCGGATCAATTCTGTAAATTCTCTAGGTCAACGGGCAATCCTCGCCGGACTGATCATCGCTATGGCATGAGCATGCATGCCCCTTTTTAGAAGGGTGAGCTGTCGCCATTCGACGTTTAGGCTGATCGAAGGTCCTTGTCTTTTGAAGAAAAGCTTCAACAACAGATCGAACATTCTGAATTCCTAATTTTCAAAAATTCCAGAGTCGCCATGTCGAATCTAACGCCGCCACTTGTGCCCGCTTCGCTACGTGAAATCTTGCATCCATACCCGGAGTTGATTGCGCGACTGCAAGAAGTGCTCGATCAATTCACTGAACCTAAACCGAGGCTGCAACCGTTTGACGAAGCTGTCTGGGCGCTTGAGAGTAGGCTCGGGGCCTTCATGGCTGAATCAGCAGATGAGATCGATATGGCTGAAACTGGCAGTGATGCCGCAGCCATAGAGCTAGCCAAAGCAAAGCGCGCTGCGGTAGGGCGAGCGCTCCTTCGCTTCGATCAGAATCTTGATGATCTCTGGGGTTATTTCCAAGAAAACAAGGGGGCTTACGAATGAGCCCTTCCAAGAGAGAAATTAGCAAGGACGATATTGCTCGGATATTTGAAGAAGAAGTTGTTCCGCAGAGTGGGATCGGTGATCTCAAATCACACGAGAATCCCAAAGCAATCATCTTGGCAGGGCAATCCGGGGCAGGCAAAAGCGGGCTGGCTCGGTCTGCTCGCGCGGAACTGTCCGGCGACGTTGTAACTATCGATCAGGATAGGCTTCGTGAATTTGATCCGGAGGTGCGGGATTTTCGAAAAGCACATCCCTACACATGGTCATCCGACACCCAAGCTGTATCTGGCAAATTGACCACAAGTTTGCGCGACCTGGCTATCGATGAACGCAAGAACATCATCATCGATACGACACTTGGTGATGCGCGAATGGCAACCACCATGGTCGAGAAGCTTAAAAAGAACGGGTATGACGTAGAAGTGCGCGCCATGGCCGCACACCGTATTGAGAGCGAGCTGGGTGTTGAAAAGCGTTTCAGCGGTGGCGTAGACGCCGATGGTTATGGCCGCTATGTCCCTGAAGAATTTCGTAAAAAAGCATATGAGGCGCTTCCGGGGAATCTAGATCGCGTACAGGCCGAGACAAACACTCCCGTACGTATATTTAATCGCGAGGGCGCGCAGCTATACGACAGCCGCACCAGCCCTATGACTCCTGGCGCTGCTCTGGAGCAAGCACGCGAAGCTCGACTGCAAGATCCCAAGGTCACAAAGGCTCTCAGCCAGGGTTGGCGAGAGCAACAGGCGTGGCATCAAGATTTGCCGGATAGCCTTGCGCAGAATCGAAAGATTCAGCCATCTACCGCCGATGCACTCCTTGTGGAGCGCAGCGAGTTAAAGGTTGTAGAGAATGTCTCAGGCCTTGCTGGAAAGTCGGCCGAACTTGATAGCGTGGTACGTGTCCGCCCAAATCTAATAAAGGGTAGCGTGGGCGGTGTCCTTGGCGTCGGTGCAATGGCCTATGACGCGGCCTCCACGTACAAAGATGCTTCGCAGTTGTACGCACAAGGAAATTCGTTCGGCGCTGAATCTAAGATCGTTGGTGCCGTCAGCCGCAACGTCGGTGGTTTGGCTGGTGTCGGCCTTGGAGCTGCCGCCGGAGCAGCGGTCACTTCGGAAACCGGCCCTGGTGCGCTTATTGGCGGCGCAGTCGGCGGCGTGCTCGGGGCCGTGGCTGGCGACAAGGTGGCTGAGTGGATTGACCAACATCGCATCAACAATCAATCCGACAAAGACGGTAACAATTGGACGTTCAACCCTAAGAATCCGGAGCAAGGCTGGATTCGAACTGGAAAAGAGCTTGATCTGGAAGCGATGCGCTACAGCGACGGAGCGCCTGTATACAAGCCAGAAACGCTAAAGGCATCGCCAGCGCTTGCCGACGAGTTGAACTATAAAGCCTCCAATATGGCCGTTAGCTTGGCTATATCGGCTCCTCCAAAAGCAACCGATCCATACAGGCTGCCTGCTAACGAGCATGATGCTCGGAGCGTCCATGAAATACCGTGGGTCCGCAATCCAAACTCAGAGCAGTGGACGCGGCTAGTGGTTGATGGCTACATCGACCGATCCCCACAGAGCCACACTGAAACCGCAAGTCCGCAGCGTGCGGCCGAGCTAGAACGCGACTCTCAGGCGATCATCAAACAAAACGCAGAGCGCACTCCGGCCGCCATGGCTGCGAATTACACCGCTGCCTACAATGAGTATGGCTGGTCGCGCCACGGCGACATTCCAGATGCGGTCAAGGATGCTGCTAAGAACCCAGGGCGCTTGATAGGCTCAGATGGTGAAAAATATGAGCGGGATGCCGGCGGGCAATGGACTAGCCATGGGATGATTTGGGACAGCAATCCCAACAGCACTCAGAAGAAGGAGTTGGATTCCACCTACGAACAGCAACAGAGGAATCTTAATCCTAAAACACTTGCGCCTGTAGAGGTGCGCCCCGACCCTCAAGTGCCCACGCTTTTGCCATCAGGCATTTCTTCCCCCAAGCGCCGCTCCCCGGAAGACCAAGATCATCCGGAAAACGCTGTTTATGAGAAGATCAAAAGTGGCGTTCAAGGCCTGGATCAGCAAGCTGGAAAGTCTTGGGATCAACACAGCGAGCGCATTACGGCGAGCATGCTCACGCTAGCCGCTGAAAAGAAATTCACGGCCGATGATGATCTCAAGGTGGCATTCAACAAGCCGACGTCCGAATTGGCGGGAGGGCAAATAGTTCATCTTTATCGAGTTGGAGGTTCCTCGCCTGATCCGGCTGCGAATCGTGCCAGCATGCCCACGGCCGAGGCGCTTTCTGTTCCTGCCGAGGACAGGTATCAGCAGGTTGAAAACATTCGTAAAACTCAATCGGAAACAGCCGAGCAGGAGCGCCAGCAGACGCTATCTCGAGGAGGCGAAGACCAGAGTCGCAACGTTCAAAAAGTAGCGCAGCAATGACCCGGGAGTTCGATTTCGCCAAGCTGGATCATGTTTGATGGGCAGCCGGAATCAGAAAGATGCCTAGCGACCGCTTGATTGCCGTACGTGCAAGATGCGCTGAATCGCGCCTGCAGCACGAAATACTCTACAAGCTAATACCTAAGTCAGTTCCTTCGAGAATTAGATTTGATCTAGCTCGTAGTTGTGTTGATTTGGCTCAAGAGCATCATAGCAGCGTCGTTCGGTTGATCGATGGCGGCTTTCACGCTGCATCAGCTGCCGCGCTGCTACGCCCGCTCTTAGAGGCTGGCTCAATTGCTTTTTGGTTGATGTACTGTGCTCCCAACCACTGGGTTCAGGGATTGCACCGGGCTTGCGAAGGGGAGGAGTCCACTTACGATACGCCTGACTTGGACAGTGCGCTTTCAGAATTACGGAAAGTTTTCCCGGCGATTGGCCCCTTGGCTGATGGCCTAAAGAACAAAGGTCCAGCAGCATGGCTTCATAAATACACGCACGGAGGCGTGTTACAGCTTTATCGTCGCAAGCTTCCCGAACACTGGTCCACCGAGGAGCTTATAGCTCATGTCATCATCGCAGATCATTTCGCGAATCTCGCGGCGGCGATATGCACGCGCATCTACGATGCTCCCGAATTAGCTGCTTATGTGTTCCCTCGGCGCGATTCGCTTGCCTTGGAAATACAAGCTATGACTGGCCAACAGGCTCCCGAGGGTCAGCCCGCTGAGCTGCCTGTTATTACGCTAAAGGACGATTGGGATAGCCGACAAATACCAAGGTGAGCGGTATTACAGGCCGAATGATCTATCTGCGCGGCGCAGACAAAGATGCCCTTTCAAGTGTGGGACATGAAAGGGCACCGCACGCCAAGGCTTAGTTCTTAGCCTGACTTTGGCAAATGCGCCCTAATAGCGGTTTCAGACGTTTGGTATTGATACCTGTGATCGTGCCGGTTGTGGTGGCGACATCGTCTTCCGCTTATTTTCGATTTTCCTCGTACTGCTCGGCTCCTTCGATCGGCCGTAGCCACGGCTCGCGGCGCTTGATCCAGAGTTCATAGCTCGGCACGAGTGCGGTGGGGGCTTCCGACAGGATCCCGAGCTTGATTTCCGCCTCTCGATCATCGGCAGAGAACAGCCGCGATCCACAGCGGGGGCAAAATTGTTGACCGTTGAATTCTGATGTCTCGCCCGCGTGTTCAAACTGATGGGCGGGCCAGACCGCATAGAAGGTGAAGGCCGAACCGCTTTCTTGCCGGCAGTCCGTGCAGTGGCATACGCCGATGCGCAAGGGTTCGCCGCGAACGGAAATCCGCACCTGTCCGCAAAGGCATTTTCCTGAAAAGATCTTCATGGCTGTTACCTATCCTGCCTGATGTCCATCAATCGATAAGGCTGCACAGCTGTACTTCTGTTCCATGATGACCTCGTCGGAGAACTTGCAATGCTTCGGATTAGACGGATTTGATCGCTTCTTTCGATGCTTCGGCATGCGGACTCGGATCGGCCACGGGCGAGGGCGGTTGCGCCGGCACTTCCGACGGCACCGCGACTTTCTCGCTGTCCGGCGCCATCATCCTCGCCTGGCGCCAGCCGCCCCATTTGTAATACGCCAGCGCCATCAGCATCGAGCACACCGAGCTGACCGGGAAACTCCACCAGATCGCATCGGCGCCGTATCGCGATTGCAGCAGCAACGCGAACGGAACGCGGATGCCCCATAGCGCACCGGCCAGGATCAACAGCGGCGGCAACACCGCACCGGTGGCGCGCACCACTCCCGACACCACGAACGTGACGCCGAAGAACAGGAACGACCACACCGCGATGTGATTCAAGTGACGCGCGTTCGCTAGCGCGACGCTGCCGTCCGGCAGGAACAGGGACAGCGTGGTGTGGTCGAACGCCACGATCGGCAGGATCAGTGCGCCCGTGAGCAGGAAGTTGAAGAGGATGCCGGTGCGTGCGGTGGCGTTGACGCGCGCCCACTGCCGCGCACCCACGTTCTGCGCCGCCATCGACGAACAGGCCGCACCGATGGCCATCGCGGGCATCTGCACGTAGGTCCACAACTGCAGGGCCGCGCCGTAGGCCGAGGTCGTGTCGACGCCGTAGGCGTTGACCATGCTGATCATCATGATCATCGACAGCGAGATCAGGATCATCTGGATGCCCATCGGCACGCCCTTGACGATCAGCGCGCGCAGGATCGCCCGATCAGGCTTGTAGACGGCGTTCTCGTGACGGCTGATCCACAGCGGATGGCGGCGATGGCGCAGCCACAGGATCAACGCCGCCAGACTGACCGCGTTCGCGATCAGCGTGGCCGTGGCCGAACCGGCGATGCCCATTTCCGGGAACGGACCGATGCCGAAGATCAGCAGCGGATTGAACACGATGTCGAGCGCCACCACGAGCAACAGGAATGCGAACGGCGTGCGCGTGTCGCCGGCACCACGCAGGATCGCCGACAGGAATGCAAACATGTACAGAAAGGGCATGGCCAGGAAGATGACGCGCAGATAGGCCTCGGCCATCGGCAGAGCGTCATGCGGCGTGTGCATCCAGACCAGGACATGACGCGCGAGCGGCATGCCGATCAGCGCGATCGCGATCGACACCGCGAAGAAGAACGTCGCGCTCGTGCCGATCACGCGCTTGGCCTGGGCGATGTCCTTCGCGCCCATCGCCTGGCCGACCAGGATGGTCGCCGCCATGCCGACACCGAAGATCGCGCCGATCAGGAAGAACATGATGTTGTTGGCGTTGGCCGTCGCGGTCAGCGCCTGCTCGCCGAGAAAGTGTCCGGCCCAGATCGCGTTGACCGAACCGTTGAGGGACTGCAGCACGTTGCCGACGAGGATCGGCAGCGCGAACAGGAACAGGGTGGAGCCGATGGGGCCTTGAGTCAGGTCGCGGGGTTTCATCAGTTCGCTTTGGCCTGTGCTGGGGCGGGGGGAGTGGCGGACGGTCGAGCCGTCTCGCGCGCGTGAGGCGGAGATGGGTCCTCCGTAATTCAACGTTGAAACAGGTAGAGCACGTCTTCGTTCATGCTGAGACGAGTCGCATCGATCAATTCCGACGCTACGACGGTATGCCGTGATAGCAGGCGAAGCGATGCATCGAGAAAGAACTGAACCGCCGGCCGTGCCGTTGCGCGATCGTATCGATCGCGTCGATCGCGGAGGCGGCCGGAAGCACTGCGGTGACGAAATGGCACATGGCAGGGACCGGGCTGGGAAGGCGTTCGGAGGCGCGCGACCAGGGCGCGAGGTCGGCGCGTGATATTAAGCGCGGATGGTCCAGGATGGAGCGTGTGAGCCCGCGGCCGGTACGCGCGGATTCAAGGCGGCTGCGGTATCATGATGGGCAAGATGGAGATAGATTCGGGCGTCGCTGAGGTCAGACTGGATATCTGGCTCTGGGCTGCGCGCTTTTTCAAGACCCGCAGTCTGGCCAAGCAGGCGATCGAGACGGGCAAAGTCGAAATGAATGGACAGCGCGCGAAGCCTTCGCGCGGCGTGCGCGTGGGCGATGCGATGCGCATCGCGCGCGGGGACGAGATGTTCTCGATCGAGGCGCTGGCGCTGAGTGATACGCGTGGGCCGGCCGGCGTTGCGCAAACCCTGTATCGGGAATCGGAGGCCTCGCGCGCCGAGCGCGAGGCGAAACGTGCCGAGTTGCGCGCGGCGCGCGCCGGCTACAAGCCGCCGGAAACCAAACCCGACAAACGCGCGCGCCGGCTGATCCGCGCGCTGGGAGACATCGATGCGACCTGAGCAGGCGGTTTCTGCATGAGGCAGGGTCGCCTGCTCCCGTTGATCGTCGCCTGCGCGCTGTTCATCGAGAACATGGATTCGACGGTGATCTCGACGTCGCTGCCGGCGATCGCACGCGACCTGTCGACCGATCCGATCGCGCTCAAGCTGGCGTTGACGACGTATCTGCTGGCGTTGGCGGTGTTCATTCCGATCAGCGGCTGGGTCGCGGATCGCTTCGGCGCACGGCCGACCTTCATGGCGGCGATCGGCGTGTTCCTGCTCGGCTCGATCGGCTGCGCGGCCAGCAGCTCGCTCGAAACCCTGGTCGCGGCGCGTTTCCTGCAGGGCATGGGCGGCGCGATGATGGTGCCGGTTGGCCGTCTGGTGCTGTTGCGCACGGTGCCGAAGAGCGAACTGGTGCAGGCGTTGAGCTGGCTGACCATTCCCGCGCTGGTCGGGCCGGTGATCGGGCCGCCGCTCGGTGGTTTCATCACTACGTATTTCGACTGGCGCTGGATCTTCCTGATCAACATCCCGATGGGCGTGCTCGGGATCGTGCTGGCGAAGCGCTTCATCCCCGATATCAAGGAATCGCCGCCTCCATTGGACTGGACCGGTTTCCTGCTGACCGGGTTGGGCCTGGCGCTGGCGATGTTCGGCTTTTCCACGCTGGGCCGTCATCTGGTGTCGATGCCGCTGTCTATCGCCGCGCTGGTGATCGGAGTGGGGGCGCTGCTGGCCTATGTCTGGCATGCGAACCGGCATCCGCATCCGCTGCTCGATCTTGGCCTGTTCCGGTTGTCGACGTATCGCGCCGGCGTGCTCGGCGGTTCGCTGTTCCGTATCGGTATCGGTGCGATTCCGTTCTTGCTGCCGCTGATGTTGCAGCTGGGCTTCGGACTGAGTGCGGTGCAGTCGGGCTTGCTGACGTTCGTGTCGGCGCTGGGCGCGATGTTCATGAAGACGATCGCGGCGAGCGTGTTGCGGCATTTCGGATTCCGCAAGGTGCTGGTGGCCAACGCGGTGATCGCTTCGCTGATGCTGTGCTGCTTCGGCCTGTTCCGTCCGGAGACGCCGCATGTCTTCATCATCGCGACGTTGCTGATCAGCGGCTGTTTCCGCTCGTTGCAGTTCACCAGCTTGAACGCGATCAGCTTCGCGGATGTGGATTCGAAGCAGATGGGGCAGGCCAGCAGCCTGTCCGGGATGATGCAGCAGCTGTCTCTGAGCATGGGCGTGGCGATCGGTGGCTATGTGCTGGAATTCGCCGGATTGCTGGGAGGGCGCCCCGCCACCGACGTGCACAACTTCTACGTCGCCTTCGTTGTGGTCGGTCTGATCTCGGCCAGTTCGGCCTGGATGATGTGGCGGTTGCCGCGCGATGCGGGCGCGGAAATGTCGGGTCGCGCGCAGGCGGGCAAGGAAATTACCGAGCCGAAGGTGGAACAGCGGCCGGCGACGTGATGTCCGCAAAAGAAAACGCCGGCCAGATGGCCGGCGTTTTCCTTGAAGCACGAGTCAGAAGCGATCAGGCAAGATCGAAGCGATCGAGGTTCATCACCTTGTTCCAGGCCGCCACGAAATCGCGAGCGAACTTTTCCCGCGCGTCCGAACTTCCATAGACCTCGGCCAGTGCCCGAAGCAGGGAGTTGGAACCGAAGACCAGGTCGACGCGCGTGCCGGTCCACTTGAGGTCTCCCGTCTTGCGGTCGCGCCCTTCGAAGACATCCTTGGCCTCCGATGCCGGCGTCCACACCGTGCTCATGTCGAGCAGGTTGACGAAGAAGTCGTTGGTCAGCGACTCCGGCTGCTTGGTGAAAACGCCGTGCTGGGTCTGGCCGTAGTTCGTGTTCAACACGCGCATGCCGCCGATGAGCACCGTCAGCTCGGGTGCAGTCAGTGTCAGCAATTGCGCACGGTCGAGCAGGAGTTCCTCGGCCGTCACGGCGTAGCGGGTCTTGAGGTAGTTGCGGAAGCCATCGGCGACCGGTTCGAGCACCTCGAAGGATTCCACATCGGTCTGATCCTGCGTGGCATCCACACGGCCCGGTGCGAAGGGCACTGTGATGTTGAGGCCGGCGTTCTTCGCGGCCTGCTCGACACCCGCGGCACCGGCCAGCACGATCAGGTCGGCGAGCGAGATTTTCTTGCCGCTCGATTGCGTGGTGTTGAACTCGCTCTGGATGCCTTCGAGCGTCTTCAGCACTTTCGCCAGCTGCTCGGGCTGATTGACTTCCCAATCCTTCTGCGGCGCGAGGCGAATGCGCGCACCGTTCGCACCGCCGCGCTTGTCGGAACCGCGGAAAGTGGATGCCGACGCCCAGGCGGTCGACACCAATTGCGACACCGGCAGGCCGGAGGCCAGCACCTTGGTCTTGAGCGCGGCGATGTCCTTCTCGTCGATCAGCGGATGATCGACGGCGGGAAGCGGGTCCTGCCAGTCGAATTGCTCGGCCGGCACTTCCGGGCCGAGATAGCGCGCACGCGGGCCCATGTCGCGATGCGTGAGCTTGAACCACGCGCGTGCGAAGGCATCGGCCAGCTGGTCGGGATTCTCGAGGAAGCGGCGCGAGATCTTTTCGTAGACCGGATCGAAGCGCAGCGAGAGATCCGTGGTCAGCATCGTCGGCACGAGCTTCTTCGACGCATCGAAGGCATCCGGAATCGTCGGTTCGGCGTTCTTCGCGCGCCATTGCTGGGCGCCGGCCGGACTCTTGGTCAGCTCCCACTCGTACTTGAACAGGGTCTCGAAGAAATAGTTGCTCCACTTCGTCGGCGTCTGGCTCCAGGTGACTTCGGGGCCGCCGGTGATCGCGTCGGCGCCCACGCCCGTACCGTTGCCGTTCTTCCAGCCGAAGCCTTGCAGTTCGATGTCGGCGGCTTCCGGCTCCGGCCCTACCAGAGACGCATCGCCGGCGCCGTGGGTCTTGCCGAAGCTGTGGCCACCGGCGATCAACGCGACGGTCTCTTCGTCATTCATCGCCATGCGGCGGAAGGTTTCGCGGATGTCCCGGGCCGCGGCGAGCGGATCAGGATTGCCGTTCGGCCCTTCCGGGTTGACGTAGATCAGGCCCATCTGCACGGCCGCGAGCGGATTTTCCAGTTCGCGATCGCCGGAGTAGCGCTTGTCGTCCAGCCAGGTGGTCTCGACGCCCCAGTAGACGTCACGATCCGGTTCCCAGGTGTCCTCGCGGCCGCCGCCGAAACCGAGCGTCTTGAAGCCCATCGATTCCAGCGCGACGTTGCCGGCCAGGATCATCAGATCGGCCCAGGAAATCTTGTTGCCGTATTTCTGCTTGATCGGCCAGAGCAGTCGGCGTGCTTTGTCCAGGCTGGCGTTGTCGGGCCAGGAGTTGAGCGGCGCGAAGCGCTGCTGGCCGCGTCCGCCACCGCCGCGTCCGTCGCCGATGCGATAGGTGCCCGCGCTATGCCAGGCCATGCGGATCATCAGGCCGCCGTAGTGGCCGAAGTCCGCCGGCCACCACTCTTGCGAATCGGTCATCAGCGCGTGGAGATCCTTCTTCAACCCCGCGTAGTCGAGGCTCTTGAACGCCTCGGCATAGTTGAAGTCCGCGCCGAGCGGATTGGACTTGGAGGAATGCTGATGCAGAAGATCGATCGGCAATTGTTTCGGCCACCAGTGCTGGTTCGACGTACCGGCGCCAGGCGTATGTTTGATGGGGCACTTTGCTACGGCGGATGACATGTGTTTTTTTCCTTATGGTCGTTTGCACGCAACTGCCGGATCCGGTTTGGAGTCCGGGTACCGATGAATGAATGTGCTTGAAGAACTCGTCCGAAATGCGCCGGCTTTTCGATCACTCGATAGTTCTGCAACGACATGGAATCGTGCAGACAGGCGTCAGCGCGTCGTGTCGCTGCTGATGGGATTGCTGCCGCTGATGCGCAGCGTCTGATCGGACGTGTGTAGGGCTTGTCTTCGTTGGGCTGGCTGGTGGGCTGGCTCCGGCATGGGTTGTGTACCCGACCAAAGCTACGCCACAGCAGTGACAAGGAGAAATCGAATGATGCTAAGGGATCGATAGAACCCGTCTATTGGTTGATGATTTCGTATAGACGGCGTCAGCGGAGAAACTTCCGCGAAGGATGAAAACCTTCAGAAATCGTGACAATCACCGTGGTGCGCATGGCGGCGGCACGCATCTGCCACCGCCATGCCGTGATCGGATTAGCGCTTTCCGCCGAGCAGCCCGCCGCCGATCTTGAGCAGGTCGCCGATGCCGAGCTGGCCGTCACCGTCCTGGTCGAGCACCGCGCCGAGCAGTCCGCCGCCGAGGCCGCCCTGCTGCGCGGTCTGCTGGCGCTCCTGGCCGAGCGCTTCGCCCAGGCCGCTGGCGCCGGCACTGTTGCCTTGTCCACCGAGGAAGCGCTGGGCGAGGAAGGAGAGCACGATCGGCGCCAGGAGCTTCAGCAGTTGTCCGGCCTGATCGTTGCCGAGGCCGGTGGCCTGTCCCAGGTTCGCTTCCGCGCGCCCCTGGTTGCCGCCGAAGATGTGGCCGAGGATCGCCGCACCGTCGGTCTGCCTGTTACCGCCGGCACCGCCGCCGAGCACCGCGCCCAGCACGCCGCCGAGGTCGAGACCGGTATGATCTTTCTGCAATGCACCGAACAGGGCTTCGGCACCCGACGGTTCGGATGCGTTCTTGCCGAGCGCGCCGAGCAGCAGCGGCAATGCCGCGCCAACGGCGTTGGTCGTCTGCATCTGGCCGGCGCCCAACTGCTGCGACAGTTGCTGCAGCGGCGCGCCTTGCAGTTGCTGGAAAAGTTCTTCGGCGAGGCTGTTGCTCATGGCGGGTTCCACCTATGGGGAAAATGTGACCGGGTCGGCATAGTAGCGCGTGACTGTTAGTTTTGCGTCCGGCTCGAAGTCCGGTGTTTGGCGGTCTGTTTGGGCAGTCAGGGCGCCCCGATCGTACCGGGCTTGTCGACGCTCAGGCCGGCACTTTGTCCGCAACCGTCGCGCGCTTGAACAGCCAGATGGCCAGCATGCCGTTGATCACGAACACCAGGATCAGGTACAGCGTGAAACTGTCCAGGAAGTCGAACCAGCCGATGCCGGTGTAGTTGCCCAGCAGGCGCCCCAGTGTGCGCAGCGCGTTGAGAGTGAAGGCGATCGACGCCAGCCGCATCCAGCCCGAACCCGCATTCCAGGTGGCGATCGCGAAACAGATCCAGGCGAGCAGGCCCGACAGCATCAGCGGGAAATAGATCGCGCTGGTGAACGTTCCCCAGAACGCATGCCGCTCGGCCAGAACGCCGTGCAAGGCGGGTTCGGTGGCATAGGCATTGGCCCATTGCTGGCTGACCATCACGAAGTCCAGGCCGCGATGCAGGAATTCGAACACGACGAAGAACATGGTGAAGGTGAAGGCGAGCAGCGAGGCCAGGGGCGCCTTGGCGAAGCGATCCAGCGCGAATACGGCATACGTCACCGCCAGTGCCGCGATGCTGAGCAGCACCGCCAATGCACGCGTCCGGTCCATCCAGCCGGTGCGCACGGCGAAATCCTCGGCGGCCGTCTGGGTTTCGGGAAACCAGACGAGGACGCACAACGCCTGGAAGATCTGCGCGGCCATGAAGACGCACAGGCCTGCGCCGGCGATACGGAAATGTTTGGCGGTCAACTGCATCGATGCTCTCCCCTCGGATGCGGTGGCGTTGTGATGATACGGATCAGAACGGCATAGGTCAGGAACGGGACAGGGCCTTGAGTCGATACAGTGCTTCCAGCGCCTGCTTGGGCGACAGATCGTCAGGTTCGATCGTGGCCAGCGCGTCGAGCGCGGCCGAGACGGGTGCGAACAGGCCGAATTGTTGTGGCGAGTCGAGCGTGGCCGGTGAGAGCGGTGCGGTGTCGCGTGTGTGTTGTTCCAGTTCCGCGAGGCGTCCGCGTGCTTCGCGAATCACGGCCTTCGGCAGGCCCGCCAGCGCCGCGACCTGCAGACCGAAACTGCGATCGGCCGGGCCATCCTTCACCGCATGCATGAAGACGAGTGTGTCGCCTCCGTTTTTATCGTGATGTTCGACGGCGTCGAGATGCACGTTGGCGATGCCGCTGTCTTGCGTGGCGAGCGCGGTCAGTTCGAAGTAGTGGGTGGCGAACAACGTGTAGCAGCGGTTGTTCGAGGCCAGATGCCGCGCGCAGGCCTCGGCCAGCGCGAGACCGTCGTAGGTGGAGGTGCCGCGGCCGATCTCGTCCATCAGCACCAGCGATTGCGGCGTGGCGTGGTGCAGGATGTAGCTCGTCTCCGCCATTTCCACCATGAAGGTGGATTGGCCGCGCGCGAGATCGTCGCCGGCACCGATGCGGGTGAGGATGCGATCGATCGGCCCGATCGTCGCGCGCGAGGCCGGCACGAAACTGCCGATGTGCGCGAGCAGCACGATCAGCGCGTTCTGGCGCATGTACGTGCTCTTGCCGCCCATGTTGGGGCCGGTGATGATCAGCATGCGCACGGGAGACGTGGAAGCCGACGCCGTGTTTCCGTCATCTCCCGTCTCTCGTCTCCCGTCTCCCAAATAAAGGTCGTTCGGCTCGAACGGCTCGTCGCGCACCGCTTCCACCACCGGATGACGGCCTCGCTCGATGCGCAGGCAGGCATCCTCGACCAGTTGCGGTTGCGACCAGTCCAGCGTTTGCGCGCGTTCGGCGAAGCAGGCCAGTACGTCGAGTTCGCTGAGCGCAGCGGCGCAGCGCTTGAGCGATTCCAGGTCCTCGTTTAAACCGTCGAGCAGCTGCTCGTAGAGCAGGCGTTCGCGTGCCAGCGAGCGCTCGCGCGCGGACAGCACCTTGTCCTCGAACGTTTTGAGTTCCTCGGTGATGTAGCGCTCGGCACCGGTGAGTGTCTGCCGCCGCGTGTAGTGTGTGGGTGCGCGCGCGGCCTGGCCCTTGCTGATCTCGATGTAATAACCATGCACGCGGTTGTAGCCGACCTTCAGTGTCGGGATGCCGCTGGACTCGCGTTCGCGTTGTTCGAGATCGATCAGGAACTGGTCGGCGTTGCTGGACAGCCGGCGCAGTTCGTCGAGCTCGGCATCGTAATCCTCGGCGAAGACACCGCCGTCGCGGGCGAGTAGCGGCGGCTGTTCGACCAGCGCCTGCGTGAGCAGCGCGGCCTGCGCGTCGTGTTCGCCCATTTCCGCGGCGAGCGTCTGCAGGCGCGGTGAATCCAACGGCTGCAGCAATCCACGCAACTGCGGCAGCATCGCCAGCGCATCGCGCAGCGTGCTCAGATCGCGCGGGCGCGCCGAGCGCAGGGCGATGCGCGAGAGGATGCGTTCGACGTCGCCGAGTGCGCGGAATGTGTCGCGCAGCGTCTCGCCGACGCCGCTCTCGATCAGGCTGGCGACGGCGTGATGGCGCCTGCCGACCTGGTCGCGATCGCGCAGCGGCCGATGCAGCCAGCGTCGCAATTGGCGACCGCCCATCGGCGTGACCGTGGTGTCGAGCACGCCGAGCAGCGTGTGCTTCTGGTCGCCGTCCACGCGCGTGTCGAGTTCGAGATGACGTCGCGTGGCGGCGTTCATGGCGATCGCGCCGTCGCTGGACTCCACCGCGATCGCGGTGAGATGCGGCAGGCGCTGCTTCTGCGTTTCCTCGACATAGCCGAGCAGGGCGCTGGCCGCGGCGATGCTGAGCGGCTTGTCCTCAATGCCGAAACCGGACAGGTCATGCAGTCCGAAGAACTGCAGCAGCTGACGGCGTCCGCTGTCGCTGTCGAACAGCCACGGCGCGCGTCGGCGCAGGCCGGTGCGCGTGTTGAGGAAGGCCGGCCAGCCTTCTTCGTCGGGCAGCAGCAGTTCGGCCGGCTCCAGGCGCGCGAGTTCGGCTTCCAACGCATCGTCGTTGCCGACTTCGTTGACCAGGAAGCGGCCGCCGGCCAGGTCCGCCCAGGCCAGGCCGTAACCGTTCTTGCCGCGCGCGATCGCCAGCAGCAGCGTGTCGCGGCGTTCGCTGAGCAGGGCTTCGTCGGTCACCGTGCCGGGCGTGACGATGCGGACGACCTTGCGTTCGACCAATCCCTTGCTCGCCGCCGGATCGCCGATCTGCTCGCAGATTGCCACCGACTCGCCCAGCGCCACCAATCGCGCCAGATAGCCCTCGACGGCGTGGAAGGGCACGCCCGCCATCGGGATCGGCTGCCCGGCGGACGCGCCGCGCTGGGTGAGCGTGATGTCGAGCAGGCGCGCCGCCTTGCGGGCGTCGTCGTAGAACAGCTCGTAGAAGTCACCCATGCGGAAGAACAGCAGCACGTCCGGATGCTCCGCCTTGGCGGCGAAGAACTGGCGCATCAGCGGGGTATGACTGGAGAGGGCCGGGTCTGGGCCGGCCGCGCGGGGGTTGGGGTGGCTCACGGAAAGAAACAGAGGAGAAGACTGCGGAGGAGAAGTCTAGCCGGTATGCCGGCAACGTCGCCGACAACTTCACCGAGCCGGAGCCGGTCACGGACGCAAGCGGCGGTCTCGCGCGTGCCGCAACGCACAATGCCTCTCGGCGAAGACGGTGTTAATTTCGCGTGAAGGCGCTCGGGGACGCCCGTATCAGCACGTAGTCGACCAGCAACGGAGTACCGATAGATAGCAATCGAACGCTATTTCCAATCAACGCAATCTGATGGCCTGAGGGGGACACCATGATCGCTGCAAGACCGCAACACAGGGCGCTGACACTCGCTGTTCTCGCCGTGACGAGTCTGATGTCAGAGGCGGGGGCACAAGAAAGCAGAAGCGGAAAATCACCCGAGCGCGAAAAAGAAGCCACCACGTTGGACACGATGGTGGTGACCGCACAGAAACGCGAAGAAGTCCTGCAGGACGTCCCGATCATGCTGACGGCGCTGCCCGAGCAGATCCTGCGCGACAGCGGCGTCCGCGATGTCAAGGACGTGCAGTTGCTGGTCCCCGGATTGCATGTGAGTTCCACCACCAACGAATCGCAGACCACCGCGCGCATCCGTGGTGTCGGCACCAATGGCGACAATGCCGGTCTGGAGTCGGCGGTCGGCGTGGTGATCGATGGCGTGTACCGGCCGCGCGTCGGTGTCGGTTTCGGTGATCTGGGCGAAATCGAGCGCATCGAGGTGTTGAAGGGCCCGCAGGGCACGGTGTTCGGCAAGAACACGTCGGCGGGCGTGATCAACGTGATCACGCGGCGGCCGAACTACACGCAGAACGCGGAAGGCGAGATCACGATCGGCAACTACGGCGCGGTCGGCGTTTCCGGCGCCTACAACGACGCGCTGAGCGAGACCGCGGCGTTCCGCATCTACGCGGCGAAGCGCAAACGCGATGGTTTTCTCGACGTGCGCACCGGGCACGGACCACGCGAGGAAACCGACGACGTCGATCAGAACTTCCACTCGCTGCGCGGCCAGCTGCTGCTGGAACCGAACGACAACCTCGACATCAACTTCATCGGCGACTACACCAGCCGCGAGGAGCACTGCTGCGCGGGCGTCACCATCATTCGCGGCCCGACCGCGGATGCCGTCGACCGCATCGTCGGCGGGCCGGGGCAGGGCGTGATCCTGGAGGCCGATCCGGAACGCCATCTGGCCTACGCCAACCGCAGCACCAAGCAGGACATCAAGGACAAGGGCGTTTCGGCGGAAATCAACTGGACGACGCCATGGTTCCGCGGCGCCACGCTGACTTCGATCACCGCCTTGCGCGACTGGAAGAGCATCAACGGACGTGATCTGGATTTCACCGCGGGTGACGGCCTGTATCAGGCGCCGACCGAGGACGGTGCCTCCAGTGACTTCAAGACCTTCAGCCAGGAACTGCGCCTGACCGGCTCGACCGACAAGATCGACTGGATGGTGGGGTTCTTCTATTCGGACGAGGATCTCGATCGCAGGGAAGGCTATTCGTACGGCGTGAACTACGAGGACTTCCTCTCCGAGGCGACGCTGATCCGTCTCCAGCACGATCTGGCCGCCGCCGGCAGTCCGAGCGTGGTCAACATGACCGATGCGAATCTGTTTCTCTCGCAAGCGACCGGTTTGCCCTACGGAACCTCCTTCGCGGGGGGCGCCGGTTCGCGCGATCGGCACCAGCAGAAGGCCAAGTCCGCGGCGTTGTTCACCAACAACACCTGGCATGCCACCGACAAGCTGGATTTCACCCTGGGCCTGCGCTACACGCGTGAGAAGAAGGATCTGCATTCCAATTACGTCAATCCCGACAACGGCGCGGCCTGCAAGGCGGTCGAGGATCATCTGTTGAGCAATGCGCTCGGCGCCTTGCTGGCGCGCGGGCTCACGTTGCAGGAAGTGCTGTCGGTCGGGCAGGTGGCCGTCGGCATGATCTGCGTGCCCTGGCAGAACTACGTCTTCAACGGCAAGACGGTCGACCAGAGCCGCGAGGAAAAGGAATGGTCGGGCACGCTGAAGGCGTCCTATCGCTGGAACGAGCATCTGATGACGTACGCCTCGGCCGCGCGCGGCTACAAGGCCGGTGGTTACAACCTGGACCGCGAATCCACGCCCAATCCGCTCGGCATCACCGCGCCGCTGCAGGGGCAGCCGTTGATCCTGATGGATGCGGACACGTCGTTCCCGGGCGAGTTCGTCGACAGCTATGAACTCGGCGGCAAGAGCACCTGGCTCGGCGGCAATCTGCTGTTGAACGCGACGCTGTTCTATCAGGAGTTCACCGACTTCCAGCTCAACAGCTTCCTCGGCACCAGCTACGTGGTGCGTTCGATTCCCAAGGTCACCTCCAAGGGCATCGACACCGAGGTGAACTGGCAATCGACCTCGATCAAGGGCCTGTCGCTGCAAGGCGGCGTGACCTATGCCGATACGCGTTACGGCAAGGACAAGCTGCCGGATGCCGATTTGTGGAGACTGCCGGGCAGCCACATCAGCTTCGCGCCGCTGTGGTCGGCCTCGGCGTCGGCCACTTACCAGTGGGATTTCGGCGGTGATCTGATCGGACGCTTCAACGTCGGCGCGAAGTACATGTCCGAGCACAACACCGGCTCCGATCTGGACCCGGAGAAGATCCAGAGCGGCTACGCCCTCGTTAACGCCCGGCTTGGCATCGGTGCCAAGAACCAGCGCTGGATGGTGGAACTGTGGGGACAGAACCTGGGTGATAAGACCTACAAGCAGGTCGCCTTCGACGCGCCCCTGCAAATCGGTTCGTGGAACACCTTCCTGGGCGCGCCCAGGACGTATGGCGTGACGTTGCGCGTGCAGTACTGATCGCAATCGAGCGTCGATTCGATCGTCGAATGGAACGACGGCCCGGCATGCAAGCGCCGGGCCGTTTTCCTTTCGTGCAGCTTGAACGCAGACTTTCGCGCCGAGATCGGCTACAACGCGCGCTTCCCCACGCAACGAAACGCCGATGTCCATCCCCACCGATTCCGAACTGCGCGTCATGGCCGAGGCACTCGGCTCGCGCCTGCGTGCCGCGCACGATCGCCTGGTCGCCGCGGAAAGCTGCACCGGCGGCTGGATCGCCAAGACCGCCACCGACATCGCCGGATCGTCCGACTGGTTCGACTGCGGCATGGTCGCCTACAGCTACGAGGCCAAGCAGGCCCTGCTCGGCGTGCGGCCGCAGACGCTGGAGAGCTTCGGTGCCGTCAGCCGCGAGACGGTGGTGGAGATGGTGTCCGGCGCGCTGGTGAATTCCGGCGCCAGCGTCGCGGTGGCGGTCACCGGCATCGCCGGGCCTGGCGGTGGCAGCGCCGACAAGCCGGTCGGTATGGTCTGGATCGGCTGGAAGCGCCGTGGCGGCTATGCGCGCGCGGAAGTATTCCGCTTCGACGGCGATCGCGAGGAAGTGCGGCGGCAGTCGGTCGCGGCGGCGTTGCGCGGGCTGGAGACGCTGGTCGCCTAAGGTTCCGGCCGGACGAGATCCTTCGTCCACACCTGGCCGACCAGGTCATGGCCGAAGCTGTGGTGCCGATTCTCCTCGACGAGCACGAAGCCGTGGCTTTCGTAAATCCGGCGTGCCGCTGTCAACAGGTCGTTCGTCCATAGCAACATCTTCCGATAGCC
Source organism: Luteimonas panaciterrae (assembly GCF_020511115.1). Classification (GTDB taxonomy): domain Bacteria; phylum Pseudomonadota; class Gammaproteobacteria; order Xanthomonadales; family Xanthomonadaceae; genus Luteimonas; species Luteimonas panaciterrae. The sequence continues at coordinate 41,664 of NZ_JAJAVH010000017.1, forward strand.
CACGGTGCGTGCGAAGTCGATGCATTCCTCGACCAGGCGCCGTCCGACGCCATGCCCGCGCGCCAGCGGGTCGACCAGCAGGCAACGCAGTTGCGCGACCGCGGGATCGTTCTCGTTGCGCACCACGAATACGCAGCCGACGCGCTCGCCATCCAGTTCGGCGATCCAGCAACGTTCCGCCGCCGGGTCATATTGACTGGCGAAGCGCGCGAACAAGGTGGCGACCAGCGCTTCGAACTCGGCGTTCCAGCCGTACTCCTCAGCATAGAGACGGCCATGCCGTTCGATCGCCCAGCCGATGTCGCCGATGCCATGCGTGCGGATGACGAGGCGGGGCGCTTCGGATCGCGGCGACAGCACGCGCTGCGTATCACGCAACGCGCGTGAGAGACAGCGGCGGGCGGGTTCGGACAACTCCGACAGCATCGATGCGGTCGTCTCGCGGGAATGGTGGTCGAGCTGCGCGAACGCGGCTTCGCCCGCGGGCGTGAGCTTCAGATCGAAACTGCGGGCATCGCGCGTCGACTGCGTGCGTTCGATCAGCCCATCGGCGACGAATCCCTGCACGATGCGGCTGAGATAGCCGGCATCCAGGCCCAGGGTGTCGCCGATGTCACGCGCGGTCACCGGCTGCCGGTGAGCGAGTTCGAACAGCACGCGCGCATGCGTGAGCGGGTAGGGGCTGTCCAGCAGGTGCTCCTGCAGCACGCCGATCCTGCGGGTGTAGAAACGGTTGAAGGCGCGTACTTCGTCGACCTGGGAATCCATCGGTTGCGATGTCATCGTCGAACCGCCAATTAGTTGACTTAGTCAAATATAAAGCGACCAAGGCAGGCTTGCTAGCGTCGAGAGTTAGTAGTATTACTACTAACCATGAATCTCACCGACACCCAGCAGGCGATCCTCGACCTGATCGCCGAACGCATCGAAGCCGATGGCCTGCCGCCGTCGCAGACCGAGATCGCCAAGGCCTTCGGGTTCAAGGGCGTGCGCGCGGCGCAGCACCACCTCGAGGCGCTCGAGGCGGCCGGCGCGATCGAGCGCATGCCGGGCCGCGCCCGCGGCATCCGCGTCGTGCGCATGCCCGAGGCGCCGCAGCAGAGCCTGCAGCAGCAGGGCCCGCCGCTGGCGCCGGCCGCGAACGAGGATGTGCTGCAACTGCCGGTGCTCGGACAGGTCGCGGCCGGCATGCCGATCGGTGCCCATGCTCCTAATGAGCATGATCTCGGCTCCGAGCAGATGGTGCTGCTGGACCGCACCTTCTTCTCGCCGGCACCGGACTACCTGCTCAAGGTGAAGGGCGACTCGATGCGCGACGAAGGCATCTTCGACGGCGACCTGATCGGCGTGCATCGCACCCGCGACGCCCGCTCGGGCCAAGTCGTGATTGCGCGCATCGACGACGAAGTCACGGTCAAGCTGCTGAAGATCGGCAAGGACCCCGCTGGTCAACAAAAGATCCGCCTGCTGCCGCGCAATCCCGACTATTCCCCGATCGAAGTCCAGCCCGGACAGGATTTCGCCATCGAAGGCCTGTACTGCGGGCTGGTGAGGCCGAACCGGTGAGTTCTGCGCTTGGCTTGCGATCGCCGACGGCGTGGAACGGGATTTTCCGACACTCGCGGGCTCCGGCTTCCGATGTCGCGTTCCCATCGACATCACTAATTTTGGCAAGGAGCGCGACAGTCGCAGCCTTTGCGATACGCGCCCACCACACTGCATCCCACATTCCAAACACATGACGAGGACCGCCACAATGGACGAGAACAAGAAGCGCGCACTTTCCGCCGCACTGACCCAGATCGAGAAGCAGTTCGGCAAGGGCTCGGTGATGCGCATGGGCGACCGCGTCGCCGAAGCCGCCGAGGTCATCGGCACCGGTTCGCTGATGCTCGACATCGCGCTGGGCATCGGCGGCCTGCCCAAGGGACGCGTCGTCGAGATCTACGGGCCGGAATCCTCCGGCAAGACCACGCTGACGCTGCAGGCCATCGCCCAGTGCCAGCGCGCCGGTGGCACCGCCGCCTTCATCGACGCCGAACACGCGCTCGATCCCACCTACGCGCAGAAGCTCGGCGTCAATGTCGACGACCTGCTGGTCTCGCAGCCCGACACCGGCGAGCAGGCGCTTGAAATCGCCGACATGCTGGTACGTTCCAACGCGGTCGACATGGTGGTCGTCGACTCGGTCGCCGCGCTCACGCCGAAGGCGGAAATCGAAGGCGAGATGGGCGACCAGCTGCCCGGTCTGCAGGCGCGTCTGATGAGCCAGGCCCTGCGCAAGCTCACCGGCAACATCAAGCGCAGCAACTGCCTGGTGATCTTCATCAACCAGCTGCGCATGAAGATCGGCATCATGATGCCCGGCCAGAGCCCGGAAACCACCACCGGCGGCAATGCCCTGAAGTTCTACGCTTCGGTACGCCTGGACATCCGCCGCATCGGTTCGATCAAGAAGGGCGAGGAAATCATCGGCAACCAGACCCGCATCAAGGTCGTCAAGAACAAGATGGCGCCTCCGTTCAAGCAGGTCGTCACCGAGATTCTCTACGGCGAAGGCATCAGCCGCGAAGGCGAGCTCATCGACATGGGCGTCGACGCCAAGCTCGTCGAGAAGTCCGGCGCTTGGTACAGCTACGGTGACGAGCGCATCGGGCAGGGCAAGGAAAACGCACGTCAGTACCTCAAGGAGAATCCGGCGGTCACCGCCCGGCTGGAAGCCGAGCTGCGCGCGAAGTTCGTGCCGCAGGAAGCTCCGCGGGAAGCCGTCGAGGAAGAAGACGAAGCCTGATCGGCTTTCGTCTTCCGGTCGGAGCAGGGCACGCTTTGGACAGCACGCTTCCGGCATTGAACAGTTCAGTGGTTGGACGACAAGGAGATGTCGATGAGTATCGAAGGGAAAACGCTGGCCCGGCTTCGCGAAACGGCAAGGGAGGAAGTGGAGGTCTACATCGTTCGCACGAACCAGATTGTCGGCGTCTCGACATTCGGTCTCGCGCTCGGTTGTGTAGGACTGAAGCTGCCCGCGCCGTACGCGATTCTCGGTCTTCTGTTCACTGTCCTGCTCTGGTCGAAGGGGGCGATGGATTACCGGCCGTACATCGCGGCTTTGCGCCGCGCCGGTGATCCCAAGGCCACATGGTGGGCCATCCTCTGGAGGTCGCGTATCGCCTTCATCGGCTCGCTTTTCCTCGGATTGGTTGCCCTGGGGTTTGTCGGTACGTAACAAATCAGCACATAACAGAACGATTCGTAACAAATCGGTTCGTGACAAATCAGCAGGGCGGAAACTCGGCGTGACGGTGAAGAACGTGATGGTGAAGAACCGGAAATCGGAGTTCGATCGGACTTCACGGCGGCCGCCCGAGCGGTCGCCGGCCCAACGTGCTTTGGGGATGCTGGTCCGCCGCGAGCATTCAAGAAAGGAGTTGACCCGCAAGCTGGCTTCACAAGGCATCGATGCGAGTGAAGCCGCCGCGGCGATCGACAGACTGGCCAAGGATGGCTGGCAGGACGACCTCCGCTTCGCGGAGATGTTGGTCCGTACCCGTGCCGGTGCCGGCTACGGGCCGATACGGATTCGGGCGGAACTGGCCACCCACGGGCTGGACCAGGAAATGATTCGCCACGTCTTGGGAGACCTCGACGGCGGCTGGGCTGATACAGCGCGCGACCTCGTCCGCCGCCGCTATGGCCCGGCCGCCGTCGATGACCCCGCCGTGCGGCGCAAGGCCGCGGATTTTCTGGCAAGGCGGGGGTTCGCGGCTGAGCAGATTCGAGGGGCGGTTCGCGGGGAGATCGAGGAGTAGGGGTCTTTGCGGCAGTGTTCCAGCAGCCGTCCCTGGCGAGCCTTTCCTAGCTGCGGATACCCCTGTCTCCTCCCCGCGCCGTCAGCGCGGTTCGGCTTGGCCGGGCGTTCCGGCGCACAGCACCTCAGGCGCGTTGACGATGCGCTTTCGACCTTTATGGCGTCTGCTAGCATGTGCGCCCTCACCCTATTGAATCCGGGTTGTCCCTTCGCCCCGCGGCCACATCTAGTCGGTATCGCGGGCGGGGCCGCGCCTGCTCCTCTGAATCCACGCATTAATGAAGACCACCTCCGACATCCGCCGGGATTTTCTCGATTTCTTCAGCACGAAGGGCCACACCATCGTCCCGTCGGCACCACTGGTGCCGGGCAACGATCCGACCCTGCTGTTCACCAACTCCGGCATGGTCCAGTTCAAGGACGTCTTCCTCGGTGCGGAGAAGCGCAGCTACGTGCGTGCGGCCGACGTGCAGCGCTGCCTGCGCGCGGGCGGCAAGCACAACGACCTCGATTCGGTCGGCTACACCGCGCGCCACCACACCTTCTTCGAGATGCTCGGCAACTGGTCCTTCGGTGACTACTTCAAGAAGGACGCCATCGCCTGGGCCTGGGAGCTGCTGACCGAAATCTGGAAGCTGCCGAAGGAGCGCCTGCTCGTCACCGTCTACCACAACGACGACGAAGCCTACGACCTCTGGCACACCATGATCGGCCTGCCCGCCGACCGCATCGTCCGCATCGGCGACAACAAGGGCGCGCCGTACGCCTCCGACAACTTCTGGCAAATGGCCGACACCGGCCCCTGTGGTCCGTGCACGGAAATCTTCTACGACCACGGCCCGCACATCGCCGGCGGTCCGCCCGGCTCGCCGGACGAGGACGGCGACCGCTACATCGAGATCTGGAATCTGGTCTTCATGCAGTTCGACCGCCAGCCCGACGGCACCCTGGTGCCGCTGCCGGCGCCGTGCGTCGACACCGGCATGGGCCTGGAGCGCCTGGCCGCGGTGCTGCAGCACGTGCACAGCAACTACGAGATCGACCTGTTCCAGGCATTGATCAAGCATGCGGCCGAACTCACCGGCACGCAGGACCTGGAGAACAAATCGCTGCGTGTGATCGCCGATCATATCCGCGCCTGCTCGTTCCTCATCGTCGACGGCGTGCTGCCGTCCAACGAGGGCCGTGGCTACGTGCTGCGCCGGATCATCCGCCGCGCATTGCGCCACGGCTGGATGCTCGGCATGCGCGAGCCGTTCTTCCACAAGCTGGTCGCCACGCTCGACGGGCTGATGGGCGAGGCCTATCCGGAATTGAGCGCCAAGCGCGAACTGGTCGAGCGCGCACTGAAAGCCGAAGAAGAACGCTTCGCCGAAACACTCGACTCGGGCATGCGCATCTTCGACGAAGTCGCCAAGCGTAGCGGCGACACGATCCCCGGCGTTGACGCGTTCCGTCTCTACGACACCTACGGCTTCCCGCTCGACCTCACCGCCGACATCGCCCGCGAACGCGGCCTGACTGTGGACACGGCCGGCTTCGACGCCGCGATGGCGCAGCAGCGCGAAACCGCGCGCGCAGCCGGCAAGTTCTCCTCCGGCACCGGTCTGCCGGCCGATCTAGTCGCGCAGCTCAAGCCAACCGAATTCCTCGGCTACGACGCACTCACCGTCGGCGGTCTCGAAGTCGTCGCGCTGCTGCGCGACGGTCGTCCGGTCGACGCGATCGAAGCCGGCGAAGAGGCCGTGGTTTTCCTCGACCGCACGCCGTTCTACGCCGAATCCGGCGGTCAGGTCGGCGACACCGGCGAACTGGACGAGCAGGGCGTGCGCTTCCGCGTCACAGATACACAGAAGTACGCGGGCCAGTATCACGGTCATGTCGGCCGGCTCGAAGCAGGCAGTCTGAAGCGTGGTGATCGTCTCGTCGCCTCGGTCGATGCCGCCCGACGCGGCGCCACCGTGTTGAACCATTCCGGTACGCACCTGCTGCATGCCGCGTTGCGCGGCGTGCTCGGCACGCATGTCCAGCAGAAGGGTTCGCTGGTCGCGCCGGATCGCCTGCGTTTCGACTTCTCGCACTTCCAGCCGGTCACGCATGAAGAACTGGCGGAAATCGAGCGCCTCATCAATATCGAAGTGCGCGCCGACCATCCCGCCGAGATCCGCCAGATGGCCATGCAGGAAGCGCTGGACTACGGCGCGATGGCATTGTTCGGCGAGAAGTACGGCGAGCGTGTACGCGTGGTGAAGATGGGCGACTCGGTCGAACTTTGCGGCGGCACGCATGTCGCCAGCACCGGCCAGATCGGACTGTTGAAGCTGGTGTCCGAAGGCGGCGTGTCCGCCGGCGTGCGCCGCGTCGAGGCACTGACCGGACAAGATGCACTCGAGTACGTCGCCACCGTGGAGCGTCAGCTCGGCGAGGCCGCGCGTCTTCTGGGCGGGACCGCCGGCGAGGTCAACGACAAGCTGCGCGCCTTGCTGGACAAGCAGAAAAAACTCGAACGCGAATTGGAATCACTCAAGGCCAAGGCGGCCAGCGGCGCCGCCGCCGACCTCGCGTCCGAGGCGGTTGATGTCGAAGGCATCAAGGTTTTGGCCGTTCGGCTGGAAGGCTTTGATGCCAAGGCTTTGCGCGATGCTGTCGATCGTTTGAAACAGCAGCTTGGCGATGCCGTGATCGTGCTCGCCGGTGCCGAAGACGGCAAAGTCGCCCTGGTGGCGGGCGTGAGTGGTGCCGCGCTGGGCCGGTTCAAGGCGGGCGATCTGCTGTCGCACATCGCGAAGCGCATCGGCGGAAAGGGCGGTGGTCGACCCGATCTTGCGCAAGGTGGCGGACCCGATGGACAGGACCTGAACAAGGCACTGGCCGAGGTACCGGACTGGGTTCGGGCGAACCGCGCCTGAACCTTGGTCGTAATGGCGGGTTTTTGCTTGCTGTGGTCCGTCAGCAACCGGTAACATCTTCTGTTTGTTGCAAGCGTTTTTCGGCTGCCCGTGTCCGAAAGCCGTCTGGCGGGAACGTTTCTCGCCGACCCATGGAGATTCCAAGCAATGTTGATTTTGACTCGCCGCGTCGGTGAGACCCTGATGATCGGCGATACGGTCACCGTGACGGTGCTCGGCGTAAAAGGTAATCAGGTCCGTATCGGCATCACTGCGCCGAAAGACGTGGCCGTGCACCGTGAAGAGATCTACGAGCGCATCCAGCGCGGCGAAGAGCGCACCCCGCACCAGGGTTTGCCGCACTCCGACTGAACCGGTATCCTTCCGCACGCGTTTTCACGGACGCATGCTCCTGGCATGCGTACCGCACACCCGGAGACTTGCCCGAGAGGCCGAAGGGGCTCCCCTGCTAAGGGAGTATGGGGTCAAAAGCTCCATCGAGGGTTCGAATCCCTCAGTCTCCGCCACTTAGGCGAGCTACCCAGGTTCCGGGATGCTCGCCGCGAAACCGGAGTAATCCGGATTTCGCACAAGGCGTCCCATGCACTCCAAGGCATCGGACACCTCGACACAAAAACGACAGATTGACGAATGCGCCGTTGGTTCGGCACAATTCCGCTTCTGCTTCACACCGTTTCAAACCATGCGCCCGTAGCTCAGCTGGATAGAGCACCAGGCTACGAACTTGGGGGTCGGGAGTTCGAATCTCTCCGGGCGCGCCAATACTAAGGATCAGTCCACGCTCATGCGGGACCTTCCACGAAAAACCCGGCCTCGGCCGGGTTTTTTGTTTTGCGGCTCTGATCCGCAATATCGGATTTACGAATCAGACCTTGTAGAAGTCGCGATACCAGGCGACGAAACGCTCCACGCCCACCTCGATCGGTGTCGACGGCGAATAGCCGGTGTCGCGCCGCAGCGCCTCGACATCGGCATAGGTGTCGGGCACGTCGCCCGGCTGCAGCGGCAGTAATTGCTTTTCCGCCTTGCGGCCCAGGCAGGCTTCCAGTACTTCGATGTAGCGCAGCAGTTCGACCGGCTGATGGTTGCCGATGTTGTAGACGCGATAGGGTGCGCTGGAACTGGCCGGCGTCGGTGCCTTCGGGTCGTAGTCCGGATCGGGGCCGGGCACGTGGTCGAGCGTGCGGATCACGCCTTCGACGATGTCGTCGATATAGGTGAAGTCGCGCGTGTGCCGGCCGTGGTTGAAAACGTCGATGGGTTTCCCGGCCAGGATGTTGCGCGTGAACAGGAACAGCGCCATGTCCGGCCGTCCCCACGGACCATAAACGGTGAAGAAGCGCAGGCCCGTGGTCGGCAGGTTGAACAGATGGCTGTACGTATGCGCCATCAGTTCGTTGGCCTTCTTGGTGGCCGCGTACATGCTCACCGGATGATCGACGCTGTCCTCCACCGAGAACGGCAGCTTGCGGTTCGCGCCGTACACGGAACTCGACGAGGCGTAGACCAGATGCTCGACGCCGCCGTAGCGGCAGGCTTCGAGGATGTTGAGGAAGCCGACGATGTTGCTGTCGACGTAGGCGCGCGGGTTCTCCAGCGAGTAGCGCACGCCGGCCTGCGCGGCGAGATTGACCACGCGTTGCGGGCGGAAGTCGGCGAATGCCTGGTCCAGCGCCGCGCGATCTTCCAGCGCCGCCTGCACGAAACGGAAACCGGCGTGCGGCTGCAGCCGCGCCAGGCGCGCCTGCTTGAGCTGCGGATCGTAGTAGCTGTTGAGATTGTCGTAACCCAATACCTCGTCGCCCCGCGCGAGCAGGCATTCGCTGAGCTTGGAACCGATGAATCCGGCGGCGCCGGTGACCAGGATGCGCATGGCGATGGGTGAGGGGAGGCTGGTGTGAATTGTAAGCCTGCGGGGTCGGAGATCGACTTCGGCTTGATGCGAGAAAAACCAGTCACCCCGGCGCAAGCCGGGGCCTATGTTGCTGTTGCCATTCGTAATGAAGATCAAAATGGGTCCCAGCTTGCGCTGGGGTGACGACGGAGGGCAGAACCTGCGTCGAAAGTGTCCTCGTGCCTACAAACAGGTTACCTACAAACAGGCATCGGCACTGCCATGCGGCAGCGCGTGCTTGACGTCGAACAGCACCGCGCCGGGTTTGGCGAAGGCACGGATGCCGTCGGCGCCCAGCGCGATGAATTGGTCGTGCGCCACGGCGAGGACCACGGCGTCGTAGCGGCCGGTCTGCGGCCGGTCGGCCAGCGTCAGGCCGTACTCGGCCTGCGCCTGTGCCGGCGCAACCCAGGGATCATGCACATCGACGTCGACGCTGTAGCTCTTCAACTCGTCGACGATGTCGATCACGCGCGTGTTGCGCAGATCGGTGCAGTTTTCCTTGAAGGCAAGACCCAGCACCAGTACCCGCGCGCCGGCGGTCTGGATGCCGCGCTGCTGCATCAGCTTGATCGTGCGCTCGGCCACATGCAGGCCCATGCTGTCGTTGATGCGGCGTCCGGCCAGGATCATCTCGGGCTGGTAGCCGATCTGCTGCGCCTTGTGGGTGAGGTAGTAGGGATCGACGCCGATGCAATGGCCACCGACCAGGCCGGGGCGGAACGGCAGGAAGTTCCACTTGGTGCCGGCGGCTTCCAGCACTTCGTGCGTGTCGATGCCCAGGCGCTGGAAGATCAATGACAGCTCGTTGATCAGGGCGATGTTGACGTCGCGCTGGGTGTTCTCGATCACCTTCGCCGCTTCGGCGACGCGGATGCTGGAGGTCTTGTGCGTGCCGGCCTCGATGATGCCGGCGTACAGCGCATCGACGAAGTCGGCCGCTTCCGGCGTCGAGCCGGAGGTAACCTTGAGGATGGTTTCGAGCCGATGCCGCTTGTCACCGGGATTGATGCGTTCGGGGCTGTAGCCGACGAAGAAATCCGAGTTCAACTTCAGGCCGGATTCGCGTTCCAGGATCGGCACGCAGATCTCTTCGGTGGCGCCCGGATACACCGTCGATTCGTAGATCACCACGTCGCCGCGCGCGAGCGCGCGACCGGCGCTGCGGCTGGCGGCTTCCAGCGGGCGCAGGTCGGGACGTTTGTATTCGTCGATCGGCGAGGGCACGGTGACGATGAAGACGTTGCAGCCGGTGAGCGCGGTCGCGTCGTCGGTGAGCGACAGTCTGGCGGCGGATTTCAATTCTTCCGCCGAGGTTTCCAGTGTGTGGTCGCGGTGTTCGCGCAGTTCGGCGATGCGGGCTGCGTCGATGTCGAAGCCGAGCGTGTCGTATTTGCGTCCGAACGCGACGGCGAGCGGAAGCCCGACGTAGCCGAGGCCGATCACGGCGATGCGGATGTCATCTTGTGCGGGCAGTGGTGCGGGCACGGGCAGTGAGGCAGGCATGATCGTTCAAGGTTACGCGAAATCGCATCCGGGCCGGCACCTCCCGGCCGTCATGGGAGCGTGGAGCTTCAGGCGGACAGCCACGCGGCGACCGCTTCTGGCGCCTTCATCCAGGCGAAATGATCGGCGCGCGTGCCGAGTTCGGTGGCGCCGAGCTTGTGCAGTTCAAACTGCGCGCGCGGCAGCTTCGACAGCAGGAAACGCACCGGCGGCTCCGGTGCCAGCCAATCGTCGGCCATCACGATGGCGCGGGCGCTGACATCGTCGCGTGCCGCCATCGCGGCTTCCAGATCATCGGCGATGTTGGGGAAGGCGTAACGGCCGCTCAATCCCGTGCTCGCCCAGTCGCGGATCAGGCCGCGCGCCTCGTTGCCGGCGAAGCGGAACTTGTAGCCGGGCAGATAGCCGTGCCGGTCCGCGTACCAGGGCGCGGCGCGGTAGGCCAGCGGCAGACCCAGGCGATACGGCATCGGATAGGCGCGCCAGTAGGGCGCGGCGCTGGCGGTCAGCCACAGCGTGTGCGCGTAGCGCGGCGCGAGGCCCAGGCGCATGCAGGCGAACTGCCCGCCCAGGCTGTGGCCGCCGATGATCCGCGGCGTCGTGCCGAGCGTCTGCACGACCGCCGCTTCGCTGAGCGGAAGGTCGCCGTAGAGCACGTCGCGATAATCCCAGTTGCAATCGTGGCCCGCGCGTAGGCTGCTGGTGCCGAGACCACGCCATTCGTGCACGAACACGGCCACGCCGCGTCGCGCCAGCGCTTCGGCGAACGGAATGTAGTGCTTCGCCGCGATGCCCAGCGCCGGCAGCCAGAGCAGGCTGCGTTGCGGATTGGCCGGAATGCGCGCGAGCAGCGCGAAGCGGTGGCCGTCTTCCGCCTGCTGCGGCAGTTCGAGGACTTCGGGCGTGGCGGTGTCGTTCATGCGATTCAAAGCTTATGGAAATGATCGAGGACGACGATATCGCTGCGTCCCGGCTTGTAGCCGCCGAGCAGTGCGCCGTGCACGTAGTCGGTGGCACGCGCGCAAGCTTCGGGGAGGGACAAGCCGAGCCCCAGGTTCGCCGCGATCGCGGAGGCTAGCGTACAGCCCGTGCCGTGGCCGTCGATGCGCATGCGCGCATGCGTGAAGGCCGCGCGCGTGGCGCCGTCGTCGTAGCGGTCGATGACGGAAGCGCCTTCGTCGAGATGCCCGCCCTTGAGCAGCACCGCGCGGGCGCCAAGCGCGCGCAGGCTGGACGTGGCGCATTCGGCCGCCTCGCCGTTCGTGATCGCGGTGCCGAGTAGCAGCTCCGCTTCGGGGATGTTAGGCGTGACGATGCTCGCCAGCGGCAGCAGGCGTTGCCGCATCGCTTCGAGCGCATCGTCGGCGAGCAGCTTGGCGCCGGAGGTGGCGACCATCACCGGATCGAGCACGACGTGCAGATGATGTTGTGCCCGCGGCTGATAGGCCTGCAGCGCATCGGCGACGGCGTGGATCACTTCCGCCGTCGCCAGCATGCCCAGCTTGACCGCGCGGATGTCGAAATCATCGAAACAGGCGTCGATCTGCGCGCGCAGGAAGGCGATCGGCGGCACATGCACGTCGGTGACGGCGCGCGTGTGCTGGGCGGTCAGCGCGGCGATCGCCGACAGCCCGTGAATGCGATGCGCGGCGAAGGTCTTGAGATCGGCCTGGATGCCGGCACCGCCGCCGGAATCGGCACCGGCGATGGTCAGGACGGAAGGCGGTCGGTGGTCGGTCATGCGCGCATTTTGAGGGCAGCCGCTTCCTGTTGGATCAATCGCCCGAATTCGCGCACGGCGGGCGTCGGTTCGTCCTCGCCGTAGATCAGGAATGTGTCGAGGTCGGGCAACGGCGGCAGGCCGTATGTCCCGTCGAGGATTTTCATTCCGGGCTGCATGTTCTGCGGCGAAAGTGCCGCGATGGCGAGGCCGGTCAGCGCCGCCGCGCGCAGATCGGCCAGGCTGGGCGAGGTGAACACGGAATGCCAATGCAGCGGAGTGGCGTTCAAGGCTTCCAGGGTCAGCATGCGGCAGATGCAGGGCGGCGCGGAGAAGGCGATGGGCAGTGAGGCTTCGCGCGGCAATTCGAAGTTCTCGGTGGCGACCCAATGCAACGGCGCGCGCTGCAGCACGATGCCCTCCATCGTGCCGGCCACCACGGGAACGACCGCGAGATCGAGTTCTCCCGCGAGCACCATGCGATGCAGATCGAGATTCACCGCGACGCTCGCTTCCAGACGCACATCGGGGAAGGCGCGGCGGAACTGGCACAGCACCTGCGGCAGGCGTTCGCCCATGTAGCTTTCCGGCACGCCGAAGCGCACGGAGCCGGAGATCGGCGAGGTGCGGAAGCGCTGGGCGAGGGCGTCGAAGGAATGCAGGATCTGCTCGGCGTGGCGCAGGAATTCCTCGCCGTCCTCGGTCAGGGCCAGGCGGCGGGTGGTGCGGTGGAGCAGCGGGCGGCCCACCTGTTCCTCCAGGCGCCGGATCTGGTGGCTGACCGCCGATTGCGTGAGATGTAGCCGCGCCGCCGCCTTGGTGAATCCCTTGGATTCCTGGACGGCGACGAAGGTACGCAGCAGCGTGGGATCGAAGTTCATGGCGGCAGATTAATTAATATTATTACTCAATACAATGAAATTAATTCGTTTGATTCATGTGATGGCGGTGCCGAGAATGGCTCGGGTTCCTCACTGGCCGCCAACCGATGTCCGCCGTAGCGCATTCCCGTTCGTCCAACACCGTCGCCCTGATCGCCATCTGCCTGGCCGGGCTGATGTTCGGTCTGGAGATCTCCAGCGTGCCGATCATCCTGCCGGAGCTGGAGAAGGTCCTCGGCGCCGACTTCAAGGCGCTGCAGTGGATCATGAATGCCTACACCATCGCCTGCACCACGGTGCTGATGGCCACCGGCACGCTGGCCGACCGTTTCGGCCGCAGGCGCGTGTTCGTCGTGAGCACCGTCGCGTTCGGCCTCACCTCGCTGCTGTGCGGGCTGGCGCCGGATACGCACTGGCTGATCATCGGCCGCTTCCTGCAGGGCATGGCCGGCGGCGCGATCTTGATCTGTTCGATTGCCGTGCTGTCGCACCAGTTTCCGGAAGGGAGGGCGCGCGGCCGTGCGTTCGCGGTCTGGGGTGTCGTCTCCGGCATTGGCCTCGGCTTCGGTCCGGCGATCGGTGGCGCGGTGCTCGCCGTGCTCGACTGGCGCTGGATCTTCCTGGTGCACGTGCCGCTGGCGATGCTTGGCGTCGCGCTGACCTATGCGGCCGTGCAAGAGTCGCGTGATCCGCACGCCAGGAAGCTGGATCTGCTCGGCATCCTGACGCTGACCGTGGCGGTGCTCGGCCTCACTTACGCCATCACGCAAGGCGCGGATCTCGGTTTCTCCAGTCCGATCATCCTCGGCGTCGCCGCCGTGACGCTGGTGAGCTTGGTCGCCTTCGTGCTGGTGGAGAAATTCCACCCGCATCCGATGTTCGATTTCTCGGTGTTCAAGATTCGCGATTTCTCCGGCGCGATCCTCGGCTGCGTGGGCATGAATTTCAGCTACTGGCCTTTCATGATCTATCTGCCGCTGTATTTCTCCGCGGCGCTCGGTTACGACAACACCACGACCGGCCTGCTGCTGCTCGCGTACACGCTGCCGTATCTGGTGATGCCGCCGATCGCGCAATACCTGCTGATGCGGTACCAGGCGCGTGTCGTGATTCCCGCAGGGTTGTTCGCGATCGGCCTGGGTTTCCTGTTGATGAAGTTCGGCAGCGGCTTCGGTCAGAACAGCGGGCTGGCCGTGCTGCCGGGCGCGCTCGTGGCGGGCATCGGCCTGGGGCTGACCACCACGCCCGCGACCAACATGACTACGGGCTCGGTGCCGGCGAACCGTGCAGGCATGGCATCCGGCATGGACATCAGCGCCAGGTTGATCACGCTTGCGATCAACATCGCCGTGATGGGCGCGATCCTGGTGGCGGGCATACATGCCTCCCTACGAGGGGCATTTGGTGCAGCGTTCGATGTGACGCAATTGCGTGCCATCACCGAACAGCTCGCGGGCGGAGACCTTGCGGCCGTGCGACAGGAATTTCCGCGATTGGCGACGCTGGATGCTTCCGGCGACATCGTCCGTGCCGCGCTCACCGACGGGTTCGGCAATGTGATGCTCTACGGCGGCATCGGCGTCTGGGTGATCGCCGCGCTCAGTGCCGTGATTTTTTCGCGCAGGCAAGTCGTCGAAGTGTCGTCCTGCAATTCGCGGGCCGCTGTCTGTGCTTCGGAAAGCGGTGGATGACACCATGGGCGCGTGACTCGCCGCCGGGCTAGGCCTCGACGATGGATTCCGCCAATTGCAACGCATGCGGATAGTCCCGCGCGAATTGCAGTTCGCCTTCACGCTCGTCGAGATGCATGCCGGCGATCACGCGCTTCGGCTGCGCCTGCAGGCCGGAGATGATCAGCACGATGCCGCGACGATGGCATCGCTCCGCCAGCGTCTTCAGCGCATGCACGCCGCTGGCGTCGATGATCGGCACCAGCCGCATGCGCAGGATGAAGACGCGCGGCGGCGACATGAACTGGTCGAGCAGATTGTCGAGCCGGTTGGCGGCACCGAAGAACAGTGGGCCGTTGATCTGGAAGACCTCGACACCCTTGGGCAGCAGCGCGCGCTGGTCGGTCTCGGCATCATCGCTACCGTTCTCGTCCAGTAGGCGTGTGCCGGCATTCACTTCCACCGCTTCGGCCATGCGGAACATGAAAACGAAAGCGGCCACCACGAGTCCAGCTTCGATCGCCACGGTGAGATCGACCAGCACGGTGAGGAAGAAGGTCAGCAGCAATACCAGGCGATCGCCTTTGGGTGCGGACATGGTGTGGCGGAAGGCTTCGACTTCGCTGATGTTCCAGGCGACGACCAACAGGATCGCCGCGAGCCCGGCCAGCGGGATGTAGCGCATCAGTGGCGCCAGCAACAGCATGAACACCAGCAGGAACACCGCGTGCAGGATGCCCGACACCGGCGAACGGCCGCCGGCGCGCACGTTGGTGGCGGTGCGCGCGATGGCCCCGGTCGCGGGCAGGCCACCGAACAGCGCCGATCCGCAGTTGGCCACGCCCTGCGCGATCAGTTCCGCGTTGGAGCGATGGTGTCCGCCGGTCATGCCGTCGGCGACCACCGCCGACAGCAGCGATTCGACGCCGGCGAGGAAGGCGATCGTGAAGGAAGCCGGCAACAGCTCGCGCGTGCGCTCGAACGGGATGTGCGGGAAGTCGAAGACGGGCAGGGTGGACGGCAGTGCTCCGAAACGGCTGCCGATGGTTTCCGCGGGCAGCACGAACCCGGTCGTGACCAGCGTGCAGACCAGCAGCGCGAGCAGGAAGCCGGGCCAGTTGGGACGCCAGCGCCGCAACGCGAGGATCAGCACCAATCCGATCACGGTCAGCGCCACGGCTGCCGGTTGCACGGTGTGCAGGTGCTGGAAGTAGGCGGTCCAGCGTGGCAGGAACTCCGCGGGCACGCCGCCCATGCGCAGCCCGAGCGCATCCTTGATCTGGCTGGAGAAGATGCTCACCGCGATGCCCGCGGTGAAGCCGGTGATCACCGGCTGCGGCATGTATTTCATCAGCGCGCCCAGGCGCAGCAGTCCGGCGCCGATCAGCATCAGGCCCGCCAGCAGCGTGCACAGGATCAGGCCGCCGAAGCCGAAGTTCTGGATGACGGAGAACACGACTGGAATGAAGGCTGCGGTCGGTCCGCCGATCTGCACGCGCGATCCGCCGAGCGCGGAAATCAGGAAGCCGGCGACGATCGCCGTGTACAACCCTTTCTCCGGTGTCGTGCCGCTGGCGATCGCCAATGCCATCGCCAGCGGCAGGGCGACGATCGCGACGGTCAACCCTGCGATCGCATCCGTGCGCAATTGCTGCCAACCGTAGCCTTCGCGGAAGACGGTCAGCAGCTTCGGCTCGAACATCCGCAGCGTGCGGCGATCGAAGGCGAACATCCGCATCACACCGGCGGCTCCTTCAAACGCACGCCGCGCCCACGTCCCTGGCTGGGCTGATCGTTGCCGATCAGTTCGATGCCGGCGGCATCGAGCGCATCGACGATCTTGGTCAGCGTGCTCACCACGCCGCGCACATTGCCCTTGCTGGATTCCATGCGCTGGATGGTGGGCAGGGAAACGCCGGCCATTTCGGCGAGCGTGCGCTGGTCGATGCCGAGCATCGCGCGTGCCGCGCGCATCTGGGCTGCGGAGATCATCGAGGCGATCCTGATTGATGTATCAGATCGTTATTTTTTGATTTTAATCCTTGAATTGCAATTATGAGAAATTGATTTTGATGTTTTAAACATCAAAATGAAGAGTGCAGCCGACGAACGGCGCGGTCGGCAACGGCTTCGCCATCGCTTCCGCGAGGAAGCGATGGGAGTCGTCAGAGATGTCGTGGTGCGCTTAGAGCACTTCGGAAGCGTAATCCGCCAACCGCGACCGCTCGCCACGCCGCAGCGTGACATGCGCGCTGTGCGCCCAGCTCTTGAAGCGATCCACGGCGTAGGTGAGGCCGGACGTGGTCTCGGTGAGGTAGGGCGTGTCGATCTGCTCGACGTTGCCCAGGCACACGATCTTGGTGCCGGGACCGGCGCGGGTGATCAGCGTCTTCATCTGCTTGGGCGTGAGGTTCTGCGCCTCGTCCAGGATCAGCCAGCGATTGAGGAAAGTGCGGCCGCGCATGAAGTTGAGCGAGCGGATCTTGATGCGCGAGGCGAGCAGGTCGTTGGTGGCCGCGCGTCCCCAGCTGCCGCCTTCCTTGTTGCTCGGCATCAGCACTTCGAGGTTGTCGGTGAGCGCGCCCATCCACGGCGTCATCTTTTCTTCCTCGGTGCCGGGCAGGAAGCCGATGTCCTCGCCGACGCTGACGGTGGCGCGGGTCATGATGATCTCGCGGTAGCGCTGCGCGTCCATCGTCTGCGCCAGGCCCGCGGCCAGCGCCAGCAGCGTCTTGCCGGTGCCGGCGGTGCCGAGCAGGGTGACGAAGTCGACTTCCGGGTCCATCAGCGCATTGAGCGCGAAATTCTGTTCGCGATTGCGCGCGATGATGCCCCACACGGCGTGCTGCTGGTTGCGGTAGTCGTCGACGATCTGCAGCGTCGCGCGCGCGCCCTCCACCTTGACCACGCGCAGTTCGGTCTGGTCATCGCCCGGCAGATAGAGAAACTGGTTGGCGAACCATTCCTCATCGTCCTCGAGCGACACTTCGTAATAGGTGCGGCCCTTGTCGGTCCACGACTTCAGGTCCTTGCCGTGGCGCTGCCAGAAATCTCCCGGCAGCGATGTGGCGCCGGTGTAGAGCAGGCTGAAATCGTCGAGCGCGCGATCGTTCTCGTAATCCTCGGAGGCGATGCCGGCGATGGCCGCCTTGATGCGCAGGTTGATGTCCTTCGACACGAACACCACCGGCGCGCCCGGCTCGGCCTGCTTCAGCGCGACGATGGCCGCGATGATGTCGTTGTCCGGCAGCGCGCCGTTGCCGCGCTTCTGCAGCTCCGCCGCGCGCGTCTGGAACTGCAGGCGGCCGATGCTCTCGGCGCTGCGCAGCTGCAATCCCTGCGGGCGGGTGAGGGTGAGGCCGGAGGCGATCTTGTCGGCGCCCTGCGATTCGATCAGCTCGTTGATGAAGCGGCTGACCTGGCGCGCGTTGCGGCTGGCTTCCGAGGTGCCTTTCTTGCCGTTGTCGAGCTCTTCGATCACCTGCATCGGCAGGAAGACGTCGTGCTCCTCGAACTTGAACAACGCAGTCGGATCGTGCATCAGCACATTGGTGTCGAGCACGTAGATGCGCTTGCCTTTGGTCATCGCGTCGTCCTATGCGTGTTGTGTTGAGCGGTAAATGGATGGCGACGGTCCACCGCAACCCGCGTAGCGCGGGCGGTGGATCGGTCGGATGGAGAGGCGACTCACTTGGTCTGGGCAGTCTTCAAGGCGTCGAGGACGGCATGCGCATGCCCGGCCACCTTGACGCCGCGCCAGGCTTGGGCGATGCGGCCTTTCGGGTCGATCAGGAAAGTGCTGCGCTCGATGCCGATGTACTTGCGGCCATAGAGCTGTTTTTCCTTGATCACGCCGAAGGCGTTGCACAGCGTTTCGTCGACATCGCTGACGAGATCGAACTTGAACCCCTGCTTGTCGCAAAAATTCTGATGCGACTTGATCGAATCGCGCGAGACGCCGAGCACGGTGGCATCGAGTTTGGTGAATTTAGGCAGCAAGCCATTGAACTCGATGCCTTCGGTGGTGCAGCCGGGCGTCGAGTCCTTCGGGTAGAAGTACAGCACCAGCCAATGGCCGAGATGATCGGAGAGTTTCGCGGTGATTCCGCTGGACAAGGCCAGCGATAGCTTCGGAACTTTGTCGCCGGTATCGAGCATGTCAGAACTTCATCGGATCCATGATGGCGTCGAGATTCAGGTGATCGCAGAACTCGAGGAAGTCGTCGCGCAAAGCCGCGATGTGCATGTCGGCGGGCACGCCGATGGTGACCTGCGCCGAGAACATGTCGGCGCCGGTCTGCATGGCGCGGTAGCGCGAGCAGTGCAGGCTTTCGATGGTGATGCCCTGGCGGTCGAAGAAATCGGCCAGCTGGAACAGGATGCCGGGCTTGTCCGACGCCACCACCTCGACCACATAGGGCAGCAGGTTGGACTGCACGGGCTTGGGGCCGGTGCGGTACCAGATCAGCTTCAGCCCTTCCTCGCGTTCCAGGCGGGTCAGCATCGCCTCGAGCTTGGCGACCGAGTCCCACGAGCCGGTGGCCAGCGCCGTCACCGAGACGTCGCGACCGACGGTGGACAGGCGCGTATCGACGAGATTGCATCCGCTGTCGGAAATACGCCGCGTCACCGGGAGCAGTGGCGACTGCGGATGCGTCGAATAGGCGTTGATCAGCAGGTAATTCTCGTTCGGCGCGGGCCGCACAGCGGTGTCTGGATCGGTCAAGGCGGCGTCCGAAGCGAATAGGGTGTGAACGGCGACCCGGTCGGCGACCGGATGCGGTGATCAGCATACTTGCCCGTGGTTTCGCGCCGCAAGTAAAGTTGCCTCACGAAAGCTGGGGACCGAAGGTCGGTGCGAAAACCGGCGCGAAGGCCGCGCGACGGAATTTGTCGCGGATTTCAACCGGTTGCCCGAATTCCCACCCCCATTCCCAACTCCATTCCGCACATGCGACTTTCCGGCAGCATCACCGCGCTGGCGACACCGTTCACGGCCGCCGGCGAACTCGACCTCGACGCCTGGCGCCGCCTCCTGCAGGCGCAGCTGAGCGCGGGCACGCAAGGCGTCGTGGTCGCCGGCTCCACCGGCGAAGCCGCCGCGCTGCTCGATGCCGAGTACGACACCTTGCTGCGCACCGCGGTCCAGGTGCTGGGCGGACGCATTCCGGTGCTCGCCGGTACCGGTCTGTCGAACACCGCCAAGACCATCGAGCAGACCCGCCGCGCCGCCGCGCTGGGCGCCGACGCCGCGCTGGTGGTGACGCCGCCTTACGTGCGTCCCACCCAGGCCGGCCTGGTCGCGCATTACCGCGCGATCGCCGACGACAACGCGCTGCCGATCGTGCTCTACAACGTACCCGGCCGCACCGGCTGCGATCTGCTGCCCGAAACCGTCGCCGAACTCGCCGGACATGCGCGCATCGTCGGCATCAAGGAAGCACGCAACGAGCCGGAACGCATGCAGGCATTGCTGCCGCTGCGCTCGAATGCCTTCGCCGTGCTCAGCGGCGACGATCCCACCGCCGCGCGCGCGATCCTGGCCGGCGCCGACGGCATCATCTCGGTGGCCTCGAACGTGGTGCCGGCGACGTTCCGGCGCCTGAGCGATTTGGCGCGCGGCGGCGATGCCGATGCGGCGCAGGCGTTGGACACGCAACTGCATGCGCTTTACGACTTCCTCGGCATCGAGCCGAACCCGATCCCGGTGAAGGCGATCCTGGCGCGGCTGGGCATCGGCACCGGTCTGCGCCTGCCGCTGACGACGCTGTCGGCGGAGCATGCCGTCCTGGCCGAGCGGATGCTGGAGGCGGTCCAGACGTTCGAGGCCGCGAACGCGCGCTCTTGAGTCCTTACGCTGTCAAATTGATTGTTTCCGCCGGTAATGTTGCCGTTCATGGCGTAACAACATGGGCTGACGGTCCGTCCGGCCCGTCCATCCATGGCCGGGCCTCGCCGCGCTGGCGGCGCAGCGCGATGGCGGGACTGCGCGGCAGTGCCGCGCAAAGCGCGTCTCGCCTCACCCGAGAGGGTATCGGTTAAGCATGGTTGCACGCTCACTCGCGATACACTGGCGGCTTGATCCGCAGGAGAACCCGATGCGTCTTTCAGCTTTCCCGCTCCGTACCGTGGTCGTCGCCCTGGTGGCCGCGGCCGTTCTCGGCACCTCCGGCTGCAGTTGGTTCCGCAAGAAGAACGACCTCTATGCCGCGAGCCCGGAGAGCCGTCCGCTGGAAGTGCCGCCCGATCTGAACCTCCCCGACAGTTCCGGCGCGATGAAGCTGCCCGGTGGCGACGCCCAGTCGGTCAGCCGTTCCTCGCTGCCGGCGCCCGCGGCCGCGCCGACCGGCAGTGCCAACGGCTTCACGGTTCCCGGCGAGCGCGACGCGATCTTCGCCAAGGTCGGCGACGCCCTCGCCGCGACCACCGGCGTCACCATCGCCAGCAAGGCGCAGATCCTCGGCACCTACGACGTGGACTACGAAGGCAGCAAGTTCCTGGTGCGCGTGACCAAGGTCGATGCCGGCGTGTACGTGTCCGCGGTCGATCCGCGCGGCCTGCCGGCCACCACCGAGGCGCCGACCAAGCTGATCGCCGCGTTGAAGGCGGCTCTGGGCGGCTGAGCCAGTTCAGTGAGCCAAAAGAAAACGGGCGCCTCGGCGCCCGTTTTTCGTTGTGGAAACTCGTTTTCGGCTTACCGTTCCAACAATGGCAGCTTCCCGGTCTTGCCTTCCCATTCCTTCGCGTCCGGCAGCCCGTCCTTGCGCGCGGTGATCACCGGCCAGGCCTTGGACAGCTCGGCATTCAGGGCGACGAATTCCTCCTGACCGGCAGGCACGTCGTCCTCGGGATAGATCGCGTTGATCGGGCATTCCGGCTCGCACAGAGTGCAGTCGATGCACTCGTCCGGATCGATCACCAGGAAGTTCGGGCCCTCGTGGAAACAGTCGACCGGGCACACCTCGACGCAGTCGGTGTACTTGCACTTGATGCAGTTCTCGGTGACGACAAAAGGCATGGGGGATTCGCGATGTGGCTTGGTGGATAGTCTAGCGGCTTGCCCAAAGCAGGGCGAAGCAGCGGGGTGGGGCGGTCTTCTCGTCACCCAAACAAAACCCGGCCGGAGCCGGGTCTTGTCGGTAAGGTCCGCGCGGTTGGCTTGGACCTCTTGCGAGAATGACTCGCATTGATATGGCGCTCCCTACGGGATTCGAACCCGTGTTTTAGCCTTGAGAGGGCCACGTCCTAGGCCTCTAGACGAAGGGAGCAGGGGGTTGCCGGTAGGAGCCGGCACCGGCTGGACGGCCGGCGTGCCGTCGGATGCCCGGCACGAAGTTGTTAGTATATCGTGGAAAGCCCGATCGCGGATGGTCGGGGCTCGCGGAAGGACCCGCGCCCGTCGCGGTTGCCAAAAGGGCAGCCGATCGAATCTCCTGTCTGAATGCCCAACCCGACCCAATCCACCTCCATCGCCCTGCGCGTCATCCCGCGCGAGCAACACACGATCTCGCGCAAGGACATCAGCGCGAACGCCTTGCGCGTGCTTTACCGTCTGCGCGAGGGCGGCTTCGATGCCTACCTGGTCGGCGGCGCCGTGCGCGACCTGCTGGTCGGCGGCCACCCCAAGGACTTTGACGTCGCCACCAGCGCCACGCCGGAGGAGGTCAAGCACCTGTTCCGCAACTGCCGGCTGATTGGCCGCCGCTTCCGCCTGGCGCACGTGGTGTTCGGTCGCGAGATCATCGAGGTCGCCACCTTCCGCGCCAACAGTGACGACGGCAGCGGCGACCGCCAGGTCCACGACGACGGCCGCCTGCTGCGCGACAACGTCTACGGCAGCATCGAGGACGACGCGGTGCGGCGCGATTTCACCGCGAACGCCCTGTACTACACGGTCGAAGATTTCTCCGTGCGCGATTACGTCGGCGGCTTCGAGGACGTGAACAACCGCGTGCTCAAGCTGATCGGCGATCCGGAAACCCGCTATCGCGAAGACCCGGTGCGCATGCTGCGCGCGATCCGCTTCGCCGCCAAGCTTGGCTTCCGCATCGACGAAGGCACCGCCGAGCCGATCGCGCGCCTGGCGCCGCTGCTGCGCGAGGCCGCGCCGGCGCGCTTGTTCGAGGATTGCCTGAAGCTGTTCCTCTCCGGCCACGCCGAAGCCAGTTTCGAGGGGCTGGAGCGCTACGGGCTGCTGTCCGCGCTGTTCCCCGACACGGCCGCCGCGCTCGCCGCCAATCGCAGCGGCGCGCTGCGGCGCATGGTGATCGCCGGCCTGCGCAACACCGATGCGCGCGTGCGCGCGGACGAACCCGTGTCGCCGGCCTTCCTGTTCGCATTGCTGCTGTGGCCGGCCTACTGCCGCGCGCTGATGGCGCTGCAGTCGCAGGGCGTGCACCTCACCGAGGCGCAGCGTCGCGCCGCCGATCGCGTCACCGTGCATCAGCTCGATTCGATCGCGCTGCCGCGCCGGTTCTCGCTGCCGATGCAGGAAATCTGGCTGATGCAGGCGCGGCTGTCGCAGGCCCGCAGCGGTCAGCGCCAGCGCAAGCGGGTGATGCGCACGCTCTCGCATCCGCGTTTCCGCGCCGCCTTCGATTTCCTGATCCTGCGACAGGCAGCGTCAGACGATCATGCCGACGATGTGGCGTTCTGGCGTGATGCGCAACAGGATCCGGACAACGCCATCGCGATGCATCCAACCGAACCCGACGAAGCGGAAGGCGAAGGTGCGGCGGCTCCCGGACGCAAGCGCCGTCGCCGTCGTCGCAAGCCGGCCGGTCACGCCGAATCCGCTGCCGAATGAGTGACGCTCAAGTCGCGTACGTCGGTCTCGGCAGCAATGTCGGCGACTCGGTCCAGACGTTGCGCGCCGCCATCGACGCGCTGGGCGATTTGCCGGAAACGCGATTGCTGCGCGCCTCGAAGCTGTACCGGACGCCGGCCTGGGGCCGACGCGACCAGCCCGATTTCGTCAACGCCGTCGCCGCGCTCGACACCCGTCTGGATGCGCGCGCGCTGCTCGATGCCTTGCTGACGCTGGAGCGAAGCTTCGGCCGTGACCGCGGCGACGGAAGCGAGCGCTGGGGGCCGCGCACACTCGATCTCGATCTTTTGCTCTACGGCGAAACGACCATCGATCAGCCCGGTCTGCACGTGCCGCATCCACATCTGCACGAGCGCGCCTTTGTGCTGGTGCCGCTGACCGAGATCGCGCCGGAGGCGGTGATCCCCGGCCGTGGAACGATACGTGCCGCGCGCGCCGCCGTGGCGGACGAAGGCATTCAAGCGTTACCCTGATGCATCGCATCAAAACGGTTGCCGCGCCATGTATGCCCCAGATGACCGCAAGCCGCTGACCGTCCCGGCACTGGCCGAAGCCAAGCGCGGCGGCCACAAGCTGGCGATGCTCACCGCCTACGACGCCGGCTTCGCGCGCGTCTTCGACGAGAACGGCACCGAACTCCTGCTGGTCGGCGATTCGCTCGGCATGGTGGTGCAGGGACAGAACTCGACGCTGCCGGTCAGCGTCGACGACATGGTCTATCACACCACCATCGTCGCGCGCGCCGTGAAGCGCGCGCTGCTGATCGCCGATCTGCCGTTCCAGTCCGACGCCACGCCCGAGCGCGCGCTCGAAGCTTCCACGCGCCTGCTGCAGGCCGGCGCGCAGATGGTGAAGCTGGAAGGCGCCGGCCACAAACTCGATGTCATCCGCTTCCTGACCGAACGCGAGATTCCCGTCTGCGGACATCTCGGCCTGACCCCGCAATCCGTGCTGCGCTTCGGCGGCTACAAGGTGCAAGGGCGCGAGGACGCCACCGCGCAGCGCCTGCGTGCGGACGCCGCCGCGGTGGCCGAGGCGGGCGCGACGTTGCTGGTGCTCGAATGCGTGCCGTCCGGGCTCGCCCAGGCGATCACCCAGGCGATTCCGATTCCCACCATCGGCATCGGCGCCGGCCCGCATTGCGACGGACAAGTGCTGGTGCTGCACGATTTCCTCGGCCTGCACACCGGGCACCGGCGTCCGAAATTCGTCAAGGATTTCCTGGGCGAGGGCGGCTCCGTCGCCGGTGCCGTGAAGGCCTACATCGCGGCGGTGCGCGATGGCAGCTTCCCCGACGCCGAGCATTCCTACGAATGAGCCTGGACACGATCAGTGAGCTGCCGGCGCTGCGCGCGCGCATCGGCGAGTGGAAGCGTGCCGGCCTGCGCATCGGCTTCGTGCCGACCATGGGCAATCTGCATGCCGGACACCATTCGCTGGTGAAGATCGCGCGCGAACGTGCCGATCGCGTCGTCGCCAGCGTTTTCGTGAATCCGACGCAGTTCGGGCCGAACGAGGACTTCGCGCGCTATCCGCGCACACCCGAAGCGGATGCGGAAGGCCTGCGCGAAGCCGGCTGCGATTTGCTGTGGCTGCCGTCGGTGGAGACGATGTATCCCTACGGCGCCGCCAACGCCGTGCACATGCGCGTGCCAGGCATCACCGATGTGCTCGACGGTGCGCATCGTCCGGGTCATTTCGACGGCGTGGCCACCGTGGTCTCGCGGCTGTTCAATCAGGTGCAGCCGGACGTCGCCGCATTCGGGCGCAAGGACTACCAGCAGCTGGCGGTGATTCGTTATCTGGTGCGCGATCTCGCGTTCCCGATCGAGCTGCTGCCGGCGCCGATCGTGCGAGAAGACGACGGATTGGCGATGAGTTCGCGCAATCAGTATCTGTCGCCGCAGGAGCGCGCCACCGCTCCGGTCATCCACCGCACGTTGCTGGCGATGCAAGAAGCGGCCGCCGCCGGTACCGCTCGCGCGGCGGTCGAGACGGACGCCGGTGCCGCGCTGACGGAGGCGGGCCTGGTGGTCGATTACGCCGTCGTGCGGCGCCCTGATCTCACCGAGCCGCTGGACGGCGAGGGTGGCGACCGGGTCGCCCTGATCGCTGCCAGGCTGGGCAAGACCCGGCTGATCGACAATCTGGAATTCAGCATTCCCCGTTGAAACGCTTCCGGTCGCGCTCCTGGGCTGGAAATCCGGCCGACGGCCTACATCTTGTACACTCCGCGGCCTGCGCCTCCCCACGGCTCCAGCTCCCATGCAACTGACCCTTCTCAAAGCCAAGATCCACCGCGCCACCGTCACCCACGCCGAGCTGCATTACGAAGGCTCGTGCGCCATCGACGGCCGCCTGCTCGACATCTCGGGCATCCGCGAGTACGAGCGCGTGGAGATCTACAACATCAACAACGGTGAACGCTTCGCCACCTATGCCATCCGTGGCGAGGAAGGCAGCGGCATCATCTCGGTGAACGGCGCCGCCGCCCACAAGGCGCAGCCGGGCGATCTGGTGATCATCTGCGCCTACGGCAGCTGCGACGAGGCCGAGGCGGCCAAGTTCAAGCCGACGCTGGTGTACGTGGATCGGCAGAACAAGCTGACCCACACCAACACCTCGATCCCCGCACAGGCGGCGTGATCGGAATGGCGACGGTTGATTTCGAAGTCCTCAGAAACGCCGCCGCGCGCCTGCAAAGCGCGCCCATCTCCAAACTGATCGCCGACGATCCCGCGCGCGCGGGCGACTTCGCGCTGCGCGCCGGTGCGCTGTACGCGAATTTCGCACGTCAGCGCTACGACCGCACCGCGCTCGACGCACTGTTCGCGCTGGCCGAAACCGCCGATTTCCCCGGCGCGATGCAGCGCCTGATCGACGGCGACACCGTCAACGCCACCGAAGGCCGCTCCGCGCTGCACACGGCGCTGCGTGGCGATCTGTCGCCGGCGCCCGTCGCGCATGCCGCATCCGCGCAGGCGCGCGAGGCGCGCACGAGGATGGCGGCGCTGATCGATGCGCTGTCGGCGTCCAATGTCACCGACATCGTCAGCGTCGGCATCGGCGGCTCCGATCTCGGCCCGCGCCTGGTCGCGGATGCCCTGAGCCTGCCGGGCGCTCGCTTTCGTGTTCACTTCCTCTCTAATGTCGACGGCGCCGCCGCGCAGCGCACGCTGGCCGGGCTCGATCCGGCGCGTACCGCCGCGATCCTGATCTCCAAGACCTTCGGTACCCAGGAAACCCTGCTCAACGGCACCATCGTCCGCGATTGGCTCGGCGACGACGGCCGCGTCTACGCCGTCAGTGCGAATGTCGAGCGCGCTGCGAAGTTCGGCATCGCGCCCGAGCGCATCCTGCCGATGTGGGATTGGGTGGGTGGCCGCTACTCGCTGTGGTCGGCGGTGGGCTTTCCGATCGCGCTCGCGATCGGCATGGACCGTTTCGAAGCGCTGCTCGCCGGTGCCGCCGAGATGGACGCGCACGCGCTGAAGGCGCCGCCGCGCGAGAATCTCGCGTTCTGGCACGCCTTGACCGCGATCTGGAACCGCAACGCATTCGGCGCCGCCACGCAGGCCGTGCTGCCCTACGACGAGCGCCTGCGCCTGCTGCCGAACTATCTGCAGCAGCTGGTGATGGAGAGCCTCGGCAAATCGGTACGCCTGGACGGCGCGCCACTGCGCGAACAGACCGTGCCGGTGTGGTGGGGTGGTCCGGGCACCGATACTCAGCATAGTTTTTTCCAGGCTTTGCATCAGGGCACGCAGATCGTCCCCGCCGACTTCATCGGCGTGGTCCGCAACGACGATCCGTACAGCGAGAACCACCAGGCACTGCTCGCCAATCTACTGGCGCAGACCGAAGCACTGGCGAACGGACAGGCCAACGATGATCCGCATCGCGCCTACGCCGGCAATCGTCCCAGCACGCTGCTGCTGCTCGATGCGCTGACACCGGAAGCGCTCGGTCAGCTGATCGCGTTGTACGAGCATAGCGTCTACCTGCAGTCGGTGGCGTGGGGCATCAATGCCTTCGACCAGTTCGGCGTCGAGCTTGGCAAGCAGGTGGCGAATCGCTTGTTGCCCGCGTTGCGCGGGGAAACCGAAGCGGACGATCCGGTCACGGCCGCGCTGCTCGCGGAGCTGAAGCTCCGTCTCTGATTTTCTTTCGTCAGGACATCAAACGCCGTGCCGGGCCAAGGCCCAGGTGACATGTTCGCGCACGATCGGATCGATCACCCCGATCCGCGACTGTAGCGCCGCAATCACTTCCGGCGAAGTCGGCGCATTGCCCAGCGCCACCGCGATATTGCGCAGCCAGCGTTCGTAGCCGCTGCGGCGGATCGCGGAGCCTTCCGTGCGCTGCATGAATTCGGCTTCGCTCCAGGCGAACAATTCCGCCAGCGTCGCCTTGTCCAGATCGTTGCGCACGCGGAAATCCGGCTCGTCGGTGCGCTTGGCGAACTTGTTCCAGGGACACACCAGCTGGCAGTCGTCGCAGCCGAAGATGCGGTTGCCGATCAGTGGCCGCAGTTCCTCGTCGATCGCGCCTTCATGCTCGATGGTGAGGTAGGCGATGCAGCGCCGCGCATCGAGCCGGTGTGGTGCGACGATGGCCTGTGTCGGGCAGATATCGATGCAGCGCGTGCAGGTGCCGCAGTGCGCGCTCGCGGGAGGATCGATCGGCAGCGGCAGATCGACGTAGATTTCGCCCAGGAAGAACCAGGAGCCGCCGTCCTTGTCGATCAGGCAGGTGTTCTTGCCGATCCAGCCCAGCCCGGCATTCCTCGCCAGCGCGCGTTCGAGTACCGGGGCAGAGTCGACGAAGACGCGATGGCCGAACGGGCCGATCTCCTCGGCGATGCGATCGGCCAGCTTCTGCAGGCGATTGCGCATCAGCTTGTGGTAGTCGCGGCCGAGCGCGTAGCGGGCGACGTAGGCGCGCTCGCCGTCGGTCAGCGTCTGCCAGGCTTCTTCTTCGTCGCTGCCGTAATCGAGACCGACGGAGATCACGCGCAGCGTGCCGGGCACCAGTTCCGCGGGGCGCGAGCGCTTGTCGCCGTGTCGCGCCATCCAGTCCATCGAGCCGTACAGGCCGTTGGCGAGCCAATCGCGCAGATAGGCTTCGTCCGCGCCGAGTTCGATCCCGGCGATGCCGCAGCGCTGGAACCCCGCTTCGCGCGCGAGCGCCTTGATCCGCCGTGCGGCGACGGCGGGATCGAGATCGGTGGCGGTGATGGCCTGAGGCACCATGGCGCAAGTATAGAATCGTGCGGATGAGCGGATCCCTCCAGCCTGCCAACGGCATGCCCCTTTACGACAGCCGCGCGCTGCGCCGCATCGAGGCGCAGGCGGATGTCTTCGGTGGCGACGAGGTGCTGATGCGGCGCGCGGGGCTGGCCGCCTGGCATGCGTCGCTGACGCACTGGCCGCGCGCTCGCCGCATCCTGGTAGTGTGCGGCCCCGGCAACAACGGTGGCGACGGCTGGGTGCTGGCGCGCCATGCGCGCGAGGCCGGGCGCGCGGTGCGTGTGCTGCAGCTGCCGTCGCACGCTTCGCGCGGTGAGCTGGCGCAGCGCATGCGTCAGGAGTTTCTCGAAGCCGGAGGCCATGCCGACGCGGCGCTGGACGATGTACCGCGGGCTGGCTCCGAACAATTCGACCTGATCGTCGACGCTCTGTTCGGCATCGGCTTCTCGCGCGTGCCGGATGCCGGGACCGCCGCGCTGATCGAGACCATCAACGCGATGCGCGTACCGGTGCTCGCACTGGATGTGCCGAGCGGCGTGGATGCCGATACCGGCCGCGTGCCGGGCGTGGCGGTCCATGCCAGCCATACCGTGCAATTCATTGGCGCGCATCTTGGTTTGGCGACGGGGGCGGCGCTCGATCATGTCGGCGTGCGCAGCGTCGCATCGTTGGACGTGCCGCGGACGATGCTGGACGAATTGCCCGTGGCGGCACATCAAATCGCAGCGGATGCGCTGCCCGGCTATCTGCCGCGCCGCCGTCGCAATACACATAAGGGCGAGTCGGGGCGTGTGCTGTGCATCGGCGGCGATCACGGCAAGGGCGGTGCGATCGCGATGTGCGCGGAAGCGGCGCTGCGCGCCGGTGCGGGCCTGGTGGATGTCGCCACGCGTGCCGAGCACGTCATCGCGTTGCTGTCGCGCAGGCCGGAAGCAATGGCGCGCGCGGTCGATGCGGCGGCATCGCTGCAACCGTTGATCGAGTCGGCAGATGTGATTGCGCTTGGCCCAGGACTGGGGCAGGGAGAGTGGGGTCATGCATTGCAAGAAGTCGCGCTGGCGGCGGGGAAATCGCTGGTGCTCGACGCGGATGCCTTGAATCTGCTGGCATCCACGCCTCGCGTTCTGCCATCCGACACGATCCTCACACCGCATCCCGGCGAAGCGGCGCGATTGCTCGGCACTTCCACGCAGGAAGTGCAAGCCAGTCGCTACGCGGCAGCGAACAGTTTGTGTGAGCGCTACGGCTGCGTGATCGTGCTGAAAGGCGCGGGAACCGTGATCGCGGCGCCCGGCGAAACGATGCGCGTGATCGCCGCGGGAAATCCCGGCATGGCGGTGGGCGGCATGGGCGACATTCTTACCGGCATCATCGCGTCGTTGCGCGCGCAAGGTCTGTCCGCATTCGATGCAGCATGCTGCGGTGCATTGCTGCATGCGGCGGCGGGCGATGCCGCCGCGCAGGAAGGTGGCGAGCGTGGATTGCTGCCTTCCGATCTGTTCGCGCACGTGCGACGCTTGGCCAACTCATGAGTGTGACCGCACCCACCGCAATGACAGTAGCCACGATGGCTCCAATCGAAATGTTCCTGCGCGACAGCGATGCCACCGATTCGCTCGCTCGCTCGCTCGCCGCGACGCAACCCGCGCGCGCGAGTGTGTATCTGCAGGGCGATCTCGGCGCCGGAAAATCCACGCTCGCGCGCGCGTGGTTGCGCGCGCTCGGCGTGACGGGCGCGGTGCGCAGTCCGACCTACACCTTGGTGGAGCGTTACGACACCACGCGCGGCGAAGCCTTGCATCTGGATCTGTATCGCATCGGTGATGCGGGTGAACTCGAATTCCTCGGGCTCGACGACAGCGACGCCGCGCTGTGGCTGGTCGAATGGCCCGAACGCGGGCAGGGCGGCTTGCCGCCCCCGGACCTGCGGGTGGAGCTGGCGGTGCAGGGGACTGGCCGTGCAGCCCGGCTGGTCCCAGCCAGCCCGGCGGGGGCGACCTGGTTAGCCCGGCTATCCGAGTTTTGGTGGGTTGCGGCCCTTTCCTGAATCGAACCCGTAGCAAAGGTCGCCAGGCTACGGATTTTTAAGGGAAAACTGATTGCAAAAATGCGCGCTTGGTGCTTGACTAAGGCGCATGCGAGTCAAGGGGGCCACCTTCCAACAATTCCTGCTCGGCCTGGCCTTATTGGCCGCGCTGGCGTGGAATCTTGCGCGCGCCTCTGAAATCAATCACTTGCGTGTGAATGCCGGCGCCACGGGCACCCGTGCCGAGGTCGTCCTGGACAAGCAGGCCGAATTCCAGGTCCTGACCCTGGCCAACCCCGACCGCTTGGTCGTCGATCTGCCGGGCACCAGCCTGGGCCGCGGCGTGAAGCTGCCGGGGCCGGCGGGCCTGGTGAAATCCGTTCGCAGCGGCCATCCCGTGCCGGGAACGACCCGCATCGTCTTCGATCTCAATGCATCGGTCGTGGCGCTGAAGCCGCGTTTCGAGAACGGGCCGGACGGCAGCCGTCTGGTCCTCGAATGGCCGGGCGACGAAGGTGCCGGTCCGGCATCCGCCACGGCGAGCACCGCGTCGGCTCCGACACCCGCTCCGGCCAATCCGGCGCAAACGGTTGCCCAGACTCCGGCATCTCCGGGGCCGGCCCCGTCCGAAGCCGATCAGTCCGCAGCTTCGGCCGCCGCGACTTCGCGGTTGATCGCCTCCGCCGTGCAGCCCAGCGGTTCCCAGCCCTCCGCCCAGACTCAGAATCCGGCATCGCCGCCGCAACCGCAGCCAACGAGCGAACCGTCGTTGCAGCGGACGATGCCGTCCACGTCTTCACCCTCCAGCGGCACGCCTTTCAACGGTGCGACCGCTAGTGTTCCCACCCGCATCGCGACGGGCGTCCCGACGCGCATCGCCACCGGTGTGCCGACGCCGGTCACTCCTGCGCCTGCGCAGTCCTCCCCCGAGGAAGACGCGCCGCGCCCGCCGACACGCGCCTGGACGCGCGGCATGCGCCCGCTGGTCGTCGCCATCGATCCCGGCCACGGCGGTCAGGATCCCGGCGCGATCGGCATGAACGGCAAGCGCGAAAAGGACGTCACGCTGGCGATCGGCCGCGAACTCGCGCGCCAGATCAATGCCACGCCCGGCCTGAAGGCCTACATGACCCGTGATCGCGACGTGTTCATCCCGCTGCCGCGCCGCGCGCAGCTGGCGCGCGCCGCCAAGGCCGACATCTTCGTCTCGATCCATGCCGACGCCGCGGAGAATCGCAGCGCCAATGGCTCCTCCGTCTACGTGCTGTCGCTGAAGGGCGCCTCCTCGCAGCGCGCGCGCTGGCTCGCCGACAAGGAAAACGCCGCCGACCTGATCGGCGGGCGCATGCCGGCCGCCGACAACACGCTGGCCTCGGTGCTGCTCGACCTCACCCAGAGCGGCCACATGAAGGCGTCGGAAGACGCCGCCAACCATGTCCTGAGTGGTCTGTCGCGCGTCGGCAGCAACCACAAGGCCCGCATCGAGCGCGCCAACTTCGCCGTGCTGCGCACCTCCGACATGCCGGCGATGCTGGTGGAGACGGCCTTCATCTCGAATCCTGAGGAAGAGCGCCTGCTCTCCGACCCGTCCTACCAGCGCACGCTGGCACGCGCGGTGCTCGGTGGCATCGACGCCTATTTCCAGCAGCAGCCGCCGCCCGGCACGATGTACGCCGCGCGCGCCGATGCGGGCGGTGCCTCGTCGGGCATCGGCGGAGCGGGTGGGGGCGGTAGCCCCTAAGCGCGCGAGACGGGTAGCAGAGAGGACGATGCGGGAACGGAAAGTTGCCCGGCGTCTCCCGTCGATTTCTTCCGTCTCCCGTATCATTCCCGGGTGAGCATCCGTCAGCTTCCCGAAATCCTCATCAATCAGATCGCCGCCGGCGAAGTCGTCGAGCGTCCCGCCTCCGTCGTCAAGGAGTTGGTCGAGAACGCACTCGACGCCGGCGCGCGCCGCATCGACATCGACCTGGAAGAAGGCGGTGTCCGCCTGATCCGCGTGCGTGATGACGGCGGCGGCATCGCCGCGGACGAACTCCCGCTGGCGATATCGCGCCACGCCACCAGCAAGATCGCGTCGCTGGACGATCTCGAATCCGTCGCCACCCTGGGCTTCCGTGGCGAAGCCCTGCCTTCGATCGCCTCGGTCAGCCGCTTCGTGCTCAGTTCGCGGCGCAACGAGGACGAGCGCGGGACGGCCCTGCATGTGGAAGGCGGCAACGTCGGCGAACTCGCGCCGAAGCAGCATCCGCGCGGTACCACCGTCGAGGTGCGCGACCTGTTCTACAACGTGCCGGCGCGGCGCAAGTTCCTGCGCGCCGAGCGCACCGAGCTCGGTCATATCGAGGAATGGCTGCGCTCGCTGGCGTTGGCGCGTCCGGATGTGGAACTGCGCGTCTCGCACAACGGCAAACCATCGCGTCGCTACAAGGGCGACGGCGAACTGTTCTCCGGCGAGCGCCTGGTCGAAACCCTGGGCGAGGAATTCGCCAAGCATGCGCTGCGCGTCGAACACGAAGCCGCCGGGCTGCACCTGCACGGCTGGATCGCGCAGCCGGTGTATTCGCGTGCCAGCGCCGATCAGCAATACCTCTACGTCAACGGCCGCAGCGTGCGCGATCGCAATGTCGCGCACGCGGTGAGGCAGGCTTACGCCGACGTGCTGTTCCACGGCCGCCAGCCGGCCTACGTATTGTTCCTGGAACTCGATCCGACGCGGGTCGACGTCAACGTGCATCCGGCCAAGCACGAGGTGCGGTTCCGCGATTCGCGGCTGGTCCACGATTTCGTCTATCGCACGCTGCACGACGCGCTCGCGGAAACGCGCGCGGGCGCCGGTGCCGCGGTCTCGACGGGCGCATCGCAACCGATGGCGATCACGGAGAGCGGGATGCAGGCCGCTCCCGCATGGTCGTCGAATCCGCCGCCATACGCGTTCGGCGCGTCGCAGCAGGGGCTTTCGCTACGCGTGGACGAAGCCCGCGCAGCTTATGCATCGCTTTATGGAACGCCTTCCGCGCCGGCCATGCAGCCGACGGGATCGGAAGCCCCCATCGTCGCGAACTACGGCTTGCCCGAAACGCGCGACGACAGCGTGCCGCCGCTTGGTTACGCGATCGCGCAGCTGCACGGCATTTACGTGCTCGCCGAAACCGCCGACGGCCTGATCGTCGTCGACATGCACGCTGCGCACGAGCGCATCGGCTACGAAAAACTGAAGAACGCGCACGACGGCGAGGGCCTGCGCACGCAACCGCTGCTGGTGCCGCAGAGTGTCGCCGTGAGCGAGCGCGAGGCTGACGTTGCCGAGCGCGAGGCCACGACCCTGGCCGAACTCGGTTTCGAACTCACGCGCACCGGCCCGCAGACGCTGCTGCTGCGCAGCGTGCCGGCATTGCTGGCCCAGGGCGACACCGAAGCCCTGTTGCGCGATGTGCTGACCGATCTGCGCGAGCATGGTGAAAGCCTGCGCGTGAAATCGGCGCGCGACGAATTGCTTTCGACGATGGCCTGCCATGGTGCCGTTCGCGCGCATCGTCGCCTGACCGTTCCGGAGATGAACGCGCTGCTGCGCGAGATGGAAGCCACCGAGCGCTCCGGACAATGCAATCACGGGCGCCCGACCTGGGCGCGCTTCACCCTTCCCGAAATCGACCGCTGGTTCCTGCGAGGACGCTGATGACAATGCGCAAGACGATGGTGCGCTCCATGAAGGTATGTTTCATGCTGTTGTGCGGCTGCGCGCTCGCGGCGTGTGGTGAATCCTCGCAATCGTCGTCGGCATCGACGACGGCCAAGCCGGAATCGGCACCGGCATCGGCGCCGGCGAAACCCGCCAGTCCCGCTTTCGCCGCCGAGGAGAACGCCTGGCGCAAGGAACGCCACGACAACCTGCTCAAGCCCGACGGCTGGACCAGTCTGATCGGCCTGCACTGGATTCAGCTCAAGGCGCATTACATTGGCAGCAGTCCGGGTAGCGGCATCCGCCTCGCCAAGGGGCCGGAGAAGATGGGCTTGCTGCAGCAGCAAGACGACAAGCTGTTCTTCACGCCGGAGCGAGGCGTGGTGCTGACCCTCGACGACAAGCCGCTCAAGAGCCGCGTGCAATTGTTCGACGACAAGAGCGAGACGCCGAGCGTCATCGGCTTCGACGACGGCAAGGGCAAGATCACGGTGATCGAGCGCAGCGGTCGTCGCGCCTTGCGCGTCAAGCATGCCGATGCGGAAACCCGCACCGGATTCGCCGGACTCGAATACTGGCCGGCCGATCCGTCGTGGAAGGTCGACGCCAAGTTCGTCGCCAACGCACCGGGCAAGACGATTCCGATTCCCGACATCATCGGCGACACCAACGACGTGCCGAATCCGGGCGCGGTCGAGTTCCAGCGTGATGGCAAGACCTA
The DNA here is from genome assembly GCF_020511115.1 of Luteimonas panaciterrae. GTDB lineage: Bacteria > Pseudomonadota > Gammaproteobacteria > Xanthomonadales > Xanthomonadaceae > Luteimonas > Luteimonas panaciterrae. Next base: position 76,557 of record NZ_JAJAVH010000017.1, read on the forward strand.
TCGCATCGAGGCGCTGGACGAGGGCGACGGCAGCCTCTTCCTGATCTTCGCCGATCGCACCAACGGCCATGGCAGCTACAGCGCGGGACGTTTCCTCTACGCCGACAAACCCGACGCCACCGGCAAGGTCGTGCTCGATTTCAATCGCGCCTACAACCCGCCGTGCGCGTTCACGTCGTTCGCGACCTGTCCGCTGCCGCCGCCGGAGAACCGGCTCGATCTCGCGGTCACGGCCGGCGAGAAGCAGTACGCCGCGTCCAAGCACTGATCCGAAGGACGCCATGCTCACGATGATGCCGATCGCAAAACTCCGTGCCGCGCTGCTGCCGTTGGCGGCCTGTCTCCTGCTGATCAGCGGCGCCGATGCGCAGTCGCCGGCGGCTCAGGCTCCGGCGCCTGCCGTGCAGCCGCCTGTTGTGCATTCGAGCCCGCCGGTGGAAACCGTCGTGCTCGTGCCGCCGAAGGACCCGCCGGTGCCGCTGCTGTGGAAGGTGTCCGATGCGGACAATGCGGTCTATCTGCTGGGTTCGTTCCATCTGCTCAAACCCGATGACTATCCTTTGTCGTCGGATGTGAACAAGGCATTCGCCGACTCGAAATCGCTGGTATTCGAACTCGGACCGGATGAGATGACCTCGCCGCAACTGGGATTGCGGATGGCGCAGGCGGCGATGCGTCTGGATGGCAAGACGCTCGATAGCGAACTGTCGCCCGAGTTGAGGGCGAAGTTGAAAGCGTGGATCGACGCCAACCAGAGTTCCTTGCAGCAGATCGGCATGCCGCCGCAGGCGCTGCAGCGTTTCGAGCCGTGGTACGTTGGTCTGCTGATCACGCTGATCGAGATGAACAAATATGGCCTCGATGCCAAGCTCGGCCTCGATCAGCATTTCATCGCGGCCGCCGCAGCGGCGAAGAAGCCGGCTTCCGGTCTGGAAACGGCAGACGAGCAGATCGCCTTCCTCGACGGGATGAACGGCGATGAGCAGTTGCAGTTCCTCGATGAATCCATCTCGGAAGCGAACGAGGGCAACAAGGAAATCGAGGACATGCACACGGCCTGGCGCGCCGCCGATGAAGCCAAGCTGTGGGACGAAATGGCGGCGGAGATGAAGCAGGAATATCCCAGGTTGTACCAGCGCATCAACGTCGCGCGCAACGATACCTGGGTGCCGAAGATCGAGGCGATGCTGAGCGCGCCTGGGACCGACGACAAGCTGGTGGTGGTCGGGACGCTGCATCTGCTGGGCAGCGACGGCGTCGTCGAGAAACTGCGTGCGAAGGGCTATACGGTCGAGCGCATCTGCTCGGTCTGCAAGACCCAGGGCGCCGCGCCGAAAAAGAAATCGCGCCAGCGCTGATCGTCAGGCGCTGGCAACCATCTCGATGCAATCGACCGGACAGGCGGGCACGCAAAGCTCGCAGCCGGTGCATAGCGGTTCGAGCACGGTGTGCATCAGTTTCGAACCGCCGATGATGGCGTCGACCGGGCAGGCCTGGATGCACTTGGTGCAGCCGATGCAGTCGGCCTCGATGACGATGGCGATGCTTGGCGGTTTGTGCGCCCCGCGCGTTCGGTCGTAAGGCTTTTCGGGGACGTCCAGCAATCTTGCCAACGCGCGTGCGCCCGCGTCGCCGCCGGGCGGGCAGCGATCGATGTCTGCCTCGTGACGCGCCATCGCTTCGGCATAAGGCCGGCAGCCGTCGTAGCCGCATTGCCCGCATTGGGTTTGCGGGAGAAGGCGGTCGATGCGTTCGACGAGATTGGCGGACATCAGGTCAGTAATCTGGAAGCTACGCGTAGCGTACTGCTGTTGCTCGTCATTCCCGCGAAGGCGGGAATCCATGGACTTTGTTATCGGTTATCCGATGGGACGAAAGTCCTTGGATTCCCGCCTTCGCAGGAATGACGAGCAGAGCGTAGGGCATCGCCCGTGGCTTCATCGCACCGGCATGCCCGGCTGCGCGCCGGCATCGACGTCGAGCAGCTTCAGCTCGCCGCCGTCAAAACCGGCGGACAGGATCATGCCTTCGCTCACGCCGAAACGCATCTTGCGCGGCGCCAGATTGGCGATGAAGACGACGCTGCGCCCAACCAGTTTCTCCGGCTCGCCGTAGCTGGCGCGAATACCCGAGAAGATCTGGCGCGTGCCCAGTTCGCCGGCATCCAGTTCGAAGCGCAGCAGCTTGTCCGAGCCGTCGACAAAGGAGCAGGCCAGCACCTTGCCGATGCGCAGATCGAGCTTTGCGAAATCGTCGATGCCAACCGTTTCGCCGAGCGCCGGTGCCGCGGATGTGGCCGGAGCGGCAGCGGCGGGTGCGGCCTTCGCGGCTTCGTTGCCATTGACGGTGGGCGAGAGGGTTTCCTTGCTGGCTTCGGTCATGGCTTCGATCTGTTTCGGGTCGATTCGGGTGAACAGTGGCGTGTAGGGCTGGATCACGTGGTCGAGCAACGGCGCGTCGAGCGCGTGCCAGTTGTCGAGCGGCGTGGCGAGGAAGTTCGCGATCTGGTGTGCCATCGCCGGCAATACCGGCGCGAGCGCCGCGGACAGAACGCGGAACAGGTTCAGCCCTTGCGTGCAGACGCGCTGCAACTCGTCCTCGGCGCCTTCCTGCTTCGCCAACACCCAAGGCTTGTGGTCGTCGATGTAGCGGTTGGCTTCGTCGGCCAGCGCCATGGTCGCGCGCAATGCGGATGCGGGGTCGTTGCGTTCGTAGGACTCGCGCACGGGTGCGAGCGCCTCGACGAAGCGCGCATACATCGCCGCATCGGGCAACGCTGCGGCGAGGCGGCCGGCGAAACGCTTCTCGATGAAGCCGGCGCAGCGGCTGGCGAGGTTGACGAACTTGCCGACCACGTCCGAATTCACACGCGCGACGAAATCGCTGAGGTTGAGGTCGAGATCGTCGACGCCGCCCGAGGATTTCGCGGCGAAGTAGTAGCGCAAGGCTTCCGGTGGCAGGCCGCTGTCGAGATACGTGCGCGCCATGACGAAGGTGCCGCGCGATTTCGACATCTTGGCGCCGTCCACCATCAGATAGCCGTTGACGTGCAGCCGCGTCGGCGCGCGGAAACCGGCGCCATGCAATACGGCCGGCCAGAACAGGCCGTGGAAGTTGACGATGTCCTTGCCGATGAAATGGTGCATCTCCGCCGCGCTGTCGCGGGCCAGATAATCGAAGAAATTCAGACCAGTGCGCTCGCACAGCGCCTGGAAGCTGCTGAGATAACCGATCGGCGCGTCCAGCCAGACGTAGAGGAACTTGCCGGGATGGCCGGGAATCTCGAAGCCGAAGTAGGGTGCATCGCGCGAGATGTCCCAGGCGCGCAGCCCGCCTTCGCCATCCAGCCATTCCTGCAGCTTCGCTTTCACGCCGGACGTGGCGACGTCGCCCGACAGCCATTCGCGCAGGAAGGCATCGAACTGGCCGACCTCGAAGAAGAAATGCTCCGACTCGCGCAGCTCCGGCGTCGCGCCGCTGACCACGGAGTACGGTGATTTCAATTCGGTGGGCGAGTACGTCGCGCCGCAGTTCTCGCAGTTGTCACCGTACTGATCCGGCGTGCCGCAGTTGGGGCAGATGCCCTTGACGTAGCGGTCGGGCAGGAACATGCCCTTCACCGGGTCGTACAGCTGCGCCACCGAGCGCCGCGAGATGTGGCCGTTGGCGTCGAGCTTCGTGTAGAACGCCTCGGTCAGCGCGCGGTTGCGTTCGGAGTTGGTCGAGTCGTAATGATCGAACGCCACCCCGAACGCGGCGAAATCGCGCTCGTGGCTGGCCTGGATGCCGGCGATGAACTGCTCCGGCGTGGTTCCGGCCTTTTCCGCCGCCAGCATGATCGGTGTGCCGTGCGTATCGTCGGCGCAGACGAAATGCGTGGTCGCACCCGCCATTCGCCGCGCGCGCACCCAGATGTCGGCCTGGATGTAGCCCACCAGATGGCCGAGATGGAGCGGCCCGTTGGCGTAGGGCAGGGCGGTCGTGACGAGGGCGGTGCTGGACATGATGCGTGTTGTGGTGGGGCGGCTGTTCTAGGTAATGCTTGGATTATCACATGCGAAGGGAGGGCAACGGCTTCCGTTCAGCCCGGCGGGAGGACCATTCCGTCGCGGAACTGCCGTGTTATGTTCCGCCGACTCGATCTCCGGGAGGGGGCGGGTGCTGATGCCGCGCCGATAGCGCGGCTTTCGACCGGTGATTTTTCGACCACAGCCATTGGAGTCAACAGCATGAAACGCCTTGTTTTGTTTCTCTTGCTTGCTACCGCCACCGCCGCAGCACCTGCCGCTCAGGTCTCCGGCGTCAAACTCGAGGATTCGGTGACCGTCGGCGGAACCAATCTGGTGCTCAACGGCGCCGGTGTGCGCGTCAAGTACGCCATGTTCAAGGTCTATGTGATCGGCCTGTACGTGCCGGCGAAGACCAAGGACGGCAGTGCCATCCAGAACGCCAAGGAGCCGCGCCGCGCCGTGCTGGTGATGAAGCGCGACCTCGAGGCCGCCACGCTGTCCGAAGCTTTCCACGAAGGCCTGGAGAACAGCCTCTCGAGCGCTGAGTTCAATGCGCTCAAGCCGCAGATCGCCGAACTGGATGGATTGTTCAAGCAGGTCGGCAACGTGAAAGAGGGTGACCGCCTGACTCTGGATTTCAGCGCCGAGGGCAATACCCGGATCAGCTACAAGGGCAAAGAGCTCGATGAAATCCGCAGCCCGCAGATGGTGTCGGCGCTGCTGGGACTCTGGGTCGGCAAGAAGCCGGTCCAGGAAGACCTCAAGGCCGCATTGCTGAAAGGGTGAGCGACCGCGCTTAGTCGATGCCCTATCGGCATCGACTGCGGTCGCGAACGCCCGGCCATGGATGGCCGGGCCGGACGATCCGAAGCCTGTATCGCGCCGCCATGGATGGCATCACGCACTGACCAGGTACGACCGATGCGCACAGCATCCGTCGCAATGACTCAGATCATCTGAATCACGAAGGCACCACGTCTACTGACGCTGCCACACCTGCTGCCGGCACAGAAAAACGATACACCCCGACATGCCAAGCTTCTGCCCACCATCCAGCAGCTCCAGTTTCGACTTGTAGGTCTTGCCCTTCTCGGGATCGAGCACGGTTCCGCTGTTCCAGATCTGCCCGTCCTTCTTCAAGCCCCACAGGATGGTCATCCCCTTGATCGGCTTGTTCTTGTTGGCGCCCTGGCACTTCTCGCATACCGGATTCGGTCCATGATCGGACTGCAGGATCTCCACCACCTTGCCCTGCAGTGTCCCGTTCGATGCCTGGGTGATCTCCACGATCGACTTCGCCTTGCCGGTTTCGTCATCGATGGTTTTCCAGCGGCCGATCGGTGAATCCTGCGCGGATGCGGCGGCAGGTAGCAATGCGAGCAGGAACAGGCAAGCGAAGGATCGGATGCGCATCTTTCTCTCCCGGAAGGACTGACAGCCCTAGCGTACCCGATGCGTCTTCGCGTTGCCGCTACCGATGGGGCATGCCTGGTCGAGCGCTCATGCCCGAGGATTCGATTCTGGATCGGCCAAAAAGCAGAAGCCCGGCTTTCGCCGGGCTTCTGGGGCTTGCATGGATCAGTTGAACTTGTACTTGAAGCTGGCGAAGACCTCGCGGCCGATCGGGCTATAGGCGCGCCAGAAGAACGGATACGTGTTGTAGCTATTGTCCGTCGGATGCAGCTCGTCGAACACATTGTTGACCGCGATGCCGATCGTGGCCTTCTCAGTGATTTCCTTCTGAACTGCCAGGTTCCAGATGACATAGGAGCCAATACGGCCAGTTTCTTCCCAGTTCGGCAGCGAGCCCCAACGATAGCCGTTGAGGTTGACGGTCCAGTCATCCAACTCCCAATTCACTTCCCAGTTGATGCGGCTGCGGAAGTTGAAGTACTGCTTGTCGTCGCGGATATTGCGAATCTCGGCACCGGGGAATAGCTGTTCTTCCATCTTCAGGACGTGGGTCCAGCCCAGGCCGAAGTTGAACTGACCCAGGCGATCTGTATCCAGGCGATAGCGCCAGCGCGCGTCGATACCACTGGTTTTTAGCATGGCCTGATTGATCGGGAACGAACGGTAGAAATCAACCTCGTCATCATTGATCTCGTCTACCCCCAAACGGGTAACCAGGCCAGTGAAGAATTGGCAGCTGGACGAATTGGGATCAACGGGGTTGCCCGCACGATCCGTGCCAAGACGGCAGGCAGCCTCTTCACGGAACAAGTATCCGGTATTGATGTCGTCAACGGCGCCTTCGAGCTTGATGTTGTAGTAGTCCATGCTCACCGACATGCCGTCGATGACGTCCCACACGAAACCGGCGGTATAGGACTTGCCTTCTTCCTCTTCCAAATCCTTGCTGCCGCGACGTAGGCCGAAGACCTGATAGGTATATGCCGCCGTTTGGCAAATATCATCGGTAGCATTATGGCCGTCGCGCCGGCAGCGATACTCGTCAGGAATTTGGGTGAAGAAGCCGGATTCCTCGGCGAAGATGTAGTGCATGTCCGGAGCGCGGAAGCTGGTGGCATAGCCGCCACGCAACAGCAGGCTCTCGACCGGACGATATTCCAGGCCGGCCGACCAAGTGAATGCGCCGTTCACGTCCGTGACGTCGTCGTACTTGTCGTAGCGACCGGCCAGGCTCGCCTTCAGCGGTTCGAAGATCGGAATGCTGAGCTCGACGCCGATCGCGTAGCGGTCGCGTTCGCCGCCGCCACCGGTGCCGGTCAGGTTGTAGATCGGCTCGGAACCGGCGTAGTTGGGGTCGATGCGCGGATCGGGATTGAGTTCGTACTTCTGACGTGCGCCTTCGATGACGGCAGCGATGCCAACCGGTCCGGCGGGTAATTCAAAGAGATCGCCAGAGATCGTGAACGAAGCCTGCGAGACTTCCGACTCGGCGTCGGTCTTCACCTTGGTGATCAAGGATTGGAAGGTATCCGGGCTAAGCGGAGAGAAGTAGCGGTCAATATTTATTTCATGAACCGGATAAGGGCCCGCCATGCCGAGTTGCGGTCCGAGGAAGTAATCCCTGACTTTGTTCTCTAGGAAGCGAGGCTGACTTGTTTCCAGCTTATAACGAGCATGGGAAACCGTAGCCTCCCAATCGAATCGGTCATTGAAGAGTGAGCCGCGCAATCCCGCCGCAACGTCAATGGAACGTTCATTGACCTTAGTCTGGTTGGCCTCCAGACCGCCACCTTCGTTGGGCGTGAAAATGCGCTGCCCATCAAGAATTCCGTCAATGTTTGGATCATAGAAAAGGCCCGGTTGCCAGAATTGCGTCGCCGACGCGATCTTGGCGTCTGCTTTCGACGCGCTGAGCTGCGCGAAGGCCTGTAAGCCATTGCTGAAATCATATGTGCCATACAGATATGCACTCAGATTGCTATCTGAATTGCGGATTTCCTGTGTGGCGGGATAGCCGAAGTAGCCGCAGACCCCACGCTTTTCAAGCTCGAAGTCGGGGGCGAAGCGAGCGCAAGTCGAGGCGGCGTCCTCACCATCAGGATAGACATATGCATTCAAGCCAGTACCGATTGAACGGTTGCGCAAGCGGATGCCGATCGTGGCAGTAGCATTTTCAGGGCCTGCCTTTGGATCATCGCGATACGAATCCATGAAATCACGCTGCGAAGCGAAGATTTCCTCGCGCGACAGATACTCGAAGGCGTAGGTGAGGTTCCACTTTTCGCCGGTCTTGCCGCCGACCCACTGCAAGCGCGCGCTATCGCCGCCGCCACGGGTGGTGGTGCCGCCGCGCAGGGTGAACTCGTCGCCGTCGAAGTTGGTCTTCATGACGATGTTGACCACGCCGGCCACGGCGTCGGAGCCGTAGATCGCCGAGGCGCCGCCCGAGAGCACTTCCACGCGCTCGATGGCCGCTGCCGGGATGTTGGCCAGGTTCACGGCGTTGGACTGGCTGTTGTACGGCATCGGATAGTCAGCCGTGCGGCGGCCGTTGATCAGGATCAACTGGTAGCCGGGGCCGAGGCCGCGCAGGTTCAGGAAGCTGGCGTTCGGCGTGAAGCCGCTCTGGTTGAGTTCGTTCTGCACTGTGCCGGTGAACTGGGTCAGCGTCGTCAGTGCGTCGTAAACGGTGGAAAAGCCTTGCTTTTCAATGTCATCGGCGGTGATCACGGTCACCGGTGTCGGGCCTTCGATTTCCGCTCGCTTGATGCGCGAGCCGACGACCGTCACCTTGTCGAGCTGGGTCGTTGAGGAAGACGATGCTTCACTCGTGGCTTGCGGGTTTGCTTGTGCTTCCTGCCCTTCCTGGGCCAGAGCGACACCGCAAGCCGGCATCAACAGTGCCGCTGACAGCGCGGCCGTCAATTGGTGTCGTTTAACTCCCCATGCATGAACTTTCATCATTGAATCCCCTAGTAATATCAACAAGTTACGTCCCTTAACGACAAACTTCACATGTCGTACACGTGAACTTAACATGATATTAATAGCGCTGCCACATTCATCTGCCAGCCAGAATCGACGGACGCGGTTGCTCCCGGGATTTTGTGCGTTGCACAATCCCGAGATTGAGTTCCCGATGCGGAGCAAACCATGCAACCCCAGACCCGGACGGCCCCGATGAGCGCGCGTCCTCCTTCCCATGTCGTCCAGCCGAACCTGCAGCCGCTGGCTCGCATCCGAAACATCATCGCGATTGGCTCGGGAAAGGGCGGCGTGGGCAAGTCCACGACCGCGGTGAACCTGGCCCTGGCCCTGGCCGCCGACGGCGCGCGGGTCGGCGTGCTGGATGCCGACGTCTACGGCCCTAGCGTGCCGATGATGCTGGGCTTGTCCGGCCGGCCGGACAGCCCGGATGGAAAATCGATCGAGCCGATGCACGCCCACGGCATCGAGGCGATGTCGATCGGATTGCTGGTTGACCAGGACACGCCGATGATCTGGCGCGGCCCGATGGCTACCTCGGCGCTGACGCAGTTGCTCAACGAGACGCTCTGGGGCGGCGAGGAAGGCTTGGACTACCTGATCGTCGATCTGCCGCCCGGCACCGGCGACATCCAGCTGACGCTGGCGCAGAAGATTCCGGTGGCCGGCGCGGTGATCGTCACCACGCCGCAGGACGTAGCGACGCTGGATGCCAGGAAGGCACTGAAGATGTTCGAGAAGGTGCAGGTGCCGGTGCTGGGCCTGATCGAGAACATGGCGATCCACGTGTGCTCGAATTGCGGTCATGCCGAACACATCTTCGGCAGCGGCGGCGGCGAGAAGATGGCCGCGCAGTACGGCGTTCCGCTGCTGGGCTCGCTGCCGCTGGAGATCGGCATCCGCGAGCAGGGCGATGCCGGCAAGCCGATCGTGGCGGCGATGCCGGATTCGCCCGCCGCGCAAGCCTATCGTCAGGCCGCGCGCAGGCTGGTGGAGGAGTTGGCGAAGCGGCCGCGCGCGGCGACGCCGATCTCGGCCTCGCTGCTGTAAGCGTGAAGCACCTGACGACTCCATCCGCCCGGATTCCGGGCGCTTCGACGGCATGCGCCTACGACGCCATGGGCCGACGTCCTACAATATCCACATTCGGCCGCAAGGCCTTCGGGAAGCACGCATGAGCATCAAGAGTGACCGCTGGATTCAGCGGATGGCGAAAGAGCACGGCATGATCGAGCCGTTCGAGCCGGGACAGGTGAAGACCGCCGCCGACGGCCATCGCATCGTCAGCTACGGCACCTCCAGCTACGGTTACGACGTGCGCTGCTCGCGCGAGTTCAAGGTGTTCACCAACATCAACTCGACGATCGTCGATCCGAAACATTTCGACAGCGGCAGCTTCGTCGACATCGAAGCGGACGTCTGCATCATTCCGCCGAACTCCTTCGCACTGGCACGCACCGTCGAGTACTTCCGCATCCCGCGCGATACGCTGGTCGTGTGCCTGGGCAAGAGCACCTACGCGCGCTGCGGCATCATCGTCAACGTGACGCCGCTGGAGCCGGAATGGGAAGGCCACGTCACGCTCGAATTCAGCAACACCACGCCGCTGCCGGCGCGCATCTACGCCAACGAAGGCGTGGCGCAGATGCTGTTCTTCCAGTCGGACGAAGTGTGCGAGACCTCGTACCGGGATCGCGGCGGCAAGTATCAGGGGCAGACCGGCGTCACCTTGCCGCGCACTTGAATTCCTATCGCCGGGAATTCGCGGCGGGAAAGAACGGCTAGGGCTTCTGGTAGGTCACGAAGAAGCCCTGCAGATCGCCGTTCTCGATGTAGGGCTGCACACTGACCACTTTGTAGCCACGAGTCGCGAAGGCCTGATGCGCCTTGCTGAGCGAATTCGCCGCGCCCTGATTACGGAAACCCCAGCTGGCGTCGACCCAGATCGTCGCCGCGAGCAAGCCATCGCGCGCGGCCTCGGCGGCTGATTTCTCGGGCGATTTGTCGAATAGCGCGGCTTGCGCGGACAGGGCGGAGACAAACAGTAGTGCGAAGAATATAGATTTCATTAACAAATTCTCTCGATTGGAGAAGGTGGAATGGCTATTGCTTGTTCGAGTTGCGTGAGAGATTTGTTGTGAAATTAATACGAATTAATTTCTGCCCTTCATTAGTTTCGGCTATGTTTGGTGCGCTTAAGGAGCAGCCTCGTAACTGATGTAGGCCCGCCTGTTTCGGGCCCGGCCATCCTCTGTTTCATTGTCTCCGATGGCTCTCGCGCTGCCTAATCCATGAGGAACATCTAGTCGCGACTTGGGTATGCCTTGCTCAATTAACCAATCATGCAATGAGCTGGCTCTTCGCAACGACAACTTCATGCATTCGACGTCTGAACACTCCTTCGAGTCGGTGAAGCCAAGCACTCTTAAGGTTACATTAGATGGCATCTTCTTGAGCACTGCGAGATCGTTTTTAAGGGCCTCGCGATCACGTGGGCTGGATAAAGCACTCAATAATGAGCCGTTAGAAGACGGTTCGCCAGCTTTGAAGTTGATGCCCCAAAAATCGCCTGGATTAACAGAGTAGCCACGCCTGTCATCCGTAACAGTGGGAGTTACTGAAGAGTGGTTCGCACAGCCCAAGATCGCAGTCGTCAACAGACCTGCCGGCAAACAAAATTTCATGAAAAATCGCCTCACCGGCAGCTACCCTCGCTTGACCCGGCGCACGACGACATTACCGACATTCCCGCTCTTGCGTCGATGGCTTTTTCGTCTATGCCACTCCCTGGATTCCAAGGCGTCCAAAGGTTGTTGGAATTCTGGAGGAAGCCGGTAGCTTTTTGATAAAAGGCCTCTGTACGATAACCTGACTGTTCCCGATTAAATCGTTCCGTCCTGGAGCCTGGAAACCCTTCGTTGACGATACGTACGCCATGATCGCCTTCATGCAAGCTCCTCATGGATAAGCCGTTAACTAGGCCGGATTCTCCGGGACTCTTTGATCCAATAGCATTCAGATCGAAAGTAACGCTTCCTTTTCCTTCGCGGTCTGTATTGATCTGAGCAAAATCTCCCTTTAGATCACCAAATGATACTTTTACATCAGTATTGCCTTTTTCGCCAAAGAAGTTCACAGCGGCATTTAGAGTGCTTCTTTGTTCTTGGGTCAACTTTGAGCTAGTAGAGGCTTCTTTAGCCATGCTGATTGCTTTATCAAAGTTTCCACAATCTGTCTTGCTACCTGAGCAGGCATAGCGCCCATCCGGATCAGTGAACTTGTAGGGATTGTTGTTGGCGTACCAGTAGCGATTGAAGTTCTGTCCAGGCTTCTCGTATGCCGTGACCGGATCGACGGAGAGGAACCGCCCGATATTGGGATCGTAGTACCGCTGCTGCATGTAGTTCAGCCCG
>NZ_JAJAVH010000018.1 GCF_020511115.1 Luteimonas panaciterrae
CCGTATTCGTCTTCGAGGGTCACGAAGATGGTGCCCTTGGCCGTGCCCGGCCGCTGGCGCTGCGTGACGATGCCGGCAGTGTATGCGCCACGGCCATGCGGTAAGGCGTGCAACTGGCGCGAGTCCAGCACGCGCTGTTGTTGTAGGCGTGGGCGTAGCAGTGAAAGCGGATGGGCTTGCAGGGTCAAGCCCACGCTGCGGTAGTCGGAGAGGATGTCTTCGCCCGCCGTGGGCGCCGGCAACGTAATGTCCTCCTCCTCTGGGCTGCCGGGGAGCAGGGGACGTTGACGTTCGATGCCGGCCACCGCCCAGCGTGCGGCATGACGGTGTCCGACCAGAGCTTCTAGAGCGCCGGCCTCGGCGAGGACCTGGCGCGCTCTCTCATCGAGTCGTGCGCGCAGGCATAAGTCACGCACATCAGTGAAGGTGCGCTGCTGCCGCGCCGCGACGATGGCCTGTGCCATGGTGTCCGAGAGTCCGGCGATCTGGCGCAGCCCCAGGCGGATTGCGGGCTGCCCACCGTCGTCCACGCCGGTGCGGGGGCCGCCGCCTTCCAAGGTGTTGTCCCAGTCGCTGCAAGTCACATCCACGGGCAGGATGTGGATGCCTTTGCGATCTCCATGACCGCGGCGCGCATCCTGCACGATCTGACTCGGTGAATAGAAGCCCATCGGCTGCGCATTGAGCAGGGCGCAGGCGAAAGCCGCAGGTTCATGGCGTTTCAACCAGCAGCTGATGTAGACGAGTTTGGCGAATGAGGCGGCATGGCTTTGCGGGAAGCCATAGGAACCAAATCCCTTGATCTGTTCGAAGATCTGGTCGATGAACTCAGAGGAGTAGCCCTTGGCCTCCATCAGTTGCCGAATCCTGACGCGATGCGGCTCCATGTCGCCACCGCGTCCCCAGGCTGCCATCGAGCGACGCAGGTTGTCGGCATCCTCTGGCGAATAGCCGGCATGGATCATCAACTCCATCACCTGTTCCTGGAACAGCGGAATCCCCAGGGTCGGACCGAGGATGGCTTCGATCCCTCCGGAGGGGTATACAACCGGATCCTTGCCCTGCCGACGCCGCAGGTAGGGATGCACCATGCCGCCCTGGATCGGGCCGGGCCGCACGATGGCGACCTCGATGACCAGATCAAAGAAATTGTTCGGTTTCAGCCGCGGCAACATGCTCATCTGCGCGCGGGATTCAATCTGGAAGACACCGATGGTGTCTGCGGCTTGAATCATGTCGTAGGTGGGTCTGTCACCTGGCGGCAATCGCGCCAGATCGACGGTGTAGCCACGGTGTCGCTCCACCAGCGCGACGGCTTTGCGGATGCAGGTCAGCATGCCCAGCGCCAGGCAGTCGACCTTCAGCAGTTTCATCGTTTCCAGGTCGTCCTTGTCCCATTGGATGATGGTGCGCTCGGGCATGGCCGCGTTTTCCACCGGGACGACGGTGGAGAGCGGTGCGTCGCTGATGACGAAGCCGCCGACGTGTTGGGAGAGGTGTCGCGGATGGTCGCGGAGTTGTTCGGTGAGCAGCAGCACGCGCTGAATCAGGGGATTGTCCGGATCGAAGCCCGATTCACGCAGGCGTTGTTCCATCGATGCTTCGCCATTGCCCCAGCCGTAGCATTCGGCCAGCAGCGAGGCTTGCTCCGGTGGCAGGCCGAACGCTTTGGCGACATCACGCACAGCACTCTTGCCGCGGTAGCGGATGACGGTAGCCGCCAGCGCGGCGCGTTCGCGGCCATATTTGTTGTAGACGTACTGCAGCACTTCTTCACGCCGCTCGTGCTCGAAATCCACGTCGATGTCGGGCGGCTCGTTGCGTTCCTTGGACAGGAATCGGGCCATCAACAGGCGGGCTTCTTCGGGCCGGACCACGGTGATACCCAGCGCGAAGCACACCGCCGAATTGGCCGAGGACCCGCGACCCTGGCACAGGATGTCGCGTGATTTAGCGAAGCGGACGATATCTTCCACGGTGAGGAAGAAGGCTTCGTACCTCAGTTCAGCGATCAGGGCGAGTTCGCTCTCGATCTGCGCGGCCACACGCGCCGGCACGCCCGCGGGCCAGCGTTCGCGCATGCCGGCTTCGGTCAAAGTGCGCAGCCAGGTCGTCGGGGTGTGCCCTTCGGGCACCAGTTCGGCCGGATAGTCGTAGCGCACTTCGTCCATGCGAAAACGGCAGCGCCGCGACAGATGGACGGCGGCGGCCAGGAGTTCGGACGGATAGATGTTGCCCAGCGCGCGGCGTGTGCGCAGGTGACGCTCGCCATTGCGGAACAGATGGGCGCCGCAATCAGCCAGGGACGTGTTGTGGCGAATGGCGGTCATGGTGTCTTGCAGCACACGCTGGCGGCGCATGGCCATATGCACGTCACCGGCTGCGACGGGCATCATGTCCAGACGAGCCGCGAGTAGGAGCAGCTGGCGCAGGCGCTCGGCATCATCTTGTTCGCGATGCAGTTCCACGGCGAGGTAGGCGCGTTCACCCAGCAGCGTGCGCAGCCAGCGCCCCTGTGCTTCATCAGGCATGCGTGCCGGCATCCAGAGTACGAACAGGCCGCAGTTCGGATCGCATGCGTCATTGCGCTTGCCCAGGATGCGCGTGACGTCCTGTCGTGTCAGCTGGTACTGACCCTTGCGCGCGGCCCGACGCGCCGTGGTGATGAGTTCGCACAATCGGATGTAGCCGGCATGGGTCTCCACCAGCAAGGCGAACTTGGTGCCGCAGGTCAGGGTGAACTCGCTGCCCACGATGAGTTTCAGGCCACTGGCGCGCGAGGCTTCCAGTGCGCGCACGATGCCCGCCAGAGAGCATTCGTCGGTGATCGCCAGCGCCTCGTAGCCACAGCGTAGGGCGCGTGCAAACAAATCTTCCGCACTGGAAGCGCCGCGCAAGAAGGAAAAATCCGAGAGGCAGTGCAACTCGGCATAGGCAGGCAGGTCGTCGCTGTCGGGAAGATCATCGTTGGCCGCGCGCAGACTGAGCCGGTGCGCCACATCCCACGCACGCGGCGGTTGTCCACCTGGTGAGTCGTAGTCCACGTCGTCCCCGCTCATGCGAACCACCCGTGCAGCATCCAGCCTGTCTGTTCGCCCGGTGGCGCGAAGGCCCAGGCCTGCTGGCCTTGTGAGGTCTCCAGGACGTAGTAGTCACGGCGTGCGTCGGCGCCATCCCACCAGCCGCTCTCCAGGCGCTCCGGTCCGGAGAGGATGCGTGGGCGCGGATCACGCAGTGGAATGGGGTGTGGGAGTAGCCACAACGGGCGCGGCGGACGTTCCGGCGCAGGGTCGATGCGGGCGACATCCCCGGGTACCCGACGCCAAGCCCGTTCCGGGCGCGGATCGCCGGTGGGCGTGATACGGGACACCACGTCATCGCCCAGTCGCGCACGCAGACGCTCGCGCAGTTGCGGCCACGGCAGTTGCTGCTGCGGGCGGGTATCGAACAGATCACGCGTGGCCGGTACAAAGGGCGGCAACTGGCGTGCCAGCAGACGCATCGCCACCACGGGGCGGTCGATCTGCACACGTTCGAGCCGATTGCGGCTGAGTTCGAACAGCATTGCTGGTTCGCGCTCGGCCGCCAGCAAGCCCACGTCCACATCGGTGTGGGTGCAGTCGTGTTCCAGTCGTAGGACAAAGCGCTGCACACCACCATCGCGCACCGATAGATACGTACACAGGTCGCCGATCAATCGGCGCAGCGGAAACAACAGTGCGGTGTGGCTTTCTACCTCGTAGCCTAGTTCCAGACGCACATCGAAATGATCCGGGGGCGCATAGTAGGTCAGCGGATCCTCAGCCTGCCCGTATAAGCGGTCCAAGTGTTCCAAGACCGGCAGACCAAAGCGGCGACGCACGGCATCGTGCGGCAAGGCGCGCAACGCGCGCAGGTCACGAATGCCCATACGATGCAGACGTTGTCCCGTATCCTCGGGGAGGCGGGCGCTGCGGACCGGGACGCGATCCAGTGAATCGGACATCGCGCCGGGATGCGGCAGCGCAAGTCCATCGCGTAAACCGGCGAACACGTATGCGGCACGCGGTGTGGGCGCCAGCGCGATGCGGTGACTGAAGCCCAATGTGGTCAGTTCCTCGCGCAACCGCGCTTCAAGACGCGGCCATGGACCCAGCAGGCGAAAGCTGGCACGCACTTCCAGCACGATGCAACCGGACCACTGGGCGCTAACCAGCGAACTGTGCCGGTAGGCCCACGCGGCCAGGAAGCGTTGCCACCGCGCCTCGGCCTGCGGGTCGTATTCGACCATCGTAAATTCTGGCAGCAGCGCATGGGCAGTGGTCAGGCGCATGCCGGCGCGCAGACCGGCTTGCGCGGCGGCTGCGTTCACCGCATACAGCGTGCGCAATTGCGCGGGCCCATCGATCAGCGCCAGCGGCGTTTCGGCATCAGGCCGACGGCGGAGGACGGCATCCAGCGCCAGTTGCGGCAGCAGTACACAAGCCCAGAGCATGCGTGCTTCAACATGCCACCGGAACGAAGGCCTGCGCCGGTGCGGGGCCGCCGCGGCACTTCCGCACCTGCCACGTCATGCCGTTGCGCGCATCGCGCACTGCCTCGATGCGAAGAGCGGCTGCGGAAGGGTTCGCGGCATGGCGGCGATCGCGCAGCGCAAAGCCCAGGCACTGCCCGCTGTCGGCTGCGACCTGCAGTCGGCGTAGGGCGGGGGCATCTGCGTGTGCCGGCCAGCCCACGACGGCCGTGCAGGCGCCGCTGCGCAGGCATTGTTCGAAGGCCCACAGCGCATCGCGTGGCGCAGCCTCGACAATTTGCAGGTGCGCGAGGTCTACGCCTGCGGCCTGCCACGCCGGTGCATAAGGAAGATAAGGCGGCGCAATCAGGGTCACCGTGTCGCCGGCTTGGGTGAGGCGCGCGAAGGTCGGCATCAGCAAGGAGAGTTCGCCTACGCCGTCGGCGGGGAGGAGTAATTCGGTCAGCGCGCGACGCGGCCAGCCGCGTTGCGGCAGCAGTGCATCAAACGCGTCATGGCCAGTAGGCTCGCCATCAGCAGCGATAACGGCGTTGCGTCCGGCATGCCAGAGCGTGCGCGCGGAGAG
The DNA here is from genome assembly GCF_020511115.1 of Luteimonas panaciterrae. Lineage (GTDB taxonomy): Bacteria > Pseudomonadota > Gammaproteobacteria > Xanthomonadales > Xanthomonadaceae > Luteimonas > Luteimonas panaciterrae. The sequence goes on from NZ_JAJAVH010000018.1 coordinate 5,079, forward strand.
CAGGGCTTCTAGAGCGATAACAGCGCCCATATCAGCCGCACCGCACCAGACCGCAGTAGACACCCTCGATTGCGAAATCCTGCCCCGGTTGTATGTCGATGGGGGAGTGCGCAGGATTGCGTGGCAACAGCAGAATGCGCTGCCGTTCGCGACGCAGACGCTTGATGGTCAGCTCTCCATCGATGCGTGCTACCACCGTTTGACCGTTGCGCGCCTCAGGCGTGCGATGCACGCCCACCAGATCACCATCGAGGATGCCGTCGTCGATCATCGAGTCGCCCTGGACCTTGAGCAGATAGTCGGGCGTGGGCGAGAACAGCCGGCGATCCAGCCAGAGTTGCTCGTCGAGGCCGATGTCTGGGCCGATCGGCTGGCCGGCGGCCACACGGCCCAGGACTGGTAACGGCAGCAGGTCGGCCGGCCCGCCCGGCAGGCGTAAGCCGCGTTTTTGGCCGGGGATCGATTCCAGTAGGCCGTCGGCCACGAGCGCCTGCACATGCTTCTGCGCGGCGTTGCGCGAGGCAAAACCAAAGGCGTCGGCGATCTCGGCCAGGCTAGGCGCTCGCCCGGCGGTCAGTTCCCGGCGCAAGAAAGCCAGGACGGCGGCGCGTTGTGGGGGCAGGGTGTCGGAGGGCTTCATGGGTGTACATTTGTACACCTTCTTGTCTCAGAAATCGAGACAGCCGTTCATAGCTATGGATCTGGGGGAGGGGTCGACGAGGTGGATATCGTCGACTTTGATGGCAAGGGCGCAGCGACTCCGGATCCAGAGTCTGATATGCAGCATTGATCTCATGCCTTGCGATACAAGCCAAGGTCCTATCGGCCACCGTGTTTGACTGCGGAATTAAGCCTGAACCGACACGCAGACAGGGGCATGCCGGGCACGAAAATAAACCTTGACTGTCTCTTTGACGTGTCGATACAACAAGTAGGTGCAAAAGGGCTTCGACATCCAATAAGACACCACTGTCAGCCCGCCCATCCCCCAATGTTGGAGATTGCACACGTGCACAACGCCCGAACCAAAATTGCAGGCCACGAAGTCGGGGAGGGAATCGCCATGCTGGCGGCTCCGACTCCTCTGGTCCTGCTGAAGCTACCGACTGTAAAAACCCGAGTTGGATTGAACAAGACGGCGATCTATGCCGGTATCAAAGCAGGCTGGTTCCCGAAGCCGGTCAAGATCGGAGCCGCTTCGCGCTGGGTAGAGTCCGAGATCGACGCTTTGATTGTGAAGCTGACGGAGCGTCGCGACCACGGGAAGGCTTGAGCGCCTTCCCGTCCAAAAAGGCGCACCAGGTGTCCAGCAGGTCTCGCCGCCGCTGCAGCATCTGCCCCCGTCGATAGGCTGCCTCGACCTTGCTCTTGATCGTATGCGCCAGCACGCCTTCGCTAACCTCGTTGGCGATCTCGGTCTGCTCGGACGCCCAATCCTTGAATGAGGAGCGGAACCCGTGGACGGTGTACTGCCCGTAGCCCATCCCATCGAGTAACTGGTCCATCGCGCCGTTGGATAGGTGGGAGTGGCGGCCACCGGGGAAGAGCGCGGCATTGCGCTCCTCGATCGGGGTAGCATCCAGGACGCGCTGCATGGCCGGTGTGACCGGGACGTAATGCGGTTCTCCCGATTTCTTGCCGCTTTTCATGTGTACCGCTGGCACGGTCCAGAGCACGCCAAAGTCTTCGTGCCGGGCGATCTCGGGTCGGTTCGCCTGGATGATTGGGCCGGTACGGGAGGCGGTCAGGATCAGGAACTCCAGTGCTCGCGCTGACACGGACGGATTCGCCCGCAGCTTCTTTATGAACGCAGGCAGCTCCTTGTACGGCATAGCCGGATGGTGCTTGACTTGTGCTACGTCCGACGGCTTGGGGAGGAGAGTGTCTAGATGTCCCTTCCAGCGGGCCGGGTTGTCCCCGCTACGCTGCTTCTTGGCTGTGCAGGCGTCAAGGACGGATTCGATCCGCTGGCGTAGACGGGTGGCAGTCTCTGTCTTGGCCGTCCACAACGGCTTGAGGATCGTCAGGAGATCATCGGTCTCGATGTGGTCAACTCGCTTCTCGCCGATGTGGGGAAACGCGTAGGTGGTCAGTGTGTTTGTCCATTGGTCCGCGTGCTTTGCGTTCGTCCAGGCCTTGCGATGGGTTTCGATGTAGTCGAGCGCTGCCGCCTTGAAGGTCGGAATGCCGGCGGCGATGGCGTGTGCGGCCCGACGATGCGTGATCGGGTCAAGGCCGGTCCGCAGCAGCTGCCGGGCCGCAAGCGCGCTCTCACGCGCCTGCGCCAGGCTGACGGTGTGGACGGGGCCAAGGCCCATGTCGCGGGTCTTCGGGCGCGCGCGACCGCTGGCACTGGTCGTCGTGCCGCGGGCATATCGGAAGATCCAGGAGCGTGCCCCGGATGGGGTGACTTGCAGGTACAGCCCGCCACCGTCAGCGTGCATGCCGGCAGGGGCCGTGGCCACGAAACGGGCACTAAGCTTATTGATGAAAACTCGGGGCATCCGGCTCTCCTGTACCCATGAATATACCCATGGTATAGGTGCGGATTGAGGCGATCAAGGCCGAACCGGTAGGGACCGGTTGCCTAGAAAATCAAGGGAAATATCGCTAAAAGATCACGCCGGCGAACCGGCGCGTACATACAGTTGGCGGAGAGGGAGGGATTCGAACCCTCGGTACGCTATTAACGTACGCCTGATTTCGAGTCAGGTACATTCAACCGCTCTGCCACCTCTCCGGAATTGCGTGGCATCCATCCTTTGGAATCTTGCGCCGCCGTCCTTGTGGCGCCTGGAGCGCCGCTAAGCCGCCCGTATTTTCGTCGGGCCAGCGCAATGGGGTCGCCATGATACGGTCCAGGGCCAGACCCGACAAGGCTGGGGGCGTAAACTGGCTGTCCTTTAGCCTCAGCCGAATGCCGCGCCCCATGTCCGAAATCCTCGTCCCCGTCTCCTTCGGCGAACTGCTCGACAAGATCGCCATCCTGCAGATCAAGTCCGAGCGCATGTCCGATCCGGCCAAGCTGGCCAACGTCCGCAACGAGCTGACGGCGCTGGAAACGACGTGGATGGCGCACCCCGCCGCCGGCCAGGACATCGTGCGGCTGCGCGCGGACCTCAAGGCCGTCAACGAGCGCCTGTGGGTGATCGAGGACGACATCCGCATCAAGGAGAAGGCGCAGGCCTTCGACGAGGAATTCATCCGCCTCGCGCGCAGCGTCTACATCGAGAACGACGAGCGGGCACGGATCAAGAAGGACATCAATCTGGCGCTGGGTTCGGCTTACGTCGAAGAGAAGTCCTACGAGGATTACGGACCAGGCTTGAAGCGCTGAATTAGAAGCGCTGAATTAGAAGCGGTGAGTGCGCGGATGTTCCGTCACGAAGCGGCGACGTAGCGTTCGAACGCCGTGATCGCATCGTCGACGGTCACCAGATCCATCACGCCGTCGAACTCGATCTTCGTTCCCCACTTGAGTTCGCTCGCGGATTTGCGGAGATACTTGCGCGCTGCGTCGTCGTAACGATCCACGCAATACCGCCGATCCGAATACGGCCCGCTGCGCGCGGGATTGCTGGCCGCGTGCAGCCCCAGCACCTTCGTTCCCATCGCATTGGCGATGTGCATGGGGCCGGAATCCGGCGTCATGAGCAGGTCGGCGCGTTCGAGCAGCGCGGGTAGCTGTTTCAGCGTGTCCTTGCCGACCAGATCGAGGGCGGGGTGGCGCATCGCGGCGAGGATGGCGTCGGCGGTGTTGCGTTCCAGCTCGCTGCGGCCGCCGCACAGCACGACGCGCCAGCCGCGTTCGACGGCATGGTCGGCGACCGCGGCATAACGCTCGCTGCGCCAGTTGCGCAAAGTGTGGCTGGAACACGGGGAAATCAGCAGCGTCGGAATCCCATCGTCATGCTTGTCCGGCCATTGCGCGCGCGCCCATGCGCGAGCCTCGTCCGGGACCGGCAGGTTCCAGATGACGTCTTCCTGTTTCAGTCCGAGCGGTTCGCAGAAGCTGCCGATCGCGTCGAGCACATGGATGCCAGGGCGATCGGGAATGCGTTCGTTGACGAACAGCCCGTGCAGGTCCTTGGATCGGGATTTGTCGTAGCCGATGCGGCGCGTCGCCGGAATGAAAGCCGAGAGCAGGTTGGCGCGCGCGGCCACCTGCATCTGCATCAGCGCGTCGAAGCGCGCGCCGGGGCCCACGCGCTCCCGCAATTCCCGACGCAATGCGCGCATGCCGGCCCATCCGGATTTCTTGTCGTAGACGACGAATTCCACGCCTTCCAGCCCTTCCAGCAGCCGGAATTCGCCCTTGCCGATCACCCAGGTCAGCGCCAGCTGCGGCCAGGCCTTGCGCAGGGTGCGCACGAGCGGGACCACATGGGTCACGTCCCCCAGCGCCGAGAGGCGCAGCAGGCAGAGGGAACGGGGTGGGGCGGAAAGCTTGGACACGTTAGACTCGCAAGGATGGCTGTATTCGACGCCACCGAAAGCTTGACGCCGTTCCGTGCCGGTCGTGGTTACGGCTCGATTCTGTTCGACGCCACGCAGCTGCGGCAAGTCGACCCGCGCTGGTTCGATCCGGCCGGGTGGGGGGATCGCGCGCAATTGGTGGGGCAAGGGGGCCGTGGCGGCGCCTGGTTCATCGACGCCAGTCATGGCCCTTGCGTGCTGCGCCATTACTTGCGTGGAGGCTGGGCGGCGAAGTTCAGCCGCGACCGCTATCTGTGGCGCGGCGCCGACCGCGTGCGCAGCTTCGCCGAGTTCCGCCTGTTGCGCGAGCTGCTCAAGCGCCGCCTGCCCGTGCCGCACCCGATCGCGGCCTGCTACGTGCGCGAGGGCATGACATACCGCGCCTCGATCCTGCTGGAGCGGCTGACCGGCGTGCGTTCATTGGCCGATCTCGCCATCGAGGGTGACGCGCCTTGGGAGGCGACGGGCCAGCTGATCGCGCGCTTCCATCGCGAAGGCCTCGATCACGCCGATCTCAACGCGCACAACATCCTCTTCGACGAGGCCGGCAAGGGCTGGCTGATCGATTTCGACCGCAGCACCATGCACATTCCCGCCACCGGCTGGCGCTCGCGCAATCTGGCGCGGCTGGAGCGTTCGCTGCTGAAGCTGCGCGGTGCGCGCAGCGTCGAAACGGTGCGTGCCGATTTTGCGCGGCTGCGCGCGGCCTACGACGCGCGCTGGGCGAAGGGGATTTAGCAATTGAGAAAGTGCTTCCCTGCACTTTCTCAACATCGCCAGCCCAGGCCAAGCCTGGGCTGGCTCACGGCGAGTCAAGCGCTTGTGCGCTTGATTCGCCGAAGCGGCCATCCATGGCCGCCCTAGCAGGGTGTTTCTCAACACCCTGCTAGGGCATCATGCCCGTGTCATGAACTGGTCCCTGCGTTTCCAAGGCGTCGGCAATGCCTCGGCGGTCGAACTCGGGTCGCCGATGGCGACGATCGAGCGCGACAGCGCGCCCTGGCTCACCATCGATTGCGGCGCCGAAGGCCTCACCGCCTATCAGGCGCATTACGGCACGACGCCACGGGCCTTGTTCGTCACCCACGTGCATCTGGATCACGTCGCCGGCTTCGAGCGCCTGTTCGTGGCCGACTACTTCGTCGCGCCGCGTGCCGAGAAGACTCGTTTGTACGTGCCCGCGCGCGTGTTGCCGCTGCTGCATGCGCGCATCGCCGATTATCCGAACGTCTCGGCCGAGGGCGGCACCAATTTCTGGGACGCCTTCCAGCTGATCCCGGTCGGCGAGGCCTTCTGGCATGACGGAGTGCGCCTGGAAGTCTTCCCGGTGCGCCATCATTGGCCGGAGACCGCCTATGGCCTACGCTTGCGCGGTAGCCTGGTGTGGAGCGGCGATACCCGCCCGATCCCCGAAATGCTGGCCCGATACGCCGACGCCGACGAACTGGTCGCCCACGACTGCGCGCTGCGCGGCAATCCCTCGCACAGCGGCATCGACGATCTCGAACGCGAATATCCGCCGGAACTGCTGGCGCGCTGCGTGTTCTACCACTACGCGGGCGCGGCCGATGGCGAAGCGCTCGCCGCGCGCGGATATCGCGTCGGACATCCCGGCGAAGTGCTGCCGTTGAACGAACCGACGGCGGAACGGGTCCAATCGGCATGAACGCCGCCCTCCAGCCCGCCGCCGCTCCGCTGGATCGCCTCGGCCGCCCGATCCATGACTTGCGCCTGTCGGTGATCGAGGCCTGCAACTTCCGTTGCGGCTATTGCATGCCGGCCGACCAAGTGCCCGATGATTACGGCCTCGATGCCGCGTCGCGATTGTCCTTCGACGAAATCGAAACCCTGGTGCGTGGCTTCACGTGGCTGGGCATGCATAAATTGCGCATCACCGGCGGCGAGCCGTTGCTGCGCAAGGGACTGCCCGATCTGATCGCGCGCCTGGCCGCGATTCCGGGCATCGAGGATCTGGCGCTGACCACCAACGGTTCGCTGCTCGCGCGCCACGCGCGCGCCTTGCGCGAGGCCGGATTGCGTCGCATCACCATCAGTCTCGACGCGCTCGATCCGGAACTGTTCCGCAAGCTGTCCGGCGATCGCGGCACGGTCGAAAATGTGCTCGCCGGGATCGCTGCGGCGGAGGATGCCGGTTTCGAGCGCCTGAAGTTCAACTGCGTGATGCAGCGTGGCATCAACGAAGACGAAGCACTGACCTTGGTCGAACGCTTCCGCCGTACCGGCCACATCGTGCGCTTCATCGAATACATGGACGTCGGCACCTGCAACGGCTGGGATCGCGCGCGGGTGGTGCCGTCGGTCGAACTGCGCGACCGCATCCATGCACGTTGGCCGCTGCGTCCGCTCGATGCCAACTATCGTGGCGAAGTCGCCTCGCGCTATGCCTTCGAGGACGGCGCAGGCGAGATCGGATTCGTCAGCTCGGTCAGCGAGCCGTTCTGCGGTGATTGCCACCGCGCCCGTGTGTCAGCCGACGGCCAGCTCTTCACCTGCCTGTTCGCCGCCACCGGCACACCGCTGCGGCCACTGCTGGCGCAGGGCGAAGCCGCTTTCGCCGAACATCTCACTGGGTTCTGGAAGCGGCGTGCCGATCGTTACAGCGAATTGCGCGGGCGGGTCGATGCGCCGCGCAAGCATGTGGAGATGTTCCTGATCGGCGGGTGAGGGGCCGGACGCTCCGCAAGCCGATATGGTGACGCCAGGGGTGGCGGCACACATCTATCGGAAGGCGTCGAAAACGATGCAGGTGTATGCAACGAGAATGCCCTCGGTCCACAATGTCAGCATGGCACGCCGCGAAAAAACACTGACGCACCTCGACCCCAAGGGCCGTCCCGCCATGGTCGATGTTTCCGCCAAGGCCGTCACCGCGCGCGAGGCCGTCGCGTCCTGTCGCGTGCGTTTTCCGCTGGATGTCGCCCAGCAGCTGCGCAAGAGCGGCCTGAAGAGTGCCAAGGGCGGCATCGTCGAGACGGCCATCGTCGCGGGGACGCTGGCGGTGAAGCGAACGCATGAACTGATCCCGTTCTGTCATCCGCTGCCGATCGACGGCATCCGCATCGGCATCGATTGGAGTGGCGAGCGAGAATTGGAAATTGAGTGCGCGGTGAAGACCACGCACCGCACCGGCGTCGAGATGGAGGCGCTGACCGGAGCCACCGTCGCGGCGCTGACGGTCTACGACATGTGCAAGGCCTTGTCGCATGCCATCGTGCTCGGGCCGGCGAAACTGCTGGGTAAACGTGGCGGCAAGCGCGACTTCGGGAAGACGGTCTGATGACGCAGGTGACGGTGCTCTATTTCGCCAGCCTGCGCGATGCCGCGGGAATGACGAGCGAGACGATCGGATCGGATGCCTCCGATCTTCGCGGGCTTTACGAAACGCTTCAGGCACGTCACGGTTTCGTCTTGCCGGTGGGCCGTTTGCGGGTGGCCGTCGACGGCGCGTTCGCGCGTTGGGAAGAACCGCTTCGCGAAGGTAGCGAGGTGGCTTTCATTCCACCCGTATCGGGAGGGTGAGCGCATGAAGAAATTCACACTCGCCGAAACGCCTTTCGACATCGCGCCGCTGCGCGCCGCGCTCGTGCGCGGCGAAGCCGGTGCGTTCGCCAGTTTCGAGGGCTGGGTGCGCAACCACAACGAAGGGCGTGATGTGCATGGCCTGCGCTATGAAGCCTATGCCGCGCTGGCGGAAGCCGAAGGCGAGCGCGTGCTGAGCGAGGCCCTGGCGAAGTTCGAGATCGCTGATGCCTGTTGCGTGCATCGCGTCGGCGATCTGGCGATCGGTGACATGGCGGTGTGGGTCGGAGTCTCTGCCGGACATCGCGATGCGGCCTTCGCCGCCTGCCGTTTCATCATCGACGAGGTGAAAGCGCGCGTGCCGATCTGGAAGCACGAGCGCTATGCCGACGGCGCGGCGGACTGGCTGCATCCGGAGCCGCCGACGGCCTGAGTCCGGGTTCGCTCAGAGAGCGGCTTCCTTCGCCCAAATGTTAGTGCGGCGCTTCGCCCTGCGATGACCGGGAATGGAGAGGCTCGGTGCAATGTGCATCGTGAGCGTGTTGCCCCGGTTTCGCCACCCTCTGAAAACTCTCTGGAGAAAAGCCCCCTTGGTAAGGGGGCGTCCCGAAGGGGCGGGGATCGGAAGTTCATAGCCGGGGCCCAAGATTTGCTTTGCAAATCTTGGGTTTTTCATGCGCAGCATGAAAAAGGCGATGGCCCTGCCGGCTGACCTCGGCGCCCGCATCAATCGATACCGTTGCTGCCTTCCGGCCCTGGCGGAGTTTTCGATCTAGCGTCGCGAGGGGCCGACAGAGCCACCATAGAGACTGCGCTCGCATCGCGACGCGCTTGAAACTGGCTTACACAAAATCTGGCGGAGAGAGGGGGATTCGAACCCCCGAAGCGCGGTTTAGACGCTTACACACTTTCCAGGCGTGCTCCTTCAACCACTCGGACACCTCTCCACATTACTTGATCAATCTGGAACTTTACGGACTCGTCCATCCATGGGGCATCGCCGCTCGGCATCCGTGCCTCGCCCTCGCGGCGCTTGAGGCGCCGCTCGACCTCTCCACATCGGGTCCGAAGCCGGCGCGGGGCCTGATTCGGGGCGCAAATTCTAGCCGCGACAAGGATTTGGGACAAGCGAGTCGGAAATGTCGCGGTCCGCGCGACCCGCGCATGGCAAAATGCCCCCATGTCCTACCTCGTCCTCGCCCGCAAGTGGCGTCCCAAGCGTTTCGCCGAACTGGTAGGCCAGGAGCACGTGGTCCGCGCGCTGACCAATGCGCTGGATTCCGGCCGCGTGCACCATGCCTTCCTGTTCACCGGCACCCGCGGCGTCGGCAAGACGACCATCGCGCGCATCTTCGCCAAGAGCCTGAACTGCGAGCGCGGCACCTCGGCCGAGCCCTGCGGTGAATGCAATGCCTGCCGCGACATCGACGCCGGCCGCTTCATCGACTTGCTCGAGATCGACGCCGCTTCCAACACCGGCGTGGACGACGTCCGCGAGGTGATCGACAACGCCCAGTACATGCCCTCGCGCGGACGCGTGAAGGTGTACCTGATCGACGAAGTGCACATGCTGTCCAAGTCGGCCTTCAATGCGCTGTTGAAGACGTTGGAGGAGCCGCCGGGGCACGTGAAATTCCTGCTCGCCACCACCGATCCGCAGAAATTGCCGGTGACCGTGCTCTCGCGCTGCCTGCAGTTCAATCTCAAGCGGCTGGACGAAGGGCAGATCCGTGGCCAGATCACCAAGATTCTCGAGGCCGAGGACATCGCGGCCGAGCCCGGCGCGATCCGGCAGCTGGCGAAGGCCGCCGACGGCAGCCTGCGCGACGGCCTGTCGCTGCTGGACCAGGCCATCGCCTACACGGGAGCCGGAAGCGGCGGCGGCACGCTGTCCGACGGCGCGGTGGCGACGATGCTCGGGACGGTCGACCGGACCCGCGTCGGCGCGCTGCTCGGCGCCTTGAGTAGCGGCGACGGACTGGCCCTGCTGAAGGAAGTCGAAGCGCTGGCGGAGTTTTCGCCCGACTGGTCCGGCGTGCTCGACGCTCTGGCCGACGCCTTGCACCGGATACAGGTGAAGCAACTGGTACCGGGAAGCGCGGTCGAGGAGGCCGAGGGCGGTGATGTCGAGTCATTGGCCGGGCAGCTGCGTCCTGAGGTGGTGCAGCTTTGGTACCAGATGGCCTTGAACGGGCGCCGCGACCTGCCGTTCGCGCCAAGCCCGCGCGCAGGCTTCGAGATGAGCGTGCTGCGCATGCTGGCGTTCCGGCCGGCCGAGGGCGGAACGCAGACGGTGGCATCGGCGCAGTCGCAAATATCCGGGCCCGCCGCCGCCAAGGCGGCGCTGGACGCGGCCGGGGCGGTGCCGCCGCGTGCTTCCTCGCCGCCTCCCGTCGCCGCCAGGCCGCCAGTCGCTCCCGCGCCCACGCCAGAACCACCGATGCCGAAGCAGCCGGCGGCAGCACCGCCGAAGCCGGCATCACCAGCCGCTCCGGCGTCGGTCGCAGGCATCGACGGCCCGCGTTGGCTCGACCTGGTCGCCGGTCTGAATCTGCGTGGCCCGGTGAAGGAACTGGCCTCGCACGCCGGATTCGTGTCGCACATCGACAACGTACTGCGGCTGTCGCTCCCTGAATCCGACGATCACCTGAAAGCCCCGTTCCTGGTCGCGCAACTCGCCGAAAGCCTCGGCGTCCATCTCGGCGCAGTGCCGAAGATCCAGTTCGAGGCGGCCACGACCGCCACCGAGACCCTGCACGAGCGCAACACGCGCCAGCGCGACGAGCGCCAGAACGCGGCCGAGAACGCATTCCTGTCCGATCCGGACGTGCAGCGGCTGATGTCGCAGCAAGGCGCCAGGCTTGTGCCGGATTCGATCCGCCCCTACGAAGACTAGAACTACTTTAGAGAGAACACCGACATGCGTGGAAACATCGCCCAGCTCATGCAGCAAGCGCAGAAGATGCAGGAAAACATGCAGCGCGCGCAGGAAGAGCTCGCCAGCCTCGAAGTCACCGGCAATGCCGGCGGCGGCATGGTCAACATCACCATCACCGGTCGTATGGAGTGCCGCAAGGTACGCATCGATCCGAGCGTGCTGACCGATCCCGAAATGGCCGAGGACCTGATCGCGGCCGCGTTCAACGACGCAGTCAACAAGGTCAACACCGAATCGCAGGCAAGGATGTCGGCCGCGACCGCCGGCATGCAGATGCCGCCGGGAATGAAGCTACCGTTCTGATTGCATTCCGGCATCGCAGGAAACTCGGACAGGAAACCTGGACCATGCAGGTCTACCCGCAATCGCGGCTCATCAAGATCGATGCCTATTCGGCGGTGGCCGCGTGGGGGCTGCTGGGACTGGCCATCGTCCTGTTCCTGGCCGCGGCCGCGCTGAAGGTGCACATCTTCGGCGCGATTATCGGTGCCATCACGGCCTTCATGCTGGCCGCGCTGATCCACCTCGGATTCGCCCTCGCGCACAAATGCCCGCACTGCGGCAAGCATCCGACCATCCAGGGATTCGCGAAGCTGCACCCGAGTGTCCCGACGGCGACCGGCGTGGACGGCTGGGCGCGTGTGGTGGTGGATGTGGTCAGAAGGCAGGAATTCGCGTGCATGCATTGCGGCACGCGCTTCAAGGTTGCGGACGCCGCGTGACTTTCCGCGAAGACACAATCACCGCATGACCACCTCCCTGCTCGAACGCCTGATCGAAGCTTTCCGCATCCTGCCGGGTGTCGGGCAGAAGACCGCGCAACGCATGGCCTATCACGTACTCGAGCGCGAGCGCGAAGGCGGCAAGCGCCTGGCCGAAACGCTCGGCGAAGCGATCGAACGCATCGGCCATTGCGTGCGCTGCCGCGATTTCAGCGAGACGGAGTTGTGCGCCACCTGCGCCAGCCCGTCGCGCGATGCGCATCAGCTGTGCATCGTGGAGTCGCCGGCCGATCGCCTCGCCATTGAGCAGGCCACGGGGTATCGCGGGCTATATTTCATTTTGCAGGGGCGCCTGAGTCCGCTCGACGGCATCGGCCCGCGCGAACTCGGCCTCGATCAATTGGCCGAACGCCTGGCCGAAGGCGAAGTGCAGGAACTGATCATCGCCACCAACCCGACGGTGGAAGGCGAGGCGACCGCGCATTACCTCGCCCAGCTCGCGCGCCAGCACGATGTGCGGCCGAGCAGGCTTGCCCACGGCGTGCCGCTGGGCGGGGAACTGGAATACGTGGATCGCGGCACGCTTTCGCATGCGTTCGGCACGCGCAGTGAAATGCCGCGATAAAGCAACGCCGGGATGGCCGGCATGTACCGCGGTCGGTGTGACAGAATCTATCTTGGACTCATCGCAGGAGCCGCGCTATGGCTGAGGACACCATCTTTCACAAGATCATCCGTCGGGAGATTCCGGCTGAAGTCGTGTACGAGGACGATGATCTGATCGCGTTTCGCGACATCATGCCGCAGGCGCCGGTGCACGTTTTGTTCGTGCCGAAGGAAACTGTGGCGACTTTAAATGATCTGCCTGCGGATCGGCCTGAGATCATCGGACGGCTTGCGGTCGCTGCTGCGCGTTATGCGAAGGAGCAGGGGTTTGCTGAGGATGGTTATCGCATTGTGATGAACTGCAATCGGCATGCGGGGCAGACGGTGTTTCAGCTGCATTTGCATCTTTTGGCTGGGGCGCAGCTTGGGCGGTTTGGGACGCCTGTGTAAGTTGGATTCTTGTTTTTTGCTCGTCATTCCCGCGAAGGCGGGAATCCATGGACGTAGCTTTTGTTCGTCGTCCCAGCGGAAGCTGGGATCCATTTGGTTTTTGCTTCTGCTTCTGCTTTTGCTGTTGTGGAGAGCAGAAGCGTTTCGTCCGCTACGCGGCCGAGTTCATTTCTTTTGGTAAGCCCCAAAAGAAACGAACCAAAGAAAAACGCTTTCCCCGACGAAGCAACCCCAGAGCATCATTGCTATCAGGATTTTTCGACTCGCCATCCATGGCTCGGTCGAAAAACGGCGCACATCCGTGTGCCCTCGGACCAATGGTCCTCGACACCTCCGGGTCTCCGGTTGTCTGGGCGCTCAAGCTTTTTTAGAAGCGAAAGGCGAGGCAAAGCCGAGCAAGGCTTTTGCTCTTAGGTGCTAAACCTTGCGAGCCACGATTGCCTCTAGACCCGAAGGGCGGCGGGCATGGATGCCCGCCGTTTTCCGACCGAGCCATGGATGGCGAGTCGGAAAATCCTGGGGTGTTCTCCGCCATGGGATTGCTGTGTCGAGAAAAGCGTTTTTCTTTGGTTCGTTTCTTTTGGGGCTTACCAAAAGAAATGAACTCGGCCGCGCAGCGGACGAAACGCTTTTGCTTTAAAGAACGAACACGCCGTGAGCAGAAGATCGAAAACCGATCACCACCATCCCCACCACGGCCACGGCGCCGGCCGCGTCACCACATTCACCCGCTCACGCTTCGGCCACAGATACACCACATCCGCCTCGACATGCGGGAACCGGTAGCTGTAGCCGCCGATCCGACGATTCTCGTAACTGTCGATACGCCCCGTGAAGGTCACGTCACGGTTCTTCTCGAAGATCGCCGGATCGTAGAACCCGGGACGGCAGGCGATGAAGCGGCCGCCGGTGTCGTCCTCGGCCCAGTAGGGGCGGCCGTAGACATCCAGGCGGGTGGAGATCATCTCGAAGCAGGTGGTGTTCTCCTTCGGTTCGACCTGCACGATGCGGCCGCCCCAGCGCACGGTGGCGCCGACGCTGTCGCGTTCGGCGGCTTCGCGCGGTGTGATCTGGGTGTACTCGCCCTGCAGCGGCTTCGGTTGCGAGGCGCAGGCGGCGAGGGCGCAGACGAGGCCGGCCAAGGCGAGCGAGCGTGTTTTTCTACTGCCCAGATGCATCGGGTGTCTCCGTTATCGGTCAGGGGCGGTGCCGACGCAGGTCGTGGACGAGATCGCGCAACCCCTGTCGATGCGCGTCGTGCCGAGCGTAGCGCCAGTCGGCGAAACGGGCGCTGAGCGCCGGCAACTGTGCCGATTGTGGCCGTTCCGGCAGCGAACGGGCAACGCGCGCGGCCCAGGTGCTCGCCGGCTCGTGCGGTTCGCGTGCCAGCCCCAGCCGGGCATAGCGCGCGCCCAGGGCATGCCAGGCACGCAATAGCGGATCGCGTTCGCGCTCGCGGCGCGTGGTGAGCCACAGCATCCAGCCCAGGGCGAGTCCGGCCACGCCGGCGAAGAGTGCGATCAGGGCGCTGTCGTCGAGATGGTCGATGCCCAGCGGCTGCAACAGGCGCTGCTGGCGCGTGGCGTCGAAGCCGAGCACCAGGTCGTTCCAGCCGCGACGCAGCCAGTCGCCGATGTCGAAGACCGGCGTGAGCCCGGTGAACGAGCCCAGCACACCCGGCGCGCGGTCGGCGAGGGTGTCGTAGATGCGTTCCGGCGCCACCGCGGCGGTGGGATCGACCCGCACCCAGCCGCGTCCGGACAGCCACACCTCGCTCCAGGCATGCGCGTCGGAATTGCGCACCAGCCAGTAGTCGCCGTAGGGGTTGTGATAGCCCCCGGCATAGCCGGTGACCACGCGCGCGGGAATCCCCGCGCCGCGCATCAGCACCACGAAGGCGGAGCTGAAGTGCTCGCAGAAGCCGCGCTTTTGCTCGAACAGGAATTCGTCGACCGAATCGTGGCCGAGCAGGGGCGTATCGAGGGTGTAGATGAAGTCGCGCGTGATCCACGACAAGGCACGTTGCACGATGGCATCGTCGTTGGTTCCGGCGGATCGTCGCCACTGCCGCGCCAGCGACAGCGCGCGCGGGTTGTAGCCCGGCGGCAGACGCAATGCGAGCGCGCGCATCTCGGGCGACAGTTGCGGCTGGTAGGTTTGCGGCTCGGCCGAGCGCAGGTGCCAGCGCGTCAACGACGAGAGTGTCCGCTGTGCTTGCATGCTGTGGTCGAAGTCGAGTGTCGTGCCGAGGGGAGAGGACAGCGGCAGATCGAGCGCGACCAGCTGTCGCCGATCGGTCGGTTCGACTTCGATCTCGTAATCCCAGATGGTCTTCCGGCGTGTCGTCGGTGCCGGGCGTTGGCCCGTGGGCCATGCCGGTCGCGTCCAGGCGCGTCCGTCGAAATCCCAGAGCACCGGTCCGCGCCAGTACATCTGCGAAGTTGGCGGTGCGGCGCCGAAGAATTTCACGCGCAGGGCGGGGCGGTCGTCGGCCATGAAGTCGATCCACTCGCCCGGCGCCATGCGATCGGACAATCCCGGCCGCGCCACGACGCGTTCCGGCACGCCCCACAGCGGCGCGCTGATGCGCGGGAACAGCCAGAAAGCGGCCAGTGCCAAGGGCAGGCCGATTGCGATCAGGCGCAACACCGTGACGAATCGCCGTGCATGCGCCCGGATGTTGTCGCCGGCGGAGGCCGATTCGCCGGATTCCAGATCCGAGAGCTGCAGCAATGCCGCCAGCGCCAGGATCACGCCGAGCAGCCCGAGCAGCAGCGACGCCGGTCCCTGATCGAGCAGGAAGGTGGCGAATGGAGCGAACAGGGCGAAGCCGATCAGACTGCGTGTATCGCGCAAGCCATGCAGTTCCGCTGGCTTGACCGCCAGCATCGCCGCGAGCAGGGCGCAGCCGGTGTCGCGGCCGAACGAGAACCGCATCGAGGTGAGCACGTAGCCGATCAGCGCCAGCACGAGCAGCAGGCGTAGCCAGCCAGGCAACACGTGCCGCCGCGACATCGCCACCGTCGCGCAGCCGATGGCGATGCAGGCGATCGGCAAGGCGAGACTTTCCAGTTGCAGCAGCAAGGGCAGCAGGCATGCCGCCGCGGCGAGCAAGGTCCACAGACGGCTGCGCGTATCGAGCGCGGTGCGTTGCGCTGTCTCTTTCGCCTTGAACAAAGAGAAGAGCCTGTCAGCGCGAGCGGACATCGTCACGCTCCAGTCGTGGCATGAGTGCGAGCGCACGCAGGCAGGCATGGCGATGATCGACGCCGCGCGCTGGTCCCAGCGCAGGTTGTCCTGGCAGCAGCAGGCGGTAGCGGCGGCCTTCGCGTTCGGCCTCGTCGACCCAGCGCGCGAGCCGGCGGATGCGGTCCTCGTAGGCGAGCGCGGACAGGTCGCGCCAGTCGAGTTCGATGTCCGCGCTCTGCGGCTGTTCGTATTCGCGCACCAGCAACGCGCCGCGGCGCGCGGAGGGCTTCCAGGCGATGGCGCGTCGCGCGTCGCCGCGCCGATAAGCGCGCAGGTGATGCATGTCTTCGCCCGCGGGATGCAGCCGCGCACGCGCATTCTCGCCGCGTCCTTGCGGCAGCGGCGGGCCGTGTGCCTCCGGGGCGGGGTAGACCAGCAACGGCGTGTCGGGCCAGAGGTAGGTCCAGGCGCGCGCGAGTCCGAGCGGGCGCGTGGTGGAGATGCGCAAGCGGCCGAGTTCGAGCCAGCCACGCTGTGTGGTGGGAATCATCAGCACGGTTTCGCCGGCACCTTCGACGAGGGAGAGCCGCGCCTCGTTACCGGCCAGATCGACGCGCAGGCCGCGCCGCCCGCGCCCGCGCGCCGCTCGCGCGTGCAGGCGCAACGCGAGCGCCATGCCGGCGGGGACGGGCTGTGCATCGATGGCGACGATCCGCAGCCCGCTCAGTTGCAGATGCGCCGCGAACAGACTGGTGTTGGCCGCGCCGGCCAGCAGCAATCCGAGCAGCAGCGCGGGATTGTTGTTGTAGTTGAGCGCGCCGATGCCCATCGCCAGCAGCAGCATGGCGAAGAACCAGCCGAACCCGGTCGGCAGGATGTAGATGCGATGACGATTGAATTCGACCGGCAGCGATTCCGGTCGCCGTGGCCGCGCGAGCAGGGCGAGGCGTTTTGCTAGCGATGCGAACGCTGGCGGCATCTTGCGATCCAGAAAAGAGCTGAGTTTTTCCTTTTTTCCCGAGAGAGAGAAAACTAATCGACAGGCACGCTGTGCAGGATCGACTTCGCCAGTGCGCGATCCTCACCTGCATCGGCATCGGCGACCAGTCGATGCGCGGCGACCGGCGCGAACAGCGCCTGCACGTCGTCCGGCAGCACATGGTTGCGGCCCAGCAGCAACGCATACGCACGCGCCGCGCGCAGCAGCGCGATGCCCGCGCGTGGCGACAGCCCGACGCGCACGCCGGGATGATGCCGGCTGCGCGCCAGCAATGCCTGCACGTAACGCACCAGCGCCTCGCTGGCATGCACGTGCGACACCGCATCGCGCAGTTGCAACACGTCGTCGGAACCGAGGATCGGCATCGTCTGCGCGATCATGTCGCGCCGGTCGCCGCCAGCCAGCAGCGCGCGTTCGGCCTCTTCGTTCGGGTAGCCGAGGGTGAGGCGCAGCAGGAAGCGATCGAGCTGCGAATCGGGCAAGGGATAGGTGCCGGCCAAGTCGACCGGGTTCTGCGTGGCGATGACGAGGAATGGCTCCGGTAGCGCGTGCGTCACGCCATCGACCGTCACCTGATGCTCCGCCATCGCCTCGAGCAGCGCGCTCTGCGTTCGCGGCGGCGCGCGGTTGATCTCGTCGGCCAGCAGCACCTGCGCGAACACCGGGCCTGAATGGAACTCGAAGCGTCGCGTCTGGGCGTCGAACACCGAGACGCCGATGATGTCGGAAGGAAGCAGGTCGGAGGTGAACTGCACGCGCTGGAAGGCCAGCCCGAGTGTCGCCGCCAGCGCATGCGCCAATGTGGTCTTGCCGAGCCCCGGCAGGTCCTCGATCAGCATGTGCCCGTCCGAGAGCAGGGCGACGAAGGCCAACTGCACTTCATGCGGCTTGCCCAGGACGAGCGCGTTGACCTGTGATTGCGCGCGTTTCACCGACTCGCGCAGGTCGTCGGTTAGCATGGCGAGGGAAGCCGAGGATGCGGGCATGCGCGGGTCGCTGTTCGTGGGATCGTTCGAGTGTAGCGAGGTTACGACGCGAAATGCGGGACGGAATGCGGGACAGGATCGATATGCGAGTGGTGTTCATCACACTCTGGGCGGCGGTGTCGTTGCTCAAGGTGTCGATGGCCGCGCGCCTGCCGCTGTTCGTCGACGAGGCGTTCTATTGGCAGGAGAGCCGGCACCTGGCCTTGGCCTATTCCGATCTGCCGGGCCTGACCGCATGGCTGATCCGTCTCGGCGAACTGGTGTTCGGCAAAAGCGTGCTGGCACTGCGCCTGCCGTTTCTGATGATCGCCGCCTGCGTGCCGTGGCTGGTGGTGCGCATCACCGCACGAGAATTCGGTAACCGCAATGCCTGGCTAGCCGGCATCGCCACATTGCTGCTGCCGTTGGCGGGAACGCTCGGCCTGCTCGCACTGCCGGATGCGCCGATGGCGCTGGCCACGTTGTTGTGCGTGGATGCGGGCGCGCGTTTGCTGCGCGGCGTGAGTCACGAGACAGCCTTGCAACTGGCGTGCGGTCTGGCGATCGGCGCGCTCAGCCATTACCGCTTCATCGCCGTGATCGGTGTGGGATTCATCGCGCTGCTGATGTTGCCGCGCGGTCGACAGGCCTTGCTCGATCCGCGCGTCTGGATCGCGATCGCGTTCGGCGCGGCGGCCTGGACGCCGTTGATGGCATGGAACTTCGACAATGCCGAGGCGGGATTGCGGTTCCAGCTCGTCGATCGTCATCCCTGGGCGTTCCATGCCGACGGTCTTTCTTTCCTGGTGATCCAGGGCTTGCTGGTGACGCCGCCGTTGTTCGTGGCGCTGATCTGGGCTGCGTGGAAGGGGCGGCGCAGTGTTTCGGAAGATGTGCGCTATCTGGCCTGGTCGGGCGGGCTGGTCGTGCTGGGATTCTTCATTCTCGGCTTCTTCGCCGATACGCAGCGCGTGAGTTTCCATTGGCCGCTGCCGGGGTATCTGGCATTGCTGCCGCTGCTGCCGCACGTGCTTTCCACCTGGGGGCCGTGGTTGCGGCGGCTGGTTTGGATCGTGGTCGCATCGGGCCTTGCCGCCGCGCTTGGGTATTACGCGCTGGTGTCGTCGCCTTCGTTCCGCGAGGACAGCGCGGCATTGAAGTGGTATCCCTCCAACTTCGCCGGCTGGGATAGCCTCGCCGCAGCGGTGAGCAACGAACATGCGCGGATGCCGCCGGGCACGCGCATCGTCGCCGACAACTTCAAGATCGGCGCCGAACTCGGTTTCGCGCTCGACAATCCGCGCATCCGCGTGCTCGATCATCCGCTCAATCGCGAGCATGGGCGCGCGCCGCAGTTGCGGTTGTGGGGATTGCAGAGCAAGGGCCGCAGCGACTGGGGCGATACACCGGTGTTGCTGGTGGTGGGCGCGGCGGATGTGGAATACCGCAATCTACTGCAGCGCTATCACCAGTTGTGCGAGCAGGTCGGGCCGTTGCCGCAGCCGAAGGTCTTGAATGTCGATCACGGTCGACAGCGGTATCTGTTGTTCGCGTTCGATGGCAAGCATGGTGACGATAAAGCGGCCGCGGGCAAGGCGAAGGTCAAGTGCACGGCACCGGCGATGGCTTGGATCGATGCGCCTGCGATCGACGCGCGTGTGGGTAGACGCTTCGAGGTGTCCGGGTGGGCGTTCAAGGACGGCGTCGGGCTCGCGCGCGTGGATGTGCTGATGGATGGACGCGTCGTCGCGAAGGCCGAGTATGGATTACCGAGTCCCGGAACCGCGGCGTACTGGAAGATTTCGAGCGATCCGTTGCATCCGAATGTCGGGTATCGGGCGCGTGTCGATGTGGGGGATGCGACGCCGGGGCGCCATTGGTTGGGGTTGCGGTTGTATGGGAGGGATGGGAGTGTTGAGGAGTGGAGTGAGCAGCCGGTGACGGTTGAGTAGGTTTTTTTGTTTGTCATCCCAGCGGAAGCTGGGACCCATTTGGCTTTTGCCTTTGCTATTGCTTCTGCCTTGACTAAGTCAAAGTCAAAAGCGTTTCGTCCGCTACGCGGCCGAGTTCATTTCTTTTGATAAGCGTCACTGCACGCGCAGGAGCGCGTGCGAACGGCGAAGCCGGCCCCGAAGGGGTGAGCGCCATGGATGGTGCGAATCAAAGAAACGAACCAAAGAAAAACGCTTTCCCCGACAAGTCAGCCCCAGAGCTTCGTTGCTATCGGGATTTTTCGACTCGCCCTCCTGGCTCGGTCGAAAACGGCGCACATCCCTGTGCGCCACCCTCCGGGTCTCCGGAGGCCAAGGGCGTTCAAGCATCTTTAGAAGCGAAAGGCGAGGCAAAGCCGAGCAAGGCTTTAGCTCTAGCTGAGAACTTTGCGAGCCGAACCTGCATCTAGACCCGAAGGGCGGCGGGCAGGATGCCCGCCGTTTTCCGACCGAGCCATGGATGGCGAGTCGGAAAATCCTGGGGCGCTTCCCGCCATGGGATTGCTGTGTCGAGAAAAGCGTTTTTCTTTGGTTCGTTTCTTTGATTCGCGCCATCCATGGCGCTCACCCCTTCGGGGCCGGCTTCGCCGTTCGCACGCGCTCCTGCGCGTGCAGTGACGCTTATCAAAAGAAATGAACTCGGCCGCGTAGCGGACGAAACGCTTTTGACTTTGACTTAGTCAAGGCAGAAGCAATAGCAAAGGCAAAAGCCAAATGGGTCCCAGCTTCCGCTGGGATGACAAACAAA
>NZ_JAJAVH010000019.1 GCF_020511115.1 Luteimonas panaciterrae
CCCCGTTAGGGGCGAAACGCTTTTGCTTTTTTTACAAATAAGCAGCGCAAACAACGCAACACGCGAACCAACTACGGCAACTGAAACCCCACATCCCGCAACAACCGCGCAGTCTCAATCAACGGCAACCCAATCAACCCAGTCGGATCCCGCGACTCGATCGCGGTGAACAACGTGATCCCCAACCCCTCCGACTTGAAGCTGCCCGCGCAATCGAAGGGTTGCTCGGCATCCACATAACGCTCGATCTCATCCGGCAGCAGAGGACGAAAGCGAACCAGGGTCGTGTCGAGGGAGGTGAGGATCGGTCCGTCCCAATGCGCGACCGCGACCGCGGTGTGGAAGGCGACGGTGCGCCCGGACATCGCGCTCAGCTGGGCGATGGCGCGTTCGCGGTGGCCCGGTTTGCCAAGCGGGTCGCCGTCGAGTTCGGCGATCTGGTCGGAACCCAGCACCCAGGCGTCGGGTTTGCGGGCGGCCACGGCGCCCGCCTTCATTGGCGCCAGGCGCTGGACCAGTTCGATCGGCGTTTCGCCGAGGAGGGGAGTTTCATCCACTTCCGGGCGGATGACTTCGAAAGGCAGGTTCAGGCGCGAGAGCAGGGCCTGGCGGTAGCGGGAGGTGGAGGCGAGGATCAGGTTCATTGGTCGGATCGTCCGTGTCTCTGGGGCGGGAGCCTAATGCAAGGACGCACGGGCGCGCTCGATCCGCCACAATTGCTGGTCGATGCGCTGGCGGGCGGCGTCGATCGATTCGCGGACCGAGCGTAATTGGTCGAGGGAGGCCTGACCGCCGTGCTGTTGCAGCCACAGGCGCTGGCGCAGCATTTCCTGCATGGCCTCGCGGACGGGGTCGCCGGTACCGCCGGCGGAGGCCTCGATTTCGGCCCGGGCGGCCCGGAGGCGGGCTTCCAGCTCGTCGGCGGCGTCCAGGAGCTGGCTCACGGCGTGCCTGCGGGCACCGGCGCGGCGGCGCAGCCATAGCGCGGCGACGAGCCCGGCCAGGGCGACGGCGGCTGCGGCGGCCATCGGGGCGAGGATCGGCGTCAAGGTGGGCTCCGGCGGGCAGGCAAGCAGTCTGCCGTGCCTCCGGACGGCGGGCAAATTCCCCCGCCACGACAAGGGTTTGCGGTCCCGGCGGGTTTGACAGCGGGTGGGGGTGCCTCTAACATTCTGCGGCTTATGTCCGCAGAAGTGCCCGAGATGCTCGATGCTTGGCGCATGGTCGCGGCCAGGCGCGGTTTCGAGGGCCGCCAGCCGTTGTCCTCGCTGCCGCGTTTGCGCGAGGCGTTGTTCGATGACGAAGGCGAGGTGACGTTCGCCCTCGATTTCGATCGCGACGCGCTGCAGGTCCCGTACGTGGAGTTGCGAATCGAAGCCGCGCTGCCG
This sequence comes from Luteimonas panaciterrae, assembly GCF_020511115.1. Taxonomy (GTDB): domain Bacteria; phylum Pseudomonadota; class Gammaproteobacteria; order Xanthomonadales; family Xanthomonadaceae; genus Luteimonas; species Luteimonas panaciterrae. The sequence continues at coordinate 1,389 of NZ_JAJAVH010000019.1, forward strand.
CTGCAATGCCAGCGCACGCTGCAGCGTTTCCTGCTTCCCGTGAGCATGGTGCAGCGGCTTGGCCTGATCCGTGACGAAGCGGACGAAGCCGCGCTGCCGCTAGGCTACGAGGCGCTGCTGGTCGCCGAGGACGGCATGCTGCACCCGCTCGAACTGATCGAGGACGAATTGATCCTCGCGGTTCCACTGGTGCCGGTGAAGCCGGGCTCGGAGACAGTCGAGCGCGACTGGCCGGTGCAGGCGGACGAGGAAACACGCGCCAATCCGTTCTCGGCCTTGGCGGCATTGAAGAAGAACCACTGAATCAAAGCAGTTGAAGCATCACGCAACCCCCAAGAATTCCGTTATCCCGATTTAAAGCTGGAGCAATCCCATGGCTGTGCAGAAGTCCCGCGTTTCCCCCTCCCGTCGTGGCCAGCGTCGTTCGCACGACGCGCTGACCGCCAAGCAGCTGTCGACCGACCCGACCTCGGGCGAGACCCATCTGCGCCATCACATCAGTGCCGACGGCTACTACCGCGGCAAGCAGGTGATTCAGCCGAAGACCAAGGTCATCGAAGAAGACTGAGCCCGGCTTCCGTCCCCGCGCCGCGCCGTTTCCGGTCCGCGGGGTTCCGCCGACATGAGTGCTTGAGAGCCAGACGCCGGAATCTTCCCGTCTTGCCGCGTCGTCGATGCGGCCCGATCGGTGAAGTCTCCGGCGCATGGCTTTTGAGACTTCCCGATGCAAGGGCAAGGTCTTCCGATGAGTGAGTCAGTTTCGAACAAGCGCGGCATCTACGCGCGCATCGCCGGCACCGGCAGCTACCTGCCGGAAAAAGTGCTGACCAACGACGATCTGGCGAAGATGGTCGACACCAGTGACGAGTGGATCGTCACCCGGACCGGCATCCGCGAGCGCCACATCGCCGCCGAAGGCGAAACCACCTGCGATCTGGCCTACCACGCCGCCGTGCGCGCGATGGAAGCGGCCGGTGTCAGTGCCGCCGATCTCGACATGATCGTCGTCGGCACCACCACGCCCGATCTGATCTTCCCGTCCACGGCCTGCCTGCTGCAGAACCGCATCGGCGCCAATGGCGTCGCCGCGTTTGACGTCAATGCCGCCTGCTCGGGTTTCGTCTACGCATTGGCGGTGGCCGACAAGTTCATCATTTCCGGCGCCGCGAAAACGGTGCTGGTGGTGGGCGCGGAAACGCTCACGCGCATGGTCGACTGGACCGAGCGCACTTCGTGCGTGCTGTTCGGCGACGGCGCCGGCGCGGTGGTGCTCAAGGCCGATACCGAAACCGGCATCCTCAGCACGCATCTGCATGCCGACGGCAGCAAGAAGGACCTGCTCTGGAATCCGGTCGGCGTCTCGACCGGTTTCAAGGAAAACGAGAAGAACGCCGGTTCGCGCATCAACATGAAGGGCAATGACGTCTTCAAGTACGCGGTGAAGGCGCTGGATGCGGTCGTCGATGAAACCCTGGCCGCCAACAATCTCGACAAGCACGATCTGGATTGGCTGATTCCGCATCAGGCCAACCTGCGCATCATCGAAGCCACCGCCAAGCGCCTGGACATGCCGATGGACCGCGTGGTGGTCACCGTCGACAAGCACGGCAACACTTCGTCCGGTTCGGTGCCGCTCGCGCTCGACGCGGGCATCCGTTCCGGCAAGATCCAGCGCGGCCAGCTGCTGCTGCTGGAAGCCTTCGGCGGCGGCTTCACCTGGGGATCGGCGCTGCTGCGCTATTGAGCGAAGCTCGATAGCGATTCCGGCATTCACGCACCGCGGAATGCCGGGCGAAGACGATTTCGTCATGTCCGTCCGCTCCACCGTCGTCGAAGGCCGCCGCGCCTGGATCAAGTCGTATTCCGACGGGGGCACCCGTCGGTTCAGTCTCGCGGTGCTCGACGCCATCGCCCGCAGGCTCGGGCTGAGCGCATTGCGCCCGCCCCCGCATCGCAGTGGCCGCAAGGCCAAGGACACCGAAGCACGACGTCTGCGCGAACTGCATGCGCAAGGCGCGCCCGTGCCGGCGTTGCTCGGCGAAGACGAAACAACGCTGCGGCTTGGCGATCTCGGCCCGTCATTGGCGATGAGGCTGCGCGAGGCGGGTGGCGATCACCAACGCGTGGACGCATTGACGCGCGCGGCCATCACCGCGATAGGGACTGCCCATCAGCGCGGCGCCTATTTCGGCCAGCCGGTGCCGCGCAACATCGCCGTCGACGAAGCGGGCAACATCGGCTTCCTCGATTTCGAGGAAGACCCGCTCGAAGTGATGACGCTCGAACAGGCGCAGGCACGCGACTGGGTGCTCTTCACGTTCGGCATCGCGCCGTATTACGACGATCGCCCGGATGCGCTGATCGGCATGCTCAATCAAGCTTTCCGTGAAGAACCCGTGGACGTCGGCCTGCATGCGCGCGCCGTCGGCGATCGCCTGCATTGGCTGGAGCGGCCGCTGCGCCGCCTCGGCCGCTCGGCGCGCGCGCTGGCGCATTCGATCTTCGCGATCCGCAGCGCGGCAACGTGACGCCCGCCTCACGCATACGCCCCGGTACAGACAGGGGCGCCGGTTCGCACGTATCATCGCCAGCCTCTTATCGCCCCTCTCATCGCTGCATCACGCAAGGAACAGGCGCTTGACCGCTCCCACGCTCGCATTCGTGTTCCCCGGCCAGGGCTCGCAGTCGCTGGCGATGCTGGCTGAATTGTCGGAACTGCACCCGATCGTCCGCGAAACGTTCGCGGAAGCGTCCGATGGCGCGGGCGTCGATCTCTGGGCCTTGTCGCAAGGCGGCCCGGAAGAGCAGCTCAACCGCACCGAATACACGCAGCCGGCGCTGCTCGCGGCCGGCGTCGCCGTCTGGCGTGCCTGGGAGCAGCAGCGCGGCCCGCGACCGGCCTGGTTGGCCGGCCACAGCCTCGGCGAATACTCCGCGCTCGTCGCCGCCGAAGCGCTGTCGCTGCGCGATGCCGCGCATCTGGTGCGCATCCGTGGACAGCTGATGCAGGAAGCCGCGCCCGCCGGCACCGGTGCGATGGCGGCGGTGATCGGCGCCGAGGACGAACTCGTGCGCGCGGTCTGCAACGAGGCTTCGGGCAGTGAAGTCGTGGTGCCCGCCAACTACAACTCGCCGGGCCAGATCGTGATCGGCGGCCATGCCGCCGCGGTCGATCGTGCGCTCGCGCTGCTCGCCGAGAAGGGCGTGCGCAAGGCGGTGAAGCTCGCCGTCAGCGTGCCGTCGCACACGCCGCTGATGCGCGAGGCCGCGAACCGCCTTTCCGAAACCATGGCCGGTTTGCAGTGGCGCGAACCGCGCCTGCCGGTCGTGCAGAACGTCGATGCCGAAGTGCACGAAGGCATCGCCTCGATCCGCGACGCGCTGGTGCGTCAGCTCTACCTGCCGGTGCGCTGGACCGATTGCGTGCAGGCGCTCGCCGCCAGGGGCGCGACGCGCGTGGCCGAATGCGGCCCGGGCAAGGTGCTCGCGGGCCTGATCAAGCGCATCGACAAATCGCTCGATACGCGCACGCTCGGCACGCCGGGCGAATTCGACACCGCCATTCAAGAGTGGAAGGGCTGATGAAGGAAAAGCCGGACGCTCTTCCCACCTATCGCTTGTTGACGGGGCCGGATGACGACAAGTTCTGCCAGCGCGTGAGCGAGATGCTGGAGATGGGATACGTATTGCACGGAAGCCCTGCCGCGACTTTCGACGGCACCAGGGTCATCGTTGCGCAAGCCGTGGTTTGGCCCGGCGCACGGACGATCGATTAATTGATTTTCCCGGAGTGTTTGAGATGAGTGGAATTCTTGCCAACGAAGTCGCCCTCGTCACCGGTGCCAGCCGTGGCATCGGTGCGGCGATCGCCGATGAACTCGCCGCGCAGGGCGCCACCGTCATCGGCACTGCGACCAGCGAGGCCGGCGCGCAAGCGATTGGCGCGCGCTTGCAGGCCGCTGGCGGGCAGGGCAGGGTGCTCAACGTCACCGAGCCGGAAGCGGTCGATGCGTTGATCGACGCCGTGGCCAAGGAGGTCGGCCCGATCTCGATTCTAGTCAACAACGCCGGCATCACCCGCGACAATTTGCTGATGCGGATGAAGGACGAGGACTGGCAGGTGATCCTCGACACCAATCTCACCAGCGTCTACCGCACCTCGAAAGCGGTGATGCGCGGCATGATGAAGGCGCGCAAGGGCCGCATCATCAACATCGCCTCGGTGGTGGGCGTGACCGGCAATGCCGGGCAGGCCAACTATGCCGCGGCCAAGGCCGGCATCATCGCGTTCTCGAAGTCGCTGGCGAAGGAGATCGGCTCGCGCGGCGTCACCGTCAACGTGGTTGCGCCCGGGTTCATCGCCACCGACATGACGAAGGACCTGCCGGAATCGGCTAAAGAGGCGCTTCTGGGCCAGATCGCGCTCGGTCATCTGGGTGAGCCGGCTGATATCGCGCATGCGGTCGCATTCCTTGCCGGGCCGGGTGGCGCGTACATCACGGGTGAAACCCTGCACGTTAACGGTGGCATGTACATGCCGTAAAAGTCGGTGCTAAGTTGCCGTTTTTAAAAGGGTTGTCGCGAATGCGTTTTTTGTTTCTGAAACATCACATTGCCGTCCCTGGCGCCACATCGTAGGCTCCGGGATGTCCTGCCCGGCCATCCGTGGCCGGGCGTTCGCTCAGGCAGCGCGGCATGCCGCGCTAGCTCGCCTGGGCTCACCCCCTTTACACTATTCCCTGAAACAGCCCCCTCCGGAGCCAACAGCCAATGAGCAGCATCGAAGAACGCGTCAAGAAAATCGTCGTCGAACAATTGGGCGTCAAGGAAGAAGAAGTGAGCAGCAGCGCTTCTTTCGTCGACGATCTCGGCGCCGACTCGCTGGATACCGTCGAGCTGGTGATGGCGCTCGAGGAAGAGTTCGAATGTGAAATCCCTGATGAGGAAGCCGAAAAGATCACTTCGGTGCAGCAGGCGATCGACTACATCAAGGCGCACGTCAAGGCGTAATGTTCAAGAGTCCGGCCTCCCACCGCGCTGACGGCGTGGTTCGATGGCCGGACTTTCCACGAAAAGCGACTTCATTCAGCGATTCGTGAAGCGATCGTTATGAAACAACCCGGGGCCGCGCATGCGGCCTCGGGCATTTTGAACGCCCACTCGCGGCAGCGCGGGTGGACGGGCGCAACAGGTCCTAGGAGTCCGCAATGTCCAAACGTCGCGTCGTCATCACCGGTCTCGGCATCGTCTCGCCGCTCGGCATCGACCTCGCATCGAGCTGGGACGGCATCGTCAACGGCCGCTCCGGCATCGGCCCGATCACGCATTTCGATGCTTCCGCCTTTCCCGTGCGCATCGCCGGCGAGGTGAAGGGGTTCGATCCGGCCGCCTATTTCGCGCCGAAGGACATCAAGAAGATGGATCCCTTCGTGCACTACGGCGTCGCCGCCTCGCTGATGGCGATCAAGGATGCTGGGCTGGAAATCTCCGCCGATCCGGAGCGCATCGGCGTGGCCATCGGCGCCGGCATCGGTGGCCTCAACGGCATCGAGGAAACCACGATCAAGTATCACGAGGGCGGCCCGCGCAAGATCTCGCCGTTCTACGTCCCCAGCACGATCATCAACATGATCGCGGGCCAGGTGTCGATCATGACCGGCGCCAAGGGCCCGAACATCGCCGCCGTCACCGCATGCACCACGGCCACGCACAACATCGGCCTGGCGATGCGCATGATCCAGTACGGCGAGGCCGACGTGATGATCGCCGGCGGCGCCGAGTTCGCCACCACGCCGACCTCGCTCGGCGGTTTCTGCGCGATGAAGGCGCTGTCCACGCGCAACGACGATCCGACCAAGGCCTCGCGTCCCTGGGACGAGGGCCGCGACGGCTTCGTCATGGGCGATGGCGCCGGCATCCTGGTGATCGAGGAATACGAACGCGCCAAGGCGCGCGGCGCGCGCATCTACGCCGAGCTGATCGGCTTCGGCATGAGCGGCGACGCGTATCACATGACCGCACCCAGCGAGAACGGCGAGGGCGGCGCGCGCTGCATGCGCAACGCGATCAAGGATGCCGGCCTCAATCCGTCGGACATCGGCTACATCAACGCGCACGGCACCTCTACGCCGGCGGGCGATCTCGCCGAGACGATGGGCATCAAGAGCGTGCTCGGCAGTGACGCGGCCAAGGTGATGGTCAGCTCCACCAAGTCGATGACCGGCCATCTGCTGGGCGCGGCCGGTGGTGTCGAGGCGGTGTTCTCGACGCTGGCGCTGCACACCGGCGTGATTCCGCCGACCATCAATCTGGAGAATCCGTCGGAAGGCTGCGATCTCGACTACGTGCCGAACACGGCGCGCGAGGTGCAGGTCGATATCGCCATGTCGAATTCGTTCGGTTTCGGCGGCACCAACGGCACGCTGATATTCAAGCGCATTTGATGTTCCCTTCTCCCTTTGGGAGAAGGTGGCGCGGAGCGCCGGATGAGGGCGGGAGAATCACTTGCCTGGGCACCCCGTGGGCCAGGATTCCCCCGCCCTCATCCGCCCCTGCGGGGCACCTTCTCCCGGAGGGAGAAGGATAAGAACCAGGCATGCTCGTTACTCGCACACTTTCCGCGGATGTGGATCTGCTGGCGCTGCATCGTGCAGATCCGCGGCGCTATCCGTTGCTGTTGCAATCCGTGGCCGACGGCCCCGCGCATGCGCGCTGGGACATGCTGCTGGCCGCGAGCGGTGAATCGTTGCGCACGACGAACGGCATCGTGCGTGATGGCGATGGCCGCGATCTAGGCAGCGACTTCCTCGCCGCACTCGATGCCGCCTGGCACGAGCAACGCCTGCCGCGCGAGGAGCCGCGTTGGCCGTTCCGCGGCGGATGGGCGCTGTTCCTCGCCTACGAACTCGCGGCGCAGGTGGAGCCCGTGCTGAAGCTGCCGCGGGCGCCCGGATCATTGCCGACCGCGCTGGCATTGCGTTGCCCGGCCGCCGTGCTGCGCGATCGCGCCACGGGCGAATGCATTGCCGTGGCGGAAACGCAGGCGGCGGGGATGCTCGATGCCATCGACGTCGATCTCTCGCGCTCGCGGTCGTTGCCGCCGCTGCCGTCGTGGCGGGAACCGCAAGAGATTTCCGAGGACGCGCCCGATGCGTTCGTGCATGGCGTCGAACGCATCCTTGATTACCTCGCCGCCGGCGACATCTTCCAGGCCAATCTGTCGCGCGGCTGGCGCGCGCGATTCGCCGACGCGCTCGATCCCGCGCGCCTGTACGCGCGCCTGCGCGAGGCCAATCCCGCGCCGTTCGCGGGCTTGTTCGCCGGTGACGACTGGGCCGTGGTCAGTGCCTCGCCGGAGCGCCTGGTGTCGGTGCGCGGCGATCTGGTGGAAACACGCCCGATCGCCGGCACGCGTCCGCGCTTCCCGGGCGACGACGACGCGGCGCGCATCCGCGAACTGGTCGGCCATCCCAAGGAGCGCGCCGAACACGTGATGCTGGTGGATCTGGAGCGCAACGATCTCGGCCGCGTCTGCGTCGGTGGCAGCGTCGAGGTCGACGAACTGATGAGCGTGGAGAGCTATGCCCACGTCCACCACATCGTCAGCAACGTGCGCGGACGTCTGCGCGCAGACGCGACGCCGGGCAGCGTGATCCGCGCCGTGTTCCCAGGCGGCACCATCACCGGTTGTCCCAAGGTGCGCTGCATGCAGATCATCGCCGAACTGGAAGGCGTCGGACGTGGCGCCTACACCGGTGCGATGGGCTGGCTCAACCGTGATGGCGATCTGGATTTGAATATCCTCATCCGCAGCGCGGAAGTGGAGGGCGCCGATCTGCGCTTCCGCACCGGCGCGGGCATCGTCGCCGATTCCGATCCGCAGCGTGAGCTCGACGAAACCCGCGCCAAGGCGCGCGGCATGCTGAAGGCGCTCGACTCCAACGCAGGGTATCCTCAGCGGCCATGACTGACGGAACTGTCCTGCCATGAGTCGGCTCAAGTCCGGGATCGGCATTTTCTTCGTGCTGTCGGCGCTGCTGGCCGGCGCGTTCGCGTTTTGGGCCTACGATCGCTACACGAAATTTGTGCAGGCGCCGCTCACCGGCATCGATGCCGGCGAAAGCCTGGTGGTCGAGCGCGGCGATACGTTGCCGCGCGTGCTCTCGCGCCTGCGCGCGCTGGGCGTGCGCGAGGGCCACAATCTCGAATGGCAATTGCTGGCGCGGCAGCTCGGCGCGGCCGGCAAGATTCAGGTCGGCGAATACGCGCTCGAAGCCGGCACCACCACGCCGCGTTCGCTGCTCGAGCGCATGCGTGACGGCAAGGTCATCAGCTATCGCTTCACCCTGGTGGAAGGCTGGAACATTCGCGAACTGCGCGCCGCGCTGGCGAAGGCGACGCCGCTGAAGCAGACCATCACACAGCTCGACGATGCCGCGCTGATGCGCGCGATCGGTAAGCCGGGCCTGCATCCGGAAGGCCGCTTCCTGCCGGAAACCTACGTCTACACGCGTCAGGACAGCGATCTCGACATTCTCAAACGGGCGAACGCGGACCTGGAAAAGGCGCTGGACGCCGCCTGGCAGGCACGCGCATCCGACGTGCCGCTGAAGACGAAGGAAGAAGCGCTGATCCTCGCTTCCATCGTCGAGAAGGAAACCGGCATCGCCAGTGAGCGGCCGCAGATCGCCGGCGTGTTCGCGCGGCGGTTGAAGCTCGGCATGCGCCTGCAGACCGATCCCACCGTGATCTACGGCATGGGCAGCGCCTACGCGGGCAACATCCGCAAGACCGACCTGCTCGCCGACACGCCCTACAACACCTACACCCGCGACGGCCTGCCGCCGACGCCGATCGCGATGCCGGGCAAGGACGCATTGTTCGCCGCGACCAAGCCGGCCGCGGGCGATGCGTTGTTCTTCGTCGCCGTCGGCGACGGCAGCGGCAGGCACGTGTTCACCCGGACGCTGGACGAGCACGCGGCCGCGGTGCGCGCCTATATCAACCGCTATCGCGCGCAGTACGGGCCGAAATGATGTCGCAGTCTCCAGACTTGCCGACGGATGCCGTTCATGGCGGTACATCGACGCACGATGAACCCCCGGCCCGGCCATCCATGGCCGGGCGTTCGGGACCACAGCCGATGCCGATAGGGCATCGGCAAAGCGTGGTCCCTCACCCACATTTCGTTTCGCTGGAAGGCGGCGAGGGTGCCGGCAAGACGACGGTGCTCAATGCGCTGCGTGCGACCTTGCGCGAACGCGGCTTTGAGGTGGTCAGCACGCGCGAGCCCGGCGGCACGCCGTTGGCGGAGATGATCCGCAATCTGTTGCTGGACCCGTCGCATGAGCCACCGGCGCCGGAAACCGAACTGCTGCTGATGTTCGCCGCGCGCGCGCAGCACGTGCGCGAGACGATCCGGCCGGCACTGGAACGCGGCGCCTGGGTGATCAGCGATCGCTTCACCGATTCCAGCTACGCATATCAAGGCGGCGGGCGCGGTCTCGATCCCGAGTTCATCGCCGATCTCGAACGCCGCGTCGTCGGGCTGCGGCCGGGGCTCACGTTGTTGCTGGACATCGACGTCGAGCAGGGCCGCGAGCGCACGCGCGGACGCGATCTGCATCCGGATCGCATCGAAAGCGAGCGCGACGAATTCTTCCAGCGCGTGCGCGCCACCTACCGCGCGCGCGCGGCCGCCGATCCGCAGCGTTTCCGCGTGATCGATGCGTCGCAGCCGGCGCAGGCCGTCGCCGATGAGGCCGTCGCGCAGCTGCGCGCATGGCTGGAGCGGCGGCCGTGACGGCACCTGTATTCGCGCCCTGGCAGCAGCGCGCCTACGAACAGGCCGAGGCCGCCCTCGACAGCGGACGCATGGGCCATGCGCTGCTGATCTGCGGACCGGCGCAGCTGGGCAAGCGCGCGCTGGCCGATCGGCTGGCGCATCACGCGCTCGGTGCCGATCGCGACACGCGCGCGGCGCAACTGCTGGCGGCCGGCACGCATCCGGATTTCCATGCCATCGGCCTGGAATTCAACAAGGAAGGCACGCGGCTGCGCACCGAGATCGTGATCGAGCAGATTCGCGATCTCTCCGCCAAGCTCGCGCTGACGCCGCAATACGGCGGCGCGCAGATCGCCATCGTCGATCCCGCCGACGCCATCAACCACGCCGCCTGCAACGCGTTGCTGAAAACGCTGGAAGAGCCGCACCCGGGACGCTATCTCTGGCTGATCAGCGCCGATCCCGCGCGCCTGCCGGCGACGATCCGCAGCCGCTGCCAGCGCCTCGAACTGCGCCTGCCGCCGCGCGAGGAAGCGCTGGCCTGGCTGCACGCGCAAGGGCATGCCGACAAGGCGGCCATCGAAGCGCTCGACGCCGCGCGCGGCCATCCCGGTCTTGCCGACGCCTGGTTGCGCGATGGCGGCATGGCGCTGCGGCGCGAGGTGGCCGGTGATCTCGCCAAGCTGGCGAAGGGTGATCTGGCCGTCGTCGAAACCGCGCAACGCTGGACCGCCGACGAGGACGCCGCGCTGCGCCTGCGCCACGCCGCCGATCTGGCGCTGGCCGAGGCGGGCGGCTTGACCGATCCGGTGCGAATGCGGAAGCTGGCCGCCTGGTTCGACGCGGCCAACCGCACCCGCGATCTTTTGCGGACGACAGTGCGCGCCGATCTTGCGGTGGTTGAGTTGCTGCTTGCGTGGGCGAGGGGCCGCGCCTAGCCGATGCCCTATCGGCATCGTCTGCGGACCTGAGCGCCCGGACAGGATGTCCGGGCCGGGCGATCCGTGAGCCGTCGATGTCGCGCCATGGATGGCAGCATAAAAGTAGAACGGAGTGGGGAAACTTATGAATGCAGCAGCGGGCGCGCGTCAGGGCATCCTGTCGCTGGTCGTGAAGGACAAGGCGGCGCTGTACGGCGCCTACATGCCGTATCTCAAGAACGGCGGCATCTTCGTGCCGACGACCAAGCGCTATTTCCTCGGTGACGAGGTGTTTCTGCTGATCACGCTGCCCGAATCGGGCGAGCGCATGCCCGTGGCGGGGAAGGTGGTGTGGGTGACGCCGGTCGGCGCGCAAGGTAACCGCACCGCGGGCGTCGGCGTGCAGTTCGCCGAGACCGCCGAAGGCGAGACCGTACGGACAAGGATTGAAACCCTGCTGGCCGGCATGCTGAGCGCGGACAAGCGCACACACACGATGTGATGGCTGCGGTCGGGTGACCGCAGTGGTTGCAGATGCAACGGCGAATCCATCGTCCGCGAATCAAATACTTACATGTTCGATTCATGCGTGCTCCATCGCGCTGATGGCGCGATTCGATCCCCGCGTCACGGAACCTTTGAACAAGTTGCGACGTTCCTGATTAGACTTGCGGCGCAGCAAGCTGACCTGGAGCACCATGGCTCATAGCGCCACCGTCATTTCCGCCACCCGCTCACCGGACGCGAAACCTTTCGTCGCCGCCGATGTCGGTGGCACCCACGCCCGTATCGCGCTGATGCGGGCCGAGACGCCCGGCAAGGTGGCGATGCTGGATTTCCGCCAGTACGCCTGTGCCGATTCCCCCGATCTGTCGGACATCGTGGCGCAGTTCCTGCGCGACTCCGGTGCGCGCGAAGCCGATCGTGCGGTCATCGCCATTGCCGGCGTTCTGCACGGCGACGAGTTGGTCAATACCAACCTGCCGTGGCCGGTCTCGTTGTCGCGGATGCGCCACGCGCTGTCGCTGCGTGACCTGCAACTGGTCAACGATTTCGAGGCGATGGCATACGCGACGCCGTACATCGATCCGGCCGAATCTGTGCGTCTGACCGGTCCCGCGACACCGCTGGCGCGCGGCGCGACATTGGTGATCGGCCCCGGCACGGGATTGGGTGCCGCCCTGTGGACGCCATCGCGCGGCGCGGGCGTGCCGCCGCAGGTGCTCGCGACCGAGGCGGGCCATGCGGCGCTGGCGCCGGGCAACGAACGCGAGCTGGCGATCGTGGGCCACTTCCTGAGGCGTTGGCCGCATGTCGACAACGAGCGTGCGCTGTCCGGTCCGGGACTGCTCAATCTCTACCGCTGCCTGTGCGAGCTGGATGCCGCGGTGCCGGCCCTGGCCAGTCCGGCCGAGGTCGCGCAGGCGGCGCAGAACGGCGCCGACATCCAGGCCGAGGAGGCACTGCAGATCTTCTGCGCCATGCTCGGCAGCCTGATCGGCGATCTGGTGCTGACCTTCGGCGCGCAGGCGGTCTATCTGGCCGGCGGCATGCCCGCGCACATCAAGCCGTTCCTGCTGCGCAGCCGCTTCGTCGAGCGCTATCTCAACAAGGGCGTGTTGCGCAGCGTGCTGGAACAGGTGCCGGTGTCGGTGATCGATCACGGCCGCTATGGCCTGCTCGGCGCGGCTGCTTGGTATCTCGATCGTGGAGAAAACGAATGACGATCACGCTTGCATTGCGCGCTGCGATTCGATGTGCCGTTTTTTCATGTGAGTGGATTTGGATCGATTAAACTCCGGCGATTTTCGTGATCGTTGAGTCGTTTGCGTATCGTTTCCGTTCAAGCTGGAGGGCGAGGAGATGGAGCGTCGTCGATTTCTGCAGATGAGTGGCGCCGCGGCGGCACTCGGGTTCGCACGACCGGGGCTTTGCGCGCCGGAGGCATCCACGGTACGGACGCGTCCGCGCCCGAGCGCCGCGCAGCTGGCGTGGCAGCGCGAAGAGCTGGCGATGTTCGTGCATCTCACCGTCAACACCTTCACTGGCAAGGAATGGGGGATGGGCGACGAGGATCCGAGCATCTTCGCGCCGGACCGGCTCGACGCGCGGCAGTGGGCGCGCGCGGCCAAAGCCGGCGGGTTCGGCAGCATGATCCTGACGGCCAAGCATCACGACGGCTTCTGCCTGTGGCCGACCGCGACCACGACGCATTCGGTCAAGAGCAGCCCGTGGCGCGACGGCAAGGGCGATGTGGTGCGTGAATTCGTCGACGCCTGTCATGCGGAAGGGCTCGGTGTCGGTTTTTATCTATCGCCCTGGGACCGTCACGAACCGCGCTACGGCAGTGGCGATGCGTACAACGAGTACTACATCGCGCAGCTGACCGAATTGCTGACGCAATACGGCCCGGTCATCGAAGTCTGGTTCGACGGCGCCAATGGCGAAGGCCCGAACGGCAAGCGCCAGACTTACGATTGGCCGCGCATCCACGCCACGGTCAGGCGCCTGCAACCCAGTGCGGTGATCTTCTCCGATGCGGGACCGGACGTGCGCTGGATCGGCAACGAGAAGGGCATCGCGGACACCATCTGCTGGTCGACGGTGAATCCGGCGCGCGTGCCGCACGCGGGTTTCGATCGTCCATGGGTGGCGCAGGCGCTCGGACAGGGCGATCCCGATGGCACGGTGTGGCGGCCAGGCGAATGCGACGTCTCGATCCGGCCCGGCTGGTTCTGGCACCCAGAAGAGGATGCGAAGGTGCGCAGTGCCGACAACCTCCTCGGCCTGTATTTCGATTCGGTAGGACGCAACGGCAAATTGCTACTCAACGTGCCGCCCACGCGCGACGGGCTGTTCCACGAGAACGATGTGCGCGCGTTGAAGGAGTTCGCGGACAAGCGCCGCGCGCTGTTCGGTGGCGGCAATCTCCTCTCGGGTGCGCGCGTGCGCGCCAGCGCGCAGGCGGGCGGGCATGCACCCGTGAGCGTGCTCGATGGCGATGCGGACTCTTACTGGGATGCGGATGGCAAGAATTCTGGCTGGCTCGAATTCGAATCTTCGCGAGAGATCGAATTCGACGTGATCGAGCTGCAGGAAGCGATCGCCCACGGCCAGAACATCGCGAATTACCGAATCGAACACTGGGCCGATGGCGCCTGGGCGCCATTGGCCTGGGGCACGACCATCGGCCACAAGAAGCTCGAACGCATCGAGCTGGTGCGCGCGCGCAAGCTGCGTCTGAGCATCGATTATGGTTATGGCCCGGTGCGGATCGCCAAGGTGGCGGTTTATCGGAGTGCGGCGCGATCAGTGTCGGGGCCGGCACCGAAAGCGGCACACTAAGCGTTTCCACGAAGCGACACTTCCCCGGACATTCGCCATGACGACCCGACGCCGTTTCCTCCAATCCTCGTTGCTGACGGCCGGTGCGCTGGCATTGCCCGGCGCGGGCGCGGCGCCCGTCAAGTCTGGCGCGAAAGTTGTGTCTACCTGGGATTTCGGCGTCGGCGCCAACGGTGCCGCATGGAAGGTGTTGTCGACTGGCGGTTCCGCGCTCGACGCGATCGAGGCGGGCGCACGCTGGGCCGAATCCGATCTGTGCAATGCCACGGTCGGCCATTGCGGCTATCCGGATCGCGATGGCGTGCTGACGCTCGACGCCAGCATCATGGACGGTGACGGCCGTTGCGGCGCCGTGGCCGCGCTCGAGGACATCGCACATCCGGTCTCGGTGGCGCGCGCCGTGATGGAGAAAACGCCGCACGTGATGCTGGTCGGGCAGGGCGCGCAGCAGTTCGCGATCGCGCAAGGTTTCGAGAAGACGCCGTTGCTCACCGATGATGCACGCAAGGCCTGGCGCGAATGGCTGAAGACGTCCGAATACAAACCCGTGATCAATGCCGAACGCGCGGGCCGTCCCGGCAGCAAGCCCGGCGACAAGCACAACCACGACACGCTCGGCATCCTCGCCATCGACAACAACGGCAAGCTGGCCGGCGCCTGCACCACCAGCGGCATGGCGTGGAAACTGCATGGCCGCGTTGGCGACAGTCCCATCGTCGGCGCGGGCCTGTACGTCGACAACGAAGTCGGCGCCGCGACGGCGTCCGGCGTGGGCGAGGAGATGATCCGCAACGCTGCCAGTTTTCTTGTCGTCGAGCTGATGCGCCAGGGCCGTTCGCCGATGGATGCCTGTCGCGAAGCGATCGAACGCGTGGTGCGCAAGCGGCCGGAGGCGAGCAAAAGCCTGCAGGTCTGTTTCCTCGCCTTGAACAAGCATGGCGAGGTCGGCGCTTTTGCATTGCATCGCGGCTTTGTCTATGCAATCTGCGATACGGCGAAGCAGGATGCCCTGCTTGACGCGAAGTCCGTCTACACGACGGCGCAGACATGAGCGCGACGCCGATGCCATTGCTCGAGATCGCGGCGAATTCGCTGGCTTCCGCAATCGCCGCGCAGGAAGGCGGCGCCGATCGCATCGAACTGTGCGAGAACCTGGGCGAAGGCGGCACCACGCCTTCGCACGGCACCGTGGCGATGGCGCGCGAACGTCTGCGTATTTCTGTCTACGTGCTGATCCGGCCGCGTGCCGGTGATTTCCTGTACGACGCATTGGAAGTTGAAACCATGCGTCGCGACATCGAACATTGCGCGCGCCTGGGATGCGACGGCGTCGTGATCGGTGCACTCGACGCGGACGGTGCCGTCGCCACATCGGTCTGCCGCGAATTGATCGACGCGGCCGGGACGATGCGAATCACCTTCCATCGTGCCTTCGATGCTGCGCGCGATCCGGTCGAGGCGCTGGAAGCGATCATCGCCCTGGGCTGCGAGCGTGTGTTGACTTCAGGCGCGCGTGCGAACGCTCGCGAAGGCGCCACCGCGATCGCCGCACATGTGGCGCAGGCGGGATCGCGTCTAAGCATCATGGCCGGAGCAGGGATCACACCGGACAACATCGCCGAGATCGCGCGCCTGACCGGCGTGTACGAATTGCATGCGTCCGCCAAGGGCACGCAGGCGTCCGCGATGCGATTCCGCAATCCGGCCTTGTCGGGTCTGGATGTCGATTGGATGCAGACCCAGGCGGCGCATGTGCGAGCCTTGAAGCAGGCGCTGCAGGCCAGCTGAGATAACGCCGACGCCTGCGCATCGTCGTCGCGTATGACAGGCGCCGGAATAAGCGACCTCACGCCCTGGGTTGCGCACTTTTGCGCATTCGATGCTAGAGGCGCGGAGACATACTGAACGTATTCACGATTGCATTCATATATAAAATATTGATTCAAAAATGATTTTTTGACCCGGCTATCCGTCCGGTGGCGTCTTGTTGCAACGCAGAATGCAAAGAAACCTTCACACAGGCCTAATTTAGATCGATTCAGGGGGTGGGTCGCAGACGGGGAGTCGGTCGGCGTTTCGGAACACGGGGGCGTGGGAATTCCGGAATTAGATCGAGACAAATTCTCGGACATGCGGCGCCAAGCGTCGTTCCATCACTCATTTCCGAGATCCGTCCATGGCACAGACCATCCGTTTTCGCCGCCACATCCTGGCCAGTGCACTGCTGGCATTGATTTCATCGGCCTCCGTGGCCGCACAGGAAACCGAACCATCCACGGAAGGGAAGACCAAGGCCACCGAACTCGACACGGTGAGCGTCACGGGCTCGCGCATCAAACGCAGCGAGGTCGAAGGCCCCGCGCCGGTGACGATCATCACCGGCGAGCAGATCAAGGCGGAAGGTTTCACCACCGTCTACGAAGCCCTGACCACGTTGACCGAAGCCACCGGCAGCGTGCAGAACGATTACGACTGGGGACAAAGCTCGGTCAACGCCAGCCCGCTCAACCTGCGCGATCTCGGGCCGGGCCGCAGCCTGTTGCTGATCAACGGCCGTCGCGTCGCGGACTACCCGATGCCGTATCAGGGCAAGAGCAATTTCGCGAACTACAACAACATCCCGACCGGTATCGTCGAGCGCATTGAAGTGCTGTCCGGCGGCGCCTCCGCGATCTATGGTTCCGACGCCGTCGCCGGCGTGGTCAACGTCATCCTGAAGAAGGACATCGACGACGACACGCTGCGCGCGCGTTGGGGCACCAGCACCGAAGGCGGACGCATCGTCAAGGACATCTCCTGGTCCGGCGGCAAGCACGGCGACAAGTGGAGCCTCGCCTACACGTTCCAATACTTCGATCGTGGCGAGCTGCTCGCCAAGGATCGTCCGTTCATGGATTCGGAGCTGGATCGTCCGTATCGCGCTAGCGGACCCGAGGATCGCTTCTTCGGCACCGTCTACCAGCATCCGAGCAACGGCATCCGTTTGAGACGGGCCGACGGCAGTTTCTACTACGCACCGCCAGAAGGTGCCTGTGCCTCCAACGAAGGCGAGTTCTATACCCAGGCACGTCACAGATACGACCGCAACACCGGCACGGTGACGGAGCAGGGCGCGTATTGCGCCCAGTCGGCTGTATTCCGTTACTGGGGCTTGAAGAACGGCAGCAAGGACTTGTCGGGTTATCTGTACGGTAACTACGACTTCGACAACGGTCTGCAGGCCTGGGCGACAGTCGGTGTGTGGAAGTCGACCGGTGAAAGCAACACCTTCATGACGGCCTGGGGCAGCGAGAACTTCTACGATCCGAGGATCGAGGGAGGCACGGTTGCCCTGAACCTGGCGAAATTCTTCACGCCCGGCCAGATCGGTGGCGCTGATAACGCGCTCACGCGTTCCAACGAACTGTCATGGGATCTCTCGACCGGCCTGCGCGGCACGATGTTCCATGACCGCTTCGACTGGGAGTTCAGCCTGGGGCGCGGCGAGTACACGGTGGAGGAGAAGTTCCCGTCGATCCACGAAGCCAGGGCGGCGGAATACTTCCTGGGGCCGTCGCTGGGAGTCGGTCCCGATGGCAGCACGACCATCCGCATGCCCAACTACGACCGGCTCTGGTATCCGATCTCGCAGCATGACTACGAGAGGATCGCGGTGGTCGGCCGCAAGCGCGCGGAATCCTGGATCACCCAGGGCAGCTTCACCATGAGCGGCAATCTGTTCGAAGGCTGGGCGGGACCGATCGGCTTCGCCGGTACGTTGGAAATGGCGAAGCAGGGCTACAAGCTGCATCCCGATCCGAACACTTTGGGTGCCAGCCCCGTCTACTACACGCCGTTCGGCAACGTCGAGCAGGGCGGCGGCGAGCGCAAGCGTTACGCGGCGGGCGTGGAGTTCAAGATCCCGCTGTTGAAGACGCTGACACTGTCCACCGCCGCGCGCTACGACCGCTACGACGCGGTCGCCGACGATGCCGCCACGACTTGGAATGCCGGGCTCGAATGGCGCCCCTTCAGCAACCTGTTGCTGCGCGGCAGCTACGCCACCAGTTTCCGCGCGCCGGACATGCATTTCGTGTACGCCGACCCGAGCGTCAGCATTGCCGATCAGACCGATTACCTCACCTGCATCCGCAACGGTCGCTTGAACGGCGTCTGCAACCGGGACGACTGGTTGGTCGACAACCCGGAGATCTCGCGCGAGGGTTCGGAAGAGCTGAAGTACGAGGAAGGCGATTCGTTCACCTACGGCTTCGTCTGGGACATCATCGAGGGACTGTCGTTCAGTGCCGACTACTGGCGCATCAATCTCGAGAACCAGATCGACGATGTGGACGCCGACCAGGTGCTGAAGGACGAAGCCTACTGCCTGACCGGACAGACGCCGGATGGTTCGCCGCGTGTGGCGCCGCCCAGCGAACGGTTGTGCCAGATACAGATCGCTCGCGTGACGCGTAACGCCGCTGGCGAGGTGACCGGGGTCGTGGTGGGGCCGATCAATCGTGCCGAACAGAGCGTCAGCGGTGTCGACATGTCCTCACGCTACCGTCTGGCGACCGATCATTGGGGCACCTTTAATTTCTCGCTGAACTACACCCATCAGCGCAGCTACCGGTCGCGCCAGTACTCGGGCGATCCGTTTTTGGAGACGCGAGATATTGATCGCAAGCCGCGCTATAAGGGGCGCGCCAGCGTCGCCTGGGATAGTGGAAAGCGCTGGAACGCGACGATCTTCACCGACTGGATCAGCGGAACGAGAAGCGATCGTTACGGCGGCTGTACGCCGTTCGCGGATGGTTTCCGTCCGGAAGCGGTCAACGGTTGTACCGATACCGATCCGAACAGCCCGACCTACAACCAGAAGACGGAACTGGTGGATTACTACAACCAAGACAGGATCTACTGGAACGCCAGCGCGGGCTACAAGATCAACGACAACGCGACGATCAATCTCTACGTCAGCAACATCTTCAACAAGCACTATCAGGACAAGTGGTGCGGCGGTTTTGCGTATTGCGTCGCCGATCCGGTCGGGCGTGAGGTCGCTGCCGAGTTCGTCTACAAGCTGGATTGATGTTCGCCGCATGACAGGCGAGCCCGAATCATTCGGGCTCGCCTGCGGCAATCGGATCAGGGGGAATTAAGGCCACGATTTCATTGCGTCGGACACGCGTGCGAGCACGGCGTGTCGAAAGCCGATGCCGGGAAGATCGGCACGTTGATGAAGGACGGGGCGTTGCGGTTGTGCTGGATGCCGTAGACGCCGCCGATCAATGTGCCGAATTGGGTCAGTGTCGGGAACAGATGCGGCGTATCGGCGGTGGTGATGGTGACGCGCAGATGCGAGCCTGCGGGAATCCTGGCGAAGGTCGGCGTCACCTCGATGTCGTATCGGGTGACCGCTCCCCAGAACAACGGATAGGTGAGTCCCAGCGGCGGTGCCGGTACGCTCTGCTGCTTCGCCTGGGTGAAGTAGGCGTAAGGCTGGAGCGGTTCGCCGTTGTTCGCATACCAGGTCCTGCTGGTGTCGAGCGCGCGATGCGATCCCAACAGCGCGCCGTTGCTGATGGGAAATGAATTGCCGTTCGGCGCGACCTGTTCGATCGTCGCCACCAGTTGGATGTCGCTGGGCAACGTGCCCGGCAGGCGCGACAGCGAGGCGTAGATCGCCGCATCGATCGGACCGGCGATCACCATGTCCTGAGTGAAGGCCGGTGTGGTGTAAGTCAGGCCGCCGAGGCTCATGGTCGAGTCGTTGCTGGAGCCGGTGTTGAGGCACGGGATGTCGACGCCGAACAGTCCGCTGAGCAGTGCCGGCGTACCGGCCCACCATTGATTCGTCTGCACGTTGCACGGAGAAGAGAACAGCTTGTGCTTGAGCTGGTTGAAGCCGCTGCTGACCGTGGGCAACGACGTGGTGAGCAGGCCATCGTTCCAGGCGAAGCTGGTGGTGTCGGGCGAGCGCTGGCCACTGAAATAGAACTTGCTGGCCTGATTGCCTTGCAGCGGCCAGGTCTTGCCGCCGCGCCAGACACCGGCGGTCTGGTTGAGTGCGTCGCCGGGGCCGGACATCTGGTACAGATGCAGCGGGTTGCTCTCATGCCGCAGCGGCGTGTCCATGTCGTACAGCCAGGTGTCGAACCATTCCAGCATGAGCGGACGGATCACCTGGATGTCGGTGGTCGTATGCGTCCAGTCGCCCATGATCAGCTGATAGCGCGGCGTGACGGCCTGGCCGGGCAGCATCGGCGCTTCCGCTGGCCGTCCCGCGGACAGATTCTGCAGGCCGACGTAGTTGTGCAGAGCGCCTCTCGGAAACAGATCGCGCCAGCTGCCCACGGCGAAGATCGGGATGTCGGTCGCGGCGATCTTGTCCAACTGGCTGGCCACGCTGCGCGAATACCAGTAATCCTGATCGTAGGCGCGTGGTCCGTTGAAGTTCGCCTCGAGCACGGTCGGAATGACGAACTGATTCCACTGCTGGACGTGCTGCAGCTCGGTCGGGATGAGATTGAAGATGCCTTCGGCGAGTGCTTCGGTATCGTTGTTGAGCACGGCCTGCAGCACCGGACCCAAGGCCGGATTCACCAGTCCCAACAACGGAATGGTGTTGAGGCCGATCGTGTAATCGAACGCGACGTTGGGAATGCCGCCCTGCGTGAACAGCTCGCGATAGAGATTGTTGTCGGCGAAGATCGGGAACGCCGCCTTCACTGGCGAGCCTTTGGGCAATTTCGCCATGGTGTTGTAGGCCACCATGCCCATGTACGAAAGGCCGAACAGACCGACCTTGCCACTGGAATTGGGTAGCGAGGCGGCCCAGTGGACCATCGCGACACCGTCGGTGGCTTCCTTCGGCTGGAACAGTTCCCACACGCCTTCGGATTGGCCGGTGCCGCGAATGTCGCTGACCACCACGATGTAGCCATGCTTGACCAGGAACGGGACGTCGGTGGCGGAGATGCCGGCGACCTGGGGGCCGATCAGCGGATCGAGGATCGCGCCGAGCAGGGCGAGGTGGCCGGTGTTGTCGGGATCTAAATTGCCCGAGATTTGCACCAGCTGCTTGCCGTAAACGGTTTGCTGCAACAGCACCGGGAACGCGCCGGTGGCACGCTGGCCGGTGGTTGGATCGGTCGGGTAGTAGACGTCGGCACGCAGGCGCACGCCATCGTCCATCGTGACGACGCGATCGGTGTCCTTGCCCATGCCATACAGCGCGGGGCGGTCGTACACGGCATCACCAACCGGAACGCTGTTGGCGATCACGCCGCTGGCCGTCGTGGTGATCGGAGTCGATATCGCGGGATTTGTCGTTGTGCTGCCAATCGGTGCCGATTGTGTTTGCAGCAATGAGGGTACCGAAGCCGCGGCAAGCGCGGACACCAAGGCCAATGCAGCCAAAGACCAGAAAACCGGGTGCCGGCGTCGCGGCGAATTCCTGCGTGACGCCGTGTCTGTGTCCGGCGTGTCCTTCGTGCGTTGAATTTTCACTAGCGAGGCCCCTCCCAGGGTTGTCTGTTCCCTCGCTGAAATTCCTGTCGATCGAGGTCCTAGTCTTGGACCTTGCACGAGAAGCTCATCCTGAGCGAATGCGGACGCGGAATCTGGCGAGAGTGGTTGCGATGGACGCGTGCGATGCGTCCGGCGGCAGTCTCGCCGCGTCATGGGAGGCGCGTGATCTCAAAAAGTGACAACCGGCTTAGCGCTTCGGGCCAGCCGATATTGCCATGCAGCATGGCCGCATGGTGCTGCCGATGCGGCGAATGCGCGAGGCTTCGCCGCATGCGTATCGCGTTTGCTTATCGCAGTGCGGGCGAATCCCAGCCGGGACGCGGCGCGAAACGATCGCCGTACTTCGCCTGCAATGCCTTCAGCCGTTCCAGCATCGCATCGGCGCCGGTCTCGCGGATGTACTGCATCGGGCCGCCGCGGAACGGCGCGAAGCCGCTGCCGAAGATCATGCCCGCGTCGATCAGATCGGTGTCGGCGACCACGCCGTCGTGCAGCACGGCCACGCCTTCGTTGAGCAGCGGCAGAATCAGGCGATCCTCGAGATCCTCCGGCACCTTGTAGTCCTTCGGCACCTCGGGCTTCTTCGGCTTGCCGTTTTCCCAGACGTAAACGCCTTGGCCGTCCTTCTTGCCGCGCTTGCCGGGCTCCGGTGCCGTGGCCAGCGCTGGCGGTGCCTGCAAGCCGAGGAACGGCGCCAGTTCCTGCAACACGTTGTAGGCGATGTCGTGGCCGACCACGTCGAGCAGTTCCACAGGTCCGAGCGGCATGCCGAACTTCACCGCGACCTTGTCGATCACCGCGCCGGGAATGCCTTCGGCATACGCCGTCGCCGCTTCGAGCAGATAGGGGAACAGCAGGCGATTGAGCAGGAAGCCCGGCGTGCCCGCCACCGGCAGCGGCAGCTTGCCGATCGCATTGCAGAAGGCGGCCAAGCGTTGCTGCGTTTCCGGCGCCATCGTGTCGTGGTGGATGATTTCCACCAGCGGCATCAGCGGCACGGGATTGACGAAGTGCAGGCCGGCGAATTGCGCCGGGCGACGGATGTGCTCGCGCAGTTCGGTCAGCGGAATCGCGGAGGTGTTCGTGGTGAGCAGCGCATCGGGTTTCAGGCGCGGCTCGACGGCATCGTAGAGTTCGCGCTTGGCTTCCGACCGTTCGATGATCGCCTCGATGACGAGATCGGCGTTCGGAATGCCATCGCCGTTGAGATCGGACTTCAGACGCGCGGCGACTTCCGGACGCTTGGCTTCGTCCTTCACTTTCTTCGCGAACAGTTCCTGCGCGCGCGCCATCGCCTTGTCGATGTATTCCTGCTCGCGATCCTGCAGCGTGACCTCGAAGCCCTTGTACGCCGACCAGGATGCGATGTCGCCGCCCATCACGCCGGCGCCGACCACGTGCACGTGCTTGATGCCCGATTCTTTTCCGCCGAGCGCCTTCATGCGTTCCTGCAGGAAGTAGATGCGCACCAGATTGCGCGCGGTGGGCGTGCTCGCCAGCTTCACCACCGTCTTGCGTTCGGCCGCGAGCAGCGACTGCATGCCGCCGCTGCTGCGGCGCCACGTCTCGATCATCGCGAACGGAGCGGGGTAGTGATCCTTGCGTGCCTTGCGCGCGACCTGCTTGGTTAGCGTGGGCGCGAGTGCCTGACGCACGAGCCAGGTGTTCGTGATCCAGGCGAGGAAGCGTTGCTTGAACGGACGCTGCGCGCCCTTGTGAACGAGTTCGACGGCCGCGTCGAGCAATTGCGCCGGATCGACGACCTTGTCGACCAATCCGACCGCCTTCGCCGCGCTGGCGGACAGCGTGCGTCCGGTCAGCATCAGGTCGAACGCGGCCGGCGCGCCGATCAGGCGCGGCAGCCGCACGCTGCCGCCCCAGCCCGGAATGATGCCGAGCTTCACTTCGGGCAGACCGATGCGGGTGCCGGGATCGTTGCTGGCGACGCGATAGCGGCAGGCGAGGGTGACCTCGGTGCCACCGCCCATGGCGAAGCCGTGGATCGCGGCCACCGTGGGGCAGCGCAGATCGGCCAGGCGCTGGAACGCGACTTGGCCGCGGCGGATGGAATCGCCGATCACGCCCTTGGCGTCGAGTTCCTGGAATTCATGGATGTCGGCGCCGGCGATGAAGCCCTTGGCCTTGCCGGAGCGCAGGATGAGTCCCTTGGGCGGATCGATCGACAGACGCTCCAGCAGGGCGTCCAGTTCGAGGATCACCGCCTGCGAGAAGGTGTTGACCGACTCACCGGCGCGGTCGAGGGTCAGCACGACGATGCCGTCGTCACGCTGCTCGGCTTGCCAATGGCTGAAGCGCAGTCCGTCGAGCCCTGCAATCATGGGTGCCATCCGTTAAGGTGAGGAGAGGAGGAGGAACTGTAAACGTTATCGCAAAGGCGGCTGAACAACGCTCGGCAGCCTCGGGGATGACGATGACAGGCTCCTTATGATCCCGTCGAGGTTCTGGCGACGTCAAATGAGCGTTTGAAAGTCGGCTGAAAGCGTTTTCCTCCCGGTCGAGCGTGATTCACACGGACATGGCTTGCGGCAGTGGTGCCGCGGCCCCAGATGGGATGAAGCTGCGACGAATTGCAATTGGAACTTTCCCCTGTGTCGAAGGTCATATCGCCCAGCCAACAGGCAGGGCTCTCGAGGAGCACCGGCCCGATGGCCGAAGTCGTGGAACCACAACAAGGTCGGCAGGAGCCCAACCAGGAACTTGACCAGGAATTGGTCAGGCGCGTGCAACGCGGCGACAGCGCGGCTTTCGATCTGCTGGTGCGCAAGTACCAGCATCGAGTGGCGGCGTTGATCGGGCGTTACATCTCCGATTGGAGCGAATGCCAGGACGTGGCCCAGGAAACCTTCATCCGCGCGTATCGCGCGATTGGTAATTTCCGTGGCGACGCCCAGTTCTATACCTGGCTGCACCGTATCGCCGTGAATACCGCAAAGAACCATCTCGTCGCCCACAACCGCCGTCCTCCCACGGAGGACATCGATATCGGAGATGCGGAGCAGTTCGATTCCGGCATACGCCTGCGCGACACCGACACGCCGGAGCGCGAACTCGCGCGCCAGCAGATGGAACAAACCGTGATGCGCGCGGTCGAAGCATTACCGGAAGAACTCCGGCTGGCCATCACCCTGCGCGAAGTGGACGGATTGAGCTACGAAGAAATCGCACAACGCATGGATTGCCCGATCGGCACGGTGCGCTCGCGCATCTTCCGGGCACGCGAGGCGATCGATGTGGAACTCAAACCATTGATGGACAGCGAAAGCACGCGGCAGCGGGCGGCCCGCTGACCGGACCCGACATTTTCCAGTCAAGACGTCAGGCAAGACACCCGAGCGATATGAACCAAGCGCAACCCGACAAACTCTACGACCATCACCGTCAGCAACTCTCGGCGATGCTGGATGGCGAGCTCGCTCCCGACGAGGCCAGATTCATGCTGCGTCGCCTGGAGCACGACAGCGAACTGGCCACGTGCTGGGAGCGTTGGCAGGTCTGCGGCGACATCCTGCGCGGGCGTCACGACGCCTTGCTTCCGGCGGGGTTTTCGCAGCGCGTGCTCCTGGCCATCACCGAGACGGAAGCCGTGCCGCAGCTGGCGGTCGCGCAGGATGGGAACGCCGCGCGGCGTCCACGCTGGGGACGCTGGGGCAGTGGTGCGGCACTGGCCGCGTCGGTGGCGGTAGCGGCCCTGTTCGTGGCGCGCCAGCCGGGTTCCGACCCGCTGGAGCCTTCCACGTCCGCGCCCTCCATGCAGATGGCCGCGACATCGGGGCCGCAGCCGGCACCGGTACGCACAGAGACGCCATCGGCGCCCGCGCCGACCGCGCCCGATACCGCGACGCTCGCCGCCGCCACGGTCGCCTTGGCCGACGTGCCGCGCCGAGCCATCGAACGCCGTTCGCGCCCGCAGCGCGAAAGCGCGCGTAGCGCGACCGAACGCCTGGTCGCCGCCGCGGCGCCCACGCCTGCTTCCGCCGTGCTGGATCAGTCCTCGGTGCCTCTGAACACGACTCCCATGACCACGACCGTCGCGCTGGCGGGAGCGTCGGCACAGGAGGCCGCATCGGTGCCGCAGGCCAACGATCCCTTCGTCACGCAATCGGCGCAGTCGCGACCGTGGCCGCGCACGATCCTGGGCGACTACACGGGCAACGGCGCGCTCAACGCCAGCTACGGCACCAGCGGCGGCAATCCCTTCCTGCAGCCGCATCTCGACCCGTCGCAGACGGGAGCGCAGCCGCAGGCGGCCGCTGGCCGGACGACCGGGCCGCGCTGACATCGCGCGCCCGGGCCTTGACGGCCCATCCTCTATTCTTTTCCTTCAACCTCATTTGTCGAGGACGCTTCCCCGATGAAAGCCCCGCTGCAAGCTGCGATCCTGATCGCCCTGACCGCCACCGCGACCACCGCGATCGTGTTGCCGGTCGCGACCGCGCAACAGTCCACGCAATCCACCGCGCCGGCGCCGGTCGTGGTCGGATTGCCCGATTTCACCCAGCTGGTCTCGCAGGTGGGGCCGGGCGTGGTCAACATCGTCGCCGAGGTGGGTGGCAAGCCCGCCACGCGTCGCGCGCGCGGACAGCAGCAGCCGCAGATGCCGGACGAGGAGGACATCCCGGAAATCTTCCGCCGCTTCTTCGGCCCTGGCGTTCCGTTCCCCGGTAACCCGGGCGGGCCGGACGGCCCCGGCAACGGTCCGCGCGGCACTTCGATGGGCTCGGGATTCATCATTTCTCCCGATGGCTACGTGCTGACCAACCATCACGTCGTCGACGACGCCGATTCGGTCACGGTCAAGCTGACCGATCGCCGCGAGTTCAAGGCCAAGGTGGTCGGCACCGACGAGCCCTCCGACATCGCCCTGCTCAAGATCGATGCCAGCAACCTGCCGGCGTTGCGCATCGGCGACTCCAACAAGCTCAAGCCGGGACAGTGGGCGGTGGCGATCGGTTCGCCGTTCAACCTCGATCATTCGGTGACCGCCGGCATCATCAGCGCGGTCGGGCGCAGCAACCCCTACGCCAACCAGCGCTACGTGCCCTTCATCCAGACCGACGTCGCCATCAACCAGGGCAACTCCGGCGGACCGCTGCTCAACACCAGCGGCGAGGTGGTCGGCATCAACTCGCAGATCTTCTCCAACTCCGGCGGCTACATGGGCGTGAGCTTCGCCATCCCGATCGATCTGGCGATGAATACGGTCAAGCAGCTCAAGGCGACCGGCAAGGTCAGCCGCGGCATGGTCGGCGTGACGCTGGAGCCGATCACCGCCGAGAAGGCCAAGGGCTTCGGATTGCCGGACACGCGCGGCGCGCTGATCAATGACGTGACGCCCGGCGGCCCCGGCGAGAAGGCCGGCCTGCAGCCCGGTGACGTGATCCGCACGATCAACGGCACGACCATCAACCAGTCCAGCGACGTGCCGCCGATGATCGGCGCCATGACGCCGGGCACCCGCGTCCAGCTCGGCGTCCTGCGCGAAGGCAAGACGCGCGACTACACGCTGACGCTGGCCGAGCTCAACGAAGGATTGGCCGGTGGCGCGGGTTCGCGCCAGGATCAGGGCGGGGCGCCGCGCGGTCCTTCGGCGAAATCGTCCAATTCGCTGGGCCTGATCGGTCAGGATCTCAGTGCCGACGATCGCCGTCAGGCCGGTCTGCAATCCGGCGAGGGCGTGGGCATCGCCCGCATCGAAGGCATCGCCGCGCGTGAGGCCGGCCTGCAGCCGGGCGACGTGGTGCTCCGGGTCGGCGGCACGGCTGTCGGCAGCGCCGCCGCGCTCGATCGCGCCCTGTCCGGCGTCAAGATCGGGCAGACGGTGATGCTGCTGGTACGGCGTGGCACCAGTTCTCAGTTCGTCGCGGTGACGCCGCGCGCGGACAACGGCGACGGGGACGACGAGGGCTGATTCTCGCGTTCTCCCCGGACCAGGTCGACGCTGTGTGAAGCGGGCGAGGGCGGGAGCATTCCGGCCGATGGGCACATCCCTCGGCGAGTGATTTCCCGCCCGATCCGCCAGCCGCCTGACAGGCGGTTTCCGGCCTCTTCCGAAGGGAGAAGGAAAAAGCGGGGACCGTGCGATAATCTCCTGCTTTATCGCATCGGCCGTTCGACGGCCCCCACTGCCGCCCTATGTCCGACCCGATGCGGAATATCCGCAACTTCTCCATCATCGCCCACGTCGACCACGGCAAGTCGACCCTGGCCGACCGCATCATCCAATTGTGCGGCGGTCTAGAAGCGCGCGAGATGGAAGCGCAAGTGCTCGACAGCAACCCGATCGAGCGCGAGCGCGGCATCACCATCAAGGCGCAGTCCGTCTCGCTGCCGTACAAGGCGCGGGACGGGCAGGTCTATCAGCTCAACTTCATCGACACGCCCGGCCATGTCGACTTCAGCTACGAAGTCAGCCGCTCGCTGGCCGCCTGCGAAGGCGCGCTGCTGGTGGTCGACGCCGCCCAGGGCGTGGAAGCGCAGTCGGTGGCCAACTGCTACACCGCGGTGGAGCAGGGCCTGGAGGTGGTGCCGATCCTCAACAAGATCGACCTGCCCACCGCCGACATCGAACGTGCCAAGGCCGAGATCGAGGCCGTGATCGGCATCGACGCCACCGACGCTGTCGCCATCAGCGCCAAGACCGGTTTGAACGTCGAGGAAGTGCTGGAAGCGATCGTGCATCGCATCCCGCCGCCCAAGCCGCGTGATACCGATCGCCTGCAGGCGCTGATCATCGATTCCTGGTTCGACAACTACCTCGGCGTGGTCTCGCTGGTGCGCGTCATGCAGGGCGAGATCGTCCCCGGCAGCAAGATCCAGGTGATGTCGAGCGGGCGCGTCCATCAGGTCGACCAGGTCGGCGTGTTCACGCCCAAGCGCAAGGTGCTGACCAAGCTCGGCGCCGGCGAGGTGGGCTGGATCAACGCCAGCATCAAGGACGTGCATGGCGCGCCGGTCGGCGACACTCTCACGCTGGCTTCGCTGCCGGCCGAAAAACCGCTGCCGGGTTTCCAGGAAATGCAGCCGCGCGTGTTCGCCGGCCTGTTTCCGGTCGACGCCGAGGATTATCCGGCGCTGCGCGAGGCATTGGAGAAACTGCGCCTCAACGACGCCGCGCTGCGCTTCGAGCCGGAAAGCTCCGATGCGATGGGCTTCGGCTTCCGCTGCGGCTTCCTCGGCATGCTGCACATGGAGATCGTGCAGGAGCGCCTGGAGCGCGAGTACGACCTCAATCTCATCACCACCGCGCCGACCGTCGTCTATGAAGTGCTGAAGACGGACGGCAGCACGATGCCGCTCGAAAATCCGGCCAAGCTGCCGCCGGTGAATCAGGTGGAGGAGATCCGCGAGCCGATCATTCGCGCCAACATCCTCACGCCGCCGGACTACGTCGGCAACGTGATCACCTTGTGCGAGGAGAAGCGCGGCGCGCAGATCGGCATCACCTATCTCGGCAGCCAGGTGCAGATCAGCTATGAACTGCCGATGGCCGAGGTGGTGCTGGATTTCTTCGACAAGCTGAAGTCGGTCTCGCGCGGTTACGCCTCGCTGGACTATCACTTCGTGCGCTTCGACGCCGGCCCGTTCGTGCGCGTGGACACGCTGATCAACGGCGACAAGGTCGACGCGCTGAGCATCATCGTCCATCGCAGCCACGCCGACCGTCGCGGCCGCGAACTGACCGAGAAGATGCGCGAGCTGATCCCGCGGCAGATGTTCGACGTCGCCATCCAGGCGGCGATCGGCGCGCAGGTCATCGCCCGCAGCACGGTGAAGGCGATGCGCAAGAACGTGCTGGCCAAGTGCTACGGCGGCGACGTCTCGCGCAAGAAGAAACTGCTGGAGAAACAGAAGGAAGGCAAGAAGCGGATGAAGCAGGTCGGACGCGTGGAGATTCCTCAGGAAGCCTTCCTGGCGGTGCTGCAGGTGGATAGCAAGTAGTTTGCATTTCCCTTCTCCCTCCGGGAGAAGGTGCCCCGAAGGGGCGGATGAGGGAGGAACAGTTCCGAACCACAGAACCGTTTCCGGCCCGATCATTCCCCTTCCCTCATCCGGCGCTTCGCGCCACCTTCTCCCAGGGGGAGAAGGGAAATCAGAAGCGTCAAAGGAACAAGCATGAGATGGTTTGAAATCGCATTGGTCGTGGCGACGCTGGCTTCCGGCTTCATCTGGCTGGTCGACAAGCTGTTCTTCGCCGCCGCGCGCAAGCGCAACGCCGGATTGCTCGACGAGGGCCGTGACCCGATCGTCGTCGATTACGCCAAGGCCTTCTTCCCGGTGCTGGCGATCGTGCTGATCCTGCGCAGCTTCGTGGCGGAACCGTTCCGGATCCCGTCCAACTCGATGATGCCGACCCTGCTCACCGGCGATTTCATCCTCGTCAACAAGTTCACCTACGGCCTGCGCCTGCCGATCACCAACACCAAGATCCTCTCGATCGGCGAGCCCAAGCGCGGCGACGTGGTGGTGTTCAAGCCGCCGCAAAGCCCGGATCAGGACTGGATCAAGCGCATCATCGGCCTGCCGGGCGACACCGTTGCCTACAAGAACAACCAGGTCTACGTGAACGGCGTGCCGTTCGCGTACAAGCGCGTCGGCGAGTACGTCGGCAAGGGCAGCGGCGCCGACATGACCGGTGCCACCGAGCTCACCGAGGAGCTGCCGGGTCGCCCGCATTCGGTGCTGGAGTTCGACAAGGCCATCTTCGTCGACCAGGGCGAGGGCGAGTGGACGGTCCCGCCGGGCCACTACTTCGTGATGGGCGACAACCGCGACCGCAGCGACGACGCCCGCTTCTGGGCCTTCCACTTCCTGCCCGAGCAGAACATCCGCGGCAAGGCCTTCATGATCTGGCTGAACTGCGACAGCATCGGCAATCTGTGCAAAAACAACTTCGACACCTCGCGGATCGGCAACGGCATCCAGTAACGTAAGGGCGGGGCAACGAACACTGTCACTGTCATTGGGGGAAAAATGGCCATGAGACGCACACAACGCGGAATGTCCTTGCTCGGCTTCGTCATCACGCTGTGCGTGGCGGGGCTCTTCGTCTATTTCGGGATGCGGGTGTTCCCGATGTACTACGAGTACTACTCGGTGAAGCAGGCGCTGAAGGGCTTGCAGAACGAGCCGGGGATCGCCGAACAGGACGTGGGCAGCATCAAGACCCTGTTTTTCAGGCGTCTGGACATCAGCTATTCCGAGAACGTGAAGCCGCAGAACGTCAAGCTCGAGCGCGGCGAGAACGGCGGCTGGAAGATGACCGTCGATTACGAGATTCGCAAACCGCTGTTCGCCAATCTCGATATCGTCGGCAAGTTCCATGCCGATGGCACCCTCGGCCGCAATGGGAACTGATGGCAACCGCCAATACGCGGGCCATGCTTTCGCCGATCGCGGACTCCTGACACAGGCGCTGACCCACCGCAGCGCCGGCACCCCGCACAACGAACGCCTCGAATTCCTGGGCGACGCCGTGGTGGGGCTGATCGTGGCCGAGGCGCTGTACCGCCGCTGGCCGAAGGCCGACGAGGGCGCCCTCACGCGCGCCCGCGCCGAGCTGGTGCGCGAATCCTCGCTCGCCGCCATCGCGCGGAGCCTGGACATCGGCGCCGACCTCATCCTCGGCCCCGGCGAGATGAAATCCGGCGGCCACCGCCGCGATTCGATCCTCTCCGACGCGCTCGAAGCGCTGGTCGGCGCGATCTACCTCGACGCCGGCTTCGAGGCCTGCCGGCGCGTGGTGTTGCCATGGTTCGAGGACGCGGTCAACGAAACGCCTGCGGGCAAGGTCGACAAGGATGCAAAGACCAGGCTGCAGGAATGGCTGCAGGCGCGGCAGCGCGCGTTGCCGGTCTACGAGCTGGTGGCCGAATCCGGCGACGACCACGCCAAATCCTTCCGTGTGTCCTGCACGGTCGTCGAGCCGCCGTTGTCGGCGGTCGGCGAGGGCAGTTCGCGCCGGGCCGCCGAACAGACCGCCGCCGAGGCGGTGCTGACCCTGCTCGAAACCGCGGCGTAACCGTTTCACGGTCGATTGCGGCAGCCGGCGGCGTCCCGCACGCCGGTACCGGTAGAATTCCGCCATGTCCCCAACTTCCTTCCGCGCCGGACAGGTGGCCGTGATCGGCCGCCCCAATGTCGGCAAGTCCACGCTGGTCAACGCCCTGGTCGGCGCCAAGGTCAGCATCGTCTCCAATCGGCCGCAGACCACCCGGCATCGGCTGCTCGGTATCGCCACTTTCTCTGGACAGGATGGCCCGCAGGGGCAGTTGCTGCTGGTCGATACCCCCGGCCTGCACCGCGAGCAGGGCAAGTACTCGGCCTCGGCCATGAACCGCATGATGAATCGCGCCGCGCGCGGCGCGCTGGAAGGCGTCGACGCGGCGGTGCTGGTGGTGGTGGCCGGACGCTGGGACGAGGAGGACACGCTCGCCTTCGAAGCCTTGCGCGATGCCGGCGTACCGGCGGTGCTGGTGGTCAACCAGATCGACAAGCTGCGCGACAAGAGCACGCTGCTGCCTTACCTGCAGCGCGTGACCGAGGGCCGCGAATTCGCCGGCGTGCATCCGATCTCCGCGCTCAAGCGCAATGGCCTGGAAGCGCTCACCGCCACGCTGCTGTCGCTGGTGCCGGAACAGCCGGCGCTGTACGCCGAGGACGAGATCACCGACAAGAGCCAGCGCTTCCTCGCCGGCGAGATGGTGCGCGAGCAGCTGATGCGCCAGCTCGGTGCCGAGTTGCCGTATGCGACCACCGTGGAAATCGAATCCTTCACCGTCGACGGCGCGATGCTGCGCATCGGCGCGGTGATCTGGGTCGAACGCGATGGCCAGAAGGCCATCGTCATAGGCAAGGGCGGAACGCGTCTGCGCGAGATCGGCAGCAAGGCGCGGCAGCAGATGGAGCGTCTGTTCGACGCGAAGGTATTTCTCGAAACCTGGGTGCGGGTGCGCCAAGGCTGGTCGGACGACGAGGCCGCGCTGCGTAGCCTCGGCTATCACGACTGAAGCAGGCTTCGTGATGCTGGCAGGCAATGCGTTCTTGCTCGTCATTCCCGCGAAGGCGGGAATCCATGGACTTTCGCAAGGCCAAAGTAAAGCCAACAGCAACGTCCATGGATTCCCGCCTTCGCGGGAATGACGAGCGATATGCGTCTGACTGCACAACCGGCCTACGTCCTGCACGCGCGTCCCTGGCGCGAGACCAGCCTGCTGCTGGAAGTCCTGAGCGCCGATCACGGCCGCCTCGGCCTGGTCGCGCGCGGCGTGCAGGGACCGAAGCGACACGTGCTGCGCGCCGCGCTGCAGCCGTTGCAGCACATCCGCTTCGATGCCGTGCAGCGCGGCGAGCTGGCATTGCTGACGCATGCCGAAGCCATCGACGTCGCCCCGCAGCTCGTCGATAACGCCATGCTGGCCAGCTTCTACATCAACGAATTGCTGCTGCGCCTTGCGCCGCGCCAGGACCCGCACACGGAGCTGTACGCGATCTACGGCCAGACGCGCGAACGCCTGCGCACGCAGGCGCCGCTCGCCTGGACGTTGCGGCGCTTCGAACGCGATCTGCTGGAAGCGCTCGGCTTCGGTTTCGATTTGTCGCATGACGGCGACGGCACACCGCTCGATCCGGCCGCGCGCTATCACCTCGATCCCGAACACGGACCGCGACGCTTGCTCAGCGAGCGCGACGGTGGCGGCGAGCGTGACCGCACCGCCACAGGGCGCGCCCTGCTGGCGCTGGCCGCCGACACCGAAACCCCGCCGCAAGTGGAAGAACTGGCCGGGCTGCGCCGCGCGATGCGCGCGGTGATCGCGCATCATCTCGGCGGTCGCGGGCTGAAATCGTGGGAACTGATCGGCGAGATCGGTCGTCTCGTCACCAGACCTCAGCGCGACGACAACGTGTCCTGAGCCACGGCGAGGAAGTCCGCCAGCGCTTCCGGCGAGTCCGGCGCGCCATGCAGCACCGCGACCGTCGCATCCAGGCGCATCGCACCGACGAAGCCGCAGCTGGCGCGCAGTCTGTGCAAGGAGGCGCGCATGGCGTCCAGGTCACGATCGTGCGCCGCCGCGGCGATGGTGTCGCGTGTGGCGGGTAGCTCCTCGAGGAACAGGCCGCGCAAGGCATCGACGTGCGCGCGCTGCCCGTTGAGCGCGGTCAATGCCTTGGCGTCGTCCCAGAGAGGAAGCGCGCCCGCCTGATCGTTCGCGGGCATGGCGACATCAAAAGAAGAAGCCTCATCGTTCGCGGTCGCACTGCGGATCGCTGCCTGCAGCGCCGTGGCGGTGAGCGGCTTCACCAGGACATCGGCGAAACCGGCCTCGCGCAGCCGTGCGAGCGTGTCCTGCTCGCACGCGGCCGTATGCGCGAGTACGGCGGTGCCTTGCCGTTGCGGTTCCTCGAGCAGCATCGCGCCCTGGCCGTCCGGCAGATTCGCGTCGACCAGCCACAGATCGTAGGTCTGCGTGCGAATGCGGTCGCGCGCGGCCGCCAGGCAGTCGACCGCATCCACGCGAGCGGGCAGGGCTTCGGCGGCGGCCGTCAGGAAGGCCCGCGTGACCGGATCGTCCTCGACGAGAAGGATGCGGGGCGTCATGGAGGCGTCATGGATCTTGACGGGTTGTCGGTATGCTAGGGCCTGTCGTCATGTCCGGAGTGGGTCGCGTTGCTTCTCGGTGGCCGTCAGGTGGTGTTGTGCGGCGCAGCGCCTTGCTGTCTGCAAGGTCAAGCCGCGCGGCGCCGCATGGCGGCCACCGAGAAGCAACCCGAAGGGCCGGGCCTGGGGGCACGCGATGCCGCGTCATCGTTCGTGCGTGTATCGACATACACTTCCTCACTCTTCCTTGCCTCGCATGCCCCCAGGCCCGGCGCGACCCACTCCGGACATGACGACAGGCCCTGGGCCATGTCGCGGGCGATCCTACACCTGTTGCTGTCGACGCTGTGTGCCTTCGCCGTGCCCGCCGATGCGCGCGTGCTCACGGCGAAGATCGCTCGCGTCACCACCCCGGTCGCCACCTTGCAGGGCG
>NZ_JAJAVH010000002.1 GCF_020511115.1 Luteimonas panaciterrae
CCCCGACCCTCCGGGTTGCTTCCCTATGGCCGCTATGCGGCGCCGCGCGGCTTGACCTTGCAGACAGCAAGGCGCTGCGCCGCGCAACACCACCTGACGGCCATAGGGAAGCAACGCGGGCCATGCGGAGTATGGAAACAGGTTCTCAGTGTCCATGTGGGCACGATAGGAGGCGGCGGGGGGGCGGTCAAGACAGGACGAGGGCGGCGTCCGGCTGCGCCGGTGCCCAGCGACGGATGAAGTCCAGGCAATCCTGCGCCTCGCGCGGGGGCGAGAGCCAGAATCCCTGGATTTCGTGACAGTGCCGTTGCTGCAGGAACTGCATCTGCGTGTCGGTCTCGACACCTTCCGCGACGACGTTCAGCCCCAGCGAATGCGCCATGGCGATGATGGTGCCGGTGATCGCGGCATCGTCCGGATTGCGGGCAAGGTCGTCGATGAACTCCTTGTCGATCTTCACGGTGGTGATGGGCAGGCGCTTGAGATAGGCGAGCGAGGAGTAGCCGGTGCCGAAGTCGTCGATGGCCAGGGAGACGCCGAGTTCGCGGAACGCCTGCAATCGCGCCGCGGTCTGTTCCGCGCTCGCCATCAGCACGGATTCGGTGAGTTCGAGTTCCAGTGCGCTCGCCGGCACGCCGGTTTCGATGAGGATGTCGCTCACGATGTCGGGGAAATCGCCGCGCAGCAATTGCAGGCCGGAGACGTTCACGGCCATGCGGAAGTCATCGAGGCCCTGGCGGCGCCAGTCGCGCAGGGTCTGGCAGGCTTCGCGCAGCACCCATTCGCCGATGTCGCGGATCAGGCCGCTTTCCTCGGCGAGCAGGATGAATTCGGTGGGATCGATCTGGCCATGCTCGCGGCTGCTCCAGCGCAGCAACGCTTCCGCGCCGGAGATGCGCGCGGCGGCGGAAGGCGTGGACGCCAGGGTCAGGCGCGGCTGATAGACCAGATGCAGTTCGTTGCGGTCGAGCACCTTGCGCAACGCGCCGGAGAGGATCGCGCGCCGCCGCGTGGCGACTTCCATCGTGTCGTCGTAGCGCATCGACGTCCGGCGGCCTGCGGCCTTGGCCTGGTACATCGCGGTGTCGGCGTGCTTGAGCAGATCGGCGGGCACCAGGCCGTGATCGGGATACAGGCTGATGCCGATGGAAGGAGAGATCGAGACTTCCAAGTGCTTGTCGATCGTCAGCGGCGCCTCGAATGCTTTCAGCACGGCTTGCGCGACGTCGTCGGCATCTTCCTGTGAGTTGATGTTCTCGAGCACCGCGGTGAATTCGTCGCCGCCGAGACGGGCGACGGTGTGGTGTTCGCCGACGGTCGCCTGCAGGCGCTGCGCGGCGGCGCACAGGATGCGGTCGCCGATGGCGTGGCCGAGCGAATCGTTGATGTCCTTGAAGCGATCGAAGTCGAGGAACAGCACCGCGATGCGGACCTGCGCGTGCTGCGCATGCATGATCGCGCGCCACAGCCTCTCGGAGAGCAGCGTGCGGTTGGGCAGGCCGGTGAGCGTGTCGTAGTTGGCGAGATAGCGCAGCTCTTCCTCGGCGCGCTTCTGCTGGGTGATGTCGTTGAGAACGGCGACGAAATACTGCTGCGCGCCGTTGGCATCGAGCACGACGTTGAACTCGTAGGCGCAGAGGAACTCCTCGCCATCCTTGCGCCGCTGCCACAGTTCGCCGGCGTAATGCCCGTGCCGCGTGACCAGCGCGCGGATGTGGTGATAGAAGGCGGTGTCGTGCCGGCTGCTGTCGAGCAGCGCGGCGCTGCGGCCGATCACTTCGGTTTCCTCGTAGCCGGTGATGCGGGTGAAGGCCGGGTTCACGGAAACGAACTCGAAGTCTCGGTTCAGCACCGTCACCGCCTCGCTCATGCTGCGCAGGACTTGCGCGGCGACGCGGTGTTCGTCGTCGATCTCGCGTTCGCGAGTGATGTCGAGCGTGGTGCCGGCCATGCGTGTCACCTTGCCGGCGGCATCGCGCTTCACGGCGCGGCCGCTGGCGCGCACCCAGATGAGCTTGCCATCGGCGTCGAGCATCCGGTGCTCGGAACGATATCTGTCGTCGTTGCCCTCGAGATAATGCTGGATGCGCTCGGTCATGAGCGGCTGGTCTTCGGAATGGGCGACGTTGCGGATGTCGAGGGTGTGTGCTTCCAGACGACCGGCATTGCCGTCGCCTGGATCCTTCACTTGCAACCGGCGCACCTTGCCGGCGACGACGTCATAGTCCCAGTAATACTGTCCTGTCGCCCAAAGCGCGAGTTTCAGGCGCTCTTCCAGCTCGCGCATGTCGACCATGCGCAAGCGGTCCGCGCGCCTGCGCCAGACGACAAGCGCGATCAACGCGAGCAGCACGAACACGGCTGCCGCGAGAAAGCGCAGATCCACGAAACTGCTCAAGTGGCGCCCCCTGGCCACGTCGTGTCATCTTTTGCAGTTTAGGGGTGCGGGCCGATCTGTGACAGGGGGCAACCTATGTCGCCTGTTCAGACAAATTCGAAAGCCGCGCCATGGCGTTGTTACACTTTGTGGCACCCGTAATATTCGAAGACGATCCGTGCCGCTCGATCTGCCCGCATTGCCCGAAGTTGAAGCCGCCTGCCGCGCACTGCGCATCGGCGTGGGCGCGTCCGAGCTGCATGGCGCTCTGTGCGGCTGGCTGGCCGGCGGCGGCGCCGATACGGACCGGTGGCTGGGCCAGGTGCTGGCCGACGACGATCTCCCGGCCGTGGCTGCCGATGGCGCGCTGGATCGTCTGTGCAAGGCCAGCGTCACCCAGCTCGAGGACCGCAGTTTCGGCTTCGAACTGCTGCTGCCCGACGAGAACGAGGCGCTGAGCGAGCGCAGCGGCGCCCTGTTCGACTGGTGTCGCGGCTTTCTCGGCGGTTTCGGGCTGGCCGCGGGCGCCAAGCCGGCGTTGTCGGAGGAAGCGGGCGAGGCACTGGCCGATCTGGCCAAGCTGGCGGCCGCTTCGCCGCAGGAAGAGGGCGATGAAGAGGACGAGGCCGCGCTGGCGGAGATCGAGGAATTCGTCCGCGTCGCCGTCCTGCTGCTGCACGGCGATTGCGCGCTGGGGCCGCGGCACCGTCAAAAGCTGAATTGAACGAAGTATTGGACGAGATCGGTTGCAGTTGAACCGAATGTTTCCGTTGAATCGAACCACATCGCGATGACCAGCAACGCCGGAATGACCGCCCAGGCCTACACGCGCCGCCGCAAGCAGCTGATGCGCATGGCCGGTGAAGACGCCATCCTGATCCTGCCGGCCGCGCCCGAGCGCATCCGCAGCCGCGATACGCATTACCCGTACCGGCAGGATTCCGATCTCTGGTACCTCACCGGTTTCCCGGAACCGGAGGCCGTGCTGGTGCTGGTGCCGGGGCGTAAGCACGGCGAGCATCTGCTGTTCTGCCGTGAGCGCAATCCCGAGCGCGAGGGCTGGGACGGGCCGCGCGTCGGTCCGGAAGGCGCCATCGACGCCTATGGCATGGACGACGCCTATCCGATCGACGATCTCGACGAAATCCTGCCGGGTCTGCTCGAAGGCCGCACCCGCGTCTACTACCACTTCGGCCGCGACACCGATTTCGATCTGAAACTGATCGGCTGGCTCAACCGCGTGCGCGCGCAGGTGCGCCAGGGCGCGCAGCCGCCGCACGAATTCCTTGAGTTGGGGCATTTGCTCGACGAGATGCGGCTGTTCAAGTCGCAGGGCGAGCTGAAGCTGATGCGCAAGGCCGCCGAGATCAGCATGCTGGCGCACGAGACGGCGATGCGCGCGGCGCGCCCCGGCATCCACGAATACGAACTGCAGGCGGAATTGGAGCGCGTGTTCCGCGCCCACGACGCGCATCCGGCCTACGGCAGCATCGTCGGCGCCGGCGGCAATGCCTGCGTGCTGCATTACGTCGCCAATGGCGGCGCGGCGAAGGACGGTGATCTGGTGCTGATCGATGCCGGCGCCGAATACCGCAACTATGCGTCCGACATCACGCGCACGTTCCCGGTCAACGGCCGTTTCAGCAAGGCGCAGCGCGCCCTGCACGACCTGGTCGGCGCCGCGCACGCCGCGGCGATGGCGCAGGCGCGGCCCGGCGTGCCTTACGAGACTGGCCACAACGCCGCGGTGGAGACGCTCACCGAAGGACTGCTTCAGCTCGGCCTGCTCAAGGGCAAGCTGGAGAAGAACATCGCCGACGGCAGCTACAAGCGCTTCTATCGCCACAAGACCGGACATTGGCTCGGCCTGGACGTGCACGATGTCGGCGATTACCGCATCGACGGCGAATCGCGCCTGCTCGAACCGGGCATGGTGTTCACCATCGAGCCCGGCCTGTACGTCGCGCCGGACGACAAATCCGTGCATGCGAAGTGGCGCGGCATCGGTATCCGGACCGAGGACGATGTGGCGATCACCGACGATGGCCACGAAGTGTTGACGGCGAAACTCGCCCGCAGCGCCGACGAGATCGAAGCGCTAATGGCGCGCGGCGCATAACGTGCAGCTGTTGACGCACCACCGATCGTGATCAGGCGTTCCCGCGCGCCGGCAACAGCCGCGCGCGCAGGCGCGGCCATAGCGTGATCACCACCAAGCCGAGCAGCAGCAGGGCACACGCCTGCAGTTTCCATGCGGGCAAGGGTTCGGCGAACACGAGTGTCGCGGTGAGCATGCCGAACACCGGCACCAACAGTGACAGCGGCGAGACCGTCGCCGCCGGATAGCGCGCCAGCAACCAGTTCCAGGCGCCGTAGCCGAACAATGTGTTGGCCACGCCCTGCCAGATCGCCGCGCTCCAGCCGAGCCAGCTGGCGCTCGCGAGCGCATGCGCGATCCGCTCCGGCCCTTCGAAGACCAGGCTCGCGGCGAGCAGCGGCGGCACCGCGAACAGGCTCGACCACACCATGAATCCCAGCATGTCCACCTTGCCGGCGCGCTTGGCGACGAGATTGGCGATCGCCCACGACAAGCCGCCGGTCAGCGTCAGGATCAGGCCGCGCGTGGTCAGGGACGCGTCGGTGTGCGCGAACAGGATCACCAGCCCGGCGATGCAGAACGCCAGTCCCACGGCCTGGAAAGCGCGTAGGCGTTCGGACAGCAGCAGCATCGACAGGCCGATGGTGAAGAACGCCTGCGTCTGCACCACCAGCGAGGCGATGCCGGGCGTGATGTCCGCGCGCATGGCGATGAACAGCAGGCCGAACAGGCCGAAGCCGAGGAAGATGCCGGTCGCGATCAGCAGTTTCCACGCCACCGGCGGCCGCCGGATCAGGAAGATCCAAGGGAAGAAGGAAAAGAAGAAGCGCAGTGTCGCGAACAGCAGCGGCGGCAGTTCGCCCAATCCCAGCTTGATGATGACGAAGTTCGTGCCCCAGACGATGACGACGGCCAGGGCAAGCAGGAGATGGGCGGGGGACATCGAAACGCGGCCGGTGCGGAAGTCGTCGTGCGGAAGTGATCGTCAGTAGGCGCCGCATGCATCGCGGCGCTGGTGCGACATTCTGCACGAAGGCGGCGATGACTATGTGGAGGCCGTCGCTCCGGTGTGGGTCGTCATGCACTGCGGCAGTTCGTAACGCACGGCGGGATTTCCCGTCTTCGTCGCGATCACCGGGCGTTCCCTCGCGTTCTGCCAGGGAAGTGGCGGCCACCATTGCGCGAACGCCGGATGCTGCGTGGGCTCGAAACTTTGTCCTGGCCGCGGCGTCAGCACGGGCGTGTCCGTGCAATGGGCTGCAGCGATCACGCGCTCGACCGGTTCGGTCCAGCCGTGATGCGCGAGTTTCAGCAGGCCCCAATGCACCGGCAGCAATGTCTTGCCGCGCACCAGCGTGTTCGCGACGACGGCCTGCTCCGGCCCCATGTGCCAGTCCGGCCAGTCGGCGTCGTATTGGCCGGATTCGATCATGGCCACGTCGAATGGCCCGAAGCGCGTGCCGATTTCGCGCAAGTCCTCGTGCAATCCGGTATCGCCGGAGTAGAACACGCGATGCCGGCCACCGATCAATGCATAACCGGCCCATAGCGTCTCGTCGCTTTGCGGCACCACGCGGCCGGACGCGTGCCGCGCAGGTGTCGCCACGATGTCGACGCCGCCAATGCGGGTGTGTTCCCACCAGTCGAGCTCGACGATGCGTGAGTCGGGCACGCCCCAATGCACCAGATGCGCACCGACGCCGAGCGGAACGACGAACACGGCGGAAGAGGAGGCCTGCAGCGTGCGGATCGTGGCTTCGTCGAGATGATCGTAGTGATCGTGCGAGATCACCACGGCATCGATCCGCGGCAATGCGCGCAGCGGCAGCGGCGGCGCGAACCAGCGTTTCGGGCCGATCCATTGCAGCGGCGACGGGCGTTCGCTCCACAGCGGGTCGGTCAACACATTGACGCCGTCCAGTTCCACCAGCGTCGTGGAATGGCCGAACCAGGTGACGCGCAATCCGCTCCGGGACGGCCGCGCGTATTGCGAGGCATCACTGACCGGGACGATCGGTGCCTCGGGCACGCTGTGCGGTGTGCTCTCGAACATGCGCGACAGCGCGCGCGGCATGTCGCCCCACATCGCCTGCGGATTGGCGAACGCATCGCCGTGCCACTGCGGCGAATGCTGCATTCGTGCCAGCCGCGTGCCTTCGGCGCGGCCGCCGAAGGAGGAACTGCCGCCGAGCACGAGCACGCCGAGCGCGAGTGCCAGCAACAGCGCGGGCACCGCGAGCGTCCAGCGCAGGATGCGTCGCAACCTCCCGCCGACACGCTTCGGCGAAGCAGGGAAACGCTCAGCCATGGACCGGCTCCCGCTCGGCGAGCCGTCGGATATCGCGGCTTTCCAGCACGGCCGTCTCCGCGCCTTCGCGCGCCGCCACCAGCATCGCGCGGCCGATCGCTTCGGTGGTCAGCACCGAATTCGGGAACAACGCGCGCAAGGTCGACAGGAACGGCCGCAGCACCGTGTAGGCGGCCTGATACAGGGCCGTTTTCGAGCGGATGCCGTGCAGCGGCTGGATCGCGCCGGGCCGGAACAGATAGACGGCCTTGAACGGCAGGCGCTGCAGTGCGTTCTCGGCGCGACCTTTCACGCGTGCCCACATCTTGCTGCCGCGTTCGGTGCTGTCGGTGCTGGCGCCGGACACGAAGACGAAGGTCATCCGTGGATTCAGCCGCGACAGCGTCCGCGCGGCGGCGAGCGTGAGATCGTAGGTGACGCGGGTGTAGTCGGCTTCGTTCATGCCGACCGAGGACACGCCAAGACAGAAGAAGCAGGCATCGAAATCCCGCAGCTGTCC
This sequence comes from Luteimonas panaciterrae, assembly GCF_020511115.1. GTDB lineage: Bacteria > Pseudomonadota > Gammaproteobacteria > Xanthomonadales > Xanthomonadaceae > Luteimonas > Luteimonas panaciterrae. The sequence continues at coordinate 7,283 of NZ_JAJAVH010000002.1, forward strand.
TTCGATGGCCGTGTAGTCGTACAAATCCTTGTGCACGATCTCGTGCAGCTTGGGATGCTGCTGCTCCGTGGCAGTGCGGCCGAGCGTGACCACGCGCGAAACGTCGTCGTCGAGCAGGCATTCGCGCAGCACGCCCTGGCCGATCATGCCGGTGGCGCCGAAAATGAGGACGTTCATGCGGCGATCTCTTGACGGTCTTGTGGCCAGTGCGCGCTGGTCAGTTGCTCGGAGACTTCCCACAATCGTTTGGCGACGGCGATGTCGCGCGCGCGCCTGGCGATGGTGGCTTTCCCCACCGGGCCCTTGAGTTCGAGGCAGTCGTGCGGACCGTAGTAGGCGGCCGGTTCCGCGTCGGGCGAAGTGGCGGCGAACAATGTCGGCAGGGCGCCCTCCGCGGCCGACTGCGACATGTAAGGCTGCATCCATCGCGTCAGAGGCTCGATCGGATGCGGCTTGCCCTGGCCCAGGCGCGGGCCGGACGTCTGCAGGTCGGTGACCGCGTAGCCGGGATGGCAGGCATTGCTCATCAATCCCCAGCCGTGGGCATCGCTGCGGCGCTGCAGTTCGAACGCGAACATCAGCATCGCCAGCTTGGATTGCGCATAAGCGCGCCAAGGGCTGTAGCTGCGCTGCCATTGCAGATCGTCGAAATGGATCGCCGCGCCCAGGCGGTGGGCGCTGCTGCTCAGATTCACCACGCGCGGCTGCCGGCCGTTGCGCAGCAGCGGCAGCAATTGTGCGGTGAGCGCGAAATGGCCGAGGTAGTTGGTACCGAACTGCAACTCGAAGCCGTCGCTGGTGGTGAAGCGCGTGGGCGGTGTCATCACGCCGGCGTTGTTGACGAGCAGGTCGAGGCCGTCGTGCTCGCGCGCGTAGCGCTCGGCGAAGTCCGTCACCGAGGCGAGGCTGCCGAGATCGAGATGCGCATAGCCGATCGTCGCGTTGGGATAGGCCTTGCGGATACGGACGAGAGCGGTCTGGCCCTTGGCGTTGTTGCGGCCGGTGAGCAACACATTGGCGCCGGCACCGGCCAGGGCGAGTGCGGTCTCGTAACCGAGGCCGCCGGTCGCGCCGGTGATCACGACCTGGCGGCCGGTTTGAGGAGGGATGTCTTGAATGGTCCAGAGGGCGGTTGGCATGGCAATGTTTCCGTCGTTGTGTGAGTACATATGAGTGACTAGTCACTCATTATTGGAATCAAAAAATCAGGGCTTGGCGATTGCATTCCAGCAGGCCTCGAAACCGGCCTGGCTGTAGTGCTCGGCCTGTTTCGGCTCGCGGAGGACCAGATCCATGGTCATTTCCGCCAGCGCCCCGAGGATGGCCGGGACGAGTTCGGGTGGCAGCCGGTCGCGCAGCAGTCCGCTGCGGCGGCTTTCCTCGAGCAGGGCGCCGATTTCGGCGAATGCCTCGGCGCTGATCGCCTTGCTGCGGTCGTCGATATGGGAAGACAGGGCCAGTTGCACCATGACCTTGCGCTTGTCCGGATTGGCGACACCCCAGCCGACATAGCTGCGCCAGAAATGCTGCATGCGCTGTTGCAGGCTCGCGTCATGCGGATAGGCGGCCATGAGCGTTTCCCGCATTTCCAGCTTCAGGCTCAGGTAGAGCTGGTTGAGCAGCTCCTCCTTGGTGCGGAAATAGGTGAACAGCGTGCCCCCGGCGACGCCGGCCTCGCGGGCGATCCGGGCCGTGGGCGCGCTCAGCCCCTGCTCCGCGAACACCTGGGTGGCGGCGGTCAGGATGGCGTTGCGTTTGTCTTCGCTACGGGGGCGGGCCATGCCGGGATATTGCTTGAGGAATATTGATTGAGTACGCGCTCAATAATAAAGGCGGGCCGCGCCAAGACAAGAGGCGCGGCGTGCCGGTTCAGCTTCCGGACGGCCGCGCCTGTTCGGGATCGGGCTTATTCGGCGGCTTCCTCGAACGCCGGCCGCGTCAGATTGAGCGGGTCGCCCTCGGTGACCGCGATGTCGTCCTCGATGCGGATCCCGCCGTAGGGGCGGAAGGCATCGATGCGGCTCCAGTCCACGCTGTCGGCATGCGGCCCCTGCTTCAGTTCGTCGAGCAACAGGTCGATGAAATAGAGGCCGGGTTCGTTGGTCACCACCATGCCCGGCTCCAGCGTGCGCGTCAGGCGCAGGTAGGGATGGCCGTCCGGCTTGGCGATGGTGCCGCCCTGATCCGATTCGGCGAAGCCGGCGACATCGTGCACCTGCAAGCCGATGCCGTGGCCGAGGCCGTGCGGGAAGAAGGTGCTGCTGACGCCGGTTTCCACCGCCGCTTCCGGCGAGATTTTCAGGATGCCGAAGTCCTTGAGCACGATCGACAGCGTCAGATGCGCGTACAGATGCACCTGGCGGTAATCATGGCCAGCGCGATAGCGCTGGGCGATGTCCAGCTGCGCCTTGTCGACGGCATCGATCAGCGCCTGGAAGTCGCTTTCGCCCTCGGCGGCATAGGTGCGGGTGATGTCGGAGGCGTAGCCGCCGAAGCTGGCGCCGGCGTCGATCAGGAAGCTGCGCACGGGCTTGGGCGGCATGCGGCCGAGCTCGGTGTAATGCAGCACTGCGCCGTGTTCGTTGAGGGCGACGATGTTGTTGTAGGGCAGTTCGGCGGCGTCCTGGCCCACGGCCTGGCAGTAGGCAAGATGGATGCCGAATTCGGACGCACCGGCGCGGAACACGCGCTCGGCCGCGCGATGGCCGCGCACGGCACGACGCGTGGCCTCGCGCATCATCGCGATCTCATAGGGCGTTTTGTAGGCGCGGTGGTATTCGAGATAGTTCACCACGGCCGGCGGATTGTTCGGCTTGAACGCGCCGTAATCGCCGAGCGCGCTCTGCGGCTCGCCCAGGATGGCGCAGCGCGAGGCGTTCTTCGGCAGATGCTCCAGCGCCTCGGCCGGCTTGCGGATCACGACGATGTCGAAATGCTCGACCCACCAGCCGCTCGGCGCTTCCGGCACGACGTGCCAATAGTCGAACGGCTGCAAATAGATCAGCTTGGGCTTGGATCCCGGCGTATACACCAGCCAGCTGCCCGGATTGCGCGTGAGCGGCACCCAGGCCTTGAACTGCGGGTTGACCGCGTAGGGGTAATCGCGGTCGTCGAAGACCTGGTAGTGCGACGTGCCGCTGGGGACCACCAGATGATCGAAGCCGCCGCGCGCCAGCGCCTCGTCCGCGCGCTTGCTGACGGTGGCGAGGTGCTCGGGATAGAGGGCGCTGAGTTCCTGAAGATTCATCGGCATGATCGGCGGCGGAAACCAGTGATTTTGCCGCAATTGCCGCGATCTTGCGCATGATGCGGCGCAAGGCGGGCAAGTGCGGCGATGCGGCGAAGGTGGATGCCGGCCTGCGAGCCCTAGACGAGGAACAATTCGATCACGTCATTGGTGAAGCGCCGGCCCAGCTCGGTCGGCGCCACGCGATCGCCATTCATCTGCAGCCAGCCGCGCTCACGCGCGGTGGCGAGCGCGTCGGCGATCGCCGCCCGCGTCAGCCCCGTGCGCCTCTCGAATTGCGTCAGTGAGAAGCCTTCGTTCAGCCGCAGCGCATTGAGCATGTATTCGAAGGGCCGGCGTCCGGGTTCGATGCGCTCGTCGCCGCCGATCGCCTGCGGCGTGCCCGCGGCGGCCAGGTAGGCGGCGGGATGCTTGAGTTTCCAGCGCCGCAGGATCGCCTGCTCCGCGCCCAGCGTGATCTTGCCGTGCGCGCCGGCGCCGATGCCGAGGTAGTCGCCGAAACGCCAGTAGTTGAGGTTGTGCTCGCATTGGCGGCCCGGGCGCGCGTAGGCGCTCACTTCGTACTGCGCGTAGCCGGCGCCGGCGAGCAGCGCCTGGCAGTGCTCCTGCATCTCCCAGGCGGTGTCCTCGTCGGGAATCCCGGTCGGCGGCTTGGCCGCGAAGACGGTGTTGGGTTCCAGCGTCAGCTGATAGTGCGAGATGTGCGAGGGCTGCAGGGCGACGGCGCGTTCGATGTCACGCTCGGCCATCGCCAGCGTCTGCTGCGGCAGGGCATACATCAGGTCGAGATTGAAATTGTCGAATCCGGCCTCGCGCGCGAGCGCGACGGCGGCGACGGCCTCGGCGCTGTCGTGGATGCGGCCCAGGCGTTGCAGCGTGTCGTCATCGAAGGTCTGGATGCCGAAGCTGATGCGGTTCACGCCGGCGCCGCGGTAATGCTCGAAGCGGCCGTGCTCGGCGGTGCCGGGATTGGTCTCCAGCGTGATTTCCAGATTCGGCGCGAAGCGTAGGCGCGCGCTGGCGGCTTGCAGGAAGGCGTCGATGGCTTCGGCGGGAAACAGGCTCGGCGTGCCGCCGCCGAAGAAGACGCTGTGGATTGTGCGGCCCCAGACCAGTGGCAGGTCGTGATCGAGATCGGCCAGCAGCGCATCGACGTAGGCCGCGAACGGCAATTCGCCCCGTTGTTCGTGCGAATTGAAATCGCAATACGGACACTTGCGCACGCACCACGGCAGATGCACGTACAGCGAAAGCGGCGGATGCAGCAGCGCGGGCGCCGCCGGTGCGTCGACGGGCGTGGAAAGAGAGGTGTTCACGGCAGTGCGATTGTAGGTGCGAAGCGCGCACGGCGCCGCGCCGTCAGGCGCCGGGCTGCAATTCCGGCAGGCGTCGCTTCAGCTCCGCCAGCGCGCGGGCGCGATGGCTGACCCGGTTCTTGAGCGCGTCGTCGATCTCGCCCGCCGACACGCCGTGTTCGGTATCGAAGAACACCGGCTGATAGCCGAAACCCTTGTTGCCCCGGCGCTCGTGCAGGACACGGCCGTGCCAGACGCCTTCGGCGATGACCGGGCGCGGATCGCCGGCATGCCGCATCAGCACGATCACGGCGTAGAAGTGCGCGGTGCGCTGCCCCTCCGGCACGTCCGCGAGCGCGGCCAGCAGCTTGTCGATGTTCGCCTCGGCATCGCCGTGCTTGGCATAGCGTGCCGAATACAGCCCCGGGGCGCCGCCGAGCGCGTCCACGCAGATGCCCGAATCGTCCGCCAGCGCCGGCAGGCCGGTCATCGCGGCGGCATGGCGGGCCTTGAGCAGGGCGTTCTCGATGAAGGTGCCGCCGGTTTCCTCCGCGTCCTCGACACCGAGATCGGTCTGCGCCACCAGTTCGATGCCGGTATCGGCGAGCAGTTCGCGCAACTCCACCAGTTTTCCCTGGTTGCTGCTGGCGAGGACGATCCGTTGCATGACGCTCGAAGGAGAGGGCGATGGCCTAGGATAACGCGTCGCGGACGCGGCATAGCAGACTCGGTACTGACGGAGACGGCGATGGGCGAACGGGTGCGTTTGGAAGTATCCGAGGGCGTGGCCCAGGTGACGCTCGCGCGCGGCGACCGCCACAACGGCGTGGACCTGGCGATGTTGCGCGAGGTGCGCGCGATCCAGCGAGCACTCGCGCGGCGCCGCGACGTGCGCGCGGCGATCGTGCACGGCGACGGGCCGTCGTTCTGCGCGGGACTCGATTTCAAGAGCGTGCTGGCCGATCGCCGCGGCGCGTTGCGCGGCGTGCTGTCGCTGTGGCTGCCGTGGCGCAACCTGTTCCAGCAATGGAGCGTGGGCTGGCGCGAGTTGCCGTTCCCGGTGATCGCGGCTGTGCATGGCAACTGTTTCGGTGCCGGCATCCAGCTGGCGCTTGGCGCTGATCTTCGCGTGCTGGCGCCGGAAGCGCGACTGTCGTTCATGGAAGCGCGCTGGGGATTGGTGCCCGACATGGGCGGGATCGCATTGGTGCGAGAACTGCTGCCGATCGATCGGGCCAAGGAACTGGTGATGAGCGGGCGCGTCATCGGCGCCGACGAAGCGCTGCGACTTGGTCTGGCGAGTGAAGTCGCCGACGATCCGCTGTCGCGGGCGCGCGAATTGGCCAGCGAATTGAGCGCGGGGTCGCCCGATGCGATCGCCGCCGGCAAGTTCCTGCTGCAGGAGGCCTGGCACGGCTCGCTGTCCGAGGCATTGGCAGCGGAGCGGCGGCGTCAGCGCAGTTTGATCGGGCGTATCAATCAGCGCATCGCGATGCGGCGCAACTTGAGCAAGGGCGAAGCGCCGCCCGCGTTCGTCAAGCGTCGCGTCGATCACTGAGCAGAAATCCCATCAGCCGTCATTCCGGCAGTCGTTGGGATGACGGGGCAAACAACTACGCGTTCAGCTGCAACAGATCCCAGCGATTGCCGTAGAGATCCTCGAACACCGCGACCGTGCCGTAACTCTCCACACGCGGTGTTTCCAGGAAGCGCACGCCGCGTTCGGACATGGCGGTGTGATCGCGCCAGAAATCATCGGTGTGCAGGAAGAAGCCGACGCGCCCGCCGGTCTGGTTGCCGATGCTGCGTGCCTGTTCGTCGTTGGAAGCCTGCGCCAGCAGCAAGGCCGTTTCCGCGCCGGGTGGTGCGACACGCACCCAGCGCTTGCCGTCGCCGAGGTCGGTGTCCTCGAGCAGGGTGAACCCGAGGGCTTGCGTGTAGAACGCGATCGCCTCGTCGTAATCGCGCACGACCAGCGCGACCAGGCTGATGCGTTGCTTCATCGGCCTTCGGCGAGTGCCGCGTGCTGCAATGCGAGCAATTCGCCGACGCCTTTTTCCGCCAGCGCGAGCAACGCATTCAGTTCATCGCGACGGAAGGCGTGCCCTTCGGCGGTGCCTTGCAGTTCGATGAAACCGCCGCCGTCGTTCATCACCACGTTCATGTCGGTGTCGCAGTCGCTGTCCTCGGCGTAGTCGAGGTCGAGCACCGGCATGCCGCGGTAGATGCCCACCGAGATCGCGGCAACCGCGCCGTGCAATGGGTCGCGAGTGATTTCCTTCTTCGCCTGCAGCCAGCGCACGGCATCGACCAGCGCGACGTAGGCGCCGGTGATCGCCGCGGTGCGGGTGCCGCCGTCGGCCTGCAGCACGTCGCAATCGAGGGTGATGGTGCGCTCGCCGAGCGCGCCGCGGTCGACGCAGGCGCGCAGGGCGCGGCCGATCAGGCGCTGGATTTCCAGCGTGCGTCCGCCCTGCTTGCCGCGCGCGGCCTCGCGATCACCGCGGGTATGCGTGGCGCGCGGCAGCATGCCGTACTCGGCCGTCACCCAGCCTTCGCCCTTGCCGCGCAGGAACGGCGGCACGCGGTTCTCGACGCTGGCGGTGCATAGCACGCGGGTTTCACCAAAGGAAATCAGTACGGAACCTTCCGCATGACGCGTGTAGGCACGTTCAATGCGCACCTCGCGCAACTGGTCGGGGGCGCGGCCGCTAGGGCGAGTCGGGGAGTTCATCGGTGCAAGTTTAGTGGAGAAGCGGGGCGTCCGGTGCGGGAGCACGCGGGAAACGATCTGTGCCGGTTTCCGTCGACCCTGCGCCTTTTCCCGGCCTGAGGCATACTGCTGCGCCAATTCAGCACGTCCCACAGGTTCTCGGCATGATCCGCAGCATGACGGCTTTCGCCTCGGGCGAGCGCAGCACCGAATGGGGCACGCTCGGCTGCGAGCTGCGCGCGGTCAATCATCGCTTCCTCGAACTCGGCGTGCGGCTGCCGGACGAGTTGCGCGCGCTGGAATCGGCGCTGCGCGAGCGTGTGGGCGCGCGCGTCTCGCGCGGCAAGGTCGATCTCACCCTGCGCCTGCGTTCGAGCGAGGGCGGCGACACGCTGCAGATCAACCTCGCGCGCATCGGCCAGCTCTCCGAACTGGCGCTGGACCTGCAGGCGCGCTTCTCCGGCCTGCGCGTCGAATTGACGGACCTGCTGCAGTTCCCCGGCGTGCTGCAATCGAAGGCGAGCGATCCCGCGGTACTGCAAACAGAAGCGCTGGCGCTGCTCGATACCGTGCTCGACGATTTCCTCGCCACGCGCGAACGCGAAGGCGGCAAGCTGGTCGCGGCCATCCTCGAGCGCGTCGACGCCATCGCCCGGCTGGCCGGCGACGCGCGCGCCCTGATGCCGACGATCCGCGCCGGCCAGCGCGCCAAACTCGAAGCGCGGCTGGCCGATCTGATGCAGCCAGGGCCGAACAAATTCGAGACCGGACGCGTCGAGCAGGAGCTGGTGCTGTGGCTGCAGAAGCTCGATGTCGACGAGGAGCTCGATCGTCTCGACAGCCACATCGTGGAGATCCGACGCATCTTCACCCAGCGCGAACCGGTCGGCCGCCGCCTGGATTTCCTGCTGCAGGAATTCAACCGCGAAGCCAATACGCTCGGATCGAAATCCGTCGACACCCGCACCACCAACATCGCCGTGGAGCTGAAGGTGCTGATCGACCAGATCCGCGAACAAGTCCAGAACATCGAATGAGCATGCGCGGCACTCTTTTCATCGTTGCCGCGCCTTCGGGCGCCGGCAAATCCAGCATCGTCAATGCCTGTCTGGCGCGCGATCCGAACATCGCGCTGTCGATCTCGTTCACCTCGCGCAGCCCGCGTCCGGGCGAGCGCCATGCCGAGCATTACCACTTCATCGGCAAGGATGAGTTCCAGCGCATGATCGATGCCGGCGACTTCTTCGAGTACGCGCTGGTACACGGCGACTGGAAGGGCACGGCCAAGCAGTCGGTGGAGCCGCAGTTGTCCGCTGGCCGCGATGTGCTGCTGGAAATCGATTGGCAAGGCGCGCGCCAGGTGCGTAAGCAGGTGCCGGATGCGGTGAGCGTGTTCATCCTGCCGCCCTCGCGCGCCGCGCTCGACGAGCGCATGCGCAAGCGCGGGCAGGACAGCGAGGCGGTGATGGCGCAGCGCCTAGCCGCGGCGCGCGAGGAGATGTCGCACTACGACGAGTTCGACTACGTGATCGTCAACGAGGTCTTCGAGACCGCGGTGGACGAAATGTGCGCGATCTTCGTCGCCAGTCGCCTGCGCCGAGAGGCCCAGGCGGTCCGGCATGCCGGCCTGATCGATACCTTGCTGAACACGTGATTCCGGCCCGGCCCGGATGGCGAAATCCGGCCTAAATCATTGATTTTAAAGATTTGGCTTGCGAATCGCGGGCCGAATCCCCATAATTGCTGGCCCCTTTCTTGATTAAGTCGACGGCCCTCAGGCCGCCGGGAGTGTTATGGCCCGCATCACCGTAGAAGATTGCCTGGAAGTCGTCGACAACCGCTTCGAGCTCGTCATGATGGCCGCCAGGCGCGCGCGCCAGCTGGCCAACGGCGTCGAGCCGCAGCTGGACAACAGCGAGCACGACGACAAGCCGACCGTGCTGGCGCTGCGCGAGATCGCCGCGCGCCGCATCGATCAGACCTTCATCGAAGCCGTCGACAAGTCCGAGCGCGAGCGCAAAGAGCGCGAGGCGCTGGAATGGGCCGCCGCCGAGGTGGTCGCCGACGACGACATGTCGAAGGGCGACGATCTGTAAGACGATCCATAAAAACAGCGGTTTGGAGCGGGAATGCTGCATTCGCACAGCCCCGATCCCCGAACGCGATTGCAACGGCCCGCTTCGGCGGGCCGTTGTTTTTTTGTGAATCCCCATTACCGAATTGGTAATCCCGGCCTTATCCTCAGAGGATGACGCCCGCCGAACCTGCCCTTCGCTCAGTGCCCGTGCCCGCCGACGAGGCGGTGCCGGACTACGTGCGCGACCTCGAGCAGGCGACCGGCTACCTCCCGGACGACCAGCGCCTGCTGCTGCGCCGCGCCTGGGCGGTGGGCGCGGCGGCGCATGCCGGGCAGACGCGCAAGTCGGGCGAGCCCTACATCACCCATCCGGTCGCGGTGGCGCGGGTGCTGGCCGAACAGCACGTCGACGTGGAGACCCTGGTCGCCGCGATCCTGCACGACACCATCGAGGACACGCCGCTCACGCGCGAGGAACTCGCCGGCCAGTTCGGCGAAACCGTCGCGGAACTGGTCGACGGCGTCACCAAGCTGGACAAGCTGAAATTCCAGGATCGCAAGGAAGCCGCCGCCGAAAGTTTCCGCAAGATGCTGCTGGCGATGGCGCGCGATCTGCGCGTGATCCTGATCAAGCTCGCCGATCGCCTGCACAACATGCGCACGCTTGGCGCGCAATCGGTGGAGGCGCGCGAGCGCATCGCGCGCGAGACGCTGGAGATCTACGCGCCGATCGCGCAGCGCCTGGGCATGAACCTGATCAAGTCGGAGCTGCAGGACCTCGGCTTCCACGCACTGCATCCGGTGCGCCACCTGGTGCTGGAGAAGCGCATCCGCTCGCAGCCGTTGGTACGGCGCGAGGCGATGGCTAAGATCGAGGCGCAGCTGGCGCAACGGCTCACCAACGAGGGCTTGCAGTACCGCCTCGTGAGCCGTGTGAAATCGCCGTGGAGCATCTACAGCAAGATGCAGGCCGAGGGCAAAACCTTTGCCCAGGTAGTGGATGTGTTCGGTTTCCGCATCATCGTCGCCTCGGTGGCGGACTGTTATCACGCGCTCGGCGTGGCGCATTCGGTATACAAGCCGCTGGACGGACGCTTCCGCGATTTCATCGCCATCCCGAAGGCCAACGGCTACCAGTCGCTGCACACGGTCTTGTTCGGGCCGTACGGCTCGCCGATCGAGGTGCAGATCCGCACCGAGGAGATGGACCTGATTGCCGAGCGCGGCATCGCCGCGCACTGGGCGTACAAGCATGGTGGCAGCGCGCCCAACAGTGCGCAGACGCGGGCGCATTCGTGGATCGCCAATCTGCTCGAATCGCAACGCGCGACCGGTTCCTCGCTCGAATTCCTGGAGAACGTCAAGGTCGACCTGTTCCCGGACGAGGTCTACCTGTTCACGCCCAAGGGCGACATTCTTTCGCTGCCGCGCAATTCCACCGCGCTCGATTTCGCCTATGCCGTGCATACCGACGTCGGCAACCAGGCAGTGGCCGCGCGCGTGGATCGCAAGCTGGTGCCGCTGCGCACCAAGCTCACCAGCGGGCAGAAGATCGAGATCATCACCGCCAAGTCATCCTCGCCGAAGCCGCAGTGGCTGGAGTTCGTGGTCACCAGCAAGGCGCGCACCGCGATCCGGCATCAGCTCAAGCATCTCGAACACGAGGATGCGGTGCAGCTTGGGCATCGCATGCTCGATCGCGCGCTCGAAGATCTCGGCAGTTCGCTCGAACGCCTGCCGGTGTCGTTGCTGGAGGCGTATCTGGCCGAGTTCCGCTATCCGCGTCTGGAAGAGTTGCTCGCCGACATCGCGCTCGGCAATCGAATGCCGGCACAAGTTGCGCAGGCGCTGGCCAAGCAGGGCGCGGATCTGCCGCAGCCGCCGGGCAACGTGCGCGTGCCGCGCGATGGCGATCGCATCCTGATCACCGGCAACGAGCGTGGGGTGGTGACGTTCGCGCAGTGCTGCATGCCGATTCCGGGCGACGAGATCATGGGGTATCACACGACGGGACGTGGCATCGTCGTGCATCGCTTGGATTGTCCGAACGTGGCGGAGTATCGGAAATCGCCGGAACGATGGGTGGCGATCGGCTGGGATCGCGAGGTGAGTGGCGATTTCCAGGTGGCGTTGCGGATCGAGGTCGGGAATCGGCCTGGGGTGTTGGCGCAGGTGGCCGCGGCGATCGCGCAGGCGGAGTCGAATATCGATGGTGTCGAATATTTAGAGCGTGATACGAATGTGGCGGCGATTCGGTTTTCGATCGAGGTGCGGGATCGGGAGCATTTGGCTGAGGTGATTCGGCGTGTGCGGCGGCTGGGTGTGGTGCACGGCGTGCAGCGCGTTTGAGTCTTTTGATCGTCATCCCAGCGAAAGCCGGGATCCATTTGGCTGTTGCCGTTGCTCGTCATTCCCGCGTAGGCGGGAATCCAGTGTCTTTGCTCTTTGCTGTTGCTGTTAAAAAGCAAAAGCGTTTCGTCCGCTACGCGGCCGAGTTCATTTCTTTTGGTAAGCCCCAAAAGAAACGAACCAAAGAAAAACGCTTTCCCCGACAAAGCAGCCCCAGGGATTCGTTTTTATCGGGATTTTTCGACTCGCCATCCATGGCTCGGTCGAAAAACGGCGCACATCCCTGTGCGCCGCCCTCCGGGTCTCCGACTGTCAGGGCGTTCAAACTTTTTTAGAAGCAAAAGACGAAGCAAAGCCGAGCAAGGCTTTTGCTCTTGCTGAGAACTTTGCGAGCCGACCTCGCCTCTAGACCCGAAGGGCGGCGGGCAGGATGCCCGCCGTTTTCCGGCCGAGCCATGGATGGCGAGTCGGAAAATCCTGGGGCAGTTCCCGTCATGGGATTGCTGTGTCGAGAAAAGCGTTTTTCTTTGGTTCGTTTCTTTTCACGCTTATCAAAAGAAATGAACTCGCCCCTTCAGGGGCGAAACGCTTTTGATTTTCAACAAGAGATGCCAGAGGTAAAACACCCTTCATCCAGTGCAACAGGCAAAAAGGATTAAACTCCGACATCCTCCAAGCATCTAGACAAACCATGCCCCGCGCCCCAATCAGCACCGACCAAGCCCCGTCCGCCATCGGCCCGTATTCGCAGGCCGCACGTGCCGGGAATACCGTGTTTCTTTCCGGCCAGATCGCGCTGGATCCGGCGACCGGCAATTTGGTCGATGGCGGTGTTGAAGCGCAGGCGCGGCGCGCATTCGAAAATCTGAAAGCAGTCTGCGCCGCGGCCGGTGGTTCGCTCGACGACGTGGTGCGGGTCGGGCTCTATCTCACCGATTTGGGCGCTTTCGCCGAGGTCAATGCGGTGATGGGCGAGTACTTCACGGCGCCTTATCCGGCACGTTCCACCATCGAGGTGTCGGCGCTGCCGAAGGGTGCGCAGTTCGAGGTGGATGCGATTCTGGTGTTGAGCTGAGCCAACGGCGGCTGCGTCAGCGGCGAATCCGCGCCTCGCGCGGCGCCACACCGGTCCAGCGTTTGAACGCGCGCCGGAATTCACGCGCGTCGCGGAAGCCGACGCGCGCGCCGATCTGGGTGATCGACAGCTGGCCTTCGCGCAGCAGGTCGTGCGCTCGTTCGCTGCGCAGCTGATCGTGCATTTCCTTGAAGCCGAAGCCGGCGGCGGACAGTTGCCGGCGCAAGGTGCGTTCGGTGAGATGCAGGTCGGCGGCGATGTCGGCCAGTCTCGGGTTTTCCTGCAGGCGTTCGCGTAGCAGGTTGCGCACGGTGGCGACGATTTCGCTGGCGCCCTGTCCATCCGGCATCATCGCGCGGCATAGCGCAAGAGCTTGTTGCGCGCTGACCGGGTTGTAGGTCGGCAATGCATGAGGCATCCAGCTGGTGTCGATCATGACGCGGTTGCGCGGCATGCCGAAACGCACTTCGCATTCGAACAACGCGTCGTATTCCGCCGCATAGGCTGGCGCGGGGTAGGTGAGTTCCAGGCGTCGCGGTTTGAAGTTCGCGCCGACCAGTCCGCGGCATAGCATCAAAGTGCTGGCGAACAGCTCCTCGCACAGGAACGGCAGGATCTGCGGCTCCTGCGCGCGCGGATGCGCGACCATCGCCACCACGCCGGATTCGGATGTATCGAGTTCGAGATCCATCAGCCCGCCGGACACGGGCGCGTACTGCATTCCGATGCCGACCGCGTCGCCGAACGTGCGCGCGGTCATCATCGCCAGGCCGAGCAATCCGAAATTGCCGATGTTCTGCCGGCGGCCCAAACGCAGGCCGAGATCGGGAAGCGACAGCGCACGCATCGCGCGCTGCACGATGCGGCTGGCCTGTCGGTAGGAGACGCGCACGCTGGCATCGTCGATCTGCGCGCGCGTCAGCCGCAGTCCGGCGAACCATGGTTCGCAGGGAACATCCTGTTCGTCGGCGACCATGCACAGTCCGGACAGGATGTTGGTAGCGTTGCTTGCAGTCGTAAGCCGAGGATCGATGGGCGGGTGTGGCGAGCGCATCAAATTGTCCGTTTTGCCCCCCGTCAGTATGCCGTGATTGCCCTCCACTTGCGACGATGCGCGTCGGAGACTGGAATGCGCAGGCTGGCGCGGCGCCGGTCGTGGAGAGGATGCGATGAAGCGCACATTTTTGGCCTTGGCCGTGCTCGGCCTGCTGGCGGGCTGTGGCCGCGACGGCGGCGGGAACACCCCTGCCGCGCCTGCGGCGAACGCCGAGTTCCAGAAGACGTTGCAGCAACGTCTGCTCGATGCGAAGACCGGCGAGGTCATCGAGATTCCCGCCGGCCGCTACGCCTTCGATCGCAGCCTGAGCCTGCGCGTGAACGGCGTGACCATCCGCGGTGCCGGCAAGGACAAGACCGTGCTCAGCTTCAAGGGACAGAAGAGCGGCGCGGAAGGGCTGATCGTCAACGCCGACAACTTCACGCTGGAGAATCTCGCGATCGAGGACAGCAAGGGCGACGGCCTGAAGGTCAACGAAGGCGAGAACATCATCATTCGCGGCGTGCGCGTGGAATGGACCAACGGGCCGGATACCGACAACGGTGCCTATGGTTTGTATCCGGTGCAGAGCAAGAACGTGCTGATCGAGGATTCCGTGGTGATCGGCGCGTCCGACGCCGGCATCTACGTCGGCCAGTCGCAGAACATCGTGGTGCGCCGCAACCGTGCCGAGCGCAACGTGGCCGGCATCGAGATCGAGAACTGCATCGGCGCCGATGTGCACGACAACGTCGCCACCGAGAACACCGGCGGCATCCTGGTGTTCAACATGCCCGATCTGCCGCAGCCGGGACACACCACGCGCGTGTTCAACAACAATATCTTCAAGAACAACACCGACAATTTCGGCCGCAAGGGCACGGCGGTGGCCAGTGTGCCGGCGGGGTCGGGCGTGGTGATCATGTCCAACGACGACGTGGAGATCTTCGGCAACGAGGTGTCCGACAACAAGACCGCCAACGTCATCATCGCCAGCCATTACTCGGCCGGCTATGAGGGCAAGTACAAGCCGGCGCCGACGTTCGATCCGTATCCCGAGCGCATCTACGTGCACGACAACAAGTTCTCCGGCGGTGGCGATTCGCCCGACGGGCTCGAACTGAAGGCGCTGAAACTGGCGATGTTCGGCCTGGGCGGCCATCTGCCCGACGTGATGTGGGACGGTTACGTCAACACTAAGCGCACCGAGGGGCCGCAGATTTGCATCCAGGGCGCTTCGGGTGTGATCAACGCCGACGGCCCCAACAAGAACAAGAATCCGAAGTCGGATGCCGCACCGTTCAACTGCAAGCTGGAGCCGTTGCCGCCGGTGACGCTGCAACTCGGTTAGCCGGATGACGTCTAAGATTCGCTTTGCCCTGGTCCGTCGTTCCCGCGCAAGCGGGAGTCCATGGATGTCACCGCTGGACGCATTGTTGCAGAAGGAAAGCCCATGGGCTCCCGCTTGCGCGGGAGTGACGGCAGGCAGGCTGTTCGGTCTGTTGCTGATCCTGCTGCTCACCGCTTGCGCGCGCGAGCCCGCGCCCGTGCAGTTCCACGCCGACGGTTATCCGCCCAAGCTGAGCGACTGGCACGTGGTGAGCAGTGACGGCCAGCGACTGGCCTTGAACGAGGGTGTGGTGCCGTTCGATCTCAACACGCCGCTGTTCTCCGATTACGCGCACAAGCTGCGCACCGTGTGGATGCCGAACGGACAGGCGGCGAAATACGAACCCGACGAGGCTTTCGATTTCCCGGTCGGCACGATCTTCAGCAAGACCTTCTTCTATCCCAGGGCCGGGAAGACCGCGGACGGTGGCGATGCGGTGGCACGCACCTACGACGAATCGCGCGATCGCAGCGGCGAAGGGCTGGATCTGCGCAACGTGCGCATGGTCGAGACGCGCCTGCTGGTGCATCGCAAGGATGGCTGGGTGGCGCTGGCCTACGTCTGGAACCAGGAGCAGACCGAGGCCGAGCTGATGCGCACCGGCGACAGCGTGCCACTGCAACTGGTGGCGAGCGATGGCAGCCGCGAGGATTTCACCTATCAGGTGCCGGACCAGAACCAGTGCGCCGGCTGCCACGCCAGCAACAACACCACGCGATTGATCCAGCCGCTGGGGCCGAAGGCGCGGCATCTCAATCGCGACTACGCCTACGCGTCCGGTAAAGAGAACCAACTGCAGCACTGGGCGAAGCTCGGTTATCTCACCGGCACGCCGGCGGGCACGCTGCCGCACAACGCCAATTGGCGCGATGCCGCCCATGCCAGCCTCGAGTCCCGCGCCCGCGCTTATCTCGACATCAACTGCGCGCACTGCCACAACGCCAAGGGGCCAGCCGACACGTCGGGGCTGCTGCTGGAGATCGGCAGCCGCGATCCGCGCCACCTCGGCCTGTGCAAGCCGCCGGTGGCCGCGGGCCGTGGTACGGGCGATCGACGCTACGGCATCGTGCCCGGCAAACCGGACGAGTCGATTATGGTCTACCGTATGGACAGCGACGATCCCGGCGTGATGATGCCGGAGCTGGGTCGCGACGTGGTGCATCGCGAGGGGGTCGAGCTGATCCGGGAATGGATCGCGGCGATGGAAACAGGAGGCTGCGAGGCAGCGGGCTGAGGCCGAGGGAGCCAGGGAATGGCAACACAATCAACGCAAGGGGAGAGGGAAATGTCGTTGAAACAACATGTCTTGTGCATTTCGATGCGTCGCGCGCTGATCGGCGCGTGCGCGCTGTCGTTCTCCGCGATCGCGCCGATCGCGGTCGCCCAGGAAGCACAGGAGGCATCGCCGCCGCAAACGCAGCCATCGCCGCAGGCGCAAGCGCCCGCGCAGGCGAAGGAAGCGGTGACGCTGGATCGCATGATCGTGACCGCGCAGAGCCGCGAGCAGGAATTGCAGGACGTGCCGATCGCGCTGCAGGTGGTGAACGAACAGCTGCTCGGTGATGTCGGCGCCGAGAATCTCGGCGATATCGAGGGGTTCGTGCCGGGTCTGCAGGTCAACAGCAACCAGCCGACGCAGCCCAGTTTCCAGCTGCGAGGCATCCAGACCGACGATTTCGGCATCGGTACGGATTCGGCCGTCGGCGTCTACATCGACGGCGTCTATGCGGGCCGAGGTGGCGGTGTGCTGCTACCGTTCACCGATGTTGAGCGCATCGAGATCCTGAAAGGACCGCAAGGCACGCTGTTCGGTCGCAACACCGCGGCCGGCGCCATTTCGATCATCACCAACAAGCCCAGCGACGAGCAGGAAGCACGCGCCAAGCTGCGTCTGGGCAATGACCATAAGCAGTACCTCGAAGCGATGGTCAATCTGCCGACGGGCGAGGATTCGGCGCTGCGCTTGAACGGCCTGTTCAATCACAGCAAGGGCTGGATCAAGGACGCCGCCACCGGCGAGGATCTGAATCCCGAGAACAACTGGGCGACACGCGCCGCCTGGCGCATGCGCTTCGGCGACAACACCAGCGCGGTGCTGAGTTGGGATCACGAAAGCCTGAGCCAGCGCGCGCAGGCGACGACCGGGATCGTTGCCCTGCCGCCTGAGCCCGGCGTGCCCCCGGTGCCGGTGGACGAGACCGCCTATCTCGATCCGCGCAAGACGCCGACCTACAACGACGCCATCGGCAGCGACGAATCACGCCGTTTCGACGGCGTCACCCTGATCGTCGACCACAGCATGGACTGGGGTTCGATGACCTCGACCACGGCTTGGCGCGACTACGACTCCAACAACACCGCGGTCGACGAGGACGGCACCAATCGCCGCAACCTGTACATCGATTCCACCAACACCGAAAGCAGCCGCAGCTACTACCAGGAGATCAAGTTCAACGGCAGCAACGAGCACGTCGATTGGGTGGCGGGCGCGAGCTACTACGACGAGAAGTCGCAGCAGACCAGCGAAGTGAACCTGTTCAGCGACAGCGTGGACACGGCGATGGTCAGCAGCGGTCTGATCCCGCCGGAATTCGTGCAGCCCAATGGTCCGCTGCCGCCGGGTGTCGGCTTGTTCACCTTCGGCCAGGGATTGCTCGACGCGTTTAACATCCCGATCAAGCTGCTCGGACAACCCTGGAACGAGGCCTATCACAACAGGCTGAAGTCGAAGTCCTACGCCTTGTTCGGCGACGTGATCTGGCACGTCAACGACAAGCTCAATCTCACCTTCGGCTTGCGCTACACGCGTGACAAGAAGGAGTTCAGCTGGTTCAATCCCGATCGCACCGCGCCCGGACTCGACGCCAGCCTCGACCAGCTCGAACAGATGGGATTGCTGGCCGCGCTGGGCCTGAACCGGGATGACTTGCTCTTCAACGTCGCCTTCAGCGATCCGGTGTCCGAGCTCTATCGCAATCAGACCGTGCGCACCAAGCACGCCTGGTCCGATTTCAGCCCGCGCTTCGTCGTCGACTATCACCTCAACGATGACACCATGGTGTTCGCCTCGCTGGCGAAGGGCTACAAGGCCGGTGGCTACAACGCGTTGCAGATCAACAGCCGCTTCGACAACGAAGAGGTGTGGAACTTCGAGACTGGCATCAAGCAGGCATTCCCGGATCTGCGCCTGCAATACAACGCCTCGCTCTTCTACTACGTCTATGACAACCGGCAGTCGACGGTGCTGGATTTCAGCACCGACATCCCGCGCTTCGTGGTCGATACCGCCGACATCGAGGCCTACGGACTCGACTTCGACACGGTGTGGAAGCCGACCGACGCGCTGAGCCTCGACTTCAACGTCGAATACATCGATTCCACGTACAAGGAGTACAAGGTCGGCAATGATGATTTGAGCGGGCAGCCCAGCGGCGAGCCGCGCTGGTCGTTCGCGGCCGGTGTGAACTACCTCTGGAATCTGAATGAGGCCGGCGATGTGCGCTTCACGCTCCGTCATGCCTATCGCGGCAAGGCCCGCTGCAACGATCAGTCGCAGGAGCAGGGCGCCTGTGGTCCCAGCCGCGCGCTCGACCTCGGCGAGGCGGAGAACCGCACCGACGTGCGCGTGGCCTGGACCTCGCCGCGCGGGCACTGGACCTGGGCCGTGTTCGGCAACAACGTTTTCGACAACCAGTACATCAACTCGCTCGGCACCTACGGCAAGACCGTGCTCGGCACGGTCGGCGCGCGCGTCACCGCGCCACGCATGTACGGTGTGGAGGCACAGCTGAAGTTCTGAGGCCAATCCCAACCCCGACCGCGCGTCGGGGTTTTGGTTTGCGGGCGTTCCCGGCATGCTTGTCGCATGCCGGCGTCCGTTCCCAATCCATCCGCATCTGATCGCGTCGATCCCGCCCACACGCCGTTGACGGCTCTGCCGGGCGTCGGCGCGCGCGTGGCGGAAAAGCTCGCGGCGCGCGATCTCCACAACCTGCAGGACCTGTGGCTGCTGCTGCCGCGGCAGTACGAGGACCGCACCGCGCTGACACCGATCCGGGTGCTGCAGCCGGGCCTGACGGCGCAGGTGGAGGGCAGGGTGGAGGCGGTCGAGCGCGGTTTCCGCTATCGGCCGATGCTGCGCGTGGCGATCAGCGACGGTTCGCAGGGCACGCTGGTGCTGCGTTTCTTTCATTTTCGCGCGGCGCAGGTGGCGCAGTTCACGCCGGGCGCGCGACTGCGCGCCTATGGCACGCCGCGTCCGGGCCAGCATGGTCTGGAAATGGTGCATCCGAGCTATCGCATCCTCGGCGCGGACGATGCCGCCGAGCTGAGCGAAGGGCTCGATCCGGTCTATCCCGCCATCGAGGGCATCGGCCCGGCGACACTGCGCAAACTGATCGGACAAGCGCTCGATCATCTGCCCGACGAGCAGGCGCTGGAACTGCTACCGCAGGCGTGGTTGCAGGAACGCAAGCTGCCCGGCCTGCGCGATGCATTGCGGATCATGCATCGCCCGCCGAAGGATGCCGACGTGGCCGCGCTGCTGGCCGGTACGCATCCTGCGCAGCGTCGTCTGGCATTGGAGGAATTGCTCGCCCACCATCTCAGCCTGCGTCGTCAGCGCATCGCCTTGCAGGCGCATGCGGCGACGCCGCTGCGTGGCGGGACATTGGCGGACAAGTTGCGCAAGGCATTGCCGTTCGCGCTCACGGGCGCGCAGGAGCGCGTGTACGCGCAGGTGCGCGAGGACTTGGCGAAGGCGATGCCGATGCTGCGCCTGGTGCAGGGCGATGTCGGCAGCGGCAAGACCGTGGTCGCGGCGCTCGCGGCGCTGCTGGCGATCGAGAACGGGCGGCAGGCCGCGCTGATGGCGCCGACCGAGCTGCTCGCCGAGCAGCACCTCAACAATCTGCGCGCATGGTTGGAGCCGCTCGGTGTGCGCATCGCCTGGCTGGCGGGCAAGGTCGCCGGCCGCGCGCGTGAAACCGCGCTGGCGTCGGTGGCTGGTGGCGAAGCGCAGTTGGTCGTCGGTACGCATGCGCTGATGCAGGAGGGTGTGGTCTTCCGCGATCTCGCGCTGGCGATCGTCGACGAGCAGCATCGCTTCGGCGTGCACCAGCGCCTGGCATTGAGAGACAAAGGCGGCGAGGACGGCCGCGTCCCGCATCAGTTGGTGATGACCGCGACGCCGATCCCACGCACGCTGGCGATGGCGGCCTACGCCGATCTCGACGTCTCGGCGATCGACGAACTGCCGCCGGGCCGCACGCCGGTGCAGACGGTCGTGCTCAGCGGCGAACGCCGGCCGGAGCTGGTGGAACGCATCCGCGCCGCCTGCGCCGAAGGACGGCAGGCGTACTGGGTGTGCACGATCATCGACGAATCGGATGAAGTGATCGCGCAGGCCGCGCAGGCCACGTTCGAAGCCTTGTCGAAGGCGCTGCCGGCATTGCGCGTCGGCTTCGTGCACGGGCGCATGAAGGCACGCGACAAGCAGGCGGCGATGATCGCGTTCAAATCCGGGGAGCTCGATCTGCTGGTGGCGACCACGGTGATCGAGGTCGGCGTCGACGTGCCGAATGCTTCGTTGATGATCGTCGAGAATGCGGAGCGGCTGGGGCTGGCGCAATTGCATCAGCTGCGCGGCCGTGTCGGTCGCGGTTCCGCGGCATCGACTTGTGTGCTGCTGTACCAGCCGCCGTTGTCGATGATGGCGAAGCAGCGATTGGAGACGATGCGCCAGACCAACGACGGCTTCGTCATCGCCGAGAAGGATCTGGAACTGCGCGGTCCCGGCGAACTGCTCGGCACGCGTCAGACGGGTTTGGCTGCGTTCCGCGTCGCCGATCTGGCTCGCGATGCCGATCTGCTGCCGTTCGTGCATCGCGTGGCCGAGCGTCTGCTGCAGGAATCGCCGCAGCTGGCGGACCGGCTGGTCGATCGCTGGATCGGCAGCGCCGCGCGCTATGCCGCTGCCTGATTCTGCATCGATTGTCGACAGTCATGTCGTGAGGCGCTGGTTCGGCGCGCATTTCGCCGAGCTGCATCCGGCCTTGCAGGCATTGATCGTGACGACGGCGTCGAGACGGGGCGCTATCGCTTCGGTGTCGTGTTATCGCTGACCGTTCTCAGGCTACTGTTGCGCTACGAAGGCATCCTGCGAATCAGTGTGCCGTTCAGCGCACCGCGATGAGGGATTTGCTCAGCCCGAAGACACGCTCCCGTTCCATCCGGGCTTCCGGGAACAGGCTGGTGAAGCGAGTCGCGTCGAGCAGGCTCGAATCCTCGATGTAGTTGGCTGCCTGGTCGAACGAGGTGGCGCGCGGGAAGGCGCCGCAGTTGCGACTGCGCACCAGGGCGATCCGCCAGGGTTCCGGCAGCCAATGAAAAAACGGCACGCGGAAATGCGGTTCGAGCGGGAACCAGTAGTCCGGCGTCTGCACGAAGTAACGCGGCGCCAGCCGACGCACCTCATTGGCCATGCGCTGCATGTCACCCCAGCGGCCGACATGCTCGATCACCGAATTCGAGTGTGCGATGTCGAAACTCCGATCCGCGAAACGCGACAGGTCCCGGCAGTCGCCAGCCAGACTGGTGAAGCGCGGATCGGTGACGGGTTCGGCTTTCAGATTGACGAGTGTGAACACCAGCGGGCGACCGCCCCAGACCGGTTCAAGATCGAGCCAGTACGACACGGTGCCGCCGACATCCAGTACATGGACCTGATCTTTCTCGCGCAGCACCTCGTCGACGATGGCGACGAAGCCGGCCAGGCGTCGTGCCCGGTACTTGGTCTGCGTGCCCCAGTGCGCATCGCCCGGCTTGGGAGCGAGCGTGGTTCCGGAATTCATGGGAGTGTCCCCTGTGATGCACTGCGCTGTGCTGGCCCCGAAACCACCCTATGCCCAACAGTGTCTACGTCACATAAAGACGGGGACGTACCCCTCCCCAGGGCCGGGAATGGCGCGAAAAAAGCGTATAAACTTCCCCGCCGAGTCCAGATACCCAGCATGACCGACAAGACTCCGCTGCTCATCGACACCGATCCCGGCGTCGACGATGCCCTCGCCCTGCTGATGGCATTCAACGATTCCCGACACGACGTCGTCGGATTGACCGTCGCCGCCGGCAACGTCGGCCTCAAGCACACCGTCGCCAATGCCCTGAAGCTGTGCGAAGTGGCCGGTCGCGCGGACATTCCCGTATTCGCCGGTTGCGCCGGCCCCTTGCTGCATCCGGCACCGGATGCCGGCTACGTGCATGGGCAGGACGGCTTCGGCGACGTCGGCTATGAGCCCGCCAAGCACAAGGCCGAGGCCGAGCACGCCGCGCAGGCGATCCTGCGCTTCTCGCACGCGCATGCCGGCAAATTGCTGCTGGTGGCGCTGGGGCCGCTGACCAACATCGCGTTGGCGCTCAAGCTCGATCCCACGCTGCCGCAGCGCGTGGCGCGTTTCGTGGTGATGGGCGGCGCGGTGACCTGCCAGGGCAACATCACGCCGGCCGCCGAGTTCAACATCTACTTCGATCCCGAGGCGGCGCACATCGTCTTCGACGCCTTCGAGCGTATCGAACTGGCCGACTGGGAGGCCGTGATCGCGCACGGGCTGCATCACGCCCGCGTGGCCGAATGGCTGAAGGCCGGCACCGAGCGCGGGCGCTTCTACGACCGCATTTCCGAGAAGACCCGGCTGTGGTCGATCGATCGCCGCGGCGACCACTGGTTCGCCGCCGACGCCCTGGCCATGGCCTATGCGCTGGAGCCGGACGGGGCACTGGAAGTGCTCGAACGCCCGATCTCGATCGAGCTCGAAGGCCGCCACGGCCGCGGCGCGACCGTGGTCGACTGGCGCCGCCAGGAAGGGCTTCCGGACAAGGCGGCGATCCTGATGCGCTACGACCAGGACCGCTTCGAGTCGCTGATCCAAGCGGCGCTGGCCGCGGGCTAGGGCGGGAAAACCGCCCGGAACCAGGCGGAAATCGGACCGGAATTGGGCCGGGTTGCATGATCCGGGCGGAGCGGGCTAAAATGCCGCTCTTTCCTTGCATGAATCTGGTGCCCGCCATGAAGGCCGACATCCACCCCCAATACCGCGAAGTCGTCTTCCAGGACGTGACTTCGGATTTCAAGTTCCTGACCCGCTCGACCCTTGGCAGCAAGGAGACGATCAAGTGGGAGGACGGCAGTGAGTATCCGCTGATCAAGGTGGAAATCTCCTCGGCCACGCATCCGTTCTACACCGGCCAGAACAAGGTCATGGACACCAGCGGCCGTATCGACAAGTTCAAGCGCCGCTACACCAAGTAATAAGCGTCCGCGCTTCGCGCGACGCCGCCGCGGCCGCCCTCGGGCGGCCGTTTGCGTTTCCGCGATCCCGAAAAACGAAGACGGTGGGTAGGCCATGAATTCCTGCCGCCTTGCGGGTCATGGGCGTGTGACGGTCGCATGATGCGGCGAGAAAATGTGGCGCTGCGGCCCATGAACCCCACCGTTCGCCAGGCGCAACGCTGCATCGCGCACCACCCGGCGGGATCGAGTCGGGACTCCAATCGCGCTATGCGATAATTGCTGCATCGCGGCAAGCCGCCGGCTTC
The DNA here is from genome assembly GCF_020511115.1 of Luteimonas panaciterrae. Lineage (GTDB taxonomy): Bacteria > Pseudomonadota > Gammaproteobacteria > Xanthomonadales > Xanthomonadaceae > Luteimonas > Luteimonas panaciterrae. Next base: position 31,060 of record NZ_JAJAVH010000002.1, read on the forward strand.
GACCGCCGATCCCATCCACCAGCGCTGCCCAGGCAGCGCGGCTGTGAAAACGGCATGTTCTGAGGAGTGTTGCAGTGTCAACCATCGATCAGGTCACGTTGAACGCCGGCGACAAGTCGGTCGAATTGCCGGTGCTGAAACCGACGCTGGGCAACGGCTGTGTCGACATCGCCAAGCTCACCAAGGAGACGGGGTTGTTCACCTACGACTCCGGCTTCACGGCGACGGCGAGCTGCAAGTCCGCCATCACCTACATCGACGGCGACAACGGCGTGCTGCTGTATCGCGGCTACCCCATCGAGCAGCTTGCGAAGGATTCCAGCTTCCTCGAAGTCGCCTATCTGCTGATGAACGGCGAACTGCCGGACAAGGCGCAATTCGCCGCCTTCGACGACGAAGTCACGCATCACACGATGATGCACGAGTCGCTGAAGAACTTCCTGCACGGTTTCCATTACGACGCGCATCCGATGGCGATCCTGTGCGCCTCGGTGGCCTCGCTGTCGGCGTTCTATCACGACACGCTCGATCTCAATGATCCCGAGCAGCGCCGCCTGGCCGCGATCCGCCTGATCGCCAAGGTGCCGACGATCGCCGCGGCCGCCTACCGTTATTCGATCGGCTGGCCGGTCCGTTATCCGCGCAACAACCTCGAATACGTCGACCGCTTCCTGCACATGATGTTCGAGGTGCCGAGCGAGCCGTTGCAGCTGAACCCGGTGGTCGCCAAGGCGCTGGATCTGCTGTTCATCCTGCACGCCGATCACGAGCAGAACGCCTCGACCTCGACCGTGCGCCTGGTCGGTTCCACCGGCGCCAATCCCTACGCTTCGGTCGCCGCCGGCATCGCCGCGCTGTGGGGCCCGGCGCACGGCGGCGCCAACGAAGCGGTGCTGAAGATGCTGGCCGAAATCGGCGACGCCAAGAACGTCGAGAGCGCGGTAGCCAAGGCCAAGGACAAGGAATCCGGCTTCCGCCTGATGGGCTTCGGCCATCGCGTCTACAAGAACTTCGATCCGCGCGCCAAGATCATCCGCGAGATGACGCACAAGGTGCTGGGCGAACTCGGCGTCAACGATCCGTTGCTGGAAGTGGCGCTGAAGCTGGAAGAGGCGGCGCTGAAGGACGAGTACTTCATCCAGCGCAAGCTCTACCCGAACGTCGATTTCTACAGCGGCATCATCTACAAGGCGCTGAAGATTCCGACCGAGATGTTCACGGTCATGTTCGCCATCGCCCGCACCGCCGGCTGGGTGGCGCATTGGCTGGAACAGCAGGTCGATCCGGAAGCGAAGATCGGCCGTCCGCGCCAGATCTACACCGGCCACGACGTGCGCGATTACGTCGGTATCGACAAGCGCTGAGCGTGTGAACGACGCGGCGTCGTCCGGGCGGCATTCGCTGCGCGGCTTCGTCGCGTTCAAGTGGTTGGTCTACGTTCTGCTCGCCGGGAACGTCATGCTCTACGGCATGCACGGCACCGTGACCGAGCAGATCGATACCGGTGCCTGGGTCGTGTTGCTGCTCCTGTTCGAATGGGAGACGGGTGACTGGCGAACCTCGCCGCGGTTGCGGCGATGGTTGCATGGGTTGCGCATTCCCGCCGCCGCCGCGGTGGTCTGGGCCTGTTTCGATTACGCCCTGGCGCGGGAATGGCTGGACTTCGGCAATGCCCTGACCTGGCTCGGGGTGGTGGCGTTGCTGGAGCTGGAAGTGCGCATTTCGCCGCAACGCCCGCTCGCGCACGCGTTCCGGCGTTGGGCGACCGGCTTGCTGTATCTGGCGTTGGCCGGTTTTCTACTCATCTGGTTCGTGCGTGGTGTCGGCGATGGCAGCGCGGCCGTCTGGCTGGACGCCTGGGATGCGTTGCTGTGGCTGGTGGCGTTCGTGGTGATCGAACTCAACGTCTTCGGTTTCGAGCGGCGTCCGACGACCGCTTGAACCTGATCCTCGGCCTGACGCGCGTGGATGCGCGCGATCGCGTCCGCGCATCATCGTGCGAACAAACGATGCGGATACGACACGCCGCCTATGCTTCGTAGGCGGCGATCTCTTCCTCGGTCAGCATCTGCCGCAACTGCGAGGCGGACGCGCGTTTCATCGGTTTCTCGTCGACGCCCGACAACGGTGCCTGCCGCAGCGCGTCGGCGGGCAGCACGGTGAGATCGAAAGAGAACTCCTCGGCGCTGAACACCCAGACCGGAAAATCGCCTTCGCGCGAACGATCCAGGCGCAGGCGGCGGTTGCGGCTGTCGGCGGGAATGCGATGCTCTTCGAGGAAGCGCACGACCGCTTCGGCATCGTCGGTGTAGAGCTGCAATGCGACCGGCGCGTTGGCATCGGCGGTGCCCTCGAGCACCGGGCCGACGAGGCGGGCATCGAAGGCGGCGAAGAATTCCAGCGCGCGCAGCGCGGCATCGCGGCGCGCGCGCAGGGCATCGCGATGAGCGCCGCCGACAAACAGGCGCTGATATTCGCGCAGCGCATCCTCGATCTCGCGATTGCGTGGTAGCGAGGCGTCGTCGTGGATGCCGAGGCGGCTGGCGGCCTTGAGCTTGGCTTGGTGATAGTCGCGAATACCGCCTTCGGCCATCAGGCGCGCGGCTTCATGAGCGAGACGGCGGCGACGTTCGCGGGTTCGTGTCTCGGCGTGCTGACGGGCGTGGTGCATCGCATGCTCCCGGATCAAGCCTCGCCGGACTGTACACGAAGTTTTATGCATGTCTACCAAACGTCCCGGTCGAAATGACGAATCGGGCGTTAGGAAACGAGACAGATAGACACAACCGGCATCGGTCGGCGATGCCGGAAGAATGGGCCGGCTCCTCGCAGGAATTCACCCGCGGGAACTCAGCGGCTCAGAAGATGTCGAAGGATTTCTCGTCCGGCGCCTGCTCGACGTCTTCGTTGGTGTAGGTTTCCATGCGTTCGAGGTCTTCGGCCTTGACCCATTCGACGATGCCGCCGCTGCCGCCCGGGATCAGCGTGCCGTTGCCGGCGACGGTGACCTTGACCATGCCCTGCGGCGGATCGTTGCGCGCGATCGGCACGTCCTTCAGCGCCACGCGCATGTAGTCGATCCAGATCGGCAGGGCGGCCTTGCCGCCGTATTCGCGGTAGCCGAGCGAACGGAAGTCGTCGCGTCCCACCCAGACGGTGGTGACGAGATTGCCGCCGAAGCCGGAGAACCAGGCGTCGCGGTGGTCGTTGGTGGAGCCGGTCTTGCCGCCGACGTCCTCGCGTCCGAGCACCTTGGCGGCGGTACCGGTGCCGCGCTGGACCACATCGCGCATCATCGAGACCAATTGATAGGCGACGCGTTCGTCGATGGCGCGCGGCGCGAGTGGCGTGCCGGGCGGAGGCGGCGGTGCGAGCGGCGCGGTGTCCGCTTCGGCCTTGGCGTCCTTCTTGTCTTTGCCGTTCTTGTCCTTGCCGGCGACGCTCTTGTCGGTGGGCGCGGGTGGCGATGCGCCGGGGCCGAGATTGAAGCCGTCGACGACGTTGGAAACCTGGATGCCCTGTTCGCCCGCGGCCTGGCTGCAGCTACGGCAGGCGGTCGGCGGCTTCTCCTTGAAGATGACCTTGCCGTCGCGGTCCTTCACTTCGTCGATGAACCAGGGAGTGATGCGGAAGCCGCCGTTGGCGAACACGGCGTAGCCGCGCGCGACATCGATGGTCGGCAGCGAGGCGGTGCCGAGCGACATCGACAGGTTGGGCGGCAGCAGCGCCTCGTCGATGCCGAAGTGGCTGATGTAGCGGCGCGCGTAGTCGACGCCGATGGCATCGAGCAGGCGCACCGAAACGAGATTGCGCGACTGCACCAGGGCTTCGCGCAGGCGCATCGGGCCGGCGAAGTTGCCGGTGTCGTTCTGCGGACGCCACATCTGGCCGCGGCGCATGCGGAACACGACCGGTGCATCGAGCACGATCGAGGCGGGGTTGTAGCCGCGCTCGAAGGAAGCGGCGTAGAGGAAGGGCTTGAAGCTCGAGCCGGGCTGGCGTCGCGATTGCGTGGCGCGGTTGAACTTGCTGCCGGCGAAGCTGAAACCACCGACCAGGGCACGCAGGGCGCCGGTGTCGGGTTCCAGCGACACCAGCGTCGCCTGCGCCAGCGGCAGCTGGTCGAGGCGCCAGCTCACCGTGACCGCCGGCGGCGGCTGCGGCGCGTCGGTGGCGCCGGTCTTGTCGTTGCCGGCCGGTGGCGTCGCGGTCTTCACCGGCGTCTCGATCTTGCGCACGCGCGCGAGGTCGCCGCGCACGAGCAGGGCCGAGGGCGCGCGTCCGGTCCAGCGGCTGCTGGCCGCATCCAGCGTCAGTGTGGTGCCGTCGGCGAGGACGAGGTCGGCGGTGCCGCCGCCGCTGCGCAGAACCACCGCCGGATACAGGCCGCCCTGCGATGCGATCCCGCGCAGGCGCGCGGCCGCGGCGGTGGCGTCCTCGTTCGCGGCCAGGTCGAAGTGCTGCTCGACCTTGCGCCAGCCGTGACGGTGGTCGTAGGTCTCCAGGCCATCGCGGATCGCCTTGTCGGCGGCGGCCTGCATCACGGGGTCGATGGTGGTGGTGACGTGATAGCCCTTGGTGAGCGCCTCGCCGCCGTAACGGGCGAGCATCTCCTGCCGCACCATTTCCGCGACGTAAGGCGAGTAGACCTCCACCGGCCGCTCGTGCGGCGTGGCGTGCATCGCCGCGGTCTTGGCCTGCGCGACTTCATCGGCACCGGCGTAGCCGAGTTCGGCCATGCGGTCGAGGATGTAGTCGCGACGCAGCTTGTTGCGCTCGGGATTGCTGATGGGATTGCCGCTGGAGGGGAACTTCGGCGTACCGGCCAGGGTGGCGATCTCGTCCAGGCTGAGCTGGTCCAGCGGCCTGCCGTAGTAGTACTCCGATGCCGCGGCGACGCCGTAGGCGCGATTGCCGAAGAAGCTCTTGTTGAGGTACAGCTCGAGGATCTCGTCCTTGGTCAGCTCGCGCTCCATCTTCATCGCCAGCAGCATTTCCTGCAGCTTGCGCATGTAGCTGTATTCGGAGCTGAGGAAGAACTGCCGCGCCACCTGCTGGGTGATGGTCGAGCCGCCGGGCACGCGCTGGTCGTTGGTGGTGGCGAGCAGCCAGATGGCGCGTCCCACGCCTTTGTAGTCGACGCCGTGGTGCTGGTAGAAGCGGCTGTCCTCGATCGCGATGAAGGCGTCCTTCACACGCTTGGGCACTTTCTCGATGGCGATGGGATAGCGCCGGGTCTCGCCGAACAGCGCCATCAGGCGGCCGTCGCGCGCGTAGACGTACATCGGTTCCTGCAACTCGATGTGGCGCAGCGTCTGCACGTCCGGCAGGCGCGAGGACACGACGACGTAGAGCGTACCGAGTGCCAGTCCTCCCAGGATGATCGCGGCGACGCAAACGATCAGTGTCCAGCGCAACAGGCGGCGAAAGCGTGACATCAAGCGGGTCCCTGGGGTGTGTAACGAGGTTGTCGTGGCCGCGGAAGTATAGAGGACCGGCCTGATCGGCCCCGGAATGGGGGCGGGGGCGCCTCCCGGTAAGCGTTTCCGGCCGCGTCACGCCCGTCACACCGCGAAACGCCTTAGAAAGTGGGCGTGGCGACCCGATGCGTCGATTTTTGGCATGACAGTTGCATGTCGGTCGTAAACGAACGCTTCACGTCGCTTGTGCGACCAAAAATGCGGGCATTGCGACACGCTCTGACAACTTGGCGGTTGCCAGGCAGTGAAAAGTCCGTTATCTAATGACGCTGGGGCACGAGAAGCGCTATGCGCGCCCGTGAAATGGGGAGAGATCGTGGGGTTACTTACTAAGAGCCAGGTCCCGCTGGTCGGGGTCGATATCAGCTCGACGGCTGTAAAGCTGGTGCAATTGTCGCGTGCGGGCGAGCGTTATCGGGTCGAGCACTACGCCATCGAGCCGCTGCCCGCGAACGCGGTGGTGGAGAAGAACATCGTCGAGGTCGACGCGGTCGCGGGTGCCGTCCGGCGCGCGCTGACGCGTTCGGGCAGCCGCGCCAAGCATGCCGCCGCCGCCGTGGCGGGATCGGCGGTGATCACCAAGATCATTCCGATGCCGGCCGATCTCGACGACGACGAGCTGGAATCGCAGGTCGAGCTCGAAGCCGCCAACTACATCCCGTATCCGATCGAGGAAGTGAACCTCGATTACGAAGTGCTCGGCGCGATGCCCGGCAACAACGAGATGGTGCAGGTGCTGCTGGCCGCGTCGCGTTCGGAGAATGTCGAGCTGCGCGCTTCGGCGCTCGAACTCGGCGGGCTCTCGGCGAAGGTGATGGATGTGGAGGCGCTCGCGATCGAGAACGCCTTCGCGCTGGTGTCGCACTCGCTCAACCTGCCGCATGGCGGCCTGGTGGCGCTGGTCGACATCGGCGCGAGCACGACCACGCTGAGCATTCTGCGCAACGGCCGCAGCCTGTACAGCCGCGAACAGATGTTCGGCGGCAAGCAGCTCACCGACGAGGTGATGCGCCGCTACGGGCTGAGCTACGAGGACGCCGCGCTTGCCAAGCGCCAGGGCGGCCTGCCGGAAAGCTACGCCATCGAAGTGCTGGAACCCTTCAAGGAAACGCTGGTGCAGCAGATCGGACGTCTGCTGCAGTTCTTCTATGCGGGCAGCGAGTTCAATCGCGTCGACCAGATCGTGCTGGCCGGCGGATGCGCCTCCATTCCCGGCGTCGCCGAGATGGTGGTGGAACAACTCGGTGTCCCGACCGTGGTCGCCAATCCGATGGCGCAGATGACGTTGGGCGCGCGCGTGCAGGCACACATGCTGCAGCAGGATGCGCCGGCGCTGATGATCGCGGTGGGCCTGGCCCTGAGGAGCTTTGACTGATGGCGCGGATCAATTTGTTGCCGTGGCGGGCGGAACGCCGCAAGCAGCGCCAGAAGGAATTCATGATCATGCTCGGGCTCTTCGCCCTGGGCGGCGTGTTCCTCTGGTTCCTGGTGAACACCTACTACAACAACCAGATCGACGGCCAGAACGCGCGCAACGCCTACATGGAGGCGCGGATCAAGGAAGTGCAGAAGCAGATCGAGGAGATCAAGCAGCTCGACGAGAAGAAGGCGCGGCTGCTCAAGCGCAAGGAGATCATCGAGAAGCTGCAGTCCGACCGCTCGAAGATGGTGCATCTGTTCGATTCGCTGGTGCGCACGATTCCCGACGGCGTGGTGCTGACCTCGATCAAGCAGGAGGGCGAGAAGCTCACCCTGGAAGGTCGCTCGCAGTCCAATGCGCGCGTGAGCAATTACATGCGCAATCTGGAAAATTCCGGTTGGATGACCAAGCCGGATCTGTCCGTGATCCAGGCCAAGGGTGCGGTGAAGGGCCTGCCTTACGTCTTCACCCTGGCGGTGACGACCGCGAATCCCAACGCGCCGCGTGACGAGGACGGCGACGGCATTCCCGATGCGCCGCCACCAGAGCAGACGCCCGGTGCGGTCGGTGCCACGGGCACGACGCCGGCCGCCGGCACGCAGCCGGCCGCGCCACCAGCGGCGCCTGCCGCCGCCAAGCCGACCGACGCCAAGCCTGCCGCGGGAGCCACGCCATGAGCCAGAAAAAGGTGTCGCTCAAACAGCTGGACATCAACAGCATCGGATCGTGGCCGCGGACCTACCAGATGGGGTTCTGCGCGCTCATCGCCCTGATCATCTTCGGCCTGATGTGGTGGTTGCTGACCAGCGACAAGGGCGATGTGCTGAAGGGGTTGGAGAACAAGGAAACCGAGCTGCGCGCCAAGTTCCAGAAGGATCAGGGCCGCGCCGCCAATCTCGAGCCGCTGAAGCAGCAGTTGGCACAGATGGAGCAGCAGTTGCAGCAGATGCTGCGTCAGCTGCCCAGCAAGACCGAGATGCCCGACCTGATCACCGACATCTCGCAGACGGCGCTGGCCACCGGCATCCGCAACGAGCTGTTCCGGCCCCAGCCCGAGACGTTGAAGGAGTTCTACGCCGAGAAGCCCATCGACCTGGAAATGGTGGGGACCTATCACCAGTTCGGCGCCTTCGTCAGCGGCGTGGCTTCGTTGCCGCGCGTGGTCATCATGACGATGCACAACATCTCCCTGAAACCCGTGAATGCGGACAAGGATCCACTCGCATCGCTGCGCCCGGACGGCAGCCTGAAGCTCGCCGGTACCGTGAAGACCTATCGCTACCTCGACGAGCAGGAAGTGGCCGAGCAGGAAAAGGCCGCCGCCGATGCCGCCGCCAAGGAGAACAAGGGCAAGAAGAAGCCCAAGGCCGCTGCCGGAGGGGAGAGCTGACATGCGCATGATCGTCACTTCGCGTTCCCTCGCACTGTTTGCCGTTGTCCTGGCGCTGACCGGCTGTGGCCGCGGCATCACCAGCACGCCCGGCGATGCGCCGAACCTCGAGGAATGGGTCGCCGAGATCAAGGCCAAGCCGGCGCCGCCGCTGGATCCCTTGCCGGTGATGCAGCAGTTCGAGACCTTTGAATACGCCGCGCAGGGGCTGCGCGATCCGTTTAGCGATGCCTTCACCGACGAAGACACGGGAAGTGGTCCGCGTCCGGACTCGCATCGCCGCAAGCAGCCACTGGAGCAATTTCCGCTGGATACGCTCGACATGGTGGGTACGATCCAGGCCGGTGGCCTTGTCGCTCTGGTGCAGGCGCCTGACAAGGTCGTCTATCGCGTGCAGTCAGGCATGTACATTGGCCAAAACGATGGTCGTGTAACATCGGTCAGCAAGGACAAGATCGAACTCGTTGAATTGGTGCCCGACGGTGCAGGGGGCTGGCTTGAAAGGCCGGCGTCGGTCGCGCTCGAAGACAAGTGACTAGGGGAGATCAGATGTTTGTTAAAAGACAGTTAGACTCGCATCGGGGTCGTGCCTCGGTATTGCGCGCGGGCACCGTAGGGCTCGCCGCGGGCCTGTTGGCGGCCTTCGGTGCCGTCCATGCAGCCCCTATCGACGGTGCCACTGCGATCCCTGCTTCCGCACAGAGCGTCGCCGCGACCGCTGGCGTCGATCCTGCCAAGCGACTTCCGGGCGGCGTTTCGATTTCCAATCTGGACTTCAAGCGCGGTGACGGCGGCTCCGGCAAGCTGATCATGCGTTTCAGCGGTGACGGCGCGATGCCGGACATGCGCACGCAAGGTTCCAGCGTGGTGATCGACGTCGGCAACGCCAATCTGGCACCGGCGCTGCAGAAGCCACTCAACGTCACCGACTTCGCCACGCCCGTGCAGCGTATCGACGCCAACCAGGTCGGTACCGGTTCGCGCATCGTGCTGGCAACGCAGGGCACGTTCGAGCCGATGGCCTATCAGACCGGTCGCGACTACGTGGTCGAGATCGTGCCGCGTGCCGCGGCGTCCGCGCCCACGGGTCGTGCCGTTGGTGCGACGACCACTAGCACCGCCGCCGGCGCGCAGGCGACGGCCGGTGAAGCCACGCGCATGTACACGGGTCGTCCCGTCACCTTCGATTTCCAGAGCATCGCCGTCAGAACGGTGCTGAAGATCATCGCCGACGAAGCCCATCTCAACATCGTGGCCTCCGACACCGTGCAGGGCGACATGACCCTGCGCCTGGACAACGTGCCGTGGGATCAGGCGCTGGACATCGTCTTGCAGGCCAAGGGGCTGGACAAGCGCCGTAGCGGCAACGTGATCTGGGTGGCGCCGCAGGCGGAGATCGCCAGCGCCGAACAGGCCAGGGCCGACGCGCGCATCGCCATCGAGGAGCGTGCCGAGACGGTGACCGAGTACATCCCGGTCAACTACGCCAACGCCGAGGACATCGCCAAGCTGCTGACCGAGGAAAGCAAGAGCGGCAGTGGTGGCGGTGGCGCCCAGAGCCGCGGCTTCCTGTCCGCGCGCGGCAGCATCAGCTTCGACCGCCGCACCAACACGCTGCTGGTGATCGACATCCCGCAGCGCGTGCAGAACGTGAAGAATCTTGTCAGCCAGCTCGACCGCCCGGTCGATCAGGTGGTGATCGAGGCCCGGATCGTGATCGCCAACGAGTCCTTCGCGCGCGAGCTCGGTGCCAAGTTCGGCATCAGCGGCAGCAACATGAAGGGCGACAAGTATTTCAGCGGCGATCTCGGCGCCAACATCAACAACATCAATGCCGAGGCCACTGCGCAACGGGAATACAACCAGTCGCTTCAGGACTACACGGCAGCGCACGATGCCTGGGAACGGGGGGGTGGAACCGGCCCCGAGCCGCAGGCACCGCTTGGCCCGCTGCGCACGCTGACTCGCGGCTTGAACGTCAACCTGCCGGTCACCAACGCCGCCGGCGCGCTCGCCCTGTCGATCCTCAACGCCGGCTACCTGCTCGACATCGAGCTGTCGGCGCTGCAGCAGGAACAGCGTGGCGAAGTGGTCTCCAACCCGCGCGTGGTGACCAGCAACCAGCGTGAAGCGGTCATCACCCAGGGCCGCGAGATCGGCTACATCACCGTCACCGGCCAGAATGCCAACGTGCCGACGGTGCAGTTCAAGGACGCCGTGCTCGAACTGAAGGTCACGCCCACCATCACCAATGACGGCCGCGTGTTCCTGGCCATGGCGATGAAGAAGGACGAGATCGCCGACTACACCACCATCGCCGGCCTCGGCTCGGTGCCGAACCTGGCCAAGCGCTCGATCAACACCGCGGTGCTGGTCGAAGACGGCCAGACGGTGGTCATCGGTGGCGTCTACGAGTTCAACGACCGCAGCGACGTGACCAAGGTGCCGTTCCTCGGCGATCTGCCGATCCTCGGCAACCTGTTCCGCAAGAAGGGCCGCAGCAAGCAGAAGGCCGAGCTGCTGATCTTCGTCACGCCGAAGGTGCTGAAAGTCGCTCAGCGCAATTGATCACGGCGACAGCCGACCGGACGGGGCCTGCGGGCCCCGTTCGCGTTTTCGTGTCGAGGTTTCCTTAACGGACGAAGGACCGGCAGGAACCAGAGGCCGCTGAATCAGTCAAACTCGGCCTGACGCCAACCCGCGCCGCTGCCCGTAACGCCATGGATACCGCTGCCTCGTACGACGTCCCCAAAAACGACCAACCCTCGGACCTTTCGCGCCTCCACGGCCTGTTCCATGCCTTGCGCGAGGATCTCAGCCACGAGATCGTCGGCCAGGCCGCGCTCATCGAGCGCCTGCTGATCGCGTTGCTGGCCGACGGGCATCTGCTGGTCGAAGGCGCGCCCGGCCTCGCCAAGACTACCGCCATCCGTGCGTTGTCCTCGCGCATCGAGGCCGATTTCGCCCGTGTGCAGTTCACGCCCGACCTGCTGCCGGCCGATCTCACCGGCACCGAGGTCTGGCGCCCGCAGGACGGGCACTTCGAATTCCAGCCGGGACCGATCTTCCACTCCGTGCTGCTCGCCGACGAGATCAACCGCGCGCCTGCGAAGGTGCAATCGGCGCTGCTGGAAGCGATGGGCGAGCGCCAGGTGACCGTCGGCCGCCAGACCTACGGCCTATCGCCGTTGTTCCTGGTGATGGCCACGCAGAATCCGATCGAGCAGGAAGGCACTTTCCCGCTGCCGGAAGCGCAGCTCGACCGTTTCCTGATGTACGTGCGCATCGGCTATCCGGAAGCCGCGGCCGAAAGCGAGATCCTGCGGCTGGCTCGCGAGCGCGCGCGTCAGGCGCAGCAGCCCGCGCGCGCGCCGGCGACCAAGATCGTGCCCGCGGACGTGTTCGCCGCGCGCAACGCCGTGCTCGATCTGCACGTCGCGCCGCAGGTGGAACGTTATCTGGTCGAACTGGTGCTGGCCTCGCGCGATGCGCGGCGCTACGACGCCGACCTCGCGCGCCGCATCGGTTGGGGCGCCAGCCCGCGCGGATCGATCGCGCTGGAGCGTTGCGCGCGCGCACGCGCCTGGCTGGGCGGCCGCGACTTCGTCACCCCCGATGACGTGCGCGCCATCGCGCCGGACGTGCTGCGCCATCGCGTGCTGCCGAGCTACGAAGCAACCGCGGAAGGCTGGGACGGCGAGCGGTTGGTGCGGGCGCTGCTGGACAAGGTGCCGTTGCCGTAAGGCGCGGCCTCGATCGCGCTCGCCATCTTGCCGCCCATCATCCCCGCATGAGCATGCAACCGGTTGCCCATTCCGTCGCGCTCGGCAACGGCATCACGCCGACGCTGGCCGAACTCGTCGCCTTGCGCGCCGCCGCGCAGGGACGGCGACCGCCGCGACGCGGGCGTCATGGCGTCAGCGGACAGGCGTTGTCGCCGCAGCGCGGCCGCGGCATGGAATACGCGGAATCGCGCGAGTACACGATTGGTGATGATGCGCGACATATCGATTGGCGGCTCACCGCGCGCTCCGGTCGTCCGCACACAAAATTATTTCAGGCCGAACGCGAACGCCTCACGCTGATCGTCGCCGACACCGCGCCGTCGCTGTACTTCGGCACGCGCGTGCGCTTCAAGTCGGTACAGGCCGCGCGCGCCGGCGCCATCGCCGCGTGGGCCGCGGTACGCGACGGCGATCGCATCGCGGCGTTGCGCGGTAACGGTTCCGAGCCACCGGTCGCGCCAGCCTCGGGGCCGCGTGGCGCATTGCGAGTGCTCGATGCGCTGGTGCGCTGGTATGCGCAGCCGCCAGCCGGCGATGCCGGGCTCGGTGTCGCGCTCGATCATGCGCGGCGCGTGCTGCGTCCCGGCTCGCGCCTGCTGGTGCTGGCCGATCCCGCCAGCATCATGGCAATTCCCGACGAGCGCTGGCCCTCGCTGGCGATGCACAACGAAGTGATCGTGCTGCTGCTCAGCGATCCGCTGGAGCGCGTGCCGCCGCGTGCCACGTTGCCGTTCGCGAGTGCGGGACATCGCGTCGAACTCGATCTCGCGGCCGATGCGCCGCGACAGCGCTGGCGGCAGGAATTCGTACGGCCGCTGGAAGCCACACTCGCGCGTCTGCCCGCGCGAGGCATCCGTGTGCAGGTGCTGTCGAGCGAGATGCCCAGTGATGCGTGGCTGCCGATTTTCGGCAAGACGAGGGCCGGCTGAGATGCAGTCTTCCGACGGCCTCGTCCTGCGCGAGATCCACCAGCCCGAGGCGCCGCCGTGGTGGCCGCCTGCGCCGGGCTGGTGGCTGGTTGCCGCCGTAGTGATCATTGCCGTCGTAGTGTCGACGCGTCTCTGGTTGCGCCGCAGGCGTCGACGCAAGGCGGCCGTCCGTTTGTTCGACGATGCGTTGCAAGCACACGATGCCGCTTCCGCACGGGTCGCCGCCATTTCGGAACTGCTGCGCCGCGCCGCGCGTCGGAGCGATCCGGCGGCAGACAAGCTCGAAGGCGAAGCCTGGCTGGCCTTTCTCGATGGTCCGTCGAGAAAAAAAGGCCGCGCGGAAAAACCCTTCTCGCAAGGACCGGGACGTCTTCTGCTCGACGGCGGTTTCCGTCGTGATCTCGCCGACGAAGTCGTGCGTGATCTGCTTCCGCTCGCACGCAAGCGCTATCTGGAACTGATGGCGGTGCGCAAGTGAGCGACTGGTTTTCCTTGCCGGAATTCTCCTTCGCCTGGCCCTGGCTGCTGCTGGCGCTGCCGTTGCCCTGGCTGGTGCGGCGCCTGCTGCCGGCACAGCGCAGCGCTTCGGCGGCATTGAAAGTCCCGTATGGCACGCGCCTGGACGCGATTGCGGGTGGCCGCATCGGCGTCGGGCGCGCAGGATTCGCCAATCCGATGCTGTGGCTGGCATGGGCTTTGCTCTGCGTGGCCGCGGCGCGCCCGCAACAGGCGGGCGAGGCCTTGCAGCCGCCGCAGTCCGGGCGCGATCTGATGCTGGCCGTCGACCTGTCCGGCAGCATGGCCGAAGAGGACATGCAGCTCGGCAACGGCGTCGTCGATCGCCTCACCGCGGCGAAAGCGGTGCTGGCGGACTTCCTCGATCGCCGCGCCGGCGATCGCGTCGGCCTGCTGGTGTTCGGACAGCGCGCGTACGCACTCACGCCACTCACGCTCGATCGCGAAAGTGTTCGTCAGCAGCTCGTCGACAGCGTGGTGGGCTTGGCCGGGCAGGAAACCGCCATCGGCGATGCCATTGGCCTCGGCGTCAAGCGTCTGCGCGCGCAGCCCACCGATCAGCGCGTGCTGATCCTGCTCACCGACGGCGTGAGCAATGCCGGCCTGCTCGATCCGATGAAGGCCGCCGAACTCGCGCGTGACGAACATGTGCGCATCCACACCATTGCGTTTGGCAGCGACGGCACGATGTCGGTGTTCGGTTTCCGCCTGCCGGTGCCCGGTGGCGGTGATGACATCGACGAAGCCGGCCTGAAGCGTATCGCCGACATGACCGGTGGCCGCGCCTTCCGCGCACGCGACACCGAACAGCTCGCCGGCATCTACGCCGAGATCGACAAACTCGAACCGGTGATGCGCGCGGGCAAGCGCGTGAGGCCGCAGATCGAGCGTTATCCGTGGCCGCTGACGGCTTCCGTCCTGTGCCTGCTGCTCGCGTTCGCGTGGCCGCGCCGGATGCTGGCGGGAGCGACGGCATGAGCATCGCGGCTTGGCAGGAGGCACTCTCCGCGCTGCACTTCCTGCGGCCCTACTGGCTGTTGGCGTTGCTCGCGTTGCCGCTGCCGGCGTGGTGGTGGTATCGGCAGCGGCGACAGCGCAGCGTCTGGCGCGATGCGGTCGATCCGCATCTGCTGCCGCATCTGCTGGCGGCACGGGAGGGCGCTCGTGGCGCTCTCGGAATGTGGGCGCTGCTGGCGGCATTCGCGCTGGCGGTGCTGGCGCTGGCCGGTCCGAGCTGGCGCAAGAGCGAGCAGCCCTTGCTGCAGAACGAAGCGCCGCTGGTGATCGCGCTCGATCTGTCCAGCGCCACGCTCGCGGCCGATCTGCCGCCCTCGCGCCTGCTGCAGGCGCGCGCGAAGATCGCCACGCTGCTCAAGCAGCGCGCCGGCGGTCAGGTGGCGCTGGTGGCCTTCGCCGGCGATACGCACACGGTCGCGCCGTTGACCGACGATGCGGGCAACCTCGCGTTGTTCCTGGATGCGCTCACGCCGGACATCATGCCGGTGGAGGGCAGCAACGCGGCATCGGCGATCGCCTGGTCCGCGCGACTGATCCGGCAGGCTGGTTACGGCGGCGGCGACATCCTGCTGCTGACCGATCATGCCGATGCCGAAGCACAACAGGCGGCACGCCAGGCACGCGATGCGGGCATGCACGTGTCGGTGCTCGGCCTCGGCAGCGAAGCCGGCAGCGCCTACCGCACGGCGGAAGGGCGCATCGAGCGCACGCGGCTGGATTCGGCTTCACTGCGCGAACTGGCCGACGGCGGTGGCGGTCGCTATCAAGCATTGAGCGCGGACGCGCGCGATCTCGAAGCCCTCGGCGTGTTGCGCCCGCAGGCGGGACGCGAGGCGGTATCGCTGCAAGGCGACAAAGCGAGCGTGTGGAAGGACGACGGCTATTGGCTGCTGCTGCCCTTGCTGCTGCTGATGCTGCCGGCCTTCCGTCGAGGCAGCGTGCTGGCCGCGTTCGTGGTGATGGCGTGGCTGCCGCTGCAGCCCGCGCATGCGGCGGACGATGGCACGCTGTGGCGTCGCGCCGATCAGCGGCAACACGAGAAAATGCGCGAGGGGGTGGATGCGTATCGCAAGCGCGACTACGACAACGCCGAACGCACCTGGAAGGATTTGCCGGGCGCCGACGCCGCCTACAACCGCGGCAACGCGTTCGCGCAGGCAGGCAAATATCAGGATGCGATCGCCGCTTACGACGAGGCCCTGCGTCAACAGCCGGCGATGGCCGACGCGATCGCCAATCGCAAGGCCGTGCTCGAAGAGATGAAGCGAAAACCGCCGCCGCAGCAGCAGAACAAGAACCAGGACAAGCAGCAGAAAAACAATTCCGGCAACGGGCAGTCGAATCCGCAAAACGGCCAGAAAAACGATTCCGACTCGAAGCCCCAGGACGGCGAGCAACAAAACAATCATCCGCAGAACGACAAGCCGTCCCAGGACGATCGTCAGCAACAGCCGCAACCGCAAGGGCAGCAGCCGACACCTCCGTCTCAAGACACGCCATCGCAACCGAAACCCGACGATGCCGAGGCGCAGCGCAAGGCCGATGCCGAGCAGCGCGCACGCATGGAGGAAGCGCTGCGCAAGGCGCAGGAGCAGAAGAACAAGGGCGGTGCGAAAGACGCACAGCAACGCGACGAGACGCCCGCCGAACGCGAGCGCCGCCAGGCCAACGACGCTTGGCTGCGGCGCGTGCCGGATGATCCGGGCGGCCTGCTGCGCGCCAAATTCCGGCTCGAATACGAGCGCCGCCAGGAAACCGGGGAACGCTGATGTCAAGAGGAATGTTGTCGTGGTTGTTGCGATCCCTGCTATGTCTGCTGTTGTCGTGCATGGTTCTGGCCGCGCAGGCGCAGACGCGCGCGTGGATCGACCGCGACAACATCGCCGTTGGCGAAACCACCACGCTCAACATCGAAACCGATGACCTGACCGTCGATTCACCCGATTATTCGCCGCTGCGGCGTGATTTCGCGATCAGCGGCAACACCAGCAGCCGCCAGATCGAGATCGTCAACGGCGAGACCCGCACGCGCATGCTGTACGCGGTTGCGCTGCAACCCAAGCGCGAAGGCGCCCTGACCATTCCCGCATTGAGGATCGGCTCGCGCACCACGCAGCCGCTGGCCTTGAACGTCTCCGCGGTCAGAGTCGCACGCGCGGGCGGACCGGTGTTCATCGAAGCGTCGGCCGACGATCCGGCGCCGTATGTGCAGCAGTCCGTGGGCTACACGGTGCGGCTGTATTACGAAACCCCGCTGATTTCCGGCCAGCTCGACCAGCCGACGCCGGAGGGCGCATCGCTGCAGCGCGTCGGCAGGGATGTGCAATACACCGATCAGGTCGGCGGCAAGCAATACACCGTGGTCGAGCGCCGCTATCTGCTGATCCCCGAGCGCAGCGGCGCGCTCACCGTGCCCGGCGCGCGTTTCCAGGGGCGTGGCTTGGGTGGCTTCTTCGACGATATGTTCGGCGATGGCGAGCGCGAATTGAACACCGCCGGCAATCCGCAACGCCTCAGTGTGCGCCCGATCCCCGCGAACGCGCCGCAACCTTGGCTGCCGCTGCGCGGATTGTCATTGCGTTACCTCAATACGCCGCAGAGCGTGCGTGCGGGCGAAGCGGCGACGGTGATGATCGAAGTGCATGCGGATGGCGCCAACGCCCCGCAGCTTCCTGATCTGCAGTTGCCATCCATCGATGGCGCGCAGGTGTTCGCCGATCCCGTGCAGAGCGACGACACGATCGAGAAGGGACGGCCGCAGACCAGACTGACGCGCAAGTTCTCGATCGTGCCGGCACAGGCCGGGACGCTGCGCGTGCCCGGTCCGCGCATCGTCTGGTGGGATACGAGCGCCGGCATCGCGCGCACCGCGTCGCTGCCCGATCTCAATCTGAGGGTTGGCGGTGGAACACAAGGCGCCAATTCCACGGTGCCGCGAGGTTCCGCCGCGGGCGCGACGGCGATCTCTCCGGCGGCCGGCGATACGAGCATCCCCGGCGCGGAGGCGCATACCCGTCCGTGGGCACTGGCGACAGTGATCTTCGCGGTACTGTGGCTGGTGACGCTGGGATGGGGATTGCACCGTCGCAACGTCACCATCGTGCCGCAGCGTCGTGCCGTGGCGAACGCCGGCCAGGGCGTGGCGACGCCTTCCGCGCCGCGCATCGGCCAGCGCGATTTGAAGCACCTGCTCGATACCGCCGATCTCGGTACCGTCGCGGATGCGTTGTGCATGATGACGCAGCCGCAGGTCGCCGACCTCGATGCCTTGCGGGCAAGGCTCGACGATCCCGCGCAGCAAGCGGCCGTCGAGCAGTTGCAGCGGGCACGCTGGGGTGGTGGAGACGCGGTCGCCGCGCGCGCCGCGTTGCGGAGCGCTTTCGCGTCCGGGCCGCGCTGGAAAACCGTGACCGTCGCGCGGGAAACGGTGTTGCCGCCGCTGTATCCCTCCTGAGGCGATTTCCGCCGCGCGACCCGCCTCTGCCGCCGGAACAAGGCCGCAATGCGGCGCGGGAAGCGCCGGATGAGCTCGGTTTGCTAAGCTGCGGCCGTTTTTCGCCTGCGGAGCCCGTCATGTCAGAACCGAATACGCACGCTGGCGGACATCGCCAGAAAGACGGGCGCATGCAGCTGCATTGGAAGATCGCGATCGGTTTCGTCGTCGGCCTGTTTCTTGGCCTGATCGTGCACTACGGCGTCGGCCCCGAGGCGCAATGGGTGCAGCTGCTGACGAAATACGCGACACAGCCGTTCTCCACGGTCTTCCTCAATCTGATCTTCATGATGATCGTGCCACTGCTGTTCTCGGCACTGGTGGTCGGTGTGTCGGAGATGGGCGACATCGGATCGCTGGGCCGGATCGGCTGGCGCACCTTGCTCTACACCGTACTGCTGTCCGGCGCCGCGGTCGTGCTCGGACTGGTGATGGTGAACCTGTTCCAGCCCGGTGCCGGCGTCGACAAGGCGCTGGCGCAGCAACTGCTCAACGAAGGCGCTGAACGCGCGCAGGCCATCGTCCAGGACAGCAGCAAGAGCGACTCCAGCGGCCTGCACATGCTGCTGTCGATCGTGCCCTCGAACGTGATCGGCGCCGCTTCCGACAACGCCTCGATCCTGGCGCTGATGTTCTTCGCGCTGATGTTCGGCATCGGCATGGTGCTGACCAACTCACCGGCGGTGCAGACGCTCAAGCGCGGCATCGAAGGCTTGTTCGAGATTTCGATGACCCTGATCGGGCTCATCATCCGCCTCGCGCCCTACGCGGTGTTCTGCTTCATGTTCAATCTGGCCGTGCTGTTCGGCTGGGATCTGATGCTGCGGCTTGGCGCCTATGTGCTGGTGGTGTTCTTCGCCCTCGTCATCCATCTGGTGGTGACGTATTCGCTGGCCTTGAAATTCATCGGCGGCTATTCGCCGATCCGCTTCTTCAAGGGCGTGCAGGAGGCGATGCTCGTCGCCTTCTCCACGGCCTCCAGCAACGCCACGTTGCCGGTGTCGCTGCGTCTGGCCGACGAGGCGCTGGGCCTGCCGCGCAAGGTCTCGCGCTTCGTGCTGACGGTCGGCGCCACCGCCAACCAGAACGGCACGGCCCTGTTCGAGGGCGTCACGGTGCTGTTCCTGGCGCAGTTCTTCGGCGTGGAGCTGTCGATCTGGCAGCAGGTGATGGTGATGCTGGTCTGCATCCTCGGCGGCATCGGTACGGCCGGCGTGCCGTCCGGCTCGTTGCCGGTGGTGGCGCTGATCTGCGGGATGGTGGGCGTGCCGCCGGAAGGCATCGGCCTGGTGCTGGGCGTCAACCACTTCCTGGATATGTCGCGCACCGTGGTCAACGTCACCGGCGACCTGGGCATTGCCGCGATGGTCTCCAAGGGCGAGGTCGATGGTCCGAGCCTGGATGATCGCGGTAACAGCATCGGCTAGGACGCCGGTGCATGCGCGTTAAAACCGCGCGGGCCTGGCATGATGGGCGTGTTAATTGCGCGGATGTTTTGAAGCATGGATGTTCTGAGGCATGGACGTTCTGAAGGAGTCGTCATGAAATCGATTTTCTGCGCCGGGCTGCTGGTGGCGCTCCTGCCGTTCGGGCAGGCACGGGCGCAGGAAGGCCAGTGCATGGATCACTACAGCAAGGAAGGCAATATCCTGAAGGGCCGCGCATTCAAGAGCTGGGCCGAATATCCCGGCATTTCCGTCGATGCCGCCTTCAAGAAGCTGCAGCAGGAAGTGGTCAGGCAGGGATTCACGGTCATCAACGCCGACAGGAAGGCGGGCACCATTTCCGCCGATCAAGGCGTGTCCGGCAGCGGAAGGCGGGTACCGTTGAACGTCCTGGTGTCCAAGAACGGCGGCGGTGTTCGCGTCGAAGTGTCGTTTACGCCCGCCGGCGGGTTGTTCGTGGACAGGAAAGGCTTGAAGAAGGGCTTCTGCGACATCCTGGAAGCGCCGGTCAAGTAACGAAATCGCGGCAGGCGACAGGGCATTCCCGAGGTGGGACAATAAGCATCCCACACATTACTCGGCGCCTTGGTTCTCCATGACATCCGCCCCCACTCGCCGCGACCTCGCCAACGCCATCCGTTTCCTCGCCATCGACGCCGTTCAGGCCGCCAACTCCGGCCATCCCGGCATGCCGATGGGCATGGCCGACATCGCCGAAGTGCTGTGGAACGACTACCTCAGCCATAACCCCAACAACCCGAAGTGGTTCAACCGCGACCGCTTCGTGCTCTCCAACGGCCACGGCTCGATGCTGCAGTACGCGCTGCTGCACTTGTCCGGCTACGACCTGCCGCTGGAGGAGATCAAGCATTTCCGCCAGCTGCATTCGAAGACGCCGGGCCATCCGGAGAATTTCGTCACTCCGGGCGTGGAGACCACCACCGGCCCGCTCGGGCAGGGCTTCGCCAACGCCGTCGGCATGGCACTTGCGGAAAAACTGCTCGCGCAGCGCTACAACCGACCTGAATTCGCCATCGTGGACCATCGAACCTGGGTGTTCATGGGCGACGGCTGCATGATGGAAGGCATCTCGCATGAAGCCGCATCGCTGGCCGGCACCTGGGGCCTGGGCAAGCTGGTCGCCTTCTGGGACGACAACCACATCTCCATCGACGGCAATACCGAGGGCTGGTTCACTGACAACACGCCGGAGCGTTTCGAAGCCTACGGCTGGCACGTGATCCGTGGCGTCGACGGGCATGATCCGGATGCGGTGAAGGCGGCGATCGAGCAGACGCTCACGCGCGACGACAAACCGACGCTGATCTGCTGCCGCACCACGATTGGCTTTGGCTCGCCCAACAAGGCCGGCAAGGAATCCGTGCACGGTGCTGCGCTCGGCAAGGACGAAGTCGAGGCCACGCGCAAGGCGCTGAACTGGAACTACGGCCCGTTCGAGATTCCGCAGGACATCCGCGACGCCTGGCGCGCCGGCAACGCCGGCCTCGTGCGCGAGGACCAGTGGAACACCCTTTTCGACAAGTACGCCGCGCGCCATCCCGAGCTCGCCGCGGAACTGACGCGCCGCTCGCATGCCGAGCTGCCGGCGGACTTCGCCGCAGCCGCCGATGCCTATATCGCCAAGCTGCAGGCCGATGGCCAGACCATCGCCTCGCGCAAGGCCTCGCAGATGGCCATCGAGACCTTCGCCCCGCTGCTGCCGGAACTGCTCGGCGGCTCCGCCGACCTTGCCCACTCCAACCTCACGCTGTGGAAGGGTAGCAAGACGGTGGTTGGCGAGGATCCGGCTGCCAACTACGCCTATTACGGCGTGCGCGAATTCGGCATGACCGCGATCAGCAACGGCCTCGCCGTGCATGGCGGTTTCATTCCTTTCGACGCCACCTTCCTCGTCTTCAGCGACTACGCGCGCAACGCCGTGCGCATGAGCGCGCTGATGGGCGCGCATGCGATCCACGTCTACACGCACGATTCGATCGGTCTCGGTGAGGACGGCCCCACGCATCAGCCGATCGAGCATCTCGCGTCCTTGCGCTACATCCCGCACAACGATGTCTGGCGTCCCTGCGACGCCGTGGAATCAGCCGTTTCTTGGCGCGCGGCGATCGAACGCAAGGATGGCCCGAGCTGCCTGATCTTCTCGCGCCAGAACCTGCAGCACCAGCCGCGCAGCGAGGCGCAAGTGGCCGACATCGCCCGCGGCGGATACGTGCTGAAGGATTCGGTCGGCGCGCCTGAGCTGATCCTCATTTCCACCGGCTCCGAAGTCGGCATCACCGTGGAAGCCGCCGCGAAGCTCGGCGACAAGGTGCGCGTGGTGTCGATGCCGTCCACCAACGTCTTCGATCGTCAGAGCGCGGAGTATCGCGAGTCGGTACTGCCCAAGGCCTGCCGCAAGCGTGTCGCCGTGGAAGCGGGCGTCACGGATTTCTGGCGCAAGTACGTCGGTCTCGATGGCGCCGTTGTCGGTATCGACAGCTTTGGCGCCAGCGCGCCGATCGAGGCGTTGATGCCGTACTTCGGCTTCACCGTCGATAAGGTGATTGAGGCTGCGCAGTCATTGAAAGTCTGAAAATCTTTCCTCGCCGAATGCCTAATTAAGCTGAGCCGCGAAGCGGCTTCAGCTCGAATGCATTGTTAGGCAGCCTTGCAAAGTGATGCCGCGACCGAACGAACCACTCGGCGATCAGTAAATTGGGAATCCAGCAAAGCCACGAAATGGCGGGGTATGCGATTGCCATTGGAAAGCCCGCCAGCTGGCTCAAGGGTATGTACAGACGAAGTGTCACGGCCGCAAGCGTGAGCGCATAGCTGCGAATCATCCAGCTTCTATGCCCAACAAGATCGCCTCGTCTGATGAGGCGATAGGCATTCAACGTGCTGCCCACCCAACAGACTGCCAGCAGGCCAAATCCCAGATGAGAAATCAGGCCGCCCATTGAATGCGGCGCCAAGATCAACGCTGCAACCCCGCCCATGGCCGCCGCGAGGATGTACAACCGGCCAAGCCAGCGGTGAGCGCCGATGAAACGGTTTCGAAGCCGGGAATTGAGTTGAAAAGTGTCGGCGATCAGTGCAATCGCTCCGCCCAGAAAATGGGCAAGCGCCGCGACGGGCCAATCCGAAAGAAGGCCACGTACGAATGGCGGGCGAGCCTCGGGTGCGAGTAGCAACATGGAGATCGCATACCCTGCGACGGCCAGCGCAAGCAGGCTCATGATCAGCCACGCGAATGTCCTTTTCCTCATCAATCAACCTCCATTTGCTGCCTGATGCCAGAAATTAAGCCGAGCCGTGAAGCGACTTCGGTTTCAATCAATGGTTGGACGGTAATCCCCAGAAAAACCGTGCTTCTTGCCGCTAGGCACAAGGGTGCCACCAGCGGCCAACGACCTGCCAGAGACGAATGGGAGGGTTACTAAATGCCTACGGGTCAAGCGCGAGGCATCGGATGAAGTCGTTGTCATATTCATGATAGACAAGCAAATCCATCGCTTGCTCGAGTGTCGCGTTGTTTGGTAGTTGGACAACGATGGAATTGGTGGACAGGAGTGCCGATGCTGAATTGCGCATCTCTATCGTGCAATTAGACGTTCAACCTGTGCGAGTTCGCTGGGATCCCGAAACAATACAGTCAGACTGTCACGAGAGTGGAGGCCAATATGATGACCCAGGGCCGCGAAGCGGCTCGGCTTGAGTTGTCAGCCAATGCTTACGCGTTATCGGCCTTCATTTCTTGAGGCCGATACCTCTAGATACATCCCTTCGCGTTGGGCGTCACTGCCTCGTATGAGCTCGTAAGTGATCTCGCCGATGTTGACGATCACGTCGCCATACTCCCTGTTTTGAATTAGGCCGAGCTGCGAGCCGGTTGAGTGTGTTGTTTGCGTTCTTCGACGCGGATGCCTACAGCTCGCAGAATAGTGCCCGTGACAAGCGCTCCAATGATTGAAGATGGAGTTCCCCAAAGAATCACGGCGATGTAGATCATGGATGCGCCGCCTCCGGTATATGGGCGGACGCAATCGGTGTAGTAAGCGAAAAAGAGCCACGGAGCGAACAAGAGGCAGGCACCAACGGCTCTCAAAGGATTTGCGGTCACCAGCGAGAGGATGGCTGGGAGCAAAGGAAGGGATAGAAAGATGCCGAGGGCCCCGAGGAATGACCAGAGGTCGTGTCCGTAGCAAGCAAAGCTGTTGAATGCTTGAATGCTGATGACGCCGGCAATCGCGATGACGCCTGAGAGAATGGCTTTGCGACGTTGAATCAGCATAGGGGCCAGTGCCTGGATTAGTCCGAGCCCCGGAACGGGGCTGGTTCAAATGGTCTACCGCGGCATGCTACTCCAGCACAGCAGGCGCCCGCGGGCCATGGATCAGGTCGCGGAACCGTAAAAAAGGCGGAGGTCGGCGCCGCCTTGAAACCCGCATCGGCACCCGCATTTCAGGAGCATTGCCGGCTCCGCGCCGGCCGATTTCCGAGGCAATCCCGATGCGAATGGACAAACTCACCTCGCGTTTCCAGCAGGCGCTGGCCGACGCGCAGTCGCTGGCCGTGGGCCGCGACCACAACCTGATCGAGCCGGCGCACCTGCTGCTGGCCCTGCTCGACCAGCAGGGCGGCGGGACCCGGCCGCTGCTGACCCAGGCCGGCGTCAACGTGCCCGTGTTGCGTGAGCGGCTGACCGAGGCGCTGGACAAGCTGCCGAAGGTGTCAGGGCAGGCCGGCCAGATTTC
This sequence comes from Luteimonas panaciterrae, assembly GCF_020511115.1. GTDB lineage: Bacteria > Pseudomonadota > Gammaproteobacteria > Xanthomonadales > Xanthomonadaceae > Luteimonas > Luteimonas panaciterrae. Next base: position 55,292 of record NZ_JAJAVH010000002.1, read on the forward strand.
CGTCGGCAACGATCTCGGCCGCCTGCTCAACGTGACCGACAAGCTGGCGCAGCAGAAGGGCGATGCCTTCATCGCCTCGGAGCTGTTCGTGCTGGCGGCGCTCGACGACAACGGCGATGCCGGCCGGGCACTGAAGGCGGCGGGCGCCGACAAACGCAAGCTGGAAGCGGCGATCGATGCCATGCGCGGCGGCGAATCGGTGAAGGACGAAAACGCCGAGGACGCGCGGCAGGCGCTGGAGAAATTCACGATCGACCTCACTGCGCGCGCCGAGAGCGGCAAGCTCGATCCGGTGGTCGGTCGCGACGAGGAAATCCGCCGAACGATCCAGGTGCTGCAACGCCGCACCAAGAACAATCCCGTGCTGATCGGCGAGCCTGGCGTCGGCAAGACCGCCATCGTCGAAGGGCTGGCACAACGCATTATCAACAACGAAGTGCCGGAAGGCTTGCGCGGCAAGCGCGTGCTCTCGCTCGACATGGGCGCGCTGATCGCCGGTGCCAAATATCGCGGTGAATTCGAGGAGCGCCTGAAAGCGGTGTTGAACGATCTTGCCAAGAACGAAGGCCAGATCATCCTCTTCATCGACGAGCTGCACACCATGGTCGGCGCCGGCAAGGCGGAAGGCGCCATGGATGCCGGCAACATGCTCAAGCCCGCGCTCGCTCGCGGTGAGCTGCACTGCATCGGCGCGACCACGCTCGACGAGTACCGCAAGTACGTCGAGAAGGACGCGGCACTGGAGCGCCGTTTCCAGAAGGTTTTCGTTGGCGAGCCGAGCGTGGAGGACACCATCGCCATTCTGCGCGGCCTGAAGGAGCGCTATGCCGTGCATCACGGCGTGGAGATCACCGACCCGGCCATCGTCGCCGCGGCCACGCTGTCGCATCGCTACATCAGCGACCGCCAGCTGCCAGACAAGGCCATCGACCTGATGGACGAGGCCGCCTCGCGCATCCGCATGGAGATCGACTCCAAGCCGGAGGAGCTCGACCGCAAGGAGCGCCGTCTGATCCAGCTCAAGATCCAGCGCGAAGCGCTGAAGAAGGAGAAGGACGACGCCTCCAAGCAGCGTCTGGCCGATCTCGAGAAAGAAATCGAAACGCTCGAGCGCGAATACAACGATCTGGAAGAAGTGTGGAAGGCCGAGAAGGCCACGCTGCAGGGCGCGACCAAGATCAAGGAGCAGATCGAGCAGGCCAAGTTGGAACTCGAGGCCGCGCAGCGTCGTCAGGATTACGCCAAGATGAGCGAGATCCAGTACGGCATGCTGCCGGAATTGGAGAAGCAGCTCAAGGCGGCGCAGGAAGCAGAGACGCAGGGCTTCAAGCTGCTGCAGGATCGCGTCACCGCCGAGGAGATCGCCGAGGTCGTGTCGCGCTGGACCGGCATCCCGGTCAGCAAGATGCTCGAAGGCGAGCGCGAGAAGCTGCTGAAGATGGAGGACGCGCTGAAGACGCGTGTCGTCGGTCAGGAAGAAGCGATCCGCGTCGTCTCCGATGCCGTGCGCCGTTCGCGCGCCGGTCTCTCCGATCCGAATCGGCCGAGCGGATCATTCCTGTTCCTTGGCCCGACCGGTGTCGGCAAGACCGAGCTGTGCAAGGCGTTGGCGGAATTCCTGTTCGATAGTTCGGACGCGATGATTCGCATCGACATGAGCGAGTTCATGGAGAAGCACAGCGTCGCCCGTTTGATCGGCGCGCCTCCGGGCTATGTCGGTTACGAGGAAGGCGGTTATCTCACCGAGGCCGTGCGCCGTCGTCCGTACAGCGTGATCCTGCTCGACGAAGTCGAGAAGGCGCATCCGGACGTGTTCAACGTGCTGCTGCAGGTGCTCGACGACGGCCGCCTCACCGATGGTCAGGGCCGCACCGTTGATTTCCGCAATACGGTGATCGTGATGACGTCCAACCTGGGCTCGCATCAGATCCAGGAACTGGCCGGCGACGATTCACCCGAAGCCTATACGCAGATGAAGGCGGCGGTGATGGGCGTGGTGCAGGCGCACTTCCGTCCTGAGTTCATCAACCGCCTCGACGACATCGTCGTGTTCCATCCGCTCGACAAGGTGCAGATCAAGGCGATCGCGAGGATCCAGATGCGCGGCCTGGAGAAGCGGCTGGCCGAGCGCGGGCTGCGCATCACCGTCAGCTACAAGGCGTTCGAACTGCTCGGCAACGTCGGCTTCGATCCGGTCTACGGCGCGCGTCCGCTCAAGCGTGCGATCCAGCAGCAGTTGGAGAATCCGCTGGCGCAGAAGATCCTCGCGGGCGAGTTCGCCAACGGCGACACCGTGCAGGTCGATGCGCAGGGCGGACAACTGGAGTTCGTGAAGGCCTGACGATATCCGGCGACGCCTTCTCTGGTCGAGAAGGCGTCGTTCAGGCGGGATGCGTCCGCAGCTGTCTGTAAGGCGGCGTTGCCATCACCATTTCGGCCAGCGAGTAGGCAAGCTCGCGTTCGGCCAATACCGCGCCATCGGCGCCGTGCGCGAGCAGATGTTTCACTTCGGCATCGCTGTGCGCGCGTGCGAGCACGGTGATCTCCGGGTTCAGCGCCTTGAGTCGCGCGATGGTCTCGCCGGCCTCCAGCGCTTGCGGAATGGCGAACACCGCGAGCTTGGCGCGTTCCGGCGCGGCTTCCAGCAACACGCGCTCGACGGCGGCATTGCCACGGATCGTCGGCATGCCCATCGCGCGCGCATGCGCGACGCGATCGGTTTCGTCCTCGATCACGACGACCGGCACGCCACGTTCCTGCAGCAGCTTGGCGAGCTGGCTGCCCACGCGCCCGAAGCCGACCACGATGGCGTGGTCGACGATGTTGTCCGGCAGCTTCACCGGCTCGTCGACGGGATCGACGGTCTTTGCGGCGTTGCGTGCCTCCCAGCGATCGAGCAGCGTGAACAGGAATGGATTCGCCACGATCGAGAGCAGGGCGCCGGCGAGGATCAGGTCGCGCGCGTTTTCCGTGAGAACTCCCATGTCGACGCCGAGCGAGGCGAGGATGAAGGAGAACTCGCCGATCTGCGACAGGCTCACCGCGATCGTCAGTGCGGTCAGCTTCGGCAGCTTCAGCATGCGCACGATCAGCAGCGCGACCGAGGCATTGCCAAGAATGATGATCGCGAAGGTGGCCAGCACCAGCCAGGGATGATCCACCAGGATCGAGGGATTGAACAGCATGCCCACCGAGACGAAGAACAGCACCGCGAAGGCATCGCGCATCGGCAGCGAATCATTGGCGGCCTTGTGGCCGAACTCCGACTCGTTGAGCAGCATGCCGGCGAAGAACGCGCCGAGTGCGAACGACACGCCGAACAGTTCGGCGGCGCCGAACGCCACGCCCATCGCCAGCGCCAGCACGCACAGGGTGAACAGTTCGCGCGAGCCGGTGCCGGCGACGCGTTCCAGTGTCCACGGGATCGCGCGCTTGCCGACGACGAGCATCACCGCGATGAAGGCGCAGACCTTCAGCAGCGTGAGGCCGAGCGCTGCGAGGATGCTGCCGATTCCCTGGCTTTCGCCGCCATTCATCGCACCGGCCAGGGCGGGCAGCAACACCAGCGCCAGCACCATCGCCAAGTCTTCGACGATCAACCAGCCGATCGCGATGCGGCCGCGGCGTGTCTCCAGCAGCCGCCGTTCTTCGAGCGCGCGCAACACGACCACGGTGCTCGCCACCGAAAGTGCGAGGCCGTAGACGACTCCGTTCATCGCCGGCCAACCCATCGCCAGCGACAGGCCAAGGCCAAGCAATGTCACCACCGTGATTTGCGCGACCGCGCCGGGGATGGCGACGGCCTTTACCTCCATCAGATCCTTCAGCGAGAAATGCAAACCGACCCCGAACATCAGCAGAATCACGCCGATTTCCGCCAATTGCGGCGCCAGCGTCTGATCAGCGACAAAACCGGGTGTGAACGGCCCGGCGATGATGCCCGCGACCAGATAGCCGACTAGTGGTGACAGCCGCAATCGCTGCGCGATCAGCCCCAGCACGAAGGCCAGGACGAAACCGATGCAGAGAATGGCGATGAGGGAAGTGTGGTGCGGCATCGGCGACTCCGTCGTGCGATTACGTCGATGATGACGGGCGCATGCGAATCATGCAAATCCGTCGGTGTGGGGTGTATCCGTAATGACAGAAAAAAGAAACCCCGCGAAGGCGGGGTTTCCATGCGAAACGGGTGACGCGGTGTGTGGCATCACCATTTGTATCCGATCTTGCCGTAGACGTAGGCACCGTTGAAGCCGAAGGGCGAATTGCGCGGATATACCAGCTGGCCGAAGTTGGAGGTCGCGAACATGTACTCGTCCGGATACTCGTCGGTGACGTTGTCGCCGCCGAGCGTGAAGCTCCAGGGGCCGGTCTTGTAGGTCGCGGACAAATCCAGCAGCCATTTCGCGCCGAACGTCTGGTCGAGGGCCGGATTGGTGTTGAGCACGGTGAACTCGCCGTAGCGGGTGAGGCCGGCGGTGAAGTTCCAGTGCTCGCTGGTCCAGTTGCCGCCGAGGAACAGCTTGTCACGCGGGGCGCCCTTGGTGATGCGGCCCTGTTCGACACGTCCGATGCGCTGCAAGTTCAGTCCGCCCGCCGTCAGCTCCGGCGGATTCGGCGCGATCTTCTCGATCGTGGTCTTGTTGTAGTTGTAGCCCAGCGTGAAGTCCAGCTTGCCGGCGTCGAGATTCCAGCTGTAAGTACCGACGATGTCGATGCCCTTGGTGCTGGTGTCGACGGCGTTGGTGAAATAGCGGCCGCCGGTGACGCCGAAGATGCCGCGGTTCTCGAGGAATGCGGTGACTGCGGGGCCGATCAGGTTTTCGGAAAGGATGATGCGATCGTCGATGTCGATGCGATAGGCATCGGCGGTGATGTAGAGATTCTCGATCGGTTGCAGCACCAGTCCGAGGCCGTAGTTGTTCGACTCCTCGGCCTTCAGCGGTTCGGCGCCGAGGGCGATCGCCACCGGATTGTTGACGGCGAAGGTACGCAGGTCGAAGGGAACGCCGCCGATGAAGTTGGTCGCGGTCGACTGGAAGAACTGTTGCTGCAGCGAAGGCGCGCGGAAGCCGGTGGATACGGTGCCGCGCAGCGCCACCTTGTCGGTGAAGGCATAGCGTGCCGAGAGCTTGCCGGTGGTGATGTCGCCGAAGTCGCTGTACTTCTCGTAGCGCGTGGCGAGACCGGCGGAGAACTTCTCGGTCAGGTCCGCTTCCAGGTCGAGGTAGGCGGAGTAGCTGTGACGATCGTGATCGCCGCTGTCACCGGGCGTGAATCCCGGGAACACCTGCGCACCTGGTGCCGCGCGGCCGCCGTTGGGCAGGGGCACCAGTCCGTCGAGATACGAAGCCGGTTCGCCCGCCGTCTGCTTGAAGCGCTCGCCGCGCCACTCGACGCCGAAGGCGAAGGTGAGCGGATACTGCAAGCCCACATCGAAGTTGCGATTGACGTCGAGGTTCAGCACGTTCTGGGTGACGGACAAGGCGCCGGCATAGAAATCACGCGGCGAGGCATTCCCCATGCTGCGGTTGAGGCTGTTCTCGACCTCGAAGCTGAGATGGTTGTAGCCATAGTTGTAGCTGAGATCGACGTTCCAGTCGTCGGCGATCACGCCGCGCATGCCGAGCACGAGGGCGCGGTCCTTGGCGACGTTCCGAATCAATGGCAGGAAGCCGTCGGGATAGATTTCCGGGTTGTTGCGCGCATCGCCTGCGGGGCGGTAGAAGCCGTTGGAGAGCGCGTCGCGATTGCTGGCCGTGCCGAAGGAATAGAAGCTCACGCCTTCGGCGGCGTCGAATTCGGTGTTGTAGGAGACCGCGCCCTGGTCGATCTCGGGATCGCCATAGCGCTGTACGACGCGACCGAACGGCGGCGCGGAAGTCGAATAGGCACCGGTGTAGGGGCGTGCGCGATTAGTGTAGTCCTCGTGCTTGCCTTCCGCGGCGAGATGCAGCTTGCCGCGCTCGCCGGCATAACCGAGACCGATGTCGCCGGTGAGCCCGTACTGCTTGCCGTCGCCGGCACTGTATTGGCCCGCCTGCACAGCGATGCTGCCGCCGGAGCCGCTGCCTTTCAGCACCACGTTGATCACGCCGGCGATGGCATCGGAGCCGTACTGCGCCGAGGCGCCGTCGCGCAGCACTTCGACGCGCTCCACGGCGGCGACCGGAATCGCATTGAGATCGACCGGAGAGGAGCCACGCCCCTGCGTGTCGTTGAGGTTGATCAGCGCGGTGGAGTGGCGGCGCTTGCCGTTGACCAGCACGAGTACCTGATCCGGTGCGAGTCCGCGCAACTGCGCCGGGCGCACGGCGTTGCTGCCATCGCTGATCGCAGGTCGCGGAAAATTGAGCGAGGGCACGGCCCGTGCCAGTGCGGTGGCGAGTTCGCTGCTGCCGGTGGCTTGCAGCGTCTCGGGCGTGATGATGTCAATTGGTGATTGCGATTCGGCGACGGTGCGGTCGCTCACGCGAGTACCGGTGACAACAAGAGTGTCGAGCGTATTGGTGGTCTTGGGCTGGCTTTCGGCGGGGGCTGTCTGGGCCAGTGCGGGGGAGGAAACGAGGGCAAACAACAGTGCTGCTGACAACGGAGTACGGCGCATGGAACGACTCCTGAACAGGGTGGCGTCCCGTGTTTAACACGGCCGTAACAAATGCGTCAATTCGCGCTTGGTCTGGATTTGACCCGAAATGCCCGGAAATGGGACTCCGTTGGATGTTCCACTCCGGACATCGGCGACGCTTCGATGCGCATCCGCCATTCCGTCGCCGCGGAATGGCGGATCGAGATCAGCGATCAGCTCACCATTTGTAGCCGACCTTGCCGTAGACGAACGCGCCATTGAAACCGAACGGGGAATAGCTACTGTAGGGCAGCTGGCCGCTCTCGCTGTTGGCGTAGATGGCTTCGTCCGGATATTCGTCGAGGATGTTGTCGGCGCCGAGGGTGAAGGTCCAGCCGCTGATGGCGTAGGTGGCGGCGAGATCGAGGGTCCACTTGGCACCGAAGGTCTGGTCGCGCACGCCGCTGGGGTCGTCGTTGAAGGTGTGGAATTCGCCGTAGCGCGTGGCGGTGGCGTCGAAGCGCCACGGGCCGGTATTCCAGGTGCCGCCGACGAAGAACTTGTCACGCGGCGCGCCCTCGGTGATGCGGCCCCGTTCGACGCGACCGATGCGCTGCAGGTTGAGACCACCGGCGGTCAGCTCCGGTGGATTCGCCGCGATGCGTTCGAGCGTGGTCTTGTTGCGGTTGTAGCCCGAGGTGAGGTTGAGCGTGCCGTTGCCCAAGTCCCAGCGATAGCTGCCGACGATGTCGATGCCCCGCGTGCGCGTGTCGACCGCGTTGGTGAAATAGCGCCCGCCGGTGATGCCGGGATAGCCGCGCGCGGTGAGGAAGGCTTCCACCGCCGGACCGCGCAGATTCTCGGACAGGATGATGCGATCGTCGATGTCGATCTGATAGGCATCGACGGTGATGTAGAGCGCATCGATCGGCTGCAGCACCAGACCCAGGCCGAGGTTGGTCGATTCCTCCGCCTTGAGCGGTTCGGCGCCGAGCGCGACCGCGGCCGGATCGTCGACGGCGAAGGTGCGGATCTCGTAGGGCGTGGGATCGCCGAGCACGATTACCGTCTGCGTGGATTGATAGAACTGCTGCTGTAGCGAAGGCGCGCGGAAACCGGTCGAGATCGTGCCGCGCAATGCCACCTTGTCGTTGAAGGCGTAGCGCGCGGACAGTTTTCCGGACGTGGTTTCGCCGAAATCACTGTATTTCTCGTAGCGGCCGGCGAGACCGAGCGAGAGCTTCTCGGTGACGTTCGCCTCGAGATCGGCATAGAACGAATAGCTGTTGCGATCGCGATTGCTGGCATCGGAGGGCGTGAAGCCCGGGAACACCTGCGCGCCCGGCGCTCCGGGTTCGGGGCCGGTGATGTAGGAAGCGGGTTCGCCAGCCGCTTGCACGAAGCGTTCGCCGCGCCATTCCGCGCCGAAGGCGAGAGTGAGCGGATAGGCCAGCCAGCCGACGTCGAAGCTCTTGTTGAAGTCGGCGTTGAGTAGGTTCTGTGTCGTTTCCAGCGAGCCGATGTAGAAGCTGCGTGGCGAGGCTTCGCCGAGCGTGCGATTGAGGCTGTGACGCACATCGAAGTCGAGCTGGTTCTGTCCGCGGTTGTAGCTCAGGTCGATGTTCCAGCCGCCGGCCGTCTTGCCGCGCAGGCCGAGCACGAAGGCACGGTCATAGCTGTGGTTGTCGATCTGCGGCAGGAAGCCGTCGGGGTAGATCGAGGGGATATTGTTGGGGTTGCCGGGCGCGCGGTAGTAGCCGTTGGAGATGGCGCGACGGCGGCTGAAGGTACCGAAGGAATAGAACTCGATGCCTTCGCGCGGGCTCCAGTCGGCGTTGTACGAGAACGCCGCATCGTCTACTTCCGGATCGCCGTAACGGTGCACGACGCGGCCGGGCGGATTGCTGGTGGGCGTGACCGTGCCGAGATAGGGCCGCGCGCGGTTGGTGTTGTCCTGATGGCCGGCCTGCGCCGCCAGATGGATCGCGCCGTTCTCGCCGAGCTTGAAGCCGGCATCGCCGGAGAGCTGATACTGCTCGCCGTCGCCCGCGCTGTACTGGCCGTAGCGTCCGGCGATGCTGCCGCCTTCGCCGCTGCCCTTGAGCACGATGTTGATCACGCCGGCGATGGCGTCGGAGCCGTACTGCGCCGAGGCGCCGTCGCGCAGCACTTCGACGCGCTCGATGGCCGCGATCGGGATCGCGTTGAGATCGACGGGCGAGGAGCCACGGCCGATGCTGTCGTTGAGATTCAGCAGTGACGTGGTGTGGCGGCGCTTGCCGTTCACCAGCACCAGCACCTGGTCGGGCGCCAGTCCGCGCAGTTGCGCCGGACGGATGGCATCGGTGGCGTCGGTGATCGCCGGGCGCGGGAAATTCAGCGAGGGTAGGGCGCGCGCGAGCGCGGTGGCGAGCTCCGTGGTGCCGGTGGCATCGAGGGCTTCGGGCGTGATGATGTCGATCGGTGCCGTGGATTCGGCGACGGTGCGATCGCTGACGTGCGTGCCGGTGACGATCACCGCATCGAGATTGGTGGCATTCGAGGGTTTCTCGGACGTGGCTTCCTGGGCGGCCGCGGGCAGGGCGGCGAGGGCGGCCAGGATCGCACTGAGTAAGGGCGTGGTACGGGGCATCAACAGCTCCGGCAAAGACGAGGGGGAGGACGGCATAGGCCGTTGATCTGATTATTCGTCGCCGTCGCGGGGCGCGGTCCAACTTCTGTTCATGACCTGATGCCCATCGGTCATGCGGCCGGTTCGTGCGATCATAGATGCATGATTTCGTTCCGTGATTTCGCCCTGCGGCGCGGCGAGCGCCTGCTGCTGTCCAATGTCGATCTGGCCCTGCACTCCGGCTGGCGTTGCGGCGTGGTCGGGCGCAATGGCACCGGAAAATCCTCGCTGTTCGCGGCGATCCGTGGTGAGGTGGAAGCCGATCGCGGCGATCTGGATGTGCCCAATCGCGTGCGCATTGCCAGCATCGCGCAGGAAATGCCGTCGCTGCCCGATCCGGCGATCGACTTCGTGCTGTCCGGCGACGCCGCCGTGCATGCCGCCCTGCAGGACGAGGCCAACGCCTTCGCCAACGAGGATTGGGAAGCGGTGGCCGAAGCGCACCACCGGCTCGAGGAACTCAATGGCTACGACGCCAGCGCGCGTGCCGGCAAGTTGCTGCATGGCCTCGGCTTTTCGGCGGAGACGCACCAGCAGCCGGTGAGCGCCTTCTCCGGAGGCTGGCGCGTGCGCCTGAACCTGGCGCGTGCGCTGATGACGCCGAGCGATCTGTTGCTGCTCGACGAGCCGACCAACCACCTCGATCTCGACGCGGTGCTGTGGCTGGAACAGTGGCTGCTGAAATATCCGGGCACGCTGCTGCTGATCAGCCATGACCGCGAGTTCCTCGACAACGTCTGCACCCATACCCTGCATCTGAACGAGGGCAAGGCGAAGCTGTACGCCGGCAACTATACGGCCTTCGAACGTCAGCGCGCCGAGCACCTGCGTCAGCAGCAGATCGCGTTCGAGAAGGAACAGACCGAGCGCGCGCATCTGCAGAAGTTCATCGACCGCTTCAAGGCCAAGGCCAGCAAGGCGCGTCAGGCGCAGTCGCGCATGAAACGTCTGGCCAAGCTGGCCGGCACCGAGGCGGTGCGCGCCGAGCGCGAGTTCCGCATCGATTTCCCGCAGCCGCAGAAGCTGCCGCATGCACTGTTGCGGCTCAACGATGCCGTCTGTGGTTATGGCGCCGACGTGCGCATTCTCGACAATGTCGGCTTCGGGCTGGAGGCGGGCGATCGTATCGGCCTGCTCGGGCCCAACGGTGCCGGCAAGTCGACGCTTGTGAAATCACTGGTCGGTGAACTGCCGCTGATCGACGGCGAGCGCTACGCGCATCCGGACTTGCGCATCGGCTACTTCGCCCAGCACACGGTGGAAGCGCTGGTCGCCGGTACGTCACCGATCGACCACTTGCGCGAACTGTCGCCGAACACATCGATGCAGGCCTTCCGCGACTTCCTCGGCAAGTGGTATTTCCCGGGCGATCGTGCCTTCGAAAGCATCGACGGTTTCTCCGGCGGCGAACGCGCGCGATTGGCACTGGCATTGATCGCATGGCGACAGCCGAACGTGCTGCTGCTCGACGAGCCGACCAACCACCTCGATCTCGACATGCGCGAGGCCCTGGCCGAAGCGCTCAGCGATTTCGACGGCGCCATCGTGCTGGTGTCGCACGATCGTCATCTCATTGGCCTGGTCAGCGACAGTTTCTGGCGCGTGGCCGACGGCGTGGTCAAGCCTTTCGACGGCGATCTCGACGAATACGCGGCCTGGTTGCGTACTCGCGCGAGCGGCAGCGAAGGCAAGCCGCCGACATCAGCGCCCGCGCCGGCAGCGCCGGCGCCCGCCGCGCCGACGAAGGCGGCGAAGTCCGTCAAGGTCAATCCGCACAAGCTGGCGAAGGCGGAAGCGCGCGTGGCGGAACTGGAAGCGCGTCTGGCCGAGATCGAAACCGAGCTTGCCGATCCCGCGGCGTATGCCGATGGCGGCAAGCGCGCGGCCGATCTCGGGCGCGAGCAGCAGACGCTGCGCGCCGAGCTGGAAACGGTCGAGCAGGAATTGCTGGCGCTTTACGAATCGACTTGAAGATGGGCGCCCTTACATGGGCGCCGTCTGCTGTGGATTTGTATGTCGTCATTCCCGCGGAAGCGGGAACGACGAGCGAAAAGGCACCGTTATTTGGCGATCAGTAGGAGCACCGAGCGTGCTTCCAGCCCATAGACGGTGTTCTCACCGCCGATCAACGTTTCCGAGCCTGGCGTCACCACGGTGTTCGCACCTTCATTCCACGTCGCCGTGTCGGCGACGCGGTACCACTGCTTGCCCGTTCCCGGCCAGGGCAGGGTGAAGTTCACGCTGCCCGACCAGCCGTTGTAGGCGATGTAGATCGCGCTGGCGCCGTCGCCGAGTTCGCTGCCGTCGATGCGCCAGGCGATGGCGTGGTTGTTGGCATCGTTGAAGTACGCCGAATCCGCTTGCGCGCCGTTCGGTTTGAACCAGCGCAACTGCTCCATCACGTTGCCGTTGTTGTCGACGCCGGAATAGAAGTTGGCCGGGCGCAGGGCGGGATGCGCCTTGCGGAAGGCGATCAGGCGCTTGCTGTAGGTTTCGAAGTCGGCCTCGTAGCTGTCGCGGGTCCAGTACAGCCAGTTGGCCGCCGAATCGAGGTTGTAGGCGTTGTTGTTGCCGAACTGGGTGCGCAGGGCTTCGTCGCCGCCGTTGAACATCGGCACGCCGGCACTGAGCATGAGGAATGCCATGCCCGTGCGCGCAGCCTTGCGCTGCTCGGCGAGATTTCCGCCCTGATCCCAACTGTTGTTGTTGTCCTCGCCGCCGTCGGAGGGGCCGTAGGGCCAGGGCTGGTTGTTCTGCTTGCTGTTGTAGGCATACAGATCGTTGAGGGTGAAGCCGTCGTGGGCGACCATGAAATTGATCGAGTGCCAGGGCTTGCGGCCATCGTCGCCGTAAAGATCGCTGGAGCCGGCGAAGCGCGTGGCGAGCGTCCCTGTGGTCACGGTTTCCAGGCCGAGCTTGTTCTGCTTCTTGCGCAGCGCGTCGCGGTAGATGCCGTTCCATTCTGCCCATCCGGAAGGAAAGCCGCCGACCTGATAGGAATTGCCACCGATCGCCCAGGGCTCGGCGATGTGATCGACGCCGCTGCCGCCGCCCGCGGGACGTGAGGGCAATTCGCTGAGGATGCGATTGATCGCGTTGCCGCTGTCATTTTTATCGAAATTGAAGCAGCCGTGCTGGCAGCTGTTGCCGAGCACTGAGCCTAGGTCGTAGCGGAAGCCGTCCACGCCCAATGCGTCGCGCCACCATGCCAGTGAATCGACGATCAGGTTCTGCGCGATGGTGTTGCGCGAATTGTAGTTGCCGCCGACGCCGGTGTTGTCCCAGGGGTGCTGATAGTCGGATGTGAGCGAGTAGTAGGTCGGATTGTCGAGGCCGCGGAACGAATAGAGGTTGTAGACGGTGAGCCCATCGGTGCCGCCCCAGGCGCCGCCTTCGCCGGTGTGGTTGTAGACCACGTCGATGTAGACCTTGATGCCGGCGTCGTGGAAGGCCTTCACCATCGCCTTCCATTCGCGCGTCGGGCCGCCCGGCGTCTTGTCGGAGGCGTAGCGGCGATCCGGGGCGAAGTAGTTCAGGGTCATGTAGCCCCAGTAGTTGTCGTCCGTAGTGGAGTTCGGATCGATGTCGTTCTGGTCGTTGCCGGTTTCCTGCACCGGTAGGAATTCAACGGCGGTGACGCCGAGGCCGGCGAGGTAGGACGCCTTCTGCGCCGCGCCGGCGTAGGTGCCGCGGATCGATGCGGGAAGCGAGGTGTCGTTCATCGTCAGTCCGCGCACATGAACTTCGTAGATGACGTCGTCCTTCAGCGCGCGCGTGGGCTTGGTGCCGATGGACGTGGTGTCCGTGGCCAGCACGATGCTCTTCGGCGCGCAGGCGCCGCTGTCCTTGTTGCGATGGGTGGCACCGGTCGCGTAGAGGCTGCCGTCCTGGCACGTGGCGGTGATCGGATCGTGGCTGATCTCGCGCGTGTAGGGATCGATCAGCAGCTTGTTCGGGTTGAAGCGGTTGCCGTTGGCGTCGACGTCGCTGGCGAAACCGGTGCCGGTGCCCTTGGTCCAGGCGCTGTTGTACGGCCAGTTCGGGCCCCAGGCGCGGTAACCGTAGAAGACGGTGCCGGTGATGCCGTAGGTGCCGGACAGCGTGGCGACGGAGACGGTCTTCGACCAGATGTTGGTCGTGGTGTCCTTGGTCAGCACGTAGCTGACCTTCTCCTGCGCGCCCTGCGCGGTCTTGTAGATCCACACCTCGATGCGCGTCGCGCGCGAGGAGTAGACGCGGAAGGTGATGTTGCTGGCGGTGGCGTCGTATTTCGCGCCGAGATTCTGTGCGTCGATCGCCGCGCGCGCGTTCGTCGGCTGCACGAACAGCAGCAGGGCGAACAGCACGAGCAGGTAGGACGAAAGCAGTCCTGTCGATGACATCCGTACTGGCATCCGAAGCGGCATCGCATCCTCCACGCTGGCGATTGAGCAGTGTTTCCCCGTTCGGCAGTATCCCGCCGTGTGCAAATGCACATGGACGGCTGCATTCGTATTCATAGCCACGCCCGTCCCGCTTTGGAGGCTCGGGCGGGAGACGGCGATGGCCGGTTCGAAGGGCGGGGCGGCCCCTTTCGGCCTGCCCCGTGCTTGGATTTGGTCGCGCCAGTCCCCAGAATTCCTGGGTATTTCCTCGACAACGATTGCCCGATGCCGATCTACGCCTTCCATTGCACCGCCTGCGGCCATGCCTTCGACCGGCTGCAAAAGCTGTCCGACCCCGACCCCGAGACCTGCCCGGCCTGCGGCGCCCAGGCCATCAAGCGCCAGCTGACCGCCCCCGCGTTCCGGCTCGCCGGCAGCGGCTGGTACGAGACCGATTTCAAGAAGGACGGCGACAAGAAGCGCAATCTGGTCGAGGGCGGCGAGGGCGGAAAGGCTGGCGGCGAGAGCAAGCCGGCCGAGAACAAGCCCGCTGGCGACGCCAAGCCAGCGGCGAAGACCGAGACGACATCCACGCCCGCGGCCGCCAAAGCGGCGGACTGAGCGCGTTTCACCAAAGATGGCGTCCTCCAAGGCGCCATCGAAGCCCCGGTGGCCCGTCGATGACGCGCCCCGATGCCGGAACGGCGCGGCCGGCCCGTTAAACTAGTCCTCTTTGACCGCGCCCGACCCGGGCCGGATTGGCTTGGAATCCCTATGCGTACCCATTTCTGCGGCCTGATCGACGAAAGCCTGATCGGCCAAACCGTGACCCTGTGCGGCTGGGCGGATGTCGCCCGCAACCTCGGCGGCCTGTGCTTCATCGATCTGCGCGACCACGAGGGCATCGTCCAGATCGTCGCCGAGCCCTCGGACGCCGCCGGCAATGCCGAGGTGGTCGCCAAGGCCGCGCACGTGGGCTACGAGGACTGCCTGCGCGTGACGGGCACGGTGCGCGCGCGCCAGAGCGTGAACGACAAGATCAAGACCGGCCGCGTCGAGATTGTCGCGACCAAGATCGAAGTGTTGAACAAGGCCGAGCCGCTGCCGTTCCACGCGCACGAGAATCCGGGCGAGGACATCCGCCTGAAGTACCGCTACCTCGACCTGCGCACGCCGCCGATGCAGCGCATGATGCGCACGCGTATCCGCCTCGTGCAGGCGCTGCGCCGCTGGCTCGACACGCGCGGCTTCCAGGACATCGAGACGCCGATCCTCACCAAGGCCACGCCGGAGGGCGCGCGCGACTTCCTGGTGCCGGCACGCATGCATCCGGGCGAGTTCTACGCATTGCCGCAGTCGCCGCAGCTGTTCAAGCAGATCCTGATGATGGCCGGCTTCGACCGCTATTACCAAATCGCGCGCTGCTTCCGCGACGAGGCGCTGCGCGCCGATCGCCAGCTCGAATTCACTCAGCTCGACATGGAATTCGCCTGGGTGGAGGAGCACGACGTGCAGGACACGGTCGAGACGATGATCCGTGACGTGTTCCGCGAAGTGATGCAGGTTGAACTCGCCGATCCGTTCCCGCGCATGACTTATGCCGAGGCGATGCGTCGCTATGGTTCCGACAAGCCGGACCTGCGCATCGCGTTGGAGCTGGTCGACGTCGCCGAGCTGGTGAAGTCGTCCGAGTTCAAGGTGTTCACCGATTGGGCGAACCACGAAGATGGTCGCGTCGTGGCGCTGCGCGTGCCTGGCGGCGCGGCGCTGTCGCGCAAGCAGATCGACGATCTCGCCGCGCATGCGGCCAAGTTTGGCGCCAAGGGCCTGGCGTGGATGAAGGTCGAGGACGCGGGCAAGGGACGCGAAGGCGTCAACTCGCCGATCGCCAAATTCCTCGACGACGCCACGCTCGCCGCGATCCTGCAGGCGACGCAGGCCGGCAGCGGCGATCTGCTGCTGTTCGGCGCGGCCGACTACAAGACCGCCAGCGACTTCATGGGCGCGCTGCGCCTGAAGCTCGGCCGCGATCTCGGCCTGGTCGAGAACGGCTGGAAACCGCTGTGGGTGACCGACTTCCCGATGTTCGAATGGGATGCGGAAGAGAACCGTTACGTGGCGTTGCATCATCCGTTCACCGCGCCCGCGGTCGATGACGAGGCCGATCTGCGCGCCAACGCCAGGACCGCGGTCTCGCGCGGCTACGACATGGTGCTCAACGGCAACGAGATCGGCGGCGGTTCGATCCGCATCCATCGCTCGTCGATGCAGTCGGCGGTGTTCGAGCTGCTCGGCATCGGCGCGGAGGAGGCCGAGGCGAAGTTCGGCTTCCTGCTCGAAGCCTTGCGCTATGGCGCGCCGCCGCACGGCGGCATCGCCTTCGGCATCGATCGCATCGCCGCGCTGATGGCGGGCACCGAGTCGATCCGCGATGTGATCGCGTTCCCGAAGACCACCACCGCGCAGTGCCTGATGACCGGTGCGCCGTCGCCGATTCCGGACGCGCAGCTGGCGGAAGTGCACGTCATGGTGCGGCCCAAGGCCTGAAATCGCGACGCGTCCGGCGTTGCGACGGCATCGGCAAAATGCCGTCGCGGCCGATGCTATGGTCGATCGGCGGAAATGGATCCGCGTCGATCATGGAGGGGGTATGCGCATTCGCAGGAAAACCGCGGTCAGGCTCATGCTGGTCGCAACGCTGATCACGATCTCGGGGCTGGTGTCCGCCCGATGGCCCATCCTCGGAGAAGAGTGGGCCGAGATCACCTTCTACAACAGCAATGGCGACAAGATTGGCGGGATGCGGGTCGAGTGCGACGGCACCATTCTCACCTGGGGCAAAGACACAGGGCAGCGCAACTTCACGCTCCATCCGTGCAACCCTTGGTGAAGTGAATCTGTTGAAGTGAATCCTGCGGGAGCGGCCACGGCCGCTCCCGTTCACGTCATCCGGCCTGTGAGGCTCTCACCTGTCCGATGTCCGAGCGCGGCGGCGCGCCGAACAGGCGCTTGTATTCGCGACTGAACTGCGAGGGGCTTTCGTAGCCGACGCGATGCGCGGCGGTGTTGGCCTCCAATCCTTCCATCAACATCAGCCTGCGCGCTTCGTGCAGGCGCATCTGCTTCTGGAACTGCAGCGGCGACATCGACGTGGCCGCCTTGAACTGGTGGTGCAGGGACGACACGCTCATGTGCACCGAATCCGCCAGCTCGTCGATGCGCAGCGGCTGCGCGTAATGCTCGCGCAGCTGCGCCACCGCCCTGGCGATGCGATTGGAGCGGGTGCCGGAGGTGGCGAGATCGCGCAGACGGTGACCGAGGTCACCTGTCAGCACGCGGTAATAGATTTCGCGTTTCATGGATGCGGAGAGCACCGGCACGTCCTGCGGGTTGTCCAGCAGGCGCATCAGGCGCAGCACGGCGTCGAGCAATTGCGCGTCGGCGCGCGCGGCGTACAGGCCGCGATCGACCTGGGTCGGTGCCGGCGGCGGCTCGACATCGCGCAACAGAGAAGAAATTTCATCCAGCTCGATGTCCAGCCGCAGCGCCAGATACGGCTTCTCGGGCGTGGCATCGATCACGCCGCTGGCGGCCGGCAGCGGCATCGAGACGACCAGGAAGTGCAGGGGGTCGTAGCGATACGTGTCGCCGGAGAGCATGACGATCTTGGTGCCCTGCGCCACGAACGCCAGCCGCGGCTCGTACACCGACGGGATGCAGGGCCCGGGCACGCTGGCGCGGTAGGCGAAAAGCTTGGACACGGGCGTGGTGTGATTGCCGTCCTCGGGCGTCAATCGGGCAATCCGGTCGGCAAGCTCGGCCTGCTGCGCGTGTTGCGCGCGGGCGGCGATGGAGTCGGCGGAAACGCTTGAATGCATGACGGAATACCTTGTTCTGCCGTTGCGGCGATTATGCGCGCCGGTTCCGGGTATCGTGAGCACATCTCGGCACGGATTGCAGGATTAGGCAATTCTCTGACAGCAATGAACTAACGCCGGTGAATACGACGGGCGTAGCTTGATCGGCAACGCTCGGCGCACCATCCGCCTCCTCCCGATTTGTCGATTTCACGGGCGGGGGTCGAAGTTGTTTCCGTGGCGAGATGTCCCGCCTCCCCCACACCGGGATTCTCATCATGTGGATCGTCCAATACGCGTTGGCGCGCCGTTACACCATCGGCGTGCTAGCGATCCTGATCCTGCTGTTCGGCACGCTGGCGGCACGGCGCATGCCGACCGACATCCTGCCGGCGGTCAACATCCCCTCGGTTAATGTGGTCTGGACCTACAACGGTCTGCCGGCCACCGAGATGGCGGCCAAGCTGGCCTCGTTCTCCGAGATCGCCATTCTCAACAATGTCGACGACCTCAAAGAGGTTCGCTCGGAGACCATCGCCGGCATCACCACCATCCGCGTCGATTTCCAGCCCAACGTCAGCATCGATCGCGCGCTGGGTCAGATCACCGCGATTTCGCAGACCATCCTGCGACGCATGCCGACGGGCACCTCGCCGCCGATCATCCTGCGCAACAATCTGTCGAATACGCCGGTGCTGCAGCTGGTGCTGTCGTCGGATTCGCTGAGCCAGTCGCAATTGCAGGATTACGCGCGGCTGCAGCTGCGCTCGCAGATCCAGACGATCCCGGGCATCCTGATGACCGCGCCCTACGGCGGCGCCGCGCGCCAGATCATGGTCGATCTGAATCCGGGCGCGCTGCAGACCTACGGCCTGACCCCGGCCGAGGTGACCACCGCACTCGAACGCGGCAGTCCCACGCTGCCCTCGGGCACGATCCGCGAGGGGGCGCGCGAGATGCAGATCGCGATGGACGTGAGCCCCACCACCATCGCCGAATTCCTCGACCTGCCGGTCGCCAACCGCGATGGCAGCATCGTCTACGTTCGCGACGTGGCCTCGGTGCGCGATGGCAGCGCCTTGCAGACCAATATCGCGCGCATGGACGGCGCTAACGCGGTGGCGGTGTCGCTGATCAAGCTCGGTGGCGCCTCGGCGGTGGAACTGGTGCGCCAGGTGCGGGCCAAGCTGCCGGAAATCATTGCCTCGGCCCCGCCGGGCATGCGCATCGAACCAATCTTCGACCAGTCGGTTTTCGTCAACAACGCCATCACCGCGATCGAGCACGAAGTGGTGCTGGTGGGCTTGCTGGTGGCGTTCGTGGTGTTGCTGTTCATCGGTTCCTGGCGTTCGAGTCTGATCGTGCTGTCGGCGATTCCGCTGGCGCTGCTGTCGTCGGTGATGATGCTCAATCTGCTCGGCTACACCTTCAACGTGATGACCCTGGGGGGGCTGGCGCTGGCGATCGGCATCCTGGTGGACAACGCCGTGGTGGACGTGGAGAACACCAACCGCAACATCGCTCTCGGCAAGGACGTACACACGGCGATCCTGGACAGCGCGAAGGAAGTGGTGTTCCCGGAAATGGTATCGACGATCGCGATCTGCATCGTACTGATGCCGATCCTGCTGATGACCGGATTGTCGGCCTGGGTGTTCACGCCGCTAGCGCTGGCGGTGATTTTCGCGATGCTGTCTTCGTTCCTGCTTTCGCGCACGCTGATTCCGGTGTTGTGCCTGTTGCTGCTGCCAGCCGACATCGAGAGCCGCAAGCGTCCGCGCTGGGCGGCGGAGCGGTGGCTGCTGGCGCTCAATCATCGCGTCGAGCACACCCTGGAGAGCTTGGGCGAACGCCATCACGCTCTGTTGGTACGGCTAGGCCACCACGGCGGCGTGCTGACGCTGGCGGCGTTGCTGGCACTGGGCGCGGGAGCGGGTTCGGCGCTGCTGCTGGGGCGCGAGTACTTCCCGCAGGTGGACGCCGGCCAACTGCGCATGCAACTGCGCCTACCCACCGGCACTCGGCTGGAGCAGACCGCCGCGCGCCTGGGCGAGATCCAGGACGAGATCCGCAAGATCGTCCCCGCCGCCGAGCTACAGACCGTCTACGAACAGATCGGCGTGCCCGAGCCCTACAACCTGTCGCTGGTGAACAGTGCCGTGGTCGGGGCATTCGAGGCGGAGGTGCAGCTGCAGCTGCGCGCGCCGCATGCGCCGACCCATGGCTACCTGACGCAGATCCGCAGCATGCTGGCGTCGAAATTCCCGGACGTGAAACTGTTCGAACTGCCGCCCGATGCCACCAGCCGCACGCTGGCTGGTTCGGCCGTGGCGGCCTTCGAGGTACGACTGATCGGCCGTGACCGCGAAGGCAATCTGGCGGCCGCGCGCGAGATCGAGCGCGAGTTGCGCGAAGTGCCAGGCGCAGTCGACGTGGCGTTGCGGCAGGTGCTGGATCTGCCGGAATATCAAGTGAAGATCGATCGCACCCGCGCCGCCCAGCTCGGTCTCGACGCGCAGCAGGCCAGTCGCGCCGTCCTCGCCGTGCTCGGTTCCGCGGGCACGGTCACGCCGGTTTACTGGACCGATCCGGTCAATGCCATCGCCTACACCGTGCAGGTGCAGGCGCCGCTGGCAAGACTGACCAACATCGAGACCCTGCTCAACACCCCGCTGCGCGTGGCCGGCAGTGGCGAGGTGGTGTTGTTGCGAACCATCGCCAACGTGACTGCACGCAAGGTGCCGGCCAGCATCGGCCGCACCACGCTGGCACCGACGCTCAGCGTGCTGGCCAATGTGCAAGGTGTCGATCTCGGTTCGGTCTACGATCGCCTGAGCGTGATCACCGCCGCGCAGCAGGCCAACCTCAAACCCGGCAACCGCATCGAGATCGTCGGCCAGGCCGGCGAGATGCAGAGCGCCTACGGAGAACTCGCCGCCGGCCTGCTGATGTCCGCGGTGCTGGTGTTCCTGGTGCTGGTGGTGAACTTCCAGTCGTGGATCCAGCCGTTGGTGGCGATGTCGGGTCTGCCGATCGCGATCGCCGGTGCCGCTGTCGCGCTGTTCGTCACCGGCACGCCGCTCAGCGTGCCGGCGCTGATGGGCGTGATGATGGTGATCGGTGTGTCGACCGCCAACTCGGTGCTGGTCACCAGCTTCGCCCGCAATCTGATCGCGGGAGGTCATGATCCCGAGGTGGCCGCCTACGAATCCGCCGCCGTGCGTTTGCGCCCGGTGCTGATGACGGCCAGCGCGATGGTGCTCGGCATCATTCCGATGGCGCTCGGCCTTGGCGAAGGCGGCGAGCAGAACGCGCCGCTCGGTCGCGCGGTGATCGGCGGCCTGTTGTTCGGTACGCCGGCCACGCTGGTCGTGGTGCCGTCGATCCTGGCCGTGCTCGGCCGCCGCCTGAAGCGCCACGCCGCGGCGGCGCGGGCTGCGGTGACACAAACCGATTCCCCTTCTTCTTCCTCCAGCGGCGAAACCGCTGACGCCGGAGTTCCGCTATGAGTTCCGCCACCTTCATCCCATCCGCTCCTGCTCGTGTGCTGCTCGCGGTGGTCTGCGCCGCCGCGCTGGCAACCCTTGCCGGATGCACGCGCAGCGACGCCGAGGAAACCAAGCCCGGCGCGAGCGCATTGCCGCAAGTGCTCGTGGCCAATGCCCGCGCTGCGGATGCGGCCTACGATCTGAGCCTGCCTGCGCGCGCGCTCGCCGGTGAATCGGCGCAGTTGTACGCACGCGCCACCGGTCTCGTGTCCGAACGCCGTGCTGATCTCGGCGACAAGGTTGTCGCGGGACAGGTGCTGGCGGTGATCTCCACGCCCGAAGTCGATTCGTCGGTGCGCGAAGCGCAGGCCGACGTGGTCAGCGCACGCACGAACGAGGAATTGGCGAGGACCAACTTCGACCGCGCCGCGGTGCTGGTGCAGTCCAACGCGATCTCCAAGGAGATGTACACCGACCGCAAGGCCGCCCACGATGCCGCCGCCGCGAGCCGCGCCGCCGCGGAGGCGCGTCTGGTCAGCGCGCGAGAACGCCAGGGCTTCCAGGTGGTGCGCGCGCCGTTCGCCGGCGTGATCGCCGCGCGTAATATCGAACGCGGCGATCGCGTGGTCGGTGATTCGGCCGCCTCGGCAACGCCGATGTTCACCGTCAACGTGCTCGATCCGCTGCGCGTGGTGGTGGACGTGCCGCAGAGCGCCGCCTTGCAGGTGCGTCCCGGATTGCGCGCCGAGGTGAGCTTCCCGGAACTGCCGGGCGAAACCTTCCAGGCCGAAGTGATCCGCAGCGCGCAGAGCATCTCCAGCAGCATCGGTGCGATGCGCGTGGAGCTGCGTCTGCCCAATCCCGACAATCGCATTCCCGCCGGCATGGTCGGCGAGGTGAAACTGTCGGTGCCGCGCACCGCGGCCGCGGTGATCGTGCCGGAATCGGCGGTGATCACCGATGCCGACGGCACGCGGGTCGCGCTTCTGGGGCCTGCGTCGAAACTCGATTACCGCCGCGTCAAAGTCGGACGCAATCTCGGTGGCGAGATCGAGATCCTCGACGGCATCGCCGCCGGCGATCAGATCGTGCTGGCGCCGAACGCCTTGCTGAAGGCGGGCACGCGCGTGACCGCCAAGAAGAATCCGCCGCCGGCGGCGTAAGCCGGCGTGCGATGACGCCTGTCCGATCGCGCGGTTGCCGCGCGATCGCTTCGCGTCACATCTCATTCTTGAGAAGAAAGCGATGGCGTTGCGCGTCACGGAGAGCCGATGCTAGCCTCCGGCTGTAACTGCGTCATGACATGCCTGCGCGAATGACCGAACAGCGACCGAATCTGATGATCCGCCGTGCCGTGCTTGCCGATGCGCAGGCATTGTCGGCGCTGTCGGCACAGACCTTCACCGAAACTTTCGGGCATCTGTATCCGCCGGAGGATCTGGAATTCTTCCTGCGCCAAACGTATTCGGTTGAAGCGCACGCCGAGTTGCTGAACGATCCCGCCTACGCGTTCTGGCTGCTGGAGCGTGACGGCTCCGAAGCCATCGGCTACGCGCTGGCCGGCCCTTGCGGCCTGCCGCATGACGAAGTCGCGCCCGGCGATGGCGAACTCAAGCGCCTGTACGTGCGGCAGTCGTTGCAGAACGGCGGCTGGGGCGGACAGTTGTTCCGCGCCGTGATCGACTGGCTGGAGCGAGATGGCCCGCGCACGCTGTGGATCGGCGTGTGGTCCGAGAACCTCGGCGCGCAACGCTTCTACGAACGCCACGGCTTCCGGCGCGTCGGCGAATACGAGTTTCCGGTCGGACGCGTGCGCGATCTCGAATTCATCCTCCGCCGAGAAGCTGCGGCGCAACCGGCCGACCGGCCGCGGAGCGAGGCGGCATGAGCGGCCCGGCATGGGCAGGCCGGCATGAGCAGGCCGGCACGAGCAAACCGGCATTGAGCCAACATGTCGTGTTGCTGCACGGCATCTGGAACGCGCGCGCCTGGCTGACGCCGCTGGCGGTGCGATTGCGGGAGGCGGGATTCACGCCGCGCATCCTCGGCTACGCCAGCGTGGTCGGCGGCCCGGAAGCGGCGCTGCCGGCGCTGATCGAAACCTTGCGCGCATCGCCCCAGACCACCATCGTCGGACATAGCCTCGGCGGCATGATGGCGCTGGAAGCCCTGCGCCGCGCGCCGGACCTGCCGGTCACGCGCGTGGTCTGCCTGGGCTCGCCATTGCGCGGCAGTACGACCGCGCGGCACCTGGCGGCGCTGCCTTGGGCATTGCCGGTGCTGGGCAGGAGCGCGGAGTTCCTGCAGCGCGGATTCGAGGCCTGGGAGGGCGTGGCCGAGGTCGGCATGGTGGCCGGCAACGTGCCGCACGGCCTCGGGCGCCTGTTTCCGGACTTCGATCTGGCCTCGGACGGCACGGTGGCGCTGGAGGAAACGCGCTTGCCGGGCCTGCGCGACCATTGCATCGTCGCTTCCAGCCACAGTGGCCTGGTGTTCTCGGCGCAGGCGGCGCAGCAGGCGGCCGCCTTCCTGCGCGAGGGGCGTTTCCTGCACTGAAGCGGTTGATACGGCCCGTCCGGCCCATATGGGCCCGTCCGGCACCTCCGGTGGGCATCAGGTAAAATGCGCGGTTCCGTCCATTTGCGCCGCCTGAACAGCCCATGGGTAGAGGTCCTTCCATCGAAGCCCGCAAGAACGCCGAGGATGCCCGGCGCGGGAAAATCTTCACCAAGATCATCCGCGAGATTTCGGTCGCGGCGCGCAGCGGCGGCGGCGATCCGGGCAGCAATCCGCGTCTGCGCACCGCCATCGACAAGGGCCTGTCGGCGAACATGTCCAAGGACGTGATCGAACGCGCGATCAAGAAGGCCACCGGCGCGCTGGAAGGCGTCGAATTCGAGGAAATCCGCTACGAGGGCTACGCCCCCGGCGGCGTCGCGGTGATCGTGGACTGCCTCACCGACAACAAGGTGCGCACCGTGTCCGACGTGCGCCATGCCTTCGGCAAGTTCGGCGGCAATCTCGGCACCGACGGCTCGGTCGCCTTCATGTTCAAGAAGCTCGGCGTGCTGAGCTACGCGCCCGGTGCGAACGAGGACAAGGTCACCGAGGCCGCCATCGAAGCAGGCGCCGACGACGTGGTGGTGTATGCGGACGACGGCTCGATCGACGTGGTGACGGCGCCTGAAAATTTCGCGGAAGTGCGCGATGCGATGACCGCCGCGGGACTGGCGCCCGGCCACGCCGAGGTGACGATGCGCGCCGACAACGATATCGCCGTGGAGGGCGAGACCGCGCAACAGGTGGCCAAGCTGCTGAATTGGCTGGAAGACCTCGACGACGTGCAGAACGTGTATTCGAACGCCGATCTCGGCGATGCGGCATATGCGTAGCAGGGAGACGGGAGAAGGGAGAGGGGAGACGTGCAAGGCACTTGGCCTGCATTCCCTTCGCCGTTTCGCCCTGGTTTCTCGGTTTTCCCGTCTCCCGTCTCCCGTCTCTCATCTCCCGTGACCCGCATCCTCGGCATCGATCCGGGCTCGCAGCGCACCGGCGTCGGCATCATCGACGTCGACGCCACGGGCAAGACGACGCACGTCTTTCACGCGCCCTTGAATCTGTTGAGCGGCGATACGGGGCCGGAAGGCGGCTTCCCGGCACGATTAAAGCGATTGCTCCAAGGATTGTCTGAGATCATTGACAGGCATCGACCCGACGAAGTCGCGATCGAGCAGGTGTTCATGGCCCGCAATCCGGATTCCGCATTGAAGCTGGGACAGGCGCGAGGCGCGGCGTTGTGCGCGGCGGTGATGCGCGATCTGCCGATCCACGAATATGCCGCGAAAGAGATCAAGCTGGCATTGGTGGGAAAGGGCGGCGCCGACAAGGTGCAGGTGCAGCGCATGGTAGGGGTCATGCTCAATCTGAAAGGCAAGCTGCAAGCCGACGCCGCCGACGCCCTGGCCGTGGCCATCACGCATGCGCACGTGCGCGCGACCGCGCGCAAGCTGGGCGTGAACACGCGCGAAGCCTGGAGCAGGAAGTGATCCGATGATCGGACGGCTCAAGGGCATCCTCATCCACAAGCAGCCGCCCTGGCTGGTGGTGGACGTGCATGGCGTCGGCTACGAGCTGGAAGCGCCGATGAGCACGTTCTACGACCTGCCGGAGGCCGGACGCGAAGTGGCGCTGTTCACGCACTACGCGCAGAAAGAGGATTCGGTGTCGCTGTACGGCTTCCTGAGCGAGGCCGAGCGCCAGCTGTTCCGCGACGTGCAGCGCGTGAGCGGCATCGGCGCCAAGATCGCGCTGGCGGTGCTGTCGGGCGCGTCGGTGGACGAGTTCGCCCGCCTGGTGCAGGCCGGCGACGTACAGGCGCTCACGCGCATCCCGGGCATCGGCAAGAAAACGGCGGAGCGCATGGTGGTTGAATTACGCGATCGCGTCGCCAACATGGGTTCCACCACCCCCGCTATTGCCGGCAAGGCGCCGGCCGATCCTCTTTCGGAAGCGACCATCGCCCTGCAGCAGCTCGGCTACAAGCCGGCTGAAGCGCAGCGCATGGCCAAGCAGGCGTACGCCGACGGCGACGCCGCCGAAACCATCATCCGCAAGGCGCTACAGTCCGCGCTGCGCTGAGCAGCGGCACGGCGACCGGAGAGTCATGGGCAATTCTTCCAACAATCATAATTCCGACGCGCACGCATCGAATCACGGTCACAGCAAGATCGGATTGCCGGCACTGGTGATCGGCGCGATCGGCGTGGTGTTCGGCGACATCGGCACCAGCCCGCTGTACACGCTGAAGGAAGCGTTCTCCGAGCACTACGGACTGGTCGCCGACCACGACACCGTGCTCGGTATCCTGTCGCTCGTGTTCTGGGCGCTGATGATCATGGTCACGTTGAAGTACGTGCTGATCATCATGCGCGCCGACAACGAGGGCGAGGGCGGCATCATGGCGCTGATGACGCTGGCACAGCGCACGCTCGCCAAGGGCGGGCGCTCGGCGTACGCGGTCGGCATCCTCGGCATCTTCGGCGCGTCGCTGTTCTTCGGCGACGGTGTGATCACGCCCGCGATCTCGGTGCTGTCGGCGGTGGAAGGCCTGGAAGTGATCGAGCCGAAGCTGCATCCGTTCATCGTGCCGGTGACGGTGGCGATTTTGTTGGTGCTGTTTCTCGTGCAGCGCCATGGCACGGAGCGGGTCGGCCGCATCTTCGGACCGATCACGATCCTGTGGTTCCTGTCGCTGGCGGTGATCGGCGTGATGAACATCTTCCACAACCCGGAAGTGATCAAGGCGATCAATCCGTGGTGGGCGGCGAAATTCTTCATCGATCACAGCTGGCACGGCATCTTCATCCTCGGCGCGATCGTGCTGGCGGTGACGGGCGGCGAAGCGCTGTACGCGGACATGGGCCATTTCGGCCGCTTCCCGATCCAGGTGGCGTGGAATTTCTTCGTGCTGCCGGCGCTGATGCTCAACTATCTGGGGCAGGGCGCGCTCGTGCTGGAATTCCCGGAGGCTGCGAAGAACCCGTTCTATCTCGGCGTGCCGGAGTGGGCGCGCTGGCCGATGATCGCGCTCGCCACCGCGGCGACGGTGATCGCCTCGCAGGCGGTGATCACGGGTGCGTATTCGGTGGCGCGTCAGGCGATGCAGCTGGGTTACATCCCGCGCATGCAGATCCGTCATACCTCGCGCGAGACCATCGGCCAGATCTACATTCCGTGGATCAACTGGGTGCTGATGATCGCGGTGATCGCGCTGGTGCTGGCGTTCCGCACTTCGACCTCGCTGGCCTCGGCCTACGGTGTTTCGGTGGCCGGCACCATGTTGATCGACACCCTGCTGCTTGCCCTGCTGGTGCGCGCGCAGTGGAAGCGCGCCAGGATCTGGGTGCTGCCGGTGTGCGCGGTGGTGGTGGTCATCGACATCGGCTTCCTCATCGCCAACGGCGTGAAGTTCTTCCACGGCGCTTGGTTCCCGGTGGTGTTGGGCATCATCGTGTTCACGATGCTGCGCACCTGGCGCCGCGGCCGCGAGCTGCTGCATGAGGAAGTGCGCAAGGAAGGCATCCAGCTCGACAGCTTCCTGCCCGGCCTGATGCTGGCGCCGCCGGTGCGCGTGCCGGGTACGGCGATCTTCATGACCGCCGATCAGGGCGTGGTGCCGCATGCGCTGCTGCACAATCTCAAGCACAACAAGGTGCTGCACGAGCGCAACGTCTTCCTGACCGTGGAGACGCTGGGCGTTCCGCATGCGCCTAGCGAAAAGCGTTTGAAGATCGAAGCGATCGGCAACGATTTCTATCGCGTGCTGATTCGCTTCGGCTTCATGGAAACGCCGGACGTGCCGCTGGCGCTGATGCGCTCCTGCGATCAGGGCGGCGTGTATTTCGATCCGATGGACACCACGTACTTCGCCAGCCGCGAGACCATCGTGGCCAGCCGCCACCGCGGCATGCCGGTCTGGCGCGACAAGCTGTTCGCCTTCATGCATCGCAATGCGGCGCCGGCGACGGGGTTCTTCCGCATCCCCGGCAACCGCCTGGTCGAGTTGGGCGCGCAGGTCGAGATCTGATTGCGCACAAAGTGCTCGTCATCCCGGTCTCATCGCGCCCTCTCAACGCGATGAAACCGGGATCCAGCCTTGTCCACGGAGCGTTTCAAAAGAGCTGGGTTCCGGCTTGATCAGCCATCGGCTGTCGCCAAGTCGCCGGAATGACGAGCAAAAACAAAAATTCCGGACTGGCGTTTAGGGATTGCCCATCACGCGGGTATCGGTCGCGATCCAGTTGACCTCCCACGTCTTGCCGCCGTCGCCGGAGTAGGACTGCACGAAGCGATATTTGTCCGGCGTGATCGGCGTGATCACGAAGCGGACCAGCACCGCGCGGCCGTCGTTGAAGTCCTGGCCGTAGAACACGCCGACGCCGTCCTTGAATTCGCCGTACATCGGCGGCGTCAATGTGCCGACGCGGCTGTTGGAGAAATTGAGACTCCACTGCCGCGTCTTCGGATCGTACAGACGCCAGCTGGCGCCTTCGATGTGCAGGCCCGCGCCGTCGGCGACCAGTTCCACCAGGTTCGAGCGGCCGTTCCACACCTTGCGGATCACGGATGTCCCCGTGAGTTCGGTCCAATTGGGCGGGTCGCCGCTGAGGGGATTCAGCAGCAGCTTCAGATGCGTCTTCCAGGTGCCGATTTCCCAGTCGAAGTCGTGCTGACCGTCGGGCAGGCTGGCCGTGGGCGAGGGGGCTGACGCGGTTTGCGCGAGCGCGGGTTGCAGGACGGCGCAGCCGCAGGTCAGCAGGCAGGCCAGCACGGAATTGCGAACACGCGGAAGCTTCGGGCGACGTCTCGGACGTGCGGACATGAGGGCTCTCCCGATGGGTGGTCGCGGGGACTCTAGGTCCGGAGTGGTAATGTGCCTATCGCCACTTCGGGGACGAATGCCATGACCACTTTGCATCTGCCCCTCGACCGGTCCAGCGGCGTTGCGATCCATCGCCAGATCTATGACGGCCTGCGCCGCGCCATCCTCGATGGCGTGCTGCGGCCGGGCCAGCGCATCCCTTCGACGCGCACGCTGGCGGCGGAGCTGGCCGTCTCGCGTCTGCCGGTGCTGACGGCCTACGAGCAGCTGTTGCACGAGTGCTATCTCGAAGGGCGGGCGGGGTCGGGGACGTTCGTCAGCGCGGCGCTTCCGGACGATCTCCTGCAGTCCAAAACGACGGCACGGCCCGAGCGGATAGGCCATCCCCCGCCACCGGTCCTGGACGAGGGCGGACTTGGCCCGTTCCGCATGAGCCTGCCGGCATTGGATCAGTTCCCGCATGCGGCGTGGTCACGGCTGGTGGCGCGGCATGCGCAGGCGCTGCCGCTCGCGCAGATGGCCTATGGCGATCCCGCGGGAGTGGCGGCGCTGCGCATGGCGATCGCCGAGCACCTGCGCGCCGCGCGCGGCGTGCGCTGCGAGGCGGAACAGGTGCTGATCGTGTCCGGCTCGCAGGCGGCATTGCGTCTGGCCGCGGCGGTGTTGCTGGCGCATGGCGATCGCGTGGCGATGGAGGAACCGGGCTATCCGGGCGCGCGCGACGCGTTGGGCACGGGCGGGGCCGAGATCCTGCCGGTGCCCGTGGACGAAGAGGGGATCGACGTGGCCGCGTTGCAGCGGCACGGTGAGCAGGTGCGCGCGGTGTACGTCACGCCCTCGCATCAGTATCCGCTCGGCATGTCGATGACGGCGGCGCGGCGGCTGGCGTTGCTGGACTGGGCTTTCCGGCACGACGCCTGGGTGCTGGAGGACGATTACGACAGCGAATACCGCTACGTCAGCCGTCCGCTCGGTGCGTTGCAGGGCATGGATGCACACGAACGCGTGGTGTACATCGGTACCTTCAGCAAGGTGATGTTTCCCGCATTGCGCATCGGATATCTGGTGGTGCCGCCGGCCTTGTGGCAGCGCTTCGTGGAAGCGCGCCTGGCGCTGGATCTGTTTTCCCCGACGTTATATCAACTGGCGTTGGCGGAATTTTTGCGCGAAGGTCATTTCGCGCGACACCTGCGCCGCATGCGCGGCGTGTATCTGAAACGACGAGACGCACTGCTGGCTGGATTGGAGCGGCATTGTGGCGACACGCTCACCGTGCATAACGCCGATGCCGGATTGCACGTCGCCGTGTTGCTGGCAGCCGGGATCGATGATATCGCCACCGTGCAGCGCATGCGCACGATCGGACTGGTGGCGACGGCGTTGTCGACTTGCTATGCGGGCGACGATCGCCGCAGCGGCTTGCTGCTCGGCTTTGGTGGCTCGGACGAAACGCGATTGCTCGCGGCGACGAAGCGTCTGGGCGAGATGCTGCGTAATCCAGCATAGGCGCCCATCTGCAAGCGCATCTGACCGAATCTGAGTGCCTCGGTCCGGGCATCGAGTCCGGATCGCAGTATCCCGCCGGTGTGGCTGGAAACCGCCGCGGATCGTCGCAAGATGCATAGCATCCCCAGCCCGGGCTTTTTGATGCTCCCGTACTCGCTTCTCGATCTCGCCCCGGTCACCGAAGGCAGCGATCCCAGCCAGGCCTTCGCCAATTCGCTCGATCTGGCCCGCCATGCCGAGGCGCTCGGTTACCGCCGCTACTGGCTCGCCGAACACCACAACATGCCGGGCATCGCCAGCGCGGCGACCGCGGTGCTGATCGGGCATATCGCCGGCGGTACGCACACGATCCGCGTCGGCGCCGGCGGCATCATGCTGCCCAACCACGCGCCGCTGCAGGTGGCCGAGCAGTTCGGCACGCTCGCGTCGCTGTATCCCGATCGCATCGACCTCGGTCTCGGTCGCGCGCCTGGCACCGATCAGGCCACGGCACGCGCGTTGCGTCGCTATTTCGATAGCGCCGACGCTTTCCCGCACGATGTGGCCGAGCTGCTGCGCTATTTCGAACCGGCGCAGCCGGGACAGGCCGTGCGCGCGGTGCCTGGCGCCGGTATCGACGTGCCGGTGTGGCTGCTCGGCTCCAGCTTGTTCAGTGCTCAGCTGGCGGCGATGCTGGGATTGCGTTTCGCCTTCGCCTCGCATTTCGCTCCCGCGGCGATGGAAGAGGCGCTGGCGTTGTACCGGCGCGACTTCAAGCCGTCGAAATACCTGCAAGCGCCCTACGCCATGCTGGCCTTGAACGTGGTGGCCGCCGACAGCAGTGCCGAGGCGCGACGCCTGTTCACCACCCAGCAGCAGAGCTTCGTGCGCCTGCGCCGTGGACAGCCGGGTCTGATCCCGCCGCCGATCGACGACATCGAGGCCTACTGGACGCCGCCGGAGAAGGCGATGACCGAGGCGGCGCTGGCCTGCGCCGTGGTCGGCGATGCGGCCGAGGTGCGGGAAGGCATCGCGGCGTTCGCGAGCCGCCATCGGCCGGATGAGCTGATGCTGACGGCCAACGTCTTCGATCACACCGCGCGCAAGTATTCCTTCGCCTTGGCGGCGCAAGCGTTCCAGGACTTGGCGCCCTGACCGAAAGCGGTCTTCCGGGCGCCGTCGTGAGAACATAGGCGCATGACAGAAGATCGCCTCATCACCGCCGGCGCCACGCGCGAGGACGACGCCGTCGACGCCTCGATCCGCCCCCGGAATCTGGCCGAATATCTCGGCCAGCAGCCGGTGCGCGAGCAGCTGTCGATCTACATCGAAGCGGCCAAGCAGCGCCGCGAGGCGCTCGACCACGTGCTGATCTTCGGGCCGCCCGGACTCGGCAAGACCACGCTCTCGCACGTCATCGCCAACGAGCTCGGCGTCAACCTGCGCATCACGTCCGGTCCCGTAATCGAGAAGGCCGGTGATCTGGCCGCGCTGCTGACCAACCTGCAGCCGCACGACGTGCTCTTCATCGACGAGATCCACCGCCTTTCGCCGGTCGTGGAAGAGGTGCTGTATCCGGCGATGGAGGATTTCCAGATCGACATCATGATCGGCGAGGGCCCGGCCGCGCGCTCGATCAAGCTCGACCTGCCGCCCTTCACCCTGATCGGCGCCACCACGCGCGCGGGCCTGCTCACCGCGCCGCTGCGCGACCGCTTCGGCATCGTGCAGCGATTGGAGTTCTACAGCGCGGAAGAACTGACGCGCATCGTGCGCCGCTCGGCGCAGATTCTCGGCATCGATTGCGTCGCCGAGGGCGCCGGCGAGATCGCGCGACGTTCGCGCGGCACGCCGCGCATCGCCAATCGCCTGTTGCGGCGCGTGCGCGACTACGCGCAGGTGAAGGCGAGCGGCCACATCGATCACGAGGTCGCCCACGCGGCAATGCAGATGCTCAAGGTCGATCCCGAAGGCTTCGACGATCTCGACCGTCGTCTGCTGCATCTGATCATCGACAGTTTCGACGGCGGCCCGGTCGGCGTGGAATCGCTCGCCGCGGCGCTGAGCGAGGAGCGCGGCACGCTCGAGGACGTGATCGAGCCCTATCTCATCCAGCAGGGATTCCTCGTGCGCACCGCGCGCGGACGCATGGCCTCGCACAAGGCCTATCGGCATCTCGGCCTGCAGCCGAAGGGCCGGGAGCCGGGTGCCGGGGAGCCGGAGGCGCTGTTTTGAGGCGTTTTTGCTTGTCATTCCCGCAAAGCCGGGAATCAGTGACTTTGAGACGCGGTGGCAGTGCGGGAATGACAGGTAAGAGGCCTTCATGAACGATACATTCAGCCACCCCGTCCGCATTTACTGGGAAGATACCGACGCCGGTGGCGTGGTCTATCACGCGCAATATCTGGCGTTTCTGGAACGCGCGCGCACCGAATGGCTGCGCGCGCGCGGATACGGTCAGGAACTTTTGCGCGAAGCCCACGATCTGGTGTTCGTGGTCCGGGCGATGCGGATCGATTTCCGCAAGCCCGCGCGTCTGGATGACGCGCTCGACGTGACGGTGAGCTTGCGCCAGTGCCGCCGCGCCAGCCTGGTGATCGCGCAGGCGATCCGTCGCGGCGACGACACGCTGCTCGATGCGGAGGTGCGGGTCGCGGCGGTGGGCGCCGGCGATTTCCGCCCGCGCGGCATTCCCGAACCTTTGTACGACCAACTCAAACTTCTCGAAGACAAGATTGCGGAGTAACAACGGATGAGTGCATTGCCCATGCTGCTGCAAACCACGGCCGAGCCGCTGCCGGAGCAAGCCGCCACCGCCGCGACCGAGCTCGCCGCCGATCCCGCGACCGCCAACACGGCCGCCGCCGCGGGCAATCATCTCGACATCGTCCAGCTGGTGCTGCACGCCTCGATCCCGGTGCAGTTCGTGATGTTGCTGCTGCTGGCCGCCTCGATCGTGTCGTGGGTGATCATCTTCCGCAAACGCAGCGTGCTCGCGCGCGCCGAGAAGGAAGCCGATCGTTTCGAGGAGCGCTTCTGGTCGGGCGCCGACCTGTCCAAGCTCTACACCGGCGCCACCGAGCGCAGCCGTGATATCGGTGGCCTGGAAGCGATCTTCGAGGGTGGCTTTCGCGAGTTCAACCGCATCCGCCAGCGCCGCGGCGTCGACAGCCGCATCCAGCTGGAAGGCGCACAGCGCGCGATGCGCGTGACCACCTCGCGCGAACTGGACGGCCTGGAACGCAATCTCGAATTCCTCGCCAACGTCGGCTCGATCAGTCCCTACGTCGGCCTGTTCGGCACGGTGTGGGGCATCATGATTTCGTTTCAGGGCCTGGCCAACGTGAAGGAGGCCACCATCGCCAGCGTCGCGCCCGGCATCTCCGAGGCGCTGATCGCCACCGCGATGGGCCTGTTCGCGGCGATTCCGGCGGTGTGGGCCTACAACCGCTTCGCCACCAAGGTGGAGCGCATCGGCGTGCGTTACGACGCCTTCGCCGAGGAGTTCTCTTCGATCCTGCAGCGTCAGTCGCATCTGGATGACTGACCGGTGTGTCGATCGGCTGGCTCCGAAACAGCTAGCCCCGAAGCATCGCCACGCACGTTGAAGAGACAAGACACGAGGATTCCGACATGGCCCTGACCGCCACCGGCCGCCGCATCCGCAAGCGCAAGCTCAAAGCCGAGATCAACGTCGTGCCCTACATCGACGTGATGCTGGTGCTGTTGATCATCTTCATGGTGACCGCGCCGCTGATGAACCTGGGCGTGGACATCGACCTGCCGCAATCCAACGCCAAGTCGATCGAGGAGAAGAAGGACCCGATCGTGGTCAGCGTCGACACCGATGGCAATTACTTCCTCGCGGTGAAGGCCGGCAGCAACGAGGCCATCGGCAGTTCCGAGCTGGAAGCGAAGGTCGGCGCGATCGTGCGCCAGAATCCGAAGCAGGCGGTGTTCGTCGCCGGTGACGGCAGCGCCAATTACCAGAAGGTGATGGACGCGATGGTGCTGCTGCAGCGCGCCGGCGTGGAGAAGGTTGGCTTGATGAGCCAGCCCAAGAACGGCGGTGGTGGCAAGTAATGCGCGAGACCCGCGCCGACACTACCCAAGGCGTAATTCTTGCGCTGCTGCTGCATGCGCTGCTGTTCGCGTTGATGTTCGTCGGGCTGTGGTGGTCGGGTAGCTCGTCTCCGGCGGGAGCGGCCGGCGCGCCGGTGAGCGCGGAGCTGATGGAGTTCAGCGATTTGTCGGCGGCGATGCGCCGCACGCTGCAGAAGCGTCCCGAGCCGGTGCAGGAGCCGGAGCCGCCGCAGAAGCAGCCGATCGAAGTCGATGCGACGCCGCTGCCGCAGCCGCTGCCCGAACCGAATCCGCAGGACTCGCAGGTGGAACCGCAGTTCCAGGCACAGGAGCGCATTCCCGAGCCGTCCGACATCGACCAGGAGAAGGTCGAGCGTGACGCGATCTCGGCCGAGACGCGCGAGCGCGAGCAGGAAGAGAAGCGCCGTCAGGAGCAGATCGATCTGACCGAACGTCAGCGCCAGGAAGAGATCGAGAAGAAACAGCGCCTGGCCCAGCAGCAGAAGGATCAGGAAGAGCTGAAGAAGA
The DNA here is from genome assembly GCF_020511115.1 of Luteimonas panaciterrae. Lineage (GTDB taxonomy): Bacteria > Pseudomonadota > Gammaproteobacteria > Xanthomonadales > Xanthomonadaceae > Luteimonas > Luteimonas panaciterrae. Next base: position 89,717 of record NZ_JAJAVH010000002.1, read on the forward strand.
TCCAGGCCGAGATGGCCAAGGCCAAGCGCGAGGCGGATCTGGCGGAGCAGAAGCTCAAGCAGATCGCCAATCTTCGTGCTTCGCAGGCGTCGCAGCAGGCGGCGACGAGTGCGCAGCCGCCCGGTCAGCCGCAAGGCACCGACAGTGGATTGCTGGCGCGCTATCAGGCGGCACTGCAGGAAGCGATCCTGCGCAACTGGACGCGTCCGGACAATGTGCCGATCGGCCAGCGCTGCCGCATCACCATCCGTCAGCTGCCGGGTGGCGAGGTGATCGATGCCAAGGTCGACGCCAGCTGTCCTTACGATGAGCTCGGCCGGCGTTCGGTCGAGGCGGCCGTGCTCAAGGCGCAGCCGTTGCCGTATGCCGGTTTCGAATCGGTTTTCAGCCGCACACTGCTATTGAATTTCGAAGCGCAGGATCGCTAGGTTCTTGCGCGCGGGTTTTCACTATCGCGCCCTATCGCAATGATCCGATTCGCATGCCGAGCGATTGCAGGAGTCATGCTTGCACTTCTGTGTGCAGGATTATTTCCGAAGGACAGTTTTGGGGCTGAGCCTCCATCGCCAGTGCCTGCGACCACTGATACCGAGCTCTTGAAGCGTTATATGACCGCTCTTCAAGACAGGATCTTTCGCCAATGGATGCGTCCGGAATCTGTTCCATCCGGGAAACGCTGTCTGGTCAGGATCCAGCTACGACCTGGTGGCGAAGTGCTCAGTGTCGACATCGACCCAAACTGCCCCTACGACGAAGCCGGTCGGCGCTCGGTCAAGGCAGCCGTGCTCAAAGCACAGCCGCTGCCCTATGCCGGTTTTGAGCCCGTTTTCACCCGCACCGTGCTTCTGAACTTTCAGGCGCAGGACGACTGAAAGCTGGCTTTAGCCGCTGGATGGCGGCTATTCGAGGGTGAAAACCCCGCTTTCGCGGAAAATGGCCCAGGAAGGCATCACTTTCTGTTCAGCTTTGAAGCCTTGTTCATGAACACCCTGTCACGCTTCCGCATCCCCCGGATTCTCGTCCTGCCCATGACCCGATCCCTGCGACGCCTTGCCGCACTCTTCGCCCTGTTGCTGCCATTGGCGGCCTTTGCCCAAGAGAAGGGCCTGGAAATCGATATCGTCGGCGGCAACGCCTCGGCCCTGCCGATCGCCGTGGTGCCGATGCCGTACCAGGGCAGCGGGGCGGCGCCGGATACCGACGTCGCCAGCGTCGTGCGCGCCGACCTCGACCGCTCCGGCCAGTTCCGCGGCCTGCCCGTGAACGACATGGTCGAGAAGCCCACCAAGGGCAGCGAGATCCAGTACCCGACCTGGCGCCTGCTCAAGCAGGACTATCTGGTGGTCGGCCGCGTCGTCGATGGCGGCAGCGGTAGCTATCGCGTCGAGTACGAACTGTTCGATGTCGCCAAACAGGAACGTCTGCTCGGCTTCGCCATGACCGCGCGCAGCAATGCGATGCGTGACGTCGCGCATCAGATCGCCGATGCGATCTACGAAAAGATTCTCGGCGTGCGCGGCGCATTCTGGACCCGCATCGCCTACATCACCGCGGTCGGCACCGGCAAGGGCAGCCGCTATGCGCTGATGGTGGCCGACTCCGATGGCTACAACCCGCAGACCGTGGTGCGTTCGCCGGAGCCGCTGCTGTCGCCTTCGTGGAGTCCCGATGGCCGCCGTCTCGCCTACGTGAGTTTCGAGCGCGGCAATTCGTCCATCTACATCCAGGACATCACCACCGGCGGTCGCGAACTGGTGGCCAGCTTCCGCGGCATCAACGGCGCGCCGTCGTTCTCGCCTGATGGTCGCAAGCTGGCGCTGACGCTCTCGCGCAGCGGCAATCCCGAGATCTACGTGATGGACCTCGGCAGCAAGGCGCTGACCCAGATCACCAACCAGTTCGGCATCGATACCGAGCCGACCTGGAGCGCCGATGGCGGCTCCCTCTATTTCACCTCCGATCGCGGCGGCAAGCCGCAGATCTACCAGGCACCGGCCAGTGGTGGCGGCGCTACACGCGTGACGTTCCAGGGCAGTTACAACGCCAGTGCCACGGTGTCCTATGACGGCAAGAAGATCGCCGTGGCGCAGGGAAGCGGCAACGTGTACCGTATTGCACTGCTGGATCGCAGCCTCGGGTCGCCGCGCTGGTCCACGCTGTCGCCGGGTTCGCTCGACGAATCGCCGAGTTTCGCCCCCAACGCCAGCATGATCCTGTACGCGGCCCGTGAAGGCAGGCGCGGAGTGTTGTACGCAGTCTCGGCCGATGGTCGGGTGCGTCAACGCCTCGTGCTTGCCGACGGTGACGTGCGCGAGCCGGCCTGGGGACCGTATCGCACGCAACGCTGATCTGACCTGCACGCCAACCAACGCATTCTGCAACACCCCTCTTCACTGCTAAGGATTCGACGAGATGAACACCACCACCCGCGTCCTGCTTACCGCGCTGCTGTGCACTGCCGCCGTAGCCTGTTCTAAGAAGGTCAAGGAAACGCCGACCACCGGAACCGAACCCGGCTCGACCACCGGCGGCGTGACCGACACCGGCCCGACCGCGCCGGGCGCCTACGGCCCGAGCGATCTCGATACCGACGCCTGCCTGCGTCAGCGCGTGGTGTACTTCGATTTCGATCAGGACGGACTGCGTCCTGAATTCCAGGCCGCGATGGCCTGCCACGCCAAGTACCTGCGTGACCGTCCGTCCGCGCGCATCACGCTGGAAGGCAACGCCGACGAACGCGGCAGCCGCGAGTACAACCTCGGCCTGGGCGAGCGCCGCGGCAATGCGGTCTCCTCCGCGCTGCAGGCCAACGGTGGCTCGGGCAGCCAGCTCACCGTCGTCAGCTATGGCGAAGAGCGTCCGACCTGCACCGAATCGACCGAAGATTGCTGGGCCAAGAATCGTCGCGTCGAGATCGTCTACACCGCCAAGTAAGTTGTAGCGGCTGAAACATGAAGTACCGCATCGTTTGCACGATGACGTTCGCGGCGGCCCTCGTGGCCGCCGCGCCCGCGTTTGCGCAACGCGCCAGCCTTGCCGATCGCGTCGCCGCGCTCGAGCAGCAGGCCGCCAACAACCAGGGCAACGTCGATCTGCTCAACCAGATCACGCAGCTGCGCAGCGACCAGCAGGCATTGCGTTCGCAGATCGAGGATCTGCAGCAGCAGGTCGAACAGCTGAAGTCGACCAACCGCAGCCAGTACCTGGATCTCGACGGCCGCCTTAATCGTCTCGAGGGTGGGGCGCCGGCGTCGCCCGGCCAGCCCGCGCTCGATTCCAATTCGGTTCCCGCCACTTCGGTTCCCAGTACGCCGTCGCAGCCGGCCGCTGCAGCGCCCACGGTACCGGCGGCACCGGCTCCGGCCGACAGCGCGCCCGCGATCCACGGCGATGCCGGCGCGATCGCCAACCGCGCCGACGAACGCGGCGCCTACGAAACCGCGTTCAACGCCCTGAAGGGCGGGCAGTACGCCGATTCGGCGCAGCTGTTCCAGAGCTTCCTGCAGTCCTATCCGAACGGTGCCTACGCGCCGAACGCGCTGTACTGGCTGGGCGAGAGCTACTACGTCACCCAGAACTACGCGCTGGCGCAGCAGCAGTTCCAGGCGCTGCTCGACCGCTATCCGACCCACGACAAGGCGCCGGGCGCGCTGCTCAAGGTCGGCCTGTCGCAGTACGGGCAGAAGCAGTACGACGCCGCCGAAAAGACGCTGTCCGATGTCTCCGCGCGCTTCCCGGGCACCGATGCCGCCCGTACCGCCGAGGATCGGCTGCGCGCGATCCAGCTGTCCCAAGTAAAATAACCGTCCCGCCTCAAGAATCCGCGGCTCAATACGCGGATTTCCGACAAGCATATGCACGCCGTAACGATAGATGCGGCCGCCGCCGCGGCGCAGCGGCTGCGCATCACCGAAATCTTCCTCTCGCTGCAGGGCGAAGCCCGCGACGCGGGATGGCCGACCGTGTTCGTGCGCCTGACCGGCTGCCCGTTGCGCTGCCAGTATTGCGATACCGCCTATGCCTTCCACGGCGGCGAGTGGCGCGAGATCGACGCCATTCTCGAAGAGGTCGCCAGCCATGGCGTGCGCCACGTCTGCGTCACCGGTGGTGAGCCGCTCGCGCAGAAGCGCTGCCTGCAATTGCTGCAACGCCTGTGCGATGCCGGCTACGAGGTCTCGCTGGAAACTTCGGGCGCGATCGACATCGCCCAGGTCGATCCGCGCGTCTCGCGCGTGCTCGACATCAAGACGCCCGGCTCGCGCGAAGTGGAGCGCAATCGCTGGGAAAACCTGCCGCTGCTCACCGCGCATGACCAGATCAAGTTCGTCCTGTGCGGGCGCGAGGACTACGAATGGGCGCGTGACCTGATCGCCGGGCGGAAGCTGCACGAGCGCTGCGACGTGCTGTTCTCGCCCAGCAAGTCCGAACTCGATGCCCGCGCGCTTGCGGACTGGATCGTTGCCGACCGCCTGCCGGTAAAATTCCAGCTGCAGCTGCACAAGATCCTCTGGAACGACGAGCCAGGGCGCTGAAGCGCGATTGTCCGAACCAGTTTCCGAATTTCGAATTTTCGACCCCGGTTTTTCCGATGAAAAAAGCAGTCGTCCTCGTCTCCGGCGGCATGGATTCCGCCGTCGTCCTGGCCATCGCCCGCGAGCAGGGGTTCATCACCCACGCGCTCAGCGTCGCCTATGGCCAGCGGCATACCTCCGAACTGGCCGCCGCCGCGCGCGTGTCCAAGGTACTCGGCGCCGTGCAGCACAAGACCGTCGACGTCGACCTGCGCAGCATCGGCGGCTCCGCGCTCACCGACGACATCGACGTGCCCGTGGACTCCCATTTGAACCCGGACGGTCCCGCCATCCCCGTCACCTACGTGCCCGCGCGCAACACCATCATGTTGTCGGTCGCGCTCGGCTGGGCCGAGGTGCTGGGCGCCGCGGACCTGTTCTGTGGCGTCAACGCGGTCGATTATTCCGGCTATCCGGACTGCCGTCCCGAGTTCATCGCCGCTTTCGAGCGGCTGGCCAATCTCGCCACGAAGGCGGGCGTGGAGGGCGCCGGGCTGCGCGTCCAGGCGCCGCTCCAGCAGATGAGCAAGGCCGACATCGTGCGCGAGGGCCTGCGCCTGGGCGTGGACTTCTCGCAGACGGTGTCCTGCTATCGCGCCGACGCCGAAGGCCGCGCCTGCGGCCATTGCGATGCCTGCCGCCTGCGGGCCGAAGGCTTCGCCGCCGCCGGCGTCGACGACCCCACGCGCTACGTCGGTTGAGTCACTTGAGGCTGGGGAAACGCGCGGAGGATGTGCGTTTCCCGACAGGTTGCTAGAATGCGCGTCCCCGGTGCAACGCCGGGCGCAACAACTTGGGTCGTTAGCTCAGTCGGTAGAGCATCGGACTTTTAATCCGCTGGTCGATGGTTCGAATCCATCACGACCCACCACATTCCCCATCACGATTATCAGGCAGGCCGCTGCGCCGAGCTGGCGGGCGATGCGTGCCCATGCGCGGGCGGTCTCGCCCTTCGACTGTTCCTTCATGGCCAGAGCGGCCCATGCGGCGGGGTTCTCGCCCAAGTCTTCGGCCATACGCTCGATCACGTCGGCTCCGGCGTTTTGCCCTTTCTTCCACCACGTCACGCTCGAGGGGTGAGCTCCTAGCGCGAGCACGGCCTGCCGCTCGCTCGGGAAGTTCTTGAGCACCATCCACCGCTGGAAGAGGGTCCAAGTCGCGCTCATGTACAGGGGTCCTGTTGACGTGGGTGTACAGACCCAGTATATAGCGCCTTGTGTACAGGATTCCTGTACGCCGCCCGCGCCCCCGGCAGCCCTGTCCGGGGCAGGGCGTTACAGGGCGACGGGGCAGGGGACAGGGGTATGGCGCTTATCCAGATCATCGCCGGGCTTTGCTTGGTGTTTCTCGCGTTCTACGTGCCGCAGCCGTCGCAGGGCGTCGCTGTCGTGCAGGCATTCATCGGGATCACGTTGGTGCTGCTCGGCTGGTTTCGCGCCGGGAGGGATTCCCTATGAGCCTGTCAATGCTCAGTCTCACAGGCGATCAGAAGCTCGCTATCTTCGGAAGCTTGGTCGGCGGCCTGTTTCTCATCGCAGTGTATGCCGGTGCGATACGTGCGTTGATTTACTTCGTGTGTGATCGCGTGCGGCAACCGCAGCGTGAAGCTGCGTTCCTGCAGGAGCAAATCCGGGGTGTAGGGGCGTCAGCCCCTACGGTGACGCTTCCCCTCGACGAAGTTTCCGAAGCAACTATCTGCTCACCACTCGGGCATCCCGACCTCGTTCCGACACCACTTCCTGTTGACCGCTTTTCCCACTGTGATCTGTGCGGGCGGTCTGATGTCCATCGCACGGTATGGCTCGACGCCTCTTATGAGGAAGGTTTGTCCGGTGCGTTCGTTGACGTGTGCGCCGCTTGCTACGCCGATGTGGAGCACAGCCGTGGCGTTTTTGCGGACGAGCAGCGGTGAGGCCGTGGATGAAGCGCCAGCGCCTTCCAAAGTACGCGGCCACGTCGAGCTTCTGGATCAGCCGGAGTTGTACGGTGTCGCGGATACGGCCACAGGCGACGCATGGTCTGAGTTTCTCCGGCGATACCCCGCACACGTGTTCGCAACTCTCACTTTTCGAAGAGAGAAGTTCTACACCGATCGAACAGGACAGGTGCGTGCGATCAACCGCACCGGCTCCAACGGTTCTATGCATCCGGAAGCGGCCGACAAAGCGTTCCGCTACTTCGTCCGCTGCATCAACGAAAGTGTCTACGGCAACAACTGGCAACGCCAGTGGCATCGCGGCCTCCAATGGGCGCGAGGGCAAGAGTTCCACAAAGACGGACGCCTCCACTTCCACGCGCTGCTCGCAGCGCCGACTGCCGACCTCAATCACCTTATCTCGCGCTACCAGTGGCACGAATGGTGGTATCGCGAGTTCGGACGCAATCAGATCGAACAGCCGCGCAGCCAGCACGACGTCGCGGCCTACGTCAGCAAATACGTCGTCAAAGACGGCACCGTCGATTTTTCACCCAATTTCGGAGCATGGCGACCGCCACGCCCCGATTTCAGCGTAGTACCGCAGCAAAGAGACCTGCCGGGGTCTCGCACCACAGATCCGGCACCCGTGGACTGAAGACACTTCGGGCACAGGGTAGGGCACACGCGGGGGGCGCCAGCAGGCACCCCTTAGCTTGACCCTACCAGTGCGTCTGAAATTTGCGGGTATTTCAAAGAAAACCATTGACCACCACGACGACAACGAGGAAATGAAAATGAGCAAGCAACCGACTGTGACGATTCGCGGCGAAGCCCTTCCGAACAACGTCACGACGAAAAACGGGGCAGTGAAGACGGTGTATCGACAGGCGGCAACGCTCGATGCCGAACAGGTCCGCATGAATTTCGACTTGGAAGTCGACGGGCCAAACGTGGCGTACCGCGTCGGTGCGGTCTACGACTGGGATGTGTTTGCCGATCTTGTCGCAGGCCAGTACCAGCGCGTCGAGTTGTCGCGGCGCATGACGTTGCGTCCGCAGGACAAGCAGGCAGCGAAGGCGGCCTGATCAATGTCCGACACGGTGACCATGCAGCAGTTTTGCGATGCCGCGAACTACGTGGCGGAGACGAACACCTGCACGGCACCGTATTGGGCTGTGGCATACGGCGGAGTTCCGCCGCTCTCCGTCGATGACGCCTTGCTCATCGCCTCGGCAACGTGGGCGTTGTGGGCAGCGGCGTGGATAGTGCGGCCTTTCATCAAAACTCTACTGCGAGGTAACTCAACATGAAGCAACTCACCGCGTTCATCAGCAAGACGCGAGGCAAGGTAGCGGTCGCCATGACCGCGCTGCTCGGTTCGTTGTTCAGCGCCGCTGCGTTCGCGCAGTCCACCGGCATGGGCTCGACCGCTGCGGGCAAGATCGACTCTGCGCTCCCTCAGATCGAGCTCGTTCAAACGGCGATGCTCGCCATCCTGATCGCTCTCGTCGTGTTCTCGCTGATCCGCCGTTCTTTCGGTAAGTAACCGAGGGGAGGGCGGGGCAACCCGCCCCCTCTTTTGGAGGTAGGCAATGTACACAGGGTATTTCGTGCTGTTCGCGCTGTTGGTCGCTGGCTACATCATGTTCGCGCCGGGGGACTGGTGATGAAGCTCACCACAGTTTTTGCGCACGCCATCGTTCGTCGTCTCGCGGTGGTGCTGGTGGCGTGCGTGCTTGGGTTGATCGCGCAATGTGCGCATGCTCAGTATGAAGGCTGCCTCGATCCGTTGTCTGTCAATGCGTTTTGCCAGGACGAAGGCATGGCGAACTTGGGTGCCAATAAGGTTGCGGATCGCATCATCAGTAGTAACCCGTCCATATCGTTGTCGAAATGTGCGGCAGTCTATTCACCGTCGACGAATTATTCGAACGCGACCAATATCCGAATTGCGATTCGCACGGCATCGGGCACGTGCGCGCAGCCGTTTAGCAGCGGCAATCGTGCGTTTCCGAACACGAACATGTGCGCGGCGCGGCAGACGCGCAATTCCAACTTGATCAAGGAAAGCGACGCGCTTTCAGGATCAATGTGCGACAACGGCTGTAAAGCAGAGTTGGTAGATATCTCACTCGACATGTCGCTCTCTGGTCCGATCAGTCCAACTGAGCATTACATGAAGGGTACGATCAAACCCACGGGGCAACCGTGTAACGATCCGAACGTGCCCGACGAACCGATGAAGTGCCATCAGGTCAACGGTGGCTATCAAATGTGCTTGAAAGCCAACAAAGATCTGTGCGTCAAGACGCCCCGCGGCAAGACTTATTGCTGGACACCATCGAACGCGGGGCCGCAAGTTGGCGACGATCGCAAGGATGGTGGTGTTAAGAGCGCACCGAACACGCAACCGAATCCGCCGCAGAATCGTGAAGGCGAAGATTGGCAGGAAGGTGGGCGTGGCACGGTGACCGATCATCAGGGCGGCGGCGTGACGGTCGTGACTGGCGTTAACAACGGTGGTACGCCTAACACGGGAACACCAGTTCCCGGCGATGGCACGGGCGGTGGTGACGGCGATGGTGGTACAGACGGCGGTGATGGCGATGATGAGGAGGGTAGTGCCAGCGGCGGCGGCGACTGCACTGCGCCACCGACGTGTAGCGGTGACCCGATCATGTGTGCTGTGCTCGATCAGCAGTGGCGCACGCGTTGCGGTAACAACAAGGGCGACGAGAACGGCAACGGTCGCCCGGATTGGACGGAACCCGGCGAGGGGGAGGGTGATACACCCCTTGAAGGCGACGGTACAGAGAAGATCAAGGAATTCGATTTCGGCATCGACATGATCGATGACAGTGGGTTTATCTCTGCCGATTGTCCGGAGCTACCGACGTGGGACCTAGGGCCGCTTGGCTCGTTTGATTTAAACACAGCGTGGTGGTGTGACATGCTGGCCACGCTCGGCTACGTGTTCTTGTTCATTGCGGCCTGCGTGTCGCTTGCGATCTTGGTGAGCTGACATGTTCGACATCATTACTCGTGCGTTTAACTTCTTCACCACGCAGTTTTCCACGATCGGGCACATCATCGTGTTCCGCGTGCTGGCTGCGCTCGGCATCGGACTTGGAACGTATATGCTCGCGTTGCCGATCATGGTCGACTTTATTCAGCAGTACCTCAACGGGCTGTCGGACTCGGTGACGGGCATGCTCGCGACGTTGCGGATCGACAAAGGGCTCACGATGATTTTCAGCGCCTACGGCGCGAAGCTCGGCATTCGCGTGCGTGCGATCAAGCTGGCGGCGAATCCATGATCTACCTCCGCACAGGGCAACCGGGACATGGCAAGACGTTGTTCTCGTTGGAGGAAGCGCTAGCGGAGGCAGAGAAGGGCCGCACGGTTGCCGTGCATGGCGTGCCTGGACTCAATTACGCCAAGTGCGGGTTTGTCGAGATAACCGATCCTAAGGACTGGCAGAATTTGCCGGACAACACCCTGATCTTCATCGACGAGTGCTACACGGTCTTTCCGAACCGTGTCGCCAATAGCGTTGTGCCGCCACACGTCGAAGCGTTGGCACGCCATCGCCATCGCGGGTTCGACTTCATTCTCGTCTGCCAGTTGGGCAATCAGATTGATCCGTTCGTGCGTGGTTTGGTCGACACACACACGCACTATCGAAAGAAGTTCGGCTCGCCGTTCGTGGTGCAAAAGAAGTGGGATCATTACGCTACGAACGTGCTCGCGCGTGACTCGGATAACAAGCTCACGCGACTGCCGAAGTCGCTAATTAAGCGGCAGCTTTACCATTCCACGACCAAGGACAGCACCAAGCGCCATTTGCCGTGGTACTTCATCGTCGGCCCGATCGTGGTCGCGTATGCGGCGTATGTCTTCTGGCGTGTCGGCACCGGGCGGCTTTTCGGGGAGGAGCACACGACCGCGCCAACGGAACAGGCGGCAGCGGCGACGACTGCGCCTGCTGCGCAAGCAGCTGGCGCTGCGGCGCCGCAGTCCGACAAGGACAAGCCGATGAGCAAGGAGGAGTATTTCGACCGGTTCAAGCCGCGTGATGCCGCCGCGCCGTGGTCGGCACCTGCTTACGACAATCGTCGCATCGTCGCTGAGCCTCGCGTGTTCTGCGTCACCAGTGGCGCGGGGCTTGATGCTGATGGTGTGGAGCGTGGTGACAGCTGTCGCTGCCTCACTGAGCAGAACACGCCTTACGAGATGCCGAAGGATCGCTGCGAATACATCGCCAAGAATGGCGCGGTGTACAACCCGTACCAGCGGCCTGACGCGTTTGAGAAACGGCGGGCGGGGATGACGCGTGAGCAAGCGCCGGAGACCGTGCGGCCTGTTCGCTTTGCCGATGGTGCGGTTGCTGCAGGCGACAGCAGCGTGCCGCCGCTGCAAGCCCGCTACGGCCAAATGCGCACCGATCCGGACGGGGAAGACCCGCCCTACGAGCCGATTAGCTTTTAAGGCTATGGGGCAGGATGCCCCGCTTGTGATCCTTAGCGATTGGATCGCGCATGCCGACGTGCATCGGTCGACGAAGGCCGAATCCCACTCACTGTGACGTACCCCCTTCCCTGCTGACCCGCTTTTCGCGGAACCTTCGGTTTTTCCGGTGGGGACCGTGGTGAAGTCGTGGGAGGAGGCTGCACAGCGCTGGCTCAGGGAAAAGAAGCGCAAAAAGACCATCGACGAAGACCGGCAAAAGCTGGAATGGCTCGCCCCCTACTTGGCACACCGACCGTTGTCGGACATCGATGCTGAGCGCATCGCCGCTGTCGCAGAACTCAAGGCCACCGAGGCCTCCCCGTCGACGGCCAATCGGTATCTCTCGCTGATTCGCTCCATCCTGCGGCGTGCATGCCTGCGCTGGGAGTGGGTGCCTCGGGTGCCGGTGATCGAGCTATACCCTGAACCGAAGCGCCGTGTGCGCTGGCTGACGCGTCGGCAAGTGGTGCGGCTGTTCCAAGAGTTACCGGAGCACCAACGCCCCGTGGTGGCCTTCGCCCTGGCTACTGGCCTACGTCAGGCCAATGTGGTCCGGATCGAGTGGAGTCAGGTCGACTTGCCGCGCCGACGGGCATGGGTTCACGGCGACCAGGCCAAGGGCCAGCTACCGATCGCGGTCCCGCTCAACCAGGTCGCGGTGCAGGTGTTACAGGAGGCCGAGGGTAAGCACCCTCGGCGGGTGTTCACTTATCGGGGTCGACCGTTCAATGCGGCCAACACGCGGGCTTGGCGGCGGGCGCTGGCTCGGGCCGGGATCGAGGACTTCCGGTGGCATGATCTGCGCCACACGTGGGCTTCGTGGCACGTGCAGGAGGGGACGCCGCTGTTCGTCCTGCAGGAGCTAGGCGCGTGGCGCAGTGAGGCAATGGTGAAGCGCTACGCCCATCTCGCCCCGCATCAGTTCGCCGAGCACGCGGAGACCGTATCGCAGCTGCTGTTGCCACTTCCGGACCTTGATGGCCCCCCGGACTTTTAATCCGCTGGTCGATGGTTCGAATCCATCACGACCCACCATCTCTTCGCGCCGCTCCCATCCCGCCTGCTCCAGGCCGGGGGGCGCTGCTTCACATTCCCGCCACGCGACCGGCGGCCAAATTCCCCCGTCAAACGGTGATGCCATTCACGTGCTTTGTGCGATATATCGGTTTTCAGGAATTGCAAGTCCTAGGGGTCATTTCCTGAACGATTTATCAGTTCAAACCTGTCGTTTGCCTGCGTGAAATGTGACAGACATCCAGATTGGTGTTAGATTGGTGTAAGTACGGAGCACCATTTCTCACATCGTTGAGAGATTTCGTGCTAGGGAAGTGGTAGTTGGGGGAGACAGTCGGTTACTTGCCGCTGTCGAAAAAACGTCTCTGGGGAGCAGTCAGCGTGTTCGCATTCGGTCATGGCTTTGCCGCGGCAAGTCGTCGCGTCGTCCTGTCTCTGGGATTCTGCCTGGCAGCGCTTGGGGCACCCCTCGCTTTCGCACAGACAGCGACCAACGTTGCGACCATCACGCCGCCATCGGGTGTCACCAATACCGGCGCCGCCTGTATCGCCGCCAATGGTTCCGGCGCGTTCAACAGCACGACCGGCGTTTGCACCGCGACCGATACCGATACGGTCGTTACCCCGCAGCTGACCTTCACCAAGACCCATACCGGCAATTTCGTCGTCGGCACCAACGGCACGTACACGCTGACCGTCAGCAACACCGGCACCGCGCCGACTTCGGGCACGATCACCGTCACTGACACACTGCCGACCGGCTTGACCTTCGTGTCGGCCACGGGCACCGGCTGGACCTGTTCCTTCGCCTCGCCGACGGTGACGTGTACCAGCACGACCGTGATCCCGGCGGGCTCGGCGGGATCGCCGATCACGCTAACCGTGGCCGTGGGCGCGGCTGCCGCACCGAGCGTGACCAACACCGCGCGCGCCAGCGGCGGCGGCGATCTGACCTGTCCGGCTTCGGGCACGACCGATCCGCGCTGCACCCCGAGCGATCCGACGACGGTCAACACCCCGGCGAACATCGCGGTGGCGAAGACCGGCCCGGCCACGGTGACGGCGGGCACGAGCTATCAGTACACGCTGGCCGTGAGCAACAGCGGCCAGACCGCGAGCGGCACGAATGTGATCGTGCAGGATCAGCTGCCGGCCGGCGTGATCGCCACGGCGGTGACGGGCGCGAACTGCGGCACGCTGCCGAGCGCGGCGGGTGCGCTGCTGACCTGTACGATCCCGGGCCCGATCGCGGCCGGCGGATCGGTGAACGTGGTGCTGACAGTGACCGCGCCGGCGACGGGCGGATCGATCACCAACTACGCCGCGACCAACCCGACCGGCACCGGCAATCCGGGTACGCCGCCGGGTCCAGGCTGTACGAACAACGCGACGACCAACTGCAGCAGCGCAGCCACCACGGTCAATGCGCCGCAGCTGTCGTTCACCAAGACGCACACCGGCAACTTCGTTGTCGGCACCAACGGCACCTACACGCTGACCGTCAGCAACACCGGCACGGCGCCGACCACGGGCACGATCACCGTGACCGATACGCTGCCGACCGGGCTGACCTTCGTGTCGGCCACGGGCACCGGCTGGACCTGTTCCTTCACCTCGCCGACGGTAACGTGTACCAGCACGACCGCGATCGCGGCCGGCGCGACGGGTTCGCCGATCACGCTGACGGTGGCGGTGGGCGCGGCTGCTGCGCCGAGCGTGACCAATACCGCGCGTGCCAGCGGCGGTGGTGACACCACCTGCCCAGCTTCGGGCGGAACGCAGGCACGCTGTAATCCGAGCGATCCGACCACGGTCAACACGCCGGCGAACATCGCGGTGGCGAAGACCGGCCCGGCCACGGTGACGGCGGGCACGAGCTATCAGTACACGCTGGCCGTGAGCAACAGCGGCCAGACCGCGAGCGGCACGAATGTGATCGTGCAGGATCAGCTGCCGGCCGGCGTGATCGCCACGGCGGTGACGGGCGCGAACTGCGGCACGCTGCCGAGCGCGGCGGGTGCGCTGCTGACCTGTACGATCCCGGGCCCGATCGCGGCCGGCGGATCGGTGAACGTGGTGCTGACAGTGACCGCGCCGGCGACGGGCGGATCGATCACCAACTACGCCGCGACCAACCCGACCGGCACCGGCAATCCGGGTACGCCGCCGGGTCCAGGCTGCACGAACAACGCGACGACCAACTGCAGCAGCGCAGCCACCACGGTCAATGCGCCGCAGCTGTCGTTCACCAAGACGCACACCGGCAACTTCGTTGTCGGCACCAACGGCACGTACACGCTGACCGTCAGCAACACCGGCACCGCACCGACCACGGGCACGATCACCGTGACCGACACGCTGCCGACGGGCCTGACCTTCGTGTCGGCCACGGGCACCGGCTGGACCTGTTCCTTC